>NZ_CANNES010000003.1 GCF_947503705.1 uncultured Tateyamaria sp. | reverse complement strand
CCAACTCCGCCAACTTCTCAACATGCTCCGTAAAAGCACGACGCTTACCCCAAACAGAAACATTCCACTCAGTGGCCGCAGCCTCGAGCGCAAAGGTGCAGGAAATGGCGCTCACAACGGCGCCGACGGCATATTTATTCATGATGTATCTCCCTAGATGCGGGACGTGATCCGCCCGCTTGGGCGTCAAGCTAGCGCGGCTGTGTCAAACTGCCAAGAGGGGGACGCCTTGAGGGTCTGTGGCACCGGGATCGAGTCACCCCACCGTAGTCATTTTCGCCAAGGTCTGAGCCTCCGGCGAGGTTTCTTGGAACAGACAAAGGGACGCGGCGCACTTGGGGCATTTCTTGGGGCATCTAAGGTGTAACAACGATATTGCCCACATGCGCCTTGTCGATGAAGGCCTGTTGCGCCACAGCCAAATCGGCCAGCTTATAGGTTGCGGCCAAGAGCGGGCGCACCTCGCCCCTTTCGATATAGCCCACCAGATCGGTGAAAATATGCGGCGCAACAACGGTTGAGCCGGTAAACGTCAGATCCCGCAGATAAAGCGTACGCAGGTCCAACTGGACCATGGGCCCCGCGATCGCGCCAGAACACGTATATCGGCCACCGCGCGCCAAAACGTCGATTGTGGCCGGAAAGGCAGGTCCGCCTACAATGTCCGCTACCACGGTCACGCTGTCGCGCCCAATCGCCGCCCTGAGCGCGCCGCGCAGATCATCGGGCGCCCGTGGCAACAGCGCGTCGGCGCCCAATTCCACCATGGCCGCATGCTTCGCCTCAGATGCCAGCCCCACAACGGTCGCGCCGCGCCGCTTGGCCAATTGGATCAAGGCCGAGCCAACGCCGCCCGAAGCGCCGGTCACCAACACCACATCCTCTGCTGTGACCGCCGCCCGGCTCAGCATCCCTTCGGCGGTGCTGTACGAGCATGAAAACGTGGCCAGTTCCGCATCCCTAAGGTCGCTTTCGATCACGGCCACGTTGCGCCTGTCAGCAGTGGTATATTCGGCAAAGCCACCATCGCGCTCACTCCCGAAATAGCCTGTTTTGTCGCGGTTCATCGGATCGTCCCAATCGCGTTGCCAGCAATCCAGAATGACCCGTTTGCCATGCAGTGCTGAATCACCATTGGCTCCGACTGCCACAACCGTGCCCACGGCGTCTGCGCCCTGGATGCGCGGGAAGGCCAGCGGCGCGCCGCCCCAACTTGGGTCTTCGGCATCGACAGTCTCATAGCCGTCACCGCTGGTGGCGTCCGTGACCGCCTTGGAATACCAGCCGGACCGGGTGTTGACGTCGGTGTTGTTGAGCCCGCACGCGCCGACGCGGATCAGGACATCATCAGCGCCAACGGCAGGAACGGGCCAGTCGGTGTGGAAAGACATCGCATCCATGTCGCCGTGGCGGTGCAGGACATAGGCGTTCATCTTATCGGGAAGGGTCATTTCAAAGGCTCCGTTCGGCGCGTCAGGATCTGCAGACCGACTGTTGAGTGGGGCAACGGATTTGTCTACGGGTTTTGCGACGTCTGATCGGACAACTGCACGTTTGTACGAGGCGACGATAAGGAGGATCGGCTTTGGATGGCAGCCGACCAGTGCAGTTCGATTCTGAGCGATGGCAAGTTGGAGTGGGCTGAGAGGGCCGAAATGGTATGTTGCGCAGCGTTTACAAGTGTTATGCCAAAGCCTTCCGGTTGCAAAGGATAAGGCAAGGGATATTGACAGCTTAAATACTGAAATTGTTTAAATAATTCCAAATGCGCACGAAAATTTTACAAAATCCCAGACGTCTCAGAAATTCGTTTACAGCAAAAACCTGATAATACAGCGATTTATTCCATTCTTTTCACCTTTGCGTATTATTCGAGCAAGGGAGGAGGAGCCCAACCACCGACGAGGCCAGCGTCATGCATGGCCCCGTTGCTGCTGATCCTCTGAAAAAGAACGGAAAGATCACCGGAGGAACATCCATGTCCGACAGCAAAACATATCCCCCATCTGCCGAAATGGCGGCCAATGCCCATGTGGATGCGGCGAAATATGAGGCCATGTATGCCGCATCCATCGCCGATCCCGAGGCGTTTTGGGGCGAACAGGGCAAGCGGGTCGACTGGATGAAGCCTTTTACCCAAGTGAAGGACGTCGATTACACACTCGGTAACGTGTCGATCAATTGGTACGCGGACGGGACGCTGAACATCGCCGCCAACTGTATTGACCGCCACCTTGAAACGCGCGGCGACCAGACCGCCATCATCTGGGAACCGGACAGCCCCGAAGATGACGCCGAGCATATCACCTATCGCGAATTGCACGCCCAGACCTGCAAAATGGCCAATGTCCTCAAGGGCATGGGGGTGGGCAAGGGCGACCGTGTTGTGCTTTACCTGCCAATGATCCCCGAAGCGGCCTATGCTATGCTCGCCTGCGCGCGCATCGGTGCGATCCATTCAATCGTCTTTGCGGGTTTTTCGCCCGACGCATTGGCGGCCCGTGTTTCGGGCTGCGACGCCAAGGTTGTGATCACCTCTGACGGTGCCCCACGTGGCGGGCGGGTCACAAACCTCAAGGACAATGTGAACCAGGCGCTAATCAACGTCATTGATCCGACCAAATGCCTTGTCGTGAAACGCACGGGCCAACAGATTGCCTGGCGCGACGGCCTTGATTTCTGGCTACATGAAGAGGCCAAAGGTGTCAGTACCGACTGCCCGCCCGAGGAAATGGCGGCCGAAGACCCATTGTTCATCCTCTACACCTCCGGCTCCACCGGTCAGCCCAAGGGCGTTGTACATACCACGGGCGGCTATCTTGTTTATGCGTCGCTGACCCATGAGGTCGTCTTTGACTACAAAGACGGTGATGTATTTTGGTGCACGGCGGATGTGGGTTGGGTCACCGGCCACAGCTATATCGTCTATGGTCCGCTCGCCAATGGTGCGACCACACTGATGTTCGAAGGCGTGCCCACCTACCCCGACGCCAGCCGCTTCTGGCAGGTCTGTGAAAAGCATAAGGTGGCGCAGTTCTATACCGCCCCCACGGCCATTCGCGCCCTGATGGCCCATGGCGACGGCCCCGTCAAAGGCCGTGATCTGAGCAGCATCAAAGTGTTGGGCACTGTTGGTGAACCGATCAACCCCGAGGCCTGGAACTGGTATAACGACGTGGTGGGTGGCGGACGCTGCCCTATCGTCGACACATGGTGGCAGACCGAAACCGGTGGCCACCTGATGACCCCCCTGCCCGGCGCCCACGCAATGAAGCCCGGCTCAGCGATGAAACCCTTCTTTGGCATTAAGCCCTTGGTACTTGAACCCGCCTCTGCCGAGGTGATCGAAGGCAACGGCGTCGAAGGGGTACTCGTCATTGCCGACAGCTGGCCTGGTCAGATGCGCACTGTCTGGGGCGATCATGACCGGTTCGAAAAGACCTATTTCAGCGACTATCCTGGCTACTATTTCACAGGCGACGGCTGCCGCCGCGATGCGGATGGCGATTATTGGATCACGGGCCGGGTCGACGATGTGATCAACGTCTCTGGCCACCGGATGGGCACGGCAGAAGTGGAAAGCGCGCTTGTCGCCCATGCCACCGTGGCCGAGGCCGCCGTGGTGGGCTATCCCCATGATATCAAAGGGCAAGGCATCTATTGCTACGTCACACTGATGAACGGTCAGGAACCGACCGAAGAGCTGCGAAAAGAGCTGCGCACCTGGGTCCGTCAGGAAATCGGACCCATTGCGTCACCCGATCTGATCCAATGGGCGCCAGGCCTGCCCAAAACACGCTCGGGAAAGATCATGCGCCGCATCCTGCGCAAAATTGCCGAAGATGATTTCGGCGCACTTGGCGATACATCGACCTTGGCCGATCCATCCGTGGTGGACGACCTGATCGAAAACAGAATGAATAAGAGCTAACGCCACGCACAGATTATGAAAAAAAGGGGCCTGTCGCCACGGGCCCCTTTTCTTTTCGTGCTGCTTACGAGGGACTTATTCCCAACCGACCTGATTAAAAATGGCCTGCGCCTCGCTCAGGTTTCCTGCCACGGCCGACAAATCCACATCATCCGGCTTGAACAGACCCAAGGCCGCTACCGACGGGCTGAGGCCAACGCCCGGTACGGCGGGATATTCGTCGTTACCTGCCGAGAAATACTGCTGCGCCTGATCCGAGGCGAGGTATTCCATGAAGGCCACCGCATTGTCATAGTTCGGCGCATAGGCCGCAACACCGCCACCCGACAGGTTCATATGCGCGCCCTCGCCATTCTGGGCAGGAAATACCCAACCGATATTGGCCATCGCTTCGCTGTCCAAACCGCTGACATCGCGGCGTAAAGCGCGGGCAAAGTAGTAGGTGTTGGAGATCGAGATATCGCACTCGCCAGACACAAGCCCGCGCAACTGATCCGTATCTCCGCCCTGTGGATCGCGAGCAAAGTTTTCAACGACGCCCTGTGCCCATTCGGTCGCGGCCTCAACCCCATGGTTTTCGATCACGGCCGACAGCAGCGTTTGCGAATAGACGTTGCTCGACGAGCGGTGGCAGACCATGCCTTTGTAGGCGGGATCGGCCAGGCTCACATAATCCGCGGGCGGGTTTTCGACGCGGTCCTTGGCATAGAAAAAGATGCGCGCACGCTGGGAAAAACCGAACCACTGGTTGTCGTCATCCTGAAGATAGGCGGGAATGCGTGCTTCAAGCACATCGCTTTGCACCGCTTGCAACACGCCTGCTTCCTTGGCCCGGGTGAGCCGCGAAGTATCGACCGTCAGCAGAATGTCGGCAGGCGAATTGGCCCCCTCGGCCTGCATCCGGGCAATCAACTCGTCGGCCTTGCCTTCGATGCGGTTGACAGTGATGCCCGTCAGCGCAGTGAAATCGGAATACAGACGCTCATCAGTGTCGTAATGTCGCGAGGAATAGAGGTTCAACTCACCTTCGGCAAATGCGGGGACAGCGGTGGCAACGGCAAGGATGCTTGCCATGATACGGGTGGACATAGGGTTCTCCGTTCGATCCAAATTAATCCTGACTAAAACAGTAAATTTACCATTCAGATCGAGTCGTCAAGCATTTCCTACTAAATTACTCAGATAACAGTGGTTGCATCGTAGCCATAGACCCAGTCCTGCCGCGCGTGAATGAGCCCGGGCAGGATCCGCGCGCCAAGCGCGATGGGTCCGTAAATCGCAGCCCGCCGAAGTGGTCCGCCCTGGTGAAAGAGCCGCGCATTGGCAGCCGACCCCTTCTGTACCCGCGCCGTCCGCGCGATACGAAGGTCGAAATAGCGTTTGAAAGCCGCCTCAGGTTCGTCGTGCGTGTCGAGCGCTACCGCCAGAATCCAGGCATCTTCCAGGGCTTGCACGGCCCCTTGCGCCATTGAGGGAAGCATTGGGTGCGCCGCGTCCCCCAAAAGGCCGACGCGTCCCTCGTGCCAGCGCGGTAAGGGTGCTCGGTCAAACAGGGCCCATCGGTTCAAAACAGGCGCTTGTTCAATCACGGTCGTAACCACCGGGTGCCATCCGGCAAAGGCCGCACGTGCGTCCGCCTTGTGCCCTTCGACCCGCCACCCTTCCGGAGAGGGTTCAGGCTCTTCCACCATGCCAACGAAATTTGCCAATGTGCCCGCCCGCAAGCGTGTCGTGACGGCATGTCGCTTGTCGCCCGCCCAGATGCAGGCCCCGGGCGGTGGTGCGTGGTCGCCCAAGTTCTCGACTGGCACGACCGCCCGCCACGCCACATTGCCCGTATACCGCGGCGCGTCTGGGCCCAGCATCTGTGCGCGTATCACGGAATGCAGCCCATCCGCCCCGATCACCACATCGGCGGATAACGTCTCTCCACCATCCAGCAACAGTGCCGACTGCCCTCTGTCCTGCCGGTATCCTTTGACGGTCACCCCTGTGCGCAGGGCATCCGGGGCCAGACTGCTCAGCCGAATCGCCAGTGCATCGACCAGATCGGCGCGATGGATATGGATGTAAGGCGCGCGCCATCGCCGCTCGGCGTAGCCGCGCATTTGAAGGCCAAAAATGCGGATGCCCGAACGGCCCATGCGCATCTCAATCTTTTCGGGTTCAAACAAAGTGTCGCGCAATAGGGATGTCACGCCCAGCGCGTCCAGAACACGCCAGCCATTGGGCGCAATTTGCAGGCCTGCGCCGATCTCGCTCAGTTCCGGCGCCTGTTCCAGCACAGACACGGCATGACCTCTTTGCGCCAGCGCAATTGCCGAGGCGAGGCCGCCGATGCCGCCGCCAACGATCAATGCCTTCATGACAGCGCCCCTTTGGCACGCAATGCGCCCTGCGCCGCCGCGTCATATCCCAAGTCTCCCAGGATCGCTGCCGTATCCGCACCAGGCGCCGTTGGGGCAACTGGTGCGCTTGAAATGGATCGGGAAAAACGAGGGGCCGGGGCCGCTTGGGTCACCTCGCCCGGCTTCACATACGTGCCGCGTTCGGCCAAATGCGGATGCGCCACCGCCTCTTTCAAGGACAAGACAGGCGCGACGCAAGCATCCTTGCTTGCAAAAACTGCGGTCCAGGCATCACGATCTCGGGTCACAAAAATCGAGGCAAAACGCGCCTGCATTTCAGGCCATGAGGCGCGGTCATTCTGATCGGGCAGTTCTGCCTCCGCCAGCCCAAGACCCTCGATCAAAAGCGCATAAAACTGCGGCTCCAGCGCGCCCACGGCCACATACTGCCCATCCGCACAGACGTAACAGCGGTAAAACGGCGCGCCCCCGTCCAGCCAATTGGTACCGCGTGTCGCTGTCCAATCGTCTTGAGAAATCATCCCGTGGATCAGGCCCATCATCGCGGGCACCCCATCCACCATCGCCGCATCGACCACCTGCCCTTGTCCCGAAACGGCCCGTTCGATCACAGCCGACAGCAGGCCAAAGAGCAAAAACATCGTGCCCCCGCCATAGTCCGCCACAAGATTCATTGGCGGTTCCGGTGGGCCATCTGCCGGGCCCATCATACTCAGAGCACCGGTTGTCGCGAGGTAGGTGATGTCATGCCCTGCTGCTTGCGCCAGCGGCCCGGTCTGGCCCCACCCGGTCATACGGCCATAGATCACGTGCGCGGGGCAATCGTCCGGGCCAAGCCCCAACCGCTCCATCACGCCGGGGCGAAACCCTTCGATCACGATATCGGCCTGCGCCATCAGGGCCTGAGCGGTGGCGCGCCCGTCTTCGGATTTCAGGTTCAGTGCGATGGACCGTTTGCCGCGCCGATTGACATCATTGGAGTCCGCGGGCCCGGACGCGCGGTCTATCACCACCACGTCTGCCCCCATGTCGGCCAGCATTTGCCCCGCCAAAGGCGCCGGGCCAAGCCCCGCAAACTCAACGACTTTCAATGTGGCAAGTGGGCCGGTCATCGCATCCTCCGTGATCAGGGCGATAGGACGACAGGGCAGGCCAAGTCGCAAGCCCCCCGATCACGCTTGAAACATCGGAAAGCTGACGCCCAGCGCCCAGGCCAGCACAAGGCCCAACGCCAGACCTGCGGCCAGCGGCCCTGTCCGGGCAGAGACAAGACGCCCCATCGTGCCGAAGACCAAATAAAACAGAACAAGGACTGGCGCGATCATGATCAGGAAGAACAGCCCCTCGAAATCAAGCGCCACAGCGATGCCAAGAGACACCAGCACGCTCAGGCGCAACATCACCCGCCGCCAGAGCGGCGCGCCCGCCACCAGAGCGGCATCCGCCAGCATGTAAGGCACCGCACCAATCGACATAACTGCAATGATCCAGAACCGCTCGGGCGTGGGCCAGAAATTTGCGGCATAACGGTCAAGGGCTGCGCAAAACAGGGCAGACCAAGCAAGCAGCACGCCAAAGCCGCGCCAGGACATCCCGCCCAGCGGCACGCCCCACCACCCCAGCAACACAAGTTGAAGGCCACCAAACACGCACAGATGCAGCATCAGGTAATCCGCCACGAGCACCGGCAATACTCCAAAGTTCAATGGTGCCGCGATGAGCGGCGCGAACAGCATTGGCGCACATGTGATCGCAACAAACCGAGCCGTGCTCAGCCCGAAACGGGGCGCCGCCTGCGTGGGCACCACCCGGACAATTGTTCGAAACAAAACGACCAACCCGGCCAAAAGCCCAAGGAGCGCCCAACCCGTTGGCCAGATCGTGACCGCAGACTTGCGCCCATAGGCCTCATCCAACCATGCCACCGCCTCGGCCCGCGCTTCGCGTGCGTGCAGCACCGATACATGTTCACTGAACGGTGCGGCCGCAGCCTTCCGGGTGACGGCACCGTTGCGGGCGGTTTGTCCCTCGCGCACTTGTGGATCGACCATCTGGGCGGCCTCCAGTCCAAAGGCGCGCAAACGTCCCTCCCACGCGCCGGAGACCAGCAAAAGCGTTTGCGGGCTTTGATCGTCAATCGCCTGCGAAAAGGCCGACACAAGAACAATCGGCCCCACATCAACCCGCCTCTGAGCCGCACGCACCAGAATATCGGTTGCCATGGAATGACCCAAGAGCGCGATGGGCGCATCCGTCACGGCAACCGCATCCATCACCGCGCGCGTTTGCGCCACCAACACCTGGGTGGTGCCGTCCACCACCGTCAGATCACCGGACATGGGCACTCGGTTGCGCCCGTGGCCCTCAAAGTCAAAACTCACTACGCGGTAGCCCGCCCGGGCAAGCGGTAAAGCAAACCCGTTCATCATCTGCTGCGATCCCGCAAAACCATGGGCGATGACAACAACCGGCCCTGTGCTTCCGGGCTGCGCATACCTCGTGATCGGCGTGTTACCCACATACGAACGGGTGGTCTCGACGCCAACACGCACCCATTCGAGCATGGTCAAAGCCGCCAGAACAACCCCCAACGCGGCCAGAGTGACATGGCTCATGTCACTCCCTTACCAATCCAGCCCGGCGGACGGGTCGCGCAGCGCTTGCAAACGGCGTGCCGCATGGCGGGCGAACGTCTGGTGCAGGACTTTGCGGCGCGGGGCGGCCAATTTGTCCTCGGGACCCATGCGGATGATCTCTGCGTCATAGGCGTCGCCTATCATCAGCCCGGTGCCCTCCGGCAACAGATCAACAGGAAACTCCGCATCCACCGCCCAGAAAAACCGGTCGCACCACTCCAGATAGCCCGCCCATTTCTGGTCAGACATAAAATCGGCGCGGCTGGATTTGCACTCCACCACCCAAACCTCTCCCTTTGGGCCAAGCGCCATGACATCGACCCGCAATCCGCGCGCGGGCACAAGTTCTTCAACCGTGACCCAGCCCAGCGAAGCAAAATGGCGCGCCACGCCCCTGGCCAAAAGCTGGCCGGGCATCATTGGTGCGGGTTCGAGCAACGTTTGCATAAGCATCAAGATATGAACAAAACCTGAACATAGGCAAGGCCGAGATGCAGGACAGCTTGAAAAATCGATAGGGCTCCATGGCCGCCCGATCGCAGGGGCGGCGAACAGGCTTGACATGATACCATATGGTATCTCATAAATATGAAACCCGTTGGTATCACATAAGAGAGCCAAATGACACATCCCGACCAAAACGCCTTTCGCGCGCTCGCCGACCCAACGCGCCGCGATATTCTGCGACTGCTGGGTAGCCAGGACATGACCATCGCCCAAGTGGCAGGCCAATTCGACATGACGCGGGCCGCGGTCAAAAAACACCTTACCGTGCTGAGCGACGGGGGCCTCATTACCGTTGAGGCGCGCGGTCGCGAACGCATCAACCGCCTCAACCCCTTGGGGCTCGCTCCGGTCTTTTCCTGGCTCGAATACTTCGACCGCTTCTGGGATGACCGCCTCAACGCCCTCAAATCTGCTATTGAAAAGGATGCGACATGACCCCCACGACGCTGAACAAGACAATCTACCTGGCGGCCCCCCGCGAAACCGTCTGGGCGTATCTCACCCAGCCCGAACACCTGGCCAAATGGTTCCACGCACCAAAAACACCCCTAACCCAAGGCCAAGCTCTGGAAATGTTTGGGACTGAAAGCGGCGATTTGCTGATCTGGGGCACGGTCACACGAGCACAAGAACCGGAGCATCTGGAATATACGTTCACGGTCAAACCCATGGGCGACGCCGTCAGCACGGTGAAATGGACATTGACCGAGGTTCCGGGCGGCACGCGCCTTGTGCTGGAACACAGCGACTTACCCCAAGGCGCAGAGACATTCGGGCTCACGCTCGCGCTGGACAAAGGATGGGACGATCACCTCGCCCGCATGCGCGGCGAACTCAACACCACGACCTGAGCGCGCTTGCAGTAAACCCGGCCCCTTTTGTTCTAGAAAAATTCTCACCAAGGGCCGGGCCTCCAAGCGAAGCCCGGTCTGCCACAGCATCCCTTGTCCCGCCGCACTGCGGGGCCTATGTAGGCGTGTGACGGGTTCTGCCCTTCTCGTGACAGGTTGCATTCCGGTGGCCTTAAGCAATTCCGAGGGCGCTGGCTCTGTCCGGATCCTGGTCCGGTTACCTGGCACCCACCTGTACAAACAGGTCCTCGGGAATGAGAGAACCAAACGGTTGTGGTGGTTCCCGTCGCTCTAGCCTTCACAAATGTGCACAGATACCGTTCGCCGACATGGATTGCGTGCGACGCGGCGCGGCCTATCTTTGCGACAAGCAACACGCAAAAGGAGACGCGCATGTCCCTCAGACCCACACTCGAAGCGCGCCAGGCGCAACCAACTATGGAGGGCGCAGGCGTCCACCTGCACCGGGCCTTCGGCTTTCAGGACCCAAGCGAGTTGGATCCCTTCCTGCTCTTTGACGACTTTCGCAACGACACGCCCGCGCATTTCGAAAAAGGCTTCCCCTGGCACCCGCATCGCGGCATCGAAACGATCACATACGTGCTCGAAGGCACGGTGGAGCATAGCGACAGTCTGGGCAATTCCGGCACCTTGGGCGCAGGTTCGGTACAGTGGATGACGGCGGGCTCCGGCATCCTGCACCAAGAAATGCCGCACGGAAACACGCGGGGCCAGATGCACGGGTTCCAACTGTGGGGCAATCTGCCTGCATCCCAGAAAATGACGGCTCCGCGGTATCAGGACATCTCGGGTGCCGATATTCCGGTGGTCACGGATGATGACGGAACGGTGGTCAAAGTGATCACCGGCGATTTTTGGGGGGTCAGCGGCCCGGTAGACGGGATCGCCGCCGACCCGCAATATCTCGACATCTTTGTGCCTGCCGGGCTGAAAAAAACGTTTCGCATCGACACCTACCGCCGGGCCTTTGCTTATGTCTTTCAGGGCGCGGGTGCGTTTGCCGATGCCTCGGCTCCGTCAGGCGTGTTGCTGGAAAAGGAGGTCGCGGGACAAGAGCTGAACATTCGCGACCTGTCCGGCGATCGCACGCTGATCCGCTTTGGCACCGGCGACGAGGTAACAGTCCAGGCGGGCCCTGACGGCATACGGTTCCTGCTGGTTTCGGGCGCGCCAATTGACGAGCCGGTGGCCTGGCACGGCCCGATCGTTATGAACACACAGGAAGAATTGATGCAGGCCATGCGCGATCTGCGCAATGGCACATTCATCAAAGCGGCACACTAGCCGCGGCGCGCCAAATGGGGTGTTGGGCGGGGCGCATTTGCCAAAGGCAAACAGCGTCCGTCCATCAGCCAAAGACGATCACCCCACGGCAACCGCTCTGCGCACCATCTCCCAATACTGATCCTGCACATCATTGAGGCTCAGCCGACCGCCCGCGCGAAACCAAGTGTTGACCCCGGTAAGCATGGCAATGACGGCCCAGGTGGCAATGCGGGTGTCGGCCACTTGAAACAGACCTGCGGCAACGCCGCTGTGCAAAATATCCTCCAACACCGTTTCATAGCGACGACGCAACGTTTCCAGAGCCTCAAAATTCTCGGGGCTGAGGTTGCGCAATTCCATATAGGATATGAACACAGCATCCGGACGCTCATGGTGAAAGGCGATATGGAACCGCACAAAGCCTTCCAGCTTGGCCAAAGGGGAAACGTCCGGCAGCGCCTCGACCGCATCCAACAACTCGACCATGTGATCACGCATCAGCGCAAATAAAAGGCTCTGCTTGTCAGGCGTGTAGTTATATAGCGCACCGGCCTGCACACCGACTTCCGTCGCGATCTGGCGCATCGAGACGGCGGCAAACCCATGGCGGGCAAACAGGCGCAAGGCCGCGTCGCGCACGCGCGGGCCTGTGATGTCTGAATGGGAACCGGTCGTACGCGCCATAGTCCACGATTTAACTGAACACATGTTCAAAACCAAGCCATGCTTGCGCGCGGACCATCACTGGTGCATCAAAGACTGGCACGACAATCACAGCAGTGGACCAAAACGCTATGCGCGCCGCCTGCCTTGCCCTTTGTTTCGCGCTTTGCGCCTGCACGCAGTTCCCCGAACTCGATGGCACCGTATCGCCCGAGGTTGAAGGCGCAGCTTACCCTGCCCTTGTCCCTTTGGGACCACTGCTGGCCAGCGCGGTGCCCGCGGGCACCGATCCCGTTCAAACCACCCAAAATCTTGAAGCCCGGATTGCATCGCTGAAAGCGCGGGCACGCGCGCTGCAGCGGCGGTCCGTCTTGGATGCGAGCGCGCGGGCGCGGTTGACGGACGGGCTGGGCTAAGCCGCCGCCGCGCACGGGGCAATTGCACCGCAGCACGGAACCCGCTACATCGCGGCAAAGGTCGGCGTTTTGACGGCACGGCCCCCATGCTGCGTTCGAATGAGGATACCCATATGAACTCTCCCTTGCGTCTCGGCATCGCCGGACTGGGCACCGTCGGCGCTGGCGTCGTCAAGATTGTGCGCCAAAATGCGGACCTTTTGTCAGCCCGCACCGGGACAAGCATCGAGATCACAGCCGTCAGCGCACGCAGCCGCGACAAGGATCGCGGTGTGCCCTTGACCGGCTACGCCTGGGAGGACGACCCCGTGGCGCTTGCCACCCGCGAGGATGTAGACGTGTTTGTGGAACTGATGGGCGGCACTGACGGTCCTGCCAAGGACGCCACCGAAGCGGCCATTGCCGCTGGCAAACATGTGGTCACCGCCAACAAGGCGATGCTGGCCATCCATGGTCAGGCACTGGCTGAAGCGGCCGAAGCGGCCGAAGTGTCGTTGCGCTATGAGGCTGCCGTCGCTGGCGGAATACCGGTTATCAAGGCCCTGACCGAAGGGCTGGCCGGGAACGAAATCAAACGCATCGTCGGCGTCATGAACGGGTCTTGCAACTACATCCTGACACGTATGGAAAGCGCGGGACTGACCTATGCCGAAGTGTTCGCCGAAGCCGACGGACTTGGATATCTGGAGGCTGATCCGCAACTGGACGTGGGCGGCATCGACGCAGCCCATAAACTGGCCATCCTGTCCTCTATCGCCTTTGGCACGAAGGTGGATTTTGACGGCATCGAGTTGGAAGGAATCGAGCGGGTCAGCATCGAAGACATCCGGCACGCCGCAGACATGGGCTACAAGATCAAGCTCTTGGGCGTTGCCCAGAAAACCGGACGTGGTCTGGAACAGCGGATGATGCCCTGCCTCGTGCCTGACACCTCGCCACTTGGCCAGTTGCAAGGCGGCACCAACATGGTTGCCATCGAAGGCAGCGCGGTTGAACAGGTTGTTCTGCGTGGCCCGGGTGCTGGCGAAGGACCGACCGCTTCTGCGGTCATGGGCGACGTTTGTGACATCGCACGTGGCCTGCGCCTGCCCGTCTTTGGCCAACCGGCGAGCACGCTGAGCCAGAGTACGCCGGCGAAATCTGTTCTACCTGCGCCCTATTATCTGCGCATGGCGCTAGACGACAAACCCGGCGCACTGGCCAAGATCGCGACGGTCTTGGGCGACGCAGGCGTCAGCATCGACCGCATGCGCCAATACGGCCATGCCGAGGGAGCGGCCCCGGTCCTGATCGTCACGCATAGCTGTACCCGCGCCGCGGTGGACCACGCACTGGAGGCCATGCAAGGCACCGGCGTTCTGGCGTCTGAACCCGTTGTGCTGCGCATCGAAGCCGTTTGACTCAATTTCCAGATATCCCAAAAGGAATGTTCCAATGACCGCCACCGCCCAATTCCAAGACCGCCTTTTGTCCTTGGGTCTCGCCCGTGTATCAGAAGCCGCTGCATTGGCCTCTGCCCGGCTGGTGGGGCACGGGGACGAAAAGGCCGCTGACCAGGCCGCTGTGAACGCCATGCGCGAGCAGCTGAACCTGCTGGATATCGCGGGCGTCGTGGTCATCGGCGAAGGCGAACGGGACGAAGCGCCCATGCTCTATATCGGCGAAGAGGTCGGCACCGGGAACGGCCCCGGCGTGGACATCGCCCTTGACCCGTTGGAAGGGACGACCCTGACGGCCAAGGACATGCCCAATGCATTGACCGTGATTGCCATGGGCCCGCGCGGCTCGATGCTGCACGCGCCAGATGTCTATATGGACAAGCTGGCCATCGGCCCGGGCTATGACAGCGATGTCGTTACCCTGAACATGAGTCCGGCCGAGCGGGTCGCCGCGCTAGCCGCTGCAAAAGGCTGTGAGGCCGCCGACATCACCGTTTGTATCCTGGAGCGCCCCCGGCACGAGGCGATGATCGCCGAAGTGCGCGGCACAGGTGCTTCCATCCGCCTCATCACTGATGGCGATGTGGCTGGTGTCATGCACTGTGCGGACCCCTCGACCGGTATCGACATGTACATGGGCGAAGGTGGCGCGCCAGAAGGTGTGTTGGCGGCCGCAGCCTTGAAATGTATGGGCGGGCAGATCTACGGCCGCCTCTTGTTCCGCAATGACGACGAAAAGGGCCGCGCGGCCAAGGCTGGCATTACCGATCTGGACAAAATCTATGCCCGAGACGATATGGTGACCCAGGACGTGATCTTTGCCGCGACCGGCGTGACATCTGGGTCCCTGCTTGCCGCGGTGCAGAGAGAACCCGGTTGGCTGACCTGCGAGACATTGCTGATGCGCTCAAAAACCGGATCGGTCCGCCGCATGAGCTACCGTACCCCGACCCACACTGTTTGACGGCCGCGCGGATAGCGCGCCAAAAGGTGCGCTTTACGGGGTAAGGTAATCTGCGTAGTGCCGGAGGCATACGTTTAGCCAGTGACTTTCTGGCCTCCGGCGGGGATATTTCCGACCAAAAGAAGTGGGGACTGTTTTGGCTTTTTTGGGCGTAGAAAGGTCTTTGAGTGGACGCGCCTGGGTCGCGTCGACGGCGGATGTAACCCGCGCCGCAGAGGCCATGGCGCAACAGACCCAATTGCCTGCCCCAATTTGCCAGATCTTGGCGCGATCTGGCGTTCCTGCCGAGGCGGCCGAGGCCTATCTCGCTCCAACACTGCGCGACCTGATGCCTGATCCGCGCAGTTTGCGTGACATGGAAAAGGCCGCAACGCGCATATTGGCGGCCATACATGGTCGCGAACGCATAGCCATTTTTGCCGATTACGACGTGGATGGCGGGTCTTCTGCCGCTTTGCTGATCACATGGATGCGCGATCTGGGGTTGGAAGCCACGCTTTATGTGCCCGACCGTATCGACGAAGGCTATGGCCCGAATGAGGCGGCCATGGCCCAGCTTGCTGCGGACCATGACCTGATCATCTGTGTCGATTGCGGCACCCTGTCTCATGACCCGATTGCCGCGGCCATCGGTGCGGATGTGGTCGTGCTGGACCACCATCTGGGAGCAGAGACGTTGCCCCCTGCCTATGCTGTCGTCAATCCCAATCGCCAGGACGAAGACGGTGCGCTGGCGCACTTGTGTGCGGCGGCGGTTGTCTTTTTGGCGCTGGTCGAGGCCGGGCGGCAACTGCGGGTGGCAGGCACGCCCGGCCCGGACCTTATGGCGATGCTTGATCTTGTGGGGCTTGCAACTGTGGCAGACGTTGCGCCATTGGTCGGTGTGAACCGCGCCTTTGTGCGTCAGGGCCTCAAGGTGATGGCGCGGCGCGCCCGTCCGGGCCTTGTCGCGCTGTCCGATGTGGCAGGGATGGACACAGCGCCCACGCCATACCATCTGGGCTATCTGCTTGGGCCTCGCATCAACGCGGGCGGCCGCATTGGTCAAGCCGATCTGGGCGCACGCTTATTGGCCACCCAAGACCCGCACGAAGCGGCCGCGCTGGCCGAACGCCTGAATACCCTGAACGCTGAGCGGCGCGATATCGAGGCGCAGGTGCGCGCACAAGCCCTGGCCCAATGCGAGGAACGTGGCGCCAATGGCCCATTGGCTTGGGCCGTGGGTCAGGGCTGGCATCCCGGCGTCGTGGGCATCGTGGCCTCGCGCCTCAAGGAGGCCACCAACCGCCCTGCCATCGTGATCGGCGTCGAAGACGGGATTGGCAAAGGATCGGGCCGCTCCGTCTCCGGGATCGACCTTGGCGCGCCTATTCAGCGCCTGGCGGTCGAGGGGCTGTTGATCAAGGGCGGGGGTCACAAAATGGCCGCCGGACTGACCGTTGCCGAGGACAAGATCGAGGTCGCCATGGCCCGTCTGGCGGAGCTATTGGCCCGGCAGGGCGCTGGCGCTTTGGGCCCTGCGGACCTGCGTTTGGACGGGATGCTGATGCCGGATGCCGCGACTGTTGAGTTGATTGAGCAGATTGATGCGGCGGGCCCCTTTGGGGCCGGTGCGCCTGCGCCGCGCTATGCTTTTTCCGCCATGCGGATCCATCATGCGCGGCGGGTCGGCGAAAGCCACCTCAAGATCAGCTTTGGTGCGCCAGGCGGCGCACGCATGGATGGTATCGCCTTTGGAGCATTTGATGGCGATCTTGGCCCCACCCTCAGCGATCACGGTGGTGCACCGTTTCATTTGGCCGGGCGGCTTGAGATCAACAGTTTTCGCGGGCGGCGCAGCGTGCAGTTGCGGTTGGAAGACGCGGCACCTGCATAGGAGTCGTATGCCCTCGGCAATCACCTCCGGGCGGGTACTCGGCACAATGGCAAGACACTGTTTCGGTTTGCAATTGGTGAGTCCGGGCCCGTCGTCGGCCTGAATTCGATCAGGTGGCATTGCCTGCTTCCCGCCAGATCAGCAGCGCCAGTCAGAAACTGACAAACCGCGCTATTTCTGTGCCGCGAGATGACTTTTCCGCTTGCGCCATCTCAAGCGATTGCCTAAAGAACCGCTCACACTCAGTGTCCCGTTCGTCTATCGGTTAGGACGCCAGGTTTTCAACCTGGAAAGAGGGGTTCGATTCCCCTACGGGATGCCAAGTGGCTTCCAACGCGCACTGAGAATAATGGCGATGCCGACCTTGAGGGTCGTATCAAGCCGTTTTGGATTCTGCCCGGCCCGTCGGCGGGGCGAGGTTTTGCGCCGAAGCGCGCAACTCGGGCGTATAGAAGGTCTGCCGACCCCGCCCATCATGTTTCGACGCATAAAGCGCCACGTCGGCATTATCCAGCAACTCCGACACCGACACACCTGCACCCGGCTCGTAGATGGCGATACCTATGCTGGCCGAGATTTGGCACACTTCGCCCTGAAACGGCATCGGGCGTGACAGCCGTTTGATGATCCGATCACCGATGTTGCGCAAAGCGGTCTGGTCATGTGCATGGGGTAGCAGAATCACAAACTCGTCCCCGCCCACACGCGCCACAGTGTCATTGTCCCGGGTTTCCTCAACCATCACACGAGCAACGGTCTGCAGTACAAAATCACCCGCCGCATGGCCCAGCGTGTCATTGACCGCCTTGAACCAGTCCAGATCAATCTGCATGACGCCGAACTGCGTGCCCCAGGCCGCGTGACGATCCAGGACATGATCCATGGCGCGGCGATTCTTGAGGCCCGTCAACGTGTCGGTAAAGGCCTGTTCTTCGGCCGCGATCTTCGCCCCTTGTAAGCGCAGGTTCAGTTTGCGCGACGCTTCCATCGCCGCTGACTTGGCCTCAACCAGATAAAGCATCTCAATCGTCAAATCTGTGGCCGCGAAATCCACACTGGTCAGGGCATAATCCGTAACCGCGTCAACCACTGAGATACCAAAGGACAGATTGATGATGCTCTCGCCCGGCACCGGGCTGGGCACGAGAATGCCTTTAACCTCGGTATGAGGCGCGTCGCGCAATTGCAGATGCAGTTTTGTACCGGCCGCCGCGCGCATCTTATCAATGGTCGAAATGGCACGGGGCCGCTTGAGGTCAAAAATCTCAAGGAACGGGCGGCCGACCATCGGGTGCGTCGGGCGCAATTTCTGCAAGGTCGGCCCTGCGTGCACTACATGTCCTTCATCCGACACAATCACATGCATTGGACACAACACATCCAACGCCCCACTCATACTCGTCAACTCTCTCATAACGCCCGCGCCCCAAGGTCAAAAACACGACCCTCTGCAAATTCTGTTTCGATCAGTGAAATGGAAATGGTTTCGACACGCTTGTCGCGCCCCTGATAATCGAGCAAGGCCAAGGCACCATAGTCATCCGCCATCGCGCGAAGAATCCCCATCATCACGTGACCATAGCCCGCAACAGGACTGTTACAGATCAAGCTAAAGCGGGACGGTCCGTGATCATGCAATTCGATCCGGGGCAGGTTCAAATCCGCCACTGCCAAGCGGGCCCGATCCGGCAGATCGTCCAGCGAATGCAAGAATTCGACAAAGGTGACACCGCCAAAACGCAGCAATCGCCGCAGCGCTTCGACATTGGGATGAGACACCAGATAGGTGCCAATATCCTCCATCACGTCGTCGCGCGGCCGGTTCAATACCTGGCTGACCGCGTCCAGAACACGCGGCGTGATTTCATCATCATACATCAGCATCGCCTCGAACTCGACAAAGTCGAGATCGGCAAGGCGCGTTGCCTCGACCCATTTGTCAGAGCCGTAGCTGTCCGTGACAAAGCACTGTATTGCGCGATTGATCAGACCATGCATGACGTTTCATCCCCAATTCCACGTCTCTACTTTGCAGTTGCAGGCCTTACCAATCAGATAACAGATAAAACTTGACCGATTATTTCCACCTAAACGGGACCTCCAGGCTCAGAAATCGGTGGGGGCGCCGCCTTCTGATTTACGTCGGGCCACAAAATCGGCCAGCTCATCGCGGATCGCTTCGTCCATGGCAGGTGCCTCAAAGGCGCCAATGATCTCTTTGAACATCTGATGCGCACGTTCCGGCGTCCAGATGCCACCGGCGACCTCCCAGCCTTCGTAATTCTTCCAATCACTCAAAAACGGTTGGTAAAACGCGGTGCTGTAACGATCTTGAGTGTGCTGAATACCAAAGAAATGGCCATCGTTCCCCACTGACTTGATCGCGTCCAGGGCGATGTCATCCGGGCCAGTTGCTGTGATCGATGGGTCCATGTATCGCTGGATCTGCTGCAAAATCTCACAATCCATGATGAATTTTTCAGGGCTGGCGATCAGTCCACCCTCAAGCCATCCGGCAGCGTGATACACCATGTTCGTGCCCGACTGTACCGCCGCCCATAGGGAATTCGACGTCTCCCACATTGCCTGCCCATCGGGCACATTGGCCGCGCATACGCCGGAGGACCGCATAGGCAGCCCATAAAACCGCGCCAATTGCCCGGTCATCTGCGTTGCGCGCATGTATTCAGGCGTGCCAAAGGCGGGCGCGCCCGATTTCATGTCCACGTTGGACGTGAACGTTCCGATCGCACAGGGCGTGCCGGGACGGACATACTGAAAAAGCGCGATGGCGCAAAGCGCCTCGGCAATGGATTGAGCCACCGCCCCCGCCATCGTCACCGGCGCCATGGCCCCCGCCAGCGTAAAGGGTGTCACCACAACCGCCTGACCGCGACGCACCATACGCAGACAGCCGTCAATCATCGGATGGTCGTGTTTGAGGGGCGAAGTCGAGTTGATGTTCGTATACATGCGTGGCGTGGATTCGAACTCTTCGTCCGATAATCCGCCTGCAATGCGCACCATCTCCATCACGTCCTCGACGCGTTCCTTGCCCAGGCTGTAGGCATGCATAACTTTGTCGGTCAGAGTCAGTTTGTCATAGACGACGTCCAGGTGGCGGATGGAGGCATGAATATCCACCGGCTCCACCGGGTAGCCGCCTGCAAAATGGATACAGTTGAAATATTGCGTCAGCTTGAGCAGATTGGCGCACATCTGGCGGTTGCCGGGGACTTTGGTCCCGATTTCCATGTCCCAATAGTTGGGCGGCGAGGACACATTGCCAAAGTTCAGGTGCTTGCCACCGATGGTGATTTTGCGATCCAGATTGCGCGGCGTCAGCGTGAATTCGGATGGCGCCTTGCCCACCATCTCCATCACGAAGTCCCGATCCATGCGAACGATGTCACCATTGATGCTGCACCCGGCCTCTCGCAGAATCTCAAGCGCCTCTTCGTTCAGGAACTGCACGCCAATCTCTTCGAGGATGCGCATGGCACCGTCATGGATCGCCGCCACGCCCTCAGGACGCAATGGTTCGACAGGCGGATCGACCATCACAGGCGGGTTCCAGGGCATCTGTTCGATCACAGCGCCACCGCGCCGGGCTGCGGCCCCTGCCCGCCCGCCGCCACGTGATCTGCGTTTAGTCGCTGCGTCTGCCATGGTTCTGCCCTTCGTGCTGCGTTGCCATACCAAAACAGCGCAGCGACCGGTGTGGAGCCTTTCCATTTGCGACGATCCGTGTCGTTTTCACGTGCCGAGCCGTCGGAACGGCGCAATCGGCCTGAGTTCAGACTGAGGCCAATGTATCGAGCCACGCAGGCAGGTGGCCAATATCGGGGCACACCACATTGGCAAACGGTGCCAATTCGGACTGTGTGGCAAGGCCAGTCAGCACACCAACGGTTCGCATACCGGCCGCCCGACCGGCCTTGAGATCATGCAGACTGTCGCCCACCATGATCGTCTCGGCTGGGGGTATGCCTGTTTCGGCACAAAACCCCAGCAACTGGCCAGGGGCCGGCTTGCCGCCATAGCCACTGTCAGAACCTGCGATAAAATCGAAACGCGCAACCACACCGGCCGCATTCAGATGGGCCAAGGCTGGCGCTTCGGCGTCGTTGGTGGCCACTCCCAATGCCAGATCACGCCCGCGCAACCCCTCCAGAAACGGGATGAGCGGAACAGCCTCAGCCTGCGGCGCTTGCGCGGCCTCCTGATTGAGCGTCTCCATCAGTGCCGCCTCGCTTTGCCCTTCAAAATGGGGGGCAAGGGCCGCGGCAATCTCTTCGGGCGTACCTGCGATGACCACGCTGTCGCGGGCGAATTTTCGGTCCACGAGGTCAAAGCCAATATGGGCACCGATCTGTGTCGCCCGAGCCCGGTCGCCATCGGTGGCCCGCAGCAGAAAGGCGGCGGCCCAAGCCTCCCAAGTGGTGCCGAAATCAAAAAGGGTGCCGTCCTTGTCAAAGATGATGCCGCGCACGGGGGCCGCCGTCATGTCCAATGCACCTGGCCCCCACCGGGCAGCGACATGCGCGCCATCATTGGCTGATCATATCCCAGTCCTTGTGCGTCGCAAAAGCCCGTCACCCAGATATCGTCCATCATGATAAAGTCCAAAAGCGCGCCCAAAAACGCGGGATCAGAGGCACCGCTGCGCAAATCAGCCTCGCTCGCGCCCGTCGATCCAAGGAAAACGGGCAGCAATTCTTCGTTACTGGCCATCCATGCAAGGGCTTTCAGCCCCACCACTTCGGCGGATTCTTGCGACATTGCCATGGAAAACTGCCTTTGCTGACGGATGGAAACGCTTTGTTAACCTAAACCAACAAAAAACGAATGCACGGAATTTATCTAAAGATGGAAACGCGCAATGCACGGGAAGATCCTGATCATCGACCCCATCGCCACCAACCGGATCGTGTTGCGCGTGAAATTGGCCGCATGTCACTATGAGGTAATGCAGGCCGACAGTATCGCAGAGGCCCTGCGCTTGGTGCGCAGGGCGGTTCCTGACCTGATCCTTTGCGCGGCAACCCTGCCCGATGGCGGGCCGTTAAGACTGATGGCGCGGCTGCAAAAGACGCGCATGGCGGGCATGGTGCCTGTCATCGCGCTCAGCTGTGACACTGATCCCGCCGAACGTATGCGGCTTTTGGCGGCGGGGCTCGACGATGTGCTGCAAAAGCCAGTCGATGACGCGCTCTTGGTGGCTCGAGTGCGCAGCGTGATCCGGGCCTATGCCTCGGCCAGCGAATGGAAATTGCGCGACGACACGTCCAGAGCCCTTGGCTTTGCCGAACCCGCGATCAGCTTTGGCCCGGCTCAGACCGTCAAGCTGGTGGGCTGCGACCTGAGCGCAATCACCCCTTGGCAATCCGAGCTTTGCGCAAGATCCGCCGCGACAATCACCGCCTGCCCACCGCTTGATGCCATCCATCAAAGCGAGGGCGAGGACGATACGGATGCGTTTGTTCTGGTTGTGGCACCGGAAAGCGGCCCCGACATGTTGGGGCTATTGGCCACGATCCGCAGCCACGCAACGACACGGCACAGCGCCATTCTGGTGGTCCAGATCGAACCGAATGCAACGCTTGGCGCGCAAATGCTGGACATGGGGGCCAATGATCTGATGACTTGCGGCCCGGACCCGGCCGAGCTTGCCTTACGGCTCAGCACCCTTCTGGCACGCAAAAGAATGGGCGACGCGTTGCGCGACACCGTCCGGTCGGGTGTTGAGGCGGCCGTCAGCGATCCGCTCACGGGCTTGCACAATCGCCGCTACGCCATGCCGCACATGGCGCGGATTGCCGAACGGGCGGCACGGACCCAAAAGCCCTTTGCCGTAATGGTGGCCGATATGGACCACTTCAAACGGATCAATGACCAATACGGCCATGCCGCGGGTGATGCCGTGTTGGTGGAAACGGCGCACCGTTTGCGCGAAAACCTGCGGGGTGTCGACCTTGTGGCACGGATCGGGGGCGAGGAGTTCCTGATCGTTCTGCCTGGCGCGGATCTGACCAACGCCAAGAATGCCGCTGCGCGCCTCTGCCGGGTGATCCGCAAGACACCTTTTGTGGTGCCGGGCCATGGTCTTGGCATCACGGCGACCATCTCAATCGGGATGACGGTCTGTGATCCACGCACGGGCGCCACGCAGACGCTGCCTCATTCCGCTGAAACTCTGCTGGATCGGGCGGACAAGGCGCTTTACGGTGCAAAGGCCAAGGGGCGGGACCGCGTGGCGCTTAGCCGCCCGGCCGCCTGAACCGGGCGCTCAGGCCTTACTCTTTGCGATCACCCTTTTTGCCGCCCTTCTTACCGCGCGGTCCACGGCGCAGCACCTCTTCGACCCGCTCGGCATAAGCGGCGCGGGTCTGGACATCCATGTCAGACACAGCCGCGAGCCAAGCCGATTGCGACACGCTCTGCACCGCGCCCACAGACAGCCATTGACGGGTCAGGATCGTGCGCACGGTCTCTGCGTCAAAGGGATCGGAACGCAGAGCCTGAACCATCTCGGCATACTGGGCGCGGCGATCCCGGCGATTTGGCAAGGCGTCATCGGACCGGATCGTGTCAAACACGCTCCGCCGCGACTCGCGAGGCAAGGCGATGATATAGGGCGCGGCATAACCCATGGCGGTGCGGCTGTCGCGCATCGGCCCATCACGCAGGAAAAAGCCCGCCACGGCCCCCGCGATCGCGAGGTTCACCGCCAGCGACAGCGCCAACACAGCCTTGACCCAGCGGGGGCAACGCGCAGCATTCGGTTCGGGAGTCTGATCCACCATGCTCATCCTTCTTCATAATCCCAGCCAAAAGCCGACAGGCCGGTCTGACCGTCATATCCATCAAAAACGCCCAGGGACCACAGGGCATCCATGCCGGTGGCGTCCACCGCACCCAACCCAATGGCCAGACCGGTGACGCCGGCCGCAACGAGACCTCCGACGCTGCCCCATCCGCCCAAGGCACCGATCACCTGACGCCACAATGGAGGGGCCGTGATAACACCACCGGGCGGCGGCAACATATGCTGCGCATCCGCCATGACCCGGGCCATCAAGTCAGCAGGCACCTCTGGCACTGGCGCTTGAGCAACCTTGTCCAAGAGATCGTCAAGCCACGGATCAGGCACGTTATTCAGGTCTTGGGTCATCTCAATCATCCTCATATCCAAGGGCAGCGACCTGCCCTTTCAACGCCTGCGTCAATGCGCGCTTTCCCCGAGCCGTCAGGCTTTCGACAGCCTCGGTGCTGATGCCGAGGCGGTCGGCAATCTGCGGGTTGGATGCCCCATCAAAATGGCGCATGACCACGGCCATACGCTGGCGTTCGGGCAGATCCGCCAAAGCGGTGCGCAGGGCCAGCATCCGGGCGTCGCCTTGCATTTTAACCTCCACCGAGGGCGCGGGATCAGGCGGTTCCGCCACCGCATCCAGGGCCACGTCCCCACGGGGACGCTTGCGCAATCGGTCGGTACACAGATTAGCCACAACGCGGTAGAGCCATGTGGTCACCTTGGCCTCGCCCGTGCGCCATTCAGGTGCGATGCGCCACAAGCGCATCATCGCCTCTTGGGCTACATCCTCGGCCTCTGACGCGTCACCCAGCAAACGAAAGGCCTGCGCGTGCACACGGGGCACCAAACGCATGGTCAAGACACGGGCAGCGGCGGCGTCGCCGCGCGCATAGCGGGCCAATAGCACCGCCTCGTCTTCGTGATTCCCGGCGTCCAAAGCCATAGTCTTCCTGTCAGATCGGGGCATGTCAGTGCCCCGCTTCTTCTTTGCCGCCCTCGCCCCTTTTGACAAGGGGCAAGGGCACTGCTTGCCTCTTGGCGTGGCCTTAGTTCTTGTCGCGGTTCTTGTGACCGCGTTTGCCCTTCATCTTGGCGCGGGCTTCTTCGAATTCAGCCTCAGAGATGCCACCGCTGTTGTCGGCATCCATACGGTCGAAAAAGCGGCCCGGATCGCGGCGGCCTGCCATCTCTTCGATGGACAGTTTGCCGTCGTCATTGGCGTCACGACGTTGCAACATCCGCTCGGCGCGATCTTCGGCGTTGCCACGGGCGTGGGCGGCCAGCTCTTCCTGGGTCACGAAACCATCGCCATCAACATCGACCTCACCAAAGCGGGCCTGAGCGGAGGCTTGCATTTCCTGCAAGGTAATCTCGCCGTTGCCATCTGTATCCAGCGTTGCGAAATCAGGGCCTCGGGTGTTGGCCATGGCGGCCAGTGTTGTCAGGCCCATGGCGGCTGCTGCGACACCTGCGATAAAAGTTGTGCGGTTCATTGGGTCTCTCCGTTTTTTTGTCACGGCGCCGGTGTTTCTGGCCCCGTATGCAAGCTCAAACGGAGCGCGCGGAGGTTTCCGTCGAAAAAAATTTCGAAGGATGCGCAACGCGGCACGCCCCCGCCATAGGGCGCGACATGGCGACGCAAGGACGGTTTGCGCCATTCCGTTTCCGACAAAACAGGCCCAACTATCAATCCTCGCCTGAGGACATGAACATGCACACGCACCCCACAACACCTGCTGAAACCACGCCAGAACGGCCAATGCGGCCCGCCCTGTTGCGCGGTTGGCGCAGGCGCTGCCCACGCTGTGGCCAGGGGCGGCTGCTCAAAAGCTACCTTCAGGTGGCCAAGACATGCCCGGTTTGCAAACTGGATTATTCACACCACCGCGCGGATGACGGGCCTGCGTATCTCACGATTTTGCTGGTGGGGCATCTGATGGCGCCACTGTTGCATGTGGTCTTTGTCACCTGGCGACCCGAACCTCTGGTCTTGTTCACGATATTTGCGGTTGGCTGCGTTGGCTTGTCGCTCTACCTTCTGCCCAGGTTCAAAGGGGCCATCGTGGCCTTTCAGTGGGCACGACAGATGGGCGGCTTTGGCGCAGTGACCTAGAGTGCCCGTACCCTGAAAGCAGGGAAAGAGGGCAAGGCAATGACAACGATCGACAAGTCCCAGGTGCGCAATGCTTCTACTGTGATCGTGTTGCGGGACCGCGAAACACGACCCCGGATCCTGATGGGGCAACGCGGCGCACGGGCCGTGTTTATGCCGAACAAGTTTGTCTTTCCAGGCGGTGCTGTTGATGCCGCCGATGCGCAGGTCCCGCTTGGGTCACCGCTTGCCAAACCCAATGATACCAGGCTTGAAGATGACAGCACGCCGGGGCTTGGGCCCGCACTGGCGGCAGCGGCCATCCGTGAACTTTTTGAGGAAACCGGTCAGGTTCTCGGTCATCCCGGACGGTGGAGCGACGCACCTGCGGATTGGCAGGACTTTGCCGCCACTGGGCACCTGCCCCACGCAGCACCGCTGCAATTTGTGTTTCGGGCGCTGACGCCACCCGGACGCCCGCGCCGGTTTGATGCCAGGTTTTTTCTGATCGATGCGGCCGATCTTGCCTCTGACCCTGATGATTTCAGCCGGGCCTCGGACGAGCTTTCGCATCTGCAATGGGTGCATCTGGACGAAGTGCGCGGCTATGACATGCCCTTTATCACCGAGGTTGTGCTGAGCGAGATTAACGCCCGTGTGACGGATCACACGCCGCCCGACAGCGTCCCCTACTTCAAGAACAACGAGGAAGAGAGCCTCTTCTTGCGCTTGCGCGGCTATCCGATGCCTGACTGACAGCGCGAGGCGGGAGGCTACTCCGCCTGACGGGGCAAGCGAAATCGTCATGCTCCAATATTCCGACGCTCGGTTGCTTCCTGTTAAAACGTACCTCTTGGTACGCGATTGTCCACCTCAGATCACCGCGATCAACAACAGGATAGAGGCCAGCAACACCGCCATGCCCGCCCATTCACGTCCCGATATCGCCTCGCGAAAGATCAGGACCGAAGCCAGCATGCTAAAGACAAGCTCCACCTGCCCCACAGCTTTTACGAAAGCGGCATTCTGTAACGTGAAAGCCAAGAACCAGCAGAAGGAGCCCGCCATCGACATCAACCCGACCCACACGGCCACCCGCCGCGCGGCCCATACGGCCAAAACCTGACCGGGATCCCGCCAGCGCAACCAAACCACCATTGCGACAAATTGCATCATCGTCACAGCGCCCAAAGTCAGACCGGCACGGGCCACCGGATCGCCTAGCTCAAGGCTGAGAGACGCCCCGCGATACGCCACCCCGGACACGGCAAAAAGCACTCCCGCCGCCAATCCAAGGCCCGAGGCGGCGTTTACCATGTCCCGCCACCCGGCATTGGCCAAAGCAGGCGGCGCGGACAGCATCAGCACCCCCACAACCCCCAGCGCAACCGCAGCGAGCGCCCAAAGGCTGACGCCATCGCCCAGAACAATCCAGCCGATAAACACGGACTGAATGGCCTCTGTATTCTTGAAGGTGATCCCCACCGCGAAATTTCGCGCCTTGAACAGGCGGACAACACAGATGGTTGCCACAATCTGGGCCACGCCGCCGATCGCCCCATAGACCCAAAATGCCAATGGGAAATCGGGCCACGCCTGCCCAGAGGCGTACATGTAAGCGCAAATCAGCACCGCCACCAAAGGCGCCGAATACATGAACCGCGCCAGCGTGGCACCGCCCGCACTGAGCGTGCCCAACGAAAGTTGCCGTTGCAGCATGAAACGCAGCGTCTGAAACAGGGCCGCCGCCAGCGTGATCGGTATCCACAGGGTCATGCCCCTCTATGGGTGATCAGTGATCCGAGGGCCAGAGCGGATGCGCCACCGGGTCTTTGGCCTTCAGGAAATGCCGGGCGAAAACAGACCGATAGGAGGCGAATAAGTAGCCGTTATTTGCACGCAGATACCGATCGCGGTTGGCCCGGTAAAGTGTCGGCAATCGGTACCATGGCACCCGGGGATGCATGTGATGCACCACGTGCAAGTTGTTGTTCAAAAACAAAAATGCCAGGGGGCCGCGATCTTCTACAATGACGGTGCGCCCACGTGCAACGCTGTGAGCTTGATGTTCCAGAAAGGTGCGGATCTTGAGCACCGACATGGCCGCATAACAGGCCCCAAGATAAAGCAAAATCGGCATCGGCGCCGCCCAAACAACCAGCGGGATGCTCACAAGGCTCGGTATGTGCCATGCCCACCCCTTGATCACCTGACCATCGCCCGCCTGAATCGCCGCCCAATCTGCCCGCACAAAGGCAAGCTGGCCCACAACCGGACCCAGCAAAACGCGCCCAAGCAAGGTGTTGTTCCGCTCTAGCACCCACTGCCGCCACCACGGCAGCCGTGCCCAGACCGCAGGGTCGAAATAGTTGGATTCCGGATCATCATACGGGTCTGTCAGATTTGCATCCTGATGATGGGCCAGATGGGTGTCGCGAAACCGCAGATAGGGGATCCATAGCCCTGGATTGATCACGACCAGCGCCTGGCTCAGCCGAAAGGAGGGAAAGGGATGGCCATGGATCACCTCGTGAGTGAGCGAGCCATGCAGCACCAGCGCAAGAACCAAAAGCGGCAGCGCCAGCACCAAAGAGACCTGCGGCAGCACAAAAACCGCTGTACACCAAACAACCACGCACGCGGCAAACAACGCCAGCGTGATCCACTCGATCCGCGCCGGAACGTCCTTGGGCAAACGGCGAGTCGAAGGGGGCGTGGACATAGACTTTGTGGCTCCGGATTTGAGGGTGTCGAGTGACCCTAGCAACGCCGCCAGCAGCCGCGAATTCTGAAGATTGTTAACAAAGCACGCATATGGTGATATCTATGAACATATGACCGAAATACTCGACAAACGCATCCGCGCTGATCAATTCCGCACACGCCTGGCCCGCGCGCTTCAAGATCAAAAGATGTCGCAAAGCGCTCTGGCGCGGGCGGTTGGCGCCGACCGGTCCACCATCAGCCAAGCGCTGACCAGCGATACCGCACGACTGCCAAGCGCTCAGGTGGTCGGGGCCTGCGCGCAAGCGCTTGGGGTCTCGGCGGATTGGCTTCTGGGCCTTTCTGACAGGCCCGAAAGCGCATCCGCCCTGAGCGCGGCCGCGCTCAGCCTGACCGAAGCACCCCGCGCCCTGATCGACGAACGGATATTTGGTTGGCATCAAGAGGCCGCAGGCTACAAAATCCGGCACGTGCCCGCCGGCTTGCCAGACATGCTGAAAACCCAAGCCATGCTTGAATGGGAATACCGGCCCCATCTGGGGCGGACGACAACACAAGCGATCAACGCATCGCGCGACAGGTTAAACTGGATGCAATCGGCGCAATCTGACTACGAGATCGCCATGCCCATCTTCGAAGTCGAAAGTTTTGCGGCAGGCACGGGTTATTACCACAGCCTCCCCGCAGATGTGCGCCACGAACAGCTTAACCATTTGCAAAGGCTCAGCGCGCAACTCTATCCGCGCATGCGCATCTGTCTTTATGACGCGCGCGCGCTTTTTAGTGCGCCGATCACCGTTTTCGGCCCGCTCCTCGCAGTAATCTATACAGGCGGACACTACATGGCCTTTCGAGACCGCGAACGCATCGAAACGCTATCGCTGCATTTCGACGAACTCGTGCGGCAGGCCCAATACACCGCGCGGGACATGCCGAACCACTTCGAAACGATGCGCAGAATAATACTCTAGGCGAAATATGGGCCGGTGGGTGGGCGCATTTGCGAATGCAAACAGTGCCACGCCACCGGGCTCACAGCTTTGGGTCGGGGTTTTCGGTGTGCCCGTCCACCGCGATGACCTGTCCCGATACCCGGCGCGCCGCGTCCGATCCCAAGAACACCGCCATATCGGCAATGTCCGACGCGTTCACAAAGGTGCGCATCGAGGTTCCTGCCGCATAACCGTCATAGACCTGATCGCGGGTCATACCCTTGGCCGCCGCCTCGCGGTTCAGCACCCCTTCCATGCGCGGCCCCTCAACAGCCCCCGGACAAATCGCATTGGCGCGCACGCCAAACGGGCCTGCCTCCATCGCCACAGTCTTCATCAATCCGATGATGGCCCATTTGGCCGCCGCATATGGCGCGCGGTGGGGATAGCCGTATATCCCCGCAGTCGACGACGTAAACACGACAGAGCCGCGCCCCGCCGCTTTCATCGCCGGAAGGCCATGTTTCGCAGCCAAGAACGCCCCCTCCAGATTGACGGACACACAGCTGCGCCAATCGCTCAGCGCCACATCTTCGACGCGCGCCGTCGGTCCGGCAATGCCCGCATTGGCGCATAACACGTCTAATGGCCCGGCCTCTGCCATAACCCCCGCGACCGCCACCTCGTCTGCAGCGTCACAGACACGCGCGCACCAAGTGCCTGGCACATCGTCCAATGCAGTTGGATCCACATCCGTTACCCAAACCTCAAAGCCCGCCGCGTGAAACCCATGGGCCATGGCAAGGCCAATTCCGGACCCGCCCGCTGTCACCAAGACGCGCTTCAAGGGCGCTGCCCCACGAAACGCCCCGCCCCCTCAGGCATAAGCAGTGCTTCATGGGCCTCGGCGATCCGCGTCAGCACTGTCAAAATCGCCTGCGACGGGTCAGAGGGCCGCCGCGTCTCAAGGCTCACATGCAGCAGGAAATGCTCTCCTGTCGCCAAGAGTCGCTCGCCCTCATACATCTCATGCCACAGGTGCAGTTTCTTGGCTGCGCCCGCCAGAACCTGGGTCCGCACTTCGATCATGGCCCCGGCCAAGGCCTCATCGACATGGCGGATATGGGTCTCGGCGGTAAAGTAACTGCCGCCTGTCGCGACATAGTCCGCATCACAGCCGATCAGCGCCATGAACCGGTCCGTCGCGTCACCGAAAGCCTGCAAATACCGTGCCTCGTTCATGTGGCCATTATAATCGGTCCAATCCAAAGGCACCGCGCGACGCACGGTCAGGATCGGAGCCGACACATCCTCCAGATCATCCGCGTGCGCCCCCAGAACCGTGCCCGCCCGCAGGCGCGCCTCATGCGCGTTCAACACCGCACCGGCGCCCCAGTCATTGGCCTTCAGGCTCCGCATCATGCCCACCAGATTGTCGTCGCGCGCGGTCAGCATCTGGGCGATGGTCATATGGCCAGATTGTGCATCTGATTGCCCCGCAATCAGGTCAACCAGTTCATCGGTGAACTCGGGCACATCCATCAGCTTGGTCCAGGGCCATTTCAAGGCCGGACCAAACTGCGCCATGAAGTGACGCATGCCCGTCTCTCCACCCGCAGTGCGGTAAGTATCAAAAAGCCCCATCTGCCCCCAACGAATACCGAACCCCATGCGGATGGCCTCGTCGATCTCTTCGGTCGTGGCAACGCCATCCTTGACCAGCCAAAGCGCCTCCCGCCACACAGCCTCAAGAAAGCGATCCGCGATATGGGCGTCGATCTCCTTGCGGACGTGCAAAGGATACATGCCAAGGGAGCGCAGAATATCCTGGGCCTTAGTGACCAAAGCCGGATCGGTCACAGGCGACGGCACCACCTCGATCAGAGGCATCAGGTACACCGGGTTGAACGGATGACAGACCATGATCTGCCCCGGGCGCGCCGCCCCTTCCTGCAATTCGCTCGGCTTGAAGCCAGAGGTCGAGGACCCAATGATCGCCTCTTCCGGGCAAGCCGCTTGCAAATCCGCCAAAACACGGTGCTTGATGTCCAACCGCTCCGGCACACTCTCCTGAATCCAATCAACATCGGCCACAGCCTCCGCCAGATCAGCATGAAAACTCAGGCGCCCCTCATCGGGCAAGGCCACATCCGTCAGGCTCGGCAAGGCACGACGGGCCTGGGCCAAAACCGGGGCCAGCTTGGCCTCCGCCTCAGGATCCGGGTCAAAAACCCGCACATCCCATCCGTTCAGCAAGAACCGCGCGGCCCATCCGCCGCCAATCACGCCTCCGCCAATAATCGCTGCAACCTGTCCCATCGGGGTATTCCTTGTTCAGAGTGTTTGCGTGTCACTGGCGAACATCAGCAAGGCCATCACCGCCATAAGGAGGAAATAGACCCAGCCCGCCGCCAAAAGCGGATCGCCATCCGCGCCAGCCATCGCCGTCGCCCCGGTGGCAACGGTCATCAAAACCGCGCCGAACAGGGCAACGCCGCCGAACCCGGTGTCCAGCAACGGCCAGGCGAGGCCGCCCAGAACGACAATGATGGCAAACATGGCCAGCAAAACACGCGCGCCCCATATTTCCCGCGCGACCACCCCGGCCCAGGTCAGGGCAGCAGGCACAACCGGAAAAAAGAAGACGGCGAGGGCTTCAGGAATCATGGGCGCATCTCCATCGCATTCAGGTCAAAACCACTGAACGCCAGCACCTGCCGTGCGGCCTTGATCCTGTCCGCCCCACCACGCGGAGCACGATCCAGCACCCAGGCGAATTGCCCAGACGGGTCGCCAATCGCAGCTGTACGAAACCCCTCGTCGAGCCAAAGGACAGCGGCCCGGCGATCCGCCGCGCCCCAGGGATCGGCCAAGACCTCAGCACCCGGGCTGCCACCATCCACTTGCCAAACCGTTCCCACCTCTTCGCAATCACCGTTAGGCTCGCAAGTGCGCGCCACAAGCTCCCATGCCGGGCCATCGACAAAGCGCTGGACTTGGGTCAATTGCGCATCAAGCGGATATGCGCCGCGCACATGCCAGGTCCCGGCAAAACGAGCCGCGTCAAAACGGCTGGTTATACCGATTGAGGCGCTTGGATCGCGAAACGTTTCGCGCAATGGCTCAGAGGTGCAAGCCACCAGGACAAGCGGCAACAGTCCTACAATCAGCAAACAGATGGCACCGAACGAGTGCACAACCCTCTTCACCCCTGAGGGGCCTGTTTCATGAGCCCGAGTTTTTCGCGCACTTCTGCCGCACCAATGACGCGAGCGCCCATATTTTCGATAATGGTGCCCGCCCGTTCAACCAACTGCCAGTTCTGCGCCAGCTCGCCCTTGGCCAGCCACAGATTGTCCTCAAGCCCGACGCGCACATTACCGCCAGCCAGGACCGCAGCGGCCACATAAGCCATCTGATTGCGCCCCAGACCAAAGGCGGAGAATGTCCAATCTTCGGGCACATTGTTGACCATCGCCATAAAGGTGTTGAGGTCATCCGGCGCGCCCCACGGCACCCCCATGCACAGCTGGACCAAGGCCGGACTGTCCAGCACACCATCGCTCACCAATTGTTTTGCATACCACAAGTGGCCTGTGTCAAAGGCCTCGATCTCCGGCTTGACCCCCAGTTTGGTCATCATACCACCCATGGCGGTCAACATTCCGGGCGTGTTGGTCATTACATAATCAGCCTCGGCAAAGTTCATGGTGCCGCAATCGAGCGTACAAATCTCAGGACGGCATTCCGCCACATGGGCCACGCGCGCACTGGCCCCGATCATGTCGGTGCCCGCCTCTTGCAGGGGCAATGGATTCTCCACATCGCCAAAGATCATGTCGCCGCCCATACCCGCAGTCAGGTTCAATACGACATCAACATCCGCATCCCGGATGCGGTCCGTGACCTCTCGATAGTATTCGAGCTTACGGCTTGGCGCGCCTGTTTCCGGATCACGGACATGGCAATGGACGATGGCGGCACCCGCTTTGGCGGCAGCAATCGCACTGTCCGCAATCTGCTGCGGCGAACGGGGCACATGGGGGCTGCGATCTTGGGTGCCGCCCGATCCGGTCACGGCACAGGTGATAAAGACGTCTCGGTTCATGCTCAGCGGCATCATAGTTTCCTTGCGATTGAGGCCTTGTGTTTCCCTCCATTCTGCCGTCTTTCTGGAAAAGGTTTTGACAAAAAGCGCAACTTTCATGACAAAAACTGTCGTTTTGGCAATGGATGAAACCAATACGCTATCGTTGGCCGCAGCCGTGGACCCAATGCGCGCGGCCAACCGACAAGCAGGCAGAATGGTTTTTGACTGGCAGTTCGCAACGCCAGAGGGGCGCGATGTCTCGCTCACCAGTGGCCTTACCGTTCCTGCAGCCCCGCTACACCGTATTGATGCCTGTGACCTCCTGATCGTGGTGGCAGGATTTGATTTGCAAGGACAGTCAACACCGCAGTTGATGGCTGGTTTACGCAGGCTCGCCGGAAAGGACACGATGATTGCGGCAATTGATGGGGGGCCCTGGGTGGTGGCAAATGCCGGTCTCCTCGACGGCCAGAAAGCCACAACGCATTGGGAAGACTTGGAGACGTTCGCCAACAACTTTCCCGATGTTGACACTGTCAACGCACGTTACGTTGCGGCGTACAATCGTTGGACCAGTGGCGGGGCCGCGCCAGCGCTCGACATGATGCTTCATCTGATCAGCGACCGGCATAGCAGCAGTCTGGCGCGCAAGGTCGCCGCCAGCTTCATTCACAACAGCCGACCTGCCCCAACAGACCCGCAGTTGCGACATCCGCATCCCAACATGCGAAGCACACTGACCAAACGCGCCCACCAGTTGATGGAGGCGCATCTGGACCAACCGTTGCCCATACACCAGATCGCGAAACAGCTCGGGCAAGGCACACGAACACTCCAGACCCATTTCCAAACCGAATTCGGCACAACGGCCAAGGCGCATTATCTGATGCTACGGCTATCAGAAGCGCACCGCTTGCTAATCCAAACCGACATGTCGCTGCACATGATCAGCCTGGCAACCGGATTTGGGGCACAATCCAGCTTTAGCCGCGCCTACAAGGCCCATTTCGGCCAAAGCCCCAAATTCGCGCGCCAAAACAAGTCGCGTCGTTCCTGAACACCCCCCGGAGGCCGGTTCAAGCCAAAGGCAAACGACGCCATAGCTGGGTCGGCCCGAACAAGGCTTCCTTCCCCCGAGGGGAAGGCCAGGTCGGGGGTCACGGAAATCGGATGCGCCGTATGGCGCGCAATTGGATCAATACGGCATCGGATGGGCGCGATGGGCCGCGTCCAGATCGGCCATCACCTCATCGTTCAGGCTCAGATCGGCCGCTCCCAAAGCAATCTCCAACTGGGCCATGGTCGTGGCCCCGAAAATCGCAGAACACATGAAAGGACGGGTCAAACACCAAGCCAACGCCATCTGTGACGGATCAAGGTCATGGCGTTTTGCGACGGTCAGATAGGCGTCTACCGCCGCAAAGGCACGTTCCGTCTTGCGACCACCGAGGTCAGCATTCAGCGACAATCGTGACCCTTCGGGCACGGCACCACCTTGATATTTGCCGGTCAGCAAACCCGCTGCAAGCGGCGAAAACGCCAAAAGGCCAACGTCCTCATTCACGCTCGTTTCGGCCATATCAGTGTCATAAAGGCGGCACATCAGCGAATATTCGTTCTGCATCGAGGCCACGCGCGGGCCGCCCACCCGCTCGGCCGCAGCTAGCCATTGGCCCGTGCCCCACGCGCTTTCGTTGGACAATCCAAAGGCGCGGATCACGCCGCGGTCCACCTGATCCTGCAACGCGCCCAGACAGTCTTCCATATTCTGGCGCACGGCGGCGGGGTCTTGGCCGGACGGGTCATAGCCCCAGTTCTGGCGAAACATATAGCTGCCGCGATTGGGCCAGTGAAATTGATAAAGGTCAATATAGTCGGTCTTGAGGCGGCGCAGCGACCCTTCGATCGCTTCCGGTATCGTTTGGGCCGTAATCTCGGCCCCCTCACGCACATGGCCCATGCCTGCACCGGAATGCTTGGTGGCGAGCACCACATCGCTGCGGCGCGCGTCACGCTCAAACCACAGACCGATGATACGTTCGGTCCTGCCGATGGTTTCCGCACTGATCGGGTTCACGGGATACATTTCGGCGGTGTCGATAAAGTTGATGCCCGCGTCCAGGGCGCGATCAATCTGGTCGTGCCCCTCTTCAGCGGTGTTCTGCGTGCCCCAGGTCATGGAACCCAGGCACAAGACCGATACATCAATTCCTGTCCGCCCCAATGCGCGTCGTTCCATGGGTTTATCCTTCTTCGGTATTTGTGCGAACGGACCCTAGCCCTCAGATAAAGCGCCGCAAGTTAATTTTCCCCGAAAACGCAAAATGACATCTTGAAAACAAAACGGGAACATGTAAGCTTGGATCATGCCTTCGTCTCAAACCCTGCTCGCGCGGGCACCTGCCCGTGCCGTGCCCTGCCTGCCGCTTTTGCCCGACGCGGCACAGCACGGTCTGGGCCATGGTCTGGCACTGGGCCGGGTGCACGAGGCCTGCGGCCCCGCACGGCACCGTCTGGCCTTGTGGCTGGCCGCACAGACCACCGGCCCCATCTTATGGATCGCCCCGGAGTGGGGCGCCGATCAGATCAATCCCTGTGGCGTGATGCCCTTTGTGGATCCCGCCAGGCTCATCCTTGTTCATCCCAAACGGGCCGAGGATGTGCTGTGGAGCATGGAGGAGGCGCTGCGCGCAGGTACGGTGCGCCTGGCGGTGGCCGATCTGCCGGGGTTGCCTGCACTGACCCCGGTGCGGCGGATGCATCTGGCGGCGGAAAATGGCGGCAAGATGGGCGGGCCTGCTCCTTTGGGTCTGTTGCTGACCCCCGGAATGGGCGGCGCGCAGGGGGTTGAGACCCGCTGGCATCTGGCGCCTGATCATCACTGCACCCCCGGCGCGTGGCAGCTCACACGATTGCGTGCGCGCACCGCGCCCCAGCAAAGCTGGCATGTAACGCGCCAGCAGGGGCAAGCTCTGCCCCGGATCACCGGCGCGATCAAGGCTGCGTGAGCAGGCCGAATAAACCGCCGCGATACGTGTTATACTTTGTGACAGGCATCGCCAAAGGAGCTTTTACATGCATCGCCGCCACCTCATCGCTCTTGGCCTTGCCGCCTGCGCCACACCGGCCCTCGCGACTGCGAGCCTTGCCGCGCCCCGCACCTACCGGCTGGGCGGCAAAGGTGCGACAATCACCTACACCTTCATGCTCAGCGGCGCACCGGTCAAAGGGACAGTGCCCGTGGAGGGCGCAGACCTGCTTGTGGACCCCGAAAACCTGGCCGCCTCAAAAGCGGACGTGACCGCAGATGTGCGGCGCGCGCGCACAGGTCTGATCTTTGCCACCGAAGCGTTGAAGTCCCCTAGCGTGCTGGACGCGGCGCAATTTCCGCTGGCCCGTTTTCAATCGACCAGGGTGGTCCTGGGGCCAGGCGGACGCATCTCGAACGGGGCCAGCATCGAAGGGCGGCTGACACTACGCGGGGTGACGCGGCCTGTCCGGTTTGATGCAAACCTTTATCGTCAGCCGGGCAGCGACGCGAACGACCTGACAACTTTGATTGTCGCCCTCAAAGGCCAAGTGAACCGGCGCGATTTCGGCGCCATGGGCTATGCCGACCTTGTCGCGGATACAGTCGACATCGCCATTGATGCAGAAATCACCGCCGCCCGCTAAAAACGACGCCCTGCAGTCGATTAACCGCTAGGCACCACCTGCGCGATAGGCCACGTTGCCCCTGTCATGCGCATGCTCATTTCCTTCGCGGCCCTGTTTTTGTCGGTCATCCTGATGCAACTCAGTTCGGGTGCGCTGGGGCCTCTGGATGCGCTGTCTGGTCTGGCCCTCGACTTTTCGCGCCAAGAGATTGGTGTGCTGGGCTCGGCACATTTTTTGGGCTTTTTCATCGGATGCTGGTGGGCGCCACGCCTAATGGGCAGCGTGGGTCACTCGCGTGCCTTTGCCGCCTTTACGGCCGCAGGGGCCATTGGCCTTCTGGCCCATATGATCATTGTCGACCCTATCGCCTGGGCGGTGATGCGGGTGGCCTCCGGGCTCTGCGTCGCAGGCTGTTATACGGTTGTCGAGGCCTGGTTGCAGGCCAAGGTCAACAACGAGACGCGCGGGCGGACCATGGGCATCTACCGCGTGGTCGATATGGGGGCATCTCTGGCTGCGCAACTGATGATCGGCGTCTTGGAACCGGCCAGCTATATCAGCTACAACATCCTTGCCATCGTTTGCTGCGCCGCCCTGTTGCCGCTGACCTTAACCACCGTCAAACAGCCTGAAACGCCGAGCGCGCCTCGGTTGCGGCCAAAATTGGCCGCGCAACGCTCACCTCTGGCCGCCGCAGGGGTGGTCGTGGCGGCGCTTTCCAGTGCATCCTTCCGCATGGTCGGCCCGATCTATGGTCAGGAGGTGGGCCTGAGCGCGAGCCAGATCGCCTGGTTTCTGGCCGCCTTCGTCCTCGGTGGCGCCATCGCGCAATATCCCATCGGCTGGTTGGCAGACAAATACGACCGACGCTGGGTGCTGATCTGGCTCTCGGCGGCGGCCATGTGCAGTTGCGCAGTGACGGTGATGTCGGCGGGGCTGGGCACAGCCGGCATCATGCTGACCGCAGGGCTCTTTGGGCTGACCACATTCCCGATCTATTCGGTGGCCGCTGCACATGCTCACGATTTTGCCGATGCCTCCGAACGGGTCGAACTGTCGGCGGCGCTCATGTTCTATTTCGCGCTGGGGGCCATTGCAGCTCCCTTTACTGCCTCCGCTCTGATCGACGCATATGGACCTACAGCTCTTTTTGCGATGATCGCGGTGGGGCATGGGGCGCTGATCCTGTTTGGCTTGGTGCGCATGCGCGCCCGCGCTGCACCGTCCGAGCGGACGCGCTATATCTATGCGCCGCGCACCTCTTTCCTCATCGGGCGTTTGACCGGACGATCCCGAGAGAAAGGCTAGGCATCCGCGCCTTGAATGCGCCCTTTTCCCAGCTGCGCCGCGCTGTTAAACGGGGCACAACTTTGCCAAAGGCCTCCTCATGCAGCGTCACCTTATCACCTCCGCCATTCCCTATATCAACGGGATCAAGCACCTGGGCAATCTGGTGGGCAGCCAATTGCCCGCTGACCTCTATGCCCGATACCAGCGTGCGCGCGGCAATGAAGTCCTGTTTTTATGCGCTACGGACGAACACGGCACCCCGGCCGAATTGGCCGCCGCCAAGGCGGGTAAACCCGTGGCCGAGTATTGCGCCGAAATGCACGCAGTCCAGGCCGAGATTGCCGAAGGCTTCGGCCTGTCTTTTGACCATTTCGGGCGATCCTCCTCACCACAGAACCACGCGTTAACCCAGCACTTTGCAGGCCGATTGGCCGATGCTGGATTGATCCGCGAAGTGGTCGAAAAACAGGTCTATTCCAACGCGGACGGCCGCTTTCTGCCGGATCGCTACATCGAAGGGACCTGCCCCAATTGTGGCTATGACAAAGCGCGCGGCGATCAATGCGAAAATTGCACAAAGCAGCTCGATCCCACCGACCTAATTGACCCGCGCTCAGCTGTCTCGGGCTCCACTGACCTTGAAGTGCGCGATACGAAACACCTGTATCTGCGCCAGTCGGCCCTCAAAGACGACCTCGATGCGTGGATCGACAGCAAATCGGATTGGCCCATCCTCACCACGTCGATTGCCAAGAAATGGCTGCATGACGGCGATGGGTTGCAAGACCGTGGGATCACCCGCGATCTTGACTGGGGCATTCCTGTCCGCCGCGGTGATGCGGATTGGCCGGGGATGGAAGGCAAGGTGTTCTACGTCTGGTTTGATGCTCCGATCGAATACATCGCCTGTGCAGATGAATGGGCGCAAGCCCAGGGTGGCGCGGATTGGCAACGCTGGTGGCGGACCGACAAGGGGGCCAAGGACGTGCGCTACACCCAGTTCATGGGCAAGGACAATGTTCCCTTCCATACGCTCAGCTTTCCGGCCACGATCCTTGGCTCGGGCGAGCCGTGGAAGATGGTCGATCATCTCAAATCCTTCAACTACCTCAACTATGAGGGTGGCCAGTTTTCCACCAGTCAAGGCCGCGGGGTCTTTATGGACCAGGCGCTGGCGCTGCTTCCGGCAGATTATTGGCGGTGGTGGCTTTTGTCGAATTGCCCCGAAACATCCGATACCGAGTTCACGTGGGAGCTTTTTCAGCAAGGGGTGAACAAGGATCTCGCCGATGTGTTGGGGAATTTCGTGAGCCGAGTCACCAAGTTTTGCCGCTCCAAATTCGGCGAGACTGTGCCAGAGGGCTGCGCATTTGGTCCGCAGGAAAACGCTCTGATTGAAACCCTGAACAGTCGCATGGACCAATATTGCCAGTTGATGGACAAGATGGAAGTGCGCAAATCCGCTCAGGAATTGCGCGCTATCTGGGTCGCGGGCAATGAATATCTGCAAACAGCAGCACCATGGGCCACGATCAAGGAAGACGAAGCAAAGGCAGCCATGCAAATTCGCCTCGGTTTGAACCTGATTGCGCTCTACGCGGTTTTGTCGGCCCCCTTTATTCCAACTGCTTCCGCACGTATGCAGGATGCCATGAATGTGCCCGACATGGATTGGCCCACCGACGCAGGTGAGGCGCTCGCCAAGTTGTCGCCTGGGCACGCATTTTCTGTCCCGGACAACCTCTTCGGCAAGATCAGCGATGACGATCGCAGCGACTGGCAAGAGCGGTTTTCCGGAATTCGAACTTAAGACAATCCGGCGGTTCTGCCCGAACGAGACTGCGCCCGGCATCGCAGGATGCCGGGCACAATTCTTGGTACATGCCTTTGCTGATTGGGCGAATTCAGCCCAATTCGCTTAGAATTCTTCCCACCCCGTGGCTGTCGACGGGGCCACATCGTCAAGCTTCAAGGCCGTGTTTCCTGCTGTCATGGGCGTTTGGACGGGTTTTGGGGACGCGGGCGGTGCTGTATTGTCAATAGGCAAAACCGAAGTGCTACCGAGTTCAAATCGCGCCACAGCCGAGGCCAATGCATCCGCTTCCGAAGTCAAAGCGTGGCTGGCGGCGGTGGTTTCCTCAAACATTGCGGCGTTTTGCTGGGTCACGTGATCCAACTCGTTCACAGCAACGTTGATCTCGTTCAGGCCTGCAGATTGCTGACGCGCAGAACTTGCAATCTCCGCAACCCGTTCAGAAATTTCGGCGACCGATGACACAATGGATGCAAGTGCAGTACCGGTGCTGTCCACCAGATCAACACCCTGTTGAACCTGATCGCCACTGCTGGAAATCAACGTGTTGATTTCACGCGCCGCTTCCGATGATCGCTGCGCCAACGCACGCACTTCGGTGGCAACGACTGCAAATCCGCGTCCCGCCTCGCCGGCACGCGCCGCCTCTACGCCCGCATTCAAGGCGAGCAAGTTGGTTTGGAACGCGATATCGTCGATCACGGAAGTAATTTTGGAAATCTCCTGAGATGACGTTTTGATGCCATCCATGGCCAAAACCGCCTTGCGCGCAATCTCTCCGCCTTCTTCAGCGTTCGCTTGCGCATTTGCGGACATTTTACTTGCCGCGTCAGCCCCTTCTGCTGCCGAGCGGACGGATGAGGTCAGCTCATCCAACGCGGCTGCCGTCTCTTCAAGCGTGGCCGCCTGTTTTTCGGTACGACGTGAAAGATCATCGGCCGCGCTGGTGATTTCGGTGGTCTCATTGCGAATGGATTCCACGTTTTGCGTCACCGCGCCCACAGCCTCACGCAATGCCACCACGGCCGAATTAAAATCCTGGCGCAGTTTTTCGTAGTCCTGCGGAAAGGACTGCGGCAAATCCACCGTCAGGTCGCCGCGTGCCAGGCGTTGCAAAGCTTGGCCTAGGGCCGTGACCACCATGTCCTGATCTTCGCTGATCCGCTTTTGCGTTTCACGTGTGGCGCGCAAGTCGTTTTCAACATCCGTAACGTCCGATCCCATGAGGATACACCGCTCAATCGCGCCATCCTCAGTTCGAACGATGATAAAGCCGCCGTCCAGCACGAACCTGCTTTCTTCCTGCGCCAGCAAATCAAGTTTGGCATGCACGGCTTCACCCGCCAGGACACGCGCGGCAATATCAGCGCCCTTCATTCCGTCGCTTTGTGTTTCTGCCAAAACAGTGGTCATTGATAGTTCGTCGCAATCGCGCGCCGCAACACCCAAGCGGTCCGACGCGACTTCATTCAATGTAGAGCATCGCCCATTTGCAGCAAATTCAATCCGCAGCTGAGTACCATCGATGCTGTCCAAGACAGCCGCGTTGCGTTGCGCAATTGTTCTGTCGCTCCATTCGACAACCGCGCCTATTGTGCGGTCCTTGCGGTCTCGTGCCGGGTTCACCTTGACCCGGATGAAACGCTCGCCGATCCGCAGATTGACCGAGCTGGCTTGCATATTCGCACCCGCTTCGCGGATCTGAAGGCCGGTCTTGGCCAGATCGCGCAGGCCGTTCAAATCAGCTCCGACCCAATCGCCTTGCACGGCTTGCGGCCAGCACGCCGTCAAATCAGGCATTAGTCCATTCAGCATCTTTATACAGGCAGGGTTGACGTAGGTGATGCAAAACGCCTCATCCACCATCATCATCGGGGCCGAAGACCCCTCAAAGGCAGCACTTTTGAACGCGTTCTCCCGCTGTGCGGCACGCGCCTTGGACAGGGCTTTGCGAAAGTCTTCAAGTCGGCGGGCAATACTGCCCACTTCGTCGCCGCGCCCCGTGTAGGGGATTGTTATATCGTAATTCTTTCGCGCGACCTCACCCATGGATTTACCGATTCTGTCGAGTGGTTTGGACATCGAAAACCGCAAATAAAAGGCGATACCCAACAGCCCAACAAGTAGGATAAATCCACCGAGAACCATCATTTGCATCTCGCTTTGCCGGTAGGAGGCCAAGACATGCTCTTTGGTCCATTTCGTGAACACGACGCCGGAAACAGCGTTGTCTGCACCAAACATAGCGGGCGTCGCAACGGTCAGGCCGTTGTCCGAAATCGCGCGCTCGCCGGTTTCCAGTGCCTGCTGGGCAAGCGCCATTGCCGCATCCGTCGACACGCCGCTATCGGCCGTTTCATAAAGGATGACACCGGCGCTGTTCATGACCAACACCCCTAACGCGTCAGGTTTCGCGGCGTCGATCACGCTGCCGGCAATCTCGGCAACTGCCACCTGATTGCCGAATTTGATCGCCCCGCCCATTTGCAAGGCAAGCAGGGTGGTCACGTCAACAGCACGCGCGCTGAGCGCTTCGGCCACCATCTTCCGTTTGCCCTGAGTCTCAAGAACCGTGATCGTCGCCACCACCACAACCGTCATCAGGGCCGTGATTGCAATTGTTTTGACCAACAGGCTGTTAAACCTGTTTCCAACTGCCGACATTTTTTCCGCAACTTTCATGTTTTGGCACCTACCACGTTTTTCACCGCACCCGAGCAAGGGCACTGATTTTGCTCTTTGGCGTTGTGGTAACGAATGCCTCTTACTGCGGGCTTAACGCTGTCTGAGTTTTCAGCAGGAACAGGGGAATGGTTCTTCAAATTTTAGAATAACTTCGCGCAAGCGTTCACCCACAGGAACTAAATGAACCGACAGTCGATCGCCGCATTCATGTCAGATGAGTGGTACGGGCGGTGGGACTCGAACCCACACGGGGCTACACCCCTTCAGATTTTAAGTCTGATATGTCTACCATTCCATCACGCCCGCGCATCTTCTTGTTAGGCAATCGGCGCAGGCACCTCAAGCCCGCGATCAGATATCTTCGCCTTGCGGGGCAAGTGGCGCGCCTTTGGCCAGCAGGTGACGCTCTGACAGCCAAGGGTTATTGACCAATGCCGCCTCCAGCTGGACACGCGCGGCGTCGGTTTCACCCAATCGCATCAGGGTCAAGGCCCGGCCCGATTGGGCCCCCACGTGGTTGGGTGACAGGGCGAGGGCTGCGTCCAAGTCGCGCAAGGCGGCCGAAAAATCTTCACACAAAAAGCTGATATAGGCGCGCTGATTGTAGCCTTCGGCATAGGCGGGGCAATAGGCGACCAGCCGGTCAAAACTGGCGTAAGCGCCGACAAAGTCGTAGTTCCCCCGCTGACGCATCCCCGTGTCGAGCACAGATTGGGCCGCATCATCCGGGGCGTCCAACCACAGCTCCCACATCTTGTCTGACACGGCGCGGCCCGCACGTTCATCGGGGGCCGCATTGGCTGCGGCCACAAGCTCTGACAAGGCTTGGGTGTGATCCGGGGCGGCGGGGCACGCGGCCGCCAGGACGGGAGCAGCGATCAGGGCGGTGATGATGGCAAGTCTCATGCCCAAACAATGTCGCGCAGGCCGCCCGGGTCAAGGCCATCTCGGCTCACATTTACTCTATACTTGGCAGCATCTCTTCTTTGACCGCTTCCATCGCCACGAAAGTGGACGTCGATGCCACATGCGGCAGCGTCGAAATAATGTCGCCCAGAAAAGCGCGGTACGTCGCCATATCGCGGGTCCGGATTTTAAGGAGATAATCAAAATTCCCAGCAATCATATGCGCTTGCTCGATCTGGGGCACTTGGCGTACCGCCGCGTTGAAGGCGCGTAACGCGGCCTCGCGCGTATCGCTCAGCCGCACTTCGACAAAGGCCACATGGTCCAGGCCCAGCGAAATCGGATCAAGCAGCGCCCGATATCCCATGATCACGCCTGTTTTTTCCAACCTTCGCAACCGCGCTTGCGTGGGCGACTTTGACAGCCCGATCCGGGCTGCCAGATCGGTGATACTCATCCGACCATCTTCCGCCAGGGCCAAGAGAATCGATTGATCCAGCCGGTCAAGATGCGACAGGTCAATAGACTGCTTTGACTGTTCTTTTTCAATCATATTATCAAACTCATCATTCTTTTCAGGACAAATCACCGCCAAGTCACTGCTATACTGGCCGAAACGGAAAGGAAAGCTGGCATGGCGCGCAACACATCTGACAATCTGGCTCTCGGCATTGATGCAGGCATGTATGCCGACCCTGAATTGGTTCTTGCGGACTTGGTCAGGACCGCTGATCTCAGCCCCTCTGACCGTGCCGAGATCAGCGCAAGCGCCGCCCAACTGGTCACAGCGATCCGAACCACTGCGGCCCCCGGCCTTATGGAGGTGTTTCTGGCTGAATACGGCCTATCCACGGACGAGGGCGTGTCGCTGATGTGCCTGGCTGAAGCATTGTTGCGTGTTCCCGATGCCGACACGATCGACGCTCTGATCGAGGACAAGATCGCGCCATCGGACTGGGGCAAGCACCTGGGCCATTCCACATCGAGTCTGGTGAACGCCTCGACGTGGGCGCTGATGTTGACCGGCCGGGTTCTTGACGATGACCAGCCAGGCCCCATCAAACATTTGCGCGGCGCCATCAAGCGTTTGGGTGAACCTGTCATCCGGACTGCCGTTAGCCGCGCGATGAAAGAGATGGGTCGTCAGTTCGTGCTGGGCGAGGATATCAACGCCGCCATGGACCGCGCCGCCGGCATGGAGGCCAAGGGCTTTACCTATTCCTATGACATGCTGGGCGAAGCCGCGATCACCGAAGCCGACGCGCGGCGCTATCATCTGAGCTACAGCCGTGCCATTTCGGCCATCGCCAATGCCTGCACCCATGATGATATCCGGGTCAACCCAGGCATTTCGGTCAAGTTGTCGGCCCTGCACCCGCGCTATGAGCGGGCGCAAGAGGGTCGCGTTCTGCGCGATCTGGTGCCGCGTCTGCGATCTCTTGCGCTGCTTGCCAAATCGGCGGGTATGGGCCTGAACGTGGACGCCGAAGAGGCGGATCGTTTGTCGCTGTCGTTGCAGGTGATCGACGCTGTCCTGGCCGAAGAGGCCTTGGCCGGTTGGGACGGGTTTGGCGTTGTTGTCCAAGCCTATGGGCCCCGGGCGGGCACCGTAATCGACACGCTTTACGACATGGCAGACCGGCATGATCGCAACCTCATGGTGCGCCTGGTCAAAGGCGCCTATTGGGATACAGAGATCAAGCGCGCCCAGGTTGAAGGCATCGACGGTTTCCCCGTGTTCACGCGCAAGGCCGCGACGGACGTGTCCTACATCGCCAATGCACGCAAACTGCTGGGCATGACCGACAGGATTTACCCGCAATTTGCCACGCATAATGCGCATACTGTGGCGGCAATCCTGCACATGGCAGGGGATCAACCCTTTGAATTCCAGCGACTGCACGGGATGGGCGAGGCGCTCCATAACATCGTTTTGCGCGACCATGGCACGCGCTGTCGCATCTATGCACCGGTGGGCGCGCACCGTGATCTCTTGGCCTATCTGGTGCGAAGGCTGTTGGAAAACGGCGCTAATTCCAGCTTTGTGAACCAGATCGTGGACGAGGACGTGCCACCCGAAACGGTCGCCGCCGATCCGTTCAACACGCTTGCCGACACGGCCATCACTATTCCACAGGGCCCCGATCTATTTGAGCCTGAACGGCGAAACTCGATGGGGTTCAACCTGAGCCATGTCCCAACGCTCGCCCGGGTCGAGACAGCGCGAAGCGCTTTTGCCATCCATCAGTGGCGCGCAGCCCCCCTGACCGTGTCCCAAGGCACGGGGCCAAGCCATGAGGTCCGCAACCCCTTTGATGGAAACGACCTCGTGGGCCACGTGCAAACAGCGACCTCTGAGATGGTCATGCAAGCCTATGCTGATGCCGCCCCTTGGGATACGACCGCCGCCGCACGCCAGAAGGTGCTGACGGCTGCGGCTGACCTCTTTGAGGCCCGCTTTGGCGAGATTTTCGCCCTCTTGGCACGCGAGGCGGGCAAGACTCTGCCCGATGCAGTGGCCGAGCTGCGCGAAGCGGTGGATTTTCTGCGCTACTACGCCGCGCAAGTGGGCGATACCGACCCGGCGGGCACCTTTGTGTGCATTTCACCATGGAACTTCCCGCTGGCCATATTCACCGGCCAGATTGCGGCGGCCCTCGCCGCCGGCAATGCGGTTTTGTCCAAACCTGCCGAACAGACACCGCTGATTTCGCACTTGGCAGTGACGCTTTTGCATGAGGCAGGGGTGCCCAGCGCAGCTCTGCAACTGTTGCCCGGTGACGGCCAGATTGGCGTGGCCCTGACAGCCGACGGGCGCGCGGGTGGCGTGGCTTTCACCGGTTCAACAGAGACAGCGCTGCGCATCCGTGCCAGCCTTGCCGAACATGCCGCCCCAGGCACACCGCTCATTGCCGAAACCGGCGGGCTGAACGCGATGATCGTTGACAGTACGGCGCTGCCTGAACAGGCCGTGCGCAGCATCGTAGAAAGCGCATTTCAGTCTGCGGGACAACGCTGCTCCGCCCTACGCTGCCTCTATGTCCAAGAGGATATCGCCAAGCCTTTCACCGAGATGCTGATAGGCGCCATGGACGCCCTTGATGTCGGCAACCCCTGGAAGCTTTCGACCGATGTGGGGCCGGTGATCGATACACAGGCCCGCGCCGGGATTGACGCGCATATTGCTAAGGCGGTTTCCGAAGGCCGCTTGTTGCACCGCCTCAAAACCCCGAGCCACGGCACCTTTGTCGCGCCAACCCTTATCAAGGTGGATGGCATTGCAGATATGGAGCGCGAGATTTTCGGCCCCGTCCTGCACATCGCCACCTTCAAATCCGGTGATCTGGACCGCGTGATCGACGATATCAACGCAACGGGTTATGGCCTGACCTTTGGGCTGCACACACGGATTGATGACCGCGTCCAGCACGTGGCCGACAGGATCCAAGCGGGCAATACCTACGTCAATCGCAACCAGATTGGTGCCATCGTGGGCAGCCAACCCTTTGGCGGAATTGGGCTTTCTGGCACAGGCCCCAAGGCGGGCGGCCCGGATTACCTGTTGCGCTTTCATGCACTATCATCTGCCCCCACGGCCGCGCCGTGGGACAAAACTGCGCCCCTACCCGCACCACCTTCGCAAACCATGCAAACTCATAGCGACGTCGCCCTGCCGGGTCCGACCGGCGAATCCAACGTCCTCAGCCACTTTGCCAAACCCGCCTTGCTGTGCGCAGGCCCCGGTGCACAGGCCGCCAAAGCTCAGGCCGATACCGTCCGCGCATTGGGCGGACAGGCCGTCGTGGCCACCGGTGGCTTCGACGCGTCCGACCTCATCGCAGGACCCGCCTATGGGGGCGTGATTTGGTGGGGAGACGCCGCCACAGCCCGGGCCTTTGAGCGTGCTCTCGCTGCCCGCCAAGGCCCGATCACAGCACTGATCGCCGGGATGCCAGACCGAGCCCATGTTTTGAACGAACGGCACATTTGTGTGGACACGACAGCCTCTGGCGGGAACGCAGCCCTATTGGGGGCTGCAAGTTGATCCAAAGGCCTTGACGATGCGTGCCCCATGCCACAGCGTGCCGGCATGTTTCCAATCCGCGACCACAATCCTTCGGGCCGTATCCCATATGTGACCTACATGCTGATGGCCGCCAATATCATGGTGTTTCTCAGCTATGTGGGGTTGTTCAGCGACCCGCGCGGGCTGAACGCCTTTTTCGTGACCTATGCGGCGATCCCCGCGCGGCTGACTTCGGGCGATGGATTGCTGACGCTGCTCACTTCGATGTTCCTGCATGGCGGCTGGATGCATCTGGCGGGCAACATGCTGTTTTTGTGGATATTCGGGGACAACGTCGAGGACGAGATGGGGCATATGCCCTTTCTCGGGTTCTACCTTCTGACAGGAGTGCTTGCCGGGTTGGTCCACGTGATCTCGGCCCCTTATTCCACCGTGCCTACGGTCGGGGCATCAGGCGCAATTGCAGGAGTGATGGGCGGCTATCTGCTGCTCTTTCCCAAGGCGCGGGTCGATATCCTGCTGTTTCTGATCATCTATGTGCGGATCTTCCCCATCCCTGCGTGGATCATGCTGATGGTGTGGTTTGCCATGCAATTCATCGGCGGGGTCGGGGCTGATCCCGATACGGGCGGTGTCGCCTATTGGGCACATGCGGGTGGCTTTGTGGCGGGGCTTGCTCTGACCTTGCCGCTCTGGCTGATCCGGGGGGGCTTTGGATTTTGGCGGCGCACCGATGGACATCCCCCACATCCAGAGACGCAATATGTCCGCTCAAACATTCCAAGGGTGAGACGATGAAGGCCAGGTGTCACTGCGGCGCTGTGGTGCTTGAGATTGCAGCCCATGATGGACTGGATTCGGCAGCACGATGCGATTGCTCGTTCTGCCGTCGGCGCGCGGCGCCAGCGCTCCAGGCCCCCAAGGCCGGTATGCGGGTGGTGCAAGGCCAGGACAACCTGACGCTTTACCAATGGGGCACCCAAACAGCGCGGCACTATTTCTGCAAAACCTGCGGCATATACATGTATCACAACCAACGGGCTGACCCGACCAAGGTCGGTATCAATATGGGCACGCTCGACGGGGTGAACCCGGCAGACCACGAGCCAATCCGCTGGAATGACGGGGTGAACCACCCCTCCGACACAAAGGATTAAGGCAGAACAACCGCCACACAGCGCCAAACAAAAAATGTCGTCTGGCCGCGTATGCGGACAGTCCGTTGGATCACGGCAAAGCCCGTGAAACCCTAGGCGCGGACGACCTTGGCCAATTGCGAGAACATCGCCTCGTTGGCACAAATGATCTCGCCATCTTCAAGGATGTCATTGCCCGGCGTCAGTGGCTCAACCAAACCGCCTGCTTCCTTGACGATCAAGAGGCCCGCCGCAATATCCCAGGCGTTCAACCGACGCTCCCAATACCCATCATAGCGACCCGCCGCGACATACGCCAAATCAAGGGCTGCCGACCCGAACCGGCGCACGCCCGAGCAGACTGGCATCAACCGCGCGAGTTCTTTCAGCGTTTCGGGCAAATCCGAACGCCCGCCGAAAGGCAGACCTGTGGAAAACAACCCTTCGATCATCCGCGACCGGCCCGAAACCCGCAAACGGGTGTCATTCATGAACGCGCCCTGCCCCTTTTCGGCAAAGAAAAGCTCGTCCTTGGCCGGGTCATAAACAACGCCCGCCACAACCTGGCCCTTGTGTTCCAGCGCAATGGATACGGCCCAATGGGGCAACCCGTGTAAAAAGTTGGTGGTGCCATCCAGCGGGTCCACGATCCAGCGGCGTGTGGGGTCCTCGCCGTCTTCCTCGCCGCCCTCTTCGGCCAACCAGCCATAGGTCGGGCGCGCGGTACGCAACTCTTCGCGAATGATGGCTTCGGCAGCCAGATCGGCCTTGGAGACAAAGTCGCCCGGGCCCTTGGTCGATACCTGAAGGTTCTCGACCTCGCGAAAGTCCTTGACCAGCGACCGGCCCGCCTTGCGCGCGGCCTTCATCATGATGTTAAGATTTGCGCTGCCGATCATGGGGTCGCTCCGAAAGGGGGTACAGGGTCAGAGGCGCGCTATACGCTGACCCGCAACGCTTGCCAAGAGCGCTTGCGTCTGACCGCCCCCACGCTGGCTCGAACGCCAAAAAGGGAATTCAGGTTGTTTCATACATCCGCCCGTCGCGCCGCTCTAGTCGGTATCGCATGGCGCGGCAAAAGAGCAGTGGCCTAAAGCATACTGGCGTCGACGCGACGACCGCGTTAGGTGTTGAAAGAAACAACGCCAGCGCGCACGGCCGCTGCATCGTTTGGACACACACCAACGCTGGCGCATCTTTCGGATCGACGACACCGGGTGCGGTGATAAAGCGGGCTCTCTGATTGCCGACGTGACCGGACCGTAGAAATACAACTGAGACTGCGTCGAACGCATCTTGCCACATAACGGAGCCTGCAATGACCGAACACATGCACCACATCACCCTGGCCAGCCGTCCCGTCGGGCCCCCGACAGCCGAAAGCTTTCGCCTGGAAATCACCGATGTGCCGACACCGGGCGAAGGTGAAGTGCTGGTGCGGGTCCACTACATGTCGCTTGATCCCTATATGCGCGGCCGGATGGATGACGCCAAATCCTACGCCGCGCCGGTGCCAATCGGGGGTACGATGGAAGGGGGCGGCGTGGGCGAAGTGCTGGTGTCAAAGGCAGATGAATTTGCCCCCGGTGACATGGTCTTTGGCATGCTGGGCTGGGCCACCCATGCCATTCAACCGGGCAAGATGCTACGCAAGATTGATCCGACCCTTGTGCCCATCACAGCCGCGCTTGGCGTGCTGGGTATGCCCGGTTTCACCGGCTGGCACGGGCTGATGGAATATGGGCGCCCCAAGGCAGGCGAAACGCTGGTTGTCGCGGCGGCCACCGGGCCCGTGGGTTCGATGGTGGGGCAGTTGGCCAAATCCCTCGGCCTGCGCACCGTAGGCATCGCAGGGGGCTCAGAAAAATGCGTACTGGCCACAGACACCTTCGGGTTTGACGCCTGTATCGACCACCGGGCGCACAGTGACGCGCGCAGCCTGCGTGGCGCACTCAAAGAGGCGACACCAGACGGCATCGACATCTATTTCGAAAACGTGGGCGGCAAGGTGCTTGAGGCCGTCATGCCGCTCATGAACCCGTTCGGGCGCATCCCCGTCTGCGGCATGATCTCGTGGTACAATGCGGGCGGGCTTGGCGCGGGCGCAGATGCGGCCATGTCCGCCCCGGCCCTATGGCGACCGATCTTGGTCAACTTCCTCAGCGTGAATGGCTTTATCATCTCAAACCACTGGGACAGACTGCCGACCTTCCTCGGCGAAGTTGCACCAAAGGTCATCAGCGGCGATATCAAAGTGGTCGAAGACATCACAGAAGGGCTGGAGAACGCGCCCAGCGCCTTCATCGGCCTCCTCGAGGGCAAAAACGTTGGCAAACAGCTCGTCAAACTGATCTGAGGCGCAAACCGGGGTCGGTGGGCGGGCGCCTTTGCGCAGCAAACAGAGCCGCGCACCGACTTCACGTATTCTGAAGCTTTCGCGCCTCAGTCCGCGCCAGCGAAATCAGCTTGTCCATATAAGGCTTGTCGCGATCATCGGCACGCACGGCGGCATAAAGCCTGCGGGTCAAACCCTTTTTGGTCAGGGGCCGGGTGATGTAGTCACTGGAATACTTCACCTCGCGCACCACCCAATCGGGCAGGACGGACACACCCCGATTGGACGCCACCAAAAGCAGAATGACGGCCGTCAATTCGGCCTGCCGCAAGGCTGCAGGCTCCACCCCGGCCGGGATCAACAACTGGCTGAACACATCCAACCGACTGCGCTCCACCGGATAGGTAATCAACGTCTCACCTTTGAAATCCTCTGCCTCGATAAAGGGTTTCTGAGCCAATGGGTGGGTGCTAGCAGCCACAAAAACCGGCGCATAGTCAAAGAGTTCAATGAATTCGACCCCCTGCAGATCCTCGGGATCGGACGAGACCACCAGATCGACCTCTTCCTTCATCAAGGCGGGCAGCGCGTCAAAGGCCAGGCCTGGGCGAATATCGACATCCACATCCGGCCAAGTGCGCCGAAACCCTTCCAGAACCGGAAACAGCCACTCGAAACACGCGTGGCACTCAATCGCAATATGCATCCGCCCCGATGACCCGTCTCGCAGCGACACAAACTCGGCCTGCATCGCCTCGACCTGTGGCAAAACCTGTTCGGCCAGACGCAAGAGCCGCAAACCCGCCGCTGACAGCTTGAGGGGTTTGGAGCGGCGCACAAACAGTTCGACACCCGCCTGTTCCTCAAGACCTTTCACCTGATGGCTGAGCGCGGATTGCGTGATGTGCAACTGATCCGCCGCGCGCGCCAGCCCGCCTTCTTCGTGGATGGCCTTGATGGTGCGCAGATGGCGAAACTCGATATGCATATGAAACTCATATTAATGTTGAGAGTTATGAATTTGCCTCAACATAAAGCGCAGTCCATAACCAGTACAACCCCAAAGGAGCTGCCATGACCGCCCTATCCTTCGAGACGTTTCCGCCCAAGTCCCTCAACGCGTCCTTTCATTTGTGGGAGACGGTGCAGGCGCTGGCCCCTCTGGACCCCCGATTTTTCTCCGTCACATATGGCGCGGGCGGCTCGACCCAGTCGCTGACCCAGGAGGCCGCACAGACCTTACGCAAGACGTCCGGCCTGCCTGTGGCAGCGCACCTGACCTGCACAGGGCAAAGCAAAGATGAAGTCCGCAAAACCGCCGAGCGCTTTGCCGCCTCCGGTGTGCACGATATCGTGGCTCTGCGCGGCGATGCCACCGATGGCGGCACGTTTGAGCCGCATCCCGATGGGTATGCCAACTCTGTCGAACTCATCGAGGCGCTGGCAAACATGGGCAAATTCAACATCCGTGTCGGTGCCTATCCTGACGGCCACCCCGATGCGACCTCGATGGCGCAAAATATCGACTGGCTGAAAGCCAAGATGGACGCAGGCGCCACCGAGGCCCTCACGCAATTCTTCTTTGAGGCCGACAGCTTTCTGCGTTTCCGGGACGCCTGCGCCGATGCGGGGATCACCGCCTCCATTACGCCGGGTATCCTGCCCGTCAGCAACTGGAAACGCGCGCGCAGCTTTGCCGAGCGGTGCGGCACGCCGATCTCACAGGTCACAATCACCGGTTTTGACCGGGCAGAGCGCGAAAACCGGGCTGAACTGTATGCCCTGACCCATTGTGCCGACTTGTGTGATACGCTGATCAGCGAGGGCGTTGATGCGCTGCACTTTTACACGCTGAATCGGCCTGACCTGACACTTCACGTCTGCCGCGCCCTGGGCCTTGTGCCCCCCGCCACGATCCGCAACGTGGCCTGATCAGTTAAGACTGGACCGATCGGTCCAGTCCCCTTAGGCTCCGAAAGGTAACAACCTGCGGAGCCCTCCATGCCAACCCTCGCCCAATCCCCTGCCGACCTTTTGCCAATGGAAACCGTGTTGTCCATGTCGGGTATGGAATTCATGCAAGGCATCCTCGATGGCAAACATCCCGGTCCGCCCATTGGTGCAACGATGGGCTATACGCTACACGCGTTGGACGACGGCACAGCCACCTTTCGCGGCGCGCCTGAATTCAACGTCACCAATCCGATGGGCACGGTGCATGGCGGCTGGTACGGCACGCTTTTGGACAGCGCCATGGCTTGCGCCGTGATGACGCGGGTGCCACGAGGCGCGGTCTATACAACGCTGGAATACAAGATCAACATCCTGCGCCCGATCCCATTGGGCATGACCATCGACTGCATCGGCACGGTCAACCATGCCGGTCGTTCAACCGGCGTGGCCACGGGCGAGATCAGAGGCGTGGAGGATGGCAAGCTTTATGCCTCCGGGTCGACCACCTGCATCATCATGCAACTTGCCTGAACAAACGGTGTCCGAGCGCTTGTGCGGTGATGTCGCCGCCAAGTGAGCGTTCGGGGGCCTACCACGGGTGTTGTTGGAACAGAAAAGTAGGACAGGACATCGTACAGATCCACCGCGTAGCGTTGCGCTACGACGTGCCAAGACCAGCCCCTTGCCTCAGCCGCGCGCGCCAGCCGGGTTGGTCAGATACCTGCGAGACGGACGGGTGCACCCTTTCGGAAGGATCGTGGCCAACCTTGCGCGCCCGTCGCGTGATGAACCAGCGCCCCATGCCTCTGAATGTTCCAACCGAAGGGGCCGATGCATCCTGCACAAACCGATCGGACCATCCTTCTGGCAAGGGAAGGCCGCAGGTGGCGGCCTGGTTAAGCATCCAGACAAGCGCGACATTGGACAAAGGGCGTGCGGCATTGAAACCAGTCAGGTGCCCGCCCACATCGCCATGGGTGCCCCGAAACCACATCTGCACCAGATGGCCATCCCAATCATCGCGGCTGTCCCACATCACCGGCGCATAGGCGACGCGGGTCTCATTTCGGGCCAGCGCGTGAAAGCCGTGCTTGACCGACTTTCCCAGCTGGTGGCTGTGAAAAGCGTGGCGCGGCGCACTCAACCGCCAGAGCACCGGCATATTGAGGCCCAGGGACTTTACAGTGTCCCAGACCCCGATCATCTCGATTTCGACGCGGTCATGGCAATGGGCACGGGCAAAGACGCGGGCCGCGTCGCTGTCTGGTGTGCACTCGTAATGGCGATAGATGTCGCGGATATTCCGCACAGTTGCATGATCGGCGCGCAAGAGCCCCACCATGTCTATGACCCCTGCGAGCGATCGGACTGCATAGGCCCCTCGCGAATACCCCATCAGGAAAATGCGGTCACCGGGGCGATAGCGCGACGCCAGATACCCATAGGCGCGGCGTATCTGTCGGTTGATACCCCGACCAAAGATCACATCGCCGGCGCGTCGCCAGTGCGACCACTGTAAACCGGGCTCGTAGTAGACTGATACCTCGCTGCCCATCTCGCGCAAAAGCTTGTAGGTCAGGCCGGCATTGCTTTCGTCCCCCTCGGCAAGGGTCGACATGGTACCGTCAAGGATGATGACATGGATGGTGGGGCCCCGCGTGGGCGGGGCCGCTTCGGGCAGGCCCTTGCCAAACTGGCTTTGCAGCCAGTGGGCGATGGTTTTATTCAGCCGCGACCGCAACATCCCCGATCAGTTCCCATACCTTTGACGGTGTGAAAGGCATATCCGCCTGGCGCACACCGCGCTCCCATAGCGCGTCCTGCACCGCGTTGGACACCGCAGCCAACGCTCCGACCGTGCCCGCCTCGCCGCAGCCCTTCATGCCCATGACATTGGCCGTCGACGGAACCGGTTCGCTTGTGAACCCAATCATGGGAACGTCGTCAGCGCGCGGCAAGGCGTAGTCCATGAACGTTGCCGTGAGCAATTGGCCGTCTTCGTCAAAAATCACGTGCTCGGTCAGCGCCTGACCGATGCCCTGAACAACACCGCCATGCACCTGCCCTTCGGCCAGCATCGGGTTGATAAGATTACCAAAATCGTCAACGACAGTATAGCGGTCGCAGGTTGTCACTCCGGTGTCGGGGTCGATCACGACCTCTGAAACATGGCAGCCATTGGGATAGCTGCGTGCAGCCAGAGTGACGCGGCGTTCATGAACAAGCAGGTCATCGCGCCCCTTTTCGCGGGCCATCTCGGCGACCTCCAGCATGGTGGGTGTCATGTTCGACCCATCTGCCCGGAACCGCTCATCGTCAAAGCTGATGTCGGAGGCGGGTACGCCCATCTCATCCGCCAGGAAGTCGGTAAAGGCTTCGGTCATCGCCTCGACCGTGTAGACTGTCGCGTTGTTCTGCACTGTGACCGAACGCGAGCCGCCAGTGCCGCCGCCCACCTTGATCTTGTCACTGTCACCCTGGACCACGTCGATCATGTCCGCCGGAATGCCAGTTTGATCGCTCAGGAACTGGGCATAGACCGTTTCATGCCCCTGCCCGTTCGATTGCGTGCCTACATAAATGTTCACACGGCCCTCATCGGTATATTCCACTTTGGTCGTCTCTGACGGATCGCCCAAAATGCTTTCGATGTAATAGCACAGGCCAAGACCGCGCAGCAGTCCCTTGTCCGCGTCCGCCTCCTTGCGCGCAGCGAAACCGGCCAGGTCCGCCTCGACCTCGGCCCGGCGCAACACTTTGTTGAAATCGCCCACGTCATAGGTCTCGCCAGTGGCTGTGACATAAGGAAACTGATCGGGCTTGATAAAGTTGATGCGGCGCAGTTCCAGCGGGTCAACACCCAATTCGCGCGCGGCCCGGTCCATGGCCCGCTCAAGGATATAGATCGCCTCGGGGCGGCCCGCCCCGCGATAGGCGTCTACCTGCGTGGTATTGGTGTAATAGCCGACAGAGCGCAAATAAGTGGTCTGCACATCGTAAACGCCCATCAAAACCTTGCTGAACAGGGCCGTCTGGATGGCCTGCGCGAATTGCGAATTATAGGCCCCCATATTTGCCTTGTTCAGAACGCGGTAGGCGGTGATCTTGTTGTTCTCGTCAAAGGCGAGTTCGGTCAGAGAGGTCAGATCGCGGCCTGCATTGTCGCTCAGCATCGCCTCGGTCCGCTCTGACATCCAGCGCACAGGGCGACCCAAGTCGCGGGCGGCGTGCGCCAGAACGAAATATTCCGGATACATCATCCCCTTCATGCCGAACCCGCCGCCCGTATCGGGATTGGTGACGCGGATATCGTCGGCGGGTATGTCCAGAACCTCGGCCAGCTGGTCCTTAGGGCCCCAGACGCCTTGACCGTTGATCGCAACGTGGATGCGGTCGCCCTCAGGCTCGGCATAACAGCCGCGCGGCTCCATCGAGTTCACGATAATACGGTTGTCGCTCACGTCGAGGCTGACCACCTTGGCCGCGGCCTCAAAGGCGGCGTTTGTCGCCGCCTCGTCGCCCATATGCCAGTCATAGGCGACGTTGTCGGAGGCTTCGGGGTGGATCGTCTCGCCACCTGCGTCGATGTCCATCTTGGCGGGCAAATCGTCGTAATCAAGCATGATCATCTCGGCCGCATCACGGGCGTGGGCCAATGTATCGGCGACGACCACGGCCACAGGCTCGCCCACAAAGCGCAAGCGATCCTTGGCCAGAACCGGACGCATCGGCGCCGCCCCGTCGGTGCCATCACGGTTTGGGACCGTGGCGCCGCGCATTCCGATCTTGAGGCCCGCCGCCTCAAGGTCGGTAACGGTATAAACGGCGTGCACGCCGTTGGCGTCCCGTGCGTCGCTCACATCCAGCGCAGTGATCACCGCATGGGCCACTGGCGAGCGAAAGACAAAAGTCTGCAAGGCGCTTGCGGGCGCGATGTCGTCCACATAACGACCCTCGCCCGTCAGAAAACGAACGTCTTCGGTGCGCTTGACAGGCTGGCTTTTTCCGAACTTTTCCATGGGGGTAACTCCTGAGGCTGGAGGGACGTTTGGTTAGGTGCGAACCTAGCGGCTTGAGGGCCAGTGTCCAGAGGCAGAAACGACTAGGACTTGCCCGCATCCGGCACGGGTGGGTGTTCGCTCCGGGGGCCTACGTCGCCGATCCACCAGGCCCGCCCTTTTGCACCGCGATAAATCTCGACACTGGCGTGCTTGGGATAGGGATCGTAACGGCTGCGGCCAGACGATGAGAGACTGGTTGCGATGTCACCGTTCTTGTCGAACCACTGCAATTGGTAGCTGGTGGAATTCTTGTGTTGATGTACCAATACATCCAGGACAGTCACCCGCTCAATCGCCCCGAATTTCCGGGCCCGGATGGCATCAACTGCACGGCCCCCCTTCCACCAAATTGCGGCCAAGGTCGCAAGCCCAAGGGCCAGAGCAATCCAACGGGTTGTCCGACCCTCTTTCATGGTTTTACCAATGCGGAATTCGACCTTTCGCGGTTGATCCTGAACATAGCGCACGGTGCGCGGTGTTCCGACCACTATCGCCTCGTATTCGCTGCGCGACACCTTGGCCCGTGCCTGTTGCGTGGCCCCTTCAGCAAAGTATTCATAGCGCACATAATATTCGGTCTCGGTACGATCATCGCGCCTGACTTGCTTGCTATAGCGCTCGATGATTTCGGCGCGCGTTTCGACACCGCGCGTCTCGAACGCCAACCCATCGCGTAGATTGCTGAAACTGACACCGCTCGCGACGACCGTTATCACGGCCAGAACAAAGGGCAGCGCACCGCCAACCCGCCACAGCATCCCCCAGAACCCGGGCGCAGGCCCATGCGTCAAATCATCCATTCCCGTTAATTAGCGCAGGCCGCACAGACCCAAAACCCCTTTCCTTCACCCCCTCGCCCCGCTATCTCAGCGCCCAAGCAAGCAAGGGGGCCGTGGGCCATGGCACTGGGAAAATTCAACGCGTCCGAGGTTGAGGCGCGCATTTACGCAGACTGGGAAGCAAAGGGGTGTTTTGCCGCCGGCGCAAACGCGTCGCGCGACGACACCTATTCCATCATGATCCCGCCCCCGAATGTCACTGGCGTCCTGCATATGGGCCACGCCTTCAACAACACGTTGCAGGACGTGCTGGTACGCTGGCACCGGATGCGCGGGTTCGACACGCTCTGGCAGCCCGGCACCGACCACGCAGGCATCGCGACGCAAATGGTGGTCGAGCGGCGGCTGGCCGAGCAACAGCAACCCACACGAACTGAACTGGGGCGCGAGGCCTTCACCCAGAAAATCTGGGAATGGAAGGCAGAGAGCGGCGGCACCATCGTGTCACAACTCAAGCGCCTGGGCGCCTCCTGCGACTGGTCCCGCGAGGCGTTTACCATGTCCGGCGCCCCCGGAGCGCCCGCAGGGAACGAAGGCAACTTTCACGACGCGGTCATCAAAGTCTTTGTTGAGATGTACAACAAGGGCCTGATCTATCGCGGCAAGCGTCTGGTCAATTGGGACCCGCATTTCGAGACAGCGATTTCCGATCTTGAGGTCGAAAATATCGAAACGCCGGGCCATATGTGGCACTTCAAATACCCGCTGGCGGGCGGTGAGACCTATACCTATGTCGAAAAGGACGAGGACGGGAACGTCACGCTTGAGGAAGAGCGCGACTATATCTCCATCGCGACCACGCGACCCGAAACCATGTTGGGCGACGGCGCTGTTGCCGTTCATCCATCGGATGAGCGTTACGCGCCAATCATCGGAAAACTCTGTGAAATCCCGGTTGGGCCAAAAGAACATCGCCGCCTGATCCCGATCATTACGGATGAATATCCAGACAAGGATTTCGGGTCCGGTGCGGTGAAAATCACCGGCGCGCATGACTTCAACGACTATCAGGTGGCCAAGCGCGGCAACATCCCGATGTACAACCTGATGGACACGCGCGCGAACATGCGGGCCGATGGCAAGCCCTACGCCGAAGAGGCCGCCGTGGCCCAGGCCATCGCCAATGGCGAACAGGACTTCGACGAGGCCATGATCGCGGCGATGAATATGGTGCCCGAAGAATATCGCGGCCTCGACCGGTTCGAGGCGCGCAAGCGCGTGGTGGCCGACATCACCGCCGAAGGCTTGGCCGTGATGGAGACGTTCACGACAACGGACGACGACGGGAACGAGGTCACCGACACCCGCCCCATGGTCGAAAACAAACCGATCATGCAGCCCTATGGCGACCGCTCAAAAGTGGTGATTGAGCCGTTGCTCACGGATCAATGGTTTGTGGACACAGACAAGATCGTTGGCCCCGCTTTGGATGCGGTGCGGAACGGCGACGTGAAAATCATGCCCGAAAGTGGCGAAAAGGTGTACTTTCACTGGCTGGAAAATATCGAGCCATGGTGCATCTCGCGCCAATTGTGGTGGGGCCATCAGGTTCCTGTTTGGTTTGGACCCAGCGTCGACAAAAACGGCGAAACGATTGACATGCTTGGCAAGCAGTTTTGTGCGCCCAATGAAGAACAGGCGTTGTTACTTGCGAAACAATACTATGAAAGCCTACTCGGTTCCGGAGTGGAAGTTGGCATCCAGAGTATCGAAGACACGGCCGATGGGAGAAGGGAACCTTTGCCCTCAGCCGCAAGTGGCGGATGGGGTGACGGCCCTTACCCGTTGAGCTTGGTAAACATTGCCCGCGACCCCGACGTCCTAGACACGTGGTTCTCATCCGGCCTTTGGCCCATCGGCACCCTCGGCTGGCCTGAGGACACGCCTGAACTGAAAAAGTATTTCCCCACCTCCGACCTCATCACCGGTCAGGACATCCTGTTCTTCTGGGTGGCCCGCATGATGATGATGCAACTGGCTGTTGTGGACGAAAAACCCTTTGATACCGTGTACTTGCATGGCCTCGTGCGCGACGCCAAAGGCAAGAAAATGTCGAAATCCACCGGCAATGTCGTGGACCCGCTCGACCTGATTGACGAATACGGCGCCGACGCGCTGCGGTTTGCCTCTGCTGCTATGGCGAGCCTCGGCGGCACCCTCAAACTCGACACCCAGCGCATCGCGGGCTACCGGAATTTCGGTACAAAGCTTTGGAACGCGGCCAGCTTTGGCGAGCGTAACGGCACTTTTGACATCGCCCATAGCGATGTTGTCCCCGCGGGGACACTCACGCCCAACCGCTGGATCAAGGGCGAGATTGCGCGTACCCGCGAGACCGTTGATGCCGCTCTCGCCGAGTATCGCTTCAACGACGCGGCGAGCGCGCTGTATGCCTTTGTCTGGGGCACGTTCTGCGACTGGTACATCGAACTGACAAAGCCAATTTTCGAGAACGGCACCGATGCGGAAAAAGCGGAAACGCAGGCGGTCTATGCATGGGGCCTTGATCAATGCCTCATCCTGTTGCACCCCATCATGCCCTTCATCACCGAAGAGCTTTGGGGCCAAAAGGCACGACCCAAACAACTGATCCACGCCGACTGGCCCGAGTACACAGCCGCCGATCTGGCCGATCCTGCTGCGGACGCTGAACTGGGCTGGGTCACCGGTGCGATCGACGCCATCCGCTCGGCCCGTGCGCAAATGCATGTGCCCGCAGGGGCGCGCATTCCGATGGTCGTCGTCGGCCTGAACGATCAAGCCCGCGCAGCGTGGGATGCCAACGTGACAGCGTTCAATGCGCTAGCCCGGATCACGGACCTCAGCGAAGTGGACGAATTCCCCAAAGGCACTGTGACACTGGGCCTGTCTGGCGGGCGCTTTGGTCTGCCGCTGGATGGGGTGATTGACGTGGCAGAAGAAATCGCGCGGCTCGAAAAGACCTTGGGCAAATTGGCCAAGGAACTGGGCGGATTGCGCGGACGGCTCAAGAACCCAAAATTCGCCGAGAGTGCGCCCGCGGAAGTGGTCGCTGAGACGCAAGCCAACCTCGCCGCGCGCGAAGAGGAAGAAGGCAAATTGAAAGAGGCACTGGCCCGGTTGCAGGAACTGGGCTGAGCCGGCTTGGCGAAGTGCGGCCCGTTTGATAGGATCAAGCCATGCTGAGATCGCTGCGCAACCTCGTGGAACGCCAGATCGCCAAAACTCAGGCCACCGGTGGGCTGAGCGGGTTGAAGGGGGAAGGCAAGCCGCTGCCCTACCGTTCGGCACATGAGGATGCCGGGCAAAGCGCGGGTATGCGGATGATGGTCGAGGCGGGCGTCGTGCCGGAAGAGTTCAAGCTAAAGCAGGCGTTGGACGCGGCACGGCGGCGGTATCAGGACCTTGCGGATGCGGGCGAACGCAAAGCGCAAAGCGCCAAGATTGCGGACCTCGAACTGCGCTACAACATCGCGCGGGAAGCGCGGCGGCGGTTCTTGTCCTAGCGTTTTGCGGATTGCGTTACGGACACGGGTTTGATGTGCTGCCCCCGGCCTTCGGCCTCCCCCGGGATTTATTGGAACAGAGAATTTGGACGCGACTGTCTTCGTGATCCCCGTAAGGCGGAGGTGTCCTCCGCCCCACGGTTGAGATTTAGCCGACGTGGAACAGGGTCGCGAACATCTTTGGATCGATGCTCTCATTGGCAAAGGTCTCGCCTTCGGTCAGGACCGACACGGCGTCGTGGCTGTGCAGGCTTTCCTGATGGCTGGCCACAACGCGAAAGTCGCCGATGCGCACGTCTGCCAACAATTGCTGGCAAAACAGGCGCGCAGCATCTTCGACAAAGATCGGGTTGGCAGCGTTCAACTCTGCAAAGGCTTGCTCGTCTTCCCGCTTGACCATCACTTGCGTTTCGGTCGGTACCGCGCGGCGGCATGCCTCAATCAGATCCTCGAACCACAGGCAATCGGCGTCATCCTCAAGCACAACTGACACCCGCGCAACCGAGCGCTGCGAATGAGGTGTCGCCAACTGCCCCCGCGTCGCGCGGGCATGTTCGCTGAGTTCCAGCGAGCACGGGCAAGTTGAGGAATAGACATAGTCGAGATGCATGATCTTTTTGCGCACGCCCGCCTGCTCAACCAGTTCCAGCGCAATGTCGTAGTATTGGTAGCCCGACAAGCCCGAGCGCAAACTTTCGACCTGCATCGGGAAGCTGAAACGCATCTGGATGCGCGCATCAAAGCTTTCCAGGTCGGTTTTGTAATCGTCAAGCGCGGCCTCAATCACTTCAAAGCTGAAGGTTTCACCAGCGTGTTTGTAGAAGGAGCGCATGATGCGGGACATGTTGATGCCCTTCTTGTCCGCTTCAAGGCTGACAGTGCCGGTCACTGATGTTTCGAGCGTCAGCGCCTCGCCAGAGCGCGTCTCGACCCGCAGCGGAAGGCGGAAGTTCGAGATGCCCACGTGCTGGATCTGTTGCTTGGCACCGCGGATCAGGCTTGACGGGCCATTTTGCAGGTCGGGCAGCGTGTCCTTGTAGGCGCCATCGACTTTGAAGGCCTCTGGATATGTGCGTTCAAAGGCTGGATACTCGACCCCTTCGCCGCCCGGCACCAGCCGCGCGACCGATGGGTCAAGTTCAAGAATTTCGGTTGTGCTGGCGGCGTTGGCCCAGCGGCGGAGTAAATTCAGCGCGGCCTCTGCCTCGTCGCGTTCGGGTATTGCGGTGATGTCGGGCGTATGAATGTTCATAAAGTAGCCCCCCTTTCTTTTTTACGTCTGGACAGCATGTAGGTGCGCCGCCGGACAAGTCCATCATTGCTAACATATACGTGTTGCTTTGAAATATGGATGACATTGCGCCAAGGATACTGACAGAAACAGGCAGCACCCTGCCCGGCTCTGTATTTTAGCCCGCTTTCTCAAGCGCTTGCAGCACATCGGCTACCAGGTCATCTGCATCCTCGATACCCACCGACATCCGAACCAGCCCCGGCGTAATGCCCAACAGATCCTTTTGATCCTGCGGCAGCCGCTGGTGAGTGGTGGTCGCAGGATGGGTCAGGATCGACTTGGCATCGCCCAGATTGTTGGAAATCACTGGGATCGTCAGCGCGTTGAGAAAGGCAAACGCAGCCGCCTGCCCGCCTTTGAGGTCCAGCGACAAAACGGTGCCGCCCTTGCCCCCCATCTGGGTCTGTATCAGACCGTTTTGCGCATGGCTTGGATGGCCAGGGTAAATCACGCGAGACAGGGCGTCATGCCCGTGCAATACCTGCGCCAGCTTTTGGGCTGTGGCCGCCTGGGCGCGCACGCGCAGCTCCATCGTTTCAAGCCCCTTGAGCATTACCCAGGCGGTGAAAGGCGACATCGAACCGCCTGTATGTTTCATGTAAGGTTCAACCGTCTTGCGGATGAATTCTTCGGTGCCCATGATCACACCGCCCAAGGCGCGGCCCTGCCCGTCCACATGTTTGGTTGTGGAATAAATCACCACATCGGCCCCTTGGGCGATGGCATTGGAAAAGACGGGCGTGGCAAAGACATTGTCGACTAGGACAGTCGCGCCGACCTTGTGCGCCAGTGCGGAAACCGACTGAATATCAACAACTTCCAGAGTGGGGTTGGAGAGGGATTCGAAAAATACCGCCCGCGTGCCGGGGGTGATCGCAGCCTCCCATGCGGCCAGATCGGTGCCATCCACAAATTCCACCTCGACCCCGTAGCGGGTGAGTATCTCTTCCAGCACATAGAGGCACGAGCCAAAGAGGGCGCGCGCCGACACCACGCGGTCGCCCGCCTTGAGCATCGCCGCCAGCGCGCCAGAGACAGCCGCCATACCGGAGGCGGTGGCAAAGGCATCTTCGGCCCCTTCCAGCAGCGCCATGCGTTCCTCGAACATCCGCACAGTCGGGTTGCCATAGCGGGCATAGATGAACTCATCCGGTCCAGCCTCGTTAAACCGCGCCTCTGCGGCCTCGGCGCTGTCGTAAACAAACCCTTGGGTCAGGAAAATCGCCTCGCTCACCTCGCCATACTGACTGCGGCGGGTGCCGCCATGCACGGCGCGGGTGCGCGGTTTCCAATTGTCGCTCATCTTCAACTCCACACGGGCCTGAATAGGGGCCAGGCCACGAAAAAGCCCCCGAAACGCGGTCAAGCGAAAGGGGGGCTTTCATCCTGACCTTTTAGCGGTTTTGCCGGTCTTTCGACACAGCGTGGCCCGCAATCCGGTTACAAATCGCCACGTGCAATCGCTACGCCCCAAACCGCTGCGCGTCAACACCGTCACGGTGCTGTAACCTTAAATTCACCTGCGCGTCATATGTCTGGTCCATAGCAGCCCCACTAGATGTGGTAGGAGGTGCGTCAATGCCGATCCTGAGACTGAATGCTGGTGCCAAGGGTTTAGTGCTAGATGGCTCGCCCGCTGCGGCCCTGTCTGCGATCCGCACGGCCGCCACCGGAGCCGGGCCGGTGATCGTCATGATCCACGGATATAAATACGATCCCAACAGCATCGGCTACTCGCCCCACGCTTCGATCTTTGCCTACCGTCATCACCCCGACCGCCCGAGACAGGTGCCCTGGATGCGCCATATGGGCTTTGGGACAGGTAATCGGGACGAAGGGCTGGCCATCGCCTTTGGGTGGCGCGCGCGGGGCAACCTTTGGCGCGCACGCCACTCCGCCCGCCAGGCCGGACAGCAACTGGCCTTTGCGATTGCTGAGATCCACCGTCTTGCGCCAACCCGCCCCATCCATGCGATTACCCATTCCATGGGGTCGGAGGTGATTTTTGAAGCCTTGACGGCCTTGCCTGCGGGCGCGCTGCACCGGATCGTGGCCCTGACCGGGGCAAGCTATGCCAGTGACGCCTTTGCCGCAATGCAAAGCCGAGCCGGCCGCCACTCCGAGCTGATCAACGTGACAAGCCGCGAAAACGATCTGTTCGATTTCATGTTCGAGCGGTTGATGCCAGCGCCTGTACCGGGTGATCGGGCGATGGGCGTGGGCCTTGGCCTGCGCAACGCTGTGACCTTGCAACTGGACTGCCCACAAAGCCTCGCGATGCTGACGCGCTTTGGCGGTCACATCGCAGAGCCGATGCGGCGGGTTTGTCATTGGTCGGGCTATACAAGGCCCGGCGCATTGCGTTTTTACGCCCACGCGCTGCGCCACCCGGAGGCGGTGGACCTTTCAGACCTGAAACGCGAACTGCCCGCACATTACGGCCCGCGCTGGTCACGTACCTTTGCGCGCCCGAACCTGCCCCTGCCCTTGCCCATGGCTGGAAAAGCGGCATCATGACGCCCTGACCAACCCGGAGGGCGCTATGATTGATCTGTACTTTTGGCCGACACCCAATGGGTGGAAAGTGTCCATTGCTCTGGAAGAGTTCGGGTTGGACTATGACACCCATCTGATCGACATTGGCGCAGGCGCGCAGTTTGAGCCTGAATTCCTGCAGATCTCGCCCAATAACCGAATGCCTGCAATTGTCGATCCAAGTGGGCCGGACGGGGCGCCTATCTCGATCTTTGAAAGCGGGGCAATCCTGCAATATCTGGCGCGCAAGACAGGGCGGTATGGCGGGTCCAGCGAACGTGAACGGGTGGCCGTTGAACAATGGCTGATGTGGCAGATGGGCGGTGTGGGTCCGATGGCGGGCCAGACCCATCATTTTTTGAAATACGCCCCTCAAATGGGCCATGACATTCCCTATGCCAAGGATCGCTATAAGAATGAAACCGCGCGGCTCTATGGCGTGCTTGACCGGCAACTGGCGCATCATGAATTTGTGGCGGGCGATTACTCCATTGCCGATATGGCGATCTGGCCTTGGGCAAGTCTCTGGGAAGGTCAGCAACAGACACTAGATGACAAGCCAAACTTGGCCCGCTGGCTCGATACTGTCGGCAGTCGCGAGGCGGTCCAAAGGGGCCGCGCCCTGCACGCGGACAAGCGCAACACAAAACCGGACCCGGATGCGCAGAAAAAGCTTTTTGGCAAAAAGGACTAAGCTGGTTCAATTGTCAGCACGTGCCTGACAGGATGGCCGAAGATTTGAAAAGGTCATTGCAATGCTAAGTGATTTCATAGCCCCCGAAACGGTGGTCCTGCTGGCTGGGGCGGCCCTGACCATCGGGTATCTGATTATTCATCAGGTCATGTTGCGCTTGATGGTCCTTTTGGGCACGGCGAACCTGATCGGGCTGGGTAACCTTTTGTGGCACCAGTCCAAGATGGCCGTGCCGCGCGCGCATCGCGACATTTATCCAATGTTTCAAAGCTTGCCACCCGGCGATTTTCGCAACCTTGTCCAATATGCCGACCGCAAGGTGTTGCAAGAGGCGATCCAAGTGACCACCGAAGGCGCCCCGGTCGACAAACTTTACTACGTGATTTCTGGTGGCATCGAAGTGGTCAAACGCGGGGAGCGGTTCAACATGCCCCCGAACCTCTTTGTCGGCGAGGTGGCCTATATCACGGGTCAAAAAAGTGCGGCCACCACGTGTTTGCCAGCAGGGGCTGAGGTGTTGGAGTGGGATGTCGCCACGTTGCGGGCGCGGGCCGCCAAACGCGCGCGCTTCAAGCTGGCGATCGAGGCGATGATCTCAAGCGATCTGGCGCTGAAAGTGGCCTTTGCAGTAGCCCCGCATCGCAATAGCTGGGTCGCCGATGCCCAGGCGCATCGCAGCCAAAAAGCCTAAGCCTCGTCGCTGTCCGATTTGGGCGCATCCTCGATCAGGTAGCCTTGGAGCGCGCTGATCTGCCAAAACAGGAAGGCCATGAGCGCGATGGGAAAGCCAAAGGTTTCGATCTTGACCCAGGCATCCGTCGACATGGTGCGCCAGATGATTTCGTTGGCTATGGCAAGCCCTGCAAACATGGCACACAAGCGCCGGGTCAGGATCATCCACCCCTCGTCCTGCATCGGCATCGCATCCTTGAGGACAAAGGCCAGCCAGCTTTGGCCACGCAACAAGCCAATCCCCAAGAGGGCCGCGAACAGGCCATAGACGATACTGGTCTTCATCTTGAAGAAGCGTTCATCATTGAACCAGGCCGTGAGGCCGCCAAAGAAAATGACCATAAAGGCGGTGAAAATCTGCATTCTGCTGAGCTTGCCCGTCAGCGCCCAAAGAACCGCCATGGCAATCAGCAGGATGGGGACAAAGATCAGCGTGGCCACGATAAACCCCGAATATTCCGTGCCGCCCATCACATAAGTGTTGTCGCGGATGCGCAGGTAAATCAGGAAAAAGACCAGCGGCGGGCCCAATTCCAGCACCTGTTTCATAATCGGGTTGATCTCGCGCGTGTCCGCCATGCTTTGCCTCTTATCCGCCCATCTCGACGATTACCGCCCCAAGCGCGATGAGCGCCATCAGGGCAACTCGCCGGGGGCCTACCGTTTCTTTCAGCACCAGCCAGCCGATGACGGCGGCAAACACTGTCGAAGTTTCGCGCAATACCGCAGCTTCGCCCACCTTGTCGAGGCGGGTGGCCATCATGATGGACCCAAAGCTGAGGAAGGCCACGATCCCGCCGATGAATCCCCGCAACATAAGCGGCGGCAGCGCAGGCGGATTGGCCATTTTACGCCAACGCATATAGGCGACCGGCGGCATGAAGATGCCGTCGATCATGAAAAACCATGCAAGGAAGGTGAACGGGTTTTCGGTGGCCCGGATGCCATAGGCGTCATAGGTCGTATAGAGCGCCACGAAGAGCCCCGTCAGGAAGGCGAGGCCCAATGCCAGATGCAGCGTGTCCCGTTCGGTTTCGAGATAGCGCAGGTTGTAGCCTGCAAGGCCGAAGATACCCGCCAGCAACGTCGCGACGCCCAACCATTGGACGGCTGTGAACGTCTCGCCAAAAAGCAGATAGGCCCCGATCACGGTGAAAAGTGGGCCTGTCCCCCGCACCACCGGATAAACCACGGTGTAAGAGCCTTTGGTATAGGCCCAAGCCTGCAGGCACTTGTAAGCCACGTGGATCACCCAGACGACGGCAAATATTGGCCACATATGCGGTTCGGGCCAAGGCACGATGAACAGCGCAAAAGGGGCGGCCATCAGGCCATAAGCGGCATCGATGGCCCCGCGCGTCAGCCAGGGATCATGGCGCCCCTTTTGCAAGGCGCCAAAAACCGCGTGCAGGAAGGCGGCGAGAATTGCCAACCCCAACGCCACCTGGTGGCCCGTGCCCGTCCCCTCGATGCTGGCAAGCCATTGCGTCATCTGGCGGATGGCGGATCAATATCCGCGCTACGGATATACGCGCGCGGTGTCTGCATGTGGTACTGCCCGGCCTTTGACCTTCCGTAAGGAGAGATCAGGCCGAAAGAAGGCTGTGCCGTCATTCGGGGTCGAGGCCTGTGAGTGCCGCGGCAAACTCTTCGGGGTCGAACGGCGAAAGATCATCAATCTGTTCACCCACGCCGATAGCATGGATCGGCAGGCCGAATTTGTCGGCCAGCGCTACCAACACACCACCTTTGGCTGTGCCGTCCAGTTTTGTCATCACGAGGCCGGACACGTCCGAGACCTCTTGGAACACCTTGACCTGATTCAGCGCGTTTTGCCCCGTTGTCGCGTCGAGCACCAACAGCGTGTTGTGTGGCGCGCTTGCGTCTTTCTTGCGGATAACCCGCACGATCTTGGCCAGTTCCTCCATCAGGTCACCCCGGTTTTGAAGGCGGCCAGCGGTGTCGATCATGAGCAGATCCGCGCCATCCTCTTGCGCCTTGGTCATTGCCTCAAATGCGAGGCTGGCCGGGTCGGACCCTTCGGGCGCTGTGAGTACGGGCACGCCCGCGCGGGTGCCCCAGACCTGCAACTGTTCAACGGCAGCGGCACGGAACGTGTCGCCTGCGGCGATCACCACGGATTTGCCCGCAGCGCGGAACTGGCTGGCCAATTTGCCGATTGTGGTTGTCTTGCCCGAGCCGTTGACGCCGACCACCAGCACAACTTGCGGCTTTTGGGGATAGAGCGGCAGCGGTTTGGCCACCGGATCCATGATCCGGGCGATCTCCTGGGCCATCAACTCCTTGATTTCCTGAACCGACAGCATTTTGCCAAAACGCCCTTCGGCCATGTTGGCGGTCACGCGCAGGGCGGTGTCGACGCCCATGTCAGCAGCGATCAGCAACTCTTCGAGCTGTTCGAGCATATCGTCATCCAGCGCACGCCGCATGACGGGTGCTGCATCTTCGCGCCCCAGAAGGCGGCCCAGAATGCCCCGTTTGGCGGGGGCCTGGGACAGATCGGGTGCAGGCTCTGTCAGCGTGGGCATTTTAACGGGCGAAGCGCCGGTGATCGGGGGCAGTTCGGTTGGAACACTCGGTATCTCGACGGGCGGTTCTGCCGGAACCTCCACTGGTGCAGGCACCTCGGGCACTTCCAAGGGTGCGGGTGCTGGGCCTGGGTCGGGCTGCGGAGTCGGCATTTCGAGCGGCGCATCCGGGAGGGGTTTCGGCTCTGGTTCTGGATCTGGCACCGGTTCGGGCGTTGGCTCTGGTACCGGATCAGGGTCAGGTCCCGGCGCAGGCTCGGGTAATGGCGCAGGCTCGGGCGTCGGCGTGGGTTCCGGCACCGGATCGGACATACTCTGCGCCGCGGGTGCGGTCGGCGTTTGGACCACCGGGTCCGGCGCGACCTCGACACCGCCGTCTTCGACAATTGCTTCCAGCCCCTCGTCGATCTTGGACGAAGAGTTGAACAACCGGTCCTTGAGCTTTTTGAAAAACGCCATGTGAGCTCCACGCTTATGCGGTCATTCTCACCTAATACGGCTGCACGGATATGAAAAGGTGGCATTGCGTGCTGATCGCCACCGCACGCAAACCGAATTGGCAACGGCGCGTAGGGTTGCTAAGCGTGGGCGAGCGAAATTGAGGGAGGCCGGATATGGTCATTGAACGTGACACGCGCGCGGTGACAGAGGCCGAGACCGGCGCCCCTGTCGGCTTTTTCGATGCCCCCTTTGGAACCCACACCCCCGGCGCGCTGCAAAAGGCGCTGATCGGTTTTGCGCGCCGTACGTTTTTTCATCGTGGCAAGTTGCGGTACCACATGACGAATCTGATCACGGCCCTGGGCCACCCTTTGGATGTCACCCGGATGGGCTGTGCTTTTCGCGTGGAGGGGGCCAACAACCTGATCGAATACGGGCTGTTGCTGCATCCCGGTTACAACAAGCCCGAGATTGATTTTTTGTGTGCCGATCTTGGCCCCGCCAAGGTTGCGGTCGATATCGGCTCCAATGTGGGGCTCTATGCGCAGCCGCTGGCCCGGACCGGCGCGCGGGTCGTGGCGGTGGATGCCAATCCGTCGATGATCAAGCGCCTTGCCTTCAACGCAGACGCCAGTGCGCTGGACACGCTGGATATCGTGCATGCCGCTGTGGGCGAAGGCAGCGGCATGGCGAGCCTTGAAATTCACCGCGATGACGTGGCGATCGTGAACATCGTCGAAGATCAGGCAGGCACGGTCCCGATCCGCACCCTGGCGGATATTCTGGCATCATTGGATGTGACGCGGGTCGATGCACTAAAGATCGACATCGAAGGGCATGAGGACGCCGCGTTGGCACCATTTTTGGCGGATGCGTCCGAGGACATGATCCCCGACCGCATCGTGATCGAGCGCGTAGGCCCGGAGGACTATCCGGGCTGCCACCGCGAATTTACCCGGCTGGGGTTCGAGCCGGTGGGCCGCACCAAGTCGAACTCGATGTACTTGCGCAAGCCTTAAACTTCGTCCGGAAAATGCTTCATCGTGAGGCGAATCGGGTTTGGCGCCGCCTGACCCAGCCCGCAGATCGAGGCATCCGTCATTGCCGTGCACAACTCGTCGAGCAACCCCTGATCCCAAGCATCCGCCTGCATCAGCTTGACCGCCTTTTCACAGCCGACCCGGCAGGGCGTGCACTGGCCACAGCTTTCGTCTTCAAAGAAACGCAGCATGTTGAGCGCCGCATCGCGCGCCCGGTCCTGATCTGACAGGACAACCACAGCCGCCGAGCCAATGAAGCTGCCCAAAGGCTGCAACGTGTCGAAATCCAGCGGGACGTCGTTGATGCGCGCCGGGAGCAGGCCAGAGGACGGGCCGCCCGGTTGATAGGCTTTGAACACGTGACCCTCGGCCATGCCGCCAGCGGCCTCGATAATGTCGGTGATCGTGGACCCGGCAGGCAGCAGATAGACGCCAGGAGCCGCCACACGTCCCGAGACGGAATAGCTGCGCAGGCCCTTGCGCCCATTTCTTTCGGTGCTGTTCAGCACCTCTGGCCCCTCGCGGCAAATGCGCGTGATCCAGTGCAGGGTTTCCACGTTGTGGACCAGCGTGGGTTGGCCAAAAATGCCAACTTGGGCCACGTAGGGCGGACGATGCCGCGGCAGGCCGCGCTTGCCCTCAATGCTTTCGATCATCGCGGATTCTTCACCGCAGATGTAGGCACCGGCCCCGCGCCGCAGGTCGATAAAGCCGGGGGCTACGATGCCCGCATCTTCCAACGCCTTGATCTCTGTCGCCAGGATATCAAGCACAGCGGGATATTCGTCGCGCATGTAGATAAAGGCTGTGTCCGCCTCGACCGCCCAGGCGGCGATCAGCATCCCTTCAAGAAAAAGATGAGGGACACGCTCCAAGTAGTAGCGATCCTTGAAGGTTCCGGGCTCGCCCTCATCCCCGTTCACGGCCAGATAGCGGGGGCCCGCATTGGCGCGGACAAAACCCCATTTGGTGCCAGAAGGGAAACCAGCGCCACCGAGGCCACGCAACCCGCTTTCCTTGATCTTGGCCTGTACGTCTTCCCAATTGCCGCTATCGCGCAGGGATTTCAGCGTGGCATAGCCACCCTCCGCCATATAGGCGGCGAGCGCTTCGTAATCGGGAACATGGGCGTGCGTGTCGTCCTTGGAGATGGCGGCCTGCACCTTTTCAGGTGTCGCGTTGTCGATATGGTTGTGGCCCAGTTCCAAGACGGGTGCTGTGTCGCAGCGGCCCATGCAGGGCGCGCGCAAGACACGAACCTGGGAGGCATCCAAACCGTCTTCGAGCGCGGTTTTCAGTGCCTGCGCGCCCGCCAATTCGCAGCTGAGCGAGTCGCACACCCGGATGGTCAGCGCAGGCGGCGGCACCTCCCCCTCTTTGACCACGTCGAAATGGGCATAAAAGGTGGCGACCTCATACACTTCCGCCATGCTCAGGCGCATTTCTTCGGCCAATGCACGCAAATGGGCGGCTGATAGATGGCGAAAGCTGTCCTGGATCAGGTGCAAAAACTCGATCAGAAGATCGCGGCGACGGGGTTGATCACCCAAGAGGCTGCGCACCTCTTCCCAGGCCTGATCCTCCAGCGCGCGGCCTTTGGGGCGCACCCGTCCCTTGCCTTTGCCGGACTTCCAGACGCCTTTGCCTTGCTTTGCATTATCCAGCGCCATGTCGCACTCCCTGAGCCTGATTTGACGCAAAGATACCAGCGGCTTGCCCCCCCTATCAGCCCAAAAGCGACGCGTGGACGCACAAAGCACGCGCCGATGATCACCGGCGTGGCGCGGATCGGTCACGCTTTGGCCCAAATGGGGTCGTAAGAGGCGATGAACCTGTGATGTGATACGGGTCGTGCGCAACCGCTTGAGGTGATTCTGAGAAATGGTCCAACTGTTGCCCTTTGCCTTGGCCAGTTTTGGCCCCGCCCTTTTGCTGGGCGCGGGTGCAATATGGGGCGGCCTTTGGGCAGGGCTTGGGATACTCGCGATGACGGTGGTTGTATTCTTCCTGGACAAACTCGCGATCGAACAACCAGTTTCCGCAGCCACGGGGCACCGGTTGTCCGAGGCATTGGGCGTGATGCACTTTGTTCTATTGGGTCTGGCGGTCTGGTCCGTGGGCGGGCCGCTGCCCCTGCTTGACAAGGGGCTGATTGTGGTCGGCTGTGGCCTCTATTTCGGGCAAATCTCGAATTCCAACGCTCACGAGCTGATCCACAGGGCGGATCGCTGGGCCTTTCGGCTGGGGGCTGCGAACTACACTGCGCTTCTGTTCGGGCACCACACCAGCGCGCACCGGCTGGTGCATCACGTGCATGCAGCGACGCCGCACGATCCGGCGACTGCGCCCAAAGGCGTGGGCTTTTGGCGGTATGCAGTGCGCGCCTGGAACGGTGGGTTCGGCGCAGGGTTGCGGGCCGAACGCCAACGACATGGCGGTGCTTGGCTGCCAGCCCCCTATGTGGGCTATGTGCTGGGCGCGACAATGTCTTTTGCGGCTGCGGCCTCGCTGGCAGGGCTCGCCGGGGTGATCGGCTTGGTCACGATAGCAGCCTATGCGCAGCTGCAACTGCTTTTGTCGGATTACGTGCAACACTACGGCTTGGAACGGGCCATCCTGCCTGACGGACGCCGCGCGGCTATGGGGCCTGCGCATTCGTGGAATGCGCCACAGTGGTATTCCTCGGCGATGATGCTCAATGCGCCGCGTCATTCAGAGCATCATTTGAAGCCCGCCAAACCTTTTCCCGCATTGGAGTTGGACGGAGAAACGATGCCGATGCTGCCACGCTCCCTGCCCGTTATGGCGGTGATCGCGTTGATCCCACCGCTTTGGCGAAAAGTGATGGACCGGCGGGTGGATCGCTGGGCAAAAACCCGCGAAACTGCGCTTGTGATCTGACAATTCTGTGCAAAGGGTGGCGTGGGATGATTGCCTCTGCCACAGTGGCACCATGCGATATATTTTTTCTTTTCTGGCCCTAGGCTTCTTTATCCTGCCCGCTGCGGCAGACCCCATGTCTGCGGCCGAGTTCGAGGCATATGTGACGGGTCGAACGCTCTATTACGGCAATCAGGGCACGGCCTACGGCGCTGAAATCTATCATGAAAACCGGCGGGTGACCTGGTCGTTCCTGGATGGGGAATGCAAGGAAGGCTATTGGTACGCCGAAGCGGCGAATATCTGTTTTGTCTATGAGGACAGGCCTGAGCCGCAATGCTGGACGTTCGAGCAAACCGGCAACGGGCTGCGCGCGACCTTTACCAATGACCCGAACACGACCGAGCTTTATGAGGCACAGGACGTGGGACGCGAGTTTGTCTGTTACGGGCCCAAAGTTGGGGTCTGACCCGTAGCAGCGATGGCGGACGAGACGTCCGCCTTACGGGGATGCGTCTGATGTCATGTACCTGCGGGCCGCCATGGCTCAGAACAGAGACCCTTGCTCGGGCGGTTTGCTGCCCGCCTTGCGTGTCGCTTTCGCGCCGCCCAATCGCAATCGGCCATCGGCAAATTCGATTTCCAACCCGCTGGACGCTTCGGCTGCCGCCTTGGTCGTGACAATCTCGCCGCCGCCGCGCACCACGGCATACCCCCGCGCCAATGTCGCCTTGTAACTGAGGGTTTCTCGCAGCCGGTCCATCGCTTCAAGGCGCTGGTTCAACCGCTCGATCTGTCGCGCGCCTGTGCTTTGCAACCGGACAACAAGCGCTTGCAGGCGTTGATCGGCGAGGCGCGCATCTTGCGCCAGCTTGCGTGGGTTCAGTCGCGCGGCCCGCCCCTCGAACTGCGTCCGCTTTGTCAGCGCCGCGCGCCCAAGCGCAGGACCAAGCCGCGCGCTCACGCCCTCCAGGCGTTGCCGTTCATTTCGCAGCTGACGCGTCAGGACACCCGGACGCAAACTGCCTGCCGCATCCGCAAGGCGGACCTTGCGCCGCTGCACACCGCTGATCAGCGCAGGGCCCAACCGGTCGCCTAATACATCCAATCGCTGACGCGGCCCCTCGACCAAAGCGTCAGGCCGCGGCAGTGCCCGTCCCAGATCGCGGAGCCGTTGGTCGCGGCGTTGCAAGCCGGTGCTGAGCGCGCCTGTCATCCGCGCACCTGCACTTTCAAGCCAGGCCATCAATTCATGCCGCACCGGAACAGCCAATTCCGCCGCCGCGGTGGGCGTGGGTGCGCGCTTGTCTGAAACATAATCGATCAGGGTCGTATCAGTTTCGTGCCCGACTGCCGAGATCAACGGAATATCAGAGGCCGCCGCAGCCCGCGCCACCACTTCCTCATTAAAACCCCAAAGGTCTTCAACCGACCCGCCGCCGCGCGCCACGATCAACAGATCCGGGCGCGGCATCGCGCCGCCACGGGTCATCGCATTAAAGCCCGCAATGGCGCGGGCCACTTCGGGGGCACATTTGGCCCCCTGAACCGCCACCGGCCAGATCATCACCTTGCGCGGGAAACGGTCGCGCAAACGGTGCAAGATGTCCCGGATCACCGCGCCGGACGGCGAAGTGACCACCCCGATCACATCCGGCAGATAGGGCAGCGGGCGCTTGCGCGACAGGTCAAACAGCCCCTCGGCCTGCAACTGCGCCTTGCGTTTTTCCAACAGCGCCATAAGCGCGCCCATGCCTGCGGGTTTGATGTCTTCGATGACGATTTGATATTTGGACTGGCCGGGAAAGGTCGTCAGGCGGCCCGTGGCCACAACCTCCATCCCTTCCTCGGGCTGAGTCTGAAGGCGGGCCGCTACCCCTTTCCACATTACACCTGCGATGACCGCGCGATCATCCTTTAGGTCGAGATAGACATGCCCCGAGCGGGGCCTGCTGACACGGCCGACCTCGCCCTTGATCCGCACATGGGAAAATTCACCCTCGATCAGCCGTTTGATCGCGCCAGACAGGTCCGAGACGCTGAATTCCGGGGCATTCAGCCCGTCGCCGGGATCATCGATTAAGTCCATTTCGCTTCCTTGTGCCGCGCCGCACTCCAGCTTAGAACGAGGGCGCGCAAAGGCCAAGGAGTGCTGCCCCATGAACATCCTCATTCTCGGCGGCGGCGGCCGCGAACACAGCCTGGCCTGGGCGGTCTTGCAAAACCCCAAATGCGACCGGCTGGTTGTGGCGCCCGGCAATGCCGGCATTGCGGCCATTGCCGATTGCGCGTCTATCGATATTGAGGACGGCGGCGCGGTGGCGAATTTCGTCGAAGAAGAAGCGATTGATTTCGTCATCATCGGGCCCGAGGCCCCGCTGGCCGCAGGCGTTGCGGACCGGTTGCGTGATGCAGGCGTGTTGGTCTTTGGCCCAAGTCAGGCCGCGGCAGAGCTGGAAGCCTCGAAGGCCTTTACCAAAGCAATTTGCGACGCCGCCAAGGCCCCGACAGCGGCTTACGGCCATTTCACCGATGCAGGCGCCGCCAAAGCCTATGTCCAGGCCCAAGGCGCGCCCATCGTGGTGAAGGCGGACGGGCTTGCGGCAGGCAAGGGCGTGATCATCGCCGAGACCGTGGCCGAGGCCGAAGCCGCTATTGACGACATGTTCGGTGGTGGATTTGGCGCCGCTGGCGCAGAGGTCGTGATTGAAGAGTTCATGACGGGCGAAGAGGCATCCTTTTTTGTCTTGTGCGACGGAACAGACGTGTTGCCCATCGGCACGGCGCAAGATCACAAACGGGTTGGCGAAGGTGACACCGGTCCCAATACAGGCGGCATGGGGGCCTATTCCCCTGCCCCAGTCCTGACGGATGCAGTGGCAGAACGTGCGCTAGAAGAGATCATTCGGCCCACGATGGCGGAGATGGCGCGGCGCGGCACGCCCTACCAAGGGGTGCTTTACGCAGGGCTGATGATTGAAGATGGCGCGCCGCGTCTGGTGGAATACAACGTCCGCTTTGGCGACCCGGAATGCCAGGTGCTGATGATGCGGCTGGGCGCGCAGGCCCTGGACCTTATGCATGCCGCTGCGGAGGGTCGACTGGCGCAGGCGCAAGTCAACTGGGCGGATGATCATGCAATAACGGTGGTGATGGCCGCGAAGGGCTATCCTGGCAGCTATGACAAGGGAGCGGTGATTGGCGGCCTGGACGCCCTGCCCGCAACCAGCAGTCAGATTGTGTTTCACGCAGGCACGGCACAGCGAGACGGCACAATTGTGGCCGCAGGCGGGCGCGTATTGAACGTGACGGCACGCGGGTCAAGCCTGGCCGAAGCGGCAGAGCGCGCCTATGCCCTGGTGGAAGCTGTGGATTTTCCGGGTGGGTTCTACCGCGCCGATATCGGCTGGCGGGCTTTGGGCGGCAAAGGTTAATCCAAAGGACGCTGACGCGACACGATCTATTTTGCGCATGCGCGCGATTGGGGCTCTGCCCCAAACCCCGGGATATTTTTGGCCAAAAGAAGGTTTATTCAGTGCAAGCCATTGCGTTGGCGAACGCGGCTCGGGACGTGTTTGACCCCAGCTGTTCTGTCGTGAAACGGCGACCGTCCCAACGGACGCCGCGCAACTCGGACCAGTTGGCTGAGGCAAGGATCATCTCGGGCGCGCCATCGCAAAGCCGTATGCCCCCGGCGATATCGCGTTCCCCGATGCGATGATTGGTGAGGCCGGGCAAGTCCGCCACAGGCGTCAGCTTTTGATCGTCGTAGCGCCAGAGGCGTAGGGTCTTGGCCAAGTGGGGCCGGTCGATATAGGCCAGTTCTACGGTCCCGTCCCCATCCAGATCGGCAGCCCCCAAAGGGGCGAGCCATCGGTTGCGGGTGCCGATATGCGGGGTTTCGGTGATCTTGCCCTTGGTCCCGTAGATGGCCAATGCGCTGCCGCGCGACGTATCCGTTTCCACTACGACGACTTCAGGGTGACCGTCCTGATCCAGATCGGCCAGGCGAGGGGCGACGTCCTCAAACACGTGATCCTGCGGCAAGGTGATTGTCACCGTTTGGCCACTGTCAAGGGTCAGCTCCAACGCGCCCCATTCGATTGCGTCGCCCAGGATTCCGTGGGCATAACGGTCTGTCGGTGCCGCATAGCGGGCGCCCGTTATGACATCCGCAAGCGACGGTGCCGCACAGAGCATCGACGCTAGCAACACGCGCAGCATTTGCCGCGCGCCGCGGGCGGCACGTGGCCAGCAGCGGAACGCCAGACGCGGCGCCCCCTTTGGCATCAGATCTGCTTTTCCGGCATTTGCACGACCAGTCCGTCCAGCGCGTCACTGACCTTGAGCTGGCAAGTCAAGCGCGAGCGGGTTTCGTCCGGCTTATAGGCGAAGTCGAGCATGTCGGTTTCCATATCATCCTTGGCGGGCAATTTCTCGACCCAGTCGGGATGCACGTAGACGTGGCAGGTGGAACAGGCGCAAGCCCCGCCGCAATCAGCTTCGATGCCCGGAATATTGTTGTCGCGCGCGCCTTCCATGACCGTCAGGCCATTGGCCACGTCCACCACATGCTCGGTGCCGCCATGTTCGATATAGGTGATCTTGGCCATCGAAAGCCCCTTTTTACCTTTGGTTCCGCTCGGTTCTAACCGCCTCGATTTGCGCGTGCCAGCCCCTTTTGCGACCCATCACTTTTCCACTTGCGACAGAAGGCTTATGTTCTATTTTTGTTCTTATGCAGGTACTCACCTCCCCCTCTCCGACATCGGCCGCTTGGCCCCGCCCGCCCGCGTGCCTGCGCGCCGCCGATCTGGGTGTGCCGCCCATCAACGCACGCGTGGCGGTTGCGGGGCTGGTGATCCTGCGCCAGCGGCCGGGCACGGCCAAGGGCGTGATCTTTCTCACGCTTGAGGACGAGACGGGCGTGGTCAACATCATCGTCTGGCGCCATATTTACGAGCGCTTCCGCCGCGCCGTCGTGGCCGGGCGCATGCTGCGCGTCATCGGGCGGATGCAGCGGGCCCATAATGTGACCCATGTTCTGGCCGAAGAGGTCGAGGATATCTCGGGCATGCTTGACCATTTGCTGAGCGAGGGGACGGGCCGGACCGTGGCGGCAGAAGCACGCACCGATGCACAGGACAGTCGCCGGGGCTAGGCAGGCCCACCTGCCCACGCTACATTTGCCCAAACGCCCGTTCAGAGGCACCAAAGAGGCACGCGCATGCATATCTCCCCCTTGTTCCCCGCCCTTGCGGCGGCTCTTGCCCTGTCGGCATGTGCCGAAAACGGCATTGTGACCAAGTCAAACATCGATCCCATTTCACTGGCCACCGCCCCGCCCGGCGCCGCGCCCGGCACCTGTTGGGGCAAGACGGTGAGCCCGGCAGTCGTCGAGACGGTCAGCCACAAGGTCCTGCTCCAGCCTGCACAGATCAGTAGCGATGGGCGCATTCAGGCCCCCCCGATCTACAAGACCGAAGAGATGCAGCAGGTCGTGCGCCCGCGCAAGGAGGACTGGTTTCAGGTGCCGTGCGACACCCAGATGACCCCCGATTTCATCGCCTCCGTCCAGCGCGCGTTGGAGGCGCGGGGCTATTACCGCGGCCCGATCACCTCCGAGATGGACATGCGCACCCGTGCGGCCGTGCGCCGCTATCAGCAGTCCGAGGGCTTTGACAGCCCGGTCCTGTCCACAGCAGCAGCGCGCAAGTTGGGCCTGATCGCCGTCGAACGGCAACCGTCCGAAGCCTGAAAGTCAGAGCCATAAAAAAGGGCGCCCATTTGGGGCGCCCTTTTCCTTTGTCATATGGCAGTGCTTATTCACCGACGCCCAAGGCCACAAAGCGCGGGTCACCTGCACGTCGTACCAAAAGCAGCAGTGACTTGCGTCCTGCATCCTTCACCTCTTCCAACCGCGTCTCGAAATCGGCGATAGAAGTGACCTTTTGCTGACCCGCCTCGGTGATTATATCACCGGCGCGCAGACCTTTTTCAAAGGCCTCAGACGTCTCATCCACATCAGTCACGGCCAGGCCATCCTGGTCTTCGGCAGCGCCCAGTTGCTCGCGCAGCTCGTCCGTCAGGCTACTCAACGTAAGTCCAAGTACCTCTTTGGTCACCGGCTCTTCGGGCTCGTCGGGCGCGGTCGCGACGGCTGGTACAGCCCCTTCCGCCTCTTCACGGCGACCAAGAGTGACGCGCAGTGTGACGGTTTCGCCGTCGCGGTAGACAACCACGCGCACTGTTTCACCCACGGGGCTGTTGCCCACCTGGCGCACCAGGCCGCGCGTGTCTTCGACGTCAACGCCTGCAAAGCTCAGGATAACGTCACCGTCTTCCATGCCCGCATCCATTGCCGGACCTTCAGGCACGGATGTGACCAACGCACCTGCGACTTTTTCAAGGCCAATCGCCTCGGCGATGTCATCTGTCACGTCCTGAATGCGCACGCCCAACCAGCCACGACGGGTTTCGCCAAATTCCTGCAATTGGTCCACAACACGAGTCACCACGTTAGATGCCATGGAAAAGCCGATCCCGATGGAACCGCCATTGGGCGACAGAATGGCCGTGTTCACGCCAATCACTTCGCCATCCATGTTAAACAAGGGACCGCCCGAGTTGCCCCGGTTGATGGCCGCATCCGTCTGGATGTAGTCGTCATAGGTCCCGCTCAGCGCGCGGTTGCGGGCCGACACGATACCGGCCGAAACGGAAAAGCCCTGACCCAGCGGGTTGCCCATGGCCACAACCCAATCGCCCACGCGGGCCAGATCACTGTCACCAAAAGGCACAAATTGCAGCGGCTGATCCGCCTCGACCTTCAACAGAGCGATGTCTGTATTGGGGTCGGTGCCGATCACTTCGGCCTTGAGCTGTTCAGCGGGCTGGCCTTCACCGGGGTAGAACTCGATCAAGATCTCGTCCGCGCCCTCAATGACGTGGTTGTTGGTGACGACATAGCCGTCTTCGGAAATCACAAAGCCGGAGCCAAGGGCCGATGACCGACGGGGACGCTGGCCCTGGCCGTCATTGTTGCGGTCTTGGAACTCGCGGAAAAAGTCCTCAAACGGGGATCCTTCGGGCACGATGCCCTGGGGGCCGGTGCGACCAGCCACCACGGTCGACGTGGTGATGTTCACCACCGACGGGCTGATCTGTTCGGCCAGCGGGGCCAGGCTTTCGGGGCGGGCCGTTACAGCCAGCGCCTGGACCAGCACAAAGGCCAAGGCCAGCGCGCCAATCCACAAGGCACGTAAATAGGTCATATCGGGAAGCTGTCTCGAAAGGGCAATTGCCTGTCGTTGCATCAGGTCTCTCCTGCATCTTCGTCTTGGCCACGCGGGCCATATTGCACATATCTTTGCGCGATTACGCACAAGGTGCATGTAGGGTTGCATCCGTGCAACATTAAAGATGGTTTTGCATTACAGGGTTTCAACTCGATGTTACCAAAGCGTGAAGATTTCGGGCCATAAGTTACAAACCGATAAAAAACGCGAGCCAGACCAGGATCAGCCCAGACACCAGCACCAATGCGCCAAACTGGCGGCGGGCGGCTTCGGGCAGGCTCCGCAAAACCTCCAGCACCTTTTCAATAAGCGAAGGGGCCAGCACATAGGCCAGCCCCTCCACCATCATCACAAGCCCAAGGGCAAGCAGTATCCAGGCCATTATTCGCCTTCGACGCTGCGCGCACCCTGATCGGAGCGCAGGTAGTTAAAGAACTCGCTGTCCGGTGACATCACCATAGTCGAGTTGCTGCCCTGTAGCGCGCGTTCATAGGCCGTCAGCGAGCGGTAGAATTCAAAGAATTCTGGGTCCGCACCAAAGGCATCGGCAAAGATCGCGTTTCGGCGGGCGTCAGCCTCACCACGGATGATCTCTGCCTGACGCTCGGCATCCGACACAAGTTCAACCACGGTCCGGTCGGCTTGGGCACGCACCCGCTGGGCCGCCTCGTTACCACGAGCCCGTTCATCTGTCGCTTCCCGCTCACGCTCGGCGCGCATCCGTTGGAATGTCGCGTCAAGGTTTTCAGTCGGCAGGTCCGTCCGCTTCAGACGTACGTCGATGACCTCGATGCCCAGCGCAAGCGCCTCGGCAATCGCGGCGTTGCGGATGCGCAGCATCAGGGCCGCACGATCCGAGCTGAGGATGTCATTTGACGACACCGAACCCAGCACTTCGCGTGTCTCAGCCCGCAGGATGGAATCCAGCCGGTTTTCAGCAGTGGCAATGCCACCTGTACCAACCGCTTGGCGGAACCGTTCCACGTCCGAGATGCGGTAGCGCGCAAAAGCATCCACAACCAGACGCCGGTCATCCAGCGGCGTGATCTCAAGCGGATCGATATCGCGGCTCAGGATACGGTCGTCATAGCGCACGACCTCCTGGATCAGCGGCACCTTGAAAGCCAGGCCCGGCTCTTCCTTGACGTTCACGATCTGACCAAATTGCAGAACCAGAGCCTTTTCACGTTCGTCGACGATAAAGACGGACGACAGCGCCACGGCGATCGCCACAACGACGATGGGCAGCAAATATGTTGTGCGTTTCATCAGTTCGACCCTCCACGGCGCAGCTCATTCAGAGGCAGATACGGGACAACGCCCTGTCCTCCGGCACCGCCTGCGGTTTCATCCAGAATGATCTTGTCGATCCGGCCCAACACATTCTCCATCGTTTCAAGGTACAGACGTTTGCGTGTCACCTCCGGCGCTTTGGCATATTCCTCCAGAACGGCAGAGAAGCGCGATGCCTCACCTTCGGCCTGGTTGACCTGCTGGGCGCGGTAACCTTCGGCCTCTTCAAGCAACTGCGCCGCCTGACCACGGGCCTCGGCGAGGACCTGGTTGGCATAGGCATCAGCCACGTTTTGCAGACGGTCACGCTCTTGCTCGGCGGCTTGCACGTCGCGGAAGGCGTCGATCACCGATTGCGGCGGGTCGGCCTTGTCAAAGTTCACGCGGATGATGTTCACGCCTGAATCATAGCTGTCGAGCGTCGATTGGATCAGGTCCTGCAAACGGCCTGCGATGGCACCACGATCCCGGTTGAGGATGGGGGCAAGATCGGACTGCGCGATAATTTCGCGCATGGCCGATTCCGACACGGCCCGGATCGTCGGGCGCGGGTCGCGCAGGTTGAACAGGAATTGTTCGGGGTTGTTGATGTTCCAGACCACCTGGAAATCGATGTCGACGATGTTCTCGTCGCCGGTCAACATCAGGCCCGCATCACTGCCCGCACGACCCACACCAATATCTTCGGTCCGTTCGCTGGTCACCGCGATCACTTCGGCGGTGACAACGGGCCATGGAGCAAAGTTCAGGCCGGGATTTCCGACAGATGAAAATTCGCCCAGGAAGAGTTCGACAGACTGTTCTTCAGGTTTGACAGTGTAGAACGACGAAAACGCCCAGAGGCCCGCAGCCAGCAAAAGGCCAATGCCCACGGTGCCGCGTGTCAGGAACGGACCACCACCGCCGCCTGCGCCGCGCCCACCACCGGTGCCGCCGCCACCGCGACCGCCCATCAGGACGCGCAGCTGTTCCTGGCCCTTTTTGACCAGCTCGTCGATTTCGGGGATCTGTGGGCCGTCATCGCCGGGCCCACGCCCGCCACCGCCGCCATTGCCGCGCCCGCCAGAGCCGTTCCGGCGTCCGTCATCGCCACCGCCCGAATTTCCGCCGCCCCCCCAGGGGCCGCCTGTATTACCAGCCATATGGTGTAACTCTCCTCTTGCCACGCAGGATACCTGCGCCTTGGCGTTATAACTGTGGTTTTTTATCGGACTTTCAAGCGGTCCGCATCGGTGTCTTCATGGTCACGATCTCTTCGGACATGGTCGGGTGAACCGCCACGGTCCGGTCAAAATCTTCCTTTGTGGCACCCATTTTGATGGCTATGCCCGCCAGTTGGATCATCTCGCCCGCATTCGGTGCGACGATGTGACAGCCCAGCACTTTGCGGGTCGCGACGCTGACCACCAGCTTCATCAGAACCCGGTCGGGTTTTCCCGCAAAGGCAGTGCGCATGGGCCGGAACGAGGTGCAATAGACCTCAATCTCTTCCTGGTCGCGGGCCGCTTCCTCGCTCATGCCCACTGTACCCATTTCCGGTTGGGTAAAGATGGCCGACGGGATCAGGTCGTGATCCACCGCCGTCGGGTTGTCCTTGAACACCGTCTCGACAAAGGCCATGCCCTCGCGGATCGCCACAGGCGTCAGGTTCACCCGGTTGGTCACGTCACCGATGGCATAGACGCTATCGACGGCGGTTTTGGAAAACGCGTCCACGACAACTTCGCCCCGGCGGCCCACTTCTATCCCAACCTCTTCAAAGCCCATGTCGTCGGTGTTTGGATTGCGCCCCGTGGCAAACAGCACCATGTCAAACACACGCTCGCGGCCATTGGTGGCCTTGACCCAAATCGGGCCGCCACGGCCGGGGCTGGCTTCGGGTGCGGTGTCATCGTTGGACATAAGGTCTTGCTGCTGTGCGCTTGCGCCCATGGCAGCATCCGAGGCCGTCGGGCCAGAGGATGTGTCGACCTGCCCGTCCAAAGCCATCTGGACGATATTCGTGCCGGTGTGCAATTCGATGCCCCGGTCACGCATCGCCTCGGCAATCAGCCCGCGGGCCTCGTCATCAAAGCCACGCAAAATCTGAGCACCACGATAATATTGCGTCACCTCAACACCCAGCCCGTGCAGGATACAGGCAAATTCACAGGCGATATAGCCACCGCCGATGATCAGGATCGACTTGGGCAAAGTTTCGAGGTGAAAGATGTCGTCGCTGACAATGCCCAGTTCGGCATTGGGCAGATCGGGGCGCACCGGGCGGCCACCAGTGGCCACCAGAATGGTCTTGGCGGTCTTGGTCTCGCCGTTGGACAATTCGACCGTATGCGCATCCTTGAGCTTGGCGCGCGCGTCAAAGGTGTCTACGCCCGAATTCTTCAACAAACTGCGATAGACCCCTTCGAGGCGGTCCAATTCGGTGTTCAAGTGGTCGCGAAAGCTGTGCCAGTCAAAGGTGCCGGAGGTCATGTTCCAACCGTATGCCTTGCCCACTTCGGCAGCGTCGGTGAATTCGCTGGCAAAAACCATGAGCTTTTTGGGCACGCAGCCCCGGATCACGCAGGTGCCGCCATAGCGGTCCTCTTCGGCCAAAGCCACGCGGGCGCCAGCGTCGCCAGCGGCCACGCGCGCCGCCCGCACGCCGCCCGATCCTCCGCCAATAACGAACAGATCATAGTCGTAGGTACTCATTCCGGGGGCCCTCCGTTGTCTCCAAGGTCATATTTCATAAGGGCGTCGGTAAAACCAGACCCCGTCGCGCAGGTGTGAGGAGGGAACGCGGACTTAGTCGGCCAGGTCAGAAAACAGGTTGTCCGTTTCAACAAAATCCAGACGATCCTGCACCACGGTGCCTTCATTGATGTCGCGGACCTCGACCCGACCATCGCCATAGCCGATCACCACAGCGTCACAAATGTCGATGAAAAGGCCATTTTCCACGACCCCGGGCATCTGGTTCAGGACCAGCGCCAATTGACGCGGATTGCCGATCCGCTGCACATGCAGGTCCAGAATGTGATTGCCCTCGTCCGTGACAAATGGACGATCGCCATTCATGCGCAGCGACGATTGGCGGCCCAGCACATCCATGGATATCAGGGTTTCTTCGACCAGCGCCTGCGTTGTCTGCCAGCCAAAGGGGATCACCTCGATGGGAAGGGGAAAAGCGCCAAGATGCTCGACCTCCTTGCCGATATCGGCAATGACGATCATCTGATCACTGGCGGTCGCCACGATCTTTTCCTGCAACAAGGCCCCGCCCCCGCCTTTAATAAGGTTCAAGTCGCCGTCAAATTCGTCGGCCCCGTCAATGGTCAGGTCCAGCCACTTGGCTTCATCCAGGGAAATCACGTCGATGCCAACCTCGCGGGCCAGATCGGCCGTCCGGGTTGACGTGGGCACGCCTTTGATGCGCAAACCGTCGTCGCGCACCTGCTCGCCCAGACAGCGGACCAGCCACGCGGCGGTCGATCCGGTGCCCAACCCGACGCGCATGCCGTCCTCGACATAGTCAGCCGCGCGCTTGGCGGCGACAAATTTGGCCTTGTCGATGGGCGACAATTCTCCGGTCATGGCAGCGACTCCCCAGTTGCGCCGCCCTTATATGTGCCATCGCACCCTGGCGCGACCTTTTTCACGGGCCAGCATTGCGCAAAAACGGGTAACAGTGCAGCGCGCTTAGGAAACACTCCATCCCATTGACATGGGAGTACGATGGCCTTGTCCGATCTCTTCGACACAACAAACGACTTGCTGCTGGATCAGGCGCTCAGCGACGATGACTTTGGCGTCACGCTCAAGGCACTGGGCACCCGGCTGCTGGACGGTGGCGTGCCCGTGGCGCGGATCAGTATCGGCCGATCGGTGCCGCACCCGGTGATCGGCCTGCTGGATATGCAATGGGAGCGTGAAACAGGCCAGGTCAACAAGCAAACCCTGACGGGCGCCCAAGTGCTGTCTGAACTGCACCTCGACGATCCGTTTGCGGATCTCTCGCGCGACGAGTTCTCGAGCATCACTGCCGATCTCCGCGACCCCAAAGAAATCGCCCGCTATCAAATATTCAATCAACTCGCCGCCTCGGGCATGACAAGCTACGCCGCTTTCGCGCGCAAGTTTGGCACAAGGCAAAAGCTGTGTTCGCGCGTGTCCGAGCATTTTCGCGGCGCGTCCCTGTCCTTTGCCACCAAGCGGTTCAGCGGGTTTTTCGCCTCTGATCTGGCAGGGTTGGAGCGTCTGGTGCCTGCCATCTGCGTTTGCGCACGGGTGGACACGGACATGTTCATGACACACGAAGTTCTGGAAACTTATCTGGGCCGCATTTCAGGCAAGCGGGTCTTGACCGGCCAAATAGACCGCCGAGACGCGCAGACCATCGAATGCGCGCTGTTTTATGCCGACATGCGCGGGTCACTGGTGTTGTCGCAATCGCTCGACACGCCTGCCTATCTGGACACCGTCAACGCCTTTTTCGACGGCACCGCCAATGCAGTAGCCGATCATGGCGGCGAGGTCTTGAAGTTCATTGGTGACGGCATCCTTGCGATTTTTCCTATCGAGGAGGGCACGCGGCCCCGCGAAAACATGTGTCAGGCCGCGCTCGCCGCTGCACGCGAGGCGGTGGTACGGGCCACACATTCCAACAAGGTGCGAGGCGCGGACAACTTGCCACCTGTCGAATTCGGGATCGCCCTGCATGTGGGCGAGGTGATATATGGCAACGTAGGGGTCGAGCGGCGGCTGGACTTCACCGCCACCGGTCCCGAAGTGGGCCTGGCCGCGCGCATCGAAGCGCTCACGCGCAGCCTTGACGCCGCCATCCTGGCCAGTGCGGCCTTTGCCGCCCAGATTTCCGAGGCCGGAAACACCCACCCACCACAACACGTACGGAGCTTTGATCAGCCCATCACAGTTGTCAGCTATCCAACCACTGATCCGTAATTGAGCGCAGCAGGTCGTTTTTGACCTCCACCCGGTGGTCAAAGCACGCTAGGCCACGGGGCATGACTTATGTGCTTCATTACGCCCCTGACAACGCGTCGTTGATCGTTCGGCTGGCGCTGGACCTGGTGGAGCAGCCGTTTGACACCCGGCTTGTGGACCGCAGCCAACAAGGCCAGCACGCGCCCGCCTATCTGGCGCTCAATCCCAACGGGTTGATCCCGACGCTGGAAACCCCTGACGGGGTCATGTTCGAAACCACCGCCATACTTTTGTACCTGTCCGAACGACACCCCGGCCTGATGCCCGCTGACGGGCGGGCGCGAGCGGCGGCTCTCAAATGGCTGGTGTGGCTGGGCAACAGCTTGCACCCCTCGCAACGGATGCTGTTTTACCCACACCTGTATACCGACGGCGACCCTGAGATGCTGCGCGCCCCGACCCGCGACCGGGTGACCCGTCTGCTCTCCCTGCTCGGCGCGGCCAAGGATGCCAACTGGCTCGAAGAGCGCCCCAGTGCGATGTCATGCTATCTTGGCCCGCTTTTGCGCTGGTGCGCGATCTATGGCGGTCCACGCTGGTTCGATCTGGCCGATCATCCGCGCCTGATGGATTTTGCCGCCGCTCTGCAGGATACAGAGTTTGTGGAACGCGCAATTCTCGCCGAGGGTCTGGGCGCACAACCTTTCACCAACCCCCAGCGTCCCACGCCGCCAGAAGGATCAGCCGTCTAAATGTTTCTCTCCGTCTTTGAAATGTTCAAAGTGGGCATCGGCCCCTCCTCTTCGCACACGATGGGGCCAATGGTGGCCGCCGCACGTTTTCTCGACATGATGCGCGCCTCGCCCTTTCATTTTGCAGGCGTGCGCGCCTCGCTGCATGGCTCGCTCGCCTTTACCGGTGTCGGGCACGCCACCGACCGGGCCACAATCCTCGGGCTGGCTGGGTTCGTTCCCGAAACCTACGATCAGGACAAGGCCGAGGCGGCGCTGGCCACAGCCCGCGACGACAACCTCTTGCACCCCGACGGCCTGCCCCCCCTGCGCTTTGATCCCAAGGCCGACCTTATCTTTGATTACGACACCCCGCTGACGGGTCATGCCAATGGCATGGTTCTGATGGCCACCGACGCGCAAGGCGATGTGACCCTGCGCCAGGTGTTCTATTCCATCGGCGGCGGTTTTGTGATGACCGAGGAAGAGTTGGCCGCTGGCAAAGCCACCGATGAAGGGCCGCCTATCCCCTACCCGTTCAAATCCGCCGCCGAGATGCTTGAGATGGCCCGCACTTCCGGCAAATCCATCGCGGACATGAAACGCGCCAACGAGGTCGCGCGGGGTGGGCATGACACTCTCAAGACCGGCACCCAACGGCTCTGGCAGGTTATGCGTGATTGTATTGACCGGGGGCTGACCACCGACGGCATCCTGCCCGGTGGTCTGAACGTGAAGCGCCGCGCCAAGGCAATCCATGACAAGCTGCTGGAAGAGCGGGGCATGAACCTGACGGCCCCCCACACGATCAACGACTGGATGAGCGTCTATGCCATGGCCGTGAACGAGGAAAACGCCGCAGGCGGTCAGGTGGTCACGGCACCGACAAATGGGGCGGCGGGCGTGCTGCCCGCGACACTGCGCTACTACCTCGACCACGTGCCCGGCGCATCCGAGGCCCATATCGAGGATTTCCTGCTGACGGCAGCAGCCATCGGCGGTCTGGTGAAATACAACGCCTCGATCTCGGGGGCTGAGGCAGGCTGCCAGGCCGAAGTGGGCAGTGCCGCCGCGATGGCCGCGGCCGGGCTCTGTGCCGTGATGGGCGGCACGCCCGAGCATATCGAAAACGCCGCCGAGATTGCGCTGGAACACCACCTGGGCATGACATGTGATCCGGTGCGCGGGCTGGTCCAGGTGCCTTGCATCGAACGCAACGGCCTGGGCGCGATCAAGGCAGTCTCTGCCGCAAGCCTGGCCCTGCGTGGCGATGGCACACATTTCGTTCCGCTGGACGCCTGCATCGAAACCATGCGCCAAACCGGTGAAGACATGAGCGAAAAGTACAAGGAAACGGCATTGGGCGGCTTGGCCGTGAATGTACCGAATTGTTAAGCTTGCGTTCCCGAGGGTGACGCAAGCAGTGGCAAAGACAGCTTTTCAAAGAAAAGCTGTCAGCCACACATCTGATAATGGGGCGCAAAAGGGTCGGTGGGCGGGCGCCTTTCGCGCACAGCGCGGAACAGACCAGCCAACCGACGCTCACCTGACGCGCATTGGCGTCGCGCACGCTCCATTTCAGCAATTGTATTCCAACGCGCCGCTGCTAGCGTGCGCGCCATGGCTCAGGACAAGCCCCTCCTCGGCATCCTTTTGATGCTGGGCTTTTGCGTTGTCGCACCGATGGGGGATGCGGTGGCCAAGCTTTTGGGTCAATCCGTGCCTTTGGGCCAGTTGCTCTTTGTCCGCTTTGCGGTGCAGGCGATTATCCTGATCCCGCTGGTCTGGGCTACGCGCCGGGCTTGGCGCATGCAAGGCAGGGTCTTGCGGCTGACCATAGTGCGCACCATCCTCCACATCTTCGGTATCGGGGCCATGTTTACCGCCCTGCAATACCTGCCGCTGGCCGACGCAGTGGCAATTGCGTTTGTCATGCCCTTCATCATGCTGCTTTTGGGTAAATATGTTCTGGGCGAAGAGGTCGGCGCACGTCGCCTCATTGCTTGCGCGGTCGGGTTCATCGGCACGCTTATGGTGGTTCAACCCAGCTTTGCCGAAGTGGGCTGGCCCGCTTTGCTTCCCGTGATGGTCGCCGTCAACTTCGCCTTTTTCATGCTGGTCACGCGCCAGATCGCCAAGGAAACCGATCCCGTGGGCCTGCAAGCGGTCAGCGGCGTCATGGCGGTCTGTATCATGGGACCAATCCTGCTGGTCACCCAATCCAGCGGGATTGCCCCATTAACCTTAATTGCACCGAGCGGTAACGCGTGGGCGCTGCTGATCACGATCGGAGTTCTTGGCTCGCTTGCGCATCTCTTGATGACCTGGTCGCTGCGCTATGCGCCCTCGGCGACACTGGCACCGATGCAATATCTGGAAATCCCTGTGGCGACGATCATCGGTTTTCTGGTCTTTGCCGACCTGCCCAACGGCCTGGCCGCCTTGGGGATCTGCATCACGATCGCGGCGGGTCTTTATATTGTGTTGCGCGAGCGGGCCATCGCGCGGCTGGCGGCGCGGACGCCAGCACCCGCATAACAGCCCGCAACCGCGCACGTGGCAAAACCACCAGCATCGCAGGCGCATCCATCGTTAACGCGACCGGTCCCAAGGCGATGTTCGACGTACCAATCTTAACCATCGGATCGAAATGCAGGCCCTCGATGTCCCAGCGCAGGCCTTGGGACGTGCCCGCAACCGACCCCATCGGAAACAACGACACCACGTCGCCTTCTGCCAACGGCAAGGCCACGCGGGGTGGGCACAAAAAGGTGATCTCGTGCGCGCCCAACAGGACACATGGCCGATCAGGATAGGCCAGCAGCACATGCAAAGCCGCCAAATGGTGGTCAATCCGCCCCCCGGTAAAGCCCACGGCCAAAACAACAGGGGCGCAAATATGGCGCAGGGCCTTGTCAAAATCTGTGCTGTCTTGTTCGGCGATCAGGTGGCGCCTTTTCGTGGGGATTTGATCCAGCGCATCACCGATGGAATCCAAATCCCCGATCACCGCCGTCACCTCGACGCCTGCGGCCAGCGCCAAATGCGCGCCGCCATCCGCCGCCACGCAAAGCGGGGCCAGCGCCATCGCCTCTGCCAGATCACCGGAACTGGCCTCCCCACCACCCACAAGGGTTACAGGCGCTAAACTGTCAACAATTGGCTTATTCATTCGGGTTTAATGCAATTTTCGGAAACAGATCACAATGTCGCCACGAAATGATACGCTCCGGGGCACAGATTCGGGCCGCTTTGGTCCGGCATTGCCCCCTATAGAAACCTCCGCAGACGCAGAGGACGAGCATCCGATGATGAGTAACAATAAAATTTTAACAGTCTCCTACGGCACGTTTTCATGCACGTTGGAAGGATTTGATGACAGCTTTGGCACGATGAAGGCCATTGCGGAATATTTCCGTGATCTGGCCGCTGATGACCGCTATTTCGGGGCCGAACCGCCCGTGCCGGACGCCGACATGCTGGCGCGCATTGCCGAGCGCGAGATTTCGCGCCGGGTCGAGGCGCGCGAACATGAAGGCCGCATTGTGCTGAGCGCCGAACAAGAGGCCGCCGCCCCGGGCGCGGCCTCCTCCCTCGCCATGGGTGCCGTCGCCGCCGCTGCGGTTGCCGCCCCTGCAACCGCCGAAACCGCCGCACACATCGAAGATGCGCCAGAGCATAAGCCTGCCGAGCCCGTGGAAATCAGCGTCGCCGCCATGGATGACCTGAGCGCCCTGGACGCGGCGCCCGAGGTTTCCCCACAAGACCTCGCCGATCTGGCGGCTCTGGATGCTGAAGTCGAAAGCCCCGAAGCCGAGGCCGAAGCCGAAGCCGAAGCCGAAGCCGAAGCCGAAGCCGAAGCCGAAGCCGAAGCCGAAGCCGAAGAGTTTTTTGCGCAGCCAGAGCCTGAGGCAAGCCCCGCGGACACCGTTGAAACAACAGACGTCGATCCTGTGGCGGCCTCCACAGCGCCGGACAGCATCGCCGCCAAGCTACAGCGCATCCGCGAGGTCGTATCCAAAAGTCAGGATGAGGACGAAGAGGACGACATGTTCGAAGACGAGCATGCCGAAGACTTCGCCCCACAGGCAGATCATGATGCTTTGGCAGAAGCCGGCGATGCCGGGGCTATCTCTGTACCCTCGCCTCAGGATATCGCGGCCGACGCCGTGCGCGATATTGAAGCGGGCCAGGCGCTTGACGACACCCCAACTGCGGCAATCGATGACGACGAGGATGACGACGATATCGCTGCAATCCTCGCGCGCTTTGACACACCATCCGAAGACGACCCCGCCGCAGCAGATGCAGAGGCAGTTGCGCCCGCGCAAGCCCCGGCACAAACCGCCGAGGATCTGGGCCTTGATACGCTGGCCGCTCTCATGGCCAGCGACACCGAAGCTGACAACGCGACCGGCGAAAACCTCTTTGACGACAGCGTTGCGGCCGAAACAGAGGCCGAACCAGAGCAAGCGCCAAAGGCCCCTGCCCCCCGCGCCCGCATCCTCAAGGTCAAACGCGCCGATATCGACGCGGCCCTGGCCAGCGGCGAGTTGGAAGAAGTCGAAGACGACGCCGACGAAAGCACCCTGTCAGCCGAGGAAGAGGCCGAATTGCTGGCGGAACTGTCGCAAGTCGAGGCAGAGATCGCGGGCAACACCGATGACACAACCGACTTTGTGGCCGACGACGCCGCTGCCGCAGTCGGCATCGAAGATGACGATGTGTCTCGCCTGATGGCCGAAGCGGACAATCAGATGGACGAGCCCGAAGGCTCCGACCGCCGCCGCGCCTTTGCCCATCTGAAGGCCGCCGTTCTGGCCAAGAAGGCAGACACCGGCATCGGCGAATATGACGGGACAGGCGATGACGCCTACCGTTCTGACCTGGCCTCAGTTGTGAAACCGCGCCGTCCTGCGGTGCGTGGTGGTGGCAATGTACGGCCCGATGGATCCCGCCCTGCGCCCCTTAAATTGGTGGCAGAACAACGGGTTGACGTCGACACGGCACCCAAAGGCCCCGTGCGTCCCCGCCGCGTTGCCACCCGCGAAGAAGGCCCCGCAGTCGATACCGGCACCAGCTTTGAGGACTACGCCTCTGAAATGGGCGCACATGACCTGCCTGCCCTGCTTGAAGCAGCGGCCAGCTACCTCAGCTTTGTCGAGGGTCGCGAACAGTTCTCGCGCCCACAGTTGATGACCAAGGTTCGCCAGGTCGAAAAAGAGGAGTTCAGTCGCGAGGATGGTCTGCGCTCTTTTGGTCAGCTGTTGCGGACCGGCAAGATCGAAAAGATCAAAGGGGGCCGCTTTGCTGTCACCGGCGACATCGGCTACCGCCCGGATCAAAAAGCGGCAAGCTGAGTCTGAAATATAAACCTGAAACACAGGGCGGCTCTACCCGGGCCGCCCTTTTGCTATTGGGGTGTAGGATTCGGTCGGTCGGTGCAAAAGATCAGCCTGTTCCCAAACGGATCAGAGATCGTCATGTCGTCCATCCCCCAAGGCTGGTGTTGCACTCCGGGGCGGGCATGGCGGTAGGATTTCGCGTTGAGCGCTTTGCAATACCTGTGCACGTCATCCACCTCGATCCGAAGACTGGCACCCGGGCTCGCATCGCCAAAATGCTCGGACAGATGGATTTCGCAGCGATCCAGGATAAGGCCCGTGTAAAGCGGAGTGTCCGGCTCAAAGCGAAATTCGAAGGTTGGGGTAAAGCCCAGAAAATCAATATAAAACTCGCGTGCCTTGACCTCATCAAAACTGCGCAGAATTGGAATGGGCGGTGCAAAGCGGGCCATGGCATACTCCGGTCGGGTCAACGGCGCCAAAATGCGTTACTGGCCGGGACCGGTCCAGCCCTTTGCCTGCCGAAAACCGGAAGTATCTCGATAGGGCGCGTCACTGATCCGACGGTTTTGCATCCGGGTCTGGCTGACCGATCCCCTTGAACACCGCCTTAAGCGGAAAGGCCCAGATCACCCCAAGCCCCACATAGATCAGCAACTCCACCAGCAACGAGGGCCGTTCGAACAAAGCCACCAGGTTAACAGCCGCGATGATATAGAGCGGCAGGCCGACAAACAGGATCAGCACGGACAGTCGTTTGCGGGTCTTGTAGCTGAGCGCCATGGGGCCTCCTCAATCGGCGAATGGATCGCGGACCAGGATGGTGTCCTCCCGCTCCGGTGAGGTGGAAAGTAGGGCCACTGGGCAATCAATCAACTCCTCCACGCGGCGCACGTATTTGATGGCGTTGGCGGGCAACTCGGCCCAGCTGCGCGCGCCTTCGGTCGATTCGGACCAACCGGGCATTTCCTCGTAAACGGGGGTGCAGCGGGCCTGCTGATCGGCGGCGGTGGGCAAGTAGTCCATGCGCACCCCGTCCAGCTCGTATCCCACGCAGATTTTCAGGATCTCAAACCCGTCAAGCACGTCAAGTTTGGTCAGGGAAATCCCGTTTACGCCGCTGGTGGCACAAGTCTGGCGGACCAGACAGGCATCGAACCAACCACAGCGGCGCTTGCGCCCCGTCGTGGTGCCAAACTCGTGGCCCCGTTCTCCCAAACGCTGGCCGTCATCGTCAAGCAGTTCAGTCGGAAACGGCCCCTCGCCCACACGGGTGGTATAGGCTTTGACGATGCCCAGCACGAAATCAATGGCACCCGGGCCCAGGCCCACGCCCGTGGCGGCCTGACCTGCGATCACGTTGGACGAGGTGACAAACGGATAGGTGCCGAAATCGATGTCCAGCAAAGCGCCTTGTGCACCCTCGAACAGGATGCGTTTGCCGGCCTTGCGGGCCTCTGTCATGACTTTCCAGACCGGGGCGGCATAGGCCAGAATGCCTTCGGACACTTCGCGCAGGCTGGCGATCAGCGCATCGCGGTCCACTGGCTCAAGGCCCAGCCCCCGGCGCAGCGCATCATGGTGAACAAGGGCGCGGTCCACGCGCAATTCAAGGGTCGCTGGGTCGGCCAGATCCGCTACACGCACCACGCGGCGGCCCACTTTATCTTCATAACATGGGCCAATACCGCGCCCGGTGGTGCCAATCTTGGCCACGGAATTCTGCGCCTCGCGGGCCCGGTCTAACTCCCCGTGAATGGGCAGGATGAGAGGGGTGTTTTCGGCGATCATCAGCGTCTCTGGCGTGATCTCAACACCTTGGCCGCGCAACGTCTCAATCTCGGACAAGAGATGCCAGGGGTCGAGGACCACGCCATTGCCAATGACGCTCAGCTTGCCACCGCGGACGACACCGGAAGGCAGGGCGTGCAACTTGTAGACGGCCCCATCAATGACCAGAGTGTGGCCCGCATTGTGCCCCCCCTGAAAACGAGCGATCACATCCGCGCGTTCGCTCAGCCAATCGACGATCTTGCCTTTGCCTTCGTCGCCCCATTGAGCGCCGACAACCACCACATTGGCCATTTGATGTCCCTTTCCTAAGAACCCGCGCCCGTATAGCGACGCAGGTCGCAGACGCAAACCGCAATCTGCATTTCTTTTGGCGCAAAGCCCGACCGTATATGTGGCACTTGCCGCCACGCCCGGCGCGCCATGACTGCTTCAGAGGTTGGGAGCAGAGCTTTTCAAATCTCCTGGCCCCAAATATCCCCGCCGAAAGCATCCCAAGAGTTGCACCAGAGGCCGCTTCGCGGCATGTACACGCAAAGCACACAATATCGGAGGCGCAAGATGGGCTTTCTCTGGCGCTGGCTCTTTGCCCTTGGTCTTTTGACGGCCACCTACAATCCGACTCAATACAACTATGTCCGCTGGGTCATGGACTACGGCAATGCCAACCTGTCCATTGCCGTGTTGTTGGGGCTTTTGCTGCTGATTGGCTATATCATTTACCTCAGGGCCACGCTCCGATCGATCGGCGGGATCGGCATGGGGCTGGTGCTGGCGCTGGTCGGATCAGGGCTGTGGGTGCTTTATGATCTGGGCTTGCTCAAGCTTGACGATGGGAACCTGAACACCTGGCTGGGCCTGATCGCCCTTTCCCTTGTATTGGGCATCGGCCTCAGCTGGAGCCATGTGCGCCGCCGATTGTCTGGGCAATCCGATATGGATGATGTCGACGATTGACCCTGACCTTGATCCAATTGAGGCTACGCCATGACATTATTTGTTTGGGCTCTGCCCCCGGTCTTTGGCCTACCCCAGGATTATTTTGAACAGGGATTTTAGGACCGACCCAGGGTGACCGGGGCGCCGTGTGGTGTGCGCAAATAGGCCGCTTCCCAGGCATCGCGGGTTGTAGCCAATTCGGTTGCGTCTGCGTGGCCATCTTCGGCCATCAGCAGTTCAAGCGTTTCCAGCCAGGCATTGAAATAGTCATCACCGCCGTTCAACGCGCGGGCGAGCCCGTGTCGTTTCAGCGTTGCGCCAAAGCGCGCCGCCCAGTCGGACCATTCAAAGCGTCCCGCTTCATTCAGGTGCACCGTCAGCGCAAAAAGTTGGGCATGCCAGGGCGCTTCAAAGACCGGTTCAGGCTTCATGCCGGGGCCAGATAGCTTTGCCACATGTCCACGATCACCTCGTCATCCGGGTGCTCGGCATGCGCCCAAAGGGCTGCGGCCTTGAAGGCCACCGCATAAAGCGGCTCTGGCGCTTCACCCAACCCGTGCGCACTGCTGTCGGGCAGGACGTGACTGCCGTGCAGCCGAAGGATCTGGCCGGTGGCCCCTGCAGCATAGGATGGCAGTCGCGTGTGCCCGCCGGTGACGATCATGTTTTCGGGAAAGGCGCGGGCTGCTACTGTATCGCCGGGCTTGAAAAGCGGGGCCACGTTGCTGGGCCTGTCTGCCGGGCCACCTTTGGCCAGCACGTCCGCGACGGACTCGGCCTTGAGCTTTTTGTGCGTCAAGTCGCTGGCCCCAAGCGCTTTCCCTTTTGCCAACTCTTCGCGGCTCAGCGCACCTTTTTCGACCAAAAGATCGGCCAGCGCCGAAATCCACTTTTCGTAATAGCTGAACCGCCCGTAATCCGCAGGCGAAAGGCATTCACGCGCATGCCGCGACACATCGATGTTCCAAAGCCCCAGCGACCCGCTGGCCAGCGTCAGAGCCAGGGCCCGGGGATGCCAATCAGCGTGGAATTTCACGTGTTCCGCTTCGGGCACCACCGGCCCGTCACCAAAGCGGCCACCCATGTCATGCAAGCGGGTCATGGGGCCTTGGCCAATCCGCAGCCGATCATCGAATCGCGCGTCACCAGATCCATCAGCGCCGCCTCGTCCAAACCTTCGGTCCCTGCGGGCCGTTGCGGGATCACCAGATAGCGGACCTCTGCCGTCGAATCCCAAACGCGCACGGCGGTGTCCGCGGGCAAAGTCACCCCGAACTCGGCCAGCACCTTGCGCGGCTCGCGCACGGTACGAGCGCGGTAGGCGTCGGACTTATACCACCCCGGCGGAATGCCCAGCAAAGGCCACGGATAGCACGAGCAGAGTGTGCAAACGACCATGTTGTGCACCTGATCGGTATTCTCGACCGCGACCATATGTTCACCCTGACGGCCGTAATATCCCATTTCTGACACCATAGCGTCCGCATCTTCCAGCAAGGCTGCGCGAAAATCAGGATCGCTCCAGGCGCGGGCGACCACATGGGCACCGTTGCGCGGGCCAATACGGTTCTCGTAGGTGTCTATGATCTCGTCCAGGGCGACGGGGTCCACCAAACCCTTCTGGGTCAGGATCGTCTCCAGCGCTTTGACGCGCAACGCAGGCTCGGGAGGGAGCAAGCTGTGAGGGTGGTCGTGGTCGGAATGATCATGGGGCATGGATCGGATCATGGGATGCAAGATGCCGATTTGTCCAGAGGGCCAAATCCCGACTTGTCTCTTTGGGTCGAACCGCCACTTGCCCCGGCGGGCAATCTTGCATAGATACCGCCCATCGCGCAGCAAAGAGCTAAACCGCCTCATGGAAAACGTCGTTCTCATCATCCATCTGATACTCGCGCTCGGCCTTGTAGCCGTAGTGCTGATGCAGCGCTCCGAAGGGGGTGGTCTGGGCATGGGTGGCGGCGGTGGCGGCGCCATGACTGGGCGAGCGGCCGCTACGGCGATGGGCAAGGTAACATGGATCCTCGCGATCTGCTTTATCATCACGTCGATCACGCTCACGATAATTGCCGCGCAAAACTCGGCAGGCACATCCGTGATTGACCAATTGGGCATCACGCCACCTGCGCAAAATGCGCCGGGTGACGGGTTGGTGCCCCCAGCCGGTGACCTGTTGCCGCCTGCGGCTGGCGACAATGCGCCTCTGGTTCCAACCGCTGACTAAGACAAAATATTGAGGGCTGGGAACGACTTGCAACATCATGTTGCGATGACCTTGCCCTTTTGATCCGAATCCTGATAAACTGAGGTCCCGTGGGGTGTGCCAAGTGGCACATGCTGCAATTGGCCTTTTGCCTGATCGAACGACCAGATCAAACCACGGGGACTGCACTCAATGGCACGCTATATCTTCATCACCGGCGGCGTTGTTTCATCGCTTGGCAAGGGCCTCGCCTCGGCTGCGTTGGGCGCATTGTTGCAAGCGCGGGGCTTTTCGGTGCGCCTGCGCAAGCTTGATCCTTACCTCAACGTTGACCCCGGCACGATGTCACCCTTTGAGCATGGCGAGGTTTTTGTGACCGATGACGGGGCCGAAACGGATCTTGATCTGGGCCACTACGAACGGTTCACCGGCGTGGCGGCGCGCAACACCGATTCCATATCGTCGGGCCGGGTCTATTCCACCGTGCTCGAAAAAGAGCGGCGCGGCGACTACTTGGGCAAAACGATCCAGGTGATCCCGCACGTTACCAACGAAATCAAAGACTTCATTAGCATTGGCGACGATGAAGTCGACTTCATGCTGTGCGAAATTGGCGGCACCGTGGGCGACATCGAAGGCTTGCCCTTCTTTGAAGCGATCCGCCAGTTCAGCCAGGATAAACCCCGCGGCCAGTGCATTTTCATGCACCTGACGCTGTTGCCTTACATCAAGGCCTCCGGCGAGTTGAAAACCAAGCCGACACAACACTCGGTCAAGGAACTGCGCTCCATCGGGATCGCGCCCGACATCCTCGTCTGCCGTTCCGAGGGGCCGATCCCGGTCAAGGAACGCGAGAAACTGGCGCTGTTCTGCAATGTGCGCCCTGAAAGCGTGATCGCGGCCCAGGACCTGTCAACGATCTACGACGCCCCCCTCGCTTATCATCGCGAAGGCATGGATCAGGCCGTGCTTGACGCGTTCCAGATCAGCCCCGCACCCAAGCCCGACCTCACCAAATGGGAAGACGTGAGCGACCGGATCCACAATACCGACGGCACCGTCAAGGTCGCCATTGTGGGCAAATATACCCAGCTTGAGGACGCTTATAAATCCATCGCCGAGGCGCTGACCCATGGCGGCATGGCCAACCGGGTCCGCGTCAAGATCGAGTGGGTCGATGCCGAGTTGTTCGAGAACGAAGACCCCGCGCCCCACCTCGAAGGGTTTCATGCGATCCTTGTGCCCGGAGGCTTTGGCGAACGGGGCACCGAGGGCAAAATCAAGGCGGCCGAATTCGCGCGCACCCGCAAAGTCCCCTATCTGGGCATCTGTCTGGGCATGCAAATGGCCGTAATTGAGGCGGCGCGCAACGTGGCGGGCCTTGCAACCGCCGGCTCCGAAGAATTCGACCATGAGGCGGGCAAAAAGCGTTTTGAACCAGTCGTGTACCACCTCAAGGAATGGGTACAGGGCAACCACAAGGTCGAGCGCAAGGTGGGCGACGACAAGGGCGGTACGATGCGCCTTGGCGCATATGATGCCGTCCTGACGGCAGGCAGCCGCGTTGCCGACGCCTATGGCAAAACCCAGATCGATGAACGCCACCGGCACCGCTATGAGGTCGACATCAAGTACCGTGAACAGTTGGAAAAGGCGGGGCTGAATTTCTCGGGCATGTCGCCTGATGGCCGCCTGCCGGAAATCGTGGAATGGCCCGATCACCCATGGTTCATCGGCGTGCAATTCCACCCAGAGCTCAAATCCAAACCCTTCGCCCCACACCCCCTGTTCGAGGATTTCGTGCGCGCCGCCAAGGACGTATCGCGACTGGTCTAACAAGCGCCGCCAGGCCGTCGGTCAGGTATGGGGCAGTACCGCGACTAATCCTGCCGACTGCCCAACACACGCTCAATCTGCGACAAACCACGTGGCCCGGCATAAAGGTCCGGCTGGTCGAAAACAGGATGGGTCAGCGCCTCTTCGACCGTGATGAACACCCAGCCCTGATCCGCGTACCAATCAAGCAAGGTCAGCAAGTGATCCGCATTAATGCGGTTCAGGTGGATCAACAGAATATGATCCACATCTGCACCAAGCGTGCTTTGGGCAAGGCCTTGGAAATAGCCGGTCCGCTCTTGCATGTGAGCCACGTAGGCCCGGGCAATCCGCTCTGCCAACGCGGCGTCATTCTGCGCCAGCGCGTCCAGATATTCGGCATTGTAACGCCACTCATCATTATCGATGGTCACCGGCACATTGCGGTAGCCAAACTCGGCCAACACACGATCCGCCGCCTCTTTGGTTTCTTCCGTCTCGCCCTCACGCAAAAACGGAAAGCGGTAATATCGCGGCCCTGCAATCCAGTCCTCCAGAACCTCGTCGGTGCGGCGTGTTTCATCGCGAAACGCGGCCTCGGTCAGGGTGCCGTAATCCGGATGCGACCAACTATGATTTCCGATCCCATGCCCGGCATCGGCAAAAGCGCGCAGCGCAGGTTCTGACGCGGCGTTGATCTGCTGTCCCACCGCAAAACCCGTCGCTATGATTCCATGTTGTTGCAAGGCGGCGTTGATGCGTTGCACGTACCGCAAACCCTCGGCGGGCGTCGTGCGCGAGGGCATCACATAAGGCAGATCATCAATCGTTATTGCCACCCGCGAGGGCGCTGTGATCACCTCTGCAACAGGTTCATTGGGGAATTCGGGGCGGTCGTCGGCATCCCTGAACATCAGAACCGTCGCGCCGATCAAGGCAGCACCACAGACAACGAGGACGAGCACGTTCCGGTTCACTTCATCTGCCCTGTTGGCCACGGATAAGCGGGATCAGCCTAAAAGGACGCGGCAGGCTTGCCCAGCGTCAAAGCGACGGTGAACGGATGTGCACCACGTGCCCGAAGTCCGATCTTGCACCTTTGGCAATGCACAACGCCGTCTGTTCTGCCACCCTTCTTTGTCAGACACGCACGCAGCCCTGCATTTGGCCATGAACCGCAGGCGGTTCTGCCCGATTCGCGGCTTCGGCGTGGATCACGCCGTTAGCCGTTGCGCGCAGGTGCCAATCCGCTACACCCTTCCCATGCTCAGCTATCAGCACATCTATCATGCCGGAAATCTGGCCGATGTTCACAAACACAGCCTTCTGGCGTGGATGCTCGACTATCTCACGCGCAAAGATAAACCTGTCAGCTATATCGAAACCCATGCGGGCCGTGCGCTTTATGACCTGAGCGCGGATGAGGCGCGCAAGACCGGTGAGGCGGCCATGGGGATCGCGCGCGTGCGTGACTGGTTTGCCGCCGATCATCCTTACATGAAAAGCCTGGTACAAACTGCTGAAACAGATGGCGAAAACGCTTATCCCGGCTCGCCCATGATTGCGACGCAGCGCCTGCGCGACAGCGATCACATCACACTGGCAGAACTGCATCCGGGCGAACATAATGCGCTTGAACTGGCCCTTCCCACGGCAACCTGTCGGCGCAGTGACGGCTTTGCCATGGCCCATTCGATGCTGCCGCCGACGCCACGGCGGGGCCTGATGCTGATTGATCCCAGCTTTGAGATCAAGGATGACTACGACACCATTCCCACCCATATCCGCAAATACGTTCGCGCATGGAATGTGGGTGTCATCGTGTTCTGGTATCCGATCCTGACATCAGCGGCGCATCACAACATGCTGAAAACGCTACAAAGTGATCATCCGGATGCATTTCGCCACGAGGTGCGGTTTCCACCCGCACGCAAGGGACATGGCATGATCGGCTCGGGCCTCTTTGTGATCAATCCGCCCTTTGGTCTTGCGCAAGAGGCCGCAAAACTGAAAACTCGCTTTGATCAACTGAAGTAAGGCTCGCGACCACACGTGTTTGAACGGCTTTTTCCAAAACGCTCCAAGGCAAAAAAACCACTGCCAGAGCCCACGCCCCAACTGGCGCTCGGCGCGCTTTTGGTGCGCATCGCCATGGCAGATCGCAATTATCAGGCGGCCGAGGTTGGGGCCATCGACAAGATCCTGTCCGGCACCTTTGATCTGAAACCGCTGGAGGCGGCCAAGCTGCGCGCCACATGCGAAGCGCTGGAACGGGACGCACCGGGCACGCCAGAGTTTGCAAAAATCCTCCATGAAACAGTGCCTTACGGGGATCGCCTCGCCTTGGCCTATGCCATGTGGCAGGTTTTGCTGGCCGATGGTGATCACGCCCCCATTGAGGAAGAAACGCTGCACCAGATCGAGGCCGCCCTCGGCATCACCCCCGAAGACAGCGCCAATATCCAGACCCGCGCGCTTGGCTAACGCCGCGACCCGGCCTATATCGCGCATATGTTTCAAGACTTGCTCAAACGGCTGATCCAGCCTGAACCCGCCCCCATCGCAGATGCCGATGCGCGGCTGGCTCTTACCGCATTGCTGGTCCGTGTGGCCCGGTCCGACCATGACTACAGCGCTGAAGAGACCGCGCGGATCGATGCGATCACCCAGGCCCGCTATGGCCTTTCCGCTCAGGATGCCAGTGACTTACGCGCCGAAGCTGAAGCAATGGAGGCCGAAGCGCCCGACACCGTTCGCTTTACCCGCGCCATCAAGGATGCGGTCGCCTATGACGAGCGGCTCGCCGTGATTGAGGCGCTTTGGCAGGTCGTACTGGCAGATGGTCAGCGAGCTCAGGAAGAGGACGCCTTGCTGCGTCTGGTGTCGAACCTCTTGGGCATTTCCGACCGCGACAGCGCGCTGGCCCGCCAAAAGGTCGCCAAGTGATCGCCAGCCTGGGCATGTACGCCATGCCCCATGCGCACGGCGCAACCGACCGGTTTTGGACAGCTATCCGCGATGCTCTGGGATACGGGCCAAAGCGACTGGACCAGAGCGGCGATTTGTGGGCCCAGTGGCTTTCGCCTGATCTGCTGTTGTCGCAGACTTGTGGCTTGCCGTTTCGGGCGCGCCTGCACGACAAAACCTCCCTTGTGGCCACTCCTGACTTTGGCCTGCCGGGCTGCCCGCCGGGTCATTACAACAGCGTCCTGCTTGTCAGGCACTCGAACCCGGCGACCTGCCTTGCTGATCTGGATCGACCAAGACTGGCGTATAACGAGGCGCTGAGCCAGTCGGGCTGGGCCGCCCCCTTCGCCCATTTTCGCGTCCACGGGCGCATGTTCCAAACGGGCCCGCAAACCGGTGCGCACGCCGCCTCCGCCCGCGCTGTGGCGCAGGGCGCCGCCGATATCGCGGCCCTTGATGCGCTGACCTGGAAAATGTTGCAGCGCGAGGACCCGGAGTTGACCTGCCGCCTCAAGGAGATCGGGCGCACCGACCCCACGCCCGGCCTGCCCTATATCACTGCCCTCGCCCACGATCCGGAACCCATCGCGACAGCCATCGCAACAGCGATTGCCCAACTGAACGTGGCAGATCGCGACACACTTCAACTCAAGGGCGTGGTTCGTATCCCTGCCGCCGATTATCTGGCCATGCCTGTTCCACCATTGCCGTGACCAATCACGCGCCATTTGGCGTGAAATGAGGCGTTTAGGCAGGGTCCGCGCCGTTTTCTGCGTAGACAACTGTGCGATTCTGCGCCCTTATGCCCGGCAACCTTAGTCAATTAGCGTGCCCACTTGACCGACCAGCCTGTCATCGAAATTCGCGACCTCCACAAAGCCTACGGGCAACTTGAGGTGCTAAAAGGCGTTGATATCAGCGCAAAGAGGGGCGACGTCGTATCACTGATCGGGTCCTCCGGATCGGGCAAGTCCACCCTTTTGCGCTGCTGCAACCTGCTGGAAGACAGCCAGCAAGGCGAGATGCTGTTCAAGGGCGAGCCGGTGACCTGGAAGGGCAAGGATCATGGCCGTCGGCCGTCTGACCCCAAACAGGTGCTGCGCATCCGCACCAACCTGTCGATGGTCTTTCAGCAGTTCAACCTGTGGGCTCACATGACGATCCTGCAAAACGTGATGGAGGCGCCCGTGACGGTGCTTGGCCGCGCCCCGGCTGAAGTCGAAAAAGCCGCGCGCGGCTACCTGGACAAGGTGGGCATCGGCGACAAGTGCGACGTCTATCCGGCACAACTGTCCGGTGGCCAGCAACAACGCGCCGCTATCGCCCGCGCCCTGTGCATGGAGCCTGAAGCCCTGCTTTTTGACGAGCCGACCAGCGCTTTGGACCCGGAACTGGAACAAGAAGTCGTCAAGGTGATCAAGGACCTGGCCGCCGAAGGACGTACCATGTTGATTGTGACCCACGATATGAAACTGGCCGCCGATGTGTCGGATCACGTTGTGTTCCTGCACCAAGGCCTGATCGAAGAACAAGGGGCGCCAGAGCAACTCTTTGGCGCGCCCAAATCCGAACGACTGCGCGGGTTTCTATCTGCGACCCACGCTGCGTAACCAAAAACAAAAAACGGGAGTACTCACTCATGAAATCCATTCTTTTCGGCACAGTCGCAGTTGCGATGACCGCCACACTTGCCATGGCAGACGGCCATTCGGTCGTACGCATGGGCACCGAGGGCGCCTACCCTCCCTACAACTTCATCAATGACGCAGGCGAGGTCGACGGCTTTGAGCGCGATTTGGGCGACGAGCTGTGTGCGCGTGCCGAACTGACCTGCGAATGGGTCAAAAACGACTGGGACAGCATCATCCCCAACCTCGTGTCCTCGAACTATGACACCATCATGGCGGGCATGAGCATTACGGACGAGCGCGACGAAGTCATTGACTTCACTCAAGACTACTTCCCGCCCACCGCGTCCGCCTATGTGGCTGCCGCCGAAGGTGTGGACCTTGAAGGCGGCGTTGTCGCCGCTCAGACCGCCACGATCCAGGCAGGCTTTATCGCTGAGTCCGGTGCAACACTGGTAGAGTTCGCCACGCCCGAAGAAACGGTTGCCGCCGTGCGCAATGGTGAAGCGGACGCCGTGTTTGCCGATCGCGACTACCTCGCGCCGCTGGTCGAAGAATCGGGTGGTGAGCTGATGTTTGTCGGCCCCGACGTACCGCTGGGTGGCGGCGTTGGCATGGGCCTGCGCGAAAGCGACACCGAACTGAAAGAGAAGTTTGACGCGGCCATCACCGCCATGAAAGCGGATGGTTCGCTCAACGAACTGCTGATCAAGTGGTTCGGCGAAGAAACCGCACTGTACTAAACGACGCTGCATGTCCGGTCTGGAAACGGACCGGACATGCGCCAACCCAATCGGCAGGGCCACAAAGATGCGCCCGCCACATAAAATGGGTGTAAAAGTCAACGGGGACGGCTGACACGTGATTTCGGGACGTATCATTTGCGTTGCAACCGCCTTGCTTGGCGTGGGATCCCCGCTATGCGCCGCCATGTTTTCAGCGGATACGGCGCAAGCATCTTCGGAATACAGCTCGGATTTCAAGGCCATCTTCACCATTGACGGCAGCGGGCTGCGTGATGGATTTGATCAGGTCGTCAAAGACAGTGATAGCATCACGGGTGCAGCCCAAACCCAGGACATTACCGACGCGCATGACACCTATCTGCGCGGAAACCATTGGACGACCGCTGCGGGCACCACCCCCCTTGATGCGGCGATCACCTGGGGTTTTGATCTGCCTGTCACCTTGGGAGGCATCCATATCTGGAACCACCGGTCCGATAACATCGCAAACAATTCCGGGTACGAGCCGACGCGCTTTGACCTCACGATTTTCGGCTCCCAAAACGCTGTGCTGGCGCGATTTCTCGATGTTGCCTTGCTGCCGAACACGCCCACGGCACAAACCTTTTCCTTGCCCGCCATTCTGTCTGATGTCGTAGCCGTGCAATTCAAGGTGCGCGCCGTCGAAGCGTCGCCCGATTACACTGGTCTTGCAGAGGTCCGCTTTGACACTACTCGAACGGCTGATGCCGTGCCCCTGGTGGCGCAATGATGTTCGGCATCTGTCATTGCTCAGGACTGTTCAGCCGGTCAAAAGTGGTGAAAGGGGCCTCAGATCTTTAGTTTTTGCACAGACCCCGACCTACTCACGACTGCCCCTTGGATGGCGTGTTACCTGACGACAGGTGTGCACATGTCCTTCTATATCAGCTTTCTCAAGGTGTTGGGCATTCTGGCAGTTACGGCCCCTGTGGCGCTGGCCTTTGGATTTGGCGGGGCCATGGCCGCCCGGTCGCGCCTGTTGCCCCTGTCGATCTTTGGCAAGGGCTACATCGCCATCGTGCGGGGCGTGCCTGACATCGCCTTCTTCCTCTTTTTCGTCATCGCGCTCGATCAGGGGTTTGAATGGCTGCGCCACCAGGCGCTCTGCCCCGATTGGACTGACCCCATTCGTCAGGGCAATGATTTCCTGGTCTGTCCGCGGGCCAAGCTGCCTCTTGGAACCGCGCCGCAAACCGTGCATCAGCTCTATGCCTTTGGCTTGGCGGTCATTACCTTTGCGCTGGTCTTTGGGGCTTTTGCCGCCAACGTGATCTTTGGCGCCATGCGGGCTGTGCCCAAAGCTCAACTTGAGACAGCCGAGGCTTACGGCATGTCCCCGCGTCAGACCTTCTGGCGCATTCTGGTGCCGCAAATGTGGGTCTTTGCCCTGCCGGGTCTCTCGAACCTGTGGCAGGTTCTGATCAAGGCAACGCCGCTCTTGTTCCTGTTGGGCATCGAGGATGTCGTCTACTGGGCCCGCGAACTGGGCGGGACTAAGACGCCGCGCTTTACGTCATACCCGCATGGGGACTGGCGGATGTGGTACTTCCTGGCGCTGCTGGTCTTTTACCTCTTCATGACCTGGGGGTCGGAAAAGATCCTCAAACGGTTGATGAAACGCCTCACCCGCGGGCAGGCCACCACAGGCGGCGAAGCCCAGCGCAAAGGGGTGGCGGCATGAGCTGCATCGAGACCATCCAATCCTACGCCCTGCGCTCCATCGGCATTGGTGATCGACTGCTGCCGCGCAGCGATTTCACCTTGTGCGAACAGTTCACCCTGATCGGGTCGGGCATGATCTGGAACGTCTATTTCGGGATTATGGCGCTCGCCACAGGGTTCTTTCTGGCGACGGCCATCGCGGTGGCCAAGGGTCTGCCCAACCCATGGCTTCGCAAGCCTGCGGAATGGTTCATCTTCCTCTTCCGGGGCTCGCCGCTCTTTATCCAGTTCTTCTTTGCCTACTTCCTGTTTCTGAGCCTCAAGGGTGTGCACCCGATTTTTGATCCGTTCACCGCCGCCTGGCTGGGCGCGTTGATCGTGCTGTTCCTGAACACCGCCGCCTATTCGGCCGAGATTTTTTATGGCGCGCTCCAATCCATCCCAAAGGGCGAGGTTGAGGCGGCGGATGCGTACGGGCTATCGGGCTGGTCCCGCTTTCGCCGGATCGTGTGGCCCACAATGCTGCGCTTGGCCTGGCCCGGCTACACGAACGAGGCGATCTTCCTATTTCACGCGACCACACTGGTCTATTTCTCGGGCTTTCCGGCCTGGCAGCAACGGGGCGATGCACTTTATTACGCGAGCTACTTCGCGGACAAGACCTTTAATCCCTTTGTGCCCTACCCCATCCTCGCGATGTATTTCATCCTGCTGACGCTTGTGATCATTGGCATATTCGGGCTGGTCAATCGGCGTCTGAACCGGCACCTTCCGGCCAATACGCGCACCCGTTTGAAGGTTCGACCCAATCTGATCCGATAGGCCAAAGAACTTAATGCCTCCGGCGGAGATTTTGGAACAGAGAAGATAAGACCCATGCATGACTGGCTTGCTGATAATCCCGAAATCCGTGCAGTACGCGTCGCAGCGTCTGATCTGAACGGCGTGGCGCGAGGCAAACGGATGCCGGTGCGCTTTGCCGACAAGGTGGCAACCGATGGCACCCGCTTTCCCATGTCCGTGCTGAACCTGGACATCTGGGGCGAGGATATCGAAGACAGCCCCCTGGTCATGGAAAGCGGCGACCGCGACGGCGTCTTGCGCCCCACCGAGCGGGGATTCATGCCGATGCCTTGGCTGACCACGCCCACGGGGCTGTTGCCGATCTGGATGTATCACGAAGATGGACGACCTTTTATGGGGGACCCACGCCATGCCTTGGCGTCCGTACAAAATCGTTTGAAAGCCAAAGGGTTGACCCCCGTAGTTGCGGTAGAGCTTGAATTCTTCCTGATCGACGATGCGGGGGGCCGTCTGCGCGTGCCGCCCTCGCCCCGGTCCGGCAAACGGCGGGTGGCGGGCGAGATCCTGTCCTTGCGAGCCCTCGATCAATTCGACGACTTTTTCACCGAGCTATATGACGCCTGCGAGGCCATGGACATTCCTGCCGACACGGCCATTTCCGAAAGCGGGCTGGGCCAGTTCGAGATCAATCTGATGCACCAGGCGGATGCGCTAAAGGCGGCTGACGATGCTTGGCTGTTCAAGATGCTGGTCAAGGGGCTTGCGCGCAAACATGGCTTTGCCGCCTCCTTCATGGCCAAACCTTACGAGGATTACGCAGGTTCCGGACTGCACATGCATTTCTCGGTGCTGGACCAGGACGGCAACAACGTATTCGACAACGGAACGGACGCGGGCAGTGACATGCTGCGCCATGCGGTGCAGGGCTGTTTGGCGGCAATGCCCGGGTCGATGCTGATCTTTGCGCCCCATGCCAATTCCTATGCGCGACTGGTGCCCGGAGCCCATGCACCCACCGGCATCGCCTGGGCCTATGAGAACCGGACCGCAGCCATTCGCATCCCCTCTGGCCCACCGGCTGCGCGGCGGATCGAACATCGCTTGGCAGGCGGCGACGTGAACCCTTACCTGTCGATTGCCGCTGTGCTGGGGGCGGCACTCAATGGGATCGAGGACGGCATCGCACCGCCCGCCCCGATCACCGGCAATGCCTATGCCCAGGACCTGCCGCAGGTGCCAAGCACGTGGGCCGACGCGATCAGCGCCTTTGAGAGCAGCGCCGAGGTTGCCCGCATCTTTTATGCCGAACTGGTGCGCAACATGCTGCTGACCAAGCGCCAAGAGGCCCGCGAGATGGCAGAGCTCACACCCGAGGAGCAGACCGAAATCTACCTCGACTCTGTCTGAACCGCGCTTTACCTTGTTGCCATAACCCTCAGGTGATCCATGAAAATCGGCATCTTGCAAACCGGCCATGTGGCGGAGGAGTTGATCCCCGACAATGGCAACTACCCTGAAATCTTTGCTCGTTTTCTGGACAGTCAGGGATTGGAATTTGATAACTACGCCGTGGTTGATGGCGACTTCCCTACCGGTCCCGATGCCGCCGACGGGTGGCTGATCACAGGATCAAAATTCGGCGCTTACGAAGATTTGCCCTGGATTGCCCCGTTAGAGGATCTCATCCGCGAGATTTACGCCACCGACCGCCCGATGATCGGTGTCTGTTTTGGCCATCAGATCATCGCCCAGGCCCTGGGCGGAAGGGTCGAAAAGTTCAGCGGCGGATGGTCTGTCGGAGCACAGGCTTACCAATTGAACGGCGAGGATGTGACGCTCAATGCCTGGCACCAGGATCAGGTGGTTGAGCGCCCCGCCGACGCCACTGTCGTCTCGTCCACTGCGTTTTGCGAGAATGCGGCGCTGGTATATGGCGACAAGGTATTTACCATCCAGCCACATCCCGAGATTGACCGCGCCTATTTGCAGGGCCTTTTGGATGTGCGGGCCCCCGGTGTGGTGCCCGAACCCTTGCGTCAGGACGCCATGGACCAGTTGGACACCCCCACCGACAGTGCTCGCCTTGCGGACATGTTTGCGCTGTTTTTCAAGGAAAAGAGGATCGCATGAGCGACTGGATGGAAACACTGCCGCCGCATGCGCGCGCCTACCTTGAACAACGGCGGCTGGACGAGGTCGAGTGCATCATTTCCGACCTGCCCGGCATTGCGCGCGGCAAGGCGGTGCCTGCGTCTAAATTTGCCCGCCAGGACTATTTTCACCTGCCTGACAGCATCTTTTACCAGACCATCACCGGGGATTGGGGCGAGGCCGCAGGCGATGACGGGTTCATTGAAAAGGACATGATCCTGAAACCGGACATGAGCACCGCAACGGCCGCCCCCTGGACGGGCGATTGGACCTTGCAGGTGATCCATGACGCCTATGACCGCGATGGCACGCCGGTGCCCTTTTCCCCGCGCAACGTGTTGAAACGGGTGGTCCAGCTTTATCGCGATCAAGGGTGGGAGCCTGTGGTGGCCCCGGAAATGGAGTTCTTCCTGATCGCCCGCAACCTTGATCCGGCGCAAGAAATCCAGCCCATGACGGGCCGCTCTGGCCGCCCTGCGGCAGCGCGTCAGGCCTATTCCATGACCGCGGTGGACGAGTTTGGGCCGGTCATCGACGACATCTATGACTTTGCCGAAGCCCAGGGGTTCGAGATCGATGGCATCACCCAGGAAGGCGGGGCCGGTCAGCTTGAGATCAACCTGCAACACGGCGATCCGCTGAAACTGGCGGATGAGGTGTTTTACTTCAAACGGCTGATCCGCGAGGCGGCGCTGCGGCACGATTGCTTTGCCACCTTCATGGCCAAACCGATCGAGGATGAGCCGGGCAGTGCCATGCATATTCACCACTCGATCCTGGACATCAAAGATGGCACCAACATCTTTGCCGGGCCACAAGGCGGCGAGACAGATGCCTTTTTTCATTTCATCGCAGGCTTGCAGAACCACCTGCCAGCGGCGCTGGCCGTCATGGCGCCCTATGTCAACAGCTATCGCCGTTATGTCAAAGATCACGCTGCCCCGATCAACCTCGCCTGGGGCCGCGACAACCGCACAACGGGCATCCGCGTGCCCCTGTCGCAGCCGAACGCGCGGCGCGTGGAAAACCGGATCGCAGGCATGGATTGCAACCCCTACCTCGGCATCGCTGCCTCCCTCGCCTGCGGCTATCTGGGCCTGATGGAGGGCAAGCGCCCCTCGCCCGAGTTCAAGGGCGACGCCTATGAAGGGGACGGCGATATTCCACGCGTGCTGGGCTCGGCCCTCGCGCTCTTTGACGAAACCGAAGCCCTGCACGCGGTGCTGGGCCCCGATTTTGCCCGGGTCTATTCCATCGTTAAACGGGCCGAATATGACGAGTTCCTGCAGGTGATTTCGCCCTGGGAGCGCGAGCATCTGCTGCTGAACGTCTAAGCGGCTTATCGGCCCTCCGGGGGGCAGTATTTATAGGAACAATGAAGCGAAAGGGCGCGCGTGAACCTGCTTTATGCCAACGATACGGCCGGGTCCTATCCGGACAGCTGGTATGCCGCCACTACCCCCTTGGCGCCGCCGCGCGCCGCCTTGCGGGGGGATGTGCGTGCCGATGTCTGTGTCATCGGTGCGGGCTATACCGGGTTGTCGGCGGCGCTCCATCTGGCCAAGGCCGGACGACGGGTCGTGGTTGTCGAGGCGCAGCGCGTGGGCTTTGGCGCCTCAGGGCGCAATGGCGGGCAACTTGGCTCGGGCCAGCGGGTCGAACAGCCCCATCTGGAGGCAATGCTGGGCCAGGAGGACGCCCGAAAACTGTGGGACCTGGGGCAAGACGCCAAGGCTCTGGTCAAGGCCTTGATCGCGGATCACGAGATCGGCTGCTACCTGAAACCCGGCATAGCCTGGACTGCCGAAAGCGCAAGCGACGTTGACGATTTGCATCGCTATGCCGACCACATGGGCATGCACTATGACTATCCGGTCGATGTGCTGTCGTCCGAGGACTTTGCCGCATTGTGCCCGTCGCCTGCTTACAAAGGCGGGGTCGTGGATTGGGACGCGGGGCATTTGCACCCGTTGCGCTACGCTCTGGGCCTTGCCCAGGCCGTTGAGGCGGCAGGCGGTGTCATCCATGAAAACAGCGCCGTCGCCCACGTGGATCACGGCACACCCGCAACCATCCGAACGCAGGACGGCACACTTGTGGCCGACCAGGTGATCTTTGCCTGCAACGGCTACCTTGGCGGGCTGGATGGCCGCGTGGCTGCTCGGGTGATGCCCATCAACAACTTTGTCGCTGCAACCGCCCCTTTGGGGGACGAGGCCGCTCGCGTTCTGACGCGGGATATTGCTGTTTCGGACGGGCGCTTTGTGGTGAATTACTTTCGGCTCAGCCATGATGGCCGCCTGCTCTTTGGTGGCGGCGAAAGTTATGGCTACCGCTTCCCAAGCGACATCCGGACGGTCATCCGCAAACCCATGTTGCAGATTTTCCCGCATCTGGCGGATGTGCCGCTGGATTACGCCTGGGGCGGCACGCTTGCCATCACGATGAAACGCTTGCCCTATCTGGTGCGGGTGGCGCCCAATGCCCTGTCGGCTTCGGGCTATTCCGGTCACGGGGTCGGCACGGCCACCCATGCGGGCAAGCTGATGGCGGATGCGATCGCTGGTGACAGCGATGGTTTTGACACGATGGCGGCCATCCCGACCGTGCCGTTCCCCGGCGGTCCGCGCATGCGCAGCCCGCTGCTTGCGCTGGCCATGACCTGGTACAGCCTGCGCGACCGTATCGGCATCTAACTGCTTTTTCAGGCTTCAAACGGCCCATCTGTCCTGCGTTTTACAGGCGCGGCGCAGAAAGTGGCTTGATTTATACGGCCCCTCATTTAAGGAAAGCGACAGTAAAGCATAAGGAAACCTAAATATGACTTTGCCAGACATGCACAGCGCAGAACCCATTCCGCCCACCGCACGGGTCGAGATCGACAGGCTTTTGCAGTCGGGGGACCTGTTTCGCTACACCGCGCCGTCAGATGCACCCGTGGCCCTGCTAGAGGCAGAATTCGCAGAGCTCATGGGCAGCCGCTTTGCCCTTGCGGTCTCGTCCTGCTCCGCTGCGCTGTTCTTGTCGCTCAAGGCGCTGGATCTGCCCCGTGATGCGCGCGTGTTGATACCCGGTTTCACCTTTGCCGCCGTGCCCTCGGCCGTGATCCACGCCGATTGCCGCCCCGTTTTGTGTGAAGTAGGCGAGAATTACCGCATCGACATCGACGATTTCGCCGCCAAACTGCCCGGTGTGCACGCCGTGATCGTCAGCCACATGCGGGGCCATACCTCAGACATGGATGCCATCATCGCGCTTTGCGAGGCTGCCGATGTGCCCATGATCGAGGATGCCGCCCATTCACTTGGCACTACCTGGAATGGCGCCAAGATCGGCACGATGGGCCGCGTGGGCTGTTTTTCGTTTCAGTCCTACAAGATGATCAACGCCGGCGAAGGCGGGATCATGATCACGAATGACGCCGATCTGGTGGCCCGCGCGATCATCATGTCGGGCGCATACGAGCATAACTGGAAAAAGCACCCGGTGTTGCAGAATGCCTTTGCCACGCACCAAAACAGACTGCCCCTCTATAACCTGCGTCTGTCGAACCTGTCAGCGGCCGTGATCCGGCCCCAAATTCCGCATCTGGCACAACGGGTGATCGACGGGCGGCGCAATCACGACCATGTGGCCGATTTGCTGGCGAACAGCCCCTTTATCTCCGTTCCGGACCCTTTGCCGGGCGAGGTTCGGGCACCGGATTCCATTCAGTTCAACCTTGTAGGCATGAACGATGACGAGGTGCACCGCTTTGTTGCGGCAGCAGGTGCGGCAGGCGTAAAGGTGCAGGTTTTCGGGTTGAGCGACGACAACGCGCGCGCCTTCTGGAATTGGCAGTTCATCCCTGATCTGCCCGAACTGCCGCGCACGCGCGCGATGCTGATGCGGGCCTGCGATGTGCGGCTGCCGGTGCATTTACCGGTGGATATGTTGGATGCGGTGGCGGATGTGATCCTGGATGCTGTCGCAGACGCTACAACGCCAACGCGCGCCTTTGGCACCTGAGAGGCATCGCGGGGGACACCCCAGCCTTACCGGCGCAACTCACGTGATTGTTCCCTTTTGAGGGCCGTCGTCCTAGGCTGTACAGATGACAGACTTCGCGAATGGCGCCGCCTTCTTCGACGGCCGGGTCGTGCCCTTGGCCGACGCGGGCCTGCCCCTGACCGATTGGGGGCTGACCCATTCCGACATTGCCTATGACGTGGTGCCGGTCTGGCAGGGCGCGTTCTTTCGGCTGGAGGACTATGTCGACCGGTTTGAGGCCTCGATGGCCGCAGCGCGCATGGATGTGGGGCGCGATCGGTCCGGCATCATAACCGCCTTGCACCAGATGGTGGCGGCGACCGGAATGGCCGATGCCTATGTTGCGATGGTGGCTGCGCGCGGGCGCAACCCCGTCCCAGGCAGCCGCGATCCCCGCGACTGCATCAACCATTTCTATGCCTGGTGCGTCCCTTACGTGCATATCGTTTCGCCCAAAGCCGCCGAAACTGGCACTTCCGTCTGGATTGCGAAATCCGTGCGGCGCATCCCGCAAGACAGCGTGAACCCAAGGGTCAAGAACTACCATTGGGGCGATTTCACATCTGGCCTGTTTGAGGCCAAGGATAACGGGTTCGAGACGACGATGCTGCTGGACCATGCGGGCAACGTGACCGAAGGGCCGGGGTTTAACGTCTTTGCGGTGTTCGGGAATACGGTGGTCACCTCGGATCACGGGGTCTTGCACGGGATCACCCGGCAAACCGTGCTTGAGATGTGCGATGCGACCGGGCTTGCCACCGAGACAAGAGCCCTACCCCTCGCCGAGTTGCTGGAAGCGGACGAGGTGTTCCTGTCTTCTTCGGGCGGCGGGGTGATCCCGGTTGCGCGGGTCGATGATCGGTTCTTCTCCAACGGGCGCGCCGGGCCCACCGCGCTTGCCTTGCGGAAACGCTATTTCAACTGGATCGGGCAGGACAAATTCCGCACGGCTGTGCAGCACCCGTAAGGCGTAGCTGGCGGTGCACCACCCGTGCCGTCGCTGCCGCTCAGGACAGTTTGGACAGCTTGTCCTGCAATTCCGCCAATTGCTTCTTGATGGCGTCCAAATCCTCGCCACCGTCTTTGGCATCCGCGGCAGGTTCCGCCTCAGATGACGGGCCAGACCACTGACCCAAACCACCGGTCATAGCCTTCATAAAGGCTTGTTGCTGGGCCTGCATGGCCTCAAAACCCGGCATTTTTGTCATCGGGTTGATGGCCCCCATACCTTCGATCATCTTGCTTTGCCCATCGCGCAGCATGTCAAACGAGGCTTGCAGGAATTGGGGCACAACGCTTGCCCCGCCTCCCATATAGCTGCGCACCAGATCGTTCAGCACATCCACAGGCAGAACGCTTTCGCCCCGGCTCTCATGTTCGGCAATGATCTGCAGCAGATACTGCCGGGTCAGGTCGTCCCCGGTTTTCAGGTCAACAATCTGCACCTCGCGACCATCCCTGATAAAGCCCGAGATGTCCTCAAGCGTCACATAATCGCTGGTCTCGGTGTTGTAGAGGCGGCGACTGGCATAGCGTTTGATCAACAAAGGTGCTGGTTTTTCTGTCACGTGCCTTCTCCCCGATACGGCGTGCTGCGTTGCAGCTTAGGCGCAGCCGATCGAAAAAGAAAGCGTGGTGCACAAGGCGCCGGGAATTAGGCCAGGTGACGGTGTGCCAAGGCCGAAGTTGCCCCCGGTGCATGCGGTGCCAGACAGGCGGCAATGGCCGTTTCGAAGGGCGTCGATTGAAAGGCGGGCAGCGCCGCTTCAAGCTTGGATTGATCCACGCGGTGCGGCACGTCCCAAAGATAGCGCATCTCCATAACCTCTCGAACAAGCGGGGAAAACAGCCCCATGAGGCGCATCACAGACCACGGCATGGACGCAACGCGCATACGTTTGCCCGTGACCGCCTCGACCGCTGCAATCAGCGTGTCACCGTCCACGGCATAACCGCCAAAACCAAACTCTTCGAACTGACCCAGACTGGATCGGATGTCGGCCAGTTCCACCATCGCCCGCGCCATATCAGGAAGATACGCCCACGTATGCACCACACCGCGCGCGCCTGGATAGGTCAGCTTGCCGGTCCAGGCCTTTGCCGCGATATGGCTGTCAAACCAGTTGCCCGTCCGCTCTGCCTCCAGAAAATCGCCGCCCCGCAGCACAATCGTCTGAACCCCACTCTCGCGATAGGCCGTCTCCATACGAATACGGATGCGCCCCTTTCGGGTTTGCGCACGCCAGGGCGTCGTCTCAGACAGGACAGGCGGCATATCGGCCCCGTAGTTGTACACATTGCCCGGGATCATCACCGTCGCACCGCTGACGCGCGCAGCCTCCAGAACTGCATCGGTCAGGCGCGGAACCTGCACAGACCATTCCGGATAGGGCGGGTTCAGCGCGTTGACAATCACGTCATGGCCCATCACAGCCTGGGTCAGGGCCGAGGCATCGTCACATGACAGTGCAACGCGGTGCGCCGCCCGGTCGGCGTCAGGCCAATGGCGGGCCTGCTCTGTCACGGTCCAGCCTGCCGCCTTGAATGCGGTCGCAACCGCGCGCCCAAACCGGCCCTTGGCCCCTAGAATGATCACCGATGGCATCTGCTTTCCTCTCGCTCTGATGTGGTGAAGCATAGATATTCTATCTAAAATCAAATATCATTCCGCCAAAATCAGATAATTCATTCCAAAAATGGATACCTCATGCCCTCTCTCGACTGGTCCTTCGTGCAATCCTTTGCGGCTGTGGCCGAACACGGATCCCTTTCCGCTGCCGCACGCGCGCTTGGCAGTAGCCAACCAACGCTCAGCCGTCATATCGCCAACCTCGAAGAGGTGATCGGCACGCGGCTTTTTGATCGCGGACGTGGCGGCATGGCGTTGACGCAGGCCGGCCACGATCTGGTTGCCCATGCCACCCAGATGGCAGATGCCGCTGCCCGGTTTGAGCTCAGCCGTGACGGCCATGATGTCGATGTGCACGGCACCGTGCGGATCACGGCCAGCCAGATCGTGGCCTGCTATCTCTTGCCACAGGTCCTGCCCGCACTGCGTCAGGCCCATCCCGGCATCGCAATTGAGGTGGTCGCCTCCGACCTGTCCGAGAACCTGTTGCGGCGCGAGGCGGACATCGCGCTGCGCATGTACCGGCCCACGCAATTGGACGTCATTTCAAAACATATCGGGGATACAGCCATCGGCGCTTACGCGGCCCACGATTACATCGCACGGCGCGGCATGCCCGAAACGGTCCAGGATTTCGCAGGCCACGATTTGATCGGCTATGACCGCAGCACCTTGATCATCGACGGCATGCGGGCTGCTGGGCTGGATGTGACGCGCGACAGCTTTGCGTTTCGGTGTGATGATCAGGTCGTCTGCTGGAACATGACACTGGCGGGGTGCGGCATTGGGTTCGGGCAATTCCTCATGGGCGATCCAGACCCTCGGGTCAAACGCGTCTCAGGCAATGCGCCGGTGGCAAGCCTGCCGATTTGGCTCACCGCTCATGCCGAGTTGCGCAGCAGCGCACGGGTGCGCCGTGTTTACGACTGGCTGGCAGAAAACCTGATCCAAACGTAAAAAAGGCGGGCCCACATGGGACCCGCCGACAGTCATCGCACCAATTCAGGGAGGAAAGGCGGTGCGATAATCTGGATGCGCTTACTTGGCAGCGGCTTTTTTCGCAGCAGCGGTCATGTCGCCTGTGGCTTTCTTGACAACAGCCTGAGCGTCTTCGCTCATGTCTTTGCCAGCGGCCATCATCAGCTCAACGGTGTCCATCTGCACTTTTTTCGCAACTTCGGCGAAGGCGGCCATGTGCTCGGCTGTGACTTCAGCATAGGACGACGCGAAATCGGTCATCGCTTTGGCATAGTCGGCAGGCTCGGCTTTTGCTTTGGACATGTCGCCCAGTTTCGCCAGAGTTTCTTTGGTCCACTTGGAGGAAATCTCGGTGGATTTCTCAGCGGCGTCGATCGCCACGTGGCTCAGTTTTTCGTTCAGCGTGGACGCTGTTTTGAACGCGTCTTCCATCGACGCTGTGTCCACGGGGAAAGACCCCATAACGTCTTTGAACATTGCTGTCATGTCAGGTGTCTTAGCCATTGTATCGTTCCTTTGTGTTCGCTGCGGGCCGATCCCCGCGTTTATTGCGTCTGAAACAATACATAGATGCTGCACCGCAGCATTGCAAGCTTTTTTCTGCATCGCAGCATGAAATTGTGCAGCTGCAGAAAAACGGCCCGAAAATCAGGGCTTTGCCTTAACCTCGACATACGTGCCAGGCGCATCACACAGCACAGGATGCGCAGAATCACCCGGAATACGCGCAGGTACCTGGGCTCCTGCCCGCTTTTTCAGCCACTTGCCCCAGCGCGGCCACCACGACCCTTCGGTAAAGTCGGCCGCCTCTGCCCAGTCCTTGTAGTCGAGGTTCAGATCGGGGTTGGTATAGTGGCCGTATTTGTTTTTTGTCGGCGGATTGACGATGCCCGCGATGTGACCCGATTGAGTCATGATGAACGTCTTGTCCTTGGACCCCATCTGCTGCACGCCGCGATAGCTGTCTTTCCAAGGAGCGATGTGATCGGTCTCGCAGGCGATGGCACAGACGGGCACCTCGACGTCGCTGATGCGGAGAGTATGGCCCAACAGGTTGAAGCCGTCCTCGGCCAGTTCATTGCGCTGACACAGACCGCGCAGATATTGCATCGCCATCTTGGCAGGCAGGTTCGCCCCATCCCCGTTCCAATACAAAAGGTCAAAGGCGGGCGGCGTTTCGCCCATCATATAGCTTTTGATGGCCGGCGTATAAACAAGGTCGTTCGAGCGCAAAAACGTAAACGTCCGCGCCATGATGACGGAAGGCAAGATGCCCTTGTCTGCACATTCCGCCTCAATCCCGTCGATAAAGTCATCCGTAAGGAAGGGGGCAAATTCGCCCTGATCCCCGAAATCCGTCAGAGCCGTAAAGAAGGTGGCCGATTTCACCGATTTGTCGCCGCGCTGCTTGAGCAGGCTCAGCGTCAGGGTCAGGGTGGTGCCGGCAATACAGTAGCCAATGGCATTGACCTGTTTTTCGCCGGTGATGGCCTTGGCCTCGCGGATGGCAGCCAGATAGCCATCTTCGATATAGTCCTCCATCCCCACATCGGCATAGGCGCCGTCAGGGTTCACCCAGGACACAACAAAGAGCGTGTGGCCCTGATCGACCAGCCATTTGACCATGCTGTTTTGCTGTTTCAGGTCGAGGATATAGAACTTGTTGATCCACGGCGGGAACAGGACGATAGGCGTCTTGTGCACCGTCTCCGTGGTGGGCGTGTACTGGATCAGCTCCATCATACGGTTGCGATAGATGACCTTGCCGGGCGTGGTGGCGATGTTGCCGCCCAACTCAAACGCACTTTCGTCGGCCAGTTTGACGATCAACTCGCCATTGTTGGATTCCAGATCCGCGATCAGGTTCTCGAGCCCCTTGATCAGGGACTGCCCTTCGGTCGCCACCGCCTTTTCCAGCGCATCGGGGTTGGTGGCCAGAAAGTTGGTCGGGCTCATCATGTCCACGATCTGGCGCGAGAAATAGGCCAGACGCTGCTTTTCCTTGTCGTCCATATCCGACACGTTCTCGACGGCCTTGGTGATGGCGTCGGCGTTGATCAGATACTGCTGTTTGACATAGTTGAAATAGGGGTGGCTGTCCCAGAGCGGATTGGCAAAGCGGCGGTCCTTGGGGCCCGGATCTGCGGGGGCCTGCAACTTGCCACTGGCCAGCGCCTTTTGGGCGTCGACAAAGTGGGTGACGGACTTGGACCAGAACTGCAACTGATGCTCCAGCACCTTGGCCGGGTCGCGCAGTGCTTCGGACCAGTAGGCGCTGGCCGCCTTGGCAAACAGCTCCTGATTCGGGCCATCCAGGGCGGCATTATGCGTGCTGCGGTGCGTCAAAACCTGAGTGAGTCGCTGGGTCAGGTCCTCAACTTTACGGAGATTTGTGTTCAATTTGTCGAGGTTTTCGCCCGTCACAGCACCATCGGTGGTGTCATTGGTTGTCATATTAACGTCTTCCTCGTAGTGTTTGCACATGCAGCATCCGACGCAGTCCGGATGACTTGCGTATATGGTCGCATGTTTCAGGGGGCAAAGCGACAAACCGTCCGGGGTGCCGCGCATTCCGGGCCCCTAGGGTACGAAGGAATGTACGATGCGGTTTATGATCAGCTACGACTTGATGGAAACGATGCGCACCACGAACCAGTGGCTCGGGGCAACGGCCCAGGCCATCGGATCCTATCCCGCCTTTGCCATGATGCCCAACCCCGGCCTGCAATGGATGAGCGCCTGGGGTGAAGTGACCGAGCGTACCTTCCAGCGCATGGTGGTCAAGCCTGACTGGGGCATCCCCTCGGTCACGGGCGAGGATGGCAAGGACCATCTGGTAAGCGTCGAGATCGAAGTGCCCGGCGCCTTTGGCGACCTCATCCACTTCAAGGTCGCCGGTCGCGAGGAACGCAAACGCAAGGTTCTGCTGGTGGCCCCCATGTCAGGCCACTATGCGACGCTGCTACGCTCGACCGTCATGTCGCTCTTGCCCGATTGCGAGGTCTACATCACCGACTGGCACAACGCCCGCGACATCCCCGTCAGCGCCGGCAAATTCGATGTCGAAGATTACACGCTCTATCTGGTGGATTTCATGCGCCACATGGGCCCCGACACCCACGTGATCGCCGTGTGCCAACCGGCCCCCCTGACGCTGGCCGCAACCGCCTATCTGGCCGCAGAAGACCCCAAGGCGCAGCCGCGGTCCCTGACCCTGATCGGCGGGCCCATCGACCCGGATGCCAATGCCACCGACGTGACCGACTTTGGCCGCCGGGTGACAATGGGCCAGCTTGAGGAAATGATGATCCAGCGGGTGGGCTTCAAATATCCGGGCGTGGGGCGGATGGTCTATCCGGGCCTTTTACAGCTGCAATCCTTCATGTCGATGAATGCCGAGAAACACTCGAAGGCGTTTACCGACCAGATCAGCGCCGTGGCGCGGGGTGTGGCGGGTGATCATGACAAACACAACAAATTCTACGACGAATATCTGGCCGTCATGGACATGACGGCGGAATTCTACCTCTCCACCGTCGAACGCATCTTCAAGGATGCCGAAATTGCCAAAAACCAGTTCACGGTCGCAGGCAAACCCGTTGATATCGGCAAGATCACGACCGTGGCGGTCAAGACCGTCGAAGGCGGGGCTGATGACATCTCTGCTCCCGGCCAGTGCATCGCGGCCCTGGACCTCTGCACCGGCCTGCCGGACGAGAAAAAGGCAAGCCATGTGGAACCCGGTGCGGGTCACTACGGCATCTTTGCGGGCAAAAGCTGGCGCAACAATATCCGGCCTCTGGTGCTGGAATTCATCGACGCCAATTCGCCCAAATCCACCAAGAAAGCGGCCAACAAAAACAAGGCCGCCTAGGCGTTATGGCAGGCGTTGATCTCCCCTTCGCCTGCGATTGCAATGTTTTGCGCGGCACCCTGTTGGATGTCAGCCCGCGCAACGGCAACCGCACCGACTGTTACTGCCACGATTGCCGGTCCGCCGAGGTTTTTGCAGGCCAACCGGATCCAGCACCCGGGCCAGTTGGGATATTTCAAACAACGCCAGACCGCGTGCGCTTCGACGCCGGGCTCGACCAACTCGCCGTCTTTTCCTTCTCGGAAACCGGGATTTTGCGCTGGCAGGCGCAATGCTGTGGGGCAACGCTTTTCAACACCTTACGCCGACCCAAGATCGCATTTGCCGCCTTTCGCACCGATCGTTTGAGCGATGACAGCCCCCTGGGACCGGTCGTCACCCGCGCCTTTGTGCGCAAAGCCAACGGCAAACGCGGGCACGAGGGGTTTGGGCGCTCCCTGCTTGGCCTGGTGTCAAACGCAGGTCCTGCGCTGATCACAGGACGATGGAAAAAGACGCCGTTTTTTGACCTCCAGACCGGCACGCCCGTGCGCGAGGTCTATGTGGTCAGCGCGGCCGAGCGCGCAGCACTTGATCTGCCCAAGCGCTAGCGCCCAACGATGGCGGAGGACACCTCCGCCTTACGGGCGCAGCCGTATCTGTTGCGAAAAACCCTGAAAGCATCCCCGTAAGGCGCACCTATTGGTGCGCCCCCGCGGCGCAGCATCACCGCCGGGCGGCATCCAGTTGTGCCCAAGGCCGCTGATCCGGCACGTGCAGGCTCAGAACATCCCCCACGGCAAAGCGCCCTGCCCGCTCGACCCAGGCGGTCACGCCCCGCCGTCCCTTGGCCGCCGCCTTGTAGCGATTGCCGAAACCTGCCGCTTCTCGCTCGATCTCGCGGGCGGGCAAGGTACAGGGGCGGTTCTCCATATCAATGGTCAAGGCCGCGCCAGAGGGCGCCAGCAGCCGCGACGACGGTGGCACATGGGTGAAATCAGGCAAGCCTTCTAACACCATCGAGGCCCCGATCAGCACCGGGTCAATCGCCGACATCCCCATTTCTGCCGCCGTTTCGGCCAGTTCTTCGGCGCTGACAATGCTCAGCTGCCGCGTGTTTCGAATGACCGACCCTTTGGGATATTGCGATTTCACCCGCGAACAGGACAGGCGGGTTGCACCACCGTGATCCTCGTTTGGAAACCCGTCCAACGTCGCTTCAACCGCATCCACAGGCACCGCGCGCAGGCTGGCGCCACGATCCGGCACGTGGCCCAACCAGATGATACGGGCGGAGAATGACGTGGGTTTAAGGGCGGGCATCGGGCGGTTCTCCTGCGGTTTCACCGCTCTATATCGCGTCCAAGCCCATGAGTTCCAATGACAAATCGTGGCCGAGGTTTCAAACCCTGTGATGTAAGCCACAACACGCGCAGCCCTCTGGTGCAGAAATGAAAAAACCCGCCGATATGGCGGGTTTTTCCGAATTTTGCGTGCCAATCCTCAGGTAGAAGGTTCAGGCTCCATCCCGCCATCGCCCGAAGGATCGGACTTCTTCTTGGCTTTCGGGATCGCGGTCAGGCTCGGTTTCTTCTCTTCGACCTTCGATCCGCCATCCTCATCATCGGGCGCGTGGGGCGGCTCGCCGCGCATAACGCGCTCGATCTCTTCGCCGGTCAAGGTCTCATATTCCAGCAGGCCTTGGGCCAGACGCTCAAACTCCTGCTCATTCTCCTGAATGACCTTCAACGCCCAATCATAGCCGTCCTGAATGAACCGCTGCACTTCCTGCTCCACCAATTCCTTGGTGTTGGCCGAAACCGAGAAACCGCCGGTGTTGCCAGTATAGCCTTGAGCCGCTTCGGAATAGTCGATGTTGCCGACCTTGTCCGACATGCCCCATTGCAGAACCATGGCACGGGCCAGGGCCGAAGCTTGCTGGATGTCGCCTGCCGGCCCGTTGGACACCGAATCCGGCCCGTATTTGTGGATTTCAGCCGCCTTGCCCGCCATGGTCATCGCCAGACGCTGGTGGCATTCATCCTTGAACATGTTGAGGCGATCCATCTCGGGCAGGCTCATCACCATACCCAATGCACCACCACGTGGAATGATCGTGGCCTTATAGACCGGATCACATTTGGGCAGCAGGTGACCGACCAGGGCGTGACCCGCCTCGTGATAGGCCGTCATTTCCTTTTGTTCGGGCGTCATGACCATGCTGCGGCGCTCTGGTCCCATCATGACCTTGTCCTTGGCCGCCTCAAAATCAACCATTGTCACGAACCGACGTCCGATCCGCGCCGCGGTCAAGGCAGCTTCGTTCACCAGGTTGGCGAGGTCCGCACCCGAGAAACCAGGCGTGCCGCGCGCGATGATGCGCAGGTCAACGTCAGGGCCCAGCGGGGTCTTGCGGGCATGGACGCCAAGGATCTTTTCGCGGCCCTTGATGTCGGGATTGCCCACGGTGACCTGACGGTCAAAGCGGCCCGGACGCAGCAGCGCAGGGTCCAACACGTCCTTGCGGTTGGTGGCCGCAATGATGATCACGCCTTCGTTCGCTTCAAAACCGTCCATCTCGACCAGCAGCTGGTTGAGGGTCTGTTCACGCTCGTCATTGCCGCCGCCATAGCCGGCACCACGATGGCGACCGACCGCGTCAATCTCGTCGATGAAAACGATGCAAGGCGCGTTTTTCTTGGCCTGCTCAAACATGTCACGGACACGGGAGGCACCCACACCAACAAACATCTCGACGAAATCAGAGCCGGAGATGGTGAAGAACGGCACACCAGCCTCACCGGCCACAGCACGGGCCAGCAACGTTTTACCCGTGCCCGGAGGGCCCACAAGCAACGCGCCCTTGGGAATTTTGCCGCCAAGGCGCGAGAATTTCTGCGGGTTGCGCAGGAACTCGACAATCTCGTCCAGCTCATCCTTGGCCTCGTCAATGCCCGCCACGTCGTCAAATGTCACCCGGCCATGCTTTTCGGTCAGCATCTTGGCCTTTGATTTGCCAAAGCCCATGGCGCCACCTTTGCCGCCACCCTGCATCCGGTTCATGAAATAGACCCAGACGCCGATAAGCAGCAGGAAAGGAAGCAGCGACACCAGGAAAGTCTGGAACCCGGATTGCTGTTGCTGTTCGGCCCGCACGGGGATGTCATTGGCGATCAAGAGGTCGGTGACTTCGGCGTCTTCGGGCTTGATGGTCACGAAGTCTTCGGTGCCCCGGCGAAAGCGCACTTGCTCGCCATCCAGCGTGACATTGCTGACAGAACCGTCCTCAACCGCGTCCACAAACTCAGAATAGCTGATTTCGCGGCTTTGCATCGTATTGCCAGAGCCGCCAAACAGGTTGAACAGCGCCAGGATCAGTAGAAACAGAACGACCCAAAAGGCGATATTGCGTGCATTTCCCAAGGAAATTCTCCCGATAAGTTCAGACTGCGACGCATCACGTGCAGTGTTGTCTATAAGATAGAGAGTAGTGCGCTCAGTTCAATGCGATAATAGCGCGGCAAAATAGGCATCTGCCCCACCATCCAGATGGGCCGCCCAATCCTCGTCCGGCTGGGCGATGGGGGCGGCGACCAGAGTGGCATCATACCACACCGACGGAGAGGCCGCGAGGGCCGCACGGGGCAAGCCGATGTCGCGCCACCCGTCAATGTGCGCCAGCGCCTCAAATCCCAAGGCACGGACCTCAAGGTCGGGGTCATCCTCCGGCCCGTCAATCAGCCAGCGATCGTCCCAGGTCTCGCCCACCTCGCACACTGTGTCGCGCACGGCGTTGTGTTCGCGAAACACCCAGACCGCCGGGCCATCAACCTCGATCTGACACCCGTCCAACGTGGTTGTCTGCCCTGCCCGCACGGCCGTCAGCGCACGGGTCACCGCCGCCCCACGCGGGGCATAGCCGCTGCCTGACACCCACGTCACCGAATGAACCAAAAGCCTGCGGGTGATCTCGTCCGGGTTCGTGAAAAACCGACGCTTGTCGAGGGCCACGACCCCATGCTGGATGGTGGCCACATCGCGGGCCGCCAAAAAGGTCTGCCAATCCAGCGCCTCACGGGCCTTGGTCATGTGGTGGGACACTTGCACCAACCCGTCAATGGTGATGCCCAGCGTGCCCAATACCGTCAGCGCATCGCGCACCTTTATCCGTTCATAATCGCGGTTTTCATTGCTGGGGTCCTCGCACCAGCTGATGCGCGCGGCTTGCAAATAGGTGCGCAGGGCGGCCCGCTCCACATGCAAGAACGGCCTGATCCAGGTGATCCCATGTGTGACACGGCGCGGAGCCATAGCGCTCAACCCGTCCACACCGGCCCCGCGCGCCAGGCGCATGACAAATGTTTCAGCCTGATCGTCAGCGGTGTGACCCAGCGCGATATGGCCGATGTCGTTGGCATAGGCCCAGTCGGCCATCAGCGCATAGCGAGCGTCGCGGGCATTGGCCTGAAAGTTGCCCTGCCCGTTCCATCCGGTCCAGTATTCCACGTGATGCGGCAGGTCCCAGCGGGCGCAAAGGTCTGTTACAAAAGAGATTTCCTGCTTTGCCTCGGGGCGCACGCCATGATCGACACTGACCACATGCAGCTCAATCTCATGATCCTTGGCATAGGCCACCAGGACGGCAAGAAGGGCCACGGAGTCCCCGCCGCCCGACACCGCGACACCCAGACGTTTCGGAGGCGTTTCCCCCAGCACGGCGGCCACGCTGTCGATAAGCGCGGCGCACATGGCTCAGGAACAACCGATGTTCTGGCGGGCCGCTTCGGCATCCGCAATAAAGGGGGTCGTGGGATAGCGCACGGCCACTTCCGAAAGCGTCACACAGGCCTCCTGGCTTTGGCCCAACCGGCCCAGGGCCGCCCCAAGGCGATACAACGCCTCAGGCGCCTGCGTGCTTTGCTGACCCAATGTAAAGGCGCTCAAGTAGGCGCGCGCGGCCTCGCGCACATCGCCCAGCCCTTCCAGGGCCTGACCGCGACGCAACTCAACCTCTATTGCAAGGGGGCCGCCCGGATAGGTCTCATTAAAGGCCGCAAACTGGTCTGCGGCGGCGCGAAAGTCACGGGCGGCGAGCGCCTCCTGCGCCCGCTCGAAATCCGCCTTTTCCTGTTCGGCCAATTGCGTTTCAGCTTGCGGGGCGGGTGCAACAGCCGCCGTCTCGGGGGCCGCCCCCCCACCCAGTGTCGAGGTCTGGCCAAGCTGCGTCACGTCGCCGCCTTCCAGCTCTACCAGACGAAACTCCAGATCACCGATCCTGTTGGTCCCGTCCCGCACGATCACGTCGATCCGAAATTCCAGCTCTTCGGTCTTGCCGGTCAGCCGGCGCAATTCCAGCTCGATCGCGTCAAGACGGGCCAGCGTATCGCCGCCGCCAAGCGACGTGTTGACGGTTCCCGTGGTGGACAACTCGCGGCGCAGCTTTTGGACTTCCACGTTCAGAACCGTCAGTTCCTGCCGAATATCGGCCAGGGTCTGATCCTGTGCTACCGCCGCACCTGGTCCCACAAGGGCCAGTGCCACGGCACCTGCTGCCAGAAATCGGATCATTGGCATCGCCCTTTACCCCGTCAAACCGCCAGCCAGCACTGTAACAGCACGGCGGTTCTTGGCATAGCATGTCTCGTCGCTGCACACTTCGATGGGGCGTTCCTTGCCATAGCTGACAACCTGCAAACGGCTTGCGGGCACACCTTGGCTCACCAGATAGGACCGGGCCGCATCGGCACGGCGCGCGCCAAGGGCAAGGTTATATTCACGGGTGCCTTGCTCGTCCGCATGCCCTTCGATCACGGCGGTGTAGTCACCATTGGACAAGAGCCAGACGGCCTGCCCATCCAGTGTCGCACGCCCTTCGGGCGTTAGCGTGGATTGATCCACTGCAAACAGAACCCGGTCACCTACAGCCTGTTGGAAATAGGCGGGCGATGCGGGGTCAGATGCGCTGCCCGGCACGACGTCACTGGCGAAGGGATCGGTCACCCCGGCCCCACCGGCAGGATTGTCAAATCGGTTGGGGTTGGTACATGCCGCCACAGCCAGAGCCGCGCAAAGCATCAAAGCAGATGTCTTAAGTTTCATGGCCTATGCCTCTTTTTGTCTCGATTATTTTTCTTTTTTTCATGTGTACCACGAACACGCGCCCAAGGGAACGGACGCTATGGTTGCAGCGGTCCCCAGCTAGGGTCAGAGCCGCCTTCGGGCGTGCGCACCGGGCGCAGGTTGCGGCCCGTGATGTCCACCGAATACAGGCTCGACCGCCCAGCCGCGCCTTGGGTTTCGCGGGCAAACATGATCACGCGGCCGTTGGGGGACCACGTGGGCCCCTCGTCGAGGAAGGAGGCGGTCAAAAGACGCTCTTCGCTGCCATCATTCCGCATCACACCGATATGAAACCGGCCTTTTGACTGCTTGGTAAAGGCAATGAGGTCCCCACGCGGCGACCAGACAGGCGTGCCATAGCGACCCTCGCCAAAGGAGATGCGGCGCGCCTCGCCTCCGCTGGCGGGCATCACATAAAGCTGCTGACTGCCCGACCGGTCGCTTTCAAAGACGATCTGACTGCCATCGGGGCTAAAACTGGGGGCCGTTTCAATCGAGGGCGCATTGGTCAGGCGGGTGGCCTGCCCAGTCGATACACGCATCGAATAGATGTCGGTGTTGCTGCCCTGGCTCACCGAATAGACGACCGTTTGGCCATCGGGGGCAAAACGGGGCGCAAAGCTCATCGTGCCCTGCTGGCTTTCCAATACCCGACGCTGGACCGATCCCACATCCAGCACATAGATGCGCGGAAAGCCGGTTTCATAGCTGGTATACAGGACCCGGTCGCCATTGGCGGAAAAGCGCGGCGCAAGCACAATGGCCTCGGAACCTGTCAGATACTGCACATTGGCCCCGTCATAATCCATGATAGCCAGGCGCTTGCGGCGCTCGGCCTTGGGGCCGGTTTCCGAGACAAACACCACACGGCTGTCAAAATACCCGCCCTCGCCCGTGATCCGGCTATAGACGGCATCGGCCACCTTATGGGCAATGCGGCGCCAGCCATCCGTCGTGCCCGCAAATTGCAGACCGTCGCCCAGTTCCGTGCCTGAAAACACGTCATAAAGGCGGAATTTCACGGTGACCTGATTGCCCTGCACACTCACGGCCCCCGTCACGAGGGCCTGGGCGTTGATCGCCTTCCAATCGGCATATTGCACCGGCGCGCCAAAGTCGCTGACCTGACTGATAAAGGCGCTGGCAGGCAATTCGCGAAACAGCCCCGTGCCGGTCAGGTCCGCGGCGATGACACGGGCCAGTTGGGCACCCATCTCAGCGCTGCCCGCAGTTTCGGGCACCAGATCAGGCACCGCAAAAGGCAAGGGTTCAATCACCCCTTCGGTGATCTCGATCCGCAAAGGTCCGTTTTGCGCCAACACAGGGGCAGCACCAAAAACCATCAGCAAGAAACAAAGTACTCGAACCATCATTTGATACGCATCCTTTCGGGATTGAACGTGATCTCGATTTCCCTCCATTGACCGTATTTTTCAATGGGCAATGGATATCCGTCGCCGGTGCAGCGGATGATTGCGCGCCGGGCGGCCTCATAGGCCTGATTGGCTGCGCTGGCCGACCCGCCCGTGCTTGAGACCATGCGCATCGAAGGGCCAACAGGGCGTCCCTCGCGGGTCATGTCAAAGCCCACCACAACGGTGGTCAGCAACGCCTCCGACGACAAGGACCCCACATTCCAGCAACTGGACACCGCCACACGCAACGCGTCCTTCTCCCCGGCAGACAGGGGCGGGCCTGCCGGAATGTCATCTTCACCGCCGCTCAGCGCCTCGCGCAAAGCGTCATTCACAGCCGTCGCCGTGGTGTCACTGGGCGCGGGCGTCTCAGCCGTCTGCGTCGCGGGCGGCGTCGGCCTGCGGCTTGGCGGTCTCAGCGATGTGGTGGGGGCGCCTGCGGGTTCCTCGGCCTCAGTCACAATCTCGGTGGCAGCCTCTTCGGGGGCGGTCGCCTCTTGCTCTTCAGCGGGGATTTCGGTGCCCTCGTCGGCACTCACCGCATCCTGTTCAACCGGATCAGGGGCCGCCTCCGGCTCCGGCGGGGCCACCGCCTCCGGGGCGACGCGGTCGGACGGGCGCGGCACGGGACGGGGCGCAATCTCAGGCACCAGGGCCGCAATCTCGGGTGGCTGCGGGGGGACGGGGGCGGTCTCGACGATCTCGGGCACCGGCTGAACCAGGGGCTCGGGCGTGTCAGGCACGGTTTCGGGCTCAGGCTGTGGGGCAATCTGGGGGGGCTCGGCCTCGACGACCGGATCAGGGGTCGGCGTGGCGACGGGATCAGGATCAACCTCTGGCGCCACGGGCAAGGCCACATCGGTGGCGGTATCAGGCTGCGGGCCCGTGGTCAAAAGCGCCTCAAAGGCCTCGGAAGAAATGACAGACACGTCGGTTGCCTCAAAGGGCAACGGCTCGGCCTGAAAGGCCCCGCCAAACAGGACCCAGCCAATCAGCCCCGCATGGCCAATTCCTGATATGACCTGACCCGTGTTCACCGCTTGCAGCCCCACATCGGCCTATTGCCCGTCGCCGTCCAGCGATCCATCCAAAGCCGGGCCGCCGATATCCGTCACCAGCCCGATATTGGCAAAACCACCCGCGTTCAGCGCACCCATCACCTGCATCACCTGCGCATAAGGCACCGCGCCATCGGCCCGCAGAAACACGCGGTCACTGGTCCGTTCGGCGGCAATGGCGCGCAGACGCGGCACAAGATCACTGCGGTCCACTTCGGTGGTCTGGATCTGCACACTGCCCTCAGCGGTCATCGTGATGGTCAACGGCTCTTCCTGGTCTACGGCCAAGGCACCGGCCGCCGTGCGCGGCAACTCGACCGGCACGCCCACCGTCAACAAGGGGGCGGCGACCATAAAGATGATCAACAGCACCAACATGACATCGACAAACGGGGTCACGTTGATCTCGGACATCGGCTTGGACCGGCGGCGACGCCGTCTGCGGCCCCCACCCTCGTCCTTGTCTATGGTCCCGGCGCCCACGGCTCAGCTGTCCAACTGGCGGCTGAGGATGGTGGCAAATTCGTCGGCAAAGGCCTCGTAACCGGACGTGATCGCGTCGCTGTCCGCGCTCAGCTTGTTGTAGAAAATAACAGCCGGGATCGCCGCCAACAGGCCCAAACCCGTGGCCAAAAGCGCTTCGGCAATGCCGGGGGCCACAACGGCAAGGTTGGTATTTTGTTGCTCTGCAATCTCGATAAATGCGTTCATGATGCCGATCACGGTGCCAAACAGGCCAATGAAGGGCGCTGAAGAGCCCACAGTGGCCAAAATGGTCAAACCGTTTTGCAGCTTTTCGCTCTGCTTGCTGATGGCCACGTCCATGCTGCGGTCAATCCGGGCCGTGGCCCCGGCAATCAGGCCCCCATCGTCTCGGTGCGAGCGTTGCCATTCGACCATGCCAGCGGCAAAGACCTTTTCGGCGGCCCCGTCCGGTTCCGGCCCGATCTGTTCAAACAAGCCGTCCAGCGGCTCCCCCGACCAGAAGGCCCGGTCAAAACGGGCGGCCTCGGTTCGTGCTTTGCGAAAAAGGATGTGTTTTTGCACGATGATGGCCCAGGACCAGAACGAGGCGAGGATCAACATGATCATCACCAGCTTCACGGTCAGGGTTGCGCGCATGAAAAGCCCCCACATGGAGAAATCAATCTCATGCGCCAGGGCAAGGGTGTCTGCTTCCATTTGCCTGCTCTTTGCTCGGTGGGCTCATTTGCGGCCCTTATTGCAGCCCAGCATAGCCCACGGCCAAGGGGAAAGCTATCACTTCGGCGTCAGAACGACCCTATTTGCCAATCATTGCGCGGATTTCCGCAGGCAGGCGCGTGGGTTTTCCGGCTGTGGTCATGCACACCGCCACCACATGGGCACGAAAGATCAGATCGTCACCCCGGCGCACCTCTTGATCAAAGGTCCAGCGGGCCGGGCTAGCGGCTTGGTGGGTGGTGACCACATCCAAACGGTCCCCCAGACGGGCCGCCCCGATATAGTCCGCCTCGACCCGGGTGATGGCAAAGACGATGCCATTTGCGCGCATGGCGTTTTGGTCCACCCCCATCTCTTCCACGATGGTAGAGCGGGCGCGCTCGATATAGCGCAGGTAATTGGCGTAATAGACAATGCCCGCCATGTCGGTGTCTTCGTAAAAGACGGTGATGGGAAAGCGATGGGCCATGGCGCGGGCCTCCTTGATCAGGTCACGGCCAATTTACGCGGCCCGTGGCCTTGTGCAACCCGGCTAAAGACGCACCAATCCCACATGACACCCGCGTCGCGGTTGCCCGGCTGAACCGACGCGCGGCGCTGGTGATGGGCCGGATGCCAGCCTGCGGCTGCAGCGGTGGCAATGACCTGACCCGCATCCCTGATCGGCGGGCAGCGCAGGGACAGGATCAACCGCCCCTCGGATGATGCCAAATGCCCCAAGCGCGCAAAGGCGGCCCGCCAGGCGGGTTCAGGCACCAAATGCCAGACCGCACAGATTGTGATCAGGTCATAGGGGCCGGTAACACCTTCCAGATCAGGCAATGCGCCCTGCCCCCATGCGGCTCCATCGGGCCACAGGGACCGGTCGGGTTCAACACAATCCACATCATATCCAAGGCTTGCAAACCACGCCGCATCCCGCCCCGTCCCCGCGCCCACGTCCAGAACCCGGGCCGGCGGCGGTGGAAACCAGTGCGTAAAACCAGACCAAATGCGCGCAGGGTCAATTGCGGCCCAGCGGATGCCGCGCGACTCAGCTGGCACGCATCATCCGCGCCGACAGGCGCAGCGCGTGACTGGCATCATCCGCCGCGACAGGCATCACCGGATCATAAGCGGCGCGGATCAGGGCCGCGATATCGGGACGCAAAACCGTCGTCTCTCCGGCCACGGCCAAGGGCGAGCGATCGCGAAACGCCAGATCAGACCAAAGCAGCATCGACTGGACAACCTGTGACAAGGCAAGCGTCTCGGCGGGAACTGCGCTCAAATGCCGGTCCATGCGCAGAAACACGAAACAGGCCTGAATGGCCCCCGCCGGGTCAAAGCGAAAGACGCGGTACTGGTTCGCCTCCGCGGCTTCCAAGCGTGCCACCAAAGGCTCCAGGTCAGGCACCAAACGATCCAGGCCCGGCACCTGCGGCAACTCCGCCCAATCATCAAAGAAAAACCACATGAAATTTGCGCCAAGCTCCGGGTCCGTCTCGGCCATCTCGTGCCCGGCCAATTGGCACACCGCCTCAATGGCGCCTTTCACAGTGCCCAGGGTCTGCTCTTGCACCCCAAACACCACCGGCGCCAAAGGGCGCCCCCAGCGGGCAAAGGTATAATCCCCGCTCTCGCGCCGAAACAGCGCCTCGATCTCATCAGCCGTCATCCGCCCTAATTCCACATCTTCTTTTCTTCAAAAATACTCCGGGGGGTGTGGGGGGCTGGCCCCCCGCCAACGCCCGCCGCAGGCGCAAACCATAGATTCACTCAAACAAATCGCCCGCAACACGTGGCGCATCCAGACCCAGATGCCGCCAGGCCCGGGGCGCCAGCATCCGGCCCCTTGGAGTGCGCTGGATCAGCCCCTGCTGCAAAAGGTACGGCTCGATCACCTCTTCCAACGCATCGCGGCTTTCGGACAAGGCGGCCGACAGCGTCTCGACGCCAACCGGCCCGCCACCATAATGCTCGGCCATCAGGCCAAGATAGCGGCGATCCGCCCCGTCCAGCCCCAGATGGTCCACACCCAACCGGGTCAACGCACTGTCCGCCAGTTCCTGCGTCACCCGGCCATCGCCATCGACAATGGCAAAATCCACAACCCGGCGCAGCAACCGACCCGCAATCCGGGGCGTGCCGCGCGCACGGCGGGCAATCTCGCGCGCGCCGCCTTCGTCCGCAGGGGCGCCGAGCTTGCGGGCATTACGCTCCACGATGGTGAACAGTTCATCCTCAGTATAAAACTGCAACCGCGTCGGAATACCAAAGCGGTCACGCAGGGGCGTGGTCAACAACCCCATCCGGGTCGTGGCACCAACAAGGGTAAAGGGCTGCAATTCGATGCGCACGGTCCGGGCGGCCGGGCCCTCGCCAATGACCAGATCCAGCTCGAAATCCTCCAAAGCGGGATAAAGCACCTCTTCAACCACAGGGTTCAGGCGATGGATTTCATCGATAAAAAGGACATCGCGGGCCTCCAGATTGGTCAGGATCGCGGCCAGGTCACCCGCACGGGCCAGAACCGGGCCCGAGGTCATGCGGAAATTCACGCCCAACTCGCGGGCCATGATCTGGGCCAGGGTGGTCTTGCCCAGACCGGGGGGGCCGTGAAACAGAGTGTGATCCATCGCCTCGCCACGTTGGCGGGCAGATTGAATAAAGACACGCAGGTTCGCGCGGGCCTCGGCCTGACCTACGAAATCCTCGAGGGTCTGAGGGCGCAAGGCGCGGTCATGATCCTCGGGCAAGGGGGCCGGGCGCATTGTGGGATCAGGGGCGTCAGACATTCACTTTCCCTCGTAAGGCGCACGCGTTGTGCGCTATCCCTAGCCCTTGGGGGCCAACAGTTTCAATGCTGCGCGGATCAGCGCAGGCGTATCCGCATCCGGGGCCTCACCGGCGGCCTGCGCCACGGCAGCCGCCGCATCAGACGGGCCATAGCCCAGATTGCCCAGGGCCGACAGCGCATCCGCCTGCGCAGTTGAGGCGGGCGCCGCCGTCACAACAACCGGCTCGATCACCTCTGCCTCGGCATCGCCCATCGCTTGGGCCACCGTACCGCCCATTGCCATCACCGACGGGGCCTTGTCCTTCAGGTCCAGCACGACACGCTGCGCAATCTTGGGGCCGATGCCCTTGGCCGCCTTGACGGCATTCCAATCGCCCAAGGCAATCGCACGGCTCACCCCATCAGTGCCAAGCGTGCCCAGAATGGCCAGCGACGCCTTGGCCCCGACGCCCTGCACAGAGGTGAGCAAACGGTGCCATTCCTTTTCAGCCAAAGTGGGAAACCCAAAAAGCTGCAACAGATCCTCACGTACCACCAGGTCGGTAAACAACGCACAAACCTGACCGACACCGGGCAAGGACGCCATCGTGCGCTCGGAACAATAAACAATATAACCAACGCCGCGCACATCGATCAAAACGTGATCGGTGGCGCGGTAATCAATACGGCCCGTGATCTTGCCAATCATGCGCGCACCTTTGCCACGGCAGCGGCCAGCGCCCCGCCCGCCTGATGGGAATGACAGATGGCAATGGCCAACGCGTCCGCCGCGTCAGGCCCCAGCAATTGCACACCCGGTAACTGTACGCGGACCATATGCGCCACCTGTCGCTTGTCCGCATGACCCACGCCCACAACCGTTTTCTTGACGGCATTCGGGGCGTATTCGCCTACGCTCAACCCCGCGCGGGCCAGTGCCAGCATGGCGACCCCGCGGGCCTGGCCCAGCTTCAGTGTCCCGGCCCCGTCTTTGTTCACAAAGGTCTGCTCAATCGCCGAGGCATCGGGCGCATGGGCGATGATGACGGATGTCAGTTGTTCAAACAGGCTCAGCAGGCGCAGCGGCAAATCATCGCCCGTCGAGTGGCAAACACCATTGGCCACATGGCGCAACCGGGGGCCATCGGCGTCGATGACACCCCACCCCATGTGGCGCAAGCCCGGATCAATTCCCAAAATACGCATGTCACTTGCCCGCCCTGTGCCCGTTCAAGCCCTTTTGGTGGCTTTTTTAACGCAGTAGCACGAAAGGCGAACATCCGCCAAGGGTTAACAGTCACCAGCCATTTTCGACATCGGCCGTTCCAGTTGCGACAAGGGCCTGCAAAGAAGGGTCAAATTCGCCATCTGCATGTCGAAAACCGACGCGCAAAGACACGGGATTTTGCATTATGTTACGGTGGGTTAACCAAAAAAAGACGTCATGCAAAAAACGCATGGCACGTATGAAATTTCACGACTTGTCGGATGTTCTCACTCTGCCTAAATGCGCAGCACAAGGCCGAATGGTTCGGCACTGACACTAGATAAAAGGACTGCTGCAATGGCTGCTTTCGACACCACCCGCTCTACTTATGGCGCTGCCCCCGTTGCAGGCCAAATCACCGGATTCTTCACCGCCATGATCGCGACATTCGTGGCCTGGAACGACGCCCGCGTGACCCGCAACACACTGTCCGGTCTGACCGACCGCGAGCTGGACGATATCGGTCTGGTCCGTGGCGACATCGACGACGTGGCAAACGGCCGCTGAACGTCTGACGCCCTCCCCGTCGGACAGGCCTGCAAAGGCAAAGCCGCGTGACCCAAGACGGGTCCGCGGCTTTTTCATGTCTGAAAGGGCGGAAAAAACGGGCCAGCAGCAGCCCACCCGTTCCGGCATGTCGTTTAGCGGATCACCGGCGCGATAATGCCTGCCAGAAACGCCGTGGCCGGATCAATCGCCATCACCTGCGCGCCCACCTGTTCCAGAGACGTGCCCTGGTTCAGTTTTGCGACCCGTTCGTTATAAGTGATGTCGCCCAGCGAGGCGAGCATGAAGCCCTTGAACACAAAGAACCCCAGAACCAACAATACCAAACCCTTGAGGGGGAAGAACCGGCCGGCGCCGCCGCGCTTGGCCTTGACCACGACCAAACCGTCGCGGCGCATTTGCATGTCATAGCCCTTCGCCATAGCCGCATGTTTGCGGCCCAACGTCGAAAGGCGCTTTTGAAAGTGAGCTTCAGTCTCAACCATGGCAGCCTCGTTAACTTCGAAACAGGCCCCCACCGTTCGATAGGCTGAATGTGCGCTCCAATTGTGGCAAAATCTGGGCAAACCGTTCAAATGCCCTTAAAAACCGTGGTTAATTACGGCGTTTTCTGGAGCGTGAGGGTGGTCCATTCACCAATCTCGCCCCGATGCACCAGACTGTTTCCAGCTTGTGCATAAACCGCGATCACATCATCGGCCTGTTCGTTCAGAATGCCCGAGAGAATCGCATAGCCCCCGGCATCCAGCCGCGCCGTCAGATCCGGTGCCAGCGCCACAAGGGGACCTTTCAAAATGTTGGCAAAGATCAGATCAAAGGGTCCGGCCAGCTCCGGATGGTCAAATCCGGCCGCCTCGACCACGCGCACCCGGCCTTGCATGTCGTTGGCGCGCAGGTTGGCTTCGGCCACCTCAACCGCCTGAATGTCGATATCGCTGGCCAGCGCCTTTTCGGGCCAGATGGCCGCAGCCGCCATCGCCAGTACCGCCGTGCCACACCCGATATCGACGACCCGCTTGCCATGAAACCCCTGTTCGGCCAATCGGTCCAGTGCCTGCAAACAGCCCAGGGTCGTGCCGTGGTGCCCGGTGCCAAAGGCCATTGCCGCCTCGATCAGCAGGGCAATTTTATCCTCGGGCACCTTGTCCGCATCGTGGCTGCCATAGACAAAAAAGCGGCCCGCCTCGACGGGGGACAATTCGCGGCGCACATGGGCAACCCAATCGGTTTCAGGCAACTCGGATAATGTAAAGGGCTTGGCTCCCATCGCCGTGGACAGGATCAGCAGGGCCGTCTCGTCAGGGCTTTCGGTGAAATAGGCGCCCACTTCCCACAGGCCCGATCCGTCCTCGACCTCGAACACGCCCACACCAGTGGGCTCAGGCGCCATCCGCTCCAATGCGTCGCCCAGGGCGGTCGCGGCGGCTTTGCCGGTCAAGGTCGTCAGGGCGGTCCATGTGGGCATTATCGTCTCCGGTATCTGTCGATGTTGGGCCAGGGGCGCGGGGGTGCGGGTGTCACTTTGCTGTCCGGTCCCAGGCGCGCCACATAGTGCCAGCCCCAGACCGCCGCAACCCCGCCCATGATCACACCGGCCACAGCCTGGCCATAAATCACGCCCGCCGCCCCAAAAGGCACGGCCAAAAGGGCGGCAGCAGGCCAACTCAGCGCCCCGTCCTTGAGCCAGTTGAGCAAGGTGGACCGGCTTGGTTTGCCCAGATTGTTGAAGGCAGAGTTGGACACAAAGAGCGCCCCCACAAAGACAAAGCCGCCCACGCCCACGTATGTGAAGGCGTGCAAGACCCCTGCCCCCTGCCCCGTCAGACCAAAGGCGTCGATGATCAGCGGCGTGACCGCCACCAACAGCGCCCAGGTCACCAGCGTATAGATCAGGCAAAAGATCAGGGCGTCGCGATACGTACTGCGCACCCGGTCATAATGCCCTGCGCCAAAGTTCTGGCCAAAAATGCCCCCGATGGATGCCGACAGCGCAAAGATGCCGCCAAAGGCCAAAACCGTTAGGCGGCCCACCACGGCCCAGGCCGCCACCGCATCGTCCCCAAAAGGGGCCATCACGATGGTCAGGAAATAGTTGCCCGCAGGGGTGGCCATCTGCGTGGCGATCCCCGGCACGGCCACAGCCATATAGGGCGTCCAGTTCGCCTTGACCGAGGCCCAGGTGGGCCGGGCCACCAGATCATGCTGGTAGACCGCAAAAAACAGGGCCAAGCCCATCAGACAAAAGCGAAAGAGGATCAGCCCAAGGGCCGCCCCGTCCAGACCAAGGCCCAGATAAACGATCAAGATCGGGTCCACGACCATGAGGAACGCACCGGAAAACAGCGTCACATACATCGCCTTGGCGCCCAGACCTTCGGCGCGCAAGGTCGCCGACACGGTCAATGCCACGGCCATGGGCACCAGCGACGGCATGGTCCACAACAAATAGCGCGCCGCCAGAACCGCCGTTTCGCCCGTGGCCCCGGCCATGCGGACCAGTTCGTGGCGCAACAGGATCACGATCAAGGCAAGGGCCGCCTGGATTGCGGTGGCCGTGGCCGCCGACGCCCCCGCCTGGGCCCGCGCCGCCGCCCGGTCCCCTTCGCCGATGCGGCGCGACACAAGGGCGGTGCTGGCGATCATCAAACCCACGCCGGACGAGACAGAAAAGAACTGGATGGCATAGGCAAAGCCGATGGCCGCGACCAGTTGCGGCTCTCCCAATTGCGAAATCCACAGCAGGTTCGCCGCATCTACCAGAAAAACAAAGGTAATGCCAAAGGCGCCCGTGGCCGTCATGCGCACCACATGGCCCATGGTGGAGCCGCTCAGAAATCGCCCCTCTGCCATCCTATTCGGCTGGGGCAGGTGCGGGGCGCACCAGACGGGTCTCGTATCCCGGCACCGGATGGCGCGGGATCAACAGCGCCAGCATCAGCGACGTCGCGGCCATGCCCGCCGCCAGCAAAAATACCGAACCGGGCGAGGCCAGCCACAGCAGGCCCAAGGGCACGGGCAGGCCCACAGCCGCAATATGGTTGATGGTAAAGGCGACCGCCGCCGTGGGCGCGATATCGCCGGGATCAGCGATCTTCTGAAAATAAGTTTTCAGCGCGAGGGCCAGCCCGAAAAAGATGTGATCGATCACATAAAGAGCAGAGGCAATGAACAGGCCCCAGCCCAGGAAATAGACCCCGCCATAAGACAGGAACACGATCACCAGACCGCTATATTCAAAAACCAACGCCTTGCGTTCGCCATACACCGCGACGATCTTGCCCAGAAGCGGGGCCACGATGATATTGACCATCAGGTTGATCAGATACAGGGCGGTCAGCTCGTGCACTTCAAAGCCGAATTTCTCGACCATCATAAAGCCCGCAAAAACCATAAAGATCTGCCGCCGAGCGCCCGACATGAATTGCAGCGCATAATACAGCCAATAGCGACGGCGCAGGATCATCTTTTTCAGCTGCGGATGCGGGGCCTCGAACTGCGGATAAGCGAACATGGCAAACAGCGCGATGGCCGCCGTCAGACCGCCACCCACCATATAAACGGTGTTGTAGGTCAGGCCCAAAGGCTCCCACAGGATCATGATCACGAAATAGACAAGGAACGTCGCAACAGACCCCGCCGCCATCAGCCATCCCAACGTCTGCGGCGCGCGATCCTTGGGCAACCATTGCAGTTGCAGCGATTGGTTCACCGTCTCGTAATAGTGAAAGCCGACCGAACTGAGAAAGGTCAGGATCAGGATGCCCTGAAGCTGCGGAAACTGCGCCGTCATCGCCGTGGTCACACCCAGCAGGACAAGCGAGGACAAGCCCAACACCTGCTCGCGCATGAACATGATGACTAGGATCACCCCCACAGCCAAAAAGCCGGGGATCTCGCGGATCGCATGCAACAGACCAATATCGGCCCCGTCGAAGTCCGCCGCCTCCACCACAAAGTTGTTGAGCAGCGCCAGCCAGACGGAAAATCCGATTGGCATGGCAAAGGCCATCAGAAACAGCAGGGACGTCGGCCGCCGCCAAAAGGGCAGCGTGTGCGCGTCAGACAGGGGGACAAGGCGGGCCATAAAACCGCCTTACGCCTTTTTTGCTGGGCGGGCGAGAGGCTGTTTCGTGCGGTGATGCGCATATGGGTGGCGATGCGTGTTTGCCCGGCTTTTTGAATGAGTATTTTTGAAACAATGAAGCGGGGATTGTGTCAGGATTCGGGTTGTGTCGTCCGGGCCCTCTCCGCGATACTCGCCTCATGCTGCAACGTGATGTTCAAACTCAATTTGGCGCACTGATCCTGACCGAGGATGACGGCGCGATCATTCGCCTGTCCTGGGGTACATCGGGCTGTGCCGACCGGTCGGATGTGCTGGATGCGGCGGCCGCGCAATTGGCCGAATATGACGCGGGCACGCGGATGGGGTTTGATCTGCCATTGTCGGTGCGCGGATCGGCGTTGCAGCGCGATGTCTGTGCCGCCATGTCCGCGATCCCCTTTGGCTATACGGTGACCTATGGCGACATTGCTCGCGATCTGGGCGTGCCCGCGCAAGCCATTGGGCAGGCCTGCGGCGGCAATCCAATCCCGATCATCATCCCCTGTCACCGGGTCATGGGGGCAAAAGGTTTGACCGGGTTTTCGGGCGCAGGCGGGGTTGAAACCAAGGTGGCCTTGCTCAAACATGAAGGCGCTGGCGGGTTCCTGATCTGACGGTCTTGCAGGGACCAGGTCGGTGCGTGCTGTCCGGACCTTAGTTTATTTTCGGGTGAAATGCGGTGGCGTTAACCCCGATTCTCCGGGGTGCTGCGCAAAACGTACGAAAGGCCGGGCAAACTGTACGTTTTAAGTGTGACCCGTCTGAAACCGCCTGAGCCGAGGGGGCGAAAACGTACATTCCAGCGGCCAAACTGCTCAGTTCTGATCACACTGGTCTGGCTGTCCTGCGGCGATGGGCCTGCGTTAACACAGCGTGCGCTGCCTCAGTCGCGTTGCGGGATCAACTGCTGCACCATCCCCGCAAAGACCAGATAGACCGATGTCACAATCAGCCCCCAATGCGCCCAGCTGTCGGGATAAAAATCGACCCAGGCCGCCCAGCCTGCAAAGAATGTCCACGCCAGCGCCATCGGCAGGCTGACCATCCGCCAACGCTCCGTACGCACCGGGTGGATGAATTTGACCGGCAGAAACATCGCAATGGCCAGTGTCGTCACCATGGCCAGACATACCCAAAAACTTGGGTGCAGCGCAAAGATCACCAGCACAAGCATGTTCCAGCATCCAGGAAAGCCGCTGAATGAATTATCCTTTGTCTTCATGCGGTTGTCGGCAAAATACATGGCGGACGCAAAGGTGATCAGGATAATTGCCACCCATCCCGTCCATCCGTCCATGAGCCCGGATTTGAAAAGCGCAAAGGCCGGGATAAACACATAAGTCAGGTAGTCGATGATCAGGTCGAGAAGGACGCCGTCAAATTCGGGCGCGTTGGTTTTGACATCATATTTGCGCGCCAAGGGCCCGTCGATGCCGTCCACAAAAAAGGCCACGACGAGCCACAAAAACATCAGGTCCCACTTGGCATCGACCGCCGCCAGCATGGCCAGCATGGCGAAAACGGCCCCGGACGCAGTGAGCAAATGAACAGATAAAGCACGGGTTTTCGCAGTCATCCGCTTGTCATGCTGCAAGTCGCGACGCGATGCAAACGTAAAACCGTGCCGGGCATGCGGCACGGTTTACTTATCGCTTTAAAGGATCAATGGTATCATTGACTTACGCGCAGCTCTTCAAGTGGGTAGGCCAAAGCGTCCTGATCTTCCCAAGCGGCATGGCAATCGTGGCAAAAGGATTGCTTGACCTTCATCACCTTGCCATTGGGTTGCAGACCGGAATAGAGCCAGCCATCCGCCTCAGGCGCCGCATCCACGCCGACTTTGGTCATGATGAACAAGGGGCCGGGGCGCGCTTTTTGTTTCTTGATCGAGAGGCTGATGGATTCCTTGGCCAACACCGAACCGATAGGCATTTCAACGCCTTCTTCTTCGAACTTCAGGTACTGTTCGGCGGCGATGTCATTGGCAAAGGTCATCAAGAGGCGGTTGCCATGCACGCCCGCCACACCGGGCGCTGTAGCCGTGACGGCCCAGCTTCGGAACTCCGACCCGATCGGGTCCCCCTCCTTGGCGTAACCGGCGGCCATCTTTTCCTCTAGACACTCATAGAGTGCATCAATTGCAGCCGGGTCGAGGTCAAAGGCGTCTTCTACAGCGATGGCGGCGCAGTCCTGCGCGCTCGCAGCCCCCGCGACACAGGTCAACGCAGCGGCAATTGCAAATTTGCGAAACATGGGATGTCCCCCTTCGGGCTTGGTGTACTGTATGCGACGGTATGCCGCGCACCGAACCTTGCATGGATCGTAATCACGTTGTGATCACCATTTGCGCACGTTTGTGTGAGGGATCAGGCCTTGGGATGCGCCCGCGCATAGACGTCCATCAGCCGCGCAGTATCCACCGCCGTATAGGCCTGCGTCGTGGACAGCGACGCGTGGCCCAGCAACTCCTGAATCGAGCGCAGATCGCCGCCCGCGTTCAGCAGATGCGTGGCAAAGCTGTGACGCATCGCATGCGGTGTGGCACTAGCGGGCAGGCCCAGCTGCATCCGGGCGCGCGCCATGGTTTTCTGGATCGCCCCCGGGCCCAAGGCGCCACCGCGCACCCCGCGAAACAACGGCCCAGCATCCGGCAGATCAAAGGGGCTTGCGGCCACATAAGCGTCCACCGCATCGCGCGCCGCGTCCAGCACTGGCACGATCCGTTCCTTGCCCCCTTTGCCGGTGATGCGCAGCACGGTTGGCAAGGGCGCGTCAGCGGCCGTCAGCCCCAACGCCTCCGAAATCCGCAGCCCGCACCCCCAAAGCAGCGTCAGCACGGCGGTGTCGCGCGCACCGACCCAAGGTTTGTCTGATTGCAATGACGCAATGTCCAACAGACTCTGGGCGGCATCAACGGCCAAGGGGCGCGGCAGTTTCTTGGTGAATTTCGGCGCACGGGTGGACAAGACTGCTGTGGGTTCGAACCCCTCTCGCGCAGCAAGCCATTTGTAGAATGCCTTCACTGCCGACAGTTTGCGGGCCAGTGACCGCGGCCCGACCTCGCCCGAGCGTGTGCGGGCCATCCAGGCGCGCATGTCCTGCGTGGTGATCCGCGCCAAAGCGCCCAGGCCTTGGGACTGACCCGAATGCACCGTCATGAAACTCAGAAATTCAGTGATATCACCTGTATAGGCGGTGATCGTGTTTTCCGCCGCGCCCTGAATGCTGCGTTGGTGCGCCAGAAAGCTTTCTAGCGCATCCCGAGCGGCGGGCGAGATCAGGCTCATCCCAGCCAGCGGCGCATGGCCCGCTCAAACACACCGGTGAAAAAGGCAAGCAAATCGGTGCCTTGTTGCGGGCCAAACATATGCGGATCATCCGCGCCCAACACCAAAAGGCCGGGCAGACGGCCATCGCCAAAGTCGAGCTTCAGGCACGCCTCGGAACGGACCCAATCGCTTTTGTCGCCATAGATGACGTCGTCGGCATCCTGAACCTGGCGAAGGGTCACCTGACGAACTGTGCCACCACGCCCATAAGTCAGGTAATTGTCGATAAAACCGGGCTCTGCCACGCTTAGCACATCGCCAAGACGCTGAACGGCGGGGTCATTGTCGTTCTGGACCGACTCCAGCACCAGTTTGACCGCATAAACCCGGAGGATTTCAGCCACTTCACCGCCGAGATCGCGCAGGAAAGGCTCAAACTCCAGCGGGTCCAGCATCCGTAGGATAGCGCGGTGAATCTGGTTGGTGCCTGCAAGGTTTTCATAGGCCGCCGCGATGACGGAACGGTGGGTGTCCTCAAGGCGATCAAGGCGCGCCTCAAGCCGTTCCATCGCGAGGCCACGCAAATCGACAATATTGCCGCCCATCGCACGCTCATTCGCGGCAATCAGGGCATGCATCAAATCCTTGTCGTCCAGAATCACATCAGGACGCGAGATAATCGCCTCGCGCAGGGCGTCTTCAATCTTGGGTTGGCTGCTCATACCGTACTCAAATTTTATTTTGAGGGTCTATAGCATGGGGGCAGAGCAAAATCTGCCCCGAACTTCGATAAAACTGCGCGGTTCTGATCGGTGTTGCAGCCCCGCGTCAGCCAAGGGGGAAGGCGCGCAACCTTCTCCCCGTGAAGGGCACGCGCCGTGCTGTCATATCAGCGTCATGACACAGACACCCCAAGCAACCACTCACGGACCGGCGCCCTCGATTTTCCCTCTCGGGCCCGAAGCCTTGCGGGTGATGCTAAGACGGGCTGGAAGCGCCTGAATTTACAGGATCTTCTGGCCCGTCTTGGCCCAATCCTTCATAAATTGTTCGAGGCCTGCATTGGTCAGTGGGTGACCTGCCAGCTTTTTGATGACCTCTGGTGGCGCGGTGATCACGTCGGCACCGATCATGGCGCATTGCTGGATGTGGCCGACACTGCGGATAGAGGCGGCCAGAATCTCCGTCTCGAACCCGTAATTGTCGTAAATGGTGCGGATGTCCTCGATCAGGTCCATGCCGTCGATGTGGATATCGTCCAGCCGTCCGATAAAGGGCGAGATGAACGACGCCCCCGCCTTGGCCGCCAAAAGCGCCTGATTGGCCGAGAAGCACAAGGTCACGTTGACCATGCGCCCCTCGCCCGAGAGAACCTTGCAAGCCTTCAGGCCGTCCCAGGTCAGGGGCAGCTTGATGGTGATGTTGTCGGCAATCTTGGCTAATTCGCGCCCTTCGGCGATCATGGCATCTGACTCAAGAGCGACAACCTCTGCGCTGACCGGACCGTCAACCAGATCACAGATTTCCTTGGTCACTTCCATGATGTCGCGACCGGATTTCAGGATCAGCGACGGGTTTGTAGTGACCCCATCGACCATCCCCAGGTCGTTCAGTTCGGCAATGGCGTCAATCTCGGCGGTATCAACAAAGAATTTCATGCACGGGTCCTCTTGATGGCTTGGCGTTTGCTTGATCAGCGTTTACCTCATGCGGGGTGATGCTTAAACCCCTCATATGTTGGCGCTAACATGACGCAATCCTTCTTTGACGAAGGCGCGCTTGTGGCCGTTTTGACCACGCAACCGCTGGACCGTGCGCTGGATTACAAAGCGCCCGAGGGGGGCTGTCACCTTGGCGCCTTTGTCGAAGTGCCCCTGGGTCCGCGCAAAGTCATTGGCGTTGTTTGGGGGCCGGGCAAGGGCGATTATGACTATGCCAAGATCCGGTCCGTCATTCGGGTGCTGGACGCGGCACCCATGCGCCAGGAAATGCGTGATTTCCTGACCAAGGCGGCCGCCTATACCCTCACGCCCATGCCCGCAATGCTGCGGCTGGCCACCCGCGCGCCGGGTCTGGGCGACCCGCCGTCGATGCGCAAGATTTACCGGCGAGGCACATCTGATCCCGACAGGATGACCGACGCGCGTCGCCGGGTTCTGGAGTTTCTCAGCGATTACGGGGATTTGTCGTTCACATTGAAGGAACTGGCCGAGCTTTCGGGCGTCACGTCTTCGGTCATCAAGGGGCTTGTCGCCCTAGAGGCCGTGGCCGAAGAAGACAGCCCACGCGACCTGCCCTTCCCTCACATGGACCCCGAACGCCCCAGCAAAGACCTCACGCCCGACCAGGCCACCGCGGCGAGCCAGATCAGCGCCGCAGTCAAGGCGGGGGACTATGGTACAACGTTGCTGCGCGGCGTGACCGGATCGGGCAAAACCGAAGTCTATCTTGAGGCCGTCGCCGCCGCCTTGCGCGCAGGCCGTCAGGCGCTGGTGCTGTTGCCCGAGATCGCCTTGACCGCCGAGTTCCTCAAACGGGTCGAAGAACGCTTTGGCGCGCGCCCTGCCGAATGGCATTCTGGCGCGACGATGACGGAACGTCGGCGGATCTGGCGCATGGTCGGCCAGGGGCAGGCACAACTGGTGATTGGCGCGCGCTCGGCCCTGTTTCTCCCCTATCAGAACCTCGGGTTGATCGTCGTCGATGAGGAACACGACACGTCTTACAAGCAAGAGGATGGCGTGCTTTACAACGCGCGCGACATGGCCGTGCTGCGCGCTTCGCTGGTGGGGGCGCAAGTCATCCTGGCCTCGGCCACCCCATCGTTGGAAAGCTGGGCCAACGCACAAAGCGGCAAATACAGCCGCGTGGATCTTGAGGCACGTTTTGGACCTGCGGTCATGCCCACCATGCAAACCATTGATATGCGGAGTGAAAAGCTGCCGTCCGACCGCTGGGTGTCAGATGCGTTGAAACGGGCGGTGGATGTGCGGCTGGCAGCAGGCGAACAAGCCATGCTGTTTTTGAACCGGCGGGGATATGCCCCGATCACGCTCTGCCGCGCCTGCGGGCACCAGGTGGGCTGCGACCAATGTGATGCCCGCATGGTCGAACACCGCTTCCTCAAACGCCTGATGTGCCACCAATGCGGCGAGACGAAGCCGATGCCAGAAAAGTGTCCCTCCTGTGATGCCGAAGGGCGGATGGCTCCGGTGGGCCCAGGCGTCGAGCGACTGGGTGAAGAGGCCGTGAAACTATTCCCGGAGGCTCGCGTAGCGGTGCTGAGTTCGGACATGTACGGCTCTGCCCGTGCGCTCAAGGCCGAGATCGAGGGGATCGCCGCAGGCGGAGCCGATGTGATCATCGGCACACAACTGGTCGCCAAGGGGCACAATTTCCCGAACCTGACCCTTGTGGGGGTGATTGATGCCGATCTGGGCCTGCAAGGCTCGGACTTGCGGGCCGCCGAACGCACCTTCCAACTGATGCGGCAAGTGGCGGGGCGTGCGGGCCGCGCGGAAAAACCGGGCACGGCCATGCTCCAGACGTATCAACCCGAACACCCCTTAATTCGGGCCATTCTGGCGGGGGACGAGGAAGGGTTCTGGCGGGCCGAGGCAGCTGAACGGGAACAAGCAGGCGTGCCGCCTTATGGGCGGATGGCTGGCATCATCCTGAGCGGGCCGGACGTCGCGCAAGTTTTTGACGCCGCCAACATGTTGGCGCGGAATAATCGCGCTTTGGCCCAGGTCGGCGCGCAAGTGTTTGGCCCAGCCCCGGCACCCATTGCACGGATCAGAGGACGGCACCGGGTGCGACTGCTGGTCAAGGCAGGCAAAGGCGTGGCACTGCAAGGTGCCATCGCACAGTGGATCGGGCAACTCAGGCTCAAAGGCGACTTGCGGCTCGCTGTCGATATCGACCCACAGAGCTTTTACTGACCGTCCATGGCGTACCAACGGCCACGCCTTACGGGGATGAGATCAAACGGATCCCCATAAGGCGGAGGCGTCATCCGCCATTGCCGGTGTCACCCAAGCGCCGCGTCACAGCGACCACAGACACCGACGTGGCTGTGCTGACCCACATCGGGCAACACCTTCCAGCAGCGTGCGCATTTCTCGCCATCCGCCTTTTCAAACACGACCCCAATGCCGGGCACTTCGGGCAACCGGAATGCTTCTGCCGGGCAAGGATCGTTGGTCACACTGATCTGCGAAGTGATGCAGATATCGGCGAAGGGCAGCGCCCCAAGCGTCGCCGCCAACTCCGCGTCCTCCACATGCACCACCGGCGCAGCCTCCAACGAGGCCCCGATCACCTTGTCCGTCCGCTGGATTTCCAACGCCGCTGTCACTGCACGGCGCGCCGAACGGATACCCGCCCACTTCGCTGCCAAGGCCGCATCGCGCCACGCCGCAGGCGTCTCGGGGATGTCTACCAGGTGAACCGAACTGTCCTCGCCCGGGTTCCGCTCCAGCCAGACCTCTTCCATGGTGAACACCAGGATCGGCGCGAGCCATGTCGTCAGCCGGCGATAAAGCAGGTCCAGCACCGTCCGCGCCGCCCGCCGTTCCGGCGTGTCGCCGTCGCAATAAAGCGCATCCTTGCGGATGTCGAAATAGAAGGCCGACAGGTCCACAGTGGCAAAGGTAAACACCGCCGAAAACACCCGCTGGAAGTCAAAAGACGCATAGCCCTCGCGTACGACCTGATCCAACTCCGCCAAACGGTGCAGGACCCAACGTTCCAATTCCGGCATATCGGTCGGGCCCGTGCGGTCCTCTTCCGTAAAGTCAGCCAGAGACCCCAGCATGAACCGCATCGTGTTGCGCAACCGACGATAGCTGTCGGCCACGCCCTTCAGGATCTCGGGCCCGATCCGCTGGTCGGCGGTATAATCCGTCTGCGCCACCCAAAGCCGCAGGATATCCGCCCCATATTGCCGGATCACCTCGTCGGGTACGATGGTATTGCCGATGGACTTCGACATCTTGAAGCCCTTCTCGTCCAGCGTCATCCCATGGGTCACCACATTGCGATAGGGCGCGCGCCCCGTAGTGCCCACAGATTGCAAGAGCGACGAATGGAACCAGCCACGGTGTTGGTCGGTGCCTTCCATATAAACGTCAGCCACACCATCTTCGGACCCGTCCGCACGGTCGCGCAGAACAAAGGCGTGGGTGGAGCCACTGTCGAACCACACGTCCAGAATGTCGGTGACCTGTTCGTAATCGTCGGGGTTCACAATCCCTTCAAGGAAGCGCTGCTTAGCATCCTCGTCATACCATGCGTCAGCCCCTTCCGCCTCGAAGGCCGAGGTGATGCGGCGGTTGACCTGAGGGTTGCGCAGCAGGAAATCTTCATCCGTGGGCAGCGCGCCCTTCTTGGTAAAGCAGGTCAGCGGCACGCCCCAGGCACGCTGACGCGACAGCACCCAGTCGGGGCGCGCCTCCATCATCGAATGCAGGCGGTTGCGGCCCGATTGCGGTGTCCAGTTCACGTTGTCGATCTCGGTCAGCGCGCGCTGCCGGATCGTGGTGCCGTGCGTGTCCTGCCCGTCGCCCACCGGCTTATCGATGGCGGCAAACCACTGCGGCGTGTTGCGGTAGATCACCGGCGCCTTGGACCGCCAGGAATGCGGATAGCTGTGCTTGATCTTGCCCCGCGCCAGCAGCCCGCCCACTTCGGCCAGCTTGTCGATAACAGCGGCGTTGGCGTTGCCCTCTTTCCCGTTGGGTTTCAGGATCGCCTTGCCGCCAAAGAACGGCAGGTCGTCGCGGAAGCGCCCGTCGGGGTTCACGTTGTAGGTGATGACCTGTTCGAGCATGCCCAGTTCGCGGTAAAGCTCGTACTCCTCCATCCCGTGGGACGGCGCGCAGTGCACGAACCCTGTGCCTTCGGTGTCGGTGACGAAGTCAGCGGCACGGAAGTCACGGATGTCATCCCATTCGCCCTCGCCACCTTCTGCACCGGCCAGCGGGTGGGAAAGTGAAATTTTGGCCAGATCGTCCTGGCTGATGTCGCACAACCGGCGATACATCGTCTCGTCCAGGCGGGCACGCCCCAGCACATCAGCGGCCAGGTTATCCGCGAGGATATAGCGATCTCCGATAGTCGCCCAGCACTCTTCGGGTCGGCCGATCACCTCATAGAGGCCATAAGAAATGTCGGGGCCATAAACGACAGCCTTGTTTGACGGCATGGTCCAGGGGGTTGTGGTCCAGATCACGACCTGCGCGCTGTCGAGGGTGGCATCGCCCGTACCCACAACATTGAACTTCACCCAGATCGTAAAACTGTCCTTGTCGTGGTATTCGACCTCTGCCTCGGCCAGGGCGGTCTGCTCCACCGGCGACCACATTACAGGCTTGGAGCCCTGATAAAGCGTCCCGTTCATCAGGAATTTCATGAACTCTTCGGCAATCACCCGCTCGGCATGGAAATCCATCGTCAGATAGGGCTCATCCCAGTTGCCAGTGATGCCCAGCCGCTTGAACTCCTCGCGCTGCACATCGACCCAACCGGCGGCAAAATCCCGGCACTCGGCACGAAATTCGTTGATCGGCACCTGGTCCTTGTCACGACCCTTCTTGCGGTACTGTTCCTCGATTTTCCACTCGATGGGCAAACCGTGGCAGTCCCAGCCAGGGATATAACGGGCATCGCGACCCATCATCTGGTGAGAGCGGACAATCATGTCCTTGATGGTCTTGTTCAGGGCGTGGCCGATATGCAGATGGCCGTTGGCATAGGGCGGGCCGTCATGCAGGGTAAAGGGCGCCCGGCCCTCCGCGGCCAGCGCCTTGTCGCGCAGGCGATCATAAATACCGATCTTCTCCCAACGGGCCAGCCACTCGGGCTCGCGCTTGGGCAGGCCCGCGCGCATCGGGAAATCGGTGCGGGGCAAATTCAGGCTGTGTTTGTATTCAGGCGTATCGGCGCACATGGGTGGCGTCCTTTGTCGGTCGTTCAGATTTGGAATGGCATGGTGCGGCGCGTTGGTCCAAGCGCCTTGACCCGGCAGCTCAAGGGATAAAGATCAGAGCGCCGGGGATATAATTCGCAGAATGCAGATCAAACACATCATGGGCGTCTTATAGGCAGCAGAAACAAGGCTCACAAGACCCACTTCACGCCGTTGTGCCGGGCGCAACCCTCCGTCTTCTCTTCTTCAAAAATACTCCGGGGTTTGGGGCAGCGCCCCAAGACCGCGTGTCAACGCAAATAGAATACTGTCGCGCAAGCGTCCTTTGGATCAGTCGTTGATATGGGACCAGACCGCAGACATCACCACCGAGCCCTCGCCCACCGCGCTGGCCACCCGCTTGACCGAACCCGCGCGCACATCTCCTACAGCAAAGATGCCAGGGCATGACGTCTCGTAAGCGCTGCTGGTACCCTCTTCCACGCCGGTCACCACAAAACCGCGGGGATCCAGATCGACGAGGCCCGACAACCACGCAGTGTTGGGGGCGGCACCGACCATGACAAACAAGGCCTTGGTGTTCAGTTCCCAATCCATCCCGGACGCGCGATCCCGGATGGTGATCGCTTCCAGCACATCTTCGCCTTTCAGGGCGGCGACCTGGGTTTGCGTGTGAATGGTGATGCCGGGGTGGCTCTCCAAGCGCTGCAACAGGTAATCCGACATGGACGAAGCGAGCGATTGGCCACGCACCAGCACATGCACATGTTTGGCGCCCCGTGCCAGGAACATTGCCGCCTGACCGGCGGAATTGCCACCGCCCACAATGGCCACTTCTGTGCCTTTGCAATACCGCGCCTCGACATCCGTGGCTGCGTAGTAAACTCCACTGCCCTCCAGGCGCTCCAGCCCTTCAATGGGCAAGCGGCGATACTGCACGCCAGTGGCCACGATCAGCGCCTTGGCCGAGACCCAATCGCCACTGTCCAATTTGATATGAAAGAGCTTTTTCGAACATTGCTCCAACTCCGTCGCACGCACAGGCATGGCAAAGCGGGTGCCAAACTTCATCGCCTGCACCTCGCCCCGGCCGACCAGATCGCCGCCCGATATGCCGGTGGGAAAGCCCATGTAATTCTCGATCCGACTGGATGTGCCCGCCTGACCACCAATAGCCAGATCCTCCAGCACGATGGCGCACAGGCCCTCTGCCCCCGCATAAACGCCGGCCGCAACACCAGCCGGTCCACCGCCCACGATTGCCACGTCATAAACGTCTTCCTTGCGCAGCGCGATATCGAGGCCGAGGGCCTCGGCGACGCCGCGCGGAGTGGGCGGATCAATGACCTGATGCTTGGCAAAGACAACCGCCGGATGGGCCCGATCAATGCGGCATTGAGCGGCCAGATCGTCGCCCTCTTCAGAGTCGATCTCGACCTCCTGAAACGGAATGCGATTGCGCGCAGCAAAGCTCGCAATACGGCGCACGTCCCGGTCCACTTCGCCCCCAATCAGGGTCAGCCCCCCTTCCGAGAGGTCAACCATCCGGCGACGGCGCGCGGCATAAACGGTGATGATAATATCTGACATTTCGGGCATGTCCGACATCAGCTTCAGCATCTCGTCGCGGCGCACACAAAGCAGCTTGGTATCCTGCACCGCGCGCCCCCCCATAAAGGCGCGTCCGCCGTTCAAAAACGCCAATTCGCCAAAAAACTGCCCGGCCTTCAGGGTCGCGTTGCCATAGCGTTTGCCAGTGGCCGAATTCACGGCCTCGGTCTCCCCGTCCAGCAAATAGTGAAAAGTATCAATACGTTCACCAACCTTTTGGAACCACTCGCCAGCGGCCACATCAATCACCGTCCCGACGCGGCGCAGGGCCGACACGTGTTCGGGCGTCAACGGTGTGCGCACCATCGTATTCAAGTCAGCAGCAAAGCTTTCCATAGTCTCAGTCCCGATTTTCCAGGCGTTGTGTTTGAAATAGCCCGCCCAAAGCCTGTTTCACCAGGCGCCGGGCACGAGGGCGATTTTGGGGATCATAGGCCAAGGGACGGCAGACCTCCATCGCGGCCACGCCCACGCGCGCGGTCAGCGCCCCGTTGACCAGCCCCTCGCCAAATCTGCGGGACAATTTGCCAAGGATCGAACCGCCCAGGATCGGCTCCAGCATATCGTCGCCCACGGCCACTGCGCCTGTGGCCACAAGATGGGTCATCACCGCCCGCGTCAACCGCCACGACCCCACAACGCCGCCGCGCCCGCCGTAAACCTCGGCAATGCGACGGATCATCCGCAGGTTCGCGGTCAACGCCGCCACCACATCGGCCAGGGCCAATGGTACGAGGGCCGTGACCGTCGCCACCTGGCGGGCGGCGGCCTCGACCTCGCGCTCCGCCGCCTGATCCAACGGCGTGATCAACTCAACCTCGGCCAGGGCCAACAGGCCCGCTGCATCCATCTGATCGCCCCGCAATTCCGCCAGTCGCGTCCGACCCCACTGCGTTTCGGGGCGGGCGGCATACATGCTGTCGAGCCTGTCTGTCACCGCTCGCGCGGCGGCCAAATCATCCCGCTCCAACGCGTCCGAGGCTGCATGGCGCAACCCGTCGATCCGCGCCAGACGGCGCAGCGCCGCCAATTCGCGCAGCGCCACGACCAGCAGGACCAGCACAAAGGCCCCCATCAGCCCGGCAAAAACCCAGCCAAGAATGGGCGCCCGCACAATCCAGCCATTGACGAAATCCCATGCCGCCATGCTCAGCACAGCGGTCAGGATCGCACCCAGCAGCGACCAGAAAAGCTGCGACAGCCGGGACGGTTTACGCCCGGCGATACGAGCCGCCGATTGCATCGCCGCCCCCTGGGGCACCGCCACTGGCCCATCGGGCACAGGCGGCGCGTCTGCCACCTGTGGCACGGCATCGCTGTCTTCGATCTCGATCAGAACGGGCCCCTTGGCCATCACGCGGCCTCCCTTTTCCAGGTCATACGCAGGTCTGGCAATCCTTGGTCATTGCCCGCACCATCAGTGGTCTCGGCCGGCACAAATCCATGGGCGGCATAAAAAGCCTGAGCCCCCCGATTGGCCTGAAAGGTCCACAGGTTCAGCGCATCCACCTGCGCCTGCATCGCGCGCAAAAGCGCAGAGCCGATGCCCTGACGCCTGGCCCCGGCTGCGAGGTAAAGCGCGTGAACCTCTGCCCCGTCTCGCGCGGCAAAACCTGCGACGCGGGCGTTTGCTTCGGCCACCGTCACCCAGCCTCTGTCGATCATATCACCGGCAAAGCTCAGATCCTCGGCCCGTGTGTACACGCGCGGCATCCAGGCAGTATCGTCGATGAAGGCTGACAGGATCGCGCCCACCGCCCCCGCATCCGTGCTGCGCGCGGCGCGCAGAACGGGCGGGCTCACAACCGGTCCCCGATCAGAAACTGCGCTGCGCGGTCCATCCTGATATGGGGCGGCCCGTCGCCCGGGCGCAGGGTCAGGGGGGCTGGCGCAAAGCGCATCACCTGATAATCCCCGTCCAGCCACGCCGCGGCCCCAGATTGCGCGGGGTTCAGGATATGGCCCGGATCATCTGGCAGCGCGCCAGGATAAAACGCGGCTCGCTTGCCGGTATCGAGCAAGGTTCCCCGCACGACATCCAGCGGCGCGGCGTCATGGGTCACGGTGTCTTCGGTCGTGGCGCGCAGCGCGGCCAGCGCCAACGCCTGTGTCTCGGCTCCCGCAAAACGGGCCCGGTCCCGCGCGTCGCGGGTCAGCGCCTCCATGATCGCGGTCAGGCGGGCATGTTGGCTGTGATGCAAGTGGTCAGCCTTGGTCGCGGCAAAGAGGATCTTTTCCACCCGCTTGCCACGGATCAACTGCGTCAGAAAGCCGTTCTGCCCCGGCTGGAAGGCAGCCAGAATATCGGTCATGGCGCTGCGCATATCCTCGACCGCAGGCGGGCCGGAATGTATGGCCCCGAGGGCATCGACCAGCACAACCTGACGGTCAATGCGGGCAAAGTGATCGCGAAAAAACGGGCGGACCACCTGGGATTTATAGGCCTCGAACCGGCGGACCATCTCGCGGCGCAGGGACCGGCGCGGGGCCTTGCCCTTGGGCAAGGGCGCAAAGGTCAGAACGGGCGAGCCCGCAAGATCACCGGGCAACAGGAAACGGCCCGGGGTGCAATCGTAGAATCCCGCGACCCGAGCCTGCGCCAGGTAGTCCGTGTAAGTGGCAGCAAGCGCCTTAGCGCGAACCTCATCCAGCTGTTCTGCCCCATCGGTTTCGGCCACCAGCGCTCCGTAGGCCGCGCCACTTTCGCGTTGTTCCACGCGGGCCAATGCAGAGGCAGACCAAGTGTCGTAACTCTGATCCATCAACCCCAGGTCCAAAAGCCACTCGCCCGGATAGTCGATGATATCGAGATGCACGGTGCGCGGGCTTTGCAACCCCGCCAACAGCCCATTGGGCTTAATGCGCAGCGACACGCGCAATTCGCTGACCGCGCGCGTGCTGTCGGGCCATTGCGGCGGTGTGCCAGTCAGCGCACCCATGTGGGTCTCGTAATCGAACCGAGGCACGGTGTCATCTGGCTGCGGCTGCAAATAAGCCGCCGTGATGCGCCCCTCATTCGCCGCCAACAGATGCGGCATCCGCCCCCGATCCAGCAGATTGGCCACCAGTGAGGTGATAAACACAGTCTTGCCAGAGCGGGCCAGCCCCGTGACGCCCAAGCGGATCGTCGGCGTGCCAATCAACCCCGCGCCGGTGTCATAGACCCCTTGCGCCAAATCCAGCACCCCGTCGGCAATCGTCGTCAGAACCACGCGGTACTCTCCTTCACGCTATGCAGGGCAACATAGGCGGCAGCGCAGCGCTTCGCCAGTGGTGGCGGCACGGTTGGGCGCTGCGGGCGCTTTCGGCGGGGATTTCCTGGAACACAGAAGCAGCGGACCCAAGCGCCATTAAGGGGGCCGTTGCCTGTTATGGTTTTTGACGCTATCGCACGCCCATGCCACGTTATGCGCTCAAAGTTGAATATCACGGGGGGGGCTTTGTCGGCTGGCAACGCCAGACAAACCACCGATCCGTGCAAGGCACGATCGAGGCGGCCCTGGCACGGTTGGAACCGCGTGACCACACCATTGCTGCAGCAGGCCGGACGGATGCCGGCGTACACGGGCTGGGGCAAGTGGCGCACTGCGACATGACGCGCGATTGGGACCCGTTTCGCTTGTCAGAAGCACTGAACTACCATCTGCGCAACGATCAGATTGCGATCCTCGATTGCGCGCTTGTGGCCGATGACTGGCACGCACGATTTACCGCGCTGGAACGGCGATACCTGTTTCGATTGCTGATGCGCCGAGCGCCTGCCACCCACCTCAAAGGGCTGGTGTGGCAAGTCAAAAACCCGCTCGACATCGACGCCATGCGCGCAGGTGCTGCCCATTTGATCGGCAAGCATGACTTTACCACGTTCCGGTCAACCATCTGCCAGGCAGAAAGCCCCGTCAAAACACTGAATACGCTGGATATCCGCGCCGTTGATGGGCCCAACGGGCCAGAGGCGCAATTCGACGTCCGCGCGCGGTCGTTTCTGCACAATCAGGTGCGCAGCTTTGTGGGCACGCTGGAGCGGGTCGGGGCGGGGTCGTGGGCACCGCAGGATGTGAAAACGGCGCTGCAGGCCCGCGACCGCGCAGCTTGCGGCCCGGTTTGCCCTCCTCAAGGGCTTTACATGGCCAGCGTAGTGTACCCGCAGGACCCGTTTGGCTGACCCTCAGTCGAGGTCCATCAACCCGGCACCCGCGCCCGCACTGCGCGATGCATCGCTGTCAGGCACATAGGTTTTGGCGGCAAGTTCCTGCATCTGTTCCTGCAATTCCGGGCCAAGCGGCACGCGATCCGGGCGGGACCGATCACTCGGTGCCGCCAGGTTCAGGGAGGCGATGATTGTGTCATCGGCCAGCGTCAAAGCGGTCTGACAAGGCAGTCCCGAGAGCCAGCTGAACAGCAAGGCGCGCGCGCCAGCATCTGCCTCGCGTACAGTCACCGCACTTGCATTCATTGACGCCCCTTCAATCACCTTTTCAACTCGCAATGCCAGCGCAACAATGCTGTCAGGGGCGCGCAATGCGGCTGCAATCGGGGTCTCTGCCCCCCCGTCCGCGAGGTGCCGCGCCACCATCGCCCCAAAGGCCAAAGCCTGTGCTGGAGGGACACCCGCACCGCTTGCCGCCTTGACGCCCAACGCCTGCACTTCGGTCCAGGAATGGGTCAATGGGCCAGCACCGGCAACCACCAGTCATCATTTTCAGGGGTCAGTTCATCGCCCAGCGGCGCGCCTTGGGCCAACGTGATCCGGGTCCAGAGGTCGGACTTGGGATCAAATTTCGTGGCCCCGAAAAAGCTGAGCTTGCAGCGGAGCATGTCGATGGGCTTGCACGTCGCCGCGATCAGATTGTCGCGGATATCGGCATAGGGATAGCGCGACAACACACAGACACGGAACGCGGCCAAGGCGTGATCAGGATATTGCGCGAGAAAATCAGACACCGGGCCATCACCTGCAGGTAAATCGCGGTAAAGGGCAGCCACACGGCGGGCGATATCCAGCGGCGTTTCCAACTCCGCCCCCGGCTCGGCGAAGCGGTCACCCAAACGCGGTTCAAGCTTGGCCGCGCTCACATACCAAAAGCGGCGGCAGGCGTCCGCCTGTGTGTAATCCGCCGTCAAGGCCCATGCCCAATCTGCCTCAATCGCCTGACGCAAGGCGTCGGTGCCGCAGAACGGCGCAGCCAGCGGGCCAAACGGGTCGCCCATACACTCGGCCAACCCGTCGATCAGGTCACCAAAGGGCTCCAGCATCAGTGCGACGACCAGTTCCTGGCAGGGAACCGATTGGGCTTGGGCAGCCTGCCACAATTTCTCCAAAGGGTGCGGTCCGTCCAGCGCATCAAAATGGGGCTGAAAGGCCTGCCACTCCGCTTCCAGGTCGCGCAGGACCTGATTGTGATCGGGTGCGGGCACGTGCCACTCTGACAGGTGCCGGGCCGCCCGAACATGGAGCGCGTGGAATTGGGCCTGCTCTGGGTCCGTCAACCTTTCGATGGATCTGACGCGCCCCAACGCGGTCTCCCGCGCTACCATCCAATTGTTGAGCAAAACCGGATGGTTGACCAGAAACGGGGCCATCCCGAGACCCGTGGCATTCCCGATGCCCAAATGCCGGGCAAGCCCGGGTTCAAGCCGCCCCTGCCCCACATGCTGTACCAGATCGAGGGTGAAATGACGGATCAGGTAGACGGTCAGCATCTCGGCGGCAAAAGGGCCATCAAGGCCCGGGCGGCCGGCAATAACGTGGCGGTCGGCGATGCCGAATTTGCCGTTGCCGTAAACGGCCGTCGTGCGCATCAGATAGCCGATGTCGCGGATCATGGTCGCGTCGGGTTGGCCTCCTGCGCGCAAGGCGTCGACGGTGGCATTCCACATGCGCACGGATTTGTTGGCACGGCTGAGAACCAGATCGCGAGGGCTGAAGCGACCCGCCTCTTGTCTGGGTGCGTTTTCGGCAATCCGGGCGATGTCGTCGGGGCTCGGAACGCCATCAAATAGAACAAAAGCCGCATCCCAGGCTGTGGCGATCACGCGGTCGCTGCGCTGATCCGCAGGAAGGTCGGTCGAGATGGCCACCAGCGAGTAGGTATGCCCACTAAGATCAAGGCTGTAGACCGCGTGACCATGTCCCGCGGCGGTCATGGACCAGACAGGACGCGTGATTTGCGCCCGCTCGGCGCACAACCTGCGCAGCAAGACACGCAGAAAACTGAGCCGCGTGGGCATCATGGCCCCCATGCGCGCAAGACGCATCACGTCGCCCGGCGGGCGCAACGGCATGCTATGATCAGCAAGGTCTTTCATAGATACAGTAAGCCGCGCTTGACGCGACCGATGCAAGCGTTTTTCGACGCGAAAAACGGCTGGAAAGCGACGCGCTTTCCAATCAGCGCGCGACTGATCGGTCCGGGCCCGGTTTCTGCGTCAGAAACCGGCCGGAAACCGCGTCGGTTTCCGTTACATCGGTCGCTGAGTGTACTTTTTCAACTCGGCGCGCGCCACTTGCCGCCGGTGCACCGCATCCGGTCCATCGGCCAGGCGCAAGGTTCGCTGATGGGTCCAGGCATGGGCCAGCGGCGTGTCTTGGGAAATCCCCTGCCCACCATGCATCTGCACCGCTTCGTCAATCACTTTCAGTGACACACGCGGAGCAACAACCTTGATCTGGCTGATCCAGGGGGCCGCCGCCCGCGCATCGCCCTGATCCATCATCCATGCGGCCTTGAGGCACAACAGCCGCGCCATCTCGATCTCCATCCGGCACTCCGCGATGATGTCGTAATTGGCACCCAACTGCGCCAGAGGCTTGCCAAAGGCTTCCTTGGACAGCGACCGCCGACACATCAGCTCCAACGCCGCTTCCGCCTGCCCAATCGCGCGCATACAATGGTGAATGCGGCCAGGTCCAAGACGGCCTTGCGAAATCTCAAACCCCCGGCCTTCCCCCAAGAGGAGATTCTCCGCAGGCACCCGTACATCCGTGAACCGGATATGCATATGCCCGTGTGGCGCGTCATCATGGCCGTAAACCAGCATGGGGCGCAGCACTTCGATCCCGGGCGACCCCGCAGGGACCACAATCATTGACTGCCGCTTGTGCTTGGGCAGATCATCGCCGCCCGTTTTGACCATCACGATATAGACCTTGCAGCGCGGATCACCCGCGCCCGAGGCCCAGTATTTCTCACCATTCAAGACGTAGTCTTCGCCGTCACGAACGCACGACATGGAAATGTTTGTCGCATCGCTGGAAGCAACATCCGGTTCCGTCATCAAATAGGCCGAGCGGATTTTGCCCTCCAGCAACGGCGCCAGCCAATCGGCCTTCATCGCGTCGGTGCCATAGCGCTCGAACACCTCCATATTTCCGGTATCCGGGGCCGAACAGTTAAAGGTCTCCGCCCCCAAAGGCGTTTTGCCCATCTCTTCGGCAAAATGCGCATATTCGACCGTCGACAAGCCAAAACCCTTGTCGCTGTCGGTCAGCCAGAAATTCCACAATCCCTCAGCCTTGGCCTTGGACTTCAGCCCTTCCAGAATCTCGGTCTGCCGGTCGGTATATTGCCAGCGATCCCCCTTGCCGACTTCGGCGGCATATTCTTCCTCAAGCGGCATGATATCGTCGCGGATCATAGTCGCCACGCGCGCCAAAAGCTCCGCATTATCTGCGCGCATGCCAAAGCTGAGATCCATAAAGCTCTTGTCCATTCGGTGTCCTCCCTCGTTATGCGCAGCGTGGCGGCAATTGGCGCGACTGTCCACCTGATGGCACGCAAATCGCGTGGGGTAACTGGGGACGCAACCATAAACAGCAATCGCTTTGCCCCTACGTCACCCACTTCCAACCGCCTGAAATACAGGCAAAATCTGTGACAAGAGCCCCGTCGACACGCCAATTGGTTGCGGCACGCGCCGGAATGTGCAGGCTAAAGGGATGGCCAAGAAACCTGATTACTTTGACGAGATGTATGGCCGCGGCTCGACGCCGCGCGCTCCTTTTGAAGACTACGCCAAATGGTTTGACGGCGAAAACAACGCCCGCCTGCTGGAAAAATCTGCCGAAGCGGAGGCCCTGTTCCGCCTGATCGGCGTGACGTTCAACGTCTACGGTGACCCCGATGCCGCCGAACGGTTGATCCCCTTTGATCTTGTGCCGCGCATTATTGCCGCCCGCGAGTGGGCCAAGGTGTCCAAGGGGATCGAACAGCGCGTGCGCGCGCTCAACGCCTTCTTGCACGACATCTACCACCGGCAAGAGATCGTGCGCGCGGGCCGCCTGCCCGCCGAAATGCTGGCACGCAACGACGCTTTTCTGCCCGAGATGATCGGGGTAACCCCGCCGGGCGACATCTACACCCATATCGTGGGCACCGACTTGGTGCGCACCGACGACAACGAATTCTATGTGCTTGAGGACAACGCTAGGACCCCGTCGGGCGTGAGCTATATGCTCGAAAACCGCGAGACGATGCTGCACATGTTCCCCGAACTGTTCAGTAAGATCAAAGTCCAACCGGTCAGCCAATACCCGCAAAGCCTGCGCCGCTCGCTCATGGCCTGCGCGCCCAATGCCTGCTCCGGCCGCCCGACGCTGGCGGTACTGACGCCGGGCATCCACAACTCGGCCTACTACGAGCACGCATTCCTCGCCGACCAGATGAGTGCCGAACTTGTCGAGGGCCACGACCTGCGCGTGGTGGACGGGCGCGTGGCGATGCGCACAACGCGGGGCTACAAGCCCATTGACGTGCTCTACCGCCGGGTGGATGACGATTTCCTTGATCCGCTGACCTTCAATCCCGACAGCATGTTGGGCGTGCCCGGCATCATGGATGTCTACCGCGCGGGCGGGATCACCATCGCCAACGCACCCGGCACAGGGATTGCGGACGACAAGGCGATCTATAGTTACATGCCTGATATCGTTGAATTCTATACGGGTGAAAAGGCAATCCTGAACAACGTGCCGACCCATCGCTGCTCGGACCCCGAGGCACTGAAATACGTGCTCGATAACCTCGCTGACCTGGTGGTCAAAGAGGTGCACGGATCGGGTGGTTACGGAATGCTGGTGGGGCCTGCGGCGTCCAAAAAGGAGATCGCGGCGTTCCGGATCAAGCTTGAGGCAAACCCCGGCAACTACATCGCACAGCCGACCTTGGCGTTGTCTACGGTTCCAATCCTGACCGACGCGGGATTGGCCCCGCGCCATGTGGACCTGCGACCTTTCGTTCTGGTCTCCCCCCAGGGGATCGAAATCACGCCCGGCGGGCTAACCCGCGTGGCGCTGAGCGAAGGATCACTGGTGGTGAACTCGTCACAAGGTGGCGGCACAAAAGACACCTGGGTTCTGGAGGAGTAACGCAATGCTGGGCAAAACCGCAGGCGGACTGTTCTGGATGTTCCGCTATCTTGAACGCGCCGAAAACACCGCACGGATGATCGACGCAGGGCTGCGCATTTCGCTGACACGGTCCAGCGCCGCCGAAAGCGAATGGACCTCGATCCTGTCCTCGACGGGGCTGCGCGGCGCGTACGAGGCCAATTATGGCCGGTCCTATGACGGGCCAAGGATCATCGACTTTCTTTTGCGGGATCCGTCCAACCCGGGCAGTATTCTGGCGGGCATCGAGGCTGCGCGCGAAAACGCCAGGCTCGTACGGACCGCGCTGACCCGCGAGGTCTGGGAGGCCGTGAACGAATGCTACATGGTGCTGAAAAAGGTGCTGGCCAACCCAATTGAGGATCGTGATCTGCCCCGCGTTCTCCAGGTCGTCCGGCAACGCAGCGCCTTTGTGCGTGGTGCGTCGCATGGCACGATGGTGCGCAACGACATGTACAACTTTTCGCGGATCGGCACGTTCTTTGAACGGGCGGACAATACCGCGCGCATCCTCGACCAAAAATACTATATCCTGCTGCCATCGGTCCGGCTGGTGGGCTCTGCCTCGGACAATGTGCAATGGGAAACGATCCTGCGGGCGACATCGGCGACGCGAGCCTATCAGACCCTGCATGAGGGCGAAAACGACCCAAAGGCCATCGCGCAATTCCTGATGCTGGACGGGCGACTGCCCCGCAGCCTCAAGTTCTGCTATGGCAAGATCGCCGAGAACCTCGGCTATATCGAACAGGAATATGGCGAACGCTCGACCAGCCATGCCCTGGTGGACAGCATTTGCGCCCGGTTCAGGGCACATGACATGAACGCCATCTTTGACTACGGCCTGCACGAATTTATCGCCGACTTCCTGCGCGACAGCGCGGCATTGGGCCGCCAGATCGAAATTGATTATAGGTTTATTGAGTGATCCCATGCGCTTGACCGTTTCCCACCGCACCCACTACGCCTATGACGCCCCCGTGCCCTACGGATTGCAACAGATCCGTCTGCGGCCCAAATCGCGACCAGGCCAACTGGTCGAGGACTGGAATATCGACGTGGCCGGCGGCCAGGTCGAGGTCAGCTTTGAGGACGAACACGCCAACACCGTCGATCTGGTCAGCTTTGCACCCGGCCAGACCGAGATCGAGATCACCTGCCGCGGCACGGTCGAGGTCGAGGACAAGGCCGGGGTCGTCGGACATCAAGGCGGATACGTTCCCATGTGGCTGTTTCAACGCAGCACGGCACTGACCAAGGCTGGGCCATTGATGCAAGCATTACTGGACAAGGTTACACGCGGCGCCGATGACCTCGACACGCTGCACGCGCTGTCGGCACAAATCCTCGACCACGTGCCCTATTCCACCGATCAGGCGGCCGCAGACCTCACGGCCGAGGACGTATTGAAAGCAGGGCACGGCGTTTGCCAGGACCACGCCCATGTGTTCATCACCGCAGCCCGGGCGATGGGATACCCTGCACGCTATGTGTCGGGATACCTGATGATGGACGACCGGGTGGACCAGAACGCCAGCCACGCCTGGGCCGAGGCCCACGTGCCGACGCTGGGCTGGGTGGGCTTTGACATCTCGAACGGCATTTCGCCCGATGCCCGCTATGTGCGGGTGGCCACAGGGCTTGACTACAGAGGCGCTGCCCCCATTTCCGGCATGCGTTACGGCAATGCGGCCGAGGACATGACTGTGTCCTTGCAGGTGCAGCAGCAATAGGCCAGATTTGGCACGAATCAAAACAAAGGCCACCAGATCATGACATATTGCGTCGGCATGCGCCTGAATGCCGGTCTGATCTTTATGTCCGACACCCGCACAAATGCGGGTATGGACAACATCTCGACCGTCAAGAAAATGCACACCTGGGAGGTTCCGGGCGAGCGATCCATCGTGATCATGACGGCGGGCAATCTGGCCACGACGCAATCGGTGATCAGCCTGCTGGACGAACGCAGCAAGGCCCCCGAAGACCGCAACCCCTCGATCCTCGAAGCGCCCTCAATGTTCCAGATCGCGCGCGAGGTGGGCAGCACGCTGCGCGAGGTAATCCAGTCCAACGATCCCAGCGGGCCAAAGGCCGAAGCCACCTTTGGTGCCTCCATGATCGTGGGCGGACAAATCGCGGGCTCCGGTCCCCGGTTGTTCCTGGTCTATCCTGCGGGCAACTTCATCGAAGCCTCTGACGACACACCGTTTTTCCAGATCGGCGAGGCCAAATACGGCAAGCCCATTTTGGTACGTGCACATGATCAGGAGATGAGCTTTGAAGACGCGCTCAAGCTCTTGTTTGTGAGCTTTGATTCCACGATCAAATCGAACCTGTCCGTCGGCCTACCCTTGGATTACGTGACCTATGAGGCCGACAGCATGCGGATCACGCATCAGGAACGGATCGAAGCGGACGATCCCTATTTCCAGATGGTGTCCAATGGCTGGGGCGAGGCGCTGAAACTCGCCTTTGACCAATTGCCGCCATTCTCATTTGATCGCGACAGCGACGCATCCTCCTAGGGCAAGGGTGTTCCCGTCTTGGCCGGGACAGAAGCAACCGACAGGTATGTCTTATGGCCATAGGTGGCGGTTTTTCAGGCAACGTCGCTGGATAGGATATTTCGTGATGATGGAAAGGCCTGCGCCACTGGCCTAACCCTGTTGAGATTACTTCAAAAACAGTAAAGGCTCAGGTCGCCTGCCGCAGCACACCCGCTGGCGGGATCGTTTGCCCCGCAACCCGCGCCTCACTGCGCCCGTAATTGAACCAGAACGTCTCCGCCCCTGTCTGTCTGCGCCGTACGCCTTCCGGCATTTCCTCGACGTCAAGCTGAGGCGCCACAGTTTGGATCAGCCGCATGTGCGCCGCGTCATCACCCCAGCCCGCCATATAGGTGGCATTCGGTCCGCATGTCACCGCCACCGGAGCGCCATCCTCGGTCTCAAGCACAACCGCGCCGCGGCCTGCGATTTGCTCCAGATAGCTGTGCACTGTGCCCGAGCCACTCAATGCAATGCGCATGTCGGGGCGCATGGATTGGACCCGCTCAACAACCAGATCACTGCCCGGCCAATCGGGTGGCATAGGAGTCGTGGGGATGTTGAAATTGTCGTCCCGCGCCCCCGACCGGGGCCCGACAATGACCTGGCCGGGTGCCGCAGCCAGTGCCGCCTTCAGGTCATCCGCCATATGCATCAGCCCCGGCGCCAAAACCAGCGCATAGCCCGCAAAGTCCCGCGCCGTACCCGGCACAATATCCACCGACAGCCCCAGTTTGCGCAGCGCCCTATACCAGTCAAAGACCAGCCCAAAATAGCTGAGCCCCGCCCCATGCGGCTGCACCGCCCAGGCGGCATCCGCGTCATAGTCAAAGATCAGCGCAACAGGAGCCTGCGCCACAGTAACCTCCGGTGCATTCGCCAGTTCGGCCATCACTGTTTCGGCCTCTCCATACGCCTCCGCAACGACGGAATCAGGCCGCAAAAGCCCCGCATGCATCTGCTCTTGTGCAATGGGCGCTTGGCGCCAGCGAAAATAGCACACGGCCTCCGCCCCATGGGCAAAGGCTTCCCAGGTCCAAAGCCGCACCATCCCCGGCAGCGGTGCCGGGTTATAAGGCGCCCAGTTCACCGGGCCCGGTTGTTGCTCCATCACCCACCAGCGACCGCCACCCTTTTGATGCGCGCCACGGGCCGCGCCAACGGCGCGATAAAGGTCATGGTGAAAGGCCTGAAAATCCGGGTCGCCCTGCTGCGCATAAGCACACTGGCGTTCAGACGATGCACCCACGCGATCTTCCAAAAATCCAAGCGGATAGCTGTCCCAGCTCGCAATATCGAGGTCCGCGCCAACCGCAAAATGGTCAAAATCCGTGATCCGGCCCATATAATTATGGGCGACCGGCGCATCCGAATGGGCGCGAATGATGTCTGTCTGCACGCGGTTGAAGGCCACCACCTGGTCACTGGCAAAGCGGCGAAACGCGTGCACATGGGCCGGGTTCGGTTCTGTCACCGTCAGGTTGGGCAGCCCGATCTGATCAAAATCATCATAGTCCATCGACCAGAACACATTGCCCCACGCCGCATTCAGCGCATCAATGTCGCCGTCATTGCCCGCCCCCGGAAACTGCGCCCGCAACCAGTCGCGAAACGCCACGCGGGCGGCCTCCGAATAGCTGATCGTGGTGTCGTGGCAGCCGTATTCATTGTCCGTCTGCCAGGCTGCCACATGCGGGTTGCCGCCATAGCGTTTGGCCATGGCCGTCACGATCTTGCGGCATTCGCCAATATACCCCTGATGGGAAAAACAGTAATGCCGCCGCGATCCGTATCCACGCGTATGGCCATTCTCGTCCACCGCAAACATATCAGGATGTTTGGCCACGACCCATGCAGGCGGGGTGGCGGTCGGCGTGCCCAGAACCACACGCAGGCCCGCAGCCCCCAGCACCTCAATCGCACGGTCGAGCCAGTCCCAGCGGTAGTTCCCCTCAGACGGCTCCATCCGTTTCCACGCAAATTCACCGATCCGTACCCAAGTGAGGCCCAGGGCCGCCATGCGGGCGGCATCTTCGGCCCATTGGGCTTCGGGCCAGTGCTCGGGATAATAACAAACGCCTAAAGTCCGCTTCATAAGATCACCTGATGCTCGCGTTGCCCGGTCACGCCGATCTGCGCCGCAAAGGTCATGCCGCCTTGCGTTTCATCCACGCCTTGGGCGGCTGAGGTCACAAACATTGTCGCAAGATCCGCACCGCCAAAGGCCGGGCAAGTGGTCTGGCTTGCGGGCACGTCAATTGCCTTGAGAAACGTACCATCGGGCGCATAGCACGCAACACGACCTGCCCCCCACTGCGCATTCCAAAGGTTGCCTTCCGCGTCCACAACGGACCCATCCGGGTTCAATTCTGGCTCCCGTAAATCAACAAAGATCGACGGTTTGCCTGTGGGCCAGCCCTCGTCATCCAGCGCCACGGATTTGATACGTCGCGACACGGTATCAGCGTAATAGGCCCTGCGCCCATCCGGGGCAAAACAGATCGAATTGGGTATCGTGATCCGATCAAACAACCGGCGCACCTCGCCCCGGTAATAACGATAGATCGCACCGGCATAGGCCTCGGCCTCTTTGCCCATGGTCCCAATCCAGAACCCACCATACGGGTCCGCGCGCCCATCATTGGAACGAGTCGCAGAAGTGTCACTTTCCAGACCCGCCAGGAATTCCTGCTCTCCCGTCGGAATATCAAAGGTCCACAGGCCGGTTTCGGACGCAATCAACAGTGTGTCCTGATCCACCCATCCGGCTGCAGAGACATGTTCGTCAAAGCCCCACGCCTCCTCGGTCTCGCCTTTGCAAAAAAGAGTACTGCCCAGAATATCAAACCAAAACAATGTATTGCGCTGAGGATGCCACAATGGGCCCTCGCCCAGTTCGCAAGCCGTGTCGCTATGGACGTCCATCATATCGCGGCGTCATAGGCTACAACCATCGCGTCAGCCCGCGTGCCCACCTCATCCGCCGACATGCCGGGTTTATAGAGGGCCGAGCCGATCCCAAAACCAGTGATCCCAGCCGCCAGCCAATCGGCAAAGTCTTCTGGGCCCACACCACCCACGGCATAAGTCTTGGTGCCCGCAGGCAGAACCGCGCCAATGGCCTTCAGGCCGCCAATACCCAGCAGAGACGCCGGAAAAAGCTTGAGCCCATCCGCCCCCGCATGGAGCGCTGCAAAGCATTCCGACGGCGTCATCACACCCGGATAAGACATCATGCCCGCCTGTTTCGTGGCGACGATGACCATCGCGTTGGCATCCGGCGAAACAACCATATGCGCGCCCATTTCGGCGAGGCGTTCCACTGCGGCGACCTCCAAAACCGTGCCCGCCCCGATCATAGCCTTGTCGCCCACCGCCTCCAGCATCGCGGCAATGCTGTCAAAGGGCTCCGGCGAATTCAGCGGCACTTCGATCCGGGTGATGCCTGCGGCCACCAGTTTTTTGGCCACGGGAACAGCCTCCGCAGGAGTGATCCCGCGCAGGATGGCAATGATTTCGCGGCTCATGCGGCCTCTCCATATAGCTCGGTGTAGGCGGCCGTGAGGCCCGCCAGTGTCATCTCTTCGGCACGGGCCTCGGCCACAGGAACCCCTTGAGTTTTCAGGGCCTTGGCATAAGCGGCGCTCAGGGCATCCGCACCAATGATAGCCACCTGCTGGCCCAACCAATACGGGCGCATCGACGCCAGTTCCGCCCCGATCAACAAGCCTGACAAGCGCGCACGCGCCGCATCGGGGTCCAACCCGTCCAGCAACCCTTCGGCCCGCAAGGAAAACAACGATGCGGCCAAGGCTTCGGGCCGCGAGATTGCCTGATCCACCCCGGCATCAAAGCTCGCCTCGTGCCAACCGCCGCCCACTGAATGGCGCAGCACCGATTGCTTGGACAACAACGCAAACATCTCGCCCGTCATCGCGGTGCGGAAACTCACAATCTCGCCCGCACTGATATGGGCCCACTTCGTATGCGTTCCGGGCAGGCAAATCACGCCATCAAAACCCGGATTCATCGCCAGGTAACCCGCGATTTGTGTTTCCTCGCCGCGCATCACATCCGCCGGACGCACCTGTTTGACACCCGGTAAAATCCGCACACTCAGCCCCGGCATTTTCACCGGCGCAAAGCTGGCCGCATCCGCACCGGGTGGTGCACAAGGGACGGCAGTGTATGGCGCCTCGGCCCAGCCCTGCCGCGATCCGACCATGCCGCAGGCCAGCACCGGCACGGGCAAAACGTCCCCACATAAATCAACCAAAGCAGGTTCAAACCCGGCAGGTTCCAACACGCCCATGCCATGGCCCGACGCGCGTGCATCCACGATGGCCCCGCGCGCATCCATCAGCCAGGCGCGCAGATGCGAGGTGCCCCAATCAACCGCAACCCACGCAACACCCGCCATTAGCCCGTCACCACCACGCCGCCATCCACAACCATCGACTGGCCGGTCATCATCCGGCTGATATCGCTCGCCAAAAACAGGGTCGCACCAACAATGTCACGCGGCTCAAGATGTTCTTTGAGGCACTGCCGATCCATATGCGCGGCCAGTCCCTCGGGCGTCGCCCACTTGTCCAACTGCTTTTGGGTCAACACCCAACCGGGCGCGATCACGTTGACCCTGATCTTGTCGGGTCCAAACTCGCGGGCCAGCGACCGGGTCATGCCGTTGATCCCGGAATTAGAGCCCGTATACAAAGGATAGCCCGCATTCCCCATCATGTAGCTGATCGAGGAAAAGTTGATGATGGAGCCTCCGCCGACGGCCTGCATGCCCGGAATGACCGCCTGACAGGCAAAGAAATAGGCTTTGAAGTTGATGGCGATCATCCAGTCCCAGAATTCGCTGTCGACCTCTGCTGTGGTGTGCCGCTTGTCATTGGCCGCGTTGTTCACGAGGCAAGTGACCGGCCCATGCGCCTCTGCAGCTTGATCAATTGCCGCCTTCAGCGCATCCACATCCGTAATGTCGCACGGAATGAACAAGGGGCGCACCCCATGCTTGCCTTCCATCTCGTCACAAAACGCAGTCGCATCCGACCGCTGAACAAAGGCGACGCGCGCGCCCTGCTCGATGAAACCTTCGGTCAGGGACGCGCCGATGCCGGACCCGCCCCCGGTAATGAAAACGGAAGCGCCTTTGAGGTCAGGAAATTGGGCAGTGTCGTGCATGGTTCAAACCTATGAATTGCGGAGCGTTACGGTCAAGCAAGGTCACCCTTGATCACCCACATCCGTTCAGGAAAACTCCATGGCAGGGTAAGGCCATGATACATCAGATAGGCGCCACTCACCACAAGTGGGCCGGATTTCAGCGCATTTGCGCCGCGTGACAAATGGCCCACTTCGTCGCGGTTCACCAGCTCGATCCGGTACTTGGCGTCAGGCGAAAGGCGGGTCAGGCGCAAGGGCCGCGGGGCGATCTGATCGGATGTCGCGGCCTTGCCCGCAAAAACGACAAATTGTCCGCCACCCTCTTCCAGATGCTGCTCGGCGAACACCGCCGGGTCGGCACTGTCGAGGCGCAGAATATCGGCTCCGTGCATCCAGTTCCGGTTGGCTTTCCACCAGCCCGTCACATCGCGCAGCACGGTCGCCTCGTCGTCCGTCAACTCGCGCGGGTCCATTTCGAACCCCATGTGCCGCTGCGCCGCGACCCAGGCGCGAAACCGAATGTCCAGCGTCCGGCCAGAGGTGTGGCTGGTGCGCGGCCCCACATGGCTGCCAGTCACAGCCATCGGCAAAAACAGCGCCGCATTGTGCTGAATGCGCAAGCGCTCCACCGCGTCATTGCTGTCGCTCAGCCAAACCCGCTGGGTCCGCTCCATAATGCCAAAATCGATACGCCCCCCGCCACTTGCACAGCTTTCGATTTCAACATGCGGGAATTCACGGCGCAGCCGGTCCAACAGGGCGTAAGACCCCCGCGTTTGCGCGGCATCCGGCATTGGCAACACGCGGTTATGATCCCACTTGATGTAGTCGATGTCGTGGCGGCTCAGGATGTCGCTGATCCGAGCAAACAGGAAGGATTGCACCGCAGGTAACGCCATGTTCAGCGCCATTTGCTGCCGCCCCATGATCTGATCCTCACCCCCCAAAGCCCAATCGGGATGGGCGCGGAAAATATCCGAGTTCGGATTGATCATCTCGGGTTCGAACCAAATGCCGAACGTCATGCCCAGCGATTTGACGTGATCAATCAGGGGCGTCAGGCCATCGGGATATTTGCGCGGGTCCACTTCCCAATCGCTCAACGCCTGCGTGTCGTCATCGCGGTTCCCGAACCAGCCATCATCCAGCACGAAACGCTCCGCCCCAAGGGCTACGGCGCGTTCGGCGATCTCTTTCAGCTCGTCCAGATTGTGGTTGAAATAGACGGCTTCCCAGCAGTTGTAGTGCACCGGGCGCGGCGCGTCCGGGCGGGGAAAGGTCACGATCCGGTCGCGCAAATGGCGTTGGAACGCAACGGCACAGCCGTTCAAGCCATCGTCGGAAAATACGGCATATAGTTTACCGGTGGCAAACTTTCGTTGCGCCGCACCCTCGACCCGGGCGGCGTGGCCAAACTGGATCTGACGACGGCCATCGGGCAACTCTTCGGCCACCATACGGTGCCCACCGGACCAACCATAGTGGAACGCATAGGTGTGGCCGCTGGCATTGGACGCGCCGCGCACCGGCACGATCAGGCCCGGAAAATGCTCATGCCCCGTGCGCCCCGTGCGGTTTTCGCGATAGCGGATGCCGGGGGACCAGGGCGTGCGGTTCATCTGAAACTCACCACACCAACGACCCGCGAAATCGATCATCTCATCGCTGAGTTGCGGCGCCGGGAACACGGGCGCAGACAGCCAATGCAGGTGCATGGGCCGGTCGGCCTCCACCTCTGCGCTCGCCTCGATGATATGGGTCACAGGGTCGAGGGCAAAGCGTGCCCGGTAGGTCAGAACGCGGTCCTGATCCATAAAGGTCAGCACCAGAACACCGTCGCCCAGGTCCGCCTGTTCAAAGCAGAATTTTGGCAGATAGGGCGTGCCGTCCCCGTCGCGAATGATCAGCCCGGGCTGGCCCGGGAACGACCGCGTCGCTTCGGGACAAATGGACAGCTCGGGGTTGGCATCCAACATGCCACCCGTCACATCGAGGGTATATGCCTCATAGAGGGTCGTCAGATCCTCCTCGTCCGGCAGGCGCGGCCCCCAATAGACCACCTCTGCCAACCGGCCCCGATCAGAGCCAAGAACGAGGGTCTGACGTCCGTCATCCAGACGCCAACATCGTATCACTTTACCGCCCCCAGGGTCAGACCGGTGATGAAGTGTTTCTGCATCGCAAAGAACATCAGAACCGGCGGGATGGCCGCCATCAACGAGGCGGCAGAGACGAGGTGCCAGTTGTTCACAAACTGGCCGTTCAAGGCACGCACACCGGCGGTGATGGGTTTGGCCCCTTCCCCTTGGGTCAGCACGTTGGCCCAGAAAAAGTCGTTCCAGACAAAGGTAAAGATCAACACTGCAAGTGCTGCAATTGCGGGCCGCACAAGGGGCAGCATCACGTACCAGAAAATCTTCCACTCTGCGATGCCCTCGATCCTCGCGGATTCTACCAGATCAAAGGGTAAGGCCTTGATAAAGTTACGCATGAACAGGGTGCAAAAGCCGGTTTGGAAGGCCGCATGGAACAGGAACTGTCCCGCAATCGTGTCATAAAGCCCCGTCTGCACCGACATGTCCCGCACCGGCACCATCAAGATTTGAAAGGGGATGAAATTGCCCGCCACAAAGAGGAAGAAAAGCGGCAAGGCGACCCGGAACCGGTAGATCGCCAGCGCATACCCTGCAAGGCAGGCCAAAGCGACCGAGATCATGACCGTGGGCACCGTGATCAGCACCGAGTTCAGCATGTATTGCGCGGCGGCCGATTGCGTGAATACTGCCGAATAGTTCTCGATCAGGGCAAATTCAGACGGCCAGCCAAACACGTTGCCCGAGTTGATATCCTGCGCCGAGCGGATCGACGTCAGCAGGATCGCGATCAGCGGCAAGAGCCACAGGATCAGGGCGAAGGGCAGGAACGCCTGATAGGCAAAGCGGGCGGGTGCTGCGGATTTTTGAATTGGACGCGGAAACATCTCAGCGGCCCCCCTTCTCTTCTTGGTACATCTGCCAGAGGAAATAGCTGATGAAAATCAGCATGATGCCGAACAGAACCGTCGCCACGGACGACCCGTAACCATACCGCTCACCGTATTCGGAAATCGCGACCTCATACATGTAATGCGATAGTACATTGGTTGATCCGAACGGTCCGCCCTGAGTCATGATCGCGATCATATCGAACGAACGCAGCGCCCCGATCACAGTGACCACGATGGCAATGAATGTGGCGGGTTTCAGTTGCGGCACGACCACGTACCACAGCATCTTCCAGCCCTTGGCCCCATCCAGACGCGCGGCTTCGATCTGGTCAGAGGCGACGTTGTTCAGGCCGGTGAGATAGAGGATCATGCAATAGGCGATCTGGGGCCACAAACCGGCGGCGATGATGCCGTAAGTGGCCCATTCGGGGCTCGACAGGATGTCAGGCGCGGGGCGCGAGCAGGTAAAGGTCACGTTGCCCAGGATGTTGGTGGTTTCCTCGCAGAAAATCGCCTTCCACACGGTGCCGACGACCCCAAAGTCCGGGTTGTAGAACCAGCCAAAGATCAGGCCCACAACGACCTGCGAGATGACAAAGGGAAAGAAAAACATCGACTTGTAAAATCGCATCCCCGTGACGGTCTGGTTCAAGAACAAAGCGATGAACAGGCCCAGGGGCACGGCCAGCATATAGAGGATCAGCCAGGCGATGTTGTTGCGCAGCGAGGTCCAGAAATTGGGATCGTCCCACAGCTTGACGTAATTTTGAAACCCGACCCAAGTGGCGGTCGAATTACCGTCCGCATCATAAAGGCCGTTCCATTCATAAAGCGACAGCCAGAGCGACTCAAAGATCGGAATGACCACGTAAATGGCAAAGAAGATGAGCGCAGGGATCAAGAAAATCCACGGGGCCACCGCCAGCTTGTTGCGGCTCAGCCAGCTTGGTTCGGCCTGCGATTGATGCGTGGCATCGGACATGGGCGCGCACTCCTGTTTTTAGGTATCGAAAACCTGTCCCCCCAATCGAAAACGAGAGGACAAACACTAAGCTTTTGAAAACGCGCAAATTAAGCGTTTACAAAGGATTAATGGGAAAAATGGCGGGGCGCACGATCCGCGCGCCCCGCGATGAAATCTTACTTGTAGACTTCTTCCTGAACGGTATCGAGGCGCTCAAGGATCGCGTCCACTTTGGACGTGTCCAGCATGAACTCCTGGAAGCCTTCCATGCCCGCCTTGGCCATTGCCGCAGGGGCGTCACGGTCATAGAACTGCGCGAGTCCCGTGGCCGCGTTCAGCAGGGCAAAACCTTCCTGGATGAACTTGTCATCCGAGATGTCGGCCTTGGAGTTGATGGGCAGCTGACCGATGGTCTTGTTCCACTGGGTCTGCACATCAGGGCGCGCGACAAAGGCCAGGAATTTCTTGGCATCTTCGACGTTCTTCGCGTTGGTGGGGATAAAGAAGGCGTCCGCAGGCGCTTCTTCAGCCGGTGGGATAGCCGCGTCGATGGTCGGGAACGGCATGAAGTCGATCTGATCTTCGGTCAAACCTGCGTTCTTGTAGCCGTCGACCGAGAAGTTGCCCATCACATACATCGCCGCGTCACCATTGGCGAAAGGCGCGATGGCGTCCTGCCAGGACATCGAAGCGTGGTTGTCGACAAAGCCACATTCGTTGATCAGCGTTTCCCAGTTGGCGAATGTCGCGCGAATGCGCGGATCGGTGTACTTGATCTCGCCTGCGGTCAGGGCGTTGTGCACGTCATAGCCGTTGGTGCGCAGGTTGATGTAGTCGAACACACCCGCTGCGGTCCAAAGGAACTTGGTGCCGATGGTGAAGGGCGTCACGCCGTTCTCTTTCATCTTGCCACAGGCGGCCAACAGCTCGTCCCATGTGCCGGGCTCTTCCAACTCGAGGATGTCAAAGATGTCTTTGCGATAGTAGATGCCCCACTGGTAGTAGGAATAGGGCACGCCCCAGATCTTGCCGTCGCGCGACATGGTCGCCTTGATGGCCGCCAGGTCTTCGTTAAAGCCGTTGTCGGCCCACACATCGTCAACAGGCTGGAACAGGCCCGCATCGACGAAAGGCGCCATGCGGTTGCCGGGATACCAGCTGGTCACGTCTGGCGCGTCAGCGGTCAAGAAGTTCCGAATCGCTGTTTTGTGCGCTTCGCGGTCGTTGATGTTGACGATCACGTTGATGTCGGGGTTCTCAGATTTGAAGAGCTCAACCGCATCTTCAAAGCCCTGCTTGGGGCCTGGGTTCAGGTCATCAAAGTTGATGACGAGATCGCGCGCAAAGGCGGACCCGGCCATAGCAGACAGGGCAATCGCCGCCACAGCGGTTTTAACATTCAGGAACATGGTTTCCTCCCTTAGTTCCGTTTCTTCCGATCCGGAGCTTGTCTCATTGCTCCGGAAACGGAAAGTCAGATTTCTTTTGACTTACAGTCTCTCTTCGTGGAAGTTCCACATAGTGAAACTGAATTCCAACTATTGGAACTATGCGGCGACACAGCGCTTGCGTCAACAGTTTCCTGAATGTGGTTTGATCAGCGGTTGGGAGGACCGGGATGAACACGCAAGCCCCCCGTCAGGGGGATGGCACCATTGGCAAGGCACTGGATGTGCTCGACCTCATTGCGGGGCTGGAACGGCCTGTGCGGTTCTCCGAATTACTGTCGCTTTCCTCACATCCCAAGGCCACGCTGTACCGACTGGTGCAGACCCTGACGAACCTTGGAATGCTACGCTACGACGTGGATAGGCAGACCTATGCGCCGGGCCTGCGCCTTGTGCGGCTGGCCCATGCGGCGTGGCGCCAAAGCTCGCTCGCCCCTATCGCGCGGGCCCATATTGATGCGCTGAGCGAGGCGGTGGGCGAGACGATCCACCTGGCCCAACTCGATGGTGGTCAGGTCCTTTACGTGGACAAACGCAATGCCGCCGAACCTTTGGAACTGTTCAGCCAGGCGGGCAAGGTCGGCCCCGGCTATTGCACCGGCGTCGGCAAGGCGATGATCGCCTTTCTGAGTGACGAGGCCCAGGTCAATGCCTTGGCCCAGCAGGCCTATTTCGCCCATACCGCCCACACCCACACCAGCGCCGAATCGCTGGCCGCCGAACTGGCCGACATTCGCCGCGACGGCATTGCCTATGACCGCGAAGAGCACGAGCCCGGCATCATCTGTGTCGCCGTGCCGATTCTGTCGGATATGGGCCGCTCTATCGGGGCGCTCAGCATAACAACATCCACCGCGCGCAAGTCGCTGTCTGATCTGACCGCCCTTGCCCCGCATCTGCAATCCACGGCCCGCGACATCGCGGAGGCGGCTGCCAATTGGCAGTTTCCAAGTCAGTAACATCTTTTTGGGAGGGGAGACCTATGACAGGCGTAACACTGAACAAGGCGGTCAAGAAATACGGGGCCACGCAGGTCATTTTCGACGTGGACCTGACGATTGAGGATGGCGAATTCTGTGTCTTTGTCGGCCCGTCGGGCTGTGGCAAATCCACCTTGCTGCGCATGATCGCGGGCCTTGAGGAAACCAGCGGCGGCCAGATCCATATCGGTGCCCGCGACGTGACCCATGTAGACCCCGCCCAACGCGGCATCGCCATGGTGTTCCAGACCTATGCCCTCTACCCCCACATGACGGTCGAAGAGAACATGGGCTTTGGCCTCAAGATGAACAACGTCCCCAAGGACGAGATCAACAAGAAGGTCAGTGCTGCCTCCAAAATCCTCAAGCTGGACGAATACCTGAAACGCAAACCTGCCGCTCTGTCGGGGGGGCAGCGTCAGCGGGTGGCGATTGGCCGGTCAATTGTTCGTGGCCCCGAGGTGTTCCTCTTTGACGAGCCTTTGTCGAACCTTGATGCCGAGCTGCGCGTTGATATGCGCGTAGAGATTGCCCGCCTGCACAAGGAACTGGGCACCACAATGATCTATGTGACCCACGACCAGGTCGAAGCGATGACCTTGGCCGACAAGATTGTAGTCTTGCGCGCGGGCCATATCGAACAAGTGGGCAGCCCCATGCATCTTTATCAGGACCCCGACAACAAATTCGTGGCGGGTTTCATTGGCTCGCCCGCAATGAACTTTGTCAAGGGTGTCGCCGAGGCCGGGGGCGTGCGTGTCCCTGCCCTGTCCGACACCGTTGTGCCTACATCCGTCACCCTGCCCGCACCCGGCACCGAAGTCACCGTGGGCATCCGCCCGCAAGACATGGAACTGACGGCCGCCCCGTCCGCAATCAAGCTCGACATCCGCGAGCGGTTGGGCGGCGTTGCCTATGACTACCTGACAACACCCACGGGCGAACGGCTGGTTGTCGAATCCAAAGGTGATCTGGCGATGGAGGAAGGCACCGAAGTCACCGTGTCCTTCGACGAGAGCCGGACAATGTTCTTTGACGTTCAGAGCGAGGCGCGACTGCGCTAATCCAATTGGCAGCTTTAGCAAAGAAAGACCGCCACGTGAGATGCGTGGCGGTTTTTTCGTGTTTGCGTTGTGGGTTCACATTATCCACAGGACGCGTTGTCAGGACATTAGAACTGGGGATAAAAGCATTCAAAAGCTCTGTTACCTCAAGTCAGGTGTCTCTGGTTGTGAGTAACTCATCAAATATGTTCTGAATCCAGAATCTAAGTGGGACGCTTTTCAAGTCAATCTGCCTGTCTCGGGCTCATAAATCACTTATCCACAAGGCGCTCAGGCAGCTCTGAAGTGGCACAATACATCCCTAAACTGAACGCTCTCGTCGCGCTCAGACATAAGATCACGCATTCCGAACCGTGCGGTAACCACAGGGCACAGTGCAAGCATCACGTGAAGTCACGCGTTCAACAACTTAAAATCGAACGAGAAATCAGCCCTGATTGCGCAGGTATTCCATGATCGCGGGCCGTACGTTCATGTCGCCGCGATGGCGGGCATCCATGATCACCTTGCGCACATCCTCAAGATTTGAACGCCGCAACAGCGATTTCACCGGCCCGATGGACGCCGGGCGCATGGACAATTTGCGCAGACCGATGGCCGACAGGCACAGCGCCTCAACGGGTCGCCCCGCATCCTCGCCGCAGAATGACAGCGACGTTCCGGTCAATTCACACCGCTCCACGATCCGCTCGATAAAACTGAGGAAGGAAACGTTCAGCGTATCATAGCGGCGACGCACCCTCTCATTCTCGCGATCCGCGGCAAAGAAGAACTGCTTCAGGTCGTTGCCCCCGATCGACAGGAACCCGACCTCTTCAAAGAATTTCTGAGGGGCAAAGGCAAGGCTGGGCGTCTCAAGCATCGCGCCCACTTCGACCGTTTCCGGCACCACATGGCCCAAACGCCGCTCACGGTCGAGCGCCTTGTCCATTTCGGCCTTGGCCTGGGTGTATTCCTCGTATTGCGCCACAAAGGGGAACATGATCGTCAGGGGCCGCCCATTGGCCGCCCGGATCAGCGCCTGCAACTGCATCCGCAAAACACCGGGCTTGTCGAGGCCCACGCGGATCGCACGCCAGCCCAGCGCCGGGTTCGGCTCGTCATTGGGTTTCATATAGGGCAGCACCTTGTCCGACCCAATATCGAGGGTGCGAAACACCACCGTTTTACCCCCTGCCGCATCCAGAACGCGCGCATAAAGCGCGCTCAACTCGGACCGCGTGGGCATCTTGTTGCGCACCAGAAATTGCAACTCGGTGCGGAAGAGGCCAACGCCCTCGGCCCCCGACCCCTCAAGCGACGGCAAATCTGCCATCAAACCGGCATTCATATGCAGACCCACAACCGACCCGCATAGCGTTTCGGCAGGCTTGTCCCGGATCGAGACATAGCGCTCGACCGCCGCCGCCTGCATCGCCATCTTGTCGCGAAAGGCGGTAACAACAGTGTCGTCCGGGCGCAAATGCACGATGCCCTGTTCGCCGTCCACCATCACATGATCGCCATTGAGCGCCTCAAGCGTCGCGCGCTCTGCATGGACAATCAGCGGAATGGCGAGGGCGCGGGCGACAATGGCCGCATGACTGCCAACAGATCCGGCCTCAAGGATGATCCCCTTGAGGCTTCGGCCGTAATCCAACAACTCAGCCGGACCAATATTGCGGGCCACCAGAATGGGATTGGCGGGCATTTCGGCCCCGGTATCGGTCCCCTGCCCCGTCAGAATACGCAAAAGACGGTTGGACAGATCGTCCAGATCGCTCAGCCGTTCGCGCAAATAGCTGTCGGTGGCCTGGCCCATGCGCGCGCGGGCCAGCGATTGCTCTTTCTCGACCGCCGCCTCGGCGCTGAGGCCCCGGCTGATATCCTCTTCCATCCGGCGCATCCAGCCTTTGGAATTGGCAAACATCTTATAGGCTTCAAGGACTTCGGCCTGTTCCTTGTCGACCGACGCCAGGGCCAGCATCTTGTCCACGCCCACGCGCAATTCCTCGACCGCTTCGGTCAAGCGCTCAAGCTCGCGGTGCGGATCGTCGGCAATCGGGTTGCTGACAACGACACGCGGCTCGTGCAGCCAGATATGGCCCTCGGCCACACCTTCCTGGGCCACGGTGCCGCGCAACATGGCAGGCTGGCTGTGCCGCGCCTCCATCGCGCTGCCGTCCCCGACAAAAGCGCCCAGTTCGGCCATTTCGGCCAGAACCATCGCGACCACTTCGAGGGCATAGACCTCGTCGGCGGAAAATTCGCGCGCTTCTTTCGATTGGACGACCAAAACGCCCAATGTGTCGCCTAAACGCAGGATCGGCACACCCATAAAGCTTGAAAACACTTCTTCGCCGGTCTCGGGCATGAAACGAAAGCCGCGCTCTTGCGGCGCGTTGGCGGTGTTCACCACGCGGCGACGGCGGGCCACCTTGCCCACCAGCCCCTCGCCCAGGCGCATCCGGGTCTGGTGCACAGCCTCGGGGTTCAACCCTTCGGTGGCGCACAGCTCAAGCGTATCTTCGTCCCGAAACAGATAGATAGAGCAGACTTCACTGCCGATGCTGGTGGCGATCAAATGCGTGATCTTGTCCAGCCGCGCCTGACCGGTGTCCTCGCCCGCCATCGCATCACGCAAACGGCCCAGCAGTTTGCGGCTTTCTGTTTCAACCCGTTCGGCCATTCTGGCCTGCTCCCCATTCTTGCGCGATCACAGCTTAGATCACAGCGCCTGCCAAAGCGAAATGGCAAACACAGCTCTTGCGCAAGGATTTTCTACCTATGGTCGCAATTTCGCACAATCACCCTGTCCGGGCACCGGCGAAGGAGTCTCAGGCCGCCTTGTCCAATTCGAACGCGTCATGCAGGGCCTGCACAGCCAGTTCCATGTATTTGCGGTCGATCAGTACGGAAATCTTGATCTCGGACGTGGTGATGACGCGGATGTTGATGCCTTCGGCGCTCAGCACGCGGAACATCTTGGCCGCGACGCCGGTGTGGCTGCGCATGCCGATGCCCACAACGCTAACCTTGGCCACGTCGGTGTCGGCGATCAGTTCCTGATAGTTGATGACGCCGCCATCCTTGGCCTCGGCCATCGCCTTTTCGGCGCGCGCCACCTCGGTGGTGGGACAGGACCAGGTCATGTCAGTGCGCCCCTCTTCGGCAATGTTTTGCACGATCATGTCCACATTCACGCCCGCATCGCTGAGGGCGGTAAAGATGGTGGCGGCGATGCCGGGGCGGTCGGCCACGCTGACCAGCGTCATCTTGGCCTCGTCCCGGGAATAGGCCACTCCGGCCACGACATTGCTTTCCATGATATCCTCCTCGGCACAGACAAGGGTGCCCGCCACATCACTGGGTTCTTCGAAACTCGACAAGACGCGCAAGCGCACGTTGTAGCGCATGGCCAGCTCGACCGAGCGGGTCTGCAAGACCTTGGCGCCCAGCGAGGCCAGTTCCAGCATCTCTTCGAAGGCGATCTTGTCCAGCTTGCGCGCCTTGGCCGAGACGCGTGGATCGGTGGTATAGACGCCGTCCACATCCGTATAGATGTCGCACCGTTCCGCCTCAAACGCGGCGGCAAAGGCCACCGCGGTGGTGTCACTGCCACCCCGGCCCAGGGTGGTGATGCGCCCCTCGGGGCTGACGCCCTGAAAGCCCGCGACCACGGCCACCCGCATACCCTCGCCGAACTTGGCGGTGATGTTGTCGGTGGGAATCTCTTCGATCCGGGCACTGGAATGGGCCGACGTTGTCTTGACCGGCACCTGCCAGCCCTGCCAGCTGCGCGCAGGCACGTCCATTTCCTGCAAGGTCAGGGCCATGAGGCCCGCAGTCACGTTCTCGCCCGAGGACACAACCGCATCATATTCGCGGGCGTCATAGAGGGGCGAGGTTTCGTTCACCCAACCGACCAACTCGTTGGTCTTGCCGGACATGGCCGACACGATGACGATCACGTCATAGCCCTTGGCCACTTCCACGCCCACACGTTTCGCGGCGCGGCGTATACGGTCGAGGGTGGCCACGGATGTGCCACCGAATTTCATCACCAAAACGGGCATATGCGCCTCACGTCAAAATCCCGAAGGGCCATACGCCGCCCCGCGCCCAAGCACAAGCACAAGGCGCGCCAAGGCATTCGTCTCTGTTGTAAAAAACCTTGCGCCGCCCTCAATAGGCGTGCGGCTGCCCGTCCCACGTCTCGAACACGCCTGTCGTCTCGTGCGACAGCGCGGCAAACCGTGCCACCAGGCCGGCCACAGACTCGTCAACCGTGATCGCCGCCTCAGCGCCGCCCATATCGGTCTGCACCCAACCGGGGTGATAGATGCCAACGGCCACCTGCCCCGCCAGGTCAGCGGCCAGGTTCCGGCCCACATTCAACACCGCCGCCTTGGACGCGCGATAGATATAGCTGCCGCCCGGCGCGCGGGTGTGCGAGGCCATCTGCGACGAGATGATAGCGATCTTGGGCGCATCGGCTGCCCGCAGATGCGGCAAGAGCGACTGGATCGTCAAGAACACGCCCGTCACGTTGGCCGCAAAGCTTTGGGCCCAAAGATCGGGCGCATATCCTGTTTCCAGATCGGCCCCCTTGTCCAGATAAACCCCCGCATTGCAGACCAGCAGGTCGATGGGCTGCCCCGCCAGCGCGGTGGCCATGGCCGCATGATCGGCAGGCTGGGTCACGTCCAGGGTCATTTCCGCCCCGGCCGACCGGCCCGTGCCCGTCACCTGATGGCCCGCATCGCGGTAATGGGCCGCAAGGCCCGCGCCGATGCCACGTGTGGCACCCGTAATCACAATATGCATGAGGTCAGTTCGCTTTGCGTGTGGGGATAAAGGGCAAGGGGGCCACCGGCACCCCGTCATCAATCAGGGCCTTGGCCTCCGCCAGGTTCGCCTCGCCCCAGATGGGGCGTTCGGGCGCATCGCCCAAATGCATGGACCGGGCCTCGCTCGCGAAACCACCGCCCACGTAAGTCGCATTCTTTTCAACGTGATCGCGCATCTCGCTCAGCGCCTGGGCCACCTCTGGCGAGGGCGGCTGTACCTCTGGCGCGGAAGCCACGGGGGCGGGCACATCCTTGGTCCGGGCCGTGCTGACGCGGGGGGCCATGATGGCCTTGGACACATCCGCGCCGCCGCAGACGACGCAGGCCACATGGCCGCCCGCCGTCAACGTGTCAAAGGCGTCGGCATTGGCAAACCAGCTTTCGAACTGGTGGCCTTCGCTGCATTTCAAAGTGTATTTGATCATTGTCCCACGAATGTAAGGGCCGTGCGGGAAATAGCAATCACCGCGAGGCGACCGCAAGGCCCCTATCGCAAGACGCGCGGGTCAAAGTCGCGCAGGATGCGCGCCAGTTCCGGCTCGCCCACCAGCGACGCGGCTTTGCTCCGGCTCAGCCATTTGCGTTTGCGTTGCCCGGCTTCGGGGAAATCCTTGGCCAGGGACTTTACGCGCACCGCATACACCATCGCCACGCAAGGCAGCAATTCCTCGTCATCCACCTGCTTGGTATAGGAAAACAGCCCCAAAGGTTGCGCATCCACACGGCCGACAACACCCGCCTCTTCCCAGGCTTCCTGCGCCGCACTTTTCTGCGGCGTCATGCCGTCCATGGGCCAGCCTTTGGGAATGATCCAGCGCCCCGTGCGCCGGGTGGTCACCAAAAGAACCTGCACCTTGTCGCCTTTGATGCGATAGCACAGGGCCGCAAATTGCGTCCGGACAGATGATTTTGTCGATGCCCCGAAATGCAGGGGCAGTTGTTTGATAATAGGGGCTGTCACTGCTGCGGCCCTCCTCGTTTTTTCCGTTTATACCCATTTTGCAGGGAAAACACCAGCTTAGAGGGCAGTTATCCACAAGCGCCCCGGGTTTGGCCGCCCTGAAACGCAAGGGCATATGCGGCCCAGACGTGCAACACCCCTTGAGCCAGGCCGCCGCTTGCCCAATAGTGCCCCTCGTGATGAAAACCTCTCGTTGGATCAAAGGCTTGGCCCTGATGCTGGGCATCGCTCTGCTTGCCGGGGCCACAAGAGCAGAGCCGTTGCGCATTTTTGCCGCTGCAAGCCTTCAGGGGCCGCTGGATGCCGTTGCGGCAGGTTGGTCCGATAGGGCCCGCATCAGCTATGGCGGCAGCGGCACGCTGGCCCGGCAAATCAGCCTCGGCGCTCCAGCCGATATCGTGATTCTGGCCAACACCGCCTGGATGGATTGGCTGGTCGATCAGGGCCATATCACCGGGCCTGGAACCGATTTTCTGTCCAATGATCTTGTACTGATCGGCCCCGCTGGCGCGCGCGCCCTGCTCGCCCCAAGCGCTGACGCGCTGATCTCCCGGCTTGACGGCGGGCGCATGGCCATCGGCCAGCACATGTCGGTGCCAGCAGGGATATACGCCAAAGCCTGGCTTGAGAACATCGGCGCATGGAACAGCCTGCGCCCCCATCTGGCCGAAACCGACAATGTGCGCGCGGCCCTCGTTCTGGTCGCGCGGGGCGAGATGCCCCTTGGCGTGGTCTATAGCTCTGACGCGGCAAGCAGCGACGCCGTTTCCGTCCTCTGGACCGTGCCGCGCGACCAGCATCCCCCCATCCGCTACCCGGCCGCCGCCCTGACGCCCGCCGGGGCCGCGTTCCTCGCGCATCTGACATCCCAAACCGCAGCCTTCGAGGCCGCGGGGTTCAGGCCCATGCCATGATGCTCGACCCCGCCGGATGGGAGGCTTTGCGCCTGTCCCTGCTGGTCGGAGTGACGGCCACGGTGCTGGCGCTGCCGCTCGCGATCTGGGTCGCGTGGCTGCTGGCACGGCGGGATTTCTGGGGCAAGTCCGCGCTGAATGCGGCGGTCCATTTGCCCCTGGTCCTGCCCCCGGTCGTGACCGGATACCTTTTGCTCATCGCCTTTGGGCGCACAGGCCCGGCGGGCCGTTTCCTCGAAGAAACCTTTGGCCTCGTCCTCGCCTTTCGCTGGACGGGGGCCGTGCTTGCCGCCGTGGTCATGGGTTTTCCGCTGATGGTGCGCGCCATAAGGCTGGCGATCGAGGCGGTGGATCCCAAGCTCGAACAAGCCGCCCGCACTCTGGGCGCCCCGGGCTGGGCCGTTTTTCGCACCGTCACCCTGCCCCTGATCCTGCCCGGCATTCTGGCGGGGGGCGTCATGGGCTTCGCCAAGGCCATTGGCGAGTTCGGGGCCACAATCACCTTCGTCGCCAACATCCCCGGCGAAACGCAAACCCTGCCCTCGGCCATCTACGCCCTTTTGCAGGTGCCGGGGGGTGAGGATGCGGCGATCCGCCTGGTCCTCTGGGCCTGCGTGTTGGCTCTGGGGGCAGTGGTCTTGTCGGAATGGCTGGCGCGGCGGGTCGCGGCACGGATTGCGGGCACATGACACTGTCGGTCGCCCTCCAGCACCGCTTTGGCGGCTTTGATCTCGATGTCCGCTTTGAGGCGGGTCGCGGCGTCACCGCCCTCTTTGGTCGCTCGGGCGCGGGCAAGACCACGATCGTGAACGCGGTTGCGGGGCTCTTGCGCCCTGATACGGCACAGATTTCCCTCAACACTGTGACCTTCAACGACGCCCGCACCTGTCTGCCCCCGCACAAGCGGCGCGTGGGCTATGTGTTTCAGGATGCACGGCTTTTCCCTCACCTGAGCGTCGCGCAAAACCTCGATTACCCGCAACGCTTCGGGGCCAGACCCACGGGCCGCGACCGGATTATCGAGATGTTGGGCATCGGCGCGCTGCTGGCCCGCCGGCCCGGCACCCTGTCGGGGGGCGAACGGCAGCGGGTCGCCTTGGGCCGCGCGCTGCTGGCCGACCCGCGCCTTCTGCTGATGGATGAACCCCTTGCCGCCCTCGATGGCCCGCGCAAGGCCGAGATCCTGCCCTATCTCGACCGCCTGAAATCCGAAGGGACGGTGCCGATCCTCTATGTCAGCCATGCGGTAGACGAGGTGGCGCGCCTGGCCGATCACATGGTCCTTTTGTCAGGGGGCCGCGTGGCGCGGCAAGGGCCGCTTTTTGATGTGATGGCGGACCCTGCCGCCGTGCCCTTGCTGGGCGTGCGCGAGGCGGGTGCGGTCCTGCGCGCGCATGTGACGGAACATGGGCTGGATGGGCTCAGCACACTGCGTGTGGCGGCAGGCGAGGTGCAATTGATGGGCGTTCAGGCGGCCGTGGGCGCGGAAATACGCTTGCGTGTGTTGGCGCAGGACGTGCTTTTGTCGCTGGACCGGCCCACGGGGCTGAGCGCCCAGAACATCCTGCCCGTGACCATCGCCGCCATCCGCGAAGGCGACGGACCGGGGGCGGCCATTGCGCTGGATGCGGGGGGCGACACGCTGCTCGCGCGGGTGACGTCACGGGCGGTCACGTCCATGGGGCTGACCACCGGCCAAAACCTCTTTGCCATCATCAAGGCCACATCGGTCGCCCAGACCGCCATTTCAGGTGGCGCTATTTCAGCAAAAGCATCTGCGCCCTGAGGCGTTCCACCACTTCGGCATGGGGCACATCCGCCTCAATCGCGAGGCGGCGCAGACCGAAATGCACATGGGCCATATCGGTGTAATAGCTGGTATAGGCATAGTTCGTCGCGGCCCCCGCCACAGCCCCCAGCACAGGCACGGTCTGGGCCGCCAGTTTCTGGCCCATCACAACCGCCAGACGCGGGGCGACGCGGGCAATCACCGCCTGCATCGCTGTGCCCGTCAGCGCCAGACGGGCCGAGAGGAATGCAATATCGCTGCCATCATCATGTTCCAACGGACCAGCCGAGGCAAAGACCTGCACACAATCAAAGCGCACGGATTCCGTCGCCGGATCAAAGCCATGGTCGACGGCAACCCCTTCGATCACGCGCAAGAGCAGGGTTGTCGTGACAGGCAGTTCGGCCAGGGCCGTGGGCAATCCACCCATCCCGCCTGCGGCCCCCATGGCCGTCCCCACGGCGGTGTTCAACCATTCCGACTGGTCAGGCACAACTCCACGTGATCGGCTGGCCACGACCATCGCCTGTTCAAGGGCCGCGCGTGTGGCGGCGTTGAGTTGTTGCGATACGGGTGTGGGCAACTTATCGAGCAAGCTGTCCGCACGAGTGCCCAAAAGGTTCAAAACCTGAATGCCCAAACCGCCTGCCGCCTTGTAGCGTTTTGCGATGCGGGCCAATTCGGCCTCGGGATCAATCGGGGTGGTCACGACAATTTCGGTCATGGGCTAAGAGGTGGGGCCGCCCGCGCCGAATTTCAATCCAGACGTTGCACATCGCCCGTGATGCCATCCCAGGCGCCGGGCACCATGGCGCGGCCCAACACCCGGTCGGGGTTGGTGGGTGGGGGCATGATCACATCGTCAAGGCGGGCAAAGCCAAAGCGGTTGTAATAGGGCGCATCGCCCACCAGCATGACCCGGGCCCAGCCCAGCGGCGCGGCCGCCTCCAGCGAGGTCTCGATCAACTGACGGCCCAGCCCCTCGCCTTGCCGGGTCGGGTGCACAGCCACAGGCCCAAGCAAAAGGGCAGGCACCTCGCCCACCCGCACCGGCCAATAGCGGATCGCACCGGCCAGAATCCCGTCACCATCGCGGGCCACATGGCTCAGCCCCGCTTGGGCCGGAACACCATCGCGCAAACGATAAGACGACAGCGCCTCGCGACCCGGGGCAAAGCACAGGTCATAGAGCGCCTCAACCTCCCACCAGTCATCGGGTGTCTCAACAGTCAGATGGTACATCTTGGGCGGGGCTTTTCGTGATCTGCGCTGGCCCCCGCCCTAACATGGGGGTAATCGTGAGGCAAACCACGCAAACTGCGGAGCCCTCATGTTCTACAAACCCAGCGACGGCCACGGCCTGCCCCACAACCCATTTAACGCCATCGTGACGCCCCGGCCCATCGGTTGGATTTCAACACGCGGCAGCAACGGGGCCGACAATCTGGCACCCTATTCCTTCTTTAACGCCGTGGCCTATGTGCCGCCGCAGGTCATGTTTGCCTCGACCGGGGTCAAGGACGACCGCGATGGCACCAAGGACAGCGTGTCCAACATCCGCGAGACGGGCGTGTTTTGCGTGAACGTCGTGGAATACGCCATGAAGGATGTGATGAACAAAACATCCGGGGACTGGACGGCGGACACGGATGAATTTGCGCTGGCCGAGATCGAAAAGGCGGCCTGTGACCAGATTGACTGCGCCCGAGTGGGGGCGGCGCCTGCATCGCTGGAATGCCGGATGACCCAGATTGTGCAACTGGAAGGGGCCGCGAATTTCGTGGTCTTTGGCGAAGTTGTGGGCGTGCATATGCGCGATGATTGTCTGGTAGACGGCATTTTTGACGTGACACGGTTCAACCCGCTGACGCGGTTGGGCTATCGCGACTATTCGGTGGTGCGCGAAAAGTTCAGCCTGGCGCGCCCCGGCGAATGAAGTTTCCCGAGGCGGGCCGCGCCTATCCTGTGACCCTGCCCGATGGGTCGGCCCATCCTGGCACGGTGTTTCTGGACCAGGTGATTGATCATCCGAATTTCGCGGTTGGGGCCTATAGCTATGCCTCCGATTTCGACCCGCCCGTCGATTGGGCCGCACATCTGGCGCCCTACCTGTTCGCAGGTGGGCCGGACCGGTTGGGGATCGGCAGGTTTTGCCAGATCGCACATGGGGTGCGGTTCATCACCAGCGGGGCGAACCACGCGATGGACGGGGCGACAACTTTTCCCTTTCCCATCTTTGATCCAGAGCAGATCGGAACCTACCGGCCCGACAGCCGCGATACGGTGATCGGCCACGATGTGTGGTTGGGGTACGGGGCCATCGTCTGCCCGGGTGCCCGGATCGGCAACGGGGTGATAGTCGGCGCCGGTGCGGTCGTGCGCGGTGTGGTGCCTGATTACGCGGTGGTGATGGGCAATCCGGCAACCGTTGTGCGGATGCGGTTTGAGCCTGACAAGGTTGCCGCCTTGCTGGCTGCGGCCTGGTGGGATTGGCCCCTGGACCGGATCAAGGAGGCGGTGCCCGCCTTGATATCAGGAGACCTTGGCGCATTGGACTGAGGGGCCGTTTTCCGACACGGAAAACGGCAGGAAACCGATACGGTTTCCAGTTGCGCGCGGGCGGTGAAGGACGCGCTGTTTTCCGTGCCGGAAAACAGCCGGAAAACGTGTCGTTTTCCGCCCCCTCAGTGGCCGCCCAGAATGCCCGTACGCACACCGTAATCCGTCGCAATCTCGTAGTCGGGATCATCGTCACTGTCGACGATCAGGTGTCCCGCATTGGTCAGCAAACGGTGGCAGTCATGGGTCAGATGGCGCAGCTGCACCCGCTTGCCCACATCTTCATATTTCATCGCCAGCGCCTCGATGGCCTGCAATGCGGACTGGTCCACCACCCGGCTATCCGCGAAATCAACGATGACCTCGGAGGGATCATTCTCCACGTCAAACATCTCGATGAACCCGCTGGCCGAGCCGAAAAACAGCGGCCCCTGCACCTGATAGACCCGCGCGCCCTCTGGCGTTTTATAGCTCTTGGCGTGGATGCGCCGCGCATTGTTCCAGGCATAGGCCAGCGCCGACACGATCACACCGACGACCACCGCGACGGCCAGATCTTCCATCACCGTCACGACCGTGACCAGCACGATGACAAAGGCATCCGTCAAAGGCACCTTGCGCAGGATCTTGAGCGAGTTCCAGGCGAATGTCCCGATCACAACCATGAACATCACGCCAACCAAGGCCGCCAGCGGAATCAGCTCGATCACCGAAGACCCGACCAGAATAAAGGCCAGCAAAAACAGCGCCGCCGCAATGCCCGCGATCCGCGTCCGCCCCCCGGATTTCACGTTGATCATCGACTGCCCAATCATCGCGCACCCGCCCATGCCGCCAAAGAATCCGGTCGCCGTATTGGCCACGCCTTGCGCGATACATTCCTGTGACGCCCCGCCCCGCTGGCCGGTCAGATCGCCGACCAGGTTGAGGGTCAACAGGCTCTCGATCAGGCCAATGGCCGCCAGGATCACCGCATAAGGCAGGATGATCTCGAGGGTTTCCCAATTCAGCGGCACCATCGGAATGTGGAAGGAGGGCAAGCCGCCCTGAATGCTGGCCAGATCGCCCACACGCGGCACGTCCAGGCCAAAGCCGATCACGACGGCGGCCACGATGCCGATGCCCGCCAGAGGCGCCGGGATCGCCTTGGTCAGGCGCGGCGCAACCCAGATGATCGCCATGGTGGCCCCCACCAGGATCAGCATGAGCATCAGGGGCATGCCCGACAGCCATTCACCGCCCGCCATGCCATGGCCCGACGCCTCAGCCGTGCCCGGCACCTTGAATTGCGTCAATTGGGCCAGGAAAATCACGATGGCCAACCCGTTGACAAAACCCAGCATCACCGGATGCGGCACCAGGCGAATGAACTTGCCCCACTGCATCACGCCCGCGAAAATCTGCAAAAGCCCCATCAGAACAACCGTGGCAAAGAGGTATTCAACGCCGTGCTGCGCCACCAGCGCCACCATCACAACGGCCAAAGCCCCCGTGGCCCCCGAAATCATGCCGGGGCGACCCCCAAAAATCGCGGTGATCAGACCCACCATAAAGGCCGCGTAAAGGCCCACCAGCGGATGAACCCCCGCGACAAAGGCAAAGGCAACGGCCTCAGGCACCAGCGCCAGCGCCACCGTCAGGCCCGAAAGCAGCTCGGTCTTGATCTGACCGGGGGTCAGCTTGACCTCGCCCGGCGAGATGGAGAAATCGCCAAAACGGGTCTTGGTTCGCATGCTCGAAAAATCGAAAAAGGCCATGAACGCCCCTCTGCTGGTCTGCGGGTTACGGCGGGCACCTAACGCATCACCGCAGCAATGGCCATGGGTGCTGGGCGCGCGGCGGCTATGAAGGCAAAGCATAGCAAATGGGGCACAGATGATGCGAAGGCACAGAGCACGCGGAGTGCCATCTGGTGACAGGCCCGCAGGTGTGGTTCTGTACCTGCGCCGCGCTACACTCCGACACCGCGCTCGCCCGCACATATCATCACGCATCACAAAGGCGCTACAGCCGTGAAATACCTGATCCTGTGTCCAACCTATAACCACGCCGACGCGCTCTTTATGTCGGTGGCCAGTGTGCGCGCCCAGCAGATCGAGGATTGGGAACTGGTCATCGTGGGCGACGGCGCGCCCCCGCGTATGAACCAGATCGCGGCCGAATTCACAGCGCAGGATGCGCGCATCCGCTATGTGCCCCATCCCAAAGGGCCCCGCTATGGCGAAACCTATCGCGACGCCATCATCCGCGACAGCGACGCCGACGTTGTCTGCCACCTCAGCGATGATGACCTCTGGGCGCCGGATCAGCTGGACATCATGGGCGCGCTCCTGCGCGAGGCGGAGTGGGTCAACCAGTCCGAGGTCAGATTGCTGCCCGATGGCAGCTTGCAAAGTGGCGTGCTGAACCATGGCAAACCTGAATTCAGGGCCGCCGCGCAAAACCGCAAACACGTGTCCAGCGGTCTGAACTATGTGGGCTACCGGCGCGACACCTACCTCAAATTGCCCGAAGGCTGGACAGATGCGCCCTGGGAGGAAGGTCAATCAGACCAGTATATGTGGGCCAAATTCATGCGCCTGCCGGAACTGTCGATTGCCAGCACCATGCGCTGCGGCGCGCTCAAGCTGACCAGCCACACCGACAAACGCTTTGGCGCAACGCCCGAATTTCGCGCGGTTGAGCTTGGGCCCTGGCTCGCCCGGATCGGCAGGCCTGGCTTTATGGACAGCTTGCGCAAAAAAGCCAGCGTCTATGACCGCATCGCACGCGTCTTTGCCGTTTCGGGCGGGGCCGAATGCGCGACGCTGGCCGAGGCCTTTGACCGGGCCGGGTTGCGGCCGGTGGACCAGGACGCGACACCCAACATTGCCGTCAACGGCGCTTTGATGGATGTGCCGCTGACAGCCGCGCAACTGGATCAGGCGACATTGGCCTGGCTGACGCTGCGGAGCCTCGTGGGTGCGCCGGGCGACGCCGCGCAGGAACAGGCGCTGGTCGATATGTTGGGCACGCAGCGGCCCCGCTGGATCAAGGCGCTGCATCTGCTCAACCAGGACTTCCCCGATGCCGCGATGGCCGGTGTCGCCCTGTTCGAAGCGCGGTTGGACGGTACGGCCCGTCCCGCACAGTTGCTCAGGGCGGTGCTGGCCGCGCGCGCGGGTGATGCCGCAACAGCCCAGGTCATTCTGGACGACACACCGCAGGCGTGGCGCAGCGGACAGGATTTCCAAAATGCGCAATCCGTGGTCAAATCCTTCCAGACGCCATCCGCCAAACGGCCCTGGCTGACCCAGGCACGCCCCCCGCTTGACCGCTAAGCGCAAACGGGCAATGGCTCGGCGGCAGCTATTTGAATAAAGATGTAATATGACCAAACCAGAGTCCCTGCTCGAAAAGACGATTGCCGCCGCCATCGCGGATGAACGCACCGTATCAGACGACGGCGTACCGATCCGACAATTGCCTGACGGGATGCGCGAGCGAGCCTCGATCAAACATATTGATGATCGCGGATCGGTCACCGAAATGTTCGATACGCGCTGGAACTGGCACCCCGACCCGATTGAATTTGTCTACCAGTTTTCAATCCGCCCCGGCGCCATCAAGGGATGGGGGCTGCACCAGCGTCACGAAGACCGCTATTTCCTGCTCAAGGGCGAGATGGAGTTGGTGCTCTACGACGTGCGCCCAGACAGCAGCACCTATGGCAAAGTCTCAAAAATCGTGCTGAGCGAGGATCAACCCAAGATCGTCAGCGTGCCCAGCAATGTCTGGCACGCCGACCACAATATCGGCGACACCGAGGTCTTGGTCGTGAACTTCCCCACCATTCAATATGATCACAGCGCCCCGGACAAAATCCGCCTGCCGCTGGACACACCGCTCATCCCATACGACTTTGGCCCGGATGCCAAAGGCTGGTGATCCGACCACGGCAACCCGGGCACATCCGGTCAAAACCCGATCATGCCCAGCGCGGCAAAGGCAATGACACCCAGAACCATCGTGGCAATCACATGATTGGTCACAACTGCCACCCCGAGGGCCACACAGGCGGCGGCCCAGGTCCCCGTCGGCGCTCCTGCAAGAGAGGCGGCAACCAGACTGACAATGATCAGGCCCGGCAAATCCTCCAGCATCCATGCATGGCGCGACGCCTGAATTCGGGCCCCCGCAATCAGGCCCAAAAGGCGGATGGCAAAGGCTGACAGCGCCAGAATGCCGATCACGGCCCATTGCGCGCCGGTCATGCCAACACACTCCGGCGACGCAGCGCAAAGGACACAACCAGCCCGCAGGCGGTTCCCACCACGATGGCATAGGCTTTGGGAAGGCCCAGCAGAACCACGGCAATCGTCGCCAAACCCGCCACGGCCCAGGGCAGCACCTGCGCCCGCCCCCGCCAAAGGCCCCGCGCCATTGCGATAAAGGCGGCGGTAAAGGCAAAGCCAAGGCCAAACCGCTCCAGATCGGGCAGCACCGTGCCCGCAAGCGCGCCTGCCGTGGTCGATGCTGTCCAGACACAGATCATCACAGCCCCCGACCCGATCAGAAACCGGGCGCCGATATCGGGCGATTTGGCCCGCTCTGCCATGGTCAGCGCCCAGTTTTCGTCGCCCGTGATGTGAATGGCCACCATCTTGGCACGCAAGGACAGCCCAGCAAGCACGTCAGACAATGAGGCCACGATGCCCACATAGCGCAGGTTCAGCGCGGCCCCCGCCAATGCGGCCCCCAACACCGCCTGGGTTGAGGCAAACTGCTCAACAGCGACAATTTGCGATGATCCCGCATGCACGGCGGCACTCATCACCCCAACGCCCCACCATGGGAAACCGACCTGGGCGGCCAACAACCCAAAGGCAAAGCCATAAAGGGCGGCACCCAAGGCCAAGGGAAGAACAGCAAGCGCACCATGTTTCATAGGCAAAGGGATAAGGGATTTCCTTGATGCGATGAATATAAAAATTCGTATAATTGCGATGCGATCCCATCATTGAACATCGCATTCAGGGAAAATCAGATCATGGACTCCACCGACCGCAAACTTCTTGACCAGTTGCAACGCAATGCCAAGACCCCCGTTCACAGCCTCGCCGAGGCTACGGGCATCTCTACCGCATCGGTGCAGCGGCGGATGCGTGCCCTGCGCGACGCGGGTGTGATCCAGCGCGACGTGGCGATCCTCGACCCCAAACAGGTGGGCCTGGGTATCACGGCCATCGTGTCGGTCGAACTGGAACGTGACAGGCTGGACCAGATCGACGCTTTCAAGCGCAAGGCCCGCGCAGACCCGCAAGTCACCCATTTCTATTGCATCGCGGGCGAGGCCGATTTCATTCTGATCGTCATGGCCAAGGACATCGCCGGTTACGAGGCCTTTACCCACCGCTTTTTCTTTGCCGACAAGAATGTGCGGAAATTTCGCACCTCCATAGTGGTATCGACGGAAAAGGCCACGTCCGAATTACCACTGTGACATCGGATATCCGGCGGCCACACGCCCGGACGCAGCCAGTCAATCTCCCGCACTCATCAATCTAACAGATGATCCACGCCATGGGCCCGGTTTCGGGCCGGTTATGGTGCAATACCGCCATGTCGCAAGCGGCCGCACTTGGTCGTCGCGTAATGGTCCGACTAAGGGCAAAGCACCTACCGTTGCCTATGACCGGCTATGAAAACAGGAGGCGGCCATGACGAACCACAAGGGCGGATGCTTGTGCGGTGCCATCACCTACAACGTCGCAGGCCCACTGCGCCAGATCATCGCATGTCATTGTATTCAGTGCCGAAAAACCAGCGGTCACTATGTGGCAGCGACCCAGACCGCGACCGCCAGCTTGACCATTTCCGGCGCCGTGACATGGTATCAGTCTTCAGACAAGGCGCGACGCGGATTTTGCGGCACATGCGGCAGCCCGTTGTTCTGGCAGCCCGGAAACCGCGCGGTCACGTCCCTCTTCGCGGGCGGTTTAGACGGACCAACCCGGTTGAAGATCGTCAAACAAATCCATACGGAGGCGAAGGGCGATTATTACGCTTTGCCCCACACCGAAACCAGCGACCAAGATCCCTGCGCAGGCTAAGCGCCGCGCCCGCAGGTCACAGCGTGGCGCCACTTGGCCCCTTGCCCACGCGCGGATGGGCCCGCGTCCCGTCCGACAGCCCGATACAGAGCACAATTTCATCCGCGCGCGGCCCATCCGCCACGCTCAGGGTCATCGTGTCAATATGATCAAAAGACCACGCCTCGTCCTTGTGGCCCAAGGGCAGATCAATGCTACTGCCCAACGCGCCCACCTTGTGGTTTGACGGCATCAGGGACGCGCCCCCGCCCACAGCCGCACGCACCGGCTTGCCCAGCGTCGGGTGCAACACGGCGGCCCCATGCTCCATCGCGCCCAGCGTGCCGACAAGGGCCGCCTTGCCATAACACAGGGGCGCGCCGCCCAGCATCGCCACCAGCTCAGTGGTCAGACTGTCGCCCAGCCGCGCCGCCACCTCGAAAAGCGGCGACAGATCCGCCTGATGCAGCCCTGCAAACGGGTTTCGCACGACCGCCATCCCCGCCACCCGCGTAATTGGCACACAAGGGGTGCCTATCTCGTCCGAATGGATGATCTCTTTGATAAACAGTGTTTTTCTGACGTCCATGGTCACGCTTTCTGATGCAGGCCGGGGGTGGTTCGCCCCTTGATATGTTGAAAAACAAAGCCAAGCGGCACAACAAAGGCAAAAAGGGCAACCGCCAGCCATATCGGTGCGCGCGAATCCCCCGTCGCATCCAAAAGCGCACCCGCAACCGGGGGGGTCACCAGCATGATGGCGTAATAGATGGTGAAAAAGATCCCCATGCCAAAGGCCCGCACCTGTGGCCGCATCGCTTGGCCCGCCATGGCCATGATGACCCCCGCCGGGGCCATGCCCACCAGCCCAAAAAGGACACTGGCCCCAAGGCCCGCCCCTGGCACGCTCAGCAACAACAGGGCCACACAGGCCCCCGCCATACAGAGCGTCAGGACAAGGCTGCGCCCGCCAAAACGGTCCACCACCTGCCCGCAGGCGGCCCCCGAAGCGGTCATGATCCAACTGCCGATGCTGATGATGCCCGCCGCCGCGATAGCCGTGTGGCCCAGCCCCTCCAGCACCTTGGGACCAAAGGCGAGGTAGATGACGTAAGCTGCATTGAACACGGCCCAGGCCGTTGCCGCGCAAAGCAGCAGACGCCACTCCTGCCCGGTCAACACGGCCGCCGCCCCCCCGGTTGCGCGGGGCAAAGCCTGCGGCACGCGATAAAACGCAAAGACGGACAGGGCCGCCGCCAGGCAATGGAGCGACGCTACCTGAAACGGGATATGCCACCCATAAGCCACTGCCAGCCAGGCATGGCCCACCTGCCCCATGGCAATGCCCAGCGGCCAACTCATCACGAAAATACCCATGGCCGTCGCGATCTCGTGGCCTTCAAACCAATCGGCAACCATCTTGGTGAAATACAGGTTCGCAAAGAGAAAACCGGCCCCCGACAGCACGCGCCCGGCCCCGATCATAAACCCATCCACCGCTACCGACGACACAAGCCCCCCAAGGGCCAAAGCGCCAAGGCCAAACACCACCATCAGGCGGTCAGTCACATAGCCGCCCCAATAGCCCGCCGGGATCGCCAGAAAAAGGCCCGGCGCCATGAACAGACCGATCAGAAACCCGATGGCGACGTAGTCCAGACCAAAGGCCACCACCAGATCGTCACCGACAGAGGCCACAGTCTGAAACTGAAACCCAAGCGCAATGCGGGCCAGAAACAACAGGCCCAGCATGCGCCAGCGCATCAGGTCCAGCCAAGACCGCGCAGCGCGTGCACGTCGTTCCAGATCTTGGTCATGTGACTGATCTTGCCGCCCTCAAGGCGCATGACATAGGCGTAATCCGACACCACCGCCTTGCCCGTGGGCGGCACCGGGCCACCCTCGCCGGTCTGGGTCCCGTGAAATTCGGCCGCCGCGACAACCGTGCCCCGTTCCGCATCGGCTGCAAAGGCGGTCAGTACATAGCGACCGTCAGGCACCGGGGTCAAAAGCCCCTTCATCCAGTCGGCATAGGCCGCCAGGGTCGTTACATCGGCCAACGCATCCGCCTGGCAGGCAAAACCGGCATCGTCCTGGCACCAGGCCTTGCACACGTCCCAGCCCTTACCGGTCTCGCAAGCTTCGAAAAACGCTTTGGCAGTCTCAAAATCCGTCATGGTGTGTCCCTTTTCAATACCTGCGCAGTCTGCACCAGAACGCGACCACGGCCTATCCCGCAAATGCTTTAAATTCAGACGCGCAGGTGCAGTACGCGATCTACAGCATTTGCAGGATTGCGTTTCGCCCCGCTTCTGGCCACGCTTGGCATCAGGTCGCAGGCGATGAAGGAAACAGCGTGGCGGATCAAACAGGCCTCAGCCAAAGAGAATTGCAGATCGCCCAATTCTACGCCGGTGGGCAAACCTACCAGACCATCGCAGGCACCCTTGGCATCGCGCCCAGCACGGTACGCACCCATCTGGCCACGATCTACCGCAAGCTTGACGTGTCCTCGAAACTCGACCTGGCCACCCGGCTCAACGGGGCCGCCGCCGCCGCACCACCGCGCAGCCAGGACGAAATGGCCATGGTGGTCTCTGAACTGGCACTGAGCCTCGAAGAGGCAACTAGCCGCGAAAAGGCTCTGGGCGAGGTGCTGCGGATCATCGGCACGGCACAGGGCGATCTGGACGCGGTGATGCCACTGATCCTGAACTATGCGCTTGAATTATGTGACGCCGAATTTGGCATCCTGTTCGAATATCGCGACGCCCAGCGCTTTGTCGCGAACCACAGCGCGGGCATCCCGGGCGCGTTCAAATCCTGGCTTGAGGATCAGGGCGTCTTTGCCGTCAGTGCGCAAACCGGCCTGGGCCGGATGGTCGCGCAGCAAAGTATCGTCAACATCATCGACGTCAAATCCGAGGCGATCTACCAAAGCGACGACCCCTTGCGCTTTGCCACGGCCGATCTGGGCGGGGCGCGGTCCTTTGTGGCGATCCCGATGCTGGCAGGTGACCGGCTGGTGGGGGCCTTTACGATCTACCGTCAGACGGTGCGCCCTTTTTCCGACGACACGACCCGATTGGCCCAGCTTTTTGCCGCGCAAAGCGTCATCGCACTGGAAAACGCGCGCATGATCAGGGCGCTACAAGCCGCCCAACGGTCGGCGGAGCCGGGCAGCGCATAAGACAAAGCGCCTCAGATCATCGCAATGATCTGGCGATAGGCACGTCCCTTGTCGGCAATCCCATGGCCCTTGGTCTGACCGGGATAGCGTTGATCGCCGCCCTTGTTCTTGTCGCCATTGATCAGGCTGCGGGCGTTGAACCAGTCAAAATCGCCATCCAGCCCCATGTCAGACAACAGACCCTTGCCAGTAAATCCGAACTCGGCCATGCCGCGCACCAATATCTGCGCCGCGATCTTGGGATCAGCCACCAGATCGGGGTTGCCGACAAAATCCTGTCGGAAAATGTCACTGTATTTCTGATAGTTATTGCGACCTGTGATCTGGACAAACCCACGCCCCATGAAAAGCTTGCCCTCCGCCGGTCCGCGATTTCCAAGGCGGTGACCATAGGTTTTCTGGATCGCCGTCGGCCCCCAAAGCTCTTTCATGAACTGGCCCAGATTGGTCTCGTGATAGGCTGTGGCCAGGATATAGGCCTGATGCGACAGGTCGTTGACCTTGTTTTCGACACAGGCGCGCAGGATGGCGTCGACAGCGCCCGCACGGGTCTTGCGCATGGTGGCGCCACCGCCCTCCAGCTTGGCAATCCGCTCGGCAATCTGGGCAATCTCGTCGACCTTGAGCCGCGTGCCGGGGCTGGCAGCCGCCCGCTTGGCTGCGTCCTGGCCCGCAGGCAGCAAAACCACTGCCCCCACTTTCAGCCGTTTGGCGCTCTCCTCATCAAAGGGGGTGCCATCCTCCATCCGCAACTCGGTCCAGCGGTTGGCGTCGCCCAGGTGAAGCTGTGCGATCTGTGACAGGGTCTGTCCCCGCTTGACGATCACCTTTTCGGGCGCATCACTTGGCGTCTCCAGGTGCAGGTCACCCCGCGCATCCTCGCGCAGGATCAACCCCAGCCGTTCGCTGACCTCGGCCACCTCGACCCAGGTCAGATCAAAACCATCCGCCCCCGTCGTGCGCACAATCGCAAAGCGCAGCGCCGGGTCAGAGATCATGGCAACGCCATCTTTCTCGTCGATGACCGGCGCATCCCAGCCAAAATGGGTCACCAGATGGTTCAGGTCCAGCCAGATCCGCCCGTCAAAGGCGGCACCGCGCAGCGGCTCCCCATCCACGGTGACGGTTTCGGTTGGCACAACTTCGGTCTCGGCATCGGCGTCGATGATCACCGCCGTCGGGTGCTTGAGCGCGTCCAGAATGCCTGCAACCCGCGCGCGAATACCATCTCCGACTTCCCGGTAGGGGCGGCCAGGGTCCCACTCCACCGCCATCGGGTCCCACTTGCCATTCTGGGTGATGCCCAGATTGGCCTGCACTTCGCCATGGCCCAGAACCGTTTCGCGCGACACCTCGATGCCGTAACGCAGGCACAGCTCGGCCACGACCTGATCCATCACGGCCCACTGCGCGCGCGTGATCGGAAACGGGCCGGGACGGAACGGGTTTTCACGCGCGTCACCGCCCATCGAACACAAGGACAGACCAATCGAATGGCTGTTGCAGCTTTTGGTATGGGCCGCATAGCCGCCACTGCTCAGCGGGGGCACATTGGCGGTGATCGGATGATTGCCGCGATGCAGCTGGCCGTCGCCGTCGATCAATAGATGATAATGTTTCTTGTCCACACCGCTGGGGTCATAGGCACCACCGGTCCAGTGCAGGATGATCCGTTTCATCGACGCGGCAGGCATCCAGTCGGCAGGCACCGCACGGCCCTCCAGACCTGCAACAGGTGTCACCGGCTCGGACCCGGCCCTGCCGCCCCCGCCACCACTACCGGCACTCCCGCCGCCCACCAAGGTGGCCAGGGTGTCATGCGTGTTGCGCCCGACAATGCCGTCCACGCCCAACCCATGCTGGCGCTGAAAGGCCTCGACCGCACTTTTGGTGCCCGGGCCAAACAGCCCATCCGCCCCCGATGCATGCAGCACCCCTTGCAGGGCCAGCGCCTCTTGCACGTTTTGCACATCGTCGCCCTGCATCATGGGCAGTTCGTATTTCAACAGTCTGGAAAACGCGCCCAACATCAGCTTGCCTCCCCCGCCAGTTGCGTATCGACCAGCGCCATCAGGCGGGCCAGCGTCGCCTCGGGGTCCGTGGTCTTGGGCACCGCACCGCTCAACAGCTCCAGCCGTTGCAGCCCGCCACGCGCCGCCACGTCAGAAGACACCTGCGACAACGCACTGACCAACGCCGCGCCGTCCATCGCACTGCCGGTGACCGGGGCAAGGGTCGCATTCCACTCCGCCGCCAGCAGGCGACGAACAGCGGCATCGATCCACGCCTCATAGGCCGCATCAAAGCCCGCGCGATCCCCAAATCCGCCCGGTCGGGCAAAAAGGGCTTCGGCATCCTGGGTCAGCATCTCTTGCACCGTGATCTCGCCACCACCGGGCAAGGCCAGACCACTGCCCAGATCGTCCGGGGCCACATCACGCAGCAAGGCGATCGTTGGGCTGGCCGCCTGGTAGGCCACGTGACGCCAGCGGCGCAGCGACGGCTCGTCCACGTGAATGCTGGCCGCCAGCGCGCCCTTGGCCGTGGCGCGCAAGGCCGGGCCGCTCAGCGCGCCCCGCAACGCGTCCATCGCAGCGGTCAAAGCGGCTGTGGCAAGATCACCGCCCCCCACACGGTCCAACGCGGCACGCGCCGTCGCCAGATCCTGCGGCGCACCTGCGCTGGCCTGCAGTTTTTCCAACGCATCGCGCAGGGCGGTCTGCGCCGCCGTGGCCGCCGCAACAGCGCCGGGGGCCGCATCCGGCCAAAGCGGCGCGGCATGCACGCTGACCTCGGCCAGACCAAGGGCCCGCTGCAACCGTTCAATGACGGTGAATTGCGGCCCCACCGCCACCGGGTTCGGGGTCTCGCCCGACATGATGCCAAGGATTTTCTCCTGCATCACGGTCGCCCGGCGATCCGCATCCGGCTCTTGCTGGGCATCGGCCAGAATGCGGGCCAGCTCCTCGCGCTGTGCCGCATCATGCTGCTGGATCACACCCAATGTGCCATATTCGGCCTGCGCCAGAATGCTCTGGCGCTCCTTGCGGCGATCCTCGCGGAACATGTTGGCCACGGAATCCACCAGCTTGGTCAACAAATCATAAACCAACTGGGCCGAGAACCCGCCGATAAAGGCCAGCAAAGCCGAGGACAAAACGCCCTGATCGAGATAATCGCTCAGCGGCTCGGCCAGCAGGATACCAGAGAACCCGCCAAGGAAAATCCGCACGTAATAGGTCGAGGCCAACCGCATGTCATAGCGGCCCTCGCGGATATAGCTAAAGCTGTCATAGATCGAGGAATAGGCCGCGCCCAACATCCCCAAAGCGCCAAAGAACAGGAAGATACGCAACAGGATGGGACGACGCTCGGCCTGACAATCCTCGTAATGCTGCTTGATCAGGGCATCGCGCTGGCTCTGCAACAAATCCTGGTTCTGACCTGCGGCGGATGCGATCAACTCCTCTTCGCTAAAGCGGCATTGGCCATGCAGATATTCGATGACGGGAAAGAAATACGGGTTGCGCTCCGGCTCGGTCGCAAGCTCAACCTCAACAGGCGGCAGGCCCACGCTCCCCGCCTCTGGTACCGCGGAAACAGCCGGTGGTGTGCCCCCCGCCCGATCCGCCGGGCTAAAGTCGCTCCACCCCGACAGGCCAAAGCCGAACAAAAGCACCAAAACAGCCGAAACCACGATCAACCACAAGATCGAGTTCAGCGGCGCAAGGCGTCGAAACCACCCAGGCATCATGCGGTATTCGTGCAGTTTCTCGATGGTCTCGGGAAAGGCCGGGGCCACGGCACGCGCCAACCCTTGGTGCAAGGCCATGACGTCGGCGATGGGCACGGCGGCGCGGTCTTCCGGGGCCAGATCAAGCAGGGCCAGAACGGTGGGCTCCGGCAACTCCTTGCCGATGCCCCGGTCCGCGATGTAGCTCACCATCGCCTGGGCCTCTTTGAACAAACGCTGCTTCAGCTCTGCGGGCGTTTCCATGGCTTTTCCCTCTCGCTATGTCACCAGTCCGGGCCGTCCGTCAGCCGCACGGGCTCTGGGCAGGGCCCAATGGCGCCCCGTCCTGGTTGGCAATCAATTCACGTTCAATATCGCGGCGCAGGCGGGCAATCTGGCTGCTGTCATCCGCCAGAGGCCCCCCAAAGGCGGCCATCAAATTACGGGCGTCCTGCAAACTTGCGCGTTCCCCCAGAAAGCCCGCACAGAGCGCCGCATCGGTCGCCAAAGGCAGACAAGCGCGTTGCAAGGCGCGGTCTGCCTGCACCAGTGCCGTGGCCTGATAGGCCGCGACAAATGCCTTGCCCTCATCGCCCTCGCCCGCATCGGCCTTGCACAACCGGCCCGTCACCGCGCGGGTCCGGGTCTGGATATCGCGCACCACCGCCACGCGCCGCGCATTGTCGGCGGCACTGTTGCTGCTCAGCTTGGCAAGGCTCGCCTCTGCCTCGCGGGCGGCCACCAGATCGGCAAAGTTCTCGGCCATAATGGCATTGCGATCGGCAATGCCGCCCGTGTTCAGACGTGACGCCGCCCCGGTCACCTCAGGGGCGATGGCCTTGGCTTGGCCCAATTGGCCGGTCTGCAAATAGATCAGCCCTTCCAGCAAGGTATAAAAGCCGCGCACCGGCTGGCTGAGGCCGCTGGTGTCACTGGGCAAGACGGCCAGGGTCCGTGCAAAACGACCCGGGGCCACGCCCACCCCATCGGCGGCCACTGCGGCGCGAAAGTCCGCGTCATAAACCGCCTGCACATCGCGCACCCGCACGTGGTCGGCGTCACTCAGGGCCCCGCGCAACCCCGTGCAGCCGACAATCCCGGTCACAAGCGTCAGCACCAGCATGATACGTGTCATCTTCGGTCCTCCCGTCATCTCAATTCAGCTATGGCGGCCTCAATCACGGCGGCCAGATCGGCGGCAGACAACGCCATGGGGTCATCGGCCTTCAAGGCTTCGGCCAGAATGCGGCGCACGATGTCCACCAGATCATCCGCACCGGCATCGCGGCCCAGCCTGGCCACTGCCGCCTCGACCGCCTGGCCCAAAAGGGCTTCGACCCGTTCGGTCAGGAACGCCTCCGGATCATCCGCTGCTGCGGCCAGATCAGACAGTTTCAGACCGTGGCGCGCGAAAATGCCCAGGGTCTCATCGGCAATTTCCAGAACCGTCATCACCGACAGGGTCTTGGGCACCGCGTCGCCCTTGAGAACGGCGGCAATCGCCGCGATCAGCACCGGCAATTGCTGCGCTTCATGCAGTTGCTGCCAAACGGGGCGATCACTGGCCAAACGGGCCACAAGCAGACCCAGGATCTCCTCGACCGCGTCGGTTTCAAGCGTGGGCCGACCTTCACCCACCGCGCGCATCAGACCCGTCAGATGCGGCAAGAGCCCCAGCACAAAAGCGCCATCCGGTGTGTCCTCCGCATAAAGCTGGCCAATGACCGCCTCGAACACCCGCACCGCGCCATCGCGGTCAAGGCCCGTCCGCAAGAGGTCCGGCATCTGCGCAAAAAGGGCCTGGGCCACTGCCTGCACACGCTCACTGTCGCCCGCAAGCAAGACATCGGACCGCTGCCCGGCGATTGTAAACACCTCGATCATCAGCGCCCGGGCAAAGCGCGCGCCGCCCGCATCCTCCAACTCGGCCAGCACGGCCTGCGTCTCGCCCGAGGTCACGCGCAGGGCCAGATCCTGCAAGATCACCTCGGCCCGACTGAGCGCCGCGTCCTGGCCAAGGGTCGGCAAGACTTCGGCCATCTGCGCCATCAGATCGGCAAAGACCGGGGCAATCAGGTCATTATTCTGCACCGCACCCGCCTGCCCCACGGTTGTGATCACCGCCTGCAAGAGCGACGCCATAAAGCGGTCGCCATCCAGCTTTTCACCCAAAAGCGCGCCCGAGTTCTGCGTCACCCCGCTCAGAACCGCGCCAAACACGTCGCGAAAAGTCTGTTCCTGCGACAACGGCTCGGCGGTGCCGATATTGCGGCCAATCACGCCCAGCGTGTTTTTCAACGCGCCAAACACCGGCTGCAAACGCGCAGGCAGCGTGCCGGGGTCCGCCGGATCGTAACTGCCATCATCCAGCCCTTTGACGTCGGCCAGCAACTCCACCAGATAGGGGTCGGCGGCAAGGCTCCCGATCCAATCCGACACAACGGTCGTGAACCCTTCATGCGAGGCGATTCGGATGACGAAATCATCCCCGAATTCCTGCCGCGCCCGGCCCAACGCCCCAAACAGGATCGCCGCCGCCGGATTGTCCGTGGCCTCCGTCCCATGATCCGCCGCCGCCACCGCGACAGAGCCCACGAGGATCTTCAGAATGCGTTTCGGGGTGTCCTGCTCCAGATCAGTGCGCGTGGCAAACTCGCGCAGCACAGAAGACAGGATCACCTTGTTGGAAGAGCGCGCCAGAAAGATGCTGGCATTGTCGCCCAGAAACTCGACCAGCACCTCGGCTGTTGCCCGCAGGATCTGCACCCCCGACGACCCGCCCCCCGCTGCGGCAGAGCGGACGAGAAACCGGTCAATGCCGCCCGCATCCACCTCGATATCAGACAAGCCCGCGACGCTGTCCTGACGTTCGACCTGATAATAGAGCCCCATAAAGCGCCAGAACATGTCGGCATGGCGCTCGGTCTCAAGCGCGTCACCGGTCAGCGGATCGATATTCTTGTCAAAGGCGTCAAAGCTGTCCTCCAGCCCCCGCACCTCCAGCGCCGCGCGAAAGACGGGGTCGGCGCGAAACGCCGCGCGCATCCGGTCGGGGTCTTTGGTGGGGTTGACGACCTGCGTCGGCGGCAAGGCAGGCAGCAGCACAGGCAGCGGATCATCGAGCCGTTTGCGGTCTTTGATGTCGATCACGCGCCCACGCAGCAACACCAGGCTGCGCACTGCGGACAAGGCCACAGGTATCAATGTCACCGGGACGGCCAAAATGAACTCTCGTTTCAAAAATGTCTTTTTTAACGGCACAACGCTACGTCAGGTTGCATAATATCGCAAATCTTTTCTCTTTTGCCCGCGGGCAGAGCACAGCAATACGCCAGCCGATCCTGTCCCGGTAATATCCCTGCACGATCAAGCGCGCGGTGGGGGTGTACAGCCGGTGCACGGGTTGTGTACGCATGGTGCAAGGGCTTTTCGGGCTGGTTTTCCGTGTGTCCGAACCGAGATTTTCAAACACGAGGCCCCGCCATGACCCACACCAAGATTGCCGTGATCGGCGGCTCCGGCATTTACGACATTGACGGGCTGGAAGGGGCCGATTGGGTCACGGTCGACACGCCGTGGGGGGCACCGTCGGATCAGCTTCTGACCGGGCGGCTCAGCGGGGTGGACATGGTGTTTCTGCCCCGGCACGGGCGCGGCCATGTGCATGCGCCGACCACCGTGCCCTACCGGGCCAATATCGACGCGCTCAAACGGCTCGGGGTTACGGATGTGATCTCGATCTCCGCCTGCGGAAGCTTTCGCGAGGAAATGGCGCCGGGCGATTTTGTCGTTGTGGATCAATTCATTGACCGGACGTTCGCCCGCGAAAAATCCTTTTTCGGCACCGGCTGCGTGGCCCATGTGAGCGTCGCGCACCCCACCTGCCCCCGGCTGTCAGCGGCCTGCCTGGCGGCCGCAATTGATGCGGGGATCACGGTGCATGACGGGGGCACTTATCTGGCCATGGAAGGGCCGCAATTCTCCACCCTGGCCGAAAGCAAGATGTACCGCGAAAGCTGGGGCGCGGATGTGATCGGAATGACCAACATGCCCGAGGCCAAACTCGCCCGCGAGGCCGAGCTGTGCTATGCGAGCGTCGCCATGATCACCGATTATGACAGCTGGCACCCCGACCACGGCGAGGTCGATGTCACGCAAATCATCCAGACCCTGATGGGCAATGCCGACAAGGGGCGCGACATGGTGCGACGGCTGCCTGACCTGCTCGGGGCCGATCGGGCACCCTGCCCGCATGGCTGCGACCGGGCGCTTGAATACGCCATCCTGACCGCACCCGAGGCGCGTGACCCCGCCCTCATGGCCAAACTTGACGCGGTGGCGGGCCGTTTGCTCTGACGTCCCCGGGGCAATCACAGATTTCACCTCGACGCAGACGCGCGCCCATGTCTTTTTAAGCAAAACACAAGGAACCCCATCATGCCCCTCGATCTCTGGCTGGCCTTTGTCGCCGCTTCCACTGCACTTTTGGTGATCCCGGGGCCGACACTTATGATGGTGCTCAGCTATGCGCTGTCCCAGGGGCGGCGGGTGGCAGTGGCCTCGGCCCTCGGCGTGGCCACAGGCGACCTTATCGCCATGACACTCTCGGTGATCGGGCTGGGCGCGCTCTTTTTGACCTCGGCGGTGGCCTTCAACATCCTGAAATGGGTGGGGGCGGCCTATCTGGTCTATCTGGGGGTCAAGATGCTGCTCAGCGCGCGCAGGCCCAGCCAACAGACCGACCTGATGCGGCACCCATCGGGACAACGGCCCGCCAAGGTTTTCCGCGACCTCACGACAGTCACGGCCCTCAACCCCAAATCCAACACCTTCTTCGTGGCCTTCGTGCCGCAATTCATCCAGCCCGAGGCGGCTTTTGCGCCTCAGGCCACCATCCTCATCGCTACCTTTGTCATCATCGCCGGGCTCAACGCGCTGGTCTTTGCGCTGGCCGCCAACGCCATGCGGTCGCGGATCACGCGGCCATCGGTCCAGATGTGGTTGACGCGCACAGGCGGGGCCACGTTGGTGGGCATGGGCCTTCTGACTGCAACCCTTCGGAGAGCGACATGAAAACCGTTCAGGACTATATACGCACCATCGTCGACTTCCCCCACGAAGGGATCATGTTTCGCGATGTCACCACCCTGTTTGCCGACCCACGCGGGTTCCGGATGGCCATTGACCAGATGCTGCATCCCTATGCGGGCATGCAGATCGACAAGGTGGTGGGGCTAGAGGCGCGGGGCTTCATACTGGGCGGGGCCATCGCGCACCAATTGTCGGTGGGTTTCGTGCCAATCCGCAAAAAGGGCAAATTGCCCGGCGCCACGATCAGTCAGGCCTATACGCTGGAATATGGCGAGGCCGTGGTCGAACTGCATGACGACGCAATCCAGGCGGGCGAAAAGATCCTGGTGGTCGACGACCTGCTGGCCACCGGCGGCACCGCCGAGGCGGGGATCAAGCTGATCGAACGGCTCGGGGGCGAGATCGTGTCCTGCGCCTTTGTCATCGACCTGCCCGATCTGGGCGGGCGACAAAAGCTCGAAGCAATGGGCATGGATGTCACCGCGCTCTGCGCGTTCGAGGGGCTCTGACCCATCCCCCCGCACAACGGATGGAGCAGGGCGGCAAAAGGGGTGGTGGGTGGGTGCCTTTTCGGGCGCAGCCCGAAAACAGACCACCCAACATCCCAGGAAAAGACCACGCCAGATCGGCACGCATTAACCATTCGAATCGCCGCAGGCTGACGGGCGCGGGCAAAATGCACATTTTCCCAGGCAAACTGCTCATTTCGCGCCTAAGGCTCCAATAACCACCGCGACAGCGCCCGCTCAAACGTAGCAAATCGGGCCAAAACTGTACGTTTCGCCCCCGTGTCACGCCCCGGCAAGCGCCAAAATTGACCTCAAATCCGACGGTTAACGCAGCGCACTCACCCCCGCAGCACCGCGCCGGGGTTCATGATCCCCACCGGATCAAGGGCCGCTTTGATGGCGCGCATCGCCGTCAGTTTCGCAGGATCGCCATAACGTTCCAGATCACCGACCTTAAGCCGCCCGATGCCGTGCTCCGCACTGACTGAACCGCCCATTTCATGCACCAGATCATGCACCACGCGCTTGATCTGATCACGCTCCCCCTCATGGTCCGCGCGGGTTTTCCCAGGCATGGGAAAGACATTGTAATGCAGGTTCCCATCGCCCACATGACCAAAGCAGTTGATGCGGAATTCCCCTATTTTTTCAATACGTTTGCCACCTTCGACAATGAAATCCGCCAGCGCCCCCAACGGCACGGAGATGTCGTGCGAACTGACAGAGCCGATCAACCGGTTGGCCTCCGGGATGCTCTCCCGGATGGTCCAAAAGTCCTGGGATTGGCCTTGGTTCTGCGCAATCAACCCGTCCTGAACCAACCCCGCCTCAACCGCGTTGCTAAACAGGGTTTCAAAGGCCGCCGCCGGGTCCAACCCCTGCGGCAGGCCCAATTCGACCAACACACACCATTCCGGCGTTTCGCTCCAAGGGTTGCGCACTTGAGGCATGGTTTCTGAAAGAAAATCAAACCCTTGGCGGTGTATCAGCTCAAAAGCACTGACCGCCTCTCCCACCTGTCCCCGCGCCATCGACAACAGGCTGAGCGCCGCGCCGGGCGAGGCCACCTGAAACAGCGCGGTGCCCATCGCTGCAGGTCGCGCAAAAAGCTTCAGCGCCGCCGCCGTGATCACCCCCAAAGTCCCTTCAGCACCGACCATCAGATGGCGCAGGTCATAGCCTGTGTTGTCTTTGCGCAACCGACTGAGACCATTATATATTTCACCGCTGGGGAGCACCGCTTCGACCCCCAGAACGAGGTCACGGGCGTTGCCATAGCGAAGCACACCTGTCCCCCCCGCATTGGTGCCCAAAAGCCCGCCAATCCGCGCTGACCCTTCCGAGGCCAGCGACAGCGGAAACAGTCGGTCCGCCGCCTCTGCCGCCGCCTGGACCTCTGCCAGGATCACGCCGGCTTCGGCGATCAACACGTTCTCCTCTGCGTAAACCTTTCTGATTGCTGACATTTTTTCCATCGACAGGATCAACGGCATCGGCCCGTCCGGCGCCACTTGCCCCCCGACCAGTCCAGTCCCCCCCCCATAAGGGATCACCCCGATCCGTTCCTGCCCCGCGATGCGGATCAGGCTGGCCACTTCTTCCGTGGAATGGGGCGTGGCGACCAGCCCTGCCTGCCCCGCATACCGCCCGCGCGGCTCTTCCAGATGGCGCGCCTCGGCGCGTGCAAACCGACCGTCGGGCAAGGCCGCGCGCAGGCGCGCTTCGGCCTCTGCTGTCAATGAATTCAACATCTTATCCCCCGACACGCGCATCCTGTTGCCCCCATGTGCCAGAAACCGAAGGGCGTCGCAATGTGGCGGTCTTATTCGGCCTCGACCCGCAGCCAGGCGGGTCGCAACACCATGATCGTTGGTGTGCTGGGCAGGCGGTCCAGCGACACGTCAAGGGCCGGGCCACCCACCTCAACCACCTGAAACGTCTCCTGCATGCCCGCAAGGAAGGTGTTCAACGTATAGTCGCCAAACCAGTGCATCGGGATCACGATGGAGGACCGCAGCCGCGAAATGATCCGCATCATCGTAGGCAGGTCCACGGTCATACCCCCGTCCACCGCCGCCATCACCACATCAAGCCGTCCCAGCGCCGCATATTGCTCTGCATTTGGTTCGTGGTGCAGATGCCCCAAATGGCCAATACACAGACCCGCCACCTCAAAGACAAAGATCGAATTGCCATTGTCTTCGATCCCGGACCATTGCGAGCGGATGTCCGTGGACACATTGCGCACCAGCACCTCGCCCAGATCCAACCGATGATCGATCCCTTGACCGAATGCGCCCCATCCGCGCAGGACATGTGGGATCGCGGGATCGGGATTGGCCGTCCAATGCGTGTCGTGCGCATGGTTCATTGTCACCACATCCGGGATCATCGGCGCGCTCCCGGTAAAGCCTGTAAAGTCGGTGACCATGTTCAGACCACCCGCTGTGCGGATCAGAAAACTGGCGTGAGAGATATAGTGGATACGCACCGTTTCAGGCGCGACATCAACGGCATAGCTGGCGCGGTGTACATACTCGGCCCCTGGGATGTCGCCCGCCAGCGCGATACAATGGCTGGGCGTGCGCGCCGCCTGCTGGGTGTGCGCCACATTGGCGACAAAGACGAAAATCACGGCGAGCCATTTCAACATCAGACTGTCCTCCTGCGCTTTGACCTAGGCTAGGCGCCCGGAAGGACCAGTCAAATTCACAACTGCGTGCCACGCGCCCCGACGCGCGCAACGGGCGGGAAATGCCCGTTTTTGGTGCAGCGCCTGCTGCACTGCTGCACAAGAACCATGCGGGATTTCGCTCATTGCGGATCAAAAGGCTTGGCAATCTCTATTAATGACACATATGTCATTAATAACAAATCGAAACAGAAGGGATGTCAGAGCATGAGCACGAGCGCGCGTTACAAGACCATTTTTGGATCATTGATTGCAGGCCTTGCCCTGACCCTGGCCGCCCCAGTTGGCGCGCACCCGCTCTTGTTGCTCAAGGCCAAGAAAGAGGCGGAACAAAGCCGCGTCGCACCCGTGCCCCCGATCCCCCCACTTGTTGCGAAATCGGCCGTAACAGGCGTCGCGGCGCAAAAAGCCACCATAGGGCCACGCTCTGTGGTCAAGAGACGCCCCGGGCCGCCATTGCCGCCACCACTCACGTTGAAAGCGATGCACTGACCCGAGGCTAACCGGCGTCGGTGCGTCCGCGTCGGTCCATGCGCAGGGCTGCGTAAAGGACATGGGTGCGCCAGCGCCCGTCGATCTGAAGGTAGCTCTGCGCAACCCCTTCATACTTGAACCCACAGCTTTCCAGCAGGCCCCGAGAAGCCGCGTTTTCCGGCAGGCACGCCGCCTCGATCCGGCTCAGGTCGATGCGGGTAAAGGCATAGTGCACCACCGCCTTGATTGCCTCTTGCATAAAGCCTTGGCGCGCATAGGCCTGCCCCGTCCAATAGCCCAGCGTGCCTGCCTGTGCGGGCCCCCGGCGGATGTTGTCCAGTGTGATCGCCCCGATCAACGCATCATCGCTGCGCCTGAACAGAAACAGTGGCAACGCCGTACCGCTGGCCACAGACCGCTGTGCCCAATAGACCCGATTGGTAAAGGCTTTGCGCGTGAGGTGATCGGTGGCCCAGCTTGGCTCCCACGGGGTCAGATGTTTGGCGCTGGCATGACGCAGGGCAGCCCATGATCGGAAATCGGAATGCGTGGGTGAACGCAGCGTCATCCGCTCCGTTTCGATCCGCAATTTCCGCTTTGCCAAGAGCATCAGGCGGCCCGCTGCTCCTGCAACTGTGCCAGGGATGGCGCTTGGTCGACAGGGCCATAAAGCGCAAGCGCCATCGGGGCTGTGCTCGCGATGTTTTCGGCAAAGCGGCGCACGTCCTCCGTGGTCACCGCATCAATGCGCTCCACAGTTTCGTGCAGGCTTGGCACCCTGTCCCAGATCTGGATCAGCCGCGCCATACGCTCGGCCCGGTTCGACGGGCTTTCCAGCCCCATCAGCAGGCCCGCCTTCATCTGGACGCGGGCACGGGCCACTTCGGCTTCGGACATATCGCTGGCGGCGCGTTTCATCTCGTCCACCGTGATGGTGGCCAGATCGGGGATCTGTTCGGCGGACGTGCCCGCATAGATCGTGGTCATGCCGGTGTCATTGTACGCCCCGGCCTGAGCAAAGATGGTATAGCACAGCCCCCGGCTTTCGCGGATTTCCTGGAACAGGCGGCTCGACATGCCGCCCCCCAGGGCGCTCGCGTAAATCTGAGCCGTATAGATATCGTCGTCCCGGTATCCCGGTGATTCAAAGGCTATGGCAAAATGGACCTGCTCCAGCGACTTGGACTGGCGCACTTCGCCCCCTGCAAATGTTGCGGTGTCCGCGATCAAGGCCGGACGGGGCGTCAGGTGGCCGAACAGGTCCTCTGCCATCCGTACGATGGCGTCATGATCCACGGCACCTGCCGCCGACAGGATCATCTGCTCAGGTCCATAATGCTGGTCGATAAAGCGCGACAGGTCGGCCTGGCCAAAGGCTGACACACGCTCGGACGGGCCCAGGATCGTGCGGCCCAAAGGCTGCTCGGGATAGGCCTGTTCCTGCAACCAGTCAAAGATCACGTCATCGGGCGTATCCAGCGCCTGGCCGATCTCTTGCAGGATCACGCCGCGCTCGACCTCGATCTCGGCCAAGTCCAAAACCGGGTTCAGCAGGATATCGGCAATCACATCCATCGCCAGCGGCACATCGTTTTGCAGCACCCGAGCGTAATAGGCCGTGACCTCGCGGCTGGTATAGGCGTTGATATGGCCGCCCACATCTTCGATCGCCTCGGCAATCTGCAAGGCGCTGCGCCGCTTGGTCCCTTTGAACGCCATGTGTTCAAGGAAATGCGCGATCCCGTTCTGGTCCGCCGCTTCGTGGCGCGCGCCCGCCCCAACCCACACCCCGACCGAGGCAGAGGCGAGGCCGGGCATATGTTCTGTCACGATGCGAAAGCCGTTTTTCAGGCGATGGGTCTGCGTGGTCACTTGGATCGGTTTTCCTTGATATGGGCCATGAGCGCACCAAGGTCATTGGGCACCCGCGTCAGCCGTTCGGCGCGTTCATACAGGTCCGCCATCCGGGGGGGAAGGGGGGGATGAATGCCCGTCGCCGCCTTCACCGCATCGGGAAACTTTGCCGGATGCGCCGTGGCCAGCGTGATCATCGGTGTGCCTTTAACCCGCTGATCCTCCGCGACCTTCACGCCAACCGCAGAATGGGGGCAAAGCAGCTCGGCCGTGGTGTTCAGCGTCTGAGTGATCTGCGCGCTGGTTTCGTCCTCGGACACGCGCCCAGAGGCGTATGTGTCTTGCAGTGTCTGCATCGCCCCTTGGCTCACGTCAAAGCCGCCTGCCTTCAACTCGTCCATCAATTGTGCCACAGCGGCCCCATCCCGGTCATAGGCGTCAAAGAGCGCGCGTTCGAAATTTGAGCTGACCTGAATGTCCATCGACGGACTGATTGAAGGAATCGTCTCGCCCTTGTGGTACCCCTGCCCGCTCAGGCAGCGGTGCAGAATGTCATTCTGGTTCGTGGCCACCACCAGCTTGTCGATGGGCAGCCCTATTCGCTTGGCGATGTACCCTGCAAAGATATCACCGAAATTGCCGGTGGGCACCGTAAAGCTGACCTTGCGCCCAGGCGCGCCCAGGGCCACGGCGGATGAGAAGTAGTAGACAACCTGCGCAAGCACCCGTGCCCAGTTGATCGAGTTCACGCCGGCAAGGCCCACGCCATCGCGGAACTCAAAATCGTTGAACATGTCCTTAAGAGCAGCTTGGCAATCGTCGAAATCACCGTCCAAGGCCAGCGCATGCACGTTGCTTTCCGTGGGCGTGGTCATCTGACGGCGTTGCACCTCGCTGACGCGGCCATGGGGATAAAGGATAAAGACATCCACATTGTCGAGGCCCCGAAACGCCTCGATCGCGGCAGAGCCGGTATCACCGGATGTGGCCCCAACGATGGTCACGCGATCCCCGCGTCGGGCCAGGGCCGTCTGAAACAGCTGGCCGATCAGCTGCATTGCAAAGTCTTTGAAGGCAAGCGTGGGGCCATGGAACAGCTCCAACAGGAAATGTCCCTGATCCAACTGCACCATCGGTGCGCGCGCAGCATGCCCAAAACCGGCATAGGCACGGTCAATACAAGCCCGGAACTCTTCATCGCTGAACGTGTCACCCACAAACGGGCGCATCACGGTATAGGCGATCTGCTCATAGCTTTGGCCCTCCATCGCGGCGATGGTGGCGGGATCCAGCGTCGGAATGGTTTCGGGCACATACAGGCCCCCGTCACGGGCGAGGCCCGACAACATCGCCTCTTCAAAGCTGAGGGCGGGGGCCGTGCCACGGGTCGAGATATAGCGCATAGGTCAGTCTTTCGAGGCGGCGTGACGCCTGGGGCGCCACACGAAATAAGTGGTCATCGCCATCCAGATCGCGGCCAGCGAAAACCAGGTGATGGCGTATTGCAGGTGATCGTTGGGAATGCCAGCGCTGTCTACGGGCCAGGGCGTCACGGCGAGGTCAATTTCCGGCGCTTCGCGCAAAACCACCAGCACCGGATCGGTGTTCAGGGCGGCGGCCATGGCGGGCACGTCTCGGGCAAACCAGATATTGGCGGCGATGTCAGGGGCGGGGGTGAATTCATCGGCCTCATTGGGCGCGTCCAGATTACCAACGACCGTCAGGCGAACCTGGGGTGCGCCACCGACTTCGGCCAATTGAGGCTGCCATCCGGTATCCACCAGGACGCGCGCCCCTTGGGCCAGTTCAAAGGGGCGAATGATGCGGTAGACTGGGCCAATGGATTTGCGCGATGCCAACATGCGGATGTGGCCTTCGGCGAAACTACCTGTCATCTCTACTGGGGCATATCGGCGAAATTCCGGCGCCAGCGCATCCGCCAATGGCACGGGATCAGCGGCAATCTCAGCCTCGATCCGGGCCAGCAGGTCCTGCTTCCAGGCCAGACGCTGGACCTGCCAGACGCCCAGGCTGATCAGGATCGCAGCGCCGCCTAACCCGATTGCCACAAAGAAGATGATGCGCGCCATAACGCCCTCGGCTCCAGCCTCGTGTCCAAAAGAAAAGGCGCGCGAGGGGTGTCTCGCGCGCCGGTGTTTTTACGCCTTTCGGCTGTCACTTCAAGGCGCGATCAGACGCCCCAGAGGTAGACGGCAAAGAAGAGGAACAGCCAAACAACGTCCACGAAGTGCCAGTACCAGGCGGCGGCCTCAAAGCCGACGTGCTTTTCGGGGGTGAAGTGCCCTTTCATCGCGCGGATCAGGCAGACGCCCAGGAAGATGGTACCGATGATCACGTGGAAACCGTGGAAACCGGTGGCCATGAAGAAGTTGGAGAAGAACTTGTCGCCGCCAAATTCCCAGCCTTGTTTCAGCAGGTAGCCATATTCATAGGCTTGCAGACCGGTAAAGAATATGCCGAGCACGATGCCTATGGCCAGACCGTTGACGAGGTCTTTGCGGTTGTTTTCGTGCACCAACGCGTGGTGCGCCCAGGTCACGGCACAGCCCGACAAAAGCAGGACCAGCGTGTTGATCAAAGGCAAGTGCAGCGCATCGACCTGATAGAATTCTGGCGGCACATAGGTGCTGCCCACATATTCGTTCATCGGGTAGATGGCGTGCTTGAAGAAAGACCAGAACCACGCCGCAAAGAACATCACTTCGGACATGATAAAGAGGATGAAGCCATAGCGCAGACCGATCCGCACCACGGGCGTGTGATCCCCGATGGAGCTTTCTGTGACCACGTCAGCCCACCAGCCAAACATGACATAGAGCACGGCCACAAAGCCCATCAGGAACATCCAAGGACCGCTCAATTCGACGGATTTGAACAGGATTGTCATCCCGCCCGACATCCAGACTACTCCGCCAAAGAGCATGCAGAAGGCGGCCACCGCGCCCAAGAGCGGCCAGCTGGAGGGCGCCAGAATGTGGTAGTCGTGATTTTTTGCGTGGGCCATTGTCCGTCCCTCAGTTCAGGTTGGTATCGGCGGCCTGGTCGAGGGCGGCATAGCCTTCGGGCAGGTCGATTTGGTAAAAGGTATAGCTGAGCGTGATCGTATGCACGTATTTTGCGTCGCGGTCCGTCACAATTTCCGGGTCAACATAGAAAGTCACCGGCATCATCACCCGCTCGCCGGGTTGCAGGACCTGCTCTTCAAAGCAGAAGCAGTCGATTTTCGAGAAAAACCCACCCGCCTCGTAGGGGGCGACGTTGTAGCTGGCGGAACCGGCTACGGGTTTGTCAGTGGGATTATAGGCCTCATAAAAGGCCAGCCCCGTCTCACCGATCCGCAATTCCATCTCGCGGACTTCGGGGGTGAAATCCCAAGGCATGTTCCGCTCAAGCGAGGCGTCGAACCGCACGGTGATTGTCTGATCCAGAATGTCGTCAGAGGCCACTTCGCTGATGCCAGGCGTGCCACCAAAGCCCGTGACCCGGCAGAACCAGTCGTAAAACGGCACCGACGCCCAGGCGAGACCACCCATGAACACAACCAGCCCAACCGTCTGCAAGACTGTTTTTTGAGGGGCGGAAATGGCCATTACTGTGTCTCCTCCACGCGGGGCAATTCGAAATCACCGCCAGTAATTTTCACGAATGTCAGCGCCAGGATCAGCACAACAAAGGCGGCCAGCATCAGGCCAACGCCCACGTTGCGACCTTTGCGGCGTTGATGAATTTCATGCTCTGCCTTGATGCTCATGCCCAGATCCCCCAGGCGGCAGGCAACAGCGCCTCGGCCAGAATGGCCCCGAAATGCAGGAACAGATACCACAGCGACAGTTTGAAAAAGCTTTTCTCGACGGCGTAGCCATCGGCTTCGGCCTGCGCCTCGTCCCGGCGCCAAATGTCGTAGGCGCCCTTGAGGAACATGGCGTTCAGAACCAGAGCCGTTGCCAAATATACTGGTCCGCCGATTGAGGTGAACCCGGTGCCGACTGCGAGAATGACAAGCGGCACGGTATAGATCAGGATATGCTTGCGCGTGGACGTGCGCCCATGCGTCACCGTCAGCATCGGCACGCCAGCATTGTGGTAATCCGCCTTCATGAACAGGGCCAATGCCCAGAAATGCGGCGGCGTCCACATAAAGATCAACGCAAACATCAACCACGGTTCAATCGCCATCGAACCCGTCGCAATCACCCAGCCAATGACCGGCGGGAAGGCACCCGCCGCGCCACCGATAACGATGTTTTGCGGGGTCGAGCGTTTGAGCCACATCGAATAGATCACGATGTAGAAGAAGATGGTGAACGCCAGCAGGAATGCTGCCAGGAGGTTCGCGGCCAGTGCCAGCATCATCACGGACATGCCGGACAGGGCAAAGCCCAGTACCTTAGCCTCGTCCGGGGTCACCTTGCCTGCAGGGATCGGGCGTTTGGCGGTGCGGTTCATTACGCCGTCAATATCGGCGTCCCACCACATGTTCAGCGCGCCAGAGGCCCCTGCCCCAATGGCCACGAACAGTATCGAGGCAAAGGCAACGACCGGGTGCACAGCAATTGGTGCGGCGAGCAGGCCAACCAAAGCCGTGAACACGACAAGTTGCATCACGCGCGGCTTCATCAGGGCAAAGTAATCGCCCAAGCTGGCCTCGCCCGTCTGTGCCGTTTGCTGATAGCTGACGTCGGTCATGTAAATCCCATGGGTTGGATCACGCCGTAGGGCGGGGTTCACCCCGCCGCACGCATTCAGTTGGAAGCGACCTGCACAGGCTGCGGCAGTCCAGCGAATTCGGCCTTCGCCTCGGCCAGCCATGCGGCATAGGCCTCTTCGCTCACCACTTTGACCGTGATCGGCATGTAGGCGTGGGCGATGCCGCACAGCTCAGAACACTGGCCAAAATAGATGCCTTCTTTTTCGGCTTCGAACCACAGCTCGGCCAAACGACCGGGAACGGCGTCTTGCTTCACGCCGAATGCGGGAACAGTCCAGGCATGGATCACGTCTGCGCCCGTCACCTGCACGACAACTGTCTTGTTTACAGGGATCACCATTGCGTTGTCGGTGGCCAGAAGGAAGTCTTCACGGCTGTAACCCGCCTCGACCAGTGCGGCCTCGGTCTCGGGCGTCAGGGAATTGTCGCCCCCCGTGGCCGGTGCACCAATCATGTAAGCGTCAAAGCCAAAGCCCTCGTCCACATATTCATAGCCCCAGAACCACTGATAGCCTGTGGCCTTGATTGTCACGTCCGCCTCGGGGATCTCTTGCTGGTGAAACAGCGTCGGCAGCGAGAACGCACCGATAAAGACCAGGATCACAATCGGCACAACCGTCCACGCAATCTCGATCGGGGTGTTGTGGGTAAAGTTGGCGGGCTCAGGGTTCCGCTTGCGGTTATAGCGGATCACGATCCAAGCCATCAGGCCGGTCACGAACAGCGTGATGATGGTGATGATCACCAGGATCATACCATCCAGCCATTGCAGGCGGCGTGCCACCTCGGTCGCGGCGGGCTGAAAGCCCAGAGCACCGTCAATGGGCCTGCCGATGACCTCAAGGTTGTCTTGCGCCCACACCGGGGCCGCGGCCAAAGCGCTGAACACGCCCGAAATCGAGAGAAGCTTTTTCATCTGGTCGTCCTGATCTTGTTGGATCATCCAAGGTTCGGAGAAAGGCCGATACGCGCACCGCAGACCCCGCCCGTTGTATTGTCGGGACTTACAATCATATCTTGGAAACAAGATAAAGGGTTTTGGCCGCGTCAAACGGACGCTTGCGTCAGGAAATTTCACCCCGGCCCTTGAAAAACAAAACAGGAAACTGCCCATGTCTGACGCCCCTTTTGCCCCACTCGACAATGATCTGGCCCGCGACGACGCTCTTGCCATCCTGCGTGAGGCGACCGCAGGGGCCGACGATGGCGAGCTTTTCTTTGAACGCCGCCGCTCTGAGGGGCTGGTTTATGACGATGGCCGCCTGAAAACCGCCAGCTATGATGCGTCCGAAGGGTTTGGCCTGCGGGCCGTGCGCGGTGAAGTGGCGGGTTACGCCCATTCCACCGAAATCAGCGAAAGTGCCTTGCGCCGTGCCGCTGAAACGGCCCGCCTCGCCGTGGGCGATGGTGGCGGCACCCTGGCGGAAGGGCCGCAAGCCACCAATCGCCACCTTTATACCTCTGATGATCCCATCGCCGGTGCCACGTTTCCGGTCAAATTGGAGACCTTGAAGGAGGTCGACGCCTTTGTCCGCGATCTTGATTCGCGGGTTGTTCAGGTATCGGCCTCTCTGGCCGCATCCTTGCAGGAGGTCGAGATTCTGCGCCCCGATGGCGTCAGCGTCCGCGATGCGCGGCCCATGAGCCGCCTCAACATCTCGGTCATCGTTGAACAGAACGGACGCCGCGAAAGCGGATCGGCCGGCGGCGGTGGCCGTGTAGGCCTTGATGGTTTGATTGATCGGGCCGACTGGCAGGCCAAGGCGCGCGAGGCGCTGCGCGTAGCGGTTGTGAACCTTGACGCCGTCCCCGCCCCGGCGGGCGTGATGGATGTCGTGCTTGGGCCCGGTTGGCCCGGCATTCTGCTGCATGAAGCGATTGGGCACGGGCTGGAAGGCGATTTCAATCGCAAGGGCAGTTCCGCCTTTGCAGGCTTGATGGGCGAGCGCATCGCAGCCCCGGGTGTGACCGTTCTGGACGACGGCACGATCCCCGACCGGCGCGGTTCCATCACCGTGGATGATGAGGGGACGCCCTCGGCCAAGAATATCCTGATCGAGGACGGCATTCTGGTGGGCTATATGCAGGATCGCCAGAACGCGCGGCTCATGGGCGTCAGGGCCACCGGCAACGGGCGGCGTCAAAGCTATGCCCACACGCCGATGCCGCGGATGACCAATACCTATATGCTGGGCGGCGACGTGGCGCCCGGCGATATTGTGGCCGATTTGCGCGACGGGATTTACGCCGTGGGTTTTGGCGGCGGACAGGTCGACATCACCAATGGGAAGTTTGTTTTCTCATGTACCGAAGCCTACCGCGTTGAGAACGGTGTTGTGGGTGCGCCCGTCAAAGGGGCGACGCTGATCGGCGACGGGGCCACCGCCCTGAAACAGATCCGCGCGATTGGCAACGACATGGCGCTGGACCCCGGCATGGGCAATTGCGGCAAAGCTGGCCAATGGGTGCCGGTGGGCGTGGGCCAGCCGACGCTGATGATCGGTGGGCTTACTGTCGGCGGATCAGCGGCCTGACTTTGGTTGATTCGGCAACGTTGATCAGACTGTGAACCTCAAGCCTCGCTATTTATGGGGAGGCGCGAGGCGGTGAATTGTTCGCGATCCGTTCTGCCGCCCGTTTCCATCTGACAATACTCAACCAATAGGGGAATTTAGGCGAATGCAGTCGCTTTCCTTCATGCATTGTTAACCTTGCCGATTCTATAACGGTCCCAGCAACGGACGGAGCGTAGGATGACTGAAGACAAGGATACCCATCCTTCTTCCACTCACCCCCCACTCCCACCCACCTCGGAAGACGACCAGTTCATGCGGCTTCGTCTGTTGCGCTCTCGCCGGGTCGGCATTGCGACGTACTACCGTCTGCTGATTGAACACGGCACCGCGCAAAACGCGCTGGCCGCGCTGCCTGAGGTGGCGCGCGCCGCGGGCGTTGAACGCTATTCTATTTGTCCCGAACGCGTCATCCATGCCGAACTCAAGGCAGGGCGCGCAGCAGGTGCCAGGCTGGTAGCACGTGGATCCCGCGATTACCCCTCTGCCTTGGGTGATCTCAACGATGCGCCGCCCTTCTTGTGGGTCATCGGTGACACGCGTTTGATGCACAGGCCGATGATCGCCATGGTCGGGGCACGCAACGCGTCGTCCCTAGGCACCCGGATGGCGCGCAAGCTTGCCTCCGACCTGGGCACTGCGGGATATGTGATTGTGTCGGGCCTTGCCCGCGGCATCGACGCCTCTGCGCATATTGCGGCACTCGAAACCGGTACGGCCGCGGTCCAGGCGGGCGGCGTCGATACGATTTATCCGGCAGAAAACGCCGAACTGGCACAGAACCTCGCCAAGTCCGGTCTGAGAATCAGCGAGCAACCCATGGGATTGCAGCCCATGGCGCGCCACTTCCCCGCGCGCAACCGGATCATTTCGGGCGTGGCGGTGGCCACCATCGTGGTTGAGGCGGCCGCGAAATCAGGCAGCCTGATCACCGCGCGCGACGCCCTTGATCAGGGGCGCGAAGTTCTTGCCGTACCGGGCCACCCGATGGATGCGCGCGCTTCTGGATGCAACATGCTGATCCGCGACGGCGCTACATTGGTGCGGAGCGCGGATGACGTGCTGGAGGCGCTGACACCGCTGGCGACGCGAAACACACCGGAATTGCCGCTCGACATACCGGAGCGGCCGCCGCAAGATCGACGCAGTCTGCGCGAAACGGCCGACCTGCACAGCCAGATCCTGTCCCGCCTCGGCCCATCGCCCCTGGCCGAAGACCAACTGATCCGCGACCTGAACACGCCTGCCTCTGCCGTGGCGCCCGCTCTGGTCGAGTTGGAGTTGGATGGCAGCATCAATCGTGCCCCCGGCGGGCTCTTGTCCCGCGCCAGTTAGGCGCACCGGTGTCCAGGTCTGTTGACAATCGGCACTTGCACCCCACATCTTGCCCGGCCATAGAGCACGTCAAATTTCCTGTCTGAGGTACGTCTGTTAAATGCCTGTCGTCGTTGTCGAATCCCCAGCCAAAGCCAAGACAATCAACAAGTATCTGGGCGACGACTATACCGTTTTGGCCAGTTACGGCCACGTCCGGGACCTGCCACCCAAGGATGGATCGGTCGACCCGGACAACGGATTCGAGATGCTTTGGGAGGTCGCAAGCGACAGCAAAAAGCACATGAAGGCGATCGCCGACGCGCTCAAAGAAGACAATGCGCTGATTCTCGCAACCGACCCCGACCGCGAGGGCGAAGCAATCAGTTGGCACCTGCAAGAGGCCCTGACCAAGCGCAAGTCGATCAAGAAAGACACGCCTGTCAGCCGGGTGACATTTAACGCAATCACCAAAGCGGCCGTGACCGAGGCCATGGCCAATGCCCGACAAGTCGACATGCCACTGGTGGAAGCCTATCTGGCGCGCCGCGCTTTGGACTATTTGGTGGGCTTCAACCTGTCGCCGGTGTTGTGGCGCAAGCTGCCCGGTGCGAAATCCGCCGGGCGGGTTCAATCAGTTTGCCTGCGCATCCTCACCGAGCGCGAGATGGAGATCGAGGCATTTCGCAATCGCGAATACTGGTCCGTCAAAGCGGTGCTAGCGTCCCCGCGGGGACAGGAATACGAGGCACGGCTGGTTAGCCTGGCGGGCAAGAAGCTCGAAAAATTTGATCTGGAGAACCAGACTCAGGCGGAGATGGCCGAACAGGCAATCAGCAGCCGCGATCTGAAAATCCAATCGGTTGAGGCCAAACCCGCTTCGCGCAATCCGTCGGCCCCTTTCATGACCTCGACTTTGCAGCAAGAGGCCAGCCGGAAGTTCGGCATGGGTGCGCGCGCCGCGATGAGCACGGCGCAGCGGCTTTATGAGGCAGGCTATATCACATATATGCGGACTGACGGCATCGACATGGCGCCCGAGGCCGTGACCATGGCCCGCGATGCGATCAAGGATCGGTACGGCGCCGAATACGTGCCCAGCCAGCCGCGCATCTACAAGAATAAGGCCAAGAATGCCCAAGAGGCTCACGAATGTATTCGCCCTACCGATATGGCGAGGGATGCAGCGAGCCTGAAGATTACTGACGATGATCAACGCAAGCTCTATGACCTGATCTGGAAACGAACCCTGGCCTGCCAGATGGAAGGTGCACGGCTTGAGCGGACCACCGTTGAGATTGGCAGCGATGATGGGCAGGTGGGCCTGCGGGCCACAGGTCAGGTTGTACTTTTTGACGGTTTCCTCCGCGTCTACGAGGAAGGCCGCGATGACGAGGTTGTGGACGACGATGACAAGCGCCTGCCACAAGTGACCGAGGGCGAAAAGGCTAACAAACGGTCGGTCACGCCCGAGCAGCATTTCACGCAGCCCCCGCCCCGCTATACCGAGGCAACTCTGGTCAAGCGGATGGAAGAGTTGGGGATCGGACGCCCCTCGACCTATGCCAGCATCGTGACGACGATCCAGGATCGTGGCTATGTCCGTAAGGACCGCAACCGTCTGATACCAGAGGACAAAGGGCGGCTTGTCATCGCCTTTCTCGAAAACTATTTCCGCCGCTATGTGGGGTATGATTTCACCGCCGACCTTGAGGGGCAGCTGGATGATGTGAGCGCGGGGGACCGTGACTACAAGGACGTGTTAGGCCGGTTCTGGCAGGACTTTTCCGCAGCAATCGCCGAGACATCAGAGCTGCGCATCACGGACGTGCTGGAAAAGATCAACGAAGTGCTGGAACCGCACCTGTTCCCGCCCAATGAGGATGGCAGCGATCCGCGCTTGTGTCCGAATTGTGGACTTGGCCGTTTGTCGATGCGCACCGCCCGCTCTGGTGGGGCATTTATCGGGTGTTCGAACTATCCTGAGTGCCGCTATACCCGTGCCTTTGGCCCCCCCGGAACTGAAGAAGACAGCGGCATTCCGCCCGAAGGCAAATTGTTGGGCGAGGATGCGGGCGACAAGATTTACGTGTTCAAAGGTCGCTTTGGTCCTTATGCACAGCGCGGCGAGGTCACGGACGACAATAAGAAACCGCCCCGCCAGTCGATCCCCAAGGAATGGCCACCCACCGAAGTGGACTTGGAGCAAGCCCTGCGCCTGCTGTCGCTGCCCCGCGAGATTGGTCCGCACCCGGAAGACGGTATCATGGTCTGGGCCAATATCGGTCGCTATGGACCTTATATCAAACATGCCCCCTCAACTTCGGATCGGGGTGGCACCAATGCCAACCTAGAAAGCCTCGAAGAGGTGTTTACTGTCGGCATGAACCGCGCGGTCCAGCTGCTGGCTGAAAAGGTCGCAAGCCGCGGCGGGCGTGGTGCGGCGGCCAAACCTTTGCGCGAATTGGGCGAACATCCTGACGAGAGCGGTCCCGTCAATATTATGAAGGGCAAATACGGGCCTTATGTGAAATGGGCCAAGGTCAATGCGACGATCCCCAAGGGCACAGAGCCTGACGACGTGACCATGGAGATGGCCGTTCAACTCATTGCCGAGAAGGCTCCAGCCAAAAAGACGACCCGCAAAAAGGCTGCAACCAAAAAGGCCCCGGCAAAGAGAAAAGCCGCGAAAAAGTCCGCTGCCAAGGAATAAGCTGCGGTGCATCGTTGCCAGGTCTTTTGAAGGGCGCGACTAGGTCGCGCGCCCTTCCAAGTCTGCGACGCGGCTGACGACCTGCCCCAGAATTTCGATCAGCTTGTCCTGATCCACCTCTGACAGAGCGGACAGGAACAGACCCATATTGCGCAAATCCTGCTGGTGGATCGTTTGCGCGACACGCATCCCATCTTCGGTCAGTGTCAGATCATAGGCCCGGCGGTCTTGCGCGCTTTGGGTACGGGCCACATAGCCACGCTTGACCAGTCGTGCGATAACGCTGCTGGCGGTTGTTGGCACTACGCCCAAGGCATCCGCCACGGCTGATGCTCGGGTGCCCGGTGCCTCGCGCAGAAGGCCCAGCGTGTGAAAATCCAATGGATTAAACTTTATCACATGCTGATGCTCAGGTGCTGTCCGTTCGCTCACAAGCATCACGCGCATCAGGACATGCACGTATTCCAGCAGGTGTTTTTCCTTGGTCATGTGGTTTTTTGGCGATCCGGACTTGAACTGACAAGGGGCAATCCCATTTAGTACGATATTCGTATCTTTTAGTACGAATTTCGCATCAAATGGAGATCCCTCATGCCCTTGCGTCCTGTCCTGACCGCCCTGTTTCTGACAATAAGCTTTGCACTGCCGGCCCATGCATCCGGGTTTCCGGTGGTTCCGTCGGTTTTTCCGCCCCATGATCTGCACAAAGCCGCGACGGTGAGCCAAGCGCCGAAACTGTCTGATCCCGGCCGCTATTTGACAAACACCGAAACCCGGACCTTTACCGGTTCAATCACAGGCTTTCGTGCCTTTCTGGACAGAAATCCAATCACTGATTTTGTTGTCCCAACCGACGCCATTCCCGCCATTGAAGACATCACATATTTGTCGGGCACTTGGCCCCAGGTCGGCTCTGTGCGCCGTGTTCACCTAGCCGGCGGGCACAGTGTGCTTGAACGGGTGCTGACCAACACCAAAGACCGGTTCTCCTATCAGATCTGGGATATCACCGCGCCTGCTGGCCGCGTTATCAGCTATATCATGGGCGAATTTCGCTATGCACAGGACGGAAATCGCGTGACAGTCACATGGGATTACAACATCAAACCCAATCTGTTTCTGGCCCGGCCTGCGATCAACCGTTTTCTCAAAAACGACTTCAGCCCCTTTATGGAGGCGGGGCTGTCCGGCGTGGTGGCGGCATATACTGACTAGCTTTCCCAGAAGTTGTGCGGCGCTCGCATCGCCGCACAGCGCCGCCGTCTGGATGTGGCAGTATAATGCGCCATACAAACCATCGAAGTTGTCTTGCCACCGATACAAGTAAAAAGGTAAACTACTGCGAAACGCGGCAAGGCGCTTTAGGGGACATTCATGAAGAAGATTTACGGCTCTGCGGCTGAGGCCCTTGATGGGGTTTTGTTCGATGGCATGTTTATCGCGGCCGGTGGTTTTGGCCTGTGCGGCATTCCGGAACTCTTGCTGGATGCCATCAAGGACGCTGGCACCAAGGATCTGACCTTTGCATCCAACAATGCGGGCGTGGATGATTTTGGCATCGGTATCCTGTTGCAAACGCGTCAGGTGCGCAAAATGATCTCGTCTTATGTAGGTGAGAACGCCGAATTCATGCGCCAATATCTGTCGGGCGAGCTTGAGTTGGAATTCAACCCACAAGGCACCTTGGCCGAGCGTATGCGGTCTGGCGGTTGTGGCATCCCCGGTTTTTACACCAAGACCGGCGTAGGCACTGTTATTGCCGAGGGCAAAGAGCACAAGGATTTCCCGACAGGACCCGATGGCGCGGATGAAACATATATCCTTGAAGAAGGTCTTTTTGCTGATCTAAGTATCGTCAAAGCGTGGAAAGCCGACGCGACGGGCAATCTGGTGTTCCGCAAGACCGCACGCAACTTCAACCCCCCTGCCGCCATGTGCGGCAAGATTTGCGTGGCCGAAGTCGAAGAAATCGTGCCCACCGGTAGCCTCGACCCCGACACCATCCATCTGCCCGGCATTTATGTGCACCGCCTTATCCAGGGCGAGCACGAAAAGCGCATCGAACAGCGCACGACGCGCGCCGCTTGAGGATGGAGGGGATGTCAGAAACACTTCAGGGTGTCCTGATGAAGGATTCGTTCTTTGACGGGTTCAGCCGTGCCAGGGTGTCGATACTGGTCAGCGATCCCCATCAGGAAGACAATCCGATTATCTATGTGAATCAGGCGTTCACCCGGCAAACCGGCTATGCCCGCAGCGCCGTGATCGGCCGCAATTGCCGCTTTCTTCAAGGGGATGGCACCAGCAAGGCCGCCGTAGACCGACTGCGCGAAGGCATTCAGCAACAGGAATCCGTTTCTGTTGATATTCTGAACTACCGGGCCAATGGCGAGCCGTTCATGAACCGTTTGGTCGTTGCCCCCTTGAATGACGACAAGGGCGAACTTCTCTATTACATCGGTGTTCAGACAGAGTTGAACACCGAACGCCCCGAAGACGAGATCGAAAAGGTCAATCGCCACCTGTCCGAAATTCAGGACCGGGTCGAGGCCGATATGTCGATGATCATCGGCATGGTCCGTCAGCAATCTGGCCAAACGACGCGCCCGTCGGAATATGCCGCCCTCGCCCGTCGGATCGAAACCCTCCAGCTTCTATACGAAGAGATGAAGCTGTCTGACACACAGTCCAACGAGGACAGCATCAACATTGGCAGCTATCTGTCGCGCCTATGCTGTGCCATCGGCCATATCTATGGCCGTCCCGGCGTCCGGATGAACCTGCAACTTGAAAACGTCGAGGTCCCGATCGAAATCGCCTCGCGCGTGGGTCTCGTGGTGTCTGAACTGATGACCAACGCGCTGGAACATGCCTTTGACCGGATGGAAAATGGTCTGGTTGAGGTGCGCGTGACCCAGCTCAGCGGCGGGGGCTTGCGTGTCGTTATTTCCGACGATGGCGTGGGTATTCCGACAACCATGCAGTGGCCTAGCCAGGTCAGCATGGGCGGCCGCATCGTCAGCGGTCTTATCGAGGGTTTGGAAGGCACGCTTCAACTGGGCCGCGGCGCGGCTGGCAGCATAATCACCATCGACGTGCCCGCGGGCGCGACCTTAATCAAGTAAGTTAGGAACACCGATGCCCTGGGATCGTAACCAGATGGCGGCCCGCGCCGCTCAAGAGCTTGAAGACGGCTGGTATGTCAATCTTGGCATTGGCATCCCCACATTGGTGTCCAACTATATCCCCGAAGGGATCGAAGTTACTCTGCAATCCGAAAACGGAATGCTTGGCATGGGACCTTTCCCGATTGAGGGCACCGAAGATGCCGACCTGATCAACGCGGGCAAACAGACGATCACCGAATTGCCCCAGACCGCCTATTTCGACAGCGCGCAAAGTTTTGGCATGATCCGGGGCGGCAAGATCGCCATGGCGATCCTGGGTGCGATGGAAGTGGCCGAGAATGGTGACCTTGCCAATTGGATGATCCCGGGCAAGCTGGTCAAGGGTATGGGTGGCGCTATGGATCTTGTCGCCGGCGTGGGCCGGGTCGTGGTGGTCATGGATCACACCAACAAGCACGGCGATAGCAAAGTGTTGACCGAATGCACCCTGCCCCTGACAGGCAAAGGCGTTGTGGACCGGATTATCACAAATCTGGGCGTTCTGGATGTCGTCGAAGGCGGCTTGCGCATTGTTGAAACTGCGGATGGTGTCAGCGAAGACGAGCTGCGTGCAGCCACGCAGGCGACCATTGTCTAAATTCACGATCAGCCATGAAGAAGGCGAGACCAAGGGCCGCTATGTGTTGGTGCATAATGGCGCCGAGGCGGACCTGACCTATTCCATCCTTTCACCGCAGACACGGATTGCAGATCATACCGGGGTACCAGACGCGTTGCGTGGTACAGGTGCGGGCCTCGCTCTGGTCGAGAGGCTGGTGGCGGATGCCCGCGCGGGCGGGTGGAAAATCGTGCCGCTTTGTCCCTTCGTAAACGCACAGCGGCGGCGCCATCCTGATTGGGCGGATGCCTTTAACGTCTAGCGCTGGCGTTTTCCGATTATCGGAAAACGGCCCGGAATTTGTGTCAAATTCCGACCAGCGCCTAGTTCATCACACGAAACACACAACCATCAGTGATCAGCTCGGGCGGGGTTACACACAAACCTCGTGCGATCTGGAACGCCGCCAGCACTTTGGGCACATAATCACGCGTTTCGGCAAAAGGCGGAACGCCTTGGTGCGTGCGCACCGATCCTTCGCCTGCGTTATAACCTGCCAAAACCAACACCGGATCACGGTCGAAGGTGCCCATCAGCCAGTTGAGGTATTTCACACCACCTGTGATGTTCTGCGCCGCCTCGAGACTGTCCGTCACACCAAAGCGCGTAGCCGTGTCAGGCATCAATTGCATCAATCCTTGAGCGCCTGCCCCGCTTACCGCGTCCACTTGACCACCTGATTCCACCATCATGACGGCCAGAACCAAAGCCGGGGATACATCCGTGCCAATGGTTGCCTTAAGAATGTCGATGCCACGCTCTTGGGCCAACACCTGCATCTGTTGTAACCGCGGCACCGGAACTGGCTGTTCTGCACGGGCCAACGCGCGCATCGCAAGATCAAGGCGGCCCGGCCCTGTATCCGAGATGTCGGGCGAGATGTCGGACCAGAACCAATCATACCGGCTGGACGGTCGGCCGACGACCGTGTTCCCCACATTCGCTGCTGCCGCGGGCGCGCTTGGCGCAGCGGCAGGATCAATCTGTATCGTGATCCGTTTGCGCGCACCAGGTTCGGGCGGCTTCACCCGCTTGGCCGAAAAGTCCTTGAAGGGGGGCGGATCATCGGCGCGCAGCGGAGCACCCGCCACACCAAACGCCACGGCACAGGCCAAAACCAAGTATTTCATGCAACTGCTCACTCTGCCAGAACGGTTCTTTGACCGCTTACCGGGCCAACTATCGCAAAAAACGGCCCACAAAACCAGTCAAAGGCCCTTAGAACATGGCGATCTCGCCACATTTGCGGGCTCATTTACATAAAATTAAGGTTTGTCGAAAAAAAATCGGGATAAAAACCTTTTGTTTTCTAGCACTTGCTCAAAATCACCCAACTTCTCGCACCAAAACTTAATATTCTCAATTTGCCGCCAAATTCGTGCCCCAATCAGACGGCTATATAGCGTCATACCAAGTCGGACAGCGCCAATGAGAGAGAGCGGCGCACCACAGAGACGGCAAGGTTGAAACGCAAAACCACTGATCCTTTGGAGGGACACTACAATGACAAAATTCCTGAACAAATTCCGCAAAGACGAAAACGGCGCCGTGACAGTTGACTGGGTTGTTCTGACCGCAGCCGTTGTTGGCCTGGCCGTCGCAGCCTACACTTCGATCGAAACCGGTGCGACAGAACTGACCGCCGACACCGACACATTCCTGCAGGCGCGTGACCCTAACTAAGTTGGTCTGACCTACAGCGTAATGCTCAAAGGGGGCCGCGACCGCATCCGGACGCGGCCCTTTTTTGTGCCCAGTAACCCGTGCCTCAAGAAAGAGAACCATAATGCTCTGCTTTGCGAACAAATTTATTCGAGACGAAAAAGGTGCTGTCACCGTAGATTGGGTTGTCCTGACCGCAGCGGTTGTCGCCTTGGCCGTGGCCATCGTCGCTGTGCTTGTAGAAGGCTCTGTTGGCGTGTCTGCGGGTATTGAGGCTTTCATGACCGGCTGGGATTTCTAACTTTCTTTCAAATTTCCTTTGCGTCCTGCTCGCCCGGCATCCGTCGGGCGGTTGTCGTTGGAAACGGTTGTATTGTGCGGGGCCAAAATGCCCAACGACCACCCCGCCCTTTCCACCAAATTGCCACAATCACCGATCACATAGGTCGCGAGAGGTTCCCGCCATTTTGGTGAAGTGAACCCAACCCAAGAGGTGCTGAAATGCGTATGGTTTTCGGATTGGTGTTATTGGCCGGGATCGCCCTGGCTGGTGGTGCTGTCTACATGGCGAAGAATTACATCGGGCAATATCAGACCGCCCTGGCCAAGGAACGGGCCCAGCGGGAAAAGATCGTGCCTACGATCCCGGTCTACGTGGCCGAACGCCCGTTGAAATATGGTGAGGCGCTGACCGAAGAGGACGTGCGCCAAGTGGATTGGCCCGAAAACGCCATTCCCGAGGGCACGTTCACCGCAGACAACCCCCTGTTTGCCGAGGGCGAAACAGAACTTCGCGTGGTCCTGCGTGCCATGGAAAAAGACGAGGCCATCATGGCCGTGAAAGTCACTCTCCCCGGCGAAGAGGCAGGGCTGACCTCCCGTCTTGAGCGGGGCATGCGGGCCTTTGCAATCAAGGTGGATGTGGCCTCTGGTGTGTCGGGCTTTTTGCGCCCTGGCGACCGTGTCGATGTCTACTGGACCGGCCGCGTGGACCAATCGCTGAGCCAGACCCGCGGCGAAGTCACCAAACTGATCGAAGCGGGTGTGCGTCTGATTGCCATCGACCAGAACGCTGCTGGTGATCTGGATGGCGCCAGCATCGCGCGCACCGTCACCGTTGCCGTGGCCCCCGGCCAGGTCGCGACCTTGGCTCAGGCCCAATCGACTGGCCGGTTGTCCCTGTCGCTGGTTGGTGCTGAGGATGACACGATTGCCTCGGCCATCGAAGTCGACCAGCGCACCCTCCTTGGGATCGCAAGTCAGGAGGTCAAAGCCGAAGTGGAAGAAGAACGCACCTGCTCGATCCGGACACGTCGCGGCGCAGACGTGGTCGAAATCCCGATCCCGTGCACCAACTGACGCTTCTGAAACCATCGCATTTCAACACCTTACTACGGCGCGTCCCCTTGGGCGCGCCGTAAGTGTTTGCCGTGCTGTTGCCCGTTATCCACATAAGAATCAGACCCGAACCCATTGATTCTTGCAAAAAAAACGAAACTGACGCATGGTGATGAAAATCGCGGGCAAAAAGACCCGACACTGAGGCGTGATCAAAAAGGCAGGTCACATGAAAATCGACGGAATTCTCAAAGCAACCCTTTTGGGGTTGTCTCTTGCTGTAAGCCCAATCGCCCTGACAGCGCAGGCCGAAAACCTGCGCGTTGTGCGCCAGGCAACAGAATCTACCCTGAACGTGCCGATGAACCGGGCGGTCGTGGTTGAAAGTGACGAACCCTTTGCCGAACTGAGCATCGCGAACCCGGCCATTGCGGATATCTCGTCGCTGTCGGATCGCACGATATATGTTCTGGGCAAATCCCCGGGTCTGACCACTCTGACCCTTTTGGATGCCAACGGCCGCCTTATTACAAACGTCAATGTGCGCGTGGCCTCTGACATTTCCGAGTTCAAGGAACGCCTGCGGCAGATCCTGCCCGGTGAAAAGATTGAAGTGCGCACCGCCAATGACGGGATTGTCCTGTCTGGCGTCGTCTCCTCGACCGCCCGCCTGCAACGCGCGCTTGATCTGGCCGAACGCTATGCCGAGGGGCGCGTATCCAACCTAATGAGCGTCGGCGGCATTCAGCAAGTCATGCTCAAGGTCCGTTTCGCCGAGATGCAACGCACCGTGTCCAAATCTCTCAGCTCATCGCTTGCCCTCAGCGGCTCGCTCTTTAATGGTGATGTGGGCGTGAACGGCGGCAACGGTACGAATGTAACCTCCGGGGCCATAACCAATTCGCTGGGTGGCGCGGTGCCCGCAAATAACGAAAACGCTGGCGCCCTGCTCTTTGGCTTTAATGCAGGCTCCACTCAGGTGGGTCTGTTGCTAGAAGCGCTCGAATCCAAGGGGGTTGTGCGCACGCTGGCCGAACCGAATCTAGTGGCTCTGAGCGGCCAGGAAGCAAAGTTCCTCGCCGGTGGCGAATATCCGGTGCCGATCAGCCAGGATAACGGCACGATTACCGTTGAATTCAAACCTTTCGGCATCGAATTGAACTTTATCCCCCGCGTGGTGGACAAGGACCTGATCAACCTCGAACTTGAAGCGGCTGTGTCGGCCATCGACCCAACGAACGGGTTCCAGTTTGACAACTTCCAGATCGACGCCTTCAGCCGCCGCGAAACCTCGACCACAGTCGAGTTGCGGGATGGCGAAAGCTTTGCCATCGCGGGTCTGTTGCAAGACGATTTCAACGATGACAACTCGCAATTGCCCTGGTTGGGTGATGTGCCTGTCCTCGGTGCCCTGTTCCGCAGCGCCTCGTATCAACGCAATCAGACAGAATTGGTGATCATCATCACCGCGCATCTTGTGTCGCCCGTCAAAGGTGACGTCCTGGCCTTGCCCACCGACAGGATCAAACCACCGTCTGAGCAAGACCTCTTTTTGTTCGGGCGTACCGCCGCAGGCACACGCACACCCAAACAAGGGGCTGCGGGCGAGGTTGCCAAACAGGACTTCTCCGGCTCATATGGCTACGTGTTAGATTAAGGACTGGGTCATGAAACCGATCATCTCCGTCGCAATGGCAGGCTGCATCGCACTTGGTGCGTGCGCGCCGTCCAGCGATCCGGTCTATACCCAGTTCTATCGCGAAGCAGGTGCGCTGGTGGATACCGGTCAGTTCGGCAATGCAACGGCCAACAACACCCTGATCATGACAGGTGAACGGCAATATACCTTTGATCTGGCGAACCGTTTCGCCTCTGAGGTGATCACAACCGTCAATTTCGCCTTCAATTCGTCGCAACTGGACGCAGGCGCACAAGACGCGCTGCGCGAACAGGCGCAATGGATCCGCCAGTTCCCCGAAATTCGGTTCCGGGTCTATGGCCATACGGACGCGGTTGGTTCAAATTCCGCCAACAAGCGTCTGGGCCTCGCGCGTGCCAACGCCGTTGTCGCTTATCTAACGACCCAGGGTATCAGCCGTTCGCGGCTCGAAGCGGTCGCCTCTTTCGGCGAAACGCAACCATTGATCGTGACCCAGGGCCGCGAACGCCGCAATCGGCGCACTGTCACCGAGGTCAGCGGATTCGTGCAATCGCATCCCAGTGTGTTGAACGGCCGCTATGCCGAGATCATCTATCGCGATTACCTCAAGAGCGCCGAAGCGCCGTCGCAACTGACCGGCATCGTGGGCGCTGATCTGCGGACCGAACAATAAATCAACCGTAATTTCGTGGGCTAAGAGGGGCGCGGACAATCAACTGTCCGCGCCCCTTACCGTTCAAAGATACCAAACAATTGGAGTTTTTTGGCCCCAATCTCGCCTGAATTAACTGCGACAACCGCTCCATGGGATACGTATGCCCGGCCGTACCGTGCCGGGCTTGGGTGACCGCAGAGTGATTTGGGCGCATGTTTTGCCCGATCTGCCTGCCGAACCCCGGAATAAAGGACGAGTGGGCAATGAGCAGTGTAATGCCACAACCAGAAACAGCGCCGATTGTGGCCTGTACCATCAGCCGCGATGTGCAGAACTTTGATCTGCTGATCGAGGATATGGAACAGGCTCTGGGCGAGGCCTGGGGTGACCTTGGTTTTGCCGAGGCGCTGGCCTTTTTCAATCAACCGGACGCGGAAGCGATGGAATTCGTGGCACTGGCCATCGACGATGAGGACGAGGATAACCTGGTTTTGTTGGGTGAAATCATCACTCAGGCCAAATCGCACGGTATCCGTGTCATACTCATCGCGGAAGATGTGACACCCGCCTCGCTGCATCAATTGCTGCGGCAGGGGGCGGACGAATTTGTCCCCTACCCGCTGCCGGAAGGCGAATTGCAGCAAGCCGTAGACCGTCTGCGCGCTGCGGCCAATCCGCAACCGGTTGAGGCCGAACAGACCGCCCGTCTAAAATCAGGCACCGACAAACAGGGCGCGGTTTTCGTTTGCCACGGCATTGCTGGCGGGACCGGCACCACCACTTTGGCCGTGAACCTGGCGTGGGAACTGGCCTTGCTGAACACTGCCGAGGCACCGAATGTGTGCCTTTTGGACCTCGACCTGCAATTCGGCTCAGCCTCCACCTATCTGGATTTGGGACGCCGCGAGGCTGTGTTCGAGATGTTGTCGGACACCGAAAACATGGACGAGGAAATCTTTGGCCAGTCCTTGCTGACCTTTGAGGACAAGTTGCAGGTTTTGACGGCCCCGGCCGACATGATCCCCCTTGATCTGATCACCCCCGAGGACGTGCAGCGTGTTGTCGACATGGCCCGTGCGCATTTCGACTATGTGATCATCGACATGCCGTCGACCCTTGTGCAGTGGACCGAAACGGTGCTGTCTTCGGCGCATCTTTACTTCACCACGCTTGAGCTGGACATGCGCTCGGCTCAGAACACCCTGCGTTTCAAGCGGGCGTTGCAATCCGAAGAACTGCCGGTGGAAAAGCTGCGCTATGTGCTGAACCGCGCGCCCAAGTTCACCGATCTGGGCGGCAAGGCGCGCGTCAAGCGCTTGTCTGAAAGCCTGGACATCTCGATCGAGGTGCAATTGCCCGACGGCGGCAAACCGATCACCCAAGGTGCGGACCACGGCCTGCCCCTGGCCACATCGGCCACCAAAAATCCGCTGCGCCGCGAAATCGCCAAGCTGGCAGCGTCCATCCATGAATTGAATGCGGACCACGCTCAAGCGGCGTGATCCAACAAACTGAGGTCACTTGATGTTCTCCAAGTACAAAAAGACTGCCCCCGCCCCCGCTGCCGCCCCGGCAGCCAAGGTCACGGAACTGCCCAAGGCGGACGCGGCTCCGAAAGTGGCGCGCAAGTCCAACATGAGCGCGGCCACGGTCATGCCCATGGACAAGGAGCGCAAAAAGAAGGAGCGCATGGGTGAGATCAAGCTTGAGCTTCACCGCGCCCTTTTGGACAACCTCAACCTGGCGGCGTTGGAACACGCATCCGAAAGTGATCTGCGCCAGGAGATCAGCTCCATCGCCAGCGAGGTGTTGGAAGAAAAGAACATCATTCTGGGTCGCGAGGATCGCACGACCCTGAACCAGGAGCTTTATGACGAAGTTACAGGCCTTGGCCCCCTTGAGACCCTTCTCAAGGATGACAGCGTCAACGATATTCTGGTCAACGGCCCGCAACAGATTTTTGTTGAGCGGGCCGGCAAATTGCAACTGACCGACGTGACGTTCAAGGATGAACGCCACCTCTTGCGCATCATCGACAAGATCGTGTCGGCGGTGGGACGCCGGGTGGATGAAAGCAACCCGTACGTTGACGCCCGCCTCAAAGACGGCTCTCGCTTTAACGCCATGGTACCGCCCATCGCGGTGGATGGGTCGCTGGTGTCCATCCGGAAATTCAAAAAGGACAAGCTGGGCATCGACGATCTGGTCGAGTTCGGCGCTTTTACAGAGGAAATGGCCGCCTATTTGCAGGCAGCGGTGGCCACGCGCCTGAATGTGATCGTCTCAGGCGGTACTGGTTCGGGCAAAACGACCACGCTCAATGCGCTGTCATCCTTCATTGACAACTCTGAACGCATCCTGACGATCGAAGACACGGCCGAACTTCAGCTGCAACAAACCCATGTCGGCCGGATGGAAAGTCGGCCCCCGAACGTGGAGGGCAAAGGCGAGGTTTCGCCGCGCGACTGTTTGAAAAACGCGCTGCGGATGCGGCCGGACAGGATCATCGTGGGTGAGACCCGCGGCGAGGAAGTGATCGACATGCTCCAGGCCATGAACACCGGCCACGACGGCTCAATGACGACGATCCACGCCAACTCGGCCCGCGACGGCGTCAGCCGTTTGGAGAATATGATCGCCATGGCAGGCATCGAAATGCCGCTCAAGGCCGTGCGTTCGCAAATCTCAAGCGCTGTGAACCTGATTGTGCAGGCCTCGCGTTTGCAGGACGGCTCGCGCCGCATGACCTCGATCACTGAAATCACCGGGATGGAGGGCGAAGTGATCTCCATGCAGGAAGTGTTCCGCTATCAGCGCGTGGGCCTGACACCCGACAATAAGATCATCGGGCATTTCACCGCCACCGGCGTGCGCAGCCACTACGCTGAACGGTTCCGTATGTGGGGCTATGACTTGCCATCATCGATCTATGAACCCGTAGCCGCCGAATAAAAGAACCAGAGATGCCCTACCGCGTCACGACTTGAGGACTAAGACAAATGAGCGCAGAACCCATTATCTACGGCCTAATATTCATCGGCGTGCTGGTCCTGGTCGAGGGCCTGTACTTGGTTGCCTTTGGCAAATCCATCAGCCTCAACAGCCGCGTGAACCGCCGTCTTGAAATGCTGAACAAGGCTGGCGGCCGCCGCGAAGAAGTTCTCGAACAGCTGCGCAAAGAGATGCAGCAGCATATGGGCGCGCGGTCTATCCCGCTTTATTCCCTGCTTGCGGACAAGGCCCAAAAGGCATCCATCGCCTTTACCCCCACCCAACTCATCATGGTGATGGGCGGCGTGTCGGTTGTGGCCTTTATCGGCCTGAGTGTCGGCACCGAGACAGACACGCCTGTGCGTGCCCTCCTGTCGGTCGGGATCGGCATCGGGGCGGTCTATTTCTGGGTGTCATCCAAGGCTGGCAAACGCATGGCCATGATCGAGGAACAATTGCCCGACGCGGTCGAACTTATGGTCCGCTCGCTCAAGGTCGGCCACCCCTTCAGCTCTGCGATCCAGATTGTTGCGAAGGAAGTCCAAGACCCGCTTGCCTCTGAATTCGGGGTGATCGCGGACGAAAGCGCCTTTGGCCGCGATGTGGGCGATGCCCTCAAGGACATGGCCGAACGGCTCGACATGCAGGATTTGCGCTTTCTCGCCGTTGCCGTGACGATCCAGCAGCAATCAGGTGGTAACCTGGCCGAGATCCTCGCCGGTCTTGCCAAGGTGATCCGCGCTCGTTTCCGCTTGTTCCGCAGGGTCAAGGCGATCACGGCCGAGGCGAAGTGGTCAGGCAAGTTCCTGTCGGCCTTCCCCATCGTCGCCCTGGTGGTGATCAACATCGGCGATCCGCACTACTACGACGAGGTCCGAGACCACCCCTACTTCATCCCGGCCTGTTTCGCCGTGGGTATCTTTCTGGCCATCAACCTCTTTGTCATGCGCGTCCTGACAAACATCAAAGTGTAAGGAGACCGTCATGGATTTTATGACATTGATCACCGACGCGCTTGGCCCCCTTGGGCCCATCGTGATCGTGGGCGTGCTGGGCATCATGATGATTGCCATCGTTGCGATCATGATGATCCGCCAGCCCGAAGACCCGCTGGCCAAGCTCAAGCGGAACGTCAAGGCAGGCACGGCAATCTCTGGGTCCGACAAAAAGAACCTGCGCCAGGGTGCCCATAACGAAAAGCTCGACAAGTTCTCGAACTTTCTCGAACCACAGGACGTGGCGGAACTGAGCAAGCGGCAATTGACCCTCCGCCAGGCGGGCTATCAGTCGCGCGATGCGGTGCGGATATTCCATGCGGCGCAGTTCATATTGGGGCTTTTGGGCCTTCTGGGGGGTGTGGTCTATGTGAATTTCATCGTGGGCACCGACGGGATGACCACGCAAAAGATCATCATGTACACCGTCGGCCCCGGTGGCGTGGGTTATTACCTGCCGCAATACTGGATCACACGGCGCGTCGAGGAGCGCAAGGAACAGATCACCCAAGGCTTTCCCGACAGCCTCGACATGATGCTGGTCTGCGTTGAGGCCGGCCAATCGCTGGACCAATCCATCACCAGGGTCGCCAATGAGTTGCAGGCCTCCTTCCCTGCCCTGGCGGAAGAGTTCAAGGTCGTCAGCTACGAGATGAAGGCGGGCAAGGACAAGGTTACGGTTCTCAACGACATGGCTGAACGCTGTGGTGTGCAGGATGTGGCCTCCTTCGTTACCGTTCTGGTGCAATCGGCCAGCTTTGGTACCTCCATTGCGGACGCCCTGCGGGTCTATGCGGGCGAGATGCGGGACAAACGCGTGATGCGCGCCGAAGAAGCGGCAAACAAGTTGCCAACCAAGATGACGCTTGCCACTATGATGCTGACGGTGCCGCCGCTGTTGATCATCCTTGTGGGTCCTTCGGTGCATGGGATCACGCAGCTGGGCAATATGGGCAACTGACGTCCGCAACGCGACACCGGGAACCGCGCATAGCGCAACGGGAAAGAACTGACACGATGCGCGTGCGTATCCGGGCTCTGCCCGCCGCCCTTTTGATACTATGTCTTGCCGCCTGTTCATCGGGCGGCATTGACGCGTCGCAGACCGGCCCCTTTGCCCCAGGCGTTGATCCGCGCGGCGAGGCGGTCAGCGGCATTGACGTGGGTCACCGCCTGATCGCGGCGGGTGAATACGAATTGGCAATCAAGGCCTTCAACCGCTCAGCCCTCAACAGCGGGTTCAGCGCCGAAGTCTTATCGGGCCTGGGCACGGCCAATCTGGGTCTGGGGCGGTTGAACCAGGCAGAAATGCTTCTGCGTCGGGCCACGACGGAATACGACCCTTATCCCGAAGACCTCAACAATCTGGGCGTCGTGCTGATGGAGCGGGGCCAGACCGGCGAAGCGATCGAGATTTTTCGTCGTGCCTTTGCCCTAGATGACGGAGAAAGCACACTTATCCGGGATAATTTGCGCTTGGCTCTCGCAAAATCCGAAAATTCTGTTAGCCTACCGATCAATGACACCGAGTATAAACTCGTGCGACGCGGCAGCAGTGACTTTCTGATACGATCTGCTCTGTAATTGAGGACGCGCCTCAGGGTGCGATATAGGATGCGACGAGGCAACAAAAGCTTCGCGTGAACGAGCAGGAAAAAGGACGCAAACATGCGCCACCCTATGTTTTTGGCCGTGTCCGTGGCAGGCGCGCTGGCTTTGTCTGCATGCGCACAGCAAAATGCGGATGAAACCGTAGAACGTGCGTTTCAGGACGTGAACGTCGTGGACGAGACAAACCTCAATGACGTGATGTTGACTGTTGCTGACCCCAACGAGGCGGTGAACTATTTCAACCGCACCGCCAAGGAACAACCCGACCGGATCGACGTGCAACGTGGCCTGGCCCAAAGCCTCATTCGCGCCAAGCGCTTTTCCGAAGCCGTGCCCGCCTACGCTAAAGTCATCAAGATGGACGGCGCCACCAATGACGACCGCGTGGACTATGCAGACGCTTTGCTACGGTCTGGCGATTGGGCCCGGGCCGAAGAGCAACTGGACACGGTGCCGCCCACCTTTGAAACCTTCAAACGCTACCGCCTTGAAGCGCTGATCGCCGACAGCAACAAGGAATGGAAGAAGGCCGACAGTTTCTATGAAACCGCCGTGGGCCTGACAACTCGTCCGGCAGGTGTTTTGAACAACTGGGGCTATTCCAAGTTGACGCGCGGCGATTTCAAGGATGCCGAACGCTTGTTCGGCGATGCGATCCGTCAGGACCCGACCCTGTTTACCGCCAAGAACAACCTAATCCTGGCCCGAGGTGCACAGCGCAACTATGCCATCCCCGTCATTCCAATTGACCAGACCGAGCGGGCGCAATTGTTGCACACTCTGGGCCTGACGGCGATCAAACAGGGGGATGTGTCCACAGGCAAGGGCCTCTTGCGCGATGCCATCGACACCCATCCTCAGCATTTTGAGGCCGCGGTCCGTTCGCTGCGCGCTCTCGAAGAAAACGTGGCAAACGGTTGATCTGATGGCCTTTTCGGCGACGGCGGCCCTGTGGTTCCTGCCTTTTTTGATCCCATTGTGCCTTTATGTGGCCTTCACCGACCTGCAAGCGATGCGCATCGCCAATGGCACGGTGATCGCCATCGCGCTGGTCTTTGCCCTGATCGGGCCGCTTGTCCTGCCCTTTGAGGTATACCTGTGGCAACTGGCCCAGCTTGGCATCGTGTTGGTGGCGGGCATCGTGGCCAATGCGGCAGGCATCATGGGCGCAGGTGACGCAAAGTTTGCCGCCGCCGCCGCGCCCTACATTGCTTTGGGCGACCTGCAATTGCTGATCGTGATCTTTACGGCCGTGCTCCTCGCCGCCTTCGCTGCCCACCGCATTGCCAAATTCACGCCCCTGCGCCGCATTGCGCCGGATTGGGACAGCTGGGACCAGGGGCGCAAGTTCCCCATGGGACTGGCCCTGGGGCCTACCCTCGCCCTTTACCTGATGCTTGCCGCCGCATACGGGACATAATTTGGCCGAATTGCCCCGGTAGACCTGCCCAAAATCGCGCAGAGTTTCCGAGGCTGACCAAATGAACATGCACACCACCGATGTGATTTCTCCTCCCGCGCCCAAGCGGTTGGAAGATATGAGACTGCCCATCGTCATGATGCGCGACATCACTCTCAAGACGATGTTCCGCAAGACGTTGGAAAACGTGTCCGAATTGTCGCCTGCCATGTGCCTGCCAATTCCGGTGGTGCAGGAATTGATCGACATGTGCCGCGAACAACGGCTGGTCGAGGCGACGGGTACGCTGAATGCCAACAATGGCAACGAGATGGGCTATCAACTGACCGATCTGGGCAAGGCCCGCGCGCTGGATGCCCTTGCACAGTCGGAATATTTCGGTGCTATGCCCGTCCCGCTGGAGGTTTACCGCGAACAGGTAAAGCGCCAGTCGATCCGCAATATCATGGTCACCCGCGGCCAGTTGACAGGGGCCATGGGCCATCTGGTCCTGCCCGACGATCTGTTGGACCAGCTTGGGCCCGCCGTTTCGGCCGGCCGCTCCATCCTGATGTATGGCCCTCCCGGCAACGGCAAGTCCTCGATCTCCAACGGTATTCGCGACGCTTTGGGCGATCAGGTCTATGTGCCCCGCGCTATTGAATATGCGGGCCAGGTGATCACGGTCTATGATCCCATTGTGCACGTGCTGGCCCGCGAAGAGGAACAAGACCCCACGTCCCTGCGCCGCGTGACCAAATATGACAAACGCTATGTGAAATGCGAACGCCCCACCGTGATCACAGGCGGTGAGTTGTCGCTGAACATGCTTGATCTGGTCTATAACCCGACGGCGCGGACCTATCAGGCGCCGCTTCAGCTCAAATCCACCGGCGGCATTTTCATCGTGGACGACCTTGGCCGTCAGGCCGAACCGCCCCAGGCGCTCGTGAACCGCTGGATCGTTCCTCTGGAGGAAAGCAAGGACATCCTCGCCCTGCAATCGGGCGAAAAATTCGAAGTGCCTTTTGACACGCTGGTCATCTTCTCCACCAACTTCCACCCGAACGAGATCTTTGACCAAGCCGCCCTTCGTCGGATCTTCTTCAAGATCAAAATTGACGGGCCGGACCAGGCGAATTTCCTCAAGATCTTTGCCATGGTCGCCAAGAAACGGGGCATGCCACTGGACGAAAGCACGCTTATCCATCTGCTCAAAGTCAAATATCCGACAATCGACAATGTCTATGCCAACTATCAGCCAAACTTTTTAATCGATCAGATGGTGGCAATCTGCAATTTCGAAGGCATCCCCCTGCAAATGCGTCCCGATCTGCTGGATCGCGCCTGGGCTAACATGTTCGTCAAGGACGAACATATCGTCAAATGATCGGCCTTGCAGGCTGCGGACGTATGGGCGGGCCAATGTTGGCGGCTCTGCGGGACGGGGGCACAGGTGCCATCGGATTTGACGTGGTCGACAAGGGAGTGGGGCACATCGCCGGCAACGTGATGGCCTTTGCCCCTCGGCTCGAGACGCTGTTCAGCGTAGTACGGGACGCTGCCGAAACCGATGCGCTGCTATTCGACAAACAGAACCTGATTGGTACAGCCCCCAACTTGGCGCGCATCTTCATCTGTTCGACCCTGTCACCTCGCTATGTGCGCGATTTGCGCGCCCGCATCCCCGATCACATCACCCTGATCGACGCCCCAGTGTCCGGCGCGCAGGTCGCGGCCGAAAATCGCGCACTCAGCTTCATGCTGGGCGGCACGTCGGCGGATATCGACGATGCCATCCCCCTGCTCGCCCTGATGGGGCAGCACTTTCACCACATGGGTGATTTTGGGGCAGGAATGCAGGCCAAAGTGCTCAACAACATGTTGGCGGCCTCGCACACGGCCATGACGCGTCTGGTCTTGGATTGGGCTGATGCAACAGGCCTCGATCAAGACAAATTGCTTCAACTTATCCATACTTCGTCGGGTCAGAACTGGCTTGCCTCAGGCTTTGACAGCATAGAATTTGCGCGCGACGGCTTTGCGCCCGACAATACGATTGGCATTTTGGTCAAGGACGTGGCCGCCGCCCTCGATGCGGCCCCGGAGGGCGCGGATCAAGCATTGCCGCGCACGATTCAGGATACAATCCACGCCCTCAAACCGCGCCCCTGATTTTCAATTGGTCCAGCCAAAGTCCAATCAGGGGCTGGCCCCGTCGTTGCACCGTTTGAGGACTGGCCCCCGCCCCGCCATCCGCTACATTGCGCGCCATGGCCCAAATACCGCAACAGTTTCAGGACTGGTTCGCCGCCAAAGGCTGGTCGATCCACCCGCACCAGCAAGAGATGCTGGACCGGGCGACCGACCCTGCCCTATTGCTCATCGCCCCCACGGGCGGCGGCAAAACACTTGCCGGTTTTCTACCCTCGCTGGCCGAATTGGCTGACGGAACACATAAAGGGCTGCATACTCTCTATATCTCGCCGCTCAAGGCACTGGCGGCTGACATCAAGCGCAATTTACGTACCCCGGTCGAGGATATGGGCCTGCCCATTCGCATCGAGGACCGAACCGGTGACACCAGCCAGACCCAAAAGAAACGGCAACGGGCCGATCCGCCGCACATCCTGCTGACCACCCCCGAAAGCCTTGCCCTGCTCACCAGTTACGAGGACGCGCCTCGTATGTTTGCGGGCCTGAGACGGGTGATTGTAGACGAAATCCATGCGCTCGCCGAAAGCAAACGGGGGGACCAGATGTTTCTGGCGCTGTCGCGGCTGCAAGCGACCTGCCCAGACCTCAAGCGAGTAGGCCTGTCGGCCACGGTTGAGGATCCGGACGCCATCGCCTACCTGCTCGCCAAACATCCCGACCCCTGCCAGATCATCCATGCCGATCCCGGTCCCGCCCCCGACATCCAGATGCTGGTAACCGAAGAGGCGCCACCGTGGTCCGGCTCGGGCGGCAAATACGCAATCCCGGCAGTTCTGGAGCAGGTCAAACAGCACAAGACCACCCTGATCTTTCACAACACCCGCGCGCAGGCCGAGCTCTATTTCCATAACATCTGGCTTGCCAATGACGACCAACTGCCCATCGGCATCCACCATGGCAGTCTTGATCGGCAACAGCGCGAAAAGGTTGAGGCGGCGATGGTCGCAGGCCACCTCAAGGCTATCGTCTGCACCGGCACGCTTGATCTGGGCATTGATTGGGGCGACGTGGACCTGATCATCCAGGTTGGCGCGCCCAAGAACGTCAAGCGGTTGGTCCAGCGGATCGGGCGGGCCAATCACCGCTATAACGCCCCGTCCAAGGCGCTTCTGGTGCCCGCCAACCGGTTCGAAGTGGTGGAATGCGTTGCGGCTCTAGAGGCGGTCAAAGCAGGTGCGCTTGACGGCGATCCGCGCGGCCCCGGGCCACGCGATGTACTATGCCAACACATCCTGATCGTCGCGGCCGCCGGGCCATTTAACGCAAACGCACTCTTTGACCAGGTAACGACGGTCGGTGCCTACAGCACGCTCAGCCGTGCTGATTTTGACGCCTGCCTCGATTTCTGCGCCACAGGCGGCTATGCGTTGCGCGCCTATGACCAGTGGAAGCGGTTGCAACAGCGTCCCGATGGCCTCTGGCAATTGCGCGACCCGCGCAGCGCGCAACGCATCCGTATGAACATCGGGACGATCCAGGACACCGACACGCTCAAGGTCCGCTTCAAGGGGCGTGGTGGCAAGCCTTTGGGCGAGATCGAGGAAGGCTTTGCCGCGACCCTCACGCCCGGCGATACATTCCTGATCGGTGGCCAAATCGTGCGTTACGACAGTCTACGCGAAATGACGGTACAAGTGACACGGGACGCCGCCAAGAAACCCAAGATCGCGACCTTTCTGGGCACCAAATTCGCCACCTCCACCCAACTCAGCCACCGCATCATCGAGATGTTTCAACAAAAAGACTGGCCCGACCTGCCGCCGCATACCGCCGAGTGGCTGAAACTGCAGCGCAAGGTCAGTCGGCTGCCTGAACCGGGTCGGCTCTTGATCGAGAGCTTTCCCCATGATGGTCGCGTTCATACCGCAGTTTACGGCTTTGCCGGGCGCAACGCGATGCAGACCCTCGGGCTATTGCTCACGAAACGGATGGAGGAAACGGGACTAAACCCTTTGGGGTTTCTCGCGACGGATTATGCAACACTGATCTGGGGGCTTGATCCGATCCGCGATCCCGGACCTCTCTTTGACATCAACGGCTTGCGCGACGGTTTGGAACGATGGTTGTCAGGCAACGCCGTCATGAAGCGGACCTTTCGCGCTTCTGCAACCATCGCCGGACTGATTGAGCGCAATTCACCCTCCGCCCGCAAATCCGGCCGACAAGCCACGTTTTCGTCCGATATCCTCTATGACACGCTGGCCAAATACGACCCCGACCATCTGATGCTGAGCATCACGCAACAAGAAGCGATGCGGGGCCTCGTTGATTTTGGCAGAATCGAGGAAATGGCCGCGCGCGTTGAGGGGCGGATCGACTTGATCGAACTTGATCGCGTCACGCCTCTCGCCGCCCCGCTCATGCTTGAAGTCGGCCGCGTGCCGGTCAAAGGCCTCGCCGAGGAAAAACTGCTCGCCGCTGAGGCAGAGCGTTTAATGAGCACTGCGGGCCTGCCACCGGAACCGCAAAAGCGGGATTGGCGAGTGCCTTTCTGACCCCTTTTTTAGTCCGAAATATCTTGGGGATTTTGCGGCAAGGTCCCAAAGAGCAAATCGGTCGAAAATCAATGCGTGCGGGTCATAACCCTCCAACTTTCACCCCAATCCCCGCAAGGCGCATCTTGATGCGGCACCCATGCATGGATATGAACAAAATATGAACATGTGTGACATCACCCTTGCCGGGGCCGCCCTCAAGGCGCTTGGATCGGGCGCGCTCTATTGGCCCGCGCAGGACCTGCTTTGCGTCTCTGACCTGCATTTGGGCAAGTCCGAACGGATTGCCCGGCGCGGCGGCACGCAGTTGCCCCCCTATGAGACGCGCGACACGCTTGCACGCCTGGCCAGCGATCTTGACGCCACAGGCGCGCGCAAAGTGATCTGTCTGGGCGACAGCTTTGACGACCTGAGTGCGGCCATGGCCTTACCGGACGCAGAGCGCCTTTGGATAACACGGTTGCAAGCGGGGCGACACTGGGTCTGGATCGAGGGCAATCATGACCCGGGCCCCATCGAATACGGCGGTACCCATCTGGCAGAGTTGGCCGAAGGCCCTTTGACTTTCCGCCACATCGCGTCCCCGGCGGAAACCGCCGAAGTATCGGGGCATTATCATCCCAAGGCGACGCTGCACGCGCGCGGGCGGGCCATCACTCGACCCGCATTCCTGATCGACGAGGATCGCCTGATCATGCCGGCCTACGGAACTTATACAGGCGGGCTGCGCAGTCATGATCCGGCGCTTACGGGCCTGATGAAACCGGGCGCCCATGCCGTTCTGACAGGCGCCCGGCCGATGCGCATCCCGATGCCGCGCTAGGCGGTCAGCCCTTCGGGCTCGGGCAGCCCGTGGGCACGGCAACAGGCGGTGACGGTATTGGCCAAAAGGCAGGCGATAGTCATTGGGCCGACACCGCCCGGCACGGGTGTCACAGCCTTGGCCACGGTCACGGCCTGGGCAAAGTTCACATCACCCAACAGCTTGCTCTTACCCGGCTTTTCAGGGTGCGGAATGCGGGTGATGCCCACGTCGATAACCGTGGCACCGGGTTTGATCCAGTCCGCCTCGACCATCTCGGCACGACCAACGGCAGCCACGAGGATATCGGCACGGCGACATACCTCTGCCAGGTCTTTGGTCCGCGAGTGGGCGATGGTTACCGTGCAGTTTTCGCGCAGCAAAAGTTGGCCCATCGGTTTGCCAAAAAGGTTAGAACGGCCAATCACAACTGCCTCCATCCCCGACATATTGCCCAACTGATCGCGCAGCAGCATCAGACAGCCCAGCGGCGTGCAGGATACAAGACCCTTTTCGCCGCTGGCCAACAGACCCGCGTTGACGACGCTCAGGCCATCGACATCCTTGGCCGGATCAATCCGGGCCACGACGGCGCGCTCGTCCAGATGATCAGGTACAGGGAATTGGCAGAGGATGCCGTGCACAGACACATCTGCATTCAACTGATCAATCAGCGCGAACAACTCCGCCTCGGGCACATCCGCGGGCAGGCGGTGCTCGAACGAGGCCATGCCAACCTCGACGGTTTGCTTGTGCTTGGCTGCGACATAAACCTCGCTTGCAGGGTCTTCGCCCACCAGTATGACCGCAAGGCCCGGTGTGATGCCATGATCATCCTTCAGCCGGGCCACGTGGGCGGCCACCTGGCCTCGTACACTGGCCGCAAAAGCCTTGCCATCGATCGTCGTCGCACTCATGCGCGTCTTCTCCTGTTTATCGGTTGCCCGTCTATCTGTTGAATGTGACCTTGTGGGTCCAAGTTTCACCGTCGCTGATCAGCAACTCGTCAAAGCCCATCAGTTGCAAAAGGTCATAGAATGTGGCCACATATTGCAGCTCTTCCTGGCGGAAAAACCCTCCCTTGCGCACGCTGACAGTTAATTGCGCCAGTATGGCCCGTGCCCGGTAGATCGTTGAAAAGACGTCATCATCCAGCGCCACAAGGATCAGAGTGCCCGCATCGTTGCCCTTGGAAAAGAACACGAAGCGGGGGCTTTCGGGCGCCTCAAGCTGGGCAGTTGTAAGCACGTTCACGAAATCAATGCGCACCGACTTGCTTGCGCCGCCACCGTCGCGCACGACGCGGTCAAATGTTTCTTCGGACGTGATTTCGGGGTAGTAGTACCCGACATAGCGGTCTTCGGCCAAAACGGCGGTGGCCGCAAACAGTGCCACGATGAATGTCATAAATCGGGTCATTGGTTTCTCCTTAATCAACCAGAGGTCACGCTGAACCGCGCATCCCTTCCGGTCAATAGAGTTGCAGCCCCCTGCCGCAATCGTGAGGGGGCTGCAAACCTTGTGTGATCGGCTTGAAGCCTTAGAACAGCCCTTCGATCTGGCCTTCGTCATTGAGGTGGATGCTTTCGGCAGACGGCACCCGGGGCAAGCCCGGCATGGTCATGATCTCACCGCAAACAGCCACGATAAACCCGGCGCCCGCCGACAGGCGGACCTCACGAACAGGCACAGAGAACCCGGTGGGTGCGCCGCGCAAAGTCGGATCGGTCGAGAACGAATACTGCGTTTTCGCCATGCAGACCGGCAGATTGCCATAGCCCTGCTCTTCCCACAGTTTCAGCTGATCGCGGATCTTTTGATCCATGAGCGCCTCGTCCGCGCGGTAGATACGCTTGGCGATGGTCTGGATCTTGTCGGCCAATGACATGTCGTCGGGATAGATCGGGGCGAAGTTTGCGGTGTCCGCGTCGGCCAGTTCGGCCACTTTGGTGGCCAGATCGGCCGACCCTTCGGAGCCCAGTTCCCAATGCCGCGAAAGGATCGCCTCGGCCCCCTGCTCGGCCACGAAGTCCTTGACCGCCTGCACTTCGGCATCGGTGTCGGTGACAAAGTGGTTGATGGCCACAACGACAGGCACGCCAAACGACTTGAGGTTTTCGATGTGACGCCCAAGGTTCGGGCAACCCGCCTTGACGGCCTCGACATTCTCCGCGCCCAGGTCGGCCTTGGCCACGCCGCCATTCATCTTCATCGCGCGCACCGTGGCCACACAGACCACCACCGACGGCGACAAGCCCGCCTTGCGGCATTTGATGTTCATGAACTTCTCGGCACCCAGATCAGCGCCAAAGCCTGCTTCGGTCACAACGTAATCAGCCAGTTTCAGGGCCGTCGTCGTCGCGATAACAGAGTTACAGCCATGAGCGATGTTGGCAAAAGGCCCGCCGTGGACAAAGGCCGGGTTGTTTTCCAGCGTTTGCACAATGTTTGGCTGCATGGCGTCCTTGAGGAGGACAGTCATGGCACCATCGGCCTTGATGTCGCGGGCAAAGACGGGGCTGCGGTCACGGCGATAGGCCACGATCATGTCGCCGAGGCGTTTTTGCAGGTCTTTCAGATCCTTGGCCAGGCACAGGATCGCCATGACCTCAGAGGCCACAGTGATGTCAAAGCCCGCCTCGCGGGGGAAACCGTTGGCGACGCCGCCCAAGCTGGCGGTGATCTGGCGCAAGGCGCGGTCGTTCATGTCGACGACCCGACGCCACACGACGCGGCGGGTGTCGATTTCCAGCTCGTTGCCCCAATAGATGTGATTGTCGATCATGGCCGACAACAACGAGTGAGCAGATGTGATGGCGTGAAAATCGCCTGTGAAGTGCAGGTTCATCTCTTCCATCGGCACGATCTGCGCGTAGCCACCGCCAGCGGCCCCACCCTTCATGCCAAAGTTCGGACCCAAAGACGCCTCGCGGATACAGACGCAGGCGTTCTTGCCGATCCGGTTCAGACCATCGCCCAGACCCACGGTTGTCGTGGTCTTGCCCTCGCCTGCGGGCGTGGGATTAATGGCGGTCACAAGGATCAGCTTACCGTTATCGCGGTCCTGCACCGAGTTGATAAAGGACTGGCTGACCTTGGCCTTGTCATGGCCATAAGGCAGCAGGTCGTCGCTGGAGATGCCCAGCTTGGCCCCGATCTCTTGGATCGGTTTCTTCTGCGCCTCACGCGCAATTTCGATATCGGTTTTGTAGGCCATTTTGCTCCCCGCAAGTCTGATGGGCACGTCACTCGTGGCCTGCATACAGGCGTATGCCCAGTCGCTATGCGCGTGATTCCGACATTTCAGAGAGATGGAGCGGCTCAAATACATCCACCCGTTTCGTTTCGGAAACGATGCGGGGAAGTTGAGAAAAATGTTTCATCGCCGCGATAGATCCAAGCATGGCGCACCACAGGTACGCCTTACGGGGAAATCCAACCGTGTTTTTGCCGCTGTTGACGGCCCTCAGGACACACCCGTAAGGCGTACCTGTGGTGCGCCAACGCCGGTTATCTCAGGTATAAAGGTTGCCGCATCCAGGTGCGCAGGGCGGCCGTTGTCTCATCCGGCATTTCCAGCGTCGGCAAATGGCCTGCATGTTCCAAAACCCGCAGTTCCGCACCGTGGATCAGCTCTGCCATGAACGTATGCCGCTTGACCGGGCACAGCGCATCATGCGCCCCGCACATCACCAATGTCGGCACGCGGCATTTGCGCAACGTGCCCTGTTGATCGCGGCGCCGTTGCAGTGCCCGCGATTGGCGCACAAAGACATCCGGGCCCAGCGCATCGGCCATATCCATCACCAGATCCAGAATCTCGTTCCGATAGGGCCCCGGGGCGAGGTAATTCGGCTTCATTTCTTCGCGCATCACGTCCTGCATGCGGCCTGCGCGGACTTTGACGATTTGCGGTTCGCGGGCCGCCGCCACCTGCGGTGTTTCCGCCAGCGGATTGGTATCGAGCAGCGCCAGTCGCGTAATCCGATCAGGCGCGCGGCGCAGGATTTCCATCGCGACGATCCCGCCCATCGACAGGCCCACAAGCGCAAATTTGGCCGGCAGATCGTTCAACAATCCGCTTGCAATCTCTTCGATCCGTTCGCCCCGCGTGATCGGGCAAACCATCACCGAGTAGTCTGGCGACAGAGCGGCAAGCTGGGGACCAAAGAGCCGCGCATCGCACATCATGCCGGGAAGAAAAACCAGAGGCTCAGACATCGCTCACGCTTGCATTCATCATCAAGTCACCTGCCGTTTCACGCGTACTATTCTATCCATCCTGCATTTGCTGGGCAGTTGCAAGACACTGTCTGCAAACACAAATCCGGTCGCGCCTTACTGCTTGATCTGATCCCAAAAGAGCGCCATGTGCCTGCTGACAATTTCGTTGTACCGGTCCGATTGCTTGAGTTTGGCAAGGCCTGCGTTAAAGCGATAAAGGTGCGTTGTGCCGCGCCAGTGTTTCTTGGAAATCACCACATGCAGCCCCTCGACCGACAAGGCCCGGTCCAACGGCACGACCTGGTCCGTCAGGCCCAATTCAAACACCTTTTGCACCCCCAGAAACTCATTGAGCGCTACCACATCCACCGTGCCCGCCAAGAGCATCTCAAAACAGGCGTCAGGCGTCGCGGGCTGTTCCAGCGTCACCAGCCCGCGCGACAGCCACTGTCGATCGGCGCGGTCCAGATCGTGGATAAAGTACCCGATGGGGCGGCACAGCCGTTTGCCGTGCATGTCCACATCCGTTTCAAAGGCGATATCATCCTCGGCCCGGGCAAACGCGAGGATTACCAGATCAACAAGCGGTTCGGAGAAATGGAAATTCGCACAGCGCTCATCCCCGGGATTGCCCGCACAATCGGGTTTGAACCAGGGAAACCCCATATCAAACTCGGTGCTGTCCAGCATGGGAAAGAGATGCCGGGACCAGTCATTTTCCCAAGTGATGGCATAGGTGGCAGGTTCGGGCGTGACCTCGAAGGCTGCGTTGACCACTTCGGTCAACATGCCTTGTCCCGGCCAGTCCAGATCGGTGAACGGCGCATAGTTCGAGCCGGTAACGATGTTGATCTCGGCATCTTGCCGCTGCAACGGGGTCGGGTCGGACACAGGGATTTGGGCCGGGGCGGGTGCCTCAGGCGCCGGGGCCACCGCGACCGCGGCAGGCGCGTCCGCGCAGGGCAGTTTCAGAACGATGCCATCGGGCAGCTCGACCAGGCTGCCTTCCTGCACGGCAGGGTTGGTGTAGAAGATGAGTGACCATTTGGTCAGATCCCCCAACTGCTCTTCGGCGATGGAAAAAAGCGTATCGCCCGTCTGCACCGTATAGTTCGGGGCACAGGCCTGAGCCGCCCCTGCCCCAAACATCGCCACAAGACATGCGCCCACCGCCCAGCGCATCAGAAATCCGCCCAGATTCGCGACATATGCGCGTTCACGATGCTTTGGTATTCGCCCGACGCCTGAATACGTTCCAACCCGTCATTGACTGTCGCCAAAAACCTGTCCGCCTCGGGATTGGACTTTGAGATCATGACATGCAGCCCCGTGATCGAAATTGGTCGCCCCTGCACCACATCGACGCGGTCTTGCATGCCAAGCTCTTTGATCGCGGCCCGGCCGGTGAATTCATTCAATACAACCGCATCGACCTGACCTTCTGCCAACATCTCAAAACAACCTGCAACTGTGCGCGGGCGCTTAAGCGTTACCTTGCCATCACGCACCCAATTACGCCCGTTCTGATCCAGCATGTGGGTTGTGTAGGCTTCGGGGCGGCACAGGTTGCGCCCTTCGAGATCGCTGTCTTGGGCAAAGACAACGGGGCGGTCCTTGTCGACAAACAGCAGGATCAGATATTCGAACATCGGTTTGGAGTAGTGGAAATTCACGCAGCGGTCCTGATCCGGCTCCCCCTCGCAATCGGGCCGCGCCCAGGGAAAAGACATATCGGCCATCTCTTCGGTCAAGAGCGGCGTCAGATGTGCGGACCAATCGTTAATCCAGTGAATGTCGTAGCCATCTGCACCCGTTGCCGCCTGCATTGCCACATTGACCACATCCGCCAAAAGCCCGCCATTCTCAAGGCCGCGGTCGGTAAAGGGGGCAAAGTCATCACCAGTGATCAGCTTGATCTTGGCCTGTGATGCCGTGCGGCGCGGTTCCGGTGCCCGGGCCGTTGCCCGGATCACAGGTGGCGCGCCGTCCAAGCCGGTCGGCAGCCCATCGATGCAGTTGATCGACAGGCTTTGGCCCACACCAATCGCGTTGGGATTTTCGCCGATGGCCGTGATGTTGGCCTGATGGATCGCCGTCCACTTGCCCGCGTCTTTGTAAAGCGTGTCCGCGATCACCGACAGGCTGTCGCCGGGGGCCACTACATAGGTGCCGCCGCAGGATTGGGCCAAGGCGGGCGTAGATGTCCCCAGCACCGCCAGTCCCAAGGCTGTCCAGAATCGTTTCATGGTGTCATCCCCCAGAACCCGTTGACGGAAAATCCCTTATCTGGTGGGGGTGGGTCAACGGGTAAACCAAATATAGTGGGAAATTTGCCGAGCCTCACGGATAGCGGATGCCGCGAAAAGGCGGAAAATCGGCATAACGCTTTTGCCGGGCCGCCAGGTCTTCGCTCGGCGTATCGCCTCGGCGCAACAACAGACCCTTGGGTGTGATATAACTGCCGATCATCCTGTGCGGCATTGGTCGCCAGTCCAAGTTAAAGGCACAGAGCTTTGGGAAAAACCACATGCCTGAATAGGGCAAATGATCGTGCACCCACCAGGCCAGATCGCGCCAATCGCGGCCCGCCTCGTATTGATCTGCAAACCAGGGGATAGCCAGCGACGTCCCCGCAATCGCCGCATCCCCATCCGCCCAATCCCAGATATGACACTCAATCGGATTGTCATTGCGCGCGCAGTTCAACTTGTTTTCATTGCCATAGCTGTTGAGTTCGGGCGAGCGATATCCCGAACGGATGGCCAGACGGCCAAAGGTCTCTTCAAGCGGGTCGAGCAATTGGGTGCAAAGCTGTCGACCGTTGGCAATCGCAAGGTCGGGGTCGCGCGGCAGGTTCTGGACGCGGTGGTAGTTCCCGATCTCGGAATAGAGGAAATCGCGCATGTAAAAGTGTTTGGACAGTCGCACGCGCCCAAGGTTTTCCAGGCTCCACATGCTGGCGGGGCGGCGCATCAGAGGGCCTGTTCCATCAGTTGTCCCCTAGCTTTTGCGCCCAGTTCAGTATGCCCAGAACAGCTGTTTCGGTCTGGGCAGGCGACATGATAGCGCCCGCAATCACATGGCTTTGCGGGTCGTCGGCACTGGTCATCACAGGATTCACCACTTCTACAGGTCCGCCCCATTGACCCGCCACTTGCGCCGTCAGGTCTGGGCGCACCACCTGGTCTGCCGTGGCAAACCAGAATAGGGCGGGCAAAGTGGATTCTCCGTGATCCATCGCCATACTCGCGTCGATCAGTGCCGCCATCGGCATCACCGCCACGCTGGGATATTCGGTTGTCCAATATGTGCCATGGGCCTCGTTGCGCGCCTCAAACGACCGCCTTTGTCCCGCCAGAGCCGGCAGCCAATAGCGCGCGGCGGGCCAGCTGAGCAGCCGCGCGACAGGATTTGCGATCCCAAAATTCGGGGAAATGAAAACAACGCCTGCCACGTCCTGCATCATCAGCGCGTTTTGCGCTGTGGCCGCCACAAGCGTGCCGCCCGTCGAGGTGGACAGGATCAGCACCTTTTCACCGGCAATGCGTGCCGCTGCCAACCCTTCGGCCAGATCGTTGACCCAGGCCTGCACCGATCCTTCGGCCATGGCGTCGCCACTGCGTCCATGTCCTCGCAAGCGGGTATAGATCAGGTTTGCGCCAAGTCCCTTGGCCACGCGATCCGGCACGGGGCGGATCTCTTCCGAGGTGGCCGAAAACCCGTGCACATAAAGGACCGCCCATTCGGTTCGTGCCCCCGGCGCTTCAGCCCAGATCACCCGTTTTTCGACACCGGGCGTGATATCGTCATACTGGGCCTCCACAGCCGCAAAATGCGCATCAAGGTCGGGCCCAACGGAAACGCCCATCGGGGTCAGCGTCGCATCTTCATAGGGACCAAGGAGCCATAGACCAAAGCCAAGCACCACCAGGATCAGCAACAGACGGCCCAGGAATTTTCCGACCATCCTCATTGCAAGGCCTCCAGAATATCGGTGATGGCGGCCTCGATCAGGCCCAGACAAGGACCATCTGAAAACCGGTGATCCGCATCCTTGACCAAAGTCAGGCGCATGTCGATGCAATCGGCATGATCCATTAGGCGCAGGGCAGTATCGGTGCTGACCGCCGTGTCCGCCGTTCCCTGGAGGCAGCGCACCGGAAAAGGTAACGGCAAAGGATCACGCAGCACCAGGTTGCTGCGCCCGTCCTCGATCAGGCGCTGGGTGATGATGTAGGGCTCCATATAATCCGAAGGCATCGCGATCTGACCGTCCCGCGCCAAAGTCGCCTTTTGATCCTCGGTAAAGGACGCCCAATAACCGTCCTCGGTAAAGTCTGGGGCCGCGGCCACCGTAACCAATCCCGCAACGCGATCCGGGTGCGCGCGCGCGAACAAAAGTGATTGCCAGCCCCCCATCGAACTGCCCACAACGATCAGCTTGCCGGTGGTCAGCGTCGCAAGGGCGGCTGCTGTATCCTCGGCCCAATCCCCGATACATCCCTCTTCGAACGTACCCGAGCTTTCGCCATGGCCGGAATAATCGAAACGGAGAAATGCACGCCCGTGCGCCTGGCACCAGGCCTCAAGATGCACCGCCTTGGTGCCCTCCATGTCGGACTTCAAACCACCCAGAAACACAACCGTCGGCCCCACCCCGGGCGTTGCGTGATAGGCCAATCGCCGCCCCTGTGGTGTCTCAAGATACTGTGCGGCACTCATCTGCTGTCCTCCCGGTTTTGGCGGATCATGCGCAGGGGCGGCGGCGCTGTCCATCCTGCCGCAGCGGCATTTTTAAGTGACCATATTGTCACGTGACTATAGAATCACATATAAGGCTCGCCATGGATGCTCTGTTCAAAGCCCTCTCCGACCCCGCGCGCCGCATATTGCTCGACAGTCTGCGCAGTACCGACGGGCAAACCCTGCAACAATTGCAGGGCCAACTCGACATGACCCGGTTCGGTGTGATGAAGCACCTAGGCGTGCTCGAAGAGGCAGGGCTGATCACCACCAAAAAGGTGGGGCGCTTCAAGCACCACTACCTCAACGCCCTGCCCTTGCAGGAAGCGATTGATCGCTGGATCGAGCCGTTGCTCGTCAAACCGGCGGCCCGAGCAGTTTTGGACCTCAAATCAAAACTCGAAGGACATGAAACCATGACAAAACCAGATTTCGTGATGCAAACCTATATCCGCTGCACCCAGGACGCCCTGTGGGCCGCCTTGACCGAAGCATCGGCTCATGCGGCCTACAACTTCATGTGCCAGGACGTGCGCCGCGATGGCGATACACTGCATTTCCAAACACCTGACGGCAATGAAATGCTGGTGTGCCGCGAGACGGCGCTTGATCCCAAAACCCGCATCGCCTCAACCTTTGAGCCGAAATGGGCCCCCGGCGTGCCGGTCTCCCAGATCGTGTATCTCATCGCGGTCGAGGGGCCATTTTGTGCACTGACGCTGGAGCATTACAACATCCCTCCCGCTGCCGCTGATGGGATTGCAGATGGATGGGCGCGCACGCTCTCTGGTCTCAAGACCTGGCTCGAAACCGGCGAGAGTGCCAAATTTCTCAGCCCGCAAGTACAGTGATCCTTTCATTGTTCCAAAATCATTCAAACGTTGTCCGGGCGCGTCGCCCCGGACCCATCCAGGACAGCCCTCATGACCATCGAATTCACATATCTTACACTGACCCTCATGCTCGCCGCCTCGCTTTGGATCCCCTACATCGTCGGGGTCAACACTCACCCACAGGATGGCGTGGACAGTTTCGAACGCCCTCCGGCCCTGATGGGATTCCCGCCTTGGGTGCACCGGGCACACCGTGCACATCTGAACCTTATCGAGACAGCCATGCCCTTTGCAGCGCTGTTGCTCATGGCCCATATCCTCGACGTCTCCACACCGGTCACGATCTGGGCGGCGGCCGCCTTTTTCTGGTTGCGGGTCATCCATGCGATCGGCATGATTTCCGGCATTGCGCGCTTTCCGGCGCGGCCGTTGATCTTTTTGCTGAGCTGGCTGTGCACGCTGGCCGTCGGCGTGCAGCTGCTGCTAAGCTCAGGCACAGGTTGACCAATAAGCATGGATTTGGCACAGACAGCGCCATGACACATGTTTCGCCCAAAGGTTATCCCGGCACCGCACAACGTTAGCGGACCTGTGTTCATTCCAATATCTGAACTCAATTGACCGCCCGAGCGCGGTCTTTTGTTTGTTGCGATGCCCGCGCGGCGCAGGAGCATCACAATGAAGATACGACCCCTAATCCCCGCCGACCTTAACGATATGCAACGGATGATTAACGGGCTCGCGGCCCATCATGGGGACGTGGCCCTGCCCCTCGGCCCAGAGATGCTGGAGAACCTTGTGAGCGTCACGCCGTGGTTCACCGTTCTGGTCGCTGAAGTCCCAGACGGCAAGGTAACAGGATACGCGGCCATGTTGCCGACAGGCCAATTGCAGTTTGGAAGGCTTGGGATCGATATCCATCACCTGTTTGTCGAACCAGAGGCGCGTGGGTCGGGCACAGGTCGGGCATTGATCCAAGCCTGCATCAGACATGCAAAAGCCCAGGGATGCACCTACGTCAGCGTCGGCACACATCCGGACAACAGGATAGTACATCGGTATTACGAAACACACGGGTTCGCGCGACGGACCGGACAGGGCCCGCGCTTTGGCATCAACCTTTAGCCGCTGACATAAGGCCCTTTGGCGGGGCGATAGAAGGTCTTTTGATTGTGCAGCCGCCCCAACAGATCATGGATCTGACGCACCTCGTCATCCTGGGACCGCGCTTTGACATCAGCTTGGGTTTTTGAAAGTTTTGAGGCGCGCAATGCATCCTCTATCAGATCCATATCCGACACAGACAATTCAAACTGCGTGTTGAACTTTGGCACTGTGATATCTCCGCTGAGCAAAAGTTTCCGATAGGCGTCAAAATACGTCTGGGGCCTCGATTGTCCACCCCAATATGTCGAATTCTGACCTCGAAATGACGCTTTTTCGGCATGCACTTGTATGCAGAGCGACGCAAGGCACAAGAGGTCACGGGCAGGCGGCACAAGCACAGCCAAATGGTTTGACATATCAGGGTTCAGCGCCTCTACTCGACCTATTGTAGAAACCAGATTTGTCCGCTTATGACCGATTTTCAAAGCCGCCCATCAGCGCCGCGCCAAAACCCGCCGGAAGAACCAAGCGAACCCAAAGGTCTGGCGCGATTGCAAGCCGCCATTTCGCGCGCATCAGGGCTGACCAAGAACCTCGCGGCGGCTGGTGCCATGGTTGTTTTCCTCGTTGTCGCGAGTTGGCTGGTCGCAGAACAGGTGATGCTGTGGTGGAAGACGGATCATACGCTGACCACGGCCAAGCGTGATTTTTTGTGCAACAAGCATGCCTATACCATCGCCCTGCCCGATCAGACTGCGCCCACGGCAAGCGAGGGTGAGAGTGAAGCAACCCGGGCCGTTGCAATCGCCCAGGCTTCGGCGCAGATGGCGCAGCTACGGCAGATCCAGGACAAGGTTCTGGAAATCTACAACTTGAAAGAACTGGCGCGCCAACACGCCATTCCTTTCGATACCGTTGGCCGTGTCCGACACTTCTTGCGATGTGGTCGTGTCACGGATGTGACTGCCACCACCGTCAAATTTACTTTGTCTGAAGGTGAGCGCAAACCATACTCGCAAGACCTGAAAGCCCTCTATGACTGGGAAAACGCGGGCTTCGAATTCGTGTCGAATGAGTTCTCGGACGTTGTGCCACCCATCATCCTGGGTGCGTGGCGTCAACGTTTGGATACCCTCAAAGGCGCGCTGTCCAAAATCGAAACAACTGTCGCCCCCGTCGCTACGGATGCGCAATTGGCCGCCGCCGACAAGGGAGCCGCGCCGCCAATCCCTCGAAAGCAGTTGGTGCTGGTCAAACCCGACGCCGAGGACATCGAAACAGCCTGGCTGCTGATCACCGCCTCTGACATCAATCAATCGGCCGCCCTCTCCGAAGTTAAGGATTTGCGTCAGGCGCTGACCGGCTCCTACAAGGCAGCACTTGGCGGCGAGGGCAGCACAACACTCGAATTTTCCCCGCGCACGGAAACCGCGGTGAAGGACTATGTGGCGATGTACAAGACCGGAAGGCGTATTCGGACGGTGGTGGCCTTCAAAGACCGCGAAAGCGCGAACATCGCCCGTCAGGTTCTGCAACAAGAAGGGCTGATCCGGCTTGATGCGTATACACGCAACGTCGCGGCTTGGTGTGCTGGCAAGCCCAAACAAGAAACAACGACTACGGACGGCCCGCCGCTCTACGACTGCTCCTAAGCAAACAGGCTTGACCGTTTGGGTCTTCCTCGTCACAAGACGCTCACACACACCTAGCAACCGGGCGTTCCGTGGGCGCCAAACTGACGAGGATGCCGATATGGCCCAAATCTCTCTTACCTTCCCCGATGGCAATGCGCGCGAATACGAGGCCGGGATTACCCCTGCTGCTGTGGCCGAGAGCATTTCCAAATCCCTGTCCAAAAAGGCGATCAGCGCGACCGTGGATGGTCAGCACTGGGACCTCGCCTGGCCCATCGAGGCTGATGCACAAATCGCCATTCACACCATGGCGGACGAAGACCAAGCCAACGAGTTGGTCCGGCACGATCTGGCCCACATCATGGCCCGCGCCGTTCAGGAGATTTGGCCCGATACTCAAGTCACCATCGGCCCTGTCATCAAGGACGGCTGGTACTACGACTTTGACCGCGCCGAACCCTTCACGCCCGAAGACCTCGGCGTGATCGAGAAAAAGATGAAAGAAATCATCAACAAGCGCGATCCCGTCCGCACCGAAGTGTGGGAGCGCGAAAAGGCGATCCAGTATTACAAGGAACGGGGTGAGCCCTATAAGGTCGAGCTGATCGACGCCATTCCCGGCGACGAGCCGTTGCGGATGTATTGGCACGGCGACTGGCAGGACCTGTGCCGTGGACCGCACTTGCAGCACACTGGCCAAGTGCCAGGGGATGCGTTCAAACTTATGTCCATCGCAGGTGCTTACTGGCGCGGCGACAGCAACCGCGCGATGCTGCAACGCATCTATGGCGTGGCCTTTACCGGCAAGGAAAAGCTGCGCGCCCATCTCAACATGCTCGAAGAGGCGGCCAAACGCGATCACCGCAAGCTGGGCCGCGAGATGAACCTGTTCCATATGCAGGAAGAGGCTCCGGGTCAGATATTCTGGCATCCTAACGGGTGGTCCGTTTATACCTCTTTGCAGGACTATGTGCGCCGCAAACAGCGCGCGGGCGGCTATCAAGAGATCAACACGCCCCAGGTCGTGGACCGCAAGCTTTGGGAGGCCTCAGGCCACTGGGACAAGTACCAGGAACACATGTTCATCGTTGAGGTGGAGGAAGAGCACGCCAAGGAAAAGGCGATTAACGCGCTGAAACCCATGAACTGCCCCTGCCACGTACAGGTGTTCAACCAAGGTCTGAAGTCCTACCGTGACCTGCCCCTGCGGCTGGCCGAGTTCGGATCTTGTGCCCGCTACGAACCCTCGGGCGCGCTGCATGGTATAATGCGGGTGCGCGGCTTTACCCAGGATGACGCACATATTTTCTGCACCGAGGACCAGATCGAGGCCGAGTGCGCGAAGTTCATCAACTTCCTGGCCGATATCTATGCGGACCTCGGGTTCGAGCAGTTCGAGATCAAGTTCGCCACCCGGCCTGAAAAACGGGTTGGGTCGGACGAATCCTGGGATCATGTCGAAGGTGCGCTTGAATCCGCGATCAAGGCAACCGGGCGTGATTTCACGCTGGAGCCCGGCGATGGCGCGTTCTACGGGCCCAAGCTGGACTTCTATCTGACCGACGCCATTGGTCGCGTTTGGCAGTGCGGCACCTTCCAGGTCGACCCAAACCTGCCCGAACGGCTGGGTGCCACTTACATCGCGCCCGACGGCTCGAAACAGCGACCCTATATGCTGCACCGCGCCTGCCTTGGCTCGTTCGAGCGGTTCATCGGCATCCTTATCGAGGAACATGCAGGCAAGCTGCCCTTCTGGCTGGCCCCGCGTCAGGTGGTCGTCGCCTCAATCACTTCTGAGGCGGATGACTATGTGGCTGAAGTGGTGCAGAGCCTGCAAGCCGTGGGCGTCCGCGCCGAGGCCGATACCCGCAACGAAAAGATCAACTACAAGGTCCGCGAACACTCGGTCGGCAAAGTGCCGGTGATCCTGGCCGTGGGTGCCCGCGAGGTCGAAGAGCGCACCGTCTCCGTGCGTCGTCTGGGCCAAAAGCAAACGCAAGTGGAGCCGCTGGACGCCGTGACCGCCGCTTTGCGGGTTGAAGCGACGCCGCCAGACCAGCGCTAAGTCCGGGCGATCAGCACGGGTTTTGCAACAATTGACCCGCCGGATTGCAACAATCTGGCGGGTTTCCCCTCAAATACCGCCGGTTCTCTGACATCTCATAACGGGGCTGTGACACACAGGCTCGTGAGTGGTAACCTGCCCGCGACATAGCCTATCTAAAGTTCACGAAGACAACGCAACCGATATCCAAAAGGGAAGTTTCAGATGTCGAAGACAATCAAAACAGTCGCACTGGTTGGTGCCGTCGCCGCCGCAATGACCGCACATGCCACCACATCGGCCGAAGCCGCGTCCAAAGAAAAATGCTTTGGCATCTCGCTGGCCGGCGAAAACGACTGCGCTGCGGGTGCAGGCACGACATGCGCCGGTACATCGACCGTCGATTATCAGGGCAACGCCTGGACACTGGTTGACGCAGGCACGTGCACCGAAATTGAACTGCCCGCGATGGCCGATGGCACACCACGTCAAGGTTCGCTCGAAGAGCAGAGCCGCGATCTGCCAGCGTAAGTCGCTGATTTGAATACTGCGTCGGGCAGCGCCTTGCCCGACGTACCAACCACCCCGGAGGACATGCAATGCTGGACGCGACGCGACACCCGCCCCGCCTGCCTGCCGCCCCGGGCGTCGGATATAAATCCCAACATTTCAGTGCGTTGCGCGCAGACCCAGGCCCCGTCAAATGGCTAGAAGTGCATGCAGAGAACTATATGGGCGATGGCGGTCGACCGCATGCGCAACTGCGCGCGCTGCGGGACGATTTTGCCATATCGGTCCACGGCGTTGGCCTGTCCATCGGGGGCGAAGGCGCACTGGATGCAGATCATTTGGCGCGGCTCAAGACTTTGGTTGACTGGCTGCAACCTGCCAGCTTTTCCGAACATCTGGCGTGGTCCACTCACGGGGCCGAGTTTCTCGATGATCTGCTGCCCCTGCCCTATACAAATGCGACGCTGACCCGCGTGGCGGAGCACATTGATCAAGTGCAAAACACCTTGGGCCGTCAAATGCTGCTGGAAAACCCGTCCAGCTATCTCGCCTTTGCCGAAAGCACTTGGTCCGAGACCGATTTCCTGAGCGAATTGGTGCGTCGCACGGGCTGTGGCCTGTTGCTGGACGTAAACAACGTATTCATCTCGGCCACCAATCTTGGCTATACCGCGACCGGATATCTGGACGCCTATCCAACCGATGCCGTTGGTGAAATCCATGTGGGTGGCCATGACGAAGATCAGGACGATGACGGTGCCCTGCTATTGATTGACAGCCACGGGCGCGCCGTGGCCGACCCTGTCTGGACCCTGTTAGATTACGCCTTGCACCTTACTGGCCCGACGCCGCTTTTGGTTGAATGGGACAATGATGTGCCCGATTGGCCCAGCTTGCGCGATGAGGCAGGGCGAGCCGAGCAAGCCTTGGCCGCGCTGGCCGACCGCTAGATCAGATGCACAGTGGCCAATCCGAATTTCGCACGGCATTGCTGGACCCGGCGCAACCCGTGCCAAACGGCCTGACCATCGGGCAAGGCAAACCGATCACCAAGCGTTTTGCCGTCTACCGCAACAATGTGACAGTGGCATTGGTCGATGCGCTCAAGGCCAGTTTTCCGGTGCTGCGCAAATTGCTGGGCGATAAGAATTTTGATCAGCTTGCCCCGACTTTTGCGCGCGCGCACCCACCGAGCACACCCCTGATGATGCACTACGGAGCTGAAATGCCTGCCTTTTTGGCGGCCTTTCAACCGTTGCAGCATATCGGATACCTCGCAGACGTGGCCCGGTTGGAGGTCGCAATGCGCGCCTCTTATCACGCAGCCGATACCACACCGCTTCCCGCTGATGCCTTTGGCGCTGTGCAACCCGAGGCACTGCTGGCCGCGACGCTCACGTTTGCCCCCACGATGCACCTGATCCGCTCGGATTGGCCGCTTTATGACATCTGGCGGTTCAACATGGAAGAAAGCGCGCCAAAGCCGCGTGCCGAAGCACAATCCGTGCTGATCACACGGCCCGAGTTCGACCCAATCCCGCACCCGCTGGACCCCGCAGAAACCGCGTGGATCAGTGCGATCCTGAATGGCGACGCCATCGAGGCGGCACAAGACGCAGCCGTCGCCCGCGCACCCGATTTTGACCTTTCGCCTCTGCTGACATTGCTGGTGCAGCAGGGCGCATTGACCCACCTCAACACCCCAAAGGACTGACTTATGACTGCCCTGTCTCGCTTGCACGCCGCCGTTTTTGACCCGCTGGAGCGGGTTGATTGGATATTGCCAACGCTGGCCCGTTTCCTCTTTGCCTCCGTTCTGGCCGCTTATTTCTGGGTCTCTGGCCTGACCAAACTCGGCGATGGGTTTTCCGGGCTCTGGACGCCGTCGCTGGGTGCCTATGCTCAGATTTTCCCAAAAGCGATGGAGGCCGTGGGCTATGACGTCGAGGCGCTTTCGGTCTTTCATTGGGCGGTTGTAACGCTGGGCACCTGGGCCGAGTTCATCCTGCCTGCTCTGATCATCATCGGGCTGCTGACCCGCTTGTCGGCCCTTGGCATGATCGGTTTTATCGTGGTCCAGTCGCTGACCGACCTTTATGGGCACAACAAATGGGACGACGCGCTGGTATTGGGCGGCTGGTTTGATGCGCCGTCAGGCAGCCTGATCATGGACCAGCGGTCACTCTGGATATTTTTGCTTTTGGTTCTGGTGGTTAAGGGTGCCGGACCGCTGTCTTTTGACCGGGCGCTACGCCGCGCCTAGGGCGGCTTGGACGTCTTTCGTCCAGCCCAGATAAAGCTGATCGCCATCGACGATCAGCGGGCGTTTCATCAAAGTCGGGTGATCGGCCAGGAGTTGGGCGGCGTCTGCCGCCCGCTCTGCCGCGTCCAGCCCCCGCCATGTGGTCGAGCGGGTGTTGACCAGGGCCGCGCCAAAAGCCGCATGGGCGCGCGCCATCACGTCCGCAGGCACCCCTTGAGCACGAACATCAACAAAGGTGGCATCCGGCAACGCCTTGATCGCCTTGCGGCAGGTGTCGCATGTTTTTAAACCGTATATTTCCATGGCCTTACCTCACATTTGCGTTGAATTAAGCATCACTTAGGCCGGAATGCACCCCAAATCCCTTGAATTTTGGCCCTCAGAGGCAATCTCTGAAGGAGTGGTTAAGGAATTGCGCAGCGCGCAGAGCCTCATCCGCCACCATGCTTCGCTTGCGGGGCAAGACGACAAGGCAAAAGGAGGCACGGACATGCCAACTGGCACCGTGAAGTGGTTCAACACCACAAAAGGCTACGGATTCATTGCGCCCGATGACGGCGGCAAGGACGTATTTGTTCACATCTCAGCGGTGGAGCGGTCAGGACTGAGCGGGCTTGCAGACAACCAGAAGGTTGGGTTCGAGCTGCTTGAAGGACGCGACGGCCGCCAAATGGCTGGCGACCTCAAACCCTTGTAAACGCTGCAAGATCAGGCGCGGCACGGGTGTTGGCGCGCCGCGGATCAGGTCAGTCGTAGGTGCAGCCCTTGGTGCCCACAGGGCAGCTGGAGCTGGAGCGGCGCACGTAGTGCACGCGCTTTTTGGCGACGGGGTGCGCCAGGGCCTGTTGATAGGTCATGGACTGGTTTGGCCTGCCGCAGCAGATCACGCCTGACATCGACACCGGCTGCAGGCCGGCGGGGCAATAGTTGTGTTTGCTGTGCACCGGATAAATCTTGGGCGTGTCTGCCATGGCCGAAACGGCCCCCATCAGCGTCATCGCGGCTGATGCCATCAGAACCTGTGTAAACCGCATATCTTCCCTCGTTTTGTGAACTCACCACGAAATCTATGGGCACACCCTGCCTCTGAGGCGCTGATAAGTCCAGATTTTTTGCCCACTCACACCAACGCACGCATGATTTACCTAAAATTTTCCTGATTGTGTCTAGGCTGAGGACAATTCAGACGGATCGGAGGATGTCATGACAGAAATTTTGCGTGTGCTTGTGCTCTATTACGCCTGCGACATCGCGGCGGCAGAACGGCATTTGACGCCCCCGGAATGGGAAACCTGCATGGGGTATTACGCCGAAGTCAAACGCCACTTTGCAGACGGTGAGACAGGGCCGCAGAGCCACCGTTTGGGGTACCTGGAGTTTAAGGAATGGGAAGATGAGAACCCCGTTCTGGTCACACAATTGCGGGAACGGAGCCAGCGGTTTGTCCGGTGATTGGGGTCACCGAACGCTGTGTTAACCGGTGGATTTGGGCGGCTGGGCCTTGGGGTTTGGCTGGCGATTTGGGGAGAAATGTACAGTTTGGGCAGGGGAATGTGCGTTTTCGGAGCCGTGGATTTGGAGCGATTCGAGAGGACTTTTGAGAAAGCTACATTTTTGGGGGAGTTCTGTACGTTTTGGTGTTTACCGTGCGGAACACGCAAAACTAAAGGTTAATTCAGTGCGCAATTTTGAGACAACCTGATTTTAGTGAGCTGACAACGTGATCTATGCCCTACTTTTTAGTTGGCTTACCGTTGTCGTTCATTTGACCGCGTGTCGTTGGTTTAGCCGAAGAAGGTGGCTTCGGAGCCGGAGCGGGTGGCTTCTTGCTTCCAGACACAGTCAAACTTACCATCGATTTGGCTTACTTGCCGTTGTCATCTTGCTTTTCGACTTCGCGATACGTCGGCTTAGACGACGAAGGCGGCGGCGGGGTAGGTTTCTTCTCATCGCTCATTGTACAGCAACCCTTATTATATCGACAGCATAACCCATGCCGGGATTTGTGCAAACGCAAAAATTGATGAAAGGAATATGTAGGTTTTTATTCTGCTAATGACACCTTCGTTTTCATCGAAGAATCTGTCTGCTTCTGTAGCAAGCAAAGCGTACAACTGTGCTTCAGCGGATCGGTAGCCATCTTCCGGGTAATTTTCGTAGTATTCGGAAAAATGCAGCGCTGTCTTTGGATCCAGATCAAAGCGCACAGTTCGCCAGTCCACAATCGCCAAAATCGCAAACAAGATAGACAAGGAAAACGTCGACAACACCAACCATTCATGTACCGAAATGTTTAGGAACTGGTGTTTTGCTTCCCCAGTAAACATGTTTGCAGCTGAAATTGTCGCGAAAGCAGTAGCTACCAATCCAGATATCGCAGCACAGAATGACGCTTGAGCACGGAAAGCTTTTAGGTCTTCCTTTTGTGCACGCAACTGACCGTAGCTGGCCTCATAAGCTGTTTTTTCAATTTCCATTTCATTTACGCTGATCACGGGAATGCAAACAAAGCACTACTGTCAAAATCGAAAACGGCATGCCAAAGCAATGGCGCTCACCCAATCACCCCCATAAACTCCCGCCATTCCCCTTTGGACATGCCGGAGTTTTCCTGCGTGACCTCTTCACCCTTTAGCATTCGGGCGATGCACGCAAGGGCTGTGGCGGAAAGCGTGGCGCCACCGAGCCGGTAATCCTCGAACGCCCCGTAGGCGGCGGGCACCCAGTCTTTGACCATTTCGCAGATCGCGTCGGCGTAGACCCTGATCTCATATTGCGCGTGGGCATCGGCGCGCAGGCGCAGGAAATGGAAGAGGTTGTGGAGGTCCACTTTCCAATACCATTGGGTATAGACATTGGCGGGCAGGTTCATCCGGGCCAATTCGCGGGCCAGCCCCTGTTGGTCGTCTTGTGAAATCATTTCCTGGTAATGATCATACGCACGGGTACTGTCGGATTTGAGGATTTCGAGGACGCGGGCGGCCTCGGCCCCTTCCAGCACATCGCCCCGTCCCTGGTTGTTGACCACCGATTGTGCGTTCAGGGCATCCGGCTCGGGGATATAAAACTCGCGATCCAGGATCGAATAGCGGGCGGAGTATTCGTTGACGTTGGCCGTTCGGTGCCGGATCCACTGGCGCGCCACGAAGACGGGCAGTTTCACGTGCAGCTTGATCTCGCACATCTCGAACGGGGTCGAATGCCAGTGGCGCATGAGATAGCGGATCAGCCCTTCGTCGTTTTGCACCGACTTGGTGCCCTTGCCATAAGACACGCGCGCCGCCTGGCAGATCGCGCTGTCATCGCCCATATAGTCGATGACCCGGACAAAGCCGTGATCGAGCACGGGGCGGGCGTGGTACAAATGCGCCTCCATCCCCGGCACGGTCGCCCGCAGCGTGGGCTGGGGCGTGGCGCGCAGGGCGTCGATTTCGGCAAGCTGGTCGGGGCTGAGCGGCATGGGGCGCGTCCTTATCCACAGAATCTGTCAGGCCTATACCTTATCTGGTGGAGGCCGCCCTGAGAACCGCAATATAGAGGTCGTTTTTTGGCAACGCCCCGCAGCCGCTCGCGCGTCCAACGTGCAGGAATTCGTTGACTTTTTAGCGATTGGGGCAGACTCTGGACCGCAATGAGGCAGATATAATAAACCGCAAAAGGTTTTTCAGGCATGAAACGAACGGCAGCAGTGTGCGCGCTGGCCCTTGGGGTCGCGGCGTGCGGAGACGGTAACCCCTTTACAGATGGCGGCGACACGACGACGGGCGGCGGTACAGCAACGAGCGATGTGCCCGCCAACATCCTGGGCGATCTGGAACGCATCAGCTTTAACGCGTCGGACAACACCTTGACCGTGACGGGCCTGACCCAGGATGGTGTGCCGCTGGTCAACAGCTATACTGCTGTCAGCAACACCTTTGCGCCCGGTTACACCACCTTTACCGGCCAGAACGATCCGCTGGGTCGCCATGCCACCGCCTTTGTCGCCAGTCGCGATGGCGTGCAGGCGGGCGTTGTCATGACGGGCGGGCAGTTCAACAAGTTCTTTGGCGGGACATTCTTTGAGCGCACAGGCACCTATACCGCGCCCACGGCGCCCGAGGGCCGCTTTGACGTGACATATTATGGCAACTATGCCGCTGGTTTGAATGGCGTGGGGCCGGTTACTGATCTGTTGCCCATCACCCAGCCTATTGATCCGGATGTGAACACCCCGACCCAGACCGCCTATATCACCGGGCTGATGTTTGTGAACGTGGACCTGAACGACATGTCGGTCGAGGGCGAGATTTATGACCGGACGGCCGTGTTCGGCGCGGGCTTTGGCGATCTGGCCGACCTCGTTCTGGTGGACGGGACGTTGACGGGCGATGGCACCTTTACCGGCAACATCGAAGTGGACGCGACCGATCCCAACCCCGATGCACCCGATGATCCCGTGGGCGTCGACATTGGCGATTTTGCCGGTGTGATCGGCGGCACGGATGGATCGGCCATGGCGGGCGGCACCTTTATCGAAGATTTCTCGGACGCCCTGGGCGACGAGATCGAGTACGGCGTCTTTGTCCTGGACCTGTGTGTGGCGGGCAATACTGACCCGATCTGCGTCAACGCAGTCCAACCCTGAGCATCATGATCCGGGCGGCTCTTGCGGTGGCCGTGGCCCTTTGGGCGACGGCGGCTGTGCCACAAACCCAAGATCAGCCTGAACGCGCCTCCATCTCGCTCGATCAGGCGCGGGTTTTGGCGCGCCAGGCCCTGCATGCGGGCGACTTTGAGCTGGCCCGCCAGATTGCCATGGGTCTGGTTCAGGCGGACGAAACGGATGCCTATGCCTACGGCATTCTGGCCGCCGCCCATTCGCGCATGAACAACCCGAAACTGGCCCGCGCCGCGGTGCGCTTGTCCTATCGCCATGGTGACAGCCCTGGTGCCAAGTTCGGTGCGGCCCGCACCGCAGCCAGCATCGCCTACCAGCAAGAGCGCCCCACCCTGTCGCAAGCCTGGCTGCGCATCGCCGCCGCCCATGCCGACACTGACAAGCAAAAGAACCTGCTCGCCTCGGATTATCGGAACGTGCGTGCCGCCAACCCGCTGAGCTTTAACCTGACCGTGTCGGTGGCCCCGTCGGACAATGTGAACAACGGCACTGACAACGTGCTTGAGGTGATCAACGGCACCTATACCCAAGGTCTTTTTGGCGGCGCGACACGTGCACTGTCTGGTGTGGTGGGCGTGGTCGATGCGCGGCTGCGCTACCGTCTGGCCCGCGACAAGACTTCGCAAACCAACGCCACTGCGCGCATCTATACGCGCCAGATTGATCTGTCTGCCTCGGCCAAGGCGGCGGCCCCCTTTGTCAGCAACAGCGACTTTGCCTCGACCTTTGCCGAAGCGGGGCTGGAGCATCAGTTCGCTGCGGGCAAAGAGGGAAATTCCGTCACGCTGAGCGGGGCGGTCGGGGCAAGTTGGTCGGGCGGCAGTCGGTCCTATGACTTTGGCAAATTGTCGGTGCGCCGCGGCATTCGCCTGTCGCCAGCGGACCGTTTGTCTTTCTCCGGCACAGCCGAGAAAAGGTTTTCGACACGCTCTTCGCTGCGCGACGTGGATGTGTTTACGCTTGGCACACATTACAGCCACCGCCGCGACAACGGTGACAGGGTGAACCTCGGGCTGACTGTGCAGGACGTCAGCGGCGCCTTTACCAATGCCGATTACCGAACGGCCAGTGTCAGGGCGAGCTATGCCTTTGGCAAGCAGGTCGGGCCGGTCAAGATCACCACCGGGGTGACCTTTGGCTATACCGATTACGACACCTATGTGCTGGTCAGCCCGGTTGCGGGCGGACGCGAGGATCAGTCGCTTTATGGCGATGTGTCGTTCTTTTTCGCCGACTACGATTTTGCGGGCTTTGCCCCCACGGTGCAGGTGCGCACGGGGCGTCGGTCGTCAAATGTGAACCGCTTCGAGATCGGCGAGACCACCATCTCGCTCGGCATCCAGTCAAAGTTCTGAGAGCGGCGCTGGCCCCTGCCGGTGGACATGCTAGGTTAGCCATCAGACAGACTTAGCAAGGAGCGCCGGATGGCCCTGACTTACCTGCACACGATGGTTCGCGTGAAAGACCTCGATGCCTCGATTGCCTTTTACAAGCTGTTGGGCCTCGAAGAGACCCGCCGCTATGACAACGAAAAGGGCCGTTTCACCCTGTTGTTCATGGCCCCGCCTGATCAACCCGAATGTCCGGTCGAGCTGACCTATAATTGGGACGGCGATGAGGGCCTGCCCAGCGACAGCCGCCATTTTGGCCACCTCGCCTACCGCGTCGACAACATCTATGAGATGTGTCAGCACCTGATGGACAATGGCGTGACCATCAATCGCCCGCCGCGCGATGGGCATATGGCCTTTGTCCGCTCGCCCGACAACATCTCGATCGAGTTGCTTCAGGCGGGCGATAACCTGCCCCCGGCAGAGCCTTGGGCCAGCATGGAAAACACCGGCTCTTGGTAAGGTTTGCCGCCACATGTGCGCTGTTTTGCGCCGCCTCTCCGGCGGCGGCGTGTCGCTTGGCACTGTTGTTGGCGCTCGACGTATCCTCTTCGGTCGATGCGACAGAAGACCAGTTGCAGCGGGGCGGGCTGGTGTCTGCCCTGACGGCCCCCGAGGTACAGGCCGCGTTCTTTGCCTCGGACGATCCCGTGGCCCTTGCCGTTTACGAGTGGTCGGGGCGCTATAATCAGGAGGTTGTTCTGGATTGGCTGTTGATTGACAGCCCCGCCGCCCTGTTGCGGGCGGCCGAAACGGTGGCGGCCAGCGAGCGATCCCATAATGAGTTTCCTACCGCGATGGGCTATGCTCTGGGTTATGGTGCTGAGATGTTGGGCCGTGCGCCGCAATGCCTCTACAAGACCATTGATATGGCGGGCGATGGTCAGAACAACGAGGGCTTTGGCCCGTTATTGGCCTATCGCGAGTTTCCCTTTCGCGACGTGACCGTGAATGGGTTGGTGGTGAATGCGGCAGAGTTCGCTTCAGAGACCCAGTTGATTTCATTTTACCAGAACGAAGTGTTGTGGGGCCCGGGTGCCTTTATGGAGGTGGCCCAAGGGTTTGAGGACTATGAGCGGGCGATGCGTCGCAAGCTGGAGCGGGAACTGACCCCGCCGGTGATTGGTGCCCTGCCCCGCGCGGGTCGGGCCGGATGATCTGGCGGCGCGCAGCCTGTGCGGCTGTGTTGGCCCTTTGGGCGGGTGGCGCGGTGGCGGAATGTCGGCAGGCACTGGCCCTGGGGTTGGACGTGTCGGGGTCAGTGGATCAGCTGGAATACCGGTTGCAGATTGATGGGTTGGCCGCGGCCTTGGGCGCGCCGTCGGTGCGTCAGGCCTTGACCGTCATGCCGGGAACACCGGTGGATCTGTTGGTGTATGAGTGGAGCGGGCCGGAAGATCCGGCGGTGATCCTGCCCTGGACCACGATCGCGGATGAGGCCATTTTGAATGGCGTCATCGCCCACCTGCAAACGACCGAGCGGCGCCAGACCACGCCGGGCACGGCGCTGGGGTTGGCGATGCGTGTCGGCGTTGGATTTTTGGCGCAGCGGTCTTATTGCTGGAAACGGACCCTGGATATATCGGGGGACGGCAAGTCGAACCTGGGCCCCCGCCCGCAGGACGTGAAGGCAGAACTCGCAGGCACTGATGTGACCATCAACGCGCTGGTGATCGGGGCGGATGCGCCATCCTTCGGCGATTTACGCCAGATGGATGTGGCAGAGCTGTCCAGTTATTATCGTCACAACGTGATTGTCGGCGAGGACAGTTTTGTGCAAACCGCGCTGGGGTTTGAGGAATATGCCCAATCCATGGCGCGAAAATTGGAGCGGGAGTTGGAAACCCTGATCTTTTCCGAAGACATCACGCAGCCAGGAGTGCCGCCCGTAGCACGCTAAACACCTGTTTTTCCGGCTCAGTAGATATAGCGGATCTGATCCGTCCAGTAGCGTTCCATCCGTTTGAGTGACCCGGTGATGTCGGTGATCCCCTCGGGGCCCAGCACGCCCTTGGATTGCAGCCCTTCGGCGTGACGTTCAAAAAGATCGGCCACCACGTCGCGCACCTTGCGCCCGTCTTCGGTCAGGCGGACCCGCACGGAGCGGCGGTCAATTTCGCAGCGCTGGTGGTGCATATACCCCATTTCGACCAGCTTTTTCAGATTGTAGCTGACGTTTGAGCCCTGGTAATAGCCACGGCTTTTCAATTCGCCTGCCGTCACCTCGTTGTTGCCGATGTTGAACAAGAGCAGCGCCTGCACCGCGTTGATTTCGAGCACGCCGACGCGTTCGAATTCGTCCTTGATCACGTCGAGCAGCAGCCGGTGCAATCGTTCGACCAGCGACAAGGCTTCGAGGTAGCCCACCATAAAGCTGTGGTCCGTATTGCCCTTGGCCGCACCAGGAAGCTGGCGGATGGGGTCCTGAATGCTCATCTACGCTCTCCGACTCATTTGATGCTCAGAAAATGAGCCAGATTCGGAAATATATGGTTAAGCGCCGCCAGACCCCGACGCCGCACCTTGCAGCGCCTGGGAAATCTTTGAAATCATGTCAGAAAATCGATCCGGTGCCGGTTCTTGCCCGGTGACCCAGCGATAGAGGTCCTGGTCATTCTCGCTGAGCAGCGCGTCATAGGTGTCCAAATCGGGCGTATCCATGTGCGCCAGATTGTCCGCCGCATAGGCCGTCAGAATCAAATCCATCTCTTTGATCCCGCGCCGCATGGACCGCATATGCAACCGCTTCAGACGGTGTTCATAAAGCTCTTCAGCCATCGGAACTCTCTTGCAATGCAGTGCGCAGGCGTTTTTCCAACCGCCCCACCTGTTCGGCCCGGCGCAGCAAGTCGGTGCGCAGGTCGCGCATTTCGGTGAGCAGATCGCGCATGTTGTCGGACATGGGGGCCGCTTCGAACGGGGCCTCGACGCCCTCGCCTTCGCCGTTCATCAGCCACATCATCGAAACATTCAGCAGCCCCGCCATGATCGACAGGCGGTTGGCGCGCGGCTCGCTCAGGTCTTCTTCCCACGATTTCAATGTCGCCAGACGCACGCCCAGACGTTTGGCCAGTTGTTTCTGGGTCATGCCCGCCTGTTCGCGTGCCCCTGCCACCCGATCACCAAATGTCGATGCCTCGGGGCTGTACCAATCGTGGGTGTCGTCCATTGAAGTCACCTTTTCACTGTTGTTTTGGCAGGTTCGGGCGCTTGATTGCGCGTGGGACCCCGCCTATGAGGGTTCAGGTATCCAATCTAGCGCCCAGAGGCCATCATGACATTCCTTTCCGCGACACTCGACCGCGTCAAACCGTCCCCGACCGTGGCCTTGACCGGACAGGTCGCCGCCCTCAAGGCGCAAGGCAAGGACATTATCGGCCTTGGTGCGGGCGAGCCTGACTTTGACACGCCGCAAAACATCAAGGATGCGGGCGTCGTCGCCATTGCCATGGGCCGCACGAAATACACAGCCGTGGACGGCATACCGGAGCTGAAGCAGGCCATCGTCGCCAAGTTCAAGCGCGACAACGGCCTGGAATACACCACGGACGAGGTCACCGTGGGCACGGGCGGCAAGCAGGTTCTCTATAACGCGCTGATGGCCACACTGAACCCCGGCGACGAGGTGGTCATTCCCGCGCCCTACTGGGTGAGTTACCCCGACATGGTTCTGATGGCCGGCGGCACACCCGTCACCATCACCTGCGGCATTGAAAGCGCTTTCAAGATGACGCCGGAACAGCTTGAGGCCGCGATCACGCCCAAGACCAAGTGGCTGATCTTCAACTCGCCCTCAAACCCGACAGGTGCCGGCTATACCCGGGCGGAGTTGCAGGCCCTGACGGACGTGTTGATGCGTCACCCGCAGGTTTGGGTCATGACCGACGATATGTACGAGCATCTGGCCTATGACGGGTTCGAGTTCTGCACCCCCGCCGAGGTGGAACCGGGCCTGAAGGATCGGACCCTGACCGTGAACGGGGTCAGCAAGGCCTATGCCATGACCGGCTGGCGCATCGGCTACGCCGCCGGTCCCGCGCATCTGATCAAGGCGATCCGCAAGGTGCAGTCACAATCGACCTCGAACCCCTGTTCGATCAGCCAATGGGCCGCTGTTGAGGCTCTGGATGGCCCGCAGGATTTCATCGCACCGCACAATGAGATGTTCGTGCGTCGGCGCAATCTGGTGGTCAAGGCGCTGAACGCCATCGACGGGATCGAATGCCCGGTGCCCGAGGGGGCGTTTTATGTTTATCCGTCCATCGCAGGGCTGATTGGCAAAACCTCTGCTGCGGGTACAGTGATCGCAGATGACGCAACTTTTGCCACGGCTCTGCTGGAGGAGACCGGCGTGGCCGTTGTTTTCGGGGCCGCCTTTGGGGTATCGCCAAACTTTCGCGTCAGCTACGCTACGTCGGACGAGGCGTTGACAGAAGCCTGCGCACGGATCACGACGTTCTGTGCGGGTTTGACGTAGCGAGGGAAGCGCGAAGATCATGGGTGCGGAACTGCCAGAATACTATTTCCGTGTGCGCGAAAACGGGGCGACCGTGTTTCGCGTCGACACCCAGAACCGTCAGCGGCGGATCGAGATGGACCAGATCGCGACCGTCAACATTCGAAATGGCGAGATCAAGCCGAATGGCGATCGGGTGCTGTCAGAGGACGATCTGGCACGGATCAAGGAATGGATGGCAGAGCGGACCGAGCTGCTGTCCTACCGCGATATCGACGACATTCACCGCGCAGTAGACTACCTGAACCTGACGACCCATTGGGCGCAATCGCGTGCCACCGAGGATCAGCTTGAGGATGTAACCGATGCTTTGCTTTTGGCGATGCATGACCTGCGGTCGGTTCTGGTCCGCAAAAAAGCGGATCGGTTGATGAAAGGTCAGGCGGCCGAGTAACGGCGTCAGGCTGTCGGTGTCACCTCTGGCGTCGCGCCCATGCGCAAGGCAGGCACGGACACGGCCCAGAACCGCCACATCAGTGCGACCCCGGCAAAGCCCAGCCCGACGACGAGGCCCAGCCACACACCAACGCCGTCCCAGCCCAACACAAAACCAAGCACGTATGAGCAGGGCAGCCCGATCACCCAGTAGGACACCGCCGCCAGCACCATCGGCACCCGCGTGTCCTGCACCCCGCGCAAAAGCCCCAGTGCCACCACCTGCGCCCCATCCATCAGTTGGAACAGTGCCGCCATGGCCACCAGCACCACGCCGATGGTCATGATCTCGTCCCGGGCGGGTTCATCGCTTTTCATGAAGACGCTGATCAGCGGCTCTGGCATGGCGACAAAGACCACGATTGTGGCCAGCGCTGTCAGCAGGCTCATAACGATGACAGTCTGCGCGCCCTTGATCATATGCGGCAAGTCCCCTCGCCCATAAGCGTTGCCCGCCCGGATCGTGGCCACATTGGACAGCCCCAGATGGATCATGAAGGTGATCGAGGCCAGTTGCAGCGCGATCCCGTGCGCGGCCAGCGGGATCGTCCCCAACCAGCCCATCATGATGGCCGTGGCCGCAAAAAGCCCCGCCTCGCTGAGTGTCGTCAGCCCGATGGGCCAGCCCAGCCGGAACACCCGCCCGAGCATGTCGAAATCGGGTCGCCAGAGCCGGTTGAGAATGCCGTGTTCGGGCAGCGCGATCAGCGCATAGGCCACAACGCCGATGAGCATGACAAACTGTGTAACGATCGAAGCCCAGGCCGCCCCAGCGATCCCCATCTCGGACGCGCCCCAATTGCCAAAGATAAACGCATAATTGGCCAACCCGTTGGCCACGGCCCCCACAACCGTCATCCAGAACACGATCTGGGTGCGTTCGAGGGCGGCGAGATAGCTTTTGAATGTCATGACCACCAGTGCCGGGAAAATCCCCCAGCCCGCGATAGCGAGATAGGTGGCCCCGTCGCGGGCCACCTGGTCGGTTTGCCCCAAGCCCAGCAGCAAAGGTTCGGACCAGATCATCAGCGGCATGGCGAGGGCCGCAAAACCCATGCTGAGCCATAGCCCCATGCGCGTAGCACGCCGCAAGCTGACCTCATCGTCCTCGGCCTGGTAAGACGCCACCATGGGCATTACCGCCCAGGCAAAACCCGAACCCACAAGGAAAAGCACAAAGAAATAAGAGCCTGCAACGGTTTGCGCGGCCAATTCGTCGACGCCGTACCACCCCAGCATGACCGTGTCGGTCACCCCAATGGCCACCTGCCCCAGATGCCCGCCGATCAGCGGCAGGCCAAGGACCATGATAGCGCGCATATGCGCGGGATATGACAGCAAACGGGTGGACATGAGACAGGCTTACGCCTGCTTTGCCAACTTGAAAAGCCCTCGCGTGTGGCGGGCGTCAGGATGCCACCCTTGGCCATGCATACGGTTGCGAATGCTTGAGATGCTCGCGCAGGGGTTGTGGCTCTCAATTCAGAGGAAGGGAAGCACCAGAGCGATTGCGATCAATGCAATCAGCCCGCCTGCCACGACTTCGATCAGCGCCATGGCCCGCAACGCCCCGCTGCCGGACCAGCCCGCCAGCGCCGTGCGCCGTGTGCCCACAGCGGCCAAAGCCACCAGCACCGTGACACTTGCCGTGCCCAGCCCCATGACCAGCGCCCCCGCTATTCCGGCCAGCGGAATGCCAAGCCCAAAGCACAGGATCAGCAGGAAAACCGCCCCCGTACAGGGCCGTATGGCGATGGAGGCAATGATGGCCGCTGCGTCCCGCCAGGAGTTTACGTTTTCGGCCTGTTCCACGCTGGGGCCGTGGGCGTGGCCGCAGCTGTGACAGTGCCCGTCAGCGTCGATATCGTGATCATGGGCGTGTTTTGGCACCGTGAGCGCACGCCGCACACCCCGCACGACCAGCCACAGCCCCACCAGGGCGATGGCGGCGTAGCTGGCCGGGGCCAGTACCTGTTCCGCCGTCTCTGTCATCTCGGCCCGGCCCCAGCCCAACAGCAGGGCGCCCACGCCGACCAGAACGATCGCGGCCAGCGCTTGGGCCAAGGACGCAGCGACAGCCATCCACGACAGCCGCCAGGCAGTGACCCGTGCCGCGGCGCCATATCCGCCGATCACCAACTTGCCATGGCCCGGCCCCGCCGCATGGAAAAACCCGTAAGCGGCACAGACGCCCATCAGCGCGAACCACGCCCTCGGCTCGTCCGCGCGCACGGCCCGCAGGCCTGCGGCCAGCGCATTTTGTGCCTCACGCTGTTCGGCGGCGGCCCAGCGCGAAATGTCTCCGATCCCGCCCATGCCAAAGAGCCAGACCAGCAGCACAATCGCGACGCTCAGAACTCCGATTTTCAGGAGGCGCATGTCAGGCGCACCGTATCCGCAAAAGCTTCGCCAACCTCGGGATAGTCCTGTTCGGCATCGGATGAGGGGGTGGCATAAAGCAGCTCTTCGACCAGGGTATAGGCCGCGTCCAGATCCGCAGGCAGGATGGCGGCCTCGCAGAAGGCACCTGTGTCCACCGGACCCACGAGGCTGTAAGCGGTGTAGAATGTGGGGTCAAAGGCCTTGATCACGAGACCGTCCGCAGGCCCGCTCGCTGCGCGAAAATGGGTTGTGGTGATCAATCCGTTTTCAACCGTGGTGCCGCGCCCCTCGGGGGGGCCAAGGGCTACGGGCACGCCATCCCGCGTTACGTAAGTGTCGCCTTGATACCCTTCGATCCACTGCCGGTCGAAGCCGTCCAGAAGGATCGTCTCACCCTGCACCAGACGTCCGTCCCCGTCGCGGTCGAGGCCCATATCAGCCAGCAGCAACATGGAATAGAAATCATCATAGGTCCACTTGACCTCGATCCCTTCAAATATGCCTGCTTCGTTGATTTGCAGGCGCAGTTGCGTGTCCACAAAGACATGCGGGTGCGCCGATGCGGCGGCCGGCAAAAGGGCAAGGATCGCAATGCTGCGGAGGAACGAGCGGAACATGCACGCAGATGTAGTCGCGACCACCCAAAGGCTCAAGCCCTGCCGCGATGTGCATTCGGCGGGACGCTGCCGATATGGTATGATGCATCACCGCTTGAATGCGCCGCGTGCTCTGTCACAGTGGGCGCCATAGTCAGTGCCTGCGTGTTACGCCTTTTGAACAATCGCTCGAAAAGGAGCCTTGGATGCCCCGTCGCACACAGCACCTGTTGGCCGCAACCGCCGCACTAACCACCACCGTCGCGGCAGATGCGCTGGCCAATCCTATTGACCAAATCCGCCCCGATGCGCCTGAGCTGGCCGCCTATGGCGCGTTCAGCGTCGGTGTGCAGACCCTTGACGTGAAGATCCCGGACAGCGTCGATGTGCTTGGCGTGGAAGGCAAGGATGTCCCCCGCTATGATCGCCCCCTGACTTTGGAGGTCTGGTATCCGGCGGCAGAGGGCACGGTGCCCGGGGGCAGCTACCGCGCGTTGATCCGCGATGGCGCAACCGAAGTGACCCTGACCGGTCAGGCCGTGCGCGATGCGGAGCCCGCGACGGGCACCCGCTTTCCCCTGATCGTGATCAGCCACGGTTATCCTGGCAACCGTTATCTGATGGCGCATCTGGGTGAAAATCTGGCCTCCAAAGGCTATGTCACAGTATCCATTGACCACACCGACAGCACCTATTCGGACCAGGCCGCGTTTGGTTCCACCCTGTTCAACCGGCCCCTCGATCAGGCTTTTGTGGTGGATCACATGGCGGGGATGACTGGGCCGTTGGGTGACATCGTGAATGCAGATCAGACCGGCGTGATCGGCTATTCCATGGGCGGGTACGGCGCGCTGATCTTTGGCGGTGCGGGCGTCACCCAAGCATCGACCGAGTTCAGCTGGGGTGCACCCAACGGCTTGCTTTCCGCGCATCTGGCAGGCTCTGACAGTCACGAGGCGCTGATTGATCCGCGCGTCAAAGCCGTCATTGCAATTGGCCCCTGGGGCAACAATGCTGGCTTTTGGGACATGGAAGGCTTGGCGGGGCTCCGCGTGCCCACAATGCTGATGGCGGGCGGCAGGGACGACGTGTCGGTCTATTCCGCCATGCGCACCATCTTTGACGAAGCGGTGGGCACGGATCGGCATTTGCTCACTTTTGATCATGCCAACCACAATGCTGCGGCCCCGATGCCTGCCCCCATCGAAAGCTGGGCACCCGTCGAGGGCCTCGATTTTGTGCCGTTCGAGCATTATGCCGATGCGGTCTGGGACACGACGCGGATGAACAACATTGCCCAGCATTTTGCGACCGCTTTCATGGGGTTGCACCTCAAGGACGAGGCGGACATGGCGGGTTATTTCGATCTGGTGCCCACATCGAGCGACGGCCTGGTTGATTTGGATGACGCAGGCGTGCCGACCGAGGACCACACCTATTGGCGGGGATTTGCGCCGCGCACTGCCGCGGGGCTCATGTTCGAAACCAAGCCCAAGGGCGAATGATGCGGGTCGAGACACGAAGGCTGTGGGGCCAAGACTTTGTGATCCGCTCCTGGGGCGATCCTGGGTTGCCCAAGATGCTGATGCTGCATGGCTTTCCCGAATATGGCGGCGCCTGGGGCGATCTGGCCCCGCTTTTGGCTGACCGGTTTCACTGCATTGCGCCGGATCAGCGGGGCTATGGCGGCAGCTATGCGCCCGATGAGGTGGGGGCCTATGCGACCTCGCAGCTGGTGGGGGACATGGTCGCGCTGATCGGTGACGGTGGCCCGGTCACTGTCTTTGGCCATGACTGGGGCGCGGCCGTGGCCTATGGGTTGGCGATGTTCCAACCGCATCTGGTCGATCGGCTGATCGTGGCCAATGGCGTGCATCCAGTGCCGTTTCAGCGGGCGATGGCGTCTGGCGGGGCGCAATCCGCGGCCTCGCAATACATCAACTATTTGCGCCAGCCAGGGTCCGAGGATGCGCTGGCGGCAGATGATTTCGCGGGTATGCTGGGCTTCTTTTCGGCCAAGATGGACATGAGCTGGCTATCGGGCTCTCGGCTTGACGGGCAAAAGGCTGCCTGGCGGCAATCGGGGTTGCGGGGCATGATCAACTGGTATCGCGCCTCACCGCTTGTTGTGGCCGACCCGGGCGCGCCAGTGCCAATGCCCGATCTGCCGCTGGACAAACTGCGGGTCCGATGCCCGCACCTGCTGATCTGGGGCGAAGACGACAAAGCCCTCCTGCCCTCATCAACCGAAGGGCTGGAGGAGTTCGCGCCCGATCTGAAACGGGCCTGCATTTCCGGGGCAGATCACTGGGTGCTGCATCAAAAGCCGCAAGAGGTGGCAGGGATTATCCACGACTGGCTTGCCTGACCGAAAACCATTTGTCACGCACAAGCCCCTTTTTCCGGCAGGTCAATGACGACCGGAGCATGCGCAATGGTCATGCTGCTGTTGACCGAACTTGCGTTGACATATGTCGTCTCGCCGATCACCCGCTGGCCCGCACTTGCATGCACATGGCCAAAACAATGCAGCGCCGGTCGCACCTGCGCCAGTCTGTCTGTCAAATGTCGGCAGCCCAAAGCCCGCCCACGGCTTGAAACATCGAGAATTCCGGCGGGTGGCGTATGACTCACCAACACATCAACATCAGGTGGGATTGCCGCCCAAGCGGCTCGCAAGGCGGCATCACCTGCGTAAAACGCATGGTTTGGCAGGTCCGGCACCCAGGGCGCGCCATAGAACCGGCGGCCGCGAAAGGAAAATTCCTCATCCTGTAAATAGGTGGCGTTTCGAAAGGGCTGCGCCCTCTTGGCCCCGCAATATTCCAGCGTCCGGTCGTGGTTTCCGCCAATGCAGATGATGTGCTCGAAATGCTGTTTCGCAAACCAACGATCCACATTTCCAAGCACATCACCGTTGCGCTGAAACATATCTTCGAAATCGCCACAATGGATTAGAATGTCGCCTGACAGACGCCCCAACTCTGAATGACGCCCGTGGGTATCGCTGATTATGACAAGTCTCATCTCCGCCACTGGACGCAATGTCCTTCCATATGTCCAGAGCCTACGGCACACAGCATCTTCCCCCCCTCCCCCGGCTCTGGCATAGTGTCGTCCAACCAACGAAAAAAGAGCAGCAGCCATGACCGATCTTCTGGTTCCGGACGAGTTTCCCAAGAAACCGTCGCCGTCTGACTATGATGCCTCCTCCATCCAGGTGCTGGAGGATATGGAACATGTGCGGCTGCGCCCGGGCATGTATATCGGCGGCAAGGACGACCGCGCCCTGCACCACATGGTGGCCGAGATCATCGACAACTCCATGGACGAGGCCGTTGCAGGCCACGCCACCTGGATTGAAGTCGAGCTGCACGCAAACGGGCACGTGTCGGTGCGCGACAACGGCAGGGGCATTCCCACCGGCGCGCACCCCAAGGACCCATCCAAGACCGCGCTTGAGATCATCTTTTGTACGCTCAATGCGGGCGGCAAGTTCTCCGGCGACAGCTATGAGACCTCGGGCGGGCTGCACGGTGTTGGTTCATCCGTCGTCAACGCCCTGTCGGATCACCTACGGGTCGAGGTGGCGCGGAACAAGGAACTCTTTGCCATGGAGTTTTCGCGCGGCGTGCCGCAGGCCCCGCTGGCCAGGATCGGGGCCGCCCCCAATCGGCGCGGCACATCCGTGACCTTCCACCCAGACCCGGACATTTTTGGCTCGCTCAAACTCAAGCCTGCGCGGCTGTTCAAGATGGCGCGGTCCAAGGCGTACCTCTTTTCCGGTGTGGAAATCCGTTGGAAAACGGCGATTCCTGATGGCGACACACCGCTTGAGGCGACATTCCACTTTCCCGGCGGTCTGGCCGATTACCTGACCGAAGTGATGGCGGGTGCCACAACCTATGCAGACGCGCCGTTCGCAGGCGCGGTGTCGTTCGAGAAGTTCAAGGTTCCGGGCAAAGTGGAATGGGCGATCAACTGGACGCCTGCGCGCGACGGTTTCATCCAGTCCTATTGCAACACGGTCCCCACGCCCGAGGGCGGCACGCACGAAGCGGGGTTCTGGGCCGCGATCCTTAAGGGGATCAAGGCCTATGGCGAGTTGGTGAACAATAAAAAGGCGTCCACCATCACCCGCGAAGACCTGATCACAGGGGCGGGCGCGCTGGTGTCGTGTTTCATCCGCGAGCCGGAATTCGTCGGCCAGACCAAGGACCGGCTGGCCACGGTCGACGCGCAGCGGATGGTCGAAAACTCCGTCCGCGACCATTTTGACAACTGGCTGGCCGCCGACACCAAATCGGCCGGTGCGATCCTCGACTTTCTGGTGTTGCGGGCCGAAGAACGCCTGCGCCGGAGGATGGAGAAAGAGACCGCGCGCAAGACCGCCACGAAAAAGCTGCGCCTGCCCGGCAAGCTGGTCGATTGTTCAGCCACGAACCGGGACGGCACCGAGCTGTTTATCGTGGAGGGCGATAGCGCGGGCGGGTCCGCCAAAATGGCGCGCGATCGCAAGACGCAAGCGCTCTTGCCCCTGCGCGGCAAGATTTTGAACGTGTTGGGCGCGGCCTCAAGCAAGCTGGGGTCCAACGCCGAAATCTCTGATCTAACGCAGGCGCTTGGCGTGGGGTTGGGCACGAAATTCAACGTGGACGACCTGCGTTATGACAAGGTCATCATCATGACCGACGCGGACGTGGACGGCGCGCATATCGCAGCACTTCTGATGACGTTCTTCTTTACCCAGATGCGGCCGATGATCGACCAGGGGCACCTGTACCTCGCCTGCCCGCCTTTGTTCCGCCTGACCCAGGGGGCGAAGCGGGTCTATTGTTTGGACGAGGTCGAAAAAAACGCCCACCTTGAGAAGGGATTGGGCGGCAAGGGCAAGATCGACGTGTCACGGTTCAAGGGTCTGGGCGAGATGGATGCAAAGGACCTCAAGGACACAACGATGAACCCGGCCACGCGGAAACTGATCCGGGTGTCGATTGACGAGGATGAGCCGGGGGAAACCGGGGACCTGGTGGAGAGGCTGATGGGGAAGAAACCGGAGATGCGGTTTCAGTATATTCAGGAGAATGCGCGGTTTGTGGAGGAGTTGGATGTTTAATCGATGTCAAACGGTGGCTCCGGTCGATCTAGCCAACTAGGGAAGTCATAAAGACTGTCTCGCTCAACGTACCGCCCTGAAGCAGAGTATTCTCTGCTTAGTCGCTCTTTTTCATCAAACGCGCGCGCACCTTCGAATAGGTGCAACAAGAACCATCGTTCATCATTCGCATCAGGAATTGGGTGGGTGATCTGTGTATATCCGTAGTGTTCTTTCGCAACGTGTTTGATTACTTCGGCAGCAGCTTCTAGAGCATTATCAACTCTTTCGCGACTTGCTGAGCTAAGTTTTACCGCGTTTGTCCGATGGTCTAAGTCAGAGTGTGCGATCTTCTTGTCAGACCAGTTTTTTGCAAAGCTTGCCTTTTCTATGGCTTGGGTTTGTAAACGTTTCAACTGCGCATCCTCAACAAAGAAAAAATGCGAGAGGCCACGCAAAGTAACCGACTTCTCATTCCAACGTGTATTCTCAGGCCGATCAGTGAGCTTGCGTAAATTCAAAAGCGTGCGCTCAAACAGAACGCGTTCCAATGTGTTTGCCGTTCGGCCTGAAATTTTGTTCAAAAACTCCACTGTTTCAGGATTAGTGCCAAATAAGCTTCTGTACAGACGCCATTCGATCCGTGCAGAAAACACATCCTGCTTAACCAGTTCAAAATACTGCTCGGCGTCTATGTTCATATCGCAAACGTAGCACCAGTTCAAAGTAGGGCCAAGCAGACCGATCGTCGGGCCGCGGTGCGGCGATCCGACCGTTCTGCGACAGCACTTTATGGCAGCCAGGTACCTCCTCGCTCAAATCTCAGCGCCTACATCAACCAAACCGCCGTGCCGGGGGGCGGCCCGGCGATGAGGCGGCGGCTTTCAGCCTTGATTCCGCCCTGAGGGCAAAGCAGCAAGGTAGATCTGAATTAGGTGATCCCCGACCCTCTCGCGCATCGCAAAGCGATACGCTGCCGGGTGACGCGCCCGCTTTGCGGACGCTGGCAAAAAAGCGGAGGCTAACGCCTCCGCCGTCACTCGCTAAACTTATCCGGGCCAATACGCTGCCCGTCTCACCTTCACTATCGCCCTCCAAGGGTTAACCGGGATTTACCCAACCGGGGCGATATCAAGGCCATTTCAAGGCGACGGGGGCCTTACTCGAAGGGGGACACCGGCAAGGCCCTCCGCCGCGTGCTCTGCCGCCCGTGACGTCCATGACACCGGGGGCAAAACCGTCAGATCGTGACGCCGACCACAGCCCAAAGGCTCATCAGCGCAGCAAATCCAAACACAGTGGGAATGATAACTTTTTCCATCTTTTCAGTCCTTTCCAGGCAGGCCGGGAACCCGTGAGTGGTGGCCTGCGGTGCGTGCCGCAAAGCGTATCTCTGCGATCATGACACCAAGGTGGGCACGCCCCTTTGACACAAAAACCCCCTGTTTGATCATCTTTGCTCACGGCTCCGCGACGGGATTGAAACGCAAGGCTTGCATCGACGGGGCCCGCCAGTCAGGCTGGCCGCATGGTAAATACAGATGATGCACAACGCTTTCTGAACGAGAATTTCGCACCCTGGGTCCTGGCCCTGACCCCGACAGTCACCCGCGTCGACGCCGAGGGCCTGACCCTCGACATCCCGATCACCAACGACATCGCGCGGGTGGGCGGGATCGTGTCGGGTCAGGCATTGGCCACGCTGGCCGACACGGCGATGGTGCTGGCCTGCGGCGCGCATCTGGGGCGGATGGTGCCTGTGGCGACCGTAACCCTCGACACCCAATTCCTGCGCCCCGGCAGCGGCGACTGCATTCAGGCACAGGCCGAGGTTACGCGGGCGGGCAAGGCGCTGATCTTTGCGCGCTGCACGCTGGTTGCCGCCCCGTCGGGCAAGCCCATCGCCCTGGCCACGGCGACCTTTGCGGCCCCGCCGATGTGATTGACACCTGCACAGACGCTAATCATCAGGCGCACCATATTTTCCCTTGATCCCCGCATCCATCCGCCCCCTACTGCGCCCATGATCCTGCGCATGTTTTTGATCCTGACGCTGCTGGCGGGTTGCGGGCGGCCCCTGACCGAGGCCGAGATTGCCTTTACCCGGACACTGCATGGCGACAGCCTGGATGTGACGCGCGTGCGACTGGTGGAAGGGTCCCCCACGCGGGCGGTCACCTTTCGGCGCAAAGCGCGGCCGCGCACCACGTGCCGCGAGCGGATTTTGCCGCCGCCCAAGGATGCGATTGTGACGGCCAAGCCAGCGGCGGTGGCGCTCTGGACGCGGGTGCTGTTTGATCGCGACTGGTATCTGGACGACTACGTGCCGGAATACCCGGACAAGGTGAACCTGATCGCGGCCATGCTGCTGGCCCATGAATTGACGCATGTCTGGCAGTGGCAGAACCGCAAGACGACAGGCTATTCGCCGCTGCGCGCGGCGCGCGAACATCGGCGCGGCGCGGACCCCTATCTGTTTGACGTCAGCGATGATCGGGTGTTCGGCGATTTCGGCTACGAGCAACAAGGTTCCATCGTGGAGGAGTTTGTGTGCTGTCGGGCACTGGACCCTCAGGCCCCGCGCACCAAACGCCTCCATGCACTGATCAGCGGAGCGATGCCGGTGGCGCCGTTGCCGCAGTCGCGCCCCTATGACGTGCAACTGCCCTGGGACGGCGTTCAAATCGACGGAATTTGCGGATGAGGGGCGCCAGGATCCCCGTAAGGCGGACGTGTCGTCCGCCATCGCCAGATGCAACAGGAGGTGCCCAATGGCCCAATATGCGCTGATCATGCTGCTGGCGGGGATCGGCATACCCATCCTGGCGACACTGAACGCGGCCCTGGGCGTCCGCCTGGGCAGCCCCGCAGCGGCGGCCACCATCCTGTTTCTGATCGCGTTGGCCAGTTCGGCGGTGTTCTTTGCCCTCTCGGGCGGGCAGGGCATGGCCCGCGTGGCTGCAGCCCCCAAGCATCTGCTGCTCGCAGGCGTTCTGATTGCCTTTTACGTGCTCTCGATCACCTATATCGCGCCCCATTTCGGGGTCGGTAACGCGGTGTTCTTTGTGCTGTTGGGACAATTGATCAGTGCGGCGGCCATTGACCATTTCGGGCTCTTTGGCGCGCAGGTGACGGCCTTGGGGCCCGCGCGCCTGGGTGGGATAGCCCTGATGGCCGCAGGGGTGTGGTTGACGCAGCAGGCATAAGGCGGGCGTGTCGCCTGCCATCGCTTAGTCGTTCATATCCGCCAGTTCCAGCGCCTGTGACCATGCTGCGGGGTCCACGTCCACCGGATCGGCCAGAACACGGTTCTGGCCCGGTATCCGCCCGCCCTCATCCGCATCTACCAGTGCCGCCAGAGCGGCCAGCCGGTCGCCAAAGGCATCCGATGTGCTGGGGTCGATCAGCAGGTAATACTGGCCCAGATCGTGCGGTGGCCCCTCAGGCGCCTTGAGCGGTTTGACATCGCGGCTGAGCACGCCGCCGGTCATGCCTGCGGCCAGCAGTTCCGCCATCAGGCCAAAACCCCAGCCCTTGTAGCCGCCCATCGACACGAGCGAACCGCCAATAGCGGCCTCGGGATCGGTGGTGGGATTGCCGTCTGCGTCCAGCGCCCAGCCCGAGGGGATTTTCTCACCAGCCGCCTTGGCCATGGTGATCTTGCCCAAGGCCACAGTCGTCGTCGATTGGTCGAATTGCAGCGCAAGCCCCCCCTGCCCGTCAGGCACGGAAAAGGCGATGGGGTTGGTGCCGATCACCCGGGATTTTCCACCGGGCGGGGCCACGATGGGCGACGCGTTCGTAAAGCCGATGCCGATCAGCCCGGCTTGCGCGATCTGTTCGGTGAAATAGCCCAGCGACGTGCAGGTGTGGGCGTGACCCACTGCGAGGCTTGCGACCCCGAACTGGCGCGCGGCATCCAGAGCCGGGGCCAGACCATAAGCAAAGGCCGGTTGGGCAAAGCCCATGCGCGCATCCACATGAATGGCGGCAGGTCGGGGCGTTGTCACAAGGGGCACGACATCGCCTTTGACCCGGCCCGTGGTCAATTGCGCGCAATAGCTTTCGAGATAGTAGAGACCGCAAATCCGGTTGCCCGCTGCCTCGGCCCGAGCCACAGCGCGTGCCACTTCTGCGGCAGCAAAAGCGCCCGCGCCATGGCGCAGCAGCGCCGCCTGAACGGTGATTTCAATGTCGCTTTGAGAGACGGTGGCCATCGTGATACTTCCCCTGCGGCAAGGGGCCGCTGACGCGCAGTCAGATCAAAACCGCCTCGGCCCGTCAACCCGCCGCAGTGACCCCAGGCGACACGCCCTGCACCAGCGCCGCATCAATCGGGGCTGACAGCCCCTGCAGCAGAACCGAACCGCCGGTGGACAGGGTAATCAGCACGCCATCCGCCTCAAGGCTTTGCCCAACGATAGTGACACCGTCCGGATCAGTTGCCTCGACCACCAATGCGTCATTTGTCGCGTCAAAGTCGGTCACGATCACGGTGCCAGCAACGTCTGAGGCGAGAACAAAGCTGTCTGCCCCCTCGCCACCGGTGCCCGTATCCCCGGTGCCCAACACCAGTATATCGTCGCCCAGACCACCAGCCAGCGTATCGGCATCACTGTCAGAGGCAACGGTACTGTCCGCGCTGGTGGAGAAGAGCACGTCATCTCCTGCCGCGCCGCTCAGCGCATCCGCTCCTGCACCGCCTGCGATCGTATCATTCAGCGCATCACCGCTGCCGGTATCATCGCCCCCTTGCAGATCCGCATTAACCGCCTGCGTCGGTCCGGGGCCTGCATAAGTTTCGCCATCATCCGTGCCGGTAAAGCTAACGACGCCTGGGTCGTCGACGGGTACGGTATCATCGCCCGGCATGGTATCGTCACCCGTCACGGTGTCGTCGCCCGTCACGGTGTCGTCGCCCGTCACGGTGTCGTCGCCCGTCACGGTGTCGTCCCCCGGGGTTGTGTCATCGCCCGTCATCGTATCGTCGCCGGGGGTCGTATCATCGCCAGGCGTCGTGTCTTCGTCAGGGCCGTCTTCTGCGGTCACGAACAAGATCGCATCTTCGGACACTTCTTCGGTCAGGCCCTGCAACAGCGCCGTGGCCCCATTGTCGAATGCCACCAGCACACCGTCGGCCAGAATGGTCTGGCTGACAACCGACACGTCGCCTTCTTCCGCCACTTCAAAGACCAGCGCATCCTCGGCGGGGTCAAAATCTGTCACGGTGATTGCACCGGTTTCCCCCGCGCTCAGCACAAATTGGTCCGCGTCCGCGCCGCCCGTGCCAATGTCGTTGTCCGACAGGAACAACGTGTCGAGCCCCTCGCCACCCAGCAGCGTGTCGGCCTCATCATCAAAAGGGTCTGCCGCAGTGCCGCCTTGCAGGATATCGTTGCCCGCGTCGCCCTGCACGATGTCCGCACCCACGCCGCCCACAACGCTGTCATCGCCCAAGCCACCCGCCAGCACATCGTCGCCTGCGTTGCCCGTGACCGTGTCATTGCCTGCATCGCCCGACACCGTGTCGTTGCCTGCGTTGCCAGCCACCGCATCATCGCCTTCACCGCCCGAAACAACGTCATCACCAGCACCACCGCTCAGCGTGTCATCTTCGCCCAGGCCGTTGATCGTGTCGTTGTCCGCGGTGCCCATCAGATCATCGGCGATCGTGTCATCGCCAAGCAGGTCGCCCCCATCATCAATCGGCGCATCGGGGTCGTCGACGTCCACGACATCGTCCGTTTCATCCGTTTCAATCACAGAAGACGAACTGCCCAAGGCGCCGATGAGCGGCGCAAGGGTCACAATCAAGAGGGTCATCAGGGGGGTCATGAGGGCTCCGACACGCAAAAATTAACCAGTTAACCACGTTGCCCTATCACAGAACCGCAACTTACCCGAGCAAAATGAGGAAAACACAGTGTTTCCAAATATGTGCCAAGTGACCTTCATCTTGGCTCAGCGCACTGTGAGCTGCCCACTCTCAAGTGCGACTTTCCGGTCCATCCGAGCCGCCAGTTCAAGGTTGTGCGTGGCGATCAGCGCCGACAGCCCGGTGTCGCGTACCAATCCAATCAGCGTGTCAAAAACCTGATCAGCCGTATCCGGGTCAAGGTTGCCCGTCGGCTCATCCGCCAGCAAAAGCCGGGGCGCGTTGGCCAGCGCCCGGCAAAAAGCGACGCGCTGTTGCTCGCCTCCCGACAGTGCGGCGGGCCGGTGATCGGCGCGATGATCCACACCCACTTGCGCCAGCAAATCGCGCGCCCGTGCATCAGCATCGGACCTTGCCACGCCTGCGCTGAGTTGTGGCAGAACGATGTTTTCCAGGGCGGTGAATTCCGGCAAGAGGTGGTGGAATTGATAAATAAAACCCACTTGTGTGCGCCGCGCCGCTGTCCGTTTGCGGTCAGACTGCCGCGTCATGTCCTGCCCGGCCAGCGTCACTGCGCCCGCGTCGGCCGTATCCAGAAGCCCCGCGATATGCAGCAGCGTGGATTTGCCGGCCCCCGATGGCGCCACCAACGCGACCACCTCGCCTTTGGCCACGCTCAGGTCAACGCCGCGCAGCACATCAACGGCGGTGGGCTTGCCCTTGTTGTAGGTCTTGGTGATGCCTTGCAGGTTCAGAACCGGATCACTCATAGCGCAGCGCCTCGACCGGGTTCATGCGTGCCGCCCGCCGTGCCGGAAAGATCGTCACGATGAACGACAACCCCAGCGAAAGGGCGACCGCCGACAGCACATCGTCGAGATGCAATTCGGCGGGCAACGAATACAGCCCGTATTTCTCGGGCGTCCAGTCGCCGCCCATCAGCACAGAAAAAATTGGATCAATGTAGACCGCAAAGAGGCAGCCCAGGATCACTCCGAACGCCGTTCCGATCACACCGGTAAAGGCCCCGCAGATGAAAAAGACGCGCAGGATCGACCCTTCGGACAGTCCCATTGTGCGCAGGATGCCAATGTCGCGCCCCTTGTTTTTGACCAGCATGATCAAGCCCGAAACAATGTTCATTGCCGCGATCAGCACCAGGATCGACATGATGATGAACATCACGTTGTCCTCAACCTCCAGCGCTCGCAGGAAGCCGCCGGACGCATCGCGCCAGGTCCAGACCTGGGCCCGTTCACCCGCCGTCATAAGGATCGAAGCGAGATAGCTGTCGACCGCTTCGGGCGTTTCCACCATCACCTCGATCTCGTCCACCACGTTCTCGCGGTTGAAGAAGGATTGCGCCTCGGCCAGAGGCAGATAGACCCGCGTGCGGTCAATGTCATAGCGTCCGGCGGAAAAGATGTAGGTGACCTCATAGGCGTTGATCCGTGGGCTGGTCCCAAAAGCGGTGCGCACGCCGTTGGGCGATATCAGCTTGATCCGGTCGCCCACTTGCGCGCCCAACTCGCGCGCGACACCTGAACCGATGGCAACCCCCTGTTCGAACCGCGTGATGTCGCCTTGGGAAGTTTCAGGGTCCGCGATACGTGGCAGCGTGCCGAGATTGGTGGCGCTGAGGCCAAAGACTTCGACGCCTGCATTCCGACTGCGCAGATTGGCCATCACCTGGCCTCGCACCAGCGGCGCGGCCCGCGTCACACCGGGAAGCGCCTGCAGCGCCGCAGCGGTCGTGTCATAGTCGGCAATCGTCCGGTCGATGCGGCCCGCCTCGTCCACCTGCCCGATCTGGTAGACGGTGACATGGGCATTTGCCCCCAGGATGGTGTCGACAAATTCCGCGCGAAAGCCCGAGCGGACCGACAGCGTCGCAATCAGGGCAAAGACGGCAAGCGTAATCCCGATGAGGCTGATCCAGGTCATGGTGCTGACCCCGCCTTCGGCCCGCCGGGCGCGCAAATAGCGCCAGGCGATCATCCACTCGAAGGGGGCAAAGGGGGCTGTGGCCACGTGTTCTCGCTCCTGCTCGGGTTTTGGTCAGACTTGGTCGTTTGGCCCCGGAACGTCAAGCGTGGGTGCAGGCGCAGTGTGCTGGCGCGCTGGTCTGCGCCGAAACGGCCACAGCGCGATTTTGAGCGCGGCCCACATCGCCAAAAGCCCCGCGACAAAGCCGCTGCCCGCAAAGGTGAGCCCTGCGAAATTGATCGGCACGGCAGGTTCATAGCTGGCAAGGGCTGCACGCGCCACCTCGCCATCCGTGAGCCGCGTTGCGTGATAGGCCCGCATGAAGGGGCCCGCCGATTGCAGCAGTTCGAGGTCAGCGGCGAGCCGGGCATGTCGGTCAAAGGTACGTGCCATGTCCGCGCGTCGCCGTTCGATGAAGTCCGTGCCTTGCATTTGGGCCAGCGCCTCGTTCCGGCTGAGCCCCTCGGCACTGGCAGAGGCGTCGAAATCGGCCACCACCTGGCCCAGCGCGTCCACGGCCCCACCCAGACGCTGCGTGTATTGCTGGGCATATTCGGGAAATTGCGAGGCCACACCACCGCCCATCAACCCGCCCACCATCACAAGGACCCGTATAATCATTTTCCGCCCCAATAGACTGCTCTGGCCATTGCGCCATCCAAGGCCGCCATCGCATCCCAATCGTGGCATCCTTCATAAACGGCCAGAGCCGCCGCCTGCCCCTCCCAGATGACGCCATAGCTGCCGATGTTCAGGCGGTCAGAGATACACAATGCCCCAAAATGCCAAAAGTTGTAGCCGTTGCCAAATGCACGAAACACAATGCCTAGACCGTAAAAGGCCCCGTCGCCCAAAGCGACATGCGGCAGCGCAAACGGATCATCCCCGATAATACTGTCCGGGCCGTACTGCGCCTCCAGAAAGCGCACGTACCCGCGCGGTTTGGCCTGCAAGCCACCCCAAGGCTGAAAGCCGCCGGTTCGTGGGCTGGGCGAAATATCGTCGTTCAAGTCCAGGACATCGCGACAGGTTTCCCAAAAGGGGTGTCCGCTGGCCGCCTCGATCACCAGGCCCAGGAGAGCATAGTTTTCATTGTTGTAAAGATATGTACCGCGCGTTCCGCTCTGGGTGTCGCGTGCATTCACAGCGCTCAGCACATGGTCGCTGAAATGCAAAGACGGGTCTGTCGCGCGGTCCAGCCAGAACGGCATTGTTGCTTGTGTGGAATCCGGCCCAAGACCAGACGTGTGTGTGATCAATTCGGACACGGTAACATCAGGGGCCGTGCCCAGATGCATCGGAAGCCTGTCGGACCAGTCCAATCGGCCCGCTTCAACCAGTTGCAACGCGCAAGCGGCGGTTATGGACTTGCTCACGCTTGCCAATTCGCCAAAGCCGGGCGCATTGGCATCGGCGGATTGCACAGTGACCCAGCGCCCATCTTCAAGCCGCATACCCATTCCCAAGGCGCCTGTCGTACTCTGCGCGACAAGCCAGCGATCATAGGCAATCACAAGCTCCGCCGCATTCATCTGGGCTTGTCCGCCCTGAGCGAAAGCCGGAAATGTCCAAACAAGAAAAATGCAGCGGGTCAGAAAACTGCGCATCTGATCACGTCCCTGCGTAAATCTCCGCGATCTTCTGCACGGCGGTTTCGGGCGGCAACTCCTCGCTCTCGCCAGTGCGGCGCGAGGTCAGCTCGACCACCCCGTTTTTGAGGCCACGCGGGCCAACCGTGATCCGCCAGGGCAGACCGATCAGGTCCATCGTGGCAAACTTGCCCCCTGCCCGCTCGTTCCGGTCGTCATAAAGCGGATCGAGACCCAGTGCCTTGAGGCTCGTGTAGAGGGCCTCGCAGGCCCCGTCTGCCTCATCGTCGCCCTGCTTGAGGTTCACGATCCCGCAATGGAAGGGCGTCACGCCTTCGGGCCAGATGATGCCCTTGTCGTCATGGCTGGCCTCGATGATGGCGCCCAAAAGGCGGCTGACGCCTATGCCGTGGCTGCCCATGTGGACCGGGTTTTGCTTTCCATCCGGTCCCTGGACAACGGCGTTCAGCGCCTCGGAATACTTGGTGCCAAAATAGAAAATCTGGCCCACCTCGATACCCCGCGCAACCCGACGGCGATCCTCGGGAATGGCGTTGAAAAGGGCCTCGTCATGGGTTTCGTCGGTCCGGGCATAAAGGTTCGTGAACTCGTCCATCACAGCGGCGCATTGCGCCACATCATCATAATTGATGTCCCGATCGCCAAAGGTCAGGTCGGTGACAGTGCTGTCATAGAACACCTCGCTCTCGCCCGTTTCGGCCAGCACCAAGAATTCATGCGTATCATCGCCGCCAATGGGGCCGCTGTCGGCGCGCATGGGGATTGCCTGCAGACCCATCCGCTCGTAGGTGCGCAGATAGCTGACCAGGTGTCGGTTGTAGGAATGCATCGCATCCTCTTTGGTCAGGTCAAAATTATACCCATCCTTCATCAGGAACTCGCGACCACGCATCACACCAAAGCGCGGGCGGATCTCGTCACGGAACTTCCACTGGATCTGATACATGGTCAGGGGCAGATCCTTGTAGCTGCCCACATGGGCGCGGAAAATGTCGGTGATCAACTCTTCCGCCGTGGGGGTGAACAGCATGTCACGGTCGTGCCGGTCCTTGATGCGGAGCATCTCTGCCCCGTAGGCGTCATAGCGGCCGCTTTCGCGCCACAGATCCGCCGACTGGATCGTAGGCATCAGCATTGGCATATGGCCCGCGCGCTGTTGTTCCTCATGCACGATGTTCTCGATCTTGCGCAGCACCTTGAAGCCCAGCGGCAGCCAGGAATAGATGCCGGCGCTGGCCTGTTTGATCATGCCTGCGCGCAGCATCAAGCGGTGGCTGACGATCTGTGCCTCGCTGGGGTTTTCCTTGAGAACGGGCAGAAAATAGCGGCTCAGACGCATGCGTGCGCTCCTTGATACGAGTTTCGCCCTGATTATGCCAAAGCACCCTGCCCCGCAATCGGCAAGCCTGCACTTCTTTTGGTCAAAAATATCCCGGAGGAGCCGAAGGCGGTGGCAGCGCCCCCACAAAACAAAGGAATGCTCCACATGGCGCTCGATTGGGTCGCGGGCGGTCAGATCAGGAACATCGGGCTTTAAAGGTGAAACACCGATAACGAAAGCGCGAGCGACGTGAACCGCCGCCCGCGTTCCTCCGTACCTTTGTCACATGTCCAAAGGCATGGATGCACACTGGAGGAAATAATCACTATGACACACTTGCGCAAGTTCGCCGCGATCACAGCAACGGCACTGACATTCGGCACCGCCGCTCAGGCCGCCAACATCGTCGAGATCGCTTCGGGCGATGACCGCTTCTCGACCCTGGTCGCCGCCGTCAGCGCCGCAGGCCTGGTCGAGACCCTGCAAGGCCCTGGCCCGTTCACTGTCTTTGCGCCCGTCAATGACGCCTTCGCCGCCCTGCCTGACGGCACGGTCGAAACGCTGTTGCAGCCCGAGAACAAGGATCAACTGACCAACGTATTGCTGTACCACGTGGACGACCGCAACCTGACAGCCGAGCAGATCCCCAATGGGTCGAACTATTTCAAGCCGATCCTGGCCTCTGAGCGGATTTGCATCACCAAAGGCGCGTCCGGCGTGAGCATTGCCGATGGCACAGGCGAAACCGCAAATGTTGTTATCGCCAACATTGAGGCCGACAACGGTGTGATCCACGTGATCGACAAGGTCCTGCTGCCCGGCACGCGCCCTGCCTGCCACTAAGCCGCATAGAAGTTGACCACGACACGGAAAGGCCCCGCCGCCATGGCGGGGCCTTTTGCCGTTGCGCCCTTGAAGAATCCGATGAAACCGGCAATGTCGGACCCATCCAGACAGGAGCATGCCATGGCGCTTCCGGTGCGCGAACAGTTGAAGTATTGGAGCATCGCGGCGGCGGTTTTCTTCGTGCTGCTTTATGCCCTTGGGGATCAGCTGCTGCCCTTTTTCCTGGGTGCGGCCATCGCCTATTTCCTTGATCCAATCGCCGATTGGCTCGAAGGCCGCGGATGCAGCCGCGGGCTGGCCACAGGCCTGATCACCGTGGCCGCGGTCATTGTCTTTGTCCTGGTGACGATGCTTGTGGTGCCGACCCTGGTCCAGCAAGCCATCCAGCTTTTTAATACAGCTCCCAACCTTGCTCGCGATCTGGGTGCCTTTCTGACCGAAAAATTCCCCAGCCTTCTGGATGAAGGATCGACACTGCGCCAAAGCCTCAATTCGCTGGGCCAGACGGTGTCTGATCGCGGCGGCCAATTGCTCAACTCGGCCCTGACGTCGGCAGCGAGCCTGATCAATGTCGTTGTCCTCTTTGTCATTGTGCCCGTAGTGGCCGTCTATCTGCTGCTCGATTGGGACCGGATGATCGAAAAGGTCGACGGGCTTCTGCCTCGAGATCATGCCCCCGTCATTCGCGAACTGGCCACAGAGATTGACAGGACCCTGTCCAGCTTTATCCGTGGCATGGGCACAGTGTGCCTGGTGCTGGGCACCTACTATGCCGTCGCCCTGATGCTGGTGGGCCTGCAATTTGGGCTGGTCGTCGGCTTTGTCGCGGGCCTTTTGACCTTCATTCCCTATGTGGGGGCCTTGGTGGGCGGCGCGCTGGCCATTGGTCTGGCCCTCTTCCAGTTCTGGGGTGAATGGCATTGGATCGCCGCTGTGGCCGGCATTTTCATGTTGGGGCAAGTGGCCGAAGGCAACGTATTGACCCCCAAGCTGGTGGGCAGCAGCGTGGGTTTGCACCCTGTTTGGCTGATCCTGGCCCTGTCGGTTTTCGGCGCACTCTTTGGCTTTGTCGGCATGTTGGTCGCCGTGCCGATGGCCGCCGCCCTCGGCGTCTTTGTCCGCTTTGCCATCGACCAATATCAGCAAAGCCTGCTTTATCGCGGCGTCGATGGCCAAGGCAAACCCAAGCCAAGGCCCGAGGACTAAGCCATGGCAGTCCAATTGGGATTTGACCTGCCCGCGCGTGCGGCGCTGGGGCGTGATGATTTCATGGTTGCCCCGTCCAATGCCGTGGCACTGGCCATGATCGACAATTGGCCGTCCTGGCCTTTGGCAAAGCTTGCGCTGACCGGCCCCTTGGGTTCTGGCAAAAGCCATCTGACCCATGTCTGGGCCAGCGAAGCGGGTGCGCGGATCGTGATGGCCATGGACCTGGCCGAACAAGACATCGACGCCTTGGCCCAACACCCTGTCGCCGTTGAAGGCGTGGATACGATCCGCGCCGATATGACCGCCCAGACGGCTCTGTTTCACCTGCACAACCTGCTGCACAGTGCCGCCTTGCCCCTGCTGATGACCGGTGTGGCCGCCCCCAACCTGTGGCGGCTTAGCCTGCCTGACCTCCAGAGCCGGGTGGACGCGGCTGCCCATGCCGCGCTGGACGCGCCTGATGACACGCTGTTGGGCGCGGTTCTGGCCAAGCTCTTTGCTGATCGACAGCTGACACCGCGCCCGGATGTGATCCCCTATCTTGTGACCCATATGGAGCGCAGCTTTGCCGCAGCGCGCGATATCGTGGCCACGTTGGATGCCACAAGCCTGGCCCGCAAACGGCCCATAACCCGGAGCTTGGCCGCCGAGCTGCTGGACAAGGACACCACCTCTGGGGGATAAACGTCACTCAACCGTCACACCCAGCCGCCATAAGGCCCTCATGACAAACGCCGATTTCCTGCAAGCCCCGTTTCCCGCACCCGTAGACCTGCCTGATCTGGACCCGACCGGGCCCGGGCGGTTCTTTAACCGCGAGCTGAGCTGGCTGGGCTTTAACTGGCGCGTTCTGGAAGAGGCTGCAAACCCTCGTGTGCCTCTGCTTGAACGGCTGCGGTTCCTGTCGATCTCGGCCACAAACCTGGACGAGTTTTACACCGTGCGCGTAGCGGGCCTGCGCGAATTGGCCCATGCGGGCAACACCACCCCCGCCGCTGACGGGCTCAGCCCTGCCGAGCAATTGGTGTTGATTAACGAAGACGCCCGCAACCTGATGAAAACCCAGCAGGAAACGCTGACCGCACTGCAGGCCGAAATGGAAAGCACAGGCATCTCGATCCTGCGCCGGGATGACCTGACAGACACCGAGGTCAAACATCTCGATGACGTGTTCCTGTCGCGGGTTTTTCCGGTCCTGTCGCCGCTGGCGATTGACCCCGCACACCCGTTTCCCTTCATTCCCAACACCGGCTATGCCCTCGCCCTCCAGATGGAGCGGAAATCGGACAAGCGCACCTTGCAGGCGCTGCTGCCCATTCCCGCCCAGATCGACCGTTTTGTGTCGCTGCCCGGCGATGCGATCCGGTATTTACCACTCGAAGAGTTGCTGCTGCTCAAGCTGCCCATGCTATTTCCCGGCTACAAACTGAAGGCGCATTTCGAGTTTCGCGTGCTGCGCGACAGCGACCTGGAGGTCGAGGACGAGGCCGAAGACCTGGTGCGCGAATTCGAGGTGGCCTTGAAACGTCGTCGCCGCGGCGAGGTTGTGCGCCTGACCCATTCGGCGGGCGCACCGCCCAAGCTGATGGCCGTGATCATGGACGAACTTGGCGTCAGCGACGCCGAGGTGATCGAACTGGATGGCATGATCGGCATGTCCGACCTGAGCGAGCTTGTAACTGACGCCCGATCCGATCTGCTCTGGCCCAGCTTCACGCCCCGCGTGCCGGAACGGGTCAGCGACTTTGAAGGCGACATGTTCGCGGCCATCCGCCAGAAGGACATGCTGCTGCATCACCCTTACGAGACCTTCGATATGGTGGTGCGCTTCCTGCATCAGGCGGCCATTGATCCCAACGTGGTTGCGATCAAACAGACACTGTACCGCACGTCGAAAAAATCCCCGATTGTCGAGGCGCTGTGCGAGGCCGCCGAGGACGGCAAATCCGTCACGGCCCTGGTAGAACTGAAAGCCCGGTTTGACGAGGCGGCCAACATTCGGCAATCGCGGCGACTTGAGCGTGCCGGCGCCCATGTGGTGTATGGCTTTCTTGACCTGAAAACCCACGCCAAGATCAGCACCGTGGTGCGCCGCGAGGGCAAGGAACTGGTGACCTATACTCATTACGGCACCGGCAACTACCATCCCATCACCGCCCGGATTTACACTGACCTTTCTCTCTTTACCTGCGACGCAAAGCTGGGTCGCGACGCCACCAAAGTGTTCAACTACCTGTCTGGCTATGCTCCGCCAGAGGGCCTCGACAATCTGGCCATTTCGCCCACGACACTAAAGCCGCGGCTGTTGGACATGATCGCGGCTGAAGCCGAACATGCCCGCGCGGGCAAACCTGCCGAAATCTGGGCCAAGATGAACTCGATCATCGACAGCGAGGTCATCGACGCGCTTTATGCCGCAAGCCAGGCAGGCGTGCAGATCAGTCTGGTGGTGCGGGGCATTTGCGGGCTCAGGCCGGGGATCGTTGGGCTGTCGGAAAACATCCGGGTCAAATCCATCGTGGGCCGGTTTCTGGAACATTCCCGAATTGTGTGCTTTGGCAACGGCTTTGGGCTCAACTCGAAAAAGGCGCGCGTGTTCATTTCGTCCGCTGACTGGATGGGGCGCAACCTGAACCGGCGGGTCGAGACGCTGATCGAGATTGAGAACGCCACGGTCAAGGCCCAGATCGTGAGCCAGGTGATGGCCGCCAACCTCGCTGATGTGGCGCAAAGCTGGGTCATGGGGCCGGATGGCCAGTTCACCCGACCGGATGTGCGCGAGGGCGAATTTGCCTTTAACTGCCATCGGTTCTTCATGGAAAACCCATCCCTCTCGGGACGTGGATCAGCGGGCGCTTCGGACGTTCCGCAACTCACACATACCGAGGATTAAGGGCACCCATGGGTCGGTGGGTGGGCGCTTTTCGAGCCGCAGGCGAGAAACAGAGCCACCCGCCGGGCCAATCCGCGCATTGACCCACGGCAACCCTTGGTCCATCACTGGACAAAACACATGCGCCACGGGGGGTTCATGAACGTAGTGGTCGAGCCGAAAGGCACGGATGGCGGTCTGTTCGGGCGCCCCTTGTTCGAAGACCCATCCGCACGGGCGCTGGCACGGGTCGGGGTGGTCGATGTTGGATCAAACTCGGTCCGATTGGTCGTCTTTGATGGGGCCGCCCGCTCGCCCGCTTATTTCTACAACGAAAAGATCATGTGCGCCTTGGGCGCGGGCCTCTCTGACACCGGCCACCTCAACCCAGAAGGCCGCGTGCGGGCCCTCAACGCCCTGCGCCGCTTTCAACGACTGGCGGAAGGCATGGGGCTGTCGGGCCTGTCTGTCGTGGCCACGGCGGCGGTGCGCGATGCCATCGACGGGCCCGATTTCTGCGCCGATGTGGCCCGCGAAACCGGTCTCTTCGTGCGCACAATCGACGGGCGCGAAGAGGCGCGATTGTCGGCCCAGGGGGTACTCCTGGGCTGGCCCGGATCTTACGGGCTGGTCTGTGATATCGGCGGTTCGTCAATGGAACTTGCCGCAATCTCAGGCGGCCATGTTGGCCGCCGCGAAACCTCTGACCTTGGCCCGCTGAAACTTCAAACGGTCAAGGGCGGCAAAAAGGGGCGCCGCGCGCATATCAAAACAACCGTCGAAAACCTGCACGCGGCCATGGGGACCCAGCGCGATCGGCTATTTCTGGTAGGCGGGTCGTGGCGCGCCATTGCGCGGGTCGACATGTTTCGACGTGGCTATCCGCTGCATGTGCTGCACGAATACCGCATGACGCCGCGCGCCGTCTCGCGCACGGCCAAGTTCATCGCGGATCACCCCGATCACGAGGCCCTGCGCGCCGATTGCGGCATCTCTTCGGCCCGGATGGCACTGGTCCCCCTGGCGACTGAAGTGCTCTGGCGGCTGGTCAAGACCTTCCGCCCACAAGACATCGCCGTGTCCAGCTATGGTATCCGCGAGGGTATGCTTTACGAGCAGATGCCCCAGCGGCTGCGCGACCGCGACCCACTGATCGAAGCGTGCCGATTTGCCGAGGCCAAAGACGCCCGCATGCCCGGCTTTGGCAAACTGCTCTACACTTTCATCGAGCCTCTTTTCCGCTCTGCCCCGTTCAGCCGCAAGCGGATGATCAAAGCTGCTTGCCTCTTGCACGATGTCAGTTGGCGCGCCCATCCCGATTACAGGGCCGAGGTCTGTTTCGACAACGCAACCCGTGCAAATCTGGGCGGGCTAAAGCATTCCGAACGCATCTTTTTGGGTCTGGCCCTGTTGCACCGCTATTCCAACAAGCGCGAGGGCACCCATTTCGAGGGCCTCTATGACCTGATCGACGAAAAGGCCCAGCATGACGCGCTGATCGTTGGAAAAGCCATGCGGTTTGGGGCGATGCTGTGGATGGAAAAAGATGCGGATCGGGGCGATTTCCGCTGGTTTCCGAAAAAGAAACAGCTTGAACTGCGCTTGTCACCTGATGCCATGCCCCTGTTTGGCGAAGTCGCACAAGCCCGCCTGAATTCACTGGCCGCCTCTTTGGAGGCTGAGATCAAGGTCAAGACGCGTCGCGACTAGCGGATCAGATGTCGATTGGCTCTTCGGGCTCTGCTTCGGCCTCGGGCGCTGTGTCGTTCTCGCGCGGTTTGCGACGGATGACAATGTCGCCGTTCTCCAGCATCTCGGGCGGGTGATAAACGCTCCAGTCCTCGACCTCGGCCATAAGATCGCGCAGCGCCGGACCCATCTGCGCCGTAAACGCCTCAAATGAAGCGCCAAAATCCTCTGCCAGATCTTGCAGGTTGTCCAGCGTCGGCTCCATCTCTTGCAATAGCCCCTCCATGAGCAATTGCGCGCCGCGTTCCATCAGGGACAGGCCGTCGCCCTCGTCCTGCGCCATGGCGGGCGTCGCCAACCCAAGCGATACAATCAAAATGATGCGTTTCATGGTTGTCATATGGAGCCTCACAGGTCGATGTCCAAGCTTACCGGGAAATGGTCAGAGGCCAAAACCAGCGCATCGCGCAGCGCAGGTTTGGCCCAGCAGCCCGGATCATCCAGCGGGTGCCAGATGCGCCAGGCAGGCGCGCGGGCGGCCAGATCCGGCGACACCATTATGTAGTCCAGCAAGGCTTGCAAAAACCGCTTTTCCGGCCTGATCCAGAATCGTGCCGTCGTCGGAACGGCCCCCAGCTTGCGCTGCAGCGCGCGGGCGGCATGCGGATCAAAAAGCGGCGGTGCGCCATCGGTGCCCAGAATGATCTCGACGGAGGAGCGCCCAAAGAGGTGTTCGTATTCGTCCAGGCCGGGGCCATCATTGAGGTCACCGAGAACCATCAGTGGCGTTGCCTCTTCCAGATGGGCGGCCACGCGCGCGCGCAACCAAATCGCTTGAGCCAATTGTTTGCGCCGATTGGCGATGGAAATCCGCATGACCTCATCACGGGTCTTGGCCCCGTGTGGCGCTTTGGATTTCAGATGCGCCCCAATCATGTGAAAGGCAAATCCGCTGGCGGTTTCAACGGTGAGTTCGAGGGGCGGCTTGGAAAAGACGACGGTGTCCTCGTGGGCATCAATATCCAGATCGATGGCAAAGCTGCCGTCAAAACGCGGCGCGTTCGGGCCCACCTGGGGATCGTGAATGACCGTCAGGGTGTCGGGATCGTAAAGCAATGCGATCTCTTGCTGCGTATCATTTGCGAACCCCATGACTGCCTTGCGCGCACGCAGGCCCGCAAAACCCGCGAACGCTTCAAGGGCGCGGACCGTGTCGCGGGATTTGCTGCTGTCGGGGGCCTCGACGATCATGATCGCGTCGGCGTCCAGTTCGCTGAAAACCGTGCGCAAAGCGCCGATTTGAGCCGCGCGCGTCACACCATGGCGCCCTGACCACCCGTCGTCGTCAAGCAGTGTGCCCGCATCGTCAAAAAGGCTGTTCATCCATTCGATGTTATAAGTGGCCAACCGCATCAGCGGGCACTGCTCTGGATGTCTTCCCACGCGCGGTTTATGTCGATCATGCGCTTTTCGGCGAGGCGCACCGCCTCTTCAGGCACGCCACGCGCCATCATCGCATCGGGGTGGTTTTCGCGCACCAGTTTGCGCCAGGCCAAGCGGATCTCCTCAACCGGTTGGTCCGGGGCCACACCCAGCACCGAATAGGGATCAGGCACTGCATCGGGCACAAAACGCGCCCTGAGCGCCTTGAATTCGCGGTCGGGCACCGTGAAAATCGCCGCAACCCGTTCCAGAAATGCATCCTCGTTCGGATGATAGAACCCGTCAGCCATCGCGATGTGAAACAGCCCCTCGAGAAGGTCGGTAAGCGTTTCACGTTCGCCCGAAAACATCGCATGGATGCGCGTGGCATATTCCTCAAAACCCGCCACATCTGTCCTTGCCAAATCAAAAACACGCGCAGCGCCCGCCTCATCCTTGGCCGCGATATGGAACACTTCGCGAAAGGCGGTGACCTCGTCGCGGGTCACTTGCCCGTCGGCCTTGGCCATTTTCGCCCCCAGAGCGATCACCGCGATGGCAAAGGCCACGCTGCGTTCGGGCGGCGCGCGCAGCTTGTCGAAAACGGCTGTCAGCCCCTCTCCGGCAGAGAGAGCAGACAGCGCGTCGGATATGCGAGACCAAAGTGACATGCGCGCACCCTACCGTGTGTGCGCGGCGCTGTCAGGCGGATTGAGATGTTTTTGCATCATGATCAGGTCGAGCCATTGCTGTGCCTTGCGCCCGACCTCGGGCATGTGCCCGACCTGCTGAAATCCGAGCCGCTCGTGAAAGGCGACAGCGCCGGGATTGGCACCGCTGATCCCGGCGACCATGATATGTTTGCCAGCCTCGCGCCCGTGATCCATCAAGTAGGTCATCAAAGCCCGGCCCTGACCTTGTCCTTGCGCGTGAGGGGCCAGCATCACCGTATGCTCGACCGTTGCACTATAGCCGGGGCCGTCCCGGAATGGACCGTATGTGGCGAACCCGCCCTGATCGCTCAACACAAAAACCGGGCGGGTGGTGATCAATTCCGCGATACCTGCCTGCGTTTTCGGAACCGTGGTGAAGGTGATTAGGGAGCCGTCGATGACCGCGTTCCACAGATCTGTGATCCAAGCAGCATCAACGGAGGTCGCGGGCCGGATCACAGGCTGCGGTCCCCGTGGGGTGTCGCGAACGCGGCGTGCATTGCGACGGGGCCAACTTCGACAGCGACACGGTCATCCGCAATTTGGCCAAACAGTTTCTCGCGCAAAGTCTGGCCTTGCGGATGCACGAGGGTGAACCGGCGCAGCCGGATGCCGGTGGGCATAAGCTTGCCCGCAGGATGTACGCCCGGGGGCCATTCGATCAAGGCTGGCCAAAGGTTGTCAAAAGGGGTGGTGCCTGTCTGCGACACGGCCATGCGCCAGGACAAGTCCCCGCGCCGCACGGCGACTGGTGCACCCGCACCATCCGGCATCTGTGGCAAGGCCGCGTCCATATCGTCAACAGCGCAAGCCCAGTTCGACAGGCGTGCAGGGCCCGCGAACCTGTCCAGGGCATACCAACGCGGGCGTGTGGGTGGATCGACGGCAGGGTTGGGCGCAATCACCTCAAGGTAAAGCCCATCCTCAAGCCCCATCAAAGCGTTGTGGGTCTGAAACACCGCATGTTCGCCGCCGGGCTGCATCGCGATGCCCAGTGCCGCCTCCACATGGGCTTGTGCCTCAGCCAAGCTTTGCGCGCCGACAACCAAATGGTCGAATATCATATCCTTGGCCCACCCATTGCTTGAGGACGTCCCTGAAAGGACGCCCACATTGGGGCCGATTTTACAACGATTGCAACCCTAGCTGCGCGTCTCACGGATGATCGTCAGAATATCCTGCGCTGCATCGGGGATATTCGTGCCCGGACCAAAGATCGCCTTGACCCCTGCATCGTAAAGGAATTGGTAATCCTGCTGCGGGATCACGCCGCCGCAGATCACGATAATATCCTCTGCCCCTGCGTCCTTGAGAGCCTGAACCAGTTGCGGGGCCAACGTCTTGTGACCCGCCGCCTGGCTGGAGATGCCGATGACATGGACATCGTTGTCCACCGCGTCCTGCGCCGCCTCGGCCGGCGTCTGGAACAAGGGCCCCACATCCACGTCAAAGCCAATATCGGCAAAGGCCGTCGCGATGACCTTGGCGCCCCGGTCATGACCATCCTGGCCCATCTTGACCACCAGCATACGGGGGCGACGGCCCTCGGCCTCGGCGAAGTCTTCCACCGATTTCTGGATCGCGGCAAAGCCTGCGTCGCCCTCGTAAGCCGCGCCATAGACACCAGCGAGGGTTTTAACCTCGGCCCGGTGACGCCCGAACACTTTTTCCATGGCCATGCTGATCTCTCCCACCGTGGCACGTGCGCGCGCGGCCTCGACCGCCAGTTCCAAAAGGTTTCCGTTTGTGGCCGCCCCTGCTGTCAGCGCCTCAAGGGCTGCGGTGCAGGCTGTTTCATCACGTTCAGCGCGGATGCGCGTCAGACGCTCGATCTGGCTGGCGCGAACGGCGGCGTTGTCGATATCGAGGATATCAATCGGGTCTTCCTTGTCGCGGCGGTATTTGTTGACGCCCACGATAACCTCGTCACCCTTGTCGATCATCGCCTGACGGGTCGCTGCCGCCTCTTCGATCCGCAGTTTGGGCATGCCGGAGGCCACCGCCTTGGTCATGCCACCCATCGCCTCGACTTCTTCGATCAACTCCCAGGCGGCTTCGGCCAGATCATGGGTCAGTTTTTCGACGTAATAGCTGCCCGCCAGCGGATCGACAACGTTGGTCACCCCGGTTTCTTCCTGCAAAATCAGCTGCGTGTTGCGCGCGATGCGCGCCGAATGATCTGTCGGCAGGCCGATGGCCTCGTCCAGCGAATTGGTGTGCAGGCTTTGCGTGCCGCCCAGCACCGCCGACATGGCCTCATAGGCAGTGCGGACCACGTTATTGTAAGGGTCCTGTTCGGCCAGGCTGACCCCAGAGGTCTGGCAATGGGTGCGCAGCATCGAGGATTTGGGGTTCTTGGGTTCAAACTCAGACATGATACGATGCCAGAGTAGACGAGCAGCGCGCAGCTTGGCCGCCTCCATGAAAAAGTTCATGCCGATAGCGAAAAAGAACGACAGGCGACCTGCAAATTTATCAACATCCATGCCGTTGGCGATGGCGGTGCGCACATATTCGCGCCCGTCCGCAAGGGTAAAGGCCAGCTCTTGCACCAGGTTCGCGCCGGCCTCTTGCATGTGATAGCCCGAGATCGAGATCGAGTTGAATTTGGGCATGTCCGAGGATGTGTATTGGATGATGTCCGCCACGATCCGCATCGAGGGCTCGGGCGGATAGATGTACGTGTTGCGGACCATGAATTCCTTCAGAATGTCGTTCTGAATGGTGCCCGAAAGCGCCGCACGGTCCACGCCCTGTTCTTCTCCCGCGACGATGAAACTGGCCAGGATCGGGATCACCGCCCCGTTCATGGTCATGGAGACCGACACCTTGTCCAGCGGGATGCCGTCAAACAGGATCTTCATGTCTTCAACGCTGTCGATGGCCACACCGGCCTTGCCCACATCGCCCAGAACCCGTTCGTGATCACTGTCATAGCCGCGGTGCGTCGCCAGATCGAAGGCAACCGATACACCTTGCTGACCCGCAGCGAGACCGCGGCGGTAGAAGGCGTTAGATTCCTCGGCCGTGGAAAAGCCCGCATATTGGCGGATCGTCCAAGGACGACCGGCGTACATCGTGGCCTTGACGCCTCGGGTGAATGGCCCCTCACCCGGGATGGTGCCAAGGTGATCGACCTCCGCCAGATCATCCTCGGTATAGAGCGGCTGAACCTCGATCCCTTCGAGGGTCTTCCAGGTCAGGTCGTCCAGCGGACGGCCACGCAATTCGCCTTCAGCCAGGCTGCGCCAGGCGTCTTTTTTCGATGTCATTTGGATGTCCTCTGTTCTCTGAACCGGGTGGCAGGGTGTGCCCTGCGCGTGTGCGGTCCGCATCTTCTTTCAGTGTGGCCAGGCCATTGGCCCCGGCAATCAGCCAATGCATGTCATCAGCGTATGTTTCGCGCAGGGCGGCGCGTTGTCCTATGTTAAACGGGCTCCAGCGCCCCTCGTCCTGTGCGACAGCATCAGGGTCCGAGCCGCGTTCGGACAGACACAGGCGCAAGGCGCGCGCGTCGGCACAGCGGTTGAGCCATCTTGGGTCGTCATCGCGCGGCGCCGGGCAGTCTGCGGCTGCGGAAAGGAACCGATCCGCACGATCTGTAAACCGCTCAAACGGCAAGACTTTTATTGCGGCCTTTGGGGCGGCGCAGGACACGTCCGCAACCACGTCGCGCCAACTGCGTGTGTCGCTGGCAATCTGCTCGAACTGGGCCGCATCAGGCACATCATGGCCGCGATGCACCCCGTAGGCTGCAGCGGATGTCCAGAAGTGATCAAGGGCGCGCACAGACAGCGCAACCGTGTCTATACGGTTGTCAAAGGCCGCGACATAGCGGGCAATCCGCTCTCCCACATCGGGATAAAGACGGCCCGTTCGCAGGTTGCGGCGACACGATCCCATCATGTTTTCGTCACTGATCACAAGGGTCTGCACCCCACGCTTGGAGGCTTTGTCCAGCTGCAACAAAATCCGCCCGCGCGCCCGGCGTGCTGCGTCAAGCCCCAGGCCCGGCGTCGGCTGAATGCCGGAGAAAAGCCCCTTGCGGGTACGTACGGGCCCCCAGAACCCAATGCCTGCATCCGACAATTCGGCACTGTGACGCCGCATATAGCTTTGAAAACTGGTGGTGCCGGTCCGATGTGCGCCAATGTGAAGAATAAGTCTCATGCCAGCCCTGTCCTTTTGAACGAACCCCGCATCGCGCATTTGGGCGCGCGCGGGTCGACGGACATGTGACAGATGCGGCCTTGCAGACCCATTAATGCTAAAATTGACGCGAGGACCCGTCGCAATTGGCAAAAAACCTTCTACATTGCACCCAGCAGGAGGATGCATGAAACAGCTTTTACCCATTGTTCTAGCGAGTTTTTTCGGGGTCGCAGCACAGGCAGCCGATGAGCCTGGAGCCGCCGACCCATTCGTGTATGTCGACACGGATGTGAGCGATTTGACGCAATTTGTCTGGGAAAAGCGGCCAATCATCGTCTTTGCTGACAGCCCGAATGACCCCAATTTCAGCCTACAGATGGAATATCTGCGCGACCGGGCCGATGATCTGGCCGAACGGGATGTGGTTGTTCTGGTCGATACCGACCCCCAAGCGGTGGGTCCGCTGCGCGAAAAACTACGGCCCCGTGGGTTCATGCTGGTGCTGATTGGCAAGGATGGGGGCGTGAAGTTGCGCAAACCCTTCCCCTGGGATGTCCGCGAATTGTCACGCACCATTGACAAAATGCCCATGCGCCAACGCGAAATACGAGACCGCCGGGTCGATCCGGAAGGATAAACAGCAGACATAAGCCGACAAGGCGGCGTTAACCCCGCCTCCACATCCGCAAGGTGCGGCACGCTTATGTCTGCTGTGAAAATCACTCGAATTCCATGATCACGTCGTCAACGGCCAGACTGTCGCCTGCACCTGCGTTGATCTTGGACACGACACCTTTCTTCTCGGCGCGCAGGATGTTTTCCATCTTCATCGCCTCGATGGTACAAAGCACCTGGCCCTCCTGCACTTCGTCGCCTTCGGCCACGTCCAGTTTGACGACCAGACCCGGCATCGGGCAAAGCAGCATCTTGGACGTGTCTGGCGCCGTTTTCTCTGGCATGAGCCGGGCCAATTCGGCCTGGCGCGGGGTGCGCACATGCACCTTGAGGTCCGCTCCGCGCGTTCGGATACGGAAGCCGCCTGATACTTTGCCGACTTTCAGTACCAAGGGCGCATCATCCACCGACATCACCGCCAGTTGATCCCCCGGCGTCCAATCGCCCGTCACCCGCAAAGACGTGCCATCATCAAAGCTGACCGTCGCCCCGGCGGTATCGGCCGCAATCACAACATCAAACGACACCCCCTGCACAGAGACATTCCAGTCCGAGCCGACTTTGCGCTCGTGGTTGTCCATGCGGCCCGACACACGTGCGCGGCGGATCTCGGCCACCCGGTGCATTGCGGCACAGGCGGCTGCCACACGTTGCAGGTCGGTGTCCGACAGGGTCACACCCTCGAAGCCGTCGGGATATTGCTCTTCGATAAAGGCGGTGGTCATGTCGCCCGCGATAAAGATAGGATGATCCATGACCGCGCTTAGGAAGGGCAGGTTGTGGCCGATCCCTTCAACCTCGAAACTGTCGAGTGCCACGCGCATCGCCTCAATCGCCGTGGCCCGATCCGGGCCCCAGGTGCAAAGCTTGGCTATCATCGGGTCATAGTACATGCTGATCTCGCCGCCCTCATAGACGCCGGTGTCATTGCGTACAGCAGTGGGGCCTGCGGGTGCATCGCCCTGCCACTTGCCGGTGTCCAACAGCGGGCCAGAGGCGACCTCGGACGGGGGCCGATATCGGGTCAGACGGCCGATGGACGGTAGAAAGCCGCGATATGGGTCCTCGGCATAAAGCCGGTTTTCGATGGCCCAACCCGTCAAGGTCACGTCGTCCTGCGTGATGCTGAGCTTTTCGCCTGCGGCCACGCGGATCATCTGCTCCACCAGGTCCACGCCGGTGATGAGTTCAGTAACCGGATGTTCCACTTGAAGTCGGGTGTTCATTTCCAGGAAGTAGAAGTTTTTGTCGCCGTCCACGATAAATTCAACGGTGCCTGCGCTGGCGTAATCGACCGCCTGGGCCAGGGCCACGGCCTGCTCACCCATCGCGCGGCGGGTCGCCTCGTCGAGGAAGGGGCTGGGTGCCTCTTCGACAACCTTTTGGTTGCGGCGCTGGATCGAACATTCGCGCTCGCCAAGGTAAATCCCATTGCCGTGGCTGTCACAGAGTACCTGAATTTCAATGTGGCGGGGCTGGGTCACGAATTTTTCGATGAAAATTCGGTCATCCCCAAAGCTGTTGGCCGCCTCGTTCTTTGAGCTTTGAAACCCCTCGCGGGCCTCGTCATCCGTCCAGGCGATCCGCATGCCCTTGCCGCCACCGCCGGCAGAGGCCTTGAGCATCACCGGATAGCCAATCTCATTCGAGATTTTGACGGCTTCGTCCGCGTCCTCGATCAGGCCCATATAGCCGGGCACGGTGCTCACGCCCGCCTCTTGAGCGATCTTCTTCGAGGTGATCTTGTCACCCATCTTTTCAATCGCCCCCACGGGTGGGCCGACAAAGGCGACGCCCTGCGCCTCAAGAGCCTCGGCGAATTTGCTGTTTTCACTCAGAAAACCATAACCGGGATGCACGGCCTGCGCGCCAGAGGCCTTGATCGCGTCCATCACCTTGTCAATGACGATATAAGACTGGTTGGCAGGGGGTGGGCCGATATGGATCGCCTCATCCGCCATCTGCACATGCAACGCCTTGGCATCCGCATCGGAATAGATCGCGACAGTGGAAATCCCCATCTTGCGCGCAGTCTTGATAACCCGGCAGGCGATTTCGCCCCGGTTGGCGATTAGCAGTTTTTCAAACATGGGGCCTCTCTTTGAGTGTCGTCAGAACGCAAAAACTCCGCCCGGCCACCTGCCGAACGGAGTCTATCAAGTGTGGATGGAAGCGCGTCAGACGCGCTTGTGTGTCAGCATTTGCCGGGGTTGAGCTCGCAGTAGAGCAGATTGCCAGCCGCGCCGACGGCCGCACCTGTGACGACGCTACCGCTTGTGACGGCTGCGGCACCGGCACCAACCGCGCCGCCAATGACAGCTTGTTCGCCCACTGTGTCCCCACAAGCCGCAAGGCCTGCCAGAGCGATGGTGGCCGCAAGGGTTGTTGATTTGATGCGCATGGGACTGCTCCTTGTTTTGATCCGTGGTCTGCGTCGCTAACGCTTGCCACGTCCAAGGGTTCCTGCAAATCGCAATCGAACGACATGCGATTTCGCGCAATAATCCGCCAAGCCATTGTTTTTGTACGAAAAGAGACGGGCAGCAGGGCACCGACAGGTGTCTGCTGCCCGCCAGGGGAAGGGGTACGGAAATGGTACTCAGCACCGGCAGGACTTGGGGAAGCCGATGCTGTGTCATCACGTTGGCACGCGCAGGTCAGCCACGCAAAGCCCCGTTTCAAAGCGCCCGAGAAATGAGCCGGGTTTCGCCACATCCGGGAACTCTCTGGCAAAAACGTGCCGATGGCGGGGGCAGCCGTCATGTCCAGTCCTCCTCGAACGCGTCAGGAAAGCTGGCGCGGGCCAAAGGCTCGTTTATGACCAGAAGGGCCTCGTAATCAGCCGGGTCAAAGGGGTCGGTGGCCGCAATAACCTCGCGACCAAAAAGCCACGACAAACGGCCGGCATCCAGGTTGCCGCGCTCAAACGGTTCATCCCCGAACTGCGCCCAAAGCGCCGCGAAAAAGGCGGCATCGGCGCGTTTGTCCGCCGGGCGACGGTCGGAAAAGCGCTCGCGCCGCGTGATCGCGGTGACCCCCTTGGGGTTCGGACGTCGGATGGTGAATTGGAAATCTGTTCCGGCCAATCGGCCCGGAAATCCGCGGTGTTTTAGCATGGGCTGGCCTCCGCGAAGAGGCGGTGTGTCAGGGCGGGCTCTGGCGCCCGCCCTGTGGTATTACTTGAACTTGCCGGTGTGGACGGGCTCAACGCTGATGGGCTCGGGATCGACAACCACAAATTCTTCTTGATTGTTGCGGCCGCATGCGGCGACCAGAACCATGAGGCTAACGAGGCCCAACACTTTGATGCTCTTCGACATCTGTCTCTCCTGTAGTCAACTTTGAGGCGCGCGCGGCGGCCCGCCCGATGCGAGGTAACGGAGCCTTGGGAGCTCCTTGCGCCATCCATACGGGATTTTCGGGCGAAAAGATATGGGTCCGCAAAGGCTTGCGCGGTTTGTGGCCGCAAAGCCGCATATGGTTCCCGAGAGGCTGTTTGCCTTAACACCATCAGAATTCATCCCAGATACAGGCGTTATCCACAATTCGGAACGCTTCGATAAACTGTGTGGCCTCGGGATCGGGCGAACCAAAGGCGACAGGGCGATCCATCAGGGTGATGACAATCACATCCGCAGACAGGGCAAATTCCGCCATATAGGGGCGCGCCACGCTGTCACACAGATGCACGAAATCGCCTTCGGCTTGTGCATAGGTTATTGCAGCCGCGTCCCGTGCGATCTGCGGTGCCACAAAGCGGAAACGGAGCCAAGCCTCGTTGCCAACACTGTCTTGCAGAACCTCGGTCAAGGTCAGGGGTTGCCCGGACGGCACCGTCTGGGCTGTTGCCATCAGGGGAGCCGTTAGGATCGCGGTAATAAAAGCGCAGCCCCGGAACCCGCGCCATTGCTGGCGTCCGGCTCCTCCCTCCGGGGCTGCGGCGCGCGCGGAAAACCGGCGCACTGTCTGCAGTTGCAAGCGGTTAACATGATTGGTCATCATGGTGCAACGGTTTCGGTTGTTTCAAATACGGCAGGCGACGTGATTTCAAGCAGTTCCATGTCATCGGAATGGCGCACTTCGCGATGTTTGATCCCCGGTGGCTGCAACACGCAGGACCCAGACCGCAGCGTATGTTCACCCTGCCCTTCATATTCGAAAGCGACCCAACCTTGGGTGACATAGACCATCTGGAACTCCAGATCGTGGGTGTGCCAGGTGCCGGGGCTTTCCATTCCCGGCACGGCTCGGATCACGTGCGCACCATAAGTACCCTTCGTGGCCTCGGCGATGCCGAGCTGGCGGTATTCGAAAAACGGGCGCAGCCCAGCCCCCTCAAATTTCCCATCATCGGCATGGGCGATTGTGAAAGACTGGTTTTTCCAAAGGCTCATGGCGTGATCCTTGCATGGCGCAGCCACCGGGCACGGTTGCCTGGGTGTTCAAGGACTGCATTGGCCTTGGCCTGGATTGCGGCCGCGATCTTGCCCGAGGCGCGTCCACCAGCCGTTACGGTCCAGCCCCCGGGCGTCTGATCCAGTTGCACCACTGGCGAGAACCCTCGGACGTCTTGCAGCGCCCGCCAAAGATCTTGGCGGATTTGATGGGCCAGACGGCGTGGATTGCCCTGAGGAAGCTCAGTCTGCACGGCAAAATCAAAGCGCGGCGGCAGGCGGCGCGACAGGGTCAGGCTGCCCTCGCTTTGGATGATATGCCAACCGTTGCTCATGTCGGGCGCTTTGCGATGCAGTCGATTTCAACCAGCGCGCCGACCGCGAGGGCGGTCACGCCGATGGTGGTGCGGGCGGGGCGGCGATCTTCGGGAAAGTAGGTCTGATAGGTCTCATTAAAGGCCGCATAGTCCCGCTCGAACTCCGTCAAATACGCACGGCATTGCAAGACATGGCTCAGGTCGAGGCCAAGGCCGTTCAGGATAAGCTCCAGATTGTCCATAACGCGGCGCGTCTGCGCCGCGACGCCCTCGGGAAGCGGCGCATCGGGGGCTTCCGGATCGGTCGGCATCTGCCCGGTCAGGATCACCCAGCCGTCCGTTTCCACGGCATGGGAGAATGGCGCGACAGGGCGAGGGCCGTTTGAGAGGAGGTGGAAGTCAGGCATTTGCAACAGTCTTTCTTTGCCGGTGCATCCACATGCCGATGGAACCGGTCCACATGGATGCTGGTCTGGCTCAATCCTTATCCGAAGTGTCTCACGCCACGACATCTTGCGCTGCTATAGGCCGCTTGGACGTCTACTTTGGACTGCTCCACAGGCACGAATGTGCCGGTGTTGGCGACACGCGGCCAAATCATTACCACGACAACTTGGTGAAAACTCGCGCCCACAAGTTCTGTCTGCAATGTCGGTAAGAACGCATTGCACACTGCCGTGATCCGCCTGTTTATGACACGCCTGGAGCTGTCGTGGGCACCAAACATCAGGACTCGGATCTGTCCCGCGACGTTATCGCGTGTCGAAGAACTCGCGCCGTCATCACGGGTACGCGTAGTACTGATCTCGTTTGTCCCGACATCCAGCAAACACCCTGATACCCCGTCCCCAAGGTCAAATGGTTGTTTGCCGCGACATTCCCGCTCTTGTTGGGCAACCGCAGGCAACGCACAGATCATAAATAGAATAACGGCTAAAACTCTCACGATACTCTCCCAGATGACGGTCTTTTCAGGGCGCTGAACGGACATCACAACGGAATATTGTCATGCTTTTTCCATGGCATCTTCGCCGATTTTTTCCGCAGCGATGCAAAGGCCCGACTGACCCGTTTACGCGTGGATCGCGGCTGGATCACCTCGTCGATGAACCCGCGTTCAGCAGCCACAAAGGGGTTCGCGAACCGGTCCTCGTAATCCGCCGTGTGCTGTGCGATTTTTTCGGCATCACCAAGGTCGGCGCGGTGGATGATTTCGGTCGCACCTTTGGCACCCATCACCGCAATCTCGGCCGTGGGCCAGGCATAATTGAAATCGGCGCGCAGATGCTTGGAGGCCATCACAACATAGGCACCGCCATAGGCTTTGCGGGTGATCACCGTCACTTTGGGCACCGTCGCCTCGGCATAGGCAAAGAGCAGCTTGGCCCCGTGCTTGATCACGCCGCCATATTCCTGCGTGGTGCCGGGCAGAAACCCGGGCACGTCGATCAGTGTCAGGATCGGGATGTCAAAACAGTCGCAGAAGCGGACAAAACGGGCGGCCTTGCGCGCGCTGTCGATGTCCAGAACGCCCGCCAGGACCATGGGCTGGTTCGCCACGACACCCACGGTCTGTCCCTCTAGACGGATGAACCCTGTGATGATGTTCTTGGCAAACTCTTCCTGCAGTTCGTAGAAATCGCCCTCATCCGCCAGCTTGGTAATCAGCTCTTTCATGTCGTAAGGGCTGTTGGGGTTGTCGGGGATCAGGGTGTCGAGGCTGGTTTCCACGCGGTTCGGCTCGTCAAAGAATGGACGAACAGGCGGATTTTCGCGATTGTTCGCGGGTAGGAAGTCAACGAGGCGGCGGACCTCAGCCAGCGCCTCAACATCGTTTTCAAACGCGGCGTCGGCCACGGAGGATTTGCGGGTATGGGTCGTGGCCCCGCCCAACTCTTCAGCGGTGACCTGTTCGTTGGTCACTGTCTTGACCACGTCGGGGCCGGTCACGAACATGTAAGAGCTGTCTTTGACCATAAAGATGAAGTCGGTCATCGCTGGGCTGTAGACGGCACCACCCGCACAGGGGCCCATGATAACGCTGATCTGTGGCACGACGCCCGAGGCAATCACGTTGCGCTGGAACACCTCGCCATAGCCCGCCAAGCTGTCGACACCTTCCTGAATACGCGCGCCACCGGAGTCGTTGATACCAATAACCGGCGCGCCGTTCTCGACCGCCATATCCATGATCTTGCAGATCTTGGAGGCGTGTGTGGCCGACACCGACCCGCCAAGCACGGTAAAGTCCTGGCTGAACACATAGACCATACGCCCATTGATGGTGCCCCATCCTGTAACCACACCGTCGCCTGCGGGTTTTTGCTCCTCCATCCCGAAATCAGTGCAGCGGTGGGTGACAAACATATCGAATTCTTCGAACGAGTCCTCGTCCAGCAGCAGTTCGATACGCTCGCGCGCGGTCAGCTTGCCGCGACCATGCTGTGCGTCGATCCGTTTTTGCCCGCCGCCCAGACGTGCGCCGGCGCGTCGCGCCTCAAGTTCGGTCAAGATATCTTTCATGGTCGCCCCGCTGATGGTTTGGGCCAGCATATAGACGGAATGCGCTTGCGGGAATGGCCATTGAGCATATTTGCAAACCCTATGCAGATACGCTTTTGCAAACTGCAAATATGCAAAGCACGACCCCCTGTGCATGCATGCACTGGACAGCGCACAACCTGAGGCATACGCCATGTGCATGAGCGCTGACATCAAGGTCCGGTTTCTGGACCGCACAACACCACCACATATCATTACGCTGATCCTGCTCGCAGGTATCTCGGCGATGGTCATGAACATGTTCCTGCCCAGCTTGCCGAACATGACCGAGTATTTCGACACGCAATATCAGCTGATGCAGCTATCTGTGGCGCTTTATCTTGCGGTTTCAGCCATCATGCAGACCGTGATTGGGCCGGTCTCTGACAATCTTGGGCGACGCAAGGTTTTGATGTGGGGCATCGGCCTCTTCATGCTGGCCACTTTGGGTTGCATCTTTGCGCCTACTGCTGAGATATTCCTGTTCTTCCGGATGTGCCAGGCGATCATCGCCGTGGCCATGGTGCTGAGCCGGGCCATCATTCGGGATCTCTATGACCAGGAACAGTCGGCCTCCATGATTGGCTACGTGACCATGGGGATGGCGGTTGTGCCCATGATCTCGCCCGGATTGGGCGGTCTGTTGGACGAGGCACTGGGTTGGAAATCGGTCTTTTGGTTCTTTTTCCTCTGTGGCGGCTTGCTGCTGTGGCTCGTTTACTCGGACGTGGGCGAAACGGCGCGTCCGTCATCCAAATCGCTGATTGGGCAGTTCCGCGAATACCCCGAGTTGCTACGCTCACCGCGTTTTTGGGGGTACTCGCTCGCAGCAGCGTTCTGCTCAGGCTCGTTCTTTGCCTATCTCGGTGGCGCGCCCTTTGTCGGCACCGAAGTGTTTGGCATGTCGCCCGCTGTGCTTGGCTTCTACTTTGGTGCACCTGCGGTGGGATATTTTGTCGGCAACTTCCTCAGCGGGCGGTACGCCACTCGGTTTGGCGTGAACCGTATGGTCTTGTGGGGATCGCTGGCAAACGGGATTGGCACGTTCTCGTCCTTGATGATCTTCGTCGCGGGGCTTGGCACGCCACTCAGCTTTTTCGGGATGATGACATTTGTGGGACTGGGCAACGGCATGGTGATCCCCAACGCGACCGCGGGCATGTTGTCGGTGCGCCCGCATCTGGCGGGCACTGCATCCGGCCTCGGCGGGGCGATCATGATCGGCGGCGGCGCGGCACTTTCGGCCTTGGCCGGGTTCCTCTTGACCCCTGAGACGGGGGCCTTCCCCTTGCTCTTGATCATGTGCGTTACAGGGATTTGTGCCCTCTTGGCCATTGCGGCCGTCTATCGGCGTGAACGGCGCCTGCGGCTCGCCTGAGGGTTGCGCGCCCGGCTTTGCAAACCTACCCTGCCCGAACTGCAAACTTGCAAAATAGGATTCGGATGGCGGCACCTAAACTCTATGCCGGGGCGAAACTGCGCGAGGTCCGCACACGCATTGGCCTGACCCAAAAGGACTTTGCCGCAAAGCTGGGCGTGTCCCTGCCCTATCTCAACCAGATGGAAAACAACAATCGGCCGGTGAGTACCTCGGTGGTGTTGAGCCTGGCACAGGAATTCGGGCTGGACGTGACCGAATTGAGTTCCGGCGATGGCGAGCGTCTGGTGTCGGACATGCGCGAAGCGCTTGCCGATCCCGTGTTTTCGGGGGATATGCCCCCCATGGCCGACCTTCGATTGGCCGCCTCGAACGCGCCGGCATTGGCGCATGCCTTTCTGGAATTGCACCGCAGCTACCGCCAGACCCACGAACGCCTGGCCTCTCTTGATGAGGCTCTGGGTCGCGAGGACGCGCGCGCGCGGCCCAGCCCCTGGGAAGAGGTGCGGGACTTCTTTCATTACTGCGACAACTACATCGACGCAGTAGATCGCGCCGCCGAACACTTTGCCACCGCCGAGGGGCGTCATGGCAACATTCGTGTTGGAGCGGTATCGGCGCTGTCAAACGCAGGCGTGAAGGTTGCTTTTGACGACATCGACACGCTGCGCCGCTATGATAGCGCAGCGAAAGTCCTCCATATTTCCACCCGCGCCGCTCATGAAAGCCAGACCTTTCAGATGCTTTTGCAAGTGGCCCTGATCCGCCAGAACGCTCTGCTCGAAGCAACGCTCGACCTCGCCCGATTTCAAACAAACGAGGCCCGCGCCATCGCCAAGATCGGTCTTGCCAACTATTTCGCAGGCGCGACCCTCATGCCCTATGGCCCGTTCCTGCAAGCAGCCCAAGATACACGGCACGATCTGGAAAGGCTCGCCACCAGCTTTGGCGCATCCATCGAACAGGTGTGCCACAGGCTGTCGACATTGCAACGTCCCGGGGCGAAAGGCATCCCGTTCTTCTTTGTCCGGGTTGATCAGGCAGGCACAATCACCAAGCGGCACTCGGCCACGCGGCTGCAATTTGCGCGGTTCGGCGGGGCCTGTCCGCTCTGGAATGTGCATCGGGCCTTTGAACAACCCGGACAATTCTTACGTCAGCTGGCCGAAACGCCGGACGGTGTTCGATATGTCAGTCTGGCGCGGGACGTATCCAAGGCGGCAGGCCGCTTTGGCGCGCCCACGCGTCGCTATGCGATCGCATTGGGTTGCGAGGTAAAGCACGCGCCAAATCTGGTTTATGCCGACGGGATGGACGTGGGTCGAGCCGAAGCCTTTGAGCCCATCGGGATATCTTGCCGGATTTGCGAGCGGAAGACCTGCCACCAACGCTCTGTCCCGCCGCTGGAGCGTCAATTGTCGGTTGATCCAGACACCCGCGATGTACTGCCCTATGCGGTGAATTGAGGCGGGACCGATCAAGATGTGCCTGACGCGTCCAATCACCCTCTAAGGCGCAGGTGTCCTGCGCCATGCTACCGTCTGGCCGCGCGCCACCCTGCGTTTTGCGCCTCTGCGGTTGAACAAAACCAACGCTCCCCCCGCCTCTCGTTGATCCCCGTGCGGTCATAGAACTCCTGACCGGGCACGTGAAAAATCCGACCGTTGTTCGAGATATTGCCCTTGATCACGCAATCTGGATCAACCGGTACGCGGCCCTTGACCCGCATCGCCCGAAACGCGGCGGGCGATTGTACCCGGAGCCCATGCAGGCCCTGCCCATTCACGAAGGCGGCCTTTTCGGTCAGATCATAATCCATGCCATAGCGCCGAAACGCAAAGGCCCAGCCCTGAGCTACGATCGCCTCACCCATATCTGCACCAGACACTTCGCAGGTCGCGACGATGCGGTCATACCGGTCGACGTCACGCGCTGTGCAGGTGGCATGCGCGCCCTCAAACCGCTCGCGGATCTGCGCGGCCACCCATGCGCCGCAACCAAAGGCGATCCCGAGCTCGGTTTCGCAGGTCTGGTCCATTTCGGGCGCGTCGATGGCGTGCAAACGTATCCGTAAGTCCCCGACATCGATGGTATCCCCATCAATCACGCGGACGTGGCCAGATATCTGGGCTGTGGCAAAACCGGGCCACAGGACCAGAACGAAAACGCAACAAACTCTTAACATTTCCTTAATGTGGGGAAGCGTCGTTAAGATTTCAAACGATTTCGCGCGCCATGATTAACGTTGCGCAGTTTCCCAGTCAGGATGAATCCAAGGCTGATCATTGCTGCGCGCCAGAGGATCGCGACCCAGAATATGATCGCTCATCTTTTCGCCCATCATGATCGAAGGGGCGTTCAGGTTGCCATTGGTAATCCGCGGAAACACCGAACTGTCCACAACGCGCAAGGCGTCCACACCGATCACACGGCCCTGCGGGTCCACAACCGCCTGAGGGTCATCGGCCCGCCCCATGCGGCAGGTGCCGCAGGGGTGGTAAGCGCTCTCGGCATGTTCGCGGATCACATCATCCAATTCCGCATCGGATTGCGCCGCAGCGCCCGGCTGGATCTCGTGTTTCACAAAAGGCTCAAACGCCTCTTGGGCAAAGATTTCGCGGGTCAGCCGAATGCAGCGTCGGAAGTCTTCCCAATCCTGCTCAGTGCTCATGTAATTGAAGCGGATCAACGGATCATCCTTGGGATCGCCCGACCGCAGGGTCACCGACCCGCGCGACGGCGAACGCATTGGCCCGGTATGGGCCTGAAACCCGTGCCCCTCAGCCGAGGCCTTGCCGTCATAGCGCACGGCAATGGGCAGGAAATGGTATTGTATGTCAGGATACGGCACGCCTGCCTGACTGCGGATAAAACCGCAGCTTTCGAACTGGTTCGAGGCCCCAAGCCCCTTGCCGGTAAAGAGCCACTGCGCCCCGATCACCGCCTTGGACAGCAGGTTCCAGTGCTTGTAGAGCGTAATGGGCTGTTTGGAAGCCATTTGGATATACATCTCAAGGTGGTCTTGCAGGTTTGCACCCACGCCGGGCCGGTCTGCCACAACGTCGATCCCGTGCTGGGCCAGATGGTCCGCCGGGCCAATGCCGGACAGCATCAGGATTTTGGGCGAGTTGATCGAAGAGGCCGCCAGGATGACCTCGCGCCGCGCGCGCACGGTCTTTCCCCCGGCCAGAGCCACACCAACGGCACGACCCTCCTTAATAATAACGCGCTCGACAAGCCCACGGATCAGGCCGCAATTCTCGCGCTTCAAAGCGGGTTTCAGATAGGCGTTGGCCGCCGACCACCGCACGCCCTTGTGCACGGTCTGCTCGAACGGGCCAAACCCTTCCTGCTTTTGTCCGTTGTAGTCATCGGTGACTTCATAACCCGCTTGCCGACCCGCCTCGACAAAGGCGGAGAACAGGGGATTGTCGCGCGGCCCACGAGTCACATGCAGCGGGCCGTTGGTGCCGCGCCAGGCCGGGTCGCCCCCGTGCCCGCCATCATCCCAGCTTTCCATCCGCTTGTAATAGGGCAATACATCCGCATAGGACCATCCATCGGCCCCTGCCTCGGCCCAATGGTCGAAATCCATGGCGTGGCCGCGCACATATACCATCCCGTTGATGGAGGATGATCCGCCAATGACCTTACCGCGGGGACAGGCCAGACGCCGATTGCCCAGATGGGGCTCAGGCTCGGATGTGTAGCCCCAATCATATTGCTTCATGTTCATGGGATAGCTCAGGGCCGCGGGCATCTGGATGAAGGGGCCTGCATCTGTGCCCCCATGCTCAATCACCAACACCGATTCCCCCGCCTCGGCCAAGCGGTAGGCCACGGCGCAGCCCGCGCTGCCTGCGCCGACAATCACAAAATCTGCTTCCATATCTCACCTGTCACGGATGCCGCGCGGCGCGGGGTGTTGCGCCGCAGCCATCCTCAGTCGAAAATCAAAACCGCTGCTGCGCGGGTCACAACGCCCTTTTTGGAGCGTGGGGTGGGTGGGCGGGAACGCTTCAAAAAGGGCGTTCCGACCTCTCAGAATGGGGCCTCGACATCGCCCATGCGCACATAAACCGACTTCAATTGACTATAATGATGGATCGCCGCCTTGGAGTTTTCGCGGCCCACACCCGACTGTTTGGACCCGCCAAAGGGCGCCTCGACCGGGGCATCGTTATAGGTGTTGATATAACAGGTGCCCGCTTCAAACCCGGCGGCCACACGATGGGCGCGGCTCAGATCGCGGGTGAACACACCCGCAGCCAAGCCAAATTCCGTGTCATTGGCACGCGCCATCACATCTGCCTCGTCCTCGAAATCCAGCACGGCCATGACGGGGCCAAAAATCTCTTCGCGCGCTATGGTCATGTCGTCGGTCACATCGGCAAAAACGGTGGGCTCAAGGTAGTAGCCGTCCCGATCCAGACGTTTGCCGCCATAGACAAGCCGTGCCCCTTCGGCCACGCCCTTGGCGATATAGCTTTGCACGATCTCCATCTGCCGGGCACTGACCATGGGCCCAAAGCTGGTCTCGGGATCTTGGGGGTCTCCAATTACGGCGGTGGCCAGACGTTCGGACAGCCGGGTCAGAAACGCCTCTTTGATGTCGGTATGGACAAAAACGCGGGTGCCGTTGGAACAGACCTGACCCGAGGAGTAGAAGTTGCCCAGAATCGCGCCCGAAACTGCGTTTTCAATCTCCGCATCCTCGAACACAATCATGGGAGATTTGCCCCCCAGTTCCATGGTCACGTGCTTGATGCCCGCCGCAGCGGCGGCATAGACTTTGCGCCCGGTGGGCACCGATCCGGTCAACGACACCTTGTCCACGTCTGGGTGGCTGACCAACGCAGCCCCCACGTCGCCCAGGCCCTGAATGACGTTGTAAACGCCTGCAGGTGCGCCCGCCTCATGCAGGATTTCCGCCACCTTCAACGCGCAAAGCGGCGTTGTTTCGGACGGCTTGAACACCATCGTGTTGCCGCAGGCCAGCGCAGGCGCGCCCTTCCAGGACGCGATCTGGGTGGGGTAATTCCAGGCCCCGATGCCGACGCACACGCCCAGCGCCTCGCGGCGGGTATAGATCCAGTCTTCGCCAAGTTGGATATGCTCACCCGTCAGGGTTGCGGCCATACCGCCGAAATACTCCAGCGCATCCGCCCCGCTTGTGGCATCCACAACGCTGGTTTCCTGGTAAGGTTTGCCGGTGTCGTAGGTTTCCAGCACGGACAGCTCATGATTGCGTTCGCGCATGATGTCGGCCGCGCGGCGCAGGATACGACCCCGTTCGGTACCGGTCATCGCCGCCCATGCCGCTTGCGCGCCCCGGGCGGAGGCCAGCGCCTGTTCGATGATTGCAGGCGTGGCGGAATGTACTTTGCCGATCACCGCGCCCGTGGCGGGGTAGATCACGTCGATGGGTGTTCCATCCGTATCTTCGACATATCGGCCACCGATGAAATGGCTGGCCGTGGGTTGGGTTGGATAGGTCATGATCGCCTCCGGCGGGAGTATTTTTGGAACAATGAAAGGGTTATTCGCCTCGGGGGAAGCGTTGGTTTTCCTCAAGCACGTTGAGGTCCATGTGGTTGCGCATGTAGCGTTCGGACGCTTTTTGCAGGGGCTGATAGTCCCAGGGATAGTATCCCCCCTCGCGCAGCGCCTCGTAGACGACCCAGCGCCTTGCCTGACTGATCCGGACATCCGCGTCGAACTGATCAAGATTCCACCGCGCCTCGGATTTTGCCCGTAACTGGTCAAGGGTGCCCTGATGTGCAGGTACGTCCGCAAGGTTCGTCAGCTCGTGTGGATCAGCGTCGAGGTCGAAAAGCTGATCGGGGTCCAACGCACAACGATTGTATTTCCACTTGCCGTACCGCAGCGATACCATCGGCGCGTAGGACGCCTCTGCCGCGTATTCCATGGCAACGGGTTCGGTGCGTTCCACGCCCTGCCCTTGCGGCACAACGCTTTGGCCAGTCGTCCACGGGGCGATCTCTGAAATGTCGACGCCTGCGAGGTCACAAAGCGTTGGGCAAATGTCGATATTGCTGACCGGATCGGTGACCAAGCCCGGTTCCATCTGGGGCGCGCTGATCATCATCGGTACGCGCGCTGACCCTTCAAAAAAGGACATCTTGAACCACAACCCACGCTCGCCCAGCATATCGCCGTGGTCCGAGACAAAGAGGATGATCGCCTCTTGGCGCGTCGCCTCAAGCGCCTGCATGACCTCACCGATCTTGTCGTCGATGTAGGAGATATTGGCGAAATAGGCACGGCGCGAGCGGCGGATATCCTCATCCAAAATCGTGAAGTTATCGCGGTCATTCGCATCGAGAATGCGTTGCGAATGGGCGTCCTGTTCTTCGTACGGGATTGGCTCCACCTGTGGCATCAGATGATCGCAACCCTCGTAAAGGTCCCAGTACTTCTTGCGCGCCACATAGGGATCATGCGGATGCGTGAAACTGACTGTCAGACACCAGGGCCGTGTGTCGTGACCCCGCCCAAGATCATAGACCTTGCGCGTGGCGTGATAGGCCACCTCGTCATCATATTCGAGTTGGTTGGTGATCTCGGCCACACCCGACCCGGTGACAGACCCCATGTTGTGATACCACCAGTCGATCCTCTCACCCGGTTTACGGTAATCGGGCGTCCAGCCGAAGTCAGGGGGATAGACGTCGGTGGTCAGCCGTTCTTCAAACCCGTGCAGCTGATCGGGGCCGACAAAGTGCATCTTTCCCGCGAGGCAGGTTTGATAGCCGGCCCGGCGCAGGTGGTGGGCGTAAGTGGGGATCGAAGAGGCAAATTCAGCCGCATTGTCATAGACGCCCGTGGCACTTGGCAACTGCCCCGACATGAAGGCCGCCCGCCCCGGCGCGCAAAGCGGCGAGGCAGTGTAGGCATTGGAAAACCGGGTGGAGCGTGCGGCCAGCTTTTTCAGGTTGGGCGCGTGCAACCAGTCGGCAGGCCCGTCGGGAAAGAGGGTACCGTTTAGCTGATCCACCATGAATATCAGGATATTGGGCCGGATCATGCGCGTGCTCCAATCAGCGTATCAAGGGTGCGCAGTGCAGTTTTTTCCGCCGTACCTGCATCAATGTCCACGGCCAGGGCTGCGCGCAGATAGAGCCCGTCAATCAGGGCCGCTAACAGTTCCGCATCCGCCCGGGGCGTGGCACTCAGTGGTCGCAGGGCATGGGTCAGGTTTGCATGCAAACGCCGCTGGTAGAGCCGCAAGAGGCGGTGGGTTTCAGCCTGTGTCGTGGCCTGGGCATAGAGCGTCATCCAGGCGCTGACGGTGGCCGGATCAAAGCAGGAGGGCGCAAAGCTGGCCGCGATCAGCGCTTCGGCCCTCTTACGGGGCGTGCGGGCAGCGCGCAGGCCGATGACCACCTCGGCCCCGAACTGGCGCAGAATCTGGCGCATGGCAGCCAGGAAAATCTGATCCTTGCCGCCAAAATAGTGGTGCGCAAGAGCCGTGGACATACCCGCTCTCTTGGCGATCTGCCCGACGGTCACATCCAATGATCCTGCGGCACCGATTTCGGCAATCGTCGCCTCGACCAATGCAGCGCGGCGTATCGGTTCCATTCCCAGCTTTGGCACGGGAGCCCTCCGTTTCAAGACGTCGGGCAACCTGATTGTTTTTTATTGATCAGTCAATCAAGAAAAATTGGAGGCGGTGCATCACATCTTTGTCGCGGGGGTCGGCGGCGTGATTGGTGCGCGTTTCAGCACCGCCTCGCGCCAGGTGATGAAGGTGACAGAGGCCAGAATCAGCCCCCCACCCAAGATCACCCAGATGTCCACAGGCTCGGCAAATACCAAAGCGCCCAAAAGCACCGCCCAAACCAACTGCAAGAACGTGATCGGTTGGGTCACGGTCACAGGGGCGGCGGCAAAGGCCATCGTCATCGTGTAGTGCCCCGCCGTGGCAAAGCAGGCAACGGCAAACAAAAGCCCCAGATCGCCCCAGCTTGGCGTCACCCAATCGGCCAGCGCAAAAGGCGCCAAGCCAATGGTCACAAAGATCGACAGCATCGCCACGACGACTGCTGGTTTGGCCTCGTCCGCCATGATCTTGGCCAGCAAATAAGAGCCCGCAAAGGTCACCGCGCAGAACAGCATCGCGATGTGGCCGGTTTCAACCTCGCGAAAACCGGGCCGCAAGATCACAGCGGTCCCGATCAGCGCCACGGCAATTGCCGCAATCCGACGCATGGCCAGTTTTTCGCCCAGAAAGAGGGCCGCACCGACACTGACATAGACGGGCGCGAGGTAGTTCATCGCAGTGACTTCGGCGATCGGGATGCGCGTCATTGCGTAGAACCACAAGATCACTCCGCCCGAATGAAACACACCCCGCAAGGTAAAGAGCTTCCATTGCCGCGCTGTCAGATGCGCCTCCCGCACTGCGGGCAACATGGGGAGCAGGAACACCAGACCCAGCAAATAGCGCAGAAAGGCCGCCTCAGCCGGGGGCACGCGTGGCCCCATATATTTGACCAGGGCGGTCACGGCCACAAAACACAGGCCCGTGACCAACATCCAGAAGATGCCCACGAGGGGTTTGGAGGGGGAAGCCGTCATAGGCACATCAAGGCCCATGTGGCGTTCAGGTGCAAGCGGGATCGCGCCGAAATCCGGGATCCGGGGGAATGGCAATTAAGGCGGGCAAGGATTAGGGCGGACAATTGTGGCCAACCTGCTCAGAGCTATACGTTTTTTGCACATCAGCCTTGCACAGATGCAGGGCGCAATCCGGTTGAGCCGTACATAGGTTTTTGACATACCGGCGCTCCGGCTGCTGCCAGGTATTGGCAACTGTTCAAATTATCACGGTGATCTGAACCGAGATGATTGGCGTATCAGTTATCAATACCCATATGCTGGTCAAGAAGAACAAGGATGCACTCCGATGCGCGACGAGACACACAGCGTTGATTTGACCCAACAGGACCTCGACCTGATTGAAACAGCCCTGCAGACGCAGGAAAAGATTTTGTCGGTACAAAGCCGAGCAGGTGGCAGTGCCGCGCGCACGCGTCTGAACAACCTCAAGGGGTTGATGCGGCGTCTGCGGCGGCAAACGCCGATGGCGGGTGCCCCGGTGGCCTCCAGCTGGAGCCAGGCGGCACGGCAGCTGTTCTTCTAGGCTCTGGTCCCAAAGGCCCAATTTGAGCGCCGCCCTCGGCGAAGGGGCGGCGTTTTGCTTTTCAGACGGCGTTACCCGTCAAGCTGCGCCATGACCTCGTCGCTGGCTTCAAAGTTGGTCGTGACCTGCTGAACGTCGTCATCATCCTCAAGGGCATCCACCAGCTTCATCAGCTTTTCCATCCCCTCGAGGTCCATCTCGGTTGTGGTTGTGGGGCGCCAGACCAGCTTGGTCGACTCGGATTCACCCAATTCGGCCTCCAGCGCGTTGGACACGTCATTGAGATCGGTATCGGCACACCAGATCACATGACCGTCCTCGGTGCTTTCCACGTCTTCAGCCCCGGCCTCGATGGCTGCCATCATGACGGTATCTGCGTCGCCGACTTCGACGGGATAGCTCACCGCCCCCTTGCGGTCGAACATGAAGCCTACACTGCCCGTCTCGCCCAGATTTCCGCCGTTTTTGGTGAAGGTCGAGCGCACGGTTGAGGCCGTCCGGTTGCGATTGTCCGTCATCGCCTCGACGATGACAGCCACGCCATTGGGGCCGTAGCCCTCATAGCGGATTTCCTCGTAATCATCCCCGTCGCCCGCCTGGGATTTTTTGATCGCGCGGTCGATCACGTCCTTGGGCACAGAATTTGACTTGGCCTCCTTCACGGCCAGACGCAGACGCGGGTTCTTGTCGGGATCAGGGTCGCCCATCTTTGCGGCCACCGTGATCTCCTTTGACATTTTGGAGAAAAGCTTGGCGCGGATCTTGTCCTGGCGTCCCTTGCGGTGCTGGATGTTCGCCCATTTTGAATGGCCTGCCATGGGAGGTCTCCTGTCGTGCTGAATGCATATGCGATTGCGCACGGCTATAGGCCAAGGGCGCCACCGGGGGCAAGCCCGCCCCGCACCTGTGCACCGGCGCAGAGGGCACGCGCGCAGACGACAGATGAAGGTCGGTCATACGCGCGCTAGGATTGCGCGGACGCATACCGAAGGACAAGAAAATGGGCGTGATGATCAACGGCCACTACCAGCACGACGACCCCGGCCCCGACACCACGGCGCACGGGGCATACGAGCGGGCCAAATCGACGCTGCGCCACTGGATCACAGCGGATGGGCCGTTCACTCCCGATTCAGGGCGCTACCACCTCTTTGTGGCGTGGAATTGCCCCTGGGCGCATCGCACGCTTTTGGTGCGCGCGGTCCTAGGGCTGGAGGACGCCATATCTGTCAGCATCGCCAAGCCGCGACGTACGGCAGAGGGCTGGGTGTTTGACGCGAGCGGCCCCTATGGCGATGGGTTGCTCAGGGCCAATGCCGTGCATCAAGTCTATGCGCGCCAAAGGCCTGCCTATACCGGGCGGATCACGGTGCCCGTTCTGTGGGACAAAAACTCGCAACAGATCGTGTCCAACGAAAGCGCCGATATCGTGCGGATGCTTGCCCAAGAGTTTGATCCCGCAGGACGGCTGGTGCCGCAGGCCCATTTGGCGGACATCGATCACTGGAACACAATGATCCACACGCAGATCAACAATGGCGTCTACCGCGCCGGTTTCGCACGCACGCAAGAGGCCTATGACAGTGCTGTCACTGACCTTTTTGCTGCAATGGAAAAGGTCGAGAACCATCTGGAGCAACACAAAACGCTTGTGGGTGAACAGCTGACCGAGGCCGACCTGCGGCTCTTTCCCACGCTGGCACGTTTTGACGTGGCCTATCACTACGCGTTCAAGTGTAACCTCGCCAAGCTCAGCGACTGTCCAAACCTTTGGGATTACGCCCGCGCGCTGCACAACATCCCCGGCATCGCCGAAACGGTCAAACCCGAGATTTACAAGGCTGGCTATTTCTCGCCCTCCGAATTGCGCAACCCGCTGGGCATTGTGCCCAAGGGCCCTCACGTGGATTGGAGCACCCCGACCAAACGCCAGATCACGCTGAGCTGACGGGTCCGCATCCGCGTTCCGACAAGTTCCGGCGGCAGCCACAGGCCGGGGGCAGAGCCGCAAATGGAAAAGCCTCACTGGCCAAAATCCCGCTGGCCCCGGCACACGCACGTGCCTAGGGTGACGCATGACTATTGACCAGATCATCCTCTTTTCGCTCTTTGCGCTTGTGTTTGGCTTCTTGCTCTGGGGCAAGTTTCGCTATGACATCGTTGCCTTTTCCGCCCTCATGATTGGTGTGGTGCTGGGGGTGGTTCCAACCAAAGATGCCTTTTCCGGATTTGGGCATCCCGCTACGCTGGTGGTGGCGCTTGTTCTTGTTGTTTCCGCCGGTTTGGTACGCTCGGGGGCCGTGTTTTTGATCACGCGGACGCTGGTGGATGCCAGCCGGGGCTTGGGCAGCCATATCGCCTTGATGGGGGCTGTGGGTGGTGTCCTGTCCGCATTCATGAACAATGTGGCGGCCCTTGCGCTGCTGATGCCCGTTGATGTGCAAACGGCACGCAAAGCCGGGCGCAGCCCGGGCCTCAGCCTCATGCCGCTCAGCTTTGCCACGATCCTTGGCGGCATGGTCACGTTGATCGGCACGCCACCCAATATCATCATTGCCACAATCCGGCAGGACAGCCTGGGCGAGCCGTTCAAGATGTTCGACTTTGCCCCCGTGGGCGGGATCGCGGCCATCGCCGGACTGACCTTCGTCGCTTTGATCGGGTGGCGTTTGATCCCCGCGCGGGGTGACGCCACGACCGAACTTGAGGACATGTCGGAATACATCGCCGAGTTGACAGTGGCCGAAGGCTCAAAACTGATCGGTACACGGCTGGGCGCGTTGCAGGACGAAGCGGACCGCGCTGACGTGGCCCTGATCGGCCTGATCCGCGACGGCAAAAGGCGCTATGGGCGCAGCCAGAACACGCTTCTGAAAGTGGACGATGCTCTGGTGCTAGAGGCGACGCCTGACGCGCTGGACGAGTTTCGCGCCGCAACCGGTCTGGCAGTGGCCGACGCCAAACGCGAAGAACAACTCAAAGCGGGCGGTGACGGTGTCGAGATCATCGAAGTGGTGGTCACGGAGAACTCCCGCCTGGTGGACCGAACCGCGCAAAGCGTGGGCCTGTCCTGGCGGCAATCCACGGTGCTCATGGGCATCTCGCGGCAGGGGCGCAAGATCACCCACCAGATCCGCAAGACACCGATCCGCACCGGCGACATCCTGCTATTGCTGGTGCCACGCGACACAGGGCCCGAAGTAACAGGGTGGCTGGGCTGTTTGCCATTGGCCGAACGGGGCCTAGCCGTAACGGCGGATGACAAGGTCTGGCTGGCCATTGGTCTCTTTGCGGCGGCCGTGCTGGCGGCCAGCGTCGGGCTGCTCTATCTGCCGGTGGCGCTGGGGCTGGTTGTGGTGGCCTATGTGCTGTCCAAAATCGTTCCGCTCGCGGAACTCTACACTCACATCGAATGGCCCGTGGTGGTGCTCCTGGGCTCGATGATCCCGCTGGGCGCGGCATTGGAAAGCTCGGGCGGAACCGAGCTGATCTCGGGTTGGCTGGTCGCTTTGACGGCGGGCCTGCCTGCATGGGCCGTCCTGACGGTGCTAATGGTGGTGACGATGAGCTTGTCAGACGTGTTGAACAACACCGCCACCACGATTGTGGCGGCCCCTGTGGGCATTCAGATGGCCCAAGCGCTGGACGTGTCGCCCGACCCCTTCCTCATGGCAGTGGCGGTGGCTGCCTCTTCTGCCTTTCTCACCCCCATTGGACACAAGAACAACACGCTGATCCTTGGCCCGGGTGGCTACCGGTTCGGCGACTATTGGCGCATCGGCTTGCCGCTTGAGGTGATCGTCATCGCTGTTTCGATCCCCGCTATCCTTGTGTTTTGGCCGCTCTGAGCCGGGCGCGGCGGAAACCGACACGGTTTCCGGGCCGTTTTCCGTGACGGAAAACGCCTGCGCCCGGAGATGAGGGTGTGCGTGGCCTTGTTCCTGCACACCTATCGGATAACGATGAACGTGCTTAGCCCATGAAGGAGGCTCACATGGATCAGGCCGATGCAATTGTTGTTGGGTCGGGGCTTGCTGGCCTCGCTGCAGCCGCCGAATTGGGTGACCGCGGCAAGACTGTGATCATTCTCGACCAGGAACCCCGCAGCTTTCTGGGTGGACAGGCGTTCTGGTCGCTGGGCGGGCTCTTGATGGTCGATACGCCGGAACAGCGGCGCATGGGTGTGCGCGACAGCCGCACACTGGCGCTGCGCGACTGGATGGGCAGCGCCCAGTTTGACCGCCCCGAAGATGCAATGCCCCGCAAATGGGCCGAGGCCTATATCAACTTTGCCGCTGGTGAGATGCGCCCCTGGCTTCATGCTATGGGCCTGCGCTGGTTTCCGGTGGTGGGCTGGGCCGAACGCGGGGGCGGCTTTGCCGATGGGCACGGCAATTCCGTGCCCCGCTTTCACATCACTTGGGGGACGGGCCCAGGGATCATCGAACATTTCGTCCGGCGCTGTGAAGAGCATGAAGCGGCAGGCTTGATTCACTTCAAATTTCGTCACCAGGTCGACCGGATCGACATGGAAAACGGCGCCGCGAAAGGCGTCAGCGGTACCGTCCTCGCCGATGACAACGCAGCGCGCGGTCAAAAGACCAACCGAGACGTGGTTGGCGATTTCGCCCTGCGCGCCCCTTCGGTCGTCGTCACATCCGGTGGCATCGGCGGCAACTTCGAAATGGTTCGCAAGGTCTGGCCCACCGATCGCCTTGGCCCTGCCCCCAAGGACATGGTCGCAGGGGTACCCGCGCACGTGGATGGCCGCATGATCGGGATCAGCGAGGCCGCAGGCGGCCATGTTATCAACGGCGACCGGATGTGGCACTACACCGAAGGGGTCAAGAACTGGGATCCGATCTGGCCCGCCCACGGCATCCGCATACTGCCGGGGCCTTCGTCGATGTGGTTTGACGCGGAAGGCAACCGCTTTGCGCCCCCTGCCCTGCCCGGCTTTGACAGCATGGGCACGCTGCGCGAGATTCTGAAAACCGGCTATGATTACAGTTGGTTCGTGCTGACCCAAAAGGTCATCAAAAAGGAATTCGCCCTTTCCGGTTCCGAACAGAACCCGGATCTGACGTCCAAGAAATGGGCCGAGGTGATCCGCCAGAGGATCTTGTCCGGTGCCAACGCCACCGGGCCTGTCGAAGCCTTCAAGGAAAAGGGTGAGGATTTCGTGGTTGCCAACGACCTCGACACACTGGTCAACGGCATGAACCAGGTGGCAGGCGGCAACCTGATCGACGTAGCAAAGCTGCGCGCCCAGATCGAGGCACGCGATGCGCAGATCGACAATCCGTTTTCCAAGGACGCGCAGATGATGGCAATCCATGCCGCGCGCAACTATCGGGGCGACCGGCTTTTGCGCACAGCAAAACCGCATAAATTCCTGGACCCGGCCAACGGCCCGCTGATTGCGGTCAAGCTGCATATCCTGACGCGCAAAACGCTGGGCGGGCTGCACACCAACCTCGACAGCCAGATGATCGGGGCCGACGGCCAAACCGTGCCGGGCCTCTTTGCAGCGGGCGAAGTGGCGGGTTTTGGCGGTGGCGGATACCACGGCTACAACGCCCTGGAAGGAACGTTTCTGGGCGGCTGCATTTTCTCGGGACGCGCAGCCGGGCGCAGTGGCGCGATCGCCTGACAGGCGCAAAGCAGGCCCAACCGGCATGGACGCCTTTCACCTTTAGAAAAAGACCTTATCACATGACCGACCTGCAATTTGACCTCTTCCCAGACTATTTTCAGTTTCATGCTTTCGACGCGCAATCAAATGGCGTTGACGGCGCTGCCTGGTCAGAGACAGCCGTATATGCACGGGTTGCCCTAAATGCGCATGGTTTTGCTGTGAGCACCGCTCGAAACATGGACGTTCCGGTCAGGCTCGTCGTTTCTGATACGCCCCCCACCTTGGACTTGGCTTTGTGGGATCATGTCGTTGAATTTTCCATTGAGGTCCCTTCTGGTCAGTTGATTGTCGCGGGCTGCACGGATGACTTGGCGGACGCGGAACAGATTTCTTTGGAACGCGGCTGCTATGCAGTGCGCGTACTCCAAGCCAATCTGGCGACCCTGTCAGAAGACGGCCTTGACGGCGAAGACCACTACCGCGTCGAGCTTTGGAAAGGGCATAACACCTTGCTCAAGGTGCTCAAACAGTACTCTGAGCCAGGTGGATCGGACGCATCTGCACCATACGGCTCGCAATAATTCGCAGGTCTGTCCTTCACAACGGCCAGATGAACGGGATCACCACCGATGCCAGCAGCCCCACGCTCAGGTTCAGAGGAATACCCACGCGCATGAAATCAGTGAACTTGTACCCGCCGGGGCCGTAAACGAGCATGTTTGTCTGATACCCGATGGGCGTCGCGAAAGAGGCGGATGCCGCCACCATCACGGCGACCACCAACGGGCGCGGGTCGATGCCCAGCGCGGTGCCGAGGCCGATGGCTATCGGTGTCACAACTACGGCCACAGCGTTGTTGCTGACCAGTTCGGTTAAAACCGAGGTCAGCAAATAGACCGCCCAAACGATCAGGAACGGGGGCAACAGGCGCAGCGCAGGCGCTACTGCGTTCACGATCAGGGCTACAGCGCCCGAGGCCTCCAAAGCGGCCCCAATGGCCAGCATGGAAAAGATCAGCGCCAGCAAACGCCCATCGACAAAGGAAAACGCCTCATCCGCGTCGATGCAGCGTGTGACCAGAACCACCGCAACAGCCAGAACCGACAACAAAAAGATGGGCGCGACGCCCATTGCCGCGAGCCCCACAATGGCCAGCAAGGTGAGCAGGGCCACCGGCGCATGGCCCCGGCGAAAGGCGCGTTGCGAGGGTTTGGCCACGTCCACCATGTCCATGTCTGCCGCCAGGCGCTGAATGTCCTCGGGGGCGCCCTCCAACAAAAGCGTATCACCGACGCGGACCACCAGTTCATCCAACTGCACGCCGATATTCTGGTTTCGCCGGTGCACCGCCAGCGGATAAACCCCATAGCGGCGGCGCAAGCGCATCGCACCCAGTGACCGGCCGATCATCCGGCACCCCGGGGTGATCAAAACCTCGACCGTAGTCGTCTCAACCGCGCCCACCTGGTCCAGACGTTTGAGTTCCTTGTTGCGTTGCAAGCTCAGGAGTTCCGTCATCTGCGTGCGCAAGATCACCCGGTCTCCTACCTGCAACTCAACCCCCGCCATGTTCCGGCGCAGCGACAGGTCCCCCCGGATCACGTCAATCAGACGCACGCCTTCCCGCTTGAAAAGCTGCACACCAGACACTTCGCGCCCGATCAGGTTGCTTTCGGGGGGGATCACGGCTTCAGTAAAAAATTTCATGCGGCTGCGGTCGCTGAGAAGCCCGGCCATACTGTCCCGATCGGGCAGCAAAATGGGGCCGAAAAAGCGCAAATAGATCATACCCCAGACCACCAGAATAATGCCCAGCGGCGTGACCTCAAAGATGGTGAAGGGTGCCATGCCCTGGGCACGGGCAACCCCGTCAACCAACAGGTTGGTCGAGGTACCGATCAGGGTCAGAGTACCGCCCAGAATGGCCGCATAGCTCAGCGGTATCAACAGCTTGGAGGGCGACACCCCCAGCGTCTTGGCCAACTGGACAAAGACCGGGATCATAACAACCACCACCGGCGTGTTGGACACGATGGCCGAGGCAAAGATCACAAAGCCCATCAGCATCACGATCGCCAGCACCGGATTGGTCCGGGCCTGTCGGTCGGCCAGCCCGGTGAACGCCTCCAACGCGCCTGTGCGCACCAGCGCACCCATGATGATAAACATCGCCGCAATGGTCCACGGCGCCGGGTTCGACAGCACCGTCAGCGCATCGTCATAAGGCAGCACACCCAGTGCCAGCAAAACGCCGACCCCGGCGATGGCAACCACTTCGGTGGGAAAGCTTTCGCGCAGAAATAGGACGAACATGACGAAAACCACCGTCAACGTCACCACCGCGTCGCCCGTTTGCGAAAGCTCAAAAAATCCCATGGCTCGTGCCTGTTTTGCCGCGATCAGCGGCCACTGTCCCTGATCATGCCGCCCGCTTCAAGCGATGCTTTGCGTGGCTGCACCATATACATGCCGATCATCATCAAACCCAAAGCCCCCCAGAAGGTGGCGGGATAGGCCTCGCTCAGGACCAGCCAGGCCCAGAATATGCCAAAAAGCGTGACAAGGTAACTGATCTGTACCGCAAAGACAGGCCCGGCCCGGCCCACAATCCAGACATAGCCGGTATAGGCAATCACATGCAGCGTGGCGCTGATGACCTGGGCGATATCAGCAGCCCCATAAGGCGGGCCAGGGTCGATCCACTGGCCAGAGCCAAGGGCAAGCGGGAGGGCGACAAGGGTTCCCACGATGGAAGCACCCCAGAGCACCTGGATTGCATCCAACCCTGCGGTGCCCCACCGCGCCACATAATTGCCCTCAAACGCGTAGAACAGACCGGAAATCAGCCCGATGCACACCCAGAATACTGGAATGCCCCCCGACATATCCGCCCCGGGCAGCACGATCATCAGCACCGCTGCCAATCCCATGGCCAACCCGCAGAAGCGGCGCCATTCAAAGCGGTCCAGAGCAAGGAAAAGCGCAATGGGAAAGGCCCAGATCGGGATCATCGACAACAGGATCGACATCACGCCTGACGGCAAGTGCACCGCCGCCTGATAGCTGGCCGTATTGGGCAGGACAGAGCCGATAAAGGCAATTAGGACATAGACCCGGATCTGCGCCCGGCCCAACAGCAGACGCTTGCCCAGCAACAGCCCCACACCGGTCATCACCACGGTGCCAATCGCCATTTGCCAAAAAAGCAGGCCAAAATGCTTATATCCTGTGCTGACGGCAATCTTGGTCAGTGGCATCGTCATGCCCCAGGCCGCCCCCAGCAAGATCAGGATGCCGGTGTAAAACAGCAATGCGCTTCGGGTCATGGGCCCGTCTGGCTCAACAATCCGCCCTGGCGCACCATCTCGATCCGGGTGGCGCGGCCATCAGGGCCGGTTTCCACGTAAACGCCAGACAGGGTCGCGGGGCCAAGGGCCGGCTGAAACCGCTCTTTCGGCATGCCGGTGATAAAACGGCGCAGGGGTTCGTCCCGTTGCATCCCGATCACCGAGTTGTAATCACCGCACATCCCCGCATCGGTCAGGTACGCACAGCCCTTTGCCAATATCATTGCATCAGCCGTGGGCACATGGGTGTGGGTGCCGACCATCAGGCTTGCGCGGCCATCACACCAGTGGCCCATGGCCATCTTTTCCGACGTCGCCTCGCAATGGAAATCCACGATGATCGCATCTGCCTGGCCGCCCAGAGGGTGGGCGCGAAACACCGTCTCAAGGGCAGAGAAAGGATCATCGAAGGGTCGCTTCATAAAAACCTGCCCCAAAGCTTGGGTCACCAAGACGGTCCTGCCTCCGCGTGCGGTGAACAGACGCGCGCCCTTGCCCGGCGAGGCTTTTGAAAAATTCAGCGGGCGGATGATACGCGGCTCGTGCTCTATGAACTGTAGCATGTCTTTCTGGTCAAAGGCGTGATCGCCGAGCGTCACACAGTCGGCCCCCGCCTCCAGGATGGCTTTGGCATGGGCCCCGGACAAGCCCATGCCAGAGGTTGCGTTCTCGCCGTTGACGACCACGAAATCGAGGTCCCATTGGTCGCGCAGCCGGGGCAAGTGATCGGTGATCGCCTGACGGCCTGCACGGCCCATCACATCACCCAAAAAGAGAAGTTTCATGGCATAGGCCTAGTGCGCCCTCACGGCCACGGCAAGTCAGAACCCATCATTCTGCTAGCGAAAACGTCTCGGGCGACGGCGCGTCAGCGCCAAGGGGCAGAGCGGCCAGCACCCTCGATCACTTCCCGTTCGGTCACGATCAGGTCGAGGGGTTGGTCGGTCGGCTCCAGCGGCAATGCTTCGGCTTCTTGCGCACCATAGGCAAATCCGATGGCCAAGGTCGCGCGCCGCGCGCGCAGCCTCTCCAACGTGCGGTCATAGAAGCCGCCACCATAGCCCAACCGCCCCCCCGCCCGGGTGAAGGCCACCAAAGGAACAATGACGATCTCTGGGTCGAGGAAATCATCCGTCTCCGGCACACGCGCCCCAAAGGGGCCGTCGCGCAGCGGCCCATCCGGCGCCCAGCGCGAAAAGCGCAAAGGCGCGCCCGCTGCCATGATGACAGGCACACATACCGGCCCATGGGCGGCCGCTTCGGCCATAGCAGGCAAGGGTGAAATCTCTGACCGGATCGGCATGTAGCCGGCCAAAGCTACGCCGCGATAGCCCGCCAGAACCGAAGATAACAAGCCACACGCCCCGCCCGCATCAAGGTCAAACGCCGCCTTACGCGCGGCAAAGGCGGCCTTGCGCGCTGCCGCCTTTGCCACGGTCAGGTCCATTGTGCCACGCCCATGGGACGGTGGGTGGGGCGCATTGCGGCGCAGCCCGCAACAGCGTCAGTCCACCGGCTCACAGCAGAACCAGAGCCGCGAGGCCCAAAAAGGCAAAGAAGCCAACCACATCGGTTACAGTGGTCACAAAAGCGCCCGAGGCCAACGCGGGATCAATGCCAACGCGATCCAGGATCACGGGAATGACGGTACCCGCCAAGCCCGCCACCACCATGTTGACGACCATGGCCGCGGCAATCACATAGCCAAGCGCGGGCGAGCCGAACCAGATCACGCCAACGATGCCCATGACAACCGCAAAAATCATGCCATTGATCAGGCCCACGATCACCTCGCGCCGGATGACGCGCCACACGTTGGCGCCGGTCAAATCCTTGGTGGCCAGCGCGCGAACCGCTACAGTGAGCGACTGCGTACCCGCATTCCCCCCCATGGAGGCCACGATGGGCATCAGCACGGCCAGAGCCACGATCTGGGCCAACGCCATCTCGAATTGCGCAATCACAAGCGAGGCCAGGATCGAGGTCACAAGGTTCACCGCCAACCATGGAATGCGCCGCTTGGTCGTTTCGCGGACACTGTCCGACAAGGCCGATTCCTCGCCCACACCGGCCAGGCGCAGGATGTCTTCCTCATGCTCTTCGTCCAGAACGGCCATCGCGTCATCAATGGTGATCGCCCCGATCAAACGCCCCTCGTCATCGACGACGGGGGCCGAGATGAGGTGGTATTGGTTGAACGCATAGGCAACGTCGCTTTCGTCCTGGCTGGCTGGAATGACCTGAAAGGTTTCTTCCATAAGATCGGCCAGCGGCACCTCGCGACGCGAACGCATCAGCTTGCCCAAAGTCACATTGCCCACCGGATGCAAGCGTGGGTCAACCAGCACCAGATGATAGAACTGGTTGGGCAGATCGTCTTCTTCCGCGCTGCGCAACCGGTCGATGGCTTCGCCGACGGTCCAATGCTCGGGCGCCATGACGACTTCGCGCTGCATAAGGCGGCCGGCGGAGTATTCCGGGAAGGCCAGCGATTGCTCGACCAACGCCCGGTCGGCATCCTCCAGCGCGTCCAGAATGACCTCTTGCTGGGCGTCGTCCAGGTCCTCGATCAGGTCGACCACATCGTCACTGTCCAGATCGCGGACCGCGTCGGCCAGAACGGCGGGTTTCAGGACGGCAATGACCTCTTCGCGGATCGATTCGTCGAGTTCCGACAAAATGTCGCCGTCAAACTCGCGGTCATAAAGGCGGATCAGGCGTGACCTGTCAAAGGCGTTGATCTGCTCCAAAAGGTCTGCAATATCAGCAGCATGGAGTGGCTCCATCAGCTTGGTCAGCTGCGCGCGGTCCTCAATATCCACGGCATACAGGATCGCCGAGACGTCTTTGCGGCCCAGTTGATAGGCGTTGTCGTCCGCGCTCTCGGCGCTTTGCTCGATCTCTTCCGACATAGGGGCCCCTTGCTGCAGCCTTGACCATAGGGCGGCGCATTTGCGGATACAACCGTCGCCAAAGCCGTGAGGCGAGGGCCACGCCTTCCAATTGCGCCATGCCGCGCGCAGGCTTATAGGCTGATCATATGACCCAGCAAACACTCCTGACCGGCCACGTGCTATTGACCCATGGCGACCCGTTCTTGGACCCCGACGCCGTGCAGATTGCGCCCAGCCATGGGGTGTTGATCGAGGCAGGGCATATAACGGCCCTCGGGCCTGCCGACGACCTGCGCGCCGCAGCACCTGACGCCACAGAACACGCCCATGGTGACAATCTGATCATGCCCGGATTTGTTGATGCGCATGCCCACTACCCCCAAACTGCAATGATTGCTTCCTGGGGCAAGCAGTTGATCGACTGGCTGAACACTTACACCTTCCCCGAAGAGGCGCGTTTTGGTGACCCTGCCTATGCGACCGATGTTGCAGGTCGTTACCTGGATCTGCTGCTGGACAACGGAACAACGACAGTGGCCTCCTTCACCACGATCCATCCGTCCTCGGTAGATGCGTTTTTCGAAGCGGCGCAAGCGCGCGCAATGCGTGTTGCTGCAGGCAAGACCTGTATGGACCGTAACGCGCCGGATGATCTGCGGGACACGGCGCAATTGGCCTATGACGACAGCAAGGCGTTGCTGGAGAAATGGCATGGCGTCGGGCGCGCGGAATATGCGATCACACCGCGCTTTTCACCGACCTCCACGCCTGCCCAGATGTCAGCGTTGGGCGCGCTTTGGGCGGAGCATCCTGAGTGCCTGATGCAAACGCATCTGTCTGAACAGGTGGACGAAATCGCCTGGGTGTCAGAGCTTTACCCGGAGGCGCGGGATTATCTGGACACATACGAGGCGCATGGCCTTTTGGGTGCGCGCGGAGTGTACGGGCACGCCATCCATTTGACGCCACGCGAAGTGGACCGGTTGGCCGAAGTTGGGGCCGGATTGGCCCATTGCCCGACCTCAAATACGTTTATCGGGTCAGGGTTGATGGATGTGGCGGGTCTCGCTGCGCGGCGGATTTCGCTGGGATTGGCCACCGATACCGGCGGCGGGTCGTCCTTTTCGATGCTGCGGACGATGGCGGCCGCCTATGAGATCGCCCAATTGCGCGGGACCGCCCTGCACGCCCGGCAGTTGCTGTGGCTGGCAACAGCCGGATCGGCACAGGTTCTGCATATGCAAGAAAAGGTCGGCGCGATTTCTGTGGGCAAGGAGGCGGACATATGCGTATTAAATCTCGCCTCCACCCCCGCCATTGCGCAGCGCAGCGCCCAGGCGCGGGACATCTGGGACGCCGTCTTTGCCACGATCATGATGGGCGACGACCGCGCCATCGCCCAAGTCTGGGTGTCCGGTCAACGCCAGCGCAACGGAATTTGACACAAATTCCGGCCGTTTTCCGATCATCGGAAAACGCCAGCGCCTAGCAGGACGCGCCCAACACCATGACCCAGCGATCACCGGTGGCGCGGGCCACCCCCACCGATTTTGCCTTGCGGCTCAGGATATTCTTGCGGTGCCCACTGGAATTCATCCACGCGGTCATCACCGCAGGCAGGGACTGCTGGCCAAAGGCCACGTTTTCCGCGCCAAAGCAGTAGTTGTAGCCGACCCGCTTCAGCCGCTTTGCCAAATCAGACCCGTCCGAACCAGTGTGGCTCATGAATCCGTGCCGCGCCATATCCTTGGCGTGGGCCTGTGCTGCGGCCTCAAGCCGTGAGTCATATGACAGTGCCGCACGCCCGTTTGCCTTGCGCTCTGCGTTCACCGCCGCCAGCACGCCCGAATTGGCCGCTGCCATACCTGCCATCAGCATCATGATGATGCTCAGAATTCCAATCTTCATCTACTGCCCTTCGCTCAATTGCCGCACCAATGCGGACTGGCGCTTGAGTACCGCGCCGAGGTTAATGTTTACCAAATGCCCGTCGCGGACCACCTGTCGTCCTTCAACAAACACATCACGTGCAGTCGTTGGGCCTGCCAGCAACAACGCCGCCGGGTCCCAGCTTCCGGCGGCGACTATGCCCGAGACGTCCCATATTGCAATATCTGCGCGACATCCCGGTGAAATCCTGCCGCAATCGGGCCGCCCGAGCATATTTGCGCCACCCCGTGTCGCAATTTCAAGCGCTTCACGCGCGCTCATAGCGTCCGCCCCATTGGCCACGCGTTGTAACAGCATCGATTGGCGCGCCTCCGCCACCAGATTGCTGGCATCATTGCTGGCCGATCCATCCACGCCCAAGCCCACAGACACGCCCGCATCCCGCATGGCTCGCACCGGCGCAATGCCCGACCCCAACCTGCAATTTGAGCACGGGCAATGCGCCACGCCCGTGCCCGTTTCAGCAAAAAGGGCGATCTCGGAGGCATCCAATTTCACGCAATGGGCATGCCACACATCCGGACCGGTCCAGCCCAGGTCCTGGGCATATTGCCCAGGCCGACAGCCGAATTTTTCCAGCGAATAGGCGACATCCTCGTCGTTTTCCGCCAGATGAGTGTGCAGCATCACCCCCTTGTCCCGCGCCAATAGGGCTGCGTCGCGCATCAACTCCCGACTGACCGAAAAGGGCGAACAGGGGGCCACGCCCACCCGGCACATCGCCCCCGGCGCGGGGTCATGAAAAGCGTCGATAACGCGAATGCAATCTTCAAGAATGGCAGCTTCATCCTCGACCAGCGCGTCGGGGGGCAGGCCACCATCGCTTTCGCCAATGCTCATTGACCCACGCGTGGGGTGAAAGCGCAGGCCAACGGCCGCCGCCGCCTCGATCGTATCCTCCAACCGGCTGCCATTTGGATAGAGGTACAAATGATCCGTGCTCAGCGTGCAACCTGACAGCGCCAATTCAGCGAGCCCAACCTGAGCCGAGATATTCATATGCTCAGGCGTGAACCCCGCCCAGATCGGATAGAGCGTTTGCAGCCACCCAAAAAGCAGCGCATCCTGAGCCGCTGGCACCGCCCGCGTCAACGTTTGGTACAGGTGGTGGTGCGTATTCACGAGGCCCGGCGTCACGACACAGCCTTGGGCCAGCACGACCTCGCCCTCGCTGTGCAAGTCCTGGCCAACTTCGACAATCACGCCATCGCGGATCAGGATATCCGCGCCTGTCAACTCGCGCCGGTCATCGTCCATCGTCACGATGTGGGACGCGTCGCGGATCAACCATTCGTTCATGCGCTGCCCTGCAAGATCACCAGAGCTGCGGCATGAATATCGGCATTTGCCGCCGCAAGGGCACGCCCGCCTTGATGAACCGGGCCACCCGCCCAGTCGGTCACGATGCCGCCCGCCGCCTCTATCAAGGCAATTGGCGCTTGAATATCATAGCTGTTCAAACCGGCCTCAATCACCAAATCAATCTGGCCCGCCGCCAACAACGCATAGGCATAGCAGTCCATACCATAGCGCACCAGTTTGGCGTGCCGGGCCACGGCTTCAAAACTTGCCCGATCCTGCGGCGTGCCCACTTCGGGAAAGGTGGTGAATAAAACGGACGAGGACAGATCGGTCGTTGTCCGCGTGCGGATCAGGCCGCGGCCATGGGGTCCGATCATCTGGGCCGCCCCGGCAGCCCCGATGAAACGCTCTCCGATATATGGCTGATCAATGATGCCCAGAACCGGGCCGCTGTCGGGGCCCACAGCGATCAAAACGCCCCAGGTCGGGGTGCCCGCAACAAACCCGCGCGTCCCGTCAATCGGGTCCAAAACCCATGTCAGACCACTGGTGCCGACAGCATTCCCAAACTCTTCGCCCACAATCGCATCATCTGGCCGACGGTCGGCCAAGACGGCGCGCATTGCCTCTTCGGCGGCGCGATCAGCGACGGTCACAGGGTCATAGCCGTCATCCAGCTTGTTGTCGGTGCGCAGATCAGCAGTGCGAAAATGTGGAAGGATCGCCGCGCGTGCGGCATCCGCCAACGCATTGGCCACGCTCTTGAGTTCATCGATATCGTAAGTCATGCTCCGGGCGTGCCAGAGGTCAGGCCCCCGCGCAAGTCCTGCAATGCGTTAATTCAGGCGACGTCGCTCAGGACGCGGGCCAGTTCGAACAACCGGCGACGCTGGTTTTCGGGGATCGCGTAGTAGGTGCGCACAAGATCCATCGCTTCTTTGTCGCCCAACATGTCTGCTGGCGCATCACTGGCGCGTTCACTTGCATTGGTTCCGGTTGTGCCCGCAAGCCCTTCGAAAAAGAACGCCGCAGGCACGCCCATTGCCTCACCAATATCCCAAAGGCGCGATGCGCTGACGCGGTTGGCGCCGGTTTCGTATTTCTGGATTTGCTGGAACTTGATGCCCACCTCGTCCGCCAGTTTCTGCTGGGTCATCCCAATCAGCCACCGCCGTTGGCGGATACGTTTGCCGACATGAATATCTACGATATGAGGCATCTGAATACTCTAGGCTCCACCAGGTCGCCGTCAATTTGACGGTCATTTCGAGACTTTTTGTCTTGGTTCGGGAGAGAGCCGAGCAAGGCGCCGCACCCCTGTTGTGGCGGAACCATAGGCCGAAAGCGGTGAAAATACAACGGAATCTACCCAAGGTAGATCAGGCGCGGTCAAATTGACGTTCACGTCAAGTCGACCGGCGCAGCATAATTTGCGCGAATTTCGTTAACGGTTTGAGCGGCTTGGCACTGTAAGGGCATGGAAACGGCCCCAACCGTCGCGGCAATGTCCATGTTCTATCAACACGTTAGGAGCATTGACGGCGGGCACAACCGACAGCAGAGTGTCACGCCGACTTGCAAGACCCCACACCGTGCCGCAGAGCAGCGTCACAAAACAGTTAGCGCGACGCGAGAATCCGCCGATTTGCCCGTGTTTCTCGCTGAAACGCGATTCGCTCTGCGATCAAACTGCACGTAATTGCGCCGTCTCTGTTGCCCCAAAGGCGCGGCGCAGCAGGTTGACCATCGCGTCATGCACCTCGTTTTGCGACGACCCTGCCCCGTAAAGGTTAATCCGCTGCGCTGGCAGGTCCGGCAGCACGCCGCCATGGTCGATCCGGTCCAGGTGCGGCGGCTCGGTCCCTTCGATCATCGTATGGACCGCAAGATCGGCGCTGACAGTCGCCTCAATCGTGCGGTCGCTTTCGGTCTCGACCACCACATCCCAGGGAATGTCCGCCTCATCCAGACGCTCCACCACCCGCGGGCGGAACGTGCATTGCCGCCCAAAGGCCAGCTTGAGGGGGCGCTGACGCCAGGCCGAGCCGCCGGGCGCGCCAATCCAGCACAGCGGCTTTATACAAAGCTCTTCCCCGCCCGCGTCCATGCCAGTTTCGGTGGTCAGGATGATGTCGCACGCACCTTTGGCGAATTCCGATTTGAGGCGGCGGGTATAAGAGCTGTCGAGCTGGACCTTGACCCTAGGAAAGGCCGCATGGAATTGCTTCAACACGCGCGGGATCGCAGGATAAACGATGTCATGTGGCACGCCCAGGGTGATCTCTCCCTCATAGGCCTGATCCGTAAGCCGCGAGATCACCTCGTCATTGAGGGCCACCATGCGGCGGGCATAGACCAACAACTGCTCGCCCGAGGCGGTCAGAGCAATCGAGCGCCCGGACCGATCAAAGAGATCCAGGCCCAAAACCTCCTCCAACCGCTTGAGCTGCATCGAAACAGCCGACTGGGTCAGGTGGAGAAAGCCCGCGGCGCGCGTGACGCCCCCGCTTTCGGCCACGGCCACAAAAGAGCGCAGAGTGGTCACGTCCAAATTCCGCATATCACATTCCTTGATGTTTTGGGTCACAAACATTCGTTTTTAAAATGTGCCACAGTCCGCCATATACATCAACAAGATTGATGATAACCGACCAAACCATCACGCGAACCCAAGGAGACCTCTCATGGCCATGACCGATTGCACCGCACACAGCACCCAGTTTTCCCGCCCCGCCGCACGTGGCTTTTCCATCGTGAAAATGATCGACGTCTGGCGGTCGCGCCGGGCTCTCGCTCAGCTGGACAGCACACGGCTCGATGATATCGGTCTGAGCGTGAAACGGGCCGCCGCCGAAGAGGCAAAACCGATCTGGGACGTGCCCGCGACCTGGCGCGACTGAGCTTTCGAAGCAGCACAACACGCCGTTTGTGCAATTTATGACAAAAAAGGTCAGAATGCCGCCCCGGATTCGGCATTCCGGGGCGGAAAACCCTTGAAAGGGGGCCGCCTTGACCCGATATTTGGGCATGACGCGGGCGGAAATCCGCGAACCGGCGGGATGACCCCGTCGGGCACATGTATCAATTTGGAGGTCTTTTATGGCTGAGTTGAATACGATCCGGTCGGCGGCCGGAACACGCGCCGCCCAGATCGACGTCGGGCTGCGCGCCCACATGAACAAGGTTTATGGCAGCATGTCGATCGGCATGTTGATCACAGCGGCGGCCGCGTGGGCCATCGCGGGTCTTGCCATCACAGCCGACCCGTCGGCCGCAACATATGCGCTGCGCGATGGCGTTTACCTGACCGGACTTGGCGAAGTGCTCTACACAACGCCGCTCCGCTGGGTTGTGATGTTTGCACCGCTGGCTTTTGTCCTCTTTGGCTGGGGTGCGCTGATGCGTCGAGCATCGGCGGCAGGCGTCCAACTGGGCTTCTTCATCTTCGCGGCAGTCATGGGCGTGTCGATGAGCTCGATCTTTCTGGTCTATACCCCCTACTCGATCACCCAAACCTTTCTGGTGACGGCGATTGCCTTTGCGGGTCTGAGCCTTTGGGGATACACAACCAAGAAAGACCTGAGCGGGATGGGCACCTTCTTGATGATGGGCGTGATCGGTCTGATCGTTGCCATGATCATCAACCTGTTCCTGCAGTCTGGCCCGATGATGCTGGCCATCTCGGCAATTGGTATCCTGATCTTTGCGGGCCTCACAGCCTTCTACACGCAGGACATCAAGAACACATATGTGGCCCACGCCGCACATGGGGATCAGGAATGGCTGGACAAGGCCGCGATTGACGGCGCGCTGAGCCTCTACATCTCGTTCCTGAACATGTTCCAGTTCCTGCTGATGTTCATGGGTCAACAAGAGTAAAGCGTATCTTGATACGCTACTGCGATTGGGCCGGTCCTTGCGACCGGCCCTTTTTCGTTTCCGGATAAGGGCGACACAATGACCGTGATCAAACAGGGCAGCGCACAGATCGACAGCGTGGGTGAGGGAAGCGTTCTTGGCCCCTACCGCGCCGAACTGATCAGCGACAGCGCCGGGCTTACCCAATTCGGAGCTTTCATAGAAGAGTTGCCACCCGGCTCCCGCTCCTCTCACACCCATTGGCACAAGACCGAAGACGAAATGGTGCTGATCCTGACGGGCAGAATCGTTCTGACCGAGGACGGCGTTGAAACCACGCTGGGCCCCGGCGACGCGGCCTGCTGGAAAGCAGGCACGCCCACCGGCCACCACATGGAAAACCGCAGCGACGCGCCCGTGCGCTACGTTGTGATCGGCACGCGCAGCCCAGCGGACGAGGTCACTTACCCCACCCTCGACCGGGTGCTGCACCACGACCGGACCCACAAGACACGGCGCTACACCACACTGGCCGGAGACCCTGCCGACGCCCCCTGACGCACACCTTCGCCGTAGCCCCGTCGGGGGCGCCTGTTGGTGTGCCACGCGCTCACAAAGCGCGTATCATCCGAATGGCAGGAAAACGCACGCCACCGGGCAAAGGCACCTCCATCGGGCCGAGCGTAACAAAGCCAACCGCCTGATAGAAGCGCTCGGCCGTCCAGGTGGCTGAACAAGCCATCCGCGCCATACCTGCCGCGCGCGCATCGGCAAAGCTGCGCTCCATCAACGCGCGGCCCACACCGCGGCGCACCGCACGGTCATCGGTCACCAGATGCCGAATATGGCCCAGCGTCTTATCCTCACGATCCGGCGTCCAACCCCCTGCGCCCAGAATGGCACCCGCGTCATCCTCAGCCACATAATAGGTGCCACAGGACAGCAATTGGGGCTGTGCACGGCTGATCAACGGCAGGGCAGTGACAAGGACAGAAGGCGGATAGTCGGCTTTGAGCAGCTTGGGATAGCTACGGGCCAAAAGGGTATCGACGGCGGCCAGATCATCCAGCGTTGACGGTCTCACATACATTCCATCTCCTCCTTGAACTGGCGCACCGCGCGCGGGTCGATCAAATGATAGGTGGCAAGGCCGCGCGCACGCGCCTGAGCCAGAAGAGCCAAGTGGCGTGTGCGGCCGCTGTGGCGTGTGTTCCATATCCAGCGATAGAAAGCCCAGGTCTCGCCGTGAATGCCCTCGACACAGCCCTCCGCCATATCCGGGCGACGTTGGCCCCAGTGCACAATCAAACGCTTTGTCACGCGCCACAGACGCAGCGCAACGGGCAGGTCCAGCCAGATGAAAGTGTCTGCCCGGGACAAGCGATGGTCATAGGTGGTCGAAAACCCGCCCTCAAAGATCCAAGCGTCAGCGCGTTCCACCTCCAGCGCCATGGCCTCGCGGGCGGCGCGGGGACGCATCTGCCAGCCGGGCATCCAATGGATACGGTCCATGTGGTGCACAGGCAGACCCGTGCAATCGCCCAAGGCGCGCGCCAGACTACTCTTGCCCGAACCCGACCCGCCCACGATCATCACACGGTTCATGAAAGCACCTGTGGCGCACCAGGGCGCAGATCATAGACATAGCTCTTGGGGCCCTTGGCCGTCACCCACATCGCGGGTGGCGGAGGGCGCGGCTGATCGGTCGGCGCGATGTCCCAGACACGACCTGTCAGCGCACCGCTGACAGGATCGCGCATGACCCAGCCGCACGCCTCCTCCCACGCAATCGTTAGATCGGACCGGTCCGCGCGGCGATACAGACCCGGATGCACCGGATCAGCATCAAAGCAATAGACCAGACCGTCCATGCGGCGGATCAGATGAAAACTGGTCATCAAAATGCTCCCTAAAACGACAAAGGCCGCGTCCTTGCGGCGCGGCCTCTGAAATACGTTTTGTCAGGCGATCTTACTTGATCTTGCCTTCCTTGTATTCCACGTGTTTGCGCACCACGGGGTCGTATTTCTTGACCGACATCTTCTCAGTCATGGTGCGTGCGTTTTTCTTGGTCACGTAAAAGTGGCCAGTGCCTGCGGTCGAGTTCAGGCGGATCTTGATCGTGGTTGGCTTGGCCATGGTGCGTCTCCTGCATCGCCAGATAAGCCTGAGAGGCCCGCCAGCGGGAAATTCGTTTGAGCGCCGCTTGTACCCGCCGCCGCCCCCGAGTCAACCCCGCTTGAACCGCAATCAGGCCGGGGCGGCAGAATTTCCGCCCCGGCCCTGTGGTTCAGGTGAAAAGCGCGCGGATCAACGGCCACCCGGTGACCACTGTGGCCACCACACCGCCGATCCAGAACCCGCTGCGGATGTGAGTAACGCCCAGCGCATAGGTCAGCGCATGGCCCGCGCGACAGGCGAGAAAGGCCAACGCCGCGATGCCCGTGACAGAGGTATTCAGGCCCGCAACCACCAAAACCGTGGCCAAAGGCGCAAACATCACCACGTTTTCCACATGGTTCGCGGCGGCCCGGGCCAGGCGTCGTGACGTCGGCGACATGTCCTGATCATCGCGATTGGAAAGCGCCCAGGCTGCGCCCTTGGCCTTGTCGTTATACAGCTGCTTACCAAAGACCAGCAGTAGCCAAATCGCCGTCAAGCCTGCCACAGCCCAGAGCTCCAGGGTCATACCTGCGCCCTCAGCCAACGACATTGCCCCCGATGGCATAGCCGCCCGTCGCGGCTTCCATGATCTGGACATTGATATATTGGCGAATCTCGCCCTTGCCCGCCTCCGTGGCCACGGCGGCCAAGCTGGTGGTCAACCCGTCCGCGATCTGCGCTTTTTCTTCTGTGCTCCAGGCGCCTGCGGGCACTGTGACTTTGATTGTCGGCATGTCATAAATCCTCTACTGTTGATTATGCATCATGCGATGCAAAACAAGAGATAAAGGCGCGCGATTGATTTTGCAACGCGTGATGCAAAATAATGGCCAGACCCCGGGCATTTGATGATGACAAAGTACTCGACGCCGTGATGATCGCGTTTTGGCGACACGGGTTCGAAGCCACGACCACGCGCATGCTTGAAGAGGCGACGGGGGTCGGCATCCGGGGCCTCTTCAATGCCTTTGGCAGCAAGGAACAGCTGTTTGAAACCGTACTCAAACGGTATCTGAGGAATATCAGCGCGACGCTGGAACAGGTGTTTGCCACGCCCACACGCGGCTCAATCGACATGGTCTTTGCAGGCTTTTCGCAGCCTGAACCACCCGACGCGATTGCCCATGCGGGCTGTTTGATGGTCAACACAGTGAACGAGCTTGAGCGGACCAACGACGCCATCCGCGCGCAAGTGAATGCCTACCGCGCGCTTTGGAAGACGCAGTTTCTGGCGGCCCTGACCGCAGACGGGATCGCGGATGCGGACAATCGGGCCGAGTTTCTGGTGGGTGCCCTCTGGGGCGCGCTGAACCAGGTCAAGCTGGCTGGCAACAAGGCCGCCGCCATCCCGCTGGCCGAAGTGGTCCGGGACACGGTCAAAAGCTGGTAGATGCGCGGAGAGGCTATAAGCCGGATTCTGTCATAGACGGGTTGCCCCGCCCGAGATGACCATTCCTCTTGGGGTGCTGTTACCAACACCCCTCTAGCTGCCAACCCGGACCTGCTGGGGCAAAAGCAGCCCCGCCGGTTGCCCGGCGCGCGGTCCCTATTTGGCATTGCTCCCGGTGGGGCTTGCCATGCGAGCGCTGTTGCCAGCCCCCCGGTGGGCTCTTACCCCACCTTTTCACCTTTGCTCTGCATGCAGAGCAGTCTGTTTTCTGTGGCGCTTTCCGTCGGGTTGCCCCGCCCGGGCGTTACCCGGCACCGTTGCTTTTTGGAGTCCGGACTTTCCTCCCCGGCAGGTTGCCCCGCCAAAGCGGCCATCCACCTCTCCGCGCCTGGCCGCCTTACGGGTTGGACCGGGGACGCGTCAATGCAAATGACCCAACGATGGCGTATTTCGGGAGCCTTCGGTTGCGACTTTTAAGAACAGAGAAGGAGGACCGTCTCGCAAAGCCCCCCATGCAGGGTTTGATTCCCGATGTGTCCGCGTGCCTAAGTCCACAAAGCGGCATGGCCGATGGGCGTGAAATCCTGCGATGTTACAGGCCCTATCGCCTCAGGCCGATAGCGCAGCCGAACCGCCGCAAGCCGCGTTTCGTGATCAAGCGCCGCATCATAGCCTGCGGCCACTGCGATCCGGTCAAAAAGCTGTGGATCAGGGTCCCTTGGTCCGGCATCCGTGCCGCGCTGGCCCGCCAACCCCTGCGCCTCAAGCCGCGCCCAATCAAAATGGGGCCCCGGATCAATCTTGCGCCCTGGCGCCATGTCCGAATGGCCAATCACATTGCCGGCCGGAATATCCCAAGCCGTCAGGATTCGGCTCAGCAATGTTTCAAGGCTTTCCATCAGCGGCGGTGCGAAGGGGCCTTGCCCGTCATTGTCCAACTCGATCCCGATGGAACGGGAGTTCATATCGTCCAAATCCTGCCATTTGCCCACGCCCGCATGCCAGGCCCGCGCGCCCTCGGCCACCAATTGGGTGATGCGTCCCGTCTTGCAGATGACGTAATGGGCCGACACCTCGGCCACAGGATCGCACAACCGTTCAATCGCGGCCTCGGCCGTCGCCATAGCGGTATAATGCAGCACCACAAAACGGGGGATCAAAGCGTCACGACGCCGGCCGCAATTGGGTGAGGGATGTTGGTGGATCACCACGTCAGCGGCATCAGCCGCCAGAAGCACGCCGGAACGGCGTTGGATCCCAATTGCAGGCATAGCCGTCGCCATCGGGGTCCAGATTGCGCCGGTCCCGATCCGGGCCGCCCCGGGCGAGAAAGTCGATCTGGGCCTCATCGCGCGAGTTGTATTCCGCGCAATTACGCTGGTGTTTCGCGTTGGAGGCAAGGCCCAGACGGCGATGGACCTTGGTTCCGACCGGGTGGCTGGTCTGCAAGGCGTATTGCACCACGTTGGGCTGGGTGTTCCCGCTGCGCGACGGTAAGGCGGTAGGTTGGACAACCGTATATTGCTGCCGATTTGTCTCGATCCGCGCCGCGTCGCTTTCAATGGACTGTCGCGAGGACACGGCCCCAAAGTCATTCTCGTCCGAAATGCCGGGGTTATTCAGCAAAACGGGGGCCGCATTCGACGGGCTTGCGTTCAACACATCCTCGCCCGAATTCTGGCGGGCCGCTTCGGCGTCACCTTGACGCGCGGCAGCGGCCAGTTCTGCGTCCAACCCTTGCGGATCAGACACCGCACGGGCTGTGGATGTGGGCTGTGGACGAGGCTGTTGCACGGGCGTGCGCGTCGCGGGTTGCGCCGCGCTCTGCGCCAAGGGCTCGGAACTGATCACCGGCGCTGCGGGCACCGCAGAGGTGGCCAATTGCGCATCGCGCGCCTCACGGGCCGCCAATGTAGAGGGATCGCCAAACCCAACGCCACGGCCCGGGTCCACGACACCTGCCCCGCTGTCTGGAATGGCAGGTTGGCACGCGGCCAATGCGGCTACTGCGCCCAACGTGAAAATCGTCCGCATGATCATGTCTGCTCTGCCCTTCCCGGGTCCTGATTACGCGTGGTTTACCACCATTTTTGCGGCTTGGCCACAAAGCCCGCGCGCGCCTCAAGCGCATAAGCGGTGTTCAGCAAATCACCCTCTTCCCAAGGCCGACCAATCAGTTGCAGGCCCAGCGGCAGCCCATTTGCATCTGTCCCCGCGGGGACAGAGATGCCTGGCAGGCCCGCCATGTTCACCGTCACCGTAAACACGTCGTTGAGATACATCTGTACAGGATCATCCCACGCCTCACCCAGACCAAAGGCGGCCGAGGGCGTGGCAGGCGTCAGGATCGCGTCGATGCCTTGGGCAAACACATCTTCAAAGTCCTTCTTGATCAGCGTACGGACCTTGCGGGCGCGGTTGTAATAGGCGTCGTAGAAGCCCGCCGACAACACATATGTGCCGATCATTACCCGGCGCTGCACCTCGGCCCCGAACCCTTCGGCGCGGGTCTTTTCATACATCTCGGTGATGCCATCGCCTTGGTCCAGCGTCGCACGGTGGCCATAACGAACCCCGTCATAGCGGGCCAGGTTCGACGACGCTTCCGCCGGTGCAATCACGTAATAGGCGGGCAGCGCGTATTTCGTGTGCGGCAGGCTGATATCGACAATCTCGGCCCCCGCATCGCGCAACATCGCCGTGCCTTCGGACCACAGCGTTTCGATCTCTGCGGGCATCCCGTCCATGCGGTATTCCTTTGGAATCCCGATCTTCTTACCCTTGATGTCACCCGTCAGCATCGCCTCGAAATTCGGCACAGGCAGGTCGGCGCTGGTCGAATCCTTGGGGTCATGGCCACACATCGCCTCAAGCATGATCGCGGCATCCCGCACCGACTTGGTCATCGGGCCGGCCTGATCCAGGGACGAGGCAAAAGCCACGATGCCCCAACGCGAACAGCGGCCATAGGTCGGTTTGATGCCCGTGATGCCGGTAAAGGCCGCAGGCTGGCGGATCGAACCGCCGGTGTCGGTGCCAGTCGCGGCCAGACACAGATCAGCGGCGACAGCCGAAGCAGACCCGCCAGAAGAGCCGCCGGGCGTCAGTTCTGCCGTATCATTGCCGCGACGCCACGGGTTCACCGCATTGCCGTATACGGACGTTTCGTTGGACGAACCCATGGCAAATTCGTCCATGTTCAGCTTGCCCAGCATGACAGCACCCGCGCCCAGCAGATTGCCGCTGACTGTGCTCTCATATTCGGGCAGGAACCCTTCGAGGATGCGCGAACCCGCTTGAGACGGCACACCCTTGGTGCAAAACAGATCCTTGATGCCGATAGGCAGACCGCACATGGCAGGGGCATCGCCCGCCTTGATGCGCGTGTCTGCGGCGGCGGCTTGATCGCGCGCAATCTCGGGCGTGTCGTGCACAAAGGCGTTCAGCGCCCCGGCCCCTTCAATGGCCCCAAGGCAGGCCTCTGTCAGCTCAACAGATGTCACGTCTCCCGCGCGCAACGCATCGCGCGCCTCGGCAAGGCCCAATTTGTTCAGATCAGCCATTATTCCACCACCTTCGGCACGGCAAAAAAGCCCTCACGGGCATCAGGCGCATTGCGCATCACAGCCTCTTGCTGGCCACCATCATTAACCACATCTGCCCGGCGCTTCAGGCGCTGCGGGGTCACCGATGTCATCGGCTCCACACCTTCGACGTCGACCTCTTCGAGTTGCTCGATAAAGCCCAGGATCGTGTTGAATTCAGCGGCCAGCACAGGCAGCGCTTCGGGCTCGACCTTGATCCGGGCCAATTTGGCCACGCGGGCGGCGGTGGTTTCATCGATGGACATGACGGACCCTCAATTTGCATCTCTCACGCGGCTTTAGCGCGGGCCATGACGACCTTCAAGCCTCCGCCCTTGCGAGGGGGCGCTCATTACGACAGATTTGACCAAACGCTGGGGACATCCGCTTATGAAACTGACACTGCACCACGTGAACCTTGTGACCGATGATGTGGGCCGGATGGATGCGTTTTACCGCGATGTCCTGGGGCTGCGCACCGAAACCGACGGCCTGCCCACGCTGGAGAAAAAGCAGGGTTATGCAGGCGACGTGGCCTTTGTCACCGATGGCAAAATCCAGACCCATCTGGCGCAAAAGGACCCGCTTGCGGGGTTCAATGCCGGGCAAATGGTCAACCCGGTCAGCCACGGGCACATCGCTTACCGCACCGATGATCTGGCCGGGTTCAAGGCACACCTTGATGCCAACGGCATCCCGTATGCCGACTGGGGCAACAGGGCCGTCGCAGGCTGGGACCAGATCTTTTTCTACGACCCGGACGGCAACGTGATCGAGGTGCATCAGGTCTCTGACACTGCCTGAACAGGCCTTTGGGAGGTCACCACATAGCGCCGATAGACCTCGATCATCCACCCCAACATGATGGCATTCAGGATGTGCCACAGGAAATGGGTGCCGATGGCCCATTGGGCACACAGGGTCTCGTCCAGCCCCCGCGCGCTGAGAGAGGCAAAGAGGATGCCCGCCCCGGTCATAAACCCACGCGCCAGATTGGGCGCCCGCCGCCAAAGGAACAGCGCATAGAGTATGATCAGCACAGGCACTGGCACATAGCCCGCCGAAACACCTAAGATCGGCAGGTTTTCCCAGAGAGGCACGGTCACAATCGTATAGGGAATAAACAGCACCGTGCCGACCAAAGCGGCCCACAGGGGCATCCCCCAAACATCCCGGTTCACCGCAAAAAGGTAAAGCAGGATAAAGGCCGCAATCGGCATCACATCGGCAATCGCCGCCCAGACCTGCGCATGGGTGTGAAACAGGTAGCTGCCCAAACCGATCAGGCCCAAGATGACAGCCAAAGCTCGCGCCAATGGCACGCCCGCGGACCGTTGCCACATGAAAAAGGCAATCAACACAAAGCCCAGATTCGTCACCGCATTGACAGGCTCCGCCCAATACTGCGGCCCGACCCGCTCGCAATACCCGTCAATCTCGCGCCATAACCCGTCCAAGGCCCTGCCCCTTCATTGTTCCGAAAAATATGCCTGCACAGCACCCGCGTTCGGCGCGCCGCCCAAACACAGATAACGCCAGCCTGGGCCACGACAATCCGCAGATCTGCATTATGCGAAACCACATCCTGAACAACAGCCATTCGGATCTGAAACCCTCCCCCAGATGTTTTCCAAGATGATCCTCATTCTCTGTTCAAAAAAATCCCCGCCGGAGGCTCCCTCGCTTCGCATCAGGCGCTACACTCGCAGCAAAGGGAGAACAGACCATGCACATCATCTGGCTCGGCCACGGCAGCTTTCGGATCGAAATTGAGGACCAAGTCATATTGCTCGACCCATGGTTCTCCGGCAATCCGATGCTCAGCGACGACCAAGCGGCGCAAGCGGTGAGGGGTGCCACACACATCCTGCTGACCCACGGACATTTTGACCACACCACAGACGTGGCCGAGATCAGCAGGGAAAACGGCCTGCCCGTCTCTGCCATCTACGAACTGGCCGCGCATCTGACCTCCCAAGGGGCGGTTGAAGGTAACGGGTTCAATATGGGCGGCACCGTGTATGTCGGCGAAGTGGCCATCACGATGGTCCCCGCCAGCCATTCGTCATCCATGCAGGTGGACGGGCGCGGCGTCTATATGGGGCAAGAGGCGGGGTTCATCCTCAAGGGCGAGGGCAAAGTGATATATGCCTCTGGTGACACAGGGATCATGGCGGATATGGAGTGGATCGGACACTATCACAAACCGCAGATCGGGATTCTCTGCGCAGGCGGATATTTCACCATGGACATGGCAGGGGCCGCCTATGCGGCCAAACGGTACTTTGACTTCGACACGGTGATCCCCTGCCACTACCGGACCTTCCCGCTCCTGGAACAGTCAGCCGAGGTGCTGGCGGCCGGATTGCCCGGCGTGAACGTGATTGAACCACAGGTGATGGAGGCGATTGCGCTTTGATCCCAGGTTTTCGGAACACAGGTGCCCGCCCATGAGCGATCCCTTCTCGCCCTCTCCCGAATTGGCAGCCATCGCCAAGCGCTGGCTTGACATGCATGCACGTCGACAGACGAAATCGGCGGCCAATCTTTTCTCCAATTCTGCCGCAGTGACTTTTATCGGCTCGGATGCGGATGAGTTGATAACAGGGCCCAACTTTCGCGAGACGTTCGAGTCGTTTTACAACGACCACGTCAATCTCATCCCACGCGACATCATCGCGACCGCTTATGAGGCCGGTGATTTTGGCTGGGCCTATACCACGCTGACGGTAGAGGCGCCGGACGCGGGCAAGGTTGCGCGTTTTCGGATCAGCATGGTGTTTACCCTCGAAGAGGGCGTCTGGCGGATCGTGCATGTGCACAACTCCAATCCCACGCCCAATATGGATTCGATGGGCTATGAGGCGCGCAATCTTGAGGAATTGGCCGCTGCCGCACAATCCCCGTCGTTTGATCTGGGGCGCACGGGCATCGCCACGGTGATGTTCACCGATATCGTGGACAGTACGGCGCTGGCCGCCGCGATAGGCGACACCGCCTGGAGCGGGACCGTCACCACTCATCTCAACGATATCACATCCTGCGTGCAAGGTTCGGACGGCACGTTGGTCAAAACGCTGGGCGACGGTACGCTGTCGACGTTTTCCTCGGCCCAGGCGGCCATGATCGCGGCCAAAAGCATCATGGAACGGGCCTGCTCGACCCTCCAGGAGCCGTATTTGAGGGTCCGGATCGGGCTGCACACGGGCGATGTTGTCGAGGCCAAAGGCGACTATCTGGGATCGGTCGTGAACAAGGCCGCCCGGGTCGCGGCCATGGCCGCCCCGGACGAAATCCGCGTCTCTGACGCCACGCGCGCCATGATCGGGGGCAGCACGGGTTTTGAGTTCACCGACCCGGTCAGTGTCCCGCTCAAGGGGCTGGAGGGCGAACACGTGATCTACCGGCTGTCCTGGCGCCCGCCCGATGCATAAACGACCCAGCGGGGCACCACAGGACCAACGGGGCGCGCGGAATTCGACACGAATTCCGGCCGTTTTCCGATCATCGGAAAACGCCTAGCTCACCTGTTTTTGCCCAGACAGGCAGCCGGTTTGCCCATCAAAGACGATGAGCAGCCACCGCCCTGTTTGAAACCTCTTGCGCGGGGGCATCTCGAACACGGCACAGATGTCGAACCGCAGATCAGACACCCGTTGGTAGGTGTAGGCCGCACCTGTCACCGGGTCGTTAAACCGGACGCCCGCCCGCAATCCCGAACAATAGGTTTCATCCGCCAACGATTGCGGCAAAACCGCATCCTCACGCCTGCATTCGAGATAGCGGCGCAAACGCTGCAAGTCTTGCCCCCGCTCTGCATCCCGCTTTTCGGCCCGTCCTTGCGACGGACCTCCAACAATGCTCAACCCCCACGACAATGCCACCACAACCATTCCGACCGCCGCGACCAGAATGAACCGGTTCACGCGTCTTCATCCTTGCGAATGTCGCTCAGGTAATAGGCAAACACGCCCCCCGCGACTGCCGCCACAACCGCCGCCTTCAATAGAAATTGTCCCGTCAGGTCGCCCTGCAACAGCGCATAGATCACTGCGATCGCATCCCCCAGAAAGGCCACCGCCGCAATCAGCAGGGTCACATAGGTCAACCAACGGCGCATCAGCGACCGGCGCTGACCGGCGTCCCGGTCCACCGCGCGGCGGTCGCGCACCGCCAGCCAGAAATAGAGCGGGGCTGCCACGATCAGGGCCGCAATCGCCCAGCGCATTCCGCTGGACCGATAGCCGCGCGCGCTGTCCTCAAACAGAAAATCAATAATGTGAAAGCCCAGGATCACCAGGTTGATTGCCCCAAAGATCAACACTCCAAAGGTGAGCGCATAGACAAAGAAATCGCGCGCCGACGCGGTGGCGTGGGGCCGGGTCACGGGCGGGCTAAAGTCGACCTCTGCCCATTCGCCCAGCGCATGCGTGACCTCGGATTTGGCCCAGCCCGAGGCAATCAGCACCTCCGCGATGTCGCTACGGCTTTTGCCCGCGCGCAGCGCGTCATAGACGAAAGTCGACAGTTCCTTACTCATGACAAACCCCTTTTACTCAGATCGGCGTGCCGCAAAGAACGCCACCAACAGCGCCTCGGCCTCAGCCGCAGCAATGCCGTCATACACCTCGGGCACATGATGCGACTGAGGGTGCGAAAATACCCGCGCACCCTGCGCCACTCCACCAGACTTGGGGTCGGAGGCCCCGTAATACACCCGGCCGATGCGCGCGGCGGCTATGGCGGCGGCACACATCGCACACGGCTCCAACGTCACATACAGGTCATGGCCCACCAGCCGCTCAGAGCCCAGTACGGCGCAGGCCGCGCGGATCGCGAGCACCTCGGCATGGGCCGTGGGGTCCGACAACTCGCGCGTCCGGTTGCCCGCCTGGGCCACCACGACGCCGTCCCGAACCACCGCAGCCCCTACAGGCACTTCGCCGCGCGCGCCCGCGGCACGCGCCTCGGCCAATGCCACGTCCATGAATGATCGAAACTCCATCCCTTCGACCTGACACAGGCACCCCCCCTTCCGCAAGGCCGCCCGATCCGCTAGAGCCTGCCCCATGACCAACGATCCCCCCAAAGGCGACCGCATCGCCAAAGTCCTCGCGCGCGCAGGCATCGCAAGCCGTCGCGGCGCCGAAGAGATCATCGCCGCAGGGCGCGTTGCCGTGAACGGCACACAGATCGACAGCCCCGCGCTCAATGTCAGCGCCAGTGACCGGATCACCGTTGATGGCAAACCGCTTGCCGCGCCCGAGCCGGAACGGCTTTGGCTTTATCACAAGCCCACGGGTCTCGTGACCACGGACCGCGACGAAAAAGACCGGACCACGATCTATGACACCCTGCCCGAGGACATGCCCCGCGTCATGTCTGTGGGTCGGCTCGACATCAACTCCGAGGGGCTTTTGCTGCTCACCAATGATGGCGGCGTGAAACGTAAACTGGAACTGCCCTCAACCGGCTGGATGCGCCGTTACCGTGTGCGGATCAATGGCCGCCCGACAGAGGCGACATTGGAGCCTTTGCGCAAGGGCGTGACGATCGAGGGCGAGCGCTTTCAACCGATGCAAGTGACGCTGGACCGCCAGCAAGGGGCCAACGCCTGGCTCACCGTGGGTCTGCGCGAGGGCAAGAACCGCGAGATCCGCCGTGCCATGGAAAGCATCGGCTTGGTGGTCAACCGGCTGATCCGCGTCAGTTATGGCCCCTTCCAGTTGGGCGACCTGAAACCGGGCGCTGTCGAAGAGGTCCGCCGCCGCATCCTGCGCGACCAATTGGGGCTGGAGCCCGAAGAAGAGATCACCGGCACCGCCCGCAAGTCCCCCAAGATCAGCCGCGGCCCCCGCAAACCGGCCGCCAAACCAAGCGCGCCTCGTCCCGGTCCGCAGGAACGGCGTCAGGCCAAAGCCCAGCCCAAGTCAAAAGGGCGCCCCACGCGCAAACCAAGGTAGCGGCGCATCTATAAACAGACGCGCAGCCCAGCCGCGCCCCGCAGGTCGCAAGGCCGGACGGCTCTTTTCAAGGCAGGTTTCGCAAGGTCAGGCCGCGTCAACGCCTTGCGGCACCGTATCAAATGCACCGTCAAGAAAATCGCCATAGGTCGGGATGCCAAGACGTTCGCGAATGTCTGCGGGCACCATACGCTGCGCCGCGATGCGGATGCGCGGCATTTCGGGGATCAACCGCTCGTAGCCGTAAAGCTCAATGTACTCACCATAATTTTCAAAGGCGGCACGGCCCGCACAATCAATAAAGGTCTCGCTGGGCGCGCCATTGGCCAAAATCACCTCGTGGCCTTCCGTCTCGATATGGTAGACCTTGAAACCGCCTTGCACCTGGGCCGTGGAAACCCAGTCAATGGTGCTTCCGTTGACCAAAGCGCTGGCGTTGATCACCATATCGTCGATGATCATGCCATGATCGCTGGTCACCACCAGATCTCGGTTGGGCATATCCGGGCCAAGGGCACCGGCAGCTATGCGCACAACCTCTGAGCCCAAACCCGGCGACGCAGAGCGGAGCGTCTGAACGCCCACCCACTTCACGGCCACGCCGCGACCATCTGCCGTGCGGATCATATCGTCAATGGCCAGCGCCTCAACTGTGACCTCACCTGCAGGCGTTGCAATTCGGGTACCTGCTGCAAAGCAAAAGATTGTCGCATCCTGCGTCGCATAAGTCGTGCCGGAAATGTTGGGATTACTCGGATCAACGTCATCTTCTTCGGCAACCCAATTCGCCGGGTTGTCGATCCCCGAAATATTGCCGCCGACAAACATGACGTTGTCATTGTCCTGGGTGTTGGGAAACAGACCGTCGATAAGGGGGTTGGGCGTATTTGGGTCCATGTCAGCGGCAAGAGCCTGCAACGCCGTATCATCAAGCGTGATCGCGCCACCGGTATTGGTTGAAATGCCTGCCAGCGTGGTCGCATAGCTGCCGTCGGTGGAGTTTACGATCGCGGCAAGCACGGTCGTGCCAGAGGTCGCGATCAGAGTGGACGAGCCGGACGTGCTGAAATTGCTGACGCCGCCAGCAGGCGTCCATGCTCCGAGTGTTCCATTTCCGGTCGGGATCGAAAACGTATTCGCCGTCGTCGCAGACTCGATGATCGTGACCCGCTCAAAGGCGCTCAGGCCGCCGGCTCCCACCGTGAAATTGACGCTGGCGGCACCATCATAAATCGTAATGACCTCTCCGGCCGGAATGTCCTTCGTTGCAATAAACGAAAACGAATCCGAACCGCCGCTTGCCAGCGGATCGGAAATATGTGCCGTAAAAAGAATATCGCCAGGGGTAAGCGCCATGTCAGAAAGCCTCTTGATTGAATTCGTGAGCCAAAGTCGCTCTGCACGGCGCGTCTTGACGCGCGCAAAATGACCGTAGTTGAAAGCAGTCCGTCCGGCATGACCGAACAGATTCAAGCTGCATAGTCACTTCCGCGTGATAACGGCGAAAAATCAAATATTTAGATATGCATGGCGCATCTGTGCCTTTTGGGAAGCACTTGACTGCAACCTGGGGTATACAAGCGGCGCATTTCGCGCCTTTTCACAGCTTCCAGCCCCACAAACCGCGCTGACACCGCTGTCGTTCTGAGGGTCCAAACCGTCCCGGAAGACGCGCAGGCAAAGCGTTGTCATCCGCCGCGATTCTGGCGCAATCCATCGGTTTTTCCCCCTTGTCCTTTGGCCCCGCCATACCGATCTTGGATCGCGCAGAGGCACCCAGCCACGCTGCGCGCATCGGGGGATGATCCATTGACGAGGTACAACCGGCCCCGGCCAAACAAGGCCGCCGCGCACAGCACTAGTGCTGCACCTGCAAACCGCCTATAAACGCGGTATCCAACGGCCCCAGATCGAGTACATGATGCAATCCACTGCCTTTCAAAAGATCGCCTTCGCGGTGCTGATCGCCCTGATGTTCGGTGTCACCACCGGCCTGCTGGGAGGGCTCTGAGAGATGGCAAAACGGTTCGGCGGCAAATACAGCAATCAGGCCGACGACCTGCCCGGCGATACGCCCGAGCGGGGTCATTACGACGGGGCCAAGGTGGACCCGGTCGGCGCACGCGCCAACCTCATGTTCCTGCCTGCCGTCCCAATGGTGTTTCTGGCTCTCAATGATGGGGCCATCGGTCTCATGCTGGGGTTGGTGTCGGCGGCGATCCTGACGCTTGGGGCATGGCTCTTGCGAGGCGGCCTACAGGCCGAGGCGGCCTATAACAGCCGCAAGGTGGCCCGCCGCCCTGCGATCCCCCGCAAACTGTTTTCCGCCGCCCTCATCGGCATCGGCATCGCACTGGCTGCCTACCGGTCCGAACCCGGTCTTGTCGCCCCGATCCTCTTTGGCATCGCCACCGCAGGGCTGCACATCGCGGCCTTTGGCATCGACCCGCTGAAATCCAAAGGGATGGAGGGCGTGGACACCTTCCAACAAGACCGCGTCGCCCGCGTCGTGGACAATGCCGAAGCGTATCTCAAGGATATGTCCGACGCGATGCTGCGCGCCTCTGACCGGAAAATGGAACTGCGCCTGGAAAAATTTCAGACAACCGCCCGTGACCTCATCCGCACGGTCGAGGAAGACCCCCGCGATCTGACGGCAGCGCGGAAATACCTGGGCGTCTATCTGATGGGGGCCCGCGACGCGACGGTCAAGTTTGCCGACATCTACAGCCGGACCCGCGACGCCCAGGCGCGCACGGACTATGCCACGCTGCTTGATGACCTGGATCAGAACTTTGCCGCCCGCACCCGGAAATTGCTGGTCGAGGACCGCAGCGACCTGAACATCGAAATTGACGTGCTGCGTGATCGCTTGCAGCGCGAAGGGGTGCGGCTTGCGCCCGACGACAACACGTAAAACAGTAAGGTGACCCAATATGTCTGAGACCATCCGCCAAAAGGCCGAATCCGCCCTCGCCCAGGTCGAGGAAGTGACCGCCGTCGTGCTGGCCGAACCGACCGACGCAAATGCCATCGTGCCGCTGGCCGAAGCCGACGCCCCCGTCGGCGCCGAAATTCGCGCCCGCATGGACGAGATCGACATGGGCGACACCCAGTCCATCGTCTCCTTCGGTTCCGCCGCCCAGGCCGAGTTGCAGGAAATCAGCCAGGCGATGCTCAATGACGTGCGCAACAAGGATGTGGGCCCTGCGGGCGACAGCCTGCGCGGCATCGTAACCACGATCCGGGGCTTCTCGATCTCGGAACTTGATGTGCGCCGCGACCGGTCGTGGTGGGAAAAGCTGCTGGGCCGCGCCGCACCCTTTGCCAAGTTCACAGCCAAGTTCGAAAAGGTCCAGGACCAGATCGACAAGATCACCGACAACCTGCTGAGCCACGAGCATACCCTGCTCAAGGACATCAAATCGCTCGACCTGCTTTATGAGAAAACGCTGCAATTCTATGACGAACTGGCGCTCTATATCGCGGCGGGCGAAGAGAAAATCGCCGAACTCGACGCCAACGACATTCCCGCAAAGGAAGCCGCCGTTGAGGCCGCCGCAGAGAATGACAAGGTCATGGTCGCCCAGGAATTGCGCGATCTGCGTGCGGCGCGCGACGATCTGGAACGCCGGGTTCACGATCTGAAACTGACCCGCCAGGTGACGATGCAATCGCTGCCCTCAATCCGCTTGGTGCAGGAGAACGACAAGTCGCTGGTCACCAAAATCAACTCCACACTGGTCAACACCGTGCCGCTTTGGGAAACCCAACTGGCCCAGGCCGTCACCATCCAGCGCTCTGCCGAAGCCGCCGCCGCCGTGCGCGACGCCAATGACCTGACCAACGAACTGCTCACAGCCAACGCCGCCAACCTGCGCGAAAGCAACAAGGCCATCCGCACCGAAATGGAGCGGGGCGTCTTCGACATCGAAGCGGTCAAGAAGGCCAATGCGGACCTCATCGGCACCATCGAGGACAGCTTGCGCATCGCCGACGAAGGCAAAGCCAAACGCGCCGCCGCCGAGGAAGACCTCAAGAAGATGGAGGCCGAACTGCGCGACACGCTGGCCTCGGCCAAGGCGCGCAAAGACGGGGTGGGCGACACTGCCGGCACCGCCGTGCCCAGCTAAGAGGCGACAGGTGAAGGGGACGCAGGTACTTCGCAAGGCAGGCCAATGGGGCGCAATCGCGACCCTCGGCCTTGTCGCGGCCTGCGACCTCTTTATGCCGGTGGAACCGGTGTTGACGCCGCGCGGCAGGCCCGCCGGGCTGGTCCCGCCGGAACCCAAACCACAGCCCACGTCTGAACGAAGTGCTGCGCTGCGCAGCTATCTGACCCAAGTCCAATCCAGCCAGTTGACCCAAGGGCTGTTGCGCCGCGATGGCGGCGGACCAGACACGCCCTTTACGGCCAACATGCTGGCGCGCAACTTTGAACAGATCGTCTTTTTCAACGAATACAACAGCAGCGGCGTGCGCACCGGCGTGCCGGGCGAGCTGCGGCGCTGGCAGACACCCGTGCGCATCGGCATCGTCTTTGGCGCGTCCGTGCCGCCCAGCCAACAGGCCCGCGACCGCGCCGACGTGGCGCGCTATGCCAACAGGCTGGCGCGCGCCACGGGGCATCCGATCAGCGTCTCCAGCAATCCCAACTTCCTGGTCTTTTTCGTGAACGAGGATGAACGCGCCGCCACCATCGCCAGCGCTGCCACCCGCCTGCCCGGTGTGAGTGCCGCCAATCTGGGCGCTGTGCGCAATCTGCCCGATGACGCCTATTGCGCCGTGGCCGCCTATGCCAGCGGCTCCAGCCGCAGTGTTTATACCGCCGCCGTGGCCGTGATCCGCGCCGAAAACCCCGACCTCTTGCGCCTGTCCTGCATCCACGAGGAACTGGCCCAGGGCCTGGGTCTGGCCAATGACAGCCCCAACGCGCGGCCTTCGATCTTTAACGATGATGACGAATTTGCCCTGCTGACCAACCATGACGAGGCGCTTTTGGGCATGCTCTATGACCCCAGCCTGCAACCGGGCCTGTCACTTGCCGAGGCGCGCAACACGGTCAACCAATTGGCGCTGAAGGCATTGGGGCAAGCCGGGCCGTCCTGAAGGTGCGACTTCGGTTTTGAAATTATGCGTGGGGGCACCGCCCCGACAGACTGCAAACAAGGAGACCCCAAATGGGTATTTTCGACTTCCTCTCCGGTGAATTCATCGATGTCATCCACTGGGTGGACGACAGCCGCGACACCATGGTCTGGCGGTTCGAACGTGAAGGCCACGAAATCAAATACGGGGCCAAGCTGACGGTTCGCGAGGGGCAGGCCGCCGTCTTTGTGCACGAGGGGCAGTTGGCCGACGTCTTTACCCCCGGTCTCTATATGCTCGAGACCAACAACATGCCGATCATGACGACATTGCAGCACTGGGATCACGGCTTCAAAAGCCCGTTCAAATCCGAGGTCTATTTCGTCAACACCACCCGGTTCAACGATCTGAAATGGGGCACCAAGAACCCGATCATCTGCCGCGACCCTGAATTCGGCCCCGTGCGCCTGCGCGCCTTTGGCACCTACAGCGTTCGGGTCGTGGACCCGGCCCGCTTCCTCGTGGAGATCGTGGGCACCGATGGTGAATTCACCATGGACGAGATCAGCTTTCAGATCCGCAACATCATCGTGCAGGAAATGTCGCGCTCCTTGGCCAAATCGGGCATTCCCGTCCTCGACATGGCCGCCAACACCCGCGAATTGGGCCAGCTTGTGGCCAAGGAAATCAGCGCGCAGATCGCTGAATACGGTCTGTCGATCCCCGAGCTTTACATCGAAAACATCTCCCTGCCCCCTGCGGTCGAGGCGGTGATGGACAAGCGGTCGTCGATGGGAGTGATTGGAAATCTGGGCGAATATATGCAGTTCCAGGCTGCCGAAGCTCTTGGCCGCGAAGGTGGCGGTGCAGGTGACGCGATGCAGGCGGGTCTTGGGGCCGCCATGGGTCTGCAAATCGGGCAACAGGCGGGCAATGCAGGCCCTTGGGGCGCGCAACCGGCCCGCGCGGCCGCAGCCCCGCCGCCCCCGCCCGTCGAACACGTCTGGCACGTGGCCAAAAACGGCGAAACCACTGGCCCGTTTTCCAAGGCGCAACTGGGCCGCATGGCCGCCACGGGCGAATTGAGCCGCGACAGCTATGTCTGGACCGCCGGGCAAGACGGCTGGAAAATGGCCGAAGACGTCACCGAACTGGCGCAACTTTTTACCATCCTGCCACCACCGCCACCCCCTGGGATCTGAGCGGGACACGAAAGCGTGAGGCGGCTTTGCCCGCCCGCGCCTGCGCCCCATCTTTCAATGCAACGTCCCTTGCAAGCAAAGAGGTTACCATGACGGATAAAACGTTCACTCGGCGCACTCTTTTGGCCGCAACCGGCGCGGGCCTTGTCACCGGTGTGACGGGGCTCAAACTGCCCGCACGGGCCGCTGGGCTGGCCCCCACGCCATCCATGCGGGGCGGCTCCAACAACTACCGGCCCGGCGCGCCCATCGTTGACCGCATCGGCGGCGGCGGCTTTTGGATGACCGGCACCGTGCGGCGCGCGGGCGACGGCGCGCCCCTGCCCGGCCAACGCATCCAGATCTGGGCCCACACGACCGAGGGGCACGAGCGCGACGCGCGCAGCCACGGCGCCACGCTCACCGACGCCAATGGCGCATTCCGGCTGGAAATGCCGCAAATCGTCCCCGCCTTTGGCCAGGCTCACGGGCATCTGGCCTATGATGACGACGCGTTCGACACCGTGTTCCTGCGCCCGGTCATGGCCCGCTCCAGCGACACGACGCTGGAGGCGCATTTCGTCCTGCAACCGGCCTAGAGGGCGCCGATGCGGGCCCTTCTCACCTGGGCTGCATTGATCACGGCCATTGCCGTGCCACTGGCCGTGGCCGCCACCAGCCCGCTTCTGGCCTGGCGGCAGCCCATCTATATCGCGGCTGGCTTTGCCGGGGTGATTGCGCTGGCCTTGCTCCTCATCCAACCGCTCTTGGCCGCGGGGCACCTTCCCGGCCCCAATCCACGCAGGGCGCGAAAAATCCACCGCTGGGTCGGTGCCACTCTTGTTGCGGCGGTCCTCGTACATGTCGGCGGGCTCTGGATCACCAGCCCCGGCGATGTGATCGACGCGCTCACTTTCACCTCGCCTACGCCGTTTTCGGCCTGGGGCGTGATTGCCATGTGGGCCGTCTTTGCCGCCGCAGTCCTCGCGATATTCCGCAAAAAACTGCGCCTCCCGCTCTGGCGCGCTTTGCACGGTATACTCGCGCTTATCACGGTCCTTGGCACAATCGCCCATGCCCTGCTGATTGAAGGGACGATGGGCACCTGGTCCAAGACCATTCTTTGCGCCCTCGTCCTCATCGTCACCGCCAAAGTGCTCAGGGATCTCCGCGTTTTTGCCATCCTCAAACGCGGTTGACTTGACAGCATCACCGATCACACCACTCTCCCAGCCATGCGCCTGAACGACCGCCTTCCCAATCGCCGGACCGCCCTCAAGTGGCTGCACTGGATCATGGTCCCGCTGTTTGTCTGGTTCCTGCTGGTCCAACCAAAGGACGTGACGCCCTTCGGACCAACGGCCTTCCAAATCCACTCGATCCTCGCCCTGATCTTCGTCTCGCTCAGCCTTGCATGGTTTGCCGACCTGATGCGGCGCGGGCTGGCCAGCAAACCCGGTCCCAAGCTCAAGGGCAAACTCCGTCCCCTGCACCGCTGGCTGCACCTCACGCTGATCTGGGGGCTGTTCTTCGTGGCGCTCACGGGGTTCCTCTTGGGACTGACCTCGGCGGTGCTGCTCAAGGCCGGGGGCTTTTTGCCCATCGCGCCGCCCATGGGCTGGCGACACGCCAACGAGATCGTGGGCCAGATCCACATCATCGAGTTCTACGCACTCGGCGTCGTCGCGGGCGGGCACGCAGTGTTTCACATCTGGCGACACTACCGGCTCAAGGACAATGCGCTGCGCATAATGGTGCCAAAACGACTGCATAAGTACCTTTAGGCCAAAGGTTTATAGCGGCACGGACCGTCCATGGCTACGTGATCCACCACCCAAGCCAAAGGATGGATCATGACACGCCGCACCACACTCAAAGCCTTGCACTGGCTCAGTTTTCTGCTCATCGCCTATCTGGGACTGGTCGAACCACAAGACGTCGAGGGCCTCGGCGGCGCGGCCCTTGCCACACATGCAGGCATGGGGACGCTGCTGGCCCTTCTGACGACGGGCTGGATCACGATGTACCTGCGCAAAGGACTGGCCAGCCGCCCCGGCCCCAAACTGCCCGCGTGGGCCAAGTGGGCACATCCCGTTTTGCACAAAGTCATGATGTGGGGCTTGCCCGCCATGGTGCTGTCTGGCGCGCTGGCTGGCTTTGCCGCCCCTTATGCGATCAGCGCCTTTGGGGTGATCCCCCTCTTTCCCGGGATCGGAGCAGAGGGGATTCACGACCTGCTGACCAACCTGCACGAGGTCGCCTTTAACGGATTGCTCATCGCCCTTGGCGCACATGTCGCCTTTCACCTCTGGCGGCACTATGGTCTGCGCGACAACGCGCTGCGGATCATGGCCCCCAAGGCGCTGCACAAATACCTGTAAGGAGGCGACATGCGCCGGACCATCACGATCACATTGCACTGGCTCACGCTTGTCCTGCTGCTCTTGCTGATCGCCGGTGGTCCGACGCCCATCCTCGCCTGGGCCTTTGCACTGGCGGGACTGGCACAATGCGCCATGGCACTGGCCATGGGACTGATGAACGGGCCCGGCCCCAAGCTCACGGGCACGCTGCGCAACGCCCACCCGTGGATGTCGCGGGCGATGTATCTGGCGCTCGGCATCGTCTCTGCCGCCACGCTCGCGCAGCTACTGGGATACACGGCCCCCGGCCCCACATTGCCCGAGCTGTACTTTTACCTCTTGTCCGCCTCGGCCCTGCACGGCATCTTTCACCTGTGGCGCCACACGGCGCTGGGGGACGGCGCGCTGCGCCGGATCACGCCGAAATCCATGCACGGGATGTTATGAGCGACCAAACCGCACCACCGCCCATCGCCGAACACCGCTTTCCTTGCGACAACTGCGGGGCGGATTTCCGGTTCGACCCGGGCCAGGGCGGGCTGGTCTGCGACCATTGCGGCAACACCGGCACGCTTGAGGGCACCGGCCCCGCCCCGGTGCGCGGCATTGCCGAGCTGGACTTTCGCACCGCTCTTAACGCCGAACTGCCCCAATCCGAGATCGAGGAAACCCGCGTCTCCAAATGCCCCAATTGCGCAGCCCAGGTGGAGTTTGACAAAGACGTGCACGCCACCGAATGCCCGTTCTGCGCCACGCCCGTGGTCACGGATACCGGCGCGCACCGGCATATCAAACCGCGCGGCGTTTTGCCTTTCGCACTGGCCGAACCTGAAGCGCGCGACGCCATGACCAAATGGCTAGGCAGCCTGTGGTTTGCACCAAACGGGCTACAGGATTATGCCCGAAAGGGTCGCGCCATGCAGGGGATTTACGTGCCCTACTGGACATTCGATGCCGACACGCGCAGCGCCTATACCGGCGAACGCGGCACGGTTTACTATGAAACGCTCACCGTCATGCGCGACGGCAAACGCCAAACCGTCCAGGTGCCAAAAGTTCGCTGGCGCAGTACACGGGGCAAGGTCGCGCGTTTTTTTGATGATGTGCTGGTGCTGGCTTCCACCTCGCTGCCCAAACGGTTCACCGACGCGTTGGAGCCGTGGGACCTCAGCGAGATGGAGCCCTACACCCCCGAATTCCTCGCCGGTTTCCGGGCCGAAGGCTACGCGGTCGAGCTTGAAGACGGCTTCAAAGAGGCGCGCAGCTATATGGACCGTATCATCGCCCGCGACATCAAGTTCGACATCGGCGGCGACCGCCAGCGCATTCACAGCGTCGACACACAACTGGGGGCCATCACCTTCAAACACGTGCTGCTGCCGGTTTGGCTCGCCGCCTACAAATACCGGGGCGATACCTACCGCTTTGTGGTCAACGGGCGCACCGGCCGGGTTCAGGGCGAACGCCCCTATTCCAAGGCCAAGATCGCCATCGCCGTCCTTGTGAGCCTGATCATCGCTGCCGCCATCGGCTTTGTCATGGCAACACAGCAATGACGCAGGACCTTGATGCGCTCCTTGACGCCCGCTTTTCCTGCCGCGCGTTTTTGGCAAACCCCGTGCCCCAGACCACCGTGGCCCAGATCGTCACCACCGCCCAAAAGGTGCCCAGTTGGTGCAACGCCCAACCCTGGCAACTGATCGTGACGGCAGGGGCCGAGACGGACCGCTTTCGTGACGCTCTGTATGACGTCGCCAGCACCACGCCACCCGCGCCCGATCTTGAATGGCCCAAGGGCTATCCGGGCGTATACGGCAGCCGCCGCCGCGCCTGCGGCTTTCAGCTTTATGACGCCGTGGGCGTGGGCAAGGGTGACCGCGCCGCGGGCGCCGCGCAGATGATGGAAAACTACCGTCTCTTCGGCGCACCGCACGTGGCCATCGTCACCTCGCCTGCTGATCTGGGGGCTTACGGCGCCATGGACACCGGCGGCTTTGTCACCGCCTTTTGCCTGGCTGCGGCCTCCCACGGCGTGGCCACAATCCCCCAGGCGGCCATTGCGGCCCAGGCCCCGTTCGTGCGCGCGCATTTCGACATCCCCAGCGACCGGCTGATCCTCTGCGCGATCTCCTTTGGTTACGCAGACAATGACCATCCGGCCAACAGCTTCCGCACCGCGCGGGCAAAAGTCGATGACGTGATGGACTGGCGGTCATGAGGGCGCTCTTGCAACGGGTGACGCAAGCCTCCGTCTCGGTCGAGGGCAAGGTCGTCGGCCAATGCGGCCCCGGCCTCCTGATCCTCGTCTGCGCCATGCCCGGCGATGACGAGGGCACGGCCGAGGCCCTCGCCCTCAAAATCTCCAAACTTCGGCTCTTCAAAGACGGGCAGGGCAAAATGAACCTCAGCCTCGCGCAAACGGAGGGCGAGGCGCTGGTCGTCAGCCAATTCACACTCGCCGCCGACACATCACGCGGCAACCGTCCCGGCTTCTCGGGTGCCGCCAAACCGGACGAGGCCAAGCACCTCTACGAACACTTCGCAGCCGCCCTCAAGAACCTGAACATCCCCACCCAAACGGGCACGTTCGGCGCGGAGATGGCAGTGAGCCTTACAAACGAAGGCCCCGTCACGATCTGGCTGGATACGGATCGAGTTTGAGGCAAGACTGTCGGCTTTGCGGACTTTGCCGACATTGTGCTGACGCAGCAATTTTCCAAACGAAAGGTGTACACGCGCAACACTGCTCGACGGTCAGCATTTGAACCCTGTACCTTAAAACACGCTCTTCGCCAGACAGAGCCAGCCGTGACAATCTCTGAGATGACCGTCCTCCTCTGTGGATCATCGCAGACCCACCTTCCCACATCGGTGCCGTCGGGGGTTGGTATACCATGAAAGCAACGGCGAACCTGAAGCAGATATTCAATCAAATGGAGTTGCTTTCAGCGTAGTCTGCGAGGTCTTGCATCAGGCCATTGAAAGGAGCATTTTGGGTTGGTCCATCGCTATAGCTTCGTCTATTGCAGTGAAGATAGGTAAGTATGCAAAGGCAAATGGCCAAAGGGGGAAGCATGGACATTGAATTAATCAAGGCTCGTCTTCTCCTTCATGAAAACGACCTACTAGACGAACGAGACCGCGACTTGTTGACAAAACTGGTAGAGGCAAGACTGGAAGTTAAGCTGTTGGAACGCTTTGCACGTTCTAGTGACCCGACATCGCTTGCAAGCCAAGTCGACAAACGATTTGAAAATTACCTAAAACAGGTTGCGGTACTCGAGCCTGAGCTTGTTGAACATCTAATAAAGCAAACGATATTTGAAGCCCAGAACAGCCTACGGGAACAAGAAAAATACGAGCGTTCGGCAGCCAGACTCTTTCCGAGGCAGTCTTTCTCTTTTGTATCGCGCACTAGCTATTTGTTAGATGATTTACTTACTTTTATTGTACCTTCTGCGCTGCTAGCGCTGGTGGCTATTGGATGCATCGCCTTTGCAAAATTCGTTCAGTTTGAACCCATTTCGATCACCGCAAACATTTCAATGACAAACATTCCTGCGTATATCGCATTGGGATCATCAGCTGTTACCCTGTTTGTCGGAGCAATATGGCTCTTTGGGGACGACTAAGATGGAGCAGATACTTGCCTACTACGTTGGCATCACAACTTTGCTATTATTTTTGTTCGTCTTCCTAACCATCTTTTTGCTGCGCAAAGACAAGTGTTTCACGCTTGCGCTGTTATTTGCCGAGTTTGCTGGATATGTTGCCATTGCATCTTTCGGCCAGGGAACACTTGTTCGCTTGTCTGTAACGATCCTTGGACTGGACGCTTCATCTGTCTTTGAGACCGGGGCGGAAACTGACCTTAGTATGGCAACCCTGACCATAGCTATTTGCGGCAGCCTCTCCATCGCATCGATGGTCGTGCGTATATTTTCAAGATAGAGATTAACGGCGTCCCAGACTGAGCACTTACAGAAATTTTTGTGCTGCGTGCGCGCGCAGCACAAAATCGCAATGACCGCCTCGGGCTCATTCCAGTCATAGCCCTAATCCGTCCCTAAGGCTCCCGGAACGCCTCGCGCGACTTGTTCAGCGGCTTCATCAGGTACTGCAACACCGTCTTTTCGCCGGTGTGCAACTCCACCTCCGCCTGCATCCCGGGGCGGAAAGCCACATCGCGCTGGCGCTCGGTCAGGTTCGACCGGTCCACGCTCAGCGTCACCTTGTAATGCGGATCGCCATCCGCCGCCCGGGCCCGCTCGTCTTTGAACGTGTCCGCCGAAATCAACCGCACCTGGCCCTTCAACGAGCCATAGATCGTATAATCATAAGCGCTCAGCTTGATGGTCGCCTCCTGGCCCGCGCGCACGCCGGCAATGTCCTTGGGGGCCACGCGCGCCTCTACAAACAGTTCCTCATCCAGCGGGATGATCTGCAATATCTCTTCACCCGGGCGCACAACGCCGCCAATGGTCGTCACGCTCAGGTTGTTCACGATCCCGCGCATGGGGCTCAACAGCACAGTCCGCCGCAACTGGTCCTGCGCGGCTTTGAAATTCTGGCGAAGGGTGCCCAATTCTTTGAGTGTGTCTGAATACGCCTGCGCGCGCTCCAGTTCCGTCTGGGTGATGATCTCGTCCAGCTTGATGCGCGCATCCGCATGGGCCTTGCGGGCGCGGGTCACTTCGATGAGGGCCACGATCTTGCGATCCAAAAGGTCCTCCAACAGGTCCTTTTCCTTGGCCGCCTGATCCAGAACCCGCTGCGCGCCTTCGCGGCGGCTCACGAAATCCAACTGACGGGCCTGCAACAGCGCCCGTTCGCTGGCCACCAGACCGCCCAAACGGCCCACCAAGCCCTGCGGCACGGCAAAATCAAACTGCCCGGCCAGTTCCGCCTCAAGGCGCAATTGGCGCACGGCCAGCGCGGTGATCTGGTCCTGCAAATCGTCGACCTGGCTCTGGAATTTCGTGTCATGCAGGCGGGCCAACACGGCCCCCTGCTCGACCACGTCGCCTTCGGCCACGGCCAGTTCGGCCAGAATGCCGCCCTCAAGGTTCTGAATGATCTGCGGGCGCGACGACGAAATCATCTCGCCTTGCGCGCGCACAATCTCGTCCACCCAGGCAAAGGCCGCCCAAAGGACAAAGACAAACACCGCACCGACGCTCAACCAAATGACCCAGGACGGGCCGCGCATTTCACCTTCAAGCTGGGCACCCAGATTGGTGGGGGCCACGCTCATGCGATTTTACCGCGCACGGGCACAGGCGCGCCGGTCTTGCCGATATGGGCCAGAACCTCGTCGCGGGGGCCGTCAATGGTCATGCGCCCGTTTTGCAGGATCAGCGTGCGGTTGGTCAGCGACAGGATCGGCACGCGGTGGGTGGCAATGATGGCCGTGCGGCCCTCCATCCAGGTCTGTAAACGGCTGACCAGCGTGCTTTCCAGCGTCTGGTCCAACGCCGCGGTCGGTTCATCCAAAAGGCAGATCTTGGGGTCTTGCAGCCACAGCCGCGCCCAGCCAATGGATTGACGCTGGCCGATGCTCAACCCTTGACCGCCATCCAGAATGTCCAGATCAAGGCCCTTGTGATGCCCTTTCACAAACGGCCCCAGCCCCGCAAAATCCAGCGCGGCATAAAGGCGGTCATCATCCCGCTCCAGCATCGTCAGGTTCAGGTTGTCGCGCAGCGTGCCCGAAAAGAGGCGCACATCCTGGCCCAGATAACCGACAAGGCGGCGCAGGTCGCGCGGTTCGATCTGGCTCATCTCGGTGCCGTCAATCAGGATGCGCCCCTTGGTCGGCGCATAGACGCCCGACAGCAGCTTGAGCAGCGAGGATTTGCCCGCCCCGTTCGCCCCCAGAACCGCAACGCGCTGGCCGGGCATGATCTGCACGGCAGGAATATCCAGCGTCGGCGCGCCGTCCTCATCATATTGAAACTGCACCTCGCGCAGCTCGAAATGCCCTTCCAGCTTTTCGCGGCGCAAATAGGTACGACCCGCCTCAACATCCTGCGGGGCAAGGGCCACCGCATCCAGGCCATCCAGCGCCGCCTTGACGTTCCCCCACCGCGCCATCGTGCCCGCCAACTGGGTCAGCGGTGCCAGGGTGCGCGAGGTCAGAATACCCACGGCAATGATCGACCCCACGGTGAACTGCCCGGCAAAAACAAGGTATGTGCCCGCGATCACCGCCGCCACATAGGTCATCTGCTGCATCCCCTGCGACCAGAAGGTCAGGACAGAGGCCAGCCGCCGCTGCTCTGACGACTTCATTGCCGACAGGGTGGTCAACTCTTGCCACAGGCGCATCACCCGGTCCTCGGCGCGCTGGGTTTTCACGGTGTCACGCTCAAATATCGCCTCATGCAGCAAGCGCGAGGACTTGGCCGACGCCCCTTGGGTTTCCTGCGTCAGGCGCAACATCTTCTTTTGCAAAAAGAACCCCGGCACCAGCATCAGAATACCGCCCAGGATCAACACCCAGACCACAGGCCCGGCAATGGACGCCACCAGCAACAGGAAGACAAAGATAAACGGAATGTCGGCAATGGTCCCGATGGTCGAGGCGGTGAAAAATTCGCGGACCGACCCAAATTCGCGCATGGCCGAGAACGTCATCGAGGGCGAATGCCCCCGCAAATCGCTGCGCATCCCGATTACGCGTTGCATCAACAGCGACAGCACCGACAACTCGACCTGTCGCCCGGCCCCGTCCATCAGACGGGCGCGCGCGATCTTGAGGAACGCCTCCATCAACAGCGCCAGGCAGGCGCCTGCGGCCAGAACCCAAAGGGTCGCTTCTGACTGATGCGGGATCACGCGGTCATAGACCTGCAAGGAAAACAGGGCCACGGCGACGGCCAGCAAGTTGGCCACGAACGAGCCCAACGCAATCTCGCCCAAGGCCCGGCGAAAACGGTAAAACTCGCCCCAGAACCAGTGGGCCGGTTTGCTCTCGGTCTTGTGCGTCTCGGCCACACGCGCCAAAGGGGCCTCCGCCTGCACCACAAGACCCGCAAAGAAGGGCGCGAATTCCTGCACAGACACATGGGCGCGGTTGTCCGTGCAGGTCTTGTCGTAAATCACCAGATCGCCGCGCGACTGGTCCAGCACCAAAACCACCTGCCCACTGGTCATATAGGCCAGGGCGGGCCACAGATCGGGGGTCAGATGGGGCACATGGGTGACCTCGGCCAACAGGCCCTGCGCCTTGAGGCCCGACGCAATGGCATTTGCCTCAACCGCGTTGCTGGCACCTTTGCTGGTGGCTCCGTGCAGAGTGTCGAAAATGTCCGTCCGCGCGGTCTCCACCCCCAGAATGCCCGCATAGGTCACCGACAGATCGGCGCGGGCGCGCAGGCGGTCCTCAAAGAGGTTCGAGTTGTCCGCCGTCGGCGTGTCCTTGACGGTCGCGGCAGTGATCTGGGCGCGATTGCCGTTGGTGATGGTCAGGGTAAAGGGGCGTTTCTGGGTCAAATCTGATCTCCATCCGCCAGCACGCCCTGCACGCGGGCCAATTCCACCTGCAAACGCAATGCCTCAAATTTCAGTGTCGTTTCAGCCTCTTGGCGGGCGGCAAAGGTCTCGTAGACGCCGACCACATCCATCACCTGACGGCGGCCCGCATCATATTGTTCCTGAAACAGGTCCAGGTTCGCCTTGGCCTGCTGGGTCATGCCGCGCGCTTCTGCCGCCTGACGGCCTTTGGCGGCCACCTGGCCCTCCAGCTTGCGCAGGGTCCGGTTCGCATCCTCATTCGCCTGGGCCACGTTGCGGCCTGCGACTTCCTTGGCGGCCTCAATGGATTGCAACTGTGCCCGGGTGCCAAGGCCAAGGCCAGGACCACCGGCGGTCAGCCCCGCACCGCCATTTTCACCGATGGTGGCCTGGGCGCTGATGCCGGGCAACTGGCTGGCGCGCGAAATCTGCGCCTGCGCGATGGTGCGCTCTTTCTCCGCCTCCGCCCGGGACACGGTCAGGGGCTGGGCGGCAGAGGCGCTGATGGCCAGGGTTTCAAGACCGCGCACATCGTCCAGAGGGGCAATGGACATGGCATTCAACTCGGCCAGGGCCGTCTGCTCCATCTCGGTGCTGGCCGCAACGGCAGCACGAATTTCGGCCAGCTTTTGGTTGATCACGTTGAGGTCGGACATGTCCGACACGCCACCCTTTACGCGCTCGCCCATGATATAGGCGAAATGCTCCATGTCGCGCAGGGTCGCGCGGTGCAGGCGGCGGGTTTCGCGGCCTTCGGCGGCAGTCAGATACAGATCAAGGCCCGTCGCGGCCCGGTCATTGGTGTCCTCGGCCAGGGCCACGGCGGCCACTTCGACATCGGCCTTGGCAAAAGCACGTTCACCCTTTTTGCGGCCGTTGTCATAGATCACCTGATCCACAACGATCTGCGAGATGATATCGCCCAATGAATTCAATGAGATGCTGGGGCCGATGGTCGGCAACCAGTTTTTCGAGGCAGCCTCCGCCCGCAGTCGGGCGGCGCGCAACTCGGTCTCTGCCGAACGGGCATTGGCCGCCAGCACGGCGGTGGCCACCTCATCATAAGCGCTGCCTTCCGGCAGGACAGAGCGGCGGGCCAACAGGCCCTGAATGACCGGGCTCTGCGCGTTCAATTCGATATCGTTTGATGTGGGCTGCGCCGACAATGCGGGTCCGCCCAGATCGGCATTGATGCCTGTGTTCATGCGCGCGACGACGCCGCGTTCGCCCAGATCCGCCAGACATCCCGCCTGAAATGTCACCGCGACGCACAGTGTCGCAACCTTGTAACCGCCTTGCCCCATAGTCCGTTCCCGTTTCGGGTTATCGTTTTTGGTGTGGGCGCGGTTGCGGGTATCCGGTCCGCGCCTCAATCCTTCTGGTATATGCTCGATTGTTTTTGTTGTTGGTCTTGCCCAGTGATTGTTTCGTTTTTATTCAGCCTGTTAGCCGATGGCCGTGTTAACGACGATGTCATCATCCAACACCACGACACCCTCGGTGCCGAGGCTGTAGATGTCATAGGTCTGGCCGTCGACCGTGGTGCTGCCCGTCTGGATGGCACCGGCGATGGTCACCGTATCGTCACTGCCGCCGTGGATGGTCAGGGTGTTGCTGTCATCCGACAAGGCCACCAGCTCGGCTTGGGTGATTGTCAGGTTGGCCTCTTCGGCGAATTGCAGATCGACGGTGTCGATATTGTAATTGCCAAGGCCCGCATTGCCCAAATCGATGGTGGAATTGGCGCTCTCGTCGTCCAGAACCACATAGGTGCCACGGCTGTTGCCCGCTGCATCCTCGGCCGTCACGATCAGGTGCGACCCATCCGGCACATCGGTCTGGAAGGCAAAGTTGGTTTCGCCCAGCGCATCAATCTCGACCTGGGTGCCCAGCACTTCGGTGATAGAGCCATCGGCATTGACCTGCGACACGCTCAACTCGCCATCGCTCTGCTCGGTCGAGATGCCGCGCACGCCGTCGCCATCGCGGGTATAGCTGGCAATGACGGGGCCTTCGGGGGCCTCGGTGTCAATGCTCAGCGTGTCGCTGATGGTTTCGGTGTTGCCGACGGCGTCGGTGGCCATGACGGTGATTTCCGCGTCATAGGTGCCATCCGGGATCAGGGTCGGCGGAATATCCAGCGACCAGTTGCCGCTCGCATCCACCACAGCCGCCAGAACCGTGCCGTTGAAATCGACCATCACGGTCGAACCCGCCTCGACCTGACCGCCCAGATTGATGCCCTCGCGGGCCTCGGCGGCATTGGCTACGCCATCGCTTGCGGTCTCGGCAATGTCGAGCTGGTTGACCAGCGTATCGACCTGCACCGTGTCGGTGACAGTGGCCACATTGCCTGCCAAATCGGTGGCAGTGACCGACACTTCGGTCATGTATTCGCCGCCCGGCACCTGTTCGGGCGTGTATGGGGCCTGCCAGTTGCCATTGGCATCCACGATGGCCTGCACCGTGACACCGCCCAGGGTGACAAAGACGGTCGAACCGGGTTCGGTCGTGCCTGTGACAATCACGCCATCGGTGGCCTCGGCCCCCGAAATGACGTTGTCGCCTTCAATGATATCGGCAGAAACCGAAAGGTTGTCCACATGGGTGTCGACCATCACCGTGTCAGTGGCCGTGGCCGTGTTGCCTGCGGCATCGGTCGTCGTGGCCACGATATCGGCCTGATAGGTGCCGGGCGCAATCTCATTGGCGCTGTAAAAGGCCTGCCAGACACCGGCCGAATTGGCCACGGCCTGATGGGTTACGCCGCCCATGGTCACGCTGACCAGGGCGCCGGGATCGGCATTGCCCGACAACAGGACACCATCCGCCGCCTCTTCGGCGTTGATCAGGTCGTCGCCCTCGATGGGGCCATTGATGGTCAGGATGCTGGCCTGGGTGTCGACGCTGACCGATTGGGTCACGCTGCTGGTGTTGCCCGCAGCGTCCGTCGCCGTGGCCACCATGTCAGTGGCATAGGTGCCCGATGGGATCTGATCGCCCGCAAAGGTCGCCGTCCACGACCCGTCGGCGGCGACTGTGGCCATCGCTGTGGCCCCGCCCAGTTGCACAAGCACGCTCGATCCGGGCTCAACCACGCCGGTCACAACCAGACCTGCGGCTTGTTCGCCTTGGTTGATGGTGCCGTCCACGCCGCCCGCAGACGAGGTAAAGCCCAGCGCATTGACCAATGTGTCCACTTCGACAGTGCCGGTGGCGGTCGAGGTATTGCCCGCGACATCTGTCGCCGTGGCGGTCACGGTCGCATCATATTCACCCGATGGAAGTTCCGAGGCGAGGAAGGTCACGCTCCACGATCCATCCGCAGCCACGGTTGCCGCATGGGTGACCGTGCCAAAGGTGACCATGACACTCGATCCGGGATCGGCAGAACCGGTGAGGGTCACGCCATCGGCGGCCTCGGCCCCATTGATCACACCATCGGTTTCAACGGTGTCGGTGTTGATCGACACATTCGCATCGGTGTCCACGTCCACTGTTTGAGTGGTGGACAGGGTGTTGCCCGCCGCATCGGTGGCAGTGGCCACGATCTCGGTGGAATAGGTGCCCGCCGCGATGTCGCTTGCGGCAAAGGTGGCGCTCCAGCTGCCATCGGCGGCCACGGTTGCGGTGGTTGTGGCCCCGCCCATAGTGACAACAACGGTCGATCCCGCTTCGGCCAGGCCAGTGACAACCAGACCGTCGGTGATTTCCGCGCTGCTGATGATGCCGTCGCTGCCGCCCGAGGTCGATGTGATCTCAAGGGCATTCACAAAGGTGTCGACGGTCACGGTGCCGGTCGCGGTGGTCGTGTTGCCTGCCGCATCGGTGGCCACAGCCGTCACTTCGGCGTCATATTCGCCCGCCGCAATCTCGCTGGCCGCGAAATCCACGCTCCAGTTGCCATCGGCATCCACAACCGCGTCATGGGTGACGCCAGCCAGGGTGACAACAACGGTCGATCCGGCCTGCGCCGTCCCGGTCAGGGTCACGCCATCGCTGGCCTCTTCGCCATTGATGATGCCGTCGATTTCCACGGTGCTGGTGTTGATGGTCACGTCCACGACGGTGTCGATGACAACGGTGTCGGTGACAGTGGTCGTGTTGCCAAAGCTGTCCGAAGCCACAATCGTCACGGTCGATGAATATTCGCCCTCGGCCAGGGTGCCCGGCTGCCATGTGGCGGTCCAGGTGCCGTCCTCGCCCACGGTTGTGGTGCGGGTGATGCCTTCGATGGTGATCTCAAGGGTCGCGCCCACTTCGCCCGTGCCGGTCAGGGTCAGGCCCCCTTCCAACTCGGTGCCGCCCACGACATGACCAAAGCTGTCCGTGCCGCTGGTAAAGGCAACCTCGGGGCCAACCGTGTCGATAACGACGCCCGGGCCATCCAGGGTGGTTGTTTCCCCATCGGGATGGGTCACAACGACAACGCTTTCATACGTGCCATCATCGGGGAAGGTGTCACCCTCAAGGGTCACACCCCAGGTGCCATCCTCGCCGATCACGGTGGTGACCACAGAGGTGCCAACCGTCACTTCGACCGTATCGCCGGTCTCGCCGGTGCCGGTCACAGTGATCACATGGGTGCTGACATCGTCGCCGCCGATGTCGCTCGTGGTATCAGGATCATCGACGGTCGGCACTGCCGGGGTGCCGCCGCCGCCATCGTCCAGCAGTGTCACACCGCCGACAACAGCCGCCGCACCGCCCAGGCCCAACAGGCTCCCGCCGCCCAGAATGGCAGCACCCAGCATCGACACTTCTTCATCCGCGCCGGTGGCGGCTTGGGCCACCTCGGTGCGTCCCAGGTAAATCAGGTCATCCGAAGGGCTCCACTTGCCCCACTGTTCGGTCGGGCCGAACTGGGCATAAAGCTCGCCCTCGGTGGTCTCAACAAAGGCCACCTCGTTGAGATAGCCATCAGACGAGATAAAGAGGCGGTTCGCCTCTCCCACATCATTGAAATAGTTTTCCAGGGTGATCGTGCGACCATCCACCAGGGTGAGGATCAGATCGTCACCGCTGCGGTTCTGAGACGACAAATCCGTCTGCCGCACATTCAGGGAAATTTCTTGTCCAGAAGAAAGCGTGACCGTCGTGTTGCCCTCTTCGGGCACGACTCCACGCTGCAATGCGCCCGCATCATTGCGGACGACGAAATCAATCGCCTTCATAACACCACCACTCTCGCCTCAGGGCCGCTTATCTGCGGCTCCCTTTGTTTATACGTTTACCGTGTCGCCGGCATTATTCGCCGTGCTGACCAAACTCTACGGGCCTAAGGTAATCCAAACGCGAATCAAGGGATAGAGTCTTTTTTGCTCCGAAATACTATTTCCAGCAACCACAGGTAGGTATTGTGCCCAAAATGACTCAATTTACGACAAAACAGGCCGAAAAGGACCCGAACAGAATGAACAAAGACGCACTTTTGGGCTTGTGGCAGGCCGGTGTCGCGGCTGTTGGCGGGTCAACTGCGGTCGAGACCGCGTTGAAAACGCACGCAATTGCGCGGCCTGACCGGATTGTCGCGGTGGGAAAGGCGGCTGCGGCCATGGCCGCACCGGCCGCCGCACGCTGGCCGGATGTGCCCTGCCTGATCGTGACGAAATACGACCATATCGACGGGGTTCCGACCCATGCGGAAGTGATCGAGGCGGCCCATCCGGTGCCCGATGATGCCTCTCTCAAGGCCGGGCGTGCCATGCAAAAGGCCATCGCGGATTGCGGGCCCGAGACCCATCTTCTGGTGCTGGTTTCGGGCGGGGCCTCCGCCTTGGCCGAAGTGCCGGCGGAGGGCCTCGACCTCGCAGGGCTGCGGGACGAGACAAACGCGCTTCTGGCCTCTGGCGCGGATATTGGTGCCATGAACGTGCACCGCACGGGCCGGTCCCAGATCAAGGGGGGCAAGCTGCTCGCCGGGTTCGGGGGCGCTCAGGTCACAACGCTGGCCCTCTCGGATGTCGAGGGGGACGCGCTGGCCACCATTGGCTCGGGCATCGGCGACGCCCCAGACGAACGCAGCTTCGACTTTACCGCCCATATCGTGGCGAGCAATGCCATCGCCCGCGCCGCCGTCGCCAAGGCGAGCCCCGTGCCGATCCGGACCAATGCCGAAACGCTCTACGACAACGTCACAACACTGGCCCCCCGGATCGCGGAACAGCTCAAGGGTGCCCAACCGGGGCTACACATCCTCGGCGGAGAACCTGTGGTGCATCTGCCCGAAAACCCGGGCAAAGGTGGGCGAAACATGGCGCTGGCGCTGACGCTGGCGCGCGAAATCGCGGGGACGCAGGGGCTGCGCATTCTGGTGGCAGGCACGGACGGGACGGATGGGCCCACCGACGGCGCGGGCGCCATCGTGGATGGCAGCACCTGGACGCCGGATGGGCAAACCGCCCTCGACACCGCCAACGCCTACCCATGGCTCGCCGCCCGCGACGCGCTGGTGATCACCGGCCCCACCGGCACCAATGTCATGGACCTGCTGATTGCGCACAAAACCTGAGCGCCAGGGCCCGCCTGTGGGCCACTTGCATTCTCTGTTCCAAAAACTCCCGGGTGTGAGGCCGAAATGCCGAGGGGGCCGCCCCCCTTTCCCCGCTTGACAGACCGCGCCACAGCCCCAACCGTGGCGCTATGAAAAACACACTCCGCGACATTGAAGAACTGCCCGACCTCGGGATCACGCTCAGCGACGGCACGCGCCTCTCGGCGCGGGTCTGGCGGCCCACCGACGCCAGCAGCGATCCGGTGCCGGTGATCCTGGAATACCTTCCTTACCGCAAACGCGACGGCACCTGCGCGCGCGACGCGCTCACCCATCCTTACTTTGCCGAACGGGGCTATGCCTGCCTGCGGGTGGACATGCGCGGCAATGGCGACAGCCACGGGCTGATGGAAGACGAATACACCCAACAGGAACTCGACGATGCGGTCGAGGTGATCGACTGGGCCGCCTCCCAACCCTGGTGCAGCGGCACGGTCGGCATGATGGGGATAAGCTGGGGCGGCTTCAACGGGTTGCAGGTGGCCGCGATGACGCCTGATCCGCTCAAGGCGGTGATCACGCTCTGCTCGACCGTGGATCGCTTTGCCGACGACATCCATTACAAGGGCGGATGCCTGCTGAACGAAAATCTGGGCTGGGGGGCGACCATGTGGTCCTATTCCTCTCGCGCGCCCGACCCGGCCCTGCGCCCTGACTGGCGCGAGATATGGATGGACCGTCTCGAGAATGAGCCCTTCCTGCCCGCCACATGGCTGCGCCACCAGACCCGCGACGCATACTGGAAACACGGCTCGGTCATCGAAAGCTATGACACGATCAAGGCCAAGGTCCTGGCCGTTGGCGGCTGGGGCGACGCCTACAAGAACGCGGTGCCGCAACTGGTCGACGCGCTGCCCGGCGCCAAGGGGATCATCGGGCCCTGGGTCCACAAATACCCGCACTTTGCCGTGCCCGAACCGCGCATCGGCTTTCTGCAAGAGGCGCTGCGTTGGTGGGATCGCTGGCTCAAATGCGTCGAGACAGGGGTGGAGGAAGACCCAGACCTGCGCACATATCTCATGGATGGGGTGCGCCCCGCCACCTGGTACAGCGACCGGCCCGGCCACTGGATTGGTCAAAAGGCAGGTGATCTGCACCGGGGCGGAGATCACAGTGTCTATCATATGGGCGCAGGCACTCTGAGCCTTGAGGCGGCGGACACCCATGTCACTGTCGCCTCCCCCGCCGACACCGGTGCCGATGCGGGCGAGTATTGCGCTATCTGGCTGGGCCCCGAATTGCCCGGTGATCAGCGCCGCGATGATGCGCTCTCTGCCTGCTGGACAAGCGCCCCGCTGGCCAACGACACCGAAATCTCGGGCGCACCACAGGTACACCTCACGGGGATCACGGATCAGCCGCAGGGTCAGATTGCCGTGCGCCTCAACCATGTCCATCCCGACGGGGCCAGCACGCGGATCACCTTTGGCGTGCTGAACCTTTCACACCGCCATTCGGCATCCGACCCCACGCCCATGACACCCGGCACCCCCGAAGAGATCAGCATCGTCCTCGATCACGCAGGCTACACCGTGCCCAAGGGTCACCGGATTCGCGTCGCCATCAGCACTGCCTATTGGCCGCTGATCTGGCCCGCGCCGTCGCCCGTTCAATTGACCGTGACCAAAGGCCGCCTCGCCCTGCCCCATCCCGGCCCCGTCACCGGCGCGGTCCGCTTTGAGCCGCCCGCCGCTGCCGCCGCCTGGGAGACCGAAGAGCTGCGCCCAGAAAACCACATCCGCCGCCAGGAGGTTGATCAGGTCACCGGCCTCACCTCGCTGGTGATCGAGGATGATTTTGGCAAGGTCCGCGATGCCGATCACGGGCTGATCAACGGCTCTGTCGCCCGCGAACGCTGGGACATCCACCCGGACGATCCCCTGTCGGCCCGGGGCACCTGCCATTGGACGGACGAGCTTGAACGCGACGACATCAGCCTGCGCACCGAAACCCACTGTGCCATGTGGGCCGACGCCACCCATTTCCACCTCAGCGCGAGCATCGAGGCCTTCGAGAATGACGTGCAGGTCCATCACCGGACGATCACCGATACAATTCCAAGAAACGAAATGTAGCAAAACCGCCCAAAACCGACGCTTTGAAAACGGCATTACCCCTTGCGGGGCCACTTCAAATGCTTAGGCTTGAACCAGTCAACATATCTACCCGCGCAAAAGACGCGGGATTTTCAACCGGGAGACTTCAATGTCTAAACAACTTCAAAAACTGTCGTCGGAAGTGGCGGCTGGTAACCTGACGCGCCGCGAGTTCATGAGCCGCGCCGCAGCCCTCGGCGTCAGCGCCGCTGTGGCCTCGTCGATCTTTGCCGATGCGGCACGGGCCGACACACCCGTGGCGGGCGGCACCTTCAAGATGGGCGTCCAGGGTGGCGAATCCACCAACAGCCAGGACCCCGCCACATGGGCCTCCGACGTGCCGATTGCCGGCGGCCAGCTCTGGGGCGAAGGCCTCGTTGAGGTCGAAGCCGACGGCTCGCTGACCGGCCTTGTCGCCGAAAGCTGGGAAGGCTCTTCAGACGCCAAGACTTGGCGCTTCAAGATCCGCCAGGGGATCACATTCTCCAACGGCAAGACCGTCACCTCCGAAGACGTCATGCAGACCATGGCGCGCCACTCGAACGAAGATTCCAAATCCGGCGCCCTGGGCATCGTCCAAGGGATCGAAAGCATGCGCACCGATGGCGACGTGTTCGAGGTTACACTGGGCGTCGGCAACGCCGACCTGCCCTACCTGATGGCCGACTACCACCTGATGATCCAGCCAAATGGCGGCTTTGACGACCCGGCCGCAGCCATCGGCACCGGTGCCTACACGCTCGAAACGGACGAGCCCGGCGTGCGCATGGTCGGCAAGCGCCGCAGCGACTATTGGGGCGGCGACCAGACGGTCACAGCCCACTATGACACGGTCGAGGTTATCGTTCTGAACGACGCGACGGCCCGGACCGCAGCCCTGCAATCGGGCCAGGTCGACACGATCAACCGGGTTGAACCCAAGATCGCCAAACTGCTCGACCGCGCCCCCACCATCGACGTGCTGTCGACGGCTGGCCGGGGCCACTATGTGTTCATCGCGCATATCGACACGGCCCCGTTTGACAACAACGAATTGCGGCTCGCGCTGAAACACGCGCTCAACCGCGAGGAAATGGTCGAGAAAATCCTGCAGGGCTATGGGTCCATCGGGAACGACATGCCGATCAACGCGGCCTATCCGCTCTTTGACGACACGATCCCCCAGCGGGACTTCGATCTGGAAAAAGCGGCCGAGCACTACAAGAAATCCGGCCACGATGGCTCGCCCATCATCCTGCGGACAGCCGATGGCGCCTTCCCCGGTGCGGTCGATGCCGCGGCGCTCTTCCAGCAATCAGCCCAAGCCGCTGGTATTCCACTGGAAATCAAGCGTGAGCCCAACGATGGCTACTGGTCCGAAGTCTGGAACGTGCAACCTTTCTGCTGCTCCTATTGGGGTGGTCGTCCGGTGCAGGACCAGATGTACACCACGGCCTACCTCTCGACCGCGGACTGGAACGACACGCGCTGGAAACGGCCCGAGTTCGACGAGATGCTGCTGGCGGCGCGTGCCGAATTGGACGAGGCCAAGCGCAAGGAAATCTACTCGAAAATGGGTCGTATGCTGAACGAAGAGGGTGGCCTGATGGTGCCCATGTTCAACGACTTCGTCGACGCGGTCTCCACCAAGGTCAAAGGCTGGACCAGCGATCCAAACGGGCCGCAAATGAACTGGTACGCCTTCAAGAAGACCTGGAAAGCGTAAGACAGGATCATGCATCCCGTTGTAAAACTGGTGGCTCAGCGCTTAGCGCTGGGCGCCCTTCTCCTCCTCGCAGCCTCCGCTCTGATCTTTGGTCTGACCGAAGTGCTGCCCGGCGACGCCGCCCAAGCCATCCTTGGGCAATCCGCCACCCCTGAAAGCCTTGCCAACCTGCGCGAAGAAATGGGGCTGAACCGGCCCGCGCTGACGCGCTATGTCGAATGGTTGGGCGGTATCTTTACCGGCGATCTGGGCAACGCGCTGACAAACAAGCTGCCGATCGCCGATCAGGTCTCGTCGCGCATGTCCAACACGCTGTTTCTGGCCTTCTGGGCCGCGATCATCTCGGTGCCGCTGGCGCTGATCCTCGGCCTCATCGCCGTACGTTACCAAAACCGCTGGCCGGACAAGATCATCTCGGGGATCACCCTTGCCTCGATCTCTCTGCCCGAGTTCATGATCGCCTATCTGCTGATCTTCTTCTTTGCGGTGCAACTCTTCTGGGCCCCCTCCTTTGCCTCGATCAACGACAGCATGTCGCTGTTGGAACAGCTGCACGCGATCTCGCTGCCCGTGGCGGTGCTGACGCTGGTGGTGCTGGCACACATGATGCGCATGACCCGCGCCGCCATCCTCAACGTGATGCAATCGGCCTATATTGAAACGGCGGAACTCAAGGGCCTGAACGCCTTTTCGGTGATCCGCAAACACGCCTTCCCCAACGCCATCGCGCCCATCGTGAACGTGGTGATGATCAACCTGGCCTATCTGGTTGTGGGCGTCGTGGTGGTCGAAGTGGTCTTTGCCTATCCCGGCATGGGACAATACCTGGTGGACGCGGTTGTGAAACGCGACGTGCCCGTGGTGCTGGCCTGCGGCGTGATCTTTGCTGCCGTCTACATCATCCTGAACATTGTGGCCGATGTCGTCTCTATCCTGGCAAACCCACGTTTGAGGCATCCAAAATGACACATCAGCTGCGCCCCTTGTTTTCACACGTTGGCAGTTTTCTGGGCGGTCTCACCGTGATGACACTCGTGGCAACCCCCGTGGCTATCTTGATCTGGCTTCAGACATCTATCGTTGAAAACATGCACCGAAAGTTCATCGGAACACCCAACAGTGAACTGATGAGTAAATTCAAAAAAATGGGCTTCTATGTGGTTTCGCTAGAAGCCGCGAAGTGGAACCATCCCAATGGATTGAACCTGACACCCGTGGTTTTCTTCAAGGCAAAAGAGCACTTGGTTTCGACATGCCCAGAGCCACACTGCAGGTTTCACGCGGCCAGAAAAACCACCCCTTACCTTAGCTTGTTTAAGAAAGTGGAACGTGCGGCATGGGCGACACGTGATGGAGAGATCGTTGGGGTGTTTGGCGAACATCATCCAATGGTTGGCAATCTGTAGTGCGGGAACTTAAAAAATGCTGAAAAACATCCCCCTCTCCGCCGCCATCGGCCTGATCATCACAGGCACCTATTTCCTCGCCGCCATATTCGCTGACGTCATCGCCCCCTACGGCATGGCCGAAGCCGTGGGCGACGTGTGGGAGCCCTCCTCATCCGAACACTGGCTCGGCACCGACCAGATCGGGCGGGACCTGCTGACGCGGATGATCTATGGCGGGCAAACCACGATCCTGATCGCCACACTGGCCACCATCCTCAGCTTCGCGACAGGCTCCGTCCTGGGCTTCATCGCCGCCGTCTCGGGGGGCTGGATCGACCAGATCATGAGCCGCCTTGTCGACCTGTTCATGTCGATCCCCTCACTGATCCTGGCGCTCGTAATCCTCAGCTCCATCGAGGCGACAGTGGTGACACTTGTGGTGATCATGGGACTGCTCGATTCAACCCGGGTCTACCGGCTGGCCCGCGCCGTCGCCGTGGACATCACCGTGATGGACTACGTGGAGGCCGCACGGCTCCGGGGCGAAAAGCTGCAATGGATCATCTTCCGCGAGATTCTGCCCAACGCGCTCTCCCCTCTTGTTGCGGAAATGGGGCTGCGGTTCATCTTCATGGTGCTCTTCATCTCGACGCTGTCCTTCCTCGGCATCGGGGTCCAGCCACCACTGGCCGACTGGGGCGGGATCGTGAAAGAGAACAAGGAAGGGATCAACTTCGGCATCGGGGCCGCGCTCTATCCTGCCGTGGCCATCGCCACACTGGCGATCAGCGTGAACCTCATCGCCGACTGGATCCTGAACCGCACCACCTCACTCAAAGGGGGACGCGGATAATGACAACGCCCTGCTTCTTCTCTTTCCAAATACTCCGGGGGTCCGGGGGCAGCGCCCCCGGGTGTAGACACCAATGACAAAACCTCTCCTGCAAGTGCGCGGCCTCAAGATCGGGGCCACCGTCTACCCACCGGGTGAAAAGCCACACGACATTGAAATCGTGCACGGCGTCGATTTTGACGTCGAGGCGGGCAAGGTGCTGGGGCTGATCGGCGAATCCGGGGCGGGCAAATCCACCATCGGCCTTGCGGCCATGGCCTATGGGCGCGGCGGCGTGGAACTGACGGGGGGCACCGTCCACGTCAACGGGCGTGACGTGCTGCAATCAAGCGTGCGGGACGTGCGGCGTCTGCGCGGCGCCGAGGTCACCTATGTCAGCCAGTCGGCAGCGGCGTCGTTCAACCCGGCCAAACAGATCATGGAACAGGTGATCGAGGCGGCGGTGCTGCAAGGCAAATTCAACAAAACCGATGCCGAACAACGGGCCCGCGACCTTTTTGCCAAGCTGGGCCTGCCCGACCCCGACAATATCGGCAACCGCTACCCCCACCAGGTCTCCGGTGGCCAACTGCAACGCTGCATGACGGCGCTGGCGCTTTGCCCCGAACCCGATCTGGTGGTGTTTGACGAGCCGACAACAGCGCTCGACGTGACCACACAGATCGACGTGCTCAAGGCGATCAAGGACGCGATCCGAGACACCGGCGTCGCCGCCCTCTACATCACCCACGACCTGGCCGTGGTGGCCCAGGTCAGCGACCACATCATGGTGCTGCGCATGGGCGAAATGGTCGAATACGGCACCACGGACGCGATCATCAACCACCCGCAAGAGGACTACACCAAGGCGCTCGTCTCCGTCCGCTCGATCGAGCACGAGGAAAAGCAGCCCACCGAACCGGTCCTGCGGGTCGAGAACATCACCGCCCGCTACAAGGGCACCAATTTCGACGTGCTGCACAATGTCTCCGTCGACCTCAGCCCCGGGCAGACGCTCGCTGTGGTGGGGGAATCCGGCTCTGGCAAATCCACGCTGGCGCGGGTGATCACCGGCCTTCTGCCCCCCCGTGACGGCACGATTACCTTCGCCGGGCGCACGTTAACGCCCGATCAACCCAGCCGCAGCCTCGAAGACCTGCGCGAGCTGCAAATGATCTACCAGATGGCCGACACGGCCATGAACCCGCGCCAAACCGTGGGCACGATCATCGGACGGCCCCTCGAATTCTATTTCGGGCTCAAGGGGGACGAAAAACAAAAGCGGATACAGGAACTGCTGGACGAGATTGAACTGGGTTCCGGCTTCCAGGATCGGTATCCGGCGGAACTGTCGGGCGGGCAAAAACAACGGGTCTGTATCGCACGGGCCCTGGCGGCCAAGCCCAAACTGATCATCTGTGACGAAGTGACAAGCGCGCTTGACCCGCTGGTTGCCGACGGCATCCTCAAATTGCTCTTGAACCTGCAAAAGATCGAAGATGTGGCCTATCTCTTCATCACGCACGATCTGGCGACGGTCCGGGCCATCGCCGACAGCATCGCGGTGATGTATCAGGGCAAGGTCCAGCGCTACGGCACCAAATCCGAAGTGCTCACACCGCCCTTTGACGACTACACCGACTTGCTGCTCAGCTCCGTGCCCGAGATGAAACTGGGCTGGCTCGAAGACGTGATCGCAAACCGCAAAATGGAAAGCGCCGGCAACTGATTGCCGAGCCATCGGCAAGGTTTCGAGCATGTCAAAATTTGTGCGACGAAACCCCGTGGCCGTCCGTAAAACTGTCTCCATTCACAACGGAGACAAACAGATGACCCAACGGTTTACACCTCTGACGCTGATCGCGTTCGTGGCCCTGCCCACATTTGCATTTGCCCAAAACACCGCGCCCGATGTGGCGAAAATGGCCAACGCACTGAATATCACCCAGGCCGAAGCCCAAAGCTGCCTGCCCGCGAGTTTGGCAGCAGGCAAGCGCCCCTCACGCAGCGAGCGGACCGCGACAATGGCATGTTTCAAGACAGCCAATCCAAACCTGACAGATGGCGAAATCCGGTCGATCCTGCGCGATATGCGCCCCTGACCACCAAGGCCAACGGGTCCGGACTTCGACGCGAAGTCCGGCTGCTTTCCGACACGGAAAGCGGCGCTCCCTCAACCGCTGCGCCCAGCAAATGTAAAACCTTCGTTGCGGAAATGATGGCTCGCGTAAATACGCGGGCTTGGATATGTGTGTCATGACCAAATGGATATCAGTCTTATGAACACCAAACTCCTCCTGATCATCCTCGATGGCGTGCCCTACCGCAATTGGCGCCGCCTTTTCGGCAATCTCGAAGGGTGGGTCGACAGCGGCGATGCCCGCATCTGGAAAATCCGCTCGGTCCTGCCGTCGATCTCGGCCTCCTGCTATGCGTCCATCCACACCGGGGTGACCCCCGCCGAACATGGCTGCACCGGCAACGGAAACGTCTTTCGCCTCAGCCACCCGGATGTCTTTTCCCAGACCCGCGCCGCGGGTGGCATCACCGGGGCCGTCGCCCATTCGTTCTGGTCCGAGTTCTTCAACCGCCACCCCTTCGATTTCGTGCGCGACATCGAATATGACGAACCCGGCAGCGAAACCATCAACCATGGCCGCTTTCACACCATGACGGGCTACGGCCAGACCAACCAGATGACGCCCTCAGACGTGGACCTCTTTGGAACACTCACCAACCTCTGTCTGCGGTTCGGACTGAACTACGGGATGCTGCACACCTGCACCCTCGACAGCATGGGCCACCGGTTCTTCCACGAAAGTCAGGAGATGGACCACGCCTGCTTCGTCATGGACGAAATGCTGGCCCCCTTCATTCCGCGCTGGCGGGAAATGGGCTATGAGGTGATTGTGACAGCAGATCACGGCCAAGACGCGCGCGGCCATCACGGCGGGCGCGACCCGCTGCAACAAGAGGCAGCACTTTACTATTTCGGGGACGCACAAGGCCCCGACGCAGACACGGTCATTGACCAGCTGCAACTGGCCCCCACCATCCTGCACCGCCTTGGCGCGCCCATCCCCGACACGATGAAGGCCAAGCCGTTTCTGACCTAGGCCGTCGCCTTCAGCGTCGCAAAGATGCCTGCCAGTTGCTCCGATTGCGTCATGCCGCGCACGGTCTCCTGCAATTCCCCTGCCCCATCAAACAGCAGCAGCGTCACATGCGGCACCGCATATTGCCGGGCAAAGGCCGCGCCTTTGTCGGTCTTGATATCGGCCACGAGGTACACCATCCCGCAATCGTCCATATCGCTCAGGGCCTGACGGGTTTCCCGCTGCAACGAGGTGCAGACGGGGCATTGCGGGTCATGGATCTGCACGATGGTCGGATGGCCTTGGCCCACCTTGCTCAGGTCATGTTCCGCTGCATAGGCGCGAAACGATCCCACGCCCCAAAGGCCCAGACCACCCACCGCAGCGGTGGCGGCAGCCCCCCCACCCAAGAGGGTCCGGCGCGACATCCCGGGGCCCGCCGCCGGTTTGGCCGACGATTTTACGCGTTTCTTTGATTTGGGCATCCGCGCCTCCTGCTATCCGATATGCGCCGACACTAGCGGCCAATCGGAAGGGTCGGTCTCACGATCCCGTCATCACTTTGTGAACGTTTCGTTAACGGCGGCGGTCAAAGGTTAACGCCTGCCCAAGCCTGAACGACAGGTTAATGATCGCGCAGCTTCCAAAACGTACGGTTTGCCCATGAAACTGCTCATTTTTGCGAAAACTGGCCAAATCGGGCCCAATTCACCAGGTTCAAAACGTGCAAAAGGCGGGCCAAACTGTACGTTTTGGCCCGCCTTGTTCCGTCAATCCACAGCGCGCGCTGCGTTAACCTTTAAGCCGCTGCCGCTTCCGCATCGGCCTTTTCCCAGGGCCGGACAAAATCGCCCAGCACCGTCTGGATCGCTTGATCACCCGTCCCGTTTGGTTCCACCTGCGCGACAAGTCCGCGCTTTTTGTCATCCACAACAGACACCACGCGCGCATCCAGTTCGGCCGCTGACAGGGCCGCGTTAAAGACGCGGGTGATCGCCTCTTTGCGCAGGTCGGGCTTGAACACTTTGCCCACCGCCGTCTTGGGCAGTTCGTCCAGAATGGTCATGTGTTTGGGTTGCGCCGCGCGCTCGTGCACATGCGCCTTGCAATGGGCCAAAAGCTCATCGGGCGTCACCGACGCGCCCTCGACCAGCTCGACATAGGCGCAAGGCAGCTCGCCTGAATGCGCGTCGGGCTGGCCAATGGCACCGGCAAAGGCCACCGCCGGATGGCCCATCAGCGCCTCCTCGATCTCGGCCGGATCAATGTTGTGGCCCCCGCGAATGATCAGGTCCTTGGCCCGGCCCGTAATCCACAGATACCCGTCGCTGTCAAAGCGGCCCAAGTCACCTGTACGCAGGTATTTGTCCTTATAATACAGATCTTTATTCTTTTCGGCCTCGGTATATGTGTTGCCCGGCCAGACACCCGGATTGCTGACGCAAATCTCGCCGATCTCATCGGTTCCGGCCTCGACCGGGCCTTCGGGCGTGCCCTTGTAAATCTTGACCTCAGTATAGGGAAACGGAATGCCGACAGAGCCGATTTTCTTCTCCCCATCCACCGGGTTGCCGGACACAAGGCACGTGGCCTCGGTCATGCCATAGCCTTCAATAATGTCCACTCCGGCCGCTTTTTCGTATCGCTTGAACAGCTCTTGAGGCAGCGGGGCCGACCCGGAAAACGTTGATTTCACAGTGCTGATATCGGCATCAATCCCGCGCTGCATCATCGCGGCAATGGCCGTGGGGACGGAGGCGATAAAGGTGATCTTCCACCGCTCAGTCAGTTTCCAGATGTTGTCGAACACGCCCTCGCCCCGGTATCCCTGCGGCGTGGGAAAGACGCAATGCGCCCCTGACGCAATCGATCCCATCAGCAGAACCTGCGCCGCCATCACGTGAAAAAGGGGCAGCGGGGCCAGCACATTGTCCTCTGCCGACAAGAGCAGGTTCGCCCCGAGCCAGCCGTTGTAGACGATGCCCGAATACTTGTGCTGCGCGACCTTGGGCATGCCCGTCGTGCCGCCGGTGTGGAAGTAGCACGCGACGCGATCTTCTTGCACGTCCTCAAAGTCCAAGCTCTTGGAATGTTTGGAAACTTCCGCGCCAAAGGCCTTGTAGGCGACGCCAGGCGCCCGTTCGGATTTGGGCCGGATAAGGGGAATGATCAACGATTTGATCCCGCCCACATGGGTCAGCAGATCAACCTCCAGCACGGTCTTGACGTTGGGCGCGAGGCTCACCGCCTTGGCCATCTTCTGGGCCACGTCGGTCTTGGGGAACGGGCGCAGGGTCACGACAACCTTGGCATCCACCTCGCGCAGGATCGACCCGATCTGCTGCGGATCCAACAGCGGGTTGATCGGGGCCACGATCCCCGCCACCGCACCGCCCAGCAGGGTCAAAACCGTTTCCGTACAATTGGGCAGGACAAAAGCCACGACATCCTTGGGGCCGATGCCCATGGCGCGAAACATGTTCGCCGTCTGTGCGGTGCGTTCGCGCAAGGTTGTCCAAGTCAGCGTTTCCGCTTTTGAACTTGGGGCAGAGAACATCTGGAAACTGACCGCATTATGGGTCGGATACTTTTCCGCTGTGTCGCTCAGCATACCAAAGAGGGTCGTGGCGACGTCGCGATCCTCCCACGGCATTTCGTTCTCATATGCGACGCAATCCGCGATTCCGGCAAACGGCATGACAATCCTCCCTAACGCGCCCTTGGTTTTTATGAGGGCGCTGTTCCCTTTACTCAGAAGGATGCGGTGGATCGTCGCAATGATCAAGCATTGCGGGCCTTTACGGCCATCAGCGAACGCGGCGTCAAGCGCCGCACGCTGTCAAACGGGACGGGCGGCACCGGTCAAACCCATGCCGCCCGCGCGTAGATTTCAGTCTTGGGGAATGCGCAGAACCTGGCCCGGATAGATCTTGTCCGGATGGCTCAGCATGGGCTTGTTGGCCTCAAAGATTTCCTCGTAGCGCGCACCATTTCCCAGCGTCGCCGCCGAAATGCCCCACAGCGTGTCACCCGGCACAACGGTGTGAAACACGGGGTCCGTCGCACTTGGAACGTCGTCCTCAACCGCAGCGACGCCCTCGACGTTGCCCACGGCCAGGATCACCTTTTCCTTCATCTCTTGGCTGACCGCCGCGCCGGCCACCTTGACGGTATCGCCCTCGACGCTGATCTGCATGCCTGACGCATCCAGCCCCAGTTCGGCGATCTCGTCCTCAAGTGCGGTACTGTTAAGCGCAGGCGCATCACCACCACCCAAGAGGCTCTTGCCCTTGCCTTTCACAAAACTCCACAAACCCATAACCATCCCTTTCAAAAATGAACCTAGGGTGGTTGTCGCATGCGGTCATGCAGTTGATTAAGGGGAATTATTCCGCCGCGATGCCATCGGTGAATTGCAGCCGAGCGAGGCGCGCATAAAGGCCACCTTCCGCCACCAGCGTGTCATGCGGGCCTTGGGCCACGACGCGGCCCTGATCCAGAACCACAATGCGATCCGCCTTTTTCACGGTAGCCAAACGGTGCGCCACGATCAGCGTCGTGCGCCCTTCAGCCAGCCGGTCAACCGCATCCTGCACGAACCGCTCGCTCTCGGCATCCAGCGCACTTGTCGCCTCGTCCAAGAGCAGCACGGGCGCATCCCTAAGAATGGCGCGCGCAATGGCAATCCGCTGTTTCTGGCCACCAGACAGCATCACGCCCCGCTCGCCCAGCGGGCTGTCATAGCCCTGTGGCAAGTCCATGATAAAATCATGAGCGGCGGCGGCGCGGGCAGCCTCCTCAATCTCAGCCTGGGTGGCCTCCGGGCGGCCAAAGCCGATATTTTCTGCCGCCGAGGCGGCAAAGATCATCGGATCTTGGGGCACGAGCGCGATATGGCGGCGGAACGCTTCACGCTCCATCTGGGCGACGTCCACACCGTCTAGGGTAATGCGCCCCGATTGCGGGTCGTAAAAGCGTTGGATCATCTGGATGATCGTCGTCTTGCCTGCCCCCGAGGGGCCAACAAAGGCCACGGTTTCACCGGGTTGGATGTCCAACGAAACACCGTTGAGCGCCTGTATGTCAGGACGGCTCGGATAGGCGAAAGTCACGTCCTCAAAGCCAATGCGCCCCCGCACAGGGGTGGGCAGCGTCACGGGGGCGGCCACGTCCTGCACCGTGTCGATGGTGTGCAGCAACTCGACCAGACGTTCGGTGGCACCTGCGGCGCGCTGCAATTCACCAATGATCTCTGACAGGGCGGCCACGCCCCCTGCGACCATCACCGCATAGATCACAAACTGGATCAGCGCGCCCACGGTCATGTTGCCTGCGCGGACATCGTTGGCCCCGATCCACAACACGCCGACAATGCCCACGAAAACGAGAAAAATCACGATGGCCGTCATCAACGCCCGCGTCGTGATCCGCCGTTTGGCAGAGCCATAGCTGGCCTCGGTCACGTCCGAAAACATCGAGCGACTGGCAGTTTCGTGGGTGAAGGCTTGGACAGTTTGCACGGCAGAAAGCTGTTCCGACGCACGGCCCGAAGAGGCGGCAATCCAGTCCTGGTTTTCGCGGCTCAGCACCCGCAGCTTGCGGCCCAGAACAAGGATCGGAACGACGACGGCCGGCACGATCAGTAGGACAAGACCCGTCAACTTGGCCGAGGTCAGCAGCATCAAAACAAGCCCGCCGGTAAAGATAAGAACGTTACGGAGCGCGATGGAGATGGATGAGCCGATCACACTGAGGATCAAGGTCGTGTCGGTTGTGATCCGGCTGAGAACTTCGCCGGTCATGATGTTTTCGTAAAAGCTGGGCGACATGCCGATCACGCGGTTGAACACCGCCTTGCGGATGTCGGCCACAACCCGTTCGCCCAGCCGGGTGACCAGCGCATAGCGCAGCGCCGTGCCGATGGCCAAAAGGCCCGCAACGCCGATGGCCGCGATGAAATAGAGATCCAGCAGCGCGGCATCTTCGGTCTCGAAATTATCGACGACGCGGCGCACGGCCAAAGGCAAAGTCAGCGAAACAATTGCCGTTCCCACCAGGGCCGCGATGGCCGCAATCATCAGCTTCCAGTACGGCAGCACGAAAGGCCACAGCGCACGCAACGTCCCGATATTCTTGGATTTTGCCCGCTCTTCATTCGCGGATTTGGGGGGTGTTGGATCGGCCATGCAGGCTCCGGCAGGTTGCTTGTGGTCCGCAGATGGCCCCAAGCCGACGAGAGCGTCAAGAGGACAGATTGCCCGCGCCCGTTTTCACGTCTCAGAATAAGGGAAAAGAGGTGGAGCGGGCGGCGGGAATCGAACCCGCGTCATTAGCTTGGAAGGCTAAGGTCTTACCACTACACAACGCCCGCGCACTGGACCCGTGTGGTAGGGCATCGCCCTGGCAGCGTCAAGACCACAGCACGCGGTTTCAGGGCGTTTGCACCCCGCTTCGGTTCAGCGCAATGGCATAAAGACTGGTCGTCGCAGTGATATAAAGCACATGCTTGCCCCGCCCCCCGAAACACACGTTCGAGACCAGTTCCGGCACCAGGATCTTGCCCCGCAGCGTGCCGTCCGGCCCGATGCAATGCACCCCATCCGCAGCCGAGGACCACAGGTTGCCCTCGGTGTCGAAACGGAACCCGTCGGCCATGCCGGGATTGATCTCGTGAAACACCTCACCGCCGCTCAACCTGCCATCCACGCCCACGTCAAAGGCGCGGATATGGGTGGGATCGCCTTTGAACATCCGGCCCGTATCAGCCATCATCAACCGCGTCTCATCTGGCGTAAAGGCCAGCCCGTTGGGGCAGTTGCCATCCGTGACCATCGCCTGCATCGCCCCATCGCTCGGGTCTATACGGTAGACGTGGCACGGCAGTTCCTGCGCGCTCTGAAACCCTTCGTAATTCGTCATGATCCCGTAATGGGGGTCAGTGAACCAAATGGTGCCATCGGATTTGACCACCACATCATTGGGCGAATTCAACCGCTTGCCCTCAAAGCTGTCGGCAATGACGGTGATTGTGCCGTCATGCTCCGTGCGCGTCACCCGGCGCGTCCCATGTTCGCACGAAATGAGCCGACCCTCGCGGTCGCGCGTGTGCCCGTTGGCAAAATTGGATGGCAACCGGTACGTCGATATGCCTTCCCCCGGCGTCCAACGCATGATCCGGTTGTTGGGAATGTCCGAGAAAAGCAGGCAATTGGCGTCCCCAAACCACACCGGTCCTTCGGTCCAGTCAAAACCGGTGGCCAGCTGTTTCACGGGCGCGTTGCCCAGCACGTAGGTGTCAAAAACGGGATCGTAGCTTTGGTAAAACGACATGGTGTCCCCTGCTATTCAGCTTTCATTGCGCATGGCCCAAAGGTACCGTCATCGCCAGCGTTAGGATAGGATGCACATGATGGATCATACCGATCAAACCACTGTTTTGACCCATGCGGGCGTGATGGCGATGTTGGCCGCCGCCATCGCGGAGGCCGAGGCCACAGGCCAGCCACAATGCATCGTGATCGTGGACGGCTCGGGCGAGCTTTTGGGCGAGGTGCGGATGACCGGCGCAAAGTACCTCAGCCGCAAAAGCGCGCGGTCCAAGGCACGCACTGCCGCCTCGATTGGAGCGCCGACAACGGCCATTCCCGACGCGGTGCGCGCGCCCATCGGCGCTGCGACAGGGGGCGAGATGACGGCCCTGCCCGGCGGATTGCCAATCAAAGTCGGTGGCGTTTTGCTCGGTGGGATCGGGGTCGGCTCTGGCAGCGGCGATCAGGACGTTGCAGTGGGCTTGGCCGCTTTGCGGGCGATCGGGGCGGCGACCGAATTTTGAAGACTCGGGCATCACTTTGAAACCGTCCGCACGCCCAGCCCAATAGGCTTGCGCCGGTTGCCCGGCAGGTTCGGGTCAGTGCCCCAGATCGCCTGATAGGTGTCCACTGTCCGGCCTTGCCGTTGCAACCAGACAAAGGCCACGCACAGGTTCAGTACCCAGAGCCCAAGGCCCAGCCACATCCAGACCGGCGCGTTCGCCTGCCAAAGCCCGCTAAAGGTCGTGACCACGGCCAAGAGCCACGCGACATAGCCCAAGGCCTTGTGCAGATACTCAAACGCAAGCCGCCGAGGCGTCATGTCATAGTGATCTCCGCGCAATTGCACATCCGTCGGCCCGCCCTTGGTCCCGCGCAGAACACCGCCCAGGATTTGCACCCCCGCCATGGCCAGTACCGTCCAGCCCATCAATGCATGGGGCCCTGGCAGCACCGCAACCAAGGGTGGGGCCGACAGGACCAGACCCAAGCCCGCAACCATCAGCACTGCCGCCCCGTATTGGCAGACCCGGTGCGTGACCCACCACGCTTGATTGTCCAGCTCACGTGGCCAATCCTGACCCGGGGCCACCTTGAAATACCGTGCCGCAAGGATGCCCAGGGGGACCATGACGATCCAGGCCAGCACCATAAGCCGCGCATGCCATGACAGGTAAAACCCGACCTCATGGGCGCGGCTTGGATCAACAGGCGACAGCAGCCACTCCCACATGGGGCCTAGCCCTTGACCGCGCCTGCGGTCATGCCGGTGATGATCTGGCGCGACGCAAACAGGGTAAAGACGATGGGCGGGATGGCGAGCAACATGCCGGTGGCCATGATGACCCCCCATTCGACGTTGAACTCGGACATGTTGTTCACAATCAGGATCGGCACGGTTTTGGTATCGCGATCCGACAGGGCCGAGGCCAGCAGATATTCGTTCCATGCAATGCGGAAGGTAAAGATGGCCGCCGCCGCGAGGCCCGGTTTGATCAGGGGCAAGACCACGAGGAAGAAGACCTGAAACGGCCCGGCCCCGTCCATGCGCGCGGCTTCCTCAAGCTGGCGGGGAACCTGAACGATAAAGCTTTGCAGGATCCAGATCACAAAGGGCAGGTTCATCGCCACATAGATCAGGATAATCCCCGAATGGGTGCCCGCAAGGCACACGTCCCCGCGCCCGCCAAACGTATCACGGATCGCCCCACCCAAAAGGCCATCGCGGTCCAGACAGAACTCGTTGTTCCACAGCCCAAAGACAGGGACGAGCAGCACCGCGGGCGGCACCATCCGCAGCATCAGCGTGCTGACCGACGCCACATCCCGTCCCATGAACCGGAACCGCACAAGCGCATAGGCGGCCATGCAGCCGATGATCAGTGTCAGCAGGGTCGAAACCAGCGCGATGATCAGCGAATTGACAAAAGCGCCCCCGAATTTCAGAGCACAGAAATCCAGGTGATCCAGCTCGTAAGGCAGCACATCGCAAAGCGCCGTTTCATAGTTCTGAATCGTGGGCAGGAACAAAAGCCCACCCGTGCCAGAAATAATATCCACGTCCAGCTTGAACGAGTTGATCAGCATCAGAACAATCGGTCCGACGGCCATGAAAATCAGCATCACCAGAATGGCATAAAAGGCCGGGTGCTGGCGGGTATGGGTTTGTGCAGCCATCAGTCGTCCGCCTCTACGGCCATACGCAGCCGATTGGCGCGGGCCTCTTGCAGTTTGGTATAGGTGAACATTGCAGCTGTCAGCAGCATAAGCAGGATCAACAGGTAGTTTGACATTGCCGCCGCCACCCCAAGTTCGCGGAACTCGGTTGCCGTGCGGCTGATCCGCAAGGCCAGGATTTCGGTCGACAAACCCGGCCCACCTTCGGTCATCACCAGGATCACTTCGAGGACCTTGAAGGCGTCAATCAGGCGCAAGAGGCATGTCACGATCAGCACGGGCATCATCAGCGGTATCTTGATGTGCCAGATCTGTTGCCAGCCGGTGGCCCCATCAATGCGGGACGCTTCCAGCGCGGATTGCGGTAACGATTGCAAGGCTGCCAGCGACAGAATGAAGATAAAGGGTGTCCATTGCCAGATATCGGCGATGATGACGGACATCAGGGCGTTCTGGCCCAGCCAGTCCACCCTTTCTACGCCGATAGTGTCGAGAAAGCGGTTAAAGGTGCCGATGGTCGGGTGGTAAATATAACGCCACATCAGGCCGACGACGACGGGCGCGATCATCATCGGTAGGATGAAGAGAGTGCGCAGCACGGACATGCCACGAATGTTGCGGTCGAGCAGCAAGGCCAGGCCCACACCCAGCAGCATTTCGATGGTCACGACGCTGACTGCGAATTTCAGGGTGACGCCCATGCTTTCGGCAAAATTGGGATCGTTCCACAGGCTGATGTAGTTGCGCAGGCCCACAAACTCGGTCTCGCCGATCTGTTGGCTGGGCGACCAGCGCCGAAAACTGCCCCAGATCATGTAAAGCAGCGGGTAAAAGAGCGCGATGATCATAATCACCGCCGCGGGCATGAAAAAGACGTAAGGCGTCAAACGATTGAGCGTTGATTTCACCGGGACGACCTTTTCATCTGAGGGTTGGTGAGGCCCGGCACCTAACAGCGCCGGACCTCGGGAGGTGACTTACTGCCAGGTGTAGTACCCGGCTTCGTCCATCACGGCACGGGTGCGTTCGGCGACACCATCAAGCGCTTCCTGGATGTCCAGCCCTTCGGTCAGAACCTTGGACATTGTGGTGCCGATGTCGGCGTTGATCTTGCCCCAGACGGGGATGATCGGGCGCCAGTCGGGATCGGCATATTTCAATGCTTCACCAAAGGTGGCCGAGAAGGGGTATTTCTCGTTCAGGCCCGCATCCTGATAGGTCGAGAAGCGCGACGGGTTACCGCCATTCATCGCCACCATCAGGTCACCCTCTTTCGAGGTCAGCCACTGCATCAAAAGGAACGCCGCCTCTTTGTTCTCGGCGTTCTTGGGGATGCCGATACCGAAACCACCCGTTTGGCTGCCGCGACGCACGCCCATGGGGTGCATGGCATAGCCAACCTTGCCCACAACGCTCGACCGCTCGGGATTCTCGAAGCCGGGCATAAAGGCGATACTATCGAGGAACATCGCCGCGTCGCCGTTGGAAAACGCGTTGGCCGCCTCGGAAGGACCAAAGGACAGCGAGCCTTCGGGGCCACAGTCCACGATGGTTTTCAGCGCATTGGCCGCCTCAACGCCAGCGGCGTTGTTGATGATCGGGTTCCATGCGTCGTCAAAGACGCGACCGCCCAAGGGTGCAAGGTGCAGCAGGAACGCGTGGCTGGCCTGGTGGCCAGAGGCCGCGCGCGAGGCCATCCCGCCCATACCGGGCTCAAGCTCTGGAATGGCGCAGGCCGCATCCAGCAGTTGCTCATATGTCTCAGGCTCGGCAATACCATGCTTTTCAAAGATGTCCTTGCGGTAGGCCAAAACCGACGTCTCGGAGCCAAAGGGAATACCAAAAAGCGAACCCGTGGGACCAGGCAGATACCCCTTGGTGCCGCCCGCAACGCCGATGTTCTGGACATAGCCGTCGATCAGGTCATCCGCATCATAGCTGGGGTCGGCCAGTTTGGGGTTCATGAAGAACTTGGCCAGGTTTTCCAATTGATCGGCATAGACATAGTCCGCCTTGGAAAACACGACGTAGGAGATCAGGTCATATTCACCCTCATCCTGTGCCAGCTCCAGTGTCTGCCGCTCGCGCATTTTGAGGTAGGGCAGTTGGTCCACCTCAACCTCGATGCCGGTCTGTTTGGTGAACTCGGGCAGCGCCTTGATCGCCGCGTTATAGTGCGGATGTGCCGGAAAGTTCACGATCAGTGTGGTGCCTTCGTATTCCGCATAAGGGTTCGCCAAAAGCGCGGTTGCCGAAACGGCTAGCCCCGCAATCGCGCCCGTCAGGCCATATTTCATAAATGTCATTACAGTTTCCTCCCTGTTGTCGTGTCGTTCAAAGCCGCAGACCGGTCGACCGGTCAAACAGCATGATTTCGTCGGTGTTCACCCCAAAGCTTTGGGTGACGCCGGATTTGAATGGGGCTGTACTTTGGGTTTCGACCAGCAATTCGGTCTTGCCCAGTTTGGTAACCAGAACCGATTGCGCGCCCAGATACTCCGCCACAATCACCCGCAGCTCGACCGTGGCGCCGCTGGTGTCTGTGGTGAAAGACGAGGGGCGGATGCCCACCGTCACATTGCGGTCAGTAGCCGTATCCAGACGGGTGCGCGTCGTAGCGTCCAGCGGCAGGTCAAAGCCCGCACCCTGCACGTGCATCTCACCGCCGATATCGACCAGAGCACCCTCCATGAAATTCATCGAAGGGCTGCCTATGAACCCGGCTACAAACAGGTTGCGGGGTTCCTTGAAGAGTTCCTCGGGTGTGCCCTGCTGTTGCACAACGCCTTCGTTCATCACCACAATCCGGTCGCCCAGCGTCATCGCCTCGACCTGGTCATGGGTCACGTAGACCATGTTCTTTTCGATACTGTCGCGCATCTCGGCCAGTTCGGTGCGCATCTTGCCGCGCAGTTTGGCATCAAGGTTCGACAGGGGTTCATCAAACAGGAACGTGCCCGCATCGCGGACGAGGGCGCGGCCCATCGCAACGCGTTGGCGTTGACCCCCCGACAGTTCCGCAGGCTTGCGGGCGAGCAGATGGCCGATGTTCAGCATGTCGGCGACGCGCTGGACCTTTGCATCAATCTCGGCCTTGGGGGTCTTGGCCAGCCTTAGGGCAAAGGACATGTTGCGAGCGATGTTCATATGTGGATAAAGCGCGTAGTCCTGAAACACCATTGCGATGTCGCGCTCTTTGGGTTCGAGCGCGCTAATGGGTTTGCCGTCGAAATAGATCTCTCCGCCCGACAGGGTTTCGAGGCCCGCGAGAATGCGCAAGGTCGTGGATTTGCCGCAACCGGACGGGCCCACCAGCACGGTGAATTCCCCGTCATGCAGCGTAAGATCAAGCGGCGGCAGCACCCGAACCGAGCCATAACTCTTTTCGACACCGTCAAAGACGATTTCTGGCACAGAAGTCCTCCCCAGAACTTGGCGTTCGCGACGCGATTGCACGCATTCGTGTCCAGAAAGCTTTGCATGCGAAACGTGATCGACAAAGGCCGCTTGCGCCAATTCAACGTTAACGTTAACGTATGCAAACCAGCAAACGCATGAAAATAAACATGCTTTTTCGACCATTGGGGCCATTCTCATGCGCAAACGCCAATCCGACTCTGGCCCCGTCCTGAAGGATATCGCAGTGGCCGCAGGCGTCAGTATCATGACAGCTTCGCGCGCATTGCGCGGCGTCGAAGGCGTGTCAGAGGCCAAGAGGCACGAGATTCTGCGCATCGCCCGCCGCCTCAAATATACCCCCAACAGCAGTGCGCGGTCGCTGGTCACCATGAACTCTGACCTGTTGGGGATCTCCGTGCCCAACCTGTTCAACGACGTTTTTGCCGAGATGTTGGCCGGCATGCGCCGTACCTTTGACATGGCGGGCTTTTCCAGCGTCGTGGACACGACGGAATACAGCCTCGAAGTCGAACTTGCCTGGGCCGAGCGGCTGTTGTCCTGGCGCCCTGCCGGTTTCATTCTGACCGGGACAAAACACCACCCCAAGCTAAGCCAGACCCTGCGCCGTTCTGAAATCCCGACACTTCAGATGTGGGATGTAACCGACGATCCCATTGACGTGTGCGTCGGAATCGATCACGTGGCTGCCGGCCGTCTGGTCGCAGAGCGGTGCATCGCGCTCGGGTACCGTCGCCCCGGCTTTGTCGGCGTGAGCGAGGGGCGCGACCCCCGGGCCGAGGGAAGAATGGCAGGCTTTCAAGCAGCCTTTGCCGAGGTGTCGGACGCGGCCCCCCTTTGTCTGACCCGCTCCGGCGACCCCAACAGCTTTGTTGCCGGGCGCGATGGCACGGCTGAGATGCTGGCCTGCCACCAGCCCGATGTGCTGTTCTACGTGACGGATCACCAGGCCTTTGGCGGTCTGTCGGCCTGTGTGGCAGCGGGGCTTTCGGTGCCAGATGATATCGGGGTGATCGGTTTCAACGCGCTTGACCTGACCACCGTTCTGCCCACGCCCCTGACCACGGTACGCACCCCGCGCAAACTGATCGGAACAACGGGTGCCCGCCACCTTCTTGCCCGGATCAACCGGATTGACGTGCCCCGCCTGGTGACCTTGCCCGTTGAGTTTGTGCCGGGGGCCACGATCCGCGCGCAATAGGCTCGTTTGGGCGATCGACAATCGGTCCCGGCGCGTTCTACGCCTTTCAAATTCGGCATCTGGGGCGAAAACCAAGGGCGGAACACCGACCTGCAAATGGCACATCGGGCGCAAATCCAACCCGCTGGGGTGTTTTTCCCGTTTTTTGCAAAAATAATTTTCTTAGCCTGATGGCGCTAACAGCGAACAAAAATTTCCCCTGTGCCCACCTTGTGCGTTGGGATATTGCGCACCCCCTCATCTACTTTTTGCAATCGGATTCAGCACATTAGAGTTTTTCACGCTGCTTTTTCGGGCACCCGGAAAATCGTCATTACCGTTGCCGGTCAATGATGTATCGCCGCGTTGGGCCATACACGCATAAAGGGCACCCCTTTTGTTCCTCTTGCCAGTGCTATCCCGCATCCTACGATTTGATTGGGTTACGTGTCGGTAACTGTATGAATGTATGCGTCAATGACGCGAGATGATGCAGAAACCTGGCACCAGAACCCAAACAAAACGAACGGCTGGGCGTGACTTTTGGCGCTCAACGCACGAATTCCTTGGGAGGAAACATGACAGACACACTCAACCGCAGAAAGTTTCTGCGCGGTTCCGCCGTTGTCGGCGCGGCCGCCCTGGCCACGCCTGCAATTGCAGACGGCCACGGCACAACCCTCAAGATGCAAGCGGCCTGGGGCGGCGGTATCTTTCTGGAGAACGCACAATCCTTTGCTGCACGCGTCAACGAGATGTCGGGCGGTTCGCTGACCATCGAAGTGCTTTCGGTCGACGCGGTTGTGAAAACCAGCCAGATGCAAGACGCGGTTCACCGCGGCGTTCTGGACGCCGCTCACTATGTGCCTGCTTACTGGTACGGCAAATCCAAGGCGGCTTCGCTCTTTGGCACTGGCCCCTGCTTTGGCTGGTCGAGCCAGGAAGTGCTGGGTTGGGTCCACGCGGGCGGCGGTCAGGAGCTTTTTGACGAGCTAATGAGCGAACTGCGCCTGAACGTCGTGTCCTTCTTCAACTCGCCCATGCCTGCGCAGCCTCTGGGCTGGTTCCAGGAACAGATCACGGATGCAAGCCAGATGGACGGCCTGAAGTACCGGACTGTTGGTCTGGCTGCTGACGTTCTGCTGGAAATGGGCATGTCGGTTGTGCAGCTGCCCGGTGGCGAAATTCAGCCCGCGATGAAATCGGGCCTGATCGACGCGGCCGAGTTCAACAACCCAACCTCTGACCGCGACTTTGGTATGCAGGACGTGTCCAAGCATTACCACTTGGCCTCCTATCACCAGAGCCAGGAATTCTTTGAGGTCACGATCAACAAGGACAAGTTCAACGCTCTGTCGGACGAACACAAGGCAATCATCAAGAACGCGTCCATGGCCGAAAACTCCGGCTTTTACTGGGGCAACACCAAGCGCTATTCCGACGACCTGCTGAAACTGCAGGAATCGGATGGCGTGAATGTGTACCGCACGCCTGACAGCGTGATGGCGGCCCAACTTGAAGCCTGGGACAAGGTCACCGCGCGCATCGCCGAGGATGACCCCTTCTTTGCCAAGGTGATGGAATCGCAAAAGGCCTATGCCAAAGACGTGATGAACTATCTGAACCTGAACCAGCCTGACTATAAGCTGGCATACAACCACTACTTCGGTTGATAGTGGCAAGGTAAGACATCAGCCCGGGCGCACGCTGCGCCCGGGCACCTGCGCCAAAAAGGGAAAGCACTCAGACATCCCGGCGCCATCAGGGGGGACACTGGTCACATGAAATTCGTTCACGCCATCGAAGGACTCAGCCTTTGGGTCGGACGCGCCTTTGGGTGGTGCATCCTGATCCTGACGCTGTCAGTGTCCTACGAGGTTTTTGTCCGCTATGTGCTGAACGCGCCAACTGTCTGGGCCTTTGACATGATGGTTCAGATGTATGGCGCATTGTTCCTGATGTGCGGCGCCTATGCGCTGGCCCAGGACACCCATGTGCGCGCCGACGTGCTTTATCGCCTGTTTCCCGTCCGGGCGCAGGCGGCCCTGGATTTCCTGCTGTATTTCCTGTTTTTCTTTCCCGGCATCGCCGCAATGGTCTGGTTTGGCTATGAAATCGCCTCCGACAGCTGGCGCTGGAAAGAGGTCAGCTTTAACAGCCCCGCCAGCATTCAGGTCTATTTCTTCAAGTCGCTGATCCCCATCGCGGGATCGCTATTGATGATCCAGGGGCTGGCCGAACTGGTGCGCTGCGTCATGGCGTTTCGCACCGGCGTCTGGCCCGAACGGCTCGCTGACGTGAAAGAGACCGAAGACCTGTTGAGCGAAGCGGATCTGAGCGAAATCCGGTCCATCCACCCCGGTAATTCCTGACGCCCAGCCAGCAGCAAGAAAGAATACAAGATGACAAATCCCGAAGTCGCCCTGCTGATGCTTGGGCTGTTCATTGTCCTGGTTTTGCTGGGCTTTCCCATTGCCTTTACCTTGCTCGCGATGGGTGTGGCCTTTGGCTATTACGCCTATCACCAGGGCGGCCCGATCGACAGTTTCAGCGACATCCTGAACAACAACATCTTCTACCTGCTGAACCAGAACACCTATTCGGTGATGGAGAACCCGACGCTGGTCGCCATCCCGCTGTTCCTCTTTATGGGCTACGTGGTTGAGCGGGCCAATATCGTCGACAAGCTGTTCTTTTCGCTCTATCAGGCTGCGCGCAATCTGCCCGGCTCGCTGGCCATTGCGGCCCTGTTGACCTGTGCCGTTTTTTCGACCGCCTCGGGCATCGTGGGCGCGGTTGTGACGCTGATGGGCCTCTTGGCCTTTCCGGCGATGGCCAATGCAAACTACAATAAAAGCTTTGCCTCGGGCGTGATATGTGCCGGCGGCACGCTGGGCATTCTGATCCCGCCCTCAATCATGCTGATCGTCTATTCCGCCATTGCGGACCTGTCGCCCCTGCGCCTCTATGCGGCGGCGGTGTTCCCCGGCATTCTGCTGGCGGGCCTCTATATCGTTTATGTGATCGTGCGCGTCTGGTTCAATCCGGCGTTGGCCCCAAAACCGCAGATGGACGACGTCCCACCCCCACGCCAGATCTACTGGAACCTGCTGGTCAGCTTTGTGCCCCTCACGGTGCTGATCGCGCTGGTGCTCGGCTCCATCCTGGGCGGGCTGGCAACCCCGGCCGAGGCGGCGGCCATGGGTGCGCTTGGTGGTATGATCCTGGCGGTGCTCTACCGCTCGATGACCTGGACCAAGCTCAAGGAAAGCGTGTTTCTGACGGCCAAGGCCACGGCCATGGTATGCTGGCTCTTTGTCGGGTCATGGACGTTTGCATCGGTGTTCTCCTACCTCGGCGGTCACGACCTGATCAGCGACTGGGTCATCGGGATGAACCTGACCACGATTCAGTTCCTTATCATGGCACAGCTCATAATCTTTGTGCTGGGATGGCCGCTGGAATGGTCAGAGATCCTGATCATCTTTGTGCCGATCTTCCTGCCTTTGCTCGAACCTTTCGGCGTGAACCCCTACTTTTTTGCGATGCTGGTGGCGCTGAACTTGCAAACCTCGTTCCTGACCCCGCCCATGGCCATGTCGGCCTATTACCTAAAAGGCGTGCTCAAGAAACAGATCGAGCTGATGGAAATCTTCCGGGGGATCATGCCCTATCTTGGTATCGTGATCTTTACCATGTTCCTGATGTACATGTTCCCGGGGATCGCCCTGTGGTTCCCTGACTACCTCTTTGGACCTTACATCCCGTGATCAAAGACGCCTTTAAACTCAGCGCGACCGAGGCTTTGGCCGCCATGGCCTCGGGTCGTTTGACATCTGTTCAACTGGTGCAATCCTGTCTGGACCAGATCAAGGCGACCGATGGTGCGATCAAGGCCTGGGCCTTTCTGGACCCGGACGCGGCCCTTGCGCAGGCCGGCGAATGCGACCGGCTGCGCAAAGCAGGCATGGCGCTCGGGCCGCTCCACGGCATTCCCGTGGGCCTCAAAGACATCATCGACACCGCCAAAATGCCGACCGAGCGGGGCTCGCCCGTCTTTGCCGGCCGCCAAACCAAGGATGTTGCCCGCCTGGTCGAACATCTGCGCGAGGCGGGCGCGGTGATCATGGGCAAAACGGTCACAACCGAACTGGCCTTTGTGCATGCGAACGAGACGCGCAACCCCCACAACCCGGATCACAGCCCCGGTGGGTCGTCCAGCGGGTCGGCCGCTGCGGTGGCCGCGATGCACGTGCCATTGGCGGTGGGGACGCAAACGAACGGGTCAGTGATCCGGCCCGCGTCTTTTTGTGGCACGTTCGGGTTCAAACCGACGCGCGGGGTAATCTCTCGTAAAGGTCTGTTGCAAACCTCCGTGTCGCTCGATCAAGTCGGCTGCTTTGGTCGGACATTGGCCGACGTTGCACTGCTGACCGATGCCATCGGCAGCTATGACCAGCACGACGCCACCAGTTTTGCCCGGCCCCGCCCCGACATGTCGGCAGGGGCCACCGCAGATGCGCCGGTGACCCCCGACCTGGCGTGGTTTGACCTGCCTTTCAACGACCGGCTTTCGGATGCGGCTAAGGATGGGCTGGATGCGGTGCTGGACATCCTGGGCGATCAGGTCACCCGGATGGAGCCTGCCGACACCCTGTCCAATCTGGTGGCGGTCCAGGCGCGGATCCACGAATACGAGATTTGCCAGCATCAGGCAGAGGTGTTTGACCAGCATTGGGACAAGATTAGCGACACGCTGAAACCCGTCGTTGAACGGGGTCGCCAGATCACACGCGCCGAATACGAGGACGCGCTGGCCGTCAAAGCGTCGGCAGAAGCCTTCTTTGCCGACTTCTTTGTCGAGTTTGATGCCATCGTCGCACCCTCGGCGGCGGGCGAGGCACCCAAGTTCGGCAATGGCACCGGAGACCCGATCTTTTGCACGCTCTGGACGCTTGCTGGCCTGCCTTGCGTGACGCTGCCCCTTCTGGTGGGCGATACCGGCCTGCCCATCGGGGTGCAGTTGATTGGCCCCGCTGAAAAAGACGACCGCTTGCTGCGCACCGCGCGCTGGCTACAAACACACCTCGCTTCGGCGACGGAATAACAGGAAGGAAACATAATGGGTTACCTGACCAAAGCCATCATGGGGCTGATCGGAACCGGCCTGCTGATCGGATTTGTCGGTGGGTTATCGCACAGCATCTCCACCGGCTTTGCAGGCTTTTCCGGCGGCGCGCCCTTCATGGTCATCGCGATCATCGTCTGCGGTCTGGCGCTCTATGACTATTTCGACGAGTGCATTCGCAAGAAATGACGAAACCGCGCCTCTGGATCACCCGCCGCCTGTCTGACGCCACGCTGGAACGTGCGGCGCGGGACTATGACGTGGTGATCAACCACGCCGACACGCCCGGCACCGCGGACGAGATCATCGCCGCCAGTGCGGATTTTGACGCGATCATCCCCTGCCATTCCGAACATTTCAGCGCCGAGGTGGTGGCTCAACTGGCCCCCCGCCTGCGCATCGTGGCCAACCATTCCGTTGGCGTCGATCACTGTGACCTGCCTGCCCTCAAGGCGCGTGGCATTGCGGTGACCAACACCCCTGACGTGCTTTCAGACGCCACCGCCGAATTGGCCATGCTGCTGATGCTGGGCGCCGCCCGCCACGCCGTCACAGGCGACCGGATCGTTCGCAGCGGCAAATGGGACAGCTGGTCGCCGGCTTTCATGGTGGGCAAACAGGTGACTGGCGCGCGGCTGGGGATAATTGGCATGGGCCGCGTGGGCCAGGCCTTTGCCGCCAAGGCGCGCGGGTTCGACATGGACGTCCACTATTTCAACCGATCCGAACTGTCGGCCGACAAGGCTCATGGCGCGACCTATCACAGCAGTGTGGAGAGCCTGCTGGGTGTGGCGGATTTCCTGTCGCTGCATTGTCCGGCCACGCCGGAAACACTGAACCTAATGAATGCCGAACGCTTTGCGATGCTGCCCAAAGGGGCCGTGATCGTGAACTCCGCACGCGGCGCTTTGGTGGACGAAGACGCCCTGCTCGGCGCGCTTGAAAGCGATCAGATCGCAGCCGCAGGCCTCGATTGCTTTCAGGTGGAACCGGGCGGAAACCCCGCATTCGCTGCCCATGACAACATCTTTATGTTGCCCCATATCGGCAGTGCAACGCGCAAAACGCGGGATGCGATGGGCTTCCGGGCGCTCGACAATCTCGACGCGTTCTTTGCCGGGGAAACCCCTGGCGACCTGCTTTAGGCCTCAAAAAAGGGCCGGAACGTCCGCTCCGGCCCAATCTCAATCTACTTACAGGTTCTCAGCGCCGTTTCAGCGTCGGCAGCCCGAACATGCCTGAGAACGAGAAACCCTCGCCGCCCTTGCTCTCGCCATGCTTGATGACAAGCGGCAGGATCGCGTTTGCCATCCGTCCATGGCGCGGCACGATGGAGCCTGTGAAGGGCTTGCGTTTGCTCAGAAGCGAAATGGGGAAATTGGCCATGCGCGCGTGACGCGGAAAGGCGAACTTGTCCTTGGGCTTGCGCTTGCTCAGCAGGCTGATCGGGAAGTTGGCCATGCGGGGGCCGCCCGGGATCAACGCATTCGTACCGGCCTCGCCATCAATGAGATGGGGGAAGGGCCAGTTGGCCATGTGGTTGTGCTTGCCAATCAGCGTTCCGGTAAAGGGCTTGCGCCGCGAAATCAGGCCGATCGGGAAATTGGCCATGCGCGCGTGGCGTGGAAAGGCAAACTTGTCCGACGGCTTGCGCCTGGAAATCAGTCCAATCGGGAAATTGGCCATGCGCGCGTGCCGTGGAAAGGCGAATTTGTCGCGCGGCTTGCGGCGACTGATCAGGGGAATGGGGAAATTGGCCATCCGACCGTGGCGCGGAATAGCAAACGCATCCACCGGCTTGCGACGGCTGAGCAGAGGAATGGGCCAATCCGCCATGTAGTTGCCGGCCGACGAATAATCCCGGGCCCTGCTCAGGAACAGGGGATGATCAGGCAAGATGCTGCGCGCTTCGCGCGGCTGGAAAGGAACCGTGACCTCTTCGACCAGGTCGCCCATGTCCACGGCACCCATGTCCGCGGCCACCTCGCGGGTCAGACGCGCCACGCCAAGGGGTTTGTAGGTGGCTTTTGCCACCAAAACGGCACCACCCTCTGACAGACGCTTTTCATAGGCGGCAGCGGTTGCGGGCTCCACGTGCTCTGCCTCAAGTGCCGCCTCCAAACCGTCAGGGCCTGTGAAAATCATCAAATCCTTGCGCGGAAACCCTGCAAACTGGAGCGTCCGCTTGACCGTATACGCCTTGGTTTCGCTTTCAAAATATCGCGTGATGACTTGGGTCATGATACCTCCATCGGGTTTGAATGAGGCTCTGGCGCGTTCATTCTAGGGGTTTCCGCCACGGACGGATCGGGTGTTTTGTTTCGGCCGGTGAGAAACGGCAAAGTCGCAAGCAAGGCCAGCGCCAGAAACACGATCTCGACCGAGAACACAAAATTGTAGGGCGTTTGCGGGGCATTTCCAGTCAGATGGCCAAGCCCAACGATGATATCGCGCACGATGCCTGCAAGGGCCACGCCAATACCTGCCGCGGTAGCCTGCACAGCACCCCAGGCACCCAGAGCCAGGCCGATCTGGTTGGCGGGGGCCGCCCGAATGGTGGCCGTGAGCGTCGCATGCCCAAAAAGGCCCGTGCCCACACCAATGGCAAGGGTGCCAATCAGGAACAGGGCGATGCCAATGGACAGCGAGGACAGGATAATCGCGAGAAAACCGGGCATACCGATGGCCGCTCCGATAATCGCATAGCGTACCGGCGAAGCTCCCTGCCCCAAGACCTTCGAGGCCAGGCCAAAGCCCACCAGCGTGCCAAGGGCGAACAGGGCCGTCAGCTTGGTCGTGCTGGCCACCGACAGGCCCAGCACCTGGCCACCATAGGGTTCAAGCAGGACATCGGCCATGCCATATCCGAAGGTGCCCAAGCCGATGACGATCAACAGGCGCAGCATTCCGGGGCGCTGTACCAGTGACGTCCAGGCCTCTGAAAACTGCATTGGACGGGCCGCTTTCATCGCGCGGGCGCGGTCGCGGCTGCGTGCCTCTTGCTGCCACATGGCAACCATGTTCAGAGTGACGGTGATCACCGCAGCACCTTGAATAACCTGGATCAGGCGGCCCGGCGTATAGTTTTCCAGCAAGGTGCCAAAAACCAGCGCGCTGAACACCATGCCAAGCAGCAGCATGACATACATCAGACCAACAACCTTGGGCTGGTCCTCTTGCTCCACCAGATCCGTGGCCAAGGCCAGGCCAACCGTTTGCACGATGTGCACACCGGCGCCAACCAAGAGAAAGGACAAGGCGGCAGAGCCATAGCCCAGCCAGATCGGTGCATCCTTTGCCTCGCCATAACCAGACAGAACCAGCAGGGCAAAAGGCATGATGGCAAAGCCACCGAATTGATAAAGCGTGCCCTTCCAGATGTAGGGGACACGGCGCAGACCTAGGGCCGAGACATGCACATCCGATTTGAACCCGATCAGCGTGCGAAACGGCGCAAAGAGCAACGGCAACGCCAACATGCCCGCCACAAGGGTCGCAGGCACCGACAGCTCGACAATCATCACGCGGTTGAGAATGCCCACCAATAGGACAAGCGCCATACCGACCGTGATTTGAAACAGGGAAAGCCGCAAAAGGCGCGACAAGGGCACGTCATCGCTCGCCACATCTGCGAATGGCAGGTACTCCGGGCCAAGGCCTGACAGTTTCTGCGTTGCAAATGCGCGGTAGTTGAACATGTCTCACGCCATCTTTGGGCGACACCACGAGATCAAACGCGGCCCGCCTGCGGTGAAGGAGAAAAGGGCCCGCAAACTCGTCCGCGGGCCCGTTTTTCTATTGTGTGATGACCGAGTAGGTCTCGGTTGCGCTGGCATGCACCTCTGACGGCTGCAGGATCGCCTTTACGGGCGTTCCGTCCGACATGATGATGGTCACTTCGCGCGCGCCGTCTGTCGACGGCATCACATAGGATGCCTTGGCCGTCTGTGGGTTGTCCAGCAGCTGCGTCGCGGCCATCTCATCGCCCGATCCCAGCTCTTTGCCGGACAGGAAATCAGACACCCACGAGGTGTTGCTGAGAACGGCCACATGGACCGCGAATGATCCAACAGCCACCGCGCTCAGAAAAAGCGGGACGCCCACGGTTGGCTTAACAACAAGCCACATCTTTGCATTGTTCATGATGTGCCTCCTTTATCCAAGCCACGGGGTCGATGCTGCGACCAGCAGGTGCGCCAAAAGCGCGATCGCGCCAAACACGCGTGTTCCGTCGATGAGATAGCTGTGCACCTCTTCGGCCTCTTCCAGAGTCAAGCCTGTTGGCCAGACCTTTGCCTCGTCGTCCGCCATATTCGGTCCTCCGTTTTGACGTACATGATAGTGTCCAGACTTCATGCCACGTCTGGCCAACACGATAAGCGCACTGTCTCGAAAATGTGTCAGCTTTTACTGACAATCTCAAGTGTAAATATTATCTGACACATTGCTGGAATGGCCACACACCCCGTTCAGGATGCAGTAAAGGGCATAAGGATTTGTGCAATTTCATGCAGCTTTCTGCAGATTCCTAACGCGTTTTCAGGGGGCTAGACCCGGAAACACCGATCTGAACCGACGCGAGAACAGCCGGAAAGCATCGGCATGAACGGCGTTGCGCAAAATGAAAGCAATGCAAGACAGCACGGCTTTCCCTGCATATTGCGTCATAAATGCAAGAATCATAAAGCCAAGCCGGTCTAACGGCCCTGAAACGGCTCCGCGCAACCGCCACAGAATAGAGGCTTGTTTGAAACGGATTTCACCGGCACGCTGCACCTCCGACATTTTATTCAGCGGACACTCCATTGCATCCATTGGCTGAGTTGAATTTCAAGACAAGAACACAGGACCTATCAATGAAATACTCCAAACCTATTCTGGCCGCCGCAACGGCCTTCTTGACGGCAACCACGGGCCAGTTTGCATCCGCTGACGAGATTTGGGACAGCGCCACAGGCCTCATCATCTATGAGGTCGACAGCTTCGGCGATGCTGTGTTCAGCTTTACCTCCTACAACGGAGCCAAGGCCAACCTGATCATCGAAGGGTTTGCCTCTCAGCTTGATGACCGGGGCACAAACCAAGGCTATTGGATCGGCGAGGATGGTCTGGACTGCAAGGCCACGCTTAGCCATCCGGGCGGCTATAGCGGCACCAAATGGGGCCGGGCCGTCGTCGTGTGGGACAAAAAGACATTTCCATCCGCATTTACCATGACAACGGGCGATTGCTTTGGTGAACCACAGGTGTCGCTGGAGGCAGAACCGACAGTGCGCAAACTCAGCGACTGATCCCGTAAAACGACAAAGGGGCCCGCGTTTTGGCAGGCCCCTTCTTGCGTGCCTCGCGGATGCGTTACAGCAAGCCGTCCGGCATCTTCTGTTCAGCCGCCGTGTTGGCGCGCCGGAACACAAAGGTGACCAGCGTCGACGTCATCACGATGAACAGCGAATAGAGTGCTGGCACCGCCATGATGGCCTGCTGCTGCTCGGCCGGGAACGTGAACACCACGATGGCAATCGCGAGCGGCCCGTTCTGGATGCCCGTCTCAAGCGCCACAGTGCGCGCATTGCGCGGGTGCAACTTGAGCGTGGTGGCAAAGAAGTAGCCGATGGTAATCCCCACGACCCCCAGACCGATGGCCGCCACATAGGTCGACCCGCTGGTGGACAGCAGGAACTGCCAGTTCTGCGGCACCCAAGTGACCGCGATGAACACGATGAAAAACGCGCCAAGGATCGAGCCCAGAAACTCCATCACCGCACCCACATTGGGGTTCAACTTGCGCAGAGTCATCCCGATGGCCACGGGGACCAAGAGGACGATCAGAACCGCAATGATATCTTCGCGCGGAATCTCCAGATCAAGAGCGGCCGCATAGACCAGCAGGATCAGCGGGATCAGGATCACGCCGAACACGGTCGAGGTGACCGTCATCAGCACCGACAACGCCAGGTTCCCCTTGGAGAAATAGGTAAAAATGTTCGAGGTCGTGCCGCCCGGCATACAGGCCATGATCAGAATGCCAATGGCAATGGTTTCGGGCACCGCCAGGAACATCGCGAGCAAAAAACCAAGCAAGGGCATGATGCCATATTGGCTGACCACCCCGATGGCCAACCCGTAAGGGCGGCGCAGCGCAAGGTAGAAGTCGCGGGGTGTAAGCGAAGCTCCCATGCCCAGCATGATGATCGCGACCATAACGCCCAAGAGCGTCTGTGTGAACTCATCAACCATGCGCTCTACTCCGCTGCGATCTGCGCAAGCTCTTCGGCGCGCAGATCTTTTCTGAGGATTTTACCGACATTGGATTTCGGCAGCTCATCGCGGAATTCCACGCGTTTGGGCACCTTGTAGCTGGTCAGGTGTTCCTTGCAATACGCGCGCAGCGCTTCTGCCGTCAGGCCCGTATCTGCGGTCACGATAAACGCCTTGACGGCTTCTCCCGTGGCGCCATCCGGCACGCCGATCACGGCCGCCTCGACCACCGCAGGATGGGCGGCCAGCACGTCCTCGATCTCGTTGGGATAGACGTTAAACCCTGACACAACGACCATGTCCTTCTTGCGGTCCACAATACGGACATAGCCGTCCGGCTCCATTACGCCGATATCGCCGGTGAGGAACCAATCGTCGATCATGACCTCGGCGGTCGCATCTGGCTTTTTCCAATAGCCCTTCATGATCTGCGGGCCTCGGGCACCGATCTCTCCTGTTTCACCGATGGGCAGGCGCTTGCCCTCCTCGTCAAAGCAGGCCACGTCCGTGCCCGGCAGCGGAATGCCGATGGTGCCCTCGCGGGTCTTGCCCGGCGGCTCGAATGTCAGCGCAGGCGAGGTTTCGGTCAGGCCATAGCCCTGGATCACTTCAGTTCCGGTGATCTCGCGCCAACGTGCCGCAACAGAGGACTGCAAGGCCATGCCGCCGGCACCTGCAAATTTCATGTGCTTGGGTGGGCTATCGAGGAACCATTGTTCATTGCACAGCCCGTTAAACAACGTGTTCACACCACTCATCCAGGTGATCTTGTAGTTCTCAAAGGCGCGCTTGACGTTGGACAGGGGGCGCGGGTTCGGGATCAGGATGTTGCGGGCCCCCATCCAGTAAAAGGACAGCATGTTCACTGTGAACGCAAAGATGTGATAAAGTGGCAGGGCCGTCAAAACGACCTCTTCGCCCTTGTTCAGATTAGTGGCCAACATACCCATGGCCTGTTCCATGTTCATGATCAGGTTGCCATGGGTCAGCATCGCGCCTTTGGCCACACCTGTAGTACCGCCGGTATATTGCAGCACGGCCACGTCGTCGGCGCCGATGTTCTGGTGGTAGGCGTCAACCTCCACATGATCCTTGCCAATATGGCTGCGCCCGGCGTCAAGGGCGGCAGGCAGACGGATATGTGGAACTTCAACGGATTTGACGGACTTGTCCCAATACTTCTGGACCAGACCCACAATGCCGCGTGGCATGGCAGGCAAGAACTCGGCCACGCGGGTTACGATCACATTCGGGATCGGGTGGCCCTTGGTCGCAGCGGGGATCTTGTCGGCGAACATGTCGATGATGACCAGGGCGTGCGGCTCCGCGTCCTCGAATTGCTTGGCCATCTCGTCCGCAGTATAAAGCGGGTTCACATTGACCAGCGTACAGCCTGCCTTGAACACACCAAATGCGACGACGGGAAAGCTGAGGCAATTGGGCATTTGCACGGCCACACGGTCGCCCGCATTCAGGCCAGCCACCTCGCGCAGGTAAGCAGCAAAGGCGTCCGACATCTCGTCCACCTGGGTGAAGGTCAGCGTGCCATTCATGCCGTTGGGCAAACAACAGGTAAATGCCTTGCCGCCCTTATAGGTCTCGGCGACGGAACGGATCAGTTCTGGCAGATTACGATAAGACGGCGCGTCAAACTGCGCGCGCACCTCGGGTCCGTAGTAAGCCGTCCACGGACGATCAGGATGTGCCATGCGCCTCCCCTTTTTTTGCACAAGTCAGCGGAAATCGTATCTGACAGTTGCGCTGTGGGAAATGCCTGCATGACTTTACGCAGCGTCCGCAGCACCGTGATGCGCCCGGGACGCCACGTCAAACCAGATAACGCCCCATTCAGGTCCGTATGGAAGCTGGGCTCAACACACCTCGCCATTCACATAGGCGCGTGTCGTCTCTTGCCGGGGATGGTTCATGATCTGGTCAGTCGGCCCGAGTTCCATCAACCTGCCCGAGCCGTCTTCGGAGAAGAAAAAAGCACAGTGATCTGAAATTCGGGCCGCCTGAGCCAGGTTATGCGTCACAATCACGATAGAGCGTTCCGTTTTCAGCTCTGAAATCAGCTCTTCGACTGCGGTGGAGGAAATCGGGTCCAGCGCACTGCATGGCTCGTCAAACAGGACCACATCGGGACCCGACAACAGGGCGCGCGCGATGCACAGGCGTTGCTGCTCGCCCCCCGACAGGCTGGTCGCCGTGTCGTTCAAACGATCCTTCAAGGCATCCCACAGGTTCACCGCCCTCAGGTTCTTCTCGATCTTGTCGGGATAACTGGCCTTGTCGCGATCGCCAGCGGCCTTGAGGGCAAATTCCATGTTCATGCGGATCGAAAAGGGGAAAGGATTGGGGCGCTGGAAAATCATCGCGATCCTGCAGCGCAGATCGGCCGGGTTTTCATCCGATGGAAAGACCCGCCGCCCATTCAGGACGATATCGCCCTCGACTGTGGCCGCAGGCAAGGTGTGGTGGATCATCCGGTTCAGTGTGGTCAAAAATGTCGTCTTGCCACAGCCCGAGGGGCCGATGATGGCCATGATCTCATTGGGTTGCACCGACAGGCTCACGTCTCTGAGCAGCTTGCGACCATTCAGGCTGACGGTGATCCCATTGGCTTGCAATGCCGGATCGGGACGCGCCGTCGCCGGTTCAGACATCTGTTCGGTAATGGTGCGTTCAACCAACATGGTACGAAACTCCCTTTAGGTTTTTGCTTTTCTGGAAAAGAAAATGCCAACCGAACTGATGATCAAAAACAGCCCGATCAATAATATGGCCGAAGCAGAGGCCATGCGGTCCCCGCCCGGAATACCCATCGACAGGTCATAAATGTGGATCGACAGGACGCGCCCGGGGTCAAAAATGCTCTCTGGCATCCGGTCGGAATAGCCGCTGGTGAAAAGCAGCGCGGCCGTCTCGGCCAAGGCCCGTCCGGTGCCCAGCAAAACGACCGTGATGATGTCGGTCGCACTTGCGGGGATCAGAATGAAAAAGATGAACCGTGCCTTGCGCGCACCCAAGGCAAACGCCCCGTTGCGGTAGCCCGTGGGCAGCAGGCGAAACACTTCTTCAAAGGCAAAGGCACAGATCGGGATCACCATGATCGCAAGCGTCAGCCCCCCCGTCAGGATCGACGTGCCAAAACCCAGATACTGCGCAAAGAACGTCGCCCCAAAAAGGCCAAAGGCAATCGACGGAACGCTGGCGAGGATCAGCATGCTCAGCCGAAAAATGCGCGACAAAGTCGAGAATGGCGACAAATATTCAGTCACGAAAATCGCAATGGCCAGACTGATCGGCACCGCCACAACGACCGCGATGGACAGCACCCAAAGGGTCGACACGATAATGGGAAACACGCCGCCTGCCCGACCTGACATGCGCGGATCCTCGGTCAGGTATCCCCAATCAACAAAGCCAATGCCCTTCATCACGATATCAAAGACGATCTTGCCATAGGTCAGAAAGACCAATGCAAGCGCCGCCAACAGAATACCGTAGACAATAATATCTGTTCCCGACATCCGTTCGCGGGTGATCCGCGCCCCATAGCCCATCAAACATCCACCTGCGTATTGTCGTTGAAATTGAGCTTGTAGACCAAGAGCGCAAGGCCCGTCGCAATCATGAACAGGATCAGGATGCTCAGAAACAGGGTCGCGGTGTGCAACGGTGCGGCATAGCCGATCTCAAGCGTGACATTGGCCGTCAGCGTGCGAATGGGGTCAAATATGCTGGTGGGAAGGGCGGCCTTGTTGCCCGTCACCATGACCACCACGATGGTTTCGCCCAAGGCCCGGCCCAACCCCAAAAGGGCGGCCGAGAATATCGCGCGTCGCACCACCACGCAGGCCATGGTGAAACAGGTCTGCGCCCGGCTGGCCCCCAGCGCGTAGGCCCCGTTGAGCAATTGGCGCGGCAGTTTGGAAAAGGCCACGTCAATCAGCAACGCGGTGGTGGGGATGATCATCAGTGCGAGGATCAGTACACCGGCCAAAAGCGACACGCCCGGTGCCTTGATCTGGCCCAGAAAGGGAACAACCTCGGTCAGCCCCCAAAAGCCAAAGATTACAGTCGGCATGGCCGCCATCACAAACAGGATGCGGCGATAAATCGAAGCCGCCAGAGGATTGAGGTAGAAATTGCACGCCGCCGCAATGGCGAGGCTCACCGGCGTGGCCAAGACCAGCGCTCCGATCGAGGTCAGCACACTGCCCACCAGCATCGGGGTCATGTTGTACATCTCGACCATGGGATGCCAATCCGGGTCGGTCAGAAAGCGGGCCCAGGAAATCTGGGCCAGGGCCGGGGCCGCGCCCTGCAAAATGACAAAGGCGACGACCAATACGATGATACAGGCAAAACCAAAGGCAATCGCCAGCGCCACGCGCAGCACCCCGTCAAAGGTCACGCCGGACCCGAGGGGCCGATGTGCCCTGCTCAAGGCCGGTGCAGCACTGACCTGCGGGTTGGTCATTGCGTGACCGGCGTATAGGACAGATCGGTGATGATCTCGCTTACGGCGGCTGATTTGCTGAAATCAATCAGATCGGCGACGCCCGCAGACATTTCGCCCATGGTCACAAGGCTCAGCGGACGCGTCGCCTGATAAGACCCGTTGGCCACATTTTCGAGGGTCGCTGGCACATCGCCCAGGGCCAGCAGTTTGATGGGTGTGCCAAACTCGATATCCACGATGGCCGCCCCGATGGACACATAGCCAATGCTCCCCGGTGTCACTGATACGGTTTTGATCATCTGGGCGTTTTCGGCAGCCACGATATCGCCTTCGATCTTGTCCGCAGTCAGGCCAAGGAACGTGTTGAATACCACCGAAGTCGCGCTGCCCTCCCCTTTTGAGATGACGACAACGGCCTGATCCGGCCCGCCCAGTTCGGACCAGTTGTCGACCGTCCCGGTGAAAATCGCACGCAGTTGATCGGGGCTTAGCACATCAAGGGGCACATCCGAATGGGCCAGCGCCGCGATCCCGTCACGGGCGATGGTATGCGCGGTCAACTCGGTCTCGCTCTCCGCCAATGCGCGCGAAATCATCGCCACATTGGACAGGCCCTTGCGCAAATCGTTGATCCCCTTGCTGCTACCACCGGTCTCGACAAAGGTGCGCACATCGCGCCCATCCTCGAACATCTTGGTGATTTCCTGCATCACCGGGGCCACAGTGCTGGACCCGGTCAATCGCAACCGCTCTTCGGCGGACGCCTTGTTCGCAGCATTGAATGTAAAGGCGAGGCAGATTGCAAAAACGGTTGTGAGTGGTCGCAAAGGTCGTGTCATGAGTATTCCTGGCTAAAAAAAGCGGTCAATATGGTCATCCGCGCACCCAAAAACACGCGTCAGACATTCGAAAAAGCGATACCGTCGCAAAACTCAAAACTTCGCCAAACGAAGTCGTCACCAAATCTGCCCGCAAATTCCGCAGACATGCTGCGCCGCAAACCGACGCAGACCCAAAATCCTTGAGAGACTGAACCCGCGCCCCAGCTCATCTGCGTTACCGCAGGTCTTGCAACTTCGCGGGTACAAAGCTCCTTACCCTAACGTAAAGCATAATCCCTCATAAGTTGATTTTACAATACACTTTTGTCGTGAAACCGTTACATTTTCTACGGTTAGACCGCGCCTGATGCCTACTTTGACGTGTTTGATACGAGAACGCTTAGGGAATAGGCTGTTTAAAAACAGCAAGATGCGCGCACCAGCGACGGCTTCGGCCAATACCGCCCAGGCGGCCAAGACCAAAGCCTAGTCAAATCCGCGGCCAAGCCGCCGCCAGGCCAATGCAGCCAAAACCACGACACCACCCGCCGCCACAAAGAACGGCACTGTCAAAGCCGTTTCGCGGCTCCAGATGGCCCCCGCCCCGTTCACGATCACACCAGAGGCCACAAGGCCGAGCGGCATCATCCCCCAGGCAAAAAGCCGGTACACACTGTTGACCCGACCTCGGATATCGTCGGGCACGATCCGCTGACGGTAAGAGATCGAAATCGTATTCCAGACGATCCCGGTCAGGTAGAACACGAACATCGCCGCTGCGACCGTCATCGGACCGGGCGCCAGAGCGATCATCACAAAGGTGGGCGCCGACGCCACCGTCATCCACTGCGCAAGCTTGGCCGAAGACAACCGCCGCAACAACGGCGTGACGACGATGCCGCCCACCACACCGCCCACCGCACCAACCGCCAGGATCAACCCATAGGTCGTGGCCCCGGCGCCAAGGTTTTCTTGCACATGCAGCACCAGCGCGATCAGCGCCATCTCGGCAAAAAAGTTCCAAAAGCCGGTGACCAGGGCCAGCGTCCGCAACATCGGATGCCCGATGACGAACCGAAATCCCTCGCCCCATGCCGACACCCACCCTTGCGACGCATCGGTATCGACGGCGGGCTCTGCCTTGAATTGACCTGTTATCGTCGTGGTCAGCAGGGCTGCCAGCAAAAGCGCCACAGCAATGATCAAAAACGGGGCAGGCAGGAAAAGTGCGATCAGAAAAGCACCCAAAGCCGGGCCCGCCATTTCATTGCCGACCGTCTCGATACTGCCCAAAAACCCGTTCGCACGCTCAAGCTCTTGGCCGGGCACAATCGCGGGCAACATGGATTGTGCTGCATTGTCACGGGCCACCTCGGCACATCCGATCATAACGCCAAGCCCCAGCAAAGTGCCATACAGCGTTGCATTCTGCACACCCATCACAGAGGGCGCGCCAAGCGGCAAGTTCACCAACAGGGCAACACCCGCAGTGCAATAAGCCAGCGCGCGGACCAGGTCGCACAGCATGATCAACCGTCGCCTGTCGACCCGATCAGCGAGGATGCCGGAGGGAAGAGCAAAGAAGATCCACGGCAGGCGCAACGTGGCAGGCAGGATCGCAATCCAGAGCGGATCCCGCGTCAACAAGGACGCCGTCCAGGCCCAGGCCACAACCGCGATCCCGTCGGCAAGGTTGGCCAATCCCACAGCCGCCGCAAAGCGCCGGAAGGCGGGTTTGTGATGTGCCGGGGCGTCTGTCATCCGATGCTCCTTTAGGCACATGATTCGAGACTGTGATACGACTTCAAGTAGGGTTCAGGTCAAGCCGGTTCCTCGTCGTCCCTTACCGGCGCTGCATTGGCCCGTGATCGTTTGTCTGCTTGGCTGGTTTATCCTGCGAGTGATGGGAGCCACAGGACGATTGCGGGGAAGGCGACCAGGAGGGCGATGGTGACGCCGTCGGCGAT
>NZ_CANNES010000002.1 GCF_947503705.1 uncultured Tateyamaria sp. | reverse complement strand
CAGATGCCCCAAGGTCTTCCTCTCTGCCATCGCTCTCGCCGCCATCGTCATCTATTGGCTATGAGTCCTGACCCTAGCTTTCTAAAAAGGAAACTATCATGTCAGATGCTAATCAATACGAACAACAAATGCTGGATCTAATCAACGCAGACCGAGCTGCCGCGGGTCTACCCCCCTTGTCTTCAATGGAGACCTCAACGAGGCCAACGAAGAACACAGCGCCTGGATGCTTGAAACAGACAGCTTCTCTCACCGTGGTGAAGACGGTTCGTCGTCCCGTGATCGCATAGAAGACGCGGGCTATGAATTGGCGGGCCGTTGGCTGACCGGTGAAAATATCGCATGGGTGAACGAAGCTGGCGAGAATGGTTTGTCCGACGAAGTTGTCCGCCTGCACACCAACCTGATGAACAGCCCCGAGCACCGCGCCAACCTTTTGAACCCTGATTTCAAAGAAATCGGCATCGGTATCGAGACGGGGGATTTTGTTGACGACGGAGAGAATGTCGACGCTGTATTTGTGACGCAAAATTTCGGAACGACAAGTGCGAATTCTGTGCTTCTCCCTGACGACGCAGCCCCAGCCGCGGTTGTTGATCAAACCGAAATGCCGACAGGCAGCGGCGAAGGTTTGCAGCCTCAGACCGAAGCATCCGGTGGATCTGCTTTCGATATCGCACAATTCATGGCTGACAGGGTTTCTCCACGGCTTTTCAGAATGATAGCGAAACTGCCACAGGTTTCACATCCACCGAGCAAAGCACCACAAGCAGCGTCAATGCGACGGCCACCGCCAGCCAGACGGACGGCCCATCCACAGAGGTGGACGGCGAAGGAAACTACAGTGGCGGCAGCACAGCGACGGTGAATGGCGTTTCAGAAACAGAACTGGCGTCCGGACCCAATCCAATCTCCGACCCTGCCGAAACTGATCCGGTTCCAGCAGCAGAACAAAGTGTCCCACTTCCTGAGGAGACTGCTGCAGATGCGGTTCCCACCAGCGAAACTTTCAACTTTGATGAATTCATCATGGGCTTGGAAGAGGGCGCTGAAGTTGAGACCATGACGACCACAGGCAGTGGCGACGCGACGGCGACCGCAAGTTGGGTCGGTGGTCCTTCAGTGGGGGTTGAAGGCGCAGGAAACTTCGGTGGCAGTGGAACCGTAATGGTGGGCGGTGTCACAGAGGCAGAAGTCGTATTTGGGTCAAGCCTTACTGCCGAGATGGATGAAGGCGGTATCGCAGATGCGGTTGCAAGCGCCGAGGACGCCTTTCTGATTGAATTTCTTTTGATGCAGGGCAACGCAGAACCTGAGGGCCTGGCGCCGCCGGTCGCCGACAACTCGCCAACCAGCTCAACGCTTTATTTTGCCGATGCTTTGGCACAACCTGATACATTTTTCGCAGAAGAGTTCTTGTTCTGATACCGGTCGGTGGGGGGGCGAGCCTCCCCCATCGTTTCAACAGAAACTTAAAAAAACTCCACTTTTAATATGTGGTTCGCTTCTCCGGCAGTACGCCCATTGTTCTGAAGTGCCATTCCGCCTGGCTTAACCCAGAATATGAAAATTCCGATAATCTAGCTGCTGTGCTCATTTCAGTTCCCGTCTAGATGTAGACGGCACTGCGCAGTGTTCCCAAGAGGGTTTACTCCCATTGCATCCGCAGGGCGGCCCTTTTGACAGCAAGATGCAATCCGATTGTCATGATCGCCAGAACCACCAATCTTGCAAACATCAAATCCGTTTTGGCGCGCCCATTTGCAAGCAACATAAGATAGCCTAACCCTCTGGACGCACCGACCCATTCGCCTATTACGGCTCCGAGTGGTGCATAGACTGCGGCCAGTTTCAGCCCCGTTGCAAGAGACGGGAGCGCATGAGGAATTCTGATCCGCCACATGACTTGCCAGTTTGTTCCGTTCATCGTTCGAGCCATATCGGTGACGTCTTGCGGGACACGGGTTAGCCCGTCGTAAAATGCGCTGGTCACAGGAAAATAGATAATCAGAATTGCCATCATGACTTTCGATGCCATCCCGTATCCAAGCCAAAGCGTCAGAATGGGGGCGAGGGCAAACACGGGAACCGCTTGTGTGAAGACCAACAGTGGCATTACTAGACGGTACAGTCGATCCGAGCGGGCCAACTGCACTGCCGTGACAGCCCCAAGCAAGACCCCCAGAACGAGCCCCATAGCGACCTCGAATCCCGTCACAAGTGCATTTTCACCAATTAGCACGCGATTTTCCCAGCCGACCTGCGCAACCCGCCGAGGAGATGGCAAGATGAAATGTGGAACTCCGGCGATCCACACAGTGCCTTGCCAAACCGTCAGACCAAATGCCGTGACACCAGCCAGGTAACTGATTTTGTTCATCGCAAACCTCGCAGAAACGACAGCAGTTCCGCCTGAAAAATCGCCGTTTCAGGGGCATGTTGGTCACGCACCGGTGCGCTGCTTGGTGTCTGCCATAGTCGTAGGCCGTGCGATGTGAGCACGGCAATCTGATGGCCCAACCGTACTGCCTCTGCCGGATCATGGGTCACGATCAATACTGTTTTTCCCTTCAACTTTCGCGCGGCAAGATCCTGCATGTCAGCGCGCGTGCTGGCATCCAGCGCAGAGAATGGCTCATCCAGCAGAGCAATGGGGCGCTCCTCCATCAATGTGCGTGCCAAGGCTGTGCGTTGACGCATACCGCCGGACAAGGCGTTGGGTTTTTCATCGCGATACCCACCCAATCCGACCTGACCAATCAAGTCCATGGCGCGCCGCATATCCGGTTTTTCCTTCCGCAGGCGGATACCCAGAACGACGTTTTCAAGAACGGTTAGCCATGGCAAAAGCAAGTCTGATTGCGCCATGTAGCTGATCCGTCCGTCCAGCGGGTTATCGTCCGATACCCAGATATTACCCTCAAAAGCTTCGCCGGAATCGAGCCCTGCAATCAACCTGAGCAGTGTCGTTTTCCCGACTCCGGACCTGCCCAACAAGCATGTCCACTGCCCTGCAAGCAGCTCTAGATCCACTCCGTCAAATAGCCGATGACCTGCAATGTCATACCGACCGCGGATTCTTATCGCTGGTGCGTCAGTCACAGCCTGTGCAAACCGACATCCCACAACAGCGCCTCTTGCTGTGAGACGGTCGTGAAACGAAATTGAAGATTTTCCCACCTTGCGGCACATACGAAATCAGCGTTCAAGCGGCGCTCAAACGGGATGCCGGTAATCTTGCCGACCGCTCCATTCGATTTCGGATAGCGTCCGTCGCTCATTGCGCCGTCACGTCGAAGGCGATCTTTTGCACGGGATTGACGTGAGGGATCAGGCCAGCATCGTGTAAGAACGCCTCGAACGCGGCATAACGGCCGTTATCCATTGCGGCAGGGCGCAATGCGAAACGGGGCAACGTATCCGCCCATGCACGTTGGTTTAGTTCATCAGACAACTCGGGTGCGGTGCCCGCAAAGATCTCCCAACTCTGCTGCGGATGGTTGATGATGAATTGAGTAGCCTTCTCCGTGGCTTGCAGAAAACGGCGGATCATATCAACGTCCATCGTTTCGGCGTGCGCCACGTATATTAGCTCATCATAGGATGGAAGGCCCTCTTCCTCGACGTAGAAACACTGTCCGGGAACGCCCTCGATGTCCATCTGGTTCAATTCAAAATTTCGGAACGCTCCGATTACCGCATCCACTTGGCCTGACATCAGCGAAGGAGAAAGCGACCAGTTAACGTTGACCAATTCCACATCGTCCAGCGTCAGACCATGAGTTTTTAGGACGTGGCCCAAGACAGCCTCTTCGACACCGCCGACGGAAAACCCTACTTTACCGCCCTTTAGATCCGCAGGCGAAGCTATGGGCCCTTCAGCGAGTGTCAGCAGGCAATTCAGCGGTGTCGCCACCAATGTACCAACCCGCAGCAAGGGCAGACCCTCGTGAACCTGAAGATGCAGTTGTGGCTGATAGGAAATCGCAAGATCCGCCCTTCCGGCTGCGACTAATTTTGGCGGATCGGAGGGATTGGCGGGGGCAATGACCTCGACGTTTAGGCCATAGTCGGTGAAGAAGCCCATTTCCTGCGCAATGATGACAGGTCCGTGGTCGGGGTTTACAAACCAATCGAGCAAAAGTGTCATCTGATCCTGTGCCAACAGGGGGCTTGCACAGATGGAAAAGGCGCAGCTGAGTAGAAAAGACTTCATGAACGTGTTTCCTCTGACGGTATGTAAAAGCTTGCAAAATGATGTGTGGGGCCGTGACCCGACCCAACGTTCAGGTCATCGGCTTGGGCGATAGCTGCAGTAACGTAGGATTTGGCGGCAGCCGCGGCGGCCGGTAAATCACGCATGTGGGCAATTTGTGCGGCCAGCGCGGACGACAATGTGCACCCAGTTCCGTGCGTTTTGCGTGTCGCGATCCGCGCGCTTTCAAACCAAACGCAACTGTCTGCGGTTACGAGACAATCCGGGCAGTCATCACCGGTCAGATGTCCACCTTTGACAAGGACAGCCGCAGATCCCAGCGCAAGCAATGCGCGGCCTTGCATTTCCATATCCGGCCGCGTCGTTGCGACCTCTGTGCCAAGCAGGTGAGCTGCTTCGAGCAGATTAGGAGTTAGAACGGTAGCCATTGGCAAAAGCGCTTCGCGCACAACCGCAACTGCACTCAGATCCAAAAGCGATGCGCCGCCTTTGGCGATCATCACCGGATCAAGCACAATTGGAATATCTTGACCCGCCAGTGCCTCGGCAACAGCATGAGCGATCTCTGCGTTTGCGATCATACCGATCTTGACGGCGTGCACATGAATATCGTCAAACACCGCTTGTATCTGGCCATGGACAAAGCTGGGTGACACGAGGCAAATATCACGGACACCACGGGTATTCTGTACCGTCAGTGCAGTAATCGCAGCCATGGCAAATGCGCCGTTTGCGGAAATGGCTTTTATGTCCGCCTGCATGCCTGCTCCACCGGACGGGTCCGACCCTGCTATACTCAGCACATTCGGGATCATGTGCATAACTCTGGGTACTTGAATGCCAATGCGGCCTCTTTTGGGTCGGCTTGACCGCAAATAGCCGAAACGATCGCCTGGCCTTTTGATCCGGTCGCCAACACCTGCTTCTGGTGCTGTGCTTTCAATCCACCAATTGCGACGGTGGGCAATGCGCTGAGGCGCACCAATCGTTCGAGGCCATCAAAACCAATCGGTGTTTCATGATCTGCTTTGGTTGCCGTCCCAAAGACTGGACCAATGCCGAGGTAATCGACGATGCCAGGATCAGCGGCAAGAACCGCATCAGAAGTTTCACATGACAGGCCAAGAATCTTGTGCGGGCCGAGAATGTTGCGCGCCTGCGCAGGCTGCATGTCCCCTTGCCCGATATGGGCGCCGTCGACATCAGCAGCAACTGCCGCTTCTACGTCATCATTGATAAGCAAAGGCACGCCAGTTCCCGCCAATGCGGCCTTTAAAGCCAACGCCATGCTGACCCGTTCAGGAGTTGTGGCGTCTTTAGCGCGCAGTTGTACCATCGTGACGCCGCCCGCAACGGCCTGCACAACGGTTTCGACCAAGCCAAGATGGCGACACAACGCACTGTCTGTCACTAAATACAGACGTAGCAACTGGTGCAGACCATTCATGAGGTGACAACACTGGAAAGCTCATCGGGCTGGGTTGTGGCCAAAGCGTCAAGGAAATGCATTTGGAACGTGCCCGGTCCATTCGCCCTACCCGCTGCTTTGGTTCCTGCCGCTTTGAAATGTGCGAGCGTTGCGAGCGCGGCTTCGAACGCAGGTCCAATGGATACATAGGCGCCCATCAACGCCGTTTGCGCGCATCCCAGGGCTGTCACCTTAGGCATGAGATCAGAACCACCGGTGACTTTTGCAGATTGCACGCCATCCGTTACGAAATCGACTGGGCCCGTTACTGCAACGACGGTTTCATATTGACGGGCGAGCGTGCACGCCGCGTTTTCAGCGGCACTCACAGTATCACCACTGTCGGCCCCCTTGCCTGCGCCGATTTGGCCAGTCATGGCTATGATTTCGGAAGCATTTCCTCGCAGGATTGTCGGCCGGAGTGCCATAAGTTCCTGTGCCACACCTTTGCGATATCGTGAGATGAAATGAGCAACCGGGTCGAGGACCCAAGGCACGTTGTTGGCACGGGCCACTCGGGCCGATGCCATCATGGCTTTAGCCCACGGTTCTGACAGTGTGCCGATGTTGACTGTGAGCGCACTGCAGACGGGTGTGAAGTCAGCGACTTCTTCTGGCGCATGGACCATCGCGGGCGATGCACCAGCGGCAAGCACCACATTTGCAGCTACGTTCATGGCGACATAGTTCGTGATACACTGAACGAGAGGGTTTTTCTCTCTCATAGTGGTCAACAGGTTTTGTGGGGTCATCACGTCTCCTTCTGTACGAAAAAAGGAGAAAGCGTTCACGAAAGCACAGAACGTCCGACCTCCCTCCGCCAGCATTATCTGGTTCAGGTTCAAAGGGTACTTCTCAGCCTCACGGCGCCCCTGGTGCGTGCTGTTTAGGATCTCAGCCGGAGAATGTCAAACAGAGCCGATGCTAGGTTTTCAGGAGTATCTTTTCACAGGATTCATAGGCTTAGGGTTTCTATGCAGAAATTCGATTGCGGGTTTTGTGACTACCAAAAAGTGATACGGCTTCGCCATGTCGTCCCTCCATCCGGTCTAAGAAAACACCTTCGCCCCCCGTGATTTGCCACGGTCTTTGAATCGCATTGTGGCGCTATCCTCTGCTCGCGAAATTCGGAAACTGAATAGTCTGAGGTTGCGGCGTTATTGCGCTCAACACAGGAGTTCGGGGCGTGACTTCACCACTGCGCCCTCCAGGGGGGGAGGGGCGGGCGCGGCCCGGTGGTGCCGCCGGGCAAAACAGCTTCGATGTAGGAAATGAGGTTGCATTCGCCCAGCCGGGCGATGCCGGGTATAGTGCTGGCGCTTTCGGCCTTGCATGCGCTGCGGCGGTGTTGGTTGAACGCCGTGGTGCCGGCGGGGTGAACCTCGCCCTGCGGTGGTTGGTGCGTTGCTTAGATGGCCCGGTCTACAGCTTCGGCGGCGCGGGTGATGTCGCGGCCGACGCCTTTGGCGGTTTCGCAGGCGGCGAGTGCCGTGGCGGCGATGATCGCCAGCAGGATCAGGCGGGTGCGGGGCATGGGACCTCTGTGTTTTGTTCTGTGCTGGACATAGCCTTTGGGCGGTGGGCCGTCAATTTATTGGGTTGTGCACAATGTGTTGCGTTGGCGGGCTGAACAGTGCCTTAGGGGATTGCTTGTGAGGTGAGGCCCTCTCGTGCATCGCTTTGCGATACACTGCCGGGCGACGCGCACCGCCCAAGGGCGGCACGCTGGTTCGTGAATTGCTCTTGCCCTTCAATTCCGGCATACTCGCCCCTATCAGAGCGGGCAAATCCGCCGGAGCAGAGAGTAACCCATGATGGTATCCAAGATCCTGATCGCGGCTGTGGCGGCCTTTGCCCTGACCGCTTGCGGCGGCACCCGCTATTCCAGCTACAACGCGGTCCGTGGCACCACGCCCACGGTCCTGTTTGCCACCGGTCCGATCTATTCCGCGTGTCAAAAGGCGGGGCGCAAGCAGGCCAGCCGGGCCCGATGTGGCTGTGTCCAGGCCGTCGCGGATCAGAGTCTGAACACCGACGATCAGCGGCGCGGGGCCAGTTTCTTTGAGGACCCCCATCGCGCCCAGGAGGTCCGCCAGTCGGATCGCAGCGCCGATGAGCGGTTTTGGACCAAATGGAAGGCCTATAGTTCGGATGCGGCGCGCATGTGCACCTGATCGGACGGGTGCCTAGAGGCTCCGCAGCCAGAATTGCAGCGGTTTGACCGTTTCGCCAGCCTGATCCACATCTTTCCAGCTGAAATGCGCCACGACGCCGGGCAGCCGGGCGTAGCCGCGCCCTTCCCAGAACCCTTCGAGCGGGCGGTATTGCGAGGGCCGCAGTGGGTGGTCTGGCGGTCGGATCACCGCGCAAAAGCAGATGTTGCGATATCCCAGACCGCGGGCATAGGCCTCGCGCCGGTCAAAGAACTCCTGCCCGATCCCGCGCCCCCTGTAGCGTGGCAACAGAACGCTTTCGCCGCAATAATAGGTGGTTTTCAGGTCGATCCCCGAGCTCTCGAACGCCTCTTGGAAGTCGCCTGCGTGGTCGGCCAGAGGCGCACCTGTAGAGGCCCCCACCAGCCAATCCCCGTCATAGACTCCGATCACGATGGCCGCGTCGCTGAGTTCATAGCTTTGCAGATAGCGCCGTTCATACTCCAGATCGCCGTCATAGAGGTATGGCCAATCCCGGAACACAGCGATGCGCAGCCGCGCGATGTCTTCGATGGCGTCGCTGAGATCGGCGCCCGTCAGGTTTTCAAGGCGGATCACGCGACCTGCCGCAGCCAGTCGGCGAGGTTATAATAGGTGGTCACTCGGGCGATTTTGCCGTCCCGCAGGGTAAAGAACGACCCGGCGGGCAGGCAGTAGCGTTGCCCCCGCGCTTCGGGCAGGCCGGTATCCGTCGCCAGATAGGTGCCGTTCACGGTGTATTCGGCAGCCGCCCGTGTGCCATCGTCGCTGGCCAGCACCACCATATCCGTCAGGTTCTCGGCGTAGCAGGCATTCATATGGGTGCAAAAGGCGTCGAAGGCGTCGATGCCTGTGCGCACCTGTCCTTCGTTCACGTGGTGAGCCACATCTGCCGTCAGACAATCGAGCATGCCCGGCACGTCGCCTGCGTTGAAGGCGTCGAAATAGCGGTTGATGATCTCCATCATGACCCTCCGGTTGCGTCGCCCCAGCGGTTGGTGAGGCGGTTGATGATCTGGTCGCGGGCGGCGCGGTAGCTTTCAAGCTTGGCCTCTCGGGTTTCGCCCAGTCCCGTGGGGTCAAGGATCGGCCAGTATTCCACGTCGAGGTGGTAATATCGTGTCAGTTCCAGCGCCCGCCGCTGGCTGGCCGGCGACAGCGCGATGACCAGATCGAACGAGCTGAGATCGTCGCCCCAATCCTCCATCTCGTCAAAGCTCCTCGAGCGGTGGCGGCTGAGCTCGACCCCCATTTCCTGACAGACGGCGATGGAAAACCCATCAATTTCCATGTCGTTGGTCACGCCCACCGATTGGACGTAAGTCCCTGTACCGTAGAACTTTTTCATCAGCCCCTCGGCCATGGGCGAGCGCACTGCGTTGTGGTCACAGCAAAACAGCACGGACTGGGGCAGGGGTTGGGTCATTTATCCGCCGAAATGCAGGACACAGATCAGGGTAAAGAGCCTCCGGGCGGTGTCGGTATCGACCTCGACCTTGCCCTCCAGCCGTTCCTGGAGCACCCGGCTGCCTTCGTTGTGGATGCCGCGCCGGGCCATGTCGATGGTTTCGATTTGGGAGGGGGGCAGTTTCTTGACCGCGTCGAAATAGCTTTCGCAGATCTGGAAGTAGTCTTTGACCACCTGGCGAAACGGGCCCAGCGACAAGTGGAACTCGGCCGCCGGTTCGGCGCCTTCGGTCTGGACGTTGAACACCAGCCGCTTTTCCCGGATCGACAAGCCCACATGATAAGGCCCCGCAGGTACCGCGCGCCCATCGCGCTCGGGCAGGACAAAGACGTTGTCTTCGAGCAGGTCAAAGACGGCGACCTTGCGCTCTTGCTCGATCTCGGGCGTGGGCGGGGGCAGGTTCGCGTCGTCGAGCGTGATATTGGTGATGCGGGTCATGGGTCCGGCACTTTCAGGCAATCAATTTAAAACTGGGTATCGCAGGTCGGCACCCTGGGCAATGCCACGTCCTTCACTGTGCTTTATTGCAAATCCAACCTCAAGCAGTACGGTGCTCCTATTCAGAGAAGGTTTTTGTCCATGACCAAGATTAAGCGCGCGATTGTTTTTGTTCCCGGTTTTGAGAGGCGCGAGCAGCTGGCCGTTCGCGATCATTTGGTGTCGTCGATTGTGCACTATACCGATGGTTACAAGACCTCTGTGTCTGACGGGGTGACCGAAAACGGGGCCAACCGCGTGACCGTCGAGGTGCAGGATCGTCAATCCGATTATGCTGCGACCCTGGATGTCTATGAGGCCTATTGGGGCGACCTTGTGCCCGACTGGAGCCAGGAAAGCCCCTGGCAGCGGTTCAAGCGCGGTCTGCTCTTGATCTGGTATTGGGCGGGCGGTGGTCTGGTCAAATCCATTGGTCGGGGCGAGATGCCCACCCGTACCGTTGTGGCCATGATCATCGCGGCGCTGATGTTGCTGTTGTGGTATACCAGCGTGATCAGTGTGCTGATCCAGGCCATTGGATCGACCGAATCCGGTGTGCCCACAGTCTTGCAGGACGTGCTGAACGACTATGCCTGGACCCGTGCGACCCTGGATTGGGCGGGGTCCTTCAGCGACTTGCCTCTGATCCTGTTTCTGATCGGCCTTATTGGTCTGGGCAAGCTGGAGGGGATGGCGAACATATCCAGTTTTGTCAAAGCTTACCTGCGCGATGATCCCACCAGTGACGATGATGTGGGCCTGCGGGCCAAGGCCCGGCTGCGCGTTCTCAACATGCTGGATCACGTGAATGGCGAGGGGCAGAATTATGATGAGGTGCATGTGGTCGCCCATTCGCTGGGCGGGGCCATTGCCGTGGATGCGCTGGCCGAATACGGGTCAACCTTGCCCAAGACGGTGTTGCACACCTGGGGGTCGGCCATGGGCCTTTTGGTTCAGCAGGAGGCGCTGGTCGAGTTGGAGATTGCCAAGTTGTATGACGCGCAAACGCCGTTGAACACATGGGTCGACGTGGTCTTTGCCAAGGATGTGATGGCCAGCCCCCGGCCCGTGCCGCGCAAATATGACGGGCCCAAGCGGACCAAGGCGCTTTACGATGCCAAGTTCCCAGACACGATTGTGCCGCCGATGCCCAAGCGCTCTGCCTTTGCCTATCAGCAGATGCATATGGCCTATTTCCGCTGTGAAAAGGCAATGTTGATGCTGGTGGAACCGTTGGAGCAGCTGCCTCATCTGGCCCCGCCGACTGACCCTAGTCGTTAAGCTTGCGCAAGCGGGCCGTCACCGACAGCCCGTGTGCCTCTAGGCTTTCGGACGCCGCCAGCCGTTCTGCGCCGGGGCCGATGGCGCGCAGGGCTTCGGGTGTCATTTGCGCCAATGTGGTCCGTTTGACGAAATCCATGACCGAAAGGCCGGATGAGAACCGGGCAGACCGGGCGGTGGGCAGGACGTGGTTTGGCCCGCCGATATAGTCGCCGATGGCCTCGGGCGTCCATTGGCCCAGAAATATCGCACCTGCATGAGTGATTTTTTGGGAGAGCCCCTTGGGATCGGCGACACAGAGTTCGAGGTGTTCGGGGGCGATCCTGTCCGACAGTGCGGCGGCGGTGTCGAAATCGGGCACCGTGATCACGGCGCCATAGTCCCGCCAACTGGCCCCGGCAATGGCACGCCGTTGCAGGGTTTCGAGCCGTTTTTCGACAGCTTTGGCCACTTGCTGGCCGAAATTTGCATCGGTTGTGATCAACAGAGATTGCGCGCTTTCGTCATGCTCGGCCTGACTGAGCAGGTCGAGGGCGATCCAGTCGGGGTCATTGTCCGCGTCCGCGATCACCAGAATCTCTGACGGGCCTGCAATCATGTCGATGCCGACCTTGCCGAACACCCGCCGTTTCGCGGCGGCGACAAAAGCGTTGCCGGGGCCGGTGATCTTGTCCACGGGCGCAATTGTTTCGGTGCCATAAGCCAGCGCCGCCACCGCCTGTGCGCCGCCGATCCGGTAAATCTCGTCCACGCCGGCGAGTTTCGCGGCCAGCAGGACCAGCGGGTTCAGCACGCCGTCTGGTGTCGGCACGGTGATGGCGAGCCGGCTGACCCCCGCGACCTTGGCCGGGATCGCGTTCATCAGGACGGAGGATGGATAGCTTGCCAGCCCACCCGGCACATAGAGCCCTGCCGCCGAAACAGGCGTCCACCGCCAGCCGAGCGTCGCGCCTGCACCGTCCGTCCATTCCGCGTCCTCGGGCATTTGCCGTGCGTGATAGGCGGCGATCCGGTCGGCGGCCAGTTCCAGCGCTGCGCGGTCTTCGGGCGAGACTTGGGCGATGGCGGTATCGACGTCTTGGCCCGTGATCCGCAGCGTGTCGGGTGTCACGCTGATCCGGTCGAATTTTTCGGTAAGTTCAATGACGGCGGCGTCGCCGCGTTGTCGCACATCGGCGATGATCCCGGCCACGGTGGCGTCCACGTCAGGGCTGTCCTCGCGCTTGGCATTCAAGAGCGCGTCGAACCGCGCGTCAAAATCCGCGTCGCTGTAGTCCAGAAACTGAGGCATCGGCCCATCCTTTATGTGTCCCGCTGGGACATAGCGGGGCGGGCCGGGGTCCTCAAGGTCGGGTGAGGGATAGGTTTTGGTTCGTGGGGACGGTTTGCCAGTCGGTCCAGTCGCCATGGGGCCAGCGAATGCGCAGTTTGATGGTTTGGGCCGTGCCCAGCCCGAAATGCTGTGGCCCGGCGACGCCGCCTGCGTGCCCGCCGCCCACCGTTACTTCGCGGGCCTGAATGGCGGTGCCGTCATCCACCTCGATCCAGGCGCCGACGGCCTGGGTGTTGGTCCGGGGTTGGGTCAGCGCGACGCTGAGCCAGGTGCCGGGGTTCGCCGTGACGTTTTGCCAGACTTCGAGCGGGGCCCGCCTGTTCACCACCGCCAGATCAAGCAAACCGTCGCCATTCAGGTCCACCAGGGCCGCGCCCCGGCTGCGGTGCATAGAGGCGACGCCCGCCACGTCGCCCCGTTCCGCAAAGCTGCCATCGGCCATCCCGATCAGCAGGTTGTTGGGGTCTTCCATGGCGTTGCCGGGCATTTGCTGCACATTGCCCTTGGCGATGAAGGCATCATCGCGCCCGTCGTTCTGCACGTCGCCAAAGGCGATGTGCCAGCCGGTCGAGGGGCGGCCATCGTCGCCGATATACGGGCGTTGGGCAGCGGTGCCGCGTGCGAACGGCACGTCCTTGTAGGCCGGGCCGTCGCCTTGCTGTTCCATCAGGCGCTGATCGCCCATGGAGCTGAGGTACACCTCGTCCCGCCCGTCGCGGTCCAGATCGCGGGTGGCGATGCCCATGCCCCACAGGGTATGGCGGGCCCAGCCGTCGTCTTGGGTGTAAAGGCGCGGGGTGGCTTCCATCGCCCACAGTTGTTCCTGCCCGTCGCGGATGTAATAGTGCCGGTCGTTAGACATGCGCAGGTCGGGGCGGCCGTTGCGGGCCCAGTCGGTGAACAGGATCGACAGGGCGCAATGCCCGGGTTCCAGTACGGTTTCCGCATGGCCCATTGGCGTGGGCCGCCAAAGGCTGTTGGTGTCGCAGGCCTCGAACGGGCCTTCGGGATCGGCGCGGTCGACATAGTGGCCGATGGCGAATGTCGGCTCTGACTGGCCTGCCTCCCAGGTGGCGGAAAAGGCGGTGGACCAGTGATCGCCGGTGTCCAGCGGGGCGGGGGCAAAGGTGCAATCGCCCTTCCCGTTCAAGAGCACATCAGGGCCGACGCGCAGGATCATCAAGTCGAGATGGCCGTCATTATTGGCATCAAAGGGGTAGGCACCGGTGGTGGCGGTCAGGTCGAGGGCAGGGGGCGTGGCGTCGACAAAGGTGATTGGGCGGCCGACGTCCGAGGTATTGCGGAGCAGGATGGGCGGGTTGCTGCCCCCTGCCGCCACCAGATCGGGGCGGGTGTCACCATCGCAATCCAACACCGCAAGGCCGCCACCAACGAAATGCTCCCACCCGCCATCGTAGACGTGATGCGAGACGGGAACCGGGGCAAAACGCGGTTCCATCGGTGTATCGGCCTGCCCGACGGTCGCCAGAAGAGCGGCAACAGTGGCCGTGAGGTGCCCAACAGCGCGCTGCCCACGCGCCGCGTCGGGTTTTTCACAAAATCCGGGCCCCTTATACATCTTCCAACGCCTCCACCGCGCGATCCTGCACGAATTCCAGCGCATAGGCCGCAGCACCCCGTGCCCACATCAGGTTGTTCCACTTGTGCACGACAACCTCCGGGGCGGGCTTGTCGATCTCGACAATGGATTTGCGCATCTCTTCGATCACCGCGTCGGCATAAAGGTGGTCAAATTCCATCTGCTCGCCGGCCAGAATGATCAGTTCGGGGTCAAAGATGTTGACCAGATTGGCAAGCCCCATGGAAAACATTCGCCCCGCCCGGTCCACCACGGTCTTGGCGGTGGCATCGCCCGCCCGGGCCGCGGTGAGGATCGTTGTGACCGCTTGCGAGGTCGACGAGGTCGCCCCCACCCCGCCCACGCTGGTGGCCTCGCGGACCAGGGCGTAATCGGCCACATAGGCCTCAAGACAGCCGCGTTGGCCGCAGCGGCACAGCGCGCCCTCGAAATGTACCTTGGTGTGGCCAAATTCCGCGCCACAACCGCGCGTGCCGCGATAGATCTGGCCACCCAGCACCATGCCCATGCCCACACCGCTTTCGATGGTGATAACGATGAAATCGGAATGGTCCTTGCCCAGCCCGAACGTCAACTCGGCCATGGCCACAAGGTTGGCGTCATTGTCCACAAAGGCCGGAATGCCCAAATGCTGGGACAAGAGCGTGCCCAAAGGCATGTTGCGCTGATCAAGCGAGGGCGACCAGTAAACCAGCCCGTGATCGGCATCGACCACGCCTGAAATGCCCACGCCCACGCCCGAGATGTCGGACAGGTCACGGCCTGCTTCGGCCACAAGCGCCTTTAATCCCGCCAGTATCTCGGCGGCGAGGTCAGCCGCCGGTTGACGGCCCCGCACCATGGGGCGTTCGTGATCGGCCAGATGGGCCCCCTCAAAGTCGATCAAAACCAGCGAGATCGAGGCATCCGACACCTTCAGCCCCGCCACCAAATGCGCCCCTCCGGCGATCTTGAGATCGACGCGCGGGCGGCCCCGTGCGCTGCCGTCGGGATGTGATTCGCGGGGTACTTCGGCGATCAACCCGCCGCGCAAAAGATCGGCCGTCACAGAGGTGACGGTCGCCCGGCTGATGCCTGTGCGTTCGGCCAAATCAATGCGGGGCAGGGGCCCGTGGCTCGCGATCTCGCGCAACAACAGCCGCCTGCTTTCGACCTTTTGGTGACCGAACGCCATGATATTACTCTCTTTTCTCCTCCCGCCCCTGCTGTCGCCGGGGCGCTCCTTTGGGCATGATGGCTCTTTTTCAAGAAGCTGTCCAATTTAATTTGCTTTTCAAATTAAAACAGCTAACAATGAGGAACCCGCCAAAATCTAACACGGCGGGCAGTAGTCTTTGGGAGGACACTTTTGATGAAACGACGCACGCTACTTGGCGCCCTTGCGGCTGCCACGATGATGACTTCGCCGATGGTGGCCCAGGCTCAGGACCTGACCGTTGGCGTGAGCTGGTCCAACTTTCAGGAAGAGCGCTGGAAAACAGACGAAGCGGCCATCAAGGCCAAGCTGGAAGAACTGGGCGCAACCTATATCTCGTCCGACGCGCAAGCCTCTGCTGCCAAGCAGCTGACAGACGTTGAATCGCTGATTGCCCAGGGTGCCGATGCCCTGATCATCCTGGCGATGGACAAGGACGCCATTGGCCCCGCCGTGGATCAGGCCGAAAACGAAGGTATTCCGGTGGTTGGTTATGACCGTCTGATCGAAGACAACCGGACCTTTTATCTGACCTTTGACAACAAGGGTGTTGGCCGCATCATCGCGCAAGCCGTGACAGCTGCCCAGCCCACAGGCAACTTTGCCATCATCAAGGGTGACAAGGGTGACCCGAATGCCGGTTTCCTGCTGGAAGGCATGATGGAAGTGATCGGTGACGCCGTGGCGTCCGGCGACATCAACATCGTTGGCGAAGCCTTCACCGATGGTTGGAAGCCTGACAACGCGCAGCGCAACATGGAGCAGATCCTGACCGCCGCCAACAACGACGTTGACGCGGTTCTGGCCCAGAACGACGGCATGGCCGGTGGCGCAATCGCCGCTCTGCAAGCTCAGGGTCTGGCTGTGCCTGTTGGTGGTCAAGACGGCGACCATGCCGCTCTGAACCGTGTTGCCCGTGGCGAGCAGACCGTGTCGGTCTGGAAGAACGCCCTGGACCTCGGTTCCAAAGCTGCCGAGATTGCCGTGGCTCTGGCCGGCGGCACAGCTTTGGCTGACATCGACGGTGCCGTGCAGTGGTCCGGTGGTGAGAACGGTGTCGAGATGAACGCCATCTTCCTTGACCCAACGCCCGTGACCCAAGCCAACATCAGCGCCGTGATCGACGCTGGCCACATCGCCAAAGACAAAGTGTGTGCCGGTGCCGTTGCCGGTGTTGACGGCTGCTAAGTAAGGGCTGAGGCCCTGTTGCACCGGCGGCCCCAATGTTCCTGGGCGTCGCCGGTGCCATTCGACTTTTTTCTTACATCACCTGTGCGCGTCCGCTTGCCCAAGACTCGTCTTGAGGTGCCCGGTCGCCCTATATCCGGGATTTCGTGATGACAGATACATCTCAATCGGGCGGTCCTGCCGCCCCCGCCGCCAAAGGCCCCGTGGCCCGTTTCATTCAGGCGACCGAGCTTGATACCCGCCTATTGGGCATGTTGGGGGCGCTGGCCCTGATCTGGGTCGGCTTTCATATGTATGGCGCTTTGGTCAATGGCTTTGGGGCCTTCCTGACCCCCCGCAACCTGTGGAACCTGAGTGTTCAGACTTCTTCCATCGGCATCATGGCCTGCGGCATGGTCCTGGTCATCGTGACCCGCCATATTGACCTGTCCGTTGGGTCCGTCCTGGGCTTTTGCGCCATTATCATGGGCGTGACCCAGGTGTGGCTTTTGCCCCAGTTGCTGGGTCTTGAGCATTGGGCCATCTGGATCATTACCGTCTTCGTCGGCCTGATCACCGGGACATTGATCGGGGCCTTTCACGGTTATCTGATTGCCTACCTTTCCATCCCTGCCTTTATCGTGACCCTGGGTGGCCTGCTTGCCTGGCGCGGTGCGGGGTTCCTTGTGGCGCGGGGCGAGACGATCTCGCCCGTGGACAGCACCTTTCGCCTTCTGGGCGGCACCGCCGAGGGTGCCATCGGGGCCACGGGGTCGTGGGTTGTGGGTCTGATCGGTGTGGCGGCTGTTCTGGCCTCCGTCGTGATGGGCCGTCGCCAGCGTGTCACCCACGGCTTTGCCCTGCGCCCCCTCTGGGCCGATTGGTTCATCGCGGTGGCGGGTTCTGCGGCCATGATCGGGGCGGTACTGCTCGTCAACGCCTATTACTGGCCGCGCGGTATTGTCCGTCGCTATGCCGCCGCCGAAGGGATCGAGATTCCGCCGGAGGGCCTGTTCATCAGCTATGGCTTTGCCATCCCGGTTCTCATCCTGCTGGCCGTGGGCATCATTATGACGCTCATCATGTCGCGCACCCGCTTTGGCCGCTATGTCTATGCCATTGGGGGCAACCCGGAGGCGGCGGCCCTCGCGGGTATCAACACCAAGTGGATGACGGTCAAGATCTTTGCCCTCATGGGCTTTCTTGCGGGTCTTTCGGCGGCTGTCGCCTCGGCCCGTCTGGGGTCGGCCACCAACGCGCTGGGCACCCTGGACGAGCTTTATGTCATCGCCGCTGCCGTTATCGGCGGCACGTCGCTGGCCGGTGGGGTTGGCACGATCTATGGGGCCATCCTGGGTGCCGTGGTCATGCAATCCTTGCAGACCGGCATGGTTCTGATCGGCTTTGATGCCGCCATTCAACAGATCGTCGTTGGTTCGGTTCTGGTTCTGGCCGTTTATCTGGATAACCTGTATCGGAGGTCCTCGAAATGAGCATTGATCGTACTGGAACACCCCTTGTCGACATGCGCGACATCTGCATTTCCTTTGGTGGGGTGCATGCCGTCGACCACGTGTCTGTCGACCTTTATCCGGGCGAAGTTGTGGGCCTTTTGGGCCATAACGGGGCTGGCAAATCGACCCTGATCAAGATCCTGTCGGGCGCTTATGCCATGGACGAGGGCGAGATTTACGTGGATGGCGAAAAGGCCACCATCAACAATCCTCGCGACGCGCGCTCGTACAACATCGAGACAATTTACCAGACCCTTGCGCTGGCCGATAACCTCGATGCGGCGTCGAACCTGTTTTTGGGGCGCGAATTGGTGTCGCCCATCGGTTTCGTCAATGACGATGCGATGGAGGCCGAGACGCGCAAGATCATGGCGCGTCTCAATCCGAACTTTCAGAAGTTCAAAGACCCCGTGTCGGCCCTGTCGGGCGGTCAACGCCAATCCGTGGCCATTGCGCGCGCCGTCTATTTCAACGCGCGCATCCTGATCATGGACGAACCCACCGCCGCTCTTGGCCCCCACGAGACCCAGATGGTGTCGGAGCTGATCACCCAGCTCAAGGCCGAAGGGATCGGCATCTTTTTGATCAGCCATGACATCCACGATGTGATGGAGCTGTGTGATCGCGCGTCGGTCATGAAGAACGGCAAATTGGTCGGCACGGTTGACGTTGATGACGTAACCGACGATGACCTGCTTGGGATGATCATTTTAGGCAAGCAACCGGGCGAGGCGTAAATGCAGGACGAGGCGGCAAAGCTGCACCTTGTGGCAGATGTGGGCGGCACCAATTGCCGCCTTGCCCTGGCGGATACAAACGGCGTTCAGGTCGAGACCTGGCGCCGTTTTCGCAATGACGATCATGGCAGCTTTGCCGAACTGGCCCGGATCTATCTTGCCGATCAGCCGCTGGTGTCGTCCGCCGCCGTGGCGATTGCGGGGCCTGTGGGCAAGGGTTGGGGTCGGTTGACCAACCGGGACTGGCATTTCGATGCGGATGAGTTGGCGGGCGCGCTGTCGTTGGACGCGGTTCATCTGCTCAACGATCTGGAAGCCTTGGGCCACGCCATTGCCGTTCTGCCCGAGGCGTCCCTGCGCTTTCTCAGCGGCACGGCGGCAGAGGATGAACCGCAATCGGTGGTCATTGGCCTGGGCACCGGCTTTAACGTCAGTGTGGCGCATGGGCCGTCGGGCGTAGTCTTTGCTGCGGAAATGGGCCATGCAGCCCTGCCGCAACCTGTGGCCTCGATCATCCGGCACGAAGTGTCTGATATGAGCGGTTTTGACACGGTGGAGCACCTGTTATCGGGCAGTGGCCTTGCGCGGCTGCATCAGGCTCGCACGGGCCACGTTTGCAAACCCGAGGAAGTGGCAGACGCAACAGGCGGAGCCGAGACGCAAGCCATCATGGCGCGAGCTTTGGGTGCGCTGGTGCGTGAGGTCGCGTACCTTTATCTGCCCGAGGGCGGGATTTACTTTAACGGCAGCCTGGCGCGTACCCTTCTGACGCCCGAGACGACCGATCTGGTGCTGGCGCCCTTGCAGAATGACGACAGCTTTCACGGGCGGATGGCGCGTATGCCGATGTATTTGCTGACCGATGACGCCTCGGCGCTGCATGGCTGCGCCCGCTATCTTTCGGTACATATCTAAGCGCTACACCCCGACCATCCTCATGGGGCGACCCGTGATCCGCCGTCGTCATCGCGCACCAAGGTCTATGCCTTACGGTGTCACGCTATGCGCGCGCGGCAATCTCGGTGATCGTGTCGAAGGCGGTGTCGAAATCCCGTTCCTCGCAATCGAACTGACCGGCGGTAAACCGGATCACCTTGACCCCATCGACAAGCGTTTGTGTCAGGTAAATCCGCCCATCATCATTGATCGCATCCACCAGCATCTGAGTCTGATCGTCTGACGCGCCGACCTGTTTGAATGTCCAGAGCGACAGGATCGGATCGGTGACAATCTCGAACCCCGGCACGGCCCGCAGCCTTTCGCAGAGTGCGACACTCCATTTCACATGGTTGCGGATGCGGGTGCGCAGCCCGTCCATCCCGTAATGGCGCATCAGGAACCATAGCTTGAGCGCGCGAAACCGCCGCCCCAAGGGCACCGACCATTCCGAATAGTCGATGATGTCCCCCTGGGCGTGGGTTTTCAGGTATTCGGGCCGAATGGCCAGCGTTTGCCGTAACTGATCCGGGTCGCGCAGGAAGTGGGCGGCGCAGTCAAACTGCGCCCCCAGCCATTTGTGCGGGTTGAAGACGATGCTGTCGAACTGCTCGGCCCCGTCCCAAAGTGTGCGGAACTCGGGGCAGATCATGGCCGTCCCGGCCCAGGCCGCATCGAGATGCGTATAAAGGTCTTCGGCCCTCGCGATCGCGGCCACGGCTTGCATGTCATCGCAGGCCCCCATGCCTGTGGCCCCGGTCGCCGCAATGATGCCTGCGGGGCGGTGCCCTGCCGCCCGGTCCGCCGTGATGGCCGCTTGCAAGGCGTCAGGGTCCATCGCCTTCATCGGCCCTTTGGTGGGGATTTTGACCAGGTTGTCCTGCCCGATCCCCGCAATCCAAATGGCCCGGTCGATGGAGCTGTGCACCTGATCCGAACAGTAGATGCGCAAGGTCGCCTGACCCGCAAGGCCCTCCTGATTGCCTGACCAGGCCAGCGCCCGTTCGCGCATCGTCAGCACGGCGGCCAGCGTCGCCGACGAGGCACTGTCCTGAATGACGCCCTGGAAGACGGCCGACAGGCCAAGCCCCTGGCGCAGCCAATCCATCATCCGCGTTTCCATTTCCGTGGCGGCGGGCGAGGTCTGCCACAGCATGCATTGCGGCGCGATGATCGAGGCGAGGAATTCGGCCAGCACCGAGGCGGGGGCGGCATTGGAGCTGAAATAGGCGAAAAAGCGGGGGTGCTGCCAATGGGTGATGCCGGGCATCACGATATCCTCGAAATCCTGCATGAGGGTGCCCAGGTCGGTGCCGTCCTCGGGCGGGCCATCGGCAAGCTGGGCCGCAATCTCTCCGGGGGCGGTTTGGGCGCGCACCGGACGGTCGCGGATGGTCTTGTGATAGGCAGCCCCCCAATCGGCGGCGTCCTTGGCATGTTTCGCAAAATCGTCCCAGCTCATCTTGGTCCTTTCCGCACCGTGAGGTTGGCGCAGTGTTTCGTGGCGGCGGCCCTTTGTATAGGGCGGAACGGGTCCGTTGGTCCCGCAAGGTGCAAGTGTCCACCGTGGCTGGTGGTCACAAAGGGGCGCTGGCCCCGGCCTGCGGCCTCCCCCGGAATATTTCTGACCAAAGGAAGGTCATACCCCAAGGCGGGGGATGTTCGGGTCGGCGGTGCCGAGGCCGATATGCTTTTGCTCCATATAGACATCAAAGGACCAGTCGCCGCCGTCGCGCCCGATGCCGCTGGACTTCATGCCGCCGAAGGGCGTGGGCAGGTGGCGCACATTGGCCGTGTTGACCCAGACCATGCCCGCCTCAAGCGCCTCGGTCATCCGCATGGCACGGGTGATGTTCGCGGTCCACAGAAAAGCAGTCAGCCCGTAGGGCGTATCATTGGCGATTGCGAGGGCCTCGTCCTCGGTACCAAAGCGGATGGAGGTCAGTGTGGGCCCGAAAATCTCCGCTTGCGAAACCGTCATGTCGGGGGCGGCTTGGGTAAAGACGGTGGGCGCGACCCAGTGACCCTTGCCCGTGCCGGACGTGCCACCGACGGCGATGGTGGCCCCTTCGGTTCGGGCGATCTCAACGCTCTGCATGACTTTCGCCTGATGCGCCGCGCTGATCAGCGGGCCGACCTCGGTTTGCGGGTCAAGCGGATGGCCGACCTTCAGGGCTTGCGTGCGTTTGACCAACGCCGCCTCGAACGCATCGGCGATGCTCTCTTGTACCAAAAGCCGCGAGGCGGCGGTGCAACGCTCTCCGTTCAGCGAGAAGGCCATGAACATCACCGCATCAAGTGCGGTGTCGAGGTCCGCATCGTCAAAGACGATGATGGGGTTCTTGCCGCCCAGCTCAAAGTGGAGCCGTTTCAGCGTCGGCGCGCCTTGTGCCATGATGGCCGCGCCGGTCTGCCCTTCGCCCACAAAGGCGATGGCGCGGATGTCGGGGTGTTCGGTCAGGGCGCGGCCCGCCTCTGCGCCATAGCCGTTCACCAGGTTCCAGACGCCGGGGGGCAGGCCTGCGGCCTCGGCAATCTCGATCAGGATGCGTGCGGTCCAGGGGCTTAACTCGGCCGGTTTGTGGACGACGGTGCAGCCTGCGGCCAGCGCCGGTGCGATCTTCCAGGTCGAGAGCATGAAGGGTGTGTTCCAGGGCGTGATGATGCCCACCGGGCCGATGGGCACCCGTGTGGTGATGTTCATCAGGCGGGGAGAGGGCAGGGTCTGACCATCCCGCGCACTTTCTGCGCGGTCCGCGAAAAAGCGAAAGTTTTCCGCTCCGCGCAGCGCCGCCTTCGACATATAGCGCAGGGCCTGGCCGGTGTCCCAGCATTCGCACAGGGCGATTTCCTCGGCACGGGCCTCAATCCCGTCGGCAATGGCGTGCAGGATACGCTTGCGCTCGGTGGCGGGCGTGTCCCGCCATGCGGGAAAGGCGGTCTTGGCCACTTGGGCCGCGCGATCAATGTCGGTGCTGTCACTGCGGGCCACGCGGGCGATCACGCTGTCATCAAACGGGGCGCGGGTGTCAAACCAGGCCCCGGACGCCGCGGGTTGCGGCGCTCCGCCGATATGATTCTGGATACCGCTTTGGGCGATGCGATCCAGAAAGGGGCGCAGGATGCGCAGGTTATGATCCAGATCTGACATTGTGGCCCTGTTACAATGGTTCAATAATTGAACCGATGGTCGCAAAAATATATTGCAAGCTTCGGATGACCTCGTCAACCTGCCCCCATGTCAACAATTGCCAGAGCCTTGGCCCTACTGGACCATTTTTCACCAGACCACCCGCGTTTGGGCCTGACAGAGATGATGCGCCTGAGCGGGCGAGACAAGGCCACGGTGCACCGACACCTGACGGCGCTGGTGCAGGCGGGATACCTTGAACAGGCACCGGACACGCGCGCCTATCGGCTGGGCCCCGCGCTCACGCGGCTGGCGGACATGCGGCGGCACACCGTGCCAGAGATCGAGATGGTCGGGGCTTTGATCGACGATCTGAGCCGGGTTGTGGGCGAATTGGTCCACGTGAACCGGTTGCACGGGTTTGACCTGATCCATCTGTGTCACGCAGAACATCACAACCATCCCGTACGGGTCAGTTTCGACGCAACAGAGCGACCGCCGGTTCTGGCCACGGCGTCAGGGCGTGCCTTTCTGGCGTTCTCCGCGCCGGAAGTCGTGGCGGCGGCCTTGGCCGATCCGGGCACCTGGGACCGCAAAGACGCGGCCCCGGATGGCGTTGCGGTACGTGAGACGCTGGCCACAATTGCCGCGCACGGCTTTGCCTACAATCGCGATACGTTAAGGCTTGGGGTGTCGTCGGTGGCGATCCCCGTCTTTGATGCAGACGGCACGCCGGTGGCGACCTGTTCAATCGCCTATCCGACGGGGCGGGGTGGTGCGGATTTCCGTGACAGGCTGGCCCGGCATCTGATGGCCTTTGCACCCAAGATGACTGTGGCGATGGGCGGCGTGGTTCCCGCCCGGGTCCAGAAAATCTGGGCAGCGCAAGGTAATTCGACCAAGATGGCGGATCAAGCGTAGTCCGAAACCAACAGATGCGTGGGTGCCACATCTTCTTCGATGTCGGAAAACCGCCCGATGGGTTCGGCAAAGATGTTATCGGTCAGGTCATCGTTCACGGTAGACACCTCGTGGATCAGGCAATCGCCTCCCTCGCCCCAGAACGCGTGCCAGGTGGTCGGGGTCAGCGTCACGGACGCGCCCACGGGCAGTTTCAGGTGGCCCCCTGCGGGTAGGGTCACGGGCGCGCCGTCGGACAGGACGTGCACGTCCGCCGCGCGGTCGATCTGACCCTCGGCGTCGCAGGTGAACAGTTCCATCACCAAAGTCGCACCACCGCGATTGATGATGTCCTCGGTCTTGAGCACATGGCGGTGCATCGGTGACAGTTGATCCTGGCGCGAAATCATCAGCTTTTCGGCATACAGCATTGCGCCCTGTTGGCCCATCTCGGTCATGTCGCCATTGCGCATGGTAAACAGGAACAACCCCATCTCGTCAAAGCGACCCTGGCCGTAATCGGTGATGTCCCAGCCCAACCTACGATCTCGTATGTACGTCCCGTCCGACCCTTGCAGCTTTTCGGCGGACCATTGCGCAAAGGGCGGCAGGGACCAGCCGTGTTTGGCGAAAAAGTCGGCCCCCTCGGCCAGAATGTCATTGACGCGGGAACGTTTCATGGCGGTTACTCCAGTTCGGATGCCCAGGGCGGATTGGCTCCGGCGCGCGATACGGTAACGGCGGCCGCGCGGGCGGCGAGGCCGAGCATATCTGTCAGCGTCGCCTCGTCCAGCGTGGCCAGGGCGGTGGGGGTCAGGGCCCCGGCGGCGCGCAGGGCAGCCAGCGCACCTGCGTTGAACGTGTCGCCTGCGCCCACGGTGTCGACCATTTCGGCCTTTTGGGCGGCGACAAAGACCCGTGTGCCGTTGGCGCAAAGCGCCGTTGCGCCCTTGCTGCCTTCGGTGAGCAAGAGCAGCTTGGGGCCCATGTCGAGCACCGCGCGCCCCTTGTCGTGCAGGTCCATATCGCCGGGGATCACCCAGTGGATATCGTCATCCGACAGCTTCACGATGTCGGCCCGGCCCATCAGCGCCGTCAGCCGCGTCCGGTAGCCATCGTGGTCCGAGACAAAGCTGGGCCTGATATTGGGGTCGGCCATCACCACGCGGCTTGCCGATTGCGCCAACGCCACATCCAACAGGCTGTCGGCCACCGGAGGGTTGCACAGGCTGATGCCGCCGAAAAACACCGCTTCGGTATCGTCGGGCAGGGTCGGCATGTCAGCCGAGTTGATCGCCCGCGTCGCGGTATTGTCGTCATAGAAGGTATAGGTCGCCTGGCCCTGTTCGAGGTGCACAAAGGCCAGCGTGGTGTTGCGGTCGCTGCGCACAGCATGGGCGGTGCTGACTTGGCTTGCGTCAAGTGCTGCCTCTATCAGCTGCCCAAAAGGGTCAGAAGACAGGCCCGTGACCAGCCCGGTGGGCACGCCCAAACGGCCCAGGGCCACCGAAGTGTTCAGCACAGCCCCCCCCACATGGGGGACAAAGGCCCCGTCGGCATTGGGGATCATGTCGATCAGGGCTTCGCCCGCGCAAAGGATCATAAGGGGGTCTCCATCAGGGTCACATCAGCCGGTATCGACCCGGTCAGTACAGTTGCTGCATTTGGCACATCATTGCTTTCGATCCAAGCCATTGCGTCCGCTTTGCCATGGTCTGCCCAGCGGGCGCGCAGCCGGGCCACAATTTCGTCCTGGGGCGGGTGCAAGGCGATGGAAAAGGCCCATGCGTTATGCAGCGCATCCCAAGGGGCCTTTCGCAGCAGCAGGTAATTGCCTTCGACCAGAACGGTGCGGCAGCTTGCGGGCACGCGCCCCGCACCGGCAATGGCAATCTCGCGGCTGCGGTCAAAGATGGGAAAGACAACCGGATCGGGCGATTGCAGGGCCGTGACCAGCCGCAGGAAACCGCCCGTGTCAAAGGTGTGTGGCGCGCCCTTGCGGGCGGCAGTGCCGTCCTCGGCCAACAGCCGGTCATCGAGGTGAAAGCCGTCCATGGGCACCACTGTCGCCGGTTCGCCCGCCGCATTCAGATGTGCGGCGAGGGTCGTGGCCAGCGTGCTCTTGCCGCTGGCGGGCGGGCCAGTCACGGCCACAAGCCGCCGATGCGGTGTGGCCGGGCGATCCAGAATCTGCGCACAGATCTGATCGAGGGTCATCTCAGGCCGCCGCCTCAGGCACCGCAGCACCCGTCATATAGGCCACCGCGTCGGACATCGAATGTTCCTTTGGGTCGATCACAGTCAGCCGTTTGCCCAGCCGGTGCACGTGAATACGGTCGGCCACTTCGAAGACGTGGGGCATGTTGTGACTGATCAGGATGATCGGAATGCCGCGCGACTTCACGTCCTGGATCAGTTCCAGAACCCGGCGGCTTTCCTTGACGCCAAGGGCCGCTGTCGGTTCATCCAGAATGATGACTTTGGAGCCAAAGGCGGCTGCGCGTGCCACGGCCACCCCCTGGCGTTGCCCACCAGACAGGGTTTCGACCGCCTGTTTGATGTTCTGAATCGTCATCAGCCCCAGTTCCGACAGCTTGTCGCGGGCGAACTTCTCCATCGCGGGGCGGTCAAGCTGGCGCAAGACCTTGCCGCGAAAGCCTGGTTTGCGGATCTCCCGCCCCATGAACATATTGTCGGCAATCGACAGGGCCGGTGACATGGCCAGCGTCTGATAGACCGTTTCGATCCCATGTTCGCGGGCGTGGATGGGAGAGGTGAAATTCACCCGTTGCCCGTCCAGATACACCTCGCCCTCGTCGGGGATCACGGCCCCCGACACGGCTTTGATCAGGGTCGATTTGCCGGCCCCGTTGTCCCCGATCACGCCGAGGATTTCACCGGGATAAAGTTCAAAGTCGCAGTGGTCGAGTGCGGTCACGCGGCCATAGCGCTTGACCAGGTTCTTGGCTTTGAGAATAGGTTCCATCTATGCGGCTGCCTTTCTGATCCATTGATCCACGGTGGTTGCGCCGATGATCAGCACACCGATCAACAGGAACGTCCATTGGGGGTCGGCCCCGTACATGCGCAGGCCCAGTTCAAACACGCCCACGATAAGCGCGCCAAAGAGCGCCCCCATGATCGAGCCGCGACCGCCAAAGAGGGAGATGCCGCCGATCACAACGGCGGTAATGGACTGGATATTGCCGATCACACCAGTGGTGGCCGAAGGAGAAACGGAGCCAAATCGCCCGATCATCACCCAGGCCGCAAAGCCACAGATGAGGCCCACAACGGCATAGACCGAAATGATGGTGCGGCTGACGTTGACACCCGCCAACTCTGCGGCCTCGGGGTCGTCCCCCACCGCATAAACGTGTCGCCCCCAGGCCGTGTGTTTGAGGACATAGGCCAAAAGGATGAACAGCCCGACCATAAAAATCACGCCAAAGGTAAACGTGGCCCCCGCAAACTTCACATTGCTGCCAAAGATCTGGAGGAGGGGGGCTTGCGCCTCGATATCCTGGGACCGGATCGTTTCGTTGGCCGAATAGATATAGTTGGCGGCCAGCACGATCTGCCACATACCCAGCGTCACGATAAAGGGGGGCAGTTTGACCCGTGCGACCAGCCAGCCGCTTGCGGCTCCGATCAGCGTGCCCGCCAGCAGACCGGCAGAGACGGCAACAGCGGGGGGCAGGCCATAGCGAAAGGTGAACTGGCCCATCACCACCGAACTGAGGACCGCAATGGCGCCGACGCTCAGATCAATGCCAGCGGTCAGGATGATCAGGCTTTGGGCGGCGGCCAGCACGCCCACGATCTGGACCTGTTGCAGGATCAGGGTGAGGGCAAAAGGCGAAAAGAATTTTGAACCGACAAGCACCGCAAAGACCAGCAGCGAAAGCACCAGAACGATGAGCGGCACCATGGCCGGGTTCTCGTGCAGCACATGCTGTACCTTGCTGACGAAGCTGCGCCGGTCACTGTCGAAATCGGCGACGCTGTCGGTGGCTTTGGTCAGGGAGGATTCGAAATCCTGCCCCTTGGGCGAGGTCTCTGACATGGGTGGGTCCCGATCTGAATGGCTGTGGCAGATGTGTTTGAGCGTAGGCGGTCCTGCCATCTTCCGTCTACGGTGAAGGGGCGGCTTGCACCGCCCCTGTCTTATTCAGCCTGGGTGGTTTAGCCCCAGCAGCGGTCGGTGCCTTCGGCGACCGAGATGCTGTCAACGCCGTCAACCGGCTGGTCAGTGACCAGGGACACGCCTGTGTCAAAGAACGACTTGCCGGGTGTGTTTTCAGGCTTGGTGCCGTCCTTGGCCCATGCGGCAATCGCCTCGACGCCCAGCGACGCCATCAGCAGCGGATATTGCTGGCTGGTGGCACCGATCACACCGTCGGCGACGTTTTGCACGCCGGGGCAACCGCCATCGACGGACACGATCAGAACGTCGTTTTCGCGGCCAATGGATTTCAGCGCCTCATAGGCACCGGCAGCCGCTGGTTCGTTGATGGTATAGACCACGTTGATGAACGGGTCCTTGGCCAGCAGGTTTTCCATGGCGCGGCGGCCGCCTTCTTCGTTGCCCGCAGTCACGTCATGGCCGACGATACGTGGATCGTCTTCGTCCCCCCATTTGTTGGGGTCTTTGATGTCGATGCCAAAGCCGGTCATAAAGCCCTGGTCGCGCAATACGCCGACAGATGGCTGGCTGATGGCAAGGTCGAGCATGGCGATCTTGGCGTCTGCGGCGGCGTCACCCAACTGGCCCGCGGCCCATTTACCGATCAATTCTCCTGCCAAAAAGTTATCAGTGGCAAATGTGGCATCGGCCGCGTCAATGGGTTCAAGCGGCGTGTCGAGCGCGATGACCAACAGGCCCGCATCGCGTGCTTGCTGCACCGATGTGGTGATCGACGATGTGTCAGAGGCGGTGAGCAGGATGCCCTTGGCCCCGTCTGCGATGCAGGTCTCGATCGCCTGCACCTGGGTTTCGTGGTCACCATCGACCTTACCGGCATAGGATTTCAGTGTAATACCAAGCTCTTCCGCCTTTGCGGTGGCGCCTTCCTTCATCTTCACAAAGAAGGGGTTGGTGTCGGTTTTCGTGATCAGGCAGGCTGATACCGAATGGCCGTCAGCATAGGCAGTACCTGCAACAGACGACAAGGCAAGGGCAGAGCCCAATAGCAGTTTTTTCATGATGTCCTCCCAAGACATTAGGCTGTCCCGCGCATACGCCCGGGTTCAACTGCCCCTAGGGAAACGCGATTCTGTATCAGTGTCAATTAATAAATCAACTTGATTTATTAATAAGAGGCGCCATGATGGCCGCAGGGAGAAGTTTGTGATGACCGTGGACCACGTGCGCAGCCTGTCGAGTGGCATCAACCAGACAGGTGTGCGCGCGTATAACGAACGGCTCCTCTTGTCGGTGTTGCAGCGCAATGGCGCCTTGCCGGGGGGTGAGCTGGCGCGCCGTACCGGGCTGTCGCCCCAAACCACCTCGGTCATTCTGCGCAAGCTGGAACAGGACGGCCTCTTGCACAAGGGTGCGCCAGTCAAGGGCAAGGTGGGCAAGCCTTCGGTGCCCTTTGACATCGAGGCGGATGGGCTGTTTTCCATGGGCCTCAAGATCGGGCGGCGCAGTGCAGACCTGTTGGTGCTCGACCTCAAGGGCGAGGTTCGGATGCAGCTGCGCGAGACCTATGATTATCCGATGCCCGACACTGTTTTCGGCTTTCTGGAGCGAGGTTACGAAGACCTGATGTCCGCCCTTTCCATCGACATGCGATCCCGTATGTGCGGCCTGGGCATCGCCGCCCCGTTCGAGCTGTGGAACTGGCACGAGCTGGTGGGTGCCCCGCCGGCCGAATTTGCCGCCTGGCGCGACATCGACTTCAGCGCAGAGGCGGCGCGGATCACCGATCTGCCGGTGCATCAGGTCAACGATGCGACTGCGGCCTGTCGGGCCGAGCATGTGTTCGGGATGGGTCGCGAATATCGGGATTATGTTTATTTCTTTATCGGGGCCTTCATCGGGGGAGGCATCGTGCTGGATCATGCGGTCTTTGAGGGAAATCAGAAGAACGCCGGGGCCTTCGGGCCGCTTCCGGTGCCGGACGTGCAGGGCAAACCGGCGCAACTGATTGATCTGGCCTCGATCCGTGCGCTGGAGGTGCGGCTGGAAGCCGATGGGTTGGACCCGCGCCAACTGTGGCAAACCCCGCAGGACTGGTCGCATCTGGAAGCCTATGTGCAGCCCTGGCTGGAACAGACGGCGGATGCGCTGGCCATCGCCAGCGTGGCGTCCTGTGCCGTCATCGACTTTGAGGCGGTGGTGATTGACGGGGCGATGCCCGCGACCTGCCGGGCGCGACTGGTGGAGATGACGCGGACTCGTCTGTCAGATCAGGACCTGCGCGGCGTGATCGCACCAGAAATCATCGAAGGGCGCGTGGGCAACAATGCGCGAGGCATCGGGGCTGCGGCAGGGCCGATTATCAGCCAGGTTCTGCTGAACCGATCCGCAGCCCTTTTGGGCCACGGTTAGGGCGCACCACAGGTACGCCTTACGGGGATGAGACAAACGGTACGCTCATCCCCGTAAGGCGGATCTTGATCCGCCACTGGCGCTCACCGGTAGTACAGCGACTGCCCGTTGGAGAAGAGCTGTACCTTGCCGGGCACGGCCGTTACCTTGACCGTCTTGCCGCGCAGATCCTTGTGAATGCCGGGCATCTTGGCCAGCACCGCCGCGGCCTCGCCCTCGGCTTTGAAATACAGGATCGTGACCTCGCCCAGGGCTTCGGTGAAATCCACCACGCCTTCGTAGACGGCTTCGCCTTCGGTTACGGTCATGTCCTCGGGGCGCACACCCACATTGACCTTGAGGCCCTTGTCGGCCTCGGTCGTGGGCACGGCAGATTCAACCACATAGCCGCTGGCATCCATCTTGACCTTGGTCACAGCACCCGTCTCTACAATCTCGCCGGGCAGCAGGTTCATCGACGGCGAGCCGATGAACTGGGCCACAAATTCGTTTTCGGGGCGCTCGTAAAGCTCAAGGGGGCTGCCCACCTGGGCGATGCCCTTGTTGGCCAGAACCACGATCCGCGAGGCCAGCGTCATCGCCTCGACCTGGTCGTGGGTCACATAGATCATCGTGCTGTCGGGCATGGACTCTTTCAGCTGCGCAATCTCGATCCGGGTGGCAACGCGCAACGCCGCGTCGAGGTTCGACAGGGGCTCGTCAAAGAGATAGACCTTGGGGTCCCGCACAATCGACCGGCCAATGGCGACCCGCTGGCGCTGACCGCCCGACAGGGCTTTGGGCAGGCGGTCCAGATAGGGTTCAAGCTGAAGGATACGGGCGGCCTTTTCCACGGCGGCGTCGATCTCGGCCTGGGATTTCTTGGCCAGTTTCAACGCGAAGGTCATGTTGTCCCGCACGGTCATGTGCGGATATAGGGCGTAGGACTGAAATACCATCGCGATGCCGCGCTGAGCGGGGGGCACATCGTTCACGACGGTGCCGTCAATTTCCAAAGTGCCGTCGGAAATCTTCTCAAGTCCCGCAATCATCCGCAGCAAGGTGGATTTGCCACAGCCCGACGGGCCCACAAAAACGATCAACTCGCCCTTTTCGATGTCGAGGTTGATGTTGTTCAAGACATTGACGGTCCCGCCATAGGTCTTGGCCACATCCGTCAGTTTCAAATCAGCCATGGTCGTCCCCTCCCGTGGACGCGCCCGCAAGGTCCGGGCGCTTGGTGTTTATTGTTTCAGCGCCAAGGCACATTGCCAGGGCCCAAGATGCAGATTGCCGTCGGGTCCGGGCGCGGTGCTGCCCAGTTCGGCCCCGATCGTGACCCAATCCCCAGCAGGAAGCGCGTGGGTGACGGGCATGTCGCTCAGGTTGAAGGCGCAAAAGATCTCCTGGCCTTCATGTTCGCGGGTGAAGTGCAGCACATTGCCATAGGCAAAGACGCCCCCATGGCTGCCCCGCCGGATCGCCTTGTGGCTGTGCCGGAACGAGATTGCGCGGCGATAGTGGTGCAGCAACGCCCCCGGTTCACTTTCCTGATCCGCGACAGAGCGGTGCAGGTGTTCGGGACTGACGGGCAACCACGGATCGCCGGTGGTAAAGCCGCCATTGCGGTTCGAAGGCTCCCACACCATCGGCGTGCGGCACCCATCACGGCCCTTGAATTCGGGCCAGAACTCGATCCCGTAGGGGTCTTGCAGGTCCTCAAAGGCGACATCGGCTTCGGCCAGGCCCAGCTCTTCACCCTGATAGATACAGACCGAGCCGCGCAGGCACATGATCAGCGTCGCATAGGCGCGCGCCGCAGCCGGGTTCAGGTCCCAGCGGGTTACGTGGCGCATCACGTCATGGTTGGAAAACGCCCAGCAGGCCCAGCCTTCGGCGGCCACCCGATCCAGATCGGCAAAGACCTCGGCAAAGCGGGCCGCTGTCGGCGTTTCCTTGGACAGGAACTCAAAGGCATAGCACATCTGCACGCCCTCATTGCCCTTGGTGTATTGGCCCAGCAGTTCCAGACCCCGCTGCGCATCACCGACCTCGCCCACGGCGGCTGTGCCGGGGAACTCTTCGAGAAGGGCGCGGAATCGGCCCAGAAATTCCAGGTTCTCGGGCTGGTTCTTGGAATAGATATGTTCCTGATGGTTATAGGGGTTCACCGACGGCGCGATATTGGCGTTACGTTTTTCCTTGGGCAGCGCCGGATTGCTGCGCAGCTCTTTGTCGGCAAAGTAGAAGTTGATGGTGTCCAGGCGGAAACCATCCACCCCACGCTCCAGCCAGAAGCGGGTCACATCCAGCAGGGCATCCTGCACATCCATATTGTGAAAGTTCAGGTCCGGCTGGCTGCCGAGGAAGTTGTGCAGATAATACTGCTCGCGAGCGGGCTCCCAAGTCCAGGCTGGGCCGCCAAAGATCGACAGCCAGTTGTTGGGCGGCGTGCCGTCTTCCTTGGGGTCAGACCAGACATACCAGTCGGCCTTGTCATTGTCGCGATCTTGCTTGGAGGTCTGATACCACGGATGCTGGTCGCTGGTATGGCTCAGCACCAGATCAATCATCACCTTGATACCATATCCATGGGCCGTCTCCACCAGCGCGTCAAAATCGCTGAGGGTGCCGAACATCGGGTCCACGTCGCAATAGTTGCTGACGTCATAGCCAAAGTCTTTCATCGGCGAGGTAAAGAAGGGCGAGATCCAGATCGCATCCACGCCAAGCGACGCGATATGCGGCATCCGGCCCACGATGCCCAGCAGGTCGCCGATGCCATTGCCGTTGCTGTCCTGAAAGCTGCGGGGATAGATCTGATAGATCACAGCCCCGCGCCACCAGTCGATGTCAACGCCTGCCACCGTGGCGGATTTGGAAAGGATTTGGTTCATGGCCGAATGCCCTTGTTTGAACGCGTTTACTTGACGGAGCCGGCCAAGAGGCCACGCACCAGGTATTTCTGCATGGTGAAGAAGACGAGCAGCGGCACCGCAATCGACACGAACGCCGCCGTCGCCAGGATTTCCCAATTGCCGCCCCGAGTACCCAGCAGGTTCACGATCTGGTCGGTCATAACGGTCGTTTGCCCAGTCGAGTCGATCAGGAACACTTTGGCCACCAGCAGGTCATTCCATGTCCACAGGAACTGGAAGATGGCAAAAGACGCCAGGGCCGGGAACGACAGCGGGAGGATGATCTTGGTAAAGATCTGAAAGTCTGTCGCCCCATCGACCTTGGCGTTCTCGATGATGTCGCGCGGCAGCCCGACCATGTAGTTGCGCAACAGGTAAATCGCGAGGGGCAGGCCAAATCCGATATGGGCAAACCACGCCCCGAAATAGCCTTTGCCTGATATCGCATCCGCGCCCTCCAACCCAAGTATCCCGTTCAACACGTTGGCAAAGTCATTGTGCAGAGACAGCAGTGGAATGAGCGCCAGTTGCAGTGGCACCACCAGCAGGCCCACCACAAAGGCGATAAGCAAGGCGCGTCCGGGAAAGTCCATCCAGGCCAGCGCATAGGCGGCAAAGGCCGCAATTACGATGGGAATGATCGTCGCCGGGATCGTGACCGTCAGCGTGTTGAAAAACGCCTTGGCCATGTTGTCACCGGGGCCCCCGCTAAAGAGGATGTTGTCATAGTTGTCCAGGGTGAACTCGGGCGGCGACACGGCGGTGACAAAGGCGCGCTGGCCCCGCCCGCTGATCTGCTCGTCATTGCCGGACCAGACATAGTTGCCTTCGGCATCCACGCTCATGCTTTCGCCGTCGCCCATATCGGCGGTCTCGCCGGGGGCATAGGCCGCTATATCGCGCGACGAGGTGCCCCAGCTGATGATGTCACCACCGCCACCGTTTTCGGTAAAGAAATTGCCTTCGACGACATAAACCCCGTCACGCTCGACCCGGTTGTCATCCGGGTCCGCGACACGGAAACGTTGGGATTGTTCCGAGGGGAACAGGGCCGCCCACCAGCCCGAGGTGGAGATTTGGTCGGTGGTCCGGAAGGACGACACCAACAGACCGACAGTGGGGAAAATCCACAGCAGCACCAGGGCCACAACCGAGATATTGACCGCCCAGCCCAGCGAGGATTTGGAACCAGCAATGTTATCCATGATTAGCTTCCTTTTGGTCGCGGGCCATTATTTCATCTCCTTGCGGGCGTTGTAGACGTTCCAGACGAGGATCGGGGACACCAGCAGCATGATGATGATGGCCGATGCCGATCCCACGCCCCACTCACTGGCGCGGAACATCTTGTCGTACATGTAATTGGCCAGCACTTGCGTCTCCCACTGTCCGTTGGACATGGCGAACACGATGTCAAAGACCTTGAGAACGACGAGGGTGATGGTGGTCCAGACCACAACGATGGTGCCCATGATCTGCGGCACCTTGATCTTGAAAAACACCTGGAGCGGGTTCGCCCCGTCCACGATGGCGGCCTCGATTGTTTCCTCTGGAATACCGCGCAGGGCGGCGGACAGGATCACCATGGCAAAGCCGGTTTGAATCCAGATCAGAACGACCATGAGGAAAAAGCTGTTCCAGAAGGGAATGGTCAGCCAGGTCTGCGGCTCACCATAAGGCAGGGTGCCGGTAAAGACGCCGACAATGGAATTCAGTGACAGGTAAACGAGGTAGAGCGAGGCCACAGCCACCAGCAGGCGCAAGGGGACAAAGCCAGCGCCGCCCCCGTTCTCACGGCTTTCCGCGATGGGACGGACGAAAATCCAGCCCACGTAACCGACAATCCCAGCAAAGCACGCAAGGATGATCGCAGGCAGGATCTGCAGGAAGATGACCGATCCAAAGCCACCCTCGAACTGCATCCAGACGGCGTTCAGAATACCGATCTGGTTCTGATCCGCAGGGCGGGCATCATAGACCAGTTTGAAGATTACGGCGGCCCCGACAAAGGAAATCGCCATGGGCATGAAGATCAGGGATTTGGCCACCGCACCCCATTTGATCCGGTCGGTCAGCTGGGCGGCCAAAAGGCCAAAGGCGGTCGCGGCGGCGGGCACCACGATCAGCCACAGCATGTTGTTGCGCATGGCTTCCCAGAACTTGGGCTCGGAAAACATCTGCTGATAGTTGGCAAAGCCCACAAAAGCGCCGTCCAGATCACGATCGGTAAATGACAGGCGGAGCGTCTCGACCACCGGATAGGCCAGGTACAGACCCAGCGCGAAAATGGCGGGAAACAGGAACAGCCAGGGACGGACAACATTGGCGCGGTTGATGTTGCGCCCGGCATTCGGACCCTTGGCGGGGTACAGAACCTTGTCCAGAAACTGGTTGGAAAGATAGAAATATCCGATGCAACCACCGACGCCGATGATGATCGTGATTAGCCCTTGAAATGCGGGGTTCATGGGTCGCCTCCCTAGCCACCATTGACCGTCTTGCGGTCGTCAATCCGAAACCGTGTGTGGGTCATCTTGTTGCGGCTGTGTGCCAGCCGTATCGCGACCTTGCGGTCTTGTTGGACCAGCCCGCAACAGGGCGGACTGGTCAGCTTCGCGAGTGGTTGAGTTACTTCAACGCGTCCCAGCTGGCCTGGATATCGGCAGCCACAGCCGCGGCATCCTTGCCACCGGTATAGTCGACCATACCGGTCCAGAACGTGCCGGCACCGACGCCACCGGGCATAAGGTCGGACCCGTCAAAGCGGAAGGTTGTGGCCCCCAGCAGAACGTCACCCAGCGCGCGCAGCGTGTCGTCCTTGTAGGCTTCGGTGTTCACGCCCTTATGGGGTGTCAGGAAACCGGTCTGGGCCATCATGACTTCGTGGCTGATGGGCAGTTGGAAGTATTCCATCAAAGCACCGGCCGCATCAGAGGGGTTGGTGATCGCCATCAGCGTACCGCCACCCAGAACCGGGTTGCCCAGGTCTTTGGACGCATAGGAGGGGAAGTAGAAGAAGCCGGTGTCGACACCAAACTCTACATCCTCAGGGAAGAAGGCCGGCACAAACGACGCCTGACGGTGCATGTAGCACTGTGGGGGCGAAGAGAAGAGACCCTTGGGGCTGTCGCGGAAGTCTGTCGATGCAACGGCACCTGCACCACCCGACACCTTGGCGTCGTCACGGGCAAAGTGGCCGAATTCCTCGATGGCGGCCACAACGCGTGGGTCGTCAAAGGGGATCTCGTTGGTGGTCCACTGGTCATAGACCGATGGCTCAACCGTGCGCAGCATCATGTCTTCGACCCAGTCGGTCGCAGGCCAACCTGTGGCGGCACCGGAACCCAGACCGATACACCAGGGCGTTTCGCCATCGGCGACGATCTGGTCTGTCAGCGCTTTCAGCTCTTCCATGGTCTCGGGGATGTCATAGCCTGCATCCTCGAAGTTTTCGGGGTTGTACCAGACCAGCGACTTGACGTTCACGTTGTAGAAGAAACCGTACATCTGGTCGTTGCCATCGGCATCGGCGTACGTGCCCAGATCAACCCAGGACTGACCAGCGGCATAGTTGTCCTTGACCCAATCGGCCATGCCCGCGGGCTGCGGGTACAACTGACCTTTGGCGGCCATTACAGCGGCGAGGCCAGGCTGTGGGAACACAGCGATGTTGGGGGCGGAACCGGCTTCGGCGTCGATCAGGATTTGCTGTTCGAACGAATCGGAGCCTGTGTAAATGACGTCAGCGCCTGTGGCGGCTTCGAAATAGGCCATGGCGTTGTTGAAATAGCCATCCTCGGGCGTCAGCCAGGGGCCATAGACCGTGACGGTCTGGCCGCTCAGGTCAGGCGCGTTTTCGGCCCATGCATTGTAGCTGTCCCAGCTGAACGGCCCTTCGCCGGGGGCAAAGGCCAGATGGCCATCTGCCGATGCGGTCGCTGCCGTAAGAGCCAGTGCTGCTGCGCTGGCCAGAAGTGTCGTTTTCATATTGGTCTTCCTCCCATAGGTGTCCAAGTCGGAACGGTATTGTGAACCGGCCTTCGCGCCTTGGTTTTAATCAAAGCGCTTTGGAATGCGCAGAACGTTGCCTAAAATTTGGCCGCTGTCAAACAAAGTCATGCGCAATTCGCTATTAGTTTTGTATCAGGCTTGCAATCCATCGAAAGTTTTGACCTTCCACATCGCTTTCGTTAGCGTCGCGCGGACTGTGCAAGCGCTTTGGAAAGACCCTCGTGAACCTCAAAGAACTCTCAAAACTACTTAATTTGAGCCAAACAACGGTGTCTCGGGCCCTCAACGGGTACCCCGAGGTTTCCGAGGCTACACGCCAGCGTGTGGTCAAGGCCGCCGAGGCACATTCCTACAGTCCGAATGCCCGTGCACAGGGACTGGCCATGGGGCGGTCGCGCTGTATCGGTCATGTGATCTCGGTCCGCGATTCGGGTGAGATGGTGAACCCGATCTTTGGCGACTTCATGGCGGGAGCGGGCGAGACCTATGCCGCCCATGGCTATGAGATGATGCTGACCCGCGTGGACGAACAGGACGAAGACGAGGCCTATCGCAGTCTCAAGGCACGGGGCGCGGTCGACGGGGTGATCATCCACGCCCCACGGCAACGGGACGCGCGGCTGCCGCTGCTGGATCAGCTTGGGCTGCCCTTCGTGGTGCACGGGCGCGCCAGCGGCAGCACCGTCGATTACTCCTGGCTGGACGTGAACAACCGCCGCGCCTTTGAAATGGCCACGCAGCACCTGATTGATCTGGGGCACAAACGTCTGGCGTTGATCAACGGGGACGAGGCGCTGGACTTTGCCATGCGTCGCCGTATGGGGTTCGAGGCGGCCATCGCCAATAACGGCCTCACCCTCGACCCCGCCTGCATGTCGAGCAACGACATGACCGAAGGACACGGTTACGCCAGCGCCAGCGCCATGCTTGAACGTAACCCGGCGCCCACCGCTTTTGTGGTGTCGTCGATCATTTCCGCGCTGGGCGTGCGCCGCGCCGCCGAAGAACGCGGTCTGCGCGTGGGCGCTGACACCAGCATTGTGACCTTTGACGATTGTCTCAGCTATCTGCGGATCGGGGTCGACACACCTGTGTTCACTGCCGTGCAATCGTCAGTCCGCGAGGCAGGCGCGGCACTGGCCCAGATGTTGATCGACCGCATTCAGAACCCCGATATGCCGCTGGCCCAGAGGCTCTGGGAAACCGAATTTGTCGTTGGCTCCTCCAGCGGCCCGCTCAAGGATGGCACCTGATGCTGAAATACACCCGCTCTGATTTTCCGCCCGGTTTCCTCTTTGGGGCAGCGACCTCCGCCTACCAGATCGAAGGGCACCAGTTCGGCGGCGCAGGCCGCGCCATGTGGGACGATTTCGCCGCCACGCCGGGCAACGTGGTGCGGGCCGAAGATGGTGCACGAGCCTGTGACCATTACCACCGGTTTGGCGACGATCTTGACCTGCTCAAGGAGGCAGGCTTTGACGCTTACCGGTTTTCCACCAGTTGGGCGCGAGTGATGCCAGACGGGCGGACGGTGAACGCGCAGGGCCTCGATTTCTATGACCGGCTTACCGACGCGATGCTGGAACGCGGGCTGAAACCCTGCGCCACGCTCTATCATTGGGAACTGCCCAGCGCGCTGGCCGATCAAGGGGGCTGGCGCAATCGCGACATCGCGGCTTGGTTTGGTGATTTCACCGAGACGGTGATGGGTCGGATCGGGGATCGCATGTATTCCGTCGCGCCCATCAACGAGCCTTGGTGCGTCGCCTTTCTGTCGCATTTTCTGGGCCATCACGCCCCGGGCCTGCGCGACATCCGCGCGGCCGCCCGCGCGATGCACCACGTGCTCTTGGCACACGGGACGTCGATCCAACGGATGCGGGGGCTGGGGATGGAAAACCTTGGCTGCGTCTTCAACATGGAATGGGCCACCCCCGCCGATGACAGCCCGGAGGCCGCCGAGGCCGCGGCGCTCTATGACGACTATTACAACCGCTTCTACCTCTCGGGCGTGTTCCATGGCCGCTATCCCGACCGGCTGGTCCGAGACCTTGGGGATCACTTCCCCGACGGTTGGCAGGATGATTTCCCCACGATTCAAGCCCCGCTGGATTGGGTGGGTTTGAATTACTATACCCGCAAGCTGATCGGCCCCGACAATGGCCCCTGGCCGCACCATCACGAGGTCGAAGGGCCGCTGCCCAAAACCCAGATGGGCTGGGAAATCTATCCCCAGGGCCTGCACGATTTCCTGATGCGGACGGGCGCAGAGTATACCGGCGATCTGCCGATCTTTGTGACGGAAAACGGGATGGCGAACCCGGACGTGATCGTGGGGGGCGCGGTCAATGACACGGCCCGCATCGACTATTTCAACCAGCATCTCGGCGCAGTCCGCGACGCCATCGCCAAGGGGGCGAATATCCAAGGCTACATGGCCTGGTCGCTCTTGGACAATTACGAATGGGCGCTGGGTTACGAAAAACGGTTCGGCATGGTATACGTGGATTTCGACACGCTGGAGCGGACACCAAAGGCGTCCTGGCACGCGTTCAAGGACGCGCTGGCGCGGTAGCGGTGATGCAGCTTTGCGGACCTAGCTGCTATTCGCAGGGCGGCAAATGAACCCGTCCTTGATTTCCTCAAAAACGTAATCGTCTTCCAACTCCTTAGCGGTCGACGCACTGAGTTCGATACCGATAAAAGTAATGCTGTCCAAATCAGGGTAGTGATCGTGGATGCTCCAAACTTTTTCAACCACTCCTGATTGCAAGGTATTGAAATCGTTTATCGAAAATAGAGCGCTGTTTGGATCAAGGCCACATGCTTTTTCGAACCGGCTTCTATTTTCGGGCGTATCAACAAGCCAAATGGCTCCATTGATTTCACCGCGAAAGTCTTTCTCAAAAATTGCTGATACGTCCATACGGAGAAGAGATCGCTTATGCCATCGCTGGTCAAGGAAGCTTTGGACTCAAACCCGTCGTTCCTCCGTCACATCCACCGCCGTGGATCAACCGCCTGACCTGTCCGTGCGCTTTCCTGCGCGGCCAGTCCCATCGCCACGGCCGCCCAGCCATCGGCCAGCGACACCTCCGGTGCCGCCGCCGCGCCGCGCACCAGGTCCACGAACTTCTGATGCTGATAGAACGTCGATCCGTTGTGATCGCCGGCGTCCAGCAATGTCGGATCTACCGGGATTTCGTGCACCACCGGCCCTTGCGGCGCGCGGGGGCTTTCCACCAGTTTGGCCACCGGGGCGGCCCCCAGATGCGCAGGCCAGAACCGTCCCGGACCGGGGACAAAGGCTTCGACCTTGCCCACGGGGCCCACGGCTGACAGCTCTTCCTGATAGGCGCTGCCCTCGGCAAACATGCACAGTTCCAGCATCGCCCGCGCCCCGCTGTCGAAATCCACAATGACATAGCCGCTGTCGATGATGTCGGGCGTCTCACCGCCGTAAGCTTCGTCCAAATGGTTCACGGCTTGGGCGGCAGAGGCCATGACGCGCACCGGCTCGGCCCCCAGTGTCAGGCGCATCAGATCAAAGAAGTGGCAGCATTTTTCGACAAACGTCCCGCCCGTGTAGCGATTGAACCGGTTCCAATCGCCCACCTTTTCAAGAAAGGGAAAGCGGTGCTCGCGGATCGACAATTGCTTGATCCCGCCGGTGGCGGCCTCCGCACGGTTCAGGAATTCAGAGATCACCGGCATATAGCGGTATTCCATCGCGACCCAGACGGGGGCCGGGTATGCATCCCGAAACGTTGCCAGCCGCACCGCATCCGCCGGATCGGTGAACAGCGGCTTTTCCACCAGCAGGGGCAGGGGCCGCGCCTCCAGGATCGCCGTCATCTGCTCGACATGGCGAAAGTTCGGGCTGACGATCAGCAGGCAGTCCAGCTCTGGCTCGGCCAGCAGGGCCTCCAGGCTCTCCACCGATTTGGCGGCCGGGGCGATGGCCAGGGCGCGCGCGGCCATCTCCGCATCCGGCTCAAAGAACGCGGCCACGCTGGCATCGGGCAAGAGCGCAATATTGCGCATATGTTCCTGCCCCATCATCCCGCACCCGATGATGCCATAGCGTATGTGTTGAGCCATTTGCGGCGTTCCTTATTTCAGTCGTTGCACATAGACCGCGCGGGTGGGGTCAAACCACGTGCGCGAAAATTCGATCGGGGCAGGCGGGTCAGACCAGCTGAGCCGCTCAATATACCCTGCCGTATGGCCGAGGGGCAGGGGAAAGGCGTCCGGCGCCCACGCGGGCACTGGCCCCAGGCTCACCCGGTCTTCGGCTCGTTGAATCCAGATGCCCAGATCCTTGCGATAGGTGGCGTATAGCGATTCGGACATCGTCGCCTCAGACACCAGACCCGCATCCGCATCCAGCCAGATCTCTTCCACGCCCATGATTGTGTCATTGAGCGACCGTAAACGGCGGATCCGGGTGCCTGTGTTCGACGTGCCAAAGGCAGGTAGATCATCCGGCTTGTCCAGCAGATCAACGCTGAGCACCTGGGCGCGGGGCAGGCCCCCGCCTGCCAGGAGTTCCAGCCGAAACATCGCATAAACGGTGCCGGTGTCGCCCCCCGCCCGGATGTAGTTGCCAGAGCCTTGAACCCGCTCCACCAACCCCTTCTCGGTCATATCCCGCAGGGCTTTGCGTAGGGTGCCCACCGATACGCCAAGCTCCGTCGCCATGTCCCGCTCGGGCGGCAAACGCTCCCCGTCGATCAACCGGCCCGCAACAATGTCACGGGTCAACAGCTCGGCGATCTGCACATAGATCGGCAGCGATTGAGGGGATTGGCGCGGGCTGTTCATGAGGCGGCAAGGACACGGGGCAAAGAAAATTGATACACCATTGATCTACATCAATGACAGTGTTACGCAAGGGGCAAGTTCAAGCATCTGAAAGTTCTGCCATGACCGTCGTCCCCATCACCTCTCCCGATCTCGACGCGGCCGAGGTGTCGTGGTTTTCGGCGCTGTGTTCGGACGACTATCAGTTTCTTGGCGTGCCCGATGGCGATCTGCGCTCCTCCTGGGCGCATTGCTCGAACATCGTACGCGAGGCTGAGACGCAGGGGTTCCGCAACATCCTGTGCCCGTCTTCTTACCAGGTGGGCCAGGACACCCTGTCTTTTGTGGCCGGTTGCGCGCCGATCACCTCGCAGATCAACCTGCTGGCTGCCGTCCGCTGCGGCGAGATGCAGCCGATCATGCTGGCGCGCACCATTGCGACGCTCGACCACATGCTTGAGGGGCGGCTGACGGTCAACATCATCTCCTCCGACTTCCCCGGCGAAAAGGCGGACAGCAATTTCCGCTATCAACGCTCCCGCGAGGTGGTCGAGATCCTGAAACAGGCCTGGACGCAGGACGAGATCAACTACAAGGGCGAGGTCTACAATTTCGAAGGGGTCACGACAGACCCCGCGCGGCCCTACCAGACTGGTGGCCCGCTGCTCTATTTCGGAGGTTATTCGCCCTCCGCTCTCGAATTGTGTGGCCAGCATTGCGACGTCTATCTGATGTGGCCCGAGCCGACGGAAAACCTCAAGGGCCGGATGCAGGATGTGCACAAGGTCGCAGAAAAATACGACCGCACGCTGGATTACGGGCTACGGGTCCACATGATTGTGCGCGATACCGAAGCCGAAGCGCGTGAATATGCCGATTATATCGTGTCGAAACTCGATGACGAATACGGGCAGTTGATCCGTGACCGGGCGCTTGATTCAACCTCGCTGGGCGTGGCCCATCAGGCCAAGGCGCGCGAGTTGGCGGACAAGTTCGGCTATGTCGAACCGAACCTCTGGACGGGCGTGGGCCGGGCGCGGTCAGGCTGTGGTGCGGCGCTTGTCGGCTCCACCGATCAGGTCATGTCCAAGATCGAAGAGTATCAGAAAATGGGCATCCGTGCCTTCATCTTCTCCGGCTACCCGCACATTGACGAGGCGAAACACTTTGGTGCCCGCGTCATGCCGCACTTGAAAACCTGTTCCTTGCCCCATGTGTATGGCCGGGTGCCCGCATCGGCTCCCGCAACCCCACTTGCTGCAGGAGTGCGCCGCTAATGGACCGCGTCCAACTATCTAAATCCCTCGAAATGTCCCGCATCGTCTATGGCATGTGGCGGCTGGGCGATGATGCCGACACGTCGGTATCCCATGTTCAGGCGAAAATTCACGCCTGCATCGACCAGGGGATCACAAGTTTTGACCAGGCCGACATCTATGGCGGCTATATCGCCGAGGCGATCCTCGGTGAGGCGCTCAAGGCCGATACCGGCCTGCGGTCAAAGATGGAGATCGTGACCAAATGCGACATCGTGGCCCCCGTGGGCCGCTACGCAGACGCACCGGTCAAATATTATGACACCAGCCGCGCCCATATCGAACAATCGGTGGAAAACTCGCTGCGGGATATGGCGATTGATCATATCGACCTGCTGCTGATCCACCGGCCCGACCCGTTCATGGACCACCATGAAACCGGCGGCGCACTGGATGATCTGGTGGCCTCGGGCAAGGTGGGGGCCGTGGGTGTGTCGAATTTCCGGCCCTATGACTTTGAACTGCTGCAATCGGCGATGAAAACGCCGATGGTCACGAACCAGATCGAAATGTCGTTGGGAGTGATCGAACCTTTCACCAATGGCGATCTGGCCTTTCACCAGCGGCACGGGCACCACCTGATGGCGTGGTCGCCGCTGGGCGGTGGCGGGCTGATGTCGGGCAATGACCGGCTGCACGTGGTAATGGACGAAATCGCGGCCAGCGCGGGCGTCGATCGCGCCGCCGTGGCCGTGGCGTTTTTGCTGGCGCATCCCGCTGGCATCCTGCCCGTGATGGGCACCAACAACCTGGACCGGATCAAGCGGATCAGCGACGCAACACGCGTCACACTCGACCGGCCCACATGGTTCCGCCTCTATGAGGCATCCCTTGGACACGAGGTGGCATGATGACGATGCAGGACCCCAACCAACCCACAGTTTTTACCCCCGACGCTGACAGCGGGCGCCAACTGCGCGACGCCTTCGGTAAATTCGCCACCGGGATCACGGTGATCACGGCGCCCAGCGCCGATGGCCCGATCAGCATCGTGGCCAACAGCTTTTCGTCCGTGTCGCTGGACCCGGCGCTTGTGTTGTGGTCGGTGGACCGCTCCGCGCGACGCTTCCCCTATTTCGAGGCGGCGGATCACTACGCCATCCACGTGCTGGCGGCGGAACAACAAGACCTGTGCACCCAGGTGGCGCGCAACGCGCACGCGCTGAACGATACGGCCCACCAGTTGAACGCAGACGGCGTGCCGCTGATTGATCATTGCCTTGCACGGTTCGAATGTCGCAGGGTGGCGGCACATGATGCCGGTGATCACGTGATCATCGTGGGTCAGGTGCAACGAACCCAGATGCGCGCCGGCGCGCCGCTCACCTTCTTTGGCGGTGGCTTTGGAAGCATAAAACAAGACTAGGGCCCCGCCCGTCAGGCGTACCTTTGGGTACGCCTCAACAGGGGCCAAAACGACCCGCCCGCGGGGTGAAAGCGGAAAATGGGCCACGACAGGACAAACTGTCGGGCGACCGAACATAGGGAGGGCCCATTATGGGCTTATTACTGACGGTGCTTGCACCGATCAGCGCGGTGAACGCATTCGTGCTCAGGTTTGGGCGCGGCATCGGCATCATAGCCATCGCGTTTATGGTTGCGGCGATCCTGATTCAGGTGGTCGCACGCTATGTTTTCAACAACGCATTGCCCTGGCCGGATGAGGCTGCGCGCTTTTGCATGATGTGGATGACGGGGCTGATGGCCCCCACCGCCTTCCGGCGTGGCGGCTTTGTGGCGCTCGACATGATCTCTGGCTTTATGTCCAAGCGGGTGGCGGCGATGCTGGGGCTGGTCCTCTTGCTCATCTCGCTTTTGATCCTGATCGTCGCGGTCCAGATCGGATACAAGGAAGTCACCGGCTTTGGCGGGCGCTTTGCCACTGCCTCGCTTTACCTCCCCACATTTGACGGCTGGTTCCGGGTGCCGCGCAGCTGGATGATGCTGTCGCTGCTGGTTGGCGTGATCCTTCTGTTGGTGGTGAACATCGAGCTTATCCTGCGCAGCATCGTCACGATGCTGGGCGGCGGTGATAAATTGCCCGACCTTGATCTGGGCGACATGGCGGCGGGGAGTGAATAGATGCTGATATGGTTCCTACCCCTCTTCTTGCTGTTTCTCCTGATCGGCCTGCCCGTGTTCTTTGGCCTTCTGGCCGCACCTGGTCTTCTGCTCTGGATGAACGGGCAGGAAAGCGACATCACCCTTCTATATCGTAACGTTTACAATGGGATGGACAGCTTCCCACTGATGGCGATCCCCTTCTTCATGCTGGCCGGTGAGCTGATGAACAAAGGCGGGATCACCATACGCCTCGTCCAATTCTCCCAAGCGCTGATGGGCCACCTTCGGGGTGGTCTGGCGCAGGTGAACGTGCTGTCCTCGATCCTCTTTGCGGGCTTGTCGGGCTCTGCCGTGGCCGACACGTCAGCGCTTGGCTCCATGCTTGTCCCCGCGATGGAGAAGGAGGGCTATACCCGCCGCTACGCCGCTGCCATCACCGCGGCAAGCTCGGTCATCGGGCCGATCATCCCGCCCTCGGGCATCATGATCATCTACGCCTATGTCATGGGCGAAAGCGTTGCGGCGTTGTTCCTTGCAGGCATCGTGCCGGGGATCATGGTCGGCGTGGGCCTCATGGTGATGATCCGGCTCACAGCCGACAAATATGATCTGCCCGCCGCCAAAAAGGTCGTCTTTGACGGGGTTGAACTGGGCCCGCTGGAACGATGGGTCAGCTTTGCGCTGGTCCGGCTGAACATCGGCTTGCTGATCTGGGTCGTGGCGCCACTGCCCGAAACGTCGGGGCTGATGACATGGGTCACCTTCCTTGGCGCGGTCGCCGTGGCGCATGCGCTGATGCTGGCCCTGCGGACGCAGGTCAGCTCGGATTTCCGCACCATCTGCAAACGGGCCATCGTACCGCTGCAAACCCCGGTGCTGATCCTGGGCGGCATCCTGGGCGGGGTGTTCACCCCGACCGAAGCGGCGGCTGTCGCCGTAGCCTACGCCCTGTTCGTGGCCTTCTTCGTGCTGCGCACCATGTCGCTGCGCGACCTGCCCGACATCCTCAGCAGGGCGGGGCTGACTTCGGCCGTTGTGTTGCTGCTGGTGGGGGCGGCCATGGCCTTCAAAACGGTTGTGTCACTGTCCTACGCACCGCAAATCCTGGCCGATTACATCCTGACGCTGTCGGAAAATCCGCTGATCCTGTTGTTCCTGATCAACCTGCTATTGTTCATCGTCGGCATGTTCCTCGACGCAGGGCCGGCGATCATCATCCTCGGGCCGATCCTTGCCCCGATCTTTACCGATCTGGGCGTCGACAGCATCCATTTCGCCATCATCATGAGTGTGAACCTGACCGTGGGGCTGGCAACGCCGCCCATGGGTCTGGTCCTGTTCGTGGCGGCGGCGGTGAGCAAGGAAAAGGTCGAAACCATCGCCAAGGCCATCCTGCCTTTTCTTGCGGTCGAAATCGCAGTGATTTTCCTGATCACCTACATTCCGGCCATTTCCATGACCATTCCCCGCCTGACGGGGTTTGCCAACTAAGATAAGATTGAGTTTCAAACGGGAGGATCTATCCACATGCTCAAAACGACCCTGAAAACCCTTACGGCGGCGGCGCTTGTCGCCGGTTCCGCCGTCATGGCACAGGCGCAGGAATACACAATCCGCGCCACCGCCAACTCCAACACCAATGATGAAGACTATGACGGTCTGGTGGTGTTCAAGAACTATGTCGAGGCGGCTTCCAACGGTGCCATCGCCGTGGAGCTTTTCATCGGGACACAGCTCTGCTCCAACGGTGCGGAATGCCTGCAAGGCGTGGCCGATGGCAGCATCGACGTCTATATCTCCACCTCGGGTGGCGCTTCTGGCATCTTCCCTTATGTGCAGGTTCTCGATCTGCCTTACCTGATGGCCGATGACCGCATTGCCGAACACGTGCTGTCGGGCGACTTCACCCGCACCATGCGCGATATGGCGCTGGAAGACAGCGGCGACAGCATCCGCCTGATGACCATCGGCAACACCGGCGGCTGGCGCAACTTTGCCAACACCAAGCGGCGCGTGGCAGAGCCCGGCGACATGGAAGGGCTGAAGATCCGGACCGTTGTGGCCGACCTGCCGCAGGAACTGGTCAAGGCGCTGGGCGCGTCCCCGACACCGATCCCATGGCCCGAGCTGTTCACCTCGTTCCAGACCGGTGTTGTCGAAGGCTCCAAGAACGGCATCACCGACATCATGGGCATGAAATTCCCCGATGCGGGCCTGCAATACGTCACGCTGGACGGCCACGCCTATATGGGCGCGCTGTGGTGGATGTCGAACAACAACTTCATGGCGATGCCCGAAGACATGCGTCGTGTCGTGGTTGACGGCTTCTATGCGCTGCAACAGGCGACATTCGCGTCGCCCAAGCGCAAATCCATCGCCGCTTACGAAGAGTTCGTGGCCGGTGGTGGTGACCTTTACGTGCCCACACCAGCACAAAAAGCCGCCTTCGCCGAAGCGTCCACACCGGTCTATGACTGGTTCAAAGACAACGTGGCCCGCGGCCCCGAAATCTTTGACGCGCTGGTCTCGGCCGTCGAAGCAGCCGAAGCGGACGTAAACGCCGCCCGCGCGGCTGACCTGAACTAAGCGAGAGGTGCGCCAGGAAGGCGCACCCTGCGCTAAACTAGGCCGCTCCTGCTATGGGGGCGGCTTTTTCGTGCGCAATGACACATGTTGGGGTTGAATGCTTTGCTTTGAAAGATAGGCTCGCGGTTCAAACAGGGTTTCCGAAAGTTTCAGAAAAATGATGTTAAAACGTAAATCGATATTTATGGTATTAGCCCTGATCTTGGCCGGCTGCGACACACCCGTCGATCCCAAGCAGATCAGCGCAACACCTGCCAGCGCGCGCGCATTTGCTCAGGCGCAGAAAGCCGTAACGATCTGCGGCAAGAACTTCCCAAAGCTTGAAAAAACAGCGGTAGCGCTTCGTGCCGCCGGGTTTAAAGAAACGACAGAAGGTCAGTTTGCAGGTATAAACAGGATGCCCCGGTTTGCAGTTATGCAGAACTCAGAGGGTGATGTCCTTGTTGTGTTGGGCAATCGCAGCGAACGGGTTTGTCTGGTTGGGGTCGAAGACCTGACCCCGCAACAGGCGTTTGACCTCGCCCAGCCATGGGTTCGGCAATACGTGGCAACTACGAATGCAGAAAACGGGCAGGGGCTGTCCAAAAGTGTTGTTCAGGCTTGGCGAAGTCAGGACTTGGACCGGACCGTTTTCATTTCTGCGACAAAGACGTTTCCATTCTTTGATGACCCCGGTGCTGCTGTACGGCTGATCTATTTTGACTGATCTGGCTGTCTAGGTCGATGATAGGAACGCACGACAGATCGTAAGAACTGGCTTGCATATGGCGTCGGGACTATTTTCTGATGGGCCTGTCAGCCCCCTTCCCAAGCCCTCAAACCCCTGCCAAACTCACCGGAACGGATACATCCACACCTTGTAGTCAGCGACCAGAACATGCGCCCGATTGATCTCTTCCTGCGTCATTTTCTTGACCACCTCTTCCAGCGAAATCGCTGCATCCGGGTCGCCGCCAATCGCGCTCAGCGTGTACCACATATAGGCGCGCACAAGGTCCGGGGCAGGCATGCCGCGCCCGACCTCATAATACCAGCCAACCCCGCTTTGCGCGCCCGGATGCCCTTTCATCGAGGATCGCAAATACCACTCGAAGGCACGCTCGTCGTCCCGCTCGACCCCAAGGCCCAAGGCGTACATGACGCCAATGAGTTCCTCGGCATCTGCATTGCCCGACCGGGCCGCGGGCCACAGCGCGTCATAGGCGGCCTTATAGTCGCCGGCCTCCATAAAATCGCGGCCAGCCTCAATTTCGGCGAACGCTGGAAAGGCCATAAAAACAAGGGTTATCGCTATCTTTTTCATGCGCTATTCCTCTGTGCTGCACCCGCCTGGGCGGATGATCTGCCGCGTCCTTTGACTGCGGATGATTTCATCCAAGCCGACCCGGCGCAAGCCAAACTGGGCCAGCTTTTGTTCTATGATCCGATCCTGTCGGGCAACAAGAACATCGCCTGTTCGACCTGCCACCACCCCGACCTCGGCACCGCCGACGGGCTAAGTCTCGGCATCGGTGAAGGAGGCGTGGGCCTTGGCCCCAAACGCACCGCTGGTACGGGCGAGGATCGCATCCGCAAACGCATCCCGCGCAATGCGCCCGCGCTGTGGAACCTCGGTGCTAAAGACCTCACCGTTATGTTCCACGATGGGCGGCTCAGCGTGGCAGATACTTACGAGAACGGCTTTAACTCCCCAGCAGAGGAGTGGTTGCCCGAGGGCCTCGCTAACCTATTGGCTGCACAGGCAATTTTTCCTCTCGTGGCGCAGTTTGAGATGGCCGGAAACCCCAAGGAAAACGAGGTCGCGGGCGCGGTTCACAAACGCATTGATTACGCTTGGCCGATCCTCACTGACCGGGTTCGCCACATCCCCGCCTATGCCGAAGGGTTCGCAGGCGCCTTCCCCCACATCACCAAAGCGACCGACATCACCATCGCCGATATCGCCAACGCGCTCAGCGCCTTCATGATCTTTGAATGGACCAGTTTCGACAGCCCGTTTGATGCCTATCTGGCCGGGGATACCGACGCTCTTTCTCGGCGGGAAAAGCAAGGAATGTCAGTGTTTTACGGGTCTGGTGGCTGTGCTACATGCCATGCCGGTCCGCTGATGTCGGATCAAGGTTTTCACGCGATCGGCCTGCCACCTTTCGGCCCGGGGCGCACCCGTCGCTTTGACCCCATGGTCCGCGACGTGGGCCATATGGGCGAAAGCGATGATCTGGCCGATGCCTATGCCTTCCGAACGCCCATGCTGCGCAATGTGGAACTGACGGCACCCTATGGTCACAACGGGGCTTACCCGACCCTGGCAGGGATCGTGAAACACCATCTGAACCCCCAGGGAAAATTGGATGCCTGGACACCTGATATGGCGGCGTTGCCCGAGGTACCGTGGCTTGAACAAATCGACTTTATGGTGTGGCAGGACCCGCGCGAACTGGCCCGTCAGCGTGCCGCCATCTCGATTAAACCGCGTGCCATGTCGAGCGGTAATCAAGAGGCGGTTGTCGCCTTCCTCAAGGCGCTGACAGGCACTGCGTCAGTTGACGGGCGCTTGGGAATTCCAGCCGCAGTGCCAAGCGGTTTGCCCGTTGATGTCAGTCAGGAGAAAATAGACTAAGACACTGTCATTCAACAGTTTTTAGGGAAGAGAAAACGTCATTTCCCTTTCCACACTGGGTCCCGTTTCTCGGCAAATGCACGCGCGCCTTCCAGCTGATCTTCTGACCGATAGAGCGTTTCGACGGCCCCCAGTTGGCTCTTGGTAATCCGGTTCATCGCGTCCTGAAACTTGGAGTCCTCGGCGTCCCGGACGATCTCTTTGATCGCCGCGTAAACCAGCGGCGGGCCAGAGGCGAGCAGGCGCGCAAGCTCCCAGGCGCGGTCCTTCAACTGGTCTTGTGGCACGATTTCATTGACCAGCCCCCAGCGATGCGCCTCCTCCACGTCAAACCATCGGCCGGTCAGCAAAAGCTCCATCGCGATGTGATAGGGAATCCGTTTGGGCAGCTTGACAGAGGCCGCATCCGCAACCGTCCCCGAGCGTATTTCGGGCAGGGCAAAACTGGCGTGATCTGCCGCCAGAATGATGTCGGCGGACAGGGCAAGCTCCAGCCCGCCACCGCAGGCAATGCCATTCACAGCGGCAATGACAGGTTTGTTCATGGCCCGCATTTCCTGCAATCCACCAAAGCCGCCGACGCCGTAATCACCATCCACGGCGTCGCCGTCCGCCGCCGCCTTGAGGTCCCAGCCTGGGCAAAAAAACTTGTCTCCTCCGCCGGTTACAATGGCCACGCGCAGATCGGGATCGTCGCGAAAGTCCTGAAACACGTCCCCCATGATCCGGCTGGTGGCCAGGTCGATGGCATTGGCCTTGGGCCGGTCCAGCGTGACTTGCAGGATGGCACCCTCGCGGTGGGTTTTGATCGGGCTCATCTCTCAGGCCTTTCTGATAAGGGCGTCGACGGCCACGGCGCGGTCGGGCGTGCACATCAACGGATTGATTTCAACTTCGCTGACGCTGTCCTGATGCGCAAGAACGTAAGCCTGTACTGCCAGAACTGCATCGGTGATCGCAGGTAAATGCGCGGCGGGTTTGCCCCGGTACCCGTCCAGTAAAGGAGCGCAGTTCAAGGTGCCCAAGGCGTTTTTGATGTCGTTCGCGGTGACGGGCAGCAAAAGCGAAATCGTATCGCGCAGTACCTCGGTCAGCACGCCGCCCGCCCCAAGCGTCAACACAAATCCATGGGCCGGATCGCGCGTTACGCCGACCAGCAATTCGGCGACGGCGTCAGGGACCATCTCTTCGACCAATATGTTGTCCGTGCCGATGTCCCGGGCAACCTCGACCAACCCGGATGTTAAAACGCCCAGGCGCACAGCACCGTGTTCCGATTTGTGCGCGAGACCCACGCCTTTCACGGCGAAGGGTGGGCACAGTGATTTTACACGAGAAATCAGCGTGTTGACCGGCCCGCAATAGGAGTGCGGCACTGGCACCCCATATTCTGCTAGCGCTTCTTTTGCCTCTGCTTCCGTCAAGCTGGTTGTGGCCGGTTGATCGCCGGGCAAAGATATCGGCATGGCGGAGGGCGGTCTGATATCGCCTGCGGCCCGGGTCGCGGCCAACGCTTCTCGCAGGCCCATGAACGGGACGACGCCGTTGTCTATCAACCTCTGCGCCACATCCGGGGGCATCAATTCGGGCAAGGAAGCGACCATGGCAAAAGGCGCGCCGGTATCGGCTCGCACCTTTAGCGCCGCGTCGGTTGCGCAAATCCAATCGGCGGGGTCGGTCGTCGGGTAGTCGACAATGGAGAATGTCATGTCGATCTCTGCGCCTGTCATACCGGCCCAGGCGCGGGCCATGGCATCACCGTCGCGCCAGATATAGGTATGATAATCCAATGGGTTACTTAGCGCCACCATGGGCCCAAGTGCGGTGCGTAACGTGGTTTTCTGCAATGTGGTCAAGGCGGGAAAACGCAATCCGCTGCCCAACGCCATATCCGCGATCAGGCTCGCTTCACCCCCCGAACAACTGATTGAGGCAACGTTTCGACCACCAAGCGGCCCGTTGCAATGCAGCAGTTTGAGGGTCTCCAACAGCTCGGGCAAACCGGCCACGCGGGCAATGCCCAGACGCTTCAACAGGGCCGCCGCGCCCGCATCACTGCCCGCCAAGGATGCAGTATGCGAGATCGTCGCGGCCTGTGCCTGATCTGACGCGCCAACTTTCAACGCCACAATCGGAACGCCCTGTGCATAGGCCTTGGCCGCCAGTGCCTCCCAGGCGCGAATGTTGCCAAATCCTTCGACATGCAGACCCAGTGCTGTGACACGCGGATCGTCCAACAGCGCGCTCGCGATCTCGGCCTGTGCGGTCTGGGCCATGTTGCCACAGGTCACCGTATAGGCGATGGGCAGCGCGCGTTGCTGCATGGTCAGGTTGATGGCAATGTTGGAGCTTTGGGTGAGAATGGCGACACCGCGGTCAACGCGGGTACATCCATGCTGGTCCGGCCACAAGAGCGCCCCATCCAGCGCATTGATGAACCCATAGCAATTTGGGCCGAGGATCGGCATATCACCCGCGGCGGCAATCAATTGTGCTTGTAGGGCCGTGCCCTCCTCGTCTTCCGCATGCGCTTCGGCAAAGCCCGAGGCAAAGCACACAGCGCCGCCTGCACCCATGGCCGCCAACTGGCCTGTAATCTGGACGGTGGCGCGCCGGTTCACGCCGATAAACGTCGCATCTGGCGCTGCGGGCAGGGCGTCTAGCGACGCAAAAGCTGGGCGGCCCGCGACGCTTTTTGCCTTGGGGTGAACCGGCCAGATCGACCCGGCAAAGCCCATCCGCTCGGATTGGCGTACCACTTCGGCACACCACGCGCCGCCGCCGATCACCGCGACAGAACGCGGGCGTATCAACCGGCTCAGGTCGCGCATCTTCACGCCCCCAGAGGACGCAGGAGATCCCGGGAAATGATGTGGCGCTGGATCTCTGACGTGCCGTCCCAGATCCGCTCGACCCGCGCATCGCGCCAGAACCGTTCAATGGGGAAGTCATCCATCAGGCCCATGCCGCCAAAGATCTGCAAGGTAGCATCGGTGACCCGCGCAAGCGCCTCGCTGGCATAAAGCTTGGCCGACGCGATCTCGCGGTTGGCGGGTAGTCCTTCGTCCAGCCGCCAAGCGGCCGCCAGGGTCAACCAGTCGGCGGCGTCAATCTCGGTGATCATGTCTGCAATCTGAAAGCTCACGCCCTGGAATTTGCCGATGGGTTGGCCAAACTGTCGACGTTCCGCCGCATAGTTTAGCGCGTAGTCAAAACAGCGCCGCGCGCGTCCAACGCTGAAAGCGGCGACCGTGATCCGCGTTGCATACAGCCATTCGTTCATCACCGCGAAACCGCCATCGACCTCGCCCAGCACCTGCGCGTCAGGCAAGCGGCAATCGTCGAAATCGAGGATGCAGTTCTTGTACCCTTTGTGGCTGACCGAGTTATAGCCGTCGCGCACGGTAAAGCCGGGGGTGCCGCGATCCACGAGGAAGGTGGTGATCCGTTTCTTGGGTCCTTTGGGCGTGGCGTCTTCGCCCGTGGCGATGAAAACGATAAAGAAATCCGCGTGATCGGCGCCCGATATGAAGTGTTTCGAGCCATTTATCACCCAATCACCCCCATCCCGCACAGCCTGGCATTTCATGCCACGCACGTCAGACCCCGCACCTGGTTCCGTCATCGCCAGCGCATCCATCCGCTCGCCACGCACGGCGGGCAAGAGATAGCGTTCGCGCTGATCGTCATTGCAGGCCATCAGGATATTTTGCGGACGGCCAAAGAAGTGGGTGAGCGCCATTGAACCGCGCCCCAGTTCCCGTTCCACCAACGTAAAATCCACATGGCTCAGGCCCGCACCGCCTACCTCTTCGGGAAAGTTGCAGGCGTAGAACCCAAGTTCCATGCATTTGCGCTTGATCTCTTGCGCCAGCTCATATGGCACTTCGCCAGTACGCTCGACTTCGGCCTCGTGGGGATAGATTTCCTTTTCCACAAAGCTTCGAACGGTCGAAACGATCATCTCTTGTTCGTCTGACAGACCAAAATGCATGACGCGGTGCTCCCTATTGTCAGCGCGATGAAACTCTGCCTTGCTTTGCCATGGCGTGCAGAGTTGGATGTTAATCGTGCAGGAATGGAGGAAAACATGCTGCCGCGCCGCTTTGATATCCTTCTGTTTGATGCGTTTTCGAACCATTGCCTGGCCAATACTGTCGAGCCCCTGCGCGCGGCCAATACGCTTGCGAATGGTGCGCTCTATGAGTGGCGGTTCTGTACCTTGGATGGCGGCGCAGTTCATAGCTCAAGCGGATTGCAGGTGGCCCCCCATATGGCCTTGGCGGAGGGGCGGGGCGATATGCTGATCCTGATGCCCTCATATGCGGTGCGCCAGATTGAACCACGCCCCCTGGCACGCAGGCTTCATCAAGTGGCACCCCGCTATGCCGCCTTGGCCGGCTTTGATACCGGCAGTTGGTTGCTGGCGCAGGCGGGGCTGTTGGACGGGTATTGCGCGACGATCCATTGGGACGTGTTGACTGCGTTCTCTGAACAGTTTCCACAGGTGGATACAGTGCGCGAACGCTTTGTTGTGGATCGGGATCGGGTGACCTGTTCCGGCGCGATGGCCGCCTTTGATCTGGTCTGTCACATGATTGACCAGGACCATGGCGCGCTCTTGGCAATGGATGTGGCACAGCTTTTCATGTCACGGGATGTTACGGATCATAGGCTTGGGTCTGGCATCGGCGTGGGGCGTCTGGTCAATCGTGCGTTGGCGATCATGCGGGAAAACGTTGAAACACCGTTAAGCATCCCGGCACTGGCCCGTTCGGTTGGATGCACGCAAAAGACTCTGGAGACGCGTATGCAGGCCACGCTCAAGGCAACCCCGCAGGCTGTCTATCGCCGGACCCGCCTGATCCATGCGCGACACTTGGTGCTGGATACCGACCTGTCGGTTGCCGAGATTGCGCAGCGCTGCGGTTACGACAACGCGAGCGCAATGGCCCGCGCCTTTCGTGCGCTCTTTGGCATGTCGCCGCGTGATCTGCGGACCAACTTCTAAAGGCCCAGATCAGCCAGGCGTTTTGCTTGTCGTTTGGCCAGCGTATCCACTTCGGCCATCGCCGCCTGTGACAGGGTCGCGCCGGGCTTGCGCAGCGTCGGATGGGCGATAACACCCTGTTTAGCCAGTGAATATTTGCGGATGGCAAGGCCAAGCCCCGGCTGTGCTTCGTACCGGATCATGGGCATGTAAGCGTCAAAGATGTCGCGCGCTTGCTCCAGATCGTCGGCATGATAGGCGGCCACCACTTGCGCCATCATCTCGGGGTAGCCAAAGCCCGTCATGGCGCCATCCGCGCCGCGCAACATTTCTTCCAGCAGGTACATCCCACCATTGCCGCACAGGATCGAAATCCGCCGTGCGCCCGCGTCTGATGCGGCACGCAAAGCGCTGATCTTTTCAAGGCCTGGCCAATCCTCGTGCTTGAGCATCACGCAGGTCGGGCAATCCTCAACCACCTTGAGGATCACGTCGGTCGAGATGACAACGCCGGTGGCCAGTGGAAAATCCTGCAAGACAAAAGGGGCGTTGCCCAAGGCATCTGCGGCGTTGTGGTAGTAGGTCAGGCTTTGCGCGTCGGTGCGTAGCGACCCGGGTGGGGCGACCATAACACCAGCAGCACCTGCATCCATCGCCGCGTCGCTGAGGGAGGTCATGGCGGCAAAGCCGGGGGCAGAAACGCCGACGACCACCGGAACAGAACAACGGCTGACAACCCGTTCGACGACCGTAACCGACTCCTCGGCAGAAAGCTTGCCCGCCTCGCCCATCATGCCCAGAATGGTCAGCCCTGTGGCCCCTCTTTCGATATAGGCGTCGACCATCCGGTCGATGCTGTCCAAGTCCAGATCGCCATTTGGCAGGAACGGCGTTACCGCGATGGTAAAGACGCCTTTAGCGGTTTCATCCAGCATGATCAGACCTTTCGACAGAGTGCGACAGCCCAAGAGCAATGTGGCCCATGGCCATACTGACCGCCGCTTGGCATGGTTCGACCACCGGCAGACCAGTGGCATCGCACAAAGGGTCGCGATATTGGGCCATGCCGGCACAGCCCATGATGAGCACGTCGGCCCCGTCCTCGTCCCGCAGCCGTTTGCCCGTTGCGATCATCGCTGCGAGGCTGCGGTCCGGGTCGGCCAGATCGGCAACGCCGAGGCCGAGGGCCCGGTCGCCCGCCAATCGGTCGAGCACGCCCATCGCGCCAAAAGACCTCAGATGCCGGGGGATTGAGGGGGGCAGGATCGCGATGACACCAAAACGCTGGCCCAGCGTCAGCGCAGTCATCACCGCCGCCTCTTGAATGCCCAGAACGGGCAGGGACGTCTGGTCGCGCAGCGCATGCAGCCCAGGATCGCCGAAGCAGGCGATGACATAGCCTGCCGCATCCGTTTGCGCCGCCGCGAGCCTCAGCATCGGTGCAATGGTCTGGTCGGCCTGTCGCTGGCTTTCGATGCCGGGTGGCCCCTCGGCCAGGGTCAGGCAGCGGATCGGTATGCCAAAGCGGCGCAATGGTTCAACGGCGGCGTCAATCCCGTCCGTGACCTTTTGTGACGCGTTTGGATTTATGATGATCAGCGTGCTCATGCGCCGGGCCGCGTCGCAGATTGGATTTCGATCTGATACCCTTCAGGATCGTCAAAGACAAAGGCGCGGATACCCAAGGCATCGTTGACGAAAAGCTCTGACAGATTGTCCACCGCCTTGGCTTGCGCGTAGGCGTACCAGTCATCCACCTGGGGCACCCGAATGCACAGTTGGACAGGTTTGACAGCCGCCCATTTGTTCATCCCCTTGGTTTCATCCACCAATCCCACATGTGCGCCCGGGCAAATCCGATAAATCTTGGACCAGCCCTGGTCGATCGCCAAAGGCAGACCAAGGATATCCTCGTAAAACCGCATTGCGCGGGGAAGGTCCCGATAATAGAAAAACGTGATGGCAAGGTCGTTTGCTGCGTCGGGCCATTTCATGCGGGCGTCTTTCGCGGTTGTTTCATTTCGGGCCGGTCGATCCACTTGCCCTGCCCGGCTGGGCCGAGAAACACGCCATCCGAGACAAGCGGCTGACCGCGCAGGATCACGTCTGTGGGCCAGCCCGTGACGGTGTGTCCCTCCCAAGGGTTATAGCCCACATTGTCGTGCAGGTCATTCGGCCCATACGTCAGCGTCTTTTCCGGGTCCCACAGAACCAGATCAGCGTCCTTGCCGACCTCGATGGCACCTTTTTTCAACAAACCATAGGCCTGCGCAGGCTGAGTTGCGGTGATCCGGGCAAAGGCTTCAGGTCCTTGACCACCACGCGACACCATTGCGTCGAACATCAAGGTCAACCGCGTCTCGAGCCCGGGCAAGCCGTTTGCGATTTTGTCAAAGGATGCATCAGGACCTGCGGACATCTTGCCCGTTTTGTCATAGCGGTATGGCGCGTGATCCGACGACACTAGACATAGCGTTTCGTCCTCAAGTGCCGCCCAAAGGGCTTGTTGGTCTGCTGCGGTCCGTTGGGGTGGGGAGCACATCCATTTCGCCCCTTCCGTGCCGGGGCGGTCCAAAACATCCTCTGTCATGAAAAGGTAATGCGGACAGGTTTCGGCCTGAACGGGTGCGCCGCGGGCCCGGGCCGCACGTATGACATCGCAGCCTTCCGCGGTGGAGACATGAAAGATCATCACCGGCTGGTCCAGATATTCGGCAAAGCGGCACATACGTGCGATGGCCTCGATCTCTGCCATGCGGGGGCGCGACCGGGCGTGATCACGCGGTGCTGTGTGGCCCGCTGCGATCAGGGCGCTGCGGGCCTGGGCGATGATGGCATCGTTTTCGGCATGGACACAGACCATCGCGCCATGTCGCTTGGCTTGGGCCATGATATCGAGGATTTCGGCGTCGCTCAGCTGGATGTTGTAGGTGGTGAAAACCTTGATCGAGCGGTGGCCGGATCCGATGAGCCGCCCCAGATCAGATTTGAAATCAGAAGCTTGTGTATCGGTGATCGTCATGTGAAAGGCGTAGTCGATCATGGCCCCGCGCCGCGCGCGCGCTGCATAATCTGCCACCGTATCTGCCAGCGTCTGGCCGGCGTTTTGCGCCGCAAAAGAAATTACGCTGGTCGTTCCGCCCATCGCAGCAGAGCGCGTGGCCGTTTCAAACGTGTCAGCGTTCCACTGGCCCATGCCGGACATCTGTTCGATATGGGCGTGGGTGTCGACGCCGCCCGGCATGATCCATTTGCCTTTGGCCTCAATGACTGAACTGGCGTCATGCACGGGTGTGCCGACCGATACGATCCGGCCCGCTGTGATCCCCACATCGCCCGAAACGATGCCCGATGGGGTAACGACCTCGCCGCCGCGTATAACAAGATCAATCTCTGTCGTCATATCCACCTTTCGCCACGCCAGCTTGCCGGAATTTCGAGGCCCTGCAACCCGCCTCAGACGATCTTTAGCAGCAGTTCGCGCGTGTTCTGAGCCGTCATTTCCACGGGATTGCCACCGGTGCTCGGGTCGATCAAAGCGCCCGCAACGATCCGGTCAATGTCGGGATTTTCAATCCCTAGGGCGGTAAGCGAGGCCGGAATACCAAGCGATACATTCAGATTATCGACAAAGCTGCAAAAACCGTCAAAGCCGCCGTCGATCCCCAGATAGCGTGCCGCGTCCCCAATGACCCCTTCAATTGCGGGTCGGTTAAACTGCAAAACGGCGGGCATGCAGACCGCGTTCGTTGTACCGTGGTGCGTGTGATAGATCGCGCCAATGGGATGTGACAGGGCATGGATCGCCCCCAGCCCCTTTTGAAAGGCGGTGGCTCCCATCGCGGCCGCCGACATCATGTGCGCGCGCGCCTTGAGGTCGCTGCCATCCGCATAGGCACGGGGCAGGTTCTCTTTGACCAACCGCATCCCTTCCAGCGCCATGCCGTGCGACATGGGGTGGTAGTGGGGTGAACAGAACGCCTCGACACAATGGGCAAAGGCATCAAGGCCCGTGCCGGCCGTGATCGATTTGGGCATACCTACAGTCAGTTCGGGGTCACAGATCACGACGCTGGGCAGGATCCTGGGGTGAAAGATGATCTTTTTATGCGCCGTTTCGGAATTGGTGATGACAGAGGCGCGGCCAACCTCTGATCCGGTGCCTGCGGTGGTGGGTACGGCAACGATGGGCGCAATGGCATCCGCGTCGGCGCGCGTCCACCAATCGCCAATATCCTCGAAATCCCAGAGCGGGCGGGTCTGACCAGCCATAAAAGCAACCACCTTGCCCAGGTCCAACCCCGACCCGCCGCCAAAAGCGATCACACCGTCATGCCCGCCGTCGCGATAGGCCGCGACGCCGGCGGCGGCGTTCTTTTCAGTCGGGTTTGGGTCCACCTCGGCAAAGATCGCGCGACCCATCCCCGCCGCTTCCAGCAGGTCGAGGGTGCGTGTCGTAATCTCCATCCCGGCAAGGCCCCGGTCGGTGACAAGCAAGGGTCGGGTGATGCCCGCAGCGGTGCAGGCCTCGGCAATCTCAGTGATCCGGCCCGCGCCAAAGCGGATTGCAGTGGGGTAGGACCAATTGGCGGTGAGGGTCATAAGGGTGGCCTTTATCTGCAAAATGGGCGCTTAGGCCCGTTCAAATCCGCGGGCGATTTCCCAATCGGTGACGGTGCGGTCGAACTCTTCAAGCTCCCACTCGCCGGCGCGGGTGTAGTGGTCGATCACGGCATCGCCCATGGCAGCGCGCAAGAACGCGGAGTTGCGCAGGGTTTCAGTTGCGTCGCGCAGGCTGCGAGGAATGTCGCCCGCCTTGGCATCCTCATAGACGTCGCCCTTGGTCGGTGGCGCCAATTCCATCTGATCTTCGATCCCCTTGATCCCTGCAGCCAGCATCGCGGCCTGAGCCAGATAGGGATTAAGGTCTGATCCACCGATGCGGCATTCGACCCTGATCCCCTTGGTTCCGTCCCCGCACAGTCGGAACCCTGCGGTGCGGTTGTCGACGGACCAGACGGTTTTGGTCGGGGCAAAGGTGCCCTTGGCAAACCGTTTGTAGCTGTTGACGTAAGGGGCCAGGAAGTAGGTGTAATCCGGGGCATAGGCGATCAGCCCCGCCATGTAGTGGCCCATCAGCCTGGACATGCCATAAGGCTGATCGGGGTCGTAAAAGGCGGGCGTTTCCCCGGTCCAGAGCGATTGATGCACATGGCTGGACGAGCCGACCCTGTCCGCATGCCACTTGGGCAGGAATGTCGCGGCATGGCCATTTTGCCAGGCGATCTCCTTGATCGCGTGTTTGGCGATGCTGTGGTGATCGGCGCAATCCAGCGCCGGAGCGTAACGGATGTTCAGTTCCTCCTGTCCGCTTTCCGCCTCGCCCTTGGTGTTTTCGACGGGCAGACCGGCGGCAAAGAGATGGTTGCGGATGGGGCGCATGACCCCTTCCTCCTTGGTGGTCTGAAAGATGTGGTAGTCTTCATTATAGCCGCTGATCGGCGTCAGATCACGAAAGCCGCTTTTGCGGATGTGATCCAGACTGCCCTCAAACAGAAAGAACTCCAACTCCGTCGCCATCATCGCGTCAAAGCCCAGGGCTTTCAGTCGCGCAATCTGTTCCTTGAGGATCTGGCGGGGCGCATGTGGGATGGGTTCGTGCGTGTGGTGATCAAGGATGTCGCACAGAACCATTGCGGTGCCATCCAGCCAGGGTACGGGTCGGATGGTGCCCAGATCGGGCCGCATCACATAATCGCCATAGCCCTTTTCCCAACTGCTGGCGGCATAGCCCTCGGGGGTCGCCATTTCGAGATCCGTAGCCAGCAGATAGTTGCAGCAATGCGTTTCGCGATGCGATGTTTCGACAAAGTTCACCGCGTGGAACCGTTTGCCCATCAATCGGCCCTGCATGTCGACAAAACAGACAAGCACAGTATCGATCTGCCCGTCGCGCACGGCGGCTTTCAAATCATCAAAGGTCATGGGGGAGGGCATTTTTGGTTCCAATCCGAGGCGAGGCGTATCCCGGTCGCTTGCGACCGCACGCGGCCATGAGTATGGCCGGGTCATTCGGCATTATGGGGGCGGCGTGGCACGTGGCAAGCCTGCACGCGCCCCTGTTGCGCCTTTGATCACGGTGCATCACAAAAAACAGTCAATTCGACGCATGGCGCTTTATCGCTTGCTATGTGGCCGGGATGCTTTATCGCGGTTCCTCAAAATCACGCGACGCAGGCATGGCAGACTTGAGCAATACCAATCAGACAATGGCGCCGCGCGACTGGGTGAAAGTCCTGGCGAAGTATCGCGAACCCGACACGCTGCGCAGCAGCTTTGAGCTGGGCATCAGCCTGATCCCTTTTGTGGCCCTTTGGGTGCTGGCCTGTTGGGTCGCGCAGTACAGCTATCTCGGGGCTTTCCTGATCTCGGCTGTGAATGGCGGCTTTCTTTTGCGCCTGTTTTGTATTCAGCACGATTGCGGCCACGGATCATTCTATGACAACCGCAACCTGAGCGATTGGATCGGTCGTGCGTTAGGCGTTGTGACTTTGACCCCTTACGATGTGTGGCGCCGCTCTCATTCGATCCATCACAGCCATGCCGGTGACCTCGATCACCGGGGTATTGGGGACGTGATCACGCTGACCGTTGCGGAATATCACCAGCGAACCGCCTTTGGCCGGTTCCTTTACCGCGCCTATCGGCATCCGATCATCATGTTCGGCCTTGGCCCCACATATCTGTTTATCCTGCAGAACCGGTTACCCTTGGGGTTCATGGATCAGGGGCGCAAATACTGGATCAGTGCCATGGGCACCAACGCGGCCATTGCGGCGATCCTCGGCACCATCGTCTATTTTGGCGGCTTGCAGGCTCTGTTTCTAGTGTTTCTTCCGACCACGCTGATTGCTGCGTCCGTTGGCACTTGGCTCTTTTACATCCAACACCAGTTTGAAGAGACGCATTGGGATCAGGGCGAAGATTGGCAACTGCACGAGGCCGCACTGCACGGTAGCTCGCATTTTGATCTGCCGCCGATCCTGGCCTGGTTCACGGCCAATATCGGCATTCATCACGTCCATCACCTGTATAGCCGCATCCCCTTTTACCGTCTGCCAGAGGTCCTGCGCGACCACGAGGAACTGGTGGAGTGCAGCCGCATGACCCTGATGCAGAGTTTCAAATGCGCCGGTCTGGACTTGTGGGACGAGAAAAGCCGCAAGCTGGTATCATTTCGCAAAGCACGCGGATTTGCGGCGACGTAGATCTAAAGTATGTCCGCCCACACCATCCACGCGACGAAGCCTGCGCCGACCAGCAGCAAATTGAATACGATGGCGCCCGCCACGGCCATCATCCGGCCCTTGCGCTGATCGGCACGGTCGATGGTCTTGAGATGTGCGACCACTTTGGCTTCGGCCGTGTCCAGCGCCGCGCCATCCACCTGTTGCATCAGCTTTGGGTGCCCGCCCAAGCCTTGCGCCTTGACGATCCGTTCCGCCTCGTTTTGGAGCCGCTTGGGCAGACGACGCCCTGTCTTGCGCAGCGCCTTGGCGAGAGTTGTCGCTCTTACGCCATAGGCTGTTTCCAAACCGCGCAGGACGCGGGTGGCACGGGCGTCTATGCTTTGTTGGGTTTCCATGGGATACTCTTATCCGGCACTGTGCTGCGCCTCAATCCCTCTGGTCGTGGGGCCCGTTTCGGGCTAAGGCTCCGGCCATGCTAGCCTATTCAGAGTTCGGTTCCGCCACGGGAACACCGCTGTTGATTGCCCATGGCCTCTATGGCTCGGGCCGGAATTGGGGCGTCATTGCCAAACGGTTGTCTGACACGCGAAAGGTTGTCACCGTGGATATGCGCAACCACGGGTACAGTTTCTGGTCAGACGCCCATGGCTATGAGGACCTGGCACTGGACCTGTCCGAAGTCATCGACCATATCGGCGCGCCGATGGACGTTGTGGGCCATTCGATGGGGGGCAAGGCCGCAATGATGCTGGCGCTGACCCGCCCCGAAACGCTGCGCCGCCTTGTGGTTGGCGATATTGCGCCCGTTGCCTACAGCCATAGCCAGATCCAGTTTATTGACGCCATGCGCGCCGTTGACCTTGGGGCGGTTGCTCGGCGTTCGGATGCCAATGCTCAACTTGCCGATTTGGGCGTCGACCCGGCGCTTTGCAGTTTTCTGACCCAGTCGCTGGACGTGGCGGGCAAGAAATGGCGGTTCAACCTGGATGCTTTGGCGCAGAATATGCCTGCGATATTGAGCTTTCCTGAAGTGCAGACCCGTCATGACGGCCCCGTCCTGTTTCTGTCGGGGGGCGCGTCCGAATACGTGGCGCGCGATTATCGGCCTACGATCACCGGGCTCTTCCCCAATGCCCGTTTCGCCAAGATCCCGAAGGCCGGACATTGGCTGCATGCTGAATTTCCACGCGAATTTGAAGGCACCGTGAGGGCATATCTGGACGCACCCGATGTCTAAGACTTGACGCAAACCCGGTGACTGCCCCATTTTTACGTTCAGTCGACGTGTGAGGATCGGTGTTATGTGGGACAAGCTACTGGATCGCTTCTTGACCGGAATGATGGTTCAAGACCGTCTATCGGTAACATACCCTGATGGTGCAACACGCGACTATGGGCCCGATACCGGTGCTCAAGCCCATTTGCAGATTACCGAAACGGCGGCCTTGCGTGCTCTGATCCTGAACCCCGATCTGGGTCTGGGCGAGGGATATATGGACGGCAAGATCACGCCCCTCAACTGTTCGCTGGACGACACATTGGCGATCATCATTCGCAACCGTTACGCGGGTAGCCTGCCGCCTTGGATGCTGATGGCCAATCGCGCGCGGTTTCATATGCGCCGCTTTATCCAGCACAACGCCCCCAGCACTGCGCGTAAAAATGTGGCGCATCATTACGACATTTCGGATGACCTATACGCGATGTTCCTGGATGAGGACATGCAGTATTCCTGCGCCTATTTCTCGGACCCTGACATGACGCTTGAGCAGGCGCAGATCGCCAAAAAGGCCCATATCGCGGGCAAGCTGAGGCTTGAACCGGGGATGCGTGTGCTCGATATCGGGTGCGGCTGGGGGGGCATGGCGCTGACATTGGCGCGAGACTATGGCTGCCAAGTGACCGGTGTGACGCTGAGTGAAAACCAGCTTGCCACTGCACAGGGCCGCGCCGAGGCGGCAGGGTTGGCTGATCAGATCGAGTTCCGCTTGCAGGATTATCGCCACACCCAAGGTACCTTTGACCGCATCGTGTCAGTGGGGATGCTGGAGCATGTGGGGGTGCCGAATTACGGTCAGTATTTCGGGCGCGTGGCCGAATTGCTTGATCCCAATGGGGTTGCTCTGATCCATACTATTGGTCGCTCTGGTCCGCCGCAGGCACACAGTTCGTGGATCAACAAATACATCTTTCCCGGGGGCTATGTGCCCTCGCTGTCCGAACTTGCGCCGACGATGGAAAAATCCGGCCTGTGGCAGACCGATATCGAGGTGTGGCGGTTGCACTATGCCAAGACGATCCGCCATTGGCGCGACCGCTTTGACGCTCACATCGACGAGATAAGTGCCATATATGACGACCGGTTCATTCGTATGTTCCGCTATTACCTGACGGTCTGTATCCTCGCGTTCGAACACCAGATGCAGGGTGTGTACCACTTCCAGCTGGCGCATAAACGGGACGCCGTGCCGCTGACGCGGGATTACCTATATCCAGCTGACCCTTTGTCACCCAAGGCAAAGACGACACCCAGCGCGGCACTGGCCGGGTCATAGGGGTGCACCCTACTTTGACAATACGTGGCCTCGGGCGGGGTTTGGCCAGATTGCGTGAAAAATCGTCGGTGGCGCTTAAACCTAAGGCACGTCAGTCATGGGCGATATTCTCTAGATGAAAGTCAAATGGTGTGCCATTTGGTCCCCCGCCGGTCATGATAATGTCTGCACTGCTGATACCAAAAAGGTTGATCTGGCCGTTGATCTGGCTGAGCAGGGCAGAGCTCAACACGTCCCCTTCCTGAACCCCAGAGGCAACGCCGATATAGAGACGCGGCTGAAATTGGAACGCGGCCTTTTGGCATGGCGCGATGCCTGTCTTTTGCGCCAAGAGTTTGCCGTCTCTGTAAATACAAATGTCGATCGCCCCTTGCGGAAGGTTGTTTTGCGCAAGAACCTCGTTTGGTGATGCCGCCGTGTTGGATGCAAGGCGCAAAATATCCCCCGACCCATCATTGATCATTTCGTAGGCGTTTCCGTTATCCGCCGTGATCTGAGGCGTATAGCTGCCATAGGAATCGCGCGCCGACATATCGAAAAGGATTGGGTAGACAAAGCGATGATTGTCCAGCTGTCCGACATTCTGGATCACGCGCCAGGCAACTGTCAGTTCGTCGAAGTCAACTGCGACATTCTGCTGATAGATCACAATCCCTGAATTGTTAGTATCGGCTGACTTGTTGATAAAGTTCAAATTGATGTTTTCTACGCTCATTTTCGCGGCCCTTTGCCTTGCATGACCACAACCATATCAAGAGCCGCACGATAAATCCGCCGAAAACGCCCGCGGTTCATGAGGGCATGGTGGCATGTCTGCAATATGCGCCCGTTATCGCCCTTGCACCTGCCCCCGCGATGCCTATAACGCAGGACAATTTGCACATTCCGGGGGGCCTTCGATGCCAAAGCGTACCGACATTCAGTCGATCATGATCATCGGCGCGGGTCCTATCGTTATCGGTCAAGCCTGCGAGTTTGACTACTCGGGTGCACAGGCCTGTAAGGCACTGCGCGAGGAAGGGTACCGCGTTATTCTGGTGAACTCGAACCCGGCCACGATCATGACCGATCCGGGCCTGGCGGATGCCACGTATATCGAGCCGATCACCCCAGAAACCGTCGCCAAGATCATCGCCAAGGAGCGGCCCGACGCGCTGTTGCCGACCATGGGTGGTCAGACCGGTTTGAACACCTCCCTTCAGCTCGAAGAGATGGGCGTGCTCGACAAATACAATGTCGAAATGATCGGCGCCAAACGCGAAGCCATTGAAATGGCAGAAGATCGCAAACTTTTCCGTGAAGCGATGGACCGGTTGGGCATTGAAAATCCCCGGGCCACAATCGTGACCGCGCCGGTGGATGAGAACGGCAACAAGGACCTGGCCGCAGGCGTTTCCATCGCGCTTGAGACGCTTGAAGACATCGGTCTGCCTGCAATCATTCGTCCCGCCTTCACCCTGGGCGGCACAGGCGGCGGCGTGGCCTATAACCGCGACGATTACATGGCGATTTGCAAGTCTGGTATGGATGCCAGCCCCGTCGGTCAAATCCTCGTGGATGAGAGCCTGCTGGGCTGGAAAGAATACGAGATGGAGGTGGTGCGCGACACTGCCGACAACGCCATCATCGTCTGCTCGATCGAGAACGTGGACCCGATGGGGGTGCACACGGGCGATTCGATCACCGTCGCCCCCGCGCTGACCCTCACGGACAAAGAATATCAGATCATGCGCAACCACTCGATCGCCGTTTTGCGCGAGATCGGCGTGGAAACGGGCGGCTCGAACGTGCAATGGGCGATCAACCCCGAAGACGGGCGCATGGTCGTGATCGAAATGAACCCGCGGGTCTCACGCTCTTCTGCGCTGGCGTCCAAGGCCACGGGGTTCCCCATCGCCAAGATCGCGGCAAAACTGGCCGTTGGCTTTACGCTGGACGAGTTGGACAACGACATTACCGGCGTCACGCCTGCATCCTTTGAACCCAGCATCGACTACGTCGTCACCAAAATCCCGCGCTTCGCGTTCGAGAAGTTTCCCGGCGCCGAGGCGACTTTGACCACCGCGATGAAGTCGGTGGGCGAAGTCATGGCTATTGGCCGGACTTTCCACGAGAGCCTGCAAAAGGCGTTGGCATCGATGGAAACGGGCCTGACCGGTCTCGACGATATCGACATCCCCGGCGCGCCCGATCATGCGGCCATCGTCAAAGCGATTTCTGTTCAGACGCCCGACCGTTTGCGCCTGATCGCCCAGGCTATGCGCCACGGGCTGTCGGACGATGAAATCCACGGCGTGACCATGTTCGATCCTTGGTTCTTGTCCCGCATCCGCGAGATTGTCGATGCCGAGGCACTGGTTCGCAAGGACGGCCTGCCCATGACCGAAGAAGGCCTGCGCGCCCTGAAGATGATGGGCTTTTCCGACGCCCGTCTGGCCACGTTGACGGGCCGGGACGAAGTGCAAGTGCGCCGCGCCCGTGAAAACCTGGGCGTTGTCGCCGTGTTCAAACGGATCGACACCTGCGCCGCCGAGTTTGAGGCGCAAACGCCTTACATGTACTCGACCTACGAGCATCCCGTGTTCGGCGACGTAGAATGCGAGGCCCGCCCGTCGGACCGCAAAAAGGTCGTCATTCTGGGTGGTGGTCCGAACCGGATCGGGCAGGGGATCGAGTTTGATTACTGCTGCTGTCACGCCTGTTATGCGCTGACCGATGCGGGCTATGAGACGATCATGATCAACTGCAACCCGGAAACGGTGAGCACGGATTATGACACTTCGGATCGTCTGTATTTTGAGCCGCTGACCTTCGAGCATGTGATGGAGATCATGCGGGTCGAGCAGGACAACGGCACCCTGCACGGCGTCATCGTGCAATTCGGCGGTCAGACGCCATTGAAGATTGCGCAGCAGTTGCATGATGCGGGTATCCCGATCCTGGGCACCAGTCCCGACGCCATTGACCTGGCCGAAGACCGCGAGCGGTTCCAGCGTCTGGTGCAGGACCTCGGTTTGAAACAACCCAAGAACGGCATCGCCCATTCTGATGCCGAAGCGCTTGAGATCGCCGAAGATATCGGCTTCCCCCTCGTCATTCGTCCGTCCTACGTTCTGGGCGGTCGCGCGATGGAGATCGTGCGGGATATGACCCAGCTCAACCGCTATATCTCCGAGGCGGTTGTGGTGTCGGGCGACAGCCCCGTGCTGCTTGACAGCTATCTGGCGGGTGCAGTCGAGTTGGATGTCGATGCGCTTTGTGACGGCACCAACGTCCACGTGGCAGGCATCATGCAGCATATCGAAGAGGCGGGCGTCCACTCGGGCGACAGCGCCTGTTCGCTGCCGCCATATTCGCTCAGCAAGGACCTGATCGCAGAGATCGAAGTGCAGACTCACGCCTTGGCCAAAGCCCTGAACGTGGTCGGCCTAATGAACGTGCAATTTGCCATTCAAGGGTCTGAGATTTTCCTGATCGAGGTTAACCCACGCGCCTCGCGCACGGTGCCGTTTGTTGCCAAATCTACCGACAGCGCCATCGCATCCATCGCAGCGCGGGTCATGGCCGGTGAGCCGTTGACCAACTTCCCGCAGCGCGCGCCTTATGATGCCGATGCAAGCTATGACAGCACCTTACCGCTGGCCGACCCGCTGACGCTGGCCGATCCGAATATGCCGTGGTTCTCGGTCAAAGAGGCGGTTCTGCCCTTTGCCCGTTTCCCCGGTGTCGATACGATCCTGGGGCCAGAAATGCGATCGACAGGTGAGGTCATGGGCTGGGACCGGACTTTTGGCCGCGCCTTCCTCAAGGCGCAGATGGGGGCGGGAATGGTCCTGCCCGGCGAAGGCTGTGCATTCGTGTCGATCAAGGATGCGGACAAGACCCCGCAATTGCTGGATGCTACGAAAATCCTGACAGAGCTTGGCTTTACCATGATTGCCACGCGCGGCACGGCCAAATGGTTGATCGAAAATGATGTGCCCTGCGGCACCGTCAACAAGGTCTATGAGGGACGCCCCGATGTCACCGACACGATGAAGGACGGTGGCGTGCAGCTTGTGATCAACACCACCGAGGGCGCGCAGGCCGTCGAGGACAGCAAATCCATCCGCTCTATCGCGCTCTATGACCGGATCCCTTACTTCACCACCGCCGCAGGTGCCCATGCGGCAGCGCTTGCGATCCGTGAACAGGCACAGGGCGATGTGGGTGTCAAGGCGCTGCAGGGCTAGGCTGCCCCGTTGATTGTTGCGACCCGGCTTGGCACAGTGACGGCCTCAGCCCAATCCGCATCATGTAACAGGACATGCCATGGCCGCACTGACCCCGCCGATCTGCGACTGTGACTGGCCCGCGCCGGAATTTGCCTTGCTGGCTACCGATGGACGGACTTATTCGCGAGGTGACGTGGCGGGGCCGAATGGAATGCTGATCCTGTTCATCTGCAATCACTGCCCCTTCGTGATTGCCATCCTCGACCGGCTCATCCGTGACGTGCGCGACGTTCAAGAGCACGGAATCGGCGTGGCCGCAATTTGCTCTAATGATCCGGTAGCCTATCCGGCTGACAGTTTTGAGAACATGGGCAAGATGGCGCAAGAGCGCGATTTCCCCTTTCCCTATCTGCATGATGTCGACCAATCCGTGGCGCACGCCTATGGCGCCGTTTGTACGCCGGATTTCTTTGGCTTTGGCCGGGATATGGGCCTGCAATACCGTGGCCGTCTGGATGCATCCAAATTGGAACCACCGCCGGATGGGCAACCGCGCGAGTTGTACGATGCGATGGTGCAAATCGCGAAAACGGAGCAGGGGCCAAGGGAACAGACGCCGTCCATTGGCTGTTCGATCAAATGGAAGACTTAAGAGATGCAGATTGAAAAACTGGATCATGTGAACCTGCGCACCGCACAGCTGGACGCGATGATTGCATGGTACCGAGATATTCTAGGGCTGCGCCGCGGCGAACGGCCCGATTTCGGTTTTGGCGGGGCCTGGATGTATGCAGGCGACACGGCAGCCGTGCATCTGGTCGAAGTGGACGGCGCGCCCGGGGCAGGATCAGAGCTGTCGCTCAAGCTTGAGCATTTTGCATTTACCGCCTCTGGGGTGCCCGAGGCGTTTGCCGCACGTTTGACCGAAACAGCCACGCCATTTCGGCGTTCCGAGTCTCAGGAAACGGGGCTGATCGCGTTCAATATCCGGGATCCCGACGGCAACCATATCCATGTGGATTTTGCGAACGCGGGTTAAGACGCGTGGGGTTTCAGGTGACTGTATCTGACGCCATACCGACTCGTTTGTCTCAGTCGTTGGCCAAAATGGGCCGATCTAACGCTTTTGCGTTGCTCAATTTATAGGCGAACGGCCCTTTTTGAGGCATTCATTTAGGCAAATGCGGGCTTTGATGCGGTCATGCCCATCCCGTCGCTAGTCATGTCGCGTGGCATAAGCAGAGGGTATGGAGCCCAACGACGGGTACGAACGCCGCGCGGCGGATCATCCTGGCAGATTACCTCCACCGCGCGACTACAACATCACTGTTGCGGGCCCAGACTACACCTGATGGGTCGTAGACAAAAGCGGCTGTTGTGCCGTCTTTGGTCCCCGCAGCGACAACAGGGACCTGATAAATCATGGCTCAAAAGCTGAAACTTACCTCTTACGTGACGGGCGCACTGCTGGCCTCAACCAGCCTCGTGGCCGCCGAATGCGCAGACCCTGTTAAGGTCGGCGTGCTGCATTCGCTGTCCGGCACCATGGCGATCTCCGAAACGACACTCAAAGACACCATGCTGATGCTGATCGAACAGCAAAACGCCAAGGGCGGTGTTCTGGGTTGCGAGATTGAGGCCGTGGTCGTCGACCCCGCCTCTGACTGGCCCCTCTTTGCCGAAAAAGCCCGCGAGTTGCTGACCGTGTCCGAGGTTGATGTGATCTTCGGCTCCTGGACATCGGTGTCGCGCAAATCCGCGCTGCCGGTTCTTGAGGAATTGAACGGCCTGATGTTTTACCCCGTGCAATACGAGGGCGAGGAAAGCTCGCGCAACGTATTCTACACCGGTGCCGCCCCCAACCAGCAGGCGATCCCTGCGGTGGATTACTTCCTTGAGGAACTGGGCGTCGAGAAATTCGCGCTCTTGGGCACCGACTATGTCTATCCTCGCACAACCAACAATATCCTTGAGCAGTATCTGCAGGACAAGGGCATTGCCGCCGACGATATCTTTGTGAACTACACGCCATTTGGCCATTCCGACTGGGCGACCATTGTGGGCGACGTTGTGGCCCTGGGTGAGGATGGCAAGCAGGTTGGCGTGATCTCGACGATCAACGGTGACGCCAATATCGGGTTCTACAAAGAACTTGCGGCGGCTGACATTTCCGCCGACGACATTCCTGTCGTGGCCTTCTCCGTGGGTGAAGAAGAGCTGTCCGGCCTCGACACCTCGAACCTTGTCGGTCACCTGGCGGCCTGGAACTATTTCCAGTCGGCTGAATCCGAAGCCAACGCCGAGTTCATCGAAGCGTGGAAAGCATTTGCCGGCGAAGAGCGCGTGACCAATGACCCGATGGAGGCTCACTACATCGGCTTCAACATGTGGATCAACGCAGTCACAGCGGCGGGCACTACGGATGTGGATGCGGTTCGTGCCGAAATGTATGGCCAGGAATTCCCGAACTTGACCGGCGGCACCGCCGTCATGTTGCCCAACCATCACTTGGCCAAGCCTGTCCTGATTGGCGAGATCACAGCCGAAGGTCAGTTCGACATCATCAGCCAAACGGCCGAAGTGCCCGGCGATGCCTGGACCGATTTCCTGCCTGCTTCTGCCGTTCTGACGTCGGATTGGAAAGAGCTGGGTTGCGGCATGTACAACACCGAAACCGAGACCTGCGTTCAGTTGACTTCGAACTACTAAACGTTTTGCGCGGGGCGGCTGTTGTGCTGCCCCGCGCGTTCAATACCCCAAAGGCCTGCCGCACATGCGCTATCTCGTTCTCGCCCTTGCCGTCTGGCTAGGCACATTCGTTTCCGCGCAGGCTCAGACCGTGCAAGATATCTTGCAGGTCCACGCCGATGAAATCGCCAAGCCTTCTCGCCGGTCTGTCAGTGTGGCTCTGGATGATCTGGTGGCTTCTGGTCTGCCCCAAGTCCCGGTCTTTCTGGAACAATGGTCGGCCCGCAACGTTTGGCAGCGTGATGACGGTCAGTTCTTTATCGGCGATGCCGATGGCGATGATCTGGCCCTGACGGATATCGACACAGGCGCGGCGAGCTTCGCCCTAAAATCCGAATTCACCCAAATCCGCCCCAATGGCGGCGTACGTAGGGTCATTGGCACGGCCCTTGTCCAATTCCAGCTCAGCGACCCTGATCTTGGGCGTCGCGAAACCGCCGTCGCCTCCATTGCCCGCAGGCCCGAGGCGGCCCAGCTTGCCCCTCTCCTGGCGTCCATTGAGGGCGAACCTGACGCAGCGCTCAAGGCCCGCAAAGTCCAACTTGCAAACTTCCTTTCCGCGCGTTTTGCGGACGACCCCGCCGACAGGATCGCTGCAATCAACAGCCTGTCCAGCGACACCAGTGTCGAGGCGCGCAGCGTGTTGAACCAAATTCTCACGACCGAACCGGGGGTCAGCGCGTCTGAGCCTGAAGGTAACATCGCCCGTGTTCTTGATCCGATGATTGACCCTGATGGGTTTTATGCACAATTGGTCGAGGCTGAGCTTGCGCCGTCACGCACGCCTCCAGATGTGATCCGCGCTGCCCTTGAGGCAAATGTGGTCGAAGGGCGTGTTGGTGATGTTCCTGTTGCCCAGCTTGGTACGGATCAAATGCGCGAGGCGGCCTATGCCCAACTGGCGGATGCTGGGCTGGTTGCCTCGTTGGTCACTGTTTCGGATCGTGATGCGGCAATCGCGGCTCATGTGTTCTTTGAGACTTATGACGAAGCTGACCCAACGATTACTGCGGCAGCCGAGGCGGCACTGGCGTCCGTCGAGCAGCGCGTCGCCTTTGCTCAGGCCGCGGATCTGGCGCTGGACGGGTTGTCGCTTGCGTCGATCTATTTCCTCGCGGCCATCGGCCTTGCCATCACCTTTGGCGTGATGGGCGTCATCAATATGGCGCATGGTGAATTCATCATGATGGGGGCTTACACAGGCTATGTCGTCCAGCTGTTCATCCCGGATTACACTTTGTCGATCATCGTGGCGCTGCCGCTGGCCTTTGCAATCACCTTCGGCGCAGGTGTTTCGATGGAGCGGTTGGTGATCCGCCACCTCTATCACCGCCCGTTGGAGACGCTGTTGGCCACCTTCGGCATCTCAATCGCATTGCAACAACTGGCCAAGAACATCTTTGGCACCCAGGCCCGCCCGTTGACCTCACCCGGTTGGCTCGACGGGGCGTGGGTCATCTCTGACGTAATCCAGATCAGCTATATCCGCATCGCAATCTTCATTCTGGCACTCTTGTTCCTTGCCCTCATTCTTTACGTTCTGAAACGGACCCGGCTGGGGCTGGAAGTCCGCGCCGTCACGCAAAACCCCGGTATGGCCGCCTCCATGGGTATCAATCCCGATCGGATCAATATGCTGACCTTTGGCCTTGGGTCAGGTATCGCTGGCATCGCGGGCGTGGCCATCGGGCTTTATGCCAAGGTGACGTCTGAAATGGGCACCGACTATATCGTCCAATCTTTTATGACGGTCGTTGTCGGCGGGGTCGGCAATGTCTGGGGGACGCTCTTGGGGGCATCGATGATCGGTTTCCTGCAAAAAGGGATCGAGTGGTTGAACCCGTCCAACACGCTGGCGGCACAGACCTATATGATCCTTTTCATCATCCTTTTCATCCAATTCCGACCCAAGGGCATCATTGCCCTCAAGGGACGGGCGGCGGCGGACTGATCCCATGCAAAACACCTTCATCGCCCGTAATCCTTCAGTCTTGTGGTTCCTTGCCGCTCTGGGCTTGTTCACGGCCATCGTAACGCTGATGTCCGAGGCGACGGGGGTCGGCCTGATCTCCACCTCTTTCGTCAAGACGCTGGGCAAGACGCTCTGCCTTTGCCTCATTGCCATCGCTATGGACGTGGTCTGGGGCTATTGCGGGATACTGTCGCTTGGCCATTTCGCCTTTTTCGGGATCGGCGGATACGCCATCGGCATGTGGCTGATGTATGCGCGGACGGAGGCCATCGTGGTGCCGAACCTAATGGCCCAGACCATCCCGCCTACACCGCAGGAAATATCGGACGCCATCGGCAATCAGATTTTCGGCGTGGTGGGCAGTTCGGAATTTCCCATGATCTGGGGTTTTGCCGACAGCCTGTTTCTGCAGCTGCTGATGGTTGTTCTCGTTCCGGGCCTCCTCGCGCTGGTCTTTGGCTGGTTGGCCTTCCGCAGCCGGGTTACGGGCGTTTACCTGTCGATTCTGACGCAGGCGATGACGCTCGCCCTCGCCCTTTACCTGTTTCAGAATGATAGCGGCTTGCGCGGCAACAACGGCCTCTCGGGCCTGCAAAACATCCCCGGGTTCGAGGACACGCCGCAGGCGACCATCTCCATCGTCTTCTTCCTCGCCTCTGCCTTTGCGCTGGCCGCTGGCTACGTGTTCTTCGCCTGGATTGTGTCTGGCAAGATGGGAAGCGTCGTCAAAGGGATCAGAGACAATGAGGCGCGCGTGCGGTTTCTGGGATATCACGTGGAAAGCTACAAGCTTTTCATCTTCACCATCACGGCCATCGTGGCTGGCATCGCGGGCGCGCTCTATTACCCGCAAGCGGGCATCATCAACCCCGGAGAGATCGCACCCATCGCTTCCATTTACCTAGCTGTTTGGGTGGCCATCGGCGGGCGCGGGCGGCTTTATGGCGCGGTCATCGGCGCGGCGTTCGTCTCGCTGCTCTCCAGTTGGTTCACCGGCGGTGGGGCACCGCCTATAAACCTAGGGTTCTACACGATCCAATGGACGGATTGGTGGCTTGTACTGCTTGGCGTGTCTTTTGTCGCCGTCACGCTCTTCTTCCCAAAGGGCATCGGCGGGCTCTTTGACTATCTGGTGAGGAAACAGCCATGAGTACGCTTTTGGAGGTCTCTGGCGTCACAGTCACATTCGACGGCTTTCGCGCGATCAACAACCTGTCGGTCCAGTTCGCCGAGGCCGAGCTGCGCGCCATCATCGGGCCGAACGGGGCGGGCAAGACCACGTTCATGGACATCGTGACGGGCAAGACAAAGCCGGACGAGGGCAGCGTGATCTGGGGTGACAAGAACACCTCGCTGCTGGGCATGTCCGAAAGCCAGATTGCCCGTGAGGGCATTGGCCGTAAATTCCAGAAACCCACCGTGTTTGAGGATCAGACCGTGCGCCAGAACCTCGCTATGGCGCTGAAAAACCCGCGTGGGCCGTTTGCCGTTTTGATGCATAAAAAGACGCCCGAGAACGCCGCCCGGATCGAAGAGATCGCGACCGAGATCGGCCTGAGCGATCAACTGACCCGCACGGCAGGCGAGTTGAGTCACGGCCAAAAGCAATGGCTTGAGATCGGGATGCTGCTGGCTCAGGACCCCAAGCTGCTTTTGGTCGATGAACCGGCGGCGGGCATGACGGTGGAGGAGCGCGAGAAAACCACAGACATTCTGCGCCGCGCGGCCGAGACGCGCGCCGTTGTCGTGGTCGAACATGACATGGAATTTGTGCGCAGATTGGGGTGCAAAGTGACGGTTTTGCATGAAGGGTCTGTGCTCGCCGAAGGCAGCCTCGATCATGTCACCTCGAACAAGACGGTTGTCGACGTTTACCTGGGGCGTGCCCATGCTTGATGTTGCAAATCTTGATCTGCACTACGGGCAAAGCCAGATCCTTTATGACATCTCCTTTGCTGCCAAACAGGGGCAGATTACGGCTCTGATGGGCAATAACGGGGTGGGTAAGACGAGCCTGCTCAAGGCCGTCGCGGGGCGGCACCCGGCCTCTGGCGGCGCGGTGCAGGTAGATGCCAAACCGATGCGCACGGTCACCGCCTTTGACGCCGCGCGCGCAGGCATCGCCTATGTCCCGCAAGGGCGCGAAGTGTTCCCGATGATGAGCGTGCAGGAAAACCTTGAGACCGGTTTTGCCTGCTTGCCCAAGGCGGATCACGGCGTGCCGGACCACATCTTTGACCTCTTTCCGGTGCTGCGTGACATGCAGGCGCGGCGCGGTGGCGACCTATCCGGCGGCCAGCAGCAGCAACTCGCCATCGCGCGGGCGCTGATAACGCGGCCCAAGGTTCTGTTGTTGGACGAGCCGACCGAGGGCATTCAGCCCAATGTCATAGACCAAATTGGCGATGCTTTGCGCCTGCTCAGGACCCAAGGCGAGATGGCCATCGTCCTGGTCGAACAGAACGCCGATTTCGCTTATGCGCTGGGCGATGATTTTGTGTTGATGGAAGGGGGGCGCGTCAAACGGCGGGTTGCCAAGGATGCCTATTCCAAAGAAGAGTTGATGCAGGATCTGGCGCTGTAGTCAGGGGCGAACCCCGCCATGCCAGCGCATCGCGGGGTCCGAAATCTTATAGGTTTGGATAGAGTGGGAAGCGGGCACACAAAGCGCCAACCTCGGCCTTTACACGATCTTCGACCGCGCTATTGCCGTCCTCACCATTCGCGGCCAAGCCGTCCACGATCTGGTTGATCCAGTCCCCGATCTGGCGGAATTCAGGTTCGCCAAATCCGCGGGTCGTGCCCGCAGGCGATCCCAGACGGATACCGGATGTGATCATCGGTTTTTCGTCGTCAAAGGGCACACCATTCTTGTTGCAGGTGATATGGGCACGGCCCAGGGCCTTCTCGGTGGCGTTGCCCTTGACCCCTTTGGGGCGCAGGTCGACAAGCATCAGATGCGTGTCGGTGCCGTGGGTCACGGTGTCCAACCCGCCCTTGTGCAGCTGATCGGCCAATGCCTGGGCGTTCTTGATCACCTGCTCTTGGTATAGCTTGAAGGACGGGTCCAACGCCTCGCCAAAGGCCACAGCCTTGGCCGCGATCACATGCATCAGCGGGCCGCCCTGAATGCCGGGGAAAATGGCCGAGTTGAACTTCTTGGCCAGGGCCTCGTCATTGGTCAGGATCATGCCGCCACGGGGGCCGCGCAGGGTCTTGTGGGTTGTGGTGGTCGCCGCATGCACATGGGGCATCGGGTTGGGGTACAATCCAGCGGCGATCAAACCGGCAAAGTGAGCCACGTCGGCAAGCACATAGGCACTCACCTTGTCCGCAATCTCGCGGATGCGGACAAAGTCGATCTGGCGCGGAATGGCCGAACCGCCCGCGATGATCATCTGGGGTTTGTGCTCAAGCGCCAGCGCTTCCATCTGGTCATAGTCGATGTCGAGGGTGTCGCGACGCACGCCATATTGGATGGCGTTGAACCACTTGCCCGACTGGTTGGGCTTGGCGCCGTGGGTCAGGTGGCCGCCTGCGTCCAGCGACATGCCGAGGATAGTGTCGCCAGGTTGCAAGAGTGCCTGAAACACACCCTGGTTGGCCTGAGAGCCCGAGTTCGGCTGGACGTTGGCAAAGCCACAATCGAAAAGCTGCTTGGCCCGCTCGATCGCCAGTGTTTCGGCGACATCCACATACTGGCAACCACCATAATAGCGACGGCCTGGATAACCCTCGGCGTATTTGTTGGTCATCACCGACCCTTGCGCCTCAAGCACGGCTTGGGACACGATATTCTCGGATGCGATCAACTCGATCTCGTCGCGCTGGCGGCCCAGCTCATCGCGGATCGTGCCAAACAGCTCGGGATCACGGTCGGCCAGGGACTGGGTGAAAAAACCATCGGTGCGGTGCGTCGCATTCATCGACACTCTCCTTTTCGGGGGCATGAATCGGTGTAAACTTGCGCCGTTTCCTATCGGAAACCGCAGCGATGGCAAAGGATGTAAAGCGACTTTGTGAGCGGAAGATGCGGCAACGCTGGTAAGCTGCGAAATTATATGGTTCTTTTGGCGCAGAACGTCGGCAATAGGAAACGTGAATGAGCCTCAGGATCGCCTTTGCGGCCAGCCGGGCGGCCGTGGCCCAGACGGCACGGGCCACCCTGATTGGGCGCTATGGCAACGTTCCGTTGGACGAGGCAGAGGTCATTGTGGCCTTGGGTGGCGATGGTTTTATGCTGCAAACCTTGCACGACACCGAACACCTCAGCGTGCCTGTTTACGGTATGAACCGGGGCACAATCGGCTTTTTGATGAACGAATATGCCGAAAGCGGGCTGACCGACCGTTTGCATGCCGCAGAAGAGGCCGAAATCAACCCCCTGTCGATGACAGCGTGGGACAAGAACGGCTATGCGCACAAGGCGCTGGCCATCAACGAGGTGTCGCTGCTGCGTGCAGGTCCCCAAGCGGCCAAGCTGCGGATCACCGTCGATGGTCGGCTGCGGATGGACGAACTGGTCTGTGATGGTGCGCTGGTTGCAACACCTGCGGGCTCAACAGCCTATAATTATTCGGCGCACGGGCCGGTTTTACCCATTGGCTCTGATGTGCTCGCGCTCACCGCTGTGGCCGCCTTTCGCCCCCGCAGGTGGCGTGGGGCGCTTTTGCCAAAGACGGCCCATGTCCGCTTTGACGTGCTTGAGATCGACAAGCGCCCAGTAATGGCCGAGGCGGATTCGCGGTCTTTTGACAGTGTGGCGGCGGTCGAGATACGATCAGAGCCCAGCATATCCCATCGCATCCTTTTCGACCCGGGCCACGGGCTCGAAGAGCGTTTGATCTCGGAACAATTCACATGAGCCTGCGCGACCCGGCGCCGCGCAGTTTGTGCACCGATTGCGGTGTCTCGCGCATGGCCGATCCGTCGGCATGCGGAGCGGCATGCCAGTTTATCAAGCCCAACTATCCGGCGATGGAACAGGTCGTGCACGGTCGCGCGCGCGGGCAGGGGGACGAGCTGTTTTTTGGCCCTGTGCAGGCGATGCATCGCGCCCGGATGGCTACCCCGGCCAAAGGCGCGCAATGGACGGGGATCACGACGGGGTTGGCGGCTGACCTGCTGGCAACCGGCAAGGTCGATGCGGTTCTGACAATGGTGCCCGATGCCAAGGACCGCTGGAAACCCCAACCCGCCTTGATCACCGAGGCCGCCGATATGAGCCGTGCACGCGGCATGCGCATGGGCTATGCCCCCTTGCTGGCTTTGCTGGAAGAGGCTCAGGAGCGCGGCTTTGCCCGCCTCGCCGTCATAGGTATACCATGCCAAGTCTATGCACTGCGCAAACTCGAAGCTGACCTTGGTTTCGACCGCCTCTACGTCATTGGTACGCCCTGTTCTGACAACACCACAACCGAAAATTTTCACACCTTCCTAAGCTTGCTGGACGAAGATCCTGACAGCATCAGCTATCTTGAGTTTCGGGCCGACTACCGCGTCGAAATCCGCTTTGATGACGGGCGGGAGCGGCTGATCCCCTTTCTTCAATTGCCTATCTCTGACTTGGCTTCAGATTTCTTCCCACTCACGTGCCGCACCTGCGTGGACTACACCAATGTGCTGGCGGACATCACGGTGGGGTATATGGCTGGCGAGGGCGATCAATGGGTGATCGTGCGCAACGCGCGTGGGGCCGAGATGCTGCAAAGCCTCGGCGACCGGATCGTTCTTGAACCCGTCGGGTCACGCGGCAAACGGCAGGCGGCTGTCAAAGGGTTCATCGCCAACACCGCCCGTGCGGCAGGCGGGTTGCCGTTGCGTAGGATGCCGAACTGGGTCCGCCCCATCGTCAGTTGGTTGCAGCCGCGCACGGGGCCGCGGGGGCTGGAATTTGCGCGCACTCGGGTCGAGATGAAAGCCGCGGAGACGATCCTGCATCTGCGCCAAGCGATGCCCGCCAAAATGAAGAACATGGTGCCTGATCATGTCTGGCGGATTGCTGCACCGTACGGTCTGACGCCGGAACCAGGCGAACGAGCCGAGGCAAACGACAACGGATTGCGGTAACGCTGTTAGGCGTACCCATTGGTCCGCCACGGCTGGCACTGCGTGATCGCTTGGCCTGCTGAGGCGCGCGTGCTACGCTTACCCACTGGGCATTAAGACCCGAGCAGTTGGCACGCATGACAGCACTCAGCAAATATGATCGGCTCGAAGCGACGGGCCTGTGGCGCCCCAGCCCGACCGCGCAACGGCGCGAAGTCGTCGTGTCCATCGGGGATGCGACGCTTGTGATCTCGGATCTGAATGACACAGCTCTCACCCATTGGTCACTGGCGGCCATCGAAAGGGCGCCGCCCGAGGGCACAGGCGCCACCTTTTTCCCAGATGGCGACCCGGACGAAACACTCGATCTTGACGCTGCTGAGGCGGAAATGATCACTGCGATTGACACTTTGCGCAAGGCCGTAGCCAAGGCACGCCCACGGCCCGGGCGGTTGCGCTGGTTGGGGGCTGCTTTGTCAGGCTCTGCCGTGGCGGCGCTGGCAATCTTCTGGTTGCCGGGTGCGTTGGTTGAACATGCGCTCAGGGTCGTACCGCCGGTGAAAGAGGCCGAAATCGGCATCGCCCTGCTGGCGCGGATCGAACGGGTCTCGGGCCCCCCGTGCCGCAGTACCGAAGCCGCACCTGCGCTCAAGGCGCTGGCAGGCCGCACTGGCGTTGCCCGCGTTGTAATCCTGCCCGGCGGTGTGCGCGAGGCGCTGTCATTGCCCGGAGGCACGGTTCTGTTGAACCGCGCGCTCGTTGAGGATTTCGAAGAACCTGATGTCGCCGCAGGCTATGTTCTGGCCGAGAAGGTGCGGAGCACGGCCGTCCATCCGTTGCGTCAGGTGCTCGAACATGCAGGTACGCGGGCCACGGCAACGCTGTTGACGACGGGGGTGATGCCTGAACGCGCGCTTGACGCATTTGCCGAGGCACGGCTTGCCAATCCGATGGCTTTTGTGCCCGCCGAAGACTTGCTTCCAGCCTTTGCCGACGCGCAAGTGCGCAGCACGCCCTACGCGCGCGCGCGCGACATCTCAGGCGAGGAAACGCTTGATCTGATCGAGGCCGATCCAATGGGTGGCACAGTGCCGGACCCCATCATGCGCGACGCCCAGTGGCTACAGTTGCAGGCGATTTGCGAAAGCTGAGGTCACTTGCGCACAAAGGCGTCGTTGAACCCGGCTTGCCGCGCCTGTCCCAAAGCGCGCCGTGTCTTTTCGGCGCTATCGAAGGGCCCTGCCAACACCAGGCGATAGGATTTGCCGCCACGCTTGAGGGTGCCCATACGGGCGGGCAATCCGGTCCTGGCCAAACGCTGGGCCGCAGCCTTGGCATTGGCGTCACTGCCAAACATACCAACCTGAACATATTGTCCACGGGTCACAGCCTTTGGCTTAGCCGGTTGTGCCTGCGCTTTCGCTTTGGGTTGGATTACCGGCGCCGGAGCAGAGCGGGTGGACACGGTGGGCTGTCTGACGGGCGCTGATCCATTGCGCACAATCCGTTTCATCAACAGACCGTCACGGCGGACGATTGTGACGGTGCCCAGATCACGCTGTTGCGTGGCCATATCGGTATAGGGATAGACGAGGGCCACGGTGCTGGTCACATCACGGCCGGTGTTACGCTCAATCAGACGCCGGGGCACAGTCTGGGTCCAGATCAGACGGCTGCGTGCAATCCCTTCAAGGGTCTGTTCCGCACGGCGCGGATTCAACCGATCATCCTCCCAGACGGCACGATATCCGGCGGGCGGTTGGGTGACGGTGTCGGCGCGGCGGTTGTCATAGACATGGCGGGGCACAACTCGGGTCTGTTGGGTCACAACGGTGCCAGCCGTTGCAGTGGTGGCGGCATCTGCAACGGGCCGAATGGTCTGTGGGCCACAGCGAACCGGCAGATCGGTGCCCGAATTGATATAGCGTTGGCTGATGGGCGACGCACCCGGACAAGCGGCTTGCCGGGTGCGCACCGTGTCAGTTTTGGCCACTGTGCGGGGTTGAGGTGCTGCTTTTGCCGGTGGGGCCTTGACCACTTTGGGTGCTGGCGTGGGGCGCGCGACTGGGGCCACTACCGCTGGACGACGCACAACGACGCGGGGGGCAGGCTTGGGCGCGGGGGTGGTCGAAACCCGTGGGGTCGGCGCCGGTTTGACAGGCGCGGGCTTGGCCGCAGGAGCGGTGGCGACCCGGGGCGCAGGCGCTTGGGCCGCGGGGGCAGGTGCGGGCGGGGCCACAGTGATCTGAACAGGTGCAGCAGCCGCTGGGGCTGCTGCGGGCGCGCCTTGCGCTACACGGCTCGGGGTCTGACCACACAACAACTGGCGTTGGCGGTTGACGCGCGGCACCCAGGTGACATTGCCGTCAATGCCCGCGCGAATATAGACACAACCCTTGCTGTCCACATATTGGGTGCCTTTGTACGAGGCGGGCGGAAACTCTGCCGGGGCCTGCACATCGCGCAGGTTTTGCGCATGAGACAAACCAACCCCAAACGATGCTATTGTAACAGCAACGGCAACAACTCTTGTAACTTTCATCATATCCCCCACAAGATATGGGAGGAACGATGCCTGAAAGCACGCTCTGAGTAAAGCGGAAGGGGCGCTATTTGGTGCCAAACATGCGATCGCCGGCATCGCCCAGGCCTGGAACGATGTAACCGACCTCGTTCAACCGCTCATCGACCGCCGCTGTGACGATGGGCACGTCCGGATGCGCTTCTTTCATGCGGGCGATTCCCTCAGGTGCGGCCAGCAGGCACAAAAAGCGGATATTCGTTGCCCCACTCTGCTTGAGCAGGTCAATCGCCGCCGCCGAAGAATTACCAGTGGCGAGCATCGGATCGACGGCAATGACGACGCGGTCTTCCATCGCTTCGGGCACTTTGAAGTAATACTGTACCGGCTGCAGGGTCTCTTCATCCCGGTAAAGACCGACAAATCCCACGCGGGCCGAGGGGATCAACTCCAACACGCCATCCAGTAGCCCATTGCCCGCGCGCAGGATCGAAATCAGCGCCAGCTTTTTGCCGGCCAGTGTGGGGGCGTCCATCTCTGCCATGGGTGTGTTGATGCGCTTGGTGGTCATCTCCAAGCCTCGGGTCACCTCATAGGCCAACAACTGGCTGATCTCGCGCAAAAGCTGGCGAAACACTGCGGTGGGCGTGTCACGATCGCGCATGATGGTCAGTTTGTGCTGAACCAGAGGGTGATCAACGATCGTGAGATGGTCAGACATGGCATGCGCTCCTTGTGCAAAATCGGCCCCCTTGTGCCGCGTCCGCGCGCCAGAAACAACGGGGTGGTTTCTTCTGGTCAAAAATATCCTCGGGGTGTTTGAGGGGTAGACAGCCCCTCATCCCGCGCGGATGCGCGGCAAAAATCATGTGCGCCGTCAGGCGCTCATTTTGGTGAAACGCTCAGATGGCGCGCCACGATGGACGCCACATCGACAAAGCCCAAAGGCCCCAACGCGCTTTCGTGACCACCAGACACCAAAACGGGCACCCGTTCGCGGGTATGATCGGTGCCCACCCAGGTCGGGTCATTGCCGTGATCTGCTGTCAAAACCATCATGTCGTCCGGGCGCATCCGGGCCAGCACCTTGCTCAGGGCCGCGTCAAACCACTCCAGATGCCGGGCATAGCCCGCCACATCACGTCGGTGGCCGTAGAGGCTGTCAAACTCGACAAAATTGGCAAAGGTGAGACTACCCTCTTCGGCTGTGTCCACGAGGTCAGACAGATGCTCCATCAACGTGGCATCGGGCCCTTTGCGGACCTCGTCAAACCCTTGCATGGAAAAGATATCGCCAACCTTCCCAACCCCAAAAACATGGTGGCCTGCGTCCTGCACCCAATTGCTGAGGACTGGCGCGGGTGGTGCGATGGCATAGTCGCGGCGGTGTGCTGTCCGCTCAAAGGCGCCGGGCGTGCCGATGAAAGGCCGCGCAATGACCCGACCGACGCGCATCTCATGCAGCATGGGCGCGACGGCTTCACACAGGCGCAAAAGCCGGTCGAGGCCAAAGTGTTCTTCGTGAGCGGCAATCTGAAACACAGAGTCCGCCGAGGTATAGCAAATGGGTTCGCCAGTCTCTATGTGGGCCACCCCATGCCGGGCAATGATCTCGGTGCCCGAAGCATGGCAATTGCCCAATATCCCCGAGGTGCCCGCAGCCGTGCAAACAGCCGCGACCACGTCTTTGGGAAAAGCAGGCTGAGTATCTGGGAAATAGTGCCAGTCCCAAGGCACGGGCACCCCGGCTAGTTCCCAATGGCCGGATGGCGTGTCCTTGCCGCGCGATACCTCTGTCGCCGCTCCAAAGGGGCCCGGCGCAACGGTTTCACCCGCCGCCAGCGCCATCGCATCCCAAAGGCCCAGTCGTTCCAGATGCGGCAGGTACAGCGGGCCGCTGCGCCCCTCATTGGCCTGACCTGCTGCACAAGCCTCGGCAATATGGCCCAGTGTGTTTGCGCCGGTGTCCGGGACATCCCCATTGAAATAGTCGCCTGCGTCCGGTGCCCCGCCGATACCGACGGAGTCCATGACCACGAGGAACGCGCGCGCCATCAGCCGATCCGATCCGCGATCAGGTCTGGGGTTGCGGGGGCCAGCGGCCCAGTGGAAATCGCGCGCCGCAGCGCAGCCTCGGCCCGATCCGCATCTGCCGGGCGGGCGGCGTGAATGACGGCCAAAGGCTGGCCCTTGGCCACTTTGCTGCCCAGACGCACCACGTCCGACAAGCCCACAGCCGGGTTGATCTGGTCGCTTTCCACTGCGCGGCCACCTCCCAGGTCCACGACTGCGAGGCCAAGAGCCTCGCCATCAATGGCGGTGATAAAAGCCGTGCTTTGAGCGCTGACTTCGCGGATGACGGTCGCCTCTGGCAGAAAGCGCGGCCAGTTTTCAACAAATTGCACTGGCCCACCCATCGCCGCGACCATGGCCCCGAACCGTTCAGCCGCGCGCCCATCCTTGATGACTGCCGCAATGGCATCAGCGCCCGCCTGCACGTCCTTTGCCAATCCACCATTGGCCAGCAGAACGCCGCCGAGGGCGGCTGCAATCTCGACCAGGGGACCCGCCGCACGGCCCGTCAGAACTCGCATCACCTCGGCCACTTCCAAGGCATTGCCAAGGGCGGGGGCCAGCGGTTGGCTCATGTCAGTGATCAGGGCGGTGGTTTTGCACCCTGCGGCATTGGCGGTTTTGACCAATGCTTCGGCAAGGCCGCGCGCCTCGTCCATGTCCTTCATGAACGCGCCAGAACCGGTTTTGACGTCCAGCACCAAGCCATCGAGGCCCGCCGCCAGCTTCTTGGACAGGATCGAGGCCGTGATCAGGTCAAGGCTTTCCACCGTGGCGGTCACATCGCGCACCGCATAAAGCCGTTTGTCCGCAGGGGCGATATCGGCGGATGCGCCTACAATGGCGCAGCCCGCCTTGGCAATGGTGTCGCGCAAGCGGCGCTCGCTCAGTTGCGTGCTGACGCCGGGGATCGCGTCCAACTTGTCCAGCGTGCCGCCTGTATGGCCCAGTCCACGCCCGGAAATCATCGGCACATAAGCGCCACAAGCCGCCATGGCGGGGGCCAGCACGAGGCTCACGCAATCCCCAACGCCGCCGGTGGAGTGTTTGTCGAGGACTGGCCCGGGCAGATCCCACTCTAGTACGCGCCCACTGTCACGCATCGCCATGGTGAGGGCCACACGGCCCACATCGCCCAGCCCGTTCAGGCATACGGCCATGGCAAAGGCCCCTGATTGTGCGTCGGTCACGGTACCATCAGCCAAACCTTGAGCGAACCAATTCAGTTCTTCGCGGTTGGGCGTCTGGCGTTGGCGCAGCTTGGCGATGATGGCGCGGGCGTTGCTCATGCCTCGCCATCCATGTGGGCCGTGGTGAAAGCGCCGGGCAGCAACTCGGCGAGGGTCATCGACTGCTCAATGCCCCCCGTCGTGGCCATGGTTACAACCACGTCGCCCGCACCGAATTCAGCCAGTTTCTGGCGGCATCCGCCGCAGGGGGTCACGGGCATGGGGCTGCCTGCGACCACATAGGCCTCTGTGATCCGGTATTCGCCTGCCGCCGCCATGGCCGCAATTGCGCCCGCTTCGGCACAGGTCCCTTCGGGATAGGCCACATTTTCGACGTTGCAGCCCACATAAACAGTGCCAGAGGCCGCGCGGATCGCGGCACCCACCTGAAAGTTGGAATAGGGCGCATGGGCGTTCTCGCGCACAGCCATAGCGGCATCTTTCAAAGCACTCATGTCAGGTCCTCATGTCCCGTCCTTTGGCGTCTGCATATGGGTCGTAAAGCGGCCCGGCAGTGACACCTCCAGCAGTTCCAAATCAGTCGAAGGCTCTGCATAGCGCGTTGCCATCCCGGGTGGAATAACAAAGGCGTCGCCGGGTGACAGGGGGAAAGGATCGCGGCCCTCCCCCTCAAGGGTCATTGTGCCCTCCATCACAAAGGTGAACAGGATGTCGCTGTCATGAACTGCCCATGCCGTCGGGCCGTCACTGCGTTTGGCCACCTGAACACCAGCGACCCCTTGTGTGCCATCGCTGATCCCGGTGTCACGGGCCGCAAACCCCGGCAGGCGGAAAGGGGCCCAAGTGGCCTCGTCCACCTTGTGGTGGACAAAGCGTTGACCCTGAAACCGGCGGTCCGGGTTGGCCGGACCGTTGGGCAGATTCATCTCGTGGTCAATGGTGGTGACATGTTCGGCTGGCACGCCAATCTCGATCACTTCGATATTGTCGCTGGCATACAAAACCCGGTGCCGGATTTCGGGCGGTTGGATCACGCAACAGCCTGCGTGGAGACGGAAGGGCTCCCCCTGATCTTCATAGACGAGGTCCACCCAGCCTCGGTAGCAAAAGATCAATTGAAACCCGACCGTGTGGTAATGCACCATATCGGGCACTGGGCCGCCATCGGGGATGCGGATGTGGCTTGCGATGATTGAACCGCCCAGACGATCCGGGATCAGATCGCGATAGTGCATGCCCGCGCGGCCAATAACCCAAGGGGCCTGGTCGGCGAGGCGGCGGACGACAAAGCTGTGGATGGTGTCGGGCAAAACCAGGGGCGGGTTCAGTTCTGCGATCTCGACACGCGTGCCATTTGGGGCGGTCAGTTCACGCACGCCGTCAGCAAACCCATTGGGATCGTCTGTCAGAATGCGCAAGGTGCCGGGCGGCTCGTTCGCGCCAGCCTCGATGCGAACACGTAGGCCATGGCCTGAAAACACCGCGACGCTCGGGTCATCGGCGGGATAGATCATGTCCATCCGCATCCCCAATACCTTTGTGAAAAAGGGAATGTCGTCGCGCAATTCATTGGTGGGCAGGCGTATCTCGGCCCGTATCTCAGACATGCGGATCCTCCTTCTTCGCGCCAAATAAACGCAAAGGTGGTGAGGGATGCAATGCGTGAACGGACTGCAACGAAGCGGGACAGCGCACATTGGATTGTGATCAAACCCGCACCGATCACAATTTGCCCCTGCGTCAAAACTGGTTTAACGCTAAACCATATTTTGCCAGGGAGGCACCATGTCCGACCAACCGAACCTGCGCCAGGCAGCTCTCGATTATCACGAATTTCCCAAACCCGGTAAGCTTGAGATCAGAGCGACCAAGCCCATGGCCAATGGTCGTGATCTGGCGCGGGCCTATTCGCCGGGCGTGGCCGAAGCCTGCCTTGAGATCAAGGACGATCCCAGCAACGCAGCCCGCTTTACCGCGCGGGGCAATCTGGTGGCGGTGGTAACCAACGGGACGGCTGTTCTGGGTCTGGGCAATATCGGTGCGCTGGCCTCCAAACCGGTAATGGAGGGCAAGGCGGTGCTCTTCAAGAAATTCGCCTCTATCGACTGTTTTGACATTGAATTGGACGAATCCGACCCTGAAAAGCTGGCGGATATCGTTTGCGCGATGGAGCCTTCATTCGGGGCTATTAACCTTGAGGACATCAAAGCGCCCGACTGTTTCGTGGTTGAGCGGATATGCCGCGAGCGGATGAACATCCCTGTTTTCCATGACGACCAGCACGGCACAGCCATCGTTGTGGGGGCCGCGGCCAAAAATGCGCTGCACGTGGCGGGCAAGAAATTTGAAGACATCAAGATTGTCTCGACCGGTGGTGGGGCGGCGGGAATTGCCTGTCTGAACATGCTCCTCAAGATGGGCGTCAAACGTGAAAACGTTTGGCTGTGCGATATTCACGGGTTGGTATACGAGGGCCGGGCCGAGGACATGAATCCGTCCAAGGCCGCCTTTGCTCAAGACACCGATTTGCGCACATTGGATGACGTGATCGCGGGGGCAGACCTTTTTCTTGGCCTTTCCGGTCCCAACGTGCTCAAGCCAGAGCACGTGAAACAGATGGCCAAGAGGCCCATCATCTTTGCGTTGGCCAATCCAACACCCGAGATCCTGCCGGAGGATGCCCGCGCCGCCGCTCCGGATGCCATCATCGCGACGGGGCGCAGCGACTTTCCCAATCAGGTCAACAATGTGTTGTGCTTTCCATTCATCTTTCGGGGGGCACTGGATGTGGGTGCCACTACCATTAATGATGAGATGCAGTTGGCCTGTATCGACGGCATTGCCGCCCTTGCCCGAGCCACCACCAGCGCTGAGGCCGCCGCTGCCTATCAAGGCGAACAACTGACATTCGGGGCCGATTATCTGATCCCGAAACCTTTTGATCCGCGACTTGTGGGCATCGTCAGTTCTGCGGTGGCGCAGGCCGCGATGGACACAGGTGTAGCGACGCGCCCCATCGAGGATTTGGACGCCTACAAGGAAAGGCTTGATGGCTCGGTCTTTAAATCTGCGCTGTTGATGCGCCCGGTGTTTGAGGCCGCCCGCGCCCGTGCGCGCCGCATCGTCTTTGCTGAGGGTGAGGATGAACGGGTCTTGCGTGCCGCGCAGGCCATGCTGGAGGAAACCACCGAGCGACCCATCCTGATCGGCCGACCCGAAGTGATTGAGGCGCGGATCGAGCGGGCTGGTTTGACCCTCAACGTCGGCGGGAATGTCGATCTGGTAAACCCGGAAAACGACCCGCGCTATCGCGATTACTGGGAAACCTATCATAGCCTGATGTGTCGGCGCGGTGTGACGCCCGACCTGGCCCGTGCGATCATGCGCACCAATACCACCGCCATCGGTGCCGTGATGGTCCATCGCGAAGAGGCGGATAGCCTGATTTGCGGTACCTTTGGTGAGTTCCGCTGGCATCTGAACTACATCACACAGGTTCTGGGGCGCGAGGCGTATCATCCTGTTGGTGCGCTTAGCATGATGATCCTTGAGGATGGGCCGCTCTTTGTGGCGGACACGCAGGTCCACCTGCATCCAAAACCCGCAGAGATTGCCGAGATCGCAGTCGGTGCCGCCCGTCACGTGCGCCGGTTTGGGGTGGAACCCAACGTGGCCTTTTGCTCGCAATCACAGTTCGGAAATCAAGGCGATGGCTCTGGCTGGCGCTTGCGCGAGGCGATCCGCATCCTTGACGCCCAAGGTCACGATTTTTGCTATGAGGGCGAGATGAACATCGACACAGCCCTCGACCCCGAGCTGCGTCAGCGTTTGTTTCCAGGCAACCGGATGCAGGGACCTGCCAATGTGCTGGTCTTTGCCCATGCGGATGCGGCATCGGGCGTGCGCAATATTCTCAAGATGAAAGGCGGCGGGCTGGAGGTTGGCCCGATCTTGATGGGAATGGGCAATCGAGCGCATATCGTCAGCCCCTCGATCACGGCGCGGGGGCTGTTGAATATGTCGGCCGTTGCCGGAACCCCAGTGACGCATTACGGATAGGCAGGTCAGTGAAACTGGCACGCCAGAGGCTGCGAATTCTCAAAAAAGTTTGAGAATCTGACGGCCTTGGTATCTAATTTTGGCATTCTTTTGCTTGAATTGGAGGAAATCAAATGCGTTTCGGTGTTCCTATTTTGATGATGTTCACCCTCGCCGCGTGCGAAGAAGTCGTGAGTGAACGCGAAGGCACATTCAACTATCAGGGTGATATTTATCGATCCGTGACCCGCGAAATCGCGCGCGGCGACACCACATTTGAACGTCGGACCGTGTATGCCCGTCCACGCCCTGTCAGTTGCTCGGCCACGGATGACCTCGATTGCGTCGCGGCGATCCGATCAGAGTGGTTGGACGTCCGGTGAGCCGAGCGGCGCACGGATCGATGACGACGCCCATTTTCTGCGAAATTTGCAGTTGGCGCTTTGCAGATTTGCAAAGGCTGACGATGTTTCCAGTTTTCTGCGTATTTTTAGGGGCTTTGCAAATATTTGCAGACCTTGTTCAGTAGTTTTTGCAAATTTTGCGCGGCATTCTGTCGTCTGGGGCGCGCGTGACCTTGCCCGGGCGCCCTGGTCTTTCGTATGCCTGACCCAGCGGCATGAGGGAGGAGACCACCATGAGTTATCGCGCGGAATATGAAGGTTGGAAGTCGGATCCTGAGGGATATTGGCTGAAGCAGGCGCAGGCGATTGATTGGGTTGAACCGCCCGCCACTGCCTTGTTCGACCGGGGCAACGATTTCTATGAATGGTTCGCCGATGCGCGTGTGAACACGTGCTGGAACGCCGTGGACCGCCATGTCGAGCGCGGGCGCGCCGATCAGGTCGCCATCATCCATGACAGCCCCATCACCGGTACGCAGTCCAAGACCACCTATGCCGAATTGAAAGGCCAGGTGGCGTCGCTTGCCGGGGCTTTGTTGGCCCAGGGTGTAGCAACGGGCGACCGCGTGATCATCTATATGCCAATGGTGTCCGAGGCGCTTGTGGCCATGCTGGCCTGTGCCCGTATCGGGGCGGTCCATTCCGTGGTCTTTGGTGGTTTTGCGGCAAACGAACTTGCCGTGCGGATCGACGATTGCACGCCCAAGGCGATCATTGCGGCCTCATGTGGCCTCGAACCAGGCCGGGTCGTGGCCTATAAGCCACTGCTGGACGGGGCCATCGAGATGGCCGATCACAAACCCGATGTCTGTGTGATCCTTCAGCGTGATCAACACCCCTGCGACCTGACTGATCGGGACGTGGACTGGCATGCCTGCCAAGAGGGCGTGAAACCGGCCGAGTGCGTGCCAGTTGCAGGCAATCACCCGGCTTATATCCTATATACCTCTGGCACCACCGGCGCGCCCAAAGGCGTTGTGCGCCCGACAGCGGGCCATCTGGTGGCGTTGAACTGGACGATGAAAAACATCTATCAGGTCGACCCGGGCGAAGTGTTTTGGGCCGCTTCTGACGTGGGCTGGGTCGTGGGCCATTCCTATATCTGCTATGCACCGCTGATCCACGGCAACACCACCATCGTGTTCGAAGGCAAGCCCGTAGGTACTCCCGATGCAGGCACGTTCTGGCGGGTGATTGCCGAACATGACGTCAAATCCTTCTTTACTGCACCCACGGCCATTCGCGCCGTGAAACGCGAAGACCCAAAGGGGTTGGAGCGTCAGAAATACGACCTGAGCGGTTTGCGCGCGCTCTACTTGGCCGGTGAACGGGCTGACCCGGACACCATCGAATGGGCGCAGGATATCCTTGGTGTGCCGGTCTATGACCACTGGTGGCAGACCGAGACAGGCTTTACCATCGCCGGTAACCCTGCGGGCCTTGAGGCGCTCCCGGTCAAGATCGGTTCGCCCACTGTGGCGATGCCCGGTTTTGACGTCCAGATTCTGGATGAGGCGGCCCACCCCGTGGCCGCGGGCGAACTGGGCGCTATCGCGATCAAGCTGCCCTTGCCGCCTGGCACGCTGCCCACGCTGTGGAATGCCGATGACCGGTTTCGCAAGTCCTACCTGACCACCTTTCCCGGTTATTACGAAACGGGCGATGCGGGGATGATGGACGAGGACGGATACCTTTACATCATGGCGCGCACCGATGACGTGATCAATGTGGCCGGCCACAGGCTGAGTACGGGTGCAATGGAAGAGGTACTGGCAGGCCACGCGGATGTGGCCGAATGTGCGGTTGTGGGTGTAACTGATGCGCTCAAGGGGCAGTCGCCCGTGGGGCTCTTGTGTCTGACCAACGGCGTGAACCGCCCTCACGACGAGATAGTGGCCGAATGCGTCAAACGCGTCCGCGACCAGATCGGACCGGTTGCCGCATTCAAACAGGCTGTGGTCGTGGACCGTTTGCCCAAAACACGATCGGGCAAGATTTTGCGCGGAACCGTGGTCAAGATTGCAGACAGCGAAGCGTTCAAGATGCCCGCGACAATCGACGACCCGGCGATATTGGACGAGATCAAAGTGGCGTTGCAGACCATCGGATACGCCAAGGACTAGGCGGACCAAGGCTCGAACAAATGAGTGCCGCACCTCTGCCTTCAGAGGTGCGGCATTTTCGTTTGGCGAACTGGGTTCAGAACTTGGTTTTTTGCTCGACGACAAAGGCGTCGACTTGCCGTTGTGCCTTGTCCTTGGCGATACCAGCACGGCCATGGACCTGGTCAGCGAGAACCTTAGCATCGCCCTTGACCCGTTGCGGCCCGCCTTGGGTCAAATCGCACCATTTGGTCCTGATCGAACTCGCAACCTGTCTCAAATTGCCCTTGATGGCATCCCAATACATGTCTGGTACTTCCATGTTTTATTGCGTTGATGACACAACACAGGGACATGGCATTCGGTTCCGAGATCAGAGGTCTTGAGCCAACTTTCGCAGCTCAAACTTCTGGATTTTGCCGGTCGACGTCTTGGGCAGGTCTTGAAACACAACCTGTTTGGGGGCCTTGAAGCCCGCGAGGGTTTCGCGGCTGAAGGCGATCAAGTCCGCCTCGGTTGGGGCAGTGCCCGGCTTCAGCTCGACAAAAGCGCAAGGCACCTCGCCCCACTTGTCGTCCGGCTTGGCCACAACGGCGGCCAGGTTCACATCCGGGTGACCCATCAACACGCCCTCAACCTCGACCGAGCTGATGTTTTCGCCGCCCGAGATGATGATGTCCTTGGCCCGGTCCGCGATCTGGATATAGCCGTCAGGGTGCTGAACCGCGATGTCGCCGGAATGGAAATAGCCGCCCTCAAACGCTTCGGCCGTCGCATCAGGGTTCTTGAGATACCCTTTCATCACCGAGTTGCCACGCACCATGATCTCGCCCTGGGCCGATCCGTCCATGGGGATCTGTGCCATGTCTGCATCCATAACCGTGATATGTTCCATCATCGGAAAGGCCACGCCCTGTCGGGCCTTGATCGTTGCCTTTTCGTCCTGTGGCAAGCCATCCCAATCTGCGCCGCGCCAGACGCATTCCGTCACGTGGCCATAGGTTTCAGTCAGGCCGTAAACTTGCGTGACGTTAAAGCCCAACGCCTCGACCTTGCCCAAAGTTGCAGGGGCAGGGGGAGCGCCTGCGGTGAACACTTCGACGACATGATCGAAGGGGCGTCGATCGCCGTCATCCGCGTTGACCAGCATGTTCAACACGATAGGTGCACCGCCGAAATGGGTGACCCCTTCGTCGGCGATAGCGTCATAGATGGGCTTTGCCGCAATATCGCGACAACAAACCAGGGTCCCCCCCAACAGTGGCATCATCCACGTGTGGTTCCACCCGTTGCAGTGAAACAGCGGTACGATGGCCATAAAGACCGGGTTCAGCTGCATCCTCCAACTGATCACCGTGCCCATGGTCATCAAATAAGCGCCGCGGTGGTGATAGACGACGCCCTTGGGCCGCCCAGTGGTGCCTGAGGTGTAGTTCAGTGCGAGGCTTTCCCATTCGTCCTTTGGCATGATCCAATCAAAGTCAGCGTCGGCAGTGGCCAGAACATCCTCATACTCGGGGTAGCGCCCGCTTGCCGGCCAGCCGTGGGCGGCGTCCGCCACTTCGATAACCTGAGGGGCCGAACCTGCCATCTTGGCAATTGCTGCCTCAGCCAGCTCAAGGAACTGCGGGTCAACCATCACAACCTTTGCCCCACCATGGCTAAAAATATACGCAACCGTATCCACGTCGAGGCGGGTGTTGATCGTGTTGAGAACGGCACCGCAGGCAGGCACGCCAAAATGTGCCTCCGCCTGCGCAGGCAGGTTCGGGATCAAGGTGGCGACCACATCGCCGGGTACAACGCCCATCCCGGCCAAAGCCGATGCCAGGCGGGAGCAACGGTCATGATACTGGGCATAAGTAACACGGTGCGGCCCATAGATCACAGCCGTATGGGTGGCAAAGACCTGCGCCGCGCGGCGCAAATGCGACAAGGGCGTGAGTGCCACGTAATTCGCTTCGGTCTTGTCCAGACCCGTCTCATCTGCCATCCAACCCATTGCGCCCTCCCCGGCTTCGGTCCCTTTGGCCGAAACTTATGGCCGGGCAAATTCAAATTGGAAAGAGATGATGTACACGGCCCCTCAAACGCGCCCGGTCGCGGCTGCGCTCAGCATGATCGGGGCCATGGGGATCATCGGACTGATCGACATTTACGTGGCGGTGATCGCCCAAACCATCTCGGTCTGGCAGTTCCTGTTGGTGCGGATGCTGTTAGCGGCGCCGTTGGTGTTGCTTTTGTCAGCGTTGGGCTTCGGGACGGTGCGCCCACGGCGGTTTGGCGAGGTGGCCGGGCGCAGCCTGCTGATCGCGCTGGGCATGTTTTGCTATTTCAGCGCACTTGCCTTCATGCCGATTGCGCTGGCGCTGGCGGGCCTTTTCACCTCGCCCATCTTTGTGCTGCTGATCACGGCTTTTGTGCTCGGCCAACGGATCGGACCATGGCGGATCGCGGCGGTTGCTGTGGGTTTCTTGGGCATCCTGGTGGTTCTGGGCCCATCTGGGGGTAGCTTGGGGTGGATCATCGTCATGCCCGTGCTCGGTGGACTGCTCTATGCTTCCGGTGTCGTCGCCACACGCGCACTTTGCGAAGGGGAAAGCACCCTGACGCTGCTGCTGGGGATATTCCTCGCCCAAGGCGCATTGGGGGCAGTCATGCTGAGCGCGCTGACCGTGATCCAGCCAGAGGTCGGAGCTGGGGGGATGGCCTTTCTCACTCGGGGTTGGGTCTGGCCCATTGATGCAGCGCTGCCTTACCTGCTGATTCAGGTCTTGGGTGCAGTGGTGGGTGTTGGCTTGCTGAACAAGGCCTATCAATTGGGCGAGGCCAGCCACGTGGCGGTGTTTGAATATGCGGTGATGATCTTCGGCCCCGTCTTTGGTTGGTGGCTCTTGGGACAGACGATCACATGGGCGCAAGGGGTGGGCATCGTCCTGATCGCACTCGCAGGGGTCATCATCGCCCTGCGCAGCGCAAACCAATGATTTTTCATTGTTCCAGAAATATGCAAATGCCACGGATGGACCCGAGCGCAACGCCCGCTAGACTGGGCGCATGATCCTTTCGCTCGGCCGCCAATATGTTTTTGTCCACGCCCCCAAAACGGGCGGAACCGCTATGGCGCTCGCGCTTGAAGGGCGCGCGATGAAGGACGACATCATGCTGGGTGATACGCCCAAGGCACTCAAGCGCAGGCGGCGGCTCAAGGATGTGCAGAGCCGGGGGCGGCTTTGGAAGCACAGTACCCTGGCGGATATCGATGGGCTGGTGCCGACGCTTGATGGGCTCTTTGCCTTTACCTTGGTGCGCAATCCTTGGGACAGGATGGTCAGTTACTACCACTGGCTTCGGGGCCAGAGGTTTGATCATCCCGCCGTGGCGCTGGCCGGGCAGCTGCCGTTTGAGGATTTCGTGCAAGCAGGGCAGGTGCGCGCCTCAATGCAGGCGAGCCCCGCGCGCCATTATATGACGGACGTTTCGGGGCAAGAGCGCTGCAATGCCTATATCCGGATCGAGACATTGGAACAGGATGCCCAGCCGCTTTGGGACCATCTCGGCTTTGCCCTTGCGCTGCCGCGGGCCAATACCTCTGACCGGGATGCCGATTTTCGCACGTATTACTCGGATATGGCCCGCCAGGCGGTTGCTGAGGACTGTGGCGAAGACATCGAAAGATTCGGCTACAGCTTTGACTGACAGGCCAGCGGGCGTTCGGCCCCCGCGATTGTCGCAAAACCTTCACAAATCCACAGTACGCTAAATGGATTGATCGGGAAATTCGCAACAGTGCCCGATTTCCGCCTCTTTCGCGGCCCGTCTCTGCCCCGAGAATCACTGCAATTGGTTTCATCGAACGCAACAGGCGCTGCTGCTGGTAAGCGCCGGAACCATGGGGATGGATCTGATGTTTGGATGGATGAACAAGACTGCACCACGACGCATGGCCGACACCTCGGGTGCCTGCGACGGGTCCGTGATGAAGACGCGCGGCCTGCTGTCCGGCACACGGATTGCGACAGCGATGGGCTGGCGCGCGGTTGAGGCGTTGGCTCCCGGTGACATGGTTCTGACATTTGACAATGGCCTGCGCCCCCTGATCGAAGTACGCCGCGAGGTGTTCTGGGTGGCTGACATGATGATCCCCGCCGCCTATGCCTCTGTGTATGTGCCCGCAGGGGCCTTGGGCAACAGTGCCGACCTTGAGCTACTGCCGGACCAAGGTGTTCTGATCGAGAGCGACGCGGCCTGCGATGCGCAGGGCGACCCGTTTGCTGTCATCCCCGCGAAGGCGCTTGACGGGTTTCGTGGTATTCGGCGCACCCCGCCGCGCACGCAGATCGAAGTGATCGTATTGGTCTTTGCGGATGAGCAGGTGATTTATGCCGAAGGTGGCGCGCTGATCCACTGCCCCCGAGCGCACCTGCGCCTTGATCAGTTGGGATGTGAGACGCACAGCTATGAGTTGGTGCCTGCCCGTGAGGCGGCCTTTTTGGTCGAATGCATGATGGTCGAGGACCAGATGGCCGCCTGAGTTTTTCGTTTTGGCGCGCTGACAATCACAACGCGCCTTCCCCCCTCTGCACCCGGTTGCCGGTCACACCGGCGCACCGTTCCCAACAGCGGCGCAGTCGCCGGGTGCAGGGACCGAACAGGTCCACCCAGGCAGGTTGACCCAAAACGGTCGTCCTTTTTTATCTTCGTTTGTGGTATAGTCCGGTTGATGACAGGGAGGATGCCATGCAGATCCCGGATTTCACCACACAGCGATTACGGGTCACCGCCTGGCGTGGGATTCTGTCAGACCCGGATCGGCGCGCGGCGTTAGAACAGGATTTGGCCTATGTTCTGACGCCAAATGTGTTGGCGCCGCTACCCGAACCCCTGCATTTGCCGCACGGGACCGGGCATATCGCCGATTGGGTCCGCGCCCGCGCGGAGGAAAGCGATGTGTTTTCTGTGTTGGAAGCTGCATCCGGAGTACTGGTAGGGCTGTTGATCATCGCCTCTGAAGAGGACGGAACACTGCATTTAGGCTATATGCTGGCCGACCCTGTGTGGGGGCGCGGTTACGCCACCGAAGTGATCCGGGGTCTGTTGACAGCCATTCCGCCGGGCCACAACATCACGGTGCTGGCAGGCGTGGAATTTGATCACCCCGCATCCTCGGGCGTTTTGTTCAAATGCGGGTTTGAGGTGGTGGATCGTCTGTCCACGCCGCAAACCCGCTTTTACTCATATATCGTTTTGTAAAACGAAAAAAGCCGCCAGGTTATACCCAGCGGCGTTTTAAATTTTTTCGATCAGTACCTTAAGCGGCTTTGGCTGATTCTGGACCAAAGCGACCGTAAAAGCTTTGACCCTTTTCCGCCATTTCACGCAGCAGAGCGGGGCACTTGAACCGCTCACCGAATTTGGCTTCCAGCTGGTCGCACCGTTCAGCGGCGTATGGCGCGCCCATGATGTCCAACCAACTGAACGGGCCACCCGACCATGGGGCAAAACCCCAGCCGAGGATCGCACCTACGTCGCCCTCGCGGATGTCCATTAGCACATTCTCTTCGAGCGCGCGAACTGCCTCAAGGACCTGGCTGAACAGCAGGCGATGCTGCACTTCAGTCAGGTCAGGTTGATCCTCGGCGGCAGGGTACTTTTCGCCCAGACCATCCCAAAGACCGGTGCGCTTGCCCTTGTCGTCATAGCTGTAGAACCCGGCATTAGCCTTGCGGCCCAGGCGCCCCTCTTCCTCCAGCCAAAAGATCAGATCGTCGGCCCCGGATTTTGGATAGGCGTCACCCATCGCGGCCATTGTCGCGCGCGCAATCTTGGCACCCAGATCAATCGCGGTTTCGTCGGTCAGTTGCAGGGGCCCAAGGGGCATGCCGACCAGCTTGGCCGCGTTCTCGATCAACGCTGGTTCAACCCCTTCGGTGACCATCCGCGCCCCTTCATTGACGTAAGGAATGATGCAGCGGTTGGCATAGAAGAACCGCGTGTCGTTGACGACGATCGGTGTCTTCTTGATCTGGCGGACGTAGTCCAGCGCCTTGGCCACGGCCCGGTCGCCAGTGTTGGCGCCCTTGATGATCTCAACCAACAACATCTTTTCGACGGGCGAGAAGAAGTGAATGCCGATAAACTGGTCCTGGTTCTTGGACGCTTTGGCCAGTTCCGAGATCGGCAGGGTAGAGGTGTTGGAAGCAAAGATGCAATCCTCTGGGATTACCGCTTCGACCTTGGCGGTGATCTCCGCCTTTACGGCGGGGTCTTCGAACACGGCCTCGATGATCAGGTCGCAGCCCTTCAGTGCGTCCAGATCGGGCGTCGCCGTGATCAGACCCAGCATGGCGTCTGCCTTCTGTTGGGTGACCTTGCGCCGAGCCATACCTTTTTCCAGGTATTTTTCGGTGTAGTTCTTGCCCCTGTCCGCGGCCTCTTGGTCACGGTCGATCAACACGACTTCGATGCCTGCCTGCGCAGATACCAGCGCGATGCCAGCCCCCATCAGACCGGCGCCCAAGACGCCCAGTTTCTTGACCCGTTGATCCGGGATGCCCGCCGGGCGCACTGCCCCTTTTTCCAAGGCTTCTTTGTTGAGGAAGAGTGAACGGATCATCGCTCCGGAGGATGGGTTCAGCAAAACGTTGGTGAACCAGCGCGCCTCGATTTTCAGTGCGGTGTCGAAGGGCACCAGCGCGCCCTCGTACACGGCGCTCAGCAGGGCTTTGGCCGCAGGATAGACCCCTTGGGTCTTGCCGTTGACCATGGCGGCCGCCCCGACAAAGGTCATGAAACCGGCTGGGTGGTACGGCGCGCCACCGGGCATTTTGTAACCTTTGGCGTCCCAGGGTTTGACCAGATCGGCATCCTTGGCGCTCAGCACCCAGGCGCGGGCGTCAGCCATCGGATCATCAGAGACTTCGTGTATCAGGCCCGCCTTCTTGGCAGCCTCAGGGGCGCTCAGCTTGCCTTCCAGCAAAAAGGGCGATGCGCCCATGGCACCCAACATACGGGTCAGACGCGTGGTGCCACCGGCCCCGGGGAAGATACCAACCAAAATTTCAGGCAGGCCGAGGCGCGCCTTGGGGTTGTTGGCCACAAAGGTGCGGTGCGTGGCCAGAGGCAGTTCCAGGCCGATGCCAACAGCAGTGCCCGGGATGGCCGACGCAATCGGCTTGCCGCCCTTCTGTGTCTTTGGGTCCATGCCCGCAAGTTCGATCTTGCGCAGGAGGCCGTGCATTTTCATCGTGCCTTCAAAAAGGCCTTTGGCGGCATCGTCGCCCGCACTTTCCTTCATCTTGGCCAGCAGGTTCAGGTCCATGCCGCCCGCGAACGTGTCCTTGCCCGAGGTGATCACGATGCCCTTGACCGCATCGTCGGCCAAGGCGTCGTCCACAAGGTCATTGAGCAGTTCAAGGCCCTCGAAAGACATCACGTTCATGGATTTGTCCGCCACATCCCAGGTGATGGTGGCGACGCCCTCGGCGTCTTTGGTCATTGTGAAATCGGTCATTGGTGATCTCCCTTCTTCGGAGTGTCATTGGTAGTGTCTTGTGGAACGTCTTCGATGTCGGCTGGGTTGAGGGCCGACCAGTTCAAGTGCCCAATGGCGCGCATGACTGTTGTCACACGCCACAGGCCGTTTTCGCAGCGCAGTGTCATGGATGCATCCCACGGCGGGACGACGTGGTTCGCGCCGCGTAGGATATGGGTCCTATAGGTGCCAACCATTTGGTCGCCATCTATGATCTCGGCGGTTTTTGCCTCGCGGACGATGTCTGTGATGCCGTGTATTTCAAACTCCTGGCAATAGATCTCGAAATCGCGGCGTACTTTTTCTTCGGTGTCAAAGGTTTCGACGCCCTGGCGGGTGATCATGTGAAACGGCAGGCTGGTGCAGTTCAACCAGCCATCTGGGTCCTTGCTCAGAAAGGCGGCACTGATGCGGTCCAGTATTGTCTGGAACAGATGCAGGCGCTGTTGATCTTCGGACGCACGGCCCCGTATGGAAAAGCCGGATTGTTGTTCGAGCCAGTCGGGAATGATCTGCCAGTCGGCACTGCGCAACGAGGTGTCGCTAATGCTGGCCTTCCAAACGTCATCGCGCCCGCGATACAGGCTAAGGCGGGTCAGGAACGGGGCCAGAACCTCGGTGCCACGCGCCTCAACACGCGTTGTGTGATAGCCCGAGATATGGTTCGCAGTCACAAACTTCGCCGTATCACAGGTGCGGGTGTATTGGGTCACGTTCAAGGCATCCAGCTCTTGGACAAATCCGTTGAAAAGGGTGCGGAACTCTTCGTCCGAGGTGCAGACAACAACTCCGTCAACGGTGCGCACTTCGTAGGGGTAGGTCACATGTTGGGCATAGCCCGCGGGATTTCGCGACATCAAAGCGTCCGTTGTGCGGTCGAGCATGTCTTGATAAATCCTGCGGGCGTCTGTCACGCCGTTACACCCGTTCGATGATTGTCGCCGCACCCATACCCGATGCGATACAAAGAGTGGCCAGGCCGACCTCTTTGTCAGCGCGCTCAAGCTCGTCCAACAAGGTTCCGATGATGATGGCCCCCGTGGCGCCCAGAGGGTGGCCCATCGCGATCGAGCCCCCGTTCACGTTGACCTTGTCGTGGTCCACGTTGAAGGCCTGCATGAAGCGAAGCACAACAGAGGCAAACGCCTCGTTCACCTCAAAGAGGTCGATGTCGCTGATGTCCATGCCGTGATCCTTCAGGATTTTTTCGGTCACGGGCACAGGGCCGGTCAGCATGATGGTGGGATCGGTCCCGATCTTGGCGGTGGCGCGGATGCGGGCACGGGGTTTGAGGCCCCATTTCTCGCCAAACTCCTTGTTGCCGATCAGAACGGCGGCCGAGCCATCCACGATGCCCGACGAATTGCCCGCGTGGTGGATGTGGTTGATCCGCTCAAGGTGGGGGTATTTCATAAGCGCGACCTTGTCGAAGCCGGGCATGACCTCGCCCATGGCCTGGAAGGCAGGGTTTAGGCCGCCCAGCGACTGCATGTCGGTTTGGGGGCGCATGTATTCGTCATGGTCCAGAATGGCGAGGCCGTTGACGTCCTTGACGGTGATGACGCTCTTGTCAAAGCGACCTGCATCCCAGGCGGCCTTTGCACGCTGTTGGCTGACCATGGCGAGGTGATCGGCGTCATCGCGGCTAAACCCGTATTCGGTGGCGATGATGTCCGCGCTGATGCCTTGGGGTACAAAATAGCTGTCCATGGCGATGGACGGATCAGCCGCAATGGCCGCCCCGTCAGACCCCATGGCCACGCGGCCCATCATCTCGACACCGCCTGCGATATAGGCCTCACCGGCGCCGCCCTTGACCTGGTTGGCGGCCAGGTTCACCGCCTCCATTCCGGAGGCACAAAAGCGGTTGATGGCCAAGCCGGGAATGCGTTCGTCCAGATCCGAGGCCAAGACGGCCGAACGGGCCAGACAGCCGCCCTGCTCCATCACCTGGGTCACGTTGCCCCAAATCACATCCTCGACCGCGTGGCCATCCAGGTTGTTGCGCTCTTTGACAGCGTTCAAGGTCTGGGCGCTCAGGCGGAGCGCCGTCACTTCGTGAAGGCTGCCGTCTTTGCGTCCCTTGCCGCGGGGGGTGCGCAGCGCGTCATAGATATAGGCTTCGGTCATGGTGTGCGGTCCTTTCGCCAGGGGCGGTCTTGCGTGTGGTGTCTTGGCTATCAAGTGGGGTGGACCGGTCGGTCCAATCAAGGGTGACGTTGCGGCGGTTTAGGTAAACCAGCCCAGTTACGCTCGGTCGGCGGGGGAACCGGGCATGAGATCATAGGGGGCTTTCCATCCGGGAAGGGACGAAATGTTGCTTAACCACCGATCAATATTGGACCATTCCGCTCGGTCAAAGCCAAAGGGCTCAGGGTAATAGAGGTAACCGCAACAACTGATGTCGGCATTGGTCGGCGCGTTTCCGACAATCCAGTCTCGACCCTCCAGGTGAGCTTCCAGAACGGTATAGGCCCCTTTGAGGCGGCCCAGGTTGAAAGCGATCACTTCCGCTGGGCGCTTGTCCTCCGGCAGGAAGTTCATGAGAAAACGGGTCATGCCGCACATTGAGCTGAGCTTGTGATTGTCCCACAATACCCAGCGCAACACCTCATAGCGGTCATCACCCTCGCCGTTGAACTTGCCAGTCTTGTCGCTGATATATTGCTGAATGACACCCGATTGGCTGATCTTGCGATCCCCATCCACCAAAAGAGGCGCCTCGCCCATAGGATTCAAGGCGCGAAACGCCTCGCTGCGCGATGCGCCGCCAAAGAAATCGACAAATACGGGGTCCCAGTCCAACTCTGACAACTCAAGCGCCAGGGCTGCCTTGTAAGAATTTCCGCTTTCGCCAAAGCAATGCAGTTTCAGGGTCATGTCCGTTTCTCCGATCGGCGCGCGGAAGGGCGCTGTTGAGTTTTGAGTATTTAAAAAGAGAAGAAGCCGAAGTCCTGCTTTACTTCACGTGTTGTTAACCAGAATCATACCTTTTTGTCAGCGCGGTACAGGCTGGAGAGCCGATGACCGCAAGAGGAGAAGCCCCAACGTCCCGCCTTGCAGGGTCAATCCCGATATCAGGCCGGGCGGAGCGGTGGACCTGCCCTCGATTCTTTTCTTCAAAAATACTCCCGCCGGAGGCTCCAACAGATTTGGCGAGAGCTTTGTTCTTGAGATTCAAAACGCCCTCGCAATCAATTCCTTCATGATTTCATTGGTCCCGCCATAGATCCGCTGCACCCGCGCATCGGTCCACATCTCGCCAATCGCGTATTCCTGCATGAACCCGTACCCGCCATGCAATTGTAGGCATTCATCGAGGACCCAGGCCTGAGTATCCGTGGTCCAGTATTTGCACATGGCGGCCTTATCCACCGTCAGGTCGCCACGCAGATGTTCGGCCATGCATTCATCAAAGAAGGACCGGCTGACCATCGTCTTGGTCTTGGCCTCAGCCAGTTTGAATCGCGTGTTCTGGAATTGCATGATCGGACCACCGAAGGCTTCGCGTTCTTGCGCGTAAGCGATGGTCCGACTGACGGCCCCTTCCATGGCACCCACAGCGGCGCAGGCGATGACCATGCGTTCTTGGGGCAATTGCGACATCAGCTGGATGAACCCCTGACCCTCTTCGCCGCCCAGAATATTCTCGGGCGCGATTTCCACGTTGTCGAAGAACAGCTCGGACGTGTCCGCCGCGTGCATCCCGATCTTTTCCAGGTTGCGACCGCGGGCAAAGCCGGGGGCGTCGTCGGTTTCCACCACCACCAGAGACACGCCTTTGGATCCGAGCGACGGGTCCGTCTTGGCCGCGACGATGATCAGGTTGGCGTGTTGCCCGTTGGTGATGAACGTCTTGGAGCCATTGAGCTTGTAGGCGTTGCCTTCGCGGATTGCGCGGGTCTTGATCGCTTGCACGTCCGAGCCCGTCGACGGCTCGGTCATCGCCAATGCGCCGACCAGTTCGCCGGTCACCATCTTGGGCAGCCAGCGTTCTTTTTGTTCGTCTGTGCCGTACGCCAGGACATAATGGGCCACGATGCCCGAATGGATGCCGTGTCCCCAAGATGCCAGATTGGCGCGGGAGGCTTCGATCAGGATCGCAGCCTCGTGGCCGAAGTCGCCACCCGCACCACCGTATTCCTCGGGGATCGAGGGGCAGAGCAGCCCCAATTCGCCCGCCTGCGCCCATGTGGAGCGATCCATCTCGCCCTGCTTGCGCCAACGCTCAAAATGTGGTGCCCATTCATTGGTGATGAACTGCGCGGTCATGTCGGCGATCATCTGGTGTTCGTCCGTCATCCAGCCCACTGGGGCGATTCCGGGATCTTTCATTTCATTCCTCCCCGAACGGTGCGCTTAGCGTTTGCGCGCCTCCAACTCGGCATTGAACAGACGCAGGCGCGCCGTCAGGTTTTCGTCATTCATGACGCTATCGAAATTCTCAAAAAGGAAGGACAGTGCCTCGCCTTCGTCCAGTCCCGCATCGCTTGCGAACCGTTTGAGGCGGCGATAGCCGTCTTCGGTCATGGCGACGGGAAAGCGGCGGGTGAGGCGAAAACGTTTGGGCACATGTCTCTCCGGATTGCGGCAGGGCGGGGTTCACCCCGCCACACCACGTTAGAAGTTTGCCGCCTCCAGCGCCATCACGGTGTCGCCGCCGGTCTGGATGCGGGTCAGGTGCAACGCCGTAGCGGGCAGTTGGCGCGCCATGTAGTAGCGCCCCGTGGCCAGCTTGGTCTCGTGGAACTCGGGGTCCGAGGTGCCGTTCGCCAGTGCCGCCCGCGATGCTTTACCCATCCGCGCCCACATCAGCCCCAGGCAAACATGGCCAAACATGTGCATAAAGTCATAAGAGCCTGACAGCGCATTGTTGGGGTTCTTCATCCCCTGTTGCATGAAGTACATGCCGGCCGCTTGCAGATCCTTGGACGCGGCTTTGAGCGGCTCAAGAAACTCTTTGTCATAGGCTTCGTCCTGACCTGCGTTCTCTTTGATGAAGGTTTTGACCATTTCAAAGAACGCCATCACGTGCTTGCCGCCGTCCTGCGCCAGCTTGCGCCCCACAAGGTCCAGCGCCTGCACGCCATTTGCGCCTTCATAGATCATCGCGATACGGGCGTCGCGGGTGTATTGCGACATGCCCCATTCCTCGATGTAGCCATGACCGCCATAGACCTGCTGGGCCTTGATCGTCATGTCATAGCCTTGATCGGTCAGGAACCCTTTGATGATGGGTGTGAGCAACGACACGATGCCATCGGCTGTCTCGTCTTTGCCTCGATGCGCGGCATCGATCATCGTCGCACTCCACAGGATGAAAGCGCGCGCGCCCTCGGCAAAGGATTTCTGGTCCATCAGCGAGCGACGGATATCGGGGTGCACGATCAGCGGATCGGCAGGCCCATCGGGGTTCTTGGTGCCGGTCACGTCGCGTCCTTGAAGGCGGTCCTTGGCATAGTCCAGCGCGTTCTGGTAGGCGACCTCGGCCTGGGACAGACCCTGCATGCCGACGCCGATGCGGGCCTCGTTCATCATTGTAAACATGGCGCGCATACCCTTGTGTTCTTCGCCAATCAGGTAGCCCACGGCCCCGTCATAGTTCATCACACAGGTAGAGTTGCCGTGGATGCCCATCTTCTCTTCGATGTTGCCAACGGCCACGCCGTTGCGGGCACCCAGTGAACCGTCTTCGTTCACCAAGAATTTGGGCACGATGAAGAGCGACACACCCTTGATCCCCTCAGGCCCGCCAACGATCTTGGCCAGCACAAGATGGATGATGTTGTCGGACATGTCGTGCTCACCGGCAGAGATAAAGATCTTTTGGCCGGAGATTTTGAAAGTACCATCTTCCTGTGGTTCCGCCTTGGTGCGCATCAGGCCCAGATCAGTGCCGCAATGAGGCTCCGTCAGGTTCATGGTGCCGGTCCATTCGCAGGACACCATCTTGGGCAGATAGGTCTCTTTTTGCTGCTGCGAACCGTGCGCCAGGATGGCTGAAGCCGCACCGTGGGTTAGTCCCTGATACATGGTGAAGGCCATGTTGGCCGAGCTGAACATCTCGCCTACGGCAGTGCCGATGACATAGGGCATGTTCTGGCCACCAAACTCCTCGGGCATGTCCAGACCGGGCCAACCGCCTTCCTTGACCTGCTCGAACGCGTCCTTGAACCCGGTAGGTGTACAGACAACGCCGTTTTCCAACCGGCAGCCTTCCTTGTCGCCAACCACGTTCAGAGGGGCGAGCACTTCGGAGGTCAGCTTGCCCGCTTCCTCCAGGATGGCAGAGGTGAAATCGGCCTCAAGTTCGTCGTAGCCTGGAATATCGCTGCCGGTGATGTTCAGCACATCGTGCAGGATGAATTGCATGTCTTTGGTGGGGGGCGTGTAGCTGGGCATGGTCTCTCTCCCTAGGTCGTCAACTGGTGGGGCCGCGTACGCGGCCTTTTGGGGGCTGTGGATCAGCGCCTGGCGCGGCGTCGATCGCACGAGTTCGGTGCGCCGTGTTATTCGGCCGCGTTCTTGGTCACATTCATCGAGGCGATCATCTTTTCACCCCACTTGAGCTGGTTCTTGAGGTCGTCGATGGCCTCGTTCAGTTCGTCACGCTGAAGCTCCATGTCAGCCAGGCGGTCGCGCGCGATCTCGTAGGTGCGGGCCAGCTGAGTCTGTTGCTGGTCCCCCATATGATACAGGTCCAAAAGCTGGCGGATCTCTTCAAGGCTGAAACCAAAGCGCTTGCCGCGCAGGATCAGTTTGAGACGCGCGCGGTCGCGTTTGGTGAACAGGCGTTTCTGGCCTTCCCGCACGGGGAAAAGCAATTCCTTGGCCTCGTAAAACCGCAAGGTGCGCGGGGTTACATTGAAGGCTTCGCACATTTGGCGGATCGTCAGTGTTTTATCACTCATGGGATCACTCGTCTGGCTGTTACGATGGTGACATGGGCAATCGCGGGATTCGATGCAACAGGCACCTAACGTTGACGTAAGTTGTACGTTGCGTCACTTGATATGTTGACGTGATGTTCAAGCACGTCAACCACGGGCATCGGCGATAAACCACCGTCGCGCGTGCCCGCAGTCGCTATTGCAGGTCGTAAGGCCGGGTGACCGAAAGCGTCCGGTTCAGCTGCGCCCAAGTCACCTCTTCAAAGCGTTCGGGCCAATCAATGCCGCGCGCCGCAGCCAACTTGCGCGCCCGGGGGAGGTACGCCTTAGCATAGGCCAGGTGGGCATCAATCATCGCGTCCCGTTCGGGTATCGCCGGGGGCAGGGCGGTCAGAACCGCCTTTTGTTCGTCGGTAATCAATCGGTTCAGGTTCAATTGACCGCCACGATCGGGCGCGCCGGTTTCCTCGATCATCAATTCGACCAGTAGGTTGCGCAGATGGAATACACCCAGCACACCGTTGATAAACTCGGCGCGCCCCTCAGCCAGATGCAGCAGGCCGATGATGCGAATGAACTCTTCGAACTGGTATTTCAGGCGGGCTGGGCTGGTGCCCCGCGGCGGGGCCGCTTGCGCCAAACCAGAGTGCAGATCGTCAGGGTCAAAAACAGGTTTCAAACCTGCTTGGTTGTGATGGCCCATCTGGTCCGGTTTCAGGACTATGACATCGGTGCGCGTCCAATCCGCCGTGATTGCATTGATCAATGCGGGCCTGGTCAACCTGTCCCACCACAACACGATCTCGCCGGTCTGCGCCACCGCATCGCGCCAGAGAGCCGCCACCGCGTCGCTGGCCCCATCGTCAGCTACCAACACAAAATCGACATCACTGTAATCATCTGCATGGCCTGATGCGTGGCTCCCGCTCAGAAACAGGGCCCTGATGCCGGGCGTGTCCTGCAGAGCATTGGCGATGGTTGCAATCACGGTTTGATGCTGCATGTCCTTCGCCTCTGCTCAATAATTCAGGTTGTGCCGATCTCTTTTGCGACGCTGTCGCGCAGGTCTTGTAATTCGTCGATAGCCTCGTCGAGTTGCCTGCGCTGTTCGGCCAATTCGCCCAGTTGCCCATTGGCCAATTCGATCCACGCACGCATCTGTGCCTCTGTGCCCTCATGCTCGTAGATCAACAGCCACTGGCGGATGTCCTCTAGCTGAAAGCCGAATTTGCGGCCCCGCAGGATCAGTTTCATCCGTGCGCGGTCGCGGGGACTGTAGAACCGGGATCGGCCCTCGCGCTCGGGCTGCAGCAGCTCGATATATTCGTAATAGCGAAGGGTGCGCGGCGTCACGTCGAACTGCGCGCACATCTCCTTAAAGCTTAGACGGTCGTCAGCCATGCATTCTCTCTCCCTACGCGAATCCTAAGCGCGAGGCGCGCCAAGAGCAACAGATGCTTGCTCCGACCGGCCGTGGCGCTCATAACTTCGCTGTATCCGCGTCAAGGAAGTCGCTGCCCCATGCCTGACAAACTCAAGCTCGCCCGCCAATTCATCGAGGCGATCCCACATGCGCAGGACCTGTCGATGACGCTGGCCAAAATGGACGCGGGCGAGGCGGTTATTACCATGCCGTATGATGAACGCCTGATTGGCGATCCCGAGACGGGCGTGATCAGTGGTGGGGCAGTGTCGGCCCTGATGGATACCTGCTGCGGGGCGGCTGTGATGTGCCATCCGGAAAATGGCGGGGGTACGGCGACGATCGATTTGCGCATTGATTACATGCGTGCAGCCACGCCCGGCCAGCCGATTACAACGCGTGCCGTTTGCTACCACGTGACACGATCCGTCGCGTTTGTGCGGGCCACGGCAACGGATGACGATACCGACAATCCGGTGGCCACCGCGACAGGTGCTTTCACCGTCGAGGGCAAGCGATGAAACGTCCCGAACCGGTACAGATCGTAAAACAGCGCCGTGACGATGCACTGCGCGCTCTGGTGGGGGGCGTGCCCTATATCCAGTATCTCGGGATGAGTTTTGATCGGCGTGGTGATGAGCTGACGGGCGTGCTGCCTTTTGACAAGAAGTTGATCGGCAACCCGCTACTGCCTGCCTTGCACGGTGGCGTTACGGCCGCCTTCTTGGAGGTCACGGCGGTAATCACCCTGAGCTGGTCCTACTTGTGGGAAGACATCGAAAGCGGCAGCCTCGATTTTGATCCGTCTCAAGGCACGCGTTTGCCGCGCCTACCCAAGACGGTGGATTTTTCAGTCGATTACTTGCGTTCCGGCCTGCCACGTGACGCCTATGCGCGGGCGCGGGTGATCCGGGCCGGTCGGCGCTATGCCTCTGTTCATGTGGAAGGTTGGCAAGACAATCGCGACAAGCTCTTTGCGCAGGCGACGGGGCATTTTGTGATGCCGCAGCGCCGTTAGGATGAGCGTTACCACCCCCGGAACATCCCTTGCGCCACTGACGCACCGACGGGTCCTCAGGATCGCGCTACCCATTGTGCTCTCAAACGCGACAGTGCCGATCTTGGGCGCAGTCGATGTGGGCGTGGTGGGGCAGATGGGCGAGGCGGCCCCTATTGGCGCTGTTGGCATTGGCGCAATCATCCTGACGACGGTCTTTTGGATCTTTGGTTTTCTGCGCATGGGGACCGTGGGCCTAGTTGGACAGGCCGCAGGGGCTGGCGACGATGACGAGGTTTCGGCCTGGTTGACTCGGGCGCTTATGGTGGCGCTTGCGGGTGGGATTGGGTTGATCCTACTGCAATGGCCAGTCTTTTGGGCGGCCTTCCAAATGGCCCCGGCCAGTACCGAGGTCGAGGACCTGGCCCGGGAATATCTGTCGATCCGCATCTGGACGGCGCCCGCCGCCATCTCGATCTATGCGCTCACCGGGTGGTTGATCGCGATGGAGCGGACGGGAGGCGTGTTCTGGATCCAGCTGGTGATGAACGGGATGAACATCATCCTCGATTTCGTTTTTGTTTTGGGATTTGGATGGGGCGTGCCGGGCGTGGCGATTGCCACGGTGATCGCCGAGTTGTCGGGCGCAGCCCTTGCGCTGTGGCTTTGCCGCGATGCCTTTGCCCGGCCTGCCTGGCGGGTGTGGGCGCAGGTTTTTGACCGGGCCAAGCTGATCAAGATGGCGCTGCTGAATACCGACATTCTGCTGCGGTCGGCCATGCTAATGATCATCTTTTCCAGCTTTGTCTTTATCGGAGCGCGTTTTGGCGATGTGACGCTGGCAGCCAACGAGGTGCTGATCCAGTTCATGTATATCACCGCTTATGCAATGGACGGGTTCGCCTTTGCCGCCGAAACGCTGATTGCGCGGGCGTATGGGCGCGGCGATCCGGCCCGGGTGCGCAAAAGCGCGTTGATGACGGGGATGTGGGGTATGGTGATCTGCGTCGCCACGGCGCTGGTCTTTGCGTTGGCCGGGCCCTGGATCATCGACTTAATGGCTAAAGATATCGATGTGCAGGCCGCAGCGCGAACCTATTTGTGGTGGATGGTGGCGGCCCCGCTGGTGGGCTGTGCAGCGTGGATGTTGGACGGGATATTCATCGGCGCTGCGCGGGGTCGCGATATGCGCAACATGATGGCGATCAGCTTTGTGATCTATTGGGCAGCGATCTTTGTGCTGCTGCCTGTGATGGGGAACCACGGGCTCTGGGCCGCTTTGCTCATCTCGTTCATTGCGCGGGGCGTGACGTTGGGGGTGCGCTATCCGGCTTTGGAGCGTGGGGCCGGTGGATGAACCGGAGCAGAGCCCGTTCGCCACTGAAACACTCCGATGAGTGTTTCCAAGACGCGGCTCACCCCCGGCAGTGTCTTTGGAACAATGAAGGGCTAGAGCCAGTCTTTTGATTTCGTGCCGACGGCGTCTTCGACTGAACTGTAACCGTCTTGTTGAAGCAGGACGTCCAACCCTTCGGCGATACGCGCGGCAAGGCTAAGGCCGCCATAGACAAGCCCGGTATAAAGCTGCACCGCCGAAGCACCGGCCTGAATTTTTGCGTAGGCGTCGCGGGCGCTGCTGATGCCGCCCACGCCGATTAGAGGGATGTCAGTCAGCCGGTACATCTTGGCCAGGACCCGTGTTGACTTCTCGAATAGCGGCGCGCCGGAGAGCCCCCCCTTTTCCCGCGCTAGCGGGCTATTGAGACCATCACGATCCAGCGTTGTGTTGGTCGTAATGATTGCGCTGACCCGCGCGTCTTGCGCAACTTTGGCGATGTCGGCGAGGTCCTGATCTGTCAGGTCCGGTGCGATTTTGAGGAACACGGGCACTTGCCCCCGCACCTGCATCACCCCGTCCAGCAAGGCGGCGAGGGCCATTGGCCCCTGCAGGTCGCGCAGCTTTTCAGTATTTGGGCTTGAGACATTGACGGTCGCAAAGTCGATATGATCGCGGCAATGTTCCAGCACGCGGGCGAAATCGTCGGCCTTGCTGCTGCTGTCCTTGTTGGCGCCAAGGTTCAGACCCACAGGAACGCCTGCGGGTCGGCGGGCAAGGCGGGCACAAATCGCGTCCATCCCGTCATTGTTAAAACCGAAACGGTTGATGGCCGCCGCGTCTTCGGTCAGCCGAAATAGTCGCGGTTTGGGGTTGCCAGGCTGGGCAAGCGGCGTGGCCGCGCCGACCTCAATCCAGCCAAAGCCTGCACGGCTGAGCGGCGCGATGGCAGTTGCGTTCTTGTCGAAACCTGCGGCGAGGCCCACGGGGTTGGGCAGGTCGAGACCTGCGACTGTGGTTCGCAACCGGGGCGACGTCACCGGCCCGGGCAGGGCGACAAAGGGCGTGCGCAGCGCGGTGAGGGCCAGCCCATGCGCCGTCTCGGGATCAATCCGGCGCAGCGCCTTCAGGCCAATCTGTTCAAGCGTTGCCTTCATCCGAAAACCGACCCGCCCGCCGCCGGTGTGCAGCGGATCAAGCGCGATGTGGCAACCGCCGCCTGGCGGTGCACGACCGCCGCCTGATATTCTGGGTCCGAAACCATGGCTAGGAAAGCATGCGCGGTTGGGTAACGGGCGATGAAGAGCGCATCCCACGCCTCATCGTCGGGGCCTATCAACATCGCCTCAAACCCGCCGCGCCAAATGATTTCGCCACCAACCTTTTGCAGTACCGGCCCGCTGTGCTTGCCGTAATGCCCATATGCTTCCGCCCCGGTCAGTCCGTCGCGTGCCAGCACATGATCACCGGGATAGTTCGCCAAATCGCGAAATCGGACGAGATTCAGCATTTCGACGGGGTGATCCCGGTCGAGGCCCTTGAAAGCGTCGAACTGGGCGCGGGTCGGATCGACATGCGTCATTCGAAGCCCGCCCCTGTCGGGAACTGATGAACGCCGTTCTGCAAGGGCAAGGGTTGAGCCCAATGAACGTCGCCAATCCGCATCTCGCGGTAGAGATGCGGAAACAGGGCATCGCCGCGCGACACTTCCCATTTGAGGTCATCACCCAAATCATCCGCCTCCACCGCGACCAGAAACAGATCGTCCTGGCCCGCAAAATGCTTGGCGGCGGTCTCGGATGCCTGGGCGGCGGTGGAGAAATGGACATAGCCGTCGGCCACATCAATCGGTGCGCCGGTGGTTGTCCCATCCTTGCGCAAGGCGGCCCATTCGGGGCCTCGGAAAATCTTGAAAATCAACATGGGGTCGTGATGCCTGCCGCCTGCAAATTGGTCAAGTCCGCGGTTGGCCACCCGGTTTTGCGCAGTCGTTGCGTCACCTTTTATCACGGGGCTTTGACTCTGGTGCGAACTTGCGGGCACGATGCCGCCATAACCAATAAGGGAGACCTGAAATGACCCGACTGATGATGGGCGCCGCGACGCTTGCACTGAGTGCTGGCACGGCCATGGCTGACTATACGCTGCACATTCTACACACCAACGACATGCACAGCCGGATTGAATCGATCAACCGTTTTGATTCGACCTGTAACGCCGAGGGCGAAGCCGAAGGCAAATGCTTTGGCGGTGTGGCGCGGGTGAAAACCGCCATCGACGAGAAAAAGGCGAGCCTGGGCAATCAGAACGTTGTGGTTCTGGATGCGGGTGACCCGTTCCAGGGGTCGCTGTTCTATACGACCTACAAAGGGGCCGCCGAAGCCGAGTTCATGGAACAGATGGGCTATGACGCAATGGCCGTGGGCAACCATGAGTTCGACGATGGCCCACCCAAACTGGCCGATTTCATCGACGCGGTGACCTTCCCCGTGATCTCCGGCAACCTGGACCTGAGCGGCGAGGCGTTGCTGAAAGACCGTGTGCAGAACCACGTGGTGCTTGAGGTCGGTGGCAAAAAGATCGGCGTGATTTCTGCCCTGGCGACGGACACGGTTGAGACCTCAAGCCCCGGTCCGAACGTTGTGTTCCAGGACGAGATTGAGGCGCTGGCCGCTGATGTTGCAACGCTTGAAGGCGAAGGCGTCGACATCATCATTGCGCTGAACCACGTGGGCCTGAACAAAGACCTTGCCATTGCCGAGGCTGTACCGGGCATTGACGTGGTGATCGGCGGGCACAGCCACACGCTGATGTCCAACGATGACGGTGAAACACCTGCCTATCCCACGATGGTTGGGGATACGCCGGTGGCGCAGGCCTATGCCTACACCAAGTATCTGGGCCACCTGACGGTGACCTTTGACGATGCGGGCAATGTGACGGCAGCCTCGGGTGATCCGATTGTGCTGGATGCCTCTGTGGCGCCGAACGAGGCCTTCCTCGCGCGGATCGCCGAAATGGGCGCGCCGATCGAAGAGATGAAAACCCGCGTTGTGGCCGAGGCCGCAGACGTGATCGGTGGCGACCGGTCCGTATGCCGGGCCATGGAATGCTCCATGGGGTCGCTGATTGCGGATGCGATGCTGGACCGCGTCGCGGATCAGGGGATCGAGATCGCGATCCAGAACGGCGGGGGTATCCGGGCGTCGATTGATGCAGGCCCTATCACGATGGGCGAAGTGCTGACGGTGCTGCCCTTCCAGAATACGTTGTCCACATTCCAGGTCACGGGTGCCACGGTCATCGAAGCGCTGGAAAACGGCGTGGGTCAGATCGAGGACGGCGCAGGTCGTTTCCCGCAAGTGGCGGGGATGAGCTATGCCTTTGACGTATCCAAACCTGCGGGCGAGCGGGTCAGCGACGTCATGGTGGGCGGTGCGCCCATCGAGATGGACAAGGTCTATGGCGTGGTCAGCAACAACTACGTCCGCAATGGCGGGGATGGGTACGGGATGTTTGTCGATGCGATGAACGCCTATGACTTTGGCCCTGATCTTGCGGATGTGACGGCCGAATACCTTGCCGCTCAAGGGCCGTTCACGCCCTATACAGATGGCCGTATCACTGCAAAATAAGTCCACGGATGGCGTACCGATAGGTACGCCCTACGGGTCCTGTATCAGCCCCATATGCTTTGCTGCATGTGGGGCTTTTCCTTTGGCGCATCGGTCGTGATCAACTAATCTGAACAGATGTGTGGACGCTTTGCCGTAACTCTGCCCGCTGACGCGATGGCGCAACTCTTTGTGGCGACGCCTGCCAATGATTTGCCGGATGTGCCCAATTACAACGTCTGCCCGACCACCTCGGTGCACGTGCTGCGGAATGAGGGCGATGGCCGACGGTTGGGTCCAATGCGTTGGGGATTTATCCCGCATTGGTACAAAAAGGCCAATGACGGCCCGCTATTGATCAACGCGCGGGCCGAAACCATTGCGGAAAAACCGGCCTTTCGAGCAGCCTGCCGTGAACGGCGGGCTGTCATGGTCGCGTCGGGGTTTTACGAATGGACGCGGGACGGGGATACGCGGCTGCCTTGGTACATCACCCGCAGCGATGGGGCACCGCTCGCCTTTGCCGCGATCTGGCAATCCTGGGCCAGCAAGGGCGACAACGATGACCAAATCCGCACTGCTGCCATTGTCACGACCGCCGCCAACGCGCCCATGTCTGCAATCCACCACCGGATGCCGGTGATCCTGGAACCCGACGACATCGGGCTGTGGCTGGGCGAAAAAGGCAAAGGGGCCGCGCGCCTGATGCACGCAGCCCCGGATGATGCGCTGACCTGGCACCGGGTTGCGACAACTGTCAACTCAAATCGGGCCGAGGGCCCGGAATTGATCGAACCTTGGTCAGATGCTGATTAGTTCAGCGGTGCCGCGCTGAAGCTCATCTTGCCTTCGACGGAATAGGTGCCGTCATCGTTGGTCAGATCTTTGTTGTAGAACGTCTTTTGCACGCCAGTTTCGATGACCATGGTCACTTCACTGTCGGGTGCGATGGGGCCAATGACCCAATCATTGTTCTTCGCAATGATGGACTGGTTGGACCCCGAGACGTTGGTAAAGCGGACGGTATCGCCCGGCTCCATATAGGTGATTGCCGGAAAATAGGCATCGGGCAGAATCAGAATGTTGTGTTCGGCCGCGTGTGCGACCGTGCCGATGGCCATTGTGGCCGCGGCGGCCAAAGCGGTGAATTTGTGCTTCATGGCAGCACTCCTTTTGATGTCGGCCCCACCCCTGAGACAGATTCGCATGCAAGCCTTTTACGTGTAAAATGCGGCTGAATTTGGGCGAGTAACCGATCAGGGGTGCGACAACTGCGCTGACAACCAGTTTCGGAAAGACTGAAGGCTAGGCGGATCGGGCCGCTCGCTGGGCCAAACCAGGTAGTAATCGCCAATGCTTTGGCCTGCGTCCGCCACGGGTTGTTCGAGCGCGCCGGTTTTCAGATGCGCACTCGCAACAAAATCAGGCAAGAGAGCGACGCCCAATCCGTGAATGGCCGCCTGTGCCATTGTTGAAAACTGGTCAAATACCATCCCGGCAGTCTGTGGCGGCGGGCAGCCATGCCCGGCGAACCAACGCGCCCACGCTCTAGGCCGGGTGTCGAGATGCAAGAGTGGCATATCCCCCAGATCCTGTGGCCTTGATCCCTGGGGCACTTTGCCTGGGGCGGCCACTGCCACCACATTCTCGGGCATCAAGTGCATGTGGCTGGCTCCAGGCCAATCCTTACGCCCGAAATGAATGGCGGCGTCAAAGGCTTCGGCGCGAAAATCGAATGGGGCCAAACGGGTCGACAGATTCACCGTGACTTCAGGATGGCGATTGGCGAAATCAGCCAGACGTGGAGCCAGCCAATGCATGCCAAAGGCCGGCAGAATGGCAAGGTTCAATGCTCCGCCCAACGGATTGGCCCCAGCGGCAACTGACGCTGACCCAAGACGCATCAGGATATCGCGGACCTGCTCCACGTAATCGCGCCCGGCCGGGGTCAGCACGAGGGCTCGGCCCTCGCGAGCAATAAGGCGGGCACCAATCTGTTCTTCCAACGTCTTGAGCTGTCGGCTGATCGCACTTTGCGTCAGCGATAACTCCTGCGCAGCTGTTGTGGCCGATCCAAGCCGGGCAACTGCCTCAAACGCCAATAGGGCAGATATGGAAGGCAGGAAACGCCGATGGGTAAACATATGAGTTTTTCTCATGCATTGCAGAACAAGCCATCGTTAGAACTCTGACCTGTTTTCTGCAATACTGCGCAAAACTTCTATCCTTGAGAGGGGCGCCGGCATGAACGCAGAAACAAAAATCCTGAAGGCGAAGGATGCACCGGATTTGGGCAGCTTTGACTGGGCCGACCCCTTCCGCCTTGCGGATCAGCTGACCGAAGACGAGCGGATGATCCAGGCTTCTGCCGCCGCCTATGCCGCTGAAAAGCTTGCGCCCCGCGTCATTGACGCCTTTGCCAATGAGACGTCCGAGCCCGAGATTTTCCGTGAAATGGGCGACATGGGGCTCTTGGGTGTGACCTTGCCTGAGGACTATGGCGGGCTCGGAGGCTCGTATGTGTCTTACGGCCTCGTTGCCCGGGAAGTTGAACGGATCGATTCGGGGTATCGGTCGATGATGTCGGTCCAATCAAGCCTCGTGATCTATCCGATCTACGCCTACGGCTCCGAGGCGCAGCGCCAGAAGTATCTTCCGAAACTTGCGTCAGGCGAATGGATCGGCTGTTTCGGCCTGACGGAACCCGACGCGGGTTCAGATCCTGCGGGGATGAAAACCACCGCCAAGACGGTCGATGGCGGTTATATCTTGAACGGCGCCAAGATGTGGATTTCCAACGCGCCGATTGCGGATGTGTTTGTGGTTTGGGCGAAATCCGAAGCGCATGGCGGCAAGATCCGCGGCTTTGTTTTGGAAAAAGGGATGGCGGGCCTGTCCGCGCCCAAGATCGAAAACAAGCTGAGCCTGCGCGCCTCCATCACCGGTGAGATCGTGATGAAGGATGTCATCGTGAGCGAGGACGCGTTGCTGCCCGATGTGCAGGGTCTTAAAGGCCCATTCGGCTGCCTGAACCGCGCACGCTATGGCATCAGCTGGGGCGCGATGGGCGCGGCCGAGTTCTGCTGGCACGCGGCCCGTCAATACGGGCTGGACCGCAAGCAGTTCGACAAACCTTTGGCGCAAACGCAGCTTTTCCAGAAAAAGCTGGCCGATATGCAAACTGAGATTGCGCTGGGCCTGCAAGCCTCGTTGCAAGTGGGACGTCTGATGGATGCGGCCCAAGCCGCACCCGAAATGATCTCCATCGTGAAGCGCAACAATTGCGGCAAGGCCCTAGATATCGCGCGCAACGCCCGCGACATGCATGGTGGTAACGGAATATCCGGCGAATTCCAGGTCATGCGTCACATGATGAACCTTGAAACGGTGAACACCTATGAGGGGACGCACGATGTGCACGCATTGATCCTGGGGCGCGCCCAAACGGGCTTGCAAGCATTCGTTTAAACGGTGGAGGGGGCTGTCTGCCCCCGCCTTCGGCCCCCCCGAGGATATTTCTGGCCAAAAGAAGCATAGAGCCCTTCCTTCGGCTCTAGATATCCCCGTAGGACGCTAAATACCCCTTTTCCGACAGAGGCTACATGGACCGCGTTTCGATTGTTCACGATAACTTTTTGCGCCGTGTTGCGGCGCGCGATCTGCCTAACGTGATACCGAATGGGCTTGATCCAGAGGCATCCAGCGCGCTGTTTGCCTATCAATGCCTGACCCGCGCTCTGGATATTGTCAGCCGCGAAATGCAAAAGGCGGGGCAGGGATTCTACACGATCGGGTCCTCCGGACATGAAGGGATGGCAGCAGTGGCCCATGCACTGCGCCCGGACGACATTGCCTTTCTACACTACCGCGATGGGGCCTTTCAGGTGGCACGGGCGGCCCAGAAGGGCCAGGATATGTGCCGCGACATGCTGCTCAGCTTTGCCTGTGCCGCCGATGATCCGACCAGTGGCGGGCGCCACAAGGTGCTGGGCAGTCGTGACCTGTTCATCCCGCCCCAAACCTCGACTATCGCGAGCCATCTGCCCAAGGCCGTCGGGGCCGCCTTTGGTTTGGGTCTTGCGCGTCGCAATTCGCCCGAGGGCGCGATCGTGCCAAAAGACGGGATTGCGGTGGCAAGCTTTGGGGATGCATCCCTGAACCACTCCACTGCCCAAGGTGCGATCAATGCCGCCGGTTGGACCAGCGTCCAGGGTGTGCCCTTGCCACTTTTGTTCATCTGCGAAGACAACGGGATTGGCATTTCGACCAAAACGCCCACGGGTTGGGTGGAAAACAGCCTGCGCCATCGTCCCGGTTTGGCTTACTTCCAAGGCGACGGGTTGGACATGTGGGATGCCTACCGTGCAACAGCCGAGGCGGCGCATTTCGTGCGGACCCAGCGCAAGCCCGCTGTGCTTCACCTAAGTACCGTGCGCCTTTATGGCCATGCCGGCGCGGATGTCGCCACCAGCTATCTGCCCCGGGCAGAGGTCGAGGCGGACGAAGCCAATGATCCGCTTTTGCGCAGCGCCGCAGGCCTCTTGCAAATGGACCTGACACCCCAAGACGTCGTCGACACCTACACCGCTACTCTTGACCGGGTGCGCGCCGAGGCTGCAAGAGTGGCTGATGCCGCGCCCTTGCCGGATGCCGCCGCCGTCATGTCGGCCATCGTGCCGCCGCCCCGCGTTCATTCTAAGCGCAACGGCCCCAGCGCCGAGGCGCGCAAGGCCGCCTTTGGCAGTGACATGGCCCAGATGAACACGCCCCAGCCGATGTCCCGCCTGATCAACTGGGCGATGACGGATCTGATGCTGGCTCATCCCGAAACGGTTGTCATGGGCGAGGATGTGGGGCGTAAGGGCGGCGTTTATGGCGTGACCCAGAAGTTGCAGGCCAGGTTTGGCCCGGCGCGGGTCATTGACACCCTTTTGGATGAACAAAGCATTCTGGGCCTGGCAATCGGCATGGCCCATAACGGCTTCATCCCGATGCCCGAAATCCAGTTTCTTGCCTACCTGCACAACGCAGAAGACCAGTTGCGCGGTGAGGCGGCGACGTTGCCGTTTTTCTCTAACGGGCAATGGACCAATCCCATGGTTCTGCGGATTGCGGGGTTGGGTTACCAAAAGGGCTTCGGGGGGCATTTTCATAACGATAATGCCTTGGCGGTTTTGCGCGATATCCCGGGTCTGATCGTAGCCTGCCCGTCCGATGGGGCAGAGGCGGCCATGATGCTGCGCGAATGCCACCGTTTAGCCCGCGAAGAGAACCGCGTGAGCGTGTTTGTGGAGCCAATCGCCCTCTACCCGATGCGGGATGTGACGCCGGGGGATGGGGCCTGGATGCGCACGTACCCCGCGCCGGAGCAGCGGATTGACCTGGGTGCGGTGGGCGTTCACGGAACGGGCACGGATGTCGCCATCGTGACCTTTGGCAACGGGCGTTACCTGGCCGAACAAGCGGAAGTGCCAGGTGCGCGGATTGTGGATTTACGTTGGTTGTCGCCCTTGCCGATTGATGCCGTGTTGGCTGCGGTGCGGGGGTGCAATGCGGTGCTTGTTGTAGACGAAACTCGCCGTTCTGGTGGGGTGGCCGAGGGGGTGATGACCGCACTCTTTGAAGCAGGCCATCGCAAACTGGCCCGCTACACGGCGCAGGACAGCTTTATCGCGACTGGCCGGGCCTATGCGGCCACTTTGCCCTCTGCCGCAGGTATAGCTCAGGCTGCCGCAGAGCTGTACGCGCGCTGATTTTTACACTCAGAGAGCGGATTGATTCGCCGTGACTGTGGGATGAGATTGCCGTAGCTCGACGCAAAAATGAGCCTCGAATCAGAGGATTTCAGCATTTTTGCACACGTGTGCAAAAAACAGTTGCCAAGTCCGGCACCTGCTGACTAGCGTGAGGACATCACATTTCTGTGGGGGACCGGATGGCCGAAATTCAGTTGCGCAATATCAACAAGCGTTGGGGCTCATTCGTCGGCGTCGACAACTTTGACCTGACCATCGGGAACGAAGAGTTCCTTGTTCTGCTTGGCCCCTCAGGGTGTGGCAAGACCACGACGATGCGCATGATCGCGGGTCTTGAGGACGCGACAGAAGGCGACATTCTGATCGACGGCAAACGGGTCAATGACCTTGATCCCAAAGACCGCGATGTGGCGATGGTGTTCCAGTCTTACGGTCTTTACCCGCATATGAACGTGTACGAGAACATCCGGTTCCCTCTGAAAGTCCGCAAGGTACCCGAAGCGCAACACGATGAGCGGGTGCGCCGCGCCAGCGCAATGGTTGAGCTGGATGAGTTTCTGCACCGCAAGCCTGCGGAACTATCAGGTGGCCAGCGCCAGCGGGTGGCCCTGGCGCGGGCCATTGTGCGCGAACCTAATGTTTTCCTTATGGACGAGCCCCTGTCCAACCTTGATGCCAAGTTGCGTGTGTCGACCCGTGCCCAGATCAAGAATCTCAGCCACGAGTTGAAAGTGACAACCGTCTATGTGACCCATGACCAAATTGAGGCGATGACCTTGGCCGACCGTGTCGTGGTGATGAAGCAGGGCAAGGTGCAACAAGTCGGCACACCCACCGAAATCTATGATCATCCCGCCAACACCTTCGTCGCCAGCTTTATCGGCTCGCCCGCCATGAACCTGATGGACGGCGAGATGAAGGGTGGCACCTTCACCGGTGATAACGTGTCGATCTCGGGTCTGCCTGCGGGCGACGGCAAGGTGACCCTGGGGTTCCGGGCCGAAGATGCAGCGCTGGCCGACGGCGAGGGCCAGATCACGGCCCCGATCTATACCATCGAGCTTTTGGGCGACGCGGTCATGCTGACAGTACGTGCCGGCGGGCAATTGGTGTCGGTCAAGACGCACAAGGAGTTCCGCGCCCAGATTGGCGACACGGTATCCTTCTCCATTCCGGTTGGCATTTGCCACGCCTTTGACAGCAATTCCGGCGAGCGTATCGCCTGAAGAACTGCCCGGCCGGGGGCACCCGGCCGGGCCAACCAGACCAGTGCAGACTTGCAAGATGCACTGGCGCACAACGCAACAGGGAGTTTGCATATGTATTTGAAGAAACTGGCACTGGCGGGCGCGGTCTCGCTTTTGGGCACATCGGCATTTGCCGCATGCAGCTACGAAAACACCGTACCGCTGAAGTCGCTGACAGCGGGTTTTGAAGCCTGGAAAGCCGTAACAGACGCCATGGCCGAGTGCGGCAACTTCCAAGCAGAGCTGGATCAGGAATTCCGCACGAAGCAGCCTGCCGCCTTTGAGGCCAACCCATCACTCTACCACATCGGTGGCGTGTCCAACGGCACCATCACGCCGCTCCTGAATGCGGGCACCATTCGTCCTCTGGACGATCTTGTCGCGAAATACGGCGCAAACCTGCAGCCCAACCAGCTGATCAAGGTCGATGGCAAGACAATGGCCATCGCCATGATGGTCAACACCCAACACCTCATGTACCGTAGCGATATCCTGGCCGATCTGGGCATCGACACGCCCACCTCCTGGGATGAAGTCTTTGCTGCGGCTGACGTGATCGCAAAGGCAGGCGTAGTGGATTACCCCATTGGGGCCACAATGAAATCCGGCTGGAACCTCGCCCAGGAATTCGTGAACATGTATCCCGGCTTTGGCGGCACGTTCTTTAACGCCGACAACACCACCGCCGTAAATTCCGAAGCAGGGATGAACGCGTTGGCCACGATGCAGAAAACGCTCGCCTATACCGACCCCGAAGTCCTGGTCAGCGACAGCACCTATGTCCAGCAGCAATTCCAGCAGGGCAAGATCGCTATGGCGAACCTCTGGGCCAGTCGCGCCGGTGCCATGAACGACGAAAGCGAAAGCTCGGTCGTGGGCAAGGTCGCAATGGCGGGCGCACCTGTGGCCGTTGAAGGCGGCGCACCGGCAACCACCCTGTGGTGGGACGGTATCGTGATCGCGGCCAACATAACGGACGAAGAGGCTGACGCCGCTTTCCGTCTGGCGATGGAAGGCCTGGACGAGGACATGGTCACCGCCAACAACGAAGCGGCGATTTGGCTGATCAACGGCTATGTGCCGGGCGACCTGGCCAAGGGCGCCATCGAGACGGCCACCGCTTCGCCATCGGCACCGCCATATCCTTCGACCACGCAAATGGGTCTGCTGCACACAGCACTCGGCAACGAGTTGCCCGCCTTCCTCACAGGCGAGCGTGATGCGGCCGCGACACTGCAAGCGATCGAAGAAGCCTACACCACATCGGCCAAAGAAGCCGGCGTGCTCTGATCACATCTCAGGCTGGTCGGGGGTGCCCCCGGCCAGCCGCTTTGCCCAGCCGTATGTCCGGTACGGTTGCGCCAAGCGGACTGCCTGTTTCAGGAAGGACAGACGATGAAGTTCAAGACCTTTGCCGCATTTGTCGGCCCATCGGTTTTCATGATGCTGCTCTTTATTGCGGCGCCGCTGATCTCGGTGTTCATCCAGTCGTTCCAGATCACCCAGCCGGTTATGCAACAGATCGAAGTGGAAACCTGCACGCCTGGCTTCCTGACCCAGACCTGTACGACCGAGGTCAAAACGGTGCCCATCATCGACGAGGTGACCGGCAAGACCCAGACCACCACCGCCTGGGTCGGCTTTCAAAGCTACCAGAACGTCCTGCAAATGGACAAGTTTTGGGAGGCCATCGGCTCGGGCCAGTGGCGAGATATCCTTCAAATCGACTTTTGGAAGGCCCTGCGGTTCACACTGATGTTCACGCTGGTCACGCTGCCGCTGGTCATCGGCGTAGGCCTGATGATCGCATTGGCGGTCAATAACGCGGCCAAAAGCCTGCGTGGTCCGGTTATCTTTGTCTCACTTCTGCCCTTCATTATCACGCCGGTGATCGGGTCGTTGTCGATCTACTGGCTCTTTGTCGGCGACGGCATTCTCACCGCTACACTCGAACGCTGGACCGGGCAGGACATTGCGATGTTTGCCCAAGCGTGGACCATCGAGTTGCTAATGTATTTCTACCGGGTTTGGCACGTGGCTCCCTTTGCCTTCGTGATCTTCTACGCGGGGCTGCAAACGGTGAACATGGACACGCTGGAAAGCGCCATCATTGACGGCGCGTCCCGGTTCGAGCGGCTGCGCTATGTGATCGTGCCGCACCTGATGCCGCTGATCATCTTTATCGCGCTGATTCACCTGATGGACTGCTACCGTGTCTTTGATGAAATCATCGGCTTCCGCAGCCAGGCGCACGTGATCTCGTTGCAATGGCTGACCTTCGATTTCCTCACGCCGGATGATGCGGGCAACCGCGCCATCAGCCGAGCCGCTGCCAGCGCCATGCTGACCATGGTGGGTATCGTGGTCCTGCTGATCCTGCCGCTGCGCCGCACGTGGCGCGACCACAAAGGGGGGGCACACTGATGCCCGTCTGTCCAAAAGGGAACCGCACATGAGTAAAGCCACCGCACAACCGCTGTCGCTGAAAATTGCATCCGGCACCTTCCTCGCCTTCTGGTGCCTGATCGCGGCCTTCCCCATCGTGTGGATCGCGGTGATGAGCGTAAAGTCCCCGCGCGACGCCTTCGCCGCCAGTGCCTGGGATGTGATCACCGGGCCTGCAACGCGTGCCGCCGGAAACGGGCTCAGCCTTCTCGACATCGTGATTGGTCTGGTTGTCCTCTATTTCGCAATCCGCTGGGCGTTCACCCGCCTGCCCGGATTGGTGCAGCAATACTCGCCCTCCGGTTTCATCGTGCTGGGCTGGCTTGTTGGCGCGGCCGTTTACGGCTTGATCTTTGTGCTGATTTTCTTTGGTGTGCTGCCCTATGTTTCCGGCGCGCTAAACAGCATCGCGGGGCCGCTTGGCACGCCAATCCTCGGCCTCACGACCGAGCATTACGTGGCCGTTTGGGGCGAAAACCAGTTTTACCGCAACTTCATGAATTCGATGATCGTCACGGCAGGTGTTGTGACGGTTTCGCTAACGGTGGGCACTCTGGCCGGCTACGGGCTTGCGCGCTCCGGCTCTGATCTCGCGTTCTGGCTGTTGATCGTGGCGCTGGTATTCCGCGCCTTGCCGCATTCGGTGCTCGTGGCAGGCTACCTGCCCTGGTTCATCAACTCGGCCGAGATTCTGCGGCCCATTCTGGGCGATCTTAGCCCGACGCTTTACGGTCAGCCCTGGGCGATCATCGCGGTGCTGGTGGCAATCAACCAACCGTTTACGATCTGGATGCTGCGCAGCTTCTTCCAGAACATTCCGGCCGAGCTTGACGAGGCCGCTCGCGTTGACGGCTGCTCACATTTTCAGGCCTTCCGCCGTGTGATCATGCCAGTCATGTGGCCAGGCGTGATCACGACAGGGCTGTTCAGCTTCCTTCTTGGCTACAACGATTTCCTCGTGACGGCCCTTTTGTTGGATGCGCAGAACCAGACGATGGTTCCAGCCATCGCGGGCTACTTCAACCGAGAAACCACAACCACCGATCAGGTCGAGGCGGTGGCGGCAGCTGTCTCGATCACGGCCCCGCTCTTTCTCCTGGTCATGGTGTTCCAACGCCAGATCGTGTCAGGCCTCACCGCAGGAGCTGTAAAGGGCTGATGAGCAAAGCAACCCGATCCAGCAGGATGCAGCAGCATCCTGCGCTGAACCGATTGCCCCGGGACTTCATATTGAACTGCGTCGATCGTTCGACGCGTTTTCAAGTTCAATATGAAAGGAGTATCCGATGAAAGGATCCCGACCCGAACAGGCGGTACTGACCCGTGACACAGATTTGTCCAAGACCGACGCCACGCGCGCGGTAATCGAAGGGATGGTGGATGGCCTCAACGATCACCGCATCGACGATATTGGCCAGTTCTTTGCCCAGTCTTTTCGCTGGATGGGCAACACCGGTTGCGGCACGAAAAACGGCCTGCAAGAGTTTCAGGACAATTGGCAGCGCCCCTTCCAGGCGGCGTTCTCGGACAAGGTCTGCGTGGATGAAGCGCGGCTTTACATGGGCGAATGGGCAGCGGCCTTCGGTCGGCAGGAGGCCACACATGCTGGCGACTTCATGGGGGTGGCCGCGTCTGGAAAGCGTATCGAAATCAGGTACATGGACTTTTGGAAGGTCGAGGACGGTCGGATTACGGACAACTACGTGATGGTCGACTTCCCGCACGTTCTGGCCCAACTGGGCGTCGATGTATTCAACGGCGAAGGCTGGGAAGCCTTTGATCGGGGCGACAAGGTTCCGCCGCGTCCGCAAGCATAAGGTGAAGACATGACAATCGAATATCTCAAGCGCGGCAAGCCGGATGCAGAGCGCGCCGAAGACGACGCCAAAACCCGCGCCATCGTCGAAAGCACCCTTGCCGATATCGAGGCTAATGGCGACGCTGCTGTGCGTGCGCTGTCTGAAAAATTCGACAGCTACTCACCGCCGTCTTTCCGTCTGACCCAGCCCGAGATTGACGCCCTCATCGCCGAGCTTACGCCTCGCGAACTCGAAGACATCAAGTTTGCCCAACAACAGGTGCGTGATTTTGCCCAGGCGCAGCGCGACTCGATGCTGGATATCGAAGTTGAAACGATGCCAGGCGTGATCCTTGGGCACAAGAATATCCCCGTCCAATCCGTGGGTTGCTATGTGCCCGGTGGCAAGTTTCCGATGGTGGCTTCGGCCCATATGTCTGTCGCAACGGCCAGCGTGGCAGGCGTGCCGCGCATTGTGGCTGCCACTCCACCGTGGCAAGGCAAGCCGAACCCAGCGGTGATCGCGGCAATGCACCTGGGCGGCGCGCATGAAATTTATGTCATGGGCGGCATCCAGGCGGTGGGCGCCATGGCCATCGGAACCGAGACCATTGATCCTGTCCACATGCTGGTGGGACCAGGTAACGCTTTTGTGGCCGAGGCCAAACGGCAATTGTTTGGCCGCGTCGGTATCGATCTGTTCGCGGGACCGACAGAAACCATGGTCATCGCCGACGAAACAGTGGATGCCGAAATGTGCGCCACTGACCTCTTGGGTCAGGCCGAGCATGGCTACAACTCCCCCGCCGTCCTGCTGACCAACTCGCGCAAACTGGCCGAAGAGACTCAAGCCGAAATCGCGCGTATTCTCAAGATATTGCCGACGGCAGATACAGCCTCGAAGTCGTGGGACGACTATGGTGAAATCATCCTGTGCGACACATACGAAGAGATGCTCGGCGTGGCTGATGATGTTGCGTCCGAGCACGTGCAGGTGATGACCGATCGCGACGACTGGTTCTTGGAGCACATGACCTGCTACGGTGCGCTTTTCCTTGGTCCGCGCACTAATGTGGCCAATGGCGACAAGGTGATTGGCACCAATCACACCCTGCCCACAAAAAAGGCCGGGCGTTATACGGGCGGGCTTTGGGTCGGCAAGTACCTGAAAACACACTCCTATCAGAAAGTGCTGACCGACGAAGCCGCAGCAGCGATTGGCGCCTACGGGTCGCGCTTGTGTATGCTGGAAGGTTTTGTCGGACACGCCGAGCAATGCAATCTGCGTGTCCGCCGCTATGGCGGTGTCAATGTACCTTATGGCGAAGGTGCGCCTGCGCGTGACGCGGCGGAATAAATAGCAAATGTCGGGGGTCAGCCCTGCGCCATCGGTCTTGAACCTTTGGCGCAGGGCGGGCGACCACCGCAGAGATTTTTTGGAACAGAGACTATGGATCCCCATTCGCGGAACAAAGAACTTGTCGCCCCCATCCGGGCGGCCATGTATGATTTTGATCTGGACGCTTTGCGCGCGGCGATGAAGGCGGTTTGTGCGCCGGATGTTGCGTTTCGCCTCGCCTTTCCGTTCGAGACAACGGTGGGTGTGGATGCCTATCTAGACAAGGCTTATGCGCCTCTGATGTCTGCTGTGCCCGATCTTGAGCGACGGGATCATATCGTGATGGCCGGGCCAACGCCCGAGGGCAATGATTGGGTCGGTTGCGGCGGTTACTATACGGGTGCGTTTGTTGCTCCCTGGTTGGATATTCCGCCCACCGGTCACATCATGCACATGCGCTTTCACGAATTCTATCAGATCAAAGATGGTCAGATCGTCGAGATGCAGGCCCTGTGGGACATCCCCGAAGTGATGATGCAAGCGGGTGCCTGGCCGATGGTGCCGTCCCTTGGCCGCGAATGGCACGTGCCCGGGCCCGCCACCTGCGACGGTCTGGTGCCTGGCCCCTTTGATCCGGCAGCGGGGGCGGCGACCTGCCAACACATCATTGATATGCTGGAGCATATGAAGCGGCACCCCAGCCAGGGCGGCCCCGAAGTAATGGAGATGGACCGTTTCTGGCATCCCAAGATGACGTGGTACGGCCCTTCGGGTATCGGCACCGGGCGCGGCATCGAGGGTTTTCGCAACTGGCACCAGATTCCGTTCCTGAACGGGATGCCGGACCGGGGCCGCTATGTGGACGAGATTACCTACCATTTCTTTGGTGACCGGAACTATGCTGCGGTTACCGGCTGGCCGGACATGTACCAGACCATCAGCCATGACGGCTGGTTGGGCATTCCGCCTGTGGACAAAAAGATCGAGATGCGCTCGTTGGACTTTTGGCGGGTAGAGAACGGCTTGATCCGGGAGAATTGGGTAATGGTGGATCTGTTGCATATGTATGCCCAGATTGGTGTGGATGTCTTTGCCCGGATGCGCGAGTTCAACAAGGTGCGCGCGGGCTTTGACCCGGAAACGGGGCGGGCGCTATGACTGACCTGCCACGTACTCCGTCCTTCGATCTTGGCGGTAAACGAGCCCTTGTGACCGGGGCCTCCTCCGGTATTGGTCTGGGATGTGCTGTGGCATTGGCCGAGGCGGGGGCGCATGTCGTTTGCGCCGCACGCCGCGCCGATGTGTTGCAGGAAGCCGTGAATGCGATGCAGGCCGAAGGGTGGTCGGCCGAGGCGCTGTCGCTGGATCAGACGGATGTGACGGCTGTGGCTGCGGCCTGTGAGGACCCATTTGACGTGGTGTTGAATTCGGCAGGATTGGCCCGTCACAGTGCGGCGACACAGACCGCGCCGGATGACTATGACGCGGTGATGAACATCAACGTGCGCGGCGCTTATTTCCTATCAACTCATGCAGCCAAGGCGATGATGGCGGCAGGTAAACCGGGGTCCATCATCCATATCTCCAGCCAGATGGGTCACGTGGGTGGCGTTGATCGGGCTGTCTATTGTGCCTCGAAACATGCGGTTGAAGGGATGGTGAAATCCATGGCCATCGAGTGGGGCAAGGCGGGGATTCGGATCAACACGATCTGCCCCACTTTCATTCGCACACCGTTGACCGAACCCACATTCAACGACCCGGACCGACTGGCCTGGATCATGGACAAGATAAAACTGCCCCGCGTGGGCGAGGTCAGCGACATCATGGGCGCGGTGCAATTCCTCGCCTCGGACGCGTCTGCCATGGTGACGGGCACTGCGATGATGATCGACGGAGGCTGGACAGCAGACTGATGGGCGACAAGGTGACAGCGCTGGATGTAGCCGAACGGGCGGGTGTCTCGCGCTCGGCGGTGAGCCGTGTGTTCACGCCCGGTGCATCGGTGTCCAAAGGCACAGCCGCCAAAGTGCGCCGGGCCGCCGATGCACTGGGCTACCGCCCAAACGTTCTGGCGCGTAGCTTGATCACAGGACGCTCGCGCATTGTCGGCCTTGTGGTCGCCTATCTGGAAAACCAATTCTACCCGGAAGCGATGGAGCGGCTGAGCCGTGAGTTGCAGGATCGCGGTTATCACGTGCTGGTCTTTATGGCTTCGAACTCGGGCGCTGAGGCGGACGAGGTGATGGAAGAACTGTTGGATTACCAGGTGGATGGGATCATCGCCGCCAGCGTCGGCATGTCCAACGACCTGACGCGCCGCTGTGAGGCGGCGGGTATTCCCATTGTTCTGTTCAACCGGGCGCAGGATGATGACCGGCTGTCCGCCGTGACGTCCGACAACTATCACGGTGGGCGCAAGCTTGCCGAGTTTCTGGTGGCGGGTGGTCACAGTCGCATTGCGCATATCGCGGGCTGGGATGGTGCCTCGACCCAGCGGGACCGCGAGGCAGGTTTTGTCGCGGGGCTGAAGGCAGCGGGGCAATCGCTTGTGGCGCGACAGGCAGCAAACTTTGACTTTGAACAGGCCAAGACGATTACGCGCGAGATGTTTTGCGGTCCCGACAGGCCAGATGCGGTATTCGTGGCCAATGATCACATGGCCTTTGCGGTGATGGACGTGCTGCGGTTCGAACTGGGCCTGTCCGTCCCCAGCGATGTGTCGGTGGTGGGCTATGACGATGTCACCCTGTCAGCCTGGCCCAGCTATGATCTGACCACAGTGCGCCAGCCTGCGGGCCAGATGGTCACCGCAACGATTGATATTCTGATGGACCGGCTCGCCGATCCTGATACCAAACCCCGCCGTGTGGCGTTGGACGGCCCGCTCGTCCTGCGCGGCTCGGCCCGTATTCCCAAAGGATGGACCTCATGAAGGGTTTCTCGAACCGGTGGAAAGATTTCCCCGACTATATCATCGGCATTACCAAGGAGATTTGGGAAGACCGGGGCATCGCGACCCTGCACCATTATTACAGCCCCGACATCGTGGTGCGCTCGCCCGGTTCTGTTGTCATCGGCAATGAAAAGGTCATCGGTGCCACCATGGCCACTCTGGCCGAGTTCCCGGACCGCGCGCTTTTGGGCGAGGATGTCATCTGGTCCGGCACGCCGGAGGAAGGGATGTTGTCCTCGCACCGCATTCTGTCCACGGCTACGCATACTGCCGATGGCGTTTATGGACCGGCGAGCGGGAAGAAACTGCAATACCGGATCATTGCCGACTGTCATGCGATCAACGATCAGATCAACGATGAATGGTTGATCCGCGACCAGACCGCCATCGTGAACCAGATCGGGTGGGAGGCCAAAGCCTATGCCGCCGATCTGATCGAACGGGAGGGTGGTATGGAAAGCGCTGTACGCCCGTTGACCCCCGCAATTGATCAGCCGGGGCCATACAAGGGTCGCGGCAATGACAACGCTTGGGGCGCGAAATACGCTGATATTCTGACCCGGATTATGGGCGCGGACATGGCAGTGATCCCGGCCGAATATGATCGGGCGGCACAGTCAGAGTATCCTGGCGGTGTGACCGGGCACGGGACGGCGCCAGTTGATCGGTTCTGGATGGGGCTGCGGGCGTCGTTCCCGGATGCAACATTCACCATCGACCACCAGATTGGTCGAGACGATCCGATGATGCCGCCGCGTGCCGCCCTGCGTTGGAGCTTGCATGGCAAGCATGACGGGTGGGGTTACTTCGGCGCGCCCACGGGGGCCGAGGTTTATGTGCTGGGGATTTCCCATGCCGAATTCGGCCCCTGGGGCTTGCGTCGGGAATATGCGCTCTTTGATGAGACAGCGATTTGGAAGCAGATACTGCTGCAAACGGGCTGAGGTCGGGATTTGCATATTTTAGGAACAATGAAGCGAAAGGGGCGGGGATGTCTTGATTGGGAACCTATTGGTTCCCAATTTGGATGTGCCCGTGTCTGTTGCGGGTGTTCCAAAGGAGTTTCCAATGCAACGCTATGACGAATTGATGTTCACGCCTGCGGTTCAGGCCCTGCAAGACATCGAAGGATCGCGCGAGATGTATGCCCGCAGCTATGGGCCGCGGACCAGGGCGCTGGGTCCTGATGACATCGCTTTTCTGGAAAGCCGCAGCTCGATTTATATGGCGTCCGTGTCCGAAACTGGTTGGCCCTATATTCAGCATCGTGGCGGGCCTGTGGGATTTCTCAAGGTGCTGGACGATCACATGATTGGCTTTGCGGATTATCGCGGCAACAAACAGCATATTTCCGAAGGCAACGTGGCGGGCGATGCGCGTGTGTCGTTGTTCGCGATGGATTATCCGCGCAAGGCCCGAATGAAGCTGCAAGGCCATGCGACCTTTCAGAACGCCGCTGACGATCCGGCCTTGGCCGAACAACTGGCGGTCGAGGGCCAAGGCCGGGTTGAACGGTTGGTGACCATCAAGCTGGACGCATTTGACTGGAACTGCCCGCAATTCATTACACCTCGCTTTGATGCTACCGAGATTGCGCAATTGGTGGGTCCTGAGATGAAAAAACTCAACGCGCGCATTGCTGAACTGGAAGCCGAGAACGCGAGGTTGCGAGGATAGCAATGGCAGACGTCTATGCGCTGGCAGAACGGATGATGGGTATGGGCGACGCCGACTGGCGCCGCCATGCCAACCCGCTTAGCGTTTGGACGCGGTTTAGCTGTTTGCCGCTGCTGGTCCTTGCGATCTGGAGCCGGGTCTGGATTGGTTGGTGGGCACTGCCTGTCTTTTTGCTGGCCGCCCTCTGGACGTTTTTCAACCCGCGTGCCTTCGCACCGCCTGCCGACTTTGGGTCTTGGGCCGCACGCGCCACACTTGGTGAGCGGGTGTTCTTGGCCCGCGACCGCTACGATGTCGCCGCTCATCACATCCGGGCGGCACATGTGCTGACGGGCTTATCAGGCCTCGGCCTGCTGCCCCTGATCTATGGCCTGATCGTTTTGAACCCCTGGGCCACGCTTCTCGGTGTGATAGCCACAGTGCTGCCCAAGGTCTGGTTTTGCGATCGCATGGTCTGGATCCACGCCGAGATGACGGGCACAACCCCGCGCACGCCTTTGCCCGAACCGCTTTTACCACCTGAAAGGACCCCGATATGACCCCCGCCGAGATGGAGCCGCGCATCGTGCGTTACGGCGATCTGATGCCTTGCAAAACCGCGTTTATCGACGCGCATACGCCTGGATCGGATCAAAAGGAGAATTTTACCATCATTGGTGGCGGCGTCTCGGAAAGTCCGGACCAACATGTCCATATCGGTATCCCGCATGGGTTCAACATCGGGGCGGCGGGTCAGCCACCCAAATGCCGCAACTCGTTGCATTCGCACCGCACCGCCGAGGTGTTTTTTGTCCTGTCGGGCCGTTGGCGGTTTTTCTGGGGCCGTTGGGGCGACGCGGGCGAGGTCGTGCTGGAGGAAGGCGACATCATCAACATTCCCACCGGCATTTTCCGGGGCTTTGAGAATATCGGCACCGACTATGGGATGATCATGGCCATTCTTGGGGGTGACGATGCAGGCGGCGGCGTTATCTGGGCGCCTCAGGTGATCGAGGATGCCAGCGATCACGGTCTGGTTCTGGGCGAGAATGGCAAGCTGTATGATAGCAAGAAGGGCGAGGCCTTGCCCGCCGGTGTCGCGCCGATGCCTGTGCTGACCGACGACGCGTTAAAGGACTATCCTGAAATGACGCCCATGCAGGTCGTCGGAATGGGCGTGCGCCGCTACAACGACATGATGGCCCTTGGGCAGCACAGCCCGTGCAAGGTTATTGGCGAGACCGGGATTATTCGGGACAAGCCGGGGTTTGAGGTCGATTTCATCACCCGGGGCAGCGCGACGGACGAGATGCACATACATGACCGCCCCTCGGTTCTGATGCCGATGCGCGGACACTGGCGGGTGACTTGGGAGGGGGGCGCAACAACCCTCGCCCCCGGCGATACGATGAGTGTTCCGGAAAACCTGCCCCACTGTGCTGTGCCTTCGATGACGGGCGAGGCGTCGCTGTATCACGTGGTGGCGACCGACGATCCGGCAGGCCCCACATGGACCGGATAAGCGCATCACCGGATCAGACGCGCGACGTTTATGAACGCCAGGCCGCGGCCTACGACGCCAAACGTTCGCGGGCCCTTTTCGAAGCGCGATGGCTGGCACGGTTTTCGGCATGTTTGCCTACTGGGGCACGGGTGCTGGACTTGGGATGCGGCGCGGGCGAACCCATTGCCCGCTGGTTCATCGCTGAAGGGTTCCGCGTGACTGGCGTCGATTTTGCTGAACCCATGCTCGCTATTGCGCGCGCCCGCTGGCCGGATGGTGATTGGCGGCATGCGGATATGAAACAGCTTGATCTGGCCGAGACCTATGACGGGATCATCGCCTGGGACAGTTTTTTCCATCTGCGCCCGGACGAACAACGCACCTGCATCGCGCATATGGCACGGCACCTGGAACCGGGCGGATCGCTTTTGCTAACCGTCGGGCCCAAAGCGGGCGAGGCCAGTGGCACAGTGGGCGGCGAACCCGTCTATCACGCATCCCTGTCGCCCGCTGAATATGTCGCCTGTCTTGAGCAAAACGGGCTGCGCCTGACCGGATTTCTGGCCGAAGACCCTGAAACAGACAAACACAGCGTCCTGATGGCGCGCAAAGACTAGGAGAGCCGACTTGACTATCCTCACAACCCATGTGGGCAGCTTGCCCCGGACCCAAGAGGTCGTCGATTTCATCTTTTCCCGCGAACGCGAAGAACCCTATGACCAGGCAGCATTTGATGCGGCGATGGCCCGCGCTGTGTCGGAAACCGTTGCCAAACAGGTGGCCGCCGGGGTGGACATCGTCAGCGACGGCGAGACCTCCAAGATCAGCTATGCGACCTATGTCAAAGACCGCTATACCGGTTTTTCCGGCGACAGCCCGCGCAATGCGCCCGGTGATCTGAAACAATTTCCCAGCTTTCTCAAACGTTTGGCAGACGATGGGGGCACGCCCAAATATGCCCGCCCCATGTGCACGGGCGAGGTGCGCAGCAAGGGGCAGGGCGAGCTGGAAAAAGACATCTCCAACCTCAAGGCCGCCATGGCCGAACATGGGGCCACACGCGGGTTCATGAACGCAGCCTCGCCGGGCGTGATCTCACTGTTTTTGCAAAACGATTTCTATCCCACGCGTGACGCTTATCTCGCGGCACTGGCCGACGCGATGAAGGCCGAATACGAAACCATCGTGGGCGCCGGGCTCGACTTGCAACTTGACTGCCCCGATCTGGCGCTCAGCCGTCACATGCTCTTTGCCGATCTCACTGACGCCGAGTTTGTCAAAATTGCGGACGCCCATGTCGATGCGCTGAATCATGCGCTGTCAGATGTGCCTGCCGAAAAGGTTCGCGTGCACATCTGTTGGGGCAATTACGAGGGGCCGCACACCTGTGACATTGCAATGGACACCGTCTTTCCCACGTTGATGGCGACCAAGTCCCGTTACGTTCTGTTCGAGACGTCAAACCCGCGCCACGCTCATGAATGGGCTGTGTTCCGGGATCGCCGGGCAGAAATCCCCGATGACAAAGTGCTGGTGCCCGGCGTTGTCGACACCACGACGAACTTTGTCGAACATCCGCAGGTCGTGGCACAGCGGCTGGAGCGGTTCACGGAAATCGTCGGTTCTGACCGGGTTATTGCGGGCAGCGATTGCGGCTTTGGCACCTTTGCAGGCTTCGGGGCCGTCGATCCCGATATCGCTTATGCCAAGCTCACTTCGCTGTGCGAAGGTGCCGCGATGGTCAAGGGGTAGGCCATGGACAACGCTCTTTTTGACGTGCTGAAGTCTGTCGATACACCCACCGTTTGCAATGCCATTGAGGTGGCGCAGGGCAAGCGGGGCTTTAATGGTTTCACGCGCGGCACAATGCTGGCCTCGGACCCTGCGGGCGTCATGGTGGGCTATGCCCGCACGGCACGGATCAGGGCCGTCGCCCCGCCGACCGAAGCACCAGAGGTGATCAAGGCGCGGCGGATGGCCTATTACAGATACATGGCGGATGGGGCGCGCCCAGCCGTCTGTGTGGTGCAGGACTTGGACGTGCCCAACGCCATCGGTGCCTATTGGGGCGAAGTGAACACCAACATTCACAAGGCCTTTGGCCTGGCAGGTACGCTGACCGATGGGGTGATGCGCGACTTGGGCGATGTGGCAGAGGGTTATCCCGTGGTGGCCGGATCGGTTGGCCCCAGTCACGGCTATGTCCATGTTGTGGATTTCGACGCACCGGTTCGGATCCATGGCCTCGACATCCGCCCCGGCGATCTGGTGCACGCCGACCGGCACGGGGCGGTTGTGGTGCCTACGGATGTGATCCCGACTCTGCAAAGCGCGATCCAAACGCTCATGCGGTCTGAACAGATCGTGTTCGATGCCGTTAAAGGTAAACAAATCGGCTTTGCCGAGTTCGAGGTCGCATGGGCCGCGTTCGAGGCTGCGCGCACGTGATCCGTGCGCTGGCTTTTGCGCTGGCGTTGTTGCCGATGAACACTCAGGCTGAGGAGCCCTTGATGGAATTGTCACCAGACTGGGAATATGTCGCCGATACGGTGATGGGCGGCGTGTCTCGCGGGCAGGCGGTGCGGGCCACGGTACACGGCCGTGCCGCGATCCATCTGACCGGCGCGGTGTCGCTTGAGAACAATGGCGGCTTTGTTCAAGTCGCTTTTGATCCGGCCGGTGGCGAGACCTTTGATGCCAGCGATTGGCGCGGCATCGCACTGGATGTATTGGGCAACGGAGAGGTCTATGACCTACGCCTGCGTACGGATCAGATCACGCGGCCCTGGCAGAGCTTTCGCGCTGACTTCCTCGCGCCAGACAGTTGGACAACGATCAAAATCCAATTTGCCGATCTTGAGGCGCACAAGACAGAGGCCAAATTCAACCCCGCGCGCCTGCGCCGCATTGGCGTCCTCGCCATCGGGCGCGAGATGCAAGCCGACATCGCTGTATCCCAGGTCCGGCTTTACAGATGATCACTCTGATACCTCAGTTGAGCACCTATGACGTGGTCTCGGGCTTGGGCGACACGATTTCGCTTGTCGCGGAAATGGGTTGGGGCTGGGGCATTGCGACCATCATCGGGACCTGCCTGATCAGTTGGAGCACCCTGATCATCCTGGCCATCCGCAAACCAAGCGTGCCCTGGATATTCCTGAGCGTGACGATCATGCTGCTTGCGATCTTTGGATTTGGCGTTGGCATGGCAGGACTCTCAGGCCTGCTCACACCCGGGTAACGTCAGTCCGGCACCAGCGGTGCACCCCCGGCAAAGCTGTTACCATGCGCATAGTCACAGGGCGCTTCCTGCATCTGCAAATGCAGACCGTCGCCGGTATAAGGATGGGCGCGGGCCAGCGCCTCGTCGACCTCAATCCCAAGGCCGGGCGCATCTGACGGCGTGATAAACCCATCCTCGACCCGGATTGTCCCTTTGATCAGCTGATCATGAAACGGCGTTTCGATACATTCGCACATTAGGATGTTCGGGATTGAGGCGGCCAGTTGCACATTGGCGGCCCATTCCACGGGGCCCGCATAAAGATGCGGAGCCATCTGTGCGTTATAGGCCTCGGCCATTGCCGCCACCTTCTTCATCTCCCAGATCCCGCCAGCGCGACCCAGCGCAGGTTGTAGGATAGCTGCGGCTCCGCTGCGCAGGATTGGCGCAAACTCGGCTTTGGTGGTCAGACGTTCGCCGGTGGCCACGGGGATGCGTACGGCACGGGCGACCTTGGCCATCTCCTCAACCGCATCCGGCGGAATGGGCTCTTCAAACCAGAGCGGGCTATAGGGTTCCAAGCCCTGCCCCAAACGAATTGCGCCAGCAGTGGTGAACTGCCCGTGGGTGCCAAACAGCAGATCGGCACGGCTGCCAACGGCTTCACGGATTGCTTTGCAAAAGGCGACCGACATCTCGATATCGCGCATGCCCGGCATATGGCCACCACGCAACGTATAGGGGCCAGCGGGGTCAAATTTCACGGCGGTGTAGCCGCGCTCGACGCAGTCCAGAGCGGACTCTGCCGCCATCTCGGGTGAAGTCCAAAAGTCGTTCAAGTCGTGATGCGGCAGCGGATAGAGATAGGTGTAGGCGCGAACGCGATCATTCATACAACCGCCGAGCAACGCATGCACAGGACGGCCCCGCGCCTTGCCGAGGATATCCCAACAGGCAATCTCAAGCCCCGAAAACGCGCCCATGACGGTCAGGTCAGGGCGCTGGGTAAAGCCCGATGAATAGGCCCGGCGAAACATCAGCTCGATGTTCTCGGGGTTTTCGCCCGCCATATGGCGGGCAAACACGTCTTCGATCACGCCGCGCATCGCATCGGGCCCGACAGAGGACGCATAGCATTCCCCCCAGCCGATAATCCCATCATCGGTGGTCAGCTTGACCAAAATCCAGTACCGCCCGCCCCAGCCGGGGGCAGGGGGCGCGGTCACAATGATATCAAGATCGGCCAGTTTCATCGCGATGGGTCTCTCTTCTGTGTTCCAAAAAGGTCGTGGTGGGGGGGCAAAGCCCCCTACAAAGCAGCCGTTGCAGAGCCGCGTCTACCGATCGAACATGATCACGTTGCGGCGCGCCGTGCCTGATTTGGTATCGGCAATCGCCTCGTTGATCTGGTCAAGGGTCCAGCGCCCCGAAATCAAGCTGTCCAGTTGCAAACGCCCCTGCTGGTACAGGTCCACCATCCACGGAATGTCCCGCTGAATGACCACGTCCCCCATTTTGGAGCCGACCATGCCCTGACCCACCGCCGCCAGTACAACCGGTTCATAGCTGGCCATGGCCCCGGAATGGGGCATGCCGACCATGATGACCTTGCCGCCCCGGCCCAGATAACGGGGCGCTTGCTCATAAGCAGGGATTGCGCCAACCGTCACGATGACGGCCTCTGCCCCTTTGCCGCCCAAGGCTTTATAGCTGTTGCGCCAAGGACATTTGCCGGTGGCCAAAACGCCATGGGTCGCGCCAAAGGCCTTGGCGTCCTCCAGCTTTTCCTCGGTCATGTCGACGGCCACAATGCGGCGGGCCCCTGCGATCCGTGCGCCTTGAATGGCGTTCAATCCCACGCCTCCGGCCCCGATGACCACCACGTCTTGGCCCGCGCGCAGGCCCGCCGCGTTGACCACAGCGCCGACGCCGGTGATCACGCCGCACGCAATCAGACTGGCGGCATCCTTGGCGATGGTGTCAGGGATTTTGACCAGTTGCTTTTGGTCTACGACTACCTTTTCGGCAAAGGCCCCGCAGGCCATCGCCTGATGCAGCTTGGTATCCTGCTCCGTGCGGATCGGCCCCTTGTCCCCGTCATAAGGGGTTTCGCAGCCCGTGGGCTGGCCGCCTGCGCAGGTGGGGCAGGTGCCGCAGGATCGGATCAGGGTCACAACCACGCTGTCGCCCACGGCAGCCCCCGTGACGCCTGGACCAACCGCGCTGACGATACCTGCCGCCTCATGGCCATAAACCGCTGGCAGGCTGCCGCCCCAGGCCCCATCCGCATAGGAAATATCCGAATGGCAGATCGCCACGGCGTCGAGCGTCACTTCGACCTCGCCCATCTCGGGCGCGCGCAGCAGGATGTTTTCGATCACGAGGGGGGTGCCGAATTCGTGGCACACGGCGGCTTTGATGGTTTGCATGTCTGTCCCTTGCTCCGCCCCTTTGGCGGGGCGGCTTTGTCTGGCGTTGGGGTGACGGTGGCCCAGCCTGCGCGCCGCTGCAAGGCGGAATGCGACGTTGTTATGGCGCAGGTGTGCTGCGGACGCCGGACGAGGGGCGGACATGGCCCGCCCGGACAAAGACAGAAAGCCCGATCAGGATCAGGACGGCAGAAAGGATAAAGGGCGCGCCGGGGAGGTAGATCGGTGCGCCTTCCCGCGAAAACGCGGCAAAGACCGATGTCATGACCATGGGCGACAGGATCATCGCAAAGGCACTGATCGAGGTCAGTGCGCCCTGCAATTCACCTTGTTGATCATCACCCACCGACTTGGACATGATGCCTTGCAGGGCGGGCGTGATCACGCCCGCAAGGGCGGCCAATGGCGTCAGGACTAGGGCGAGCGTGCCCGAAGTTACAAAGGCCAATGCGAGAAAGGCCAGAACGTCAAATCCGTGGCCATAGATCACCGCCCCTCGTTCGCCCAGCACCCGCAACACCAAGGGCATGAGCCCGCCTTGAACAATGGCCAGCATGATCCCAAAAAGCGCAAGGCTTAGCCCGATCATCGCCGGGCTCCACCCAAACCGTTCCTGGCCAAAATAGCTCCAGATCGCGGGGTAGACGATGAATGCCAATTGATAGAGGAAAAAGACCAGCAAGAGCGGTCCTAGACCCGGCAAGGCGCGCAAGGTTCGGAGCGTGCCCAGCGGGTTGGCGCGGGTCCAAGAGAACGGGCGGCGGATGCGGTCGGTTACCGTTTCGGTCAGGACTATCCAGCCAAAGGCGGCGTTTAGCGCGGCCAAAGCGGCGGCAGCGTAAAACGGGGCCCGCGTCCCATATTCGGCAAGAAGCCCGCCCATCACCGGCCCGATGACAAAGCCAAGGCCAAAGGCAGCACCGATCAACCCAAAGTTTGCGGCCTTTTTCTCGGGCGCAGAGATGTCGGCCATATAGGCGGCAGCCGTGGCCTGGGTCGCTGCCGTTATCCCGCCTACGACCCGCCCTGCCAGCAGAAGCCAGATTGTGCCCGCCACGGCCATAACCAGGTAGTCCAACGACATGACGATGAGTGACACCAACAAGACCGGCCTGCGCCCAAACCTGTCCGACAATCCCCCCAAAACCGGACCAAATAGGAATTGCATCACTGCGAACGAGGTCGACAAGACCCCACCCCACAAGGCCGCCGCGGCGATTGTACTGCCGTTCACCTCGCGAATGAGGTCGGGCATTACCGGGATGATCAACCCGATGCCCATGGAATCGAGCATGACCGAGATCAGGATGAAAACAACCGGCAGCCTCAACGCAAGGCGTCCACACGAGCGGCAAAGGCGCGCGCCTCTGCGGGGGCGGCACCCATTTGGGAGCTTGGATCAAAGAGGGTGGCTGGCAAATCAGGATGCGCTGCCTGCGCGACCCGGCCCAGCGGCGCGGCAGACTGCACGGCTTCGGCCACCAGTTCCTTGGTCCGCGCTTGCGCGTCGGGGCGTGACATCGTCGCGGCCAGCGCAAAGCTGAGCGCTTCGGCATGGATCAGACCCAAACCACCAGTGTTTTCCGCCATACGGTCTGGTACAGGTTCCATCCCCTCGGCCAGCCTGCAGGCGATTTCCAGCGCAGATGCGGCGCAAAGCGCAATCTGCGGCAGCACCATCCATTCGGTGAACCATGCCGCCCCGTCCCTCTGGAATTGATGCGTTGAGGCCGCTTGCAGCGACGCACGCAGCCCCGCCATCTGGTGGTTCAACGCCACCAAAGCGGAAGGGCCCACAGGGTTCTGCTTTTGTGGCATGGTAGAGGATGACCCGGCACCACCTAGACGCACCTCGCCCGTGTCCGATCCCGTCAAACCCAGCAGGCCCTGAGCCATTCCGGCCAAAACCGCCACTAGATCGCCCATCCAATTCGCAATGCGCAAGATCGCCCCGCGGTCGGTGTGCCATGTCCGCCCCGGATCGTTCAGGTTCAAGGCCTTGGCCAGCGCCGCGCGGGTGGCCGCCGGATCGGCCCCCAGTTCGGATGCCGTGCCGGACGCACCGCTGAGCGAGACCCAAAGCGCCCCATCGCGCAGGCCCGGCAACACCTCGACCGCGTCGGCAATTGGCCCGCCCCATTGCGCACAGACCGCCCCCCAGGAGGTCGGCGTAGCATGCTGTCCATAAGTGCGCGCCGTCATCGGCGTTTCGGCATAGGCGCGGGCCTGGGCTGCAAGCGCTTTCAGCAAAGCGCGCGCGCGCTCCTCTTGCGCGGCCAGTGTCTGGCGCAGACGCAACATCAACCCGGTGTCGATGATATCCTGACTGGTAGCGCCCCAATGGGCAAATTGCGCATGTTCGGGCGCTTCCATTGCCGTGCGAAAGGCGGCCACGAGGCCGGGCACAGACACGCCGTTCTGGCCTGTGGCCTTGGCAAGGCCCGCGGGATCAATCTGCACCTCAAGGCTTGAGCGGTGGATAAAGGCGGCGCTCAACTCGGGGATAACCCCTTGCGCCCCCTGCACTTTGGCCAAGGCTCCCTCGACCAAAAGCATCGCGCGAACTTCCGCGCTGTCTGACCACAAGCGGCCGACCTCTCCCGTCGGAAAAAGCTGCCCATACAGGGCAGAGGAAAACACGCTGGCCGCCATGGATCAGATATGCCCCGTCGCGCGCATGAAATCAGTCAGGACGCGGGCGTATTCCTCTGGCTGTTCGACGCAGGGCAGGTGGCCGGCCTTGCGGATCAGATGAAATTTGCTGCCCGGCACCAGATCGACCATCTCGCGGACCAGATCAGGGGGCGTTGCGCCGTCCTCGCTGCCTGCAATGCCCAAGGTGGGCAGGCGCAGGGTGGCCGTGGTCGCATAGAAATCCGTGCCCGAAATGGCGGCTGAGCACCCGGCATAACCTGCATCCGGCTGACGGACCAAAAGGTTGCGCCACAATTCCAATTCCGGCGTGTCCAGAAAGGCGCGTGAAAACCACCGCTCCATCGTGGCATCGGCCAGCGCTTCGATCCCGCCCGCTTCGACGGCGGCGATCCGGTCCGCCCACATATCCTTGGTCCCGATCTTGGCGCCTGTGTTCGACAGGACCATGGCGCGCATCAGGTCCAGCCGTTTGACAGCCAAGCCTTGGGCAATCAGCCCACCAATGGACAGACCAACAAAGAATGCATCGCGAAATCCCAGATGGTCCATCAACTGTTCAACATCACTGACCAGCGTGCCCATGCCATAAGGGCCGGAGGGGCAGGTCGACAACCCGTGCCCCCGTTTGTCATAGCGCAGCACACGTAACCCGCCTGGCAAGAGCGGCATGATCGGATCCCAAAGCCGCATATCGGTGCCAAGTGAGTTGGCAAAGACCACCGGCGCACCGTCCTCGGGCCCATCAATCCGGTAATGCAGGCGTACGTCGCCCAGGTCAGCCATGTGCATGATGTCAGTCCTTCAGTCGTATATGGGCAATGATTTGCCCGTGATCGGATGCCAGCTTGTTATATGGCGCCTCGGCGTGGCTGCCATCTGTGAGATGATCGTTCAGCACGCTGAAATAGTCCATCTGCCCGATGCTGTCCTTGGCCCCTTCGATGAAATGGCGGGACATGTAAATCTGATCAATGCTCTCGAAGACGCCGCCAAAGGCCGAGGTATAGACCATGTCGCGGGCGGATTTGCGCACGAATTGCTTTTCAGCCGAATGCAGGCGGACCCTTTCGATGTCTTCACGGATTTGTTCGTTTTCCGCGTCGGAATAGCGGTCGCGCGGCGTCTGGGCACCGTGGCGCAGCATCCAGGCATAATTTTTGAACGGATGTTCGCCGCTGATAATCTCTGAACTGACCGCGTGCTCACCATCATTGAAATCGCCCATTGCGATGACGGGGTTGCCTTGCTCTAGCTCTGCCACGATGGCGCGGCGCAGCACCCAGGCTTCGGCCATGCGACGCAACGCAGCGCGCAGCCCCCCCAAGGCGCGACCAACGGCATCGTATTGAGTCAGATCAACTTCGGGGGCAAGGGCCGCGCCAGGAGGCCGCACATATTCACCCAGTTTGGATTTCAGGTGGCAGTTGAATACGGTCACAACGTGGTTGCCCACCGGCACCTGCACCTTGAGGATCGGGCGGCTGAGGCGGGTCAGTTGGAACGACCCACCGCCGCCCGCATCGCCCATGCAGCAAAAATCAATGTCCAAAGGCTCTGACAGATCCTGAATGATCTCGGGCGCACCGACAAATCCCATACGGGACAGAATGGCCACGCCGGGCCGCCGCTGACCGGGGCGGCCGTCATTCACATTCGGCGCCACGGCGAGGGCCGCATCAGTGTAGGGGCCATAGGCCAGCTTGCGAAAGATGGCCTTGCGTCGATAGCGTTTGTCACGGCCCGGGATATGCTCTGCATTGCCCGCAATCCCTTCGGCATCAGCCTCTCGGATCACATCGCGCAGGGCGCTTTCTTCGAAAATCTCTTGGAACCCAATGACATCAGCATCCATCGTCTGGATCTGTTCGGCGAGCCAATCGACCTTCCAAGCGTATTCTTCGGGCGTGTATTGCTGAAAACGGTAATATTCCTGATCCGGGCCGATCAGATTTTTCACGTTGAAGCTGGCGATACTGAATTCGGTCATAGGGCTGTATCCAATGCTTTGGCAAAAAGGGCAGAGTCCACATTGCCGCCCGAAATCGTGACGACAACGTCCTCTCCCTCTATCTCGTCCTGACGACAGATCGCGGCAGCAAGAGCGACGGCCCCACCTGGTTCCGCCACCAGCTTGAGGCGCAAAAACGCCAAACCCATGGCCCGCAGTGCATCCTCCTCGGTCACGGTGATCCCCGGACCGCACAGGCGCTGCATGATCGGGAAAGTCATTTGGCCCGGTTCCGGACTGATGATTGCGTCACAGATATTGCCCGAGGTTCTGGCGTTCCGCTCGATCGCACCCGAACGAAGGGATCGGGCCACATCGTCAAAGCCCTCAGGTTCGACCGGGCGCACGCGCATTCCTGGCGCGTCGGCCTCTAGGGCAAGCGCGATGCCGCTGGTCAGTCCGCCGCCGCCGCAACAGACCAGCACTTGCGCCTCTGTCACGCCCATTTCGGCGGCTTGGGCCGCGATCTCAAGCCCGGTGGTGCCCTGGCCCGCGATGACCTGCGGATTGTCAAAGGGTTTGATCAGGGTCAGGCTGCGTTCTTCGGCAAGGGCTGAGCCAATGGCGTCGCGATCCTCGGTTTCGCGGTCATAAAGGACCACCTCACCGCCCAAGGCGCGCGTGTTCTCGATCTTGATGGTGGGGGCATCACTGGGCATGACGATAACGCTGGTAATGCCGTGGCGCGTGGCGGCCATGGCCACGCCTTGGGCGTGATTGCCGCTGGAATAAGCAATGACACCTTTGTCGCGGAGGTCTTCGTCCAGAGCAGAGATGGCCGACCACGCGCCGCGAAACTTGAAGCTGCCGGTATGTTGCAGGCATTCGGGTTTAATCCAGACGCGTCGGCCCGCGATCTCGTCGATGAAGGGTGAATTGAGCAGCGGTGTGCGCCGGGCGTGACCCTCAAGGCGGGCAGCAGCAGCGCGGATCATGTCGATATTCATCTCAGGGCTTTCATCCAGGTATGCAGCGCGTCCAGTGCCAAGGGTTCGTCCAAAAAGGGGACATGGCCCCGGTCAGGCACGTTGGCATAGATCATGTCGGGGCGGCGCTCCTGCATTTTTTGCACCGTGGCCTCGGCTAGTAAATCGGAATTGGCCCCCCGGATCAGGCAGAGCGGTTTGCCCGCAAGGGCATCGAAGAAGGGCCAGAGATCGGGCACGTCGCCCCCTGCCTCAACGGCGCTGCGCAGAGCGGGGTCGTACGTGATATCGAGGCCATCATCGACCGCGCGAAAATGCGTGCGCGCTTCTTGCATCCAGCGGTCCGCCGAGACGCCGGGAAATCCGATCATCACATGGGCGAGGGCGGCGGCGGCCTCTGCATGGGTGCGAGCGGCTGGGCGTTTGCCGAGATATGTCATGATCATCGCAAGGCCCGCCGGGGCCAGTTCCGGTCCCACATCATTCAAGGCCGCGCCAAGGAACCGATCAGGCACAGTCGCGGCAAAGCCCATCGCATTGAGCCCCCCGCGCGATGTGCCGAGGATGGCAACAGCATCAATTCCAAGATGATCGAGCAATTCGATGACATCCCGGATTTCGATGGGCAGCGTATAATTTTGCCAGGTCTTGTCCCAGTCCGATTGCCCGCGCCCGCGATAGTCCATGCGGATCAGGCGGCAGGCCGGCAGATGCGGCGCAACATAGTCGAAATCGGCCGTGCTGCGCGTCAGCCCGGCCAGACATAGGATGGGCAGGCCCGCGCCTGCGTCGGTGTAATGCAGGCGCAACCCGTCAGAGGTGGTGAACTGCGGCATCAGACGCCCGCCAACTCGGGAATGCCCCTGAGGTCAGAAAGGATGTGCTGTGGTGTCCAAGGCAGACGGTCGACCGGTTCGTCTGCGCGGTTCACCCAAGCGGTCGTAAATCCGTACCCAGCGGCCCCCGCCGCGTCCCAGCCGTTGGAGGATACAAACAGAACCTCGGCACTGGCGCAGGCAAAGCGTTCACCCACCAGGTCGTATACGCGCGCATCGGGTTTGAAGATGCCCACGCTTTCGACCGACAGGCTGTCATCCAGCACGTCGGCGATACCCGCCGATTGGACCGCACCCGCCAGCATGTCGGGTGAGCCGTTGGACAGGATCGCGGTGTTCAGCCCGGCAGCCTTGAGACGGTGCAACATCTCGGGCACCTCTGGATAGGCCTGTAACTCCCAATAAAGAGCCAAAAGCCTTTCGCGCATGGCAGGTTTGCCCGCGTGCCCGGTCTTTTCCAGTGCCCAGTCAAGGCCTTCCTGCGTCACTTGCCAGAAATCGGTATGGGCGCGGGTGATGGCGCGCAGCCAGGTGTATTGCAACTGCTTCAGACGCCACTGTTCGGCCAGAACAGGCCAGTCCTCTTTAAGGTCGGCGAACTCGGGTTCCCCCGCCGCTTGCCGTGCGGCGGCGGCCACATCGAACAGGGTGCCATAGGCGTCAAAGATGCAGGTGGTGATGGGCATGGAACCTCCGCTTTTACGGCAGCTTGGCATGTGGGCCGCGCGGCGAAAAGGGGCCAGATGGGGTTTACCGCCCCTGATTGTGCGGGCAGGGTGCCCCGGACCGCCGGTAAAGCGCGGAAAAAGGGAGAATGACAAGATGGGCGAGATCAAGGACGGGGATACCGTACGCATTCATTACACGGGCACTTTGATGGATGAGACCGTCTTTGACAGCTCTGAGGGCCGTGACCCGTTGGAGTTTGTGGTAGGGTCTGGCCAGATCATTCCGGGTCTGGACGTAGCCTTGCCAGGCATGGCGGCGGGCGAAAAGAAGGTGGTCAAGATCGCCTGCGCTGACGCCTATGGCCCGATCAACCCTGCGATGCGCCAGGGAGTGCCGCGCGATGCGATCCCGGCCGAGATCCCGCTTGAGGTCGGCTTGCAGTTACAGATGCAAACGCCGGAAGGGCATCCCATGCCCGTGACCGTTGTTGAGGTGGGCGAAGAGGAAGTCATGCTGGACGCCAATCATCCCCTGGCGGGCAAGGATCTGACCTTTGACTTTGAAGTAGTGTCTTTCGATCCTGCGTGACGCTGGTCGGACGCTCTTTGCCTTTGGCAAAGACGCCCCGCCCGCCGTCCCATGGGCCGTCGCACTTTAACCGCCCGGTGCAAAATCGCGCAGCTGCTGCGCAATAGAATCCGCCTGCGCCCTGGTGTCTGTCTGAGGTACGCTGCTCCCATTGCCGGGCAGTGCACCACCACGGCGCACCGGCACTGCATCATTGGGCATTCGGCGCACCAGCACGTCGCTGGGCCTTTGGATCATGGGTTGCGGGTGCTGTTCCGACTTCGGCATCTGCGCCAATGCCACCACATCGGCGACGGTTTCGGGATACAGGCGCAAGAGCATCAAAAGACCCATTCCAATCAGCGAAAACAGTAAACGGCCCAGCCATTTCGACCGCTTTGCGCGTGCCGCGCGGCGGTTCAAGATGCGCTCGGTGTGTTGCGCGCGGTCAAGTTGGCCCATATCCATGAGCCAAACCATCGCATATCAGTTTGGCGAAAATTTGGCGGTCAGAGAAATTCAGGCTGCGGCATGCCCAGCACGTGAAATCCGCCGTCCACGCGGATTATCTCGCCCGTAGTGCAGACGCCTGCATCGGAACACAGGTACACCGCCGTGCCGCCAACGGCCTCAAGCGTCGCGTTCGAGCGCAAAGGCGCGTTCAGATCAGTGTGCTTGTAGGTCTTGCGCGCCCCGCCGATGGCGGCCCCGGCCAGGGTCTTCATCGGGCCAGGGGAAATGGCGTTCACGCGGATGCCCTCGGGGCCAAGATCGTTGGCAAGGTAACGGGTCGCCGATTCCAGCGCCGCCTTTGCCACACCCATCACGTTGTAATTGGGTACAACCCGGTTGCTGCCTTGATAGGTCAGGGTCAGCAGTGTCCCACCATTTTCAATCATCAGGGGATGGGCGCGGCGCGCCACTTCGATAAAGGAATAGGCCGAAATATCCATCGAGTGTTTGAAGTTCGCCCGGCTCGTGTTCAGGAACCGGCCCGTCAGCTCGGATTTGTCCGAAAAGGCGATGGCATGGACCACAAAGTCGATGGTGGGCCAGCGCGCGCCCAGTCCTTCAAAGGCCGCATCCAGGGACGCGTCATCCGTCACGTCAACATCCACCATGAAATCAGAGCCAACGGAAGCAGCGAGCGGTTCCAGCCGTTTGCCAAAGGCCTCGCCCTGATAGGTAAAGGCCAGTTCTGCCCCCGCCTCGTGCAGCGCCTTTGCGATCCCCCACGCGATAGAGCGATCATTCGCAACACCCATGATCAGGCCGCGTTTTCCCTTGAGCAATTCCGACATGTTCAAATCTTACCCGTGAAATTTCGAAAGGATCATTGATCCGTTGGTGCCGCCAAACCCAAAGGAGTTTGTCATGACGGAATCGAGGCCCGCCTCTGCCTTCATCGCTGTCGCGATCTCTTCGAGCGCGAGGGCGGGGTCAAGCGTCGCCACATTGATGGACGGCGCGATAAAATCGTTGTCGAGCATCAGCAGGCTAAAGATCGCCTCAAGGGCGCCTGCCGCCCCTTGGGCGTGGCCGGTCATCGACTTGGTAGAGCTGACGGGCGGTGTGCTGCCCTGGCCAAAGACGCGGCGCACCGCCTCGATCTCGCCCACGTCGCCGACGGGGGTCGAGGTGCCGTGCGCGTTGATATAGCTGACGGCGCGGTCGTCCGGCAGGGTTTGCAGCGCAAGGCGCATTGCGCGCTCGCCGCCCTCGCCAGAGGGTGCGACCATGTCGTGGCCGTCCGATGTGGCCGCGTAGCCGGTGACTTCTGCGTAAATCTTGGCCCCGCGCGCGCGGGCATGTTCCAGCTCTTCCAGCACGACGATACCGCCGCCGCCCGAAATTACGAACCCGTCGCGATCGGCGTCAAATGCGCGGCTCGCCGTGGCGGGCGCATCGTTATATTTTGACGACATTGCGCCCATCGCGTCAAAGAGGCAGGACAGGGTCCAATCCAGTTCTTCGGCACCGCCCGCAAACATCACGTCCTGCTTGCCCAGCATGATCTGTTCGGCTGCGTTGCCGATGCAATGCAGCGAGGTCGAGCAAGCCGACGTGATGGAATAGTTGATGCCCTTGATCTTGAAGCCGGTGGCGAGGTTGGCCGAAATAGTAGAGGACATGCACTTTGGCACGGCAAAGGGGCCAATCCGCTTTGTTGCGCCGGTCTTGAGCACGGTCTGATGCGCGGTCAGCATGGCGGAGGTCGATGGCCCGCCCGATCCGGCCACAAGGCCCGTACGCGGGTTCACGATGTCGTCCTCTTCGAGGCCCGCATCGGCAATCGCCTGGCTCATGGCGATATGGGCATAGGCTGCACCCGGCCCCATGAACCGCAAGGCGCGCTTTTCCACATGCTCGGTCACGTCGAGTTTGAGCGTGCCCGCGATCTGGCTGCGAAAGCCGTGTTCGGCCATTTCTTCGCTGGCGACGATCCCGGATGTGCCTGCCTTGAGGCTGGCCAGAACTTCGTCGGCATTATTCCCGATGGATGAGACGATCCCCAACCCAGTGACAACGACCCTGCGCATGTGCGCGCTCCTTCAACTCAGTGTTGCCCCATGTAGGACAGGGGTGGTGTTGGGTGCAACCCGTTTAGCCTTGGTGCGGCCAGGGACTTATGGCGTAGTTTCTCGCTTCTTCTGCCGGTCACGCTGACGCAGCCGCTTGATGTAAGGGCCATCCACTAGGCTGTCTGCGTGCAAATCGTATGCTACGTTGATCAAAGATGCCCACGTGTCGTCCTTGAGTTTAAACCCATCTGGGAGGTCCACCGCCGATGAGCCAACGCTGTCTTGTGTACGTCGAAAAAGTGCGCGCACGATATCCGATCGTGATGACCGCGAACTGTCCAATGCAGCCTGTGTGACCTGGCTGCTAAACCTTATCTTAGCCCGATCTGCGTCAGCTGAAATCACATGAATGCACTCATGCAAATCCGGCCAGTATTTCATGTCGAATTGGCCTCGTATCTTATCAAGCGGTTCTTTGACCCATAAATTGAACGACCCGTTGCCACGTGCTGCGGCTTCGACAACGTCGATGATGTGATAATATGTATCCGTTCCAAAACTGCTTTTGTTCTGCAAGTCATCGCGTTCTGCCAATAGGTCACTAAGTTGGTGTGCAACTTCGCTGATCTCTGCGTTGACGGAGTACATTCGCTTCTCATCATGCCGCATCTTTTTTACCGCGGACTCACTCCATGCGCTGGCGCTGCAAAACAGAGCGTCCATAAAGCAATAGATGAGACGCGGGTCCTGCCTACATTGTTCAGAAATATCATAATATGCCTCAGTTAACTCCCGCCGCCGCGAAAGCAGACGTTTCGCTATGTTGGGCCAACTTTTGAACCCACCAGGCTTGAGGAACTCTTCTATTTGCGCTTCACACAGCGCGCTTGCAGTTTGGTCAGTCGACATATCTACCTCTTTGTTCATGTAACGTCAGATACGCTACTGAACAAATTTCAATCTGTCGGAACCCGAACTGATTTTTTTTTGGCGTTCACAGGTACGCTGGTATTTGGCACAGCACGCAGGGCGCGTGATTTCTTAGCTATCGCTCAACGCGACCTTCATGTCCTTGACCTCATAGATGACTTCACCATCCGCCTCGACGATGCCGTCGGCCACACCCATGGTCAGGCGACGGGTCTGGATCGCCTTGGTAAAGTCGATCTTGTAGGTCAGCATCTTGCGGTCTGGACGCACCATGCCCTTCAGCTTGACTTCGCCTACGCCCAGGGCATAGCCGCGCCCGGTCCAGCCGCGCCAACCGAGGTTAAAGCCGGTCAATTGCCACAGGCCGTCAAGGCCGAGGCACCCGGGCATGATCGGGTTGCCGGGAAAGTGGCAGTCAAAAAACCAAAGGTCGGGCGTTATGTCGAACTCGGCCACGATATGGCCCTTGCCATGAGCACCGGCATCGGCCGACACGTCAGTGATCCGGTCCATCATCAGCATGGGTGGTTCGGGCAACTGTGCGTTGCCGGGGCCAAACAGCTCGCCGCGCGCGCATTTCAACAGGTCATCTTTGTCAAAGCTGGTGGGAAAATCCGCCATCTGGGCCTCATTTTGTTGCGCAACTGTCCGGACGCGCCGGTTCGAAACCGTCTATCACCGCAGCGCGCGGGGGCGCAAGTGCAGGGGGCGCGGCAAAGAGACTTGCAGGCGCGGGATGAATTGGCGCAGGGTCCGCGCATGGAACATATTCTTGATCTGGACCGCTACCCGCTGGACCAACCCGGCAGCCCCGAATGGCAGGCCATGGTCACGGCGGCCAAGGCAGGGCTGGGACGTGACGGGCTGTTTAACCTGGTGGGCCTGATGCGGCCCGAGGCCGTGGAGGCAACGCTGGACCATGTGCGCCCGCGTATGGCGACGGAATCCTTCAACCACAGCCGGTGGCACAACATCTATTTCAAGGACGAAGTCGACGGCCTCGCTCCTGATGATCCGGCCCTGACCAAGGTCGAGACGGCTAATCACACGCTCTGTCATGACCAGATGCAGGGTACAGCCTTGGACCAGCTTTATAATTGGGCGCCGTTCATGGAGTTTCTGGCGGTCGTGATGGATCAGCCGCAGCTTTTTGTCATGGACGACCCGCTTTCTGGGCTCAACGTGCTGGAATACCGCGATGGCGAGGCGCTGAACTGGCATTTTGATCGCTCGATCTTTACGACCACGTTGCTGTTGCAAGCCCCGAAGGGCGGTGGCGTGTTTGAATATGCCCAGAACCTGCGCAGCGACGATGATCCAAACCACTCAGGGATTGCCGACCTGCTGCAAGGGCGGATGACACCCACGCAAATGCCGCAGGATGCGGGCACCTTGAACGTGTTTCTGGGCCGCAATACCGCACACCGTGTGTCGCGGATCAAAGGGGACAGATCGCGGATCGTGGCCGTACTGGCGCATTATGACCGGCCCGGCGCGCGGTTTTCGCCGTCCGAGCAGATGGGCTTTTTCGGTCGCACTGCGTGAGGTTGCGACTCATTTGCAATTGAATTGCGGCGGTTTGGCCCTTTATATGTTGTAAGGCAACGCGAGGACGCAATGATTGAAGATCAGCATCAAGTCGGAAGCACTTGGCTCACCGGTGCAGGGCTGCGCCCCACGCGCCAGCGCGTGACGCTTGCCGCGCTGCTGATCGGAGACGGCCAGCACCGCCACGTGACCGCCGAAAGCCTTTTTGAGGCTGCCAAGGATCAGGGCGAAGCCGTGTCGCTGGCGACTGTTTACAACACGCTGCGTGCCTTTTGCGATGCGGGCCTCATGCAGGAGGTGACGGTCGACGGCTCCAAAAGCTATTTCGACACCAACACCCACGACCACCCGCATTTCTTTTGGGAGGACGAGGCCAAGCTGACCGACGCGCCCTCTGACCAACTGGTGATCGCGCAACTGCCCGACGCGCCTGAAGGTGCCGAAATCGCCTCTGTCGATGTTGTGATTCGCTTGCGCCGCAAGGGCTGACACGCCTTCATGCACCCTATTTTAACCCCGGACGACATTGCCACCTATCAGGCGGACGGCGTGGTGTTGATCCGTGGCCTCTTTGCCGATTACGTTGAGGATTTGCGCGCGGGTGTGGCGCGCAACATGGCCGATCCCGGCCCTTATGCCTCGACCAATGACCGGGCGGGCGAAACGGGCCTCTTCTTTGACGACTATTGCAATTGGCAGCGTATCCCCGAATTCGCTCAGGTGTTGCGGGCGGCTCCCGCAGCGACGGTGGCGGCGGACCTTATGGGGTCAAAAACTGTGCAGCTTTTTCACGACCATGTGCTGGTCAAAGAGCCGGGCACCTCGATGGCCACGCCCTGGCATCAGGACAATCCATACTATTTCGTCGAAGGGCGGCAGACGATCAGCTTTTGGTCGCCCCTCGATCCGGTGCGCGCGGCAACGCTGCGCTGCGTGGCGGGTTCGCATTTGTGGCCCAAGGATGTGGTGCCGACCCGCTGGGTGTCCGAAGCAGCCTTCTTTGAAGGGGACTATATCCCGGTGCCGGATCCAGAGTCGGAAGGGATGCGGATCGTCGAATTCGAGATGGAGCCGGGCGACGCAGTGGCCTTTCACTTCCGCACGCTGCATGGCGCGCGCGGCAACACAAGCACAACGCGACGGCGAGCGTTCTCGGTGCGGATGGTGGGAGACGACGCGCGCTATGTCGCGCGCCCCGGCCCCACCTCGCCGCCCTTTCCGGGCCATGGCATGGCACCGGGTGACAGGCTGCGTACCGACTGGTTTCCGATCCTGCACTAAGCGCAGGGACTTATTCCTCAACGCTACATCGCGCCGCATTTTTCGGCAGTGCTCCGGTGCTGTGCGTCCGTGTCGCGGCCCGTGACCTGAAAATCTGCTTTCCGTGCCGCAACCTGTCGCATAGTGCTCCGCAATCCCGGCGGACGATGTGCCGGGCGTATGAGAATGGGGGCACACATGCGCATCAGAATTGACGTTGAAATGGCCTATCAGATTGCCAAGGCCGACCCCGTTCTCTTGGCGCTCGAGGTTGCGGTCGCCGAAGGTCAGACGATCCTGGACAGCGCACTGGACATCACTGATGCGAGTTTGCAGCGAGTAAGTGGGCAGGCGGAGGTGGGCCAATGGGTCTGGGCCATGGTGCCGGGCACGCGCCTTGATTTGCGCTATGGTGCGACGGTCGAGATCACGCGCCCTGCTGTCACTTTGGATGTGTTGGCGGCAAGCCCCGCGCACAGCCTGCCAAGCACGGTTCTGACCTATCTGCGCCCCTCGCGTTATTGCCAGTCCGACCTTTTCACCACCTTTGCGCAGCGGCAGTTCGGCCATCTGGAGGGCGGCGCGAAAACCACCGCCATCCTCGATTGGGTCCGCCAGGAAATCGAATACAGACCCGGCAGCTCGCACGGCGGCACAACCGCCATGGATACGTTTGTATCGCGTCAGGGGGTGTGTCGCGACTATACCCATCTGGTCTGTACTTTGGCCCGAGCTGCGGGCCTTCCGGCACGCTACGCTTCGGTCTATGGGGCCGATGTGGATCCGCAGGATTTTCATGCGGTGGCGCAGGTCTGGCTCAACGATGCGTGGCATCTGGTGGACGCCACAGGGATGAGCGTGGCCGAGGGCATGGCCGTCGTCGCCTGCGGGCGCGATGCAGGCGACGTGGCGTTCATGGAAACGTCCCATTGGGCGGACTTCATCCATCAAAGCGTGGTTGTCACACGCCTCTAAGGCCAATCATTCGGCGGCTTGCGGGGCCGGGATCAGGTCTGACAATTTCAGCCGCTGGATCTTGCCCGATGGCCCCTTGGGCAGCTCATCCAGAATATGGATGATATCGGGCGACTTGAACTTCCCCAAGCGGCTTTGGCACAGCGCCACCAGATCGGCTCCGGTCTGACCCGATCCATCGGTCAGGGCCACCGCCGCCTCGACAGTTTCGCCATAGCGCGGGCAGGACCGGGCAAAGGCGGCCGCCTCGACCACATCCGCGTTCGAGTACAGAACCTCGTCAATCTCGCGCGGCGCAATGTTCTCGCCGCCCTTGATGATCAACTCCTTGAGCCGCCCGGTGACAAAGACGTAGCCATCCGCATCCATGTGTCCTAGATCGCCGGTACGCAACCATTCGCCTGCGAATGTCTGGGCCGTCGCCTCAGGGTTGTTCAGATACTCGCGCATCACATTGGGGCCGCGAATGGCAATCTCGCCCTCTTGCATCCGCGGGGCCTCGGCCAAAGCCGCATCCAGAATCCGAACCTCATTGCCGAACGGCACGCCGGGCGAGCCCACTTTGCGGATGCCGGGGGGCAGGGGGTTTGACAGAATTTGGGCGGCGGTTTCGGTCAGCCCCATGGTCTCGACGATGGGCACGCCAAACCGGGCTTCGAAGGCCGATTGCGTCTCTACCGCAAGGGCCGAAGACGCCGAACGGCCAAAGCGCAGCCGGTCGCGCAAGGCAGGCGTCGGGCTGGCCGCGCCGTGCAACAGATGGCTGACGATGGTGGGCACAACCGAAAACCAGGTGACCTGCGCCTGATCCGCCTGATCCCAGAACTTGCTGGCGGAGAAGCGGGCCGTCATGGCAAGCGATCCCCCCGACACCAGCGCCCCCATCATCGTCACGCACAGCCCGTTGATGTGATAGATGGGCAAGACGCAAAACCCACGATCCTCGGGCGCAAGCGCATGAGCCACAGCGGTTGTCCATCCGCCCGCCAGCAGGCTGGAATGGCTGTGCACGACGCCTTTGGGCTTGCCAGTCGTGCCTGAGGTATACATGAGCAACGCATGATCATCCGGCGAAAGTGCAGGCAACGCCGCCGCGCCGCCACGCGCAGGATCAAGCCGTTGCATCCCGTCCGGTGCCACTTGAGCAAAGGTTTCGCGCTGACTGTCATGCACCAAGGCAAAGCGTGCACCGGAATGCTCCAGCGCATAGGCGATGGCATCAGGTCCGGCCGCAAGGTTGATCATCGTCGCCCGAAATCCGCCATACAGGGCCGCGTAAATGGCCAGAACGCCATCTTTTCCGTTGGGGTGTATGATGGCGACGCTCTCGCCCTTGACGATGCCCTGATCGTACATCGCCTGAGCCATGGCCGCCGCCGTATCGCGCAGCGCGGCCCATTTCAGTACCTCGCCCGTTTCAGGAAACACAATCGCCGTGCCACCATCCGCCGCACGGCCGTTCAGCCAATCGCGAATGGTGCCTTGGGGCGGATGGTCAGGCGTAAAGATCATTTGCCGTAGGCTGCCCAATAGTCGGCGAAAAACGCGCTTGGATCAGGTTCGTGCCCCGGAATTTCGCGCACGATTTTTGTGGTCTGCATGAAATGGCGCCAATGCACATTCGTGTCGATCGAATTACCCCCCCAGGAGCCACAGCCCATAGACAGCGAGAAAGGCATCCCGTTGGTAAAGGAGCCGCCAGTGGCAAAGGTATGAGCCTGATTTACAATGATCCGACTGGTCGGAATGGCGGTCGCCAAGGTCAAGGGGCGTTCGGGATCAGCGGTGTGAATGCCCACCGAATGACCCACCCCCTGATGCAATTGAATGGCGCGGGCAGTCTGGACAGCCGCGTCAAAATCAGAGGCCCGGTAGACAGTCAAAACCCGGCTCAGCTTCTCACCCGACAACGGATGATCGGGGCCAATGCCGGTACTTTCCACAGCCAGGTATTCGGTACCCTCGGGCACTTCGCCGCTCAGGCCCAACGCGTCGATCATCTGATCCGCGTCCCGCGCGATGGCATGGGGGTTAAGGTGGCCCTTGACCCACAGTTTGCAGGTAACTTTGCTTTCATCTTTGATCAGCGCGCCGCCGGTGCGGGCCATTTCCGCGACAAACGCATCATAAATCGCATCGACCACCACAACCGAGTTTTCGGACGAACAGGACGTCGCATTGTCAAAGGTTTTCGAGGCGCGGATTTTGTCCGCCGCCGCCGCCAGATCGGCAGTCTCGTCCACGATCACGGTTACATTCCCGGCCCCCACGGCCAGCGCAGGCGTGCCCGACGTATAGGCGCGGCGCACGTTGTTCTGGCTGCCCGTCACGACGATAAGGTCGGCAGTCTCTAGCAACCGCTGCGTCTTGTCCTTGGACCCACGCCCGGGGATCATCTGGACCAGATCGCGGTCGATCCCGGCCTTGTCGAACTCTGCATGGATATAGCCCAGCAGCGCCTCGCAGGTGGGCACGCCTTTGGGCGAAGGGGACACGACAATGGCATTGCCGCACTTCACCGCGTTGATGATGTTGTTGGCGGGCGTCGCCCCGGGATTGGTCGAGGGCACGACCGCCCCAATAACGCCGATGGGGCGGGCAATCTCGGTGATGCCGGTGGCCGGGTCATCGCGGATCACGCCAAAGGTCTTGGCCGTCGCGATGTCGCGCATCAGGCCCAGCGTCTTGCGATGGTTCTTGGTGATTTTGTCGGGCACGTTGCCCAGGCCCGTCGTCTCGACGGCCAGCTCGGCCAAATGGCGATTGCGGGCAGGTTCCATGATGGCCCAACCGGCGGCCTGTGCGGCGCGGTCATAAAGTGCTTGCGATCCATCCGCCTCAAACCGGGCCTGTGCAGCACGGGCGCGGGCAACGATGGCGTCCACTTCGGCTAGATCATCAGGGGCATTCATGGTGAAATCCTTCAGGGTGCGGCGGGGCGAGTGATGCGCCCCGCCGATATGGTTTCAGAGACCTGCAAGCAGTTCCTTGAGGGTTTCCTCGCGCGCCGCCCACATGTCCAGCACTTCGTCACGGGTCATGACGTGCATGGGCGAACCGCCTGCTTTCATCTTGCCTGCGACGCGGCTGTTTTCGAACATTGTTGGCACGGTTTCGGCCAGCTTGTCGATGATGCCTTGCGGCGTGCCCTTGGGCACCATGACACCCCGGAAGTTGACGGACGAGTTGTCCACATCCAGTCCCGCTTCCATCATGGTGGGCACATCCGGCAGAAACGCGTTCCGCTCAAGGTCGGCCACGGCGAGGATTTTGACGTTGCCCGCCTCACGGGCGCGGAACGCGTCGCTGAGGTTATTGATGCCTGCCATCACGTCACCCGCGATCACGGCCTTCATGGCTGCGGCCCCGCCCCCTTTGGTGGGAATATAGGCCATCTTCATGTCGCCCGCTTTTTCCATCTGGAGCGCTGCAATATGGTGACCAACAAAGAGGCCCGCACCAGAGGTGGTCAGCTTGCCGGGGTTCTCCTTGGCAAAGCTCACAACATCCTCAAGCGTGTTGAATGCGCTGTCGGCACCCACGACCAGAACGGCAGGATCAGCGCCCCAGTTGGCGATAGGTTCAAAGCTGTCGCGCGAGTATTGCACGCCGCCCTTGATGGACTGGGCGATGAAATGGGGAATGTTATAGGCCCCCAGCGTATAGCCATCGGCCTCGGCTTGCCCCGCCAGCCAGTTCCAACCGACGCGCCCGCCCGCACCGGGCTTGTTGATGATGGCGATGGGCATGCCCAGGGCATCCTCATTGCCCGCCGTCATGGTCACGATGCGCGCCTGAAAGTCGGTGGCCCCACCGGCCCCATAGCTGACCATCATCATGATGGGCCGCTCGGGGTAATTCGCGTGTCCGTCGGCCATGACCGCCCCGGTCATTCCGGCCAATGCGATGGCCGCTCCTGCAAGTAAAGATTTCATAGTCAGTTCCTCCCTAGGATGTGAATTTCCTGCCGCTCTTGCGGTTCAGAAAAAGACCTCTCGCGGTGTGTAGACGTTCAACAGTTTCGCAAAGAGACCGTACATAACGGCCATGAAACCAGCCGTGATGATGATGCGCTTGACCCATGACTTCAGCGCCATGTGGGGCGCCGGATCATACAGGCTCAGCAGAATGAAAAAGGCGATGGTCGTGGCGGTGTAAAATCCCACCCCCTTGGCTGCCCAGAAGATATAGATCAGTGCCACGACCAGCCCGGGCAGCAGATTGGCAAATTGCCGCCCGCTGATCCCGTTGCCGACCTTTGTCCAGCCAAGGCACGCCTTGGCAAAGGTCCACAACGCCAGAACGACAAAGACGGTCGCGATCAGGCGCGGAAACAGGAACGCCTCGGAGGGTTGCTGGGTATAGCTGATATAGGCCACTACGACGCCCACGGCGGCAACGATGCCAGACCCGACGATATGCTGAAGGCGGGGCAGGGACGGCGCGCTCATGCAATAATCTCCTCTTTTGAGGTGTAGCGGCGTGTGCGCAGCTCCATGTAGCCGGAATAGAGGATCGAGGCGACCACCACCCCGATCAGCAGGATGTTCAGACGACCGCCGAGGAAATAGGGGGCCATGCCGTCGGTGGCATTGGCGATCATCGATCCTTGGATAAAGTTCGCCTCCGCAATGGGCCCAAGGATCAGGCCAAGTACCAACGGGGCGGCGGAAAAGCCGAAGCGTTCCAGGAAATACATCATCACCCCAAGGCTTGCCATGACATAGACGTCGCCCATGGACGACTGCACCGAATAGCTGCCAAAGACGGCAAGACCCAACACGACCGCGGCCATCACCGATTGCGGCACTTGGGCCACACGTGCCGCCAGACCGGCAACATACAGCCCAAAGATGCACATCAGGATCTGCCCGATCAGCATGGAATTGATAAAGGTCCACGCCACATCAGGGTGGTTGTCAAACAGGTCCGAGCCGGGGAAAATCCCGTGGATCAACAGGCCCCCCAGCAGCACCGCCGCCGTAGGCGATCCAGGGATCGACAGTGTCAGCAAGGGCACCAGAGAGGGGCCAACCATGGCGTTGTTTGCGGACTCTGCGGCAATGACGCCTTCGGAATGGCCCGTGCCGAATTTTTCGCGATCGGGGCTGAACTTCTTAGATTGGTCATAGGCCACAAGACCCGCAATCTGCCCGCCGACACCGGGGATCAGCCCAATGATCGACCCGGTTGCAGTGCCGATGCCAAGGGCACGCTTGCTGCGCATCAATTCGCGAAAGGCACCCGAAATGGGATGCTTTTGCACCTTGATCACCTCGGCCCCGTCATTGTGACGCCCCTTGGCGAACATGGTGATGACCTGTGGGATGGCAAAGAGACCGATGAGAGCGGCAATTATGTTGATCCCGCCGCCTAAAGCCGGGTGAAATATAAACCGCTGCGCCCCCATGATGTCGTCAAAGCCGATGGTGGCCAGCCACAGCCCGATACAACCCGACAGCAGGCCCTTGACCACCGACTTGCTGTCCAGCGATCCGATGACAGTCACACCCAGAATTGCGAGCCAAAAGAGGTGACTTGGCCCAAACGCCAATGCCCATTGCGCCAGAACGGGGGTCAGGAAGATCAGCAGCAAAACGCCAAAGACGCCACCCACGGCCGAGGCCAGAAAACTGATCTGCAACGCCTTCGCGCCCTGACCCTTTTGCGCCATTGTATGGCCATCAAGGGTCGTCGCGATATTGGCAGGCGCACCGGGGATTTTCAGCAGGATGGCACTGACGGCCCCGCCTGCAACAGTCGAGGTATAGGCGGCCCCAAGCAGGATCAGACCCTGCGCCGCCTCAAGCTGAAAGGTGAAGGGGATAAGCAGAGCCACCGCCATCGTCGGTGAAAGGCCCGGGGTGGCCCCAAGGATCAACCCGCCAATGGTGCCCAGCAGCAAAAGGCCGAAATTGATCGGGGTGAACACGTCGCCCATATAGAACAGAAATTCCATCGCTGCCTCCCCGCAACGCTGCTTGACGAACTAGGCTATGGCATGAAAATAGTTTTGCAAATGTTTTCATAAATTAGCTCAAAAGCGCATCCAGATGACTGAAAAAGAACGAAAAAAAGCGGATATCCTGACGGTCGCCAAGGCGGCTAAGGTCTCTGCTTCCACCGTCTCGCGCTACTTCAACCACCCCGAATTGCTCAAGCTGTCGACGCGCAGGCGGATCGAACGGGCGGTGCGCAGCCAGGGCTATATTCGCAACCGCGCGGCCCAGACGATCCATGGGATCCGCTCTGGAACCATCGGGGTTTTGGTGCCCACGATCGAACATACGATCTTTGCCGAAGTGGTGCAGGCCTTCTCCGAAACCGTGGCCGACGAAGGGTTCACAATCCTGCTGGCCTCGCATGGTTATGATCAGCAGCGCGAATACGCCATCCTGCGCAAATTCCTTGAACACCGGGTGGACGGGGTCGCCCTAACAGGCCTGGATCATGACGCGGCGGTGTTTCAACTGCTCGACAGCCAGGCGGTGCCGACCGTGCTGATGTGGAACTATGCCAACGGGTCCCAATACCCCTCTATTGGGGCGAGCAATGAATTGGCGGGCCAGATGATCGCGGATCACGTCCTGTCACTGGGCCATCGCGATGTGGCCTGCATGTTCGCGCCAACCGAAGGCAACGACCGGGCCAAAGCGCGCAGCACCGCGATCCTCGACACGCTTGCGCAGGCGGGCGTTCAGGTGCCTGAGACTTGGACACGCACAACGATCTACAGCATCTCGGCGTCGAAACGAGACGCAAGCGAGCTTTTTGCCCAAGACCGCAAACCGACCGCCTTGATCTGTGGCAATGACATTCTGGCCACCGGTGCGATCTATGCGGCGATGACGGCGGGCTTGCGCGTGCCCGAGGACGTCTCAATCGTGGGCATTGGCGACTTCAAAGGGTCGGCAGACATAGAGCCATCTTTGACCACCGTGCGCCTGCCCGCACAGCGGATTGGACGCAAGGCAGGCCAGGGGTTGGCCGCCGCGATCAAGACGCCCGACACTCCGATCACGGGCGAGCATTGCGCGCCCGAACTGGTGGTCAGGGCATCCTCTCGCCCGCCACGACCTGCGTAATCCGATCAAGAAAGGCGATCTGCAATTCACTCGGCGTCTTTTCCGCCAGCGTGTAGGTCCCGATCTGGATCTTGTGCGTGGGGCGGTCGCTGACATTCAGCATCCCGATGCCCTGTGCCGCGAAATACTCCTGGGTCAACATCGGATAGATCAGATAGGCCTCACTGTCCTTGAGCATCCCGATCCCCGCAGTCATCGAGTTGGTAGACAGGTGCGCGGGCGCTTCTTTGGGCCAAAGCCCGGGCGTGCCCGTTGGTTCGGCAATCCCAAAGTGCCGGTTGACGAACGGGGCGACATCCATGCGCGGATAGGCGGACAAGTCCCGGCGCGTGATGACCTGCCCAATCAGCGGGTGATCCTGACGTGTGAAATAGGCATCCTCGACAGCCAAAAGCGGCGCGAACCGAAAACCCATGCCCCCGGTGATATTGTCCACCCTGGTGCCGATAAAGCAGGATACATCCCCCGACATCAGGTGGCGCAACCCGTCCAGACTGCTGCAAATGTCCACATGCAGGGCCGCGTCAGGCGCATCCGTCGCACAGTCGCGGATAGCGTCGCGCACAAAGAGATGCCACCAGGTGAAGCCGCAAGCGATCTTGAGGCTTGGTCGGTTGGCCTGTTTCATCGCCCTGATCTCGGCCTTGGCGTGGTCGTTCAGGCGCGCCATCACCCGCACGTGCTCGCACAACACCTTGCCAAATTCGGTCAGCACAACACCCCGCGAACTGCGAGTGAAAAGCGGCACGCCATGCTCCTCCTCCAGCTTGCGGATGTTCACTGAAATTGTCGGCTGCGACACGTTCAGGGCTGCTGCGGCGGCAGAGACATTGCCGGCCTCGGCAACGGCAAGGAATTGGGTCAGGCGACGGTCCATACTGTCATGGTATAGGTTAATCCTATAGTAGTCGCTACAATTCGTATTTCCTTGATGGAGCGCCTTCCCCTATCGACCAAAGCGACACGTTCCAAACAGGGGGAGGATACATCCATGAAAACCACCACAACCACCGCGCTTCTGTGCCTGACCGCACCAATCACCTGGGCCGACACAAACCTCATTCACACACCGGGTGAAGGCGCCTTCAACTGGGACAGCCTGAGTGCCTTCGCCGCCGCCCATGACTATTCCGGCCAGACTGTCACTCTGGCGGGTCCCTGGCTTGGCCCCGATGCTGCGGCGGGCAAGGCGGTCATGGCCTACTTCTCCCATGCCACAGGGGCCGAGGTGATCGTGTCCGGCTCTGACAGCTTTGAGCAGCAAATCCTGATCGACACCGAAGGCGGGTCTGCACCCAATATCGCGGTGTTCCCGCAACCTGGACTGATGTGCGATCTGGCGCGGCGCGGGCAGTTGGCCGATCTGGGCACGGACACCGCCAAATGGATTGCAAGCACCTATGCGGCGGGTGCCTCCTGGCAAGCGCTGGGCTCGTGCGACGGGGTCGATGGTTTTTATGGGCTGGCCTACAACGTGAACGTTAAATCGCTGGTCTGGTTCGTGCCCGAAAACTTCGAGGACGCAGGGTACGAGGTGCCCAAAACTATGGAAGCGCTCAAGGCGCTGACCCAGCAGATCGTGGCCGATGGCGGAACACCGTGGTGCATCGGGATCGGGTCCGGCGGGGCCACGGGCTGGCCCGCAACCGACTGGGTCGAGGATCTGATGCTGCGTACCCAACCCCCCGCAACCTATGACGCCTGGGTCGCCAACGACATGCGCTTTGATGATCCGCGCGTGGTGGCGGCGATTCAAGAATTCGGCTGGTTCGCGCGCAACGACGCCTTTGTTGTGGGCCAGGCCGACGCCATCGCGGCCACGGATTTCCGCGACAGTCCCAAAGGGCTCTTTGCCTCGCCGCCCGACTGTTTCCTGCACCGCCAGGCCTCGTTCATCCCCGCCTTTTTCCCCGAGGGGACAACACTGGGCGAGGACGCCGATTTCTTCTATTTTCCCAGCTACGAGGGCAAGGACCTTGGCCGACCCGTACTGGGGGCGGGCACGCTTGTGTCCATCACCCGCGACAGCCCCGCCACCCGCGGCCTGATCGAATTCCTGAAAACCCCCATCGCGCACGAGATTTGGATGTCGATCGAAACCCAAGGCTTCCTGACACCGCACACATCCGTCAATCTCGACACCTATCACAACACCAGCCTGCGCCGTCAGGGCGAGATTTTGCAAAACGCGACCACCTTCCGTTTTGATGCGTCCGACCTGATGCCGGGGGCGATTGGGGCCGGAGCGTTCTGGACAGGCATGGTCGATTTCTCGGGTGGTGCCCCGGCGGCAGAGGTGGCGCGCGATATCCAAGCGGCCTGGGACAATTTGAAATAGGATCCTCCCAAGATCCCAAACAGGGGCTTCCGGGGGCGAATGCTCTCGGGGGCCCAAAGAGCGACAAAAGACAGGAACAGACATGACCGCCGACACGCTCCCCTGGTGGAAAACCGCCACCGGTTACCAGATCTACCCCCGCAGCTTTTGTGACAGCAATGGCGACGGGATCGGGGATATTCCGGGGATCATCTCAAAGCTGGACCATCTGGCCGACCTCGGGATCGGCTTTGTCTGGTTGTCGCCGGTCTATGCCTCGCCCATGCGCGACAACGGGTACGACATTTCGGACTACCGCGACATCGCGGCAGAGTTCGGCACGCTGGCCGATTTCGACCAACTGGTGGCCGAGGCGGGCAAGCGGGACATTCGCATCGTGATGGATCTGGTGGTCAACCACTGCTCCTCCGATCACGCTTGGTTCCAACGGGCCTGCGAGACGCGGGATTGCCCCGAACACGACTATTTTTACTGGCGCGATCCCCAACCGTCGACCAACGGCCCACCTGACGATCAACGGGCTTGCTTTGGCGGCCCGGCCTGGGTCTGGGTCGAAAGCGTGGGGCGCTACTACTACGCTCACTTCGGGGCGCAACAGCCAGACCTGAACTGGCACAACCCGGCGCTGCGGCACGATATCTATGACATGATGAACTGGTGGCTCGACAAGGGGATCGGTGGTTTTCGGATGGATGTGATCGAACTGATCGGCAAGGACGTGGATGCACGGCACTATTATGAAGGGCCGGATATGCACCGGTTCATCCGGGAAATGCACCAAAAATGCCTCAAGGGGCGCGATGTGATGACGGTAGGCGAAACCTGGGCGGCCACGCCGGACACCGCGCTGGGCTATTGCGGGCGCGACCGCGCCGAACTCGACATGGTCTTTAACTTCAACCATATCCAGGCCGCCTGGGACCCGCATCAGGGGCGGTTCGGCCCTAACCTCTTTGACCTGGTCACGCACAAGATGATCCTGAACGACTGGCAGGTGGCGCTTGCCGAGGACGGATGGAACTCGCTCTACCTGTCAAACCATGATCTGCCCCGCCCTGTTTCGCATTACGCCGACGATGGCGATTACCGCGTGCGCTCAGCCAAGATGCTGGGATTGGTGACACATATGATGAAGGGCACGCCGTTCATCTATCAGGGCGAAGAGATCGGGATGACCAATGTGCGCTTTGACAGGTTTGAACAGTTTCGCGACATCGAAACGCTGGGCCAGTTCAAGGATCAGATCGCGGCAGGCAAGGACCCGCAGGCGTTTATAGATGGCGCCAATGCCAACGGGCGGGACAATGCGCGCACGCCAATGCAATGGGATGCGGGGCACGCGGCGGGCTTTACCCAAGGGACGCCGTGGATAGACGTAAACCCCAATCACAGGTCGATCAACCTGGACCAGGACCGGGCCGACCCGGACGGGGTGTTCGCATTCTACCGCAACATGATCGCGCTGCGTCGAAACGCGCCGGTGATCACCCATGGCGATTTCACCCTGCTTTATGACGAACACCCGGATGTCTTTGCCTATATCCGGCGCTGGCAGGGTCAGGAACTGCTGGTCGTGGCCAGCTTTGCCGCAACATCCGTCGAGGTCAAAGTGCCTGATGCAGTCGGGGCCGACGGGTGGACCTGCCTACTCTCTAACCTGCCAAGCATAAAGATCGGCGCAGATCGCAAATTGCGGCTGGCTCCTTTTGCTGCGGCGGCGTGGGGCAAGGGGATTTGATGTCCGCGCCCAATTCAGGCACAGCTTACGGCGCGTGTGTGAATGATGGGCGGGCATTTCGGTGTGCTCCGCATCGGCCAGAAATGGCCCGACCTCGCAACCAGCACCGGTTTAGGGAACGTTGCGTCAGCCATCACTTACAGCGCTTTGGATCATTCAAGTATCTGTAAATAAACATTAAAAAACTACTAATAAATTAGTTTGACAGCTTTGTGATCTTCGCTCTACGCTGATCGGCATGGGCAATAAACGGCCCATCCAAAAATCTAGGGAGGAGACAAGATGCGCAAGTATCTGCTTTCCGCGACCGCGGTCTTGGCCGTCGTTGCGGGGCATGGGACTGCTTTTGCCGATGAGGCCGCAGCCCAAAAATGGATTGATTCCGAATTCCAACCATCGACGCTGTCCAAAGCTGAGCAACTGGCCGAAATGCAGTGGTTCATCAGCGCGGCAGAGCCTTATGCAGGCATGGAAATCAACGTCCTGTCCGAAGGCATTCCGACGCATGGCTATGAGTCCGAAGTGCTGACCAAAGCCTTTGAGGAAATCACCGGTATCAAGGTCAATCACCAGATCCTGGGCGAGGGCGAAGTCGTGCAGGCTGTGCAAACACAGATGCAGACCAAGCGGAACCTCTATGATGGGTATGTCAATGATTCTGACCTGATTGGCACGCACTCACGCCTGCAACTGGCCTATAACCTGACTGACCAGATGGCGGGCGAATGGGCAAGCACCACCTCGCCCACGCTGGACCTTGAGGATTTCATGGGGATCCAGTTTACCACCGGTCCCGATGGGGACTTGTACCAGTTGCCCGACCAGCAATTTGCAAACCTCTACTGGTTCCGCAAGGACTGGTTCGACAACGAGGATTACAAGGCCGCGTTCCAAGCCAAATATGGCTACGAACTGGGCGTGCCGGTCAACTGGTCGGCCTATGAGGACATCGCCGAGTTCTTCTCGGAAGACGTCAAACAGATCGACGGTGTCGATATCTATGGCCACATGGATTACGGAAAACGTGCGCCTGACCTGGGCTGGCGGATGACAGATGCCTGGCTGTCCATGGCCGGTGCCGGTTCCGTGGGTGAGCCCAACGGCGTGCCCATCGACGAATGGGGCATCCGCATGGAAGCGGGGTCGTGCAACCCTGCGGGTGCAAGCGTGACACGTGGCGGTGCCGCGAACGGTCCGGCGGCGGTCTATGCGATCCGCAAATGGGACGAATGGCTGCGCGCCTACGCCCCTCCCGGTGCGGCGTCTTATGACTTCTACCAATCCTTGCCGGCATTGGCCCAAGGCAACGTGGCCCAGCAGATCTTCTGGTACACCGCCTTTACCGCCGACATGGTCAAGCCGCAGTCCGAGGGCAACAACACCGTGGATGCCGAAGGCAACCCACTGTGGCGGATGGCACCCAGCCCGCATGGTCCTTACTGGGAAACTGGCCAGAAGGTTGGCTATCAGGACGTTGGCTCCTGGACCTTCCTGAAATCCACCCCGTCGGATCGGGCACAGGCCGCGTGGCTCTATGCGCAGTTCGTGACGTCCAAGACGGTCGACGTGAAGAAAAGCCACGTGGGTCTGACGTTCATCCGCGATACGACGGTGAACCACGAAAGCTTTACCGAACGCGCCCCGAAACTGGGCGGTCTGGTCGAGTTCTACCGCTCGCCTGATCGTGTGGCCTGGTCGCCAACGGGCATCAACGTGCCGGACTATCCCAAGCTGGCCCAAATCTGGTGGCAGCAGATCGGTGACGTGAACTCGGGCGCTTTCACACCCCAAGAGGCGATGGATCGTCTGGCCGAAGAGATGGACATCACCATGGCCCGGATGCAGGCCGCGGATGAGGCAGCCAACGTCTATGGCGGCTGTGGTCCACGTCTGAACGAGCCGCGCGACGCCGACTGGTGGTTCGCCAATGGCGGCGCCAAGCCCAAGCTCGACAACGAGAAGCCGCAAGGCGAGACCGTGAACTACGACGCGCTTGTGGCACGTTGGAGCAAGTAAACTCCACGTTCGGTCCGCGCGGCTCAGGCTGCGCGGGCTGACACTGGCCGGGGGACCCAACACCTCCGGCCGCTTTTGCAACAGGTAGACCACATGACAATCGAGCTGAAACAGGCCAGCAAGGTGACCCGCGGGATCACCCATATCAAGCCGACGTCGCTGGTGCTGGAGACCGGCCATTTCAACGTTTTGCTGGGCCAGACCGGGTCGGGCAAAACATCGCTGATCAAGCTGATGGCGGGTCTCGATACCCTGGCGTCCGGTCAGATTTTCATGGACGGCACGGACGTGTCCAAACTGTCCACGCAGAAGCGCAACATTTCCCTCGTCCACCAGTTTTTTGTGAACTATCCGCAGATGACGGTGTTCGACAATATTGCCTCCCCCTTGCGGGTTGCAGGCATGGCCAAGTCCGAGATCGCGGGCCGGGTCGAGGAAGCCGCCAACATCCTCCAACTTGGTCCGATGCTGAAGCGCCGCCCGCAGGAATTGTCGGGTGGGCAGCAGCAACGCTGCGCCCTGGCGCGCGCCATCGCCAAGGAAAGCCGCGCGGTGTTTCTGGACGAGCCTTTGGCGAACCTCGATTACAAATTGCGCGAAGAGTTGCGCGAGCAACTGCCCGAACTATTTGCCGGGCGCGGGTCGGTGGTTGTCTATGCCACGTCCGAGCCGGAAGAGGCGCTTTTGCTGGGTGGCAAGACGGCCCTGATGGACGATGGCGTTGTCACCCAGTTTGGCCCCACGGCAGAAATTTATCGCAACCCCGAGAACCTGACCGCCGCGCGTGTGTTCAGCGACCCGCCGATCAACGCAGCACGGATCACCAAAGCGGGCGGTCAAGCACGCATGGATACAGGTGCCACCTGGACGCTGGCGGGCAAGGCGGCGGACCTGGCGGACGGGACATACACCCTTGCCATTCGGCCGCACCATGTCACGCCTGTCCCCGCGGGGACAGATTATGTTAAATTATCCGGTAACGTTTTGGTAACGGAATTGTCCGGGTCTGAGTCCAGCGCACACTTCCAATTGGGGGATGACGGCTGGGTGTCGCTGGCCCATGGCGTGCATCCTTATGAGGTGGGTGAGGCGCATGATTTCTATATGGATGCGTCCCACGCATTCTACTTCTCGGATGATGGGAGGCTCGTCGCCTAGTGGCTAAAATCACCCTCTCCAACCTGCGTCACTCCTATTTGCCGAAGCCCGGCAAACCCGCGGACTACGCGCTCAAGAAGATTGACCTCGATTGGCAGGATGGCGGCGCCTATGCGCTGCTGGGCCCGTCGGGCTGTGGCAAGTCCACGTTGCTCAACATCATTTCGGGTCTGCTGACGCCGTCCGAGGGGCGTATCCTGTTTGACGACCGCGACGTGACGGGCCTGCCCCCCGATCAACGCAACATCGCGCAGGTGTTTCAGTTTCCGGTGATCTACGACACCATGACTGTCTACGACAATCTGGCCTTTCCCCTGCGCAATCGCGGCGTGGCAGAGGCGCATGTCGATACGCGGGTCCGCGAGATTGCCGAGATGCTCGAAGTGACCGAGATGCTGAAGACCCGCGCCTCGCATCTGTCACCTGACAACAAGCAGAAGATTTCCATGGGCCGGGGCCTTGTCCGCGACGACGTGAATGTCGTGATGTTTGACGAACCTCTGACCGTGATTGATCCGCATTTGAAGTGGAAGCTGCGGAGCAAGTTGAAAGAGCTGCACCAGCAGGTCCGCGCGACGATGATCTATGTGACCCATGATCAGACAGAGGCGCTGACCTTTGCCGATCAGGTCGTCGTGATGCAGGACGGTGAAATTGTGCAGATCGGCACGCCGGTTGAGCTGTTCGAGCGGCCGCAGCACACCTTTGTGGGCCACTTCATCGGCTCGCCCGGCATGAACGTTTTGGATGCGTCCGAAGACGGCGGCACAGTTCGGTTCGAAGGGCAACCTATTGCGATTGAAGGTAAAGTCACAGGGCAGGGGGGGGCTACGCAGATCGGTATCCGCCCTGAATTTGTGTCGCTGGGTGATGCGGGTTTGGAAGCGCGTGTGCGCAAGGTGTCGGATGTGGGACGCCACAGTGTGGTTGAGGCGATGGTGGGCGATACCTCTGTCAAAGCGATCATTGAAGGGGCCGCGCCGGAACAGGGCGCGACCGTGCATCTGGCCTTTCGCGCGGATCAAACGCGGCTTTATCGCGATGGCTGGCTAGCAACGGAGATTGCGTCATGAAAACCGAAAACCAGAAGGCGTGGTTCTTTGTTCTGCCGGTGCTGCTGCTGGTTGCGTTCAACGCGCTGATTCCGATCATGACGGTGGTCAATTACTCGGTGCAGGAAACCTTTGGGAACAACCTGTTTTTCTGGGAGGGGCTGAGCTGGTTCGAGCAAATCCTGCGCTCGGATCGCTTTCACGACGCGTTGGGGCGGCAGTTTCTGTTCACCTTTCTGATCCTGATCATCGAGGTGCCTTTGGGCATTATCATCGCCCTGTCGATGCCCCGCAAGGGCATTTGGGTGCCTGTTTGTCTGGTGACCATGGCCCTGCCCATGCTGATACCGTGGAACGTGGTGGGGGCGATGTGGAACATCTTTACCCTGCCGGATATCGGTCTTTTGGGGTATTTCGTGAACGAGGTTCTGGGCATTGAATATAACATGACCCGTAGCCCGCTGGCGGCCTGGATCACCATTGTGACGATGGATGTCTGGCACTGGACCTCGCTGGTTGTGTTGCTGAGCTATGCGGGCCTCGTGTCGATCCCGGATGCCTATTACCAGGCGGCCAAGATTGACGGGGCGTCCCCCTGGAAGGTGTTCCGCTATATCCAGTTGCCCAAGATGAAGACGGTTCTGACCATCGCGATTTTGCTGCGCTTCATGGACAGCTTCAACATCTATACGGAGCCGTTTGTTTTGACCGGTGGGGGCCCGGGCAACTCGACGACCTTGCTGTCGATTGATCTGGTGAAGATCGCGCTTGGCCAGTTTGATCTGGGTCCGGCGGCGGCGATGTCGCTGATCTATTTCGCGATCACGCTGCTGGTGTCGTGGCTGTTCTATACCTTGATGACTAAGGATGACGCGCAATGATGGGGTCGTTTGTACATCGCGGGACGGCTGATGTCGTGCATGACCGGCGCGCATGCGCCAAGCCCGACCTCCCCCCCAGGAGGGCTTTCTGCAACGACCGTCGTGCTTGGGACATCTGCCGTTCTTGGCTCGAAGGGTGGAACAAGCTTGATCGCCTCCCGAGGTCGGGCTTGGCGCAGGCGGGCTTTGGCGGAGATTTTGGCCATGCGTAAACGCTCTTTGATCCCCATCGTCTACATCCTGTTTCTGATGCTGCCGATCTACTGGCTTGTCGCCATGAGTTTCCGCACCACGAACGAGATTCTGTCGGGTTTCAGCCTCTTTCCCCAGACCTTCACGCTGGAGAATTACCGGGTCATTTTCACCGATCCGAGCTGGTATTGGGGCTATTTCAACTCGATCATCTATGTGTCGCTGAACACCGTCATCTCGATCTGTGTCGCGCTGCCTGCGGCCTATGCGTTCTCGCGTTATCGGTTCCTTGGGGACAAGACGCTGTTTTTCTGGCTGCTGACGAACCGGATGGCGCCGGCGGCTGTGTTTGCCTTGCCGTTCTTTCAACTCTATTCCTCTGTCGGCCTGTTTGACACGCATCTGGCCGTGGCGCTGGCCCATTGCCTCTTTAACATCCCGCTGGCGGTGTGGATTCTGGAGGGGTTCATGAGCGGCGTGCCGAAAGAGCTGGACGAGACGGCCTATGTCGATGGTTATTCCTTCCCGCGCTTTTTCGTCACCATTTTCCTGCCGACGATCAAGGCGGGCGTGGGGGTCGCGGCGTTCTTCTGCTTCATGTTCTCTTGGGTCGAGCTGCTGCTGGCCAAGACTCTGACGGCGGTGCAGGCCAAACCCATTGCGGCGGAGATGACCAAGACGGCCTCGTCGGCGGGCTATGAGCTGGGCCTGCTGGCTGCCGCAGGGACCCTGACCATCATCCCGGGCGCCATCGTGATCTATTTTGTGCGGAACTATATCGCCAAGGGCTTTGCAATGGGGAGGGTGTGAGATGTTGACCTGGATGGCATGGACCTGGCCCACGGGCGCGTTTTTCATCGCCCTGTTCACGGCCATGGCGATCATCACCTTTATCGAGATCAAAAAGCCCGGGACCTCCGAGCGCAAAGGCGCGCTGGGCCTGACCACGACGCGGGGCGACCGGCTGTTTCTGACGCTGCTTGGATCGGCTTATGTCTTCCTCGCCTGGCTGGGCATTTTTGGTGAACCGCTGTGGGTGCCTTTGGGCATTTCACTGGCCTGGGGCGTCTTCTGCTTCTGGAAGGTCTGAGAAATCATTTTGAGATACGAAAGTTTTCGTATTTACTCGCCCCCCATAACGAGTGGGCAGATGCACGCGAATGGGATGGTATGAGACAGAAGAAGAAAAGCGATCTGCTGACGGAAGTTGAGCTTGAGTTCATGAATGAGCTTTGGGCCCTGGGCGAGGGAACAGTGCGTGATGTGCTGAACCAACTGCCCGAGACCCGGAACCTGGCCTATACCTCTGCGGCGACCATCCTGCGCATCCTGGAACAAAAGGAATTCGTGACCAGTCGGAAGGATGGCAAACGCCATGTTTTTATCCCGACACTGGCCAAGGACGCGTATCAGACCCGCTCACTGAAAGACCTCTCGATGAAACTGTTTGATGACACGCCCGCGTCCCTTGTGGCGCGGCTGGTCAATGATGACAGCCTGACCGAAGAGGCATTGGGGCAAATCCGGGCACTCGTGGATCGGAGGTTGAAAAATGATACCGGGTGATGTCGTCCTCGACGCTTTCCTCAATGCCAATATCCTCTTTCTTGTGGCTTTTGTCCTGTGGCGCGCAGCGCGCCTTGTGCTGGATCACACCGGGCTGCGCCACGCCTACACAACGCAATTGCTGTTGCTGAACACCGTCTTTCTGGCCATCGTCTTTTCGCCCTTTTTGATCCTCGGGCTGAGTGCCGCGCAGACCGCGCTGCTGGGGCCGGGGGTCAATGTGACCTTCTCTGACATGATTGTCGCCTATTACCTCAATGGCGGATTCGAGATGAAGGCGAGCGAGTTTGAGCGGCTCTTGCAATTGCGTGACACGTTTACGGCCGATGTTATGCGGGCGGGCAGTTGGGTGGCCTGGGCCGCCATTGCTGCCTTTTTGACGGGCCTTGTCGTCGGCACCGGGCGGCTTGTGTTTTCGATGTTCTGCCTGGGCAAGATTGTATCGGCCAGCTATGATTGGCGGTCTTTTGGGCGGGTCCATATCCGGCTGTCGGATCGTACGTTGGTGCCGTTCTCGACCCGGGGGCTGCGCCATTACTACGTGGTGATTCCATCCCATATGCTGACCGATAGCGAGGCGCTCAAGGTGTCTATCGCGCATGAGTTCCAGCATCTGCGCCAGGGCGATATCGAGTGGGAAATCCTGCTGGAGGTCCTCAAGCCCTTCTTTTTCCTCAACCCCGCCTACCATGCGTGGAAGCGCCACGTCGAAGACTTGCGCGAGCTGAGCTGTGATCAGCAAGTGCTGACCTCGGGACGGATCGGGATCAAGGCCTATAGCGATACGCTGTTGAACGTGTGCCAACAGACCCTGCGCCGGGATCGCACGTTTGTTGTCGCGGTGCCAAAGGTGACGCTGGTGACGGCGGATCGTTCGGCGCTGCGCGATGGCAAGATGAGCTTTCTTGAGCGGCGGATCATGACCCTGTTCGACGCCCGCAGCCTGCGCCACCCGCGTCTGGTCTATGCGGCCACGGTTTTGCCCTTGATGGCGGCCGTGATGCTGACGGCGATGGCGATCCAAAGCCCTGGCGATTGGAGCCATGACAGGCTGATGCTGTCCACGGTGGTTAACCTGGAGCGGTTGGACGAGATCAACCGGCTGTCCACCTTTGGCCGCATCCGCGACTGACGAATATCGCCTGCGCGGTGTGCCGTTTGTAAACCGGTGCGCACTGATGTTGGTCAGGCCGGACCGATTCCCGAGATCGTTTTGATGTGCGCGAGACAGACTGCTTTAACCGGTCGCTCTATGCGATCCCTATAGCGTGCGGAACTGGACGGAGAAGGTGGCTGGGATGGTAGGATTCGAACCTACGGTACACTGTACCAAAAACAGTTGCCTTACCACTTGGCTACATCCCAACGTGAGGGGCTAATTAGTCTGGTGTGGCTCGGCACGCAAGGCCTTTTGCGGCAAAAAACGCATCATTCCTTCAACCCGTTCTCTGTCAGCAGGTCCGGCGTTTCCGGGTCGCTGCGCTCGGCTTCCACGATGCGGTCCAGGGCAGCCTTGGATGTGTCTTCGACATCTGTTGCCACGACAGGGGTGATTTTTTGCTCTGGCGCTTTGGGTGCGGGGCTTGTGGCTTCAAATGGTGCTGGCGTGCCGCCGACCATCTGGATGCGGTAGGTGGTGTCAGGCACTTCGATGTCTTCGGCCTCGATGGCGGCTTTGACCATGCGGATCGCTTCGCCCTTGGCCAGGGCCAGCGAGGTGTGGTTTTGGTCAATCCAGCCTGTCACAAAGAGGATCACGGCCCCGTCCCCGATCCTGTCGATCCAGGACATCGGCGCCGGTTCGGCCAGCACAAAGGGCAGGCCTGCAACCACGTCGTCGGTCAGGGTCCGCACCTGATCGAGATCCGCATCCGAGGCGACACCGATCTCGAAGTCGAAGCGGCGGGCGTCATTTGTGGAATAGTTCACGATCCGGCTTTTGAAGACGGTCGCATTGGGAATGCGGATGTGGTTGCCATCAAAGCTGAGCAGGATGGTGGCGCGGCTGGTGAGCCGGATCACCTTGCCGATGTCCCCTTCGATCTCGACGATGTCGTTTGGCCGAAAGGGCTGCCGGATCGACAGCATGATCGAGGCGATAAAGTTTTCGACCGAATCGCGCACGGCAAAACCGATGGCGAGGCCCACGATACCCGCAGCCCCGAGGATCGTGCCCAAAAGCGCAGTGGCCCCGAGGATATCGAGTGCAATTACCAGCCCGCCCACAAAGAAGGCGATGCGCACGATCTGGCGGTAGATGTCAGCGATGAACTTGTTCGGTGCGATCCGGTCCCATGGATTGCGCATCCGCGCCAGGAATATCCCCGCCGTCAGAATCAGTAAAAATGACAGCAGTGCCACAGCCGCCAGCGGCAAGAGTGCCACCGCCTGATTGAACCGGTTCTGGAACCGTTCGACTGCCGGATTGAGCCGGGCCACCACATCGGTGGTTTCGACCACTTCGTTTTCGATGGCGACGACGCCCACGACCCGCGCTGCAATCTCGTTCAGGCGCGCAGCGGCAGCGGCATCAAGCGTGGTGCCCCGCAAGGTGACGATGCCCGAGGACACGGTCACCGTCACTTCTTCATATCCGTCCAATTCATTCAGGATGTCGCGAATGCGCACGGCGATGGCGGCGTCCTGCGTTGCGCTGTCCTCAACCTCGATGCTGCCTTGAGGTTGTTCGGTGGTCTGGGCCCAGACCGGGTTTGCCCCGAGGCAGAGCAGAATGAGAAGGACGCGGATCATGCGGTTGTGTCCAGCAGAATGGCGCCGTTGCGCGTGCCCGCCTCGACCGCCTTGTGGGCGGCGGCGCAGTCCTTGAGGGCGAAGACCTGTGCCACGGGGCAATGCAGCGCCCCATCCGCCAGTGCCGCATGCAGCCGCGCGATGGCCGCGTCCCGTTCGGGTTTGGGCAAGAGATATATCAGGATGATGTCGATGGTCGCCGCCTTGAAAAGGAGGGGGCCAAAATTCAGTTCGGCTGTCATCGCCTTGGCCGAGCCATAGGCGGCGATGGTGCCGTTGGGGGCAATGACGGCGGCGTCGGTGTCGATGTTGAGGCCAAATTCGACCTCGATGATCCGGTCAATGGGTTGGCCGTTATTGGCCGCGAGAATTTGATTGGCCATCTCTTCCGCGCCGTAATCCAGCACCACGTCCGCCCCCGCGTTGGTCGCGGCCTCGGAACCCGTGGCACCGGTGGTCGTGATGACCTTTGCGCCGCCCCATTTGGCCAGTTGCACCGCCAGCAGCCCAACGGTGCCTGCCCCGCCCTGGATCAAAAGCGTTTTGCCCATGACCTCGCCACCGCCAAAGACGGCGTGACAGGCCGTCAGCCCCGGAATGCCCAAGGTGGCCCCCGTCTCGAAAGAGACGGCATCGGGCAGCGGCACGGCCTGCATCACCGGAACGCAGATATGCGTGGCGGCTGTACCAAAGGCGCGCTGCCATTGGCCATTCCAGATCCAGACGCGGGTGCCGATCCGGGTGGTGTCGACCCCTTCGCCCACAGCCACGATCGTGCCCGCGCCATCGCTGTGCGGCACGATCCGGTCAAAGGCGGGTTTGACCACACCGGGTCGCGTGCCCGCGCGCGCCTTGACGTCCGAGGGATTAACGCCCGAAACCGCCAGTTCCACCAGCACTTCGCCCGGCTCGGGATCGGGCGTCGGCAGCGCCACGGGTTCCAATACGTCTGCGGCGGCGCCAAATCGGGTGTAGGATATTGCGTGCATTTTGATGCTCTTTTTGGGGTGCAGGGCCATGGGGCTGGTCATGCGGAATTGGATTGATAGGCTGGACCTACCGTAAAAGGAGGATGCCATGAAAGCCCTGCGTACCCCTGATGCTGCTTTTGCCGACCTGCCAGGCTATGATTTTGCGCCCAATTATACCCAGATTGACGACGGCGAGGGTGGTGAGTTGCGTGTTCATCATCTGGATGAGGGGCCGCGCGATGCCGCCCCGATCCTGTGCATGCATGGGGAGCCGACCTGGTCCTATCTGTATCGCAAGATGATCCCCGTCTTTGTTGCGGCGGGGCATCGGGTTGTGGCCCCGGACCTGGTGGGCTTTGGCAAGTCGGACAAACCTGCCGAACGCAGCGATTACACGTATCAGCGCCATGTGGATTGGATGACCGCCTGGCTTGAGCAACAAGACTTGCGCGGGGTCACTCTGGTCTGTCAGGATTGGGGCGGTTTGATCGGTCTGCGCCTGTTGGCCGCGATGCCCGACCGCTTTGCCCGGCTGGTCGTGGCCAATACGGCACTGCCCACGGGCGATCAGCCCATGGGCGCGGCTTTTGAGGCGTGGCGTGACTATTCGCAGACGGTGCCAGACTTCAATTCCGGACGGATCGTTTATGGCGGCACAACCAAGAAGATTTCTGAAGCCGAGATTGCCGCGTATAACGCGCCTTACCCGGACGAAAGCTACAAGGCGGGTGCGCGTCAGTTTCCGACCCTTGTGCCATCCCATCCCGATGATCCGGCCTCTGAACCCAATCGCGCCGCGTGGCGCGTGTTGAGTGGGTTGGATCTGCCGGTGCTGACCGCCTTTGGGGCGGATGACAAGATCATGGCGGGCATTGAACGAGTGTTTCAGAAACGGATGCCGGGTGCGGCGGGCCAAGCGCATCAGATCCTGCCCGAGGCCGGTCATTTCCTTCAGGAGGATGTGGGGCCGGAACTGGCACAGGCGACACTGGACTTCATCGCAGCGACCGGTGAGGCAGGGTGAAGCGGGCACTGATCCCGCCCGCTCTGCGCGACGCATGTGCGGCGGCAGGCATGTCACCGGGGATCGTGTCGGGAACCCATGTCTTTTTGACCGGGGTCACCGGCGCTGGCGCGGATGGTGCGATGCCTCAAACGGCAGAGGCTCAGTTCCACGCCTGTTTTGACAAGATCGCGGCCGTTTTGGCCGAGGCGCACCTGACGCTGGATGCGGTGGTCGAAATGACCAGCTATCACGTGGGGCTGCGCGGGCATTTCGACCTTTTTGACGAGATCAGGCGTGCGCGATTGCACGACCCTTATCCGGCATGGACCGCCGTTGAGGTTGCAGGCCTCAGGCGGGTGGGCGCAATTGTTGAAATTAGGATTGTTGCTCAGGTAGGTTAGTCAGTCGCGGACTTCGTCCATGGCCACACCCCAAAGGCGCGCCTTGGGGGCCCAGCCCCGAAACCCGGCAGAGGTCAAGCGGCACCATTCGGGCCCACATTTGCCGAGCCGGGCGATCACGCCTGCCTCAAGCGCGGCGGTGACCGGGGCTTCGGCCTCGGGCTTGGTGCGCAGGGTCAGCATGTCTTGCTCGACGATCACGGTACGCGTACCCGACAGCAGCGAGTAATGCACCCAGCCACCCAGACCATCGCGGTCTTCGACCCGGCGCCAGTGGCCGTGTTCAGCGGTGATGCGCAAGGGCATGTCGCGGCGTTGGAACACCCAGTCGATGCGGTGGGTCAGGGACGGGCCGCGTCGCACGTTGCCCTCGTTGGCCTTGAGAGACACATAGCGGGGCATGGGAAGGTTGGTCACGGGGCCGGTGTCGCGTGCAACAGCGGGCAAGGCCACGGCCATCGCCAAAAAAATGCTCACAATCAGGCGATATGCCCAAATGACAGGATTGGTTCTGCGCATCTCTTGCCTCTTGATATGGCCGAGGTTCTTGTGCCTCGTGCTCACATCCGCCACCATGCCCCTAAATGGCGAACACGCCAAGAGCGGGGAGGGCATCAATGCCAAAGGAACGTCTGAGTGTTGTCGTAACGCGACGGTTGCCCGCCGAGGTGGAAACCCGGCTGAGCGAGCTTTTTGATGTGCGCCTGCGCGACAGTGATGCGGCCATGAGCCGGGCCGAGATTGTGGAGGCGATGAAAAGCGCGGATGTGCTGGTGCCCACGATCACTGATACGGTGGATGCCGCGATGATCGGCCAGGCCGGCGACCGGCTGAAGCTGATTGCGAATTACGGGGCAGGCGTGGACAACATTGACGTGTCCACAGCCCGTCAGCGCGGCATACTGGTGTCTAACACCCCGGGTGTCCTGACCGATGACACCGCCGACATGACCATGGCGCTGATCTTGGCCGTGACCCGCCGCATTCCCGAAGGAATGGCGGCCATGCAGGGCGATGACTGGGATGGTTGGGCGCCGAACGCTTTTCTTGGGGGCCGCGTCGGTGGTCGTCGGTTGGGCATTCTGGGCATGGGCCGGATTGGTCAGGCCGTAGCGCGCCGCGCGGCGGCCTTTGGTATGCAGGTGCATTACCACAACCGCCGCCGCCTGCGCCCCGAAATCGAACAGGAGCTGGACGCCAGCTATTGGGAGAGCCTGGACCAGATGGTGGCCCGGATGGATGTGCTGAGCATCAACTGCCCGCACACGCCGTCGACCTTTCACCTGATGAATGCGCGCCGTCTCAAGCTGATGAAGCCGGAGGCGGTGATTGTGAACACCTCGCGGGGCGAGGTTCTGGATGAGAACGCGTTGACCCGGATGCTGCGTTCCGGTGAGCTGGCTGCCGCTGGTCTGGATGTGTATGAACAGGGGACCAAGGTGAACCCGCGCTTGCGCGAACTGCCCAATGTTGTGTTGTTGCCTCATATGGGCTCGGCCACCCGTGAAAGCCGGGTCGAGATGGGCGAGAAAGTCATCATCAATATCAAAACCTTCGACGATGGGCATCGGCCACCGGATCAGGTGGTTCCATCTATGCTTTGACCGACCGGGAAACGACACGATTTCCGGCCAAGGCTTTTCAAGAAAAAGCCTTTTGCACCCAGAGGAGAGACCTATGCGTTTTTGTCTGACTGTTGCGTTTTCCTTGATTGCGGGGGCTGCTTTGGCCCAACAGACCGCCGATGCCGTGCAGCCCGAAGTGGGCACGGACGGACCGGTGGTGGCAGGGTCGGCGGCGGTGGCAGCTTCGCTTGCCGCTAAAGCCGCAGGACAGCCTGTGTCGGCGCAGACCTATATGGTGGCCGCGGCCAACCCGCTGGCGGTTCAGGCCGGTGTCGATATTCTGGCCGCTGGCGGAACGGCGGCGGATGCGATGGTTGCCGTCCAAGCCGTATTGGGTCTGGTCGAGCCGCAATCCTCTGGTCTGGGGGGCGGGGCATTCCTGGTCTGGTATGATGCGGCGACGCAGTCTTTGATCACTCTTGATGGGCGGGAGACAGCACCGATGGCGGCTACGCCGACCTTGTTTCAAGATGAAAACGGGGAACCGATGGGCTTTTTCGATGCGGTTGTCGGGGGCCGGTCTGTTGGCACGCCCGGCACGCCTGCTTTGATGGCCGAGATGCATGCGCGTTGGGGGACGGCCCCGTGGGAGACGCTGTTTGAGGATGCGATTGGGCTGGCTGAAGGCGGCTTTGCCGTGTCGGCCCGCCTTGCCGGTTTGGTCGAACGGGATGCGGAGCGGTTGGGTCGCGCGGCCACCACTGCCGCCTATTTCTTGCCGGACGGGACACCGATTGCCGAAGGGACAACATTGGTAAACGCCGCCTATGCGGAGACGCTGCGGGCGCTGGCCAGTGAGGGGGCGGATGCGTTTTACCATGGGTCGATGGCTGACGATATTGTGGCCACCGTTCAGGGGTTCTCGGATAATCCCGGCGTTCTGAGCCAGCGTGATCTGGCCGCCTATCAGGTCAAGGCGCGCCCCGCTGTTTGTGCGACGTATCGCGCCCATGATGTGTGCGGGATGGGCCCGCCATCGTCCGGGGCGCTGACGGTGGGCCAGATCCTGGGGATGCTCGAATCCTATGATCTGGCAGGGCTTGGCCCGGAGAGCCCCGAAAGCTGGCGGCTGATCGGGGATGCCTCGCGACTGGCCTTTGCGGATCGGGGCCGGTTCATGGCGGACAGTGACTTTGTGCCGATGCCGACCAAGGGGCTCGTTGACCCCGCTTACCTGGCCAATCGCGCTACCTTGCTGGAAGGCGAGACCTCATTGGAGGAAGTGGCCCCTGGCAATCCGGCCTTTGATCACGCAATGAATTGGGCGGATGACGAGAGCCTTGAGCTGCCTTCGACCTCGCACATCTCGATTGTGGACAGCTATGGCAATGTGGCCTCGATGACGACAACGATCGAGAACGCCTTTGGCGCGCGGCTTATGGTGAATGGTTTCTTGCTGAACAACGAGATGACGGATTTCAGTTTCCGCACCCACCGCGACGGTGTGCCGATTGCCAATGCGCTGGCGCCGGGCAAGCGGCCCCGGTCCTCGATGTCGCCCACGATTGTGTTCAAGGATGGGGCACCGGTGTTGGCCATTGGGTCCCCCGGGGGCAGTCGCATCATCGGCTATACCGCGAAAGCGATCATTGCTCATATCGACTGGGGCATGAATGTGCAGGAAGCCATTGACCTGCCCCACGCCGTAAACCGATTTGGCACCTTTGACGTCGAAGAGGGTACCGAGGCCGAGGGCCTTGCCCCTGCGTTGGAGGCGATGGGATTTGAGGTGAATGTGCGGGGCCTGAATTCGGGTCTGCATGCCATTGCGATTGGCGACGTTTTGCAAGGCGGGGCCGATCCGCGCCGCGAGGGGATTGCGCTGGGCGACTAGCCCCGGCGCGACAGGGAGGAACGATATATGGTGCAAGCCATTGACATGCCGCGCAATGAAGAGGGCATCGCCACTGCCCTGGGCGTGCTCAAACAGCAGTTTGGGGACAGATTACAGACCGGTCAGGCGGTCCGCGACCAGCATGCCCACACCACGACCTGGATCAAGGCGCAGGCGCCGGATGCGGTGGTTTTTCCCACCTCGACCCGTGAGGTGTCGGAGATTGTCAAAGTCTGTGCCACCCATAGGGTACCGGTCATCCCCTTTGGCACGGGCACCTCGCTTGAGGGCCATGTGAACGCGCCGGCGGGCGGGATTTCGGTGGACCTGAGCCAGATGGATCAGATTCTGGCGGTGCACTCCGATGATCTGGATTGCGTGGTGCAACCCGGAGTGACCCGCGAGCAGTTGAACACCCATTTGCGGGATCGGGGCCTGTTTTTCCCGATTGACCCTGGGGCCAATGCGTCGCTGGGCGGCATGGCCTCGACCCGGGCGTCGGGCACGAATGCGGTGCGCTATGGCACGATGAAGGACAATGTGATCGCGTTGGAGGCGGTGATGGCCGATGGCCAGATCATTTGCACCGCGCAGCGGGCCAAAAAGACCAGCGCGGGCTATAACATGACGCAGCTTTTGGTCGGTTCCGAAGGCACGCTGGGCCTGATTACCGAGATCACATTGAAATTGCAGGGCATTCCCGAGGCGATTTCGGCGGCGCGCATGTCCTTTCCGTCCATTGATGCGGCGTGTCAGGCGGTGATGACCACGATTCAATACGGGATTCCCGTGGCCCGTATCGAGCTGATGGATGAGTTGAACGTACGCGCGGCCAACGCCTATGCGGGCCTGGACTTGCCGGAAGTGCCTTTATTGCTGCTGGAATTTCACGGCTCGGACATGAGCGTACGGGAGCAGACCGAGATGTTTGCGTCCATCGCAGAGGATGTGGGTGGCACGGATTTCGCGGCCACCACCAGCACCGAAGAGCGCAACAAGTTGTGGAAGGCGCGCCATGATCTCTATTGGGCGACGCTGCAACTGCGGCCCGGAGCCCAAGGGATTTCAACGGACGTATGCGTGCCGATTTCCCGGCTGGCAGAGGCGGTGACAGGCGCGCAGGCCAAGGCGGCCGAGCTTGATCTGTTGTCGCCGATTGTGGGTCATGTGGGGGACGGCAATTTCCATTGTCTCGTGCTGATCGACATGGACGACGCGGACGAGGTCGCCCGCGCCGAACGCTTTGTCGCCTGGTTGGCGGATGAGGCTATCGCGATGGAGGGCACGTGTACCGGCGAGCATGGGATCGGTCAGGGCAAGATGCCCTATCTCGTCAAGGAATTGGGTGCGACAACCGAATTCATGTCTGCGATCAAGGGGGCCCTTGATCCGCTGGGGATCATGAACCCGGGCAAAATCTTTGGCCCGCGGAAGGATTGATCCGGTGCGGTTGGTTTGCGCCTTTTTCGTGCTGCTGATCAGTGCGGCAACAGCAGCCCTGGCCCAAGACCCGGCGGCCCGCTACCGGGTGACGGTTGCCATGAATTGGGCAGGAGATGCGGGGGGCATGCACCCCGACATGCCGCATTGGTCTCGGTTGATCGCGGTGGCACATACGTCGCGCTATGCCCTCTTTGAAGACGGTCAAACGGCGTCAAGCGGGTTGGCGCTGGTGGCCACGAATGGCCGGGTGTCAGTGCTGGAGGCGTAACTGGCAGAGGCACGTCGCCGTGGCCGGGCAGGCATGCCTGTCGTATTGCCGGGTATCGCGGATGGGGTCGGACGCTTTGAGTTCGAAATTGATCTGACCGAGAGGCATGCCCGCGTTTCCTTTGCCACGATGCTGGCCCCCAGCCCGGATTGGTTTTCCGGTGTCAGCGGTGCCGATTTGCGCGGTGGCGGCGACTGGAAGGACATTGCTGTATTGCCCTTGTGGGTGTGGGATGCGGGGGCTGACAGTGGCCTCGATTTCGAGGGGCCGAATATCGACACCCGGCCCCGCCAATCCGTGCGTCTGTTGAGCCATCCGGCATTTTTGCGACCTGATGGGCTGGACCCGATTGGCACCGTCACCTTTGAACGCATCCGTTGATCCGAAGGACGCTTGCGCGGCATGATTTATTTGCGTTGACACGCGGTCTTGGGGCTCTGCCCCAAACCCCGGAGTATTTTACAAGAGAAGAAGCGAAGCGGCTCTGAGGTCGTTTTTTTGCTGTGAGCGGTCGGGTGGCTGGCGCGGGTGGCCTGCGGGATGCTTAGAACAAGGCCAAAGGTCGTGAAAGGGAATCGCGCTATGAAAACGCAGGTCAAGGCACTGGTTGTGGGTGGGGGCGCTGTTGGCACCTCGATTGCGTATCATTTGGCGCGCGCGGGCTGGGACGACGTCATGCTGCTGGAACGCGATGAGTTGACCTCAGGCTCCACCTGGCACGCGGCGGGGTTGCTGCCTTATTTCAACATGTCCTATGCGACGACCCATATTCATGACTATTCCATCAAGTTCTATAAGACGTTGGAGGAAGAGACCGGCCTGAACGCCGGCTTTGCCGTGGTGGGCAATCTGCGCATGGCGCAGACCGACGAACGTATGGATGAATATATGCTTTACGCTTCGACGGCTGAGACCTGTGGCGTGCCTTATGAGTTCATGACCCCGGATCAGATCAAGGCGAAATGGCCCCTCATTCGGACCGATGACCTCAAGGGGGCGCTTTACCACCAGACGGACGGCTATATTAACCCCGCTGATGTGACCATGGCGATGGCCAAAGGGGCCCGTCAGCGTGGGGTGATGATTGAACGCAAGTGGCAGGCGGATGCCTTTCACTGGAATGGTAAGGCCTGGGACGTCACCGTCACCAAGATGGTGGAGAAAGGTGGCAACCTGATCCCGTCGGACGAGCAGATTGTCATCACGGCGGAACACGTGGTCACTGCCTCTGGCAACCACGCGCAGCGCACTGCCAAGATGCTGGGTATCAAGATGCCTGCAATCCCTGTCGAGCATCAGTTCATCGTGATGGAGCAGGACCCGGAACTGGTGAAATTCCGCGCCGAGGGCAATGCCGAACACCCGGTTATTCGGGATGCGGATGCGCAGTCTTATGTCCGCGAAGAACGTGGTGGCTGGATCCTGGGTGTCTATGAGAAAAACGCGCCTGCGCGCTTTGAATATGGCGTTCCAGACAGTTTCCGGGCGGACCTTTTCCAGCTCGATCTGGAGCGGATCGAAGAGCAGTATATGGCGATGATCCACCGGGTGCCGTCATGTGAAGAGAGCGGGTTGAAAGATGATTTCAACGGGCCGATCTGCTATACGCCCGATGGCAATCCGCTGGTGGGCCCGGCGCCTGGCTTGCGCAATATGTGGCTGGCTGAAGGGTTTTCGTTTGGCATCACGGCGGCGGGTGGCACGGGCTATTACCTGGCGCAGATGATGGTCGAGGGGGAGGCGGAGATCGACATGGCCTCGCTTGATCCCAAGCGCTATGGCGACTGGATGACAACCGAGTTCGCCGCGCGCAAGAACGAGGAATGCTACGACCACGTTTATATCCTGCACCATCCGGATGAGGAGCGGCCCGCCTGTCGCCCCTTGCGCACCTCGCCCGCCTATGACCGGCAGGCGGCCAAGGGGGCGCAGTTTGGTTTTGTGAACGGGTGGGAGCGGCCCAATTACTATGGCCCTCTGGATGCGCCGGAGAATTTTGACCATGACGCGCGGTCGTTCCGCCGTGGTGGCTGGTGGCAATATGCTGTGGACGAGGCTAAGGCTGTGCGCGAGGGCGTGGGCCTGATTGATGCGACCGCCTTTACCAAGCATCGGGTTTCGGGGCCGGGTGCCACGGCGTTTCTGGATTGGTTCACCACCAACAAGCTGCCACGCGTGGGCCGCATCAACCTGACCTATGCCCTGACGGCAGCGGGGACGACGCGGACCGAATATACCATCGTGCGGATTGCCGAGGATGATTATTACCTCGTCTCGGCCGGGGCCTGGACGGCTTATGATCAGGATTACCTGTATAAGGCGATTGAGGATAAAGAGCCGGAATTTGGCCGCATCAACGCACATGAGGTGACGACGCAGTGGGGTGTTTTTGCCATCGCGGGGCCAAAATCGCGGGATGTTCTGGCGTCGCTGATCAAGGATGCGGAGCCTGAGACGGCCCTGTCGAACAAGCGGTTCCCCTGGTTGAGCTGTCGTGACATTGAGCTTGGCATGTGCCCGGTGCGGGCGATCCGCGTGGCCTATACGGGGGAACTGGGCTGGGAGTTGCATCATCCGATTGAGATGCAGAATTACCTTTGGGACCAGTTGGTTGCCGCCGGTGAGCCCCACGGTATGAAGCTGGTGGGTGCGCGGGCCCAAAACTGGTTGCGGCAGGAGAAATCCTATCGCGCCTTTGGGACTGAGCTAGGCCGGGATGCCACACCGATTGAAGCGGATTTGCCCCGTTTTGTGGACTTGTCCAAAGACTTTCACGGCAAGGACGCGATGGAGGCGATTGGCGTCCGCTCAAAATGTGTGACGCTGTTGATTGATGGGCCTGACGATGCGGACCCTTGGGGGCGTGAGGTGCTTTACCACGAAGGCGCGCGCGTGGGTCGTCTGACGTCGGGCGGGTATTCGGTGGCCTTTGGAAAGTCTATCGGGATGGGCTATGTCAGCCCCGAACTGGCGGCACCGGGCACGAAATTGCAGGTCAAGATGCTGGACCAGCTTTGGGATTGCGAGATCGTCGTGGACAGCCCCTATGACCCCAAGAACGAGACGATCCGCAAGGACGGCTGAGCGGGAGGCGGAGCACACCTCCGCCTTATGGGGATGTGAAGATCAGGGCGAGGTTGTTGGCGGGCATTTGCACGGTTTCAGCGTGGGCGAGGCCGTTTTTGGTCGCCCAGTTGATGACTTGATCTCGATCTTTGTATCCGATGTCGGGGTTGGCCCGTTGCAGGTCTGCATGAAACTGCGCGTCGCCGTCGCTGGTTGTCTTGCCGTTCCGCAGGAAGGGGCCGTAGAGCATCAGGGTGCCTTTGGCTGATAGCGCAAGTGCGGCCTCCTGGATAAGGGTCCTGGCGGCGTTTTCGGCAATCAGGTGCAGCAGGTTGATCGTCAGGATCAGATCTTGCGCAGGGATGTGGCCCGACCACCCTGCCGTGCAGGCGTCGAGGTGGATTGCGGGGCGCAGGTTCGCCTGCATCGCTTCTGTGCGATAGGCGTCGATGCTGGCCAGACGGTCGGCGGCAACCTCGGACGGTGTCCAGGTTAGCCCGGGAAAGGTGGTGGCAAAGCGTGCGATGTGCTGTCCGGTGCCGCTGGCAATCTCAAGGGCGTGGCCCGTGGATGGGGCGATCCGCCTGAGCAGTTCGGTCAGCGCGTCGGCGTTACGTTCGGCTGATGGCGCGTGCAGTTTCCCACCTGCGGCGGCTGTGGCGATGGAGGCGGAGGGGGGCAGCCTGTTGCTCATGCGAACCGTTCCGGCGACAGAGCGGCAATGACCCCGGGGTCCAGTTCTGACGGGTGTTCCAGCGTCAGGTCCGCCACCAATTGACTGGCTGCAGGGGCGGTTTGAAAGCCATATCCGCCCTGGCCCGCGCACCATATGAAACTGGGGCGCGCCGGGTCGCGGCCCAACACAAGCGTGCGGTCGGGGGCAAAGCTGCGCAAGCCCGCCCAGGTGTTTTCAACCCGGGTGACAGGTTCGGTGACGTGCTGGGCGTAGCGGTCGAGACCCTCGGCCAGCACCATGTCGTCAGCCCAGGCGTCGTGCGGCTCTACCGCGTCCTCGTCAGCGGGCGACACCAGCAATTTTCCCGCGTCCGGTTTGGCGTACCATGTCTCGCCTACGCCGAAGAAAATCGGCCACTTCGTTGCGTCATGCCCGCCCGGTGCCGGGATACGCGCCATGGAGCGGCGACAAGGTGTGATGCCAATTCGTCTGACACCCGCCAGTGTCGCGATCTGGTCGGCCCAGGCACCAGCGGCATTCACCACCATTTGAGCGGTGAATGCATCGGTTCCGCAGTGTACCGTCCAATTTGATCCATGTTCGAACCCGGTGACCCGTTTGCCGGTAATGATCTGGCCACCATTGCCACGCACCACCTTTGCGAAATCCTGGATCATCCGGTCGGTGTCGATATCCTGGGCGCTGGCGTGATATGCAGCGCGCGTCACGGTATCATTCAGGATGGGGACGAAGGTGCGGGCCTCGTCCACTGTGATCTCGACCGAATTCAGGTCGGCCAGATCGGCCTCGAACCCCGTGTCCTCGCCCGTGCGACCCAGCAAGAGAAAGCCGCGCGGGGTGAGGTAGGGTTGGTGGTAGGCAGCACTTGCGCGATTCAGCGCGACAACCGAGGCGCAGCCGTAGTTTTCTTCGAACAGCGCCGCGGACCGGCCCGAGGCGTGGTAGCCAAGTGCATCCTCAGCCTCGATCACCGTGACGTGGGCATGGGCAGAGAGACGCGCCGCGGCGGAGATGCCAGCGATGCCGCCGCCGATCACGATGATGCCTGTCATGCCTCTTCGAGCCGGTCGGTGGCGGGGGCAGGCGTGACCGAAAGGGCAGTGATCCGGTCATACAGTTCGGCAGTCATATTGAACTCGAGCGCGTCGACAGAGGGTTGTAGTTGCGCAGCGGATCGGCCCGAAATGATTGTCTTGGGGCGGGCAGGATGCGCCATGGTCCATGCCACGGCAAGGGTTGCGGGATGCACGTCAAGATCAGCGGCGAGTGCGCTGAGGCCTTTGGCTGCGTTGCGCATCCACTCCACATCATAGCGGGCCTTGTAAGCGGGATCGACAGTCAGTCGCCCGGTTTCGCCAGCGGCGTACTTGCCGGTCAAAAGCCCGCCGCCCAGCGGGGAATAGGGCGCCAGTTCAATGCCCTGGTCCACGCAGGCGGGGAAAATCTCCACCTCCGACTGCCGTTTGACGAGGCTATACATGGGCTGAACGATGTCGATTTGCATCTCGAATTTGGCGGCAATCGCTTGCGCCTTCATCACTTGCCAAGCGGCAAAATTGGAAACGCCGATATAGCGGATCTTGCCCGAGTGCTTGAGCGTCGCCAGCGCGTCAAACGTTTCTTGCAACGGTGTGTTGTCGTCAAAGCGGTGCAGATACAGGATATCGACCACGTCAAGTTGCAGGCGTTGTTGCGAGGTCTGGAACCCGTCCAGGATGATCTGGCGGGTGGACCCGCCCTCGAATGCGGCCTTGGTGGCGATGATCAGGTTGTCACGCTCGGCCTGAACCATCTGCCCCAAGAGCGTTTCGGAGGCGCCGCCGTTATAGACGTAAGCCGTGTCGAAATGGGTGATGCCTGCCGCGCGGGCGGCGTCGAACATGGCCTGGCTTTCTGCGGCATCTGCATTGCTGCCGAATTGCATGGTGCCATAGGTCAGGGCGGAGAGCGGGGTGCCGTTGGGGGATGTGATCATGGGCAATTGGTGCCATGGCCAGCGCAGTACGTGCAACGGTTAATGCGCGCAGGTGCCTTGGGCCGGGGCCGTCCTTGGGGGACAGGTCAATCTGCCCCAAGGGCCGTGGCCCTTTGATAGGCGGGCCGCGCGTGTATCATCTCGACAAATTTGGCGAGCCGGGGGAAATCGGCCGCCCGGTCTTGGCGCATCGCGATCTCGGCCGGAAAGCTGAGCATGATGTCGACCGCCGACAGACCGTCGAGCACGAAATGACCGGAAGGTCGCAGCACATCGTTCATATAGCCGTAATGCGCATCAAGCTGTTGCGTGATCCGGGGGTGTAGCGGCGCGCCTGCCTCTCCCAAACGCGCAACATAAAGGTTGAGCAGGATTGGCGTCATGGCCGACCCTTCGGCGAAATGCATCAGTTCGAGATGCGAAACATAGGCTGGCGTGGTGATGGGGGGCACCATGTGGGGTGCGAAACGGGCGCAGATCATTTCGGTGATGGCCGCACTTTCGGTAATCAACCGCCCGTCCATCTCGATCATCGGGGATTTGCCCAATGGGTGGATCGCTGTCAACTCGGGTGGGGCGAGGTTGGTTTGCGCGTCGCGGGTGTAGTGTTTGATCTGATAGTCGGCCTCGACCTCTTCGAGGAGCCAAAGGATGCGGTGCGAGCGGGACCGGTTGAGGTGGTGCAAGGTGATCATGGTGCTAGGGTGCCACGTGTGCGGGCGGATTGAAATCCGCCTTACGGGCAAAGGAGGCAGATGTACGGGACGGATTTGATCAGATGGTAGATGAGGCGTAGGGCTTTTTCCTGAACTGGAGCAGAACGACACCAAACCTCAGTTCGAGCTGCAAAAGGCCGCGCGACGTTCTGTATCGGCCCTACGGGTTCGCATATTTCGTGGCGAGAAACGCTCGGTCCAGTCTGCGCCACCACGACCGAAGATGGTGGTCACGGGAGAAACACACAAGGCTATAAATCTTCACTCAAAAGGGGGGCAACTTGTGCGCTGGCTACCGATGTTTCGCGCATCATGAACGCTATGATAGGTAACCTTCGATCACGTTGTAGGCATCGTAGGGGACGTATTCACCATTCGGTAGCTCTTGTATTGCGATGTCGTCGATGGTCAGATCCTGACCGCCGATGATGATGGCAACAACCTGACCTTCGACGGTCAGTTCTGCGCCTGTCCCGTCTTCAAGAGCGGTGATAGAAATGTCGCTTTCATCGAGGGCTGTTCCTGGCACGTCTCTCACCAGGATCGTGTCCTCTCCGGCTGTGAAGTCCGTGATGATTGTCGGGTCCAATTTGTCTGGGTCACCAGAAACGACATCGTCATTCTCACTAAAGGCACCGGGATCATTTTGCAGGACAAATACGTCGTCGCCTTCGCCGCCTGTCAGATCGTTGCTGTTGAAGGAGACGATGATATCGTCGCCCGCGCCGCCATCAATGGTGTCTCTCTCAAGGTCAACAATCGTAACGGCGTCGCTTTCGTCGCGGTAGGTTACGACGTTACCGCCTTGCGCGAAAATGATATCATCGCCCGCGCCACCGTTCACAATGTCGGAACCGCCTTCGGTGGCAATCGCATCTCCGGCACTGCTGCCGGTAATGATATCGTCACCAGCGCTGCCTATTACGCTTGTGCCAAAGCCGTTTTCGCTGTCACCGATGGTGTACTCCACCGGTGTGCCGTCACTGTATTCAAACCTGACGGTAAGGGAAATATCGTCCAGCGTAAAAGGCGTGTCGCCTGATAGCCGAAGCACCAATTCATCCCCAAGAAACAGATCGCGGCCCTGGCCGTCGTCGCGCTCTTGAAGCGTGAATTCGCCACCTGTCGTCCCGTTGGGCACGCCCAAATCAACGAACAGAGTGTCTTGCGACGGATCAAAGTCGGTTATTTCACTGACCAGCGTGTTGGACAGGCTTTCCAGCGCGATAAAACTGTCCGCCCCGCTACCACCTGTGACGGCGCTGCCATCGCCAAAGCGGATGGTATCATCGCCTGCTCCACCATCCAGCGACTCGGAGAACATCTCATCGTCGCGGTCATCGCGGCTTTTGGCGTTGATTGCATCGTTGCCGTTGCCGCCGATGATCGTGTCAGATCCAGCGCCGCCTGAAAGCGTGTCATCGCCCGCTCCACCGTCGATGCTGTCATCATCCGCCAATCCGTAGATGTCGTCTTTTCCTGTGCCGCCTGTCAGCGTGTCATCGCCATCTCTGCCCAGCACCGTGTCGTTGCCCGAACCGCCATCAACACTGTCGTTGCCATCATACCCATCGAGGTAGTCATTGCCTTCCCCGCCAAAAATGGTGTCATCGCCGTCAACGAAACCGTCAGGGTAGTCCGCAAGCAAATAGCCGCTCTCCAAGACCTTATCGTCGCCTGCGCCCGCATCGATGAAATCACTGCCCGCGCCGCCCGCCAGCGCGTCATGACCTGACATGCCAAAGATCGTGTCATCCCCATCCAGGCCGTTGAGACTATCGTTGTCGTCGGTACCTTCGATCAGTTCGTCTTCTGAGGGCTCCGGCACGTCGATGGGCCCGTCTTCGGAGGTATCCGTTACGTCAACGGGATCGTCGTCTGAATCTGTTTCAGTTTCGACGGTCCCAGACGAGGTAGAACTCACGGCCCCGATCGTCATCATCCCAGCAAGCAGCAGCAGCAATTCCATAGCGTTCAACCGTTTATGAATTGGAATATAACGGGAAGCTTAACAGGTTGCATGGTTAACGACAATAATAACGGGTAATAGCGGAATCGAAGCAAATTGATCTGCAATTAGAAATTTTTGGCATATTTAGATATTCGGCGCAAAAATCTTTTTTTGTACATATCGCGGTATTGGCGGGTAGTGCGGACCCACGAACGCTTTAGTTCTTGCTGCCTCCTGGCCACAAAAAAACCCCGCGCGATGGCGGGGTTTTCTTAACTCTGGTGTTGTGACCCGCTTAGTTCGGGATCTCGCCTTCGATGCCTTCGACATAGAAGTTCATGCCGGCCAGCGTGCCGTCATCTGCCGTCTCACCTTCGGCGAGGAAGGGCGTGCCGTCCTGCTTGTTCAGTGGACCTGTGAAGGCGTGGTATGAGCCATCTGCCAGGGCCGCTTTCATCGCCAGGGCCTCGGCTTTGACGTCTGCAGGCACCGCATCCGAAATCTCGCCGATGCCGACCATACCTGGGCCGATGCCGTCCCATGTGTCCATGCTTTCCCATGTGCCGTCCATCACAGCGCGGGTGCGTGCGATGTAGTAGGGCGCCCAGTCGTCAATGATCGAGGACACGCGCGGGAAGGGTGCGTATTGGCCCATGTCGGAGGCCTGACCAAAGGTTACCACATTGCCGGCCTCTTGGGCGGCCGCCTGAGGGGCGGTGGAGTCTGTGTGCTGAAGCACAACGTCAGCGCCTTGCTCGATCAGCACATTGGCGGCATCCGCCTCTTTGGCGGGATCAAACCAAGTGTAAACCCAGATGATCTTGAACTCGACGTCCGGGTTCACCTTTTTGGCGTGGATATAGGCCGAATTGATGCCCCGGATCACTTCGGGGATCGGGAAGGAACCGATATAGCCGATGATGTTCGACTTGGTCATTTTGCCCGCGATATGGCCCTGAATGGCCCGGCCCTCATAGAAGCGCGCCGAATAGGTCGACACGTTGGGGTGCAGACGCTTGTAGCCGGTCGCATGCTCGAATTTCACATCGGGGAATTTGGCGGCAACGTTGTTGGTTGCGTCCATATAACCAAAGGACGTGGTAAAGATCAGGTCAGCCCCGTCCAGCGCCATTTGCGTCATCACACGCTCGGAATCCGGGCCCTCGGCCACGTTCTCGACAAAGACGGTTTCGACGGCATCGCCAAACTCGGCCTCGACCGCGAGGCGGCCCTTATCGTGTTCATAGGTCCAGCCGCCGTCGCCCACGGGACCGACATAGACAAAGCCGACCTTGGTCTTGGCATGGCCGTCTGCAGCAGCAGCACCGGCAAGGCCCATGGCAAGCGCCGCTGTGGCCAAAAGATGAGACAGTTTCATAAAGAGTTAACCCCCGGTTGTTGGCCCCATCTCTGGGGCAGTGCCCCTATTGCGAGGCGTGGAATGTGCGCCCCAGTGAGCCCGGAGCACGTGATTTGTCGCGCGACAGAATCACCAGAACGATGATTGTCACGATGTAGGGGGACATTGCCAAATACTCGACCGGAATGGCAACGCCTGCGCCTTGCAGGTTGAGTTGCAATTGAGTGATACCGCCAAAAAGATAGGCGCCGAGCAGGACCCGCCAAGGCTTCCAACTGGCAAAGACCACCAGAGCGAGCGCGATCCACCCCACACCGGCTGTCATCCCTTCGGTCCACTGGGGCACGCGGATGAGGCTGATATAGGCGCCGCCCAGCCCAGCACAGGCCCCACCAAACAGGATCGCCAGCGTGCGGATCCGTTTCACTTTGTACCCCAGCGCATGGGCCGCGTCATGGTTTTCGCCCACCGCCCGCAAGATCAGCCCTACACGTGTGAACTTGAGTGTCGCCCAGGTGGCGGCCACAACGGCGAGCCCCAGGTAGACGATGATATCGTGCCCAAACATGATCGGCCCAATGACAGGAATGTCGGCCAAAGTCCCGAGTGGCGTGTCCGGCATTGCTGGCGGTTTGATTCCCACATAGCTTTGACCCAAAAGCGACGACAGCCCCAGCCCAAAGAGCGTGAGGGCGAGGCCGGAGGCCACCTGATTGGCCAGCGCTACTTGCGTGAGGAAAGCAAAGAGCAGGCTGAGAACCGCGCCCCCAACGGCGGCGGCAAGGAACCCCACGGCGGGGGATCCGGTGTTAACTGCAATAATGAACCCGCAAACCGCTCCGGTGATCATCATCCCCTCAACCCCGAGGTTCAGAACACCGGCCCGTTCAACGACCAACTCGCCAATTGCAGCCAACAGAATGGGAGTTGAGGCGGCGATCATGGCGGCGATCAGCAGGACGGGGTTGATTGCGGAAAGGTCCATCAAACATGCTCCTTCGGCAAGCAACGCACCATCAATGGGATGCCGTCGCCGCGATCTATCGTCAGGATCATAAAGACGTCTTCGACGGACATCCCGCTCGCCTGCCACTCTTCTTTTTGTCCGTCCACCTCGACAAGCCCGCTCATATGCAATTCGCCTTGTCTCTTGAACCAAAAGCCGCGCCAAATCATATCGTTTGCGACAGCGCCATTGAAGGCAGTGCCTTGCCCGACAAATGGAGAAGGTTGATCATGATCTGACAGGGTGAGTTGAAAGACGAGTTCGGGTTCCGGGGGAGAAACATTCAGCGGCAAAACCAAAGGTGCGGTGCAATCGTGATACGCACTCGCCGACGCGAGGTTGCTTGCAAACAAGACGAAAAGCGTCGCCATCCTCACACTCACGCGACTTCCCCCGTTCCAAACCGCACGCGGTAATTCGTCAGTACGTCCAGCGCGAGCAGGAAAAACAACAGCATCCCCTGAAACACCTGTATCGCCGCTGCAGGCAGGCCCAGTTGGGATTGCGCAATGTCCCCGCCGATATACGTGAGCGCCATCAGCAAACCCGCCGCCACAATTCCCAGCGGATTGAGCCGCCCCAGGAAGGCCACGATGATAGCTGTGAACCCATAGCCCACATTAAAGTCTATGGTGATTTGTCCGGCAGGCCCCGACACCTCGAAAAAGCCGGCGAGCCCTGCCAACAACCCTGACATCCCGAGGCAGAACAGGATCAATCGGCTCGGGTTTACCCCACCAAATTTGGCGGCGCGCGGCGCCTCGCCCGTGACCCGAATGGCAAAGCCAAGGCGATGACGGCTCAGTAGCACATAGGCGAAAATCACTGCGATCAGGGCTGCCACGACGCCCCAATGCATGCCTGTATCAGCAATCAGTTCGGCATTATGTGCGGACGGATACTGTTGCAGGTTGCGCGAGCCCGGAAATCCGAACCCTTCCGGATTTTTCAGCAATCCCAATGACATGGAGGCCAAAAGCTGCTCTGCTACATAGACCAGCATCAGCGATACGAGGATCTCGTTCGTGCCGAATTTCACCTTCAGGATACCGGGGATCAGCGCCCATAGACATCCCCCCAAAGCGCCCGCCAAAATCATCAGTGGAAAGATGAATACACTTTCCAGCGGGTAAAACGCAAGGCCCGCCGCAGCACCACAGATGGCGCCGACGATGTATTGCCCTTCGGCCCCAATGTTCCAGATGCCTGCCTTGAATCCGAGCGCCAAGCCAATGGCGATCAGGACCAAAGGCGCGCCTTTGATCAGCAGTTGGGGGCGGTAAAAGAAGGAAAACTCGCCAAACAGCGGCTCCCAGAAAATGGTGATGATCGCGTCAATCGGGTCCTTGCCCAGAATGGCAAAGAGCACGCCGCCAAAGATCATGGTCAGCACAACCGCCAAGACAGGCGTTGCATACGCCATCGCCGCCGAGGGCTGTGGGCGCGCCTCAAGCCGGATCATGGGCGCGGCCTCCTGCATCTCTGTTCCAAATTAATCCTCCCAGGAGGACGGCACTCAAACATGTGCGACCTCCATCCCGTGGGCGCCGCCCAGCATCAGGCCGATCTGTTCGACGTCCAGGCCTTGGGTGGATACTGGCGGCGATAAGCGGCCTTCATTCAAGGCGGCGAAGCGGTCTGATATTTCCATCAACTCGTCCAGATCCTGGCTGATCACGATCACCGCGGCCCCGCCTGCCGCCAGGTCCATCAAGGATTGCCGGATCGCCGCAGCGGCGGAGGCATCCACGCCCCAGGTCGGCTGATTGACGACCAGAACCTCAGGGCGTTGCAACACCTCGCGCCCGATTACGAATTTCTGCAAATTACCCCCCGATAGCGACCGTGCCGCGTTCTCTGGCCCCGGCGTGCGCACGTCAAAATCCTTGATGATCCGCTCGGCAAAGCTGCGGGTTTTGGCCCAGTTCAGCATCCCGCGCGTGGCCAGCCCCTCGCGGGCGACACCGGTCAGCATCGCGTTTTCAGTCAGCGACATATTTGGGGCGGCTGCATGGCCCAGGCGTTCTTCGGGGGCGGCCAAAAGGCCCATGGCGCGCCGCGTTTCTGGACCTGCCTTGTGTAATTCAAGACCGTCAAAGGCGACCATTCCGGGGTCAGAGCGCAACTCGCCCGACAAAACAGCCAGCAATTCGTCCTGCCCATTGCCAGCCACGCCGCCAATGCCCAGAACTTCGCCCGCCTGCACTTCAAAGGAGATTTCCTTGAGCGCCATGCCGAAGGCCGAAGGAGACGGTACGGACAACCCCGACACTGCCAGTTTGACCGCACCAAGGGCAGGCGCGCCCCGTTTTGGCACGGCAAGGATCGCGCCGACCATCATTTCGGCCATGTCTCGGGCTGATGTTTCGCGTGGTACGCAGTCGCCCACGACCTTGCCACTCCGCAGAATCGTCGCCTCGTCGCAAAGCGCGCGAATTTCCTCAAGCTTGTGCGAGATATACAGGATCGCGGTGCCCTCGCCGCTCAGCTTGCGCAGAGTCTGAAACAGGATATCCACCTCTTGCGGTGTCAGAACCGAGGTCGGTTCATCCATGATCAACAGTTTGGGGTCCTGAAGCAGACAGCGAATGATCTCGACCCGTTGCCGTTCGCCCGCCGACAAGTCCCCGACAATCCGGTCGGGGGCCAAAGGCAAACCGTAAGTTTCAGACACCTCGCGGATACGCGCGGCCAGCGTGCGCATGGGCGGCGGAGCCTCCATCCCGAGGGCGATGTTTTCTGCCACGCTGAGCGCGTCGAAGAGCGAGAAGTGCTGAAACACCATGCCCACACCGGCCGCCCGCGCGGCCCTTGGGTCGGTTGGTGCATAGGCGGCCCCATGCATCTGCATCGTGCCTGCATCTGGTTTGACGAGCCCATAGATCATCTTGACCAGAGTTGATTTGCCCGCCCCGTTTTCGCCCAGAAGGGCATGAATTTCGCCCGGTGCAATCGTCAGGTGAACGGAATCGTTGGCTACCACGCCAGGATAGGCCTTGGTCACACCGGAGAGGTCCAGCAGAGGTGCTGTCATGCGAATTCGTCCCCCATGGCCCGCTTTGGGGCCTTGATCTTTAGTAACTGCGCAGCGACCCCTACAGCAATAGCCTGCGGATGTTTTCCAAGGGCCGGGTCGCCGATGGGGCAAGTGATGCGCGATATGTCGGCATCCGCGTGACCCAAAGCTGCCAGCCGAGATCGAAAGCGCGCCCATTTCGTGGCCGACCCGATCAACCCGGCATAGGCAAAGGACCGCCCTAACAAGCCGTGGCAAAGCGCCAGGTCCAGATCGTGGTCGTGGGTCATGATGAGATGCGCCGCCCCATCCGGGGCCTGCATCACCGCTTGGGCGGGTGGGGACGCGGTGACGCTGATCTGGTCTGGCAGCTTGGCAAGTTCCGTCACGCGCGCGTCGCTGACAATGACCTCAAGGTCGGGCATTGGGTGCAACACGCGCGCCAGCGCATGCCCCACATGCCCGGCCCCATAGATGTAGACGGGACGGCGATTGCGCCAGATGGCCTCGGCCAGCCAGCCCCCTTGCAGCGTCGTCGGCAACGGCGCGTCACGCCCCGCCCATGCCTCACATTTGCGCCGCAAGATCGGGGGCATATCGCCCGCGTTCGCAGTAACCGGACGGACGTGTATGCCAGAATAATCAGGGCTCATTTCCCGAAAACGGGCCGCATCCCAGCGTTCGAGTACAACAGTCACGGCACCGCCACAGCACTGGTTCAACGCAGGCCCCAATGCGAATGTGCGCAGCGCGGGTTCTGTCGCGCCTATGGCCAACATGTCTCGCGCTGCTGTGGTCACTTCCCACTCCAACCGGCCCCCGCCGATGGTGCCCGACGCCCCGTCGTCCCAGATCAGCATCGCGGTGCCTGCGCCGCGCGGCGTCGATCCGCGCACGTCAACCAGAACGACGCGCACGACCACCGGATGCGCCTCCAACGCCCAGGACAGTGCCTCAAGGTCGAGCATCAGCCCCGCGCCCGGTGGATGGCCGCAAGCACGGCTTCGGCCGTCGCAGGGGCGTGCAGATCGGGATAGTGTGGCCCGCAAGCCGCCACCGCATCCGACAGCGCCAAAAAGGCGGAAATGCCGAGCATCAACGGCGGCTCCCCGACGGCCTTTGATTTGTATATCGTGTCGGCCCGGTTCTCGCCCTCCCAGAGGGCTACGTTGAACACATCAGGGCGATCGGAGCAGGCCGGTATTTTGTAGGTGGAGGGCGCATGGGTCCGCAAATGTCCATGATCGTCCCAAACCAGCTCTTCGGTGGTAAGCCAGCCCGCGCCCTGAACATACCCGCCCTCGACCTGGCCCAGATCCAGCGCGGGGTTCAGCGAAGCCCCTGCATCGTGTAGGATATCAGCACGCAAGATCCGGTTCTCGCCTGTCAGGGTGTCGATAACGACTTCGGTGACCGCTGCCCCATAGGCGAAATAGAAAAATGGGCGACCATGGCCTTTGATCCGGTCCCACTCGATATCGGGTGTTTTGTAGAACCCGGTGGAGGACAGGCTGATCCGAGCCTGATGGGCCATGGCCGCCACCTCGGCAAAGCTGTAGGTTCTAGTGCCCGCAGTGACCTGGCCATCGTCGAACACAACCTGATCCGGGCGGCATTGGTGCAGTTTGGCCAGATGGTCGGCCATGCGGGCGCGAATGGTGTCGCAAGCTGCCTTGACGGCCATGCCGTTCAAATCTGTCCCGGAAGACGCGGCGGTGGCCGATGTGTTCGGCACTTTGGCGGTGTCGGTTGCCGTGATCTTGACCATCTCCAATGGCACGCCAAAGCGGCTGGCGGCCACTTGGGCCACCTTCTGAAACAGGCCTTGGCCCATCTCTGTCCCGCCGTGGTTCAGGTGGATCGACCCGTCTGCATAAACATGGACCAAGGCGCCGGCCTGATTGAGGTGGGTCAGGGTAAAGGAAATGCCGAACTTCACGGGGCTCAGGGCAATACCTTTTTTCAAGACGGGATTGGTAGCGTTCCAATCGGCAACCGCACGTCGCCGGGTTTGATAGTCCGAGGACAAAACCAACTGATCCACCATCCGATCCAGAACGAAGTCCTCAACCGGCTGGCCATAGGGCGTCGTCTGCACCTTCTCCTGGCTGGAAATATCCCCGACGGCCGCATAAAAATTCCTTTGGCGCACGATCAGCGGATCAAGACCCAGATGGGCGGCGACATGATCCACGATTCGCTCCATCCCGATCATGCCTTGCGGGCCGCCAAAGCCGCGAAAGGCGGTGGCCGACTGCGTGTTGGTGCGTAGACGGTGGCTTTCGATGCGGACATGGGGCAACCAATAGGCGTTGTCGGCATGCAGCATGGCCCGATCCGCAACAGGCAAGGACAGGTCCATGGCCCAGCCGCAGCGGGTGTAGTGATGAACATCCAGCGCCGTGATGCGACCCGCGCCGTCAAAGCCCACATCATAGTCGATGCGGAAATCGTGGCGTTTGCCGGTGATGATCATGTCGTCATCGCGGTCATAGCGCATCTTGCAGGGTTTACCGGTCTGCCGCGCAGCCACCGCACAGGCCACTGCGAGCGCGTTGCCCTGGCTTTCCTTGCCGCCAAAACCACCCCCCATGCGCCGCGTCTCGACCCGGACGGCGTGCATTGGCAACCCTATTGCGTCGGCCACCTTGTGCTGGATTTCCGTCGGGTGCTGAGTGGAGGAGATGACATGCATGTCCCCCGCCTCGCCGGGCAGGGCGAGTGCAGCCTGGCCTTCGAGGTAGAAATGTTCCTGGCCGCCAATATGAAACCGCCCTGAAAGGCGGTGCTTTGCCCCTCCAAGCCCGGTTTGGGTATCACCGCGTTGGTAAATCCGCGGGCCGTCTTCAAAACGGCTGTCCGCGGCCAAAGCATCCTCGATGCTGAAAATCGGGGTGGTCTCGGCGATCTCGATCTTGCCTTGGCGGGCGGCAAAGCGCGCGGCGAGGTGGCTGCGCGCGATGACCATGAACACCGGCTGGCCCATGTAATGAACCTCGCCTGTGGCCAGCAGCGGCTCATCATGCGCAGAGGGTGACACGTCATTGGCAAAGGGCAGGTCGCTTGCAGTCAGGACAGCCACCACATCCGGGGCATTGTGCACTGCCTGCAGGTCCATCGCGGTGATGTGCCCGCTGGCTTTCGGGCTTAGGCCGAACGCGAGGTGCAGCGCGCCCTTCGGCATCGGCATGTCGTCCACATAGCGGGCCTGGCCTTTCACATGCAGACGAGCAGCGTCATGTGGCAGGGGCTTAGCGACGCTCATGGGGTCACGTCCAGTATGTCCGTCGCGAGGCCCTGGTCCTCTGTCCAGTATCGCCAGATCATGTTTTGCGCGGTCTCCATGCGGTAGGCCGCCGATGCGCGCATATCGCTGAGCGGGGTAAAGTCGCGGGACAGGGCGTCCATTGCCGCGCGCACAGTGTCCTCTTGCCACGGTTGGTCCGTAAGCGCGGCCTCGGCTGCGGCGGCGCGTGTCGGGGTGCCGGCCATGCCGCCATAGGCGAGCCGTGCGGTGTGCACGATGCCATCCTGCACCTCGATCCAGAGGCATCCGCACACGGCCGAGATGTCTTGGTCAAAGCGTTTCGACAGTTTGTAGCAGCGCAAGTAGTCCGCTTGCCGGGGAATTGTGATCGCCTCAACAAACTCATTGGGTGCGCGATCCTGTTTGCCATAGTTGACAAAGAAATCTTGGAGCGGCAGTGACCGGGGGCCATCGATGCTGCGCAAATGCAGAGTGGCACCGAGGGCGATCAGTGCGGGGGAACCGTCGCCAATGGGCGAGCCATTGGCGATGTTGCCGCCGATCGTGGCGGCATTGCGTACCTGCACAGAGCCATAGCGCCGGATCAATTCCCCAAAGCTGGGGTGGAGCGGCGCAATGGCGTCTTGCAGTTCTGTCAGGGTTGTCCCGGCCCCGATGCGGATTTCGGTGTCGCTGATCGTGACGCCGGACAGCTCTGGGATGCGGTTGAGAAACGCCGTTGGCCCCAGTTCGCGAAAACCCTTGGTCACCCAGAGCCCCACATCCGTCGCCCCGGCGACAAGCGTGCCACCCGGGTTCTGATCCATCCATTTCGCGAGGGCGTCGGGGGTGGTTGGGGGCTCTGTCCCCGTCTGCGCCGTTCCCGGGATATTTTTGGCCGAAAGAAGCGCTTGGTCGTGCATATGTTCGGGGATGGGTGCGTGTTCGGCGGCCTTGGCGGCGCGGATGATTGGCGCATAGCCGGTGCAGCGGCACAGGTTGCCCGCAAGCTGCGTGTCGTGATCCGTGGCCCCGTTCAGGTGCGCGGTGGCCATGGTGGTGATGAACCCGGGCGTGCAGAACCCGCATTGGCTGCCGTGATGATCTACCATCGCCTCTTGTACCGGGTGCAATGTGCCATCGGGGGCCGCGATACCTTCGACGGTGCGCACGGCCTTGCCCTCGACTTGGGGCATGAAGAGGATGCAGGCGTTGAGCGCGCGTGCGCCATCCGCATCCGTGACCATGACGGAACAGGCCCCGCAATCGCCTTCGTTGCAGCCCTCTTTCGTGCCGGTCAGCGCCTGTTCCTCGCGGAGCCAATCCAGAAGTGTGGTGGTGGGTGATGTATCGGCGGTGACGTTCCTTCCGTTGAGAAGAAATGTGGTGCGCATGAGAGTGACCTGCCGCGGTACCAAAGCCCTGTTCATCTGCGCGACCTCGATGCGGCGTAGAGGTGGGCGCGGGCATGTTGCCCAATAGGCTATGCGCGGGTGCGGGGTCTTGGCAATAGCCATCGCGCGCGACGCGGCGTGCCTGATTTGGTGTGCATAACTTTGCGGCACCACTGGATATGGGGGCGGGCTGGGCTTAGGCTGGAGCCATGTCAGATACGCCCCGATTCATTCACCTGCGCACCCATTCCGAATATTCGCTGCTGGAAGGGGCCATGCGCCTCAAAAAGCTGCCCGACCTCGTGCGCAAGGCAGGCATGCCCGCCATCGCCCTGACCGACACCAACAACATGTTTGCGGCACTTGAATTTTCGGTGGGTATGGCTGGCGCAGGCGTGCAGCCAATCATCGGCTGTCAGGTCGATGTGCAGTACCTTGTACCCCGTCCGGGTGAGCGGCCAAAGGACCCGGCCCCCGTTGTGCTGCTGGCCCAAAGTGAGGCGGGCTATGAAAACCTGATGAAGCTGAACTCATGCCTCTACCTGCGCGAGGGGTCAGAGCTTCCCCATGTCACGGTCGAGGAATTGGCGGGCCATTCGGCCGGTGTGATCTGTTTGACGGGCGGGCCGGAAGGGCCAGTGGGCAAGTTGTTGCAGACGGCACAGCGTCCTGCGGCGCAGGTGCTGATGGATCGCTTGGCCGCCGCTTTTGACGACCGCCTTTATGTCGAGTTGCAGCGCCACCCGGGCGAAGGTGGCCAGCCCGAGGCCGAGCGTCTGACCGAACGCGGCTTTGTCGAGATGGCCTATGTGATGGACCTGCCTTTGGTGGCCACCAATGATGTCTATTTCCCCAAGGCCGACATGTATGAGAGCCATGACGCGCTGATCTGCATCGCTGATGGCGCATATGTCGATCAGCAGGAACCGCGCCGTCGCCTGACCGCCCAACACTATTTCAAGTCGCAATCCGAAATGGTTGCTCTGTTCGCGGACTTGCCGGAAGCAATTGAGAATACAGTAGAAATTGCACACCGTTGCGCATTCATGGCCTATCGCCGTGACCCGATCCTGCCCAAGTTTGCGGATGACGAGGTGGAAGAGTTGCGCAAGCAGGCCAATGCTGGGCTGGTCGAGCGGCTCAAGGTTATCCCTCATGCGGCGAGCGTGGAAGAGTACCAGAAGCGCCTGGATTTCGAACTGGATATCATCGAGGGCATGGGCTTTCCGGGCTACTTCCTGATCGTGGCCGATTTCATCAAATGGGCCAAGGAACAGAATATTCCGGTGGGGCCGGGCCGTGGGTCTGGTGCGGGCAGTCTCGTGGCCTATGCCCTGACGGTCACTGACCTTGATCCGTTGCGATACGCGCTGCTGTTCGAACGCTTCCTTAACCCCGAACGGGTCAGCATGCCCGACTTTGACATCGATTTCTGCATGGACCGGCGGGAAGAAGTCATCCGCTATGTCCAGGAGAAATACGGCCGCGACAAGGTGGGGCAGATCATCACCTTTGGGGCGCTTTTGTCAAAGGCCGCTGTGCGCGACATTGGCCGTGTTTTGCAGATGCCTTACGGGCAGGTGGACCGGCTGTCCAAGCTGATCCCCGTCGAGGGCGTGAAACCCGTCAGCATCGAAAAGGCCCTGACGGACGAGCCGCGTCTGCGTGAAGAAGCCCGCAACGAGGAAGTCGTCGCCCGCCTGTTGGAATACGGCCAACAGGTCGAAGGTTTGTTGCGTAACGCATCGACCCACGCCGCCGGTGTCGTGATCGGCGACCGGCCCCTGGACGCGCTTGTGCCGCTTTATCAAGACCCGCGGTCCGACATGCCTGCCACCCAGTTCAACATGAAATGGGTGGAACAGGCGGGGCTGGTCAAGTTTGACTTTTTGGGCCTGAAAACCCTGACGGTGATCCAGAACGCGGTCGAACAGATCCTAGGCACAGGTCGCCCCCTGCATATCGCGGCGGATGGCACCGAACTCTATACCCCTGCCGACGGGATGGAGAACGACATTGGCGGCATCCCGCTGGATGACGAACCGTCCTATAAGCTTTATGCGGCGGGCAAAACGGTTGCGGTGTTCCAGGTGGAAAGCTCGGGCATGATTGATGCCCTCAAGCGGATGAAACCGGATTGCATCGAGGACATCATCGCTCTTGTGGCCCTTTATCGCCCCGGCCCGATGGAGAATATTCCGAAATTCTGCGAGGTGAAAAACGGGCTGTCCGAGCGTGAGCAGCTACACCCGACGATTGACCACATTCTGGACGAAACCCAGGGCATCATCGTTTACCAGGAACAGGTGATGCAGATTGCCCAGGAAATGGCGGGCTATTCGCTTGGCGGTGCGGACCTGTTGCGCCGCGCCATGGGGAAAAAGATTCAAGAGGCGATGGACGCAGAGCGGCCCAAATTCCTCAAGGGGGCGGCTGAGAACGGCGTGGATGAACCCAAGGCGATCGAGGTCTGGAACCTGCTGGACAAGTTCGCCAACTACGGTTTCAACAAATCCCACGCGGCGGCCTACGCCGTCGTCAGCTATCAAACGGCGTGGCTCAAGGCGAACCACCCGGTGGAGTTCATGGCGGGCGTCATGAACTGCGATATCCACCTGACCGACAAACTCGCCGTGTATTTCGAAGAGGTCCGCAAAGCGCTGGAACTGCCCTATGTGCCGCCTTGCGTGAACCGCAGTGATGCGACGTTCAAGGTTGCCGATGGCGCGCTGGTCTATGCGCTGGGCGCGCTGAAGAATGTGGGCGTTGAGGCGATGCGACTGGTGGTTGCTGGCCGCAGGTCTGATCCTGAGGATGCCAACAGCCCCGACAAGCCGTTTGTAAACTTGTTTGATTTTGCGCGCCGGGTTGACTTGAAACGGGTTGGCAAGCGGCCACTGGAGATGCTGGCGCGCGCAGGCGCTTTTGATCAGCTTGATCCCAACCGGCGGCGCGTCTTTGACGGGCTGGATGCGCTGGGCGCTTATTCGGCAGCGGTGCATGACCAGAAATCCAGCAACCAAGTGTCTCTGTTTGGCGAAGCGGGCGATGATCTGCCCGAACCGCGCATGATGCCGGTGGATGATTGGCTGCCTGCCGAACGGCTGGGTGAAGAGTTCAAGGCCGTGGGATTTTATCTTTCTGGCCATCCGCTGGACGACTATATGGGGCCGCTGAAACGCAAGGGGATCGTCACGCTGGACGAGGTGACGGCCAAGGCCGAAACCCAACCGTCGGTTGCCAAACTGGCGGGTGTGGTGGCGGGTCTGCAAATCCGCAAGTCGGCACGCGGTAACCGATTTGCCTTTTGCCAGATGTCCGACACAACCGGCGCGTTCGAGGTCACTCTATTCTCGGACAGTCTTGAAAAGGCCCAGGATATTCTGGTGGCTGGCAACAAGGTGATCGTCACAGTCGAGGCCACGATGGAAAGTGATCAGCTCAAGCTGTTGGGCCGCTCTGTGGCGGCGATTGATACGGTCGTGGCGGATGTTGAAGGGATGGGTCTGCGCATTTTCGTGGATGAGCCAACCGCGCTCGCCTCGGTGGCGTCGGTCCTGGACGGCGCACGCCAAGCGGCCAAGGCCGCGGGGCGGGGGCCCATTACCATATGCCTGATGGATGACAGTCTGCCGGGCGAGGTCGAGATGGATCTGGGCGGCGATTTTCCGGTAACGCCGCAAATCAAAGGCGCGATCAAATCGCTCTCGGGCGTCGTTGACGTGCACGATCTGTAACTCACTTCGGGGCGTCCAACTGGACGCGGCGTATCCGAGCCGTTAGGACTTTGTTTACCAAAGCGAATGTCGAGGGAACGGAGGGCGCGCGGGATGCGCAAGGGGTGGATCATTGTGCCGCTGATGGCGGTGCTGGCAGGCTGCGGCGATCCGCTTGCCGGGGTCGAGCAAGTGACCGACGCCGATTTTGTACCCGCCGACAGCACCCGAAGCGTCTTGGCGCCACCCGAAGAAGTGAGCGCTGATCGGCCGATTTTCGCGGGCCTCTTTCGCCGGTCTGAACCGGCGCCCGATGCGAGCGCCCTCTCTGCGCATGATGCCGTGCCAACAGATGAAGCTGCGGATGCTGTCGGGGCAGCGGTGGCCATGTCACTCGAAAGCCCGACCGCAGAGCCGCTGGCCGAAACTGTTGCAGAACCAAAACGGCCCAAAAGTGTATTGGGATGGCTGCGCCGCGCCGCTGCTTCACAGGCGGCCATCGACGCAGGGGAAGAGGTCGTGACTGCGAGTGTTCCGGTCTTGGTCCTGGCTTTGGAAACCCCGGAAAGTTCCGTTATTGAAGCTGTGGCCGAGCCAACCCCCGACCCAAGGCCGCGGGGCCTGTTGAATTTGGTCGCGCCGCGCAAGGATGAGGTCAGAGGCGTCGATACGGCCGATGTGTCTTTCGGAGCCGTCATCCCCTTTGGCGAGATCGCACGGGTGTGTGAGGCACGTGGCGAGAAGCTTGGTAAACTGGTCGCCCAAGCGGCACGTAAGGGAGCCAGCTACAAGCTTTATGACACGGTGCCGGACGGGGACATGCCGCGCACTTTTTATGTGACGGGTTTTACCGACCATTGCCCGCGTCAGTTCACGGCTGCCCTCGCGCTTTTCGGCACGCCACAGATGCACGAACAACTGCGTTATGGGCTACCGGCCAAGGAGTATCCCTATTCGACGACGGACAAAGCCTACGAAAAGGTCAAATCCCGGATATGCCGCGTTGGCAAATCCAAGCCTTGCGGCACACGGGTGGATCGGCTTGAACAAACGACAGTGTTTGTGAGCGCCTACGAGCGTTTCGAGGAAAACGCGCGCTGGGCGGATATGCTGTTGCACGAAGGCGTCGTTTTAGCCGCCGCTTTGAAAACACCATAGTCTGCGCGATTTGAGGCTCCCGGACTGTCAACTCGCACATCTGTCAAAGCACTCAGTAGTGCGGTGGACGTTCGTCCCCAACCACAACGCCGCCACCCCCTTGGGCCTCGCGCGCGCCTTCGCGCTCCATCAGCAATTGGACACGCCGGGTCAGAATGGCAATCTCGCCTTCTTGGCGCGCCACGATCTCTGACAGGTCATCGACGGTGCGGGTCAGATGGGCGATCTGTTCTTCGAGCTTTTGCATATCAGCCTCCTGCCCGTCATGTGGGCCATTGCGCAGCCCCTGACAAGCCCGACGTGCGCCTTGCCCCGCGTCACTGCCTAGGCTATCCCGCGCCCGTGTATCAAACGGAGTGGCACGATGGCCAAGCCCAAGAAGACCCCCCGCCCCAAGGCGCAGACGCCCAAGGGATTTGCCGACTATTTCGGCAAGGATGTGACCGAGCGTGCAGAGATGCTGCGCGCGATTGCCGGGGTCTATCATCGCTATGGTTTTGATGCGCTGGAATCGAGTGCGGTCGAGACCGTCGAGGCGCTGGGCAAGTTTCTGCCCGATGTGGATCGCCCGAACGAGGGTGTCTTTGCCTGGCAGGAGGAGGATGGCGATTGGCTGGCGCTGCGCTATGACATGACGGCCCCTTTGGCCCGCGTCTATGCCCAGCACCGCAATGATCTGCCCAGCCCTTATCGCCGCTATACGATGGGCCCGGTTTGGCGCAATGAAAAGCCGGGTCCGGGCCGGTTTCGCCAGTTTTATCAATGTGATGCAGACACGGTTGGATCAGCGTCCATGGCTGCAGATGCCGAGATTTGTGCGATGCTGTCCGACACGTTGGAAGCCGTGGGCATTGCCCGTGGCGACTATGTGATCCGCATTAACAACCGCAAGGTTTTGAACGGCGTGATGGAGGTTGCGGGCCTCGCGGGCGACGACAAAGAGGCCGAGCGCGGCATCGTTCTGCGGGCCATCGACAAGCTGGATCGCCTGGGTCCTGACGGCGTGCATGCGTTGCTGGGTGCAGGCCGCAAGGACGAAAGCGGTGATTTCACCGATGGTGCCGGTCTTGGCGACGCGCAAGCTGACATCGTGATGGGCTTTATGGAGGCCAAGCGGGATACCGGTGCTGCTACTGTCGCGCGGTTGCGCGAACTGGTGTCAGGCTCTGACGTTGGCAGCAAGGGCGTGGACGAGTTGGAAGAGATTGCGGCGCTGCTGGATGCTGCGGGCTATGGCCCTGATCGCATCATTATCGACCCGTCTGTTGTGCGCGGCCTTGGCTACTACACAGGTCCCGTCTATGAGGCCGAGCTGACTTTTGAAGTCAAAGATGAAAAGGGCCGTCCGCGCAACTTTGGTTCGGTCGCAGGCGGCGGGCGGTATGACGATCTGGTCAAGCGCTTTACCGGGCAGGAAGTGCCGGCAACAGGCATTTCCATTGGCGTAGACCGCTTGCTTGCCGCACTGCGCGCAACCGGTCGGTCGGGCGCAGAGGCGGCAGGCCCCGTCGTTGTCACCGTGATGGACCGTGACCGTATGGCCGACTATCAGGCTATGGTGGCCGAGTTGCGGCAGGCGGGCATCCGGGCCGAAGTCTATCTCGGCAACCCCAAGAACTTTGGCAACCAGTTGAAATACGCGGACAAGCGCGGCAGCCCGATTGCCATCATCGAAGGTGGCGACGAAAAGGAACGCGGGGTGGTGCAGATCAAGGACCTGATCCTCGGGGCCAAGATCGCCGAAACCGCGACCCATGACGAATGGAAAGACCGGCCCAGCCAGTTCGAAGTGCCCCGCGATCAGATGCTGGCCAAAGTGCGCGAGATCCTCGACCAATGACCGATGCGCGGACCCGGGCACTGGCCCTGCGCGACGGCTTTGTGGCGCAGGGTGGCGTAATCGTGGAACCACCTATTCTGCAGTCGGCCGAACTGCTCTTGGACCTATATGGCGAGGACATCCGCGCGCGGGCCTACGTGACCAGCGATGCGTTGCGGGGCGAGCAAATGCTGCGACCTGATTTCACGGTGCCGGTGGTACAGATGCATATGGCGCACGGGGCGGAACCGGCGCGCTACACCTATGCGGGCGAGGTGTTTCGCCGCCAGGAAGACGACCCGGACCGCGCCAATGAGTATCTGCAAACGGGTTATGAGGTCTTTGACCGTGCCGACCCTGCGGCCGCGGACGCGGAGGTGTTTGCCCTGATTTCCCAGGCGGTGACCCATCTGGATTTGCGCGCGGCTACGGGCGATATCGGCATTTTGCTGGCCGCCGTCGACGGGCTTCGGACCACGGATCGACGTAAGGAGGCGTTGCGCCGTCACATCTGGCGACCGCGCCGGTTTCGGGCCCTGCTTGACCGTTTTGCGGGCCGCGCGCCTTTGCCATCAAGCCGCGCGGCACTGCTTGCGGGCGACGTGCCCAATGAGGCGCCATTGACTGGTATGCGCACGCAGACTGAGATCGACGACCGGATTGCAGCCCTGCGCGCCGACGCTCAGGAACCGCCAATCAGCGCCGCCGAGATGGACAGCTTGGATGCTTTGTTGGCGGTGCGTGAAACCTTGCCTTTTGCCGTGCAGCAGTTGCGCAACCTGAGTGCTGATCTACCTGCCATTGTCCCAGCCGTCCGCCGGGTTGATCAACGCATTGACGCCTTGGCTAAACGCGGTGTGGATGTGGATCAACTGGGCTTCGAGACCAGCTTTGGCCGCACCTCGATGGAATATTACGATGGCTTTGTCTTTGGCCTTTATGCCGAGGCGCGGCCTGACCTGCCTGCGATTGCCAGTGGCGGGCGTTATGACGCGCTGACCCGTCGACTTGGCAACGGCCAGGAAATCCCGGCTGTGGGTGGTGTTCTGCGCCCCGGCCTTGTGGCCCAGTTGGAGGCTGCATCATGACCGTCAAACTTGGCGTGCCGTCCAAGGGACGGCTGATGGAAAAGACGTTTGAATGGTTTGCAAAACGCGGGGTGCATTTGTCGCGTACCGGATCTGACCGCGAATATGCAGGCGAAGTGTCGGGTGTCGATTGTGTATCCTTGGTGCTGTTGTCGGCAGGCGAAATGCCACGTGAATTGGCGGCGGGTCGCATCCATCTGGGGGTGACGGGCACCGATCTTGTGCATGAAAAACTACCTCGTTGGGAACAGCAGGTCGAGCCGGTGGCCGAAATGGGGTTTGGCCATGCCGACCTGATCCTGGCAGTCCCGCAAGGGTGGGTGGATGTGGACCTGACCGAAGATCTGGATGCAGTGGCGGCGGTGTTTCGCGCCCGCCATGGGTTTCGGTTACGGATTGCCACGAAATACCACCGGCTGGTGCGGGATTTCCTGCGCGATGCAGGTGTGGCGGATTATGCACTGGTCGACAGCCAAGGCGCGACCGAAGGGACGGTCGCGAACGAGACGGCCGAGGCCATTGCCGACATCACGTCGAGCGGAGAGACCTTGCGGGCCAATCACCTCAAGGTTTTGTCCGATGGGTTGATCCTGGCCAGCCAGGCGACACTCTGGCGGAGCCGGGTGGCGGAGGTCAGCGACGCAGACCGGCAGATTTTGCGCGGCTTGCTCGAACGGTTGCGCTAGTTGCGTGATCTATGGGCTGGGCATAGGGTGCGTTCAACGTTGCAGAGGATGAACCGGTTATGACAGCCAGACCAAATGTGGGCGCAAAGATCGCGGAAATGACCTTTGCCGTGGCAGGGGGCGATGACCCGATCACTATTGGTCAGACCAAGGATCGTTGGACCATGCTGTTCGTCTACCGGGGCCGCCACTGCCCCCGCTGCAAACGGTTCCTCAACAAACTGAATGCGGTTCTGGCAGACTGGCAAGAGATCATGGATGTTGCGGTTGTGTCCGCCGACACCGAGGCCAAGGCAATGGCAGATAAGGCCGAGTTCGGATTGGATTTTGACCTGTGTTACGGCATGAGCGAAGCACAGATGCGTGCCCTTGGGCTTTATGTCTCTGAGCCGTTGTCAGAGGCTGAAACAGACAGCCTGTTTGCAGAGCCGGGGGCCTTTGCCATTCGCCCGAACGGAACGCTGATGTTGGTCGATATTTCGAATGGCCCGGCGGCGCGTCCTGACCTCGAAGAGTTGCTGGACGGTATGATTTTCAACATCACCAATGACCGGCCTGAACGGGGTACGGCCTGACAGGCGCGCAGCCCTATTCAAAGTAGTCGGGATGCGTTTTGTGAATAAAGGCGATCGTCTCGTCGAGGCGAGACAGGTGTTTTCGCATGGAACCTTGCGCCTGCTCCAGACTGCCGGACGCCAACCCAGTTGCGATGTTGCGGTGATCGGCGAGGATTGCGCCGGCCTCGCTCGCCTTGCCAAGACTGAGCAGGCACAGACGGTCGACTTTCTGTTTGCATTCCAACATCACATCAAAGGCAAGTGGATTGCCGCTGAGCTCGTAGATCAGTTTGTGAAAATCATAATCCAGCGCATGAAAGGTAGTCAGATCGCCGTCTGCAATGGCCTGCTCTTGTAAGGCGATGTTTTCGGCCAGTTTTGCCTCGCGCAGTGCGTCCCAAACCTCGACTGCGCGGTGCACGATCTCTAGCTCGACGGCCAGGCGAACGAGCCGGGCAAGCTCCACCCGTTCCATTGAAAAGCCACGCACTTCGGTCGCTTTTTGCGGGCGGATCACCAGCAGGTCTTCGTTCCCAAGCTTGGTAAAGGCGTTGCGGACAGGTTGGCGCGACACGCCAAATCGACGCGCGACTTCTGTTTCCGACAGCTTGGTGCCGGGCAGAATCTGGAGCGAAACAATCTCGTCATGCAGCTTTTCATAGACGGCATCTGTTGTCGTTCGTCTGGTAAAGTCGTCCACGATGTCTTGCGCTAGCCCTCTTGTGTTGTTCCGATTCCCGTAACCTATATCAGCGTAAGTTTATGAAATCAGGGTAAAAATCGTTATGGTGTTTTTGCACGGCTTTGATCGCCCACCTGCATTAGATGCATAGACGTGTCTTTGTGGCTGTCAAGCAAACTGACATCCTAGAAGGCAATTGTTGACAGAACTTGGATACTAGTCTCCTTATGGTGCCATCAGTGATTCTGGCTCTGGGAGGAAGTGGGAAGCAATGTGCGCACCGCCTCCCTTAATCAACAAAAGCCAAATCCTGTCCAAAATAAAACGGGGAGGAGAACCCATGACTTTCACGAAATCGCTTTTAGCGGCTGCAACGGCTGTCGCTTTGATTGCAACATCCGCGTCCGCCGACGGCTGGCGCGCCTGGAACATCCACAATGACGGCCACCCGAACACTGCTGCGATGGACCGCTTTGCCGAGCTGGTCGACACGGCCACGGGCGGTGAAGTGACCGTGGACGTGTTCCACGGCGGTGTCCTTGGCTCGCAACCTGATGCGATCGAGCAGGTCCGCATTGGTGCGATCGAGATCGGCAACTTCAACCTCGGCCCCATCGGCCCGATGGTCAAAGAGGCCAACCTTGTGTCGTTGCCCTTCATCTTCAAAAGTGTGCCGCACATGTTCCGGGTCATGGAAGGCGATGCGGGCGCAGTCGTTGCCGGAGCGATGGGCGAGGCAGGCATTCTTCCGCTCGCGTGGTTTGATGCCGGGGCACGGTCGTTCTATGCCCAGAAACCGATCAACACACCTGCGGATGTTGAAGGCCTCAAGATCCGGGTAATGAACAACGACCTCTACACCGCGATGATCGCCGAAATGGGCGGCAACCCTTCTCCCATGGCCTTCTCCGAAGTGCAGCAGGCTCTGAAGACCGGCGTTGTGGACGGCGCGGAAAACAACTTCCCTTCGTTCAAGAGCGTTGGTCACTATGAGGTGACCTCGCACTATTCGCTGTCCGAGCACCTGATCATTCCTGAGTGCATCTGTGTAAACACAACCAAGTTCAACGCGCTGTCGGCTGACATGCAGGCGGCCGTTCGCGGTGCAGCCCAAGAAGCGGCCCTGTACCAGCGCGAACTGTGGGCTGTCGGATCAGAGCAGGCCCGCGCAGACGTGGAAGCGGCGGGGATCAAGGTGAACGAGATTGCCGACAAAGCACCGTTCCAATCTGCAATGGATGCGGTCTATGCTGACTACCTGGCGGCCAACCCCGATATGGCATCCCTGGTCGATATGGCGCGCGCCACTGAATAAGCCGCGCTGACGCGTCAATACAAAGAGCGCCCGGCTCCACCTCTGGATGCCGGGCGTTTTGCCTCAGAGGGGTTCTTATGCGAGATCCACACACACCACCTGCCGCCTTGAAATGGATGGACGCAGCCTATGATCTTCTTGCCCGGATATGTGTCTTGCTGGCAGGTATCGCACTTGTTGTGATGACGGCGATCTTTGCCTGGCTGGTATTCGGCCGCTACGTCCTGAACGACACGCCTACATGGGTCGAACAGGTGTCGCTGTTACTGGTGATGGTCATCGCCTTTCTGGGCGCGGCGGCAGGGGTGCATAACCATACGCATCTGTCGGTTGTGATATTCCGCAACATGGTGCCGACGCGGGTACGCTCGGTTTTTGTCTTCGTCTCTGACATTCTGATGGCCGGATTTGGGGGCATGATGTTCTGGTACGGGATCGAGCTGACCAAGTTCAAATGGAACACCCTGATTCCGCTTATCCAGTGGTCAGAGGGGCTGCGTTCGCTGCCCCTGACAATCAGCGGCGCTCTTTTGTTCCTCTTTTCCACCCGTCACCTCATCCGCCTGTGCCTTGGGCTGGATGTGCGACAAGACAATATAGATCAGGGATAGTCATGGGACTTATGGTTCTCTTGGGGGTTTTTGCCCTTTGCGTTATTATCGGCACGCCCGTGGCCTATGCGCTTGGCATTTCGGCGTTGGCCGCTTTCTGGTTCGAAGGGCTGCCCCTATTCGTAGGCTTTCAACGCATCGTGTCGGGGATAAACGTGTTTTCCCTGATGGCGATCCCGTTTTTCATCTTTGCGGGCGAGTTGATGTTTCATGGCGGTATCGCCATGCGCCTGGTCAAATTCGCTCAAGCCGCCGTTGGCGCGGTGCGGGGCGGTCTGGGCATTGTGAACGTGTTTTCGTCCATGCTCTTTGGCGGCATTTCCGGGTCGGCCATCGCCGATATCTCGGCGCTGGGGTCGATCCTGATCCCGGTGATGAAGGACAAGGGCTATGACGCGGACTATGCCGTGAACGTCACCGTCACCTCGTCCATCGCAGGCATCATCATCCCGCCCAGCCACAACATGATCATCTTTGCACTGGCCACGGGCGGGGCGGTGTCAATCTCAAAGCTGTTTCTCGCGGGCGTCGTCCCTGGTGTTCTGATGTGCTGTTGTCTGGCGATTGCCGCCTATGTGGTCGCGGTCAAACGCGGCTATCAGGCAGAGCAGTTTCCCGGCTGGACCGCCCTTGCCATCGCCTTTGTCGGTTCGATCCCGGGCCTTTTGACGGCCGTGATCATTGTGGGCGGGGTCCTGTCGGGCGTCTTTACTGTCACGGAATCCGGTGCGTTCGGGGCCATGTACGCCTTTATCGTAACGCTTGTCGTCTATCGCAGTCTCACGTGGGAGGCCTTCAAGACGGCTGTCATTTCCTCGGTGCGGACCACGTCAATGGTCATGATCCTAATCGCCTGTGCCGGTGCCTTTGCCTATATGCTGACCTTCAACCGGGTGCCGACCAAGACGGTCGAGTTCCTGCTGGGCATCACTGAAAACCCGATCCTGATTCTGTTGATGATCAATGCCGTGCTGCTGTTGTTGGGCATGATAATGGACATGGCGGCGCTGATCCTGATCTGCACGCCGATCTTCTTGCCGGTCATGAACATGCTGGGCATCGATCCGCTACAATTCGGCATGATCCTGTTGGTGAACCTGGGCCTGGGCCTCTGTACGCCGCCTGTCGGCACATGCCTTTTTGTGGGCTGTGCGGTGGGCAAGCTGCCGATGGAAAAGGCCGTGCGTACGATCTGGCCATTCTATCTGGCCATCTTTGCCGCACTGATGCTGATCACCTTTGTCCCTGCCATTTCCCTGACACTGCCAAACCTGATCATTGGCAACTGATGCGCAAAGGATGACGTGATGCTGACACTCAAACGGCTCGATATACAGGACGCTCACGCGCTGATCGCAGGAGCCCGCGCCAAGGCGCAAGAGATCGGAGTGCCAATGTGCATCGCCGTCACAGACGAAAGCGGCAACCTCATCGCCTTTGAGCGTATGGATGGTGGCAAGATCACCAGCATCGGCCTGGCCATCGACAAAAGCTTTACCGCCGCGGGCGTTCAAAAGGGGACTGATGTGCTGGGCGAGGTCAATCAACCGGGCATGCCGGCCCATGGCATATCGTCCACGCTGGGTGGGCGCATGGTAACCGTTGCGGGCGGCTTGCCGGTCTTTGCGGATGGTGTCGTTGTCGGTGGGATCGGGATCAGTTCCGGGTCTCCTGCCCAGGATTTGCAAGTCGCTCAGGCCGCTGTCGCCGCCTTTTCCAACGATAAAATGCTTGAGGAGTAAGACATGGCACATCCTGTCATCGGTTTCATTGGCCTCGGCCTGATGGGCAGCAACATGGCTGAATGCCTGCAAAATAATGGCTTTGATCTGGTTGTCATGGGCCGCAACGCAGAGGTCGTGGCCACGACCGTCGCGCGTGGTGCGTCAGAGGTCAAATCGGCCAAGGCCCTGGCGTCCGCCAGTGATATTGTGATGCTTTGTGTGACGACATCCCAAGTGGTGGAAAGCCTGATCTATGGCGAAGATGGCATCCTGGCGGGTATTCGCGCGGGGGCGGTGGTGATTGACTTCGGGACCTCAATCCCGACCTCTACCCGCAAGATCGGTGTCGATCTGTCGGCGAAGGGCGCGGGGATGATAGACGCCCCTCTGGGCCGGACCCCTGCACATGCCAAGGATGGTTTGCTGAACATCATGGCGGCCGGTGATGTCGACACCTTTGAGACCGTCAAACCGGTCCTGAATGTGCTGGGCGAGAACGTCTTTCACGTGGGTGATCTGGGGGCAGGGCACGCGACCAAGCTGATCAACAACTTCATGGGCATGACCACCGTTTGCACCATGGCGCAAGCTTTTGCAGTGGCCAAACAGGCGGGCATCGATGGCCAACAGCTTTTCGACATCATGTCCGCGGGGCCGTCCAACTCGCCTTTCATGCAGTTTTGCAAGAATTATGCCGTCGATGGGGTCAGCGACCTGGGCTTTTCCATCGCCAACGCGAACAAGGACATCGGATATTTTGTCCAGATGGTCGCGGACATGGGTAGTCGGGCCGAGATTGCAGAAGGCACCGCCGCAAACTTGCTGGCCGCTTTGGATGCGGGCATGGGCGACGGGAATGTGCCCGAAATCTTTGACCTTTTCCTGAAACGCACGCCCTGACGGTGGCGCGGTGATCGGAATCGCTTAACGAAACTTCAACGCGTAGAGGCTTTTCATGAAACTCGCAGGACAATCCGCAATCGTGACCGGAGGTGGCCGCGACATTGGCGCTGCCGCCGCGCTAAAGCTTGCCGCTGAGGGGGCCAGTGTCGCGATCAACTATTTTGCCAGCAGTGCGGGCGCAGATGACGTCGTCGCACAGATAAAAGCTGCGGGCGGGCGCGCCTTTGCGATGCAGGGCGATTTGACCAAGCAGACTGAAGTCGATGCGCTTGTCGATCAAACGGTCACCGAGTTTGGCGGGCTGCAAGTGCTGGTTAACAACGCGGGTGGTTTGGTTGCCCGCAAAACGCTGGCGGAGTCCACGTTGGATCATTGGCATACGGTGATGGATTTGAACCTGACCAGTACCTTTATGATGACCAAGGCCTGTCTGGCTCACATGAGCAAAGGTGCAATTGTAAACCTAGCCAGTCAGGCGGGCCGCGATGGAGGTGGGCCGGGCGCCGTGCCCTATGCCACGTCCAAAGGGGCGATCATGACGATGACGCGGGGGCTGGCCAAGGAACTGGGCCCGGATATCCGTGTCAATGCGCTCTGCCCCGGCATGATCGACACTGATTTTCACAACGTGCACACGCCGGATGCGGGCCGTCGCGGTTTTGAGGCTGCAGCACCCGTCAAGCGGCAGGGCACTGTCGAAGATGTTGCCAATCTGGTGTTGTTCCTTGCCTGCGATGACAGCGCGTTCATCACTGGGGCCAATTTCGACATCAATGGCGGGATGCTTTTTTCGTGACCTGCGCTGTATTGCGGGAGATCAGAGCACGCCAATCTCGGCCAGAGCGCGGTTCAATTCGATGGGAAGCGGCTCTTCACTCGCGCGGCCTTTGGGCAGGTCTGGCGGCGTGTCGCCCGGCTTGAGATAGCGCCACCCCTGAAAGGGACGTTTTAGGGCCGATTGCACGCGGACCAGTTCCGGGTCGGACACGATGGCGCAGCGGCGGATGCCGTCCTGGCCGATATATTCGTCCAGGCGCAGGATCCGCTGTCGGCAGGTCAACACGCCCTTGATCACCCAAAAGATCGAGCCGCCATTGAGGATCTCGGCTTCGCGCTTGGGCCACATGCGGGTGACGTGGCGGGGCAGGCCATCGGGTGTCTGTGCCCGCTTGGTTGCCTGCCATGCAACAAGGTCGTCCATCGTCTCGGATCCCACCGAAAGCTTGATCAAGTTGATGTAGTTATCCACAGACTCGCCCCTGTCTCACCCTCGATACACACCAAATATTGTAGCGGACTTGCCCAAAGCTGCAAGGTGTTGTGGTTGCCGCACCCCTAGATTTGGTGGCCAGCGCTTGTTTTTCACTAGTGGTTGTGGCGCAATTGGCGTAGGTTGCTTGCCTGCACTGCCGCGAACAGAATCGACGACCACCATGGGGATGCCATCATGACACGCTTTGCCGCGCCAATCGCCGAACAGATCTGGGATATGAAATACCGGTTCAAAGAGGCCGATGGCACGCCCATCGACGTCACTGTCGAAGACAGCTGGCGCCGCATCGCCCGCGACCTGGCAAGCGTAGAAGAGACGCCGACGGCGTGGGAAGGCAAGTTCTATGAGGCCCTGGAGGATTTCAAATTTCTGCCTGCGGGTCGGATTACGGCAGGGGCGGGCACGGCGCGGTCGGTGACTTTGTTCAACTGCTTTGTCATGGGTACGATCCCCGACAGCATGGGTGGCATTTTCGAGATGCTGAAAGAGGCGGCGCTGACCATGCAGCAGGGGGGCGGCATCGGTTACGATTTCTCGACCATCCGGCCGAAGGGCGCAGGTGTCAAAGGCGTGGCAGCGGATGCCTCTGGACCGCTGTCGTTTATGGATGTGTGGGATGCGATGTGTCGCACGATCATGTCGGCGGGGTCGCGCCGGGGTGCAATGATGGCTACGATGCGCTGTGATCACCCGGACATCGAGGATTTCATCACTGCCAAATCCGACGCGGCCCGTTTGCGCATGTTTAACGTGTCGGTTCTGGTCACCGATCCGTTCATGGAGGCCGTGAAGGCGGATGGGCCATGGGACCTGGTTTTTGACGGCACCGTCTACAAGACTGTGCAGGCGCGTGCCCTTTGGGACGGCATCATGAAAGCCACCTATGATTATGCCGAGCCCGGTGTGATTTTTATCGACCGGATCAATGCGGCGAATAACCTGAACTATTGCGAGACCATCGCCGCGACGAACCCGTGCGGAGAGCAGCCCCTGCCGCCTTATGGCGCCTGTTTGCTGGGCTCGATCAACCTCGCTCGTTTGGTGACAGAACCGTTTGACGCAGCAGCCGAGTTGGATGAAGAGGCGTTGGCCGATCTGGTCGCGACGGCCGTGCGGATGATGGACAACGTGGTCGATGCGTCCAAGTTCCCGCTGGAGGCGCAGGCCCGCGAGGCCGCCGCCAAGCGTCGCATTGGCCTGGGCGTAACGGGGCTGGCGGATGCGCTGTTGATGTTAGGCCTGCGCTATGGCTCCGACGCGGCGGCGCGTCAGACCGAGCGCTGGTTGAAAACGATTGCCCGCGCCGCATACCTGAGTTCGGTGCAATTGGCGAAGGAGAAGGGCGCATTCCCGCTGTTTGACGCAGATGGCTACCTCGCGAGTGGCTCCATGATGGCGATGGATGAAGATGTACGCGACGCAATTGCCGAACACGGCATCCGCAATGCTTTGCTCACCTCGATTGCGCCGACAGGGACGATTTCGCTCTATGCAGGCAATGTCAGCTCGGGGATCGAGCCCGTCTTTGCTTATGCATATACCCGCAAAGTCTTGCAGAAGGACGGCTCGCGCACCGAAGAGGAGGTCGTGGATTATGCCGTGCAGATGTGGCGCGATCTGAAAGGCGATGCGCCTTTGCCCGACTATTTTGTTAACGCTCAGACGTTGGCGCCCATCGAGCATGTGAAAATGCAGGCCGCAGCGCAAAAATGGGTGGACTCGTCGATCTCCAAGACCATCAACTGCCCCGAGGATATCAGTTTTGGTGACTTCAAGGATGTCTATATGGCGGCTTGGGATCAGGGTTGCAAAGGCTGCACGACTTACCGTCCCAATGACGTGACCGGTTCGGTTTTGAGTATTTCTGAAGAGAAGAAGCCAGCCGAGGCCACAGTGATGGCCGATGGGGACACTGAGCCGATGCAGCCCCATGGCGATGTCATCTATATGGCCGAACCCCTGGACCGGCCGAACGCGTTGGAGGGCAGCACCTACAAAGTCAAATGGCCGGATAGCGAGCATGCCCTCTATATCACCATCAACGATCTGGTCATTGGTGGCCATCGTCGTCCATTTGAGGTGTTCATTAATTCCAAGAATATGGAGCATTTTGCCTGGACCGTGGCCCTGACCCGTATGATTTCGGCGGTGTTCCGGCGCGGCGGAGACGTGTCTTTTGTTGTGGAAGAACTGAAAGCAGTGTTTGATCCGCGTGGCGGCGCATGGATGGGGGGCAAGTATATCCCGTCCATTTTGGCGGCCATTGGCGGCGTGATTGAACAGCATATGGTTGTCATCGGTTTTATCGAGGGCGAGGGCATGGGTCTGAAATCTGACCCCAAGGCCGATGCCGTGCAACTGAGTGCGCCCCGCGGCAAGTCATGCTCTAGCTGTGGAAGCTATGAGATGCGGATGATCGAAGGCTGTATGACATGCGCGTCCTGCGGTTTCTCCAAGTGCGGTTGAGCTGAGCACCTGCACAGATTTACGTCGGTTTGAGGCTTTTGCGGGGTGTGTGACGCCCCGGCATTCGGACAGCGTTCGCGTCAGCTTTTTGACTAACCGCGAAACGCTGGGTGAAGCGTATGACCCGTTACCGATCCAGCCCTTTTCGTGGCGAAAGAAAGGCGCGTGAACTGCCAACAAATATTCACTGTGGCCGATCCGCACTAGCCAATCCGCAGGCTGTCCAGTATCCCGATCTTGCCCGGGGGGGCACATTTGATCAGGACGACTTGATGTTTCGAGTATTGACCGCAGCGCTTTTGGCGTTGCTATGCCTCCCGCACCCATCTTATGCCCAAGAGCGGACGCGCCTCGGCTATGGCCGCCTGATCACCAACGACTTTTTCGGCGATGGCAAAGACAGGTGGCGCACCGGGTCCATCGCGTCGTCGCGGGTCTGGGGACCGTCCTGGGCGGGTCAGGCGCCCGAAGGGTTTGGCCAGTTGCTTGAGCTGCGCCTGGGTGCCGAGATTCTGGCCCCTGACAACCTGCGCAGCCCGGATCCGGGCGATCGGCCCTATGCCGGGGCCTTGTCCATCGGCTTGCACACGCATTTTCAACGCGGTCAGACCGAGTTTGCCGTGGGCAGCGACCTGGTCGTGATCGGGCCGCAAACGGGCCTTGACGATTTTCAGGACTGGTTCCACGACATCTTTGGCATCCGTCGGCCCTCTGACACTGTTCTGAATGCTCAGATCGCCAATAGCGTGGAGCCGTCACTTGTGGTGGAAACCGGCCAGAGCTTTGCCTTAGGCGAACGGACGTCACTACGTCCTTTCGTAGAAGGCCGGGCCGGGGTCGAAACGATGCTGCGCGCAGGCTTTGACCTGACCTTTGGCGAGATGGGTCAGGATGAATTGCTGGTGCGCGACAGCGTCACGGGTCAGCGGTATCGTGCGATTACGGGCGACTGGACGGGCTATAGCTTTGTGCTGGGCGCTGATATTGCACATGTAGCGGACAGCGCGTTTCTGCCCGAAGATCGGGGCTTTGAAGTGGCGTCGTCTCGGGAACGGTTACGCGCAGGGGTCATGTGGCAGGGCGAAAGCGGTCTGTCGGGCTTTTACGGGGTCACCTATCTGGGCGAGGAATTTGAAGGCCAGCCCGAGGGTCAAATCGTTGGCTCGGTTCGCTTTCGCCTAGGTTTCTAGATCAAACTCACGACTTGTGGTTGAGGTATCGCCACCCTCTAGATGTTGTGGCTGGCCTTTGATGTATTCGTGCACCACCTCAACTTATCGTTGTAACTAATTGTTTTTCATCACTTAAAATGCCTTCCTTGGCTAGGTCTTGTTTGTTAACCTATCGTTAATAAAAAAATAAACTAGGCAGGCATACAGGCAATGGGAACGGGCTTTCGTGGCACGTTTGTCATCTCCTGGTCGCAAACAGAAGTGGACGGTCTTGAGGCCGCACCGGTGCAGTCACTGACTGTTGGTGCCGCATGGGCATGGCGTGGGGACGCTGTGCGTGTGGACGGTCCGCAAAATGTATTGCGCTTGGATGGGGCAGACGGATCTGAGGTGATGCGGCGCAGGGCAGCGCGCATGGTACACCGTTTGGTGGGGGCAGCGATGGATCGCACGCCTCTGCGGACGCTGCCCGAAGACGATGGTAGCCCGATGGCAGACAGCAGTTTTGTCGTCACCGATGGGGCCAAAAGCTATACCGTCACGTTGATCGAAGTGGGCACAGGCGCCCCGCCACTGCTGATGTTCATCGACGATATTCCACCCCGCAATGCGGACTTGTGGATTGTCCATCATACTCTGAACACGTCACCAAGTGATCGCACAGCACCCAGTTCGGGCGGTGTGATATGTTTCACGCCGGGTACGTTGATTGACACACCGGATGGCCCCAAGCACATAGAAGAGCTGAGCGAAGGCGATCGTGTTCAGACCAAGGACAATGGCGCGCAGGAAATCCTTTGGGTCGGAGCCCGCCGCATGACGGGCGCGCGCCTTTTTGCGATGCCAAAGTTGCGCCCTGTGCGCATCGCCTCAGGCGCATTGGGGGTAGAGCGACCCGATTTGGAATTGCTGGTTTCGCCGGAGCACCGCATGCTGATCCAGGGGGATGTGGCCCGGTCGCTTTTCAACACGCCGGAGGTTTTGGTTGCGGCCAAGGACCTGATCAACGGCACTACTATTACCGTCGATCTGAAGGTTCGCGAGGTGACTTACGTTCATCTGCTGTTGCCCCGTCACGAGATTTTACGAGCCAACGGCGTCGAGACCGAGAGCTTTCATCCCGCCAACGCCGCGTTGTCCACTTTGGATGACGGCGATCGGGCGCGCTTGCTTGAGGGCTTTCCACAGCTTGAATTCGACGCCCACACATACGGTGACTATGCACGCCGGAACCTGAGCGCGAGCGAAGCTGCGATCCTGAACCACGCGGCTTGAGCGGGTTGGGGTTCTGCCCCTTCGCCCTCCCGCGATTTACTTGGAACAGAGAAAGCAGGATCGCGCGACGCCTGGCGCGTTAACTTTCGCCCGCACCGATCAATTCTGCGATGATCGCCCTGGCGCTGTCACTGGCCCAATCAGCGTCTCCACGCAGCCGCGCAATTTCACGGCCTTCGGGGTCGATGATCACTGTGATCGGCAAGCCGAAAATGCCCATTTGGCTGGCCAGTTTCTGTTTTGGGTCCTGATGGCGGGGCAGGTTGTCGATGCCGGTATCGTTGAAAAACTTGACGATACCTGCGGGCGAATTGCGCCCTGTGGCTATGGTAACCACCTCGAAATCGTCACCGCCAAATTCGGTTTGCAGCGCAGACAGCATCGGCATCTCGTGCCGACAGGGCGCGCACCAGGTGGCCCAGAAGTTCAGCAGGATATATTTGCCTCGGTAAACCTCAAGGCTTTGTGTCCCCGCATCATCGGCCAGGTTGAAGGCGGCGTTGGACGCGGCCTCTGGCGTGCTGTGGAAGATCAGCTTTTTCATATCGCCTGTCCGCAGCGCTGCGGCAGCGGCGGTATCGGCGTGGCTGGGAATTGCGCCCAAGGCGAGGGCCATGTAGAGGGCGGCAGCAAGTATTCTTTTCATGTCTCTTCCTCAATGGGGCCATCCGATGACCGATGATAAATCCGCCAATACCATGTGGGGCGGCCGCTTTGCCGCTGGCCCAGACGCGATCATGGAGGCAATTAATGCCTCGATCGGCTTTGACCAGCGTATGGCGTCCCAGGATATTGCAGGCTCGCGTGCCCATGCGGCCATGTTGGGGGCCACCGGTATTCTGAGTGATAAGGATGTCGAGGCGATCCGGGAAGGTCTGCTCACGGTCTTGTCAGAGATTGAAACAGGCACGTTCCAGTTTTCGACTGCCTTGGAAGACATTCACATGAATGTCGAAGCGCGCCTGAAAGAGGTAATCGGCGAACCGGCAGGCCGTTTGCATACAGGTCGGTCCCGCAACGACCAGGTGGCGACGGATTTCAAGTTGTGGGTGCGCGATCAGTGTGACGCCGCCGAAGGGGCGCTGTTGTCGCTGATTGCTGCATTGCTGGAACAGGCAGAGGCGGGGGCCGACTGGGTTATGCCCGGTTTTACTCATTTGCAAACGGCCCAGCCGGTGACGTGGGGCCATCACATGATGGCATATGTCGAGATGTTCGGCCGGGATTTGTCGCGCGTTCGCGATGCTCGTGCGCGCATGAACGAAGCGCCCCTGGGTGCGGCCGCGCTTGCGGGCACGTCGTTCCCGATTGATCGACAGATGACGGCAGAGGCGTTGGGCTTTGATCGACCGGCGGCCAACAGCCTCGACGCGGTAAGTGATCGCGACTTTGCCCTCGAATTTCTGAGCACGGCCAGCATCTGCGCCATGCACCTTTCCCGCTTTGCCGAAGAGTTGGTGATTTGGTCCAGCGCCCAGTTCCGCTTTGTCACGTTGTCGGACCGGTTCTCGACCGGGTCCAGCATTATGCCGCAAAAGAAAAACCCGGATGCCGCCGAGTTGATCCGCGCCAAGGTCGGACGCATTTTCGGCGCCAACACGGCCCTGATGATGGTGATGAAGGGGCTGCCGCTGGCCTATTCCAAGGACATGCAGGAAGACAAGGAACAGGTGTTTGATGCCGCTGACAACTGGATGCTTGCGCTGGCGGCGATGGACGGGATGGTGCGCGACATGAGTGCCAATCGCGAGAGCCTCGCCGCCGCCGCCGGGTCTGGTTTTAGCACAGCCACGGATCTGGCCGATTGGTTGGTGCGTGTCTTGGGCCTGCCTTTCCGGGACGCGCATCACATCACCGGATCGCTTGTGGCAGTGGCCGAATCTCAAGGCTGTGACTTGCCGGATCTCACGTTGGAACAGATGAAATCCGCGCATGAGGGCATCACTCAGGATGTTTTCGACGTTTTGGGCGTGGAAAACTCGGTCGCATCGCGTACATCCTATGGGGGCACCGCGCCATCTCAGGTCCGCGCGCAGGTCGCCCGCTGGAAAGAGGTGTTGTTATGATCCGTATTTTGTCTGTTGTTGCCCTGCTGGGCCTTGTCGCCTGTGGGGTGGATGGCGAACCGGTTCAGCCATCCGCGAACCTGAACATCGGTATCGGCCCGGGCGGGTTGCATACAGGGGCCAGTGTGGGTGTGTCCAAAGGGCCGCTGCGCGTCGGCGTCGGCATTTTCTAGAACGATGTCGCCCGTCCGTATCCTTTACCTCGCCTTGGCCGTCTGGGGCGCGATCCACCCGATGTATTATTTCATCACGTGGTTCAACGCGAACGGCTATGACCTCATGGCCATGGTTGACGCCTGGCATGTGAACGCCGCGACGAGCGGTCTGGTCTGGGACCTGACCATCGCAGCCGTGGCGCTGACGGTCTGGATCATTTCCGAAGTGGCTGTGCGCCGGAACTGGTTGGCCCTTGTCGCGATTCCGGCCACGTTCTGCATCGGGGTCAGCTGCGGTCTGCCCCTGTATTTGTTTTTGCGGTCTCGCCCCATCCAATAGCCAAGTCACTTCAATTTGAGTGGAATTGGAAACAATCCCGCCCAAATGTCGCCATTTTTGCCACTTATACGGATGTCAGAGCAGAAAACTGGCATCAAAGCGGGGCAACGCAATGAGCGACGCAAGCATGAACGCGCCACAGGGCGCACTTTTGGTCGGGCCTGACGCGCCCAAGAAACCAGCGGCATCCATGATCGCACAAGTTATGCAGGATCACGGCGTGCATCCGCTTCGTCAGATGCGCGAGATATTCGCGATGCGGGGCGGCAAGCAAAAGCTTGGCTCAAACGAATATTACAGCCTTCGCCTTTATGATCCGGCCATCCCGATGGCACAGAAGCGTGAGTTTCTGGGCCAGGGTGGCATCAACGCCCTGAACACGGCGATGAACCCGCCGATTGCCGTTCCGACGCGGTCCTTTGTGGGCAACAAACTTTTGTATACGCAACTTCTGGAACAGCTTGGCATCGCGACGGCCCGGACACAGGCCATTTCCAGCGGCCATTTGTCGGTCGGCAATATGCCGGTGATGCGCGATGCGGAGAGCCTTGCCGCGTTCTTGCGCGATGACGCCACATATCCGATCTTTGGAAAACCCTATTTCGGCTCATTGTCCGAAGGGTCTGTCCGTATCGACAGCAAGGAAGGCGAGACGCTGCGCCTGGCCAATGGCGAGGCCCGTCCGATTGCCGATTTTGCGGCTGAGGTCATGGATCGCTATCCCGGCGGGTTCCTGTTCCAGACGGCCCTTGATCCGCATCCCGAGATGGCGCGCATCGCTGGCCCAGCGATTGGCTGTGTGCGGGTACTGACGGCCAATGACGGCAGTGGCCCCAAGCCGGTGTATGCAGTATGGAAAATGCCCGCACCCACGGCCATGTCGGATAATTTCTGGCAAGAAGGCAGCCTTTTGGCCGACCTTGACCTGAGCACTGGTGCCGTCAAATCCTGCATTCGAGGCACTGGCCCTGCGGCGGAACAGCTGGCCCGACACCCGGTCTCCGGCGCGACCTTGGAAGGCGCCCTACTGCCACACTGGCAAGAGACCCTTGATATTGCTGTTCAGGCCCACGCTGTCTTTCCTGAATTTGGCGTATGCGGCTTTGACATCGCGGTCACCCATGAGGGGCCCAAAGTTCTGGAATGCAACGACAACCCGTCTCACATGCTGTATCAGATGGGCACGGGCCGTGGCCTGCATAACCCTGACCTCGCGCCGATTTGGGATCGTGTTGTCGACCGGCAGGACAAGGCCGTGGCCCGCATGCAGGCCGCGATGAAGAAAAAGCGCTGACAACAGCCGTGCATTTGCCCGATTGATCTGTGACCCGCGGCCCGATACACGGCGCGGGTCATGGATCATTTTATTTACAAAGATGGCGCTTTGCACGCCGAGGACGTCCCCATCGCCGAGATTGCCGCGGCAGTGGGCACTCCGTTTTATGTCTATTCAACCGCGACGTTGTTGCGGCACTACCGAATGCTGGACGAGGCGCTGGAAGGGACCGACCACCTTGTTTGCTATGCGATGAAGGCGGCCAGTAATCAGGCGATCCTCAAGACTTTGGCGCAGGCAGGCGCAGGCATGGACGTGGTGTCTGGCGGCGAATATATGCGCGCCAAGGCTGCGGGCGTACCAGGTGACAAGATCGTGTTTTCCGGCATTGGCAAAACGGCAGATGAAATCCGCCTCGCGTTGAAGGGCGGCATCCGCCAGTTTAATGTGGAGTCAGAGCCTGAGATGGAGGTTTTGAACCGCGTCGCATGCGAGGTCGGTGTGACCGCCCCAATTACCATCCGCGTAAACCCAGATGTGGATGCCAAAACCCATGCCAAGATTGCCACCGGCAAATCCGAGAACAAGTTCGGCATCCCGATCGCGCGCGCCCGCGAGGTCTATGCCATGGCGGGTGCGATGGAGCATCTGGATGTCATCGGCATCGACGTGCATATCGGATCGCAACTGACCGATCTGGCCCCGTTTGAGCTGGCCTATCAAAAGGTCGCAGAGTTGACCGAGATCCTGCGCGCCGATGGCCACAACATTCGCCGTCTCGATCTGGGCGGTGGTCTGGGCATCCCTTACGCACGCAGCAACGAGGCCCCGCCATTGCCGACCGATTACGGCGCGCTCGTCAAGCGAACCGTGGGCCACTTGGGATGTGAGATCGAGATTGAGCCGGGTCGTCTGATCGCGGGCAATGCGGGCTGCATGATCAGCGAAGTGATCTATGTGAAATCCGGCGAGGGCCGCAATTTCCTGATCCTCGATGGTGCGATGAATGACCTCATTCGCCCCGCCATGTACGAGGCCCATCACGATATCATCCCGGTGATTGAACCGGCACCCGGCACCGAACAGGCCCCGATCGATATCGTCGGGCCGGTTTGCGAATCTGGTGATACCTTTGCCAAACAGCGAATGATGCCCCCCGTGGCTGCCGGCGAGCTGGTCGCCTTCCGCTCGGCTGGGGCATATGGCGCGGTAATGAGCAGCGAATACAATACCAGGCCCCTGATTCCGGAAGTTTTGGTGCATGGTGATCAATACGCGGTGATCCGCGCACGTCCGACGTTTGACGAAATGATAAATCGCGATACCATCCCACCATGGCTTTAGGCGCTATGGTGCGCCGCGCCGCCGACAAGGGACGCGAAACACATGGCCAATTTTTCCCGGCATGACGTGCGCAAGGGCTTGAACGCCCTGCGCTGGCCCCTGCGTTTGACGCGGGCCGGAATGTTTGCTGAAAACCTCTGGCAGGCGGCGTGGCCGTTGGTCACGGTTTGCTTGGCTGTGCTGGCAGTTCTCATGCTGGGTCTGCAAGACAGCGTGATGGTCGAAGTTGTATGGGCTTTTGCGGTTATTGCGGCCCTCGCGGGCGCGGCGGCCTTGGTCTACGCATTTGCGCGCTTCCGAATTCCGAGCCATGCGGCTGCTTTGGCCCGTCTAGACGAAACACTTCCCGGGCGGCCGGTCCAGGCGTTGATGGACAGCCAGGCCATCGGCGAAAGCGATGCGGCTTCGACAGCCGTGTGGCGTGCACACCAGGCCCGGATGTCAGCCCGCGCTGCGCAAGCTGAGGCTGTGCCCGCTGACCTGCGCATCGCGCGGCGCGATCCTTTTGCATTGCGCTATGTGGCGGTGCTTGGTTTTGCCGTGGCGCTTATATTTGGCTCGATCTGGCGTGTCGGGTCGGTTGCCGAAATGGGCCCGGGCGGCAATGCTGGCCTTGCCGGTGGTGCCGTTTGGGAAGGTTGGGCCGAAAGCCCGCGTTACACCGGACGGCCCACGATCTACCTCAACGATGTGGCCGACGGGACCCTGGCTGTGCCTGCGGGCAGCCTGATCACCCTGCGCCTCTATGGTGAGGTTGGCGCTTTGACCGTGGCGGAAACTGTGTCGGGGCGCACGGGTGAGTTGCCCCCGGCCTCAGCCCCCGAACAAGACTTCATCGTCGTGCAAGAGGGCGAGATTTCAGTGAACGGCCCGGGCGGACGCACTTGGGAGGTGGCGGTCCTGCCGGATGAGGTGCCCGAAATCGACATTATCGGCAACGCGGACAGCAACGCATTGGGCCAGATGACATTGCCCTTCGCTGCCACCGACGATTACGGCGTCGAGGCGGGCGAGGCGCGCATCGTACTTGATCTAAATGCGGTGGATCGCCGACATGGGTTGACCATTGCCCCCGACCCGCGCCCTGAAATTACCGTTGCGCTCCCTATGCCGGTCGCGGGCGACCGGACAGATTTTGAAGAAAGCCTGATCGAGGATTTCTCGGAACACCCCTGGGCCAATTTGCCGGTGACCGTGACGCTGAGCGCGTTGGATGCCGCCGAACAACAGGCGTTGTCAGAGCCGCGCGACATTATCCTGCCGGGTCGCCGTTTTTTCGACCCGCTGGCTGCCGCCATCATCGAACAACGTCGCGACCTTCTGTGGGCGCGGGGCAACGCGGTACGGATCGGTCAAATTCTGCGCGCCGTCGCCCATCGCCCCGACGATGTGTTTCGCAAGGACACCAACCGCTTGCGTCTGAGCCGCGCGATCACCCGGCTTGAGACTTTGGCGAGCTATGGGCTGACCGATGAGCAGCAAAGCGATCTGGCCGATGATCTGTGGGGTCTGGCTCTCGCCATCGAAGAAGGGGACCTGACCAGTGCGCTGGAACGACTGCGCGAGGCACAGGAACGTTTGAATCAGGCAATGCGCGATGGGGCCAGCGAGGCCGAGATTGAAGAACTGATGCGCGAGTTACGCCGGGCGACCGATGATTACCTGCGCCAGCTGATGCAGCAATCCCAGCGGAATGCCGAACAGAACCCGGATCAGCCGCAGTCGGGTGACCCGCAAAACCAGATGCAGATGACCCAAGACGATCTGCAGAGAATGATGGACCGTATTCAGGAGTTGATGGAGCAAGGCCGCATGGCCGAAGCCGAGCAGGCTTTGCAAGAGCTTCAGGAGTTACTGGAGAACATGCGCGTCACCCAGGGTGGCGAAGGCCAGAATGGGCAAAGTGCGGGCGAACAGGCCATGGAAGGGCTGGCCGAGACGTTGCGCGATCAGCAGGGCCTCAGCGATCAGGCCTTCCGCGATCTGCAGGAACAGTTCAACCCGAATGCACAGGCGGGCGAAAGCCAAGGCAATGAAGGCCGAAGCGGAGGTCAGGGTCGGGGCAACGAACATACCGAGGGCGGCCAAGGTGAAGGACGTCAGGAAGGCGCTGGGGAACAAGGCGGTCAAGGGCAGCAACAAGGCCAGAACCAGGGCGGCGAAGGCGATAGCCAAGGGCAAGGCAGCTTGGCCGATCGCCAGCAGGCGCTGCGTGACGAATTGCGCCGCCAGCAAGGCAGCCTGCCCGGGGCGGGCACGCCCGAAGGCGATGCCGCGCGCGATGCTCTGGACAGGGCGGGTCGTGCAATGGACGGGGCTGAAGAGGCCCTGCGCCAGCGCAATTTTGCCGACGCCATCGACAACCAATCTCAGGCGATGGAGGCCCTTCGCGAGGGCATGCGCGCCTTGGGTGAGGCCATGCAGCAGGAACAGCAAGCAGGCCAACAGGGCCAAGGCACGTCCGAGGCTGATCGCCGCGCCGAGGCGCAAGACCCACTCGGCCGCGATTCGGGATCAAATGGCAGCGTAGGCACCGAAGAGGGGCTCTTGCAGGGCGAAGACGTCTATCGTCGCGCGCGCGATCTGCTGGATGAAATCCGCCGCCGTTCGGGCGAAGGCGAACGTCCGGACGTCGAGCTGGACTACCTTGGCCGGTTGCTTGATCGGTTTTGAGAAAGGCTGAGGTGTGGGTCCGCGCTTGAACCCGCGCTTTAACCCCCGTCTTGTGACGAGGCCACAGTGTCAAGCCAGGTCAAAAGCTGTTCGACCTGACCATCAAGCCAGGATCGGGCGGTGTCTACTTGGGCCACAAAGGCACTGAGGTACGGGTCAACGCCGGGAACAGATTGCGCAATCTGCGGTGCCATCACATAGATTGCGGCCAGGATACATGCCAGCACAATCATCAGCACAAAGCCACGCCGAAACCCGGACCCGCCCGAGGCCTGAGGCGCAGGGTCAGGCCCCGGTTCTGCTGTGGTGCCGGATTGACGGTCGCTGGTTGATCGGAGCGTCGAATTGATCTCTTCGATATCGGGCAGCAGGTCACGGCGCGATCCAAGGGCAGCCGCCGCAGCGGTTGCTTCGGAGACATGTTCCGGCGTTGGGTCTTCGCCCCGCATCCGGGCCATGCGTTCACGGGCCTCGCGGGCACGGCGGTCGGTTTCGCTTTCGGCCGCGTCCAGGCCCAGATCGGGCTGGCTTTCGAGACCGCTGGTCTCTTCGGCCCGGGCCTTGCTTTCCAACTCGGCCTCTTGGCGCAGGATATCGGCGACGGACGGGTCAAGTTCACGGCGTTGTGGTTCAGGAGTTGTCGCCCGTTCTTCATCCTCGGCTGGGGTGTCGTCAGGCTCAACAAGATCTTCGGGCGCGTCGGGTTCCTGAATGGCCTCTTCGGGCATGTGATCAGGGTGATGCTGGTACCAGGTCTGGCCGCAGTTGGAACATTGAACGTCCCGCCCCTCGGTCGGAATGACATCATCCACAACCTCATATTGGGCGTCGCAATTGGGGCAGATTAGCCGCATGTCGTTCCCTGTCTCATCCTCTGGCTTACCATATGTTGTAGGGCGGGCGCAGAAAAGTCATAAACGCAACTGAACCTGCCCGGCATTCAGATTGAAACCCGCATGGTGCTGGGGCACAACAGGTCAACAAAGGCGAGGGCAGGCGTGATTGAGCTGGAAAATGTGGCCTACAGTTATGGCGGCGGCGAGCTTTTGTCGGATATTTCCGTCAAATTGGCCCCCGGTTCGTTCCATTTTCTGACCGGTCCGTCGGGGGCGGGCAAGACGACTTTCCTTAAACTGTGTTATGGCGCGCTGCTGCCCACGGCAGGTCATGTCCGAGTATTTGAGGCAGATGTGCGCGGTTTGCAGCGTGACCATGTGGCAATGATCCGCCGCAAGATCGGTGTGGTGCATCAGGATGTGCAGTTTCTGGATCATCTGCCCGTAGCCGACAATATTGCGTTGCCGCTGACGGTCTCCGGCCGTCATGCCGAAGTTGCTGGTCCTGACTTGGGCGAGTTGATGTCTTGGGTGGGCCTCACCGCGCGAGCGGGGGCTTTGCCGCCCGAACTGTCCGGCGGCGAACGGCAAAGGGCCGCATTGGCGCGCGCTGTAATCATGTCCCCAGATGTCGTGCTGGCCGACGAGCCGACGGGCAACGTGGATTGGGATATGTCTCAACGGTTGCTTCAGTTGCTGGTGGAGCTGAACCGCATGGGCAAGACCGTGCTGATCGCCACCCATGATCTGTCCTTGATCCGGGCCGCCAAGGCTCAGGTGCAGGCCCGTGTGTTACGGATCTCGAACCGGCGCGTGCAATTGGCGGGGGCGGATCTGTGATCTTCAACCTGCGCAGCGTCATGTCCTTGATGGCAGGGGATCGCCATGCAGACCGGGTTGTGCCGCCCACGGGCTTTACCGCCCAACTGACACTCTTTGCTTCTGGTGCCATGGCCTTCCTCGCCGTCTTTGCTCTGGCGCTGTCGCTGGCCAGCGGCCGTTTGGCGACGCGGTGGGGGGATGAGTTGGCGCAAACGGCCACGATCCGTATCGTGGCCCCGCTGGACCAGCGCGCGATCCAGACCGCGGCGGCCTTGCAGGTGTTGCAGACCACGCCGGGTGTCGCCGGGGCCCGCGCGCTCAGCGACGCCGAACAACAGGCGCTCTTGGCCCCCTGGTTTGGCCAGGACCTGCCGCTGGACAGCCTGCCTGTCCCCCGGCTGATCGAGATTACATCGACCCAACCCGGATTTGACCCTACAGGGCTACGCTTGCGCCTTGCGGCCGAAGTGCCGGGGGCGGTGTTGGATGATCACAGCCGGTGGCGCGCGCCTTTGGTGGCGGCTGCCCAACGCTTGCGCTTGCTGGGATGGGGGGCGGCCCTGCTGATCCTGGCGGCGGTTGCGGCGATGGTCACGCTTGCCGCCAACGCGGCCTTGGCGGCCAATTCGCAGGTGATCCACGTTCTCCGGCTTGTGGGGGCCACCGACAGCTATATCGCGCAGGCCTTTGTCCGCCGATTTACCTTGCGGGCCTTCGTGGGCTCTGCGGTTGGCGTCGCTATTGGGCTCTTGGCGGTCTGGTTGATGCCATCAGGCGGAGATACGCCAGGGTTTCTGACAGGCCTTGGCTTTCAAGGGGCAGGGTGGCTGGTGCCACTGTTGCTGCCCATCATTTCCGGCGCGGTTGCGCTGGCGGCGACCGCCCTCGCGGCGGATCGCGCATTAAGGACGATCTCGTGATGCAACGGCTGCGCTCTTACCTGTTTATCCTCCAGATGTATGTGATGATGCTGGTCTATGGGCTGGCCTATCTGCCCTATGCACTTCTGAGTAAAGATGGTGCGCGGGCTTGTTGCAAGGCCTATAGCCGCTACGTCTTCTGGACGATGCGCTGGATGGTTGGCATCCGGGCCGAAGTGCGCGGCGAGGTGCCTGAGGGCGAGGTTTTGATCGCAGCCAAACATCAATCCTTCCTCGATATCATGATGATCTTTACGGCTCTGCCTTCGGCCAAGTTCATCATGAAGCGAGACATCTTGTGGACCCCGATCATCGGCTTTTACGCCAAACGGCTCGACTGTGTGCCAGTGGAACGGGGAAAACGTGGGGCAGCCATCGGAAAGATGGTGCGGGACGTTGAGGCCGGATTGGTCGATCCCGGCCAGTTGATCATCTATTCGCAAGGCACGCGCGTGGCACCCGGGGTCAAGGTGCCCTACAAGGTGGGCACGGCGGTATTGTACGAACAGTTGGGCCAGGCCTGCGTGCCCGTGGCCACCAATGTTGGCGTCTTCTGGCCCCGCAAGGGCATGTGGCGCAAACCTGGCTTGGCGGTGGTCGAATTTATGCCTTCCATCGCTCCGGGGATGGAGCGGGACGCGTTTCTCGCCCATCTGGAGGAAACGGTCGAGGCGCGCTCGGACGCGCTGATGCGCGAGGGAGGGTTCGATCCCGATGGATTACGTTGAAGATATCGCAGAGCTGGAGGCGCTTTATGGCAAGCCGGGCCAGCCGTCGCTGCGCAAAGTCGCCGATCATCTGACGCCGCTTTACGCCAAGTGGATTGCGGCATCGCGCTTTTGCGTTTTGACGACTGTCGGCCCTGAGGGCACTGATGGAAGCCCTCGCGGGGACGATGGACCCGTAGTCACGGCGCTTGATACCAAAACGCTGGCGATGCCCGATTGGCGTGGCAACAATCGCCTGGATTCACTGCGCAACATCGTAACGGATGGGCGGGTGTCACTGATGTTCATGATCCCGGGCTCGAATACAATTGTGCGGATAAATGGAGCGGCCCGTTTGACGACAGATGAAGCGCTGCGGGCGCGTTTTGCCAAGGGTACGCGCCAGCCCGCGACGGTTATCGTGATCCGGGTGGGCGAGGTTTACACCCAATGCGCTCGCGCCGTGATCCGAGGCGGGGTTTGGTCTGGTGAGGTGACCGATGGGCTTCCGACAGTGGGAGAGATTCTGGCGGAAGCCTCGTCGGGGGAAGAAGGCGGTGCAGCTTACGATGCCGAATGGCCCGAGCGCGCGGCCCGCACCATGTGGTGACGTTTTCCGATGATCGGAAAACTGCCGGAATTTGTGTCAAATTCCGCTTCGCCCCTGACATCTGATGCCAGATTACTCGGGCAGCAACACCTGGTCGATCGCATGGATCACACCGTTTGTCGCAAAGACATCTGCTTGAACGACGTTGGCCCCGTTCACGGTCACCCCCGTGCCAACCTTGCCCACGGTTCCATCGACGGCCAGAACGCCGCCCTGCAAGGTCACTACACTCTGTTGGGTACCCAGCACGTCTCCGGCGGTGATCTGGCCACGTACCACATGATAAGTCAGGATATTGACCAATTGATCCTTGTTCTCGGGCAAGAGCAGGCTTTCCACGGTTCCCGCAGGCAAGGCCGCAAAGGCGTCGTTGGTCGGCGCAAAAACCGTAAAAGGCCCCTCGCTTCTGAGCGTATCCACCAGACCCGCCGCCTGTATGGCTGCCACAAGGGTTGAGAAGTTCGGGTTACCAGAGGCTACGTCGATAATGTCCGCGCCTTGTGGCGCGGCACAGGCGCCCAAGGCCGCCAGTGCTGCGCCGCCGCCGATCAGTTTCAATGTGCTGCGTCGATCCATGCTGTCATCCTTTGCAATCGTTCCAAAAACACGGGCCGGACGGCACCGCTTGGATCACCTACAAAGCACGTCTGTGACAAAAGGGAATTGCGCGGGAAGCGCGAGATCGGAGGCAAACCGCCCATGGGCAGGTTTCCTCTGATCGCGCGGTCCTATTTCGGAAAAGCTTTGCCGAAAACAGATGCGCGTCCCATCGGCGGGACGCGCCATGGCCCTTATGCGTGGATTGCGCCGAGACCGCAGGCCAGCGCCGCCTCGCGGACGGCTTCGGAATAGGTGGGGTGCGCGTGGCAGGTCAGTGCCAGATCTTCGGCGGATGCGCCAAACTCCATCGCAACGCAAATCTCGTGGATTAGGTCGCCGGCAGCGGGGCCGATGATATGTGCGCCCAGGATGCGATCGGTTTCCGCATCGGCCAGGATTTTCACGAACCCGTCGCCCGCGAAATTGGCCTTGGCCCGGCCGTTGCCCATAAAGCTGAATTTTCCGACCTTGTACTTGCGGCCCTGTTCCTTGAGGGTTTCCTCGGTCTCGCCCACATTGCCGACCTCGGGGTGGGTGTAGATGACGCCGGGGATCACGCCATAGTTGACGTGGCCATGATGCCCCGCAATCTGGTCGGCCGCGGCCATCCCTTCGTCTTCGGCCTTGTGGGCGAGCATGGGCCCTTCGATCACGTCGCCTATGGCGTAGATGCCCGGCACATTCGTTTGCCAATGGGCATCTACCGCGATCTGCCCGCGTTTGGTCATCTTGATCCCAAGCGCTTCCAGGCCCAGACCCTCGACATAAGGTTTACGACCCGTGGCCACCAGAACGACATCAGCATCGACCACCTGGTCGCTATCATCCTTGCGTAGTTTGTAGTGTACCTTGGCCTTTGTTTTGGTCGTCTCGACCTTTTGCACTGCCGCCCCCATGGTAAAGCTGATGCCTTGTTTCACGAGAATCTTCTGGAACTGGCGTTGCACTTCAGCGTCCATGCCGGGGGTGATCGCATCAAGGAATTCGATCACCTCTACCTCAGCGCCCAAGCGCTTGTAGACGGAGCCAAGCTCCAGTCCGATGACGCCGGCCCCGATCACCACCAACTTTTTGGGGATTTTGCCAAGCTCGAGCGCGCCGGTGGACGTCACGACAACCTTTTCGTCGACCTCGACACCGGGCAGGCTGGCCGGTTCAGACCCGGACGCAATGATGATGGACTTTGCCTCGTGGACCTCGTCGCCCACCTTGACCCTGCCCACCTCTGGGATGCTACCCCAACCCTTGAGCCAGTCTATCTTGTTCTTTTTCATCAGGAATTCGACGCCCTTGGTATTCTGGCCAATCGTGTCTTCCTTGTAGGTCAGCATCTGTTTCCAATCGACGGAAGGGCTTTTGCCCTTGAGGCCCATGGTGGCAAAGTTGTGCTCTGCCTCGTGCAGCATGTGGGAGGCGTGCAGCAGTGCCTTGGAAGGGATGCAACCCACGTTGAGGCAGGTGCCACCAAGCGTCTCGCGCCCTTCGACGATCGCTGTTTTCAGGCCCCGTTGCGCACAGCGGATGGCGCAGACATAGCCGCCGGGGCCGGAGCCGATGATGATTACGTCGTAAGAAGCCATTGTGTCGGTCCTTTTGTTGAGTGCGGGGCGGGGACGCTGCCCTCAACCCACCGGAATATTTGTAGCCAGCGAAAAATCATAGCAGTGCCGCGATCAGCATGACCGTCGTGGCTCCGAAACCCACGAACCAGATATAGCTGCGCCATGGGCTGAGGCCGAACGCATAAGCCGGAACATAGGCGATGCGCGCGATCAGGTAGATATAGGCACATGTCGCTGTGAGCGTGCCGGACTTTTCCGCTACAGTCACCACCACGCATGCAATGGTAAAGAGGATCAGCCCTTCGAAATGGTTGTCCAAGGCGCGGTAAAGGCGCGCAGTTCGTTTGCTCAGCAGGTCTTCGACATCGCCGCCAAGCCGGTCGCGGTCGCGGGGCGAGGCGGTTTTGGCGGGCCCAAGCTCAAGGTTGGCGGGCACGGCCATAAGCACGAATTGGACCACCTGAAGCAAGGCCGCGAGGGTGAGTGCCGTCAGCTCAGGTGTCATGTCGCCCGAACCGCCTGCGCAATCAATTCGGCCCGCGCATCATAGCTGCCGATCCGTGCCGAAGGGTGGGGCGCTTTGACGTGATCGACGCCAAAATGCTCAAGTACCCGCGCACTGTCTGTACCGAGTGCTACGGGCCGACGCCCCATCAATTCGAACCGCCCCACGGCGTCAAAGCTTGCGCGCGCGGCCGCAACCGGGATGGTGGAGGAGCGTGTGGGCGTCAGCAGGTGAAAGATCGGCGTGATATAGATATCGGTCCGGCACATCCCCAAGAGGGTCAAAACCCGGTTGACCACCTGATTGAACGGGTTGTTGGGCAGATAGCCGGTGACACGCAACGTCTCGCGATGTTTGTGTGCCGATGGGGCATCCAACCAGTCCTTGGACATCAGCAAGGGGCCTGTCAGATTGCCCGACGTAATCTGGATGGGCGACACATAATCTCCGTCAAACCCGGCTTGTGCCAAGGTCGGATAGCCCGGGAGGGCAAAGGCACGCCGCGCGGCGACAGCCCGATCATATGCGGCCCGCAATTTCACGCGCCCAGCAACGGCAGGATCATCAGGACCAAACCGCCCAGCGAGGTGAACCATGCGACGGAACGGGTCAGGGGTATGGCCGACGCGTAGGCGGGAACATACGCGACCCGGGCCCAGAACCAGATCGCAGCGCCGAGGGCCGTTGTTTCCGTGCCCAGACCTGTAACCTTGAGGGTGAGGGCCAGCGCAATGAAGGCGGGCAGATTGTAGACGTAGTTGGTGAGCGCCCGTTCAAGGCGGCCCGCGACAACGCTGGGGTCCCGCTTTTCATCCTGGGGGCCAAGCGCCCATCCGATCCCTTTTGACAAGTCCGATAATGTGGCCTGGATCAGCATGTGTGCGATCAGCAGGATCACGGCGTAGGTGAGATAGGTGAGTTCGGGGCTCATCTTAAATCCTTTTTCATTGCGTTTTTGAGCCGTGCAAACGCGTTAGCGCGCTCCTCACTTTCTGGTTCCGCCGAATGCCAATCGCTTAGAGCATTTGCTAGTCTTTTGGACCCAACCAATTCGCACCGTAACATCCAGTGACCAACATCGAACCTATTCTCCACTGTAACACCTTCTTTGTCTTGATCTCTCCAGGTCTCTAAAAAGCCAATGAAAGCGTTGCGTCGTTCGGTCCATTGCCGTTGTCGCCTCTCTTGGTGATGTGAGAGAACAGACTGAACAATGACAGTAAGCAGTGATCCGATGCCGATTGCTGCGACAAAAGTCGGCCAATCTATGCTAGCTACGCTATCCACAACTAGGGCTGCAATTAGTCCCAACAATCCACATGGCCCATAACTCCCTTAAGCTAATTTCTACAAATCCATCAACAACCGCCGTGGGTCTTCCAGCGCTTCTTTCACCCGAACAAGGAACGTGACCGCCCCTTTGCCGTCCACGATCCGGTGGTCGTAGCTGAGTGCCAGATACATCATCGGCCGGATCACGACCTGGCCACCGATGGCCATGGGGCGGTCCTGGATTTTGTGCATGCCGAGGATGCCTGATTGTGGTGGGTTCAGGATCGGGGAACTCATCAACGAGCCGTAGACGCCGCCGTTTGAGATCGTGAAAGTGCCGCCCTGCATCTCTGCCATCGACAGTTTGCCGTCCCGCGCGCGGGCGCCTTTTTCGGCAATGGCCTTTTCGATGGCGGCAAAACCCATGGCGTCTGCATCCCGGATCACAGGCACCACGAGGCCTTGGGGCGTGCCCGCGGCAATGCCCATATGGACGAAGTTTTTGTAGACCACATCAGTGCCGTCAATTTCGGCATTGACCTCGGGCACCTCCTTGAGGGCGTGGCAGCACGCTTTGGTGAAGAAGGACATGAAGCCCAGTTTGACCCCGTGTTTCTTTAAAAACAGGTCTTTGTATTCGTTGCGCAGCGCCATCACCTCGGTCATGTCGACCTCGTTATAGGTGGTGAGCATGGCGGCAGTGTTCTGGCTGTCCTTGAGGCGCTTGGCGATGGTCTGGCGCAGGCGGGTCATCTTGACCCGTTCCTCGCGGGCCGCATCATCGGCGGCGACGGGCGCGCGGGGCATTGCCGGGGCTGCGGCGGGTGCGGGTGCGCTGGCGGCAGCGGCCACGGCGCGGGCCACGTCGTCTTTCATCACGCGGCCATCGCGGCCTGTGCCGGTGACCTGGTCACGGCTGACGCCTGCCTCTGCCATCGCTTTTTTGGCTGATGGCGCATCCTCAACATCCTTGGACGAGGCGGCGGGTGCGGACGCTGCGGCGGGCGCAGGTGCGCTTGCGGCAACCGCGCCAGAGGCCGATATAACAGCGAGCTTCGCGCTGGTATCCACTGTCGTGCCTTCGGGCGCGCTGATCTCGGCCAAGACACCGGCAGCAGGGGCGGGAACCTCGACGCTGACCTTATCGGTTTCAAGCTCGCAGAGCATTTCGTCTTGCGCCACGGCGTCACCCACGGCCTTGAACCATGTGCTGACGGTCGCCTCCGTCACGCTTTCGCCCAAAGTGGGGACCATGACGTCCACGCTGCTTGCTTCTGCGCTTTCTGCAGGTGCAGGCGCTTCGTCCTTGGGCTCTGCAGCAGGCGCATCTGCTGCGGCCCCTTCGGAGATTGTCGCCAGCAAGGCATCGACGCCCACGGTTTCGCCCTCGGCGGCGACAATGTCGCCCAATGTGCCTGCAACGGGCGAGGGCACTTCGACGGTCACCTTGTCAGTTTCTAACTCGCAAAGCATTTCATCTACGGCAACGGCTTCGCCTGGCTTCTTGAACCAGGTGGCAACGGTGGCTTCGGTGACGCTTTCGCCCAGGGTGGGCACGCGGACTTCTGTGGTCATGGTCTTATCCTTTGATGGTCAGCGCTTCGTCGACGAGAGCGGCTTGTTGTTTCTTGTGCATGCTGGCCAGACCGGTGGCGGGCGATGCGGAGGTCGCGCGGCCAACGTAAACGGGCCGCGTATGTTTGGCGTTGATCCGGCCCAGAACCCATTCCAGGTTCGGCTCGATAAAGGTCCAACCGCCCTGGTTCTTGGGCTCTTCCTGGCACCAGACCATTTCGGCCCCTTTGAACCGTTCCAGCTCTTTCACCGCCGATTGGGCGGGGAAGGGGTAGAACTGTTCAAAGCGCAGCAGATAGACATCGTCGATACCGCGGGCGTCGCGTTCTTCCAGCAGGTCGTAATACACCTTGCCCGAACACATGACGACGCGCTTGATCTTGTCATCGGCCACCAGTTCGGTGTCGGAATTGCCGAATTGGGCGTCGTCCCAGAGCACGCGGTGGAAGCTGCTGCCGGTGGTGAATTCCTCGGCCTTGCTGACCGCCAGCTTGTGGCGCAGCAGAGATTTGGGCGTCATCAGGATCAGCGGCTTGCGGAAGTCGCGGTGGATCTGACGGCGCAGAATGTGGAAATAGTTTGCAGGCGTTGTGCAATTGGCGACGATCCAGTTGTCCTGGCCGCACATTTGCAGGAACCGTTCCAGCCGGGCTGAGGAGTGTTCCGGCCCTTGGCCCTCGAACCCGTGGGGCAGCAGGACCACAAGGCCCGACATGCGCAGCCATTTGCTTTCACCAGAGCTGATGAACTGGTCGAACATGATCTGCGCGCCGTTGGCAAAGTCGCCGAACTGCGCTTCCCACAGGGTGAGAGCGTTGGGTTCTGCCAGCGAATAGCCGTATTCAAAACCCAGCACCGCATATTCCGACAGCATGGAATCGATAACTTCGTATTGTGCTTGTCCGGGACGAACCGAGTTCAACGGGAAGTACCGTTCTTCGGTTTCCTGATTGACCAGACCCGAGTGCCGCTGGCTGAAGGTGCCGCGCGTGCTGTCCTGGCCTGCCAGACGCACCGGGTAGCCCTCCGTCAAGAGCGAGCCAAAGGCCAGCGCCTCGCCAGTTGCCCAGTCAAAACCTTCGCCGCTTTCAAACATCGCCTTTTTGGTGTCCATCAGGCGACCCACAGTTTTGTGCAGCGGGAAACCATCGGGAACCGTCGACAGGGCGCGGCCGACTTCTTCGAAAGTCTCGGGCGCGATGGCGGTCTTGCCGCGCTGGTAGTCGTCCTTGTTTTTGTCCAGATGCGACCACTTGCCGTCCAGCCAATCGGCCTTGTTGGGTTTGTAGTCTTTGCCGGCCTCGAACTCTTCGTTCATGCGTGCCTGGAACGCGGCCTTCATATCCTCGATTTCGCCTTCGGGGATCAACCCGTCGCGCACCAAACGCTCTGTGTACAGCGTCAGGGTCGTCTTTTGCTTTTTGATCTTCTTATACATCACCGGGTTGGTGAACATGGGCTCGTCGCCCTCGTTGTGGCCGAACCGGCGGTAGCAGAAGATGTCGATGACCACGTCCTTGTGGAATTTCTGGCGGAACTCGGTGGCAACCTTGGCAGCGTGCACCACGGCCTCGGGATCGTCACCGTTCACGTGGAAAATCGGTGCTTCGACTACCAACGCATTGTCAGTGGGATAAGGGGACGAGCGCGAGAAGTGCGGCGCCGTGGTAAACCCGATCTGGTTGTTGACCACGATATGCATTGTGCCGCCTGCTTTGTGGCCCTTGAGGCCGGACAGGGCGAAACACTCCGCCACAACGCCCTGACCGGCAAAGGCTGCATCGCCGTGCAGCAGGATGGGCATGACAGAGGTGCGTTCCTCGTCCTTCAGTTGATCCTGTTTCGCGCGAGCCTTGCCCAGAACGACAGGATTCACAGCTTCAAGGTGGCTGGGGTTAGCCGTCAGGCTGAGGTGTACGGAATTGCCGCTGAACTCACGGTCGCTGGACGCACCGAGGTGGTATTTCACATCGCCCGAGCCATCGACATCTTCGGGTTTGAAGCTTCCGCCCTGGAATTCGTTGAAGATCGCCTTGTAGGGTTTGGCCATCACGTTGGCCAGAACGGACAGACGGCCCCTGTGGGGCATGCCGATCACGATTTCCTTGACGCCAAGCGCACCGCCACGCTTGATGATCTGCTCCATCGCGGGGATTAGGCTTTCACCGCCATCAAGGCCAAACCGCTTGGTGCCCATGTATTTGACGTGCAGGAATTTCTCAAAGCCCTCGGCCTCGACCATCTTGTTCAGGATCGCCTTGCGGCCCTCACGGGTGAACTGGATTTCCTTGCCCAGTCCCTCAATTCGTTCCTTGAGCCAACCGGCCTCTTCGGGGTTGGAGATGTGCATGTATTGCAGGGCAAAGGTGCCGCAATAAGTGCGTTTCACGATGTCGATGATCTCGCGCATGGTGGCCACATCGAGGCCCAGCACCTTGTCGATAAAGATCGGACGGTCCATGTCGGCCTCGGTAAAGCCGTAGGATTTTGGATCAAGCTCGGGGTGGGGAGTCTGATCACGCATGCCAAGCGGATCAAGGTCAGCGACAAGGTGGCCCCGGATGCGGTAGGCGCGAATGATCATCAGGGCGCGGATACTGTCAAGAACAGCGCGCTTGATCTGGTCGTTGGAAACCTCGACGCCCTTCTCGGTGGCCTTGGCCTTGATCTTTTCACCGGCCCCTTTGACTTCCGCCGGCGCGGCCCACTCGCCGGTGAGGGCTTGGGTCAGGTCATCACCGGGCATCGGCGGCCAATCGCCCCGAGCCCAGGACGGGCCGGACGCCTCTTGTTTCACGCTGACCTCATCATCGCCCATCGCCTTGAAAAACGCCTGCCACGCCTCGTCGACCGCGTTCGGATCCCCGGCATAGCGGGCATACATCTGTTCCAGATATTCCGCATTGTGCCCCTGCATGAAGGAGGAGGCATGGAACTGGTCGTTGGGGGATTGGTCGGTCATTGGGATACCACGCTGAGTTTTGCCGAAGACGGAGACAGGAAACCGGTCGCGCAGTCTGTTCGACTGGGGTCACGCGCGAGAAAGAGGCCTGTTCCGCCGGGCAGGTTCCGGTACGGAAATTGGTGAATTTCGTTGGGCCAGTCGGCGCAAAAAATGCGCTTGTGACCCTGGAGATATGTCGCAGCCACGCGCATCACGAGGCCACCGATGCTTGGGCTGGGGCATGCTGTGCAGGGGGCAGATGCGCGTCCGAGACGTTTCGGGAATAACCGAACAGGTCGAAAAACCAGCCAAAGTGTTCGAGAATTTGGCTGCGAACAGTTTCTGTCAGCAAGTCTTCGGCGGGACGCCCAGCCACGTTATTTGTGTTCACTTGTCTGCGTGGCTGGTCCTGCGGGAAGTCTCGCAATCCCTTTGCATGCGCCCAGGTGTCCAACGCCTCATCCAGCGTTTCATTGGGAAAGGCCGTATCGATGGCAAACGTGCCGTCGATATGCATCATCATATGGGTATGCGCGGCAAATGCCTCGATTTCGAGGCTTTGCTCAAGCTCTGCGCGCGCGTCATCGACATCCGCTGGTTGCGGCGAATGCCCTTGCTTGATCCGGACATTGTAAAGGGAGACCACGCGCGAAAAGGGGTTTCTGATATTCGACAGGATTTCGCAGCTGTCCCAAATGGCGGGGCCAATCTCTTGTTTGATTTCCGCCAGTGGCATGTGGACAAAAAACCGAGAGCGTACAAACGCGGGCCCGCGCCTCTGAATCTGTCCAATCACACCTTGCTCCGATACAACTTCGGGGCATGATGGCGTGTCCTGCACCCAACGGGGCGGGCCGCAATAGCGCCGCAGCGAGATCGCCGTTGACGTGCTTCCAGACCGGGGAAGCTGGGAGTAGATGAACTTGTGCGCGCTGGAATAAAGCATCTCAGGCCGCCCCCCGCTCGCACAGGATAAGACTCGCAAGGAAACGGGATCGCAACCCGATGGCCGAGGCGGTCGCCCGCCGTGCGGGATGGGACGCTCTCTTTGATGTTGACGGTTTCACGCGTCTTCACTCCGTTCCGGTGGCAGGCTGCCACCCGGTTCACCCTGACCCGGCAACTGACTTCACTGTTGCCGGGGCCTTTGTATTCAAGGGGGTGCGAGGTGGCGAACCCGTCCCGTTCCCTCTTGATAATCCGTTTGCTGAACGCGGCCCCTGTATCGGGACGTTGCTCAGCCCTTGATCGCCTCCATTACGGCCTCGCCCAGGGTCGCCGGGCTGTCAGCCACAACGATGCCCGCGGCGCGCATGGCTTCGATCTTGTCCTCGGCGCCGCCTTTGCCGCCTGCAACGATCGCGCCGGCGTGGCCCATGCGGCGGCCGGGAGGGGCCGTGCGGCCCGCGATGAAACCGGCGGTGGGCTTCCAGCGGCCTGCTTTTTTCTCGTCGGCGAGGAACTGGGCCGCGTCTTCTTCGGCGCTGCCGCCAATCTCACCGATCATGATGATCGAGGTGGTTTCGGGGTCGGCCAGGAACATCTCCAGCACGTCGATATGCTCGGTCCCTTTGATCGGGTCACCGCCGATGCCAACGGCGGAGGACTGGCCGATGCCCAGATCGGTGGTCTGCTTGACCGCCTCATAGGTCAGCGTGCCCGAGCGGGACACAACCCCACAGGACCCGCGCTTGTGGATGTGGCCGGGCATGATGCCGATCTTGCAAGCGTCAGGTGTGATCACGCCGGGGCAGTTGGGACCCACAAGGCGAGATTTGGAGCCTTCCAACGCCCGCTCAACCTTCATCATGTCGAGAACCGGGATGCCTTCGGTGATGCAGACGATCAGCGGCATTTCAGCGTCGATGGCCTCAAGGATCGAGTCCGCAGCAAAGGGGGGTGGGACGTAAATCACGGATGCGTTGGCCTCTGTCCGCGCCATCGCCTCGTGCACGCTGTCATAGACGGGCAGATCAAGGTGGGTCATGCCGCCCTTCCCGGGGGTCACGCCGCCGACCATCTTTGTGCCATAGGCAATCGCTTGCTCGGTGTGGAATGTCCCTTGAGAGCCGGTCAGGCCCTGGCAGATCACTTTGGTGTTTTCGTCGATGAGTACGGCCATGCGTGTGGTTCCTTAGTTTTGGTCGGACAGCGGGTTCAACCGCTCCACCGACAGAAATGTCTCTTGGCCGTTCGGGCCGGGGCGCAAGCCCACTTGCACGACGGCGATACGGTTTGGATTCAGTTGTCGCGCATCGACCAAAAAGGCCCCGGATTGCACAACAAATTCGGGAGGTACGGGAACCTTTCTGTCCAGCCGTTCGACCTCGACCGCTTGGGCAACGGCCAGATAGGCGTCTTGCAAGCGGACCCCATCGAACGCCACCTCGCAGCGCCGATCCGTGCCCGGTGTGGCTGCACGTCCAGTTACGAGCGAGGGGGCGACGTTGGAAAACGGGTCGAGGTCATAAAACTCTGCGCGGACCCCCGGTAGGTCAAAAGCGGCGCGTGCGGTGGCGGCCGTTAGAAACGGCGAAAAGCACATATCCCGAAACGCCGCCAAGGCCGGGTCGCTATCGGCCGTGGCATTGGTGGCGCCGCCTATGGCACACAGCACGGCCACACCCTGTGCGATCCGTCGCCAAAGAGTGTTCACATGGCCAGCCGCTGGTGTCAGAGCGAAGGTCAGCATCCCGTTTGGCCCTCAGCCCTTGACCGCTTTCACGATCTTTTGCGCGCCATCTTTCAGGTCGTCGGCTGCAATCACGTCCAGGCCCGAGTTGTTGATGATGTCTTTGCCCTGCTGCACGTTCGTGCCTTCGAGGCGGACAACCAGCGGCACCTTGAGGCCGACCTCTTTCACAGCGGCCACAACACCCTCGGCGATCACATCGCAGCGCATGATACCGCCAAAGATATTGACCAGGATGCCTTTGACCTGCGGGTCAGAGGTGATGATCTTGAACGCCTCGGTCACCTTTTCCTTGGTCGCACCACCGCCCACGTCGAGGAAATTGGCGGGCTCGGCCCCATAAAGCTTGATGATGTCCATCGTGGCCATGGCCAGACCCGCGCCGTTGACCATGCAGCCAATTTCGCCATCCAGCGCAATATAGTTGAGGTCGTATTTCGAGGCGGCGAGTTCCTTGGGGTCTTCCTCCGTCTCGTCGCGCAGCTCGTTGATGTCGGCGTGGCGGTACATCGCGTTGCCGTCAAACGACACTTTGGCGTCAAGCACTTTCAGATCACCGCTGTCGGTCACGATCAGCGGGTTGATCTCCAGCATCTCCATGTCTTTCTCGATGAAGGCTTTGTAGAGCAGACCCATCAGGCCCACGCATTGCTTGACCTGCTTGCCGGAGAGGCCCAGCGAGAACGCAATGCGGCGACCGTGAAAGGCTTGGTAACCCGTGGCCGGATCAACGGAAAAGCTGAGGATTTTTTCGGGGGTTGAGGCTGCAACCTCTTCGATGTCCATGCCGCCCTCGGTGGAGCAGACAAAGCTGACGCGGCTGGTTTGACGATCTACCAGAAGGGCGAGGTACAGCTCGGTCTCGATTCCGGAACCGTCTTCGATATAGATGCGGTTGACTTGCTTGCCGACGGGACCGGTCTGATGCGTGACCAGGGTGCGGCCCAACATCTTCTTGGCCTCTGTTGCGGCCTCTTCGACCGATTTGGTCAGGCGTACACCGCCTTTGTCACCGGCATCGGCCTCTTTGAACGTACCCTTACCGCGACCGCCCGCGTGGATTTGCGCCTTGACCACCCACAGCGGGCCGTCCAGCGCGCCCGCTGCCGTCTTGGCGTCTTCGGCCTTGAGAACGACGCGCCCGTCAGAGACCGGAGCCCCGTAGCTGCGCAAAAGGGCTTTGGCTTGGTATTCATGGATGTTCATGACAGTTCGGTCCCGTATAACTCAATCAGTTAGAGCCTTCATCGGCCAAGTTTGAGGGCTGCGTAAATGGCCAAGGTGTCGCAGTGGCTGGTTTTTGCGGTGAAATCGGTTTTTTGTGATCACACGTTTGAAAAGTGTGATCACAAATTTTGAAATGGCAGTGGAATAGGGGATTCGCGTGACAGACTTGCGCGCCGGAACGACGCAGACTCAGCACTCTCCGACATGGGGCGTGGTCATGACTGTCTGCGAACCTCTGGCCCTGGTGCGGACCAATGTGCTCTGGCACTTGGCGACCGGCGCACATGCGGTACACGTGTTCTTTGATGATCCAGATGATCCTGCGCGTCCTGTGATCGAAGCCATTGACGGCTGTATCGCTGTGGGCTGTGATCGGGGTTATTGGCGGGGACGCATGGGTGAGAAAGGGCGGCCTGCTTCGCAGATGCGCCGCCAGACGATCAACGCCAATTTTGCCCAACGACGCGCCCAGACCGATTGGCTGTTTCACATCGATGCGGATGAGTTCATTTGGCAAGACGATCATCTGGCGGGTGAGCTGGCCCCGTTGACGGGCGGTACAACTGAACTGAACCTGCCCGTGTTGGAGCGACTGTTTCCTGACGGGCCGCAGTCGAAACTGTTTGACGGCACCTTTCGTGCGTCCTCTGATCTGGAGCCAGAGGATGCCGCGCGCGCCTTTGGTGACTTTGCCAGGTTCATGAAGCGGGGTCAGTATTCACATGGCGCGGGCAAAAGCGGCGTATCCGTGCGGCAAGGCTTGCGATTGGGTGTGCACAACGCCACGATCCGAGGATCCGAGCGCTGGAAACGCGCGCCAAAGCAGGTGTCGACCACCACCCGGCTGCTGCACTTTGATGGGCTGACGCCTCTACATTGGGCACTGAAATTCTTGCGCTATCGGCTGAACTCTGCGGAAGTGCAGCAAGCGGTTTTGCAAGGGCACCGCGCGGCGCAAATCAACTGGATGCTGGAACAAGGGGACCGGTTGGAAGATTTCAGGGCGGCGCATGCAACATTGTTTTCACTCACGCCAGAACGGCGCGCGCGGTTGGAGGCCTTTGATCTGATGCGAGAGGTGCCGTTTGATCCGTCCGGCATGGTGGATGCCGCTGCCTTATCTCCCAGCGCATTCGACACGGATTTGATCCGGCGAAATCCATGGATTTCAGACGTGCTGGATCTCAGCTCTCTGGGCTGAGGGCCCCTTTTTCCACTTCACGCAGCTTGGTCCACCGGTCCCAAAGCAAGTACCCTAGGCCGACCGTTGGGACCGCCGTGACCAGAAACGGCGCTCCGGTTATCAGATCGACACCGGCCAAACCGGCAATGCCGACCCAGATAAATTTGCGGGTTTTGACATAGTTTTTCCGCATCTCGATGGCGTGAGAGGGCATTTGTGAGACCGCTTTAGGCTCTGGCGCGGGATCGGGCTTAGGCGTTGGTCTGGGCACTTTAGGACCCAGGTTGTCGAGCAGGCGCGGGGCAACCAGTCCCGGCGCGACAACGGCATAAAGCCCAACCTCATCGAGATGCTTTGGCGCAGCAGGGCCAAGGGGGCGCAATTCGGCCCCGCGAATTTTGTCACGCACATGGTCGCGGACCTGTTGGCTGACCAGAACGCCGCCGATTTCAGCCATCTCCTGGAGCCGCGCCGCCAGGTTCACGCCGTCCCCCAACAAATCCTCGCCCTCGATGATCACGTCGTCAAGGTGCACGCCAAGGCGGAAGGGCAAAAGGTCCTCTCGGCCATTCAGCGTTTGTTGGATGTCGATGGCGCAGCGGACGGCGTCAATGACGGATGGAAACTCCGCGATCAGCCCGTCGCCGGAGGTGTTTGCGATCCTGCCATGCGCCCGGGTGATGCCACTGTCGATCACCTCGCGGGCCGCACGAAGGGCACGCACCGTGCCTTCTTCGTCCCGACGCATCCGACCGGAGTAGTTGGCTGCATCCGCGGCCAGAATGGTTGTCAACTTGCGTTCGATGGGGCGCGACTGAGGCATATGATACATATAGACGTAAAAAGGGCCGGACGCGACGGCATCCGGCCCAAAAAATCACAAGCGGGTCGAATTATGCCAGGCTGTCGTCGATACCCTTGCACGCATCGACCAAGCCTTTCACGGCGTTGACCGAGCTGTCGAACATGGCTTGCTCATCCTTGGTCATCTGGATGTCGATGACCTTTTCGACGCCGCCCGCGCCGATCACGGTGGGCACACCGACATACATGCCCTTGAGGCCCAAAGCGCCGTCCACATAGGCCGCACAGGGCAGGACGCGTTTTTGGTCTTTCAGGTAGGCTTCGGCCATTTCGATCGCGGATGTAGCTGGCGCGTAGAACGCGGAGCCGGTTTTCAGCAGGCCCACGATTTCGGCTCCGCCATCACGGGTGCGCTGGACGATGGCGTCCAGTTTCTCCTGGCTGGTCCAGCCCATCTTCACCATGTCAGGCAGGGGGATACCGGCCACGGTCGAATAGCGGGTCAGCGGCACCATGGTGTCGCCATGGCCGCCCAGAACAAATGCGGTGACGTCACGCATGGACACGCCAAACTCTTCGGCGAGGAAGTGGCGGAAGCGTGCGCTGTCCAGAACACCGGCCATGCCGCAAACTTTTTCATGGGGCAGGCCAGAGAATTCGCGCAGAGCCCAGACCATCGCATCCAGCGGGTTCGTGATGCAGATGACGAAAGCGTTTGGCGCGTGGGCAGCGATGCCTTCGCCGACGGATTTCATGACCTTGAGGTTGATGCCCAAGAGGTCATCGCGGCTCATGCCCGGCTTGCGTGGCACACCGGCGGTGACGATGCAGACGTCGGCGCCGGCAATGTCGGCGTAGTCCTGCGTGCCGCTCATCTTGGCGTCAAAGCCTTCGGAGGGGCCGGATTCCGCGATGTCGAGGGCTTTGCCTTCAGGTGTACCTTCGGAAATATCGAACAGGACCACGTCGCCCAGCTCCTTGATAGCTGCGAGGTGGGCGAGCGTGCCGCCGATTTGCCCTGCGCCAATCAGCGCGATCTTGGGTCTGGCCATGGGTGAGGTTCTCCGCACTAGGGTTTTGGTTTGGCGCGGTGCGTAGCCCGAGTTGGGCTTTGGCGCAAGGGTGCTGCGCTGCGGCACAGGCGCGCGAGACCGCTGGTGGGCGGTGCCTAGCCGGGCTAAAGGGGTATGAACGCGGTACTTTTGGGACGACGGGCGATGCTGGAGCTGACATTTGGGTTTTTTCTGGTTGCTGGCCCTGCCGTCGTTTTTGCGGGCATTTCCAAAGGAGGTTTTGGATCGGGGGCGGCCTTTGCCGCTGCGTCGATTCTGGCGCTGGTGGTTGAGCCAGGACTCGCATTGGGCGTAATGCTACCCTTGCTGATGCTGATCGATTTGGCGACGCTGCGGCCCTATTGGGGCAAATGGAACCTGCGCGCAGCGCTTTTGCTGATCGCGGGCGGGGTGCCTGGTGTGGCATTGGGTGCCGCGCTTTATGCCCGTGCAGATGCGGACGTGTTTCGCGTGTTGATCGGAGTGATTTCGGTCGGCTTTGTTCTGTGGCAAATTGCGCAAAAACGGGGCTGGATCCGGATGGCCGCACGCGCGTTGCCGCAATGGGCGGGCGCAGTGGCAGGTGTCATCGCCGGCTTCACAAGCTTTGTCAGCCATGCCGGCGGGCCACCTGCGGCAGTGTACCTTTTGTCCCTGAAAGTAACGAAGACCGAATACCAGGCCAGCACCGTATTGGTCTTTTGGGCGATCAACATTGCCAAGTTCGTCCCTTATGCATTTCTGGGCATGTTTACGGTTGAGACGGGAATGGCCAATCTGGTGCTGGCACCTTTTGCGCTTTTGGGGGCATGGCTTGGCGTCAAGGCGCACCGGCTTGTGCCGGAACGGGCGTTTTTCCTGCTGACCTACGCATTGCTGACAGTGACAGGGACCAAGCTGATCTGGGACGGTTTGACCTGAACCGGGGCTGCGTACGGATATGAGCGTATGCCAAGGGAACGTCTCAAAGGGTGTCTCATATGCAAAAGGCGCACTCGAAAGTGCGCCTTTCTTCGCCACGCTGGCCGCATCCCCCTGAGGCGTAGGCTTTCTACGCCATCGTCTTCTCAAGCATCGTTGCCTTGCGCGGGGAGCGCTTCGGCCAACGCTTCAAACGCCTGACCGCTGGCGACAAGGCAGGTCATCCCATTGGGTGTCGTGACCGTGATCGTCCACGTTCCGCTCTCATCCGAGGCAAACACCTCGATCACTGCGTTGTTCGCGCCGAGCCCCATGGATTGACGGGTTTCGCCGTAACCCTCGGCCAGCCGCGCCACCACCAGATCGCGCGGCCCGCAATTGCGCTGCTGCTGTGCGCTGGCCAGCCCGGCGGTCAATATGGTCAGTCCACAGGTCGCGGCCACTGCGCCCATCTTCAAGAATTTCATGTTCCGTATCATCACGTTCAGCCCTTTGTCTCAAAAGGCATCACCTCTGGTCATCTGGCCCTGCCGGTGTTCCGGCGATGACCGGGCAGCGCCGGTTCCATCTCCATCCCTCGGCCTCGCTCCGTCAAACTGTTCAGCGGCCCTGCTGAAACGGCCCTCCCGGAGGTCTCGGAATGTACAAAGCCTGCCGCCAGAGCCTGAAATAATGGTTAACGGCCCGTTCGGTGATCTGTCGCATTTGAGATTTCCCATCACAGGCAAGGTAAAATTGCTGCAATGCGGCAATCACCCCTTGAACTATCTGCAAATAAATGCCCCATAACGCGCAACTTTATGTCCCCCGAGGAATCCCGCATGGCCTTTGCCCGCCCACTCCGCTCTGTCCTTTATATTCCCGGTTCAAAACCGCGCGCGCTCGACAAGGCGCGGGGTCTCGCGACGGATGCGATCATCTTTGATCTCGAAGATGCGGTGTCTGTGGATGAAAAGGTGGCTGCGCGAGCAACCTTGGCCGAGGCTTTGGCCACGGGTGGATATGGCGCGCGGATGCGGATCGTGCGTATCAACGGGCTGGATACTGAATGGGGCGCTGACGATGCCGCCGCCGCCAAGGCGATGGGCGCCGATGCGATCTTGATGCCCAAGGTCTCAAGCGCATCGGATCTGGACGCGCTGGCCGAAATCACAGGCGACACACCGCTCTGGGCCATGATGGAAACGCCCTTGGGCATGCTGAACGCGGCGGCGATTGCCGCGCACCCGCTTTTGCAGGGCATGGTTATGGGCACCAATGATCTGGCAAAGGAATTGCAAACACGATTTCGTGCGGATCGCCTGCCCTTGATGACGGGTCTGGGCCTGTGCCTGCTGGCGGCCAAGGCGCATGGGTTGGCCATTGTCGACGGGGTCTACAACGCGTTCAAGGATGACGAAGGTTTGGCCGTGGAATGTGCCCAGGGGCGCGACATGGGCTTTGACGGCAAAACGCTGATCCACCCGGCGCAACTGGACGTGGCCAACACCGCGTTTTCCCCGTCTGAGGCAGAGTTGGACCTGGCCCGCCGTCAGATTGCGGCTTTTCAGGACGTCGAGGCCAGCGGCCAGGGGGTGGCGGTGGTGGATGGACGTATCGTCGAGAATCTGCACATCGTGACGGCGCGCGAGACCTTGGCCAAAGCCGAGGCCATCGCGGCCCTCGCAGCGGAGACACCTACATGACCCTTTTGATCCTTGGACTACTCCTATGGATTCTGGCCCATTATTTCAAACGCCTGGCCCCGGGCTTGCGCGCCAGCCTTGGCAACGCGGGCAAAGGCGGCGTCGCGCTGCTGATTGTCGCCAGCGTCCTGGCGATGATCTTTGGGTATCAATGGGCGGCGTTTATCCCGGTCTGGTATCCACCTGGCTTTATGATCCACATCAACAACCTACTGATGTTGGTTGCCTTTTTCGTCTATGGCATGTCGGCCACCACGGGCCGCCTGCGTGGCAGGATGCGCCACCCGCAACTCACAGCGGTCAAGATCTGGGCCGTGGCCCACCTACTGGTCAATGGCGATTTGGCCTCGATCATTCTGTTTGGTGGTTTGCTCGCCTGGGCTGTCGGATCGGTCGTTCTGATCAACCGGGCAGAGCCGAATTGGGAACGCCCCGCACCTGGCGAGGCCAAGAAAGACATTCTGCTGGTCGTGATCACGCTGGTCATGTTTGGGGTTGTGGCGGCCATTCACATTTGGGCCGGTGTCTGGCCATTCCCGGGGTAAGTCATGATTTTGTATCGCTTTTTGTCTGAGGAAGACACATCAGCCTTTTGTCACAAGGTCACGGATGCGCTGAACAAGGGGTGGGCGCTGCACGGCAGCCCGACGCAAACCTGGGATCATGCTGCAGGAACCATGCGTTGTGGTCAGGCGGTCACCAAAGAGGTGCCGGGCGATTACACCCCGGACGTTAAGCTGGGAGAGCACTGATGGCCAAAACTAACAAGGGCCGCTTTTTCGAGGATTACCGCGTCGGTGAGGTGATCGACCATGCGGTGCCGCGCACGGTGTCAGGTGGGGAGCGTGCGCTGTATCACATGCTCTATCCGGCGCGACATGCGCTGTATTCGTCGGATCAGTTTGCGCAAGGCTGTGGGCTGGGTGCAGCACCGCTGGATGACATGATCGCCTTTCACATCATCTTTGGCAAAACTGTTCCGGATATATCGCTGAATGCCGTGGCCAATCTGGGCTATGCCGAAGGGCGGTGGCATGCCCCTGTCTGGCCGGGCGATACGCTCAGATCGCAATCTGAGGTCATTGGGGTCAAGGAGAATTCCAACGGCAAATCCGGTGTCGTCTGGGTACGGACAACGGGGTTGAACCAGCGGGAGCAGACGGTCTTGGACTATGTGCGCTGGGTCATGGTGCGCAAGGGCGACCTTGATGCCGCGGCCCCGAAGACTGTGATCCCAGACCTCGCCCCCGCGCTAAGCGCAAGCAATTTGGTTGTGCCGCAAGGCCTCGATTTTTCAGATTACGACTTTGGCCTGGCGGGCGAGGCGCATCGCTGGGACGACTATGAAATTGGCGAGCGGATCGACCATGTGGATGGCGTAACCGTGGAAGAGGCCGAGCATATGATGGCCACGCGGCTCTGGCAGAACACGGCCAAGGTGCATTTTAACACTTCGGCCCGCCCCGATGGCAGTCGGCTGATCTACGGCGGGCATGTGATTTCCATGGCGCGCGCGCTGTCCTTCAATGGGTTGGCCAATGCGCAGATGGTCGTCGGCCTGAACGGGGGCGCTCATGCAAACCCCTGCCTGTCCGGTGACACGATCCGGGCCTGGTCGGAAGTTCTGGACAAGGCCGAAACAGACGCGCCCGGTGTGGGCGCGATCCGCTTGCGGCTGGTGGCGACCAAAGGAGGTGCACCCTTCGCGCTGAAGGGTGACGATGGGAAATACTTGCCCGAGGTGTTGCTCGATCTGGATTACTGGGCTTTGATGCCGGTCTGAAAATGATTTGCTGTTGGGATGATGGGTGACGCGCGCCCGACGCTTGCGCGCGCGCGACGCCCCACCAACCATCCCTTGGAGGGCGCGATGCGGTACCTGTTGGCATTCTTGATCTTGGCGGGCCCTGTCTGGGCGGATGAGACGCGGGACGGCTTTGTCGAAGCGAACCTGTTGGGCATCTTTTACCATGAATTTGGCCATGCCCTGATCGACGTATTGGGCCTGCCCGTTTTTGGACAAGAGGAAGACGCCGCCGATGTCGCGTCTATCCTGATGATAGACGCGTTTTACGAAGAAGAGGCGGCGGTCGACCTTGCTTATGACGCCGCCTTTGGCTTTTTGGGTGAGGCCGAGGTTGCGGGCGACGTGGCCTATTGGGATGTGCATGGGCCGGACGAACAACGTTTTTACAACACTGTGTGTCTGTTCTATGGGGCCAACCCAGAGGTTCGCGAGGACTTCGCCGACGACATGGGCCTTCCTATGGATCGGGCAGAGACCTGCCCCGAAGAATTTGAACTGGCCTATGACAGTTGGAGTGCTGCCTTTGACGATATTGCGGGGCAGGGCACGAGTTTGCAATTTGAAGCGAATGGCTTCGACAATCTGACCGTGGACGTGATCGCCGCCGAAGTTGCGGCACTGAATGGGGATTTCAACCTGCCTGACCGTGTTGGTGTGGTGATCGAAGAATGTGGCGAGGCGAACGCGTTTTACGATCCCGCCGAGGTCCAAATTATTATGTGCACCGAGTTTGAAGCGCATTTGCGCGACCTTTTTGACGTGCTGGATTGACCGGCACGCCAAAGTGAGATGCGTTTGGACGCGCGCCACGCTAGGCTGATCTGATGTTGAGATGCATTGCCATACTCCTTTTGATGTCCACACCCGCGAAGGCCTGCGAACTGGCACTGCTTTTGGCGGTCGATGTGTCGGGGTCCGTCGACAAGGATGAATACCGCGTCCAGATGGACGGGCTGGCGTTGGCCCTGCGCGATGGGATCGTGGCTGACGCGTTGGTCGATCAAGACGCGCAGGTCAGCCTGGTACAATGGACGGGATCATCGCGGCAACGCCAGACTGTTCCTTGGACGCAGATCAAAGGGTACGGCGACGTATTGTCCCTGGCGGACACAATACAGAATGACCTGCGCATTTGGCGCAACTATTCGACCGCCATCGGCGAGGCGTTGGCAATCAGCCGCAATGCCTTTGCCCCTGTCTCCGATTGTGTGCGCAAAGTGATTGATGTGTCTGGCGACGGCGTGTCCAATGAGGGGATTGAACCGGCGACACAGCGCAGTGCGCTGAATGCAGCCGATATCACGGTCAACGCCATGGCAATAGAGACGGATCAAACCGACCTTACGGCATACTTCTTTGAAAACGTGATCACCGGTCCGGGAGCCTTTGTGGCAACGGCAAACGGATTCGCGGACTATCCCGAACAAATCAAACGCAAATTGCAGCGCGAGACGTCGAGACAGGTAACACTGCTGCCTACCCCGTAAGATTGTGATCACAGTCTTTTCAAGTGTGATCACAATTTGGCATAAACTGCAAAATGCGCCAAAACACCGCGCTATTTGTGATGGGTCGGCACGTGACACGTGCACAGAATGCGTTATCAAGGGACAGGGAACAAAAAGGACGCATTATGGCCGACGTCAATCGGGGCAACCGCCCGCTATCGCCGCACTTGCAAATCTATCGCCCGCAGATGACTTCGATTTCGTCGATCATGGTGCGGATTACGGGCATCGCTTGCCTCGGGGCCGCTTTGCTGGTCGTGGCATGGCTTGTTGCCGCCGCAAGTTCGGCTGAAGCCTTTGCAACTGTTGATGGGCTTTTGCGCAGCCTGCTGGGCAAGCTGATCATGCTGGCGGCGACCTGGGCCATTTTCTATCACATGCTGGGCCGTTTGCGTCACGCTCTCTGGGACTTTGGCTATTTCGTCGAAGTCGAGGTCTCGGAAAAGATGGCAATTGGGATGTTCGGGCTGGCAACTGTGCTGACCCTGATCGTCGCCATAGCGGTTTAGGAGGCTTTCAGATGCGCTTTATCACAGACCGTAAACGCGTGACCGGCCTTGGCTCTGGTCGTGAGGGCACCCACCACCACTGGCAGATGATGGTCAGTTCGATCCTTCTGGTGCCACTGGTGCCGCTGTTTGTTTTCATCTTTGACGGTGCGCTGGGCGGAACCCACCAAGAGGTCATCGCCTATTTCAGCCGCCCGTTCCCGGCGATTGTCTGTGCGTTGTCGCTGATCGTCATCGTTGTCCACCTGATGCGCGAGGCCCATGCCGCCATCGAGGACTATGTGCACGGAACGGCGGGCAAGTTGACCTTGATCGCGACCAGCGCATTTTCCTACGGGCTAATCGCTTTTGGGCTGTTCGCTCTTGCGCGGATGGCACTGTAAAGAACCAGGCGCATCGCGCTTTGAAAAAGGAGGCCTGACAAATGGCTGCATATGATTACGAGACGCATGAATATGACGTCGTGGTCGTCGGTGCCGGCGGTGCCGGACTGCGTGCGACACTGGGTATGGCCGAGCAAGGTCTGCGCACGGCATGCGTGACCAAAGTGTTCCCGACCCGCTCGCACACGGTTGCTGCACAAGGCGGCATTGCTGCGTCGCTGTCCAATATGGGCCCCGACAACTGGCAGTGGCACATGTATGACACGGTCAAGGGCTCCGACTGGCTGGGTGACACGGACGCGATGGAATACCTTACCCGCGAAGCACCCAAGGCGGTCTATGAACTCGAACATTACGGCGTGCCTTTCTCGCGCACCGAAGAGGGCAAGATTTACCAGCGTCCCTTTGGTGGCCACACAACCGAATTTGGTGAAGGCCCCCCGGTGCAGCGCACCTGTGCCGCCGCTGACCGGACCGGCCACGCGATCCTGCATACGCTGTATGGCCAGTCGCTCAAGAACAATGCGGAATTCTACATTGAATATTTCGCCATCGATCTGATCATGTCCGAAGACGGCGTGTGCCAGGGCGTGCTGTGCTGGAAGCTGGATGACGGCACCATGCACCTGTTCAGCGCCAAGATGGTTGTGCTGGCGACCGGTGGGTATGGCCGCGCGTACTTTAGCGCCACATCGGCCCACACCTGCACCGGTGACGGCGGTGGCATGACGGCGCGGGCCGGTCTGCCCCTGCAGGATATGGAGTTTGTGCAATTCCATCCCACCGGCATCTACGGTGCGGGTTGCCTGATCACCGAAGGTGCACGGGGCGAGGGCGGTTACCTCACCAACTCCGAGGGCGAGCGGTTCATGGAACGCTACGCGCCGACCTACAAGGATCTGGCCAGCCGCGACGTGGTTTCGCGTTGCATGACCATGGAAATCCGCGAAGGGCGCGGTGTGGGCGAACAGGGAGATCACATCCACCTGCACCTCAATCACCTGCCCAAGGAAACGCTGGACCTGCGCCTGCCGGGGATTTCGGAATCCGCGCGTATCTTTGCCGGTGTTGACCTGACCAAGGAACCGATCCCGGTTCTGCCTACCGTGCACTACAACATGGGCGGCATCCCGACGAACTATTGGGGCGAAGTGCTGGCCCCCACCAAGGACAATCCCGACAACGTCTCACCCGGCCTGATGGCTGTGGGCGAGGCGGGTTGTGCCTCGGTCCACGGGGCGAACCGGCTCGGGTCCAACTCGCTCATCGACCTTGTGGTCTTTGGTCGGGCTGCCGCCATCCGCGCAGGCGAGATTGTTGATCCCAAAACGCCCGTTCCCACGCCAAACCAACGCTCGGTCGAGGCCGCGTTCAGCCGCTTTGACGGGTTGCGCTATGCCAAAGGCCACGTGCCCACCGCCGAACTGCGCCTTGAAATGCAGAAAACCATGCAGGCCGACGCCGCCGTGTTCCGCACAGACAAGACGCTCGCCGAGGGCGAGGAAAAGATGAAGGACGTGGCCGCCAAGCAAAGCGACTTGAAAGTCACCGACACGTCGCTGGTCTGGAACTCTGACCTGATGGAAACGCTTGAGCTGACCAACCTGATGCCCAATGCGGTGGCCACGATCACCGCAGCCGCCGCGCGCAAGGAAAGCCGGGGCGCGCATGCACACGAGGACTACCCGAACCGCGATGACGAGAACTGGCGCAAGCACAGCCTTGTCTGGTTCAAGGGCAATGAGGCGTCGCTTGGCTTCCGTGGGGTTCACCTGAACCCGCTGACCAGCCATAATGACGGCGGCATCGACCTCAAGAAGATCGCGCCCAAAGCGCGTGTCTACTAAGCGCGCATGGCCGTCGCCGCCCGCACCAAGGATACCGTTGCACTTGCGCCTGCGCAGGTGCTTCGTGTCTATGGAATGCGGCGGTCGGGCAATCATGCTCTGATCGACTGGATGCTGCGCAACGCACCGGGGGGCAATGGCCTGTTTTTGAACAACTGCCGTCCGGGCCGAGACCCCGTGCAGTCTTCGCGCGGGATTTCGGTGTTTCAAGGTGGGGCCGAGGCATCGGTTGATGGCTTCAAGGCCAAACTTGCTGCGGCTGGGCCCGCCCCCTTTACGGTAGTGTCCTACGAGGATCATATGCCCGATCCCAAACGCCAGCCCCTGTTTGCGGCCGCCGAAACCTGCGTGATCATCTATCGCAGCTTTCTACACTGGTCCGCCTCGCTTTTGCGCAAGATCCAGGGCAACACTGGCTACGGCCCGTTGGAGCGTGCCCGCGTGATGATGAACGCGATGCGCACCTACCAGACGATGCTGGATCGGGTGCAGGACCGCGATGTGGTTCCGCTGCTTTATGACGACTGGATGGTGAACGAGGATTACCGGGCTGAACGGCTAGAAAAAATTGGTCTGCCCGGTCGCGACCTGTCGCGGGGCAAAGTACAGCGCTATGGTGGTGGGTCGTCCTTTCAGGACAAAAAGACCGACGTGACCCAGTTGGCCACCGACCGCCGCAGCGCGCAAATGGCAGATGATCTGGAATACCAATTGCTGCTGTGGACAGCAGCCCGCGATCTGGGGTTCATGGAACGTTTGGCAGATACCTTTCCCCAGGATGCAGAGCGGTTGTCGCGCCTGCTGGATACCGCATCCGCCAAAGTGAGCCTGCCATGATCCGTGCCCTTTCCCTTGCTGCAATTCTGGCCCTGACCGCTTGCGCAGAGACCACACAGGCGGTGGACGATGTGGGTCGCCGCAGCGCCAAGGCCACCGTCGCCAAGGCGCTCAGCACCCGCTTTCCCGCTGTGCCCCAGGCGGCGGTCACGCCCTTTACAGATTGTGTGATCGACAATGCCAGCCTGCGCGAATTGCGTAGCTTTGCGGGCGACGCGATCACCGGTGTGGACGAAGCCACCGTCGCTTTGATCACAACCGTGCTGCAACGCCCCGAAACACAGCAATGCATTGCCACACGCGGTCTCGCCGCCTTGGCCGCCTGAGCGTAGGAGAGTGACTTTGGTTCGACAGGTATTCAGAAAGACCCGGTTCAAGGCGTCCGGCTTTGCAGTTTGTGCCATCGGTTTGATGACGGTTCTGGGGGCCGCCAGCGCGGTTGCCGACCCGGCGTTGCAAGCGGCTGATCGCTGCATCACGCAGACCAATGCACCGGGCACATACGCGATCATATCAGATCAAGGCGTGCCGCAGGTCGTTGCAGGCCAGGGTGGCACCGCTGCCGGGGCCAGTGCGACCAATGATTGCCTGTTGGACGCCTATGGCGTCCAGTTCGGAGCCAGCCCAAGCGGAGTCGTGGCCGCCGCCACGGGCACGACATCCCAGGCGACGCTGGATGAGTGCCGGCGTATTCGGAACCGGCGGATCGGCGGCAATGTTGCGGCCGCGGTGGGCTTCACAATCGGTTTTGGTGATCCTTATACAGCCGCCGCGCTGGGCGGTGCAGTGGGCGTGGGTATCAGTGCGCGCCGCGAAAACCGCCGCTATGCGGAGTGCATCGCCAGCGCGTATCAGCCGCCCGTCGATCCCGATGCCCCCGTCTTTGTCGGTTGCAGCCGCCGCGAGCGCGGCGTGCTGTCGGGCGGCTCCAGCCTGTGTGTGGCACGATGATGATGCGACACGCCCCCATTCGCGCACGCCTCCGCGACCGCGCCCAAACGTTTCAAACAAGGATAGTTCCATGGTCCAACTGACGCTTCCCAAGAACTCGCGCATCCAGACGGGCAAGACCTGGCCCAAGCCCGAGGGGGCCACAAACCTGCGCAAATTCAGCATCTATCGCTGGAACCCTGATGACGGCAAGAACCCCCAGGTCGACACCTATTGGGTCGATATGGACACCTGCGGCCCGATGATCCTGGACGCGCTGATCAAGATCAAGAACGAGATTGATCCGACGCTGACCTTCCGCCGGTCCTGCCGCGAGGGGATCTGCGGCTCCTGTGCGATGAACATCGACGGGATCAACACGCTGGCCTGTATCTATGGGATGGAAGAGGTGCAGGGCGATGTCAAAATCTATCCCCTGCCGCACATGCCCGTCGTCAAGGACCTGATCCCCGACCTGACCCATTTCTATGCCCAGCATGCGTCGATCATGCCTTGGCTTGAGACCAAGACAAACCGCCCGGCCAAAGAGTGGCGGCAGTCGGTCGAGGACCGTGAAAAGCTGGATGGCCTGTACGAGTGCGTGATGTGCGCCTGCTGTTCGACCTCCTGCCCATCCTACTGGTGGAATGGTGATCGCTATCTGGGGCCAGCCGCATTGCTGCATGCGTACCGCTGGATCATCGACAGCCGGGACGAGTCCACGGGCGAGCGCCTTGATGACCTCGAAGACCCGTTCAAGCTCTATCGCTGCCACACAATCATGAACTGCGCCAAGACGTGCCCCAAAGGGTTGAACCCGGCAGCGGCCATCGCGAATATCAAAAAGATGATGGTCGACCGAACCGTCTGATCCTGCCCAAAACGCCCCGTCCTGCACGGGGCGTTTTTGCATACGCCAGCCCTGTCAAAAACGCTGGTACAGCCATGCAAAAATAACATCTTCTCAAACGCGCGATTTGGCCGGATACGGCGGCTATAGACGCCAACGCACGCGCCTCTGTCCGGGGTCCGGTATGTAGCGACGGTAACGTCTCCGTTTTGATCCCTGCGGCCTACGTCCGCATCTGATGGAGATGACCATGAACGCTTTCGTCACCGATTTTGCGGTGCGCATGCCCGCACGCTTGACCCGCGCCGAAGCCTATATTGCCAAACATCAATTTTACCGGCCTACGCTCGTCCTCGACCTCGATGCGGTCGAAACCCAATACCATGCGCTGGCCGCAGGGCTCGGCCATGCCCGCATCCATTATGCAGTTAAGGCGAACCCCCAACGCGAAGTCATCGCGCGGCTGGTGCAACTTGGCTCGCATTTCGACGCGGCCTCGCGTGCAGAGATCGAACTGTGCCTCAGCCAGAGTGCCGACCCGGCTGCCATCTCCTTTGGCAACACCATCAAACGCGCCTCCGACATCACCTTTGCCCATGGCGTGGGTATCACGCTGTTTGCCGCCGACGCCGAGGAAGAGCTGGAAAAGATCGCCGAACACGCGCCGGGCGCGCAGGTCTATATCCGCCTGATTGTGGATGTGAGCCAAGCAGATTGGCCGCTCAGCCGCAAATTCGGCTGTGCCCGCGACAAGGCGCTGGCGCTTCTGGGACTTGCAACCGCGCTGGGCCTCAAACCGCGCGGGTTCAGCTTTCATGTGGGCAGCCAGACCCGTCAGGCGGCCATGTGGGGGCCAACGCTTGACCAGATCGCACAGGTCTGGGCGGACGCGCAGGCCGCCGGTTTTGATCTGGACCTCTTGAACATCGGCGGTGGTTTCCCCGCCTTTTACGGCGACACGATCGAGGTGCCCACCGCCTATGCGTGCGCCGTCATGGCACAGATTCTCGCCCGCTTTGGCGATGTGCCCCATGTTATGGCTGAACCCGGTCGCGGTCTTGTGGCCGAGGCAGGCGCCATTGCCGCCGAAGTGCTGCTGGTCTCGCGCAAGTCCAGACGCGACCTTCACCGCTGGGTCTATCTCGACATCGGCAAGTTCTCCGGCCTGGCTGAAACTATGGACGAGGCGATTCGCTACCAGTTCACCACCGCGCGGGACGGCCACCAGACCGGCCCCTGCATCGTGGCGGGGCCGTCCTGCGACAGCGCCGATGTGCTTTACGAGAAAAAGATGGTCGATCTGCCGCTTGATCTGGTTGCTGGCGACCGCATCGTGATCCGCAATTGCGGTGCTTATACCACAACCTATGCCACGATCGGCTTCAACGGCTTTCCACCATTGGACGTGGTGGTGATCTAGGAACAGCGGGCCCTGGCCAAAAGGGGCTTGCAGTGCGCGCCGCGGCGCGCAATCCATGGCGGAGAGGGGAGGCTCCGCCATGGACACACCAAAAGATGCAGACGCCCGCCGGGCCATTGCACCGGTCATCTGCTATCCGACAGACACGCTGCCGCAACCGGACATGACTGCCTATGCCCGCGCCCGCGACAGCATGACCAAAGTCTCCGAAGTGCTCGCCCCCCCGCGAGATGCCGCAACCTTCGAAGTGCCCGCAGGCCACATCTTTCGCATCTCTTCGGTCGAGGGGCCGCAGGTCGGAGACCTGAACCTGTGGAATGCCAACGATCTGTCCGAGCGATTCTATTCCGGCAAAACCCGCGCCCTGCATGGCACCCACATCACCACCGGCGAACGGATGTGGAGCAGTTTTCCCGCCCTGCGCCCCATGGCCACAGTGATCCACGACAGTCTGGGCTGGTACGGCATCGACGCATTTGGCGGGTCTGTGCATGACGTGATCGGCACGCGTTGTGATCCCTATACCGGCAACCTGCTGAAAGGTGGGCACTACCACCACTGTTGCCACTCCAACCTCACACGGGCTCTGGCTGATCACACCGGACTGCCGCTGCATGAGGCGGAAGTGCACGTACATGATGTGCTGAACGTCTTTATGTGCACCGGTTTCACCCGCGACACCGGGCAATATTTCATGAAGGCGTCACCCGTCCGCCCCGGGGATCATATCGACCTCTTCGCGGAGATTGACCTGTTAGGCGCACTCAGCGCATGTCCCGGCGGGGATTGCGGCTCTGAACACACCTCGGACGTGGCCCAGTGCCACCCGCTCAAGATCGATGTTTTCGCACCTGACCCGGATACGCTCACCGGTTGGAGCAGCCCTGAACCCAACAGGTACAATCGCTCGCACGGGCGCTGACGGGCGTCTCCACCCTTCTCTGTTCTAAATAACCCCCGCCGGAGGCTCCGACGGTGCGTCCAGTGCAAAGATCAGCCGCTTTGGCGCGTCACTCCGTAAACGCCGCTTCCAACGCGATTTCGACCATATCGCCAAAGCTGCGTTCGCGATCCTCGGACGGCAGAGCCTCACCCGTTTGCAAATGGTCACTGACCGTAAGAACGGCAAGCGCGCGACGGCCATGGCGAGCGGCGAGAGTATAAAGCTCGGCCGCCTCCATCTCAACGCCCAGAATGCCGTGGCGCACCATCTCTTCGTCCAGATCTGGCCGCTCGGCATAAAACACATCTGACGAATAGATGCCGCCAACATGGGTTTTCGTCGCCCGGCCCGCCGCCGCATTGACCGCAGCAGACAACAAACCGTAGTCGGCACAGGGCGCAAAATTGATCTCGCGAAAGATGCCCGAAGAGGGCGAAGTGATCGTGGTTGCCGTCATGGCAATGATGACATCGCGGATGCCGACATGCGGTTGCATCCCGCCACAGGATCCGATCCGGATGAGGGTCTGAGCGTCATAATCTGTCATCAGTTCGTTGGCATAGATGGACAGCGACGGCATGCCCATGCCCGACCCCTGAATGGTGACGGGGTGGCCGTTCCAGGTGCCGGTATAGCCCAACATCCCGCGCACTTCGTTGACCAGCTTTGCGTCGGTCAGAAACGTTTCCGCCGCCCATTTGGCGCGATACGGGTCGCCTGGCATCAGAACCGTTGGGGCAATGTCGCCGGGTTTGGCGCCGATATGGACAGTCATGGAATGCTCCGATCAAAGACAGGTTAGGCTAGGCTATCGCATTATGCGCGGGGATATCGAGATTGAAAATCCGTCTTGGCCAAGCAAAAGCCCCGGCAGTCATTTTGACGGCACGGGGCTTGTCACTTTTTACCGACGCGTCGGGACGAATGAATCAGATTTCCATATCTTCCGGCGATTTGCCTGCAGATACTGCCGATTTGAACCAATTCGGCTGTCGTCCCTTACCCGTCCAGGTTTGCGACGCGTCATCGGGATTGGCGTATTTCGGAGTGGATGTCCCCTTGGATGCGGCGCGGCCAGCGCCTCTTTTTGAAGTCAGCTCTTCCAGGGAAAAGCCGAATTCAGCAGCAGCCTTTTGGACCGCTGCCAAAGCGTCCTGCTTTTCTTTGATGTGCAGGTTGGTCAGCGTTTTTTCGACGTCAGCCCGCAGAGTTTCGAGCTCTTTACGGCTCATCTTGCTCAGGTCAATTGCCATTGGATGGCCCTCTTATTTGCTTGGTATTTCACGCTATCGGCAATATAATCGGGAAAATCAATGCTTTGTCTGATCGGATTTGTGTCGGTTGCGGGCGCCAACGCGCATCACGAGAACTCTGCACTTTGGGGTAGAAAATCGCAATCTTAAGTTGGAATTTGCGATTTCCAACAGTTGCAGCGATCGCACACAGCACTGACCTGACCGAATTCCGGTCAGGTCAGAAAGCCGAGCCTGCCAGGCGAACGGCGATTCGACCCTTAAAGCAAACCTAATAAGAGTTCCGTCCTTACCCGGGTTGAACGATGTCGCAATCAGTCAGGATTATTCGGCGGCCACAGCCTTTGGGTCGGCCAGCGTCACGATATCCATCATGATTGTGTTCAGCTCAAAATCTTTGGGAGTATAGACCCGCGCCACGCCCATTTGGCGCAAGCGCGCCGCGTCGTCGTCGGGGATGATACCGCCCACGATGACCGGAACATCCCCCATGCCTGCGGCCGACATCTTTTGCATCAGGTCCTCGACCAAAGGGATGTGACTGCCGCTGAGGATCGACAGGCCCACCACATGAGCCGCGTCCTCGCGGGCAGCGGCGACGATCTCGTCAGGGGTCAGCCGGATACCCTCATAGGCGATGTCCATGCCGCAATCGCGGGCGCGCACGGCAATCTGTTCTGCCCCGTTTGAGTGCCCATCGAGCCCCGGTTTGCCCACCAGGAACTTCAGGCGCCGGCCCAAGCGGTCGCTGACCGCATCCACTGCATCGCGCAGATCATCCAGACCCTCCGTCATATTTGACTGACCTGTGGCCACACCGGTTGGGCCGCGATATTCGCCATGTACCGCGCGCATTTGCGCGGCCCACTCGCCTGTGGTGACGCCTACGCTGGCGGCATGGATTGACGCGGGCATGATGTTGTCACCCGCCGCTGCCGCCGCCCGCAGATCGGCCAACGCGGCCTCGACCGCAGTGGCATCCCGTGCATCGCGCCAGGCGTTCAGGCGATCAATCTGCTCTTGCTCGACCGCCGGGTCCACAACCATGATCCCGCCATCCCCCGTCATCAGCGGCGAAGGCTCGCCCGCCTGATATTTGTTCACGCCGACCACCACGGTTTCACCACGTTCAATCCGGCCCAGACGTTCGGCGTTTGAGCCGACAAGCTGCGCTTTCATATAGTCAATGGCTGCAATCGCTCCGCCCATCGCGTCCAGATTGCCCAATTCATGACGCGCACCTGCTTTGAGGGCCTCGACCTTAGCATCCACTGCAGGGTTTCCGTCAAACAGGTCGTCGAATTCCAGCAAGTCGGTTTCAAACGCCATGATTTGCTGCATCCGCATGGACCATTGCTGGTCCCACGGGCGGGGCAGGCCAAGGGCCTCGTTCCACGCTGGCAATTGCACGGCGCGCGCGCGCGCTTTCTTCGAAAGTGTCACGGCCAGCATTTCGATCAGGATGCGATAGACGTTGTTTTCGGGCTGTTGTTCCGTCAGCCCCAGTGAATTGACCTGCACCCCATAGCGAAAGCGGCGAAATTTCGGATCGCTCACGTCGTAACGCTGTTCGCAAATTTCATCCCACAGATCGACAAAGGCGCGCATTTTGCACATCTCGGTCACGAAACGGATGCCCGCATTCACGAAAAAGGAAATACGGCCGACGACAGCGGGGAAATCGGCCGGATCAATGCGCGGCTTCAATTCATCCAGAACAGCCGTGGCTGTGGCCAATGCAAAGGCCAATTCCTGCTCGGGCGTCGCACCCGCCTCTTGCAGGTGATAGGAACACACGTTCATCGGGTTCCATTTCGGCACATTCGTATAACAGTATTCCGCCACATCGGCGATCATCTTGAGGCTTGGCTTGGGCGGGCAGATATAGGTGCCCCGGCTCAGGTATTCCTTGATTAGATCGTTTTGCACTGTGCCCTGAAGGGCGCTTGTGTCCGCGCCCTGTTCCTTGGCGACCGCGATATACAGCGCTAAAAGCCATGGTGCCGTTGCATTGATGGTCATTGAGGTGTTCATCTGCTCCAGCGGAATGTCCTGAAACAGGCTCCGCATATCGCCCAGATGGGATACGGGCACGCCCACTTTGCCCACCTCCCCGCGTGCCAACACGTGATCGCTGTCATAGCCGGTCTGCGTCGGCAGGTCGAAGGCAACGCTGAGGCCCGTTTGCCCTTTGGCCAGATTGGCGCGGTACAGCGCATTGGACGCCGAAGCGGTGGAATGGCCAGCATAAGTGCGGATCAGCCAAGGGCGGTCTTTTTGGGTCATCGGAACCTCGCAGTACGTCAGGGCAACAAAATTACGTTTGGCGACTGGTATAGGTAATTTTGTGGCGCAGTCAATCCGCTGCGTTGCGGCATTTTCTGCGCTGCGGCCAAAGGGCCACCGCCAACATCGCCCAGCCCAGCACGCCAACACTATGTGCAGACAGCGTTGCCTGGTGTTGGAACGTCAAAAGGCCGATCATCTGCTGTGGCGGGGGCAGGGCGCCGATCACCCATTGCGCGGGCAACCCGTCAAAGATCAGGCGGTAATAGGAATAGTAGCCCTGCGGCGACGCCCAGACAAAGCAGATGAAGAGGAAGAACCACAAGGGCAGGCGAATGATCAGCGGACGGCGCAGCATCATGATCCGGGTCAACCCCAGGGTCATCAGCGCAAAGACCAAAGACAGCAAAACCAGCCCGATTTGGCCAGCCGTGCTCAGCGTGTAAAAGGAGTCGCCGTCATACATGCCCACATGTTCCGACGTTTGCACAGCCGATGCCAGCCCAATCGCCCTTTACCCGGGCGCTCACGCCTGTAAGGGTCACCGCAATGATGCGGACTGTTGAACTCCCCCTTTGGTTTTTTGTGCTGATCGTGCTGTTCGCGGCCGTCACCTTTGCCTCGCATTTCCTGTTTCCCTCTGTCCGCTGGTTTTTCCGGCGCAGGCTGGAACGCGCGGTGGCCAAGCTCAACGAACGGCTGACGCGGCCGATTGAGCCTTTCAAGTTGGCGCGGCGCTATGACATGATCCAACGCCTGATCTACGACCCCGAAGTGACCCAAGCCATCGTCGATCACGCAGAGGCCAATGACTTGCCGGAGAACGTAGCCTTTGAACAGGCGCGCCGCTATGCGCGTGAAATCGTGCCCAGCTTTTCCGCTTTTGCCTATTTCGGTTTTGGGATCAGGGCGGCCCGCTGGTTGGCCAATACGCTTTATGATGTGCGCACGGGCGTGGACAATGACAGTCGGCTCAAAGCCGTCAGCCCCGACGCTACCGTTGTCTTTGTCATGAATCACCGTAGCAACATGGATTATGTGCTGGTCACCTATCTGGCGGCGCAGTCCTCGGCGCTCAGCTACGCTGTGGGGGAGTGGGCGCGGATCTGGCCGCTGAGCCGGTTGATCAAGTCGATGGGTGCGTATTTCATCCGGCGCCGGTCGCGCGGCCTGCTGTATCGCAAGGTTCTGGCGCGTTATGTCCAGATGGCCACGCAAGGCGGGGTGACTCAGGCGATTTTCCCCGAGGGTGGATTGACGGTCGATGGCAAACTCAAGCCGCTCAAGATGGGGCTGCTGTCTTATGTGGTTGAAGGGTTCGATCCCGACGCCGGGCGCGATGTGGTCTTTGTGCCCGTGGCGATCAACTATGACCGAGTACTTGAGGATCGGGTGCTGGTTGCCGCTCACCAGCGGGGGGACCGGCGCTTTGGCGCGCGGATTTCCGTAGTGATGGGGTTTATCCTGCGCATGGTTTGGCAAAAGATCCGGGGGCGGTACACTCGTTTCGGGATCGCGGGCGTCAGTTTTGGTGCACCCCTGTCGTTGCGCGAACACGCCTCCAACGGCTCGATCGAGGATCTGGCGGCTGATCTCAAAGACCGGATTGCGGCAACGATGCCGATAGTCGGCGTCCCGCTCTTGGCGCGTGTGTTGCTTGAGGCAGATGGGCCGATGACGCGCGACGCGCTGCATGACGCGGTGGCGGATGCCTTGTCGCGCGCCCGGGGCACCCCGCCCGGCGTCTCGCGCGACAGCTTCCGTGGATTTTTGAACCGGGCGCTTGGGCTGATGACGAAACGGGGCGTAATCCTCGAAGACAATTCAACCTGGCGCGTGGCCGAGGACGAACGCCCGCTTCTGCAGTTCTATGCCAATTCGGTCGATGTCATGCTGACGGTGGAGGATGATGTGACGCCCAATGCTGCGACCGCAAAGTCATAAAATTACAAAAATGATGCGACTGGTGTTGCATTGTTGCGTAATGGCCAATATTCAGCCTTCATAAGTTCTCGATTCTGCGCTGCGGCGCAAATCCCCAACGCGGAGGCTGAAATGGCACTCGACACCGGCATCGCGTCCTATGACGCACCTGAAAAAGACCTCTATGAGATGGGTGAAATGCCCCCAATGGGGTATGTTCCCAAGCAGATGTACGCCTGGGCGATCCGCCGCGAGCGGCACGGTGACCCTGACACAGCGATGCTGCAAGAGGTTGTGGATGTGCCCGAATTGGACAGCCACGATGTGCTCGTCCTCGTGATGGCGGCAGGCGTGAACTACAACGGTGTCTGGGCGGCGCTCGGCCAACCCATCAGCCCCTTTGACGGGCACAAGCAACCTTATCACATTGCCGGTTCGGATGCGTCCGGGATCGTTTGGGCTGTGGGAGACAAGGTCAAACGCTGGAAGGTTGGCGACGAGGTTGTAATCCACTGCAACCAGGACGACGGCGACGACGAGCACTGCAATGGTGGCGATCCGATGTACTCGCCCACCCAGCGGATCTGGGGCTACGAGACGCCGGATGGGTCGTTTGGCCAGTTCACGCGGGTCCAAAGCCAGCAGCTCATGCCGCGCCCCAAGCACCTGACCTGGGAAGAAAGCGCATGCTACACACTGACGCTGGCCACGGCCTACCGGATGCTCTTTGGCCACGAACCTCATGACCTCAAGCCGGGGCAAAACGTTCTGGTCTGGGGCGCGTCGGGGGGCTTGGGCTCTTACGCCATCCAGTTGATCAACACGGCAGGCGCCAATGCCATCGGCGTGATCAGTGACGAAAGCAAACGGGACTTTGTGATGGATCTGGGCGCCAAGGGCGTTCTGAACCGCAAGGATTTCAACTGCTGGGGACAACTGCCCACCGTCGGCACGCCCGAATATAAAGATTGGTTCAACGAAACCCGCAAGTTCGGCAAGGCGATCTGGGACATCACTGGCAAAGGCAACAATGTCGATATGGTGTTCGAGCACCCTGGTGAAAGCACATTCCCCGTTTCGACCTTTGTCTGCAAGAAGGGCGGCATGGTCGTGATCTGCGCAGGCACCACCGGGTTCAACTGCACCTTCGACGTTCGCTATATGTGGATGCATCAAAAGCGTTTGCAAGGCAGCCACTTTGCGCATTTGCAACAGGCCTCGGCCGCCAACAACCTGATGGTCGAGCGTCGTCTTGATCCGTGCATGTCCGAAGTGTTCGAGTGGGCCGACTTGCCGCTTGCGCATATGAAGATGCTGCGCAACGAACACAAACCCGGGAATATGTCGGTGCTGGTCCAAGCGCCCAAGACGGGTCTGCGCACCTTGGAAGACGCGCTGGACGCCAGACGCTAGGCCGCACACGTTTAAAGTGAGCTTTAACGTCCGCGAATCACCTGATGATTGCGCGGGCGTTTTTTCGTTTCTGACGGTCTCAACGGTTTCAATGGGTTGGAAATCGCCTCCTCACTATTTCTGGGGAGTGAAAATGCGCGAATTTCCAACAAGAGTTAACTCATGTTAGAGTTGTCTTAACGTTTCATTAACCACTTGAAGGTGAGTCTAGGCATGAGAAGCGATTGGATTTTAGACGTACTTACGGACCTCAAGACTTTTGCCCGCGCCAATGGCATGCCTGCCCTTGCAGAGCAGCTGGATGACACGGCGATTGTTGCGATGGCCGAGATCGCCGCAATAAGGAACGCGCAAGATGGCCAGCGTAATGACGGCGATGCAGCCGTTGGAACATATTATGGAGGAATTGGAACGAGCTGACGGGCTTGGCGCGCTCCAAGCGGCCTCAGAGGCGCTTTGCGACCATTATGGCATCGACCACGTTGTGTATCACTGGGTGGACTCGGCCGGGGATCAATATGGATGCGGCACCTATTCAAACGCATGGCGCGCCCGCTACCTAGAGCAGAATTATCTACGGGTCGACCCTGTTATTCTTGGCTGTTTTCAACGCTTTCACCCCGTTGACTGGAAACGACTGGACTGGTCCAGCAAAGCCGCCAAAGCCTTTCAGGCCGAGGCCATCACTCACGGGGTTGGTAATCAGGGTTTTTCGGTCCCTATTCGCGGACCAAACGGACAATTCGCGCTCTTTACGGTCAACCACTCGTGCAACGACGCCTGGTGGGCCGACTGGACCGAAGCACATCGCCGCGATCTTATTCTGATTGCGCATTACTTTAATGAAAAGGCGTTGGAGTTCGAGCCCGAACGTACACCGGAACAGTCACAAGCCCTCAGCCCACGTGAGGTTGATGCGATGACCTTGCTGGCCATGGGGTACAGCCGTGCCCAAGTGGCCGACACCTTGTCGATTTCAGAGCATACGCTGCGGGTCTATATCGAAAGCGCCAGGTTCAAACTGGGCGCGATGAACACCACCCACGCGGTGGCCCGCGCAATGAGTCGCGGGCTGATTGTGGTGTGAATCCACCCGTTGCCTTGCAGGAAAATACACCGCACGGATGTATGAATAGACGTTAACGCACGCATTGGTAGTGTTTCGGTCATACCTACCCCGGTCTGACAAGGAGCCTGCACAATGTTGCGTTACGTTTATGCCGCCGATCTGAATGATCACCCCAAACTCGCCCGGACCATGTTTCGCGACCGCGCGGACCAGTTCAAGACCCGCCTCGGGTGGGACGTAACCATTGATGCAGCCGGAGAGGAGCGGGACGAGTACGACGGCATGAACCCGCTCTATGTGATCTGGGAAGAGCCGGATGGCAGCCATGGGGGTTCCATGCGGTTCCTGCCCACCACGGGCCGCACGATGGTCAACGATCACTTTGCCGGTCTGATGTCTGGCCCGATCTCCAGCCCGCTGATCTGGGAATGCACCCGGTTCTGCCTGACCCGTGGCGCGGGCGGCCATGTGGCGGCGGCCCTGATGCTGGGCGGCGGTGAGATCATGCAGAACTTTGGCGTAGAGCATTTCGTTGGCGTCTTTGATGCGCGCATGGTTCGCATCTACCGCATGATCGGCGCTTCACCAGAGGTTTTGGGCAGTACAGGCACGGGCCGCGATCAGATCAGCGTCGGTCTGTGGCACTTCGCCGAAAGCGATGCGGCCCAGGTGTCCGAGCGCGCGGGCGTGTCGCAGCATCTGTCCCGCCAATGGTTCGAGCACGCGTTCGGCACTGCAAACCGCGTGGCCTTTGCCCGCACGGCCTGATCCTGCTGGCCCCCGGCGCGACCCGCATATAGGGTCGCGCCATGACCACCGCGCTCTCCCTCTCTGACGATCAGGCCACCGCATATGACCACGTAACAGAGATGTTGCGCAGTGCGGGGATTGACCTCGACGACGCACTGCTCAGCCCGCCCAAGGGATCGGCCACCGCCGTCATGGCGATCACCGGCAAGGCCGGTTCCGGCAAGACACTACTGCTGGCCGAGCTGTACAAAGCGCTGGAGAATGCGGGGCTCGAGGTTGTGTCGGGCGACTACGAAAGCCGCAAGCGCAAGGACAAACGCACCCTCGCCATCCTGGCCCCAACGAACAAGGCGGCCTCGGTCCTTCGCTTTCGCGGCGTGCCCGCCACCACCATCCACCGCATCCTCTATACACCGGTCTACGACCCCGAATACGAACGCATCGCCGAGTGGCTGGCCGGCAATGGCGAACGTCCCGAGATCGAAGGGTTAACCGACACCGCCCTCGACCGCGCCTTTGCCTTTTACCAAGGCAACAAATCCATCCCGGGTGCACTGGCAGCGGCCGGCCTGCGCGGATCGGACTTCATCACGGGTTGGAAACGGCGCGAGGAACCGCTCGACATCGGTTTTGTCGATGAGGCGTCGATGCTGGACGACAAGCAATTCGAAGATCTCAAGGAAATCTTTCCCACCCTGCTGCTCTTTGGCGACCCGGCCCAGCTGGCCCCGGTGAATCAATCGGGAACAATGGTGTTCGAAAAGATGCCACAAAGCCGGGTGATGCACCTCAACCGCATCCACCGGCAAGAGGCGGACAATCCAATCCTTGATCTGGCCCACGCGCTGGCCGACCCGCAGGTCGATTTCTACCGGTTCGAAAAGATGGTCGAAGAAGCCGCAGGGCGAGACGAGCGCGTGGTCTGGGGCCAGCGGGTGGAGGTTGACCTCATGGCGCGCAGCCCTGTTCTGGTCTGGCGGAACGCCACTCGCATCCGCCTGATCAACGCGTTTCGCACTGTCTATGGCGCGCCCGAGGATGCGCTGCTTGAAGGGGAGCCGCTGATTTGCGACGGGCTGGAACTGCCCCTGAAACACCGCAACAAACGGCTCGACCTTGAGGCGCGCGGCCTGATCAAGGGCGCGCAGGTGATCTATCTGGGCGAGGGGCGCAAACCCGGCTTTTCCCGCCTGCACGTGATGGGGGCCGAAGACCCGCAAGTCTCTGCGGCGTCCATCGTCAAGATCGAGAAACCGGATGAGGAAGAACCCTTCATCCCCTTCGCTGCCCGCATGGGGGCCACGTTTCTGCACGGGGCTGCGGTCACGATCCACAAGGCACAAGGCTCGCAATGGGACACGGTGCAGGTGTTCGCACCCGACCTCTATGCCGCTGCCCGCATGGGCCGGATGGAAGCGGGACAACCGTTGTGGAAACGACTGGCCTATGTGGCGATCACGCGGGCGCAGGATCGCCTGATTTGGGTGGTGCGGAACCGTCTGTCCAAACCATCGGGCGGTCTACGCGTGGACGACTTGCGCTCGGTCCCCGCGGCGCCGCTTACTCTTGCACCTGAACCCGAAGATTGATCCCAATCTCTCGGTTCAAACAAAAACCCGAGACGGCCTCTGGTCTATGCAAACCACTGGTTTGACAGGCTGGCCCCTCGTTCCCGAGGCATCCACAAATGGCTAGTTTCGCAGCAGGGAAAAGGCCGCCGACGCTCCCCAGCCCGCAGCAATCGCGATGGCCAGTGACATGAGACCATACAAAAACGGCTGTTCCCGGCTCAGGCTGAAAAGCCACCGCTCCAACCCCACCTTGCGCACTTCAATCGCCGTTTCATATTGCGAGATCACGCGACCCTCGCGGGTCAGAAAAATGCGGGTCTCGTAAGCGCCTTCGGTCAGAGCCGCGGGCAATTCGATACGGCCCCGAAACAGGGTCTGGTCATCCACCGCCACGTGGTTTTCCATCAGTTGGTACAGGTCGTTTTCCTTGCGGATCCGGATCAACGCTTCGGTAAAGCTGGCGGCATCGGTGATTTCCATCGGCGCACCGACAGAGCGGATGGCGCGCGGGACCGAGACTTTATAGCGCAAGTCTTCCACATCGCTCAGCACGTCGCGCAAGTTGCCGCTGGTCGCTACGGCGTAAAAACTGGGCGCGCGGTCAACCTCGACGGCGTCGGTGTTCACCCAAATGCCAAAGCGTTTTGCCTTGCGGCGCACATTCACAGGCTCATCAGGGCCTGCCACGGTCACGATGACCTCAAGGGGCGGGCCGTCCGGTATCGGGGCTTCGCGCTTGACCGCGCCAAAGACCAGGATTTCCGAGCCGTCAAAGCTAGTGGTGATGGCAATCTCGTTCTGGCTGAGGCCCAGTACCACGCTCTCGGCAAAGGCAGGGGATGCGAGAAACAGAAAGGCGATCAGCCAGCGCATCAATGCCCCTCCACCGCGCCGACGGAATACAGTTCCGAGGGCATGACCAGCAGGTCAAAGGCCAGTTTGCCGCAGACGGCCAGAACCATGATGGCCAACAGAATACGCAACTGTTCGGCTTTCATTTTGACGCCGATCCGGGTGCCGATCTGTGCGCCGATGACACCGCCAACCAGCAGCAAGACAGCCAGAACCACGTCGACCGTAAAGTTGGTTGTGGCATGCAGCATGGTGGTGAACGCGGTGACAAAGATGATCTGGAAAAGGGACGTGCCAACAACCACTTTGGTGGGCATGCCCAGCAGGTAGATCATGGCAGGCACCATGATGAACCCGCCGCCGACACCCATGATGGCGGCCAGAACCCCGACACACAGACCAACCAGCAAGGGCGGGATAACCGAGATATAGAGGCCAGAGACGCGAAAGCGCATCTTGAAGGGCAGCTTGTGAATCCAGTTGTGTTTCTTGCGCGTCGGCACCGCACCGCCCTTGGCGGTTTTGCGGATTGCGTTCAGGCTTTCGATGAACATCAGCCCGCCGATGACGCCAAGAAAGACGACGTAACAAAGCTTGACCAACAGATCGACCTGCCCCAGCGCCTTGAGATAGTTAAAGACGATCACACCCAGGGCGGCGCCAACAAGGCCACCAATCAGCAGGACAACGCCCATCCTGAGGTCCACCGTTTTTCGCCTGAAATGGGCAAGGACGCCGGAGAAGGAAGAGGCTACGATCTGATTGGCTTCTGTGGCCACGGCCACAGCGGGCGGAATGCCGATAAAGAACAAAAGCGGGGTCATCAGGAACCCGCCGCCGACGCCAAACATGCCAGAAAGGATGCCCACCATACCGCCCAGCCCCAAAAGCAGGAACGCGTTGACCGAAACCTCGGCGATGGGCAGGTAGATTTGCATATACCCTGTTAGGACGGTGCGGGCCCTGAAATCAAGGGCCATGCCGCTCTGCAGCGAACTGGATGGGTGTATTCGAAGAAACTGGCCTTAGTGACGGCGTACCTGTGGTACGCCCTTCGTTATCGTTCTTTGACGTATGGCTCGCCCCCGGCGCGTGGCGGTATCGCCTTGCCCACAAAACCCGCAAGGATCACGACCGTCAGGATATAGGGCAGGGCGTCCAGCAGTTGCACCTGCACCTTGAACCCAAGCGCGCCTTCGATGATGTCGGGCCGCAATGCGATGGCCTGAAGATACCCAAACAGCAATGTTGCCCAAAGCGCATGCCAGGGCCTCCACTTGGCAAAGATCAGCGCCGCCAGCGCAATGAAGCCGCGTCCGGCGGTCATGTCTTTGACAAAGCCCGCCTGCAAGGCCGTCGCAAGGTACGCCCCTGCAATCCCGCACAAGATGCCGCAAATCCCTACGGCCGCAAATCGCAAACCGACAACCGAAACCCCCGCCGTATCGACGGCCGCCGGGTTTTCGCCGACCGCGCGCAAGCGCAGGCCAAAGCGGGTGCGGAACAGGATGTACCACGTCCCCGGTACGCAAAAGAGCGCGATATAGACCAGGATCGAGTGGCCCGAGATCAGCTCGGCATAGATCGGACCAAAGACCGGCACCGTGCTGAGCGCCTCGGCAAAGGGCAGGGTGATCGGCTCAAACCGCCCTCCGGTCAGCAGGGACGGCGTGCGCCCTCCTTGTTGGAACCAGTCTTGGGCGATCAGAACCGTCATGCCGGCCGCGAGGAAGTTGATAGCAACGCCCGAGATCAGCTGATTGCCGCGAAAGGTGATCGAGGCCAGACCATGGACCGCCGACAAGACCAGCGACGCACCAATCCCGGCCGCAATACCCAGCCAGACCGACCCGGTGATCGAGGCAAGGGCCGCGGAAAAGAACGCCGCCGCCAGCATCTTGCCCTCAAGGCCGATGTCGAAAATGCCCGCACGTTCCGAGAACAGGCCCGCAAGGCAGGCCAACAACAGCGGGGTGGCCAAACGGACTGTGGTGTCGAGGACGGAGAGGTCAAAGAGGGCCAGGAAATTCATGTGCTTACTCCGCCGCCTTGGTTGCTTTGGCCTCGCGCGATTGCCGTATCGCAAGGAATATCCGCTCCAGCGGCATCCGCACCATATTGTCGAGCGCACCGGTAAACAGGATCACCAGGGCCTGGATGACCACGATCAACTCGCGCGGGATCGACGTCCAAAGGGCCAGTTCAGCACCACCCTGATAGAGGAAGCCAAAGAGGATGGCGGCCAGGAAAACCCCGAACGGATGGCTGCGGCCCATCAGCGCCACGGCAATGCCGATAAACCCGGCGCCTTCCACAGCATTCAGGACGAGCCGTTCGGCTTCGCCCATCACGTTGTTGATGGCCATCATGCCCGCCAAGCCGCCCGAGATGAGCATGGCAATCATCGTAATGCGCACCGATCCGATGCCCGCATAGCGCGCCGCGCGGCCCGATTTGCCGTAGGACCTGATTTCCAAGCCCAGCGAAGTACGCCAGATCAGCAGCCAAACCACAAAGCAGGCGATGATCGCCAGCACGAGCGATACGTTGGCCGGGGCAGATTTGGAAAAGTTGATGCCAATGGGCGCAAGCATTTCATGCAGCGAGGGCAGGTGGACGGCTTCGGGAAAGCGGGCCGTGGCCGGGTCCATGGAGCCCGCAGGGCGCAAAATGTTCACCAGCATATAGTTCAGCACGGCGGCGGCGATAAAGTTGAACATGATCGTGGTGATCACGATATGGCTGCCCCGCTTGGCCTGCAAATAGGCCGGAATAGCGGCCCAGAGCGCACCAAATGCAGCCGCACCAACGGTCGCGCCCAAGACGGCCAGCGTCCAATGCGGCCAAGGGATGAACAAACACACCAGCGCGACGCCAAGCCCGCCCAGCATCGCCTGGCCCTCGCCGCCAATATTGAACAGGCCCGCATGGAAGGCCACCGCGACAGCCAGCCCCGTAAACATGAAATTCGTCGCGTAATAAAGGGTATAGCCCCAGCCATAGGTTGACCCAAGCGCGCCCGAAACCATCAATTTGACGGCAGCCACCGGGTCTTCGCCAATGGCGAGGATGACCAAAGCCGACAGGATGGCCGCGAGGATCAGCGAAATCAGTGGAACGAGCACAACCTCGGCCCATTTGGGCATCACGTCCATTGGTTTGCTCCGTTATCTGCCCAGGTATTTGATTGTGTGCTGCGCACGCGCGATGTTTTGTGGGGGCTTTGCCCCCGGCCCCTTGGGCCTCCCCCAGGATATTTCCGGCCAAAAGAAGGGGTCATGTATTCATCCCCGCCATCAACAGCCCCAGTTCTTTTTCGTCTGTCTGCGCCGGCAGGCGTTCGCCCATGATCCGTCCGTCAAACATGACGGCGACCCGGTCGGCCAGCGACAGGATTTCCTCTAGCTCGACCGAGACCAGGAGAATTGCCTTGCCCTGATCGCGCAGAGCCACGATTTGCTGGTGGATAAATTCGATCGCGCCGATGTCGACCCCGCGTGTCGGCTGGCCGATCAGCAACAGGTCAGGGTTCCGCTCGATCTCGCGGGCGAGCACGATTTTCTGCTGGTTGCCGCCCGAAAAATTCTTGGCCGCCAGATGCGGATGGGGGGGGCGCACGTCAAAACGGTCCATCTTGGCCTGGGTGTCGGCCTTGATCGCGGCGTTGTTCATCAGGATGCCGGATTGGTAAGCTGCATCGCGGTGATAGCCAAAGGCGGTGTTTTCCCAGGCGCTGAAGTCCATGATCAGGCCCTCGCGCTGCCGGTCTTCGGGCACATGGGCAATGCCCCGTTCACGGCGCGACCGCCCGTCGGAATAGCGCCCCGTCAGATCGAGGGCCTGACCGTTGACGGTGATGTCGCCCGTGGCATCGGCATAGCCGCCCAACACTTCAAGAAGTTCGGACTGGCCGTTGCCAGCCACGCCCGCAATGCCCAGAATTTCGCCCGCGCGCACTTGCAGATCAATGCCGCGCAGCCGTTCAACGCCTTGATCATCCAGCACTTTGAGGTTCTTGACGTCCAGCACCACATCACGAGGTTGCGCCGGTGTTTTGTCCACCCGCAGCAAGACCTTGCGGCCCACCATCAGTTCGGCCAGTTCTTCGGGCGAGGTGTCTGCCGTTTTGACCGTGGCGGTCATCTCGCCCCGGCGCATGACCGAAACGGTGTCTGTGATATCCATGATCTCGCGCAGCTTGTGGGTGATCAGGATGATTGTTTTGCCTTCTTCGCGCAGGCGGCCCAGGATGCGGAACAGTTGATCGGCCTCTGCCGGGGTCAGCACGCCGGTCGGCTCGTCCAGAATCAGGATATTGGCCTGACGGTAAAGCGCCTTGAGGATTTCGACACGCTGCTGCATGCCAACACCGATCTCTTCGATCACGGCATCAGGATCGACCTTGAGGTCGTATTCCTGTTCAAGCTCAAGCAGCGATTTGCGGGCCTTGGCGAGCGACGGGCGAAGCAAGCCGCCATCTTCCGCGCCAAGGATGATATTTTCGAGGACGGTGAAGTTTTCGACCAGCTTGAAATGCTGGAATACCATGCCGATGCCTGCCGCGATGGCGGCCTGGCTGTCGGGGATTTCGGTCTTTTGACCAGAGATAAACACTTCGCCTGCGTCGGCCTTGTAGAACCCATACAGGATCGACATGAGCGTGGATTTGCCCGCCCCGTTTTCACCGATGATCCCGTGGATAGTGCCCGGCATGACCCGGATCGAGATGTCTTTGTTGGCCTGAACGGGTCCAAATGCTTTGGAGATCCCTTTGAGTTCGATGGCGGGGGCTGTCATCAGGCGCGCGTCCGTGAGGCTGGGAAAGGTGTTGGAGCTGAAAAATCCGGGCCGCGACGGGGCAAACCGTGCGGCCCGAACAAAGGATCACCCGAACTTAAAAGTCCAGAACGGGGCAGCTGTCGTCGGTGTAGTACGCCACCACTTCCAGATCGCCGTCGATGATCTGCTGACGCGCGGTGTCGACAGCCTCTTTCATTTCGGCGGAAACGAGGTCGGCATTGTGCTCATCCAGCGCATAACCCACGCCATCTTCGGCCAGACCCAGGATGGTGAAGCCGCCGGTTTCGATGTCCGCACCAGCGGTCATGGAATCGTACACAGCGACATCAACGCGCTTGAGCATCGAGGTCAGGACCTTGCCGGAGTGCAGGTAGTTCTGGTTGCTGTCTACACCGATGGACAGGATGCCCTCATCTGCCGCAGTTTGCAGAACACCAACGCCCGTCCCACCAGCCGCAGCATAGATCACGTCCGCGCCCTGGCTGATTTGTGCCTTGGTCAGTTCGGAGCCTTTGACGGGGTCATTCCATGCCGATGGGGTTGTGCCGGTCATGTTGGCAATGACGGTCGCGTCGGGGTTCACCGCTTTGACGCCCTGGGCAAAGCCGCAGCCAAAGTGGCGGATCAGCGGGATGTCCATACCACCGATAAAGCCGACGGTGCCAGTTTCAGACGCCATCGCGGCCATCATGCCAACCAGGTAAGAACCCTGATGCTCTTGAAAGCCGATCAGCTGCACGTTTGCAGGCACTTCGGGCATCCAGCCGTCGATGTTGACGAACTTAGTGTCAGGATAGTCACCCGCAACGGCGTTCACTGGATCGGCAAAAGCAAAGCCGGTCGTGATGACGGGGTTGGCACCCGCTTCGGCAAAGCGGCGCAGGGCCTGTTCGCGTTGGGCTTCGGATTGCAGTTCGATTTCCAGGAACGAGCCGCCGGTTTCTTCGGCCCAACGCTGTGCGCCGTTAAAGGCCGCCTCGTTAAAGGATTTGTCGAACTTGCCGCCCAGATCAAAGATCAGAGCAGGATCAGCAGCAGCGGCACCAGCCGACAGGGCCAGAGCGGCGCTTGCGCCGAGGAATTTCTGCATGAGGGTCATGTGGTCATTTCTCCCGAATTTTGTGTTTGGGGCACTGGCAGCAGGGCTGCGTTGGCCCGGGATCGCATTGATCATACGGGATTAGGCCGCAGGGGCGGGGTGGGGTCAACCGCTTTTTCGCGCTTTGGCATGCCCATTTCCACTGACCTTGGGGCAAAGCCCAAGGCTTGGGCGACAGCGGTCCGGGCCCTTATGGGCCTGCGGCATCGGCCGGATCAGGGGCCGCGCCAAGTGGGGCGCGCATGACAAGCGCATCCGCCGCACCATCGTGGCGCGCATAGTATTTGGGCCGCCGTGCCACGGTCGCAAAACCGCAACGCGCATAAAGGGCACAGGCCGCCAGATTGTCCTGCGCCACTTCCAGAAAGGCGCTGTCGGCGCCCCGCGCGGCCTGCGCCATCCAACGCTGCATCAGGCGGGTGCCAAGGCCCCGACCCTGATGTTGGGGATCAACGGTGAGGGTCAACAACTCCGCCTCGCCCGCCACACTGCGCCAAAGGGCAAAGCCGTGCATGGCGCAGGTCAGGTGCGTATGGCGGGCCTCCAACAGATCGCGAAACTCATCCGCGCTCCAGGGTCGCTCGACAGTAAACGCCGCGCGATGCAGTTCGGCCAGAGCCTCAGGCGTCATGGCAACAGCGTCGGGGCGGCATCGCGGGCCGGTGCGGCATCGGGGGGGCGGACGTAATAGGGGGCGGGGGCCGCCACTTGGGCGGGCCACACGGTGCTGGCATGAGCCGCAATCGCTTGGGCCAGGGCGGCAGGCTCCGGCTCGGGCGCGGGGGCGGCGATGCTGGCCAGCGGTACGATCTGTGCTGTGGCACCCGCCACGACATAGGCCATGGCACGGGGGGCGGGGACCGCAACGGCCGTCCCCTCAGGGGCCAACCGCTGACGCGCCTCAAACCCGGTGACGCCGTAGGCGGGAATGCCTAGGCCAAGGGCCAATCCCCGTGCCGCCGACACCCCGATGCGGATGCCGGTAAAGTTGCCGGGGCCAATTCCGACGGCCAAGGCCGACAGGTCCTGCCAGGTCACGCCTTCGGCGGCCAACACCTCTTGCAGCAGGTCCATCAACCGCTCTGCCTGCCCTTTGGCCATCGGCTCGCCACGCGCAACAAGTGTCTGATCCCCACGTACCAAGGCGGCGGCACAATGGGCGGCCGAGGTGTCAAACCCAAGGATCAGGGGGCGGGTCAATCTGCTGATCCCGACAATCGGGAACGGGCGCTGGCCTCAAACCGGGGCAGATCATCGGCGATGTGCAACCAGGGTAATTGGCTGTCTGCATGACTGTGCAGGGCGGGGGCAATCGCATCCGCCTGGTCCAGAATGCCGACGGGCACATAGGTCTGGTCCGGCAAATAGGCGAAACACGCGGCCAGCGGCGACCCGCAATCGGCGCAATTCCAACGCTCCGCCCCAGAGGGATGAACCACCGGGGCCCCCAGACCGTGAACAGACACAGCGTCAAAGGCGGCAAAGGCCGCCACCGGCGCGCCGGTCCAGCGCCGGCAGTCGACGCAATGGCAATAAGAGGCCGTGCGCGGCGCGGCCGACATCGTCAACCGGGACGCCCCGCAATAGCACCGCGCGGTGAAGGCGGGTGCGCCGTCAGACGGCGACAGGGCGAACCTCGGTCACTTCGGGGATGTAGTGGCGCAACAGATTCTCAATGCCCATCTTCAGGGTGAGCGTCGAGGACGGGCATCCGGCACAGGCGCCTTGCATGTGCAGGTACACAACGCCGCGATCAAAGCCGTGAAAGGTGATGTCGCCACCGTCCTGGGCCACCGCAGGGCGAACCCGGCTGTCCAGTAGCTCTTTGATCTGGCCCACAACCACGCCGTCTTCACCGTCATGCTCGGCATGGCCCGAGGCGGGCGCATGGCCATCATCCATGACGGGCTGGCCCGACTGAAAATGCTCCATGATGGCCCCCAGAAGGGCGGGCTTGATGTGATCCCAATCGACGCTGTCGGCCTTGGTCACAGTCACGAAATCATTGCCAAAAAACACGCCGGTCACGCCATCAACGGCAAAGACGCGACCTGCAAGGGGGGATTTGGTGGCCGCTTCGGCGGTGGGGAAATCGGCAGTGCCCATTTCCAGCACGGTCTGGCCGGGCAGGAATTTCAGAGTTGCGGGATTGGGCGTGGATTCGGTCTGGATGAACATGCGGATCTCCTGAGGGTTATCGTAGGATATGCGCTCAGCCATGCTCCGAGTCAAGGTTTGGAATGGTTCTAAAGTGTGTTCCGGGGCAGGCAGAGCCGATCAGGTGATCGCCTCAAGCCGTTCCTTGCTCAGATCGCCGGGCACAATGGTGATCGGAATGGGCAAGTTGCCAGAGTTCCGCGTCAACTGGGTGACCAGCGGCCCGGGGCCCTTCTTGTCGGTGCCCGCACCCAGGACCAAAACGCCAATTTCGGCGTCTTCATGGATTTGGGCCATGATTTCGTCAACGGGTTGGCCCTCGCGGATCACCAGCTCAGGGTCAACGCCCTGTTTGTCGCGCATCCATTTGGCGAAGACTTCGAAATGGGCGTGGATGCGCTCGCGGGCTTCCTCGCGCATGACGTTGCCGACGCCAATCCAATGATTGAACTCATCAGGTGGGATAACGGACAGGATCGCCACGCCCCCGCCGGTATGCGACGCACGCATTGCGGCAAATCGCATCGCATTCAGACACTCGCGGCTATCGTCCAGCACGACCATAAATTTGCGCATGACGCCCTCCACTTCGGTGACGTCACCATGGCGCAAGCCAAAGCCGCGCGCAATCCCGTGTGTTAGCTGTCTTGGGCGTGGCGAATGGCCTGATCCATCCGGTCATTGCCCCAGAAATAGGTGTCACCCACCACGAAACTCGGCGCACCAAACAGGCCCTTGGCCAAGGCGGCCTCGGTATTGCTGCGCAACTGCGCTTTGCCGGTGTCCGTGGTTGCCAGCGCAATCACAAAGCCCGCGTCCTGGCCAATCTCGTTCAGGATCGCCGTGACCACTGCGTCATCCGCGATGTCGCGATCATCCGCAAAGTTGGCATGATACACCGCCCGGACAAAGGCACCGATCCAAGGCGCATCCGCGTGGGCCGCTGCAATGCGCGCCGCCAGCAAACTGCCGCGTGGAAAGCTGCTGGGCTTGGAAAAAGGCAGGTCCAGGTCCGCACAGCACCGCGTCATATCGGTCCACATATACGCACCCTTGATCGGATAGATGTTAAAGGGCGAATCGCGCATGCCTTGCGCGGCAAAGACCGGCCCCAACAAGAACGACCGCCAGCGCAGTTCGACACCGGCAGCAGCACAGGCGGCGTCGACGCGGGCGGCGCTCAGATAGCTGTAGGTGCTCGCAAACTCGAACCAGAATTCAACCGGTTTGCCCATGGATCACGCCCCGCTTGCTGCCCAATCCCAATACATCTCGCGGGCGCGCCGCGTGATGGGACCGATCTGATAGCTTTTATCTTCGAAGCCGGTAACGGGCGTCACCTTCATCATATTGCCCGACAGGAACACCTCGTCCGCATCGGCAAAATCGCCAAAGGTCAGCACGGTTTCATGCACTTTGATCCCGTCAGCCTTCATGTTGCTGATGTGCCGCGCGCGGGTGATGCCCGCCAAAAAGGTGCCGTTGGGAATGGGGGTAAAGACTTCGCCGTCCTTGACCATAAAGACGTTGGCCGTCGCACTTTCGGCCACATTGCCCATCGCATCCGCCACCAGCGCATTGCCAAATCCGTTGCGGCGCACTTCGGCCAGCATGCGCGCGTTGTTGGGATACAGGCAGCCCGCCTTGGCGTTGACCACGTTATCCTCCAGCACGGGGCGGCGAAATTGCGTCCGGCCCAAGGTGGTCGAGGCGTTTTGATCCGCCATCGGCACAGCCTCCAGACAAATGGCAAATCCGGTGGTGTCGGCCTTGGGAACGATCCCCGACGCGTCCCCATCCAGGCCCCAATACATCGGGCGAATATAGACCGCCTCCGAGGCGTCATAGGCCTTCAGGCCCTCGCGCACCGCATCGACAATCTCGCCCGAGGTGATGGTGGGAGTAAGCATCAGGGCCTCGGCCGACCGGTTCACCCGGGCGCAATGGGCCTCAAGGTCGGGCGCGCGACCGTCAAAGAAACGGGCCCCGTCAAAAACCGTGCTGCCGACCCAACTGCCATGATCGGCCGCACGCATGATGGCCACGTCCTCGTCATGCCAAGCGCCCTGGTAATAGGTGCGGATTTTGGTGCCGATGGCCATGCGCTGTACTCCCCTTGGATCGCTGGCACGCTATCAGAGACAGGTCATAGGTCCAGACCTTTTTAGCCAGTCTCGTCACGCAACTGATAAACCCCCTCGGGCAGATCCAGGGCCGCCGCCAGATCGCGCAGCTGTTCCGGCGACAGGGTGATCCTGACCACAGCATCACGGCGCGGGTCGTATTGTTCGACGGTTACGCACTCGGCAAAGCTGTTGACGATGACGTCTTCTTCCAAAGGGGCCTGACCTTCATCCACCAGTGTGATGACGGTGGCGTCAAATTCGTGCTCAATCGTAAACATAAGGGCAGGCTAGGCGATCCGCGACCGCTTGCCTAGGGGCACACGGCTGCGTGATGGGGGCTGGAAGCGGTCCGGGGGCGTGATACTATCACCCGAAACACAATGCGGACATGAGGCAGTGACACAATGATGCGATGGGCCCTGGCGATGGCGGCGACGACACTCTGTGTTGCGTGCGAGCCCGTGATCATATCAAGTGCCCCCCCCACACCCGAGCTTCAAGTGGTTGACACACCGGACGAGCTGCGGACGCAACGGCAAGCCGAACGGGCCTTTGCCGAGGTGGTCAAGGTGATGGAGCCTTTGGCCGAACGCGAATGCAGGAACCGCACGCGCGGCATGAACTGCGATTTCCGCATTCTGGTGGACACGCGACGGGGCCAGCCCCCCAACGCATTCCAGACGCTGGACAAAGAGGTGGAAAACCAGCCGGTGATTGTGTTCAACTCCGCGCTGATCGCCGATGCACGCAACGTGGACGAGCTTGCCTTTGTCATGGGGCACGAGGCCGCGCATCACATCCAGGGGCACATCCAACGGCAACGCCTGAATGCACAAGTCGGGGCAGAGCTGTTCAGCGAAATTGCTGCGACCCTGTCGGGGGGGAATTCCGAGGCTGTGGAAATCGGCGGCCGGATTGGCCAATCGGTTGGCGCGCGCAGCTTTTCCAAGGAATTCGAACTTGAGGCAGACGAGTTGGGCACCATCCTGACAGCCCGGGCAGGCTATGACCCGGTGGTGGGGGTCCAGTTCTTCAACCGCATCCCCGACCCCGGCAACCGGTTCCTTGGCACGCACCCGCCCAACGCCCAGCGGATCGCGCTTGTGCGCCGCACGGCGGCAGGGCTCTAGCGGGCGGCGTCCCTCTTGCGCAGGCGAAGGCACAGACCCAGCGTCGACATCACCACGAAAAACCCCTGGATCAGGGCAGCGGCCAGGTTGAAACTGCCCGCCAGCCCGATCAATACAAAACTGGCCGCCATCAGGTTGACAGCAAAATACATCGCGCAGTTGCTGTTTAGCCATTGCATGGTCAATAGCCCGTAATTCATCACATAAAGGGCAAAACCGGCTAGCCCGATCACTTCGAGCAGGTAGGGGGGAACCGATTGAAGGAATGCCATGGTGCAAAATCCATCGAAAAAGAAAAAGTGCGGAAAAAGCGTCGTTCAATGCAATCACGCTAGCACGGGCGGCCCCCGGCGTCCGGTGGGGGAAACCTTACCTTGAAACAACTGGGCCAAATCCTCAGCGACCGGGGGTCGAAATACGCGGTCTCGGGTTGCCGTGTGACCGACAGGGCGGCAATCGATGCCGCTTTGGCCGACCTCAAACAGGACCGCGCCTATGCCAAGGCAACGCACAACACCTGGGCGGCTGATCTAGAAAACGGTGGCCCGATCAAAGGCGACGACGGCGAAAGTGGTGCGGGTATGGTCATCATCCGCATGCTGATGCGCGAGGGCCTCAAGGATCACCTGATCATCGTGACCCGCTGGTACGGCGGCAAACATCTGGGCGGGGACCGATTTCGGCACGTCCAGACCTGCGTGCGGGCCTATCTGGACGCCATTTGATCTGGGTCAAAGCGACCCATGCCCGGCCCATGTGACGTTAGAGGCAAGGCATCAGCGAAAGGGCTGGATCATGACCGACACACGTTTGAAACATCACGCCGCTTTGGTGGACCGTATGGCAACCGCCCGTGGGCTCGACCTTGAAGAGGCGGCCATGCGCGCCGATATGGCCCCCGGCGATCTGGCCGACATGGTGCTGCGCTGTACGGGCTGCACCCGTCCTGGCGAATGCGCCGAATGGCTGGACCAGCAAAAAGGGGCGGTCTCCGAAACTCCGGCCTTTTGCCGCAACGCCCAGCAATTTGCCGATCTCGCCGCCCGCTCAGGCTGAGACGCCGACTGTAATCGCACCAAAGAAGCAGGCCGAGGCGGACAGGACAAATACGTGCCAGATGGCGTTTTGATAACGCATCCCGTCGCGGGCAAAAATCAACGCGCCAATAGTATAAAGCAGGCCACCTGCCACCACGAGGGTCGTGGCGATACCGGGCAGCGATTGCCACATGGGCCAGATCAGCAACACGCTGGCCCATCCCATAGCCAGATACAGCCACAAGGCGCCGCGCCCATCCGCGGTCAAGAAACAGACCTTGGCAATCGCGCCAATCAAGGCCACGGCCCAAACCCCCGCCAGCACCACATAAGCAAAGCCGGACCCGATCAATACGACCAGCGGCGTGTAGGTGGCCGCAATCTTGAGATAGATAGAGGCGTGATCAATCCGCAAAAAGACGGGCCGCGCCCGCTCCCACGGCACCAGGTGATAGGCGGCAGAGGCGATCATGGCAAAGATGACGACGCCGCCGTAAATGCTGGTGGCGGCGATCTCGTCGACCGGTTGGGTTTGCACAACGTGCAGGATCAGAGCGACACAGGCGATGATCCCGCCAACCACACCCACAAAATGAACCGACGCATCGGCCAGCGTTTCACGCAAGGAATAGGGATAAGCCATGGCACCAGCCTGACGGTTGCAACGGTCTCAGTCCAGCGTCAAAGCCCTCACATCTGCGTTGACGTTTCGGCACCCTTCTTCATCCGGCGCAGGTTCCAGCGATAAAGCAGGGGGGCAAGAATGCGGTCGTAGACCTGCACCGCCAGCCAATTCACACCGGGCAGGGATACCAGCCGCGCAAGCGGGCGATAGCGCGGCATATCCTGCCACAGCACGATGAACGCAGGGATGCCGGAATAGAGTGCTCCGTCTTTCAGGACATGCAGCCGCCGCGTGGCATCATCGGCGCTGATGCCCCATTCGTGCAGGGCATCGCTGTTCAGATCGTCAAAGCCGATGGGCAGGGCCTTGGCCGCGCTATAGGCGGCGTAATGGTCAATCTCGAACCGGCAGACCGGGCAGTCAGCATTGTATAGGACGCGTGTTTTCTCTGTCATGTTCCACATCTAGGGCTGCGCGCGCCCATGACAGAGGGTCAAACCGACGCAGGCTCAGCGCGGTTTGTTCCCGTCGATCCAGCGCGACATCATGGTCTTGTCCTTGAAACATTCGCTCGGGATCTGTCGGCGTTTGAGGCGCGCGATCCGTTCGGCAAACTGGACCTGTTTGGCGCTGGGGTAGTTGGCGAAACGGCCCTTCGGCTGCGCGGGCTTGGCCCGGTCGATCCACGCCGACAATGCGGCCCGGTCGCGAAAGAGGGCCGCAGGCAGTTTTATACCGGTGCGCGCGGCGAGCGATTGGGCAAAAGCAATCTGTTTTTCGGTCGCGGGCTCTGGCGCTGAAATCGGCAACGCACCCTGCGCAGGATCAAACAGGCCCGGTTGATGTGAATGATAGGACATGGGTCATGCTCCGTTCTCTCATGCAAGAACAAATAAAGAACATTAACTATTTTTCAAGTCCCTTGAGGGCCGGAAATTAACCTTTTGTTATGTCCCCGCGGGGACAAACCGCGCCGTTCGCTGCTGGATACAGCGTCATTCTTCCCCTTCTTCGCGCCCGGCAGAACATTGAAAAACAGGTTTGCCTGTTCCTTTAGAGGCTGCGCTGATCCAGATGCGTTTGCCACATTTGGGCGTAGTCTTGCAGCTGTGCAACGCGCTCTGCGGGCGGCACAATCCGCCGGTTCTGGCTCGGGCGCACAGTCTTTGGATCACAAGCCAGCAGGGCGGCGCCTGCGCTGGTGCCCGTGACGCCCGCGGCGGAAAACACGGCGCTGCCCGTCGCTGCGGCCAGCATCTCAAGATAGACCGTATTGCCCGCAAAAGGTCCCTCCACAATGACCGCGCCGGCATGGCCGATATTGCGCAGGCATTCCGCCGTCACCAGCGCAAGATAAAGGGCCACCGCCGCCCCGCGCCGTACGGTGCCAACCGCGGGTTCGGGGCCGATCCAGGTGGCGCTTTGCCCTTTGAACGGTCCTGTTTCCGGCACAACTGCAGGCAACAGCATGACCTGCCGCGCCATCACCGCATCCAGATCATCATCCGTGGGGTCGGGATAAGGACCGCCTGTGGCCAGATCATGCTCTCGCCCCCCCATGAACCGCGCGGAGGGGGCGGGCGTGCCATGCGCCGTCACGTTGATCAAGGCATCAAGGTCGGGGTTCAGCACCACTGGCGTGCCGCCCACTGACATCGCGACAACCCAGGTGCCTGAGGACACAACGCTGAACGGCGCGTCATGCGCCAGGATGTAGGGCAAGAGCGAAGCGTTGGAGTCGTGAATACCACAATGGACCGGAGTGCCGGGGCATAGCCCCGTCTCGGTTGCGATGGCAGGCAAGATCGGCCCCAGCACCTCCCAGGGTTTGCGCACGGGCGGCAGTTTGTCCGCCATTTCCAGCCCCGCCACCAGCGATGAAAACGTACCCTCATGCGGGTTCCAAAGATCGGTGTGACAGCCCAGCGACGTCACATCCATCGCCACTTTGCCCGTCAGCAGAGCGCCCCAAAACTGCGGATATGTGACAATCGTTTCGGTGCGTCCCCGCAGGGTCGGGTCCTGTCGAAACTGCCAATAAAGCTGGGCGCCGATGTTGAGGCCGCCAGCGAGCTTGGGCGATCCGGTTTCCGAGAAAGGGGGACGGATCGCCGCGTATTCCCGGGCCAGATCATCGGGCCCCGCGTGTTCATAATCCAGGATCGGCGCGGCCAAGTCCCCCTTTTCATCCAGCAAGGCAGCACAGGCCCCGTGGGTGGTGACCGAGATGGCGTCGATCCCATGTGCGGCATGAAGGTCGCGCAGGCCCGCGCGCAGAAAATCCCAATGCCCTTCGACGTCGAAATGGGGCCAGGGCGGGCCGGGTCGTACGGCGTTGGGCCGCGTGATTACCGCGATTTCGGACAGGTCGGCGGCATCGACCAGCACAAGCTTGGCGTTGGTCTTGCCAATGTCGATGACGGCGATGTGGCGCGGGGTCATGGCTGGTGAAAGACCGTTTCAAGGGGCGTGGCGATGGGTTCAAGGCTGGGATGCGTCTCCATGATGTCGGCCATGTGCGCCCACCATTTCTGCATCACGGGGTGGGCGGGCAACGTGTCCATCCCGTGCCCATCCGTACGCCACAGTACGGCAAAAAGGATGTCCGTTTCCGCATCCAGATGGATCGAATAATCGGACACGCCTGCCTCTTGCAAAAGGGCGGTCAATTCCGGCCAAATCTCGTCGTGGCGCTTGATATATTCGGCGCGGCAACCGGGGTTGAGCTTCATCTTGAAGGCATATTTTTCCATCAGGCGCGCCGCCACATGGACCAGAGCCGGGGCAGGGCGATGACCCCGATCAAAAGTGCGCCGATCACGATGGACATCACGATGCCCGGCACGTTCAAGAGGCCCAGCCCAAAGGTGACCAGCCCCATGACAAAGGCCGCGATGACGACGCCCACGATGGTGCCCGAGCCGCCCAGGATGCTGACGCCACCCAGGACGACCATGGTGACCACCTCCAATTCCCACCCCGTCGCGATGGAGGGGCGGGTGGAGCCGAGACGCGCGGTCAAACAGACGGCGGCGATGCCCGACATGAGACCGGTGAGCAGGAAGAGCGTGAATTTTACCCGTTGCACCCGGATACCAGAGAACATCGCGCCGGTCGGGTTGTTGCCGATTGCATAAACGGCGCGGCCAAAGTTGGTTTTGTGCAAGAGCACCGCATAGATCGCGGCGATGATCCCGAAAAGGACAAATTCGAAGGATATCACCCACCAGATGTAGCCTTGGCCAAACCATTGAAAAGACGACGGATAACCGCCGTAGGCTTGATCACCCAGCACGATAAAGCTGATGCCGCGAAACAGGCTCATGGTGCCGATGGTCACGACAATGGAGGGCAAGCCAAAGCGGGTGACAAGCACCCCGTTGAATGCGCCGCAAAGCAGACCAACACCAAGCCCGATCAGCACCAGACCCGGCGTGCCCACGCCCATCTGGACTGCCGCCCCCATGGCGGTGGAGGCCAGCGCAATGATGGCGGCGACGGACAGGTCAATCTCGCCCGAGATGATCAGCAGGGCCATGGCAAAGGCGATCATCGCCTTTTCGGTAAAGTTGAAGGTGGCGTCGCTGAGGTTCCAGGCGTTGAGGAAATAGGGAGAGGCAAAGCTGTTGGCTACAAAGATGGCAATTGCCACGAGCAACAGCAAGGTTTCCCAGCTTTTGAGCCGCTGTTCCAGCCGGGAGCGCAGGCGGTCGGGGATATGGCGGTCGGTGGTGCTCATGTCGCGTGTTCTGCCTGTTTGAGGATAATGCGGCCCTTTTTGCGATTGGCTTGGGCGTTGAGCGCCACGGCGATGATGATCGCGCCGCCCGAGATGGCCAGTTGCCAGAAGGGCGAGATGTCGACGACCGGCAGCGCGTTCTTGATGATGCCGAGGAAGAGGGCGCCGAGCAAGGCCCCCGCCACTGTGCCGATGCCGCCCATGATCGACACGCCGCCGATAACGCAAGCCGCGACCACGTCCAACTCGAACCCGCCCGCGATATCGACGTAAGCCACGGCGAACCGCGACACCCAGAGGTAGCCCGCCAACCCCGCCAGTGCGCCCGAAATGGTGAAGGCCCAGAATTGGGTCTTGCCCACGTTGATGCCAGCATACGTGGCCGCATGGGGATTGCCGCCCGCAGCATAGAATGCGCGGCCCAAGGTTGTGCGTGTCATCACGATGGTAAAGAGGATGACGGCGATGATCGCGATCCAACTGAGGACCGGAAGGCCCAGAAGGATGGTGCGTGGAAAGGCCTTGAACGCGGCGCTCATCTCGTGACTGTTCACCCATTTTCCGTCTGAAATCAGAAAGATAATTCCGCGAAAGATGGTCATCGTACCAAGGGTGACAACGATAGGCGGGATGCTGAGCTTCCACACCAGCAGGCCGTTGAACATGCCCAAAAGCGTGCCGAGACCCACGGCGATCATCAGAATAAAGATCATGGGCAGGCCGGGTGCGGCCACGTTGATCATGGACACGACCATCCCTGTGAGCGCAAGGTTTGCTGCCACACTGAGGTCGATGCATTTGGTCAGGATCACGATCATCTGGCCGATGGCCAGCAGGATCAGGGGCGAGGTGTCGTTGAAGACCCGCGCCAGGTTGGATGGCCCGATAAAGGCGGGAAAGCGCGACGAGATCAGGACCAGCAGCAGTACGATGGCCGCCATCAGAAGCGTCTCTCGGGTGGAAATCAGACGTTTGAGCATGGCGGGTCCCCTCAGATACCGGCAGCGTGGCGGACAAGCGTTTCGGGTGTCAGATCATCGCCCGCTAGCTCGGTTGCGATGCGTCCCTCGCGCATGACGATAACCCGGTCGGCCATGCCGAGCACTTCGGGAATTTCCGAGCTGACCATGATCACGGCGAGGCCCTGGGCCGCCAGTTCTGCCATGAATTCGTGCACTGCCGCCTTTGAGCCGATGTCGACCCCCTTGGTCGGTTCATCGAGGATGATCACTGATGGTTGGGTGGCGAGCCACTTGGCGATAACCACCTTTTGCTGATTGCCGCCTGACAGGTTGCCCACTGGCGTGTCGAGCGAGGCGGCGCGCAAGTCCAGCCGTTCGGTATAGTCGCGAGCCAGTTTGAATTCTTCAGCCAACTGCAGGAAACCGTTGTTCGAGATACGCCCCAGCGAGGGGAGCGTGATGTTCTGGAAGATGGGCAGATCGAGGATCGCGCCTTGGGCCCCGCGATCTTCGGGCACGTAGACGATGCCATTGGCGACGGCGTCGGCGGGCGATCTGATTTCGACTTGTTTGCCGTTGACTTCGACCGTGCCGGCCGAGGTTCTGGTGATGCCGAAAAGGGCCTGCATGAATTCGGAGCGGCCCGCGCCAACGAGGCCGTAGAAGCCGAGGATTTCGCCGGTGCGCAGCGTGAAGCCGATGTCGTCAAATTCGGTTGGGTGGTCGTAACCTTGGACCTTGAGCACAGTGTCGCCGGGGTTGGGTGTGCGTTTGGGAAAGATCTGGCTGACGTCGCGCCCGACCATCATCTTGACCAATTCGGTTTCGCTCACATCGGCGATGGCGCCGTCCCCGATCAGTTGGCCGTCGCGAAAGACGGTGTAGTTGTCGGCGATGCGGAACACTTCGTCGAACTTGTGGCTGATGAAGAGGATCGCCTTGCCCTGGGCCTTGAGGCTTTCGACCAGCTCGTAGAGCTCTTCGATTTCCTTGTGCGAGAGCGCGGCGGTCGGTTCGTCCATGATCACGACACGGGCGTCGATGGACAGGGCGCGGGCGATGGCGACAAGGTGTTTGTTGGCGATGCCAAGGTCGCGCAGCTTGTGTTCGGGATCAATCTGGGCGCCGATGCTGTTCAGCAGATCGCGGGCCTGGGCCACCATCCCTTTGCGGTCGATCAGCCCGAAGGCCCCGCGGGGGGCGTGCCCGAGAAAGATGTTTTCGGCGACGGAAAGCTCGTCAAAGAGGACGGTTTCCTGATGGATTGCCGTGACGCCATTATCCGCAGCGTCCTGGGGCGCGGGAAAGGCGGTGGGCATGCCATCGACCTCGATTGTGCCGCCGTTGGGTTGATAGATGCCCGTCAGGATTTTCACGACCGTGGATTTGCCCGCACCGTTCTCGCCGATCAACGCTGTGACCTTGCCGGGAAAGAGGCTGAGTGAAACGTCAGAGAGTGCTTTGACGCCGGGAAAGGTTTTGGTGATGCCCTTCAATGCCAGAACGGCGTGCCTTTGGGACACGTCTTGCGACGGCACAGGTCTATCCGTTTGCTTGAGCATTGCAGGCACTCGATTTGGGGGAAAGACGCCCCCGGCGCGATGTTGGGACCACGCCGGGGGCCATGCCGATCTTTAGAAGATCGACTTGAACTGCTCGATATTGGACGCGTCATAAACAAACGGGTCGGCCATCGCGGCAGAGTTGCTGTCATCTAGCGTGATGGTGCCCACGCGTCCGATGGAAATTTCGGCGCCGGGTGCGGCCGTGGCGGCACCAGAGGCCAGCGCATGCGCAATCATCGTGGCGGAGTAGCCCAGATCGATGGGGTTCCAGATCGCAAAGGACTGCGACGCGCCGCTTTCAATTGCGCCCGCCATCTCAGACGGCAGGCCCAGGCCCGTCACGTTGACCTCACCGATCTTGCCCGCGTCCGCAACGGCCTGGGCCGCGGCCACGATGCCCACGGAGGTGGGCGCGATAATGGCGTCCAGATCCGGGAAGGATTGCATCAGGCCCTGGGCCTCGCGGTAGGATTTGTCGGCCAGATCATCTCCATAGACGGTCGAGACAACGTTGATGCCCGGGTAGTTGGGCAGCACCTTGGTCATTTCTTCGATCCAGATGTTCTGGTTCGTCGAGGTGGTCGTGGCCGACAGCACCGCCACGTCACCGCCATCGGGCAGGTGGTCGGCGGCCAGCTTGACGATCATGTTGCCGATCAGAGCGTTGGACGACGGGTTGAGGTGGACCATGCGGCCATCATCCGCGACGCCGGAATCCCAGGAAATGACCGTGATCCCACGCTGCATCGCGCGCTTGAGGGCGGGAACCAGCGCGTCGGTGTCGTTGGCGGACACGGCGATGGCATCCACGTTCTGGGCGATCAGGGCGTTGATCACCTCGATCTGGCCTTCGGCGGTGGTGTCGGTTGGGCCGGTATAGATGACCTCGACGTTGCCCAGCTCTGCGGCGGCCTCTTGCGCGCCTTCATTGGCAGCCTCAAAAAAGCCGATGCCAAGCGCCTTGACGACCAGCGCGATGCGCATGTTGTCCTGGGCCATGGCAGATGTGCCCATGAGGCTGGCCGCGAGGCTGAGGCTGGCGGTAAGTGCGGTGAATGTGCGACGTTTCATTGGTTTCCTCCCTAAAATCGTTCGCTTTATTGGTCGCCTGCTAGGAGGCGACGGCTTTCTGCGCGCTGCCCCGTGGGGCAACGATCAGTTTCACTTCGGCGGCGTCCAGCATGGCAGCCGCCTTGTCGGAAATGTTGTCGTCAGTGATGACGGTGCTGATCCGGGCCAGCGGGCACAGCACGAGGCTGGAGCGTTGTTCGAATTTGCTGCTGTCCACCAGCACCACCAGTTCGTCGGCCTGCCCGATCAGCTTTTGTTCGGCCTGGATCAGGAGCGGGTCTGCCTCCATCAGCCCCAAGGGGCCGAGACCCTGCGCCCCCATAAACATGCGCCGGGCGCAGAAGTTGCGCGTCACGTCGTTGTCGAATGGCGACAGAATGATGTTTTGCTCGCGGTAAATGGTGCCGCCCGACAACATCACAGTGTTCTTGGAATGTTTGAGCAGATGTTCAGCAATGGGGAACGAATTGGTAAAGACTTGCATCCGGCGGCTGGCCAGCGGGTGGACCATCTGGAACGTCGTGGTGCCCCCGTTGATGATGATGGCGTCACCGTCCTCGCACAGATCGACGGCGGCGGCGGCAATGGCCTGCTTGTCCTCGATCCGCATGGTTTCGTTGACCGAAAACGGCCGCCCTGCGAGGCCCACGAATTGTGGCGGGGTCAGTGCCTCCGCCCCGCCGCGCACACGGCGCAGGAGCTTTTCCTGATCCAGTGTGGCGATGTCGCGGCGGATCGTGGCCTCTGATGCGCCGGTCATGTTGCACAGGTCCGTGACGGTCACGACTGGCCGTTCCTCGACCGCGGACAGGATGATCGTGTGGCGTTCTTTTTCGTGCATTGCGGCCTCCCTTGCTCTTTACGGTGTGCAGATTCGGGTCACCTGTCAATCAAAAACGATCATTACCAATCATACTGCGGTGCAGCATGATTGTTTTTGAGTGAAAATGATTGACATCGCAGGTCGCTCCGCTCAGCCTTGGGACAAGAAATTTGAGAGGCGCGTGGCGCTGACCGGGAGGAAAGATGTTGAAATCATTGGAAACTCAGCTCCTTGAGCCGCGCTGGGACGATCAAGTCGCTGCGGGGATGAGCGAATCGGAGCTTTTGCTGTATCGCTCGAACATTCTGGGCTCGGACAAGCGCGTGACCAATTATGGCGGCGGCAACACTTCGGCCAAGGTTCAGGAAGTTGATCCGCTGACCGGCGAGACGGTTGAGGTACTTTGGGTCAAAGGGTCGGGCGGCGATATCGGCTCTATCAAGATGGACGGGTTTGCGACCCTGTATATGGACAAGTTGCAGGCTTTGAAGGCGCTGTATCGTGGGGTTGAGTTTGAGGATGAGATGGTCGGCTATCTGCCCCATTGCACCTTTATGTTGAACCCGCGCGCGGCCTCGATCGACACGCCCCTGCACGCTTATGTGCCGCGCAAACATGTGGACCATGTGCACGCCGATGCAATCATTGCGATTGCGGCCTCGAAAAACTCCGAGGCGTTGACCCAGAAAATTTTTGGCGACCGGATCGGGTGGCTGCCCTGGAAAAAGCCCGGTTACGAACTGGGTCTTTGGCTGGAGAAGTTTTGTGTTGAGAACCCCGATGCCGATGGTGTTGTGCTGGAAAGCCATGGCCTGTTCACCTGGGGTGATACCGCCCGGGCGTGTTATGACCAGACCATCGACGTGATCAACGTGGCCACCCGCTGGTTGGCCGAGCGCAGCGATGGTGTGGCCGCGTTTGGTGGCTCTGTGCATGACAGTTTGGAGGCGGACGCCCGCCGTGCCGTTGCGGCCCGGTTGATGCCCGCGATCAGGGGCTTTGTGTCGGGCAACCAGCATATGGTGGGTCATTTCAACGACAGTGACGCAGTTCTGGAGTTCGTGAATGCCAAGGAGATGGAGGCGCTGGCCGCCCTTGGTACGTCCTGCCCTGACCATTTCCTGCGCACGAAAATCCGGCCTTTGGTCGTGCCTTTTGATCCGGCTGAGGGCAATCTGGACGCTGTTCTGGCGGGCCTGCCGGAACAGGTCGATGCCTATCGCAAGGACTATGCCGCGTATTACGACCGCTGCAAACATGACGATAGCCCGGCGCTGCGCGACCCCAATGCGGTGGTCTATCTGGTGCCCGGCGTGGGCATGATCACCTTTGCCAAGGACAAGGCCACGGCCCGTATCTCGGGCGAGTTTTATGTCAATGCGATCAATGTGATGCGCGGTGCGTCGGCGGTCAGCGAATATCAGGGCCTGCCCGAACAAGAGGCATTCGACATCGAATACTGGCTGCTTGAAGAGGCCAAGTTGCAGCGCATGCCCAAGCCGAAATCGCTGGCGGGCCGGGTCGCCTTGGTCACTGGTGGTGCCGGCGGGATCGGTGCGGCGACGGCGTCGCGCTATCTGGCCGAAGGGGCCTGTGTTGTGTTGGCCGACATAAACGATGAAGGGCTGGCGGCGACCCAGGCCAATCTGGTGGGGCGTTACGGCGCGGATGTGGTGCGTGTGGTGAACATGAACGTCACCGACGAGGCCGCGGTTGCCGCCGCCTATGCCGATGCGGCGGTTGAATTTGGCGGCGTGGACATTCTGGTGTCGAATGCGGGCATTGCGTCGTCGGCCCCGATTGAGGAGACGACGCTGGCCCTCTGGAACAAGAACATGGACATCCTGTCGACCGGGTATTTCCTGGTCAGCCGCGAAGCCTTCAAGCTGATGCGGGTGCAAGGCATGGGCGGTGCCGTGGTTTTTGTTGCGTCCAAGAACGGCCTTGCGGCCTCGCCGAACGCAGCCGCCTATTGCACGGCCAAGGCCGCCGAGATTCATCTGGCCCGCTGTTTGGCGCTGGAGGGGGCGGAGGCTGGCATTCGTGTGAATGTTGTGAACCCTGACGCGGTGCTGCGCGGCTCGAAAATCTGGGAGGGCGATTGGCTGGAACAGCGCGCCGACACCTATGGAACCGACAAGGAGGGGCTGGAGGAAATGTATCGCAACCGCTCCATGCTCAAACGCTCTGTCCTGCCTGAGGACATTGCCGAGGCCTGCTATTTCCTGGCGGCAGACACGTCGTCGAAATCGACGGGCAACATCATCAACGTGGACGCGGGCAACGTTCAGGCGTTTACGCGGTAAGGACAGAACATGAGCTATGACACGGCCAAGGCCGCTTTTGCCGAATGGGGTGTGGACACCGAAGCGGCGCTGGCGCAGCTGAAAACCATCCCGATTTCAATGCATTGCTGGCAGGGCGATGATGTGGTGGGCTTCGAGCAGAAGACCGGTGCGTCGGGCGGGGGCATTCAGGCGACGGGCAATCACCCGGGCCGGGCCCGCACCCCGGATGAGCTGCGCGCGGACCTGGAATTTGCCTATTCGATGATCCCGGGTCAGCACCGGTTGAACCTGCATGCGATGTATCTGGACACCGATGCCACCCCGGATCGGGACGAGATCGAATTCAAGCATTTCGTGCCTTGGGTCGATTGGGGCCACGATCACGGCATCAAGCTGGACTTTAACCCGACCTTTTTCGCCCATGCCAAGGCCGATGATAACCTGACGCTGAGCCACCCGGATGCTGGCATTCGCGACTTTTGGATCGAACATGGCAAACGGTCACGCGAGATTGCCGCGGTGATGGGCGCGGCGCAAGGGGCGGCCTGTGTAAATAACATCTGGGTGCCGGATGGTTACAAGGATATCCCCGTGGACCGCATGGCGGCCCGCGCGCGGCTTGAGGCGTCGCTGGATACCATGCTAGATAGACGTCACGACAAGGGGGCGATGCTGGATGCGGTGGAAAGCAAGCTGTTTGGCATCGGGGTCGAGGCGTGCACCGTGGGCAGTCACGAGTTTTATCTGGGCTATGCCATCCGAAACGAGACGCTTTTGTGCCTGGATATGGGCCATTTTCACCCGACCGAGAACATTGCAGACAAGCTGAGCGCGGTGGCGCTGTCGCTGGACGAGATATTGCTGCATGTCTCGCGGCCCATGCGCTGGGACAGCGATCATGTGATCCTGCTGAACGACGATATTTTGCAGATGGCGCAAGAACTGGTGAGTGCGGACCTGCTGGAGCGCACGCGGATCGGCCTCGATTTCTTTGACGCGACCATCAGCCGGACAGCGGCCTGGGTCATTGGTACGCGCAACATGCAAAAGGCGCTGTTGCGGGCGTTATTGACGCCATGGGATCGGTTGCGCACGGCCGAAGATGCATTGGATTTCACCACACGGATGGCCGTGACCGAAGAGTTCAAGGACATGCCATTCGGTGCCGTTTGGGCCGAGTTTTCGGCGCGTGCGGATGTGCCGAACGGCCCTGCGCTGATCACTGAACTTGAACGGTATCAGAGCAGTGTGGCGGGGCGCGGTTAAGTCGTGACGATCCGCCCCCAAAGATCGTAATCGCCGGCCTCGTCCACTTCGACGGTGACAAGATCGCCGGGCTTCAGGCCCTCGAACCCTTCGTCGATAAAGAGGTTGCCATCGATTTCCGGCGCGTCGGCCTTGGTTCGGCATGTGGCGGCCTCGTCATCGACCTCGTCCACAAGGACCTGCATGGTTTGGCCAACCTTGGCGGCCAGCTTGGCCTCGGAAATGGCGGTGGCCTTTTCCATGAAACGGTCCCAGCGGTCTTGCTTGACTTCTGGGGCCACGTGATCCGGCAGCGCGTTTGAGCGGGCCCCATCCACGTTTTCGTACTGAAAGCAGCCCACCCGGTCCAATTGCGCCTCGTCCATCCAGTCGAGCAGGGTTTGAAATTCGGCTTCCGTCTCGCCGGGATACCCCACGATAAAGGTCGAGCGCAGGGTTAGGTCAGGGCAGATGTCGCGCCAAGCGGCAATCTCGTCCAAGGTCTTGGCCGCCGCCGCCGGACGCGCCATGCGTTTGAGCACATCGGGATGGGCGTGTTGGAACGGGATGTCGAGATAGGGCAGCACGAGGCCATCGGCCATCAGCGGGATCAATTGCCGTACATGGGGGTAGGGATAGACGTAATGCAGGCGCACCCAGGCCCCGAGCGACCCCAGATCGCGGGCCAGATCGGTGATATGGGCGCGGTGGCCATGGGCCTCGGCATGTTTGATATCAACGCCGTAGGCCGATGTATCCTGGCTGATTACCAGCAATTCGCGCACGCCAGCCTCCACCAGCTTTTCCGCCTCGCGCATGACCGCGTGGGCGGGGCGACTGGTCAAACGTCCGCGCATATCGGGGATGATGCAGAACTTGCACTTGTGGTTGCAACCCTCGGAAATCTTGAGATAGCTGAAATGGCGGGGTGTGAGGCTGATCCCGCGCGCGGGCAAGAGGTCGATGAAAGGGTCGGGGTCAGGTGGCACGGCGGTATGCACCGCATCCAGCACCTGTTCGTATTGATGCGGGCCGGTGACGGCCAGAACCTTGGGGTGGGCACCTGTGATATATTCCGGTTCGGCCCCCAAACAGCCCGTCACGATAACCTTGCCGTTTTCGTTCAACGCCTCGCCGATGGCCTCAAGGCTTTCGGCCTTGGCACTGTCGAGAAAGCCGCAGGTGTTCACGATCACCGCATCCGCGCCGGAATAGTCGGGTGAAATGCCGTACCCTTCGGCCCGCAGCCGGGTCAGGATGCGCTCGCTGTCCACCAGCGCCTTTGGGCAGCCGAGGCTGACCATGCCGATGGAGGGCTGTCCGGGGCGGGTGCGGGCATCCAGTTGCGCGGCAGGCGATGGGTCAAGCCGCGCCTTGGGCGCGAGGTCGGGGCGCAGATTTGGCGGGTTTGTGCTCATAGTAAGCCTCATAGGGGAACTCTTGTGCGGGGAAAAGGGTTGGGGTTACGACACTCCACGCGGTAGTGTCGCATCGACACGTCGCCAGAACGGAGCAGCCTCATGAAATGGATCATTCGCCTGATCGGATTTGTCCTTGTGATCATCCTTGTTGCGGGGGTGTCGCTGTTCTTTCTGCCCAAAGAGCGGATCGCGCAACTGGCCGCGGACCAGATCAGGACGGCCACCGGACGCGATGTTTCGATCACGGGCGATGTGTCTATGACGCTGTGGCCCGTTTTGGGGGTCAGTGCCGGCGGCCTTGAGGTGGGCAATGCCGAGTGGTCTGATCAGGGGCCGATGCTGACTGCGGAGAACGCGGCCATAGGTGTGGACGTCATGGCGCTGCTGGGCGGCGAGATTCGCATTACCAATATTGAGGCGACCCGGCCTACGATCCGGCTGGAAAGCCGGGCGGATGGCCGCGCGAGCTGGGTCTTTACCGATGCCAGCGGCGAGGCGCAGATCGAGACTGAAGTGGACCCTGACCGTGCCCCGCAAGCGGTGTCGATCCAGCGGTTGGAGGTCACTGAGGCGACTTTGATCTATGACGCTGAAGGCTCTGACCTTGTGTCCTATTCGGACGTTGACCTTACTCTGGATTGGCCAGAGCGTTTGGGGCCTGCCGATATTGCCGCCCGCTTGCAGCCTGCGGGCAGCCCCGTCGAGGTCAGCGCGACTATTGGAGGGTTTGCCGGCTTCATCACGGGCGAGGTTCGCCCCGTTCAGGCCGAGATTACGGCAGGCGGCGGGACGCTGACCCTGGACGGGCGTGCCAGCACAGCGGGCGAAGTGGCGGGGCAACTGACCTTGGATATGCCCAGCACGGATGCATTTCTGGCTGCATTGGCTTTGCCAAAGCCGGGCCTGCCTGCGCGCCTGGGCCAGTCGGTAGACCTTGCGACCGAAATCACTTTGACGCCGGACCGGCGTTTGTCGCTGCGCGGATTGACGGCGGATCTGGGCGGCAACGCCCTGACCGGTGCCGCCGATATAAGCCTGAATGGGACGCCGCAGATCAACGCACAGCTGAATGCCGGGGCCCTTGATTTGCGCAGTGCGACCGAAGGCGGCGGTGAAAGCGCGCCGGTGGGCAGCGGATGGCCCACGGACCGCATTGATGCCAGCGGTCTGGCCGCCTTTAATGGCGAGATTGCCCTGACCGCGTCGAGCGTGGATTTGGGCCAGTTCAAGCTGGGGGCCACGCGGACCCTGCTGCGCAACGACAATTCGCGGATGGTGTTCGAGCTGCGCGAAGTGGCAGCCTATGCCGGCGTGCTGTCGGGCGAATTTGTGATCAACAACCGCTCTGGCCTATCGGTTGGCGGCAAGATGTTTGCGCAACGTCTGGCGATGCAGGAGCTGCTGCGCGATGCCGTCGGGTTGGAACGTTTGACGGGGCAGGCCGATGCCGAAATGTCGTTTCTGGGGTCGGGGTCTTCCGTGGATGCGATCATGAAATCGCTGTCGGGCCAGGGTGCAGTGAACTTTGGCAAGGGCACAATCATAGGCATTGATCTGGACCGGTTGATGCGGTCCGGCGCTGTGGGCGGTGGCACGACCGTTTTTGACAGTCTGGGCGCCACATGGACCATGGATGCGGGCGTGTTGCGCAATGATGATCTGTTGTTGAAACTGGCCAATTACGAGGCGCGGGGCGCGGGGCAGGTCGGTCTGGGGGCCCAGACGATAGACTATACGTTCACACCGATTGCGCTGCGCGCCAATGAGGGCACAGGCATTGCTATTCCGGTTCGTATTCGTGGGCCTTGGGCAAATCCCAGCATCCTGCCTGATCTGGAAGCGGCCATCGACCTGAACTTTGCCGAGGAGGCAGAACGCCTGAAAACGCAAGCTGAAGAGGCCGTGCGCAACCGCGTGGCCGAAGAGTTGGGCGTGAGCGGCGATGCCGCACAAGACCTCGAAGGGGCGGCGAAGACCAAGATCGAGGACGAGATCAAGAAGGGCCTGCGCAGCCTCTTTGACTAAGGGCGGGGCGCACCGACAGGTACGCCTTGCGCAGATGTGTCGCTGTCGCGCTAGAACGTTTGGTCGTAGTCGCCCACCGACGGTTCGGTCCGGATGATCGCGTCTATGTCGGCAAAGACAGCGCGCAACTCAGCCTCGCTCTCGGGGCTTTCGCAGACCACGACGAGGTTGGGCGTGTTGCTGGAGGCCCGTACAAGCCCCCAGCCGCCATTGTCGAGAATCACACGTGCGCCGTTGACCGTGACCACATCCTTGATCGCGCGTCCGGCAATCGTGCCACCATCGGCATGCAAAGCGGCCAGCCTGTCCACGATCCGCGCCAGCGTGTCGTATTTTTCAAGATCCGAGCAGTAAGGCGACATGGTGGGCGTCGAATGGGTCTTGGGCAGGGCCTTGCGCAGGTCTGACATCTTCATGTCGGGGTTGCGGTCCATGAGTTTGCAGATTTCCACGGCGACCCGCATGCCGCAATCGTAGCCGCGCCCGATGGGTTCGGCCAGAAAGTAGTGGCCGGATTTCTCGAACCCCGCCAGAGCGCCCAGTTCCTTGACCCGCCGTTTCATGTGGCTGTGACCGGTTTTCCAGTAATCGGCCTTGATGTCGTGCTTGCGCAGTTCCGGGTCGGACGCAAAGAGGCCTGTGGATTTTACGTCGGCAACAAAGGTGCTGCCGGGATAAAGCTTGGCCAGATCGCGGGCCATGATGACGCCGACCTTGTCGGCAAAGATTTCTTCGCCTTCGTCATCCACCACGCCGCAACGGTCGCCGTCGCCGTCAAAGCCAAAGGCGAAATCCGCACCGGACGCAGTCACACTGCCCGCCATGTCGTGCAGCATTTCCATTGCTTCGGGGTTGGGGTTGTAGTTGGGGAAGGTGTAGTCAAGCTCATTGTGGCTGGGCACAACCTCGACGCCGAGGCGCTCGAACAGCGCAGGGGCAAAAGCCGCTGCCGTGCCGTTGCCGGTGGCACAGACCACCTTGAGCTTGCGGGTCATTTTGAAGTCGCCCACGAGGTCATCCAGGTAGGCCTCGCGCACGCCATGCACAAATTCGTAACCGCCGCCTGAACGCGTCTCGCCCTCGCCATTCAGCACGATATTGCGCAGCTCGCTCATCTCGTGTGGGCCGTGGGTGAGGGGGCGTTCAAAGCCCATTTTCACACCGGTCCAGCCGTTTGGATTATGGCTGGCCGTAACCATCGCGACGGCGGGTACGTCGAGGTGAAACTGGCTGAAATAGGCCATGGGGGACAGGGCGGGGCCGATATCCTTGACCTGAATGCCTGCCTGCATCAGGCCCACCATCAGGGCATTTTTGATCGACAGCGAATAGTCGCGATAATCATTGCCAACGGCGATCACAGGTTCAATCCCGCGCCGCTGCATTTGGGTGCCGAGGCCAAGGCCAAGGGCTGTGATGCCGGGCAGGTTGATCTCGTCCGGGTATTTCCAGCGGGCGTCATATTCGCGAAAACCGGTCGGGGTGATCATGGGATCGCGCAGGAATTCCCACGTGTTTTGCGTCACTGTGGCAGCAGGTTTGGTCATTGAAAAATCCGCTTTGAAATTTGGCGTTCAGATGGAAATGGGGCGCGCCTTGGCCAGCGCGTCAAAGGCCATCAAAGTCTCGATCACTTCGGCCATCTGGTCGAGATAGATCATGTTGGGCCCGTCTGAGGGCGCGCTGTCGGGATCGGGATGGGTTTCGATGAACACGGCTCCTACGCCGATGGCCACAGCCGCGCGGGCCATGACGGGCGCGAATTCACGCTGCCCGCCCGATGATCCGCCCTTGCCACCCGGTTGTTGCACTGAATGTGTGGCATCCATCACCACCGGATAGCCGGTTTGTGCCATCTGCGGCAGCGACCGCATGTCCGCCACCAGCGTGTTGTAGCCAAAGGATGTGCCCCGTTCGGTCAGCAGAATGCGCTCGTTGCCGGTGCTTTCGACCTTGCTGATGATGTTGGGCATTTCCCAGGGGGCCAGGAACTGCCCCTTTTTTATGTTCACGACAGCGCCGGTGTTTCCGGCGGCCAGCAGCATATCGGTCTGGCGACAGAGGAAGGCAGGGATTTGCAGCACGTCGACCACTTCGGCGGCGATGGCGCATTGGCCCTCGTTGTGAACATCCGTCAGGACGGGCACGCCGATGTCGTTCTTGATGGTTTGCAGAGCTTGCAGCCCCTCGTCGAGCCCCATGCCGCGCCCGCCCGACAGCGAGGTGCGGTTGGCTTTGTCATAGCTGGCTTTGAAGATGTATTGCGCGCCTGCGGCGTCACAAATTTCCTTCATCGTGCCTGCGATATCGCGGCCCATGCCCAGCCCTTCGAGCGCACAAGGGCCTGCGATGACCGTCAGCGGTTGGTCATTACCGATGGTCAGATCGGCGATCGCTACATGTTTCATCTTAGCTGGTTACCTGTTCTCTGAGGATGGACGCGGTGAGCGAGATCATCAGATAGATGCCTGCAAAGACGATGAAAGCCAAGATCGTGTTTTCGAATGCGCGGGGATATGACGGTTCTTCGCTCTCGACCGGCTCAACCGCGATGGTCAGATAGCGGACCTGGCGCGAGGCCTCGACGCGGGCCTGTTCCATCTGTTGCAGGGCCGATTGCATCATCATGTCGCGCGAGGCGAGGTCAGCCTGGGCGATCTGGATGCGGGCCGCCAGTTCGGCCAGCGAATTTTCACCCTGCGACACGTCCGTCATCTTGTTTTCGAGCAAGACAAGCTGTTGCTCGTAAATCTCGAGCACGCCCCGCGCGCCATCCACCCGGCTTTGGTTGGGGCGGGCGTTGTTCAGCAGGCTCGCCAGTTCGATCCGCTTTTCGATGATCTGGGTTTCGAGATTGCCGATCTGCGTGCGCAAGCTGGCAATCACGGCCTCCGGGTCCAGCGTGGACCCTTCGATCTGCAGGCGCACGAGGTTTTCCTGGGCGGCGCGCCGCTCGGCCTCTGCCCGTTCAAAGCCTGCGCGGGCATCGGCCATCTGGTCGTCACGCTTTTGGGCCGAGAGGTTGTTCACCCGGTCTTCGGCATAGTTGATCAACTGGCGCGAAAAGTCCGCCGAGACGCGGGGGTCGGCGGCGGCGACTTCCATCCGGATCATGCCCTCGGTCGGGTCATAGCCGATTTTGACGTTCTTTTTGTATGCCTTATAGGCCTCTTCATTTGTGGGGTCGGGGCTGAGCCTTTGGATCGGGTCGATCCAGTCCTGGGTGAAGTGTGATTTGAAGCCCACGTCTCGGTCAAGTCGCAGCATGGCGTCCTTGGACTGTAGGAAACCTTGCACCGCGATACTGTCTGAATTGGTCGCAAATTGCGTGGGCAGCAGACCGCCAAGCGGGCCCGCGCCGCCCGATCCTTCGTTCTGGATGATCAGGAATTCGGACTTGGTGGCGTACATCGGCGTGGCGATGACATAGAAATAGTAGCCTGCGAGGAATGTGGGCAGCATGACGAAGAACGCCAGCCGGATGAGCAAAAGGCCCGTTTTCTTGCGGCGACGGCGCGCGATGTCGCGCTGGATGTTGCGGATTTCTTCGGCGCGGCGTTCGGCGGGGCTGACCTCGGTGGAGGGCAGTTGCTGTCTCTTGACGGGCACCGTTTGTGGCAATTGCGTGCGGGCCGCACCGGCACCACCGGTCTGGGCAGGCAGGTTGGCAAAGGCGTCTGGCGCGCCGCCCTCATGCGGCTCGGCCCCCGCTTGGGGGACCACCAGTTCGAGCATGTTGGAGCGTTGGAACGGGTCGATGCCCTTGGCACGCAAGAGCCGCACGGCGTCGAAATCGGATGTGGGGGCCAGTTCATGCTTTTGCGCGACGCGGCGGGCCATGCGCAGTTGGCGGCCTGTCAGTCCTTCCTGGCGAATGGCTTCGATGGTGTTCTCGCTTGCGACTTGTGCCGGCGACGCCACCTCGGCCGTAGGGGCGGGGCGCGCAGGTTGCGCAGCTTTGGGGGTTGGTTCGGGCGCGGCTGGGCGTGCCTGCGGCGCCTCGGGTGCTGAGTCGTTGCCGGCGCTGCCTAGGGCCGGAGCCGAGCGTTTGATGCGGAACTTTCTAGCTTTGGGTTTCGTAGTCATAGAGCCGTTTCGCTTCTTCCAATGTGTCGAACATGTGCAGCTTGCCATCCAGAAGGACCGCCGCCGAACGCGCGAATTTTTCGAGCGTTTGCGCCTGGTGCGACACGATTACGATGGTGGTGGTGCGCAGCCGTTCCTGCAGCACCTCCCCCGCTTTTCGGTTAAACTCGACATCGGTGCTGGAGGGCATCCCTTCGTCGATCAAGTATATGTCAAAGTCGAGCGCCAGCATGAGCGCAAAGGAGAACCGCGCCCGCATCCCGGATGAATAGGTCCCCAAGGGCTGGTCGAAATATTCGCCCAGATTGCACAGCCACTTGCAGAAGCTTTCCACATAGTCGGGGTCGAGGCCATAGAGCCGCGCGATATAGCGGCTGTTTTCCAGGGCCGAGATCTTGGGCACCACGCCGCCCATGAAGCCCAGCGGGAACGAGATGTTGCACATTCGGCGAATTTCGCCCTCATCGGGTTTTTCCAGCCCTGCCATCATGTTGATCAGCGTTGTCTTGCCCGTCCCGTTCGGGGCGAGCACCCCCAGCGAGCTGCCCAACTCCACACGGAAAGACACACGGTCAAGGATCACCTTGCGCTGTGTGCCTGTCCAAAAGGACTTGGATACATTTTCGAACTCTAGCATCGCGTGCCTCGCGGTGTGCTGCTCATGTGCCCCCTCATTCAGGTGGGCAATCCGTTCCCCCCTTACCAGAGGTGTATTAACGGTCTAATCACCGACTTTGGCCACATTATGTCCAAGTTGTAGATAAATGTACAGTTATGGCTGGGTATTGTTTCCGGGGAAAAGACAACCGATTGCCTCATACGCGTTACCCCGCGCGGGGGCGGGGTAACGGTTCACTTCGTTTTGTTTTTGCGTGACCGGGTCAGGCCATCATTTGCCACGCAATCCCGGCCAGAACCGACCCGGTGAGGGCAAACCCGAGATATGCGGCAAAGACGCGTGGTTTGACGAGGGCCCAGACCGCGATGGCGGCGGGGATCGAGCTGACACCGCCCGCGATCATGAAGGACATGGCCGCGCCGTGGGCCATCCCCTGTTCCAGAAGATCGCCGATGAGGGGCGGCGCGGCGTAGCCGTTCAGGTAGGCAGGCATCCCAACCAAGGCGCCCAGGATGATGGTGCCCAGACCGCCCCCACCGAGGATATTGGCGATCAGATCAGCAGGCATGTAATAGACCATCAACCCTTCGATCACATAGGCCAGCGTCAACCATTTCAGAAGGAAAATCCCGTTCTCAAGACCCGCCTCGCGAAAGACTTTGATGCGGGTGGCATCGCCCCAGAACTTCCAGACGGGCTTGGCCGAGAAAGGCGCTTTGACGCCGCAGCATCCGCCGACGGCAGGTTTTTCCCGCAAGGGGTTTGCGAACATCGATGTGCCAGACAACATCAGCGTGCCGAACCCGCCGAACAGGCCCAGGGCGATGGCCGCGACGGTCTTGGCCAGTGCGAATTCAATGCTGATGGCGCCCGTGGTGATCGCGAACATCGCGGGGTCCATCAGGGGCGAGGCCAGCCAAAAGGCCATGACCGCGCCCAAAGGGGCCCCGACGGCCAAAAGGGCCGCGATGAAGGGGATGACCTCGCACGAACAGAAGGGGGAGAGGCCACCCAAAAGGGCCGCCATGACAATCATTCGGGCCGGATTGCCCTCAAACGCCTTGGCCAGCAGGTTTTCCGCGCCCGTCGCCTTGAGATAAGCAATTGCGAAGACGGCAAAAAGGACAAAGGGCAGGGTGCCCAGCAGGGCGCGGGCGGCAAAGATCACCACATCGTCAACACGAGGCAGGTCGAAGACCGCGACGAGGGCGATCAAGACCGCGCTTGCGATCCAGACGCGGTCGATCCGGGTGAACCAACGTGCGGTTGGCGCGGCAGAGGTGGTTGTATCAGCCATTGGTCGATCCCTTCGGGCTGTCAGCGCAGCATTCGGTGAGCAGGAAGTTGGAGAGGCTTTGCACTTCGTCAAAGGCGACGGCGGCGCAGATGATCGAGCGGCCCTGACGGGCCTGCGTGACAAGCCCTGCCGTGGCGAGGATTTTGACGTGATGGGTCAGGGTGGAGCCTGTAACGCCCGTGCGTTCCCCTAACGTGCCGATGCTGAGGCCCTCAGGGCCCGCACGCACCAGCGTGCGCAATACAGACAGGCGTTGTTCGGACCCAAGCGCGGCAAAGGCGCTGGCGGCACGGGTGAGGTCGAGCGGGAGGGGCGATTCCATTTTCATATTTCTAGCTTTATCGAAATGAATGCTGTGCGCAAGTTTTATTTCGACAGATATCGAAATGATTGCCAAGGGCGCGTAATGCCCATAGCTGAGACATATGAATTTGCCTGATGACATTCGTGCCTGCCGCATCTGCGCCGACCGCTTTGCCGCAACCGAAACCGGCCACGCGCCGCGCCCGGTGGTTTGGTTCAAACCCGGCGCGCGTATTCTGATCGCGGGGCAGGCCCCCGGTGCGCGGGTGCATGACAGCGGGCGGCCCTTTACCGATCCGTCGGGCGATCGGCTGCGCGATTGGCTTGGGATGGACGAGGCCACGTTCTACGATCGGGACAAGCTGGCCATCGTGCCAATGGCCTTCTGCTTTCCCGGTTATGACGCCAAAGGCAGTGACCGTCCGCCGCCCAAGATATGTGCCAAAACGTGGCGCGCGCCCGTGATGGATCATGTGGGCGATGTGCCTTTGATTCTATTGATCGGAGGTTATGCGCAGTCTTGGCATCTGGGGACCAAGACGGGCGTCACCGACACCGTTGCAGGCTGGCGCGACTATGCGCCTCGCGCCTTTCCCTTGCCTCACCCGTCCTGGCGCAATACCGGGTGGCTCAAGAAAAATCCCTGGTTCGCGGCGGACGTGCTGCCCGCCTTGCGCGCCCGGGTTCAAGAGGTGCTGACATGACTGAGACTGTTCTTGATACGGCCCATGCGGCGATGGTTGCGGCCCCCAACGATGATGCGGTGCGCCTGCGCTTCTATGAGCGGTTGGGAGATGCAGAGCTGTTTTTGCTGCTCGAAGGCGAGGCCGAGGGCGACAAGGTCACGCCGCAGATCTTTGATCCGGGCACCGGGCAGATCGTTCTGGTCTTTGACCGGCAGGAGCGTCTGACACAGTTTGTGGGGGCTGCCGCCCCCTATGCGGCTCTGTCTGGGCGGGTGATTGCGGGGCTTTTGGCCGAACAGGGTCTGGGCCTTGGCCTGAACCTTGATGTGGGACCTTCGGCCTTCCTTTTGGAGGCGGACGGGGTGCAATGGTTGGCCCAAACGCTGGAGCATGGGCCGGATGAGGTTGAGGCCCGCATTGCCGAGGTGTCCGCGCCCAAGGGTCTGCCGGATGTGTTGATTGAGGCGATAGATGCCAAGCTGGCGACGGCGACGGGGCTGGCGCAAATGGCCTATCTTGTGGGCACGGCGGATGCGGCGGCGACACGCGGCCATATGCTGGCCTTTGTTGGCACCGTGCCGGGGGCTGAAAGCGCGTTGGCCCGCGCCGCATCCGAGGCGCTGACCTTTTCGGGGATCGAGGCGGGGGCGATGGATGTGGGGTTTTTCGACGCCAATGATCCGGTGACTGAACGGCTGGCGCGGGTGGGCTTGCGCTTTGACTTGCCGCAACCCGCCCTTGTCAGTGCGCCTGATGCGGTGGCTCCGGGGTCGGACCCGGACAAACCACCGCGCTTGCGCTGAGGTGCTTGAAACATCCCGCTCACAGAAAGTGACCGATCGGTCACAACGGCGCGAGGCCGGCTGACATGCTGGACAGAACAGGCCTATCCTTTGATCATCCGCACCAAGACAGCGATCTTGCGGACCCCATGTTGACCCAAGGATGACCCTATCATGTTGAACCGCTTTACTCTGACCGTCGCAGCCGCTGCGAGCGCGCTGACCTTTGCCACATCCGCCTTTGCGGGCGACCAATATGTCGACGAGACGGGTTTTGCCGTTTCAGGCTATGATGTGGTGGCCTATTTCAGCCTGCCATCGAACCCTATCGGTACAACACAGACGGCTGGCGTTCCGGGCAAGGCGTCGATCACCGCAGATTACAACGGGGCCACATTCGCCTTTTCCTCAGAAGAGAACCGCGACACGTTCCTGGCCAATCCGGCCAAATACGCACCCCAATATGACGGCCACTGCGCCTATGGCGTGGCCAAAGGCGGCAAAGTGCCCGGCAACCCGAACCTGTGGCGTATCGTGGACGACAAGCTGTTTTTGAACATCACAGACGTGGTTGTGGGCTTCTGGGAAGAAGACATTCCCGGCAACATCACCTTGTCGGAAAACAACTGGGTGTCGCTTGATCCCAAGCCTGCGTCGACCAACACGATCCCCAAATTCACCAGCGCCGCACCGGAGAGCTGAAGATGACGGACCCGTCCGGGCTACCCTCACCCGAACGGGCCAAGACCCCGGCGCGCATGACGCGCCGGGGTTTCGGGCTTTTGGGTGGGGCCGCAATCGTCGGCGGCACTGTTTTTGGTGCCCGCTGGTTCAACATCACCGCCCAAGCAGGTGGGGACGGGACCCTGAGTACCCCGGATGCCCACGCGGCCGCGGTGGCGGGATCAGTGCTGCTGGTTGATATTCGTCGCCCAGACGAGTGGAGCCATACGGGCATTGGCGAAGGGGCTGTGCCCCTCGATATGCGTCGCCGCGATTTCACCGACGCTTTACTGAAACAGACCAAGGGGCGGACGGATGTTCCCGTCGCGCTGATTTGTGCCCGTGGGGTGCGGTCACGAGCGATCAGCAACCGGCTGATCAAGGCGGGCTTCACCAATATCATTGACGTACCAGAGGGCATGTTGGGATCAGGCGCTGGACCCGGTTGGATCAAACGTGGCTTGCCGACGGTCGCCTGGACCCAAGGCTGAGGCAGGTGCTCAGGCGGTGCCTGCTGCCTGACGCGCGTAATCTTCGGCATCGAACCAGCCGAGGGATTTTGACACTTTCATATCCTCGTCCAATTCCCATTCTTCCCATCCCTTGATGTTCAGAGGATGCCCTGTTTCGGCATCATGGCCTGTGAACGTCCAGACATAGACGGCGTGCGTGCCTGCCAGTCGGATGTCATCGCAGCTGAGTGTCAGATCGGGCACGTCAGCATGAAAGCCTGCGGCCATCTCTGCCACTTGTACCCGCCCTTCCCAAGGTTCGCCCCGGTTGATGGTGATGCTGCCGTCGCCGGCATAGAACGAAGCGACCGCTTCGGGTGATTTGGAATTCCAGGCAGCGGTATAGTCGATGGCAATGCGTTTCAGGTCGTCCAGGGTAGGGGTCATTTCAAAAGCTCCGTATCGGAAATATTTGATATGACCATGCGCCAGAAGCCGAAAATCGCCAATGATTCATCGCGCTGTTTTGGTGGCTGTCAAGTGCGGGAGCCCTGACTTGATCGAACTTTAGCGCCCTCAGATACTTATGGTTGAATATTTCAAGTCCAATTTTTGAAGGTGTTGCCATGATCCGTTTTCGCCACGCCGCGTTCGCGCTTTTTGCTTTTCTCATGCCTGCGCAGGGGGCCGAGTTTACGCCGGTGCCCGGAAATACCGGCCCGTCCTGGCGCGATATTTCAGCCGAAACCTTTGATGCCAATGTCACGCGCTACCGCGCCCAGGGGTTTCGCATTGGCGACGTGGATGTCTACAAGGACGGGTCGCGCACCCGCTATGCCCAGAACTGGCGGCGCAATGATGGGCGCGATTGGGCAGTGGAGCATGACCTGACGTCTGCCCAATACAGCGCCCGTTTTTCCGTGCACACCGGCAACGGCATGCGCGCCACCGATATCGAAGGGTTCCGCAAGGGCGGCAACACGACCTTTGCCGGGGTCTGGATCGAGAACCGTGAAAACATCGGTTGGGCGCTTTGGCGCAATCTGAGCGGCACCAGCTTTCGCGAAAAAAACCAGGAACAGGCGGCCCGTGGTCGGGTGATTGTCGATGCCGAAGCTTACATGACCGATGATGGTCTGCGCTTTGCCGCCATATGGTATGATGACCCGCGGCCCCAGGACACGTTCTTTCGCCGGGGCATTGACCGCGCCACCTATCAGGATCTGGTGAATGAAAAGACCGCCCAGGGGTTCCGGCTGGTGGATTACGAACGCTACGAAAATGACAGCGGCAACATCCGCTATATCGTGTTGTTCAAGCGGGGCATTCAGGGCCGCGTCACCGTGCGCACCAACCGCAGTGCGATGTCCTACACCAATCTGTTCCGCCAATTGAATGACGAGGGGTATCGCCCTGTCGATTTCGAGCGCGAAGGCGACAGCTATGGCGCCATCTGGATGGAGGCCTATCCCGACCGTGCCCGCTATGCCGGAAAGGCGCAGTTGGATCAGCTGCTTGACGGTTTGATCCCGTCCATGGGGTCGAACGCGCCTGCCGGCGTATCGGCCGCCATTGTGCTGAACGGCACACGCATCTGGCAGCGGGGCGATGGGTTTTCTGACGTGTCCGCAGGTCGTGCAGCCAATGCCAGCACCGTCTACTATCTGGCGTCGGTGTCCAAGGCGGTCGCGGGCAGCCTTTTTGGTCGGCTCGAAGAACGGGGTCGGTTGGAGAATGGCCGCCCGGTTTCCATAGCCAGTACGGATTTCACGCGGACGCATTTGCCGGAATTGCCAGGCTTTCACACCCACCGGCTCAGCAACCTTCTGGGCCATACAGCTTGCATCGGCTCTTATGGGCGCGGACATCAGCCGGACAACCGTGATTACACCAGCCACTTTCAGTCTCAACGGGACGCATTGAGCCGGTATGACGACACGCCCCTGATCCAGTTTATTGATGGCGTGGCGGGATGTACCATTGGCCAGACGCGAACCTATTCGAACCATGGCTACGGGATGCTGGGGGCGGCGATGGAATCGGCCACGGGACGAGCTTACAAAGACCTGCTGCGCTCGGAGCTGGCTGATCCCTTTGGTCTGCCCAGTCTGCGCGCGATGTATGCCGATCGCCGTCCTGTCGAGACGTCGCATCGCACCAAACCCTATCGCACCCAGACCAACAGCACCTCCTATGACAACAGCAGCTGGAAAGTGACCGTGGGCGGGACCGAAGCCAATGCCATGGACCTGGCTCGACTGGGTTGGTTGGCGGGCAGTGCGCGCCTGACTTCGGCTGCGTTTCGCGACAATGTGATGTTCAACCCACTGCCCAATGCGGGCGGGCGTGCCTACGCTTGGAACGTCGGAACGGATGCGGGCGGGCGTCGCCTTGTGTCGCACAACGGGGCCAGCACTGGGTCACGTACGTTCTTGTGGGTCTGGCCCGATCAGGGTTTGTCCATCGCTTTTCTGGCAAACAGGAATTACCCGCGCGGGGATGGTGCGCCACCTGATCCGCTGCCGGCGCTGTTGCAGAACATGGCAAATGTGGTCTTTGCCAACCAGCCTTAGGTGACTGTCACCTCTAGCGTTCCAAGGCCCTCGATGCGCAGTGCCATCTTATCGCCTCGCTGCACGGCGGCCACGCCCGCAGGCGTGCCCGACAGGATGACGTCGCCAGCGGCCAGTTCGAAGTATTCCGACAGATAGGCGATCATCTCGGGCACCTTCCAGATCATCTGGTCCAGGTCTGCCTCCTGCCGGGTTTCGCCATTCACCGTCAGTTCCAGCCGCCCTTTGTCCGGGTGACCCACCTGCGAAACCGGATGCAGCGGCCCGCAGGGGGCAGAGCGCTCAAAGGCTTTGCCGATCTCCCATGGGCGGCCCATTTTCTTTTGAATGCCCTGAAGGTCGCGCCGCGTCATGTCTAGGCTGAGGCCATAGCCGAACACGTGATCCAGCGCATGACCCACCGGGATATCCCTACCGCCTGATTTCAGCGCGACCATCATTTCGGCCTCGTGATGCACGTCCTGCGAGCGTGAAGGGTAGGGAAAGACGCCTGATGGGTCGAGGTTGTCGGGGTTCTTTTGGAAAAAGAACGGGTCCTCACGATCCGGGTCATGCCCCATCTCGACGGCGTGCGCGGCGTAGTTGCGTCCAATGCAATAGACGCGGCGCACGGGAAAGAGTGCACCCGTGCCCACAACCGGCAGGTATGGGACGCGAGGCGGATCAATGACGGTATCAGGCATGTTGCGCTTTGTCCTTTTGGTCTTTTCGCGACGCTACAGCCCGTATCCAGCAAGATCAAATTCGCCCCCGGAAGGCGCGGCACTTTGGTCACTGGAAAGCTGTGCGGCATCTATGTATACACCGGTATACAAACAAGACCGCTACTGTCCAGGGTTACGGTAAGGCTGGAAAGTCACGTGGATTTTGGATATGCGCCCCGTAAAATGACAGCTCATCACAGAAAGGTTTTTCACATGGCAGACAGCACGCCTTCCGACATCATTTACACCAAGGTTGATGAGGCGCCACAGCTGGCTTCAGCGTCCTTGCTGCCGATCATTCGGACCTTTGCAGATGCTGCGGGCATCTCTGTGGGCACCAAGGATATCTCGCTTGCGGGCCGCATCATTGCGACGTTTCCCGAGCATCTGACCGAAGATCAGCGCCAGGCCGACGATCTGGCCGAATTGGGCGAACTGGTGAAAAACCCCACTGCCAATGTGATCAAGCTGCCCAATATCTCGGCCTCCGTTCCGCAGCTGGTGGCGGCGATCAAGGAATTGCAGGGCCAAGGCTATAACCTGCCGGACTATCCCGAAGAGCCCGGCACCGACGCAGAAAAAGAAGTGCGCGCGCGCTATGATGCGATCAAGGGTTCGGCGGTGAACCCGGTTTTGCGCGAAGGCAACTCGGATCGGCGTGCGGCGGCAGCGGTCAAAGCCTATGCGCAGGCCAATCCGCATTCGATGGGCACATGGTCAGCGGAATCAAAAACCCGCGTATCCACTATGTCAGAGGGCGATTTCCGCTCGAACGAGACTTCGGTGACTTTGAGCGGCCGCCAAGCGGGCCCTGTGCGCATCGAGCACGAGGCCGCCGACGGCACCATCACCGTGCTCAAGGACGGCGTTGAGTTTCCTGCGGGCACCATCGTTGATGCAACGTTCATGTCGGCCAAGGCGCTGGATGCCTTTCTTGCGGAACAGATCGAGGTGACCAAGGTGGACGGCACGCTCTTTTCGCTGCACCTGAAGGCCACGATGATGAAAGTTTCGGACCCGATCCTGTTTGGACATGCGGTCATGGCCTACCTCAAGCCGGTCTTTGACGCTCATGGTGAGGCGCTGGACGCTGCCGGTGTTGATCCGAACTCGGGCCTTGGTGCGGTTCTTGACGTAATCGACACGATGCCAAATGGCGCGGCCATCAAGGCCGAGATCGACGCGCTGATGGCGGAACGTCCGCCTCTTTACATGGTGAACTCCGACAAGGGCATCACCAACCTGCACGTGCCGTCGGACGTGATCATCGACGCCTCCATGCCTGCCCTGATCCGCGCGGGCGGCAAAGGCTGGGGCCCGGATGGCAAAGAGGCAGATAGCAACTGCGTCATCCCCGACAGTTCTTATGCGGCAGTCTATGATGAAACGATTGCCTATTTCAAAGAGACAGGCGCGCTGGATCCGGCCACCGCTGGCACTGTGCAAAACGTGGGTCTGATGGCGCAAAAGGCCGAAGAATATGGCTCGCACCCCACCACGTTCCAGATCCCCGCCGACGGAACCGTCCGCATGATTGCGGCCAATGGCGACGAGTTGCACAGCCACGTGGTTGAAGCGGGTGACATCTGGCGGTCGGCCAGCACGCGCAAGGCCCCGATCGAGAACTGGATTGAGCTGGCGATTGAGCGTCAGGCGGCTGAAGACTGCCAGGCGATTTTCTGGCTGGACGCGACCCGCGCCCATGATGCGGAACTGATCAAGATGGTCGAGCCCGCGCTGATGGAAGCCGGTCTGACCGACAAATTCCAGATCATGGCCCCCCGCGAGGCGACACGCGTGTCGTTCGAGGCCATCCGCGAGGGCAAAACATCCGTTGCCATCACCGGCAACGTGCTGCGCGATTACCTGACCGACCTGTTTCCCATCCTGGAACTGGGCACGTCGGCCAAGATGCTGTCCATTGTCAAGTTGATGAATGGCGGAGGATTGTTTGAAACGGGCGCGGGTGGCTCGGCCCCCAAACACGTGCAGCAGCTGGTCGAAGAAAACCACCTGCGCTGGGATTCGCTGGGTGAGTTCTGTGCGCTGGGCGAGAGCCTGAAATATTTCGGCGCGGTCAATGGCAACGCCAAGGCTACAGTTTTGGGCAAGGCTGTTGATGCGGCGACCCAAGGCATTCTGGACCACAACAAGTCCCCCGGTCGCAAGGTCGGCCAGCCAGACAACCGCGACAGCCACTTCTTCTTCGCGCTCTATTGGGCGCAGGCTTTGGCCGCCCAGTCAGACGATGCAGAACTTGCGGCACATTTCACAGGCATCGCGGCAGCACTGACCGAAAATGAGGACAAGATCGTGGCAGAGCTGTCCGAAGGGCGCGGTGCCGCTGTTGATCTGGGCGGATACTTCCATTCTGATCCGGCCAAGTCGGCGGCAGTGATGGCGCCCTCCGCCACGCTTAACGGGATCTTGGGCACAGCCTGATCGCGCCCGTTGCGCATTTGATAATGCCGCCCCGTTGTGGGCGGCATTGTTGTGTTCAGGCTCAGTACCCGACGGCCTGCCCATCCTTGCGCGGGTCTGAACCGGCGGCATAACCACCGCCGGGCAGTTTACAGATCAGTTGCGCCCCGCCAAAGCCAAAGGCATTGTCCGGCGCTTCGAGAGAAATCTCATGGCCCATCGCGACCAAGGCGCTCAGTATGCCTTCGGGCATCGTGTCTTCGATGGCCACGCCCATCCCTTCGGTTACGCGCCAGCGCGGCGCGTCCACGGCCATTTGCGGGTCTTGCCCCCACAGTTGCGTGCGCAGAACCATTTGGACGTGACCTTGCGCCTGCATCGGTCCGCCCATCACGCCAAAGCTCATCCTTGGGCCGTCCGGCCCCATCAGGAACCCGGGAATGATCGTGTGGAAGGGCCGTTTGTTCGGGCCGACGCAATTGGGGCTGGTGGGATCAAGGCTGAACCCCGCGCCGCGGTTTTGCATGCTGATACCCGTGCCCGGGATCACGACGCCAGAACCAAAACCGGCATAGTTCGACTGGATGAACGAGACCATCATGCCCGACGCGTCAGCCGCCGTAAGGTAGACCGTGCCGCCCTGTTTGGGCGCGCCTGCGCCGAAATCCTGCGCCTTGGCCGGGTCGATGCGAGCTGCGCGCCTTGCCAGATAGCTGTCACCCAAAAGGTCATCGCTGGTCACATCTGTCATGTGTTCAGCGTCAGCCACATAAGCCTCGGCATCGGCCAGCGCCAGCTTCACGGCTTCGATTTGTAGATGAAACGCCTGCGGGTCATCGGCATCCAGATCGCGGATGCCAGTGTGGGAGAGAATGCCCAGGGCAATCAGGGCGGCGATGCCCTGCCCGTTGGGAGGGATTTCATGCAGGGTTAGATCGTCAAAGGATTTGGCGATGGTCCCGCACCAATCCGGTGCATGGGCAGCCATGTCCGCCATGGTCAGCGCCGCGCCATGTTCGGCGGCAAAGGCGCAAATGGTCTGGGCCAGTTCCCCTTTGTAAAAGGCGCGCCCCTTGGTGTCTGCGATCAGGCGCAGGGACTTGGCCATGGCGGCGTTTGTGAACATTTCGCCCGCTTTTGGGGCCGTGCCACTTGGCAGGAACGCCGCGGCAAAGCCGGGTTGGTCGCCCAGTTCTTCACCCGCGCGCCGCCAAAGCTCTGCTATGATGGGCGTGACCACGAACCCGTTTTCTGCGTAACCGATGGTGGGGGTAAAAAGGTCGGCAAAGGGCAGTTTGCCGAACCGGTCCGACAATGCGACCCAGGCAGAAACAGCGCCGGGTATGGTGACGCTTTCCCAACCGCGGAAGGGCATGGCGTCGTGGCCTGCAAACCGCTCTGGCGTCCAGGCGCTGGGAGACCGACCTGATGCGTTCAGCCCATGCAACTCTGATCCGTCCCACACAATTGCAAACGCGTCAGAGCCCAAGCCGTTTCCGGTCGGTTCAACCAGCGTCAGAGTGATGGCCGTCGCGATGGCCGCATCCACGGCATTCCCGCCGCGCGCCAGCATCGCCAAACCGGCTTGCGCGGCCACGGGATGTGAGGTCGAGACGACGTTCTCGGCCAGAACCGGGGAGCGGCGGGACGGATAGGGATGCGTTGCGCGCAAATCCATGCCGGTCACGCGGCGGCCAGCCGTTGTTCCGCCAGCGTCACCCAATATGAACAGCCCACCGGGATCACTTCGTCGTTGAAGTCATATTCGGGGTGGTGCAGCCCAGGGCCGATCCCGTTGCCGATCTGGATATAAGCGCCGGGGCAGGCTTGGAGCATATAGGCGAAATCCTCGCCACCCGTGGTGCGTGGCGCGTCGGGGGTGCAATCGCCCGCAACGGCGCGTGCGGCGGCGATGCAGTGGTCGGTTTCGGCCGCATGGTTGGACATGACAGGATAGGCGACATCGCCACATTCCAACGTGGCTGTTGCCCCATAGGATTGAGCGGTGAGCGACGCGATATCCTCGATCCGCTGCAATGTGTCGGCGCGGACCTGCATGTCGAAACAGCGCACCGTGCCGCGCAGGGTGACGCGTTCCGGGATCACGTTGAACGCCTCGCTCTCCGTCCTAAAACTGGTGACAGAGACGACAGCGGCCTGTTGCGGGTCGGTGTTGCGTGACACCACCGATTGCAGGGCCATGACGATGGCAGATCCCGCGAGCGTGGTGTCGATGGTGTTGTTGGGACGTGCGGCGTGTCCGCCTTTGCCCGCCACTTCAATCGTGAACGTATCGGCGGCAGCGTAAAACGCACCGGGTCGGATGGCAAAACTGCCCAAGGGCAGCAATGGCGAGTTGTGCATCCCGTAGATCTCGGAAACGTTGAACCGGTCGATGAGGCCATCCTTGACCATCTCATCAGCGCCGGCCCCGCCCTCTTCGGCGGGTTGGAAGACCACCGCGACTGTGCCGTCGAAATTGCGGGTCTCGGCCAGATATTGCGCAGCACCGAGCAGCATGGCGGTGTGCCCATCATGGCCGCAGGCGTGCATCTTGCCGGGTACGGTCGAGGCATAGGGCTTGTCCGTGGCTTCAAGGATCGGCAAGGCGTCCATGTCGGCACGCATGGCGATGGTCTTGCCGCTGCGATTGGTTTTGCCATGAATTACGCCGACAACGCCGGTGCGCCCGATGCCTTCGACCACCTGGTCACAGCCAAAAGTACGCAGCTTGTCCGCGACCGTCGCAGAGGTCCGGTGGGTGTCATAAAGCAATTCGGGGTTGGCATGCAGATCGCGCCGCCAAGCGGTGATTTCGGGGTGAAGTTCGGCAAAACGGTTTCGAATTGGCATGTGCTGTCTCCGGCTGCGGTCCGCTCAGCTTAGTCAGGGTGGACAGCGCAGGGCAAGCCGGGCAGCCCGCACAAGGGGCTGTGCATCATGTGGTGGGTGATCGGCCGCCGGTCTGGCGTGTGATTTCGGATGCAGCTTGGGCCACCGCGGTGCCAAGTTCCGGCACCTTGGCGTCGTCAAAGCGTGTGCTGGGCCCCGAGATCGACACCGCCGCAATGGGCTGAGCGTTGCGATCATAGATGGCTGATCCGATGCAGGACATGCCGAGGTATCGTTCTTCGCGATCGAAAGACCAGCCGCGGACCCGGATGCGGTCAAGCTCGGCCAAAAGCGCCTGAGGCTCTGCAATCGTGTGTTCGGTGAACTGCTCTGGTGTGACGCGAGCCAAAAGCTTTTGGACCTGATCCGCACCAAGGGCGGACAGGATCGCCTTGCCCGCACCCGAGGCATGCATCGACGACCGTGACCCAGGGGGGAAAAATGCGCGGATGGGGTTGGCGGTTTCGACCTGCCCGATGAACACCACTTCGAATTTGTCGTGCACAGCAAGATTGGCCGTTTCGCCGGTATCGCGCATAAGCGCGCGCATGACGGTGTGACCCACTTGGGTCAGATTGCTTTGGTTGAGAAAGGCCGCACCTGTTCGGTATGCTTCTATCCCTACCATCCAGTCTTGAGTGTCCTCGTCGAAGGCGACGAAGTCCTGGGCTTGTAGGGTCTTGAGAACGCGGTGCGCTGTCGCCGTCGGAATGGCGAGCGCCAAAGCCAGATCCGAAAGCGTCGTACGCTCCAACCGTGCGACAGCTTTGAGCACAACCAAGGCGCGGTCCACCGATTGCAGCGTCTCGGTGGGCGCATCATTGAACTGAGATTTGGGCCTGCCGCGTTTGCGTTTGGCGGGTTTTTCGGGCGTCTGATCCATGGGGTTTGCTTACATCAGAAGGGTTTTGCGGGGGAGAGTATTTTCTGCCTCAAAACGGACCACGGATTCTGGAAAAAGAAAAAATAAATAAAAACATATAATTACGATTAATTTCGCCCTGCGGAAAATATTTTACGAAAAAATTGCAATGAGTCGGCCTGCCTCTATCTTGTGCAACACATTCAGGAGGACGCACCATGTCAGACCAAAACCCGGTCTTTATTCCCGGCCCGACTAACATCCCCGACCGCTTGCGAGCGGCCATGCAGGTCCAGACCCGCGATCACCGCGCCCCTGATTTCGTCGAAACATTCGCGCCCGTATTAGAGGACACCAAGAAGGTGTTCGGCACGAAGGACGGCACTGTCATTACCTTTCCCGCCAGCGGTACCGGCGGCTGGGAGGCTGCCATCTGCAACACGTTGAGCGCAGGCGACACGGTGCTCGTGGCCCGTTACGGCATGTTCAGCCACCGTTGGATCGACTTGTGTGAACGTCATGGTCTCGATGTGCAGATCATTGAATGCCCTTGGGGCAGCGGTGCACCGGCGGACAAGTTCGAAGCGGCATTGAGCGCCGACAAGGGCCACAAGATCAAGGCCGTGCTTGTTACGCACAATGAGACTGCTACCGGTGTGAAATCCGATATTGCCGCCGTGCGCTCCGCGATGGATGCGTCCGACCATCCGGCGATGATGTTCGTGGATTGTGTCAGCTCGCTCGGCTCCATGGATTTTCGTATGGACGAGTGGGGCGTTGATATCGCAGTGTCCGGTTCGCAAAAGGGGTTCATGCTGGCCACTGGCATGGCGATCCTGGGCGTCAGCCCCAAGGCACTGGACGCGATGAATGGTGCCACGCTGCACCGCACGTTCTTTGACTTCAAAGACATGATGGGGGCCAACGCCTCTGGCGGCTTCCCGTACACGCCCCCCTTGCAACTGATTTACGGGATGCGCGAAAGCCTCAAGATGCTGTTCGAAGAGGGGTTGGAGAACGTCTATGCTCGCCACTTCCGTCTGGCCGAGGCCGTGCGCCGTGCCGTAGATGGCTGGGGCCTGAGCCTCGTGGCGCAGTCGCCTGACCTCTATTCCGACACGGTCAGCGCCATTTATGTCCCTGAGGGTTTTGACAGTAATGCTCTGACCAGCCACGTCTTTGACGCTTACGGCGTGTCCTTTGGCGTGGGTCTGGGCGAGATGGATGGCAAGGCCTTCCGCATCGGCCATCTGGGCAGTTTGACCGACACGATGGTGCTGTCAGGCCTTGCCACGGTCGAGATGGGCATGGCCGATCTGAATTATCCTGTGGCTTTGGGCAGCGGGACAATCGCCGCGCAGGAATACCTGCGCACCAGCCGCGCCGCATCAATCCAACACGCAGCCTGAGGGGGACCACCACATGCTGGACATCACGACCACGGGCCAGGACCTGACCATTGACGATGTGCGTGCAGCCCATGCGCGCATCAAACCCTATATCCACAATACGCCGGTTCTGACCTCGACCTATCTGAACGGTGTGACCGGGGCCGAGCTGTTTTTCAAATGCGAGAACTTTCAGAAGGCGGGGGCGTTCAAGGTGCGCGGGGCTTCGAATGCGGTTTTTGGCCTCAGTGACGAGCAGGCCAAGAACGGTGTCGCCACGCATTCCTCGGGAAATCACGCGCTGTCGCTGTCTTATGCAGCGGGCCGCCGGGGTATTCCGTGCCATGTGGTGATGCCTCGTACGGCCCCGCAGGCCAAAAAGGATGCCGTCAAAGGCTACGGCGGGATTATCACCGAGTGCGAGCCATCGACCACCTCGCGCGAGACGGTGTTTGCCGAGGTGCAGGCCGCAACCGGGGCCGAGTTTGTGCACCCCTACAATGACGCACGGGTGATTGCCGGGCAGGGGACCTGTTCGCTGGAACTGATTGAAGAGATCAGCGATCTGGATTGTGTTGTCGCCCCCATCGGTGGCGGCGGCATGATTTCGGGCACCTGCCTGACGCTGTCGAACCTGGCCCCGCATGTGAAAATCTACGCGGCAGAGCCGGATCAGGCGGACGATGCGGCGCGGTCTTTCAGGGCGGGTCATATCATTGCGGATGATGCGCCGGTGACAGTGGCGGACGGCCTCAAGGTGCCGCTGAAAGAAAACACCTGGCATTTTGTCTCGCAATTCGTCGAGGACGTGCTGACCGCAAGCGAGCAAGAGATCATCGACGCGATGAAGCTGACCTGGCAGCGCCTCAAGATCGTGATGGAACCCAGCTGTGCGGTGCCGCTGGCTGTCATCTTGAAAAACCCTGACGTGTTTGCAGGCAAGCGCGTGGGCGTCATCGTGACGGGCGGCAATGTGGATTTGGATAAACTCCCTTGGATCAAGGGTTAAGGAGGAAGAACATGAACACGCAAGTGAAACTCGAAGACTTCGAAGTTGGTTTTGATATCCCTGCCTCCATCGGCATGGATGAGGCCGATATCGCGACCCCCAGCCTGGTGCTGGACCTTGATGCGCTTGAGCGGAACATCAAGAAGATGGGCGATTTTGCCAAGTCTCACGGTATGCGCCACCGTGTGCACGGCAAGATGCACAAATCAGTCGATGTGGCCTTGTTGCAGGAGAAATTGGGCGGGTCCGTCGGTGTCTGCTGCCAGAAGGTATCCGAGGCCGAAGTGTTCGCCCGGGGCGGCATCAAGGACGTTCTGGTTTCAAACCAGGTGCGCCAGCCCGAAAAGATCGACCGGCTGGCCCGCATGCCCAAGCTGGGCGCGCGCACCATTTGCTGTGTAGACGACATAGAGAATGTTGCGGACTTGTCCGAGGCTGCACAGCGTCACGGCACCCAGATTGAGTGCCTGGTCGAGATTGACGTAGGTGCCGGCCGGTGCGGTGTGCAATACGGCCAACCCGTCGTGGATCTGGCCAAGGCCATCGATGCGGCCCCCGGCCTGAAATACGCAGGTATTCAGGCCTATCAGGGCGCAATGCAGCACATGGACAGCTATGAGGACCGCAAGGGCAAAACCGCCATTGCGATTCAGCAAGTGGCCGAGACGCTTGAGCTGTTGAAAGCGGAAGGGATCGAAAGCGATATCGTCGGCGGTGGCGGCACGGGCTCTTACTACTTTGAGAGTGCTTCGGGTGTATTCAACGAACTGCAATGCGGGTCTTACGCCTTTATGGATGCTGATTACGGTCGCATTCTGGACAAGGACGGCAACCGCATCGACCAGGGCGAGTGGGAGAACGCATTGTTCATCCTGACCAGCGTCATGAGCCACGCCAAGGCCGACAAAGCCATCGTGGATGCGGGCCTGAAGGCGCAATCGGTCGATAGTGGTCTGCCAACGATCTTTGGCCGCACGGACGTTGAATATGTCAAATGCTCGGACGAGCATGGCGTAGTGGCCGACCCAGATGGGGTGCTGAAAGTCAATGACAAGCTCAAGCTGGTGCCCGGGCATTGCGACCCGACCTGCAACGTGCACGATTGGTATGTGGGCGTGCGCAACGGCAAGGTCGAGACGATTTGGCCCGTATCGGCGCGCGGCAAGGCTTACTGACAAAACCGTACTGGACGGGGGTGCGCGTCGGATCACATGCGCGCCCTCTTATCATCGAACGCACAAGGAACGATCACATGACCTCACCCCCAACATCTGAGAACGCAGGCCTGCTTATCATCAGCGAAGAGGTTTGCGCCCAGGTCGTCAGCCGGTCAGACGCCTTTGACGCGGTTGAAGCGGTGTTTGGGGCGATGGCGCGCGGGGATGCCTACAACTTTCCAGTCATCCGCGAGGCGATTGGCTATGCGGATGCGGTTTATGGGTTCAAGTCGGGATTTGACCGGGCGGGCAAAGCGCTGGGCGTGAAGTCGGGCGGCTTTTGGCCTGGCAACATGGACAAGGGGCTGACCAACCACCAGTCCACCATTTTCCTGTTCAACCCGGATACGGGCCAGTTGCAGGCGCTGGTGGGCGGGAACTACCTGACGGCGGTGCGCACAGCGGCTTCGTCTTCGGTCTCCATTGCGCATCTGGCGCGCAAGGATGCACGCGTGCTGGGGATGGTAGGGTCAGGCCACCAATCCACCTTCCAACTGCGCGCTGCAGCCGAGCAGCGCGATTTCGAAAAGGTTGTTGCCTGGAACCCGCATCCTGACATGCTGCCCCGCCTTGGTGCAGTGGCCAAGGAACTGGGGCTGGCGTTTGAAGCCGTGACCCAAGAAGAACTGGGCGCGCAGGCCGAAGTCATCATCACCATCACCTCTGCCTTTGAGCCGTTGATGATGGCCGATTGGATTAGGCCCGGCACACATATCGCGTGCATGGGCACGGACACCAAGGGCAAGATGGAGGTAGACAAAAATATCCTTGCGGGCGCCACTGTCTTTGCCGACGAGATTGCCCAATCCATCACCATCGGTGAGGCACAGCACGCCATTGCGGATGGGCTGATTTCCGAGGGTGACATCACCCCCATCGGCGACGTGATCAACGGCAAACATGCCGGGCGCAGCAGCGAGGACGAGATCACTTTCTTTGACGGCACCGGCGTTGGTTTGCAGGATCTGGCGGTGGCGTCCGTGGCTGCAAGAGTGGCCGAGGAAAAAGGGCTGGCGACGCGCGTCGCACTCTAACAACAAGCTTTTAGACAAAAAGACCGGCCGCTGGAAACAGCGCCGGTCTTTTGCCGTCCGGATTATTCGGCGGCGATGTTGGGCGTATCAATCTGCCCGCGCATGTCTGCCCGGGCCGCCCGTGCGCTGACCACGATGGCGGGTTCGCGCAGTGTCAGCGGGTTGTCGAGGCGCAGTGCGGCAGGTGCACGAGTGCGCAGGTTAACCGAACTCAGCGCTGACAGGGGCACGGCCAAAACAAGGCTGATCATAATCGGCAACAGCCACCATGACACCAACCCTGCAGCCAGCCCAACCACCAGCAACAAGCCCATGACCGTCTCGACCCAGTGAAATTTCAGCATCACCCGCAGTGGATAGGCCTGGGCGTTGCGTTGTTGGGGCACCCACCCCTCGCTGCGGCCCAAGAGACTGCGCAGCACGGCGCGGGTTTGCTGGATCATCATGATGGGCGCATAGGCGACAGACAGGGCCAGTTCAAACAGCACCGCCACCCCAAAGGACCGCCTGCCGCCATAAAGCCGCACCGCCTTGCGATTGGTGGCAATGATTGCGGCGCTCGTGATCTTGGGCGTGAGAAGCATCGCATACATCACAACAAGGAAAATGGCGCTGTCGATGTGGGTCATGGCCGGGGGCCAGTTGGGAAATAGCGGATTCGCCTCGTTGAAATAGGTGATCACGTTGGTGTCCGCGTCGCGGCCCAAAAGGGTCCAGAATACCAGCAGGACAAACCAGGCGGGGGACATTAGGTACGCCGCCGCACCCTGAAACAGGTGAAAGCGGCTGACCGGGTGCAGGCCCCGCGTAGTCAGCAGGCGCAGGTGTTGCAGGTTGCCTCGGCACCAGCGGCGGTCGCGCAACACATAGTCGATGAGTGTGCCGGGCGTTTCCTCAAAGCTGCCCGAGACCCGGGGCAGGAACCGCACGCGCCAGCCGGCACGGCGCAGCAATGACGCCTCGACAAAATCATGGCTCAGGATCAAATCGTCACCGCCCAAGAGGCCCTGAAGATGCGGCAGCCCTGCGGCAGAAGCAAAGGCGCGGGTGCGGATGATCGCGTTGTGGCCCCAATAGTTGCCTTCGTCTCGCGACCAATGCGCCAGCCCTTCGGCCAAAAGCCAGCCGTAAGCGACATTGGAAAACTGCTGCATCCGGGCAAACAGCGTGTCGGCCCCGATCAGTTGTGGAAAGCTTTGGATCAGTCCCGCGCGGGGGTCGGCGGCCAGTTCAGATGACAGGCGCGCAATGGCGCGCCCGGTCATCAGGCTATCGGCGTCCAGCACGACCATGCCCTCATAGGCCGCACCCCAACCGGTGATCCAGTCGACGAGGTTGCCGACCTTCTTGTCGGCGTTGTCAGAGCGGCGTCGGTAATGCACCGCGATACCATCCGGTGCGCTGTCTTGGAGGGCCGCAAAGGCTTGCCATTCCTGCGTTGCGATGCCCTCGTCTCGGGTGTCGCTGAGCACGAACAAGGTATAGCGGTGCCCGCCCTTTTGGTGGGTCAGGTCATTTAGCATCGCGCTGGCATTGCCAAAAACGTCCCACGCCACCTCGTTATAGATTGGCACCAAAAGGGCTACGTCCAACGGGCCAGCCATCTGCGGCCCGGCGACTGGATCAAGTCGGCCGGCAAGGCCCACGCCCGCCGTGGACACCGCCAAAGTCACCCAGACAAAAGTCGCCCCGATCAGCACCAAAAGCACATATTCAAAGGCTGTCATCCCGCTTGTGGCGAACAGTCCGTGCAGGCCCCAAAGCATAAGCCCGGTGGCCATCAGGGCAGGCAAAAAGACCGCCAAACGCCAGATGGGATCAGGTCGGTCTATCGCGGGCAGTGCCACATTGGGCGCGCGCGCGAAGTTCTGCGCTGGCATGTCCAGCGGCGCGCGCGGCGGCATGTCCGCGCGAAGGGGGGCGGGCGTTACGATCTGGTCCACCGGTAGAGCCACACTTCGCTAAGCGGCGCGCCGTCCAGACGCAATTGCGCGCGAAACTCGGCCCAATCGGCGTCGCCCGCCATAAAGGTAAAGGCCAGACGTGGCCCGCCTGTGTCGGGATTGCGCTGGATGATCCCTTCGGTCACTTCGCCCGCGCTGGAGCGCACAAGCCGGTCCACGCGGCTCAGGTCATCGGGCATGTTTGGCCCGTTCTCGAAGTCGATGGTAAAGATGCGTCCGCCTTCGGGGCGACCACCGGCGGCGGTGTTCAAGACACGCAGAGGCATGCCGTCATGCGGGGCCGGGTCCTGGCCCCATTCCAGGGTGTAGGTCATGCGGTGCGACGTGCCCGCCTTGATGGTGCCCGAGGGGCGCCAATAGGCGACGATGTTGTCGTAAATCTCAAGGTCGGCAGGAATTTCCACCAAATGCACGCTGCCGCGTCCCCAGCCCTCGCCCGGGGTGACCCAAAGACCGGGGCGGCGATGGTAGAGCGCTTCGAGATCGTTGAAATCGTCAAAGTCACGTGCCCGCTGCATCAGGCCAAAGCCGCGCGGGTCCATATCGCCAAAGGCACTGATCTGGAGCGTCACGGGATTGGCCAACGGCCGCCAGATCACCTCGCCCGCCCCGTTGTGGATCAGCAGGCCATCATTGTCGTGAACGGCAGGGCGGAAATCATCAAAGCGCTGCCGATCCATGTCGTCAAAGAGGAACATGGAGGTCAGCGGCGCGATACCGACATGGGTCATGTCGCTGCGCGCGAAAATCTCTGCCGCGACTTGCATGACGAGGGGCTGCCCGTGAGTGATCTCGAACCTGTAAGCGCCGGTGCAACTGGGACTGTCGAGCAGGGCGTGCAACACGATGGTGCCTGCGCCGGGCGCCGGTGTTTCCAACCAGAAGGCGGTGAAGTCGGGAAACTCCTCACCCATTGGGTCGCCGGTTTTCAGCGCGAGGCCCCGGGCTGACAAGCCATAGATATCGCCAGTGCCGATGCCGCGGAAATAGCTGGCCCCCTGAAAAACTGCGTATTCCTCAAAAATGCTGGGCTGGCGCAGCTCGGCCCGCAGGCGCAGGCCGGAATAGCCCAATGTGTCGTCGATAGGCACATCGGGAAACTTGTCGGTGCTGTCAAACACGCCCATGTCGAATTGCAGTGGGCGGGCCGTGCCATCCTCGACCACATAGGTCTTGATCGCTTGGGGAAAGTAGAGCCCCGGGGGAAACACATCGACCCGCTGGGGTGTGTCCGACCCTTCCCACAGTGCATTGCGGCTGTCGAACCAGATCTTGCGATACTGGTCATAAGTCAGATTGCGCCACGCCTCTGGGATGAGGGGGCGAGGCTGATACGCCTTGCCCGCCATCTCGCGGGCGAGATCGGTCACTTGCGACGCCTCAAAGGGCACCGCATCACCGACTTGCAAGCCTGGCTCTTCGGCCCATGCCATGCGCGGGGCTACAGCCAGGGCGGCGAGGGCGGTCAAAAACTCACGGCGCAGCATCAGTTGGTCACCTTTTTCCAGGGGTTGGATTTGAACCACCCCGCCACATAGGCTGTCGCAACCAAGACGCAAGCGCCCGCAAAGTTGACCAGCAAAACTGTGCCGGTGTTACGGCCCAACACGTCCATGGCAAAGCCCATCAGACGCGCGGTGAACATCGACACCACAAAGACAGCCAGTGACTGTTGGCCAACCTTGAGGATGATCCGCAACAGCCGTCCCCAGGCACGGCCCAACGCACTTTGCCCTGCGCGGATGCGGTTGCCCTTGTCTCCGGCCAGGACCCACATGAGGTAGGCCAGTGCCAGAAAGTGGACGTAGCGCAGGATGCCAAAGTCGGATTTGCTGATCCATGCCGTGTTCTCGCGCCGCCAGTCGCGCGCCCAGTCAAAGCCAAGTTCGCGTACCCCGATATTGGATAGAGGCACGTTGGCCAGCACGATAAAAAGCGCGATCCCGATCAGAACGGCGTTTACCGGTGGTTTTGGAATCCAGCCGCGCATAAACGCAAAGCCGGTGAAAAAGATGAGTTGCCAGCCAAACGGGTTAAAGAACCAGGTCCGGTCGGACGAGGGGTCTGCGGGCAGTTCCAGATGGGGCAGGCCCAAGGCTTCTACCAGCGCCGTTTGCCCAAAAAGCCACGTGATGCCCATGAAGGCAAACACCAGCCAGGTGCGAACACGGGCCAACGCCGTGATCACGGGCATCATCACCAAAACGACCATATACATGGGCAAAATGTCAAAGTAATTGGGCACATAGCGCAGCGTCATGAACCGCACGATCAGGTCGGTGACAGTGCCAGTATCGACCTCGGCGTAGAACCGCCAGAGGTTGAGTTGACCCACGTAGTTGCGCGTGCCCAAGCCAGTTTCCGTCAGGACGGAAATCAGGGCGAGCGTGGCAAAGAAGAGGCCCACATGCGCCCAGTAGACTTGCCAGATGCGGAACGTGACGCGGGCCGTGCCCAGACGCCAGCCTGCCGTTTCAAACGCGCGGCCAAAGGCAATGGCGCTGGCCATGCCCGAGCAGAACACGAATATCTCTGTCGCGTCGGAAAAGCCCCAGCGCGCAGGTATCCATGAGGTCAGGAAATTGCCTGGCGTGTGGGCAATCAGGATGATGAACATTGCAACGCCCCGAAAGAAATCGAGACGGATGTCGCGCACCCGCGCAGGGTTTGCGGGGGCGGCTGCGGCGGGGGCCGCTGCGGTTTGGGTGGGATCGGCAAAGGTCATGGCCGGTCTTTATTCTGCTTTTTGGTCTATGTCAGGGGCCGTGTGTTATTGCGCGGGGATACGCCGCGCGTCTGCGATGCTGTCGAGACGTGTGGCTGCAAAACGGTCGATGGTCCCGGCGCGCCGGGCGATGCGGTCTTCGATCACCGTTTCGACAGCATCCACGTGGCCTGCACGCAGGCCAGCGTCGATGGTCATCCGCTCAAACACGTCTCGCTGGGCGTGGCTGCCTCCGATGGTCTGCATTGTGGGGCGGGCTGCAGTCAGGTCGGCAAAGGCATCGCCATAACGGCCTTCGGCAAAGGCATTAAGACCGCGCAACGCCGCTTTGCCGGGATCGGCCACGCGGGCAGACATCTCGCCTGGCTGCGTCGCATCAATCGCAAAACGGGTGCTCATCGCTTTGCATGCCTCTGTTCGGCCCGCATTTGTCAGCGCAAGCATGTAGTGCAGATCGGCAAAGACGACGCAGCCGTCATCCGTGCGCCCTTGGGCGAAATCGGCCAATTCGGCCCATCGGTTACCGACCGACACACCTTCAAGCTCAAGCCGCATCAAGATGGATGTGGCGTTGGCAATGTCGCGGTAATCGTCAGTCTTGTCGGCGCGAATTTGTGTGTCATAGAGCCCCAGAACGATGTCCAATTCGCCCCGGTCCATGTGCAAGAGCGCCTTGTGCCACCACACGTGATAGCGGAAGTTGTTGCAGTGATCCCAGGCGGAACAGTTGTTTTCGATCAGGGCAATCCCGTTAGCGGGCCGCGCCGTCATGTCGTAGACGTGTGCCACGGCGTGCAGGCCCCAGGCGTCGTCACCGGCCAGCTCTAGCCCGCGCAGACCAGCCGCCTCGGCGGCGTCATACTCGCCCGTTTCTTCCAGCGTGAAGGCGTGACAGCCCAGCACGTAGCCTTCCAGATCGTGGCCCTTGTGGGCCGCCAGAACGTTTTCGATCGAAGCGCGCATACCGACGCCGTCGCCCAGAATAAAGCGGATGGCGTGGCTGACCTTGGCAGAGAGCGTGTCGGTAGGATGGTCAGCCAGAATCCGCTCCATCGCCGCGATAGCACCCGATGGGCGGCCATCCAGCCATTCCCCCAGGGCGCGCACCCAAAGCCGCTCGCGTGTGCTGCCGCCTGATGCGGCCAGTGCGGCGACAGCATCCTTGCCCGCGTCGACGGCCACATCCCACAACTCCTTGCGGCCCATCATCAGGGAAAAAAGACCCTTGGCCGCAAAACCCATCGCAAAGTGCGGTGCACCTGCCAACACGGCCCCCAAATGGGTTGGCGTTGCCGTGCCATGCGCCAGAAAGGCCTGGATCATACCATTCCATTCGGTCAACAGGGTGGGATCATCCAGGCTGACCGGGGCGTGGCAAATATCGTGCATCATGGCTGCGGTTCCTCGTAAACATCGTGCGTTGTGAATGGTGTACCGCATATGCGCCCGGATGACTTTGATATCGGCGCCGTCACACGCAACCGTGAAGCGATCCGCGGTGTTGCGTGATCAGTTTGTGAGCAGGGCGGCCCGTTTTTGGCGGAAATCAGCCAAAGCGCTTGGGCTATGTGTCATTTTCCCGCCCATCGTCAGTGCGCAATGTTGCAAGAACTGCATCGGTGTCCTGCCCGAACCGGGGGGGCGCGCTGCGATATTGCACAGGCGTGGCCGAAAATTTCAGTGGATTCGCCAAGAGTTGGACGTGACCGTCTGCTACATCGTCACGCGGAACGGACACGACCGTGCCCCGCGCTCGCGCCTGATCCGAGGTCAACGCTTCTTCGACATTCTGGATCGGGCCGCCGGGCACTTTGGCTGCGCGCATCCGGGCGAGGATGTCCTCCTTGGGCAGCGCTTTCAGGATCGGCGTCAAAGCTTCCGTCAGGCTGATCCGGTTGTGAATGCGGTCCAGATTGGTGGTGTAACGCGGATCAGTCCCCAACGAAGTCGCGCCAATTGCGTCGCAAAACCGCACGAATTGGCTATCATTGCCAACCGCGATCAACACATGCCCATCACTGGCCGCAAACGCATCGTAAGGAACGATGTTGGGATGCGCATTGCCCCGCCGTTCGGGCACTTTCCCGCTGGTCAGGAAATTGCAGCCTTCGTTGATGAGCCAGGCCATTTGCGCGTCCACGAGGCTGAGGTCGATATGCTGGCCTTGCCCTGTCGCATCGCGGTGCCGCAGGGCCGCCAGAATTCCGATGGTGGCATACATGCCGCACATCACGTCCGCGATGCCTACGCCCACCTTCATCGGTGGGCCATCAGGCGCACCGGTCAGTGACATTATCCCGCCGTACCCTTGGGCCATCAGGTCATAACCGGGCTGTTCGCGGTTCGGCCCCGTTTGCCCAAAGCCAGAGATTGAGCAATAGACAAGCCCCGGATGTGCCTTGAGCAGGGTCGCGTGATCCAGCCCGTAATTGACCAGCCCGTCCGGTTTGTAATTCTCGATTACCACATCGGCGCGGGCGGCCAACTGGCGCACGGTTTCTTGCCCCTCAGGTGTCGATATGTCTACGGCAATGGACTGCTTGTTGCGGTTCGCGGCCATGAAATAGGCGGACAGGTCGGTTTTTGTCCCGTCCGTGCCCATGGCATAATTCGGCCCCCAGCCCCGGGTGTCATCGCCGCCGGTCTTGGGGTTTTCCAACTTGATCACTGTGGCCCCCATATCGCCCAGCAACTGCGTAGCGGTCGGGCCTGCCAAGATGCGGCTGAGGTCGAGAACATAGAGCCCGTCGAGGGCCATGGGCGTGTTGGTCATCTGTTTCTCATCAGTCTGCGGGCTGTGTCAGATACGCCCGTCATAAGCACCACGTTCGATCACGGCTGCGATCACGGTGAAGGTGTCAGACGTTTGCGCCGCGCTGAGCGCCTTCGTCAATTCTTCCCGAGAGGTCACGGTGTGGCCCACGCCGCCAAATGCCCGGCCCATCGCGGCAAAGTCATGTTTGGCAAATTCGACGCCGGTATTCTTCAACTGCCGCTGCCGCTGTTTCAACTCGATCAGGGCCAGTGAGGCGTCGACAAAGACGACAAAGATTGTCTTGAGGCCCAGTTCCGCTGCCGTCGACAATTCGCCGGCCACCATGAGGAAGCCCGCATCGCCGGAAAAACTGACCACCGTGAGGTCGGGCTCAACCACTTGCGCGCCCATGGCCAGCGGAATGGCGCAGCCCATGGTGCACAGCGCCGAGGACTGCATGAGGCCGCGCGGGGTATAGCATTCCCACATCTGGCTCAGCAGGATGCGGTGTGCGCCACTGTCGGCAGTTGCAAGCGTTTCGCGCGGCAGCGTGCTGCGACAAACGTCGATGACGGCCGCGGGTCCCCACGTGTCATCCTTGGGAAAGGCCACGGCAAGGGCTGCCTTGGCCTCCGCCACTTCGCCACCTGCCCATGTTGCACGGGGGTCAACCCCATCGGACAGGGCCGCCAGTGTCGATCCGCAGTCGCCGATCACGTTGATCGTGGCCTGGTGCATATAGTGGTGGTTCGGCTCTGCCGTGATGTCGATCATTGTCTGGATGCCGGGGAAATAGAAATCGCGCCAGCCTGTCCGCATCTCGATCGGGTCATAGCCCAAACCGATGATCAGATCTGCCTGTTGCACCATGGGCAACAGGATCCCGTCCGCCTTGGGCGACAGGCCCGCACCACCCAGGGCCAGCGCGTGATCCTCGGGCAGAAGGCCCTTGGCTTTGTAGGTGGTGATCACAGGAACGTTGAAAGCCTCAACAAAGTCGCGCAACTGATCTGCAATATCGGTGCGCCGGGCGTCAAAGCCTTGGTTGAGAGCGTCCACACCCACGATCAGGATAGGCCGTTCCGCCCGCGCCAGAAGGGCGCGCATCTCCGCGAGGTCAGCAGGGGCAGGAACCACGGGCGTGGCCGATGCGCGGCGGGCCGGAATTTCGGGGGCCACCGGTGTGACCGCCACGGTGATCGGCACGTCGATATGCACAGGACCGGGCCGTCCTTCCGTTGCGATGGTCACGGCCTTGTCTGCGATCACATGGGCGGCCCCGGTGTTCAGGGTGAAGGTCGCTTTGGTAATGGGGGCAAAAACCTGTGTCTGATCCAACACCTGGTGGGTATAGGTTTGCGCCTCGTCCGCATCGACGCAGCCGGACAACACGATCATCGGCACGCGGTCTTGATGCGCATTGGCCACGGCGTTCACGCCATTCAAGGCACCGGGGCCAACGGTGGCCACCAGAATGCCCGGGGCACCGCTGCGATGCCAGGCACCTTCGGCCATGAAGGCGGCGGCATTCTCGTGCTTGCACAGGACAAATCGGATGCCTGCCCTTTCCAGTGCATCTACAAGCGTCAGTACCTCGCCCCCCGGCATGCCAAAGGCCAGCCGACAGCCTGCATCATAAAGCCGGGCGGCCAGCACATCAGCCGCGCGCGGCGGGGAGGGGGGCAGGTCTTTCATCACGCGATCTTTCCAAGCTGGGGCCAAGCGGCAATTTTACCGCGCCTTCCTGTCATGGGTGAGCAAGACTCACAACTCACACCTGCGTGGCGCAGTGTTACAGCGCTCTTGACCTTCCCGTCACGGGAACCCTTATGTAGCAACTCATGACAGACACAACGATCTCTTTCGGCATCTCGGGGCTGCACTGCGCGTCCTGTGTGGGCCGAGCCGAAGCCGCCCTTGCCGCTATCCCCGGGGCGCGAGCGGCGCGGGTCAATCTGGCCAATCACAGCGGGCAAGTGGGGGGCGTCGCCCCTGACGCGGTGATGCAGGCGCTTGATGCAGTTGGATACCCGGCTGAGATGCGCATGGGGCGGTTTTATGTGCCGACGATGTCGTGCGCTTCTTGCATCGCCCGCATCGAGGCGGCGGTCAGCGAAGTGCCGGGCACTGTGTCGGTGCGCGCAAATCTGGCGGACCACAGTATTTCGGTTCAAACGATTGGGTCACTGGATGCTGTGCGCGACGGCTTGACCCTCGCAGGGTACCCGGCCCAGGCCGCCGCACCGGACGCTCCGGCTCAAGATCCGAACTGGTCGCTGTTTCTGCGCTTTGCTTTGGCTGCATTGCTTACCTTGCCAGTCTTCGTTGCCGAGATGGGCGGCCATCTTTACCCGCCCTTGCACCATTGGATCGCCGCCAATATCGGGATGCAGGTAAGCCATATGGCCCAGCTAGTGTTGACGGCTGTAGTGCTGGCCGGTCCGGGTGCGGGATTTTTTAAACGTGGCATCCCGGGATTGCTCAAGGCGCGTCCCGACATGGATGCGCTGGTGGCGCTTGGTGCGGGGGCGGCCTTTGGCATTTCCGCGGTGGCGGTTCTTGCACCTGCCCTCTTACCCCCAACTGGCGTATATTTCGAGGCGGCCGCCGTCATTGTGACCCTCATCCTGCTGGGTCGTTGGCTGGAGGCGCGGGCGCGCGGGCGCACCGGTGATGCCGTGCGCCGGTTGATCGGTTTGCGACCCGACACGGCAGAGGTGGTGGACGGGGCCGCCACACGCATGGTTCCCGTAGATCAGGTTATTGTTGGTGATCTGCTGCGGATCAGGCCCGGGGGTCGGGTGGCTGTGGACGGGATTGTGACCGAGGGCCAAACTCATATCGACGAATCCATGCTGACAGGCGAACCGGTGCCGGTTCTGAAATCGCCGGGCGACACGGTCAGCGCTGGCACCCTTGCCTCGACCGGTACACTGACGTTCCGGGCAACCCATGTGGGGCGAGACACGGTGCTTGCCCGAATTGCCGTGCTCACCGAACAGGCGCAATCGTCCCGCTTGCCGGTCGAAGAGGTGGTGAACAAAATCACCGGTTGGTTCGTGCCTGTCGTATTACTGATCGCCTCGATTACCTTTTTTGCCTGGCTGATACTGACCAGCCTTGGCCCGGCTGTGGTCGCAGCCGTATCGGTTCTGATTATCGCCTGCCCCTGCGCCATGGGCCTGGCCACGCCCATGTCGATCATGGTCGGCACAGGGCGCGCGGCGGAACTGGGGGTCCTCTTTCACAAAGGGGCGGCTTTGCAGCGGTTGCAGGATGCGCGCGTGATCGCCTTTGACAAGACCGGAACGCTGACCGAAGGCGCCCCCCGGGTGACGGACATGGTCTGTATGGAAGATCGTGATACCGTGTTGCGCCTGGCCGCTGGCGTCGAAAGCCGCTCTGAGCATCCCATCGCACGGGCAATTGCTGCTGCGGCAAAGACTGTGCCGGAGGATGTGCACGGGTTCGAGGCTACGCTGGGCGAAGGGGCGATGGCGCAAGTCGAAGGCCGCGTGGTCTGCGTTGGAAATGCCGCCTTTCTGGACCGCAACGGTATTGCCCTGACCGAAGACTTGATTGCGACGGCGCAGGGCTGGGCCAAGACCGGCGTCACGGCTGTCCATGTGGCGGTGGATGGAACCCATGCGGGTGTCTGCGCAATCAGTGATCCAATCCGCGAAGGTGCTGCCGAAACACTGGCCAGCATCGCGGCAACGGGGCGCAAGATCGCGATGATTTCGGGGGATGCGCAGGCCACCGCGGATCATGTTGGCAAAACCCTTGGCATCGATATCGTGATCGGAAACACACGACCGGATGGCAAGGTGGACGCGGTCAATCGGCTGCGTCAAGACCATGGCCCCATCGCTTTTGTCGGTGATGGGATCAATGACGCCCCCGCCCTGGCCGCAGCCGATGTAGGGCTTGCGGTCAACGGGGCCAGCGACGTGGCGATTGAGGCGGCGGATGTTGTTCTGATGTCGCCTGATCCCGGTGCGGTATTGCGGGCGTTGTCGATCAGTCAGGCGACTTTGCGCAACATTTGGCAAAACCTCAGCTGGGCCTTTGGCTACAATACGCTGCTGATCCCTGTGGCAGCAGGGGTGTTGGTACCTTTTGGGGGGCCGCAGTTGTCGCCGGCGCTCGCGGCATTGGCCATGGCCCTGTCGTCGGTCTTTGTGGTCAGCAATGCCTTGCGGCTGAAATCAAAGGGGCAGGTATGAACATCTCGGAAGTGGGGCGGGCCACTGACCTGCCCGCCAAAACGATCCGCTATTACGAAGAGATCGGGTTGATCCAGCCAAAGCGCAGCGCCAATGGCTATCGCAGCTTTGATGCCCAGGACGTGCATCGGTTGCGGTTTCTGGCACGCGCCCGCGCTCTGGGCTTCTCAATCGAGGACTGCCGTTCGCTTTTGGCGCTGTGGGCAGACCGCGGCCGCGCAAGTGCAGACGTGCGACACATCGCGAAAACACATCTCAAGGAAATCAAAGACAAGATTGCAGCGCTCACGGCCATGCAGGCGACACTCACAGAACTGGTGGACGCCTGCGCCGGAAACGACCGCCCCGATTGCCCGATCCTCCAGGGCCTTGCCGACTAACACCCAGACTTGTTCTCTTTACCCAGAAAGTCTTGGTGGAGGCGCCAGCAGGGTGCAAAGCCGCAATCAGATCAACGGCGGCGATCCCGGCGTGAGGACATGGGCTGGAAAGCCACACCCACATGCGCATCGCAATAGGGCTTGCCCTGTTGGACCGGCAGGCCGCAGAACCAGAAATCTTCGGTCGCGGGGTCGCCCACCGGCCATTTGCAGGTCCGCTCGGTCAGTTCCATCAGGCTGATCTTTTTCGCCTTTTTCTCGACCTCATTGACCTTGGCCAAGGCTTCGGGGCTGATCTCGTTGGCCGAAGGTTGCGGCGGCAAAGGCTGGCCTGCCGGAATGATCTGCTTGCGGGCGGGCAGGGTCGATTTGGTCTCGGGTGCCTGCGGCTTGATGGCGGGCTCGGTCTTGGGCTCCACCTTGGGTTTGGCTGCTGCGGCGGGCTTGGGAGCTGCTTTGGGCTTGGCCTCTGCCTTGGCGGTGGCCGCTGCCCCGCTGCCTGCGCGGTTGGACAGGCCCAGACGGTGCACCTTGCCGATGACCGCATTGCGGGTCACGCCGCCAAGTTCCTTGGCGATCTGGCTGGCCGACTGGCCTTCGCCCCACATCTTTTTCAACAATTCTACGCGGTCGTCTGTCCAGGACATGGGAGGCTTTCTGAGCTAAAAAGCGGCCTCTCGCGGGGCCGCTCTGGTTCTGGTCTAGGGTCAGCGCCCTATTTTAGGCACCCGAGCCGAAGTTACAAGGGATGTTCGTCTATCAAGGGGCGCTGCCGTCGTCCCTCGCGCCAGGCGAGCAACAGGGCGCCGGCTATGATGATCGTGGCCCCTAGGATCGTCACCGCGTCGGGGATCACATCGTAAAAGAGGATGTCGTAAAGTGCCGCAAAAATCAGTGTGCCATAGCTGAACGGGGCCACAAAACTCGCATCCGCCCGCGCCATGGCATTGACGAAACAGGTCTGGGCCACCGCCATCGCGCAGCCAATGGCCGCCATCAGCCCCCATTGCGCCAAGGTCGGTGCCTGCCAGACCCAGATCACGGCAGCACCAGCGATACACACGCCGATGGCATTGTTCACAAACAGGATCGAGAAGGGGCTCTCGCGCCGGGTCAGGAATTTGATGATGTTCAGTTCAAACCCCAGAATGACGGCAGCCCCAAGGGCCAGCAATGCCGCCGGATGAAAACTGTCTGGCGTGGGCCGGAGCAGGATGATTGCGCCGACCAATGCAATTCCTGCGGCCAGCCACCGCCATTTGCCCACTTTCTCGCCCAAAAGAGGAATGGCAAAGATCATTCCAAAGACCGGGTTGAGGAACGAAATCGCTGTCGCGTCAGCCAATGGTATATATGCCACGGACGCAAACATCAGAACCAGCCCCGCCCAACCCCCGATGGTGCGCGCCAGGTGCAGCCCCAGATGCGGGCGCTGCAGTTCGGGGCGCAGGATCGCCACGGCCAGTGAAAAGCTGAGAAAAGCAAAAAAGAACCGACCAAACACAATTTGAAACGGATGCATTGCCGGGCCAAACTGATCCGTCCCTAATGCCTTGGCAAAGAGGGTTGTGGCCGCAATGAACGCTGTCGCAACCCCGATCAGGGAAGCGGCCAGGGCCGGGTTGTGCTCTTTGGCCAGATACATGCGCGCAGTCCTGCGCTTCTGATCCGCCGCACGCAAGGCCAAAGCGTCGCAAAAAATATCTGGCGCCCGCGCGCGATATGTCCTAAGCGACAGGCATGATCACGATGAAACATCTCCGACGACGTGCCGTGCGTAGCTAAGGCTGCCCCGTTCGTGATCTCGTGCGCATGGCGCACATAACCTCTCTAAATTGTTGACCCTGCCGTCCGGCTCATGCACCAACGCTTGCATGTTGCTTTCCGGCTCTTTGCAAGGATGATCCAGATGATCTCTTCCGTTCTGCCCACCTATTCGCGCGCTCCTCTGACGTTTGTCAAAGGTGAAGGCTCCTGGTTGATCGAGGCGGATGGGCGACGTTTTCTGGATTTGGGCGCAGGGATTGCAGTCAACGCGCTGGGCCATGCCCATCCGGCCCTCACGCAGGCGCTGACCGAACAGGCTGGTGCGCTTTGGCACACGTCCAACCTTTATCATATCCCGCAACAGCAGGCCTTGGCCGACAAGCTGGTCGACGCGACCTTTGCCGATACGGTGTTTTTTACGAACTCGGGCACCGAAGCCTGCGAGTTGGCCGTCAAGATGGCACGCAAATACTGGTATGACAAAGGGCATCCAGAAAAAGTCGACATCATCACCTTCTCGGGCAGCTTTCATGGCCGTTCCGCCGCAGGCATCGCCGCAGCCGGGTCCGAGAAAATGACCAAGGGGTTCGGTCCGCTCTTGCCCGGCTTTACCCACCTGACTTTTGGCGATCACGATGCCTTCGCGCCCGCGATCACCGAAGAGATAGCGGCGATCATGATCGAACCTGTGCAGGGGGAGGGTGGGATCATTCCGGTGCCCGATCAATGCATGAAGGGCTTGCGGGACCTCTGTGATGAAAAAGGAATATTGCTGATCCTCGACGAAGTGCAATGCGGTGTGGGTCGGACCGGCAAGCTTTTCGCCCATGAATGGGCAGGGATCGAGCCCGACATAATGATGGTGGCCAAAGGCATCGGCGGCGGCTTCCCCCTTGGCGCTGTGCTTGCCACCGAAGAGGCGGCCAGTGGCATGACGGCGGGCACACACGGCTCCACCTATGGCGGCAATCCGCTGGGCTGTGCCGTGGGTAGCGCGGTCATGGACATCGTCAGCAACCCGGATTTCCTAGCCGAAGTGAACCGCAAGGCGGGCCTTTTGCGCCAAAAGCTTGAAGGGTTGGTTGCCGCCCATCCGGACGTCTTTGAGAAAGTGCGCGGCGCGGGCCTCATGATGGGGATCAAATGCAAGGCCACGAATATTGATGTGGTCAATGCGGGCTACGCCAATGAGGTGATCACGGTGCCCGCCGCCGACAACACGATCCGGCTTCTGCCTCCACTCACCATCACGGACGACGAAATCAGCGAGGCCATCACGCGCCTCGACAAAGCCGCATCACAGCTCGCGGCCTGATCCTTCTCTGTTCCAAGAAAATCCCGGGGGTCCGGGGGCTGGCCCCCGGCGCTCTTCAAAACGAGACAACGTCATGACCCATTTCCTCGACATTCACACCACGTCGCAAACCGATCTGCGGCAAATCATTGATCACGCGCATAAAATGAAAAACGCCCGGGCGGGCCGCCCCAAAGGCACGCCTGATGACGACCAGCCGCTGGCCGGGCACATGGTGGCACTGATCTTTGAAAAGCCCTCGACCCGCACCCGTGTCTCCTTTGACGTGGGCGTGCGCCAGATGGGTGGCGAGACGATGGTGCTCTCTGGTCGCGACATGCAGCTGGGTCATGGCGAAACCATCGCCGACACTGCGCGTGTGCTCAGCCGCTATGTTGATCTGATCATGATCCGCACATTCGAGGAACAGACCCTGCTTGAGATGGCTGAATATGCCACAGTGCCTGTGATCAATGGGCTGACAGACCGCACGCATCCCTGCCAGATCATGGCTGATGTTATGACGTTCGAAGAACATAACGGCCCGATCAAAGGCAAAAAGGTGGTTTGGTGCGGCGATGGCAACAACGTCTTTGCCAGCTTTGCCCACGCGGCCAAGCAATTTGATTTTGATCTGGTCTTTACCGGCCCCGAACCGCTTGACCCAGAACCGGCCCTGAACGGTCTTTATACGACCGAACGCAATCCCGACATTGCCGTCGAAGGTGCTGACCTTGTGGTGGCCGACACCTGGGTGTCGATGCACGATCCGCAGTCCGCGCGCGAGCGGCGGCATAACCAGTTGCGCGGCTATCAGGTAAACGCCGCCCTGATGAGCAAGGCCAAGGAAGACAGCCTATTCATGCACTGTCTACCCGCCCACCGCGATGACGAGGCCACGTCCGAGGTGATGGACGGCCCACATTCAGTGATCTTTGACGAGGCGGAAAACCGGCTGCATGCGCAAAAGGCGATCATGCGGTGGTGTCTGGGTGTCTGACACCGCCCGTCGCCCCCGCATCTGCGTGGCAGGTGCGGGCAGCATCGGCTGTTTCGTAGGCGGTCTTTTGGTGCAGGCGGGCCACGATGTTCGGTTTCTGGCACGCTCGCGTATCATTGAGGCGGTGGCCCGCGATGGCCTGACCCTGACGGACTACAGCGGGCTTGACCTGCATCTGACTGCCCTTGCCATGACAGATGACCCGGCTGAGGCCTTGGCTGAGGCTGATCTGGTTCTTGTTGCGGTCAAATCGGGCGCAACGGCTCAGATTGCGACTGACATTCAGGCTTTTGCGCCCCACGCGCAGGTGATCAGCCTGCAAAACGGTGTCGCCAACGCGGATGCCTTGCGCCGTGCCTTGCCGCAGGCGGACGTGCGGGCCAGTGTTGTACCCTTCAATGTCGTCGCCAAATCCGGTGCCGCTTTTCATCGGGCCAGTTCTGGCGACATATTGGTCGAGGCGGGTCCGTTACCGAGCCTGGGCAATCCGCATCTGATCTGGACGCCGCATCGGGACATTGCCGCAGTCCAATGGGGCAAGCTGTTGATCAACCTTGGCAATGCCATCAACGCGCTGGCGGACATGCCGTTGCTGGATCAATTGCATGAACGCCGCTGGCGCCGCCTGATCGCCGACCAAATGGCCGAGGCGCTGCACGTTCTGCGAGCGGCCGGGATCACCCCTGCCAAAACAACTGCGGCGCCACCGCACCTGATCCCCCACATTCTGCGCCTGCCCACGCCACTCTTTCGCGTTATCGCGGCCCAGATGCTGACGATCGACGCCCAGGCCCGATCATCCATGTGGGAAGACCTGAGCCGGGGCCGCCCGACAGAGATCGACGCCCTACAAGGTGAAATCCTCTCCCTCGCGGAACGCAACGGGCGACAGGCTCCATTAAACACCCGCATGCACGCCTTGATCAAGGCGGCGGAGGCGGCAGGCAAGGGCCCTCCTGGCCTTGGGGTTGACGACATTCGGCAATAGGCTTGCACGCACCCGCCCACCGCATATGGTCAAGACAACCACGGGCAAGGAGCGGACATGACACAGGCGGATATTGGGGTCTACGGGTTGGGAACGATGGGCAGTGCGTTGGCCCTGAACCTTGCTGAAAACGGATTTGATGTGGCGGTTTCCAATCGCGAAGCCGATTGGATCGGTACCTTTGTTTCCAAGGCCAAAGACCTGGACGGAGACTTGACCGGCCACACCGAACTGCCCGATTTTGTCCAGGCAATCAAAACTCCGCGCACGATCTTGTTCATGATCCCGTCGGGTGCGCCGATGGACGACATGATCGACACCGTCGTTCCCTACTTGACCAATGGCGACACCATCATTGATGGGGGAAATGCGGATTTCAATGCAACACGCGCGCGGACCAAACGACTTGAGGGCACGGGCATCCACTTTGTCGGTATGGGCGTTTCCGGCGGAGCCGAAGGGGCGCGTCACGGGCCATCCATGATGGTTGGGGGCACAGCCTATTCATGGGCCCAGTTCCGACCGATGGCCGAAGCCATTTCTGCCAAATTCGAAGGTGACCCCTGCGTGGCGCATCTGGGCCCGGACGGTGCCGGGCATTTCGTCAAGACGGTTCATAACGGGATCGAATATGCCGATATGCAGATGATTGCCGAGATCTACGGCATTCAGCGCGATTTGGCAGGCCTGCCTGCCCCACAGATTGGAAAGATGTTCGCGGATTGGAGCGATGGTCCGCTCAGCTCTTACCTGATCGAGAGTGCTGCTGCGGTTCTACGCGCCAAAGATGCTGCGACGGGCGCGGCGATGATTGAGGTCATTCTCGATCAGGCTGGCCAGAAGGGAACCGGTCGCTGGACCTTGATCGAGGCTCTGAAATTGGGTCAATCCGCCTCCACAATCGAAGCGGCAGTGGGTGCGCGGGGCTGGTCATCGGAAAAGGCGGTGCGCGTTGCGGCTCAGGAAGCTTTGGATATCGGCAAGCAAGAGGTCGCATTGCCGTCAGAGGCCGATTTGGCGGATGCCATGCTGGCGGGCCGCATTCTGGCCCATGCCCAAGGGTTTCGAGTGATGGCGGCGGCATCGGACGAGTTCGGCTGGAACCTCGACATGGCCCGCATTGCGGAGATCTGGCGCGCAGGCTGCATTATTCGCTCGGCGTTGCTGGATGTGTTTGCAGATGCGTTCCGTGCCGAACTCCCCCACGGCCACATGATCCTGTCGCCTGAGATGGTTGCCCGTCTCGGCGACTGCTTGCCCGGGCTGCGCCGCGTGGTTGCGGCGGCGGCTATGGCGGGCCAACCCGTGCCCGCATTGGCGGCGGCTCTCGCCTGGAATGACAGCATGGCACTGGCCCGCGGCACGGCAGACATGATCCAAGGCTTGCGCGACTACTTTGGGGCACATGGGTTTGCACGGGTTGACCAGGACGGCACCCACCACGGCACCTGGGACGGGTGATGGCGCACCAAGAGGTACGCCTTAAGGGATTTGCGCCACTGTGAAAGCCGCCGATAACGGTGGCAATCCGCGCCCTTTCGTCGAACTGAAGCCTGTCAGCGCTACGGCGATCCGATCCCCGCAATGCGGAGGCGTCCTCCGCCTTAGCGTCGTGGCTTGGTACGCAGGGTTGGGTCGGCTTGGGTCGGGTCGTCAGGCCAAGGGTGTTTTGGATACTGCCCACGCATGTCCTTGCGGACATCCTCGTAGGACGTTTCCCAAAAGCGGGGCAGGTCAGAAGTTACCTGAACTGGTCTGCGCGCAGGTGACAACAGGGTGATCTGCAAGGGTTTGCGGCCCACCACCGGGTGGCGCGTCACGCCAAACATCTCTTGGAGGCGCACAGCGATCCCAGGCACATCCTCGGCATAATCAATCGGGATTTTGCGCCCAAGCGGTGTCGTAAAATGGCCGGGCACCGCGCGGTCCAGCTGTTGCATCCGGTCCCAACCCAGGAGGCTTTGCAAGGCTGGCAGTATATCGAAGGCTTTCCAGTCCGCAGTTGTGCGCGCACCCGTGAGGTGGGGCAAAAGCCACTCCTCCAAAGTCTCCATCAAGGTGGTTTCCGACAGATCGGCGAAACCATCATCCATCAACGCGGCCCGCTTCATCAGTCGCAATGCAGCGGGCGTAGGCCGAAGGCCCAATTGCCGCACGCCGTCCAGCATCGCTTGGGCCACGGCGTTTTCGGGGGCGTCCTTCCAGGCTCGATCTTCGAGAACCAGCGCCCCGAATGTCTGTTGCGACCGTGTCAGCACGCGGCCTTCGCGCCGCGACCACTGGCAGACATCCTTCCAACCGATTTGCGCGCCAAAGAGCGCCTCCAATTCCTCCTGGCTCAGAACGGCCGCTTGCCGGATCTTTGCCTCGCGCGGGTCTCCATCCAGATCGGTTGCCACAATCAGCCGCTGGCCTGCCAGGGCGTCGCCACTGGGCATCACTGCCCCTTTGCCGCCTGACAGGACATAGCGGGGCGCGTCGCCCGTGCGGCGCATCCCGATCCGATCCGGATAAGCCAGCGCCGCCATTGCACCAGAGCTGAGCTTGGCGCCCTTGCGGCCTCTGCGAAGCCTGCGAGCTTCGTCCCTGATCCGCTGGATTGTCCCACGATGGGACCGCCCCTCGAAGGCCTTCGGATCAGCGATGGCGCGTAGGCGCAGGGTCAGGTCGGTGCCCTGGTCGCGCATCGGGTCCCTTTCCGCCAGAAGGGCCGCCAGCGTCGCCGCTTGATCCCCCGCGGTCACCAGCATATGGCCAAGCCTGGGATGCAGTGGCTGGCGAGCCAATGCCTTGCCGTGGGCTGTTATTCGTCCTTCACCATCCAAGGCCCCCAACATCTGCAACACGCTGCGCGCCTCAGCCAATCGCCCGGGATGTGGCGGCGTGACAAAGCGCAAGCTGTCCTCGGTTCCGCCCCACATCGCCAGTTCCAGCGCAAAGGCGCTGAGGTCGCCTGCCTCGATCTCGGGTGGGGGGAAGGCGGCGAGTGCCCCATCCTCACCCCGTGTCCAAAGCTTGTAGGCCACGCCTGATGCCACACGGCCCGCGCGGCCTGCCCGTTGTGTGGCCTCGGCCCGCGTCACCCGTTCGGTGATCAGCCGCGACATGCCGGAAGACGGGTCAAACCGCGCGCGCCGCGCGCGGCCGCCATCGACCACGATGCGGATATCGGGGATGGTCAGTGAGGTTTCGGCAATGGATGTGGCCAACACGATCTTGCGTTCCCCGCCGGGGGCCACAGCAGCGCGTTGTGCTTTGAAATCCATCGCGCCAAACAGGGGATAGACAGGTACGCCGCCTACCTTCCCTTCCAAGAGCGTTGCCGTGCGCCTGATCTCTCCCTCTCCGGGCAAAAACGCAAGAAGGCTTCCTTCGGCCTCGTTTACAGCGTGCAGGATTAAGTCGGCCATCGCTGTTTCAAACCGCTGCTCTTTGGGGCGGGGCTTGGGCAGCCAGCGCGGTTCAACCTCAAAACTGCGCCCTTCTGAGGTCAGAATGGGGGCCTGCATCACCTCAGCCACGGGCCCCGCGTCGAGTGTTGCGGACATGGCCAAAAGCATCAGGTCGTCGCGCAGCGCCTCGGCCACCTCAAGGCAAAGGGCCAAGCCCAGATCAGCGTTCAGGGACCGTTCATGAAACTCGTCAAAGATGATAGCGCCGACCCCGGGCAAATCGGGGGCGTCTTGCAACATGCGGGTCAGGATGCCCTCGGTCACCACCTCGATCCGGGTTGAGGGGCCTACGGTACTGTCGCCTCTGATCCGGTAGCCTACGGTTTGGCCGGTCTTTTCACCCAAGGTTGCGGCCATACGGTCGGCGGCGGCCCGCGCGGCGAGACGGCGCGGTTCCAGCATCAGGATTTTGCCCTGTATCATCCCCGCGTCCAGCAAGGCCAGCGGCACGCGTGTCGTCTTGCCTGCCCCTGGCGGCGCCTGTAAAACCGCGCGGCCCGCATGGCGCAAGCGGTCCAGCAGGTCGGGCAGGATGGCGTCGATGGGCAAGGGGATATGGGCCGTCATGGCGCGCCTTATGACCCAATCCGCGATGCGCGCCAACACTGGACATTCCCGTCCGGCTTTCCCAAAAACGATCCCGACAACAAGGGGCGGCCCCATGGACATCTCAGACCTTGCAGCGCGCATCGCAGCGGGAGAACGGCGGGCACTGGCGCGTGGGATCACGCTGGTCGAGAGTACGCGGGCAGATCAGCGGACGCAGGCGACAGCGGTGTTGGCTGCATTGCCGCGCGGCAGGCAAGCTCTGAGGATCGGGTTGTCGGGGACGCCGGGGGTGGGAAAATCCACATTTATCGAAGCGTTTGGCATGATGCTGGTGCGCGCGGGCCTGCGGGTTGCGGTTCTGGCTGTTGATCCCAGTTCGGCCCGTTCGGGCGGGTCGATCCTGGGCGATAAGACGAGGATGGAGATGCTGAGCCGCGAACCAAATGCCTTTATCCGACCCTCACCCAGCCAAACGCACCTGGGTGGCGTGGCCCGTCGCACCCGAGAGGCGGTAGCCTTGTGCGAGGGCGCAGGCTTTGACGTGGTGCTGATCGAGACAGTGGGCGTGGGGCAATCGGAAACTGTCGTGGCGCAGATGGCGGACCTGTTTTTGTTGCTGCTGGCCCCGGCGGGCGGGGACGAGCTGCAAGGGGTTAAGCGCGGGATCATGGAGATGGCGGATATGATCCTGATCAACAAGGCCGACGGTGACTTGAAACCCGCGGCTACACGCACCTGCGCAGATTACGCTGGCGCCTTGCGGCTTTTGCGCAAACGGCCACAAGATCCCGAAGGCTTTCCTAAGGCGATGATGGTTTCGGCCCTTCAAGAAGATGGGATCGAGGCTGCCTGGGCCGACATGCAAGAACTTGCAGGCTGGCGCCGCGATGCAGGCTTTTTCGACGGTACGCGCGCCGATCAGGCGCGGTATTGGTTCGAACAGGATGTCCGCGCTGCCCTCTTGGCGCAACTGGATGAAGCAGGCGCGCGCGCGGAGATGGCAGAGCTTGGGGCGGCGGTTGCACAAGGCACGCTTGACCCAAGTGACGCGGCGGCCCGAATGCTGGATCACCTGGCAGGCGCAAAGGGCGGCGAATGAGCCCCATTGCGGGTTGACCCGGCCCCCGATTCCCCCTAAAGCCCGCAAACGAATTTCGACAGCGCGACCTTTCGGGCGTGCTCTGCCGCTTGAGCGCCGGACCACCGGCGAGACGCGGCACGCAGATGAAGAGGATAACCCATGTCGCGTGTATGCGAACTGACCGGTAAAGGCCCCATGGTTGGCAACAATGTCAGCCACGCCAAAAACAGAACCCGTCGCCGGTTTCTGCCGAACCTGAACGACGTGACACTGCAGTCCGAAACGCTGGGGCGCGGGATCAAGTTCCGCATTTCCGCGTCGGCGCTGCGCTCTGTCGATCACCGCGGTGGGCTTGACGCTTACCTGGCCAAGGCAAAGGACACTGAGCTGTCGGTCAACGCCCAGAAAGTGAAGAAAGAAATTGCAAAGGCGCAAGCGGCCACCGCCTAAGCGTTTTATTGCGATCCAAAGTTTTGACCCCGCTTGTGATGCACAGGCGGGGTTGTTTCATTTTGGGACATAGGATGGGTGATCTGGTCTTGTCCGACTGCTGCCCTGAAGCATTTCGCCGCAGTTGCAGCTGGCCGGTATTGTCGATAGCTGTTTGGGCATGATGCGGATGCTTTCAGCTCTTTTGCTTAGCCTCGTGCTGGCCGTAACCAGCCATAGCGCCGGCATGGCACGCGGTGCGTCTACGGCCGTCGACCAGATCGTGATCTGCACCGGCTTTGGCGCGACCGTGATCCACATGGACGCTGATGGGCAGCCAACACAAGCGCCGCACCTGTGCCCGGATTGCGTGGTACATTTGCTTGCTGTCGATGTTCCGACAGTCAAGGCGACGCCGTTGACACTGCGGGTGCGCACCGAGGCCTCTGGCTTGCATGATGACCTGCTGGCTGTGATGCCGCCTTTGATTGTGCCGCCCGCGCGCGCGCCGCCTGCATGAACTGATCCAAACGCCAACCCTACAGATCAGATCAAGGAGGACCAAGATGTCCTATCGTTCACTTTTCGCAGCCGCTTGCGCCGCGTCCATTCTCGTTGTCCCGGCCTGGGCTGACAGTATCAAAATCATGGATCCCTATGCGCGCGCGGCCAGCCCGTCGGCCAAGGCAGGGGCTGCATTCATGATGATCACCAATGAAAGCGGTCAGGATGACCGGCTGATTGCGGCACGCTCGGACGCCGCCAAACGCGTTGAGTTGCACACGCATATCGAGACCGGCGACGGTGTCATGCAGATGACAGAGATCGAAGGCGGCGTCGCATTGCCCGCAGGGAGCACGCATCACATGAAGCGCGGGGGCGACCATATCATGTTGATGGGGTTGACTGGCCCGCTGGAACAAAACGCAGAGATCGAAGTCACGCTGGTCTTCGAAACTGCCGGCGAGATGGTGGTCACGATCCCCGTGGACAATGCGCGTAAGCCCAAAGCGGGCGCGCACTCGCACTGAACCGGGCGGTGGCGGAAGACACCTCCACCTTACGGGGATTGTGAAACTGGTCTGCCCTGCTTCCCCGTCCAAAAAATTGCCGAGTGCGACGGTCGAAGGGACCAATGGTGCGCGGTTTCTTTGGTCGCGCACCAAATGCGGCATCCCCGCATGGCAGCCCTGTGGTCCGTCAACTCCGGTCAGTCAGATAGCAGACTGTCGACCCATTGCGGTACGGTTTCCGAGGCTTTGCCGGGCCGGACTTCTTCAAACAGGTTGACGGTCGCGGATGGATCCAGGTTCATCTCGACCGTCTTCGCCCCGACATGGGCGGCCATTTGGACAAAGCCCGCAGCGGGATAGACGTTGCCAGAGGTGCCGATGGCGGCAAAGATGTCGGCCTCCATCAAAGCGCGTTCGATCCGGTCCATGTGATAGGGGATTTCCCCGAACCAAACGATATCCGGCCGGGCCGTGGGACGGGAACAGCTTGGGCAAGCCTCACCCACATGCATCGTCAGCGGGGCCTCCCACCGGACCTCGCAGGCGGCGCATAGCGCCGAGGCGAGCGCGCCATGCATGTGCACGGCGTTGGTGCTGCCGGCCTTTTCGTGAAGGCTGTCCACGTTTTGCGTCACCAGCAGCACTTGGCCGCTATGTTCCGCCTGCAGCCGCGCAAGGGCCAGATGGGCGGGATTTGGCGTCGCCTCGGCCGCCTGAGCGCGTCTGGCATTGTAGAAATCGACAACCAATTGCGGATTGCGGGCAAACCCTTCGGGCGTTGCGACATCCTCGATCCGGTGCTGCGCCCACAAGCCACCTTCGTCGCGAAATGTGCCAAGCCCGCTTTCCGCAGAAATCCCAGCCCCTGTGAGGATCACGATGTTTGGATGTGTCATGCCGCCGCCTATGTTATCCGTGCCCTTTTCAACCGACCCTAGCTGTCGAGCAACCGCAATTCACCGGCCAGCCATGGCAATTGCGCAAGCGCAGGCTCGATCATGTGAGTTTGCATCAGGTGGCGCATCGTGCGCGCCACATCCGTTGGTACATTGCCAGCCCAGTCCGCACTGGCATAAAGCGAGATGGTCCGGGAAAAAGGCTTGAAGGGAAGGGGGTGCGCCTCAACCTGGTCGTGAAAACGGCCTGCACGCATGTAGCCCAGTGGCGTTGTGACCGTCCAACCGATCCGGCGGGCGACCATGGCCATCAAGGCAAGGTGGCTGCCGATTTCAAAACGGTCGGGCAGGTCCATTTTTTGGCGGGCGAGATGCGCTTCAATCTGACGCGAAATCAATTGCTCCCGCTCATAGCGCAGAAACGGTAGGTCGCGCAGCGTGGCCAATAGGTCTTCGCCGCGCACTGCGCCCTTGGGTGCCACCAGAATGAACGGATCGCGCGCCAGCGGGTATTCCAGCACGCCGTCTCGCATGGTGCCGTCGCTGGCCGAAATTGCGATATGCAGGCGCTTATCGGCGATGGACTGAAGGATTTCGTGGCTAGGCGCAGTGGCAAGGGCAAATTTGCACCGCGTCAGACTGTCGGCGAGAATGGTCACAAGGCGCGGTGTCAGATCGTTTTCAAAGTCATCGATTACGCCAATGCTGAGGGCCGACAGATGCGCCAAATCCATCACTGTCAGCTCTGATTGTGCCAAGCGCAATTGCGATAGTGCCGCCTCTGCACGGGTCAAAAAAGAGTGACCCGCAGGGGTCAAGCGCATGGGCCGCTTGCCGTGGTCGATCAGGTCAGTGGCCAGCGCGTTTTCGAGGTTGCGCAGTTGTTGGCTGACGGCGGGCTGGCTGAGCCCCGTGACCGTGGCCGCTTGCGCCACCGATCCCGTTGCGGCCAATGCCTCAAACACTTCAAGGCCCCGCAATGTGACACCTTTGCTCAACATCTCGCATACCTTCCATCCATTTCACCTTTTGTGAAACTGAAAGAGACCTGGGTCAATGAAAATTGTGTTTAGTTGCACTCGATATTTGACAAAATGGAAACTGAACGCTGTCGACGTATTGGGTTGCGTCACTTGATTGCCAGCCGTGATTCAAGGCACTCTGTGCAAATGACACAAGAAAATACCGTGAGGATCGCCACGGCATCCTACCCCGTAGATGTCCTGGACGACTGGGACACTTATGCGGCCAAAATAACCGAGTGGGTCGGTCGTGGGGCCGAGGCCGGTGCCGATCTGTTGGTCTTTCCCGAATATGGCGCGATGGAGCTTGCAACGCTTGCCGGGCCGAAAGTTGCCGCCGATCTTGAGGCGTCGCTTCATGCTGTGTCGGGCTTGTTACCGCGGGTGGATCGCCTCCATGCGGATTTGGCGACGGCTCATGGCGTGCACATCTTGGCGGCCTCTGCCCCCGCCGCGTACGATTTGCCCCCCGGTGTCGCGCGCCCCGTCAATCGCGCGCGCCTGTTCTCGCCAGGTGGGGGCGTTGGCGTTCAAGACAAACAGATCATGACCCGGTTCGAGGCGGAAGAATGGGATGTTGTACCCGGTGGGCCGCTACAACTCTTTAATACAGCGCTGGGCAAGATCGGAATACTGATCTGTTATGATGCGGAATTTCCGCTACTGGGACGCGCGCTGGCCGAGGCGGACATCATCCTTGTGCCTTCCGTGACCGAGGCGATGACGGGCTATTCCCGCGTGCGCATCGGAGCACAGGCCCGTGCGTTGGAAAATCAATGCATCACTGTGATGGCTTCGGTGGTGGGTGATGCAATGTGGTCGCCTGCACTGGAAACCTGTGTTGGGGCGGGTGGTGTCTTTGGCCCGCCAGACCGGGGCTTTCCCGATACGGGTGTCTTTGCCATGGGTGAAATTAACAAACCCGGCTGGGTCTATGCCGATGTTGATCTGAGCGCCGTTGCAGATGTGCGCCGGGATGGGGGCGTGTTGAACCGCCGCGATTGGCGGGCGCAAAGCGGTCGCGATGCCGCCGCCCCGATGATGCCGCTGGGTTGAAGCAATCGCTTCATGCTGCCGCGCGCCGCAGATTTGCGACGCAACGGCCCCGCCCGCTCTTTACCCCTTGAAATTATGGCACAAGAGGCGCATTTAGTGGCGCGTCCGCGTCTGAGGCGGACGGTGTTGTCAAGGAGAGACCATGGCCAAGGAAGATACGCTCGAATTTCCCGGTGTCGTAAAGGAACTCCTGCCCAATGCGACGTTTCGGGTCGAGCTTGAAAATGGCCATGAGATCATCGCACACACGGCAGGAAAAATGCGCAAGAACCGCATCCGCGTTCTGGCAGGCGACAAGGTACAGGTTGAAATGACCCCCTATGACCTGACCAAGGGCCGCATCAACTACCGCTTTAAATAACCGATCCGCATGGCTTTTGTCCTGGGATCAGGCAGCCCGAGGCGGCTTGAGCTGCTCGGGCAATTGGGCGTTGTGCCTGATACTGTGCGCGCCCCCGATATCAATGAAGACCCTGCAAAGGGCGAGTTGCCCCGCCCCTATTGTGCCCGGATGGCCCGCGAAAAGGCTGCCGCTATTGTGGCGGATGCGGGTGATGTGGTGTTGTGTGCCGATACGACTGTGGCTTTGGGCCGCCGAATTTTGGGCAAGCCCGCCAATGCAGCAGAGGCCGCGGCGTTTCTACGTCTGATGTCGGGCCGTCGCCACCGTGTCATCACGGCGGTGGCCGTGCGTAAGGGGACGCAGACGTGGGAAACATCCGTCGTCAGCGCTGTTCGCATGAAGGCGCTGTCTGAGGCAGAGATCGCTGGATATCTCGCCACGGGTGATTGGCAGGGCAAGGCGGGCGGCTATGGAATTCAAGGGCCTGCTGGCGCCCTGATCCCCTGGATCAGTGGATCGTTCACTGGCATTGTCGGCTTGCCCCTTGCTGAGACCGCAGGCCTGTTGCAGGCCGCAGGCATAAAGGTGTGGGCATGAAGGGACGTCAAATACTACTGGACCATATCGGGGGTCGCGAGGCTGCGGCTCTCATGGTGGATGGCATCTTGCACGATTTTCTGATCGACGGCGACGCGCCGCGTCCCGGCACGATCTACCGCGCGGTAACGGACCGACCTGTAAAAGGGCAGGGGGGTGTATTTCTCAAAACCCCGGACGGCTCTGCCTATCTGCGCGGCGTCAAGGGGATCGGTCAGGGCGAGACGCTGCATGTGCAGGTGACCGGATATGCCGAGCCCGGCAAAGCGATCCCGGTCACGCACAAAATCCTGTTCAAGAGCCGTTATGCTATCGTGACCCCTGATGCGCCTGGCCTGAACCTGTCGCGCAGCATTCGTGATGACGATCTGCGCGACAGCCTGCTTGAATTGGCGCACGAAGGGATGGAAGGGTCGACGATGGGTCTCATCCTCCGTTCGGCCTGCGCCGGGGCAGAGCCCGACGAGGTTGCAGATGACATTGCAGCCATGCGGCGACTAGCCGAGGATGTGACGGCTGACATGGTTGCGAGCCCCGAGTTGCTGGTGGAGGGCGATGGCCCGCATGTCCTGGCTTGGCGTGATTGGGTGGACCCTGCGGACGTGGTCACAGAAGCAGGCTGTTTCGAAAGCCACGGTGCGCTCGATAGTCTCGATGCCGCGCGTGGTGCACATGTGACTTTGGGCGAGGGCGCGTCGCTGTTTGTCGAGGCGACGCGGGCCCTGATTGCCGTCGATGTGAATACTGGTGCTGATGGCTCCTTTGCGGCCGGCCTCAAGGCGAACCTTGCCTGCGCGCGGGCATTGCCGATTGCCTTGCGGGTCCGCGGACTTGGAGGGCAGATCACCATCGACTTGGCCCCGATGCCGAAAAAGGAGCGGCGTACTTTCGAGGCCGCCTTACGCGCCGCTCTACGCCGCGATGACGTGGACACTGTCATGGCGGGCTGGACACCCCTGGGCCACTACGAGTTACAGCGCAAGCGCGCGCGCCTGCCCCTGACGGAGGTTCTGGGATGACGTGTCCGATTTGTAGCGATGAAACGGTGCAAAAATATCGACCCTTCTGCTCACGCCGCTGCGCGGATGTGGATCTGGCGCGTTGGATGAGCGGCAGCTATGCCGTGCCGTCTGAAGCGGAGGAAGACGAGGCCGAGGCAGCGGATCTTGCTGCGGAAGCGTTGCGCAAACCGCACTGAGGCTGGAATGCGTGGCGCTAAGGCGAAACAGGCAAAAAGCCTCTGGACACCCTAGCATGGAGGCCCTAGAACCCGCTCACCTGAACGCAAGACGTTCACCCGTGCCCGGGTAGCTCAGGGGTAGAGCAGTGGATTGAAAATCCTCGTGTCGGTGGTTCGATTCCGCCCCCGGGCACCATTATAACTGATTTTAAAGCGTTTTTTGACCTCGGAGGGGGCAATTGAGGGGGCGAATCGACTTCGATGGCCGCTCACTGCGCGACAATAGCCCAGAACCCGAAAACTGCGGTTACTGGATTGCTTGAAATCATAGAGCGGTAATGGAGTTCAAAAGCAGTTTGGCTGTCAGTGGTTTTCACATGCAATGTTGCAAGGCAGTTGATACAAAGAAAGAAAATGGCAGGGTATGCCCTGCTTTGAGCATTCGAACGGGCAAACTGTGGTGTTAGAGAATAAGATCGAGCGCGACTTTATCGCGAAATTGGAAGCGCTGAAATATCGTTTTCGCCCCGACATCCGGGATCGCCTTTCGCTGGAAGCGAATTTTCGCCAGCAGTTTGAAGAACTAAACCGCGTCCGACTGACCGATAGCGAGTTTGCTAGGCTTCTCGATCAAATCGTTACGTCTGATGTTTACGCGGCGGCGCGTGTCCTGCGAGAGCGAAACACTTTCGAGCGCGATGACGGGACGCCGCTCGACTATACTTTGATCAACACCAAGGATTGGTGCAAAAACAACTTTGAAGTCATCAATCAGCTTCGCATCAGCACTGACTACAGCCATCATCGCTATGATGCGATCCTGCTGATTAACGGCGTGCCCGTCGTTCAAATCGAACTGAAAACTCTGACGATAAGTCCCCGAAGGGCAATGCAACAAATCGTCGATTACAAAAACGACATTGGCAATGGCTATGGAAAGACGCTGCTGTGTTTCCTGCAACTTTTCGTGGTCAGCAATCGAAGCGATACGTGGTATTTCGCAAACAACAATAATCGCCACTTCAGTTTTAATGCTGATGAGCGATTTCTCCCGCTTTATCAATTCGCCAGCGATGACAACAAGAAAATCACGCACTTAGACAGCTTTGCCGAAACATTCTTGGCAAAATGTAATCTCGCTCAAATGATTAGCCGATATATGGTCTTGGTCGCGAGCGAGCAGAAAATGCTGATGATGCGCCCTTACCAAATTTATGCAGTTAAGGCTATCGTCGACTGCATACACCAGAATTGTGGAAATGGATATATCTGGCACACGACGGGCAGCGGGAAGACCCTGACTTCATTCAAAGCTTCCACACTTCTCAAAGACAATCCGGACATCGAGAAGTGCCTTTTCGTCGTTGACCGCAAGGACCTCGACCGCCAGACTCGCGAAGAATTTAACCGGTTCCAAGAGGGCTGCGTCGAGGAAAACACCAATACCGAATCCCTTGTTCGCCGTCTGTTATCTGACGACTACGCCGACAAGGTGATCGTTACGACAATCCAGAAACTCGGCCTCGCGTTGGATGGCTCCAACAAGAATAACTACAAAGAGCGGCTGGAACCTCTTCGCAATAAGCGCGTCGTTTTCATTTTCGACGAGTGTCACCGCTCGCAGTTCGGCGAAAACCATAAGGCGATCCGCGAGTTCTTTCCGAATGCTCAACTATTCGGGTTCACTGGCACGCCCATTTTCGAAGAGAACGCCTCTTATCAGCAAGTCGAGGGACAAGCCGCGTCGTATGTCACTACGGAAGACATCTTCCAACAGGAACTGCACGCCTACACGATCACGCATGCCATCGAAGACAGGAACGTGCTGCGCTTTCATGTCGACTACTACAAGCCAGAGGGGAAATCACCTTCCACTGCCGGTGTCAGTGTTCAGAAGCGCAAAGTCGTCGAGACGATCTTAGAGAAGCACGACGCTGTTACAGCGGGTCGTCGCTTCAATTCTGTTCTCGCAACCGCGTCGATCAACGACGCCATAGAGTATCATGGCTTACTCCGGAAAGTTCAGGCCGAAATCGCGGCGTCAGACCCAGAGTTTGTTCCGCTGAACATCGCGTGCGTGTTCTCGCCGCCTGCTGATGGCAGCAAGGATGTGAAGCAACTTCAAGAAGACCTGCCTCAGGAAAAGGCGGATAACGCCGTAGCGCCTGACAAGAAGAAAACTGCATTGAAAGAGATCATCGCGGACTACAACAAGAGCTTCGGTACAAACCATAGCATTGGGGAATTCGACCTCTACTATCAGAATGTCCAGAAGCGGATTAAGGACCACCAGTACCCCAACCACGACCTTCCCCATGACCAGAAGGTCGACGTTGTAATCGTGGTCGACATGTTGCTGACTGGTTTCGATTCCAAGTACCTGAACACGCTCTACGTCGACAAGAACCTCAGACACCACGGGCTGATCCAAGCGTTCTCACGCACCAACCGGGTGCTCAACGACACGAAGCCTTATGGCAACATCCTTGATTTCCGCCAGCAACAGCAGTCGGTGAATGAAGCGATTGCGCTCTTCTCCGGCGAGTCCACCAAGCCGCCGAAGGAAATCTGGCTGGCAGATTCCGCGCCAGTGGTCATCGACAAGCTGGGATCTGCTGTCAAAGAACTCGATACCTTCATGCAGTCGCAGGGGCTCACTTGCGCGCCGGAAGACGTGACCAACCTCAAAGGCGACGCGGCCCGCAGCCAGTTCATCAACCTCTTCAAAGAGGTACAGCGCCTAAACACGCAACTGGACCAGTACACCGATCTGACGCCCGGCGATAAGGCCAGTATCGAAAGAACGATGCCGAAGGAACAGTTGTTAGGGTTCCGGGGGATGTATCTGGATACCGCCCAGCGCCTGAAATCGCAACAAGACAGCGGCCCGGACAAAGCCCCGGAAGATGTGCAGCAACTCGATTTCGAGTTCGTACTCTTTGCGTCTGCGGTGATCGACTACGACTACATCATGGGGTTGATCGCCGACTACTCGCAGCAAAAGCCGGGCAAACAGAAGATGTCGCGTGCTCAGATTGTCGGTCTGATCCAGTCGGACGCGAAGTTCATGGATGATCGCGAAGATATTGCCGCCTATATCGACACGCTGACCGAAGGTGAGGGGCTGAGCGAAAAGGCCATCCGAGACGGATTCGAACGTTTCAAGGAAGAGAAGAGCGCAGAGGCTCTTTCTGCCATTGCCGAGAAGCACGGCGTTGAGGTCGCATTGCTTCAAGAATTCGTCAACGGCATTCTGCGACGCATGATCTTTGATGGGGAGAAGTTGAGCGATCTCTTGGCTCCGCTCGAACTCGGTTGGAAAGCGCGGACCCAGAAAGAGCTTGCCCTAATGGAAGACTTGATCCCGCAACTTCACAAACTTGCCCATGGGAGACAAATCTCCGGACTTGGTGCATACGAGCAATAGGGGGATACTACGCAAGTGACGCAGGAGACTTCGGAAAAAATGGTGCCGAGTATGCGGTTTTCCGAGTTTGTGGAAGACGGCCCTTGGTCCTTTATGACAGGCGGCACCCTTTTTGAACAGATAAACAACAAAGATCACAATTCCGATCTTCCGATTCTAGCTATTACTCAAGAACATGGAGCCGTGCCGCGCGATCAGATTGACTACCACGTCTCGGTTTCTGAAAAGAGTATTGGAAATTACAAAGTAGTTGAGCCCGGAGACTTCATAATCAGTCTTCGTTCGTTTCAAGGAGGCATCGAGTTTTCTCGGTACTTGGGTCTTTGTAGCCCCGCCTATGTTATTTTGAGACTAAGGCAAAAAGGGATTCACCTTTATTTCAAGCACATCCTCAAGACAGAACGGTTCATTCAAGAGTTGAGTAGAGAAATTGAGGGCATCAGAGATGGCAAGATGGTCAGCTACAAGCAGTTCTCTTCCCTTCGTGTGCCTTTGCCACCCTCCTTCGGAGAACAGGAAAAAATCGCTGAGTGTTTGTCGTCAGTAGATGAGTTGATCAATTCGGAAGAAATGAAACTCGATGCACTCAAAGAGCAAAAAACTGGCCTGATGCAAAACCTGTTTCCAACCAACGGAGACTTGGTGCCCAATTTACGGTTTTCCGAATTTGTGGACAGTGGCCCGTGGAGCAAGAAGGAAATTCGTGATTTTGCACATTTTGTTTCCGGATATGGGTTCCCCAAAAAGTATCAAGGGAAGAAAGAGGGGCAGTTCCCGTTCTATAAAGTTAGCGATATTTCTAATTCCCTAATCGCAGGTGAGCATAACATTTCTCGGGCCGCAAACTACATCGATCACCCAGATCTCAAAGAACTTCGAGCGCAGCTTGTTCCAGTCGGATCAACCATATTTGCCAGAATCGGTGAGGCCATCAGGCTCAATCGCCGGGTGATGACTACGATTCCGTGCGTGATCGACAATAATGTGGGGGGACTAAAGTGCATTGAAGGCCAAGCTACCGACTTGTTTGTGTATTACGTTTCCCAACTGTTGAACCTCTCTGAATATTCAGGAGGCGCGGTTCCGTCAGTCAATAAGTCTACAATCGAGCAAATTCCCGTGGCGTGCCCTGAACTTAGTGAACAGGAGAGGATCACAGATTGCCTTTCTACAATCGACGATTTGATTGCTTGGCAGACTAAGTACGTCACACAACTGAGGGTCCACAAAAACGGTCTGTTGCATCGGCTTTTCCCTGAGTATCAGGGCGTGTAGCAATGACCGAGGCAGTTTTTGATAATCTATTGGCCTTGGCAGCAGAACTGCGCAGCCAACTTGCAAACAAGAAGTACCTCCTGATCTATGCCTACAATGGCACTGGCAAGACCCGCTTGTCGATGGCCTTTAAGGACATTGGCAAGGAAGGCGACGACCGGGATACGCTATATTTTAACGCGTTCACCGAAGATCTTTTCACATGGGACAACGATCTCGACGGCGACAACGAGCGCGTCCTGAAAATGAACCGCGATTCCAGCTTTCTTGTTGGCCTTGTGGACCTTGAAATGGAAAACCGCGTTAGGCCGCTGTTACAGCGATACGCGGACTTCGACTTTGCGATTGACTATGAAAACCGGACTGTACGCTTCTCCCGCGAGGTCGCGACCGAAGATGGCACCGAAACAATCGACAACATCAAAGTTTCGCGAGGTGAGGAAAACACATTCATCTGGTGTTTCTTCTTGGCCGTTGTGCAGGTCGCCATGGACGCCGACCTTGAAGCCTACAACTGGGTCAAGTACGTCTACATTGATGATCCGATTTCGTCGCTCGACGAACATAACGCCATCGCCGTCGCCAACCACTTGGCGCAGTTGCTCAAGCAACCTGACAACCAGCTAAAAACGGTAATCTCTTCGCACCACACGCTGTTCTTCAACGTCATGTGCAACGAGTTGGGACGGGCGGTTAAGCTGTTTCTGAGCAAACGGAAGAATCCGCCCAGCTATGTCCTTCGCCCAACCGGCGAAACCCCGTTTTTCCATCATGTGGCGATGTTGTCCGACCTATATCAGGCGGCTGAGCGCGATGAACTCTACACCTATCATTTCAACATGCTGAGAACGATCTTGGAGAAGTCGGCGAGCTTCCACGGGTTCAACAAGTTCTCGGCGTGCATCAAGCAACAGGATGATGATCCGGAAGGTATCCTGCACGCCCGGATCATCAACATCCTGAGCCACGGAAACTACTCGCTCTATGAGCCACAAGTTATGCTGGACGAGAACAAGGAATACTTCAAAACGATCCTGACCCAGTTCTTGGAACGCTACCCGTTCAACCCGGAGCTATTTCCGGAAGTCGCCGAAGAGGCAGAAGCATCATGACCGAACACGACCAAAAGAAATTGGGCGATACCCTATGGAACATCGCAAACCAACTGCGGGGCGCGATGAACGCTGACGATTTCCGCGATTACATGCTTTCGTTCCTCTTCCTGCGCTACCTGTCCGACAACTACGAGGCGTCCGCACAGAGGGAACTGGGCCGCGACTACCCAGAGCTTGGCAAGAATGACCGGCGCGCGCCACTGACGGTCTGGTACGAGCAGAACACTGATGACATGGGCGAATTTGAAGCGCAGATGCGCCGCAAAACCCACTATGTGATCAAGCCAGAACACCTGTGGAGCAGCATTGCCGAAATGGCGCGTACGCAAAGCGATGATCTGCTGAGCGTGCTTAAGAAAGGATTCGAGTACATCGAGAACGAGTCTTTCGCCAGCACGTTCAACGGTCTGTTTTCCGAGATCAACCTCGACTCTGAAAAGCTGGGGAAGAACTACGTTGAGCGCAATGATAAGCTCTGCAAGATCATTCAGGAGATCGCGAAGGGGTTGGCGGGATTCTCGACCAACCGGGACACCCTCGGCGATGCCTATGAGTACCTGATTGGACAGTTCGCTGCCGGTTCGGGAAAGAAAGCAGGCGAGTTCTACACGCCTCAGCATATTTCGAGCGTTCTTTCCTCGATAGTCGCGCTGGACAGCCAAGACCCGACATTGGGCAAAAAGGAACACATCGAGAGCGTATTCGATTTCGCGTGCGGGTCCGGTTCTCTTTTGCTCAACGTCCGGAACAAGCTGGGACCTCAAGGCATCGGCAAGATTTACGGGCAGGAACGGAACATCACGACCTACAACCTAGCTCGAATGAACATGCTTCTGCATGGGGTGAAAGACACTGAATTCGAAATCTTCCACGGCGATACGTTGACGAATGACTGGGACATGCTGCGGGAGGCAAACCCGGCGAAGATGCCGCGTTTTGACGCTGTTGTTGCGAACCCGCCGTTTAGCTACCGCTGGGACCCTTCGGAGTCTCTGGGAGAAGACCCTCGCTTCAAGAACTACGGGCTGGCTCCGAAATCCGCCGCCGACTTCGCATTCCTGCTGCATGGTTTCCACTACCTGAAACAAGAAGGGAGCATGGCAATCATCCTGCCGCATGGCGTCTTATTTCGCGGAGGTTCAGAGCAACGTATCCGTACGAAGTTGCTCACCGACGGTCGAATAGACACCGTGATCGGTCTACCAGCGAACCTGTTTTTCTCGACCGGTATTCCCGTGTGCATTCTCGTATTGAAAAAATGCAAAAAATTCGACGACGTGTTGTTTATCAACGCATCAGAGCATTTTGACAAAGAGAAGCGGCAAAACCAGTTGCTTGATCAGCACATCGAAAAGATAGTCAACACTTATCAATATCGAAGAGAGGAAGAACGTTACTCGCGACGTGTACCAATGGAAGAAATCGAGGAAAAAGATTTCAACCTTAACATAGCACGATATGTCAGCACTTCCGAGGCGGAGAAGACTGTGGATTTAGGTTCAGTTCACCAAGAACTTGTTGATCTTGAAGATAAAATAAAAAGGGCAAAGGGGGCTCACAACAACTTCCTAAGAGAACTTGGGCTTAAGGCAATTCCATAGGCAATCTCAAAAAAATAAATGAAAAACATGCTTGATTTGGCCCGTTGCAACGCGACGGTTCGTTTCGGTTTTGCTATACTTCGCGATATAAAAACTCCGATTTGAGACGAGCATATGAGCACAATCACACGAGAACACATTGCTGCCGTGACAGGCAGAAAACACGACTATCTAACATCACTGTTGCGCACCCTTCCTTTCACGGTGCGCCCGTCAGGGCGCCGTGGGGCGCAGAAGCGATACTACAACCTTGGCGATGTGATTGTTGCAATAAAGCGAAAGAAAAGAGCCAAGTCGACGGATGCAGAAATATGCGCCTTGGTTGATGTGGCTATGAAACAGGACGAAGCCAATGAGCAATGATTACGAACGCGCAACCAATTTCCGAACGACTCTGACGAGTGCCGAACGCGAGCGCGTTACAGGTATTGAAACCAAGGTGCGCATTGCGCTTGCGGAGCTATATGGGCAGCGCCTTGCTGACATGACTAAGGATATGGTGGTGCACACATGCGTCTTGCAGCCTGACATCATGGTCGCATTGCATGGCGGACGTAAGCCCGCGTCAGCGGGCGAGTGGCGCGAGATTGTTCGCGAGGCATGCGAGCGAGAACCGATAGCAATGGCCAATCTCCAAGCCTCTGACGTCCAACTGCGTGCGGAATTGGAACAAGATGTCTACGATCAGAAAGACCCGCATCGCCGCATTGCACTCCACCGTAGCGGAGAGTGGGATGCCGTCCTCGAAAACGAAGTGGACCGTCGTTTGGACGATCGCCTGCGACGCCTGAACTAAAAAGATTCCGTCCTACGGGCCACACTCCTGAGGCCCTAGGGCAGGAATGCGGGCTGAGTGTCCAGTCGCTCTTGTCTCCGGGGCAAGTGCCACTGGATCAAGTGGACGGCTATGTGAGCACTTTGGTCGTCCACATCCTCCCCCGCCTTTCGAACTCCCGTGCGCCAAGGCGCAGAGTGCACGGGACCCGATCTTTGCGCCGCAAACTTTCCTTGTCCCGACCAAAGGAGCAACGACTATGGAACATTGAAAATGAACTACACCCCCATTGACCCGCTACACTCTCTATTCTTGGACGAAGCACTCACAAAGCACCGCTCTGTCCTTGTTGAGATTCTTGTGGCCGCAGAGGCGCTCCAAGAGGCTGTATTTGCGACAGGCGCAGAAGGCGCAGAATTGCCTATAGGCGTATTCGAGCGCGAACTAGGATGCGGCGTCGAAGCTGCGATTGTATCCGCGAAGATTGCTGGCTTCATTCAGGCTGGCGACGGGCGTTGGTATTCGAAGCTCGAAGGCGACTGTCCGTTGTTGCAGCCCGCGACAGGCTTCATTGCGGATCAGTTCAAAGTTTATGCCGAAACAATCTAAGAAAAAATAGGTCATGGCCCGTTACCTAAACGGATTGACCCGACCTGTGTTAAACAAATAGCAGGGCGGCACATTGGACGTGCAACCCTGCTTAGTTTTCAACGAAGTACGGGGGGATTATACCCTGTTTTCGTTGATTTTTCAATCACCTAGAGGTCATTGGCGCGTTGTCACGGCATGCCTAGCCTCGCAATATGACGAAGTACAAAATGAACACAAACTCCAATCAGGTCACGCGCCTGACAATGCAGGACGGCTTGCTTGCAGGCCTTCCGACCGACCCCAGTGAAAGCGAGATTCAAGCTTTCATAACAGGGAAAATCAAAGCGAAAGTCGATCTCGTAGAGCAAAAGAAAATCATTGCAGGGCTCTCTGAAAACACTGCGCTTGGAAAGCGAGATTTGGACAAGCTTTGGAAGGGCACAGCAAAAATACTGACCAAGCAGAAGGCCTCTGACCTCAGCGGATGCGACTTCTATCCGAGCGTGGATGACCATTCCGACCTACTGATAGAATATGTCTGCAAGCGTATCGCAGATACGAACACACCAAATCCGTACCTATTTCACCGAAGTGCTGAGTTGGTCGCTGTTCAACGCGATGAAGACGGGCGTGCCCTGATCGTAACGGTTGATAAGGGACTTTTTAAGCATCATGCCAACAACAACTGCAAATTTGTCAAAACGACTTTTGTAGACAATGAAGAAAAGCAGCGCCGAGTGTTGATACCGGACGATGTGATTGACCACGTTTTCAAAGGACCACGCGATTCATATCCGCCATTGCGCCGTCTAACGACAGTGCCAACTTTTACTAAAGGTAAGGTGCTGACACAACAGGGATATCAGGACGGGATTCTTTATGATCCAGCAAAAGGCGGAAACATAGAACAAGTGCCCAGCGCGCCGGACGAAGCGCTTGTTAAGGAGTGCGTCGAAGCGTTGTTGGACCTTAATGCGGACTTCTCGCTTGATGGCATGTCACGAGAAGAACTCGAAGCCGCTCTAAAGAACGGAGCTTCACTCCCTTCTTTCGCACATTTGTTGGCGTATATGCTGTCTTCAATTGTGCGAGAGATGATATTGGGTCCATGTGCTGGTTTCCTCATCCGCAAGGACCGCCCGCGTAGCGGGGCAACTTTGCTCGCTACGACGGCTGAGCGCATTGCAACTCTGCAACCGCCTTCCTTGATGACGTTGCCACTGCGAGAAGAAGAGGTTCAGAAAACTTTGATTAGCGCGATGCTACAGGGAAGCAGCTATATCGTTTTTGACAATATTGGCAGCAACGGAGAAATTGAATCCGATTCCCTTGCGGCAGCTATGACGGCTTACCCGAGCTACAAGGGCCGTTTCCTCGGGGCGAGCAAAATTGCATCAGCCCCAGCGACGGCGGTTTGGGCATTTACAGGCAATCGTTCAGCGCTTTCACCTCAGTTGGCAGAGCGCATGTTGCTTATTGAAGTAGACCCTCGTGTGGAAAATCCGGGCGCACGAAGCCCCAGTCAGTTCAAGTACGATCTCCAATCCGAGATTGAGCAAAAAGGACCGTACTTCTTCTGGTGCCTTTTGGTCCTCGTTCAGAACTGGATTGCCAAGGGATGCCCTGAGTGGACTGGAACACCTTTGGGTGGTTTTGAACGTCACGCTGCTATTGTGGGAGGTATCCTCGACGCAGCAGGGGTTAATGGCTTCATGGAAAATCGCTCGAAGCTTGTTGCCCTCGTTAAGACAGACGATCCTGTAAATGACTTTATGGACGCTTTGATTTCCATGCACGAAAACGACAATTCGACGGTCTTCAAAGCTGGGGTGCCGCACAACGAAGTCGGACTCAATATACTCGCATTCCGTGCTGTCCTTGAAGATGCGGGTATCGCGATGAATGGTTTCGGATACAAAGTCGGTCCCGACGGCGAAACGTTCTACCCTGTCGCTGCTGACAAGAAGATTGCGCAGCAAATCAAGAAGTATGTAGGAACCGTCCGCGAGGCTGACGGTGTAAGCTACCGTCTGGTTGAGGTTGAAGGAACCTCAAAAAAGACTGGCAAGCTCTACAAACTTGAAGCCTCAGCGGTTCAATCAGCCAAAACAGTTGGTAGCGATGAAACTGCTTTGCAGGAACCCAAACGCAAGCGCCGTCGTTCCAAATTGTTCACTGTCTGACGACGATTTGCGGCAATTCACAAAAATGGGCCCAAGCGGGCCCTTTTTTGTTTCCGCGAGGTGGCAGGATGCTAAGTAGTTCGGGCTTGCACCCACCCTACACTCAGTTTTAAAAATATGATTTTAAACAGTTTTCCGGATTTTAGGGGTGTAGGGTGATAGGTTCTTTTAGGATGTTTGATAGTATTATTTATTTATCTTCGGGGATGAGTGCTCAAATATATATTTTTCGCGGAACGCGGTGGCTAAAAAACCTGCCACCCCGTCACCCTGCACCCGCAACATGCGCACTTAGGCGAAATCACAATTGCTGAATGGGTTAGCAGGTGCATCGCGGATGATTGCGGTCTAAGAGCCTTGTTTCCTGCCAAATCCTGCTGATTGGTTCAGAATGGCAGCAGAGAAAGCGAAGTCTATCAAACTGTGTTGAGTTGATTTTCCCTTTGGCTTTGGTTTGCCTTGAGAAACCAATTGTTTCCAAGAAACCTCACAATTTCAATATGTAAGAGAGCGTAGATGGCTTATAAACTGGCGTAACGAGCGTTAGGTCAGTTTATAAGCCATGGGATCAGTATGAAGATTGTTTCGTATATCAGAGTCAGTAGCGAAAAGCAGGGGCAAAGCGGCCTTGGGTTGGAAGCTCAGAAGTCCGCAATCGATGCATATGCAGCCGCTAACGCGGCGGACATCATCGCTTCATTTGTGGAGGTTGAGTCGGGACGGAAGAATGACCGCCCCCGGCTTGAAGCTGCGTTGAAGCAGGCCAAGCTAACCGGCAGTCGATTGGTCATCGCCAAACTGGATCGGCTTAGCAGAAACGCGGCCTTTCTTTTGAACTTGCAGGAGGCAAAGGTCGATTTTGTTGCATGTGACAACGAAAACGCGACTCCTTTGACGATAGGCATACTAGCACTGGTGGCGCAGGAAGAAGCGAAGGCCATCAGTGAGCGTACTAAAGCCGCTCTTGCTGCCTGTAAAGCGCGTGGCGTCCGTCTTGGAAACCCCAATGGCATTGCCGCCATCAGGAGAGCCAACAAGGGCAACGCCGCGTCGTGCGCGCGTCAGCGCGCTGATGCAAACGCACGAGCAATGGAACTAGCTGATGTTCTCGCTGAATTGCACGACTGCGGGATCACCAGTCTTTCCGCTCAAGCGGAAGAACTGAACGGCAGAGGAATTAAGACGGTCAGAGGTGGTCGTTGGCACCCCGGAACGGTTGCAAACATGCGAAAACGGTTGGACGCACCGAAGTGCGCACATTGAATCCCTCATGAGACTGGGTGTCTGGTCCAACTCCGGTCCCCGAGACGTGAGTGAGAAATGACAGGACCCGCCAAGCATCGTCTGGGACCCGTTAGGGGACTAGCATCCGCTTTCGTGCGAGCGCGAAGTCGCTGTCTGCCGTTGGCAAAGCAAATAAGGACTTCACTTAACAATCAAGGGGACCCGCCCGGAAAACACCCCCCTGCCAGTTTTTAAAACCATAGCATTTCAGAAATTTCAAAAATTTAGTCGTCTGGTTGACTTATCCACGCAAGGTCTCTCGCCATTGTTTCATCATGTTCAACGGCTTCTTCTTGTTCAACACTGTCCTCACGAAGCCACTCCATAACCTCGCGCCCAGTTCGCCGTTTGCCTTGCGTGTTTTCGCGTTCGAGCGGCTCATCTAGCTCACGTTGCACTTCTTCCTCTGCGCGAGCTTTTTGGATTTTTTCATCTTCAAGGCTCGTAACGAAATTTGCCCACTTCTGCATAATTGCTGATCGTTGATCCAAGAGTTCTGACCGCAAGTATGCTGCCGCTTTCTGAGAATCGACACGGTGCTGAATACACCGTTCAGCCATTTGGCCATCACAAATCTGATTATCCTGACACCAAGTGCCGAATGAAGCTCGGAAACCGTGAGGAACAGCAAAGCGACCATCCTTTGCCTTCCAACCGTTAGAACGAAGCCACAACCGCCAAGTGTTCTCTGATATGACACCCTTCTTCCACGCGGTTTCTGATGGGAAAACAAAGTCGTTCTTTGAGGAAAACTCTGACTTTGCTTTCCGAAGTATGGCCATGGATTGCCAAGCAAGTGGTGCGGCAAATTCCTCGCCTGTTTTCATCCGTTCACCGGGAATGTCCCAGATTTTTTCCTCCCAATTGACCTCGGCCCAAACCATTTGGGTCACATTTGCGGTTCGAGGTAAGTTCAAGAGATAAAACTTGAAACCTACGTCAAAAACTGAACCGCCGAGGCTCATCCAAAGGGAGGGAACTTGATCCCAAGGTAGTGATGGGTGCTTCTTGTTCTTCCGCCTTACATGCGGCAGCAGCGCTCTAATGCTCTCCCTAATGTCGTTGTGACTTCCCAAGACTTCGGGGTTTCTAGCTTTTGCATTGGTCAACACCTGCGCCAAACGGTCGAGTGCCTTGCGACCAGTATCTTGACGCCAGACGGGCTCCAAAACTTCTACGCAATCTTCAACCGTTAGTTTCGCAACCGGCTTGCTCCCGAGCTTGGGCAAAATATGATTGTTCAAAGGGCTAAGCCATCGTCCAGCTTGCCCGTTTCTTTTGAGCCCCTCGCGTTTAAGCTCAAAATACTTGTCGGTGGCTTCATTGAGCGTTTCAGGTTTCATCACCGTTTTGCGTTCAGTTCGAGGGTCCACTCCTTGCGCCACCAGCTTTCGGCAGCGCTCGTGCTCGATACGTGCCTCAGCTAATGTAATAGTGGGATAAGACCCCAACCCCATTTTGGGCCGTGCAGTGTCTCCCGGGGGCGACGACCACCGATATTTCCAACTTTTTGTACCGGTTCCTTTGACGTCGAGATACAAACCTCCGCCGTCGCCGTGCTCGCCTTCCTTGGCATTTCGGCATTTGGCGTCAGATAAAAGATATCGAGGCATTTTCGAGTTCCAGAGTTTTCTTGCAGAGGGGGCAAACGAGGGGGCAGTTTGGCTTCTGTATCCTAAGATTGGGGCGAAAATTTGGTCGTCTACGCTATGTTTTTAAGGGGTTTTGATAAAGATATCGAATTCTGATATGGATGTAAAATGGTGCCGCCCCCGGCACCATTAAAATCAAGTGAAAAAAATGACTCGCGGTTAGCTTGACGTATTGTGAGATTGCCTAATTTGGGTTGGGGTAGCAATCCTCCCCGGTTCAAATTCAGTCAATCCACACCTACGGGGTTCCAGTAGTTCCCGTTGTTGCCGCCGGTAATGCCATGGACACGACCGTCGTGTAGTGCGTCTAGCATTGGTCGATATGAGACAAAAGGTCCGAGAAACCTGAAAAATCTACGGTTGACGCTTTTGCACGTACAACTTTCCTATAGGCGCTTGTTGACCTGCTCCCCTAAAAAGTCCTCGATTTGAGGTTAGCCTGTTCTCCAACTGAGGAGACAGACTATGAAGAGAAGCCGTTTCAGCGAAGAACAGATCATTGGGATTCTGAAGGAGCACCAGGCTGGGCTTGGGGCGAGGGAGTTGTGCCGCAAGCACGGGATCAGCGATGCGACATTCTACAAATGGCGCTCCAGGTATGGCGGCATGGAAGTGTCCGACGCGCGGCGTTTGAAGACGCTGGAAAGCGAGAACACTAAGCTGAAAAAATGCTGGCCGAACAGATGATGGATGTGGCGACGCTGAAAGAGATGCTCGGAAGAAACTTCTGAGGCCTGGTTCAAGGAGGAATGCTGTGGACTGGGCGATGAAGACCAAGGGTTACAATCAACGACGCGCTTGTGCGTTGGCCGGGATCGATCCGCGTGTGTATCGGCACAGGTCTAAGCGCTCTGCCGACACGGAACTGCGGACAAGGATGAAAGAACTGGCGTCAGAACGGCGGCGGTTTGGCTATCGACGCCTGCACATCCTACTGCAGCGCGAGGGATGGCAAGTGAATTGGAAGAAGCTGTATCGGCTCTACCGGGAAGAAGGGTTAACAGTTCGCAAACAGGGCGGACGCAAGTGCGCAGTGGGCACGAAGACCCCGATGGCAATCCCGCAAGGCCCAAACCAACGGTGGCCGCTCGACTTCATGTCTGACGCGCTGGCGGATGGCCACAGGTTCCGAGTGCTGAATGTCATCGACGACTTTAGCCGGGAATGCCTGGCCGGCATGGTCGATACATCAATCGGTGGTGCGCGTGTCGCCCGCGAACTGGATCGGATCGCCGAGTTGCGCGGTTACCCGTGCATGGTGGTCTCGGACAACGGCACAGAGCTGACTTCGAACGCAATCCTGAAATGGCAGAAAGACCGCCAAGTCGGCTGGCACTACATCGCGCCGGGCGAGCCGATGCAGAACGGTCTGGTCGAAGACTTCAACGGCCGGATGCGGGAAGAGTGCCTGACCGAACACCTGTTCCCGTCTTTGCGCCATGCCTGCCGCATGATTGCGGCATGGCGCGCCGACTACAATCACCACCGGCCTCACTCCTGCCTCGCTGGCCTGACCCCATACGAATATGCTACCCGGTCAAAGGAAGACCAAAACCTGAACAGAGCTAACCTAAATCAGCGGACTCAAAGGGGAGCAGGTCAGAACCTACGGCGCGAAGTGTCGAAACTGAAGGAGGAGCGGGACATCTTGAAAAGGGTGAGATCATCTTCCGCCATTGGTCCGAGGACAATGGTCGAACGCCTACTTCGCCAAGGACCAGCTTTAATGTTTGGGTTTGTGGCGAAGCACGGAGGGGTCTGGCCAGTCAGTTGGATGTGTGACGCGCTCGGTGTGGCACTGAGCGGCTTCCATACCTGGCTGACACGACCACGCAGCGACCGGTCGATCCGCGACGAAGAGCTATCGGGGGCGATCCGTGCGCGCTTTCTGCGATCGGACCGGATCTATGGTGCTCGACGGGTCTGGCACGAGCTTCTTGAAGAGGGCTATTCCTGCGGGTTGCATTGCGTCGAGCGATTGATGCGGCAAGCGGCATTCAGAGCTCGTCCAAAGCGTCGGCGACCACCGAAAGACGAGGTCACGAGGTCGATCATAGCTGCCAACGTGCTTGAGCGAGAGTTCGATGCAAACGGCCCGAACCAGAAATGGGTGGCCGACTTCACCTAGGTCTGGACGGCTGAGCGCTGGCTCTCTTTTGCAGCCGTCATCGTTGTGTTCTCGCGCCGTGTGGTTGGTCCGTGAGCGATCAGATGACCTTCCAGATGGTCACAGACGCCTTGATCATGGCGATCCGGAGCAGGGGCCGACCGAAAGAATTTCTGCACCACTCGGACCAAGGCAGCCAATACACCAGCGAGCCTTTCCAAAGGCTGATTGCTGATCAAGGCATCACATGCTTGATGAGCCGATCCGGAAATGTCCGAGACAACGCTGCGATGGAGAGCCTCTTCTCTTCGCTGAAAACCGAAAGGCTCAGGCGAAAAACCTATCGGACAAGCAGCCAGCCGCGCGCAGATGTCTTCGACTACATCGAGCGGCTTTACAATCCGCAGCGGCGGGGCCAACCACCGCTTGATTGGGTGATATTTCATCTTGTGTGCTCCACATCCAAATGCGACCTTCGGTACAGAACCGTTCCTGACCGTCAGGTCACAAAACCCCTTCATTGCGGACCAGACAATGCAACAGACTATCGGCTTATTTCTCGCAATCTTGATTGCTCTGATGCCCTCGTTTTCCGTTGCGCAACAAGGGCCGCCTCCGGTTACAGTGGCGCGCCCTGTCGTCAAGACAATTGTTGAAGATGATGAATTCGTTGGCCGATTTGAGGCGCGAGCGGATGTGTCTATCAGGGCGCGGGTGACCGGCTATCTTCAAGAAGTCCACTTTTCCGACGGCAGCATCGTCGAAGAAGGCCAAGTTCTTTTCACCATTGATCAACGCCAGTTTCGCACCGCGCTCAGGCAGGCGCAGGCGCTGATTGATGTCGCCCAAGCGACATATGATTTCGCCGAGGAACAGCTGGAGCGTGCGGAGGCTCTGATTGCGAACGGAAATATCCCACAAAGCACAGTTGACGCGCGCCGCGAGGCGTTTCTTTCCGCGCAAGGTACGTTGGAGCAGTCGCGCGCAGCGCTTGAGTTGGCGGAACTGGATCTTGAATATTCCCAAATCACCGCACCAATGGCGGGACGCATTGATCAGGCTCTGGTGGACCCGGGCAACCTCGTTTTGGCCAATGATACAATGCTAACATCGATCATCTCATCTGATCCCATTTATTTCAATTTCGATATCGATGAGAGGTATTTTCTGGCTTACGCACGGGATGCACGCGTTCGCGGCGTGTCGCTGCAAGAGGGCGGTGGCGGACTTGAAGTCAGAGTTTCAGTTTCGGACAGGAGCATTCCACCCCAAGTGGGGTATCTGGACTTTTCAGAAAACAGGATCGACAGCGAAACGGGTACGATGCGGGTGCGCGCCGTTCTGGACAACCCGGATGATATCCTGACGCCTGGTCTGTTCGGGCGCGTGAACGTGCCCGGGTCGCTGCCTTACGAAGGTATCCTCGTTCCGGACGCGGCCATTGTCGCCGACCAAAACCGCCGCCTTGTCATGTCGGTTGACGATGAGGGCAACGTGACACCCATTCCGGTGCGCCCGGGGCCAAGGATCGATGGATACAGGGTAATCCGCGACGGACTGGAAGGGTCCGAGGTGATTGTCGTCGAAGGCATCATTCGGGCGCGACCAGGGTCGGTTGTGGCACCCGAAATGGTGGAACTGCCACCCGTCGCGCAGAATTGATATGGGCCGTTTCTTTGTAAACCGCCCGATCTTTGCCATCGTTGTTGCGGTGCTGACCTCGATTGTTGGTCTTATCTCGTATACGCAATTGCCGATCGAACAATATCCCGAGATTGCCCCCCCGTCGATCGTGGTGCGCGCGAATTATCCGGGCGCGGATGCCGAGACAATTGCGGCCACGGTTGCGACACCGTTGGAGCAGGAAATCAACGGTGTTGAAGGGATGCTTTATCTGTCGTCGTATTCCACGGCCGACGGCTCGATGAGCCTTACGATCACGTTTGAGTTGGGCACCGATCTAGACGCAGCACAGGTTCTTGTTCAAAATCGTGTTGCAACTGCCGAACCACGACTGCCACAGGAAGTCCGCGCCTTGGGCGTGACCACAACTAAATCATCGCCAGATCTGATGATGGTCGTGCATATGCTGTCGCCGGACGAAACCTTCGATCAACTGTACGTATCGAATTATGCCCGTGCGCGGGTACGCGACAGGCTCGTGCGGTTGGACGGTGTGGGTGACCTGATCATCTTTGGTGAACGCGAATTTTCGGCCCGTGTTTGGCTAGACCCTGATCGTCTTTCCTCTCTGGGCTTGACTGCGGGTGACGTGGTTGCGGCACTGCGAGAACAGAACGTTCAGGTGTCGGGTGGTTCTCTGGGGGCCCCGCCCAATGAAAGCGACAGCGCATTTCAAGTTACCGTCACAACCCAAGGCAGACTGGAAAGCCCGCGAGAGTTCGGCAGGGTCATTGTCAAAGCGTCCGATGAAGGCCGCGTGGTACGGGTGCGCGATGTGGCACGGATCGAGATTGGGGCGCGCTCATATGTCAACAACTCGTATCTCAATAACAAGCCTGCCGTCGCCTTGGGAATATTCCAACGCCCGGGGTCAAACGCGCTTGCCTCGGCCGACGAGATTATCGCAGTCATGGATGAACTGGCCGAGGATTTCCCCCAAGGTCTAGAATACCAAGTCGTCTACAACCCCACAGAGTTTATCGCAGCTTCCGTGAATGCGGTCTATCAGACGCTGTTTGAGGCGATCTTGTTGGTCGTTGTCGTGATCATCGTTTTTTTGCAAAGCTGGCGCACGGCTGTAATACCGCTTTTGGCCATCCCGGTATCTCTGATTGGTACCTTTGCGGTTATGCTGGCGCTTGGCTATACTCTGAATCTGCTGACCTTGTTCGGATTGATCCTCGCGATTGGCATCGTTGTCGATGATGCTATCGTTGTGGTCGAAAACGTGGAGCGCAACATTGCCAACGGAATGACCCCGCGCGAGGCGTCGGCGCACACGATGGATGAGGTGCAGACCGCCATCATTGGTACGACGTTGGTTCTGATCGCGGTCTTTGTGCCAGCGGCTCTAGTGCCGGGCATCACCGGGCAGTTTTATCGACAATTTGCGGTGACGATTTCGGTCGCGACCGTCATTTCGACTATCAACTCGCTCAGTCTATCGCCCGCCCTCGCGGCGAGTATTCTCAAACCGCATTCGGACGTGCCCTCGCGAAACCCTGTTGCGCTGCTGACCGCCCCACTGGCGCGCGGTTTCAACGCGGGCTTTGACAAGCTGACGGACTGGTATGCACGGCTGGTGACGCTCTTGGTCAGCTCCGTCCGCATGTTGTTGGTGTCCATTGTCGTGTTCGCCGGTCTGATCGGGACGACCTATTGGGTCAGTCAAGAGGTGCCCACCGGATTCATTCCGGACGCGGATCAAGGTTATGCCATCGTGGTTGTGCAATTGCCGGACGGCGCGTCGCTTGAGCGGACTGACGCCATCATTCGTCAAGCCACCGACATCGCATTGGATACGCCAGGGGTGACAAATGCCGTCGCCTTTGCGGGGTTTTCAGGGGCTACATTTACCAACGCCAGCAACCAGGGGGTTATCTTTACCACCTTTGAAGGCTTTGATGCGCGCGTCGAAAGCGGCCTGAATGCGGCGGCCATCGTGGGTCAGCTCTTTGGCCGGATGCAGGCTCTGCGCGAGGCGTTCATTATTGCAATCGCGCCCCCTGCCGTGCGCGGCGTGGGCAATGGTGGCGGTTTCAAGCTGCAACTCAGGGAAAACGAAAGCGCCGATATGTCCCGCGTGCTGGGCACCGCCTATGCCATCATGGGGGCATCTGCACAGTCCGATGCGGTCCAAGGTGTTTTCACCACATTCTCCGCCTCGTCGCCGCAGGTCTATCTCGAGATTGACCGCGTGCGCGCCCAGATGCTGAATGTGCCGATTGGCGCTATATTCGAAACATTGTCGATCAATCTGGGGTCTGCTTATGTGAACGACTTTAACGCCTTTGGGCGGTTGTTTCAGGTCCGCGCCCAAGCTGACGAAAGGTTCCGCCTTGAAGAAGCTGATATTTCGGCCCTCAAGGTCAGGTCCGCGACGGGCGCTTTGGTCCCGCTTGGCACGCTTGTGTCCATCGTTGAAACGGCAGGTCCCGCATTGGTACAGCGCTATAATCAACAAGTTTCTGTGCCGGTACAGGGTTCTGCCGCGCCGGGCGTCTCAACAGGCGAAGCGTTGGTTGCGATGGAACAGTTGGCAGCGTCACTTGCCCCATCAGGAGTGGATTTTGAGTGGACCGAACTGGCCCTTCAAGAACGCAACCAGGGCAACACGGCGACCTATATTTTCGCGTTCTCCATCCTGTGCGCCTTCCTTTTCTTGGCGGCACTCTATGAAAGCTGGGCATTGCCGGTCGCCATTATCCTGGTTGTCCCCCTTGCCGTTCTAGGCGCGTTGGCTGGTGTTATGTACCGCGGCATGGACAACAATATCCTGACCCAGGTCGGACTTATCGTCCTAGTCGGCTTGGCGGCCAAGAATGCAATTCTCATTGTTGAATTTGCCAAACAAGCCCAAGAAGAACGCGGGCTGTCCGCCATTGACGCAGCGATAGAGGCAAGTCGCCTGCGCCTGCGCCCCATTATGATGACAGCTTTTGCTTTTATCCTCGGAGTAGTACCGCTTTTGATCGCGACGGGTCCAGGTTCGGAAATGCGCCAAGCCTTGGGCACGGCTGTCTTTTTTGGAATGTCTGGGGTGACGTTTTTAGGATTGTTTTTCACACCAGTGTTCTACGTCGCGATCCGCCAGGTCTTTCCAAAACCCGTAAGATGTTAGGTTTCTCAAAAATAAGAAGCAACTGCTATGATGTCTTGGGGCGCGGCGGTGACGAAAGCAAAGAAGGGCGGTATTGTGCCTTCCCTGCGGGAGGCCTGTGGCAAGCCACGCCAAACAGGCTGCGCCTACTTTTTTAGTGTGTTGCCGTTGTTCGTGAGCTTTCGTTTTGGATCATATGACAGCCCGATGTATTCGAACACGTCCCTTCTGGCTTGTTCACGTGTCCGATTGATGTGGCTTCCGGACTTCTATCGCCTCCAGAGTTGACAGAAGCTATCGGCAACTGCGTTGTCATGCCAATTCGTGAATCCCACCAAGGCGTGCCAATCGGGCAATACGGTTCCCTGAGATACGTTGTTGCCTCGATTGTGGCGATGGCGCCTTGGCAGGCTTGCAAGTCACTCACATCAAGCTCGATGGGGGTAAGATCGAGCCCTTCCGCCTGTTTTTTTCATAAGCCGGAAGCTGCGGTTTGATTGCACCCCGCGATGTCAGGCATTCCGGCATAGTCCTTGTGTCCATCTGCTGCCAGCGCCTGCGCCGTCAGCAGATCGATGCTGCGGCTGGCGCCAGTCAGGAATATTTTTTGTCTGTGACGCAAGAGCTCTTTCTGAGTTTGAGTTAAAGGAGGGCGTGGTGCTGCCGGCATCATATCTGTGTGGGTAAAATGGCCTCAAAGATTGCATCGCGCCCCAATTCCGGGTCCGGTGGATAGATCCAAGTTTCGTTGATCTGTGCCTTCATCGCGGCCCCTTCTGTGCCCGACATCGCGATGACCCTGTTCCAGCCGCGCGTAAAAATGGCGTTAGACGCACCAAGGCTCAGGCAGGTTGCATAGTCTGGTTGAGCATAGGGCTGCATCTCCTGTCCAAGCAGATTGAGCACCGCGTTTTGGCCCGCCACGACCCCCATGGGCATCGCGTGTTGGCAAGACATCAAGGTCTTGTGTGCCCCATCTGCCGCAGCCACCCCAACATCGCCAGCGGCAAAAACACCACGTTGCCCGATGACTTGCAGGTTCTGGTCCAGCTGCACCCGACCGTCGATTGCGTGCAAGCCGATATTCCTGACCAAGGGAGATGGCCGCAGGCCGGTCGCGAATATGGCAGTCTTTGCGCCAATCGCTTTGCCTGAGCTAAGGATGACATGATCCGCCGTAACACGAGCCACAGTCTCGCCGCCCAGAAATTCTATGTTCGACGATTCCAGCGCTGATGAGATGTCTTGCGTCAGGCTGTCGCCCAGTGATTGGCCCGCAAGACTCTGCCGGTCAATCAAGTAGATCGCCGCCGCAGGCCCGAGGCGATCACGCAAGGATGTCGCCACTTCAAGCCCGCTGAAGCTTGCGCCGACGACAACGCAGGCGAATGTGTTGAAGGTTGTCGGGTCCAGCTTGGAAAGATGTGCATCAAGTCGTGCGGTCTGTTCATATGTATCCACGACAAAGCCATATTGCGCGGCGCCGGGGATTGCGGGGATCGCGACTTGGCTCCCCATGGCAAGGATCAGGCGGTCATGATGCAGCTTTCCCCCGTCGTCGGTATGTACTGCGGCGGGCGTCACTTGGGATATCTGGGCTTGCTGGAAAGTCACGCCTATCGTTTCGAGCAAGGGTTCCAATGGCACCAGCATGTCCGGCCGCGCACCTTCGTAGAGCCTAGGGCGAATGCAAAGATGCGGTTCCTTGGACACAAGCGTGATTTCGATGTTGGTTGCGTTCTGACGGTGCCGTGTCGCTGCGGCGGCCATGGCCGCCCAGACACCTGCAAATCCGCCGCCGGCAATGTTGAGTTTTGACATTTTAGTCTCGCGATTTGTTTCAGGAGACTTGAGTACCAGTTGCATATTTGCGAGTACAGGTTCAATTATGCGTTACAGACTCGCAAAAAAGAGAATGACAATGCTTGATTGGGACGATTACCGGCTTGTGTTGAATATCGCTCGTTTTGGACGCGTCGCAGAGGCTGCGGGCCATTTGAACGTGACAACGTCGACAGTATTTCGGCGCCTTGCCGCCATCGAGGACAAGCTGAACATCCCTCTTTTTCAGCGTGACAACGGGCATTACGTCCCAACCGAGGAAGGCGCTGCCATCGTGGCCGCCGCCGAAAAGATGGAGCAGGAGACAGCTAGTGTGGCCCGCAACTTGTTCGGCGAAAGCCAAACACTGTCTGGTTCTGTCAAGATCACAACGAGCGAGGTCTTGTCGTCTTTCTTTGTTGCGCGCCATGTGATGACACTGGGGCGGGATCATCCCAATTTGAAAGTGCAAGTGGTCAGCAGCGACAGGATGCTTGATCTGTCCCGCCACGAAGCAGACGTTGCGATCCGTCCAAAGCGGCTATGCTCGGACGCACTTTTTGGCAGAAAACTCGCGACGATCCGTTGGGCGACGTACGTCGCAGACAAAAGGCACCGCGATGTCAAAGGCCAGCCAGATGCATATATTGGGCATGCAGGTGATCCGCGATTGGCTGAACATTTCGGCTCCATCGCATTTGATCCCAATGCCATGGCAGGTCCGCAGTTCTTCTCAAGTTCACTGATTTTGCGCGCAGCGATGTGTGCGCAAGGTGACCACGCCGCTGCCTTGCCGATGATCTTGGGGGAAGTCTGGCCTGGTTTGCGCCGCACGAGCGATGTACTTGATACGCCTGTTGGGGATCTTTGGATCGTGTGCCACAACGACATGCGACGCAACCGTAGGGTTCGGGCCATCTTCGATGCCATGATCGACGGAGCCCGGAGCGACAAGGAATTGTTCGAGGGACCGTAAGCTATATTCCCGAAGGTTTTGGAAACGTCGCATGTGCCGGGACGCGTGTCAGATCGGCTGCCCAGTCTGGTTGTTCCGAAGCAAATATCCTGATCCGTTCGGCAACCTCGATCTGTTCGCTCAGGGATCCGGCGGGAACAATCATCTTTGTGCCGTTACCGCTGATCCACGGCACGCCAGCCCCACAGACCCGGCAGAACGATTTGGAAATATCGCGTCCCGGGACTTGATACCTCATGATATTTTCCGATCCGCCATGCCACTCAAACCCTTGGACGTCCACGAACAGGTTGGATGCAAATGCCGATCCGGTAATGTGTCGGCACTGGTCACAGCTACACAAAAACAACTTTTCAAACGTGCTGGTTACCCTGTAAGTGACGGCGCCGCAAAGGCAGCCGCCTTTGATGTTCGGTCGTGATGAAGCGTCGTTCTGGGACATCTTTTCTTACCTTTGTGAAGTGTTGCGCTGCACAGCTCTGTAGCAAGGATGAAGGTTTGCCCTTGTCTTCGGTGATCGTGTCTGGCCGCGCCAAGATCCTACCGTACCGATTTCAATGGGTATGGCATGACTGCGGGATTGAAAGGCGACGCGTCGATGAATTCAGCGGAAACTTCCTTACTCATCGAAGAAATCACGAACTTTCTCGCTTTGAAAGCCCACCACCTACCGGTGTCCATCGACGCAGGCATGCCGCCTAAAGCGTCGAACTCAAGTTCAATGTCACCCGTCAACTGCAGCATTCGGTTGGTTTCGAAGTCGAGAAATGTCAAACCGGCGAGCGGTCGCAACAAGAAATTTCCAAGCGTACTGAACATGGAGTTTCCAGGGTAGTCCGGGATGAATAGCGTCTGCCCGTTGATCTTGACAAAGCCTGGTTTGCCGCCGCGATGCGATACATCCGCTTGTCCGTTGATTGTGGCACTGGCCACAAAGAACATGTCGGCAGTTGCAATCCAATTCGATACTTCGGGGGTAATTGTCGATCCCGCTACCGTGCCTTTCGGACCTCTTGTCGTACTGCTGACCGTCAAGCGCGTCGCCTGAACATATTTGGGGCAATTGGGGTAGGACTGCTCGACAGACAGAGTGAGCATTTGACCTGAAATCGAAGCAATGCGGCCATTGACGCGCAGACGTTTGCGCGTCGCAAGATCAATGAACAGCACACCAAGGTAATGCCCAACCGCCAGATCAAGCTGAGGTTTCGAACCACTGGCAGATGTCAGAGACATCGTGACAGTTGCGCCGCCATCATGGATTGCTGCAAAGCCTTCGGTACCCACAACGAACTCTGCCCACGTGTTGCCGTCACCTGAGACACCGCCAATCACGCAATAGGATTGCGCTGTTATGAAAGGAACGACGTGGTCCGGCACAGACCGCCAAATCAATCTGGAGTTCGCGGCAGCTACCTCGCGTACGCCAGTCGCCTCCTGAATTGCCAACTCACCGGGATGGAACACTTGAGCTTTCCTTTGGTCAAGATTGGTTGGTGCACCACCCAAGCAGGGGTGCACCGCAGTTTGTTTTGTTCAGAAGGTCACGATCCGGTACCCATCATCGAGGTAACGCGACAGGTCAATGACACCTGACGTGCCCGGGATCGCCTTGTCGCCGACAAGCGCCACGTCCGTCAGTTTGACATCCTCGGTCGCGCCAAACACATCTGCACATCCTAGGCAGGCGCCCACCACCTTGTCGGAGATTGCGTTATAGAGCGGGTTGGCAGGGTGGTCTGGATTGACCAGTTCATTGACCCAGCGCACACCGGTGCCTTGGAAGATAAGGGCAACGTCTTGGTGTTTTTCCTTTAGTTCGTAGGCAAGGAACATCGCGTTGAACACGCGGCCGAGCGCTTCTTCAGAGTTTGCCTTTGGGTCTGAGTAGATGACGATTGCAGTTTTTGACATGAAGGGTTCCAGTTCTTGACTTGTTTTTACCGAACGAACGTTCAAATATCGAATAGCGAGCGCATCGCGCGTCGGCAATTATATTTTACCGTTCGTTCGGTAACAAAACGGTGATCTGGAGGGTCTGACATTGGGGCGAAGATCAAGCATAGGAGAGGGCGAGCTGATTGAGGCGTTGTCCCGTGTGTTTCGAGACACCGGGTATGATGGGGCCACCCTATCTATTCTGTCCGAAGAAACCGGCCTTCAACGTGCGAGTCTCTATCACCGCTTTCCCGGTGGCAAAGAGCAGATGGCAAAAGAGGTTCTGGCGGTGACTGAAAGCTGGCTAACCGAAAACCTGTTTGATCCGTTAAAGACCGACGCGCCCATCGACGAACGCGTTCAGCTATTGGTGCAAAAGTTGGATGCGCTTTACTCCGGCGGCAAACAAGCCTGCATTTTGAACATGCTGAGTTCTGCCAGCGATTATGAGGGCCCCTTTGCCTGTGCAATCAAGCGCATTTTCGAGGCGCTGATAGAAGCGCTGAGCCAGCTGGCCACCGAACAAGGGACAGCGAAGGCCGTGGGGCAAGCGCGAGCCGAACGTGTCGTCATGTTGTTACACGGCAGCCTTGTCTTGTCTCGTGGGACGGGGTCGCAAAAACCATTCGAACGCTTTCTTGAAGCGCTGCCCGAGGAGCTGCTTGGACGACACTAGGACCCGTCTGACGGTTGTATATAAATTCAACGATGGGCTCTGTCTTTCGCGCCTGGGACCATCCTGTTGGTCTCAGGGAATAAGGCACGACGCGACCAGCTAACTGAGCGTCGTCGCACAAAACATGACAGTTGGGAAAGACATGTCGGCAAAAGGGCCAGTCAATGCGGCTGCACGTGCCGCTCCGAGAGCGCCGTCAGATGTTTGCAGGAACCCTTGCATGGCCGCCGCCGCACCGGGCGTGTGCGTGAACCTGTGAAGCGCCGCGATGAAGCTAAAAGCAGGATGCCCTCCGGGCCTCTTACGGGCTGAATGTAGGGGCTGTCGCAGAACCTGAAAAGCAGGGTTGCTGATGCGCGCGGCCGCGCGCACCAGCAGTGCCTGATTGCTGGTTTGCCCGCTTTGGGTCAGATGACTTACGATGTCGCAGGCATCGCTTTGTTCCGACGTTCGGCCCGGAGTTTGCTGATCGACAGAAAATGGAAGCCGAGGAAGATCGGAACAAAGAAGGCCGGGAACAGCGCCAATGGGTGATCGTTGACGATGTTCGGCGCATCATGGGACAATAGATGTGCAAATCCTTCGGACGTCATGATGCCAAGGGCGACCGCAAAGACGAAGTCCAATATCCCGATGATATTTGCTCGTATCAGCAGCTTTCGCGCGTCCGGCGCGCCGTTTGCCAAGGCTTTGCTGGCCTGCCATCCCGCGATCCCGGCCCAGATGTCACCCAGCCCTGCAGGCAGTGCAAATTCGGGTGGGATGCTGCCTCCAAGCCACCCGATCAGAAAAACGCCACCCATAATGCGGGGAATTTGAAAGGCTGCAAGAGCGGCAAGCGGCGTGGCCAAGGTGATGCGCCGCCCCAGCGGGGTGAGCCAGCCGAGCCCCCAAATGATCAAGGCACCGCCAAACAGGAAAGCCAGCACAATCGGTGGATCCTGAAGGGTCGGCGGTACGTTCAGGACGTTGGATTCCGAAGGTGGCACAACGATTGCGAACCAAAGCCCGAAAAGGAACGCAGCGACCGTCACGGCCAGGCCAGTTTGTTGCGCAGACAGATTGGCTCGGCTGACGCCGATCATCATGATCGCCATTGCGATCAGCGGCAGCGCAACGGCAAAGGTGCGCACATAGAAAATGAGGAAGTCTGTCATGTTATTTCTTTCAGATTGTGATGGACGAATTCGCAGGCCCGAATTCAAGGGAAGGAAAGCCACCTTCGACGCATCCGAAGGCTGTCGATCTATTGATATGAGTGCCCCCAGCCTTCAGGACGCGGACGGCCCCGGCCTCTCTGTGATCGGAGAGGCCGGGGCTTCCTGTTGTCGGGATTTTGACTCGATAGATCATGGCTGTCTCAATGGGCGAGATTTTAGAGTATCATTGAACTCTTAAAATATAGATGTTATACAACCTCTAAAATGTCAATCCCCCAGGAGACGGGCCCATGCCGAGAATGTCGGACGCTGAGAAACAAAAGAGCCATAAACGGATCATAGATGCGGCTGCGCGGCTGTTTCGAACGAATGGGATCAGTGCCACCAGCGTTTCGGATGTCATGCAGGCCGCTGGCCTGACACAGGGCGGATTTTATCGCCATTTCCCGTCGAAGGAGGACCTAATCGCCGCTGCATTTGAGAGGTCTGCCGATGAACTCTTGAGCAAGACGCAACGTGCAACGCAGAGCGAGACACGCGCAGACTACATTGCGACATATCTCTCCCTCGCTCACCTAAAGAACAGAGGGCAGGGGTGTCCGTTCGCCGCCAACGGAGCAGAGGTGACCCGGCTTGGGGCCGGAGTTCGGGCAGAAGCATCCAACGCAATTGACCGCATTTCATCGATGTTAAACGGTGCCGGGGACCCCGCGGCTGACGATGGCGTTGCGACATTGGCTCTATTGGTAGGAACGATGACTCTGGCCCGGTTGGCCTCTTCGGATGCAGAAGCCAGCCGGATTATCGACGCTGGTAGAAACGCGGTCATTGAATTGGATCAAGGAACAGATTAGCTGCAACTTCTTACCTTATGAGAACGCAAACTATGTAAGCGCAACTCTGCTGCTCTCAGCCTCCGCGATGTATTATCCGGAGTTGTGATTGGATGCAGCAATCGTTTGGCAATGCTGAAATGCGCTGCTTTTTGATTGGGTCAACTGAGTGGGCCGCGTCAGATGCCTTCCAGTGCGTGCTGCGTTTACTCGGATATTGCCGCGTTGGAACGTACCGACTGTATCATCAGGTCAATGAATGCCCTGACTTTGGCGGGGACGTAGCTGGTAGGAACATAGAGCGCGTGAAGCGGAAAGGTGTCCAACTCGAATTCTGGCAACACCTGGACCAATGACCCATCGGTTAAACCGTCCTTGAACACCCACGTGGGGCCGAGATGCAGACCCTTGCCCGCACATACGAGTTTGCGAATGGCTGACACGCTGTTCACCGTAAGGGAACCCGACATCTGCATCGAGACTTGTTTGCCGGCCCTACGCAGCTTGACCACGCTGTTGTTCTGTTCGGGCCTATAGATGATGAACGGGTGCAACTCTGTCTGATCCGGTGTTTCTGGCAACCCCTGCTTTTGCACGTACTCTTTCGACGCCACTATTACTCTGGGCACCGCTCCGAGCCTTCGGGCAATCAAGCTGGAGTCGGGAAGGCGTCCGATACGGATGGCTACGTCGATGTTCTGTTCCACCAGATCCGAAAACGTACTGCCGAGCAGCAATTCCACCTTCAGACTTGGAGCCTGTTCTTGCAATGTACTTAGAACGGGGGCGACGAATTCGGCCCCGAAATCGACCGGTGCGGCGACGCGCAAAATGCCGATAGGCGTATCAACCAATCCCGCAACTTGCGCCTCGAGCGCGGATTGCTGTGAGATCAACGCTCGCATTCCCTCGTAATACCGCGCACCCGCTTCGGTTGGTGTCGAGCGCTTGGTCGACCGCTGCAGCAATTTTACGCCCAATCTGTCTTCAAGCGCGGCAATCTTGCGGCTCACCGCCGAGGGATCAGCATGCACTTGTTCGGCGGCGGCCTTGAGGCTGCCCGCGTCTACAACACGCAGAAAAAGCTGTTCATTCGTTTCGATCATTAATTGCTTTTTTGACATGTAGTGAATGACTTTTATCTGCCTACATGAATTCCATCACCGGCGCCATCTTCTTCCCCAAGGCAGGAACGATCCTGTCTCCAACCAGATGGAGAAAGAAAATGACAACCTACACTAATACATCGACCAACTACGGCCGCGACTTGACAGGCAAAGTTGCTCTGATCACCGGCTCTGCGCGCAACATGGGCCGCGCCTTCGCACTAAGCCTTGCCGCGCGCGGCGCAGATATCGTGGTACATCACCATTCTGCCCACTCGATTGCTGACGCGGAAGAAACGGCGCGCCTTGTGGAGGAAAACGGCGTCCGCGCCTTGATCACCAGTGGCGATCTTTCTGATACCAAAGCCATCGAAGCGGTCTTTTCCGATGCCAAGGAAGCATTTGGGCGGATCGACATCGTCATCAACAATGCAGGCGTCGTCGTCAAGAAACCCTTTGCCGAGATTTCTGAAGTCGATTTTGACCGTGCCTTCGGCATCAACACCAAGGCTGCTTTCTTTGCCATGCAGCAGGCGGCCAAGCACATTGAAGATGGCGGCCGGATCATCAACATGGGCACAACCCTTTTGGGGGCCACAACAGGCATGTACGGCCTCTATGCTGGTTCCAAGGCGCCACTTGAAGACTTCAGCCGGGCGCTTGCCAAGGAAATCGGCAGTAGGGGTGTGACTGTCAATGTCGTGGCACCCGGTCCGATCAACACAGCCTTTTTTCATGGAGAGGAGACTGAGCAATCGACCGCATATCTCAGCAACATGAGCGTGGCCGGACGGTTGGGGGAAATCACCGATGTCGTTCCACTGATCGACTTTCTGGCCTCAGATGGAAGCCAATGGGTGACTGCTCAAACCCTGTTCATCAATGGCGGCTTTCTGGCCCGCTGATACGCCAGTCCAACCAGGGTGGCGTCGCGCGATACAGTGCTGCGCCGACTGGTTCTACTCTTCAGAGGAAAACATCATGAAACCTATCATCGCAATTGTCGCTGCGACGCTCCTGCCAACCTTTGTTGCCGCGCAGCAAATCCCGATCGTAGATCCGGTCAGCAGCCCTGAGGTCAAATTGCAAATCCTTTTGGATCGCGAGGAAATTCGCCAAGTCATTACGAACTATGGTCTTGCATTCGACATGCAGGATTGGGACCTGCACCGCTCGGTGTTTACCGATGAAATCCAGATGGACTTCACTGCCTCGCTCGGTGGCGGGCTGCAAACCCTGTCAGCCGATGACTGGGTGAGTGCGGTCAAGCCCTTCTTTGCGAACCTTGAGGGCACGCAGCATATTGCAATGCCGCTGACAATTCAGATTGACGGCGATACCGCGTATGTCCGTTCGATGCTGCATGCCCGGCACCACCTTCCAAACTCCAAGGGTGGCCCGGTGCAGAAGATGGTCGGCCACTATGACAATTGGTTGATACGCACCGACGAAGGTTGGAAAATCGCCAAAATGGTACAGACCATCACGTGGAACGAAGGCAACTGGTACATCATCGAAAAGGCCGCTGGACTAAGTGAATAAGATTGCGGAGTTACATCGGCAAACCCTGTTGAACTCGCGCGATGCGCAGATCGCGGGGGGCTGGCTTTCCAGTCAAACACAGGGAACGCCCGTCACCCAAGTTCCATTGTAGCGATTGCATGAAAACGTGTTGGGCACGCCTCAGGTGGCGGGCCCTTGAACATTCTGGCCGTTTCGAAAACCGGCTCAAATCCACTCCGTTGTAGCATTTTACCAAGGGGTGATTGTTGCCCTTGCACATCTACAATTACGGGCTCGTCGCCCGTCGCAAATGGATTTGAAGCGAGTAAGACCTGAGCATCAGTCTGTGTGTCGGCGTAGAGCGGACCAACTTTGGTGCCCGAGATGCAGCGCCGGAAGGTTGCCCAGCCTGTGATCTCGCTCCCGTCAGTCAGAACCATCGTTTGCCGATTTGGCGTTGGATGAAACCAAGCCGTCGCAAATGCCAATCGGTCGCCGCCGCACGCTCTTGCGTCATGGGTGATCAGTGTTTCAATCTCACTGATTGCAGCGGATCGGCCCCTCGTTTCGACTTCCGCGTTGATCCGTCCTTCAAACCTGATGGTGCTGCCGTATTTCACAAACCCTGACCTTGCGTAGTTTTCTTGCTGGTCGGGCACACCGTCCAAGCCGACGCTGCGCGTTCCGGCATGGGCAATGCCCGCGCGCCAGACGTCCATGCCGTGCCCTTGTCCACGAAAATCCGGCTTGCACAGGTAGAGGCCGAGGAATGCGAGGGCGGCGTTGTGATTGACCACCGAAATGGCCGCAACGGGTGCGCCATCCACTTCCTTTAAGAGGAAACCGGATGGATCAGCGGCAAGGAATGCTGCAGCGTCATCCAGGCCGGGGTTCCAACCTTCGTCGGTGGCCCACCCAAGGACGGTTTGCAAGTCATCAGCAGTCATCGCGCGAATGCTCATTGAGATAATGCATCCCTGAGCGAAAGGGTGCGGGCATTGCGTTCTCGTAGATCGAGCGCCGAGTGAAGGTCGACAAGGTGACTGCGCATCAACTGTTCAGCCTGATCTTCGTTCTGATCGGCAAGGGCCTGAACCAAAGCATGGTGCGCATGTTTTTCGCACAGCGCGCTTTCCCTGCGCCAATAGAGCGCGATGATCAGCGAGGACCGCGCAACAAGTGTTTCAATGAACCCAGCAATTGTCGCCTGGTCGGCGATCCGAGCAATTTCGGTGTGAAACAGACCCGACAGATGGAGCGCGCGGCCCGGGTCAGATGCAGCAAGTGCGGCGTGTTCATCATTAATGTGCCGCTCAAGTCGCGTGATATCTGCCGGTGTCGCCCGTTTAGCGGCACTGCGTGCGGTGCGCGGTTCCAGCAGTTCGCGCGCTTCAAAAACCTCATGTGCCTCAGTTGTCGAAGGAGAGGCCACCGACGCGCCCCTATTGCGCCGAATGTCGATCAGCTTGATATGCGACAGTGTTTGCAGGGCCGCACGCACAACCGTTCGCGAAACGCCGTAGATTTCCGCCAGCTCGTCCTCGCCCAACTTGGTGCCCGGTGCGATCCTGTGCTCGTGAATGGCCAGTGAAATCGCCTGTGCAATGGCATCACTGGTGGCAGATTGCTTGGGGGCTAGGTGCATGTGGCGTGTCATCTCTTTGTCTCGTTCATACACATGGCAGAGCCATCCGGATGCCTCAAGTCTGGCGCTTGTACCCAAGTGTAAATAATTTTGTATACAATTTTGTGCTCAATTTGGCGTCATGCACGGATTGCGTAGCATGAATTTTCAGCAGACCGGGTGACGTGTCTCGGGAAATCGGATTCCGAATTTGCCTTGCTGCCAACCCGCCGCGTTCAGTCAAGCAACTGAGCGAGGGATAGATGACTGCAACGCAACAACAGTTGGAACTTGTTTCCGTGACCAAGCGGTACGGTGTAACGGTTGCCGTTGATGCCATCGACCACAAGTTTCAACCCGGTGGCTACGCTTGCCTGTTAGGCCCCTCCGGCTGTGGAAAATCCTCAACCTTGCGAATGATTGCAGGGCACGAGGGTGTCACGGACGGTGCCATCCTGCTGGGTGGCGCCGACATTTCCTATCTGTCTCCGGCCAAACGCGGCACGGCAATGATGTTCCAGAACTACGCCCTCTTCCCGCACCTGAGCGTGATCGACAACGTCGCATTCAGCTTGAAAATGCGCGGTGACGACAGATCCGGACGCCTGCGAAAAGCGGGTGAGATGCTTGAACTGGTCGACCTCAGCGCCTTGGGCGACCGCCTTCCGGATCAGTTGTCGGGCGGCCAGCAACAGCGCGTTGCCTTGGCGCGAGCTTTGATTACCCGCCCGCAAGTCTTGCTGCTCGACGAGCCGCTATCAGCTCTTGATCCGTTCTTGCGCATCCGGATGCGCGGCGAGTTGCGCAAGTTGCAACGCGAGCTTGGCATCAGTTTCATCCACGTGACCCACGGACAGGACGAGGCACTCGCACTGGCGGACGAAATCGTCGTGATGAACAACGCGGTTATCGAACAGGCGGGCAGTGCACGCATTGTCTTCAACGCCCCCAAGACCGCCTTCGTCGCGCAGTTCATCGGCGGGCACAATGTGATTGCCTTGCCCCAGGGCCGGTTTGCCATCCGCGCAGATGCTGTCGGACTGTTGCACAGGGGCATGGGGCACCTGCAAGGCAGCATTCTGGCCGTCGAGTACCAAGGCGCGCATGTGTCTGTGCTGGCCCGTGTGGCGGGCGATCAGGACATCAGCGCGCTGGTCCCCGAAGCCACATTTTTCAACGACCCCCTCAACCCAGGCGATCAGGTCGGTCTGACCTGGGACGACGCAAACCTGCACAAGCTTACGGCCTGAAAACCCCCTGACATGGAGAGAAATGACATGACCACACTATCAAGACGCAATGTTCTCAAGGGCGGTGCCGCCTTTGCCGCCGGCACGACTTTGGGTGCCCCGATGATCTGGGCGCAAAACATCAAAGACGTCACCCTGCGCCAATTCGGCACGGGTGTGTCCAACCTGAATGATGTGGCCAACAAGGTGAAGGAAGACCTTGGGTTCACTCTCGAAATGACAGCGCTGGACAGCGACAGCGTCACACAGCGCGCGGCGACGCAGCCAAACAGCTTTGACATTGCCGACATCGAATACTGGATCTGCAAAAAGGTCTGGCCGACCGGGAACCTGCAAGCGATGGATACGTCCAAGATCAAGAACTACGACAAGATCGTTGGTATTTTCCGCAACGGCAAGCTTACACCCGAAAGCACAATCGCCCAAGGCACCGCACCCCACACTGTCGGCTTTACCGAAGGCCCCGATGGCAAGGGTTTTGTCGACAACGAAAGTGGTTGGATGACCCTCATCCCGACCATTTACAACGCCGACACGCTGGGTATTCGCCCCGACCTGATTGGCCGCCCGATCAACAATTGGTCCGAACTTCTGAATCCTGAATTTAAAGGCAAGGCTTCGATCCTCGATATCTCGTCCATCGGGATCATGGACATGGCAATGGTCGTGGAATCGATGGGTGAATACACCTACCCCGACAAGGGCAACATGACCCGGGAAGAGATCGACCTGACCATGGCGATCTTTACCGAGGCCAAGAAAAACGGTCAGTTCCGCGCCTTCTGGAAGTCATTCGATGAGAGTGTGAACCTGATGGCCTCGGGCGAAGTTGTGATCCAGTCCATGTGGTCGCCAGCGATTACTGCAGTGAAGTCCAAAGGCGTGCCGTGCGTCTATCAACCGCTGGAAGAGGGTTATCGGTCATGGGGGGGAGGTATTGGTCTATCGGCGGCCTTGACCGGCCTCGAACGTGATGCGGCCTATGAGTACATCAACTGGTATCTCGACGGATGGGTCGGCGGCTACCTTATGCGTCAGGGGTACTACTCGGCCGTGCCCGAAACATCCAAAAACTTCATGTCGGAAAATGAATGGGGCTATTGGTTCGAGGGTAAAGCGGCCACCGACACCATCACCTCGCCGACCGGTGACGCTCTGGCCAAAGCGGGCGAATTGCGCGACGGTGGATCGTTCCAGGATCGCATGGGGGCTGTGGCCTGTTGGAACGCTGTCATGGACGAAAACCAGTACATGGTCCGCAAATGGAACGAGTTCATCGCAGCTTGATGACCTCTGGGATGGGCGCGTGCGTGCTCATCCCAATTCTCTCCAGAAAGCTCAAACGTGCTCAAAAACAACACAATCATTGGATGGCTGATGGCGCTGCCGACCATGGCGGTTCTAATCTTTTTCCTCGTGTTGCCAATCGTGATGATCGTGGTGGTCAGTTTTTGGCAAGCCACAGAGTTTTCGATCATCCCCGCTTTTGATTTTGAGAATTACGAGTTTCTATTTGGCTCAAACGTCACCTACCGGGTCTTTTTCAACACCTTCAAATATGCGCTTATCACCTGGGCACTTACCTTGGGCATCGGGTTCACCGTCGCTTATTTCCTCGCCTTCCATGTCCGCAGCCTGACCTGGCAGATTGTTTTGTTCTTGCTGTGCACGATCCCGTTCTGGACGTCGAACATCATCCGAATGATTTCCTGGATTCCGTTTTTGGGGCGCAACGGCATTGCCAATTCCGCTCTGATTTCATGGGGTGTGATTGACGAACCGCTCGATTGGCTGCTCTTCAGCGACTTTGCCGTCATCCTCGCCTTTGTGCATCTCTATACGCTGTTCATGGTCGTTCCGATCTTCAACACGATGATGCGGATCGACAAGAGCCTGATTGAGGCAGCGCGGGACGCTGGCGCATCAGGCGCGCAAATTCTGTGGAATGTTATTATCCCGCTCACCAAACCGGGGATCATGATCGGCACCATCTTTGTGGTTACACTGGTGATGGGTGATTTCATCACAGTTCGGTTCATGTCGGGATCGCAATCGGCCAATGTGGGTCGCCTGATCTCGAACGACATCGCGCTCTTGGCCTATCCTTCGGCTTCAGCCACGGCAGTCGTGTTGCTTCTGACGGTGCTGATCGTCATCGGGATCATGCTGCGCTTTGTCGATATCCGGAAGGAGCTGTAGAATGGAGCGGCGGTCCAAATCCTTTTATGTCCTCAGCGTATTTTTTGCTCTGTTCCTGCTGTTCCTCTACGGGCCCACGATCACCATTGCGATCCTGTCGTTTCAGGGGCCAGGCGGCGGGCTTACCTTCCCGATGCGGGGCACTTCGCTACACTGGTTCCGCGATCTCTTTGAACAACAGGCGGTCGGCGATATCTGGGGCAGCTTCCGGCGCAGCTTCATACTCGGTTTGATGGTAATGGTGACAACCGTCGTGCTGTCGGTGATGGGCGGACTGGCCTTTCGCAAAAAATTCAAAGGCTCCGGCATCCTGTTCTATCTGATCATCACATCGCTGGTAATCCCGTCCATTCTGATCTCGCTCGGAGTAGGCCTGATCTTTTCGCAATCGGGGCTGAACGTGCATTGGTCTACTTCCGGGTTTGGCTCGCAGCTCACCTGGACGCTGCCGTTCGGTTTGCTGATCATGTTTGCCGTCTTCAACCGTTTTGACAAAAGCTATGAGGAAGCGGCCCGCGATCTGGGCGCGACGTCCTGGCAAACCCTGCGCCACGTGGTGCTGCCGATCATCGGCCCCTCGCTCATCGGTGTGGCGCTTTTTGGTTTCACGCTCAGCTATGACGAATTTGCCCGCACCCTTTTGACATCAGGCAGCTACAACACCCTGCCGCTCGAAATTTTTGGGATGACGACAAATGTCACCACGCCGGTGCTCTACGCGCTTGGCACATTGACCACGGTATTCTCGCTGCTGATGATTGGCCTGTTTCTGTGCCTCGCTATGCTGAGCACGCGGCGCAAGGCCCGTATGGGATCAGATGCAGGCAAGGGGATGCTATGATCATTTTGATCAACCCCAACAGCACCGGTTCGATGACCGAGGCGATGCTGCGCACCGCACGGGAAACAGCGCCAACGGTCGGGTTTGAAGGGTGGACGTCCCATGATGGCCCTCCCGCAATTCAAGGGGCGGAAGACGGAAAACTGGCCGAAGGACCCCTTTTGAAACTGGTCGCGAAAGCTTCTGACCAAGGGGCTTCAGCGATCATCATCGGATGCTTTGACGACACTGCCCTTCCTGCCGCGCGCGATCTTGCCAACTGCCCGGTGATCGGCATCGGTCAGGCGGCTTATCATCTGGCTGCTATTGCCGGGGGTCGGTTTTCGGTTGTTACGACACTCGATGTTTCCGTGCCTGTACTCGAAGAAAACGTCCGTACTTACGGCTTGTCAGGGCAGCTGGGCAAAGTCCGGGCAAGCGGCGTTCCTGTTCTTGCCCTGGAAAACGATGCCGATGCGGCCATTGAGCAAGTCATCGTCGAGATTGAAAAGGCCGCGCGCGAGGACGGAGTGCAATCCGTCGTTCTTGGCTGCGGTGGCATGGTTGATATTCAAAAACGCGTTGCGCCCGTTTCTCAAATTCGCCTCATAGACGGGGTTCGCGCGGCGGCAGTCTTTGCAAGTCAGTTGTGACCAGTCAGCACCCAACGGTCGCTGGCTATAGTCAAAGCGTTGGAGACCAAGCGCGCTAAGACAGCGAGCAGTGTCTTAAACCAGACCAAACACCAAGACTGGGGCTGAGTCAAAAGGAGGCGCTGTACCTGCGTGAAAAACGACCAATTGCAATCAGACCTGCCAGTGGTCACAGCGTCTTACAGACTTGATCTCAATGGCCCGCTAGGGCTTTATTGCACCCATGCAGTAGTATGTGAGCGAGAAAAAGAACCGTCCTTGCTGTGCGAGGGCGACCTGTTCATCAAACCAGGCGTCGGTCTCCGTAACCCTCATATGTCCATTCTCTGCCGCATATCGTGACATCAGATGCAAGAGCATGAACGCAATCCCGTCGGGCCTAAGCGTCGTGTCGCAAAATGTGAAAGGATGCACTTCGTGCCCAACGAACCCGGCATCCTTTGCGAGAGTAGTCCAAAGCGCCGCAACTCGTGGTTCAACGTAATGATGATCCCACGCCTTCTGCACGCGACGCATTCGATCTTCGTCTTCAGAGAACCAATCCAGCGTTTTGCAGCCGGTATCGACAGCGACGAACCTGCCGCCCGACTTTAGAACGCGATGCGCTTCCGCCACAGATGCGGGAATATCGCTGAGGTATTCAAGAACTTGAACAGCGACGGCTTTGTCCACGCCACCGGTTGGAAGGGGAAGCACCTCTGCCGACCCATCAATGATCTGGGCGGTCGGTATGGCTGCGCAGCGATTTTTTGCGGCGGCACGCATATCGGCACTTGGGTCGATCCCGATGACCTGTCCTGACGCACCAACGGCGCGGGCAATCTCTGCGGTCAGAAGCCCATTGCCGCATCCGATATCGGCAACCGTGTCACCTTCACACAGGTGCAACGCATCGAAAGCCATTCTCCTGCGGCGACTGACATCGCCGCCTTGATAGGCCACCTCAAGAAGTTTGGTTGTCGCTTCATCGAATTTCAACATGGAAAAGGTTTAACGCAAAAACACGGCGGCACAAAACTGACCGCTTGTGCGGCCATGACGGGACGTGGGTGTTTCGGCAGAATGGGTCTGCCAGCTCTTATGTGCCGATCGGGTTTTTCCAAGCTGCGCTGGGCGCTGCAACGTCAAAAGGCAATGCGTAAACAAAGACGTTTGAGGACAAGAAGGCGTTGCTCGACCGGGCCATGAATTCCAAGTCGCGAAAGCTCTCTGTTGGCTAGATCCGCCAAGGAGGTCTGCGATGCTTGGCTGACAAACGACATCAGATAACGCGCAAAGGGGGCCAGCCGACAAATGCCGAATCCGTTCACATTTTCATTTCGGATGCGTTCCGGCTCGAAACATCTCTCCACTTCAAAGATTGCTACGGATACGCCGCATGAAACCCGTTTTGTCGCCGTTCTACATGAACCCAAGACCGCTTAATGTCGCGATCAAAACGCAATGCGCCAAGCCCTCGGACTCATTAATAACTGTGCGCTTGGGCGCAAAAATACCCGTTTTCTCGATGGACAACCGGCGGTTCACACAACATCTGGTCGAACTTGACCAAGCGCTCTAGAGTTAAAACAAGAATTAATGAACTTGCTTTTATTGAGGGTATTTGGATGAGCAATGACAAGGGGCCTATGATCCTGGAAGGGCTGCAAATCGGGGCAGTTGTTTTTGGGAAAACTCGACGGGTCGGACCACCTGTCCTGATGAACGGAATTACCGCGACAAACTCGAAAATTCAAAAGACCATGGACGTGGTCACCAGCAATTCGCAATACATCCATACCGCTAATCTGAACGAGGCGAACCTGTCGGTCACGGGCAGCTATGGGGTGAGCGGCGTGTCTCAGGTCAAGGCGGGCCTGTCGGCGACCGTGTCCAGAGAAGCATCCAATGCCAAGAACGCCTTGTCGATCTCGATGCAGCGTTTTGTGACGGCGGGCATTGAATACATAGATTTTGACGCCCTGAGCCCAGAGGCCTTTATCGCGTCACTCGTTGGCGCACCGGACGATGCGGCGCCAGAGGACGACAGCGGGCAGGGCCATTACAACCGAATGATGGCTGTTCTGAGCGCTTACCAAGCTTTGATCCAAAGCGGCAACACAAACGATCCGGAGAACCTGCAATTTGACGAGAATTTCAGGACTTGGCTGAATGCAAAAGAAGAGTTCTTCAAGAGCGCCGGTGAATTGCTGACAGTTGGTATCGTTTGGGGCGGTTGGGGCGGTGTCAGACTGAGCTTTGATTCCGTCACCTCGGAAACGCTCTGGAAAGGTGGCGTGACGGGTGAATTTTCCTATGCCGGAACGGGTGCGAGTGTCGGGGTTTCCGGCAGTTTCGGCCATACAGAGTTAAACGAAGACCAGATGCGCAGCGGTCGCGTGGAGCGGATCAGTCATGGCAAATGTGTCGAGCCGCTGGTCGATAAGTGGGAGGAAACGCTGCAAGCCATCTTGTTGAAAAACGTCGACACAATCGGGAAGACGTCAATTGGGCAATTGGGCAGCGCGCCTATTCCCAGCATTCCGGAAGCGCCAGATACGGTTAAGCGCAAGTCGAAGAAAGGCGTCTCGGATGCCATTGCAGAGGTCAAGGACCTGGACGGTCTCAATGCACTGGCAAAAGCGCAGGCCTTTGACGCCTACGTGAAACAGGCCAAGGCGGATGGTGTGGCCCCGATGTCACTGGATGCATTCCTGCGCCAAGCGGCGGAGCCGAATGATTTGACGGGCCTGGATGAGCAGGTGGAACCGGTCGATCCAGATACCAATGCCGAAGCCGCGAACACCGACAACGAGGCACCTCGCATGCGCGTCGCCGCACCACGCGCAAAACAGGCAGTTTCGGCTGCTGCGGACCCTTTTGCAGACTTCGTCGCTGTTGGTGCGTGGTTTGTGCCCTGGGGGCAAATTTTCCCATGGTTGGCAGAGCCTCAGTTCAATGCAATTCCAAGCGGAACGTTTTCGCCCGCCTTGGTGCGTCTTCGCACCCTTGCAAGCGACCTGGAGACATTGGCACGCACCTATCATCATGCTGACGCGCTAGGTCTGAAGGAAGGCAGCCTAAAGCTTTATCCAAAGGCGATTGCGAATGCGTTCGACACGTTGAATGGTCGTGTGAAGGCGCTTTTGAATGACCATCTCGGGACATCTGGTGGCAAGTATCCGGACGCCGAACTGGACAAAAAGCTCAACGCCATTCTGGCGGGGTTGGCGCGTGACTACCGCAAGATATATCGGACGTGGATAGAGACACCCTTCCTGCGGAAATGCGAACTTGGGGCGGGAATATCCATTTCTTGGGAGGGCCACGAGAAGCGGCATCACGTTTCGCCGTCCTCGTTTAAATGGGTGCCACCCGGCTACTACTTCGTCGAGGCTGAGCATAGCGGTTTTGACCGCCAAGTCATGAACCTCGACGCATTTGCAGAGAACGTCAAAGGGATACCGCTCGTGCTGCCGAGCGGCGAGATCGTGATAATGGTGGCGTGGGAAGCAGATCAGGGCCGCTTCGCTTCTGGGCTATTAGCGGCCTCGGCGAAGTCGGAAAACGGGTGCCACGTCTCGACAATTATTGAAGGTTCAGAGCAAGACAGCCACGGCCACACGCGTGACGGACATGTTATCGTATTCACGGCGAAAGGTATTGTTTTGAGTGCGCAGATAAGTGCACCAATCGCATCACGCAAAACCGATAAAGGGACTGCGACGATTGTCTTGGATGCGATCCCGTTCACAGCGGCGCGCAATATCACCTGGCGCGGCGCCAGCAGCGCGGTTGGTGTGTCCGATATGATGGGGAACGTAAATGCGATGCAAGAAAGGTTGGGCGGGCTGACGCAATGGAGCCTTGGCAATGAATATTGGCAGACCCGCGACAACAGCCCCAGTGCACCGCTTCTCAACCTGCAAGCGCTTAAGCCTTTTTATGTCGGACTGACCGAAGAGCCCTATTTGTTCAATCATTCCAACGGGTGAACAGCGAATTAACTTCGTCGTGACGGGGCGAAGTCTTTGCGAAATCGCCCGCTAGAAGCTGTGTTACGACGGCCAGTAAGTCCAAACGTTACGCATTGTTTTGCCAGCGCGTGTCAGCAGAGCTTCCTGCGTGTGGTGTCCGCGCCTGTCACTAGTAAACTATCTACTTCACAAAACGAACGGAACAAAGGCAGGAGCAGCCCTGCGGGAGGACTTCTTCTGCTCCGGTTCCGGGCCCCAAGCCAGCCGTTAAGCACGCCGTCTCATCGACCTTCTTCATAGCGTTGTCGCTCTGCGTCGGTTGCGCGGTGCCACTCTGCCGGAACAAGGTCCATTCGATTTGGGATATTGTCCTTAAGCACGCTTGCCTCGATGATCCGTTCGGTCCGAAAGTATCGAAACCCCGCGCGCAACTCGCACCACGCGGCGATGATGAGGCTTGTCTCACGGTATCCCAGAAAAATGGGCCAGATCACGCGATTGGTCTTTTGACTGGTGTTATCGGTATAGGTCAGGCCGATTTTCTTGCGACGCCGAATGGCCAGACGAATGAAAGAGATGCTATTCCCCAGTGTGGCCGGTGCGTAAAAGCCTGCCTCAGGGCGACAAATTGCGTATCCCACAAGCCGTTGGGCAACCGCTTTAGAGCTTAAGCGAAACCCGTTGGCGAAATCCCTTGCGGACCTGGTTGGCTTGCTTGAAAAGGTGCCGTCTGAGTTTTGAAAGGACGACGCCAAGCGTATGACCGAAATCGTTTTCTCGCGTCTCTCGACGATCCCGTTGGAAGAGATTGCTGCCCATATGTCTGATCCCGTCTTGGCGGTGCATATGCCTTTGCTGGATGCGGCTTGGGACGTGCAGCGTGCGTCTGACTTTGTGGCGATGAAAGAGGCTCGTTGGGATCAGGACGGGCTGGGTCATTGGGCCGTCTTGGCGAATGGAGATTATGTGGGATGGGGCGGCTTTCAGCTTGAGGATTCCGACTGGGATTTCGGACTGGTTCTAAAGCCGTCTGCCTTTGGCATTGGCACGCGGGTGACAGAGCAAGCGCTGTCATTTGCGCGGGGAGATGCGCGCATCCCGTCCGTAACGTTCTGCCTTCCGCCGACTCGTAAAAAGCTTGGCGCCCTTGCCCGTATTGGCGCCCGTTTTGAAGGCGAAGTCACATTTGACGGGGAAGTGTTTCGCAAGTATCGCCTTGCCACCAATCCCTCTCAGCCCTGACCCGGCGGTATCCGTGGCGTAGCGCAGCGTTGATTGTGGTGTAAACATCCGAAAGCTGGGGCAAAAGAGGCTACCCATCGTTGCCTCAGCCCTTTAGAAATTCAAGGATTTGCGCGGTCAATTCAGTCGGTGCCTCTTCGGGAATTGCATGTCCGCATGGCAGAGCGACGCCGGTAACGTGTGTTGCCTTTTCCGCCCAAGTCGCCCGGACGTCATAAAGGGCACCGACAACGCTATGTGTACCCCAAATAGCCAATAAGGGCGCAATAATGCGGCTGTTCTGATCCTCGCGATCATGCTCCAGATCAATGCTTGCAGATGCGCGGTAGTCTTCGCAAATCGCATGCAGGGTGGCTGGATCACGGTAGCTGCGCAGGTATTCAGCCATCGCAACCTCGTCCACAGATCCTTCGATCTTCACTTGGCCCGCAATATGTCTGCGCAGGAAATACTCCGGGTCGCAAGCGATCATTTTCTCGGGCAGCCCATCCGGCTGGATCAGGAAAAACCACCAGAAATAGCGCGTGGCGAACTCTTGATCGGTCTTCGCGTACATCGTGAGGGTGGGCGCAATGTCGAGGACAACCAACCGGTCCACCGAACCCGGAAAATCAAGCGCAAGGCGATGCGCGACCCGGCCGCCGCGATCATGACCGACAACCGAAAACGTCGCGTGACCGAGGTGGTCCATCAAAGCAATCTGGTCCGCCGCCATGACCCTTTTGGAATAGGTAAAATGCGTGGGATCACTTGTCGGCTTGTCACTGTCCCCATAGCCCCTGAGATCGGGCGCAATCACTTGATACCCTGCCTTGACTAGGCGGGGTGCCACCTTGCGCCAGACGACGTGGGTTTGGGGATGACCATGCAGAAGCAAAACCGGGGGGCCTGTGCCGGCAATGGCGTAGTTAATGGCGAGATCAGGCAGTTGGACCCGTTGGACGTCAAAGCCCTCTAGAAAAGCTGACGCAACCACTTAAGAGCCTTCCGACACGGCGTCCGCAATGGCCGCGCCGCACGTTTTGGTGTCGGCAGGGCCGCCAAGGTCCGGCGTGCGCAAAGCTTCCTCCGACAACACCCGTTCAATGGCGGCAATAATCGAGGTGCTGGCCTCTTGCGCGCCCAAGTGCTCCAGCATCATGGCCGCAGCCCAGATCTGCCCGACCGGGTTGGCGATACCTTTACCGGCGATATCCGGGGCGGAGCCATGGACAGGCTCGAACAGGGAAGGGAATTTGCCTTCCGGGTTGATGTTGCCCGACGGGGCAATCCCGATGGTGCCCGTGCAGGCGGGGCCAAGGTCGGACAGGATGTCGCCAAAGAGGTTGGAGGCCACAACGACGTCAAACCAGTCCGGATGAAGGACGAACTGTGCCGTTAGAATATCAATGTGATACTTATCGACTTTGACATCCGGATAGTGCGCTGCCATCTCAACCACTCGCTCATCCCAATAGGGCATCGTGATCGAAATCCCGTTGGATTTTGTCGCTGACGTCAGATGCTTGCCGCGCTTTGCCGCCAGATCAAAGGCGTATTTCAGGATGCGATCGACGCCGACGCGAGTCATGACGGTTTCTTGCAGCACGATTTCTCGATCTGTGCCGGGGAACATCTTGCCCCCGATGGACGAATATTCGCCCTCGGTGTTCTCGCGCACGATCATCATGTCGATGTCACCGGGCGCGCGACCCGCCAACGGCAGCGGCACCCCGGGCATGGCGCGGGCTGGCCGCAGGCTGACATATTGATCAAATTCGCGGCGGAACTGAATGAGCGAGCCCCAGAGCGAGACGTGATCGGGCACAACCTCGGGCCAACCAACGGCCCCGAAAAACAGGGCATCACTGCCCGTCAAATGATCTTTCCAATCATCGGGCATCATCTGTCCGTGTTTTGCGTAATAATCAGCGCTGGCAAAGTCGTGATCGGCAAAGTCAAACCCCAGATCGAAGCGTTTCGAGGCAGCCTCCAGAACTCGAATGCCTTCTGGCGTTGTCTCTGTTCCGATCCCGTCGCCGGGGATGACGGCAATTTTCCAGCTGTTCTTTGACACTTGCGCAGTCCTTTTTGATTGCGCTTTGCGTAAGCCAATACTGCAGGTCAGGCAACAGAAGCACCCGCGCGTCACCCTCATGCAAATTCGTGTAAAGGTGTATCACGGTTGCGAACGACCGTTGATCGGACAACCGCGTTAACGAAGACGATCAAAATGGAAACCCGCGATGACCTATGGCATCTGAAATGCACTACGTGAAGCTTGGCTTTCGACCGACGCAACCGAGGCTGAGCCTGCTTGCGGGACTGTCCGTTCTGTACGGAATGATCCTGGTCGCCTGTAGCCCACAGGCGTTCAACCAGTTCAGCGCAACGGACGATGAAACGCGATGTGTTCGCCACAACATTTGAACTAACGCTCCAAAGAGCGATGTCCGCGTGATGCTGCCGATCAGGATGCCACCGGGTTTCAAAACGCGGTACAACTCGGCCAAAGCAACCTTGGGATCGGGCAGATGCTCGATGACATGGGCGGCGAGAACAACGTCGAATGAGCTGTCGGCGTAAGGCAGGTTTGCAAGGTTTGCGCGTCTAAGGTTCAGCGTTGTTTTTGGATGGCGCAGGCGTTGCTGTGCCTGTTGCAGCATGGCCTGGGAGATGTCGACCGCGTCTAGGACCAAATGGCCATCCATATGCTCGCGAAAGGCCGCCGACATCGCGCCTGTTCCGACCCCTGCATCAAGAACGCGCAACGAGGAGGCATGTTGGCGATAGTGTGGGTGGCACATGACCCCCTGGATGAGCCCTTGGTAGGCTGGCACAAAACCATAGCGATCGACGATGTTTTGCCACTGCTCCGACTTCTTATCGTAATGCGCGGCAAGCACACCTTGATCAAATGCGCTCCGCTCGACGGAAAGACGCCAGCTGCCGAGAGATCGGGAAAACACGGGAATTGAGTAGGAAGGCGTCATATCCTTCTCAGGTGTTGCACTGTCATGTCGCATTCTGGTTTCCAAAATCTTCGTGCGACTGTGCATCGGGTGTCCAACGCCAGGCCAAAACGAAAGCCGTGACAAACGCGCACAACTCCACCAGCGCGAAAAACAGGTCGTCAGGGTCGGCCGGGGGCATGGAGAACACGCCCGCAACCGCCAGCGGTACAAGAACGAGGTTGAGACCGCGCGCCCACCGCTTCGGCAAAACAGCCGACAACAGGAAACCTAGCAGCAGCAATTCGACTGCGAACGCACCAAACAGCAAGACTGTCTCGGACATCGGGTTTCCGTTTACGGTTCCAGACAACACTTCATTGATCGTGTCAGCCATGGTGAATTCGTGGATGTCGCGAAAAACCATGTTCAAAATGGCGAACAACCAAAGCAGCGACAGGGTTGGCCTAAGGTCATTGGTTTCTCGGCGGGTTAACATATGCCTCTCCAGAATTGGGTCGACCGGGTATTTCCGCTATTCGAAACTTGAATGGAATTGACGATTTTCGGATAACATCTATACAAAAATCCATGAACTGGGATGCGATCTCTTTCGATTGGAACCATATTCGCGCCTTCCTCGCAGTGGTCGAACAAGGCTCCTTGTCGGGTGCAGCGCGCGCGTTGCAACAGACGCAGCCGACGCTCAGCCGACAGATATCGGCGTTGGAAGACGCGCTTGACCTGACTCTTTTTGAACGCGGTCCTCGTGTGATGCAGATCACTGAGGCCGGTACCGAGCTTTTGGCGCATGTTCGACACATGGCGGACGCGGCAACGCAAATTTCGCGCGTTGCGACAGGTCAAAGCCAAACCATCGAAGGCACGGTGCGCATCACATCAAGTGACGCGATGGCGGCCTATGCTTTGCCGCGTTGCCTGATCTCATTGCGCAGCGCCCATCCAGGCATCAGCGTCGAGCTTGTCCCCTCAAACGAGATGTCCGACCTGACGAGACGCGATGCTGATATCGCCATTCGTCATGTGCGCCCCGAACAACCAGACTTGATCGCCAAACGGATTGCAGACATCGAAATTTCGCTCTTTGCCTCACAATCGTATCTTGACGAACTGGGCCCCGCGACAGCGCTTGCTCATTTCGCTGATGCCAATTTTATCGGCTATCAATCACCAGAACGTCTGGTTCCGCAGATCGCCGCAATGGGCATTCCTGTTACGAAAAAGAACTTCGGCATCACGACGTCAAACGGCAGTACGATGTATGAACTGGTACGTGATGGTGCAGGTATCGCATTCCTTCCGACAATCGTTGCCGAGGGTCGCCTTGGCCTGCGCCGAATCCTGCCCGACGCCCCAGCCTTCAGCATGCAGACATGGCTGGTCACGCATCGCGAAATTCAAACGAGCCGACGCATCCGGCTTACTTTTGATCACCTCGCAAGGGAACTTGCGAAGGACAGATGGGCGAGCCTTGTTGCAAGATCGTGACCAATCTGTCGGCTTTTTCAAGGGCAACCCAGGCTGGTCACAGACTAAACGGCTATCGTTCGTAAGAGGTCAGGCCGCCAGCAAAAACAAGCACTGTACCGACAAATACAGCGATCCGAGAGAGCCGCAGGAGAAGCCAAGAATGCGGATGAAAGGAATGCCGGTATAGTAAAGCAAGACGAATGCCGCGCGTCCGAATACGATGATGGCGGCAGCAAGTGCGGGCCCTTCGCCGGTCACCCCAAGCAGGGCAGCACCTGAAAGAACCGGTACGATATAGGCCGCCGACTCAATCTGGTTTTGGTAAGCACGCTGAAGGCGCAGGCCCAAGGCACTCCGCTCGATCACGGGACGGTTAGAGGAAAACCCATAGCTGAACCCTTGGGTGACATAGGCGTAAACGATCTCGATTGTCAGTGCCGTCATGGTCACGAGGGCAAATCCGATCAGTGCAATTTCGAATGTCATCGGTCTTGTCTTTCTGTCGTTTGATTGGCTTGGGCCATCCGGTTCAGGGTGATGAGAGATGGGGTTTGGGCGTCAGATGCCGATTGGCGCAGATTGATCAGTACTTGGTCGTCAGGTTCGCCGTGCCAAGCCTCAACTGTGATTTGCTAAGGAGAGTGCAGGACGGCGATCAAATTGGCTGCAACCTTTCCTTCCTTCGCAGGCTTTATCAGTGTGGCGATAGCTGTCTCGACGCCGTGCCGGTCGTTGATCGCGTTGAGCGGGTCGGCATATTCCGCTTGATGGCGGGTCATGTCCGTCATGTTCAACTGTGTGACCACGAATGTCGGGGCGCGCGTGTCCATTGTTCCACTCCTCAGCCGGGCAAACGGTCAAGCCAGTCGCGCAAGGCACGTCCTATGGCTTCGGGGTGATCTTCCTGAATAAAATGTATGCCCGGCCCGAGGAAAACATCTTCGAGGTTGGATGCATTGGCCTTGACGTATTCCACGACAGGCGGCGGCATAAGCGCTCCCGGGGCGACATGCAGCATCAGTTTTGGCAACTCGTTGGAATAGAGCCATTCGCCATTGGCAGTGATGACGGCAGCGGTGTCGGCAGGCTCGCCTGCGATGGGCACCTGGCGGGGCCAGGCCAATGTAGGTTTGCGGCTTTCCGGCGTGGGGAAGGGCGCGCGGTAATGATCCAACACCTCTTGTGACAGTGGAGTGGCGACGGCCATCTTGCCCAACACCTCTTCGACGAAGAAATTACCCTGTAAAACGGCGGCTTCCCCGGCAGGAGACCGAAGCATGCCAAAGAGCGAAGCGCTTGGCTCTCCCATGGCCTCAAGGCTGGGTGCGGGAAGTGCAGGTGGTATCCCAGCTTCCATGAAGGCCACCGCTTGCACGTTGCCTTCGTTCAAACGCGCATAACGCATACCCAGAACAGACCCCCAATCGTGAATCACGAGGGTGATGTCCTCAAGCCCCAATGCAGCGATAAATCCGTCCAGGTACGCCGCGTGATCCGCAAAGGTGTAGTCGATGTCGGGTTTGTCGCTATCGCCCATGCCGATCAGGTCGGGTGCAATAGCGCGGTAGTCCGAGGCGGTCTCGGTATCGCCATCAAGAACGAAGGGAATGATGTTGCGCCACAAGTAGGACGATGTCGGATTGCCATGCAGAAACAGCACGACAGGTCCTGTGCCTTCATCGACATAGGCCATTCGGGACCCGTTTACGTCGACATACTTCTTTTCAAATGGCATTGCGGCGGAGGGCACGAACCCCTGTGCTGGAACCGGGCCTGCAGCGACTAAAGCGAGGACTGCTGCGGAGCCCTGCAACATAATGCGTCTGGAAAGTTTCATTTTCACCTCGGTTGGTTTGGGATTGGTGGGTCAATCGACCCTGGTTTGCAGAAATGTCTCTAGCCCGCGCACCAGCGCTTCCGGCTCATCGTCTTGCAGATAGTGACGGGCGGACTCGAACGTGGTGACGTCCGCTTGGGGTAGACGTTTTTTCCATGCCGCCAGTGCGCCGATCGGGATCAACGGATCCTTCAGCCCCCAGAAGATTTGGGCGGGGCCTTGAAACTGTTCGACAAATGGGCCGGTCTCTTGCAGCAGTATCTTTGCCGCCGGGTGGGCCGTACTGGTCGGGATCATGCGCGGAAAGGCCATGACACCCGCTCGCTCGGCCGGGTTGCGAAAGATGTCTCGATAGGCGCGCTTTGCTGCCCTTGTTTGTTTGTTCGCCGTGGCCATCGTCATGACTTGCCGCTCGAAAAAGCCCAAGCGGCGGACCATGAAGTCGCCCAGCCCCCGTGAACGCATCATCAAAAGCGGTGGCGGCAGTTTCAGCCTTTCGGGGTCCATCCCGTCGACTGGCGGGTAGAAACCGAATGTGTTCATCACAACCAGCGCGCGGATCCGATCTGGATGCCGCGCCGCAACGCCCAAGCCAATAGGCCCGCCCCAATCCTGCATGACCAATGTGATGTTCGTCAGGTCGAGCTTGAGGACCAGTGCTTCAAGGTTGCCGATATGGGCCTTTAGCGTATAGGCGGCTTCATCTTTCGGTTTGTCCGACAACCCAAAGCCAATGTGATCATTGGCGACAACGCGCCTCTGACCCGACAGGCCTTTGACAAGGGCGCGGTAAAGAAACGACCAAGAGGGGTTGCCGTGAAGGGCGAGAACGGTCGAACGGTTACTTATCTCGCCTTCATCGAGATAGTGCATTTGGCCCATCGCTGTTTGTGCGAAGTTGGAAGCAAACGGGTACTCTTCCTCAAGCCCCAGTTCTTTGATGCGGGAGTGTACGTCTATTGATCTGTCGAGCATGGTGCATTCCGAACCGGCAATTTCGCTTAGGTTCAGAAGTAGCATCGCAAAATCGCGGCATCACGTAGTGTATTTTCAGCTAAGCGGTGCGTTTTTGCAGATTAGTCGGTAGTTCACCCAAGAGGCGTGCCTCGTTCCGTCGCAAGATATCTTCGGCGAACCGCATAAAGGCTTGGACCCGCGCCGTGCGGCGCAGGTCATTGTGAGTCAACAGCCAGATGTCGCGACTCTTCACCGGTGCCCTGCGCCCCGCGCGGCACAATCCCGGATCCGCATCCCCAAACAGGCAAGGCAGGATCGCCAGGCCAAGCCCCGCTTGCGCGGCAGCATGCTGCGATGGGATTGTCGGGAAAACGCCCCACACCGAGTTGTCCGGAAACTCGGAAGTGCGCACCCATTCTGGCGCCCCCTGCGTTGCCGATCCCCAACCCAGCCACCGATAGGATTTCGGATCACGTCGAAGGTATTCCGGCGTCGCATACACAGCCTCGTTATAGGCGAAGAGCCGCTTTCCCACCAAAGTGTCAGGCGGGTTATTGTCCAATCTGACTGCGAAATCCGCCTCGCGGCGGGCCACGTCCCGGATCGAAAGAGACGTATCAAAACGCAGTTCCACAGACGCAAAGTGTTCGACGAACTGGGGCAGCTCTGGCACAAAGAGAGTGTTGAGCAGGGGTTCGGGCATCGTGACCGAAAGCGCACCTGCCAGTTCGTGATCCAGCCCAGCAATGCTACGCTCGGCCTCTATCAAAGCCTCGCCAAAGGTCTGGGCAACTGCGAAAAGGTGCTCTCCGGCTGACGTCAATAATAGCCCGTCCGGCGTGCGATTGAAAAGGCTGGTGCCAAGTGAGGCTTCGAGCGAGTCGATCCGGCGGCCCACTGTTGTGTGATGGATCCCAAGGGCATCCCCAGCGCCGCGCACGGTTTTGTGCTGCACAACGGCACGCAATGTCTTGATCTCTTCCCAGTCCAAAGTCGCCTCGCATTTTTGCACCACATTGATGCCAATTTACTGCGTGAACAAGCGAATTAGCACCAATAGGGTGCGGCGGAGTACTTGCTGAAAAGGACATGACAATGCCGATGACTGCCCAATTCGACAGCCTTGGTGGGCCGGAACAGATCAAGCTGGTGGACCGCGACATTTCCCCTCCCGGCGCGGGCGAGGTTCAGGTGCGTATGCGCGCGGCAGGTTTGAACCGCGCCGAACTACTGTATCTCGCCGGGCAGTACTTGGTGGAGCCGCCTATTCCGGCAGCACCGTTGGGCGCCGAGGGTGCAGGCGAAATCGTTGCCGTAGGTCCCGAGGTGCGCAACCACGCTGTAGGTGAGCGTGTGTGTGTCTTGCCGATGATGGATTGGGCAAAATACGGAACGCTGGCGGAGGTTGTCAACGTTCCCGCCGCCGCATTGGAACAGATCCCAGACGGTGTCAGTTTTGAGGACGCCGCCGCCTTTTGGATGGCCTATGCCACCGCCTATGGCATGATTGTGCAAGCGGGCGAAATGACGGCCAATGCCGCCGGTAAAACCGCATTGATAACCGGCGCAAGCTCAAGCGTTGGGACTGCGGCCTTTCAGATCCTCAGGCAACTGCGCGCCCGCAGCATTGCAACGACGCGAACAAGTCTCAAGGTCTCTGCCCTCAAGCAGGCAGGCGCGGACCACGTGATCGTTTCCCAAGAGGAGGATATGGTCGAGCGTCTCGCGGAGATCACAAAGGGCAAGGGCGTGGACCTCGTTTGCGATTCTGTTATCGGAGAGATGATTGCACCTGCGGCGGACGCTTTGGCGGCTGAAGGGACAATGGTGCTGATGGGCTTTTCAATCAGGCCAGGTTCCGGAGTTGCCGTTCTATCCGATACTGACAAAGGGAATTACAATCAGGGGATTTCACCTTGTCTGGCACCTTCTGGATCACCCGGACCGTCGCAAAGCAACCGTGGAGTATTTGACACCGCTTTGGGCGAGGGGTGACCTGAACCCTGTCATCGATCGCATCTTCCCGCTCAACGATGTGTCGCAAGCCTATGCTTACATGGCAAAGAACAGCCATTTGGGGAAAATCGTTGTCAAAATATGACCACGCTGGCTGGTTCTGTTCGGTAAGGTGGCAAATCCTTCCGTCGCCCGCCAGCTCTGGCTCATTGAAGTGGGTTTAGAACCATCCCCTCGGAAGTTCGAAAGCCGCCACCTTCCAGCGCCTCAAGGGTAAAGCACTGTTCGCCTTTTCTTGGCCCTGACAGCATGGTGGCACAGAGTGTGTTGCCGGTGATTTCCCAGGTGCCACGGACCGCCATGCGTCAGCCATCCATGATGAAGGTTCCGTCTTGGGCATAGACAAGCTGAGCGCGCATGCCCAGGCGCCGGACCTCGAAGGGCGTGCCAATAAAGAATGCCCTGATCTGATCGCCATTCAAGGAATTCGCCGCAACAGGCATGGCGGACCCCAAGAGCAATGAGACTGCAAGCGCGGTTGGTTTGAAAGTTTCGCGCATTGTCATGTCTCCTTGACCGCAGCACTCGTGAGGGTCTGGCGTCTGGGGAATTCGTCTCTCACGAGCCGCCCTTCTTCAAGCGTTACGATCCTGTCTGCCAGTTCAAGGATGCGATTGTCGTGGGTGACCATGACGGTTGTGGTCCCGCGTTCCTGACCGAGAGCCTTCAGCATTTCGACCACTGTTCGGCCGGAGTCCTTGTCCAGCGCGGCTGTGGGCTCATCTGCGAAAATGACGTCTGGGTTAGAGACCAACGCACGGGCCACGGCCACTCGCTGTTTCTGGCCACCCGAAAGGCTGCCGGGCAGGTAATCAAGGCGATCTTCGAGGCCGACCAAAGCCAGCATGTGATGTGCTGCGGCGATCTGCTTGCGCTGGTCGCCGGGCCCATGGACCTGAAGGCCCATGAGCACATTCTGTGTCGCGGTCAGGCTTTCGTGAAGGTTGTGCGCCTGGAAAATGAAGCCGAGCCTCCGGCGCAGCCCAACAAGCTGCGCCTCGGTCGCGCCGTTCAATTCGGTGCCCAGCAGATTGACGCTGCCCTCTTCAACCTCGCGCAGGCATCCCATCAAGGTCAGAACGGTGGTTTTGCCAGAGCCGGACGGACCCATCAGGATCGTCAGTTTTCCGCGTTCAACCTGTAGGTTTACGTCGAAAATGGCCTGTTTACGGGCCTCACCGGTGCCAAAATGGTGGTCCAGCCCATTGACCGCAATTGCCACATCCGTGGGTTGGCTCATATCCCGCGCCATCAGAACAGATCTGCCGGATCTGCGGCCGCAAGGCGGCGGGTGGCAATGACGCCCGACAGAACGCAGGCCAAAATCGTCCCAACCAGAACTGACAGGGCGCGACCTATCCCCATCTCCAAGGGCAAGCCGGTCGCAGCCGCCATGCCTGTGTAGAGGCCCCATGATATCAAAACACCCGGGATAAACCCGAGCACGGCCAGGATAACGGCTTCTTCCAGCACAATCCCGAGAAAGAACCGTTGCGCATAGCCCATCGCCTTGAAGGTTGCATATTCTCGCAGGTGGTCGGCCACGTCTGTGGACAGCACCTGATACACGATGACGATGCCGACGATGATGCCGATGATGACACCAAAGCCAAAGATGATTCCGGTCGGCCGTTCCGTGGTCTGGTAGGCCAGATCGGCCGCAGCGGTGTCGTCTTTGGTTCCGATTTTCACTACATCCGTCGGCAATGCCTCTTGCAGCCGCGCAACGACAACGTCGGGATCAAGCCCTTCGTCGACATTGACGAGGATATGGTTTGGTGCGGCAGAACTTCGGTTTTGAAAAAGGTTCAGAAATGTTTGATCCGAAGCATAGATCGACCCATCCGCAGTGAACCCGCCTCCGATCCGCACCGTCCCGATGGCCGAGATGGTTTGGCCGGACAATTCCAGTCGGTAAGGGGTCGAAGGTGTCACGCCTTCCAGTGCCTCTCGGGCCAAGCCGCGCGTACCGGAATCCAACAGAATGGTGTTTGGCAAAATGAGTTGGGGGATGACGTCGGCCAGACGCGATGGAATGAATGCGGCGGCTTCGGGCTCCAGCCCCACAGTTTGCAAGGTCGAGGTTCCGCCATCAGGTCGGGACCATTCCACATTTTGAATGTACAGCGGGGCGGCGTCCGACACCCCGGGCACTGCAAGTGCCTGAAACAGCCGCACCCGCGCCACGTTCGAGCCGTCGAGCAGCGTGTTTGCATCAACTGACGAAATCATGATGTCAGCCTCAAACAGGCCATAGGGGGCGATCGTGGAATCGTTAAGAGAGCCGAGTATCCCCAACTGGACGAAGACAAGAATATTTGCAAAGGCAACGCCTGCCAGTGCCGCAGTCAGCCGGGTGCGACTGTGCGCCAGTTGCAGCCAGCCAATCGGGAGCCTCCCCGTGAGAAGTGTCATCAAACGTGTCACGGGGCGCGGCCTGCGTCGATGCGGGTAATGACCTCGAGATTGGTCAGCCGTGCCGCACGTGACGACGAGGCCGCATCGAGTGACACGATCACATCGACCACACGCGCATCAGTGTTTGCAGCCGGGTCATCAGATGTGATCGTCTGGCGGCCAATCGCCAGCCCGATGGCTGATACCGTACCGTTCAATGGGGTCGAGAATGCGTCTGCGGTGATTTCGACCGGGTCGCCAATCGCGACGCGGCCGATCATCGACTGATAAACCTCGGCCTCCACATTCATTTCTGCCGTGTTTCCAAGTTCCATGATGCCGTCATTTCCAGGCTTTTCGCCGGGTCGGACATTGATCGTAATCACGGTGCCGTCGATGGGCGCGCGCACAAAGGACTCGTCCAGTGAAAGCTCCGCGCTTGACAGATCAACTTTGGCCGCTGCGACCTCTGCCTCTGCGAGCAAAATGGCCGGTTGCGGTGCGTCGCCCTCAACGTCGAAGCGCGACAAAGTCGCTTCTCGGCTGGCAACATCACGTTGCGCCTCGGTTGCGCGGGCCAATGCGGCATCAAAGACCGCCCTAGTTGTCACGCCCCGTTCCAAAAGCGAGGTGGCCCGTTCCAGTTCGGCGTTGGCGGCTTGTGCGGTCGCTTCCGCCCGTTCCAACGCGGCACGCGCCTCTCGTAGGCTGGCCATGACGTCCGCGCGCGCCTGTAGCAGCGCGGCTTGTCGAACTTGCAAGGCGGCGCGGGCGGCCTCGACTGTGCTTTCAAGCTGATCGCGATTGTCGAGGACGGCAAGCAGGTCACCTGCTGCAACACTATCACCTTCGCGCACGCGCAATTCCTCTACTCGGGCATCGCCTGCTCCGAATGGGGGGGCAACGGTTACAATGTCGCCCTGTGGGATAACACGGCCCAATGCGACAACATCGCCGCCCGAGATTACAGCAACTTCTTCCTGCGTTTGGATCTGCAGGATCGCCTGAGCGATTGGGGTGTCGGTGCCACCCCCGGGTTCCAGTCCGGTCGCTGTGAAAATCGCCTGAAGCCCCGGGGGTTGATAGTAGAGCCCAATGACGCCGCCTAAAAAGATGGCCAGAATAAACCCGGGTATGGTCAGGATGAATTGCGCCACGCGCCCATTGCGCCCGCGTGCTTTTCCGGGTTTGCCGATGTTTTCCTTCTCCACGGCGGCGCGCGCGATGCCGTTATCCGTCATGGGAAGGTCTTTTGGTGCTGGATCGGGCATTGTGTACATCCATTAATGACGTATGCGTCATTAGCAGATAGGGGATCGACCTGAGAGATGCAATCCGAGACAGGAAAATGGTGCATCCGACGCGATGGAGGCTGTTCTGAACAGGATTTCTGAATGCGTGAGCGGCAGCGCGACGCTCATTAGCATTGCTGCCCGCGATGACAGAATTGAGACGCCTGATCTGCAAAAGTTGAGTGTATTTCGCGCTCCAGAACCCTCAGCGTGCCGGAACGAGAGCGCGAAATTATCACGGCGGACGCCTCAAATACTCTGAGCGTGATGTCGACAACTGTCCGGCGGAGATGGACCAGGCGCTCTCCCTTCTTGCGACAAGTGAAACGCGTTCAGGATTTCAAGCGGGCGTTCTCAGGATCGTAGACGTAGGGGTTGTGGCGGGTCGCAGTGCAGTCATTACCAAACATGCGAACTGTACAATCCTCGGCCGCGCCAAGAGTGCCTCTCTTGACGTAGCCCAAAACAAGGTTTTTGCCCGTTCGGTAGCCATGACTGGCCGAGGTCACGTAACCGATCAGAGCGCCATCCTTCATGATCGGGTCCGAGGGCATCGGCTCGGACGCGGGTTCGGTGATCTCCAAGCCGACCCATTCCCAATTTGCAGTGGTCTGCGCTTGGGCCAAAACAGCGTCGCGCCCGGTAAAATCGCCCTTCTTCATATTTGCAAAACGGTCGAGGCCAGCATCAAACAGCGTATATTCTGTCCCGAAATCTGCGCCCCAGCCGTGATACCCCTTTTCGATCCGCATCGCATTCAGGGCATAAGAGCCGAATTGGCACCCGCCAAATTTGCCGACATTGGCCATTATGGCCTCATAAACGTGGACAAGATGCTCAGAGGCCAGATGCAGTTCCCACCCCAACTCGCCCACATAAGACACCCGCATTGCTGTCACAGGAATGCCCGCCACGGTAATTTCCGCGACAGAGAGCCATGGAGCCGCGTCCGCAGAGAGATCGGCATCGGTCAGGGGTTGCAGCACCTCGCGCGATTTTGGTCCCATGACCATCAACGCCGCGTCATGCGCATATCCGCGTTGTAATGTGACGCCATCTTCTGGCAATTGGGCGCTGAGCCAGTCAAAATCCCTCAGATCGGCCAAAGTCGGGCCGCACAGCAAGAACCGATCCTCGGCCAGGCGTGCCACCGTTGCTTCGGACCAGAAATGTCCCTTGGGTGTGAGCATGTACCCCAGCCGCACACGACCGGATTTAGGGATGCCGCCACACATCAGTCTGGATAAGAACGTTTCGGCCCCCGGGCCGCGCACATCGTATTTTGTGAAGCCACCATGATCCATCACGCCGACGCTTTCTGCGATTGTCCGGCATTCCCGTGCGACGGCGTCTTGCCAGGGTTCATGATGAAACGATAGACCGTCGTCGCCGCCGTCCTTGATGGTATCGGTCTGGAACCAGAAGGCGCGTTCCCACCCCGCGATCTGGCCCATGACTGCGCCGTCCGCTTTCAGGCGCTCATAAAGTGGCGTCGATTGCACCGGGCGTCCGCGCTGCATGTTCCGGTGCGGGTAGGGGATAGCGTATTGCAGGTCATAGTGCTGCGACGCCCGCGCATGGGCGTAATCCTGTGTCGCCCAATCGCCAAAGCGGCGCGGATCCCATGCGGCAAGGTCCCATTCGGTTTCCCCTTCGGTGATCCATTCGGCCATGGCCTTGCCGATTGCGGCTGAATGGGTGATGCCGACCTGCACACCGGCGGCATGATAGAAATTTGGGGCGCCTGCGGCCGGTCCGACCAGCGGCAAAGCGTCAGGCGCATAGGCGATGGGGCCATTCACAAAGCGCTGCGCGCCCGCTTCGCCCAGCAGGGGAACATGCGCCATCGTCGCCTCCAGCACGTCGAGAATATCCTCCACACTGTCGGGGAAGAGCTGGTGCGCAAAATCATCCGGCGGCCCGTCGTGTTTCCAGGCGGGTCGGCCATCATGGGCGTAAGAGCCGACAAGAAACGCGTTGCGTTCGCGACGCAGATAAAAGCGGATGTCAGGATCGCGCACGAGCGGGAAAAGATCACTGTGCGCTTCGAGCGCCGCCAGCGGCTCGGTTACCAGGTATTGATGTTCGAGGGTGACGACGGGCGCCGACAATCCCGCCATTTCAGCGATCTTGCGGCCATAGAAGCCACCCGCGTTGATGACGATTTCGGCCTTTACGCGGCCCTTCGGACAGCTCACCAACCACTCGCCCGATGCTGTTCGTTCGATCGCAGTCACCGGTGCGAACCGTTCCACCTGCGCGCCCAGTTGGCGCGCTCCCTTGGCCAGGGCCTGGGTCAGTTGGCTGGGGTCTATGTCGCCTTCGTAGGGGTCCAGGATGCCGCCCAGAACAGTGTCATCCGGATGCCAAAACGGGTGCATCTCGTCCATCTCGGATGGGGTGAGCATGCGCAGATCGAAACCAGCGCTTTCGGACACACCGCAAAGGTGGCGAAAGAGGTCCATCCGAGCCTCGGTATGGGCAGGCCAGAACGCCTGCGTATGGCGATAGGTGATCGCACTGTCGACTTTTTCGGCGAGGTCTTTATAGGTCGCCCAGCCGTAATTCCCTGCACGCATCCCAAGCCACGAGGTCGCATAGGTCGGAATATTGCCTGCTGCATGCCAGGTCGAACCCGACGTCAGCTCGTTGCGCTCCAGAAGCAGCGTATCGGTGACGCCGGCCAGAGCGAGATGATAGAGGATCGAAGTGCCAACGGCGCCTCCGCCAATCACAACAACGCGAGCAGTGTTTATCATCGGGTCAACTTCCTTCAGTCAGTCGAATATCAAAGGCGGCGCGGATCGCCGCTTCCCGCTCGGCAGGCAAATGGGTTGGCTTTTCGGCCAGCAGTTCTGCAGTGCGATCCTTGGCAACATCCCAGATCGTGAGGGACCCGGCGTCAGTCCAGTCAGAGATGCTTTGTCGGTTGCCAATGCTGGGATAGACGTATTCCGTTTTCATCAGTTCCAGCGTCTGCGCCTCGCCCAGATAGTGGCCGGCCCCCGTGGCCACCGCCTCGATCCGGTCCAGATCAATCGCGGTGTCCGTCATTTCGACCCCGCGCACGGTGCGCAGAATGGCACCGCACATGTCGTCGTCGATGACCAGAGCCTCCGGCGATGCGGCCATGATCGACCCGAGCATCCCGACACTGAGGTTAATCATGTCGGCGCCGGCCTGTGCGGCCAGTGTGACGGTGTACCCCTTTTCATACCCCGCCTGCGCATCGGGTATCTTGGCATCCGTCATGCCCGCAGATGCCGTTGAGGGCAGGCCAAGATGAAGCAGCAATTGCGCGGCGGCGGCGGCGGCAACGGCCGCCTCTCCGGACCCGCCGGTCATTGCCCCGGTGCGCAAATCCGAGATGAACGGCATGAATGCAAAAATGCAGGGGAACCCCGGCTCGATCACATCCACAACCATCAAGCCCGCGAGCGTTTCAGCGAGGCCCTGCGCCAAAGCCCCGGCCAAAGTGACCGGACTAGTCGCGCCCGCTTGCGCCGCCGTGCAGATTTGCAGCGGCATCCGATGGGCCATGGCGCGTTGCATGATCTCAATGCCCTCGGGCGCGTATCGCAGTGGCGAGACCGCATGAACAATCACGCCAAAGCAAAACGGCTGGGCGCGAAATCCGCCCTCACGTCCCAGTGCCATGTCAAACATCGACACCACCGGATCAAGATGTTTGGCGCTGTCAAAGCTGATGCCGATGGGCTTGGCGCAAGCCTTGAGGCAGGCAAAACCCGTGTTCATATCCAGTAAGAACGGCTGATCCATGTCGCGCGCGATTACCGGGCGCAGGCCGTAGTGAATGTTTGGCAGCTGTCCGACGAGGCGCATCAAGTCATAAAGATCATCAAGCTGCGCACCGCGAAAACTGTTGGTGCTGCTGTCCAGGATTTCGGTCGCGGCGCCGCCGGTGCCGATATGCACTTTGCCACCACCGATGGTCAGGCCCAAGTTCTCGACAAAGCCCGGCAGATTGACACGCTTTGCTGCACGGGCGATGGCAGTCTCAACCATTGCCTGGGGAAAGCAGACGCGCCCATCCGCGCGTCGCGTCGCGCCCGCGTCCACCATGCGTCCGGCTATGTCGGGCGGGCATCCTCCGATCCCGGTCCGGGCCAGAATATCCATCGCCGCCTGAACGATCCGCGCGACCCCATCCGCATCCAATGGACGAAAACGCCCACCTCGCGGTGCGGGCGCAACAGCTGTTGCCGTGACGGACGTGCGTCTTTTGCTTCTGCGTGCCATGTTACTCTTTCATGAAGCGCGTTTGCGCAGACACTGCACAAGCAGCCTTGATGAACTCAATTCAAAAATTCGCGCATCCAGATGAGGGGTTTTCACCCAAGAATACATTTCTTTGGAGCTTTGTTTGGTTGTAGCGTGACTGAACCCAACCTACGAAAGCTGGCCATGAACCGCATTACTACATTTGAAACAGGCGACCTGATCGCACGCAGGTGCAGTATACCTTTGCCCGTAGTTTTGCCGCCCATGGCCTATTCCTGAACGGGGCACCATGAAACGGATCACGCTGGAAACCTTTGTCGCGCTGGCCCATCTGCGGCACTTTGGAAAAGTTGCCAGCCAGCTGAACACGACCCAGTCCACCGTGTCAGCACGGATTGCCGGGCTTGAAAGCGATCTTGGCGCGGAATTGTTTGCGCGCACTTCGAATTCAGTGGCTTTGACACCGAAGGGGCGCGAACTGCTGACCCATGCGACCGAAGTGATTGCAAGCATGGACCGCATGTCACGTGCTGTGGGCCTTGACCCCTACCGTGAAGGCACCCTTCGCTTGGGCGTATCCGAGACACTCGCCTCGACTATTTTGCCCGGGTTTATTGGGGCATATTCTCAACAATACCCCAATTCCAGCGTCGAGATCATCGTCAACAACACCGCTTTCCAAAGGGATCAACTCGTGGAGAGGGGGCTGGATTTGGCGCTCTTGATGGGCCCGATTTCACATGCCCTCATCGCCAACGTGCCACTGTTGGAGTTGCCGATGATCTGGGCTGTCGCGCCTGATCACCCGCTTGCTGCAACGGATGTGGTTACTGTGGAAGCGCTGGCGGCCTTTCCGATCCTGAGCTATGCAATGAATTCGCGACCCTATATCGAGCTGGTCGAAAGTCTTCGTCTGGCGGGTGTCCAGACACCGCGATTGTTTTCGTCCAACGCACTGGGTGCCAGCGTGGCGATTGCCGAGGCAAAACTGGCCGTATGCACAGCCCCACAAATCTATGCAGCGCCCTATATCGAAGCTGGAAAACTGGTAGAGATCACGACGCCGATTGTGCTCAATCCGCTTAGTTTCACAGCGTCCTATCGGACAGAACCAGGCAATGACCTTGCCCAAGAGGCCGCAGGCATTGCGGCCATGATCGCACAGGATTGGAAGTCACTCAGATCGTAAAAAACGATTGAGACCGAGCAAAAACGACAATTGGATTCGATTGTTGCGATTTTCTAGGCTCACTTCATGTTTCTCATGGAGGGAATGAAATGAAGCTGCCAAATCTATCTGCACTCGCCCTTGTCCTTGCTGCGGCCCCCGCAGTCGCCGAGGACTTGCCCGAAACCAAGCTGAATGTCGTCGGCTCTTGGGGGATGGTGTCGATGTATACCGATTTCACTCAGCCGTTCTTTACAAAGACACTGCCCGAAGTGTCTGGCGGTGCGATCACTGCCGATATTCGCCCCTTCAATGAACTGGGTATGGATGGGTCCGAAATCATTCGCCTTGTTGAGCAAGGCACGCTGCAATTCGCGGAAACACCGATGGGCTATCTGATCGGCGACAACGCCTTGAACGGTGGAAACGACCTGCCTGGCCTTGCGCCCGATATTGCGACGGCGCGTGCCATTTCGGACGCTTGGAAGCCAGTCATGGCCGAAGAATACCGCACGGCTTATGGCGTCGAATTGTTGGGGGTCTATCCCTATTCCGCCCAAGTCGTTTATTGCCGTGATGCCTTGTCGGGCCTGTCCGATCTTGAAGGGCGCAAGATCCGCGCGTCAGGCTCGGCCATTGGGGATTTTGTCGATGCCCTCGGTGCAACGGCTGTCTCGATGAGTTTTGGGGAAGTGGTACAAGGCCTGCAAACCGGAGTGATCGACTGTGCGATCACCGGATCGATGTCTGGCTTCAACGCCCGCTGGAATGAGGTTGCGACCCACATTTATGAATTGCCCATCGCGTGGTCGCCTGTCGTACTTGTGGCCAATGGCGAACTCTGGGACGGACTGGACGAAAGTGTCCGCACCTTCCTGACAGATCAGTTCACAGCCTTTGAAAACGAAGTCTGGGCCGGGGCTGGCAGCGAAACCGCCGAAGGTTTTGCCTGCAACGCAGGCGAGGCGGGCTGTACGCGCGACAATCCCGGCAGCATGACCCGTGTTTCGGTAAGCGACGCGGATATCGAGTTGCGCGACAAGATCTTGCGCGACGTGGTGCTGGCAAATTGGGGCGCACAATGTGGCGCAGACTGTGTCGCAACATGGAATGCATCCGTCGGTTCGGTGGTCGGTGTGACCATCGAATAGCGTCAAACGCCCATTCCAAATCCGACCGCGCGGCGCAGGTTGCGCGGTCGATAAGTCACCCACAAAATGTCGTCAGGACCGGCCATGTATGAGTTTGCTGAACGTGTTTCGACTTGGATGGCGCGCATCTGCGGCGTGGCATTGCTGCTGTCGGTCGCGATGATCGCTGTTGAAGTGGTTAGCCGCAAACTTTTGGGGATCAGCCTCATCAATGCCGACGAAGTTGCGGGCTATATCCTGGCGATTACAGTGACTTGGGGTTGCTCTTTGGCGATCGTCCGGCGCGCCCATGTGCGTATCGACATCTTGCACGCACAGCTGCCCCGACCGGGGCAGGCTGTCCTTGATCTGCTTGCTTTGATTTCCATGTTTGCCTTCGCTATTTTCCTTGCCTGGTTTGCCACCGGATTGTTCGAAAACTCATGGCGCACGGGTGCTGTCTCCAACAGTCAGATGCAGGTGCCGCGTTGGATTCCGCACGGGCTTTGGGCGGCAGGCCTTTGGGTTTTTGGTGCGGTCACGGCCATTCTGATCGCCGAAACCATTCGCGCGTTGCTGCGCCGCGACCTGACGTCTGCGCATGCGATTGCCGGAGTGCGCGGCGCGCAAGAAGAAACCGACGCCGAAATTCGTGACGCGCAGGAGCGTAGATAACCGATGCTCATGACTGCCCTCATTCTCTTGATCGTCTTGATCGCGCTTAGCCTGCCGATTGCGGCGGCTCTGGGCGTGATGGCCGTCACTCTGGATCGCACTTTCGGTTTCCTGCCGCTCTATCAGGCGTCGGGCGAGGTTGCTTGGACAGCCTCATCCGGCTTCCTGCTTATGGCGATCCCGTTGTTTGTCCTGCTCGGAGAGATCATGCTGCGCTCGGGTGTGGCTGACGCGATGTATGACGCGCTGGCCAAATGGTTGGGCTGGCTCCCGGGTGGCGTGATGCATGCCAATATCGGGGCCTGTGCGCTTTTCTCGGCCACTTCCGGCTCTTCCGTCGCAACGGCGGCCACGATCGGCACGGTTGCTGTGCCGCAGATTGACCGCCACGGTTATGGACCCAAGCTGTTTCTTGGCACACTTGCAGCGGGTGGCACACTTGGCATTCTGATCCCGCCGTCGGTGAACCTGATCATTTACGGTATTCTGACCAACACCTCTGTTCCGCAGCTTTATATCGCGGGGATCATTCCCGGGCTGATGCTGGCGGGGCTGTTTATGGCGGCGATCATAGGCATCGTGCTGTTGCGGCCCGAAATGGCGGGTCACCGCGCTCACTATACTCTGGCCGAACGGTTCGCAGGCACAATCGGGGTTCTGCCTCCCATCATGGTCTTTGTCGTGGTGATTGGCTCGATTTATGCAGGCTTTGCCACGCCGACCGAGGCTGCGGCTTTGGGAGTTGTCGCCGCATTGATCATCGCGGCGGGGCGGGGGCGGCTGAACTGGAAGATGCTGAACGAGGCGCTGGAAGGCACGGTCGTGACCACGGCCATGATCGTTCTGATCATCATGGCGGCATATATCCTGAACATGATCCTGTCCGGCATCGGTCTGACCTCGCAGCTCAACCAGTTTGTGACAGGACTTGGGCTGTCACCGATGCAGATGCTGCTGGCCGTTGTTATTTTTTATGTGGTGCTTGGCTGCTTCATGGAAACGCTATCCATGATGATCACGACGATCCCGATCATCGCGCCCTTGATGTTCAGCCTTGGCTTTGACCCGGTCTGGTACGGGATCGTCATGATGATCCTGATTGAAACTGCTCTGATTACCCCGCCCATCGGGTTGAACCTTTATGTTGTGCAGGGGGTGCGTGGGCGCGGCCCGATGACGGATGTCATGCTGGGGGCGTTGCCGTTCGTTGTGGCCATGGCTGCGATGATTGCGCTGCTTGCCGTGTTTCCGAACTTGGCCTTGTGGCTGCCAGAGATGTTGATGCGCTGACTATGGAAAGAGAGAATTGATGGCAAATATTGCTTTTATCGGGCTGGGCACGATGGGGCGGCCCATGGCGAAAGTGTTGCAGGCGGCGGGTCATGATGTTCTCGGCATGGATATCTCTGCCGAGATGCGCGCCATGTTCGATGGTGCGGTTGAGCCAACGGCTGCGGCCATCGCCGAGGCAGAGATCATTGTGACCATGTTGCCCGAAGGGCGGCACGTCGCCAAGGTCCACGCCGAGGTCGTCCACGCCGGGGCGGCCTCTAGCGCGCTGCTTATCGACTGCTCGACCATAGACGTTGATACGGCGCGCGATTTGGCCGCCCAAGCCAAGTCGAAGGACCTCATGATGCTGGATGCGCCGGTATCCGGTGGGCCAACAGGGGCGGAGGCGGGCAGCCTCAGCTTTATGGTCGGCGGCGCGGATGAAGCCTTTGCTAGAGCCAAGCCAGTTCTGGAAGCCATGGGCGCAAAGATCACGTTCTTTGGCCCGGCAGGTTCGGGGCAGGCGGCCAAGGCGTGCCACAACATGATCTGCGGCATCACGGCAATGGCGGTGATGGAAGGCTTTGCGCTGGCTGACGCGTTGCAACTGGACCTGCACAAGTTCTATGCGCTTTGCGCAGGTGCCGCTGCGCAGAGCTGGACGCTCGAAAATCGCTGTCCCATCCCGGGCGTGGTGCCTGCCGCGCCGTCGTCTAACGCATTTGCCCCGGGCTTCGCCTCGGCGCTCATGGCAAAGGATTTGCGACTGGCGCAAGCGGCGGCGACTTCCACAGGTCAGATCACACCCTTCGGCGCAGAAGCTGCGCGCGCGTTCACGGAGTTTGCGAGAATGGACGGAAATTTGGACTTTTCCGCGATCTACAAAACGTTGCGGGCGCTGCCCGATGAAGCACAGGACTGAAACATGGCACTACTTGAATACACCTTGCCGACCGACGGGCTTGCCGGATCATACATAGACGGAAGATGGCACTGGCCGGAGAACGGCGCAAAACTGGCGGTGGAAAACCCGTCCCGTCGCAAAGTGATCTGTGAAATTGGGCGCGGAACAGCAGCCGAAATTGACCTCGCCGTTGCCGCCGCTGAACGTGCGCGTCGCGATTGGGCTGCGCGCCCTGCATCCGAACGGGGCGCGATGCTGACCGAACTGGGCAACCGGCTCAGCGCCCACGCGGAGGAAGTCGCCCGCATTCTGGCTGCTGAAAGTGGAAACGCGGTGCGCACCCAGTCGCGCGGCGAAGCGGCGGGTGCTGCAGGTGTGCTGAAGTATTACGGTGGTGTGGCCGTCGAACAAAAAGGCGAGACATTGCCGTTGGGGCCGGGAATTTTCTCCTATGCCACGCGTGAACCGCTGGGCGTTGTCGGGTCGATTATTCCGTGGAATTCACCGCTGCAGCTGGGGGCGGTCAAGATTTCAATGGCACTGGCCACCGGTAATTGCCTTGTGCTGAAACCTGCCGAAGACGCGCCTTTGGCTGTATTGCGGTTGGTTGAATTGGCCGCTGATATATTCCCCCCAGGTGTCTTCAACGTGGTCACGGGCCTTGGCGAAGAGGCAGGTGCCGCCCTTGCCAATCATCCCGGCATTGCAAAGGTTTCGTTCACCGGATCGTCCGAGGTCGGCAAGCTGGTGTCCCATTCCACCGCCGACAGGATCGCCAATGTGACGCTTGAACTGGGCGGCAAGAGCCCCTGCATCATCTTTCCCGATGCCTGCACGCCCGAGCGGATCGACGCCACGGCACAGGGGGTCGTGAATGCCATGCGCTTTGCGCGGCAGGGGCAAAGCTGCACCGCCGGGTCGCGCCTGTTTGTCCATAAATCGGTCTGGGATGACCTGATGCCCCGCGTCGCGGAAAAGGCCGCTGCCATGACCGTCGGCGATGCCCTCGACGAAGACAGCGACATTGGTGCCGTGGTCAATGCCGAGCGTTACGACGAAATCTGCGCCTATGTCGCCGAGGCCGAAGCGCAGGGGGCGATCTTCCTCACCGGCGAGACGCCCAAGGGCACAGACGCGGGCTTTCACCCGATCCCGACGATCCTGACCGGCCTCGACAATTCCTGGCGCATTGCGCGCGAAGAGGTGTTCGGCCCGGTGCTTGTCGCACTCGCTTGGGAGGACGAGGCTGACATGATCGCTCAGGCCAACGATACGCATTACGGGCTGGCCGCTTTTATCTTTACCCACGACATGAGCACGATCATTCGGATGACCCGGGCGATTGATGCAGGCTGGGTTCAGGTAAATCAGGGCGGCGGGCAAATCCCCGGCATGTCCTATGGCGGGATCAAACAATCGGGCATGGGGTCTGAGTACTCCATCGAAGGCGCGCTTGAGGCCTACACGTTCCGCAAATGCGTGACGGCGGCAGTCTAATCATGGGCAATGATCGTTTCGGCAATGCGCTTGATCCTTCCGTGGGCTTTGCTCGCGGCCGGTTTCTGACGGACAGCGCAGCGGAAATTCGACGTCTGCGGCACGCGCAGGCGATTGCAGCGGATGTCGTTGCGTCGCGGGGAAGCGAAGCCATCGGCGTTTTCACCGGTAATCCGCGTTACTTCCCGCTCAAACCCGAAGACCTGGATACCTATTGCGAGGAATGGATCGGCCCCGGTCTTTTCGCTGGCGAATTGGCAGAGGTCGCCATTACCCATTTCGGGGGCGGAGACACCGTGGCCGTAACCAACCGGACCAGCGCCGGGATCGTCGCTGCCATCCTGGCTCTGTCAGATGGGCGGCCCGTTGTGTCCGTGGTGCCCGACGGTGACCGAAGCCACGCGTCCGTTGTGCGCGGCTGCAAACTGGCGGGTGTCGAGCTGATCGAGATACCGGGCAGTGCCGTGCCTGCCGCAGCGCTTGTGGAACATCGCCCCGCCTTGATGGTGCTGACCACAGTGACCAGTACACTGGCGCGGCTGCCGGACGCACAGACAGATGTTGCCATTTCCGCAGGCAAGGCAGCGGGTGCGACGGTTTTCATGGACGAAGCATATGGCGCGCGGCTTCGGCCCGTGCTGTATGGTGGGGCTGAAAGCCTGACCATGGGGGCGGATTTTGCGATCACCAATGCCGACAAGGCGGGTTTGTCCGGCCCCCGGGCCGGTATCCTGTGCGGTGCATCCACGCCGGTTCTGGCAACACTCGCCAAGGCGTCAGAGCTGGGCCAAGAGGCCCGCGCACCGATTGCGGCGGGTGCGATGCGCAGCCTGCAAAAGTTTGACCCAGAGGATTTGCGCAATGAGGCCCGCGATGGTCAGTCCATTGCTGATGCCTTGGCGCATGCCTGGGGTGCGGACGTTGTGCAACGCTCTGACTTAGGGCCGATGCTGGATGAACAGGATGTTCTGAAACGGGTGCTTGTGATGGCCGGACGCAAGACTGCAAACATCGTGCCGGCCGAAGCAACCGCAGCGATTGGGATGATCCTTTTGCGTGACAATGGGGTGTTGACGGTAAACACGCATGGGGCCCCGGGCGGGCGGGTGTCGCTGCGCTTGAAACCCACTGCTGGCGCATTGGACGCGGTTGGGGGCGTGGCGGCATTGGTGACAGCGCTGGACAGAGCCGCGGGAATGGTCGCAGAGCGACTGGATGACGGGGCGTGGTTCGAGGAAACACTGTTTGGGGGAAGCAGATGAGCGATTTTGTCAAATATGACGAACAGCTGGACAGATTGGTCAACCTCGACATCGGCAACCGCGGGATTGAACCGCTATATGACGCGTCGCGTGCGCTTGTTGGTGGCCCCCTCGTGGCGGCGGCAGCGGACAGATTGCTGGCGATCCCCCAGGGGGGCTCGGTGATCGTGACGACCGGTTCGGTGTCGCGCGCGTGGCTGTCGCCCGAACTGGGTGAAAATGACGGCCCATCGGGGGCCGCGGCGGTGGTGCGGGCCCTGTGGCTGGCGCGCAGGGCCACAACCGTCGTGGTGATCGAAGAAACGTTGATCGCGGCGATGGCGGCGGTTCTGCGAGCCTGTGGCCTAGCCGTGGTTGACCATGCGACCGCAAGGGAGGCCAGCGCCGACGGGTCTATGGCTTGCGTTGTGCTGGAATCCTATCCGGTTGAGGATGTAGCCGGGCAGGCGGCGGCGCGCGACATGCTAAAGCGTTTGAAGCCTGACCTTTTGTTTTCGACAGAGCGTGTCGGGCGCAACGAGAACGGCATTTATTACAACATGCGCGGGCGCGACTATGGTATGGGCCGGGCGCGTATTGATATGCTCTTTGACGAAGGTCTGGCGCGGGGCATACCTGTCGTTGCAGTCGGCGATGGCGGGAACGAGATTGGCATGGGCGTGGTGGCGGACGTGGTCAAAACGGCGATCCCTTACGGCGGCCCTGGTGATTGCCCTTGTGGCGGGGGTATCGGCGCGGTCAGCGGTGCGGATGTTCTGGTGACGGCGGCCGTTTCGAACTGGGGCTGCAGCGCTATTTGCGCCGCAATGGCTTTGCGCGTTGGCGACGCCCGTTTGGTTCACACACCGGCAATGGAGGCACGGCTGCTAGAGGTGATGACGGCCAACGGCCTGATCAATTCGGCTGACGGCATAATCGACCCTCACGTCGATGGTATCCGTGACACGACCCATATAGCATTGGCGGAAATGGCCGAGGCCGTTGTACGCAAGGCCCTGGCCTAAATTTAAAACCACAAGAACCCATGGCGGTCTCAGAGAAGGCAGACACCAATGATTACCGACAACCCCACCTTGATGGCCGACATTCGCGGGCGTTTTGCACATGTCGAAACTTGCCCTGTGGCCGGGCCGCGCGTCTTCTTTGAAAACGCGGGCGGTGCCTTGACGTTGAACAGCGTTGTCGAGACGTCCAACCACTTTGCCGCGATCCCGGACAATCAGGGGCGCGACAATGAAATGGCACATGAACTTGTGCGTGTGATCAATCAGGCCAAGGACGATATGCGTGTCTTCTTCAACGCGCCAGAGGGGGATATCTTTGCCGGTGAAAGCGGGACTGAACTGCTGTTTCGACTGATCATGAACGCCATTCTGGAAACAGAGGACGGTGGTGTTGTCCTCGGGTCGACACTTGAGCACCCTGCGACCCGCAGTGCCTGCACACGCTGGGCCAAGGTGGCAGGCAAGCCCTATGTTCAGGTGCCGCACAATGATGCGACCGGCTGCGTGACGGCGGAGGATTACATCCCGCATCTGCGCCCTGACATCCGGGTGGCCACGATCCTGCACACGTCGCCGGTGACCGGCATGGGCGTGGATGTTGCCGCCGTGGCAAAGGCCATCCGTTCCGTCGCGCCGGATGCGATCATCATTGTCGACGGCATCCAGCACGCAAGTCATGGGCTGATCGACATCAAGGGCTACGACATCGATGGCTATGTGATTTCTCCCTACAAGGTGTTTTCGCGCCATGGCTACGGGATCGCCTGGACATCACCCCGGTTGAACGCATTGCCGCATGACAGCCTGATCGGTGGGCCCGAAGGCAATTGGGAATTGGGAACACGCGACACAGGTGCCTATGCTACAATGTCCAATGTGGTCGAGTATTTCGACTGGCTGGGCGGTCAGGTGAGTGATGCGCAGGACAAGCGCGCACGCATCGAGGCGGCGGGCGCGGCCATCCATGATCATGAACAGGCGCTGACCAACGCAATGATCTTTGGCACGGGCAATCTGGCCGGTCTGGCGGACCTGCCGGGCGTGGGCATCATCGGTGGCGAGGATAATCCGGCCCGCGAGGGATTGGTTTCCATCACGCTGGAAGGGACAGATGCCCCTGATCTGGTCACAGCACTGCGCGCACGCGGTATCCGAACGCACACCCGCAAAGCAGATCATTACTCAGGAAACATTCTTGATCCTTTGGGGTTGCCATCGGCCGTGCGCGTTTCGATGTGCCACTACAATTCGGTCGCCGAGGTGTCAGCCTTCCTTCAGGCCATGCGTGAAATCGTAGATGGCGCAGCGTCCTAGCCCGAGGCCGCTTTCTGTCGCTTATGCCTGAGATGACAAGTCGCACGCCATAGAAGTCGGCTCGTAAAAGCCGACTTTTCGGGTTGAAGGGCTAAGCGCTGCGCTGATTGGTCAGGCCCGGCCACGCACCTCTGCCCAGACGTCATCAAGTGCGTCTTTCAGGATCGCCGTGGCCTCAATGATTTCATCTTTGGAGATGATCAGCGGTGGCATGAAACTGATGCGGTCTGGGGGGATGGACCTAAGGTACAGCCCGCGCGCATGGGCGCTGTCCTGAACCATGGTGCCCACCTTCAGCTTGGGGTCCCAAAGTCGCCGACTGGCCTTGTCCTGTACCAATTGGATGCCGCAAAAGAGGCCGATGCCGCGCACGTCGCCAACCAGTGGATGGTCCATCAGTGCCTCGCAACCGGCAAGAAATGGTTTTGACACCTTCTGCACATGACCGACGAGATCAATGTCGTCATAAATCGACAAGGCCTCAAGCGCGACGGCGGCACCGACCGGGTGACCCGCATAGGTGAATCCGTGGCCGAGTACGCCGGCTGCATCGGAATTTTTCATCAGGTCATCGAACAGATCTTGCCGAAACATAACGGCTGACATCGGGAAAAAGGCTGCGGTCAGCGCCTTGGCGCAGGTAGTGCTGTCCGGGGTCAGCCCAAAGGCCTGTGCCCCCCAGTAGTGCCCGGTGCGGCCAAATCCGGTGACGGTCTCGTCGACATGGAAATGGATGTCATATTTGCGGATGATGGCCTGCATCGCGTCCCAATAACCTTCCGGTGGACGAATGGCGCCGCCCCCCGACTGCATGGGTTCCGCAAAAAAGGCCGCGATTGTATCGGGACCCGCATCAAGCACTGTCTTTTCAAATTCTGCCGCCATGCGTGCCGAGAATTCTAGCTCGTTCTCTCCGTCAGCAGCGTGGAGGTAATAGTTGGGGGTGGAAAGCTTTAGAAAGTCATCCATTGGAAGACCAAAATTGGCATGCATATGCGGCTGCCCGGAAAGCGCCACAGCAGCTACTGTGTTTCCGTAGTATCCGCGCCACCGCGAAATCATCCGACGCCGCTGTGGCTGACTACGGGCGATGTTGCGCGCCCAGATGAACTTGATCATCGTATCGTTCGCCTCGGACCCCGAGCATTGGAACATGGCCTTCTCGAAAGGCACGGCAGCCTTGGACGTCAGCGTGTGGGCCAACTCTGCGACTTTCGGATGCGAGCGGCCATAAAACGTGGGCGCAAAGGGCAGTTCTTGCATCTGTTCGAAGGCGGCCTTGGCCAGACGATCATTGTTATAGCCAAGCGAAACGCAGCCCAGGCCGGAAAAGCCGTCAATGATGCTTTGCCCTTCGTCTGTAACGAACCGCACCCCGTGGCCATTCACGACCATTGCAGTCGGCCCATTGTCCTGATGGCCCCGCAAATCCGTCTGCCCGTGGACGTGATTCAACCGATCATAAGCGCGGGGCGAATTCATTGCAGATTGCGTGTTCATTGTGTGGCCTCACTATTTTCGGCTTCAGCTTTCAATAATGTTTACTGAGGCGCAATGTCGTATAATGTCAGTTTTGATGAATTTCCTTCATGCAAGTTGATCCATGCAAGAACCACGCCTCGACATAAGACACCTGCAAATGATCCGATCCCTTGGTCGGACCGGGCGGGTTGTTGACGCCGCCGACACCCTTGGGCTGACACCTTCGGCATTGTCCCATCGGATAAAAGAGGCCGAGAGGCGCCTTGGTGTGCCGCTCTTTGAACGGACCCACAAGCGATTGCGCATGACGGCCGCGGCGGAATACCTCGCCAACTTCAGTGAAAAATTTCTCGAAGAACTGTTCCTGATCGAAGATGAAGTCCGGCGGATGAACGCAGGCATCGACCATGTCGTGCGCATCGCTGTCGAGAATTACAGCGCCTTCCATTGGTTCCCCAGCTTCCTCGAAAGCTTTCGCACACAGACCGAGCGCATTGACATTCAGATCATGTCTGACACGCGGCGCGGTCTGATCCCGTCGTTACTGGACCGGCACGTGGATCTCGCCATTACCTCTGGTGAACACGGGCACCCGGCCACGCGGGCGTTGCCGCTGTTTACGGATCCTTTGGTGTGCATCTGCGCGCCTGAACACCCGCTGGCAAAGTTCGACACGGTTTCAGCGCGTGACATCGAAGGGCAGAGGTTCATCACATTCACGAAAATCCCTGAACCGGATCAGGAGTTTGCGCGATTGTTTCGCCCCGAAAGGCGCTATCCGACCTGGACCGCATCAGTTGAGATACCGGAAGCGATCATCGAACTGGTCGCGGCCAATCAGGGAACAAGCATCCTCGCCCGATGGGCGGTAGAGCCGCATATCCTGTCCAAGCGCATCGTTGCGCTGCCTTTGTCCCCTAAGCCTATTGTCGTCAATTGGAAGTGCGAGTTTCGCTCTGACGAGCCGGAGCGAAGTCCTGTGGTGCAGGTGGCCGAAGCGTTGCAGGCTTGGTTCGCAAAAGCACACTCGGGGTCCACTTGAACGTTTGATACGCCCAAGGCCCTTTATCTAATCAAAGTCCAAAGACATTGAGGGTTTCCGAAAACCCTTTGAACTGGACCGACGAAACAGGTTGGCATGCCTGATGATCGGACATCTGCGTCCAAGTTGCGTGATCAATCAGGATTGCATGGTCCACGACTTTTGTGTGCGCCTCCAGGCGGGCGGCGAGGTTCACGGTTTTGCCGATGCAGGTGTAGGTCGCGCGCGCATCCGTGCCTGCGTATCCGGCCACAACTTCGCCAGTTGCGATACCAACGCCGATTTTCAGCTCGGGTTGTTCAAGGGCTGCGCGCTCTTCGTTAAGTCCTGCGACCATGCTTTGCATTTCCTGCGCGGCAGAGACGGCGCATTGCGCAGAGTTATCAAGAGGTTGCGGCGCACCAAACAGAGCCATCAACCCGTCTCCCACCATGAGGCTCACGATGCCGCCATGACTGGTCACAGCCTCAAACATCAATGTGTAGTATGTGTTGAGCAGGTCGATTGTGTCTTCGGGCGCCATGTCTTCGGACAGGGCGGTGAAATCACGGATGTCGCAGAACAGAACCGTCGCGCTGATCCGGCGCCCGCCGATGGCGAAGCCCTGTTCGCGCAGGTCCTGTGCCACCTCATCCGTGGCAAAGCGTCGAAGCAGGTCCTTCTGCTCGTCGTAGAGCCGTTTTTTCTCGAGGCTCGAACTTACGCGAGCGTTCAACAGGGTCTTGTTGACAGGCTTGGGGATGTAGTCTTCGGCGCCCAGTTCGATGCAGCGCACGATGTTGTCCAGCCCTTCAACGGACGAGGTTACGATGACTGGCAGATCGCGCAGGTTGCTGTCTGCTTTCAGGGCCTCCAGCACTTCGAACCCGTCCATTTCGGGCATCTCGATGTCGAGAAGCATCATGTCAAAGCTCTGCTCGGACAGCATCTGCATTGCGACTTTGCCGTTCTCGGCGGTCGAGGCACGATGCCCCAATATCTCGACACTGCGGCACATCAACAGACGATTGACCTTGTTGTCGTCCACGATGAGCAGATGGCCCTTTGCATCACGCATCCAAGGCCACCTTCAGGGCTTGAGCGGTCTGATCATAAGTGGTTTCCAGCGATCCGACGGCCAGTTCGGCGTCCTCAAGCGTCCCCAATTCCATGTCACGTGCCTGATTGGCCAACGCGGTGGCACCGAAAATCTGGGCGTTGGATTTGATCGAATGAGCGGCGCGCCGGTAGGCATCTGCATCCTCAGCCGTCGCTGCCTCTTTCAACTGGGCCAACATAACGGGGCCTTCGTTCAGAAAGGTGGCGATCAACTCGGCGGCGAAATCCTGCCCCATCGCTTCACTCAGTTCGTCAAGGACAGAGGCATCAATCAGTGGCTGTGTCATTTGTCTTCCTTCATATGGGGCGGGACGGCCATAAGCGCGTCGATCAACCGTTCGACCCGAATGGGCTTGGCGATATAGTCGTCCATGCCTGCCTCAAGGCACATCTCGCGATCCCCTTGCATCGCGTTGGCGGTCATGGCCACGATCCGGGGGCGGGCATCGGGGGCATTATCGGCAGTGATTCTGCGCGTGGCCTCCAGCCCGTCCATCTCGGGCATCTGAACGTCCATGAGCACAACGTCGTAAGTCTGGCGGGCGACGCTTTCCAATGCCTCTTTGCCGTTGCTCGCCAGATCGGCGCGGTAGCCCATTTGCTCTAACAATCGAATGGCAAGTTTCTGGTTCACCAGATTGTCTTCGGCCAGAAGAATGCGCAAAGGATGGCGCTTGCCCATTTCAGGGTCGGCTTTGGGTTTTGCGGTGGGTTTAGCATCAGGTGCGGGTGCTGCGTTAAACAGGGTCACAAGCGTGTCGAACAGCTGTGATTGTCGCAGCGGTTTGGCGAGGTATGCAGCGCAAAGATCATTGGGTGCGTCGCTGTCGCGCAGACCAAGGGAGCTGAAGAGGATCATGGGCAGATGAGGGCGCAGGGTGCGTATGGCCTTGGCCAATGCCACACCGTCCATGTCAGGCATGTGCATATCGAGGATCGCGAGGTCATAAACGTTTTTCGATTTTAGCCGTTCCAGAGCCGCGGCAGGGGTGGAAAACGCATCTGTTTTGGTGCCCCATTTTTCGGTCTGCAGTGCCAGTATCTTGAGGTTGGTGGCATTGTCGTCAACGATCAACAAACGTTTGCCCACCAGTTCCGATTGCTGCCCGATCAGGGTGCAGGCTTTTATGTCCGGCATATCGGCAGTGGTCGCCGAAATGGTGAAATGAAAGGTTGAACCTTGTCCAGCGCCGTCGCTGGTGGCCCACATCGTTCCCCCCATCAATTCCGCCAACCGCTTGGAGATCGCGAGGCCAAGGCCCGTGCCACCATATTTGCGGGTCGTTGAGCTGTCGGCCTGGCTGAAGGATTGGAAGAGGCGGCTCATGCCCACATCTGTCAGGCCGATGCCGGTATCCTTGACGGTGAATTCAAGGCTCAGCGCGTCCCGTTTGCCAGGCACCGCCTTGACGGACAGGACAACTTCGCCTTCATCCGTGAACTTCACCGCATTGGACAACAGATTAAGCAAAATCTGTCGCATCCGCGTCAGGTCGGCGCTGATGGCAGGGGGTACGCTGTCGTCAAGAATATAGGCCACATCGAGCTGTTTTTCCGCCGCGCGGCCGGCGATCAGGTCGAGAGCGGACTCGATACACTCGCGCAGGTCAAAGGGGTGATCCTCGATATCCATCTGGCCAGCTTCGATTTTTGAAAAATCGAGGATCTCGTTGATGATGCCCAGCAAGGCGTCACCGCTGTCGCGGATGGTGCGTGCGTAATCGTGTTGTTCCGCATCAAGATTTGTGTCGATCAAAAGCCCGCTCATCCCGATGACGGCATTCATGGGCGTTCGGATTTCGTGGCTCATCGTTGCGAGGAACGCGCTTTTGGCTTCATTGGCCTGTTCGGCCGCAGCCCGCGCCTCTTGCGCCTCCTGAAAGAGGCGGACGTTCTCGATGGCAATTACCGCCTGGTCACAGAACGAATTGCCCAACTCGATCTCGTCCTCCGAGAAGGCGCGCGGCGCGTCGGTCCGTGTGAAAATCAGGACGCCGACGCTTTCGCCCTCGCGAATAAGCGGCAGAAACAGAACGGATTTTAGGTTGAATTTGGCAAAGGTGTCCACTTCGTGCGGGGGCAGGTCAACCTTTGTGTGATCGGGGATGTGAACCATTTCGCCAGTAACCACGACACGGGATGGGTAATTGCGGCCTGGATCAATCGGGATTTTCCGACGGACGAGCGTTGTCAGCACCTCGCCATTTTGGACCCCCGCAACAGGCGTCAGGGTGTCGCTGTCCCGCAACATCACAACCACACTGTCGCAGCTCAGCAATTGGTTGCCAGCCTTTGCAATGGCGTGAAAAACCGGCGTCGTGTCTGTGGGCGATTGGCTGATAATGCGCAGAATGTCAGCGCTGGCGGTTTGCCGTGCCAATGCGGCCTCGACCTCGTCGGTGCGCTGTTCCACCTCTTCGAACAGGCGCGTGTTGTTGAGCGCGATTACCGCCTGATCGGCAAAGGTTTCGACCAGTTCAATTTGGCGGGCCGTGAACGGAGTTGGATCGGGACGCGCGAGGTCCAGCACCGCGATTACCACGCCGTCGCGGATCAAGGGCACCGCGATAATGGACCGCCAGCCACCCAATGTGGTTGATTGCGGTGTTGCGAAATCGGGGTCGAGCGTAATGTCGGGAATATGGATCGTGCGGCGTTCCAGTACGGCACGACCGGCAACATTTGTCCGGTCCAAAGCATGCGGATTATTCTGGTGAAAGGTGATCATCTCGGGAGAGCACCCGGTATTCGCCCCCAGAACAAGCTTGTCCCCCTCACGGTTGAACAGAATGCAGATCGACGCATCACACAGCCGCGCGGCCGCCTCGATCAACCGCTGCAAGACCGATGGCAGGTCAAAAGCATCCTCACTGATTGCCTTGAGAACATCGGCGGTGGCGGTCTGTTGTTCGAGTGCCTCCTGGGTGTCGTGAAAAAGCTGGGCGTTCTTGATGGCGATGCCCGCTTGCCGCGCAAAGGTGTCGACCAGATCGATATCGGCCTGTGTCGGTTTGTCCCCTTCGGCGAAGGCCATGATGATCGCACCCCAGACATTGTCGCCGACCCGCATGGGCACGCCAAGTAAGTGCCGAAACCCGGAGGCCTTTGCGATGTCGTGGTCGAAATAGGACGGGTCTTGCGCATCTTCGATATGTTCGATGTCACCAGAGCGGATCACACGTGTGCTCAGCGAGTTTTCGATCAGTGGGGCGGGCCAATTGGCCTTGTACGTCGCCATCTGATCAGACGAGAATCCGTGGCTGGCGCAAAAATGGTTCAACCGTCCGTCATAGCGCCACATGATGCAAAACTGTGCTCCGCACAGTTCCGCCGCCTTGTGGGTGACAAGATCAAAGACCGGCTGCAAGTCCGCGCCGGAGGTGTTGATCACCCTCAGGATGTCCGACGTGGCGGTTTGTCGGCCCAGCGATTGCTGCACCTCACGGAATTGGCGAGTGTTTTCGATGGCCACCACTGCTTGGTCTGCAAAGGTCGCCACCAGGTCGATGTCGCCTCGGGCAAAGCGCGCAACTTCGCGCCGACACAAGACCAGCACCCCCAGCCCCTTGCCGTTTGACACCAAGGGCACGGCGACCCGGGTGCGCAGCCCTTCGCCATCCACCAATTGGCGCATGCCGACAGCACCGTCTTGATAGAGTTTCGTGGTTTTCAGGTCGTCTTGCTGGATGGGGTGTCCTTGCGCAACGCTTTGATACAATGCGTCATTTGGCGTAACGGTCCAGGTGTCCCCGGTTTCCATCGAACGGGTGGCGGCCCCGGCGCTGGCTACCAATTGCCACTGTGTGTGGGCCTCGTTCAGCAAAAGGAGCATCGTCATGGGTGCATTGCACAGCCGTTCCGCGTTCTCGACAATCGCCTGAAACACGGGCGTGTCGTCGTCGCGGCTGTGGCTGATGACGTCCAGAATTTCGGACGAGGCGCGCTCGCGTTCAAGCCGGTTTTGCACCTCGCGGAACTGGCGCACATTGTCGATGGCGATCACGGCTTGAGCGGCAAAGGTCTCGACCAGCGCGATCTCGTCCGCTTTGTAGGGCCGCACTTCTTTGCGGAACAGGATCAGCGCGCCAATGCCCTTACCATTCGAGATCAGCGGCACAAAAAGGTTGGTGCGGATGCCGGTATCGTCCACGACCGTTTTGAAGTGCACGTTGCCAGATCGGTATCCTTCGGTGTCGGCCATGTCCTCGATATGGACAACGCTTCGCGTGATGATCGCTTTGGCGACCATGGAAATCTCCGGGTTCATACTGACCAGCCCGGCGTCATAGACGTCAATCGTAGCCTGATCCGTGCCGATTGAGGCGTTCAAGGTCTGGTGCGTGTCGCCCTCCTGCCCCATGGCAACGGCGGCGGCGTCAGCACCGCACAGGCGTGCCGCGGTTTTCAGGATCACCTCGAACACCGGCTGTTCGTCATCGCGACTTTGGCTGATGACCTCAAGTACATCGGCCATGCCCTGTTCCCGCTCGAGCCGGGTCTGGACTTCGCGGAACTGGCGGACGTTGTCGATGGCAATAACAGCCTGGGCTGCAAAGGTTTCGACCAGCGCAATTTCGTCAGCCGTGAACGGCTTTGGCACGCGCCGCGACAGGGTAATGTTGCCGAAACCGACGCCGTTCCTAAGCAGGGGAACGTTCAGGAACGACCGCACTCCTTCGACATCGACCAATTTGCGCCGACCCTCATGACCTTGCTTGTAAAGCTCGGTTTCCTTGAGGTCTTCGTAATGGACAACGCGGGCCTCGCGCACGGCGATGCACATGCCAAGGGGTAAATCCAATGGAAACGTCGTGCCCAGAGGGAAAGAACCGTAATCATTCGAAGCGCCGGTGGCCTCGATCTGCAACGCAGTGCCCGCATCGTTGAGCAATTGCAGCCCGCTGCCGTCGGCCCCGCACAGCCGTTCCGCCTGTTCCAGGATCGCGTCAAATACAGGTTTTTCGTCGTCGCGGTTTTGGCTGATGACGGCGAGGACCTGTTTGGTGGCCGCCTCGCGTTCCAGCCGCAATTGCATGTCGTGGAACTGCTGGGCGTTGTCGATGGCGATCACGGCCTGGGTGGCAAAGGTGCGGATCAGGGCAATCTCGCTGTCACTGAACGGGTCCACCTCTTGTCGGAAGAGGGTGATCAGGCCGATGGCCGATCCGTCCCGGATCAGCGGAACAAACAGGACACTGCGGATGTAGCTGTCATCGACCATGGAGCGAACGACGGGGCTGCCGTTTTGGTAGAGGTCGCTTTGGCCCATGTCGGGCAGGGCGATCAACTCACCCTCCGCGATGCATTTGGCGGCATAAGACAGGGTCGGATCGACCTTCATCTGGCCTGTTTCAAACAGCTCAATCGCCTTGGGGAACATGCCGACATAGGCGGCCAGGGTCTGGTGGTCGTCCTGGGCCGTGGCCAGAACAAGCCCTGCCATTGGCGCGTTGCAAAGCCGCTGGGCATTTTCGAGGATGGCGTCGAAAATGGGGCCCGTGTCGTGGCGCGAGGCGTTGATGGCCTGCATGATTTGCGACATCGCCGCCAACTGCGCCACGGTGTCCGAGGCGCTGAGGGTGGCGTCCTGATCAGACGCAGGCCGTATGGCGGCGGGGCGGTTTTCTCGTTCCAATGGGTGCAAATCGCTTTGTCTGAAAGGCTCAAATACCGTTCAGGTCAGGCTAGCGGCAAATGCGGTGTGACGCTATCGGTATCGTTTCACCCCCTGGCACGAAAAAGGCCTGACCCTTTGGCAAAGGTCAGGCCCGGTTTTGTTCGGCAATGTGGGCTAATTAAGCCCGCAACCCCGTTTCCTTGTCAAATACATGCACTAGCTCGGGCTTGATGCCAAAGCCGATGGTCGACCCTTTTTCCTGCAGTGGCGGTTTTTCCGTCTTGGCGATGAATTCGACGCCCGTGGCGGTGATCAGGTGCACAAGGGCGTATTCACCCAGATTTTCCACCAGTTCCAACCGCCCTTCGACAACCGCGCCGGCGCCATCCGTTGGCACCAGGTGTTCGGGGCGCAGGCCAACGTTGTCTTTGTCAGAGATCGCGCGGCCAAGGGTCGTTGCCGCGGTGGGTGCGAGATCAGCGGCACCGAAGAAGTTCATTTTCGGGCTGCCGATGAATTGCGCCACAAAGGCGTTGTTGGGCCGCTCGTAAAGCTCGATGGGGCTGCCCACTTGTTCGATCCGGCCATCGCGCAGAACAACGATCTTGTCGGCCAGCGTCATAGCCTCGACCTGATCGTGGGTCACGTAGATCATCGTAGTCTTGAGCCGTTCGTGCAGGCGCGCAATCTCAAGGCGGGTCTGCACGCGCAGAGCGGCATCCAGGTTCGAGAGCGGTTCGTCAAAGAGGAACACATCGGGGTCGCGTACGATGGCGCGGCCGATGGCAACCCGCTGGCGTTGACCACCCGACAGGTTGCGCGGGCTGCGATCCAGATAGTCTTTGATCTGCAGGATCTCTGCAGCGGCCTGCACACGGCGGTCAATCTCTGCCGGGTCGGTCTTGGCCTGCTTCAGACCAAAGGCCATGTTCTTATAGACGGTCATGTGCGGGTAAAGCGCGTAGGTCTGGAAAACCATCGCAACCCCACGTTTGGAGGCGGCCACCTCGTTGACTTCGCGGTCGCCAATGGCCACCGATCCGCCCGAGATTTCCTCAAGCCCTGCGATCATGCGCAGCAGGGTGGATTTGCCGCAGCCCGAAGGCCCCACAAACACAACGAACTCGCCATCCTCGATATCAAGATCGACGCCGTGCATCACTTGAGTTGCACCATAGCTTTTGCGCACATCGCGCAGTGTCAGACCGGCCATTTTGTCTCCATTTCTGCAATCTCGCGGCGCAACGCGTCCGCGAATTCTGGATATGTTTCGGGAAGGTCGCTCCAGAGCTGGCGACTGGTGATAAAGGCGTCAGTGCCCAGCATCGCGCTCAGCGCGCTCCACTGTGGTTCGACGTAGTCAAAGGGTATTTTGCCCGCCGCCACATGGCTTGCGAACACATGCCAACTGGCGATGCTGCGGATGGTGTGGATCGGCATGATCCCCTGCTCAAAACAGCCCCGCAGCGTGGGTTGGATAAAGATCGGGAACTTGGCCATGCCATCGGCACAAATGCGCGCGACGGTGTCGCCAATGGCGCGGTTGCCAAAGCGGTCGGCAATCTGCGACAGGTATAAGTCCTTTGAAAAGGGCAGGGGCAGTGTAATCGCAGGCAGAACTTCGCGGCTTTCAAAGTTGTGGAAATGCGCGTTGAGTTCAGGCACTCGCATGGCGGCATCAAAGGTTTCGACCCCTTTGAGCGCGGCCAGATAGCACAACGCTGTGTGGCCGCCGTTCAGCACGCGGATCTTGGTTTCCTCATACGGGTCCACATCCGAGGTGACAGTCACGCCAGCCCGACCCAGATCGGGCATAGGGCCACTGGCACTGTCCTGAAGCACCCATTGCATGAAGTCTTCGGCCATGATGGGCGAGGTCACGTCCACACCAATGAGAGCAGACAGATCTGCCGCCAGGGCGTCTGAACTGCGCGGCGTGATCCGATCCACCATCGAGCAGGGGAAGGCGACATTTTCGCTGACCCATTTGGCCAGGGCCGCATCATTGCAGGCCTCGAGATAGTCCATGAGGTTGCGGCGCAGCATCTTGCCGTTCTGGCGGATGTTGTCACAGCACGCGATGGTCAAAGGCGCGCCCGACTGCTCCATACGCTGGCGCAGGGCCGCACGCAGATAGCCATAGACGCTGCTGGCCGATGCCCCTGAGACTTCGCTGGCGATGACCGGGTTCTGGCGGTTCAAGTTGCCATTCGGATCGGTGTAATAGCCGCTTTCGGTGACAGTGATCGTAACCAGGTGCACCGACGGGGCGGCCAAAAGGGCCTCTGTCGGGGCGGGCGCATCGCTCCAATCCGCGAAATAGACGTGAGCACGGACGCGGCGCAGGGTCTCTTCGCCCTTGGCGGATACCGATTTCAGGAAATAGCCGTCATGACGCGCTGTGTCTTCTGCCGCTTTCTGGAATTGTCCCGCCTCGGAGGCGCGCAGATTTACCGCGGCAATTCCCCAGCGCAGATCGCCTGATGCATCCATGTAGTCATCAAGATACACTGCCTGATGCGCCCGGTGGAACGCCCCAAAGCCCAGATGCACCACGCCAATGGCGCACGCAGCCCGGTCATAGGTGGTCGCATGGACCCGCGATGTCGTGGACAGGTTCATGATGAATGCTCCAGAGTGGGGGCAAGGTCTTTGCGCGCGGTTTCGCGGTATTCTGACGGGGTCATGCCCTTCACTTTCAAGAAATGCCGATTGAAGTTGGCAAGGTTCTGGAACCCGGCCTGCAAGCTGATTTTCGAGATCGGATCATCGGTGGCGTAGAGCATCCCGCAGGCCTGTCCGATGCGGACGCTGTTGACGAATTCCACGAATTTGTGCCCCGTCACGGCCTGAAAATTCCGGCTGAATGTGGCTTGGGTCATGCGAGCCTTTTCTGCCGCCTGGGCCACAGACATCTCTTCCTTGAAGTTGGACACGATGTAATCCACGGCCTCGCCAATGCGGGCATGTTTGCTGCCACCCCCGGCTTGCACCAGTTTGCTCACCGACAGCACCTTTTTCTCCGCATGTTCATTGAGGCGGACAAGGAAACGGATGAAGGCCAGAATGCGTTCGGGGCCTTCATTGTTGCGGATGCTCTCGAAATGGCCACGCGCAAAGGTGGGGTTGAAGCCCTGGAACTGGATTCCCGACTGTGCGAGGGTCAGCATATTGCGCACCTCATTGAACTCGGGGAACCCTTCGGCTAGTTTCTCAAAGCTTTCGTGGCTGAACTGGACCAGCATGTCCCGCATCTCAAGCGGTTCGGTCCACACCTTGTCGGTGACCCAGTTGTGGGGCAGGTTCGGGCCCGTCAGGAACAGATCACCGGCCTCGAAGTCACCGATATAGTCGCCGACAAAGGCTTTGCCCCGTGTCGCCACGATCAGGTGCAATTCGTATTCTTCATGGGCGTGCCAGCGGCAGAGTTCCGTGGGCCAGCCGTGTTCCAGGTAACGGATCGACCGGGTTGTTCGATCCACAAGCTCGATCTTGGGTTCAATAATCGACATGGCCCTACCTCAACACATTGCCGCCATCGACACCGATGGTCTGGGCGGTCATATACGCTGATTGATCGCTGGCCAGAAAGACCGCGGCGCGAGCCACGTCGTCCGGTGTACCCATGTAGCCAAGGGGCACAGCCTCGCCGACTTCGCGTTTCTTTTGGCCAAGTTCCTTGCCCTCAAACCGGGCAAACAGGGCGTCAACGGTGGCCCACATCGGCGTGTCGATCACACCGGGGCTGATCGCGTTGACGCGGATCTTGTGCGGGGCAAGGGCCAATGCAGCCGATTGTGTGTAACTGATCACGGCGGCTTTGGTCGCGCAATAATGCGCCACCAAAGCTTCGCCGCGATGTCCTGCTTGGGAGGCAAGATTGATGATGGACCCGGGCTTGCCCTCTGCCACCATCGATTTGGCGCACGCCTGCATGACGGCATAGAAACCGCGTACATTGACACCAAAGAGTTTGTCGAGTTGGGCCAGATCGCCTTCTTCGAGAATGCTGCCCATGGCAAAGAGGGCGGCATTGTTGAACAGGATGTCAGGCTTGATCTCGGTGATCCAGTCCGTGAGGGCACTCAGCCCGTCTTCGCTGGCCATGTCGAACTTGGCATATGTTGCGGGCCCATCAAAGCTGTCCGCGATATCCGTGGCATAGACCGTGGCCCCCAGCGCCGCAAAATGCGCCACTGCACTGGCGCCGATGCCGCCGGCAGCGCCGGTGACAAGGGCAGTTTTGCCAGTGAGATCCGTGGGGGCCGCGTTCAGGGTCATTACTTCACCGCCCCGAATGTCAGGCCTTGGACCAGCTGTTTCTGACAGAACCAGCCCAGCACGATGATCGGGCCGACGGCAGCCGTGGACACAGCCGACAACCGGCCAAAGAAGAGGCCCTCGGGCGCGCGGTTACCTTCGATCAGCTTGGACAGCGTCGCCGCCTCGGTCGTGGTCAGACGCACGGTCCAGTATGCTTCGTTCCAGCAGAAGATGAAGCAAAGCAGCGCCGTAGAGGCCACGCCACCCCAGGCCAGCGGGATCAGGATATCCTTGATCTCGCCCCAAGTGGTGACGCCGTCCATTTTCGAGGCTTCGATGATCTCTTTGGGGATCTCTTTGAAATAGGTGAATAGCATCCAGATCACGATGGGCAGGTTGATCAGACACAGGACCAGAATGACCAGGAAGTGGGTGTCAAAGATGCCCAGGAAGTTCTTGGTCAGGAAGGTCATAGGATAAAGCACGGCCGCAGCGGGCAGCATCTTGGTCGACAGCATCCACATCAGGATGTCCTTGGTGTGGCGGGACGGGTTGAACGCCATGGCATAGGCCGATGGCACGCCCACGAAAAGTGCAAAGAGCGTAGCGAAGGTCGAGGTGATGACTGAGTTGATGGCAAAGCGCCAGTAATCGTAGTTCTCGGTCATGTTGGTGTAGTTTTCCAGCGTCGGCGTGAAGAAGAACAGGAACTCCGGCTTCACCGCGTCGGCGTCTGTCTTGAAGCTGGTGAAGACCAGCCAGAAGATCGGAAAGAAGAAGATCAGGGCCACAACCCAGGCCACGACGGGCCAGAAGATGTTACTGAATTTGGAAGTTTGAGCGACAGTTGCCATTGGTCTTTCCCCTTAGTCCATCAGACTTTTGCCAACCATACGCAGCAAGAAGATTGCGATGATGTTGGCAAGGATTACGGCGAAGATGCCCGTGGCGCTTGCAGCACCGATATTGTTGGAGGTGAATTCACCGATCAGGTAGGGCAGGTTCTTGTTCCCATTCCCGCGGCTGACGATTTCGATCTCGGCATAAAGCGACAGGTGAAAGATCGACTGGATCATCACGACGATTGCGATGGGCCGCGCCAGGTGGGGCACCGTCAGGTTGATGAATTGCGACCATGCGCCTGCACCGTCCAGGGTAGCCGCTTCTTTTTGCGACTCGTCCTCGGATTGCAATGAGGTCATGAAGATCAGCACCGCAAAGGGCGTCCATTGCCATGTCACCATCATGATGACCGCATAGGCCGAGGTTTGCGTGGCTCGGAACGAGATCGGTTCAAGTTCTGGCCAAAGCGAGAAGAAGGCGCCCAGAACCGGGAAGTCGCGTAGCCCGTCGATTATGTTGTTCAGGCCGCCCACTGCGATCCCTTGCAGGCCCAGGACCGGATCGAGGATCATGTTGATCCACAAAACCGCGTTCACCGCAGGCATCACAAAGAAGGGCGAGATCAACAGGACCCGCACAATGCCGCGCCCGGGGAAGGTCCGGTTGACCAGGACCGCGATGCCGAGGCCCAGGATGACTGTCAGGACCAGAATGCTGCTGACGATCAGGACAGAGTTTTGGATGGCGAACCAGAAGTCCTTGGCGTTGAGAACGTATTCATAGTTCCCGAAGCCACGCCAGTTGCTGATGCTGGGCGTCGTCCACTCGGGGCGCCGCAGGCTGTTCAGTACGTAGCGGATGAAAGAGAAATAGAGCGTCATGCTGAGGGGGACGAGCATCCAAATCAGCAGCAGCACAACGGCAGGTGTTTGGAGCAATTTGGGTATCGTTCTATCGGCCATGTCTAGAGATCCCTTGCAAATCGAGAGTTGCACTGAGTGTGTTGAAAGCGTTTGTCGTGTGTCAAGCAGCGGCGCAGGAAACGGGCGCGAGGGCCAAACCAAACAGGGCTATCCGCTGGGGGTGAAAGGCCCGATATCAAAACCGACCGGACCTTTCTGTCATTTAGGCGGAAGGGTTAGTAGTAACCCGCTTCCTTCATGATGGCATCGGCTGCCGCTTGGCTGGCTGCCAGAGCTTCGTCAACCGACTTGGCACCGGACAGAGCTGCCGCGATTTCCTGAGCGACGGCCGAACCCACTTCGGGGAATTCGGGGATCGCAGCAAACTGAACGCCTACGTAAGGCTTGATGTCAGTTGCTTCAGGTGCCGCCGAGTCAATCGCTGCTTTCTCAGCTGCGGCAAAACCGGCAACAGCTTGGAACTCAGGGATCGCATATGTCGACGCACGTGTACCTGTTGGAACGGAACCCCAACCAAAGTCTGGGTGGTTGCCAACGGCTTGGATGTAGTCTTTGGATGTGGCCCACTCGATGAATGCTTTGGCTTCTGCCGCATTCTCTGTGCCTGCAGGAACAGCCATTGCCCATGCCCACAGCCAGTTCGCGCCAACCGGGTTACCAGCATTTGGCGACTGAGCGTATGCAACACCGTCAACTTCAAGGAACGAGGCCGCAATTGTGGCGTCGATCCACATGCCGCATTTGCCTTCGTTGTAGAGGGCCAGGATCTCGTTGAAGGAGTTACCTTCGGAGCCGGGAGGGCCATATGTGCCCAGCAGGTCAACGTAGAAGTTGATGGCTGCTTTCCATTCGTCGGATTCCAGAGTTGGTTTAAAGTCCGCGTCGAACCAGGCACCACCGAAGGAGTTCACGACTGTCGTCACGAACGCCATGTTGTCGCCCCAACCCGGCTTACCACGCAGGCAGGCACCGTAGACGCCATTGTCGGGGTCGTGGATGGCTGCGGCTGCGGCCTTCACGTTGTCCCAGCTGTCGTTGTCCGCGATTGTGACGCCAGCAGCGTCTGTCAGGTCCTTGCGGTACATGACCATGGACGATTCACCGTAGAACGGCGCCGCATAAAGCGTACCGTCATGGGACAAACCGTTGCGCATGGCAGGCAGCATGTCGTCAACGTCATAGTCTGCGCCGAATTCCAGCGGCTCGATCCAGCCTGCTTGACCCCAGATGGGTGCTTCCTGCATGCCGATGTTGATGATGTCGTACTGACCGCCGCCGGTGGCGGTGTCCGATGTGACCTGCTCGCGCAGAACGCCCTCTTCCAGCGACACCCAGTTCAGGGCAACACCGGTTTCTTCGGTATAGGCTTCGGCGACCTTTTGCATGTTGATCATGTGACCATTGTTCACGATCGCAATTGTCAATTCTTTGGCATGGCCATCGGCAAACGCAGTCGAGGCAGCGGCCACGCCCAGAGTCAGGCCAAGGGCCGAGTTACGTAGAGATTTCATGTTGTTCCTCCCAGAAATCACAGGTCCGTTGATTTTCTTCGTGTCTTTATGTTGACACATTCCGAGGGGCGTCCGCCAATATCATACCCGCAAACACACATACAAAATCTACATTTTGGTACGAAGTTTGCCCGTTTTGAACGAGGTGAGCCTAAAAATTTCCAGCAGTTGCGCATTGCGAATCGTCACCTACGGCCAGTTTTTTCCAATCCTGAGAGCCGCTGCTCAAAATTGCCGCAGAGTGCCTGACAGATTGGCATCTGCGGTTTCGACGTTCGCAATTCGCCCTGTGAGGGCAAATCCAGGCCGCGCAGTTTTTTGTCCTGCGTCCTGTCAAACTCTTTGCGATGGCATACCTATGGGGTCGGCAAGGGGAACGGTATGCTGCTTGAATTCAACGGTGTCCAAAAGGCATTTACGGACACGGATGGGTCTGTGCCCGTCTTGCGTGGCGTGTCCTTTGGGATGGAAGCGCAGCAAACCCTGGCGCTGACCGGCGAATCCGGTAGCGGCAAAAGCACGCTGCTGCATATCGCGGGCGGGTTGGAGCAGGCGGACGCAGGTGATGTGCACGTCTGTGGTCACGATCTGCGCGCGATGGATGATGGTGGCCGCGCAGCGCTGCGCCGCACAGACATCGCGCTGGTTTTCCAACAGTTCAACCTGATCCCGTCGCTGAGCGTCGCGGCCAATATCTCCTTTCAGGCCCGACTGGCAGGGCGGGACGATCCGGCTTTTCGTGACCATCTCGTTGGCGTGCTGGGCTTGGCCGACCATCTGGACAAATATCCGGAAACCCTGTCCGGCGGGCAACAACAACGGGTCGCTATCGCACGCGCTTTGGCGGCCAAACCAAAATTGCTGCTGGCTGATGAGCCCACCGGCAATCTGGATGAAACAACAGCCGCTACCGTGTTGGATCAGATGCTCGCGCTTGTCGCAGATACCGGCGCGGCGCTGTTGGTCGTGACCCATTCGCCCAAGGTTGCGGCCCGGATGGACCGCGAATTTCACTTGGCGGGCGGTCTGATCACATGATTTGGGCCTGCCTTGCTGCGCTCTTGTCTCATTGGCGGCGCAATCCGATCCAGCTTTTTGCCTATCTCGTGGGGTTGGCGCTGGCCACAGGGCTTTGGTCTGGCGTTCAGGCGATCAACAGTGAGGCACGCGCCAGCTATGACGCCGCGGCGGCCACTTTGGGTGAGGGCCAATTTGATCAACTTGTCCCGCGCCAGGGCAACGTGATCGCGCAAGAGACATATGTGGCGCTGCGCCGTGCCGGCTGGCTGGTCTCACCCGTCATCGACGCACCTTTCGAAGGCGTTCGTCTGGTTGGAATTGATCCGCTCACCTCGCCTGCGGGCCTTGGGCCCACGGCGGGTACAGATGCCTTGCCCATGATCGGTGATGCGGCCGGGCAACTCTTTGCAACGGCAGAAACGGCTCAGGCTTTGGACGCGCACGCGCGCGTCATTGTGGATGCGGGCATCGCCCCGGGCGTTGCGGTTGGCGACGTCGGCGTTGTGCAGGACGTGCTGGGGCGCACTGATCTGTCCCGCCTGATCATCTTGCCGGAACAGCCGATGACCCGGCCGACGCTGGCAGACATCGCGCCTGACCTGAGGGTGCAGACAGCCCAACAGACCGCCGATATCGGACAGCTTACCGACAGTTTCCACCTGAACCTGACCGCCTTTGGTTTGCTCAGCTTTGCAGTGGGGCTTTTCATCGTACACAGCACAATCGGTCTCGCGTTTGAACAACGGCGCGGCATGATCCGAACCTTGCGGGCCATTGGTGCACCCTTGCGCATGTTGCTGGTGGTGATCACGATCGAAATGCTGACCCTGGCCGCCTTGGGTGCCGTGATCGGCGTGGTTCTGGGTTACGTCATCGCAGCGCTGTTGTTGCCTGATGTGGCGGCCACATTGCGGGGCCTTTATGGGGCGCAAGTGTCTGGCACCTTGCAGCTACGCCCGGAATGGTGGCTGTCGGGGCTTTTGATCGCCGTACTGGGTACCGCGGCGGCGCTTGCAGGCCGGATCTGGCAGATCGCGCGCATGCCCATCCTGGCCAGCGTGCGCCCGCGCGCATGGGTCATGGCATCGGGACGTCGGTTGCGGTGGCAGATGGTAGCGGCGGTTGCCTTATTGGGTGCTGCGGCCGTGTTGGCAATCGTGGCGGATGGATTGATCCCGGCCTTTGCCTTGCTGGCCTGTCTGATGATCGGCGCGGCGCTGGCGCTTCCGGTATTGGCCGAACGCGCCTTGTCCTCGATGCAACGTGCGGCTCAGGGCCCAATCTGGCAATGGTTCTGGGCCGACACACGCCAGCAATTGCCGGGGCTGAGCCTGGCGCTCATGGCCTTGTTGTTGGCCATTTCGGCCAATATTGGCGTGGCCACGATGGTGTCGAGCTTTCGACTGACCTTTGTCGGGTTTCTCGATCAGCGGCTCGCACCGGAGCTGTTTGTGCAGGTTGATACGGCCGAGCAAAGCAATGCCCTCGCCGCGTTCCTCGCTGACAAAAACCTCGAAACGCTGCCTCTGATGTCCACTCAAACCCAAGTGGCTGGTTTGCCTGTGCGCGTTTTTGGCGTGCGGGTCGGACCAACCTATCGCGAGAATTGGGCCTTTCTGGATGCGCTGCCCATGGCCTGGGACAAGATCGCCCGAGGCGAGGCGGTCGTAGTAAACGAACAACTGGCCCGCCGCGCAGACCTGTGGACGGGCGACAGGGTTACCATTGCCCCTGATCTGGTTCTGCCCATTGCGGCGGTCGTGGGGGACTACGGCAATCCCCTGGGCCAGGTGGTGGTGTCCGAGACGGTCTTTGATATGCTCTATCCCGGCCAGACCCCACGGCAATTTGGTATCCGCACCGATGACACCCAAGCGCTGCGCATTGAGATTGCCGATACATTGGCCATCCCTCAAAGCGCCATGATCAACCAGTCCGCAATCAAGGAGATGTCGCTCAGTGTCTTCGAGCGGACCTTTACCGTGACCGCGGCCCTGAACGCATTAACCCTGACCGTGGCGGGCTTTGCCATCCTCATGAGCCTTTTGACCTTGGCCGATCTGCGCGTGCCGCAACTGGCGCCCGTGTGGGCGTTGGGCCTCACACGGCGGCGCCTGGGTCAGTTGGAGCTTTTGCGCGCGTTGGCACTCGCGGTGCTGGTCTTTGTATGTTCGGTCCCCCTGGGCCTCGCGCTGGCCTGGGTGCTTTTGTCGATTGTAAATGTCGAAGCATTTGGTTGGCGCTTGCCCATGTTTCTGTTTCCCACCGATTATGCGCAACTTGGGGCCTATGCGTTGGTCGCGGCAGTGCTGGCGGCCCTTTGGCCGGCCTTGCGTCTGATGCGGACCCCGCCTTCGGCCCTGCTCAAGGTGTTTGCCAATGAACGTTAGAGTGTTTTTGTTTGCCTGCCTCGTGCCTATGGCCCTTTGGGCGCAAGGGTTTTCGGGGCTGGGTACGGACGCCGAGGGGTTCGCGGTGCCACAGCCTGCTCCCCGCTTTGACTTTCCCGTCGATCACGGGCCACACCCCGATTACCGGATTGAATGGTGGTATCTGACCGCGAACCTTGAGGGGCCGGATGGCAAGGCATACGGGCTGCAATGGACGCTCTTTCGCACGGCGCTGGCGCCCGGTGAGGCGGCGGGATGGCAATCCCCGCAGGTGTGGTTTGCCCATGCCGCTGTCACCACGCCAGATCAGCATCTGGCGACAGAACGTTTTGCCCGGGGCGGAATCGGGCAGGCGGGGGTGCAAGCCGAGCCGTTCAGGGCGTGGATCGACGAATGGGCGCTGGAGGGGCCGGATCTTGATCGGTTGAGTTTGACCGCTCAAGGGCCCAATTTCGGCTATGTAATTGCACTCGACGCACAGGGGCCATTGGTCTTTCATGGCGATGCGGGATTTTCTGTCAAATCGCCGGAAGGGCAGGCGAGTTATTATTATTCGCAGCCGTTCTTCGATATCAAGGGGGTCCTGAGCTTGCCGCAGGGCGATGTGGCCGTTACCGGCTCTGCTTGGCTGGATCGCGAGTGGTCGTCCCAACCCTTGTCGGAAACGCAAGTGGGATGGGATTGGTTTTCGCTGTCCTTTGACGGGGGTGACAAGCTGATGGGCTTTCAACTGCGCCAGATGGGCGGGTCAGAATACACATCCGCCACCTGGATTGAGCCGGATGGGGCAACGACGGCCTATGCCGATGGGGCTTTTGATGCTGTGCCTGTGACGGTGTCGGATGTTGGGGGACGAAATGTCCCAACAACTTGGCAAGTGACCTTGCCCGCGCGCGGTGTGGATGTGACGGTGCGCGCGCTGAACCCCCAGGCCTGGATGGGCCTGACCATTCCTTATTGGGAGGGGCCGGTGACCGTTGGCGGCAGCCACGCAGGCGTGGGGTATCTGGAGATGACGGGCTATGAGTGATCCGAACGATTTGGCAGCTTTTCTGGCGGATGCCTGGAAGCACATGGAGCACGGTGTCGCGGACGGTACCTCGCCCGCTCGGTTCCCGACTTTTGGCACCGTGGCACCGAATGGCACGCCAGAAATACGCACTGTCGCACTGCGTTTTGCCGACCCTGACAGGGCGGTCGTTGAGGTGCACACGGACATTGCGACGCCAAAGATCACAGCGTTGAAACACAATCCCGTTGCGGCGCTGCACATCTGGCTGCCCGAGGCACAATTGCAGATCCGCCTGACGGGACGTGTCGAGGTCAGAACTGGGCCGCAGGTGGAGGCAGAGTGGGCCAAGGTTCCGGTCGCCTCGCGCGTGTCCTATGGCACGATGCCGATTCCGGGCACGCCAATCGCGCAAGTCTACGGCTACGAAAAACCGGCAGATCGCGACCGCTTTGCCGTGTTGACCTGCAATCTGACAGAGATCGACCTCGTGCATCTGGACACTCGTCACCGCCGCGCTGTTTACACCCGCGACGATGACTGGGCAGGAACCTGGGTCGCGCCTTAGGCGCTGCGATCCGCCCATCCCGCAAAGGTGCGTTCCAACGCCACGACCACATAGTAGAGGACGATCCCGAGGAAGGCCAAAGCGATCAGGACCGCAAACATCAACGGGTAGTCCGAGTTTGTCTTGCCACTGTCAAAAAGCGCGCCAAGGCCGCGACCGTGGGGCGACACGATCTCCATCAGGTTGGTCCCGATAAAGGCCAGCGTGACTGACACTTTGAGCGCGCCAAAGAACTCGGGCAGGGTTTTGGGCAGGGCGATTTTCCAGAAGATGGTGGATTGTGAGGCGCCCAACGAGCGGAGGATGTCGCGGTATTCCGGCTCCAGCGTTGACAGGCCGATAGAGACGGAAACGGCGATCGGAAAAAAGCTGATCATGAAGGCGATGAGCACGGTGTTGAAATCGTGCCACCCCACGAACATCAACGCCACGATGGGCACGACGGTCGCCTTGGGCACGGCGTTGAAACCCACAAGAAGGGGGTAGAGCGCGTCGCGCATGATCCGGGAAAAGCCCATGATCATGCCGATGGCCGTGCCAAAGATGACCGCCAACACCAGTCCCGCAATGGTCCGCCAGAGGGTTTGCCAACCCATCACCAGAAACAGGTTCCAATACTTCTCGTATGCAGGGATCAGGTCACTGGGGGACGCCATCTTGTAGTTGGGCCAGCCCATGACCCAGACCAGCGCCTCCCACAGGATGAGAAAGATGATGCAGGCGGTGAGAGGGACGAAAAACTTGCGGGCGCTCATGATGCAGCCTCGGCCGGGGCGCGGCCTTGGGCCACTTCGATCTGGTGGCGGAGCGTGTTCAGCATGTCAGCGGCCTCGGGCGTGTAAAGGTGATCGAGGGTGCGGGGGCCGGTGTCGGGGATATCCAGCACGAATTGGGTCTTGGCCGGACGTCCAGACAGCACAGCCACCTGATCGGCCAGGAAAATGGATTCGCGCAGGTCGTGGGTGATCAGGATGCCGGTGAACGGTTCCTCCTCCTTGACCCTATGCATGATTTGCCAAAGGTCCTCGCGGGTGAAGGCATCAAGCGCGCCGAAAGGTTCATCAAGTATCAGAACTTCGGGGGCATGGATCAGCGCGCGACAAAGCGAGGCACGTTGTTTCATCCCGCCGGACAGTTCGGAGGGGCGCTTGTTCTCGAATCCTTCCAGGCCGACAAGGGCAAGAAGTTTGCGCGCGCGGTCTTCGCCTTCGGCCTTTGACAGATTGGTCGGTACAATTTCGAGGGGCAAAAGTACATTTTGCAGGATCGTGCGCCATTCCAGCAAAACGGGGTTCTGAAAGGCCATCCCGACATTTGATCGGGGCGCCGTGATGGGCGTGCCATGTACCCGCACCTCGCCCGCGTCCGGAATCAAAAGGCCTGCGACGAGCCGGGTTAAAGTGGATTTGCCACAGCCAGACGGGCCCACAACGGCGACAAAACCGCCCTCGGGGACGGTGACGTCAAGCCCGTCCAGAACGGGCAAGGGGCCAGAGGCGGTCCGGTATGCGTGCCGGACCGCCTTGATTTCAATAAGATTGTCCAACCTTAGTCTGCCAGGCTGAACCCGCCTTCGGGCAGGTAAGCGTCGGTAAAGTACAGCGACGCATCAGGCGTGGTCTGGAACTCATAGGTGGTGGCGATCTGTGCCAGGGCTGCGTCCATGCGCGCCGCGTCAATAATGCCAAAGCCGTTTTCCATGACCCAGTCGGTCGCTACGTTGGCGTCGATGGACAGTTGCAAACGGCGCTGCTCAAGATCCGCATCAGCGGCTGGGTTGCGCTCGATCAGCATCGGAATGACCGAGGCGGGATCGGCAATGGCCGATTTCCATCCGGCAGCGGCACCGGCGAGGAACCCTTTGATCACCTCTGGATTCTCGGCGGCATATTCGGTGTTCACGATGACCGCGTTGCCATAAAGGTCCACGCCGTAATCTGCCATGAGCAGGGTGACCAGATCATCCTCAGGCACGCCCAGACGGGCGGCGTTCAGGTAGGATGTAAAGGAAAATCCTGTGATCGCGGCCACGTTGCCTTCGGCCAGCATCGGCTCTCGCGTTGGGAAGCCAACGGGTTCGACGGTGATCGCGTCAACGTCCAGATCGTTTTCGGCGGCAAAGATCGGGAACTGTGCCCATGCGCCATCCGGCGGCGGGGCGCCTAGCACTTTGCCTTCAAGGCTTTTGGGGCCGTCAATGCCCAGCGACTTTCGGCCGATGATGGCGAAAGGCGGCTTGTTATAGACCATCATGGCGGCGATGACCGGTGCGCCGGGGTTCTGGTCAAGGAATTTGATCAGACTGTTCATATCAGCAAAGCCAACGGGGAATGCGCCGGTGGCGACCTTTGGAATGGCGTCCAGCGACCCGCTACCCGCCTCGACGGTCACGTTCAGACCGTTCTCGGCAAAGTAGCCGTTGTCGACGGCTGCAAAATAGGGTGCGGCGGGCCCTTCGAATTTCCAGTCCAATGCGAATGGAAGGTCCGTTTCGGCATGAACAGCCGTGGCCCCCGCCAATGCGACGCCCAGCAACGTACGATAAAACATCAATGTCTCCCCTTTGATGATCCCAAGGTTGGCTCCCCAAAATCTGCTATGTGCGCGCCCCGATTCACATGCCGAAGCGTCTGTTTGGAAAGTCTCGGGAAACATCGGCAGAGAGTCGATGATTTTTTGGGCGTATTGCAATTTTTTCGGGCAGAGTCGCGCAGTGTCTAAAACCACAAGTGGCCCAGGCAGACGCCTGGGCCACGCCTGTTTCAAAGCGGTCGTCGGTTAGAACGTAAACACCAGATCGTCGATCACCAAAACGTCGTCATTGATCGGCTGCACGTCGGTGTTGGGATCATCGGGATTTGTCGGCACCAGCACCCCGGTCGTCACGAATTGAATCGCCACGATGTTGTCAAAGGCACTGGTTTCGACCTCGGTTGTTTCAGGATCGTCAAAGACAAAGGTATCGTTGTCCACAAATTGCCCGGCAAAGAAGTCGAGATCGAGCGCAGTTGTTGACGAGACCGTCACGTCAAAGCTGCCAACCTCAACATAGTTGAAGCTGTTGGGGCTGACCTCTTCGTAGCGGTAGGTAATGATCGTCACGACAATATCCGGGCCATCTAGCGCGGTCAGCGACATACTTTCCAGATCGAAGGCGTTGCCAAAGAAATCCTCGGGCGACTGGAAGAACGTGTTGACGAAGACATCCGGCCCGCCGATCTGCGTCGTCGCTCCAGAGGCCAGGGCCGTAAACGCATAGGTCGGCTGATCATTGTCATCAAAACCGTTGAACGTGCCTTGGATCGTCGCGACCGTGCCGCCCCCGTCGGTGGTCTGGCCGGTCACAAGCCCTGTGGCCACCCGACTTGGATCAAGCGCAATGGCCTCGTCAACTTCGATCACCTGGGCCGTGCCGTCAAAGCCAAGACCGCCAAGCGATTCCAGCGTGGCTGCAAAGCCCTCCTCGACAGAGATGTTTTCAAAATCGAGGATCGTGGTTTCAGGGCCTGTCGGTTCTTCGGGTGGCGCAATCACCGTCAGATCCACCGTGCTGGTGACGGCCGGATTGATACCATCATCGGCGGTATAGGTGATCACGAGGTTCTCGGTCCCGCCCGCGACCAGCCCCAGATCACTCTCAAGCGAGAAGAGGCTGATCGTGATCACACCATCGAGGAAGGTGAAGGTCAGCGCATTGCCATCCACATCCTCGATCGACGTCACAGCGATGGTCACAGGATCACCGTCGGGGTCACTGACCAAGGGGTTCAAGTCAATCTGATAGGCATTGAGGAAGGGCACCACATCATCCGGATCCTGAAGGACTTCAGTCGCCGTCAACGCAATAGGCGCGGAGTTGGTGCCTGATCCGGTCAGGTTGAGCGTAACAGTGCCTGTCGCCGAAGCCTGGCCATCGCTGACCGTGTAGGTGACCAGGAAGGTCCCGGTTTCGCCGTCGCCCAGTCCAAACACAAACGGATCAAGCGTCAGGACTCCATCGACCAGGGGCCCGTCGCCCTCTTCTTCACCCCCCAGATCGATGTCTATGGGATTACCCTCTGCGTCCGTGATGACAAAGGACGTCACCGTCAGGACATCGCCCGCGTCAGGATCACTTGCTAGTCCCCCTTCGCCCAGAATGCTGATGACGATGTTTCCGTCATCTTCGGTCTGGGTTATCGTGTCGTCTGTGGCGATGGGTGGTGTGTTTGTGACCTCGTCCGTTGGGTTCGTAACTTCCAGCGTGATCGTGTTGCTCGAGGTGCCGCCTTGGCCATCATCCACCGTATAGGTAATCTCGAACGTGGCTGTTGCGCCATCTGCGACGTTCAGTGCATCGAGGTCCAATTCAAAGATGTTCGTGCCTGTCGGGATGATTTGGGTGATGATGCGCCCATCCACCACCAGTTCGATCGCAGTCACAGACAATTCGGCCAATGATTGCTCCGCATCGCTGATGATCGGCTGCCCCCCGGCGGTGAGCGTATTGAAGTCAATCTCAAGGATGTTGGTTGCACCCTCTTCTTCAAGAAGGGTTGCTGCGATGGTGGTGGTCAGCGCGGTCGGGGCGGTGTTGCCAATCGATTCTTCTTGGACGGTAATAGAAACGGTGCTGGTCGCGGTCGCGCCATTGCCGTCTTCAATCGTGTAGGTGATCAGGTCCGTGCCGGTAAAGCCGCCATTGGGTGTGTAGGTCAGCGTGCCGTCTGCTTCGATGACCACAACGCCATTGTCGGCCACCGCCACGGTCACTGTCAGGCCGCCTGGCACATTGTCCGGGTTCTGGTCATTGGCCAACACGTCGATGTTGACGGCGGTGTCTGGGGTGGTCTCGGCGTCGTCCTCAACAGCAATGGGATCGTCGGGCAGTGGGTTGACCGTGACCGTGACAGTTGCTGTCGATGTCTTATCGCCATCCGTGATCGTATAGGTAATCGTGTCGGTGCCGTTGAAGTCATCGTCCGGCGTATAGGTCAGCGTGCCGTCCTCTTCGATCACCACCGTACCATTGGGGGCGTCCGCGGTCGTGACGCTGAGTTCGGCGGCTGTATTGTCGATATCGGTATCATTGGCCAACACGTCGATGTTGACCGAACCGTCCTCGTCCACCGTTGCGCTGTCATCATTGGCGAGGGGGGCGTCGTTGACCGGGTTCACCGTCACCGTAACGCTGGCCGTCGATGTCTTATCGCCATCCGTGATCGTATAGGTAGTGGTGTCGGTGCCGTTGAAGTCGTCGTCCGGCGTGTAGGTCAGCGTGCCGTCGGCCTCGACCACGACAGTGCCGTTGAGCGCATCGGCAGTCACGACACTGAGTTCGGCGGAGGTGTTGTCGATATCGGTGTCGTTGCCCAGCACATCGATATTGACGGAACCGTCTTCGTCCACGCTTGCAGTGTCATCATTGGCCACAGGCGCGTCATTTACCGGATTGACCGTTACGGTGACAGTGCCGGTCGAGGTCTCATCGCCATCCGTAATCGTATAGGTGATCGTGTCGGTGCCATTGAAATCGTCATCCGGCGTGTAGGTCAGTGTACCGTCGGCCTCCACCACAACGGTTCCGTTCGGCGCGTCAGCAGTCAAAACGCTCAGTTCTGCGGCGGTGTTATCCACGTCTGTGTCGTTGCCCAGCACGTCGATGTTGACGGTACCGTCTTCATTGATGGTCGCGGTGTCATCATTGGCCACAGGTGCATCATTGACCGGATTCACGGTCACGGTCACGCTGGCCGTCGACGTCTCCTGCCCATCGGTCATTGTATAGGTGATCGTATCGGTGCCGTTGAAATCCTCATCCGGCGTGTAGGTCAGCGTGCCATCTGCCTCAACCACAACAGTGCCGTTGAGCGCATCGGCAGTCACGACGCTGAGTTCGGCGGCGGTGTTGTCAACGTCAGTATCGTTGCCGAGCACATTGATATTGACCGCAGTGTCTTCGTCCGTTGTGGCGGTGTCGTCATTGGCCACAGGCGCGTTGTTCGTTCCGGCGATCACAATGTCAAAGGTCTGGGTAAAGGTCGCGCCAAATTCATCCGTACTGGTGATGGTGACGGTCTCGGTAACCGTCTCGCCCGTATTCAGGAATTGATAGCCGTCCCCTGGCGTGTATTGCAGAGTGAACGTCGTGGCCGAGCCGACGCCGGTGTAGCCCGCATCCGGACTGCCTGGCCCGACAATCGTGATGGTGCCCGGTGTGGTCGTCGAATTGTCGCTGGTGACGGAAACCACGGGCAGATTGACCGCGTCGCCGTCAAAGTCGACCACCGACAGGTCAACGCTCAGATCGTCGTTTTCGCCCACCGACTGGTCAGAGACCAAAGCGACAGGTGCATTATTTGTGTCGCCTTCGACGTCAAAGACGAAGTCATCGAACTGGATAACCTCGATGTTTTCCAGCGTGTCCGTGCCCTCGGCACCTGTCTGGTCAGCGACTGTCAGGGTGTCGCCAGAAATCGAGATGACGAAATCTGCGACAGAGCCACTATACACGACCACATCGTCGCCCGAATGGCCGTCTATCGTGTCGTCGCCTGCGCCGCCCTCGATGGTGTCATCGCCGCTGCCCGCATCAATCTCGTCGTTACCTGCGCCGCCCATGATGTCATCGTCGCCGCTGCCCGCGTCGATGGTGTCATTGTCAGCGCCGCCGTCCAGCACATCGTCGCCTGCGCCACCGTCCAGGGTATCCTCGCCATCGCCGCCGCTTAACGTGTCGTGGCCACTGCCCCCGTCCAGTTCGTCATCGCCAGTTCCCCCGTCCAGAGAATCCTCGCCGCTGCCCCCATCGAGCGTGTCATTGCCGGGATCGCCAAACAATGTGTCATCGCCACTGCCACCCTTGATGTCGTCATTGCCGGTCATTCCAAAGATTGTATCGTTGCCGGATTTGCCGTCGATCTCGTCGTCGCCGGATGTGCCGTTCAGCAAATTGTCGCCGCTATTGCCTTTGATCTTGGCCATGAATTTTCCCCCAAAAAATGTCGTTAAAAATCAGTTAACGTCTATCACGGAGCCGCGATTTCTCAGAAACGATACTTCTTGTGTGGGGGCAGGTTTTTGATTTTATTCACTTATAGGTAGATTTTTGGGGATTACGTCATCGCATTTTTCAACCAACGGTTAATTGACGTAACCCAGCCCCACGTCAACCTATAGGGCATCAATGCTGACGTTTTCGACTCACATCAGCGCATTCTGAACCGCTATGCGCAGTGCATATTGCAGCTCAGGCTTTTTGCAAGTGCGGGCTGTTTGTCTGTTCTTCAGGCTCCGGCTTGCGCACGCACAGCCGCAAGAGTGGCGGCACAGTCAAGAGCGTCAAAAAGGCCGACATGGACAGCCCCCCGACAACCACCGCACCCAATCCGCGATAAAGCTCTGACCCCTCGCCGGGAAAGATGATCAGTGGCAGCATGCCCATGACGCTGGTGAGCGTGGACATAAAGATCGGGCGGATGCGGTTGCGCGTCGCCTCTTCGATGGCGGCCACAGGTTCCATACCGTCGCTGCGCAAATGATAAAGTGTCTGGTGCACGATCAGGATTGCGTTGTTCACCACAATCCCCACCAGGATCACAAAGCCGAGCAGTGTCAGCATGTCGAGCGGCTGCGTCTGATAGGTGTTGAGCAAGGCCAAGCCACCGACACCACCTGCTGCTGCCACAGGGACGGAAATCAGGATGACCAGCGGCAACACAAAGCTTTCAAAAAGGATCGCCATCACGAGGAAGACAATGACAAGGGCGACAGCCAGATTGATCTGGATCGCGCCCCAGGTTTGGCTCAGCTGGTCGGCGGTGCCGGATACGCTGAGGCGGATGTCTCCGGGAATGCCTTGCTCTTCCAGAACCGCGACGACGTCACGTTCCAACAGCTCGACAGCTTGTTCCAGTGGCAGCGCATCCGATGGGCGCACTTCGAGCGTGACAGTGCGCAGCCGGTCGCGGTGCCGGATTTCCGTGGGTCCCGCGGTCAGCACCACGTCAGCCAGGGCCGAGACGGGCACAATCTGTCCGCTGGGCGTCACGACCGGGTAACTGCCCACGTCCTGGGTGCGCACCGCGTCACTGACCGATGGATCGCCCTTGAGGACCAGATCGACACGTTCGGCGCCCACGGTGATTTCGGCCACCCGCAGCCCATCGTTAAAGGCGTCCACCGTCGCGGCGAGGCCAGAACTGTCGAGGCCTGCATCTGCCAATCGCAACCGATCCGGGATCAACCGCACCTCGGGCGCCCCCAATTCGAGTCCCGGGATCGGGCGGAATTGGTGACCTTCGGACCGGGGCAAAAGGCCGGACACAATGCCCGCTGCCCGGCCTGCGACAGCAAGGATATCGTCCAGGTCTTGACCCGAGACGTTCAGCTCAATCGTGCGCCCGCCGCCGACGCCCCGCCCAAACAGTGACGGTTGGGTCATAAAGCCGAACGTGCCTGGCTCGGCAAAGATCGGGCGGCTCAGTACGGGGATCAGCTCTGCGGCGCGCTGGCCATCAACGGCACCGGCGCCCACAAAGGAATTGCCGGGCGTGGCCACGAAAAAGAAATTGGCGATGGTCGGGATGCCATCCTCTGTTTCGGTTTCCGGGGCGGCTTGCCACAGCGGTTCTGCCACAGCCTCAATGCGCTGGGCTATGGTTTCGGTTGTGGTCAGGTTATAGCCCGGCGGCGGGATGATAAGGCCAAAGACGAGATTGCGGTTACCCTCGGGCAGGTATTCGAGGCGGGGCAGAAAGGCGTAGCTTGCGACGCCCGCACCCCCTGCGATGGCCAGAACGATGACAATGCCGATCGCGCGAAAGCGCACGGTCATGCGAACATAGGCCATGACGAGGTTTCGAAATCCGCCCGCAATGTGGTCGATGCCCCAGAGGCGCATGGGTTTTTGATCGCCAGCGCCCAGCAGCCGACTGGCCAGCGCCGGTATCACCGTGATGGCCACCACCAGCGATAACAGCACCGACACTGATATCGCGACCGCAATGTCACGAAAAAGCTGGCCCGCCTCAAGCTGCATGATCAGGATCGGGACAAAGACCAGCACCGTGGTCAGCGCCGACACAAGGATCGCGCCCCAGACCTGACTTGCGCCAAGATAGGCGGCTTCGCGGCGGCTTTTGCCCTGTTCGCGCAGCCGAAAGATGTTTTCGAGCACGACAATGGCGGCGTCCACGATCATCCCCACGGCAAAGGCGATGCCCGCCAGCGAAATGACATTGAGCGTGCGGCCGGTCGCGGCCATGACAACGAAGGTGGCCACGATAGATACCGGGATCGACAAGGACACCACAAGCGTGGCGCGCGGGCTGCGCAAAAACAGCATCAGGACAAGAGCGGCCAATACGCCCCCGATCCAGATATTCTGGGTGACCAGACTGATCGCACCGTCGATATAGATTGTCTCGTCATAGACCTGTTCCAGGTCAAGGCCTGCATCGGCAATCGGCCCTTCGGCCAGATCAGCAAGGACAACGCGCAGCTCTTCCATCACGTTGATTACATTTGCACCGCTTTCACGCACCACGTTGAAGGCAAGGCCCGGCGCGCCCTTGAATCGCAACCGGCTGCTTGGTTCCTTATAGGCGAAACTGACCTCTGCTACGTCGCTGACCCGCACCCGGCCAATACCGCCGCCTGCAGCGCCCGAGCGCAAGACGACATTGCGAATGGCCTCTTCGGTGTTCAGGTTGCCCTCGGTGCGAACGACATAGCGACGCTTGCCCTCATCCACGTCCCCTGCAGAGATCGAGATGTTTTCGGTGCGCAGCGTCTGCACCACTTGCGGCACGGTCAGCCCGAAACGTGACAGGCGGCGCGGATCGACGACCACCTGCAATTCGCGGGTCACACCGCCAAAGACATTGACGGCAGAGACCCCTTCGATCCGCTCGACCCGGTCCTTGATCACGTCCTCGACGAAATCGCCATAGGTGGGCATGGCCCGCGTGTTGCCCTCGCGCGCCGTCAGAAGGACCCAGGCGATGGGGCTATCATCCGATCCTGAGGTGTTCAGGGACGGTTCGTTCGCCTCTGCCGGGTAGCCGCTGACCCGGTCCAAACGGTTGGACACCAGCAAAAGCGATTGGCTCATATTGGTGCCCACGCCAAATTCCAGCGTCACCTCGGCCTGGCCGGTGCGTGATCGGGAGGTCATGATTTCAAGGCCCTCCAAACCGCGCAACGCCTCTTCCTGCGGGTTGACGATCTCGCGCTCGATCTCGGACGGGGCGGCTCCGGGCCAGTTGGTTTCGATCACGACGATGGGTTTGCGCACATCGGGGGCCAATTGGATCGGGATGCGCGACAAGGCGATCCCGCCAAAGAGCATCGCCATGAGAACCGCAGCCACAACGGCGACGGGGCGGTCGATGGCATAGCGGATAATGTCCATCAGTTGGTTTCCACCGGGCTCGGGGCGATATCCTGGCCCGGGCGCAGGCGTTCATTGCCGCGCACCACAACCACGTCGCCCGCGTCCAGACCGCTCAGCACTTCGTAGCGGTCTCCCAAAGCAACGCCAAGCGTTACGGCGCGTGGCTGCGCCTTGCCCTCTGCGGCGACAAAGACCGTCCAGCCGCCGCGCGCCTGCACCAGCGCATCCTTGGGCACCGACAGCACATCGCGTGCGTCACCGATGGGGACATTGACGGTCAGCGACTGGCCAACGGCCACATTGGTCAGATCACCAAGACCCGGGGCGGCAAAGCGCACGGCACGGGTGCGGGTTGCAGTGTCCTCCAATGGGAGGATCGCACGCAATTCCAACGTCAACTCCACGCCGGTTTCGGTGATGGCCTCCATGTTTTGACCTGGTTCCAGATAGGGAACGTAGCGGGCGGGTACGCCCGCGTTGATCTCGAACGCGTCGGTGTCCAACAGGCGCACAACGGGCGTGCCTGCCTGAATGAACGCGCCGGGAATCGTGTTGACCTCGATCACGACACCGGAAAAGGGGGCGGTGATCAGGCTGCGCTCAAGCTGATAACGGGCCTCGGCCAACTGCGCCTCGCCGCTTTTCTCGCGGGCCTGCGCCTCGGCCAATTGTGATCGCGCGCCCAGCATGTCGGCTTGGGCGTCGTCAAAACGCCCTTCGCTGAAGGCGCTGGAGCCGCGCAGCGCCTCGATGCGCGCCAATGCCTTGTCGGTCCGGTCCACTTGAACACGGGCGGTGGCGATGCCTGCGGCGGCCTCTGCCATCTGCGCCTCGGCCTGGGCCACGAGGATCGTCAGCAATTCGCGGTTCAACTCGACCAACAAGTCGCCCGCTTCGACCCGGGTGCCAGCCAGAACATGCACCTTGTCCACGTTGCCTGCGACACGGCTGGCCACAGCGCCGTCGCGCGCCGTTGTCACTTCGGCAAAGATCGGAACCGTTTCGGCCAAGGCCCGTTGCTCAACAGTTTGAACGCCCACGGCGGCGGCACGCCCTTGAGCCGATGGGCTGTCAGGCATCAGCAACGCCATAGCAACAAACAAAATGAGCGGAAAAAGAAGGTGTTTCATCCGAAACTATCTAGCGCAATGCCCAACAGGTCAATGGGCGGCCTCAGGTATCGCTGAGCCGATCGGCTGGTTAGGCGATGCGCGGTCTGGCCAAGCCGGGCACCATTTCTGCGCATGGGCGATCACGCCGCTGAGGCAGCTGTCACAGTCCCGTGACGCCCCGTGATCGCATAAAGCGCGACAGCGGCGGTTTTGCTTTGTGTCACACAGAGGAAGGGACACATCGATGGTAAATTTCAAACGCGTATTGCGTGCAGCCACAATGGCGGCAGGCCTTGGCAGCATAGCTGCAGGCCAAGCAGCAGCCCAAAACACCTACGCGTTCGCATTCGGGGGGATCATCCTTGATGGCAAGCAGGATGCCGATGGTTTGATTGGCGGGGCGGCGCAATCTGTCGATACCCAGTATGGTAATGATTTCCAGTTCGGCATCGGCGTCGGGCGTAATTTTGGGAAGATCGGCAATGGCAAGATTGGGCTGCGCGGCGAGATCGAGTTGTCCTATTCAGACGCGGGCGCGGATACGATTGCCTTTTCAGGCAATGGCCCTGCAAACGAGGTGAATGTATCCGGCGGGCTTCAGTCCACAACGCTCTTTGCAAATATTTTCGCTGATTTTCAGACCAATAGCCCGCTCACGCCCTTTGTCGGTGCAGGTGTCGGGATCGGGCGGTTTTCGCAGGACCTGGTCTATGGCCCAGGCGTCCAGGTCAATGAAAGCGATACGGCGTTTGGTGCACAGCTGATTGCGGGCGTGGCATGGGCCGCCACGGATCGGGTCACGCTGACGGCCGATGCACGCTACCGCGAATTTTATGGTGTGGATTCAAAAAGGTTTGCTCCGACAGGTGCATCCACCGGTGTGGTAAGCGGTGATGTCAGCGCTTTTTCTGTCAACTTTGGCGCGCGGATCGCGTTCTGACGGAGCAATGGGCGTCATGTGCCGGAGGCCCCCACCCAGTTGATCTGGTTGCATGACGTCAGGCGCAGGCTGCTCCCCTCGGGTGGCCTGCGCTAACTGCGGACAGTTGCTGCAGCCTTGGCGGCAGCCCGAATTTCGTCCGCGATTTCTTCGGCCTCCTCGGGGTCGAAGTCCATCGGGATTTCCACGCCTTTGGCCTCGATATAGATGCGCACCATACCCTGATCGGTTGGACCGATCTGCATGTTGGCTTCGATGTCGCGTTCGCTGTTGATACCCATGACGGCCTCCGGCGGATGTGGAGGCAGCGTGCTAGCCCGCGAACGCTTGAAACGCAAGCCGCTTGGCGGCAAGGTCGCGGGATGGATGAGGTGAAACTGCGCCCTTTTGAAAAGGACGATCTGGAGTGGCTGGTGGACGCGCACGCGCGGCTCTACACCCATGATGAAGGCTTTGACGACAGTTTTGGTCCGCTCGTCCGCTCGATCCTTGAGGATTTCCTGGCGGGGCATGATCCAGCCTGCGAACGGGGCTGGATTGCGCAGGAGGGCGACCAGCGGCTTGGGTCGATCTTTTGTGTACGTCTGACGGCGGACACGGCCAAGCTGCGCCTGTTCTTGCTATTGCCCGAGGCGCGCGGACACGGTTTGGGCCGCAAACTGCTTGGTGCCTGTATGGATTTTGCCAAGGGTGCCGGTTACGCAGGGATGCGGCTTTGGACTCATGAAAGCCACCGGGCAGCCTGTGCGCTTTATGCCCGGTCGGGTTGGCAACTGGAGGCGTCCAAATCCGTTCATTCCTTTGGTCAGGATTTGGTGGAACAGACCTGGACCTACCGGTTTTGAACAACGCAATTCGGTGCGATTATTCCCCATTCCCGGTCTTGCAATCGGCGCGCCCTATGGGTATTTGATGCCGCAGTGCCGCCTTAGCTCAGTAGGTTAGAGCGCTTGATTGTGGATCAAGAGGTCCCTGGTTCGAGACCAGGAGGTGGTACCACCCTTTCCCTTCATGACACAGGATAGAATCGGGTGGATTTTCCCTAAATGCGGCGCATCGGAAATGCATGACCGTGGAATCACTCGCCTGTCCCAATTAAAATGGTTTGCCGCAGCGTTCCGGTGACTTGATCATAGATCAAAATCTCGTCGTCATGCGTGATCACCGCATACCAGTCGGGTCCCATCGTAAAGGCACTGGCCCGCGCGCCGTCAGGCAGGGTGATCTGTTCCGGTAAGGCGAGCGTCGGTGCCGGGGCATTCAGTCGGATGACAAGCAGGACGATCACCGTTAGAACGCCCAAAATCATCGTGGCGGTCAGCACCGTCACCAACCGGCGCAAAAACCGCAGGTTGGCCGGTTCCGAAGGGGGATCCATGTCGTCCAAGTCCGTATCCTTTGTCATAGGCGAGGCACCGCCCGCGCGCCTTGATAAGGCGATTGCGCGTGACGTGCCAGTGGCCGCGGCCCTGTCGCGGACCCGCCTGGCCAAGTTGCTGGCCGAAGGGGCGGTGACAGTCGACGGCGTGGTCGTGCATGACCCAAAGGCGCGAGTTGCCGAAGGGGCCGCCATCGCTGTGACCGTGGGCGTGGCCGAAGAAAGCCATCTTGTCGCCGAAGACATCCCCTTGGACGTGATCCATGAGGATGCCGACGTGATCGTTGTGAACAAACCGGCTGGTATGGTCGTGCATCCGGCACCCGGATCGCCTGCGGGCACGTTGGTCAATGCATTAATGCATCATTGCGGCGATGACCTGTCCGGCGTGGGGGGCATGAAACGGCCCGGCATCGTGCACCGGATCGACAAGGATACCAGCGGGCTGTTGGTTGTGGCCAAGTCGGACAAGGCCCATCACGGGCTTGCCGCCCAATTCGCCGCCCACACGGTGGAACGGTATTACCGGGCGCTGGTTTACGGCGTGCCCGATGCCAATGATCCACGTTTGCGCGGGATCAAAGGCGCCTCGTTCGAGCCGGGCAATGTGCTGAAAATGACCACACAACTGGCCCGGCACAAAACTGACCGGCAACGTCAGGCTGTTCTGTTTCAGGGCGGTCGTCATGCTGTCACGCGGGCGCGTGTCGTTGCACGCTATGGCACACCGGCGGTGCTGGCGCAGGTCGAATGCTGGCTCGAAACCGGGCGCACCCATCAGATACGGGTGCATATGGCCCATGCGGGCCACGGTTTGATTGGTGATCCGACCTATGGCGGCAAACGCAAACTGGCGCGCGGCGCGCTGAGCGATGCAGGGGTCGCCGCCGTAGCCGGGTTTGGACGACAAGCGCTGCATGCCGCCGTGTTGGGTTTTGTCCATCCGGTGAGCGGAGCGAATATGCGCTTTGAGGCACCTTTGCCGGCTGATTTCGCGGCGCTGCTGGACATATTGGGCTAGCCCGTTGCGTTGACCCATTGGGGTCCGAACACCCCTTTAATATCGCTTTAACCTGTGCCTGAAATCAATTGCACATGCGCGTGAGCGCACTGACATGGGGCTGTACGTCCAAAGCGTGCGGGGCAATATTAGGTCCAGCGACGACACCTGACCCTTGAACACAGGCGATCGCCGTCCCATATGCAATGTTAAGCCCCTAAACATGAGTGGATTTGGGGGGACCAGGAGGGACCAATGGCCAATTACGCAAATCTGCCCGCACCCACACCCGAGGGCGGTCTGAACCGTTACATGCAGGAAATCCGCAAATTCCCGCTGCTCGAGCCGGAAGAGGAATATATGCTGGCCAAGGCCTGGGTCGAAAAGGAAGACACCGGGGCCGCCCACAAGATGGTGACCAGCCACCTGCGGCTCGCCGCCAAGATCGCCATGGGTTATCGCGGTTATGGCCTGCCCCAGGCCGAAGTGATTTCCGAGGCCAATGTGGGCCTGATGCAGGCTGTCAAACGGTTCGACCCCGAAAAAGGGTTTCGCCTGGCGACCTATGCCATGTGGTGGATCCGCGCCTCGATCCAGGAATATATCCTACGGTCCTGGTCGCTGGTAAAGTTGGGCACAACGTCGGCTCAGAAAAAGCTGTTTTTCAACTTGCGCAAAGCCAAGAACAAGATCGGTGCCCTGGAAGAGGGCGACATGCGCCCCGAAAACGTGGCCCGTATTGCCACGGACCTCGGCGTGACGGAAACCGAAGTGATCTCTATGAACCGGCGTTTGTCGGGGGGTGATGCATCGCTGAACGCAACGGTCGGGTCCGAAGGCGAAGGGTCCATGCAATGGCAGGACTGGCTTGAGGACGAAAGCGCAGACCAGGCGGGCGACTACGAGGCGCGCGACGAGTTGGAAGTGCGCCGCGAGATGCTGGCCGAAGCGCTGGACGTGCTGAATGACCGGGAAAAGGACATCCTGACCCAACGGCGTCTGGCGGATCAGACGGTGACCCTCGAAGATTTGTCAACGCAATACGGCGTCAGCCGCGAGCGTGTGCGCCAGATCGAGGTGCGCGCCTTTGAGAAACTGCAAAAGAAGATGCGCGAGATTGCCAAGGCCAAGGGGCTGATGGCCACGGCCTAAGCGAGAAATTTTTCTTGAAAATTTGGGCTCTGCCGGAGACGGCAGGGCCCTTTTTGCTACGGTGGGGCTTGTTGCTGGCCGGCCAGTAGGGGAGTGTTCCCGGAACAGAGACGGGGACGCGCACCTTCTTGGCTTTTGAATGCGGGGGCGGAGGGCTATCGTTACCCAAGACAGCAAAGGGGGCAGCATGTCGGACATTGTATTTCACGTGCCGCGGTCCTGGCTGAGCCTTGGGGGCGAAGGTATGCGCCCCTTCTACCTTCGGCTTATGGAAGGGTTGGAGGACCGCGGCGTTTCCTTCGATGTGACCGTGCTGGATCGGGACCTTCTGCCAGATGCGATAGAGGCTGACGACGCGATCCATGTGATCCACCATGGTCGTTTTCCGCACCCGCGTGCGCGCAACGCCGACGTGGCTTATATTTATCCGTTCTGGAACTTCGACAGCCAAGGCATCCGGGCCTTCTCATCTATCGGGGCCGCACATTTCCCCCAGGGCGAAATTGATCCGGAAGTTGCCCGCCCCTTCTTCCGGCGCCTGCGCAAACGGATCGTTGGCGGACGGACATCGCGATACGAACAGCCCGAAGCCGCGCAGGTCCTCGGCCCCGTCAAAGCGGCGGTCTTCTTGCAATCAGAGGGGCACCGGGTAGTAGGCGAGACCTGTTACCTCGACCGTTGGCAGATGCTGGAAACGGTCTGTGCCAAGGTGGATGGCCCAATCGTGGTCAAGCCGCACCCGCGCGACAAGGATGCGGCCACCCGCGCCGAGCTAAAGGCGATCTGTGCCCGCTACCCGCATTTGCGGGTCTTTGATGGCAACATTCATGATCTGATTTCAGTGGCGGAGCGGGTGATAACGATCAACTCGGCGGTGGGGATCGAGGCCTATTTGCACCGCAAACCTGTGATCCTGTGTGGACAGTCTGATTTTCACCATGTGGCGGATGTGGCGCGATCAGAGGGTGAACTGGCGGGCATTCTGGAACGCCCGCCGCGCAAACGGGCCTATGACAAGTTCATCTGGTGGTATTTTGGACATCATTGCCTGAGCAGTGTTGACGGGGATCTGGTGGATCGGTTCCTGGCACGTTGCGCGCAGTAGTGCGGCGGTAACCGCTTCGCCTTGGTGCATACCTATCGGTGCGCCTCTGCCTGATGGGCCTTGCCACACATTGGGCGCGGCGTAAGGTGGCCACAGCAAAAAGGGGACGATGCATGGCAGGGCCAGTCAATTGGGGTATCTTGGGCGCGGCCAAGTTTGCACGCGAGCATATGGGGCCCGCGATCCATGCCGCGTCAGGCGCGCGCCTGGCCGCCCTCGCCACCCGCGATCCAGACAAGGCCGCGCCGTTTCGCTCCTTTTGTCCGGACTTGGTTGTCCATGACAATTATCATGCTTTGCTCGCTGATCCGGTTATTGATGCGGTGTACATTCCGCTGCCCAACCACATGCATGTGGAGTGGACGCTCAAGGCGTTGGCGGCGGGCAAACATGTGCTGTGTGAAAAGCCCATCACCCTGCGCGAGGCCGAATTTGACGACCTGATCGCGGCGCGGGACGCGGCAGGCACCTTGGCGGCAGAAGCCTACATGATCGTGCATCACCCGCAATGGCAGCACGCGCGGGATATGGTGCAGAGCGGCGCCATAGGGGCCCTGCGCCACGTCACCGGCGCGTTTTCCTTTGACAACCGTGACATGGCCAACATCCGCAATCAGGCCGCCAGTGGCGGCGGGGGATTGCGCGATATCGGGGTCTATGTCTTTGGGTCGACCCGCTTTGTGACTGGGCAAGAGCCGCTGTCGCTGTCGGCCCGGATTGATTGGGAAAACGGCGTTGATACCTTTGCCGATATGCACGCCACCTTTGAGGGGTTCACCTATAACGCCTATACGTCCATCCGGATGTATCCCTATCAAGAAATGTGCTTTCACGGCGAAGCGGGGCTGATCCGGCTTACGGCCCCCTTCAATGCGGGCGTTTTCGGTGAGGCGCGGGTGGAATGGCACAAGCCCGGTCTGGAAGTCGAGGTTAAGCGCTTTCCAGCGGCCAATCACTACGTGCTGCAAGTCGAGGCGTTTTGCCGGTCGGTGCGTGAGGGCATCGCCTACCCCTGTCCTCTGGAATTTTCGCGGGGCACGCAGGCGATGATTGATCAGGCTCTAGCGTCAGGGGCGGATGGCTGATCGACCCTCTGGGGGCAGTATTTATGGGAACAATGAAAGGGTCAGGGGATGGCAGGCGGATGGGCCAAGGACGGAGCGGTTTCTGAACAGATCGAGGCGTCGATCTCGGACGAGTTGGCGCGGATGAAGGCCCGGCTCGCACCCGTGGGCGAGAGCCTGACCCATTGCGCCGAATGCGAAGAGCCGATCCCGAAGGCGCGGCGCGCAGCCTTGCCGGGCGTCAAGCTGTGCGTGGAGTGCGTGGCTGAGCGGGATGCGGCGTATAAGGCACGGGGCGGGATCAACCGGCGTGGGTCCAAGGACAGCCAGCTGAAATAGCGTGTCCTGGTTTGCAGCCAGCAGGGCTTTACCAAAACCGCCGGAATTTTGCCACGCAGCGGCGCTCGCTTTAACGCCTCCCGTGGCTGTAGCCCCCGATACTCGAATAATTGCCTAAAATTAACGCTTGCCATTCGAAGAGTTCCATACGTTTCAAATGGCGTCTCAAGAATTGTTCTAGACGGTACCGGATGGGGCGTATAACGTGTTCTGGAAATTTTGGGTGACGCCCGATGGCTCATAAATTTCCCCAGACTTTGGCGTTAGAGGATTTTTATGGCTACGTATATTACCGAAGGTTTTGCAACATATCAGTTTCTTGCCCCGTCTACCACGGCCCTGTTCCAGGGGACATCATCGGCACCCAATTTTGCCTTGAACGATGAAGAGCCGGACACCACTTGGGAACTCGGCGATGACGTCAACAACACAGGAACCAACGACAACTTTTTCTTGGGTTCTATCCAAGTAAACCTGGTCGCTGGCGGAACGATCGAGCTGCCCGTAGTGCGAAGCAACGCGAGTTTTGTTGATCCAAACGCAAATGAATACCTTGTCTTGATCCCCGACGACTCTTTGCTGACCGATTTCAACTTTCCTGCGTCTTTTGACATCGGAACACTGGACACCAGCGATTTCACAACCTGCTTTGCGCGTGGCACGTTGATTGCGACGCCAGGTGGCACGACAGAGGTGCAAGACCTGCGTATTGGTGACGACATTCTGACTGCTGATGGTGCGCAAACCAGGGTGTTGTGGGTTGGGCGCCAAACAGTCTTTCCGGCGCTGCAACGGTCTGACCGTTTGTTGCCTGTTCGCATCCGTCAGGACGCCTTTGGGGCGGGCCTGCCGACGCTGGATCTGGTCGTGACAGCGGACCACGGTATGATCGTGGACGAATTGGTGATCAATGCGTCTGCTTTGGTGAACGGCACCAGCATACAATGGGTTGAGGTTTCAGAGTTGCCGTTGACTGTCGTGTATTATCACGTTGAAACGGAAAACCATCAGGTGATCCTTGCGAATGGTGTCCCGACAGAGACTTTTGTGGACCATGCTGGACGCCAGAACTTTGATAATTTTCACGAATTCCAGGCGCTTTATGGCGTCGAGCGTTCCATTCCTGAAATGCCGCGGCCACGCATCGCGGCGCAACGCATGGTTCCCCAGGAGATCAAGGATCGGCTTGGGATCGCGGATACTTTCGACCACGATTTACTGGAAAGCGTCTGAGGTTCTGCAAGGCGGGCGTGAAGCCCGCCGCGCATTTTGCGCCTCAACTCTCCATGGCTTCCAATTCGTCGATGAAGCCTGAAATCATGCTTAGCCCCTTGTCCCAGAATTTCGGGTCAGAGGCATCCAGACCAAAGGGGGCCAATAGTTCCTTGTGGTGCTTGGAGCCACCAGCCTTGAGCATGTCGAAATACTTGTCCTCAAAGCCTGGCGCGCCCTCGGCATAGACCGAGTATAGGGCGTTCACCAACCCGTCGCCAAAGGCATAGGCATAGACGTAAAAGGGCGAATGGACGAAGTGCGGGATATAGGCCCAAAACGTCTCGTAACCGTCCATGAAGTCAAAGGCGGGCCCAAGCGATTCTGCCTGGACCGACATCCAGAGCGCGTTGATGTCCTCGGGCGTCAACTCGCCCCCGCGCCGGGCGTCGTGCAGTTTGCACTCAAAATCATAGAACGCGATCTGACGCACGACCGTGTTGATCATATCCTCGACCTTGCCCGCGAGCATGACCTTGCGCTGGGCGGGCGTTTCTGCCCCATCCAGCATTTTGCGGAAGGTGAGCATTTCACCAAAGACAGAGGCCGTTTCAGCCAGGGTGAGCGGCGTGGAAGACAGCATTTCGCCCTGACCGGCTGCCAGAACCTGGTGCACGCCGTGGCCCAATTCATGGGCCAGCGTCATGACATCGCGTGGTTTGCCCAGATAGTTGAGCATCACATAGGGGTGCACATCTGTGACGGTGGGATGCGCAAAGGCGCCGGGGGCCTTGCCCGGTTTCACACCCGCATCAATCCACCCTTTTTTGAAGAACGGCTGCGCCAATTCGCCCATGCGCGGGTCAAAGGCGTTGTAGGCGTCCATCACAGTCTTTTCCGCCTCGTCCCAGCCGACGGTGCGCGGGTCTTCCATGGGCAGGGGGGCGTTGCGGTCCCAGACCTGCATCCGGTCCAGCCCCAGCCATTTGCGCTTCAGTTCGTAATACCTGTGGCTCAGCTTGGGGTAAGCGGCGACAACCGCGTTGCGCAGGGCCTCGACCACTTCCGGCTCGACCTGATTGCTGAGGTGTCGACCGGTTTGGGCCGTGGGCATGCCACGCCAGCGATCCAGGATTTCCTTTTCCTTGGCTTGCGTGTTGTGCACGCGGGCAAAGGTTTTGATGTTGTCGCCAAAGACGTCGGCCAGCTCGCGCGCTGCCGCCTCGCGCTTTTCGCGTACCGGGTCGGTGAGGAAATTCAACGTGCCTTCGATGTTCAACGGCTCGCCGTCAATCTCGAACTCCAACCCCGCAATGGTTTCGTCAAAGAGCCGTTCCCAGGCGTCACCAACAACGCCCAGATCGTGAAGGAACTTCTCCATCTCGTCGCTGAGTTGATAGGGCTTCATTGCGCGGATCTTGTCAAAGATCGGTTTGTAGCGCGCCAGATCCTCGTTCACGCTCATTGCATTGCCCAGATGATTGTCGTCCAGCCGGTTCAGTTCGAGCGTGAAAAAGACCAGCGGCGTGGTGTAGTTGGTGATCTTTTCCTGGCAATCGGACATGAACTTGGCCCGGCCCGCATCGGTGGTCAGCTGGTAATAGCGCAGACCTGCAAAGGACATGATGCGCCCGGCAACCTGGTTGATCCGTTCCTGGCGCTGAATGCACTCCAACAGCCCCGCCGCGTCCAGCGTATCAAGCTTGCCTTCGTAATCGTTGGCAAAGCTGGCGCAGGCCTGTTCCAGCCAATCCAGATCGCGTTTCAGTTCGGGCGCGTCCTCGCCGGTGTAGAGATCATCAAGGTTCCACTCCGGCAGGTCGCCAAAGGGTTGGTCGCCCCGGCTGGCATTGGCGTCTTGAACGGGGAAGGGCAGGTGGAACATGAAAGACCTCTTTTTGTGTTGCGCCATAGGTATGGGGTGGCGGACGAGGGGACAAGGGCGTGCGGCTGTGCGTTTGACGGTTTACGGGGGGCTTTGCCCGCCGACCTGCGGCCTTCCTCGGGTTTTTTGGGGACTGGAGAAGGGTTAGGGCGCGAACAGCCGTGCCGGATTGGTCTTGAAGATTTTGCTTTGTTGTTCCGTCGTCATGATCTGCGCGGCGCTGTCGAGCAAGGTGGCCGCCCGTGGCATCGACGCGCCGTTCAGCATGATATGCGGCCAGTCCGATCCCCACAGGCACTGATCGGGATTGGCGTCGATCAGCCGCCGCATGAGCGGATGGGCAGCTTCGGGGTGTTCCGTGAACCTATAGGGGGCGGACAATTTGACCCAGATATGCCCCTCGCGCAGCAGGGCGCAAAGCGTGTCGATGGCGGGCGTGTCTGGGTCCAGATCCGTGGGCCAGCCGCAATGGTCGATCACCAATGGCGTGGGCAAGGCCCGAATATCATCCGCTAACCCATCGATGTGCTGGTCCGCATGGAGCAGCATCTGCACATGCATCCCGTGATCCGCCAGCGTAGGGGCCATTGCCTTGGCCCCGTCCCAGGTCAGCACACCACCATGCACGTAATTCAGCCGAACGGCGCAGATATCGGCCGCGGCAAAGGCTTTGATCTGAGCCGTCGTGCTGCCATCAGGCAAGAGGCCCACACCTTTGAACCCCCTGCCCATTGCGCGCACCGCCTCGATCGTGACGGTGTTGTCCGTTCCATAAAGGATGGAATGCACGATAAGCCCGTGATCACAGCCCAGGGCGGCAAGGTGGTCGCGGTACATCGCCAGCCACCCGTCGAAATCGATGCCTGCGGGCGGATCTTCGGCTCGGGTGGGTGACAGGGGGTGCGACGGCCCGCCCAACAGGTGCACATGGGCATCCCACGACCCCGCAGGCAACTGTGTGATCGGTGTTTCAGGGGCAAAGGGCGGTTGCGCGTTATCCATAAGTGTCCAGCATCTGGTTGAGATCGTCGAGGCTGTTGGCCTCTTGCACAGGTTTGTCCTGACGCCAACGAGCCATACGCGGGAACCGCAATGCAACCCCCGATTTATGGCGGGTCGAGGCCTGGATGCCCTCAAACGCGATCTCGAACACGTGGTGGGGCGTCACACTGCGCACCGGGCCGAACCGTTGCAGGGTGTTTTTCTTGACCCAGGCCGTGATCTTGCGGAATTCGGCGTCGGTCAGGCCTGAATAGGCTTTGGTAAAAGGTACCAGATCGTTGCCGTTCCAGACGGCAAAGGTGAAGTCGGTGAACAGGTTGGCCCGCCGCCCGTGCCCCGATTGGGCATAGATCATCACTGCGTCGATGGTCAGCGGGTCAAGCTTCCATTTCCACCAATCGCCTTTTTTGCGCCCGGTGAGGTATGGGCTGTCCTGACGTTTCAGCATCAATCCTTCGGCATGAGCTGTGCGCGCAGTGCTGCGTGTGTCGGCCAGCGCATCCCAGTCGTCAAAGGGCACGGTAGGGGACAGCTTGACGGGCGCGTCCTCTGGCAGATCGGCGCAGAGTGCCTCCAGTTTCGCCCGGCGCGCCTGCATCGGCTCGCCCCGCAAATCTTGCCCCTGCCATTCCAGCAGGTCGTAGGCATAAAGGATCACGGGCGCCTCTTGCAGCAGCTTTTTGGGCACAGTCTTGCGCCCGATCCGCTTTTGCAGCGCGTCAAACCCTTGAGGCGCGCCGTCGCCCCAGGCCAGCAATTCGCCGTCCAGCACCGTACCATCGGGGATGAAATCGCGGGCGCGGGTGAATTCGGGAAAGCGGTCGGTCATCAACTCTTCGCCCCGCGACCAGACATAATGCGCCCCCTCGCGCAGGATCAGCTGGCCGCGAATGCCGTCCCATTTCCATTCCGCCTGCCATGCGGCGGGATCGCCCAGATCGGCGGCCTCACCCTCAAGCGCATAGGCCAGGTAAAACGGATAGGGGCGCGAAGCGTTGGCGGCGGCGTCCTGTGCCTCGATCAGGTCATGCCAGGTCACGGTCGCCGGGTCCCAATCACCCATCAAACGATGTGCCATTTCCGCTTCGTCCCGACCCGTGGCCCGGGCCAACGCACGGGTCATCAGTTTCTGGCTGACACCGATGCGAAACCCACCCGTGATCAGCTTGTTGAAAAGAAAGCGCTGCGTCGCGTCCAGACTGTTCCACGCCTCCAGCACCACCGTCTTGCGGGCGTCTTCGTCCATTGCGGCTAACCCGCGCAGCACGTCGATCCAATGGGACAGCCCATGGTCGGTCTCTGTCTCGGCGGCGGGCAGGACCAGGGCAATGGTTTCGACCAGATCGCCCACGATGGGATAGGCCTCTTCAAACAGCCAAAGGGGGATGCTCGCCTGCTCCGCCGCCCATTCGCGCAGCCTGGTTGTGGTCACGGCCCGTTTGGGACGTCGGCCAGAAAATATGGCGATGGTCCAGATGCGATCGGCCTCTGGCGCGTTCTCGAAATAATCGGTGAGGGCCGCGACCTTAACCGTGGTCTTGGTCGATTGGTCGATCGCGTTAAAGAGGGCGGCAAATCGTTTCATGCGGCGGCCTCATCCTCGGCCTCATCCCCACCAAACTCGGTTTGCAGCACTTGCGCGTTCCAGCCCTGATCGTTCAGGTAACGGGTGAAAATGTCGGTATATCCATGAGTGACATAGATGTTTTCGGCCCCCGTTTCGGTGATCGCTGCCAAAAGCCCGGACCAATCCGCATGGTCGGAAATGACAAAGCCCCGGTCCCCCGCCCGCCTGCGCCGAATGCCGCGCAAGGCCATCCAGCCGCTCGCAAAGGCAGTTTCCTGCGCCCCGAATTTGCGCGCCCAGGCCGAGCCAAGGGCGGAAGGCGGCGCCAGAACCAGAGCGCCGGGGTATTCCTTGGGGTTCAGATCGGCGTTGGCAAGCTGGGTGTCAGGCAGCAAGATGCCTTGACCCCGAATGATCCGGTTGGTGTTTTCAATGGCAGTGTGGGTCAGGATCGGTCCCACCGAAGGGTCGAGCATCGTCAGCAACCGCTGCGCCTTGCCCAGGGCATAACAGCCCAGAAATGCGGTCTTGCCCGCCGCGGCACAGTCCGCCCACCAGTCGTTGATCTGTGCCGCAACGTCCGCTTGCGATGACCAGCGAAAGACGGGCAGACCAAAGGTGCTTTCGGTGATGAAATGATGGCACTTAACGGGCTCGAACGCGGTCGACAGGCCGTCGTCGGTGACTTTGTAGTCACCGGATGCAACCCAAATCTCACCCGCAACCTCAACCTTGATCTGGGCCGAACCGGGCACATGGCCTGCCGGGTGGAAAGACACTGTTGCGCCGCCAATCTGACGGGGCTCGCCATAACGAATGGTATCAAGGGCAATATCGCCGAGACGGTGGCGCATCACAGGGGCCGCGATGTCCGTTGCCAGATAAGACCCCATGCCAGAACGCGCGTGATCGGCATGCCCATGGGTGATCAAGGCCCGCGCCACAGGCCGCCACGGATCGATATAAAAATCGCCGACAGGGCAATAGATGCCGGAAGGGGTGAAGGTCAGCGCGCTCATAGGCGCAAACCTAGCATGGGTGCGGGACTTAGCCAGCCTTGGTGAAGGCCGCGGCAATGCTGTCGAAAATGCCGGTGCGGATTTCGGGCGTTTCCATCAGCACCTCGTGTTCGCCGCCCTCGATCATATGCAATGTGCCACCGTCCCAATCAGCCATGCGGTCATGGATGCGGCCCGTGTGCACGATACGCTCATTGGTGCCCAAATACGTTTCGCACGGGACGGGTGGCGACGGCATCCGCGACAGGTCCAGTGTCTCGTTCAAAGCCTCGCGGAGCCAGACAAAGCTGGGGCCGCCAAGGCTCAACTCGGGATGGGCCTCCAGCTGTGCACGCATCATGTCGAACATGGGGCGGTCGGTGGTCAGCAGGTTATCCTCGAACGGGGCCTTGATGACGTATGGATGCGGTTCCGTGCTCGGGGGCAGGCGGTGGCCTTGGCCGATCGCGGGCATCAGATGGCCCAAGGCCCAGGCCAGCGGGCGCAAATGGGCCGAGATGCGGATGCCCCACATCGGCCCTGTAAACGCGGCTGCCGCGACCGGCAGGGCCTCGTGCAGCGCGCGAAGACCGATGCAGCCGCCCATGGAATGCGCGACCAGGTAAAACGGCTCGGGCAGGTTCAGTTCGCGGGCGGCGGCAATCATCGCCGACACATCCAGTTGGTAATCCTGAAACAGGTCCACATGCCCGGTCATGGCATCGTCCAGCATACGGTCGGCAATGCCCTGACCACGCCAGTCGATGGCAATGGTGGCAAATCCGCGCGCGGCAAAGTCACCGGCGGCGGGCGCGTATTTCTCGATGTATTCGGTGCGGCCCGGGAACATCAGAACCGTCCCCTTGGCCCCATCCGGGTGCCACACGCCCAGACGGATACGCACCCCGTCTGACGCATGGGTCCAATAGGCTGCCCCATCCAGCGGTGCGGGGCTTACATCAGTGTAAAGCGGGGCAGCCGAAAGGGTCATCAGGCCAGCACAGACGCCAATTGCATCGCCTTGCCCATGTCTCCGTCCACCGACAGTTTACCGGTCATGAAGGCGGATGTGGGGTTGGTGTCGCCCTCAAGGATCGACCGGAACGTGTCGGCATCGGCGGACAGGGTCACATCGGCGTCGTCATCCGCAATGCGGGCGCCGTCAGCGTCGATGATAATCGCGCCTTCGCCTGCAACGTCGAATTTTGCGGTGCCCGAAAAATCGGCGCCTGCCAGTTTTTGGTTCAAGACCGCAACGGCTTCGTTCAGCGTGTCACTCATGTTTGATGCCCTTTTTGTTGGCTGGCCTGCTCTTGGATATGGAAAATCGGAACAGGGCTGTTACATTCCCTGTTATGGGCACTCGACTTCGCAAACTCTACCCTGTCGTCACGGCACTTTTACTGACAGTAGGGAATTCCTTACCTTTGGCAGCGCAATCCACGGATGACGCGTCTCGGATTGACGACCTGCTTGCTGCGCTGCGCGGGGCCGAGGCCGCCGAGGCCACGCGCATCAGCCGCGATATCGAGCGGGCGTGGTCGCAATCAGGCTCCACATCGCTCGACATGCTGTTGCGCCGCGGACGCGAAGCGATGGAGGAAGAGGACCTCGACGCCGCCATCGAGCATCTGACCGCCGTGACTGACCACGCCCCCGACTTTGCCGAAGGCTGGCATGCGCGCGCCACCGCCTATTACATGAAGGGGCTTTATGGCCCCGCACTGGATGACCTGCAAAAGGCGCTGATCCTGAACCCCGATAACTACAACGCCCTTTTCGGGTTGGGTGTGATGTTGCAGGAATTTGGCGACCTGCGCCGGGCTGAACAGGCCTTTTCCCAAGTCCTCGACTTGCATCCCAACCACGAAAACGCCACCAAGGCCCAAGAGCAACTTCAAAGCCGAGGCATCGGGCGCACGCTCTGAGCAGTTGGGGGACAGCCCATGTCGGGCGACGCACGTGTGGTGGCCGTTCTCGGCCCCACCAATACAGGTAAAACCACCTACGCCATTGATCGCATGCTGGGGCACCGGACCGGGGTGATCGGCCTGCCGCTGCGGCTTTTGGCCCGCGAGGTCTATGACAGGATCGTGGCCTTGCGCGGCCCCTCTGTCGTGGCACTTGTGACCGGCGAGGAACGGATCGTGCCGCCCCGCACCCAATATTGGGTCTGCACCGTCGAGGCGATGCCAGAGGGCATGGGCGTCGATTTCCTGGCCATTGACGAAATCCAGCTCTGTGCCGACCCAGAACGCGGGCATGTGTTTACCGACAGGCTCTTGCGGGCACGCGGCTTGCACGAAACACTGTTTCTGGGGGCTGACACGATGCGCGGCCCCATCCGCGCCCTGGTGCCCGAGGCCCAGTACATGCAGCGCGAGCGCATGTCACAACTGGTCTATTCGGGCCAGAAGAAAGTCAGTCGGATGCGCCCGCGCAGCGCCATCGTGGGGTTCTCGGTCGACAACGTCTATGCCATCGCCGAACTGATCCGCCGCCAAAAGGGCGGGGCAGCGGTGGTCATGGGTGCGCTTTCCCCCCGCACGCGCAATGCTCAAGTGGACATGTACCAGAACGGCGAGGTCGATTTTCTGGTGGCCACCGACGCCATCGGCATGGGGCTCAACCTTGATATCGACCATGTTGCCTTTTCCTCGCTGTCGAAATTCGACGGACGGCGCATGCGCCCATTGGCCCCGAACGAACTGGCCCAGATCGCGGGCCGGGCGGGACGCGGCCAGAAGGACGGAACATTCGGTGTTACAGGCGATGTGCGCCCGCTTGAAGACGGCGTGGCGCAGGCGATCATGGATCACCGCTTTACCCCGCTCAACAAACTGCAATGGCGCAACCACGCCCTGCAATTCGGCACCATCGACGCACTGGTGCGCAGCCTAGAGGCCCCGCCGGATCACGATGTCCTGGTCCGCGCCCGCGAGGCTGACGACCTGATGGCGCTCAAATCGCTGGCGGAAAGTGCCGAAGTCACAGCGCGCTGCACCGATGCGCCGTCAGTACGTCTGCTCTGGGACGTATGTCGGGTGCCCGACTTCCGCGGGATCAGCCACCAGGAACATTCCAGCCTGTTGGACGTTATCTTTCGGTATTTGCACGAACGCGGCGGCATCCCCAACGACTTCATGGCGCGCCAGATCAAACGGATCGACCGCACCGACGGGGACATTGACGCGATCAGCAAACGCTTGGCGTTTATCCGCACATGGACCTACGTGGCCCAGCGGAAAGGCTGGGTGGACGAGATAGACCATTGGCGTCGCGAGACGCGCCATGTAGAAGACCGACTGTCAGATGCTCTTCATGAAAAGCTGACTCAAAGATTTGTAGACCGGCGCACCTCAGTCTTGTTGCGCCGGCTAGGCCAGAAGGAGGCCATGGTGGCCGAAGTGAATGACGCAGGTGAAGTGACTGTCGAAGGCGAGTTCGTCGGCAAGTTGGACGGGTTCCGTTTTTCTCAGGACAAGGGCGCAGGCGCGGCCGAAGCCAAGACAATCAAGACGGCGGCCTTGCAGGCGCTCGCCCCCCATTTCCACCTTCGGGCGGACCGGTTCTATAACGCGCCGGACACCGAGATTGACTATACAGAGCAAGGCGGCCTCATGTGGGGCGCGTCCGCTGTGGGCAAGCTGGTGGCGGGTTCTGACCCCCTGAAACCGCAGGTCGAAGTGTTTGTGGACGATGTGGCAGGCGCGGACGTGGCCCAAAAGGTGCAGCGCCGCTTGCAGCATTTCATCGACCGCAAAGTGGCCGCCCTGTTTGAGCCGCTTGTGGCGATGCAGCGGGACGAGGCGCTGGCCGGTCTGGCCAAGGGCTTTGCCTTTCGCATGGTCGAGGCGATGGGCGTGCTGCCCCGCGCGGCTGTGGCCGACGAGGTCAAGGCACTGGATCAGGACGCGCGCGGCGCGCTGCGCAAGCACGGCATCCGCTTTGGTCAGTTCACGATCTTCATGCCCCTTCTGCTGAAACCCGCGCCTACGCGCTTGCGTCTTGTTCTGTGGTCGTTGGCTCAAGGGTTGTCCGAATTCCCCGAATCGCCTCCCCCGGGGCTGGTCACGATCCCCGCGATGAAAGACGCGCCGCAAGGGGCCGACACGATGGCAGGCTACCGCAACGCAGGTGACCGGGCGATCCGCATCGATATGCTGGAACGTCTGGCCGACATGCTGCGGGCCGAGGATTCGCGCGGCGGGTTCGAGGCCAAGGCAGACATGCTGTCGATCACGGGCATGACGCTGGAACAGTTCGCGGCCCTGATGGAAGGGCTTGGCTACAAGGCTGAAAAAGGCGAGCGGGAGAAGGTCAAAGCGGTGGATGCCGCGATCGCCGCCAAACCGGACGCCGACACGGCCGTGATGGATGCAGGCGATTTGGCTCCGGCCACCGGTGCTGACGACGTGGCCGCGTCTCCTGCGGACGTGCCCGAAGGCACAGGCGACATCGTGGACGAAGGCATCGCCCCGATCATCGCTGAAGCGTCCGAAACGCCCGAGGAAAGTCCCGGTGTGCCGGTCAATTCCGAGACGGAGATCGACCCCGGCACAGCCCCCGACACGGCCACAGCCGCGGTCGAGACCGAGGTGTTCTACACCTTCACCTGGGGCCGTATGGCCAACCCACGCGGGCGCGGCGCACCGCAAGGGGCGGGCAAACCGCGCGGCAAGGGCAAGCCCCAAGGCAAGGGTGGCCCCAAAGGGGCGCGCAAGCCTGGTGGCAACAAGGGGCAAAACTTCTCTGCCCGCCCTCCCAAACCCGAAAAGAAGATCGACCCGGACAACCCGTTTGCCGCAGCCCTCATGGGGCTCAAGGACAACAGCTAAGTGTCTGACCCGGCGCCCAAACTGCGTCTGGACAAATGGCTGTGGTTTGCGCGGTTCTTCAAAACACGATCCCTCTCTGCGGCCCGCGTGACCGCAGGTGACGTGCGGGTGAACGGCGAGCGGGTCACGAAACGCGCGACCACCGTGACAGCAGGCGACGTGTTGACCTTTGCCATCGGCGATCATGTTCGGATCGTCGAGGTTGTGGCCATCGGCAACAGGCGCGGCCCCGCGCCCGAGGCCCAAGCGCTTTACACCGATATGTCCCCGCCGCCACCACCCCGGAAGGACGCTGTTCCGGAAAACCCCAAATTCGAGGGAAAAGGCCGCCCAACCAAGCGCGACAGGCGGCAAGCTGATCTTTCGCGCGCGCGCCACCTTGAATGATCCGGGCGGCTGATTTAGCTAGTCTTCTGACCCTAGCCACATGAGCCTTCCGCATGACCTATATCGTCAATGACAGTTGCATCGCCTGCAAATACACCGACTGCGTCGAGGTGTGCCCGGTGGATTGCTTTTACGAAGGCGAGAACATGCTGGTCATCCACCCTGACGAGTGTATCGATTGCGGCGTCTGCGAGCCGGAATGCCCCGCCGATGCCATCCGCCCGGACACCGAGCCGGACATGGAAAAATGGGTCGAGTTCAACCGCAAATATTCCGAGATGTGGCCTGTGATCGTCACCAAGAAAGACCCGCTGCCGACGGCAGATGAGATGGATGGCAAACCCGGCAAGCTTGAGCTGTTTTCGGAAAATGCGGGCGAGGGCGGATAAACGCACCGAATCGCTTTTGGGGCGCGTCATGCTGCGCCTGCTGCATCACAATCGGCCTGTAGCACTTTGAAAAACCGCCCCTTTTCGGGTGGTGACCTAGGGTAAGCTTTCTGTGGACCCGTTTTTGTGTTATGATTCCTTCATAAACGACCAATGGACGATGGGTTGCCTTACCCTTTCACTCGCGGTGAGGCCTGTGAAATCTGAAATAAACCGCACCGAGACGTGGCAATGCTTGCCCCGCCTGATGCGGTTTTGACTGTCAGAACTCCGGTGCCACGTCCGGGCGTCATATGAGGACCAAGAATGACAAAATCGAAGAATCTCGACTTCCGCCCCAATGAGTATGTTGTGTATCCCGCCCACGGGGTTGGCCAGATCGTGTCGATCGAGAGCCAGGAAGTGGCCGGTATTTCGCTTGAGCTGTTTGTGATCTCGTTCGAAAAGGACAAGATGACGCTGCGCGTGCCCACGAACAAGGCCACCGACATCGGGATGCGCGCCCTGTCGAGCCCTGACGTGATCAGCGCCGCGATGAAGACCCTCAAGGGCAAGGCCAAGGTCAAGCGGGCCATGTGGTCGCGTCGCGCGCAGGAATACGAGCAAAAGATCAACTCGGGCGACCTGATCGCCATTGCCGAAGTTGTGCGCGACCTGCACCGCACCGACGATCAGCGCGAGCAAAGCTATTCTGAGCGTCAACTGTACGAGGCCGCTCTTGAGCGTTTGACCCGCGAAGTTGCCGCCGTGTCCGGTGGGGACGAAAATGCGGCCGCCAAAGAAGTCGGCGACGTGCTGAGCAGCCGTATCGCCGCTTAAAATTCGGTTAACGCGCCGCGTAAGCGGTTGAAAGCAAACGTGTCCCCGCGGGGACACGTTTTTTTATGCCATCGCAACAAGGCTCAGCAGCACCGACAGTTCGGTCAAAATCTGCGTGGCCCCCAAAATATCGCCGGTCTGTCCGCCGATTTTTCGGCGGGCGATCACGCCGATGGCAACCGTCGATAAGCCTGCGATGCACAGGGCAATGACCCCCGCCATCCCGACACATGCCACGGCGATAACGGTCCCGATGAAAACACCGGCCAGAACGCTTGACCGAGGTGGCGCACCGACGCTGTGGGACAAGCCATCGCTGCGCGCATGAGGCAGGGCAAGCATCAAGGCCGGCATCATCATCCGGGACAGAACCAATGCAGCGACGATGGCGGGCCACGTGGCTTCGGCCAGGCCCATCCAGCGCAGACCCATCACCACGATCAAGGCCAGAACGCCGTAAGCACCAATCCGGCTGTCCTTCATGATCTCAAGCCTGCGGGCGCGGTCGTGTCCGCCCCAAAGGCCATCGGCGCTGTCGGCCAGGCCGTCCTCATGCATCGCCCCCGTCAGCAGGATCAACACACCCAGAACAAGCCCGGCTATGATGGGGGCGGGCAGGCCGAGCGCCGCGCTCAGACTGATCAACGCGCCGGTGATCAGCGCAAGGATAAGGCCCACCAACGGATAGGCCCAGACGGCGCGTGCCGGGTCGGCAAAAGCTTTTGAGGGCAAAGCAGGTACAGGCAACCGGGTCAGCAAGACCAGCGCCGCAGGCACGTCCCAAAGCATCGAGGCAGGCCCGGTGTCGGTTTTTTCGGTTTCCATGTCCGGTCCTGACTTGCGGGCGGGTTGGCATTGGGTAATGACCAAGGCTGGGACAGGCAAGAGGAAGATTGACGATGGGCTTTGACACGCTGGACGGGCTGCGTGCCCTGTTGGCTGAGATGCCGGGCGCAGACAGCGCCGCCGCCGAAGGGGCAGCCGCCCGAAACGGGCAGTTGACCAAACCCCCGGGTGCGCTTGGCCGGTTGGAGGATCTCGCGCAGTGGTATGCCAGTTGGCGCGGTGACCCGCAGCCGGTGTTGGAAGCCCCTCAGGTCATCGTTTTTGCGGGCAATCACGGTGTTGCCGCGCGGGGCGTCTCGGCTTTCCCACCCGAAGTTACAGTGCAGATGGTGGCCAATTTTGAACATGGCGGTGCGGCCATCAACCAGTTGGCCAAGACCTTTGGCGCGCGCATGGATGTCGTGCCTCTGGACCTGGATCGGCCCACCGAAGATTTCACCCAAGGCCCTGCCATGTCGGAGGCGGACGTGGTTGCCGCCTTGCGCGCAGGCTGGGACGCAGTCGACGTAGCCGCTGACCTCTTGGTGGTGGGCGAGATGGGCATTGGCAATACCACGTCCGCCTCGGCCATTGCGGTGGCCCTGTTTGGCGGTGCGGCGGCGGACTGGACCGGGCGCGGGACAGGGGTCGAGGGTGACGCCCTGAGCGCAAAGACCCAAGTTGTGGCAGATGGCTTGGCGCGCCATGGGGAAGCTGGTGATGGTCTGGATGTTCTGATGCGCTTGGGCGGGCGCGAATTGGCAGGCATGGCGGGCGCTGTTGCCCGGGCGCGCAGCCTGCGTATTCCGGTCATCCTGGATGGCTTCATTTGCACGGCTGCCGCTGCCTGCCTTGCGCGAACGACGCCCGGGGCACTGGACCACTGCGTGGCTGGTCACCTGAGTGCCGAGGGCGCGCATGGTCGGATGCTGGAGGCGTTGGACAAAGCGCCTCTGTTGCAGCTTGGCTTGCGCTTGGGCGAGGGGTCGGGGGCGGCTTTAGCCATTGGTGTTCTGAAAGGTGCGGTGGCGTGCCACAGCGGCATGGCCACATTTGCGGAGGCGGGCGTCGCGGCGGGATAAGGTCGGTTGGCGGGACTGTTTCGGGCTTGTGGCCCGAAAGGCGCCCGCCCACCGACCCCGATCTCGCGCCCCTTACGCTCGTTTCGGTTTGTCCTGCCGGGCTGAAAGCGCGATCTCCAATTCCTTTTCCAGGCCTTTGGCCCGCGCGACATAAGCATCGTTTGTTGAGGCGGGTCTGTCAGGATCCCACAATTCGGCCAATTGGCGAACGGCATCCCGGTCGTGGTTGTAAAAGACCCGTTCCGCCTCAGCCGCCTCATAGTCGCTCAGGCCCAGATTTTCGAGCACGTAGCGCCCCGCGCGGAGCGAGCCGTCAAACATCTCGCGCACGATGTCATCGGCCCCGGCCTGATAAAGCCTGTAGACATGAACCCGATCATAGGCGCGCGCAATGATATGCAAATCTGGCCGCACCTTGCGGGCATAGGCCACCAAACGTGTCGCGGTTTCGGGATCGTCCAGGGCAACGACCAAAACGCTGGCCTCGTCCAGCCCTGCCGCATGCAGGATGTCGGGGCGGCTGGGGTCGCCCAGGAACCCCTTGAAGCCGAAGCGCCGCATGAGCGCGATGGTTTCCATGTCGTGATCCAACACCACGGTATTGAACCCTGACCCTTGCACCAGCCTGTTGACGATTTGGCCGAACCGCCCGATGCCGGCGATAATCACCGGACCTTCGTGGTCAATCTCGTCGGCCTCTACCTCTTCGCCTACGTCGCCCATGCGCCGTGCGATCCGGTCGTGCAGAATGAACAGGAGCGGGGTGATCAGCATCGTCAGTGCGATCACAAGCAACAACGTCTCAGCGATGGTGGTCGGGATCACACCCTGGGCCACGGAAAAGGCCACCAGAACAAAACCGAATTCGCCCGCCTGCGCGAGCCCGAGGGTAAAGAGCCAGCGGTCGCGCCCATGGATGTGGAACGCCCGCGCCAGTGCATACAGTACCAGCCCTTTGACCAGGATCACCAGAACGGCCATGGAGATCAGGGCAGGCCAATCTTCGAACAGCAGGGTGAAATTGATACCCGCCCCCACGGTGATGAAAAAGAGGCCCAGGAGGAGCCCCTTGAACGGTTCAAGGTCGCTTTCCAATTCGTGCCGGAATTCAGAGCTAGCTAGAACAACACCCGCAAGGAAGGCGCCGAGGGCGGGGGACAGGCCCACCAGCATCATCAGGAAGGAAATCGAAACGACGATCAACAGCGCCAGCGCGGTATACATCTCGCGCAGCCGTGCTGCGTGGATGAACCGGAACACGGGCCGGGTCAGGAATACGCCCGCTAGGATGACAGCCGCGATGGCCCCGATGGTCACCAACGTCACGCCCCAAGCAGGTAGGCCATCCACAAGGCTCATCGCTACGCCGTGGTGGCCATCGCCGTGGCTGTCATGGCCCACGCCGATGGACCCGTCCGCGTTGATCTGGACGGGCAATGTTACGACCAAGAGCGGCAGGAATGCGAGAATGGGGATAACGGCGATGTCTTGTGTCAAAAGAACGGAAAACACGGAGCGCCCGCCCGCAGTCTGCATCAACCCTTTTTCGGACAAGGTTTGCAGCACGATCGCCGTTGAAGACAGCGCCAGCGTCAGGCCGATCGCAAGGGCAACGCCCCAAGGCTGATGATAGGCAATGGCAACGCCCATGATCGCCAGCGTGGACAGCAGGACCTGTAGGCCGCCCAAGCCAAGCAGTTTGTTGCGCATGTCCCAAAGCGCGCGTGGTTCAAGCTCTAGCCCGATCAGGAACAGCATCATCACCACGCCAAATTCTGCAAAATGCTGAAGGTCTGCCGTCTCGGAGCCGACGAGGCCAAAGACAGGGCCGATCAGGATCCCCGCCGCCAGGTACCCCAACACCGATCCCAGCCCCAGCCGCGCGGCGATGGGCACGGCGATGACGGCCGCTGCCAGATAGATCGAGGCCTGATAGAGGAAGCCTTCCATGGGGTCACATCTCCGCTTGTTGGTCTCAGGTGGGCAGCGGCCCATCCTGTTTGAGCTGGTCCATCACGATCTGGCTTTGCACCCGGGCGACGGCCGGATGGGGCAGCAGCACCTCGTGGATCAGTGTATTGAGGGCGGCAAGGTCGGTGCAATAGACCCTGAGCAGGTAATCGGCATCGCCGGTCATTGTCCATGCGCTGGTGACCTCGGCGCGACTGTGGATCAGGCGGGCAAAGCTGGCCGAGTGTTCGGGCCCGTGGGTGCCCAGATGGACCTGGACGAAGCCTTGCACCGCCAGCCCCAGCCGTTTGGGGTTCAGGCGTGCAACATAGCCTTCGATATAGCCTTCAGCCTCAAGCCGCTGCCTGCGCCGCCCGATCTGGCTGGCCGAGAGGTGCAGCATGTCGCTCAGCTCCTGAGCCGTCAGATGTGCATCCTTTTGCAGCGCGCTGATCAGGCGGGTGTCGGTGGAATCAAGCATATGCGGTCCAAACGCGGTTTTTGGCGTAATTATGCGTGAAGCGCGCAATATTTCCAGGGCTTGGGCCTGTGATTGCGCGGAAAACGCGCGCGGGGTGCCATATATTTGCGCAAACGCCAGAAGGAGACCGCTGATGGGACCGTTCCCGCACCATGCCCCGAAATCCACGATCAGTGCTGAGAACCCCGCGGGCACTGACGGATTCGAGTTTGTCGAGTTTGCCCATCCTGAGCCGGACGCATTGCGCGCGCTTTTTGGTCGGATGGGGTATGAGAAGGTGGCCAAGCATCGGATCAAGGATATCGAGCTTTGGCAACAGGGGGATGTCACCTATGTGCTGAACGCTGAAGCCGACAGCTTTGGTGCGCGCTTTGTGGCCGAACATGGGCCGTGTGCCCCGTCCATGGGCTGGCGTGTGGTGGATGCGCAGCACGCTTTTGAACGCGCGGTTTCCTTGGGCGCAAAACCCTATGAGGAGACGGGCAAAGTTCTGGACGTGCCCGCAATCTACGGGATCGGAGGCAGCCTCATCTATTTCGTCGATCAGTATTACGACACCTCGCCCTACAACGACGAATACGAATGGCTGGCGCAGTCCAAGCCGCGCGGCGTCGGGTTCTTTTACCTCGATCATCTGACGCACAATGTGCACAAAGGGAACATGGACACGTGGTTCCGGTTTTACGGGAACCTGTTCGGGTTCAAGGAAATCCGCTTTTTCGACATCGAAGGCAAGTTTACCGGGCTTTTGTCGCGCGCGCTGACCTCACCTTGTGGCCGTATCCGCATTCCGATCAACGAAGATCGGGGCGAAACGGGTCAGATCGTGGCCTACCTCAGGAAATACAAAGGTGAGGGCATCCAGCATATCGCGGTGGGATCGGACAATTTGTACGACAGTACCGACGCGATTGCCGAGAACGGGCTGAAGTTTATGCCGGGGCCTCCGGACACCTATTACGACCTCAGCAAAACCCGTGTCGTGGGCCATGACGAACCGCTGGAGCGCATGAAAAAGCACGGCATCCTGATTGATGGCGAAGGGGTCGTGGATGGGGGTGAGACCAAGATTTTGCTCCAGATCTTTTCCAAGACGGTGATTGGGCCCATCTTTTTCGAATTCATCCAACGCAAGGGCGACGATGGCTTTGGCGAGGGGAATTTCAAAGCGCTGTTTGAAAGCATTGAGCAAGAGCAGATCAACAGCGGCGAACTGAAGGCTAGCTAAGGTACAGCATCCGCCACAGCGCGGGCTTTCCGTGTCGGAAAGCAGCCGGAAACCGTATCGGTTTCCGTTACCCTTTGGGCATCTTGAGAACGAGGTTGCGCGAGCCCTTGCGGTAGCGCAATTCGCCCTCGCCAATAGCCGACACCCGACCGCCATCAATACGGTCCCCGACCTGCACCTTGCGGAACCGGCCGTTGGACAGGCGTACCAAGGCACGCCGGTCAGATGGTTTGCCATAGACGCCGATCAGGTTCACGCGGTTCAGGCTGATGGCATTGCGCACGGTTGCCTCGCGCGTCACCGAGGCCGATGATGGGATCGATGGCGTGACCGTGCGCGGTGCAACGCTGGCCGCTGATGCAGCGGCGGCACTTGCGCTGGGCTGCGGCGTTGCGCGGGCAACCACACGTTCGAAATTGCGCGGGCGCGCGGCTGGCCGCAACGACTGTGTCGCGGCAAGTGCACTGGGCGGCGCATCTTCGGCTTCGGGTGGCGTTTCTTCCTGCGGCGCTTGCGGGCGCAATTGTGGACGGTACGCGGCCAATTCAGAGCGTGACAAGCCACCAAGCGTCGCCCGTTCGTTCTGTTCCACCAGGTCGGTGGGCCGCGCACGGGGGCGGACCTGGGTCAGGGTGTCCAGTGTTCCGGCCTCTGTCGGGTCCGTGGCAAACCGGACCGGCGTGGCAGGCGGGGTAACGGCGGGCCGCCCCAGAAAAACGGTGAACCCGTCAGGGCTGACCGCACCTTCGGGGGTGGGGACGATCCGTCCATTCAGGTCGAATGCAAAATTGGTTCCTGCCGCAGCAGGAGACGTGATAACCGCCAGTTGCGCATCGGTGCCGAAGGACGAGACGGGGGGCAATGCAACGGCATCCTGCGCCGGGCTGACCGGGTCGATGCTTGTGATATAGAGATCATCGAGCGAAATGATTTCTGCGGCTGTGGCCGCGTCAGGGGCTTTGGGCCAGATGCCCGTCACGGCATAGCGCGCCTCAAGGGCAGCGGCATTGAGTTCCTCGGGGGCTTGCGGTTCGGGCAATGGATCGCGCAGGGCATCGAGAACGGCGGCGTCCTCGGCGGTCAACCCATCGCTGAGGCTGTCGTTCAGGGCGGCAACGACCACGCCGTCGGCGGCAGCTTCGTCCGGCGGGGTGCTGGTCGCGCCCACATCATCCAGCAGGGCCGCCTGAGTGTCGTCAGGCAGTGTCGAGGCCAGAGTGCGGTCAGGGCCCTTGAACAACCGGGCCAGGCCTTCATCCAGAAAAACGCTTGCCCAGGCCGCGACGCCCGCCAGAAAGACCAAGAGGACGGCCATCAACACCAGCCCGAGATAGCGCGGTTTGCCGCCTACAGGTGCCGTCTCGCGCGCGCCAAAGACGGTCATACGTTTGGCTTCGGCCTCTGCGGGCGATGGCGGGGCGGTGGCGGCGATAGCCGCTTTGTCAGGTAGGGGTGCGGCGCGCGGTTTGCGGCGCGACAGGAATCCACCGGTGCGGGCCACGGCCGGTTCTGCGACAGGTTCGGGGAGGGGCGGTGCTGGTGCGGTCACCTCGATCGGGCGGAGGCTTTCGGTGGTGGCTTTGGGTGGCTCAACCGGGGGCGCTGGCGCGGGGATTGGCACCGGTTTGACTGGCGTTCCGGATGCGGGCGCATCCCGCGTTACGCCACCCAATGGTGTCGCGGCTGTGATGGGGGTGCCGCGACGGCTTGCAAAGCCCAGGGCGGCCACGCCCTCGGACGCCTTGGTCGGGGCATTACCTTGGGAGGGATCAGTTTGCAGAACAGGTTTTTTGTCGGCCGCCGCTTGAGGAGCGTCAATAGGTTTTGTCGGCTGCTCGGCTTTGGCCGTGGCAGGTTCCGGTTTTACGGCGGGTGGTGCTGTTGGCTGAACCTTTGCGGCAGCGGGCGCATCAGTTTCCTTGGATACGTCTGGCGCGATGGGCACCGGTGTTTTGTTCTTGTCAGCCTTGGGCGCTGCGGCTTGTTTTGCGGGCTCCGGGTCAGGCTCTGGCCAGACAACGGGACCCGTTTCGACCACCCGGATCCCATCGGGTTCGACGACAGCACCTTTCATCAGCAAGCTGTCGGCCTTGGCCGCTCGGCCAAAAAACGGCTCGCCCAGAAAATCACTGTTTTGTGGCGCGGCAACAAAGCTCACCGGGTTAAAGCGATGCTCGTTGGCAAAGGCTTCGGCCTCGGTCAGGGTTTCGCGGGCCACGGCGGCGATATGGGTTGTGGGCCCGTCCGCTGAAATGTCGAAGACAAGCGCATCCACCGGATAGGGCGTGGCCCCCTCAAGGGCCTGCTCTGCCGCCTTCAGACGCGCGGCATGATCGACGTTCCCGGTCTCCACGCTGAGATAGCGGATTTGATCGTCGGGGATGATCAGTTTGCTGCGCACCCGCTTGGGCCTGAGGTCGCCTGCCTTTTTACGTAGAACCGCCAGTTCGCCCGCCAGATCGTCACTGTTCACCGGCACGTCGCCCACGACCTGCCAGCCCCCCGCCGCGCGGAGCAGCAGGCGGATCCCGTCGAAGGACAAGGAAAGCGCAAATTGTGGCTTCATATCGGGCCTTTAGCAGTTGTGCGTGCAGAGCAACACGCCGGACGCCATTTCTACAAGAATAGTGCAGGTCTTTGCTCATGAAAAGTAAAACACCGCGATTGGCTTGTGCCGCGTGCCCCCAGCGGCGCAATATCGCAAAGAGCGGAACGGTAAATGGAGCCAGCGTGATGCGAATGCTGATGTTGAGTGCAGCGATGCTGCTTGGGTTTGTGATGCAGGGCAAGGCCGACGCGCCGCCGCGCATCTTGTCGGTGGTGGGCGAAGCGCAGGTGGCGACGGTGCCGGATATGGCCGTGATTTCGCTGGGCGTGACGCATACGGACAGGCGCGCAGGTGCGGCGATGGACAAGGTCAATGCTGACGCGAATGCCCTGCTGGAGGTTTTGGCCACGTTGGATGTCGCGCCACGCGACGTGCAGACCGATCAGCTGAGCGTGTCGCCCATCTGGGACAACGGCAACAACGGGCCCCGGCGGATCACCGGCTTTGTGGCGCGCAATGCGGTGTCGGTGCGGGTCCGCGACCTGGGGCGGCTGAGCGAGATTATGGATGCGGCCCTTGATGCAGGGTCAAACGATTTCAACGGGTTGCGGTTCGCTTTGCAAAACCCCAACCCGGTCGAAGCGGAGGCGCGGGCCGCTGCTGTCAAGGATGCAATGTCGCGCGCGGCGGGACTGGCTGAGGCGGCTGGGGTGGCATTGGGGCCGATCATTACGCTGAGCGAACAGGGTGGTTTTCGCCAACCGCAGATGATGATGGCCGCCCGCAGCGAGGACATGGCCATCGCGACGGGCGAAGTTGGCGTGAGCGCATCTGTTGCGATCACGTTTGATCTGATCCCGTAAGGCGGGGTGTCCCCCCGCCCGCGGTGGGCTTAGCTTGCCGCTTTGGACAGGGCTTGATCCAGATCCGCGATGAGGTCGTCGGCGTCTTCGGTTCCGATCGACACGCGCACAACCTCGGGCGCGGCACCGGCGGCCCGCTGCTGGTCTGCCGTCAACTGACGGTGCGTGGTCGAGGCGGAGTGGATGATCAGCGACCGCGTGTCGCCCAGGTTCGCCACGTGGCTGAAGATTTCCAAGGCGTTCACCAGCTTGACGCAGGCATCATAACCGCCCTTGACCGCAAAGGTGAACAGCCCGCCCGCGCCGCGCGGGCAAATCTGGGCCACACGTTTGAAATAAGGCGATGATTCCAGCCCCGCATAGGTCACGTAATCAACACGCGGATCAGCCTCCAGCCAGTTGGCGATCTTGACCGCGTTTTCCACGTGCCGCTCCATCCGGAGAGACAGGGTTTCGGTGCCCATCAGTGTGTAGTGCGCCGCCTGCGGGTTCATCGTCATGCCCAGGTCCCGCAGACCGATGGCGATACCGTGAAAGGTGAAGGCCAGCGGGCCAAAGGTCTCGTGGAATTTCATGCCGTGATAGGCAGGCTCGGGTGCGCTGAGCGACGGGAATTTATCATTGGCGGACCAATCGAATTTGCCCGAGTCCACAACGCAACCGCCCGTGACCGTGCCATTGCCGGTCAGGTATTTGGTGGTCGAGTGCACAACCAGCGTCGCCCCATGTTCGATGGGCCGGCACAGGTAAGGCGTAGCTGAAGTGTTGTCGACGATCAGAGGAATCTCGGCCTCGTCCGCGATTTTCGCGATGGCGTCAAGGTCGGTGATATAGCCACCGGGGTTGGCAATCGCCTCGCAGAACACCGCGCGGGTGTTGTCGTCGATGGCCGCCTTGACCGCGTCCAGATCGTCGAAATCGACAAAGGTGGCCTCCCATCCGAACCGCTTGATCGTCTGGCTGAACTGGGTCACCGTGCCGCCGTATAGGCGGGTGGAGACGACGACATTCAGGCCAGGTGCCATCAGTGGGAAGAGCGCCATGATCTGCGCCGCGTGGCCCGAAGAACAGCACACACCGCCAACGCCACCCTCAAGCGTGGCGATCCGTTCTTGGAGAACGGCGACCGTGGGGTTGGTCAGGCGGGAATAGATGTACCCGACCTCTTGCAGGTTAAAGAGAGCGGCGGCGTGTTCGGCATCGCGGAACACGTAGGCGGTGGATTGATAGATCGGCGTCTGGCGCGCACCTGTTGCCGGGTCAGGCCGGGCGCCCGCGTGAATTTGAAGGGTGTCAAAGCCGTATTTGGGGCCGTCGGTCATGAGATCTGTCCTTTGCGATATCTGCGTGCAGCTTGGCGCCATGGTTAGGCAATGCGCGCGCTGCGGGCAAGGGCGGGCAAGGACTTGGGCGGTTTCACTTCGTTGCGAGCGCCGACAGGTTCCTATCCGGTATAGACCAGTGGAAGGTGGGCCGCGATTTCGGGAAAGGCCGGGACCATATATTCCACCAATTCGATCAGCGGCATGGCGCAATGGGGTTCAAAGCGCAGCACATAGCGGACCTGACTTGTCCGTTTGCAGACGCCCGCCGCGTCCAGATGATCCCATTCGACCCAAAGGTTGGAATAGTTGTTGATGCGCAGACCTTCGGCGACGATACGCGGCTTGACCCGGATAATCCCGGCCTCGGTTGCAATGTCGCGGTATATGCTCAGACCTTCGACGAGAGTATCGGCCGAGCCAAAGACAAGCAGATCATCCTTGGTGTAGGCTGGCATAGGAAAGGCGTAGTGACGGGCCAGGTCCATCAAACGCCCTTCATCAAAGGCGGTTGCCAATACCTCCAGAAATTTCAGCGTCGTTTCAGACATCGAAGGATCCAATCGCAAACAGAATTTCGTTCGTTGATCGTTTGGTCAAATTTTGGCCCGCTTAGTCCTGATAGCTTCGCAAGGCGACAGCGTCGCCGCGGCATTTTCTCTCCTGACGGCAAGTAACGCTACGTCAAGCCGCTAGCGCAACCAAAAACCGTTGGATTTGATCCGATTTCGGATGGCCTGTTCCCGGCGGGGCATATCGTTCTGGTCAAAGAGCGCGCGGACTTTTTCGCCGCGCCCCTGATAGACCATCCGCTTGATCGGCTCATAGCCCTTGAGCACTTTCTTGACCTTATTGGGGGCCGTCACCGTTTCGAGAACGTCAATCACGGCCGCGCTTTCGCGGGCATAGAGCATGGGAAACAGCCGATAATGGCAGCTGACTGGACCGTCGAGATAGTCATGCACCGCACTGTCGCGCCCGCCGCCAAGGGCGTGGATCACCAAAGGCAGCGCGATCTGGTCCAACCATGGGTCCAGCGTTTGGCAGACAATCGCTTCTGGCGGATCGTTCAGGATCTGGAGCGCGTATTTCAGGAACAGCTCTCCAAACGCATGGGGGCAGTTGCCAAAGAAAAAGCCCGCGTTGAAATACAGGTAGCGCGCCCAGTATTCATCGGGCTCGGACAGATCGAGGCTGGAGGCGAAGTCGAGGCCAAAGGCGTCGTAAAGCGATTTCCACGTCTCGGCGTAGCCGGGGCCATATAGCTCGATCGTCGGCCAGGTCCCTTCGCGACGCATCGAGGCACTTGGGCGATCGAAGTCGAACGGCACCGACATGATGTCGCCCGTGATCAGCGTATCGGTGTCAAAAAAGACAAAGGGCTCCCCCTTGGGCAACGCGCTCAACATCTCGATCTTGTTGCCGTAGGGATAGGTATGGCCGAAATGTCTGCTCTCGAACGGGATGATTTCCGCGCCCATATCGGCCAACGCGGCGCGCACATCCTCGGGTTCGATCCGCGGATCCTTGGGCCAAAGCGGTCCGGGTTGGGGTTCGGCCACGAGCAAACGCCCTGCAAAGCCGGGGCTGTTGTGGCGCAAAGAGGCTGCAAACAGCAGCGCCTCATAGCTGAGCCGACCGGCCTGACCGACAATGGCGATGTTGAAATTCTGCGGTGCAGCTGCCTTGGGTGCCATGTGACCTGCTCTTGACCTGCTCGGGTTCTGATTTTGCCCAAGTATAGGCCGGATGCTGGCCTCGCAAAAGGGGGTGTCCCCCAACGGGTTACTCGGGCGGCGGATTGAGCCTGTCATAGAGCTTTTGCAACACGGTCAGCACCAGAAACGCGCCCACAGCCCAGATCAGCAGCTCGAACGGAGCAAAATCCGTGCCGCGTAACCATTGCCCGACAAGGCCGCCTTGGGGGCGCAACTCTTCTATCCCAAAGAGGCCCGAACGGGGCCAGAGCGAGAACGACCAGAACCGCGAGACATAGAACAGGATGGCGGCGATCAGCGCCGCGACACTCAGCCAGACAATCCGTTTCATTGGACCACCTGGATCGTGTCGGGTTCGATCTCCCAGACCAGCATTTCGCCGCGCTTGGTCACGTTGCCTTCGGCGGTGATGAATTGCGCCACATAGTCATAGGCGTCGCGCGGCAGGCGTGTGCCGCCAGGGCCGGTGACCAGCAGGAACTCTGAGCCCAGCACAGGCTGCGTCGAGACGAAAATGGGGGGCACATCGCCCAGAAGGCACAGATTGGCGCACGCCTTATGGGCCAAGCCGCGTCCGGGGCGCATGGCACCCGCCAGGCATTTCCCGTCGCAAATCTCGCCGGTCAATTGCCAGCGGCCCTGAGGTTCAACCGCGATCTCGGGTGCGTCCCCTTCGGCGGCGCGCAGCCCGTTTCGCCCGCCCCGCAGTTGCAGCATGTAGAGGTCCCCACGCTCCAGCACGACGCCAGAGGCCTGAGCCAATTGCCCGTTGAGCGGCATGGCCCGCCCGTCCACGCCGGATTTGCCGCCCGCCGTCATCATGAAACTGTCGCCCGGTTTGATCCGGTCATTGCCTTCGGTCACGTGCAAGATCGGGTATGGTGTCATTTCAATCACGCCCGTCACCGTCTGGCGGCCATAATCAAAGCGAAAGGCACCTGGACCAGGATCGTCCTGGGCCGCCCCCATCAGGAAACCGGCCGTGGCCAGCCCCGCCATGAGCAGGACCGAAACGCTGAGCAAAAAGGTTTTCAGCCCGGAGGGCACGGGCAAGTAGCCAACGAAAAAGGGTTTCTCGCTCATGCGGGTTCTCCTTCGGGCAGGGTGGTGTCGGGCACGGGCATCGGCACGGGATCAATGTAAGTACCGGGCGGTTTGGGATCGGGATGCACTTCGACCATGTCGCCCACAACGCGCACCCGGTAGGTAGGCACCATTTCGGTGAACGGCGCGGGCGAGCGGCCCGAGCGCACATCGTACTGAAATCCGTGCCAGGGGCAGGTGACCAGACAGTCGATGATCTTGCCCTCTCCGAGCGGCCCGTTCTGGTGTGCGCAGGCGTTGGAGATGGCCGATAGCTTGCCGTCCATCAAAAAGATGGCGACGCGGTCGCCGTTGGAAAGCCGAGTGATCTTGGCGTAGCCCTCGCGCATGGCAGAGGTGCGCGCCACCTCGACCCAGGCCCCATCGGCACCCATCGGTCTGTCGCCCCGATCGGCCATCCACGCCGCTAAGTGCAGAACGATAACAGCCGCCGCACCGGCGATGAACATCACGGTGAATACATGGTTTTGCTGATCTTGCAGGATGCCCAACGAGATGTGCGCCGCAACCGCAAAATAAGCAGCATAGATCAGGTAATGTAGCCGCTTCCACACGGGCGGTGTCAGGAATTTCAGCCAAAAGTCATGGCTGGTCGCCGCCAGGATCAGCAGGCAGATCAGCGCAAATATCCCGAAGAGTTCAAAGGGAAAGCCCGCAATCTGCCCAAAGCTCGAATTGGCATAGAGCAGGCCCACATATTTGTCGGAGCTGGAGAAGTTGAAGTACCAGTTCAGGATGTAGCCTGCATGGGTGATCGCCACAATGGCGGTCATCACTCCGAAATGCCGCCGGTTGTAAAGCAGCGGCAAGAACCGTTTGTTGAGCCGGGCAGCAGGGCCGATACACAGGATCACCGTCAACATCATGAATGCGCAGGCACCAAAGGCGCGGGCGTTATGAATCTGCGGGTTAATGGCCCGTTCATGGTCCAGAACGTCGGGGGTGATGTTCAGGAAGATCCACAGGAACAGGGCGACGCCCGCCAGCATAACGGCGTCATAAATCCATTTGTTCCGGTTCCATTGAACCGGGGTGTATTTGACGCTCATTGGGATGCCCCTTGGCTCAGTTGGACGGGGGCGATGTCTGCGGGCCATTCCTGCCGTACGGAAAGGCCCAGGGCAACGATGGTCACGATGGCGATGCTCATCACGATCACAGCCGCGCCATGCCCCGCACGCACGGGGCGATAACGTTCGGCCCAGCCCCGCGCTTCGCTTTCGATCTGCCACCAGCGCCAGAGCACGAGGGGCCAGATCAGCAAGACACCCGGAATGAGGAGAGGGCGAAAGATATAAGCGCCCTGGGCATCCTCGTCGATGCGGTCCATGCCGATGGTCAAAAAGACGGCCGCCGTCAGCGCCCCGATCATGCCCCAAGCCTGCATGGCCATAACAATGGCCTGTGCGATGTCCATGACGTCTCCGATGCGTCTGATTGCCTTGGGCGAACCCTAACCTGTTCGATGCGCACGGCAAAGTGCGGATACGCGTCAAAGCAAAGCTAAGCGAAAATTGTGATCAAGTGGCCTATAGCCAGGGGCAAGCATGCTTCATTCCCTGCCCGGTTGTGCCTAAGGATAGAGAATAAAGGCATGCGCGATTCGTGGCGCAAGTTTGACCGCTGATGCCTATTTGGAGGAAGTGATTTGACGCTCGAACGACGTTTGGTGGCCGAATGGTTGGGCACGTTCTCCCTTTTGGCGACAGTCATCGGCTCAGGCATCATGGCCGAGCGGTTGGCCGACGGCAACGTAGCCATCGCCCTTTTGGGCAATACGATCCCGACAGGGGCCATTCTGGTGGTGCTGATCACGGTGTTTGGCCCCATTTCGGGCGCGCATTTCAACCCGGCCGTGACCCTGAGTTTCTGGTTGCGACGCGAGATCGGTGGGCGTGATGCTGGCCTTTACGTGTTGGCGCAGATTTTTGGGGGCATTATCGGCGTCTTTGCGGCCCATGTGATGTTCGACAATCCGATCATTGACCCCTCGACCACGGCGCGGACAGGGCTGGGCCAATGGGCCGGCGAGTTTGTGGCCACCTTTGGATTGGTCGGCACGATCCTGGCCTGTCTCAAGGCGCAGCCCAAGGCGGTGCCCATGGCTGTTGGCCTTTATATCACGGCGGCCTATTGGTTCACGTCCTCGACATCCTTTGCCAATCCGGCGGTGACGATTGCGCGGGGGTTTTCGGACACTTTTGCAGGGATCGCGCCCGCTGACGTGGCCGCTTTTATCGCGGTGCAATTGATGGCGGCGATGCTTGCTACCTATTTCTTTGGCTGGTTGCTGCGGGACGAAAAAATAGTGGTCGCCAAGGGCTAGGGTTGGCGATCATTTCTTGCCGGCCGTGCCGCCCACAACTGTGATGTCGGTGTGATCGACGAGGTTCCAGGGCAGGCCCGCATTGCGGAAGATTCGTTTGTCCTGGTGGGTGTAGTCAGCCACATCATGATCCAATCGCTGGCCCACGACGATGCAGCGAAAAGTCTCGGTCCCAGTGTTTTTGATTGAATGAGCCAGGCCACCCTTGCGGTAGCCAATGAAATCGCCTGGGCCAATCTGGGCCTCTTCGCCTCCGATCAAAGACGTTGCAGTGCCCGCCAGCACATAGACGCATTCATCCTCGTAATAGTGCACGTGATGTTCTGTCGTTTCAAAGCCCGGTTCCACCTCGATGATGTGAAAACCGATGCCGGTCAGGCCAGTCACATCCCCCAGCGATTTGTTCACACGTTGTGCATTTTGGTTCAGGAAATGCGTCTTCTCCAGACCGGGCATGGCCGCAATCTCGTCCGCTGTGATCAGGTAGGTGTCGTCGGTCATGGCGCGTTCCTCTGTCTGGGTGGCTCAAAACACCTTGAAGGTCATCGTTGTCAGTGATCGTTCGATCCCTTTGATGTCCAGCAACTGATCGTTGATGTATTTGCCGACATCTTCACCTGCGGGAATATAGACCTTCATCAGCAGGTCATAATCGCCTGAGGTCGAATAAAGCTCTGAATGGATTTCGCGCAGCGCGATCTCTTCGGCGACCTTGTATGTCGTCCCGGGATGGCAGCGGATCTGGATAAAGACGCAAGTGGACATCGGGCATTGCCTTTCAAACACGCAAGTCGCGTTTAAGTGACACGGGCGGACGCCGATTGGCAAGCCATCCGCGCAGGGCTTGGCGGCGCAGGTTTGCCCGCCTATAGAAGGCGCAACATGCAAACCCTTGATCCGGAGGCCGCCCATGCGCCGCGCCACCCTGACCCGCAAAACCGCCGAAACCGATATCAGTGTCGAACTGAACCTGGACGGCACCGGGGCCTATGACAATCAGACCGGTGTTGGTTTCTTTGACCACATGCTGGATCAACTGGCGCGCCATGCGCTGATTGACATGACGGTGCGCTGTTCCGGTGACCTGCATATCGACGACCACCACACCGTCGAGGATGTGGGCATTGCCATCGGGCAGGCCTTGGCTGAGGCGGTGGGCGACAAGCGTGGCATCGCGCGGTACGGATCGTGCCTGTTGCCGATGGATGATGCGCTGGTGCGTGCGGCCTTGGACCTGTCGGGCCGTCCGTTTCTGGTGTGGAATGTGGATTTGCCTACCCACAAGATCGGGACCTTTGACACAGAATTGGTACGCGAGTTCTTTCAGGCGTTGTCGACCCATGGGGGCATCACCCTGCATGTCGATATGCTGCACGGCCTCAACAGCCACCACATCGCTGAGGCGGCGTTCAAGTCGGTGGCGCGTGCCTTGCGCGTGGCGCTTGAGGTCGATCCGCGCAGCGCCGGTGCCATTCCCTCGACCAAGGGCGCGCTATGAGCCTGACGGTTCTGATCGATTACGAAAGCGGCAATTTGCATTCGGCGCACAAGGCGTTTGAGCGTATGGCGCGCGAGGCGGATGCGGGCACCGTCGTGGTGACGGCGGATGCGGATGTCGTTTCGCGCGCCGACCGGGTTGTGTTGCCCGGCGACGGGGCCTTTCCGGCCTGCGCGGCCGCGCTGCGCGGGGCGGGGGGCGTTTACGATGCGTTGGTCGAGGCGGTCGAGGTCAAGGGCCGCCCGTTTCTAGGCATCTGCGTCGGCATGCAACTGATGGCGACCATGGGTCGCGAATACAGCGACACGCCGGGTCTGGATTGGGTGGGTGGCGCCGTGGTGCCGATTACACCGTCTGATCCTGCGCTCAAAGTACCGCATATGGGCTGGAATGATCTGGTGCTGGACGCCCCGCATACTGTTTTTGACGGGGTGACCACCGGCGATCACACGTATTTTGTGCACTCCTATCATTTTGAGGTTGCAGATCCGGCGCTGCGCCTGGCGCATGTGGACTACGGCGGTGATGTCACGGCTGTTGTGGGCCGTGACACGATGCTGGGCATGCAGTTCCACCCGGAAAAAAGCCAGGATGTGGGCCTGCGCATGATCCGTAATTTCCTGACCTGGGCCCCCTGAGCGGACGTGGTAACGAAGGACGCCCACCGCCTTGCGGAATGGGGGCGGCGTTTCGCTTTTCTGGGATCGAGCATTGGGGCTCTTCCCCTCGTGCCATTGCCTCGGGGGAGGGAAAGAGAGGAGGGCGCGCGGCACCTGGGCTTGGCTCGTAAGGCGAAGCTGTCTTTCGCCTAGTTCCGTGCGGCTTTCTCAGCGATGCCAGAGGTGCCCTGGCGGCGTGCGAGTTCGTCCATCACGTCTTGCCAATCGACATCACGCGCCGCGAGCATCACTTGCAGGTGGTAGAGAACATCCGCCGCCTCCGACGTCAGCGCCTTTTTGTCATTTCTGACCGCTTCGATGATGGCCTCAACAGCTTCTTCGCCAAATTTCTCGGCGCATTTTTCCGGACCTTTTGACAGCAGCTTTGCTGTCCAGGAACTGTCGGGGTCCGCAGTCTTTCGGGCCGTGATCGTGGCAAAGAGGTCGTCCAGCGCGCTGCGCTGGCCTGGGGTCGCGTGCGTCATGTGATCCTCATCTCGATGCCCGCAGCGGCCATGTGGGCCTTGGCTTGCGCAATCGTGTAGTCACCAAAGTGAAAGATGGAGGCGGCGAGGACAGCAGATGCGCCACCTTGGGTCACGCCCTCGACCAGATGATCGAGCGTGCCGACACCGCCCGAGGCGATCACGGGGACTCGGACCGCATCGGAGATGGCCCGCGTCAGCGGCAGGTTGAAGCCAGCGCGCGTGCCGTCACGGTCCATCGAGGTCAACAGGATTTCGCCGGCCCCTTTGGTGGCAGCAGTGCGAGCAAATTCAACCGCATCTATGCCCGTTGGCTTGCGCCCACCATGGGTGAAGATTTCCCAGCGCCCAGGTTCGACCGTCTTGGCGTCGATGGCGCATACGATACATTGGCTGCCGAACTGGTCCGCGGCGCGGGCCAATACGTCGGGGTCGGCCACGGCTGCCGAGTTGAACGACACCTTGTCAGCGCCTGCCAGCAAAAGCGCACGCACATCCGCCACGGTCCGCACGCCGCCGCCCACGGTCAGCGGGATAAAGCATTGTTCCGCCGTCCGCTGCACCAGATCGAACATGGTGCCGCGATTTTCGTGCGTGGCGTGAATGTCAAGAAAACAGAGCTCGTCCGCCCCCGCCGCGTCATAGGCGCGGGCAGCAGCGACCGGGTCGCCCGCGTCGACGAGGTCGACAAAGTTGACACCTTTGACAACGCGGCCATCGGCGACGTCCAGACAGGGGATGATACGGGTCTTGAGCATGGGGATGCTATAGGCGCGCGGTGGCGGCTGGGCAAGTCCGCCTTGGCGAACAAGTCTGGCATTCCTGACTTGTCAATTGACGCGATGAGGCGCCTGCTGAGGCTTTGCGATACCATATTCAAAGGGCATTCAGATGACCGAATTCAGCATCAACGGAGCGCAGATTGACGCGACGCATGTTCCACCTGTGCAAGGGCCCATTCCATTTGGGAAGTCCTTTGTGCCTGTCAAACCCGAGGTGCAGATTGCCCAGGAACTGGCGAGAGAGAACCTCTACCTTTCGATGACCTGGGATTGCGCGACCCGAAGTTACAACCCTGTGCCCTGGCCCAAACTAGGCGAAATTGACGCCAAGCTGGTGGTGATCCCGGAGCCTATGGATCCGTCGTTGGCGCCTTATTTCGCGCCCGATCCGGCAGCACAGAAGGAGTCCGTCGAGCAAACGGTCAATGACCTTGTGCGCCATCTGGGGGTGGCAGACAGCAACAAGCTGCAAGGCACTATTGGTGCCTCGTTTTCGAACCTGATCATGCCGAACTTTGAGGGGATGATTGATCAGAACAACAAATCCAAGATCAGTTACCGTGTCGTCGCCGAGATGACTTATGAGCCTTTTGAGCTGTTCTTTCCCGGGCTGATCGTGAGTGCCCGAGTGTTCCTGTTGTTGCCCGGGACGCTGACGGTGAGTGTTGATCAGACCGGGTATTGTCATGAGGATGATGGCAAGGAACTGGTGTGGTTTCATGACCCTTTGGCGACAATAACCAAACGTTTTGCACCGCGTATCGGAGAGCTGGATCGCAAACTGAGGGGCGATTGGCGCAAGAAGAAATTGGAAGAAAACGCTGAAAAGGCCCAAGAGCATCGCGAAGAGATCAAGCGTCGTGAGGCGGCCTTGAAAGGGCTGGAGAAGGAACGCGAGGAAACGGAGAAAGAGCTCAAGGAGCTGGGTGGTTAAGCGGGCGCATTTGCATCCGGCGTACAGCCCCCGCTTGACCTTTCGACCGCTTGTGCAAGACTACCGCACGCATTTTAGAACAGAGAAGATTATGACCCTACCCAACCTTGGTCAGCTCAAGCTGGACCCCATTCATGTCCCATCAACCGGTGAAACCAAAAGGCTGGGACTGCCCTGGCCGCGGTTGTGGTCGCCCAAGCCTTCGCTTTTTGAGGAGAACGGAGCGAGGAGGCAGTTGCAACTAGAGCTGGACGCTGAGACGCGCAAATTCATGTATGTATGGGATTGTGCAGATGGCGGTGCGGGCCTGCCGAACCCGTTCAAATTTTCCAAGGATATCGAGCCGCGCATCCTGTTTCATTCGAACCGCAAACCGGCCTATGATTACAATCAAGAGCGTGCCGAAGCCGATTGGCGTCTTGATCAATCGGTATTGATCTCGGACGCACTGACCCGCAGTGGTTTCCGCGACATTCCCGCGCTCGACAAGGCGGTAACCGCCATGTTCGGCACCGTTCATTTCGAAGTCGACGTGATGGGACTGGTGGACAAACTTGGGCGCTCGGCGTGCTACGAGATCGAGATCAAGATCGAGTATGAGGCATTTTCGGTGTTCCAAAGCACGATAAACGAAGACAGCCGCATGCTGATCCTATTGCCCAGTGTTCTGCTTGTGACCATCACCCGCACGGCGCAATGCGAGGGTGAGGGCGGCAAAGTACCGTTGCCGCATACGGTCGTTTACGAGGAGCGGACCGTCCAAAAATCGACCAACAAGAACGCGGCGGGTTTGCGCAATGATTGGCGCAAGAAAGCGGTCAAGGACAACGAAGCGCAGCTCAAGCGTTTGGAAGACAGTACCAAATCGCTGGAAGAACAGCTCAAGAAACTGGGCGGTTAGCCCTTGAGCGCTTGCAAGGCGGTGGCCAGGTCAATCGCGCCGTCATATAGCGCGCGCCCCGAAATGGCGCCCGCGATTGTGCCCGTTGCCTTGAGCGCTGTGAGATCCGCCAGCGATGATACGCCGCCGGAGGCGATCACGGGGATGCTGACAGCTTTGGCCAGGCTGTCGGTTGCGGGGATGTTGGGCCCGCCCATGGCCCCATCCCGGTTGATGTCGGTATAAATGATCGCCGCGACGCCGGCGTCTTCAAACGACCGGGCGAGGTCGGTGGCGTCCACATCCGTTTCCGTGGCCCACCCCTTGGTCGCGACCTTGCCCCCGCGCGCGTCAATGCCGACGGCCACATGTCCTGGAAAGGCGCGGGCTGCCTCGCGCACCAGATCGGGGTTTTCCACGGCGACGGTGCCCAAAATCACGCGCGCCAGCCCCTTGGACAGCCACATCTCGATTGTCGCCATGTCGCGGATGCCGCCGCCCAATTGGGCGGGCACGTCGCAAGATGCCAGGATCGCCTCGACCGGGGCCGCGTTTACCGGGGTCCCGGCAAAGGCGCCGTTCAAATCCACCAGATGTAACCACTCACAACCAGCCTCCACAAAGGCGCGGGCCTGCGCGGCAGGGTCGTCGTTGAACACGGTTGCCTGATCCATGTCGCCATGTACGAGGCGCACGGCCTGCCCATCCTTGAGGTCGATTGCGGGATACAGGATCATGGATTTGGGGCCTTTCGCGAGGATCGCGTGCCCTTTGGCACCTTACGTCACGATTTGCAACGCGACCCAAGGTCATTCTTGCCTCAGAGCCGGATCATGGACCACAGTTGTGCCCACAACGGGAGGAAACACTCATGAAACACCTGATCACAGCCACGTGCGCATTGATCGTCAGCACAGGCCTGGCCATGGCCGACCCTGTAGCGGGCACCTGGAAAACCGAAGCGGGCGACACTGGCGCGTTCCTGCATGTCGATATCGCCCCTTGCGGCGCGGAGATTTGCGGCGTCATCAGCAAAGTGGTGGGCAGCGACGACACGTCCAGCCAAGGCAAGCGGATCATCTGGGATATGAAAGTCAAAGGCGACGGCAGCTATTCCGGCGGTCGCATTTGGGCACCGGATGTGGACAAGACCTATCGGTCGAAAATGTCGCTGAATGGCAATGCCCTCAAGGTATCGGGCTGTGTCGGCCCTATCTGCCGAGGCCAGACCTGGACGCGCCTGAACTAGGCCGTCCTGATACATCGGGCGGCACACGCGTCCGGCACAAGCGCTTTTCCGCGCATGACCTGCGTCCCTCGGCGCGGGTTTTTTCGTGTCCACTTGTAGACCCCACCAGCCATGCGCATATGCACTTCGTGCTTCGTCTGCACGGCCCCTCACTAGGCACGGCACCCAGAGCCAGTATCCCTGCAATAAGGAGAGATGTTGGTGATACAGATATGTGATTTTTCCAAGTTTAAAAGCGGTTTGATGGCCTCCGCGACCCTTGTGCTTGTGGCTGTCGTCAGTCTCGGCAGCCCGCTGCATGCCGGGACGCCGGAAGGCGTGTGGCTGACCGAACCAGACGCCAAAGGTCAGCGCGCACATGTTGTGTCCTCGCGCTGCGGCAACAGTTTTTGCGGCACCATCACAGAGGTGTTTGACCGCAATGGCGCACCCGTTGCTGCCCCCACAGTCGGGCAGCGCGTGTTTTGGGACATGCAGGCCAAAGGCGACACCTTCAGCGGCCGTGCCTATGTGCCCGCTCACCGTCGCGAATACGCAGCGCGGATGCAGGTCAACGGCAACCAGATGACGGTAAAGGGGTGCCTTGGACCCGTTTGTCAAAGTCAGAAGTGGCGCCGGGTCCGTTAGTCGCGGGCAGAGTGTGAGCGGCCCTTAACCGGGCCGCATTACAGTCGTGAGGAAATTACGCCTGTCGCAAATCCCGCCATCCGCAATTCGCCATAGTGGCGCTGATATTCGATCTTGGGGCAGCGATCTTGAATTACAGTGATGCCGCGGGCCTCGGCTTTGGCGGCAGAGGCTGCATGTTCAACCCCGATCTGCATCCAGATTGTACGCAAATGGGGCAGGGTGCCCAGCGCCTCGTCCACAATCGGGGGCACCGCGTCTGACCGACGAAAGATATCGACCATATCAACCGGTGCGTCGACATCCGAAAGTCTTGCCATAACGGTTTCGCCAAAGAGATCCTGACCCGCGTAGGCAGGGTTCACAGGTATCACCCGAAACCCCTTGAGTGTAAGATAGCGGGCCACAAAATAGCTGGGGCGAATCGGATTGGCAGACACACCTACGGCTGCAATCACTTTGGTCCGGTAGAGAACGTCGCGCAAAAGGGTATGGGAATAGTGGGTCATGCGCTGCGCTTACCTCAATTGCTTGCCGCGCAAAAGGGACGGAAACGGCCTTGCGCTGGTTTGTCTAACGCGCCCGTGCCAGAACCGATCTCACGAAATGGGTTTTCCCTTCGGCGTAGTGCCCGCGCCCTGCATCGCCCAAATTGGTGACAAGCTGTTGTTTGAGCTTGGCGTAACTGTCCCGAAGGTCTGGATCTGATCGTAGGGCATCGCGAAACGCGATCTGATCCCTGCAGTCTGCATCATCCGTTTGGTACAGGTGCAGGTTGTGGGTACGCACATCGCCATCCCGCAATCGGATAAAGAGGCGACCGCTTCGCATCCCGCGATCAATATAGCCAATGCCTGTCAATGCATTGGCCACATCCTCCTGCGCATCGCAACGCACCGCGATGTCCATGATCGGCTTGGCTTGCAACCCCGGCACCGCGGTGCTGCCGATATGGTCGATATGAAACACCAAACCGGCCAGCACTTGGCGGATGCGTGCGGCCTCTTGCTCAAAAAGGGCGGCCCATCGCGGATCGTATGGGGTGAGGGCCAGGGCGGTCTGCCGCAGGCCAAGGGGGGGCGGGGTATCTGGCATCTCAGTTAGCCTTTGCTGCCGGGGGCTTCGTTTAGGCATGTTTGCTATAGCATATGATCCAGACCACGATCCTTCACGACCAAGCGGGACCAGCGGCCGTTGTTCCTTACAAAAAAAACGCCCCGATCGTAGAAACGAACGGGGCGCAAAGGTATGGAACGAGGGACAGTAAATCTTGGCAGGGGTTCCAGTCCTGCCTTGTGTGAACAACAGATAATCCGCACTGCGCTCTGAAAAAGAGTGTCTCGCGAAGCTGTGAACAAAGAATTAATCGCCGTGTGTGGCCCGTGCGGCCCCTGCGTCGTGTCAGTCAAAGATATCTTCAACGATATCAAAGACGTCCTCGAAAATGTCGCCCCAGCGTGACTTACGACGTTTGGGTTTCTTTTTTGATGGTTTCGGCTTGGATGGTTTGCGTACGGACGAAGGCCGGACCAATTCGCGGTCACCCTTGCTTCGTTTTGGCAGCATCTTGAGGTCGTGCAGCGGCGCGCCGCAGCTGGAACAGGCCAACTCGTGACGGTCGCGACCGGTCAGAACAAGCGCCGCGCGGGTGCCGCAGTAACAGCAGGTGGCAATCTTGGTGGGGTGGGGGATGTCCGCCTCCTATTCGTGGTCCTTGCTGGCATATAGGGCAATCGCCGCCGCATTTGAGACGTTGAGCGACCCAAACCCGCCCGCCGCGTCGATTTTCACCAATTGGTCGCAGGTTTCCTTGGTCTTTTGCCGCAATCCTGGCCCTTCGGCGCCCAGAACCAGGGCAATTGGCCGGTCCTTGCGACCGGTGGTGGCGGTTTCGATTGTTTGCTCTGCTTCTCCATCCAGCCCCAGCACCAGATACCCCATCCCTTGCAGTTCAATGATGGCGTCGGCCAAATTGCGTACCCGCACGTAAGGCTGACGTTCCAATGCGCCCGAGGCGGTTTTGGCCAGCGCGCCAGTTTCGGGGGCGGCGTGGTGGCGCATACCGATCACGGCAGAGGCCCCAAGCACTTCGGCAGAGCGCAGGATCGCGCCCACATTGTGCGGGTCGGTGACCCGGTCCAGCAGGATGAGGCGGGGCGCATCGGCGCCGATCGCCACATCGGCGAGGCTGCCCCAATCGAGAGGCTTGACCTCAAGAGCCGCGCCCTGATGCACCGAGCCGGGGTCAAGCGGAGCTGTGAACCGCCGTGCATCGGCAATCTCGGGCGTGATGCCCGCTTGCGCGATGGCATCGGCCAGTTTGGTCTGTGCATTCAGCGTCACGATCAGGCGCAGTTTTTGCCGCGCCGGGTTAACCAGCGCATCGCGCACTGCGTGCAACCCAAAAAGCCAGACGGTCGCCGATGCATCCGCCTTTTTAGCCTGTTCCTTTTCAACGACCCATTTGGGTTTTTTCATTCTGTCCTCATAGCCCGCACGTATCTGCGCTGGTCTGATTTTGTGCCTTGACCCTTCAATTGCGGCCCGGTAATCACCCGCTCACGCTTGCAGGGCACTGTTGTCCTAATGGCGCAGTGGGCGACAGGCCGCAAGGTGTGGCAGGGGACTGTAACTCCCTCGCGGAGACGCACGCCTGGTTCGATTCCAGGGTCGCCCACCATTCTTGACTTCCGCACTGCAGAACGCTCCTAAGGCCTTGAACGGTAAAGATATTTCTGGGGTTCTAGCACCCTCATTTCGGCAGCATTTGATGTGGCCCGCAAAGGCCAATTTCAGGACTATGCGACGCAAGGCGATCTCACCACTTTCCCAGAGTTTCCAAGGGTTTGTCAGGAAGGCCAAAGCCGGTTCTAGCTGTTCTTCGAATGAGCGCGTTGGTTGAGCCTGATTCACTGCCCTCTCCGACAGGAGTGCCTTTTCCTTTTCAAGCTGGTCTACCTTGCGTTCAAAGGCTCGGATGACTGTCTGTGAGCTTGTATCCACCAAACGATCCAACGTTTTTTCAACGTCACGTTCGATTCCAACGATCTGGCGTTTGATGACGCGCGCCACATCTGCCGCCTGTGCTTGGCGAATATCCCATGCCTTACGGAACATTGCGGCTACAAGCGTGGTCAAACCCTCTGCCGGTTCCAAGCGCTTTACGATTGCTCCGACATCATCTTCCAGTACATCCCGTTTGATTGACTTGCCGTAGGCTTCGCATTCCCGGGTCTGACACAGGTAGTAGGGATAGCGCACCCCATGCCGACCTTTCGAGAAGGACGAACGCAGCGGTGCCTCGCAGCACGCACAAACTGCAATCCTACGCAGGGCAAATTCATCACCGATATTGGCTCGCTTCGGCGCTTTGGCTTTGCTATCGCGCCGCTTTTGAATCTTCTCATAGGTTTCAAGCGAGATCAGCGGTTCATGCTGCGCTTTCTTCCAAGACAGCCCATAGGCCTCGCTGTTGATATAACCCGCATAAAGCGGCTGTTGCAGCAGTTGCGATACGCGTGCCGCACCCACAAGACCCGACGCACCCCGCGAGAAACGCGGGTCGTCTTGCAAAAACTGACCCAATTCCGCCTGGGTCTGGAATCGACCGCTCGCGTACCCCTCAAGCCCCTCGTGCACGATAGAAGCCAACGGTTCATCTCGGACCATCAGTTTGCCATGCCCTTCGACTTTCTCAAAACGATAGCCTGTGGGTTCGAGGTGGCACCAATAGCCAAGACTGACACGGACGCTCATCTTTTGCTTCACCTGACGCCCGTTTTGCTTGCGCTCAAGCGCGCCTTGGGCGGCGATCACTGTTTCTACAAATTCGCTTTCTGGTGTTTCATCGAAGGAAAAGTTGGGGCTTTCAACACGCACCCCGCGCTCGCGGAACGCGTCGCGAAGATCAAGAAAGCCCCGCGTATCGCGACTGGCACGTTTGACGTCATCAAAAACGACGACGAAATTATCGTCCGGTTGCGCATCAATGAAGCTCAGCAGGGCCACCATGCCTGGGCGCTACAAAAAGTCACCTCCTCCGGTAATCGTGTCTGGGAATACTGCGGCAAAGTCATAGCCTTTGGCTTCGGCGTATTGACGACATCGGGCTTCTTGAGACTCTAACCCGTGCCCATCCGTCTCTTGGCTCTTTGACGAGACTCGACAGTAAACTAGCGCTTTCTGGTTCATACATCCTCCTTTTGCCGTGCAACGATGTCTTCTGACTTTAGCACAGCAGCGCGCAGGACGGCGGACAGTTCCAGGCTTTGTCCACTGATATTTTGTGGTGGCGTGACGCGCCATCCTAGATCGACAAAGGCGAGTACGATGTCCCAAAGGGTTTCGATGAGCTTGTGTTTCTCCTCCTCGGAGACCTCGCAATGCTCAAGGTATGGCATCCACTCTCGCACGTCGAAATGGATCTGTGGTTGGCCCACTTTTGCGGGCGGCGGTGGTGCGGGTGTTTGGGTCATAAATGTCCTTTCTGGTTGTTCCTCCTTGACGTGAACAAAAGAGGAACAGTGTGCTCGTGATTTTGAAATCCGACAAGGATTATTTTCCTAGTTTCAGAGGCTTGGGCGTGAGGTGCGCCCAAGCCCATTGTTCACCGGGACTGGGGTTGCCCCTTCGATTGCGCCTGTTCCTGCGCCGTGCGCCGCTGTTCTTTGAACATCTCGCGGTCCAGATCGTGGACCTGATGGTGCGCCCGGCGCGCCAGTTCCGACAGGCCCAACAGGTCTTTGGGGCGGAAGTTCTGAGTGTCTTGGAGGTTGCCCTCCTGATCCTTGTATGTCCGGGCCACAGTCACGGAATGATATGGGCCTTTGTCATTCTCATTGCGCCAGATGGCGGCTTTGAGCGGGCCTTCGCGCAGGGTTTCTTCGGGGCGGTGGGGTGTTTTGTCTGTCATGGATCGTTCTCCTTGGTTGGGGGTGGTTGAATGCGATTGTGTGGCGCGGCGACGCTCTGCGTCCCAGCGCGCGTCAAATACGGCGGCATCGACGTCAGCGGCAAAATTCGGCGTGGGACGCGGTGCGGGATGTGGGCGCTCTTGCGCGACCATAGAAGCGTCGCGCTGCTCATGTGAGCGTGACGGACCGAGGTTCTGTTCCTTGGCTGCTGTGCGCTCCGCAAACTGCCGCGCGATGCGAATGTCTCTCAGTCGCGCAGCAAAGTCGCCGCCGGGCAAGTTCGGCTGACTATCAGCAAAAGTGATCGGGTTGGGTTTAGAGTGTGCCATGGATCAAACTTTCACCCGCGACCACATCCCGTCGCGATACTGCGGCAGATGCGCAAAGTGCGTTGGAACGGGTTCGACGATCACGAGGCGGGTGCGTTGCCCCCACCGCGTTTGCACGCGCACGCGGTCCAGAGGCGGATGATATGGGTTGGGGTGGTACCGGCCCGCCAAACACCGCTCGGTCCAATAGGGTCTGCGCTGTAGCCGAATGGGGAGCGGCACATCTTCATGAAAGAAATATGCCATATCCGATGGCGCATTCATCACCTCATCCGGAGTTTGGAGCTGGCGGTGTTGCTTTGACTGATGCTCTGCCTCGAAGCCCTGATGAGCAAATGTCATAGCCGCTTGTATCGTGTCGCCGCCCGAAATGATGGATTTCAGCGCGGTGTTTTTGGCATGCTGCGCCCGCTGTTGCGCAAGGTGATCATCATAGACCAGCGTTTGCGATCCACACATCTCGGCACAGTTTTTTGCACTTTCCCAATCACGCAGCGCGAACATCAATTTCCCCGCCGCGCTGGATTGAATCAACGCCTTTGCCTCGGGCCCCAAAGTGTTCATCTGGGCTTCGGATTGAAAGACCGCGATGGGTTGGATACCAATCCCAGCGCCGTACGTGAACAAGCGAGGCACAAGGGGAAAGCCACTGTCGCCCGCAAGCTGGCCGCATTCGTCCAGCAGGAAAGTATTGCGCCGCGCCCCGGGTGACCGGGACTGGTAGAGCGTCGCGCCAACAAAGAAAGTGCGCAGGATTGGGCTCCAGGCCTTGAGATACTCAGCAGGCGGACAGAGGTAAAACTGCCAAGGTTGATCATTCGAGACCAAATCAGCCAGGGACATCGTCTAGGGTCAGGACTCATAGCCAATAGATGACGATGGCGGCGAGAGCGATGGCAGAGAGGAAGACCTTGGGGCATCTG
>NZ_CANNES010000001.1:812500-1235053 GCF_947503705.1 uncultured Tateyamaria sp. | reverse complement strand
GTCTTGCCGTGGTCAACGTGACCAATCGTGCCAATGTTTACGTGCGGTTTGTTACGTTCAAACTTTGCCTTTGCCATCTTATCAGACGCCCTTTTTGGTTATGGGCCATATGGCCCCGTATCGCTTCCGCGCGCGATGTATTGTGGATGAGGACGGAAATCAAGCAGTCTCGGCAGCAACGCAACCGGTGCCACTGTTTCAACGCCAAAACGCCTCCGGGCCCAATGGGTCGGAGCTATGGACTTACTCGGCCGGAACCACTCCGTTCGAAGCGTCGGGTGCTGGCGCCGCTGTGCCCTCGGGCGCGGCGGATGACTTGAACCAGCCCTGCTCCGCCTGTTGCTTGACCAGATACCGCTCAACCGCCTTGGCGGCATTCTCACTGAGCTGTTCCAATTGCTGTTGCGCAGTGAGGGTATAGCCCGACCCGACAACAGCCCCGGTTCCAAAGGTTTCGGCAACGGTGATCTGCTCGGGCTGGTCATTCAGCTTTTTGCCTGCGGCATCGTCCCAGACCGTCAGGTTGATAATCATGATCGACTTGGGAGCCAGAACAACCGGGACGCCGGGCACCGCCAGAACGTAGCCTTCGACCGAGATGCCGAAATGGTAACGGCGGTTGCCGTCATAGCGGTCAAAGCGCTCTGCAATCGCGCTTTTCATGGTTTCGACCAATTGCTCTTCGCTGGCCTTGCGGCTCAGCGGGCCGCGCTGTGCCTTTGGGGCGACGACGATATTGTGCACCAGATTGAAGTCACCCAAAGGCACGGGCGCCTCATCCAAGTCAGCACTTCCACCACATGCAGCCAATACCAACAACAGGGCAAACCCAGATAACCAACGCAGCATTTGATGCCTTCTCCCCTAACGGCTTTGCCCTTGCGATACCGCAGCTGCGTCACAGGTGCAATTGCCGCAGCTCTGCCAGCGCCTATATCGACAGGTAACAATGGAGTGCGCAATGCCCGATACCGCCCTGCCCCAACGCATCCCGGTGCGCGTTGATCTGGTCAATGACGCCTGGGGGATTTGGAAAAGCCTCAAGGTGATGCGCACCAACCTGTTGCAGGCCATCCCCGAGATGACGACCCGCCAACCCATCGTATCGGGCGTCACCGGCAAGCGGTGGCACATGATCACCGATCCCGCCACCATCCGCGAAATGCTGCTGGACCGGCTGGATCAATATCCCAAATCCATCGTCACCAAGAACCTGCTGAAACCCGCCATCGGCGAATCGCTGTTCATTGCCGAGGGCGCGCATTGGCGCTGGCAACGGCGCACGGCAGCACCCGTATTCTCGCACCGAAACGTGATGAACCTGGCCCCGATCATGTCGCGCGCGGCAGAGCGGACAACGGATCGCATCGCCGCTGCGGGCCCCAGAGCGGTGAATCTGTTGGACGAAATGGTGACAGCCACCTTTGACGTGATTGCCGATGTGACGTTCTCGAGCGATGAGAGCTTTGACCGCGACATCGTCCACCGTGCCATCGACGACTATATTTCTGAGGCGGGCAAAGTATCCCTGTTTGACGTGATTGGCGCGCCGGACTGGGTGCCCCGTCCAGGACGCATCATGTCGGGCCAGGGCATGCGCGATATGAAAACTGTGGCGGATCAAGCTATTGACGCCCGGGCGGCCCGAGGCCCCGACGGCGTACCCGACCTTTTGGATCTGCTGTTGGAGGGTGAAGACCCCAAGTCAGGCCGCAAGATGACGACAGCCGAACTGCGCGATAATCTACTCACCTTCATCGTGGCCGGGCACGAAACCACCGCGCTGACGTTGGCCTGGTCGATGTACCTGATGGCCTTTGATCCAGAGGCCCAGGAGCGCGCCCGGGCCGAGGCGCAATCGGTGCTGCAAGGGCGCGCAGCGACTGGCGCGGACGTGGCGCGCCTGCCCTTTATCCGGCAAATCATCGACGAGGCCCTGCGCCTTTACCCGCCTGCGGGCATGGTATCGCGGACGGCCATGGCCGACGACACGCTGTGCGGAACGAAAATCCGCAAGGGCGACACCTGCATCATTCCTATCTATGCGCTGCATCGCTCCCATCTGTTGTGGGACACGCCCGACGCCTTTCGGCCGGAGCGGTTCGCGGACCGCAAGGCAATCGACCGCTATGCCTATCTGCCTTTTGGCGATGGGCCACGCATCTGCATTGGTGCATCCTTTGCCCTGCAAGAAGCGGTCATTATCCTCGCCACCCTGCTCAGCCGGTTCAAATACACCCCTGTTCCAGGTCGCGATCCGGAGCCGGTGATGATCCTGACGTTGCGACCTCAAGGGGGCGTCTGGCTGATGGCGGAACCGGTCTAACGCTGACAGATCGCTTGCAGATCATCCCATTGCGCGTCGTTCAGGATTGGCGTCCAGGCACCATCCTCGGGGGCGGCAGCCCGGGCCGTGTCGATCCGTTCCGACAGGCTGGGATGGGACAGGAAATGGGCCACGACGCCCTTTCTGTCGCCATACCGGCTGCGCAGTCTTTCAAACATGTCCCCCAAGGCCGCAGGCGACACGCCCGCCTGTTCCAGCACCTCATGGGCAAAAAGATCGGCAGAGGCTTCGGCCGCCTGGGTATAGCTGGCATCAATCAGCCGCTCTGTCAGGAACAAGACCAAGGCACCGCCTGCAAAGTCTCCAAAGAGCAAGCCCAGCACCCCTATACTTCCTGCAGAACGCAGGGCGTGGCGGGTGGGATCGCGGCTGACAACATGGCCCAGTTCATGGGCCAGAACAGAAGCCACTTCCTCAGGCGATTGTGCCGCGTCGATCAGGCCACGAAAGAAGACAACATTGCCGCCCGGCAAGGCAAAGGCATTCACCATCGGGTGGTTCAGCACAAACACCGACACTTCGACGTTATCGGGCAATGAGGGTGCAAAGGCCGCCATCATCTGGTCAAGCGCTGCACGGCCCTCGGGCTTTTCGCACATGGCCAACGGGCCGCGCACATCGTTGCCCATGGCGCTGCGTATCTGTTCAAGCGTCGCCTCGCCCAGCGCACGTTCAGCATGGGGCGGGATGATATTGGCGAGTTGATCAGCCATCAGCGGGATCAATACGACAATCTGGAAGGCCACCGCGGCGATCGCGCCGGACGCCCACATCGCCAGACGACCGCGCCCCTTGGGGGGCGCGCGTTTGGTCAGGTTGGGCAAAAACGGCAACGTTGAAGCATGTGGTACGTGCAAGCGCGCCACCGGATCGGAGGTCAGGCGGAGCACCATATCCGCACCCTTGGGCAGATCATCGACAGCCCGCACATCCTTTTTCAGCCACAAGACATCTTCGGCCCCGTCGCGCGACAGGATAAGGTTGGGATCATCGAGGCTTGATTTTACCTCGACCACTTGGGGCTTCGGTACATTGCCATCAAAGTAAAAGGCCTGCGTCATATGGCGGCCCCCAGATCCAGAGCCTCGGCGAACCCTTCGGCCTCGGCAAACTCATCGCGCTTGACCTGGCTGATCTCGGCCAAACCATCATGGGTGGGCAGTGTTATCGTAGTCGCCATATGCTTCATTAGCGGGAAGGTGACAAAGGTGTTGTAGACCACCGACCAAAGCAAAAAGATGGTGAAATAGATCACGACAGACACTGCAACCGTGACCGATCTCGGCAAATCGAATGACGCGGCTTTTTGCCCGGTGACCTGTTGGATCACCTCAAGGCCAGCCAACGGCAACAACAGCATTCCCATCAGGATGATCCCCAAGAACAGGACCAGATAGGCCAGGAAAGACCCAAGGGCAAAAATCCCGGCCACCCGCCCCGTGCGCAGATCAGAGGCAAAGGTCACACCCGGCGCAGATTTGTGATTGGCCATCATCCGGCGTGCGCCAAAGATGTAGTGTACTACACCCAGATAGAGGCCGAGCACCAACGGGATCAGCAGCCAAAGCCGCCACAGGCCGCTGGTGGTTTCGACCTCCTTTGCGAGGCCCGGGTCAAAGGAAAAAAACTCTTGTGCCATCGCATCAACAAAAAGGGCGACAACCTGGCCCATTGGATCAAGAAAACCGATCCAGGCAATCCAAGCCACCCATCCCACCAGCACCGCAATCAGCAGGCGCGCCGGACGATACAGCATCGTCCATCGCCCGCCTTGCAACAGTTTGGCAGAGCCGAAAAACGTCCGGTCCGTGCGGTACTTTTCGAGGTAGAACGTCATGCGCGGCCACAGGATGCCCAATGTGCAGACCGTCACCAGCCAATGGGCGCAAGCCCGCCAGGCATAGCCCCAGGCCCCTGGCTCTAACCCAAAGCGCACGCCGCGCCAGCGGGTGCGTCCCAACACATAACGCCGAGCGCGATAGCGGGCATAGAACCATAAGGGGATCACCCCCAGAAAACTGAGGAAATACCCCGCCACGTTCCCATCAAAAACCGAAAAGCTAATGAACATCAAAAGCAGGTTCACCACCCCGATGTAGAATGTGAGGATCACTACGGCGATGAAAAAGCCCAGGAGTTTCTCCCATGGGTCACCCACATATTCCATGGGATGGCCACCGGGGCGGATCGAGCCCCAGAAATAGCGACGCAGGCGGGTCTTCATCCAAAAGCGATAAAATCCCAGTGTGAGCACTGACCAAAAGCCGGTTTTGAGGGCCAGCCAAAAGACCGCGCCACGCTGACCCGCGAACCGGACGGTCAGGGCACCGTCAGGTGAATTTGTTGTCTCTGGGGAAGCCGCGGGGCGCCATGCGTCCGGTACCGGCGCGCTTGCCGCGCCATTCGGCGAGGTCGGCTTCGGTTCGGGTGCGTCCTGCGGGGTCGAGCCAGCTGAGCCCTTCTGCCAGGGTGAAGGTGGTTGCATCGCTCAGGCCCCCGTCTTTGTACTTTTGCAGCCGCACACCCTTGCCGCGCGCCATCTCGGGCAGTTCGTTCAGGCCAAAGACCAGCATCTTGCGGTTCTCGCCCACAACGGCGACTGCGTCACCCGTGATCGGCTTGCACACCGCCAATTTCACATCGCCACGGACGTTCAGGACCTGTTTGCCGGTGCGGGTCTGGGCGATAACCTCGTCCTCGGGCACCACGAAACCATCGCCCGAGGTCGAGCCCACCAGCAACTTGCGGCCCGGCGCATGGGTCAGGATGCTGTGGATCTTTACTTCGTTGGGCAGGTCCACCATTAGGCGAAGCGGCTCGCCCATGCCGCGCCCACCGGGCAGCGTCGCCGCTGACAGGGTATAGAACCGCCCATTGGAGCCAACCACAATCAACCGATCGGTCGTCTCGGCATGGAAAATGAAACGCGGGCCGTCACCGTCCTTGAACTTCAACTCGCGGCTCAAGTCGATATGGCCGGTCATGGCCCTGATCCAACCCATCTGGCTGCACACCACGGTGATGGGTTCACGGTCGATCATCGCCTCAAGGGGCACATCCTCGACCGCACCGGCCTCCGCAAAGGTCGTGCGGCGCGCGCCGCCGTGCCAATCCTTGCCGAACTGTTTTTTACTGGCCTTCAATTGGGTTGAAATGGCATCCCATTGCAGCTCCTCGCTTTCCAGCAAGTCCTCAAGGCCCGCGCGCTCTTCCATCAGCGCTGCTTGTTCGCGCAGCAACTCAACCTCTTCGAGGCGACGCAAGGATCGCAGGCGCATGTTCAGGATCGCTTCGACCTGCACCTCGCTAAGTTCTCCGTCGCCGGGCGCGGGGGACACATAGTCCGCCTCGCTCATGGCGCGGGGGTGATCAATCGACCAATCCTCGCGCATCAGGCCGGCCTTCGGATCATCGTCATAGCGGATAATGTCAATCACGCGATCAAGGTTGAGGAAGGCGACGATCAGCCCCTCCAACACCTCAAGGCGGTGGTCGATCTTTTCCATCCGGTGCTGGCTGCGCCGGATCAGAACTTCACGGCGGAAATCCAGGAAGGCGCGCAGCACCTCCTTCATCGAACAGACCTTGGGGGTCACTCCGTCGATCAGTACGTTCATGTTCAGCGAAAACCGAACCTCAAGGTCCGAGTTGCGATACAGCATGCCCATCAGCACATCGGGGTCCACGTTCTTGGAACGCGGTTCGATGATGAGGCGAATATCATCGGCCGATTCGTCGCGCACATCGCCAAAGATCGGGATTTTCTTTGTCTGGATCAGCTCGGCCAGTTTTTCGATCAATTTGGACTTCTGGACCTGATAGGGGATCTCGGTGACCACGATCTGCCACTGGCCCCGACCCAAATCCTCAACCTCGTATCGGCACCTCAGACGGAAACCGCCCTTGCCGCTGCGGTAGGCCTGGGCAATCGCTTCGGGCGGCTCGACAATGATGCCTCCGGTCGGGAAATCGGGACCTGGCACGTAGTTCAACAGCGTGTCGTCGCGTGCATCCGGTGTCTTGATCAAATGCAGGCAGGCGTCGCACAGCTCGGCAATATTGTGGGGCGGGATATTGGTGGCCATACCCACCGCGATCCCGCTGGAGCCATTGGCCAACAGATTCGGGAACTGCGCGGGCAGCACAACCGGTTCTGTCAGAGTGCCGTCGTAATTCTCGCGGTAATCAACGGCGTTCTCGTTTAGACCGTCCAGCAGCGCCTCGGCCACTGCTGTCATCCGCGCTTCGGTATAGCGCGAGGCGGCTGGGTTATCGCCATCGATATTGCCAAAGTTACCCTGCCCGTCGACCAGCGGATAGCGCACGTTGAAATCCTGCGCGAGGCGGGCCATGGCATCATAGATCGCAGCGTCACCGTGCGGGTGGTAGTTCCCCATCACGTCGCCCGAAATCTTGGCCGACTTACGGAATCCCCCGGAGGAAGACAGGCGCAATTCCCGCATGGCGTACAAAATGCGGCGATGCACCGGTTTCAGACCATCGCGCGCATCCGGCAGCGCGCGGTGCATGATCGTGCTGAGCGCATAGGTCAGATACCGCTCGCCCAATGCGCGGCGCAGCGGTTCGGAAAGGTCCATGTTGGGGGCGTCGGCCTGATCTGACATAGATGCTGTGTAGCCAAGGGATTTGTCAGGAACAAGCATCCATCGCGCCTGACGGTATTCTGACGGCACGACAAAGCACACATGTCGTTGCTTTCACACCACAACTCGGATTGAGGGGAAAAATTGCGGAACTTTTCCAGTGTGAGAGACGTTGCGATTTGGTAGGCACAGTACATCACCAAGCTGCACCGGTGATATAGTTCTGTTGGGGGGATATGGTTCGATGCGTTTGATCATCATCACATTTGGGTTTCTGGGTTTCGCGTTCTACGAGATGAGTGGCGGCGCCGAATTTGATCCAGAGGCAACGCGCATGGCGCGCGTCGAAGCTCCAGTTGAGATACAGGAAGAAGCATTGGACGCCGTGGTGGCACAGGCCGAGCCTGTCCTGCCCGAAAACGTCACCCGCGTCGCCTTGAACCTGTCGACAGTGCAGGACGTCATGCGCCCCGAGCGGACCTTACAAACGCAAGTCGTTGCGCCTGCGCCCGCCGCCGCCGTGCAAGCCTCCGCCGTGCAAGAAGTCACAACACCGATCCTGGCCGCAGTTAGTGAAGAAGAGCCGACCATTATCTTGCCCAGCCTTTTGGGAGATGCTGTGGTGATCACGCCGGTAGATTTCAGCAACGAAGAGCCCGTGACACCGCTGGGCGTCGAAATTCGCTCAGTCTCTGGCAATAGCGTGAATGTGCGCGGCGGCCCCGGCACGAACTTTTCCGTTGTGAACCGAATGGTGCGCGGCGACGAGGTGGAAATCCTGCAAGACCCCGGTGACGGTTGGGTGAAATTGCGCCCCGTCAATGGTGGCCCCGTCGGTTGGATGGCGGACTTCCTGCTCAGCGAAGGCTGATTGCATCGGGCGACGAGACCGCTATGACTGCGGCCTGAAAAACTCGGGCGCGCGTGATGCAACACAAATCCATTCTCATAACAGGTTGTTCCACGGGCATTGGTCATGCCTGCGCCCACGGGTTGCGGTCACGCGGCTGGCGCGTCTTTGCCGCCTGTCGCAAGGCAGAAGACTGCGCGCGCCTCAAGACGGAGGGGTTTGAGAGCCCGCTGATCGACTACGAGAACGCCGAAACGATTGTGTCTGGTCTTGCCGAAGTGCTGGACGCCACCGGTGGAACGCTGGACGCGCTGTTCAACAACGGCGCCTTTGCCATTCCCGGCGCTGTCGAAGACCTGCCAACTGACGCACTGCGTACAATATTCGAGGCCAACTTTTTTGGCTGGCACGACTTGACCCGTCAGGTCATCCCCGTGATGCGCGCACAAGGGCATGGCCGGATCGTGCAATGTTCATCGGTTTTGGGCTTTATTACCATGCCTTGGCGGGGCGCTTACAACGCCACCAAATTCGCCCTTGAGGGCCTGACCGATACTCTGCGCCTTGAGATGCGGGACACCGATATCGAAGTCATTCTCATCGAGCCCGGCCCGATCACGAGTGATTTTCGCGCCAACTCGATCAAACAGTTCGAGCGCTGGATCGATTGGGAGGCGTCAGCCCGTGTTGAGCAGTATCGCAGCAAGTTGCTCAAACGGCTCTATTCCCTGGGGCAGACGCCCGATACGTTCGAACTGCCTGCCGACGCGGTGTTGCACAAACTGGTGCACGCCATCGAGGCGCCACGGCCCAGACCCCGCTATTATGTAACGACGCCCACATATCTTATGGGCGCCTTGCGGCGCATCCTGCCCACGCGAGCGTTAGATTGGGTTTTATCGCGCGGGTGACAACTAAGCGTTCGCTTTTGCGGGTGGCCCACCTAAGTCAGCCCTAACAGACGACCAAAAAGGACAACGGCCATGGCCCAAGACCCACTTTTCATCCTGATCATACTGGCCTGCCTTGCGGTGATGGTGGTGTTGATGCTGGGCCTTGGCGGTTTTGCCAAGGGCTCTGGCTGGGCGCAGAAAAACTCAAACAAGCTGATGCGGTACCGGATCGGCGCGCAATTCGTGGCAGTGCTACTGATCGTGGCTTACGTACTGCTGCGCCAGAACGGGGGGGAATGACCGATGGTTGTCCTGAACAAGATTTACACCAAAACCGGTGATGCCGGTGAAACAGCCCTAGGCAACGGCGCGCGCGTGGCCAAACATGCGATGCGCGTTACGGCTTATGGCACCTCGGACGAACTGAACTGCTTTGTTGGCGTGGCCCGCCTTGAGGCCTCGGGTGATGTGGACACGGCGCTCAGCCGCATTCAGAACGACCTTTTCGATCTGGGCGCGGATCTGTGCCGCCCTGACATGGAAAAAGACGCCGAAGCCGAGTATCCGCCGCTGCGCATGGCCGACGCCCAGGTCGCACGGCTGGAGGCAGAGATTGACGCGATGAACGACGTGCTGGAACCGCTGCGAAGCTTTATCCTGCCCGGAGGCACGGCTTTATCTGCGCATCTGCATGTGTGTCGCACCGTGGCACGCCGCGCCGAGCGACTGGCCGTGGAACTGGCCACGATGGAAGCGGTCAATCCGGCCGCAGTGAAATACCTCAACCGTCTCAGCGACTGGTTCTTTGTCGCGGGACGCATCGCCAACAATGGCGGCAAGGATGACGTGCTGTGGGTTCCGGGCGCCAACCGTGCATAGCAACTAGCTTGCTTCCGGCTCCCACAATTCGATGGGGGTCCCTTCCGGATCGGCAAGATGCGCAAACTTGCCGATGCCCGGCATGTCATCCAACCGTTTCACAGCGATCCCCGCGGCCTCAAGCTGGGCGATCATCGCCGTCAGGTCCGCCACTCGGAAATTCAGCATGAATGCCTTATCTGCGCTAAAGTAATCGGTATCCGCGGCAAAAGGGGCAAAAACAGTTGCCCCGCCCTCGGCCATCCAAGGCATTTGATCGGCAGCGGTGGGGACCAAATCAATGCCAAGCGTGTCGCGATACCACACCGCAAGGTCACTTGGTGCCTGCGACCGGAAAAATAATCCGCCAAATCCAAGAACACGTTCCATCAGCGTTTTCCTTTTTTCCGAGTGTACCACGTTTCCGATCCGCGCGCATTCTGGGGCAAAGACGCCGCCAATTTGATGTGACGTGACGATTTTACGCTGTTTCCGTGACGACGGGTTAGGTAAACCGTCCCGGACTGACTAACTCGCTCGTCATAAACGAGTCGAAAAATATTGAGAGAGGAACGCTCATGAAGGTGCTGGTGCCCGTCAAACGCGTGATTGACTATAACGTGAAGGTGCGCGTCAAAGCGGACGGTTCAGGTGTCGATCTTGCCAACGTGAAAATGTCGATGAACCCGTTTGACGAAATTGCCGTCGAACAGGCGATCCGCCTCAAAGAGGCTGGTCAGGCCGAAGAGATCATCGCAGTCTCGGTCGGTGTCAAACAAGCGCAGGAAACCCTTCGCACGGCCCTGGCCATGGGTGCGGACCGCGCCATTCTGGTGATTGCCGCTGACGACGTACACACCGACATCGAGCCGCTGACCGTCGCCAAAATCCTCAAAGGGATCATCGACGAAGAGCAGCCCGGCCTCGTGCTGTGCGGCAAGCAGGCTATCGACAACGACATGAACGCCACCGGCCAGATGCTGTCGGCCCTTATGGGCTGGAGCCAGGCAACCTTCGCCTCCGAGGTCGAGATTGCGGGCGACAAGGCCAAGGTGACACGCGAAGTGGACGGAGGCTTGCAGACCATCGAGGTCAACATGCCCACCGTCATTACCGTGGACTTGCGCCTGAACGAGCCGCGCTATGCGTCGCTGCCCAACATCATGAAGGCCAAGCGCAAGCCGCTGGATGAAAAGACTGCCGCTGATTATGGCGTGGACGCATCCCCGCGTCTGGAGATCATCGGCACCACAGAGCCCGAGGCCCGCGCTGCAGGCATCAAGGTCGGTTCCGTGGACGAACTGGTCGAGAAACTCAAAGAAGCAGGAGCAGTGTAATGGCCGTACTCCTTTTGGCAGAAATCAATGATGGCGAACTGGCAATGGACGCCACCGCCAAAGCCGTGACAGCCGCCGCCGCCCTGGGCGACGTGACCGTGCTGGCCACGGGTGCAACCTGTGCGGACGCCGCAGCCGAGGCCGCGACCATTCAAGGCGTGGCTAAGGTGCTGTGCGCCGAAGACGCGCTCTATGGAAAGCGTCTGGCCGAGCCGGTGGCGGACCTGATCGTGTCGCTGGCAGGCGACTATGAGCATATCGTTGCGCCCGCGACCACAGACGCCAAGAACGTGATGCCACGCGTTGCGGCCCTGCTGGACGCTATGGTGATTTCCGAAGCGATCAGCGTCATTGACGCCAACACGTTCACGCGCCCGATCTACGCGGGTAACGCGATCCAGACGGTGAAGTCGAACGACGCCAAGAAGGTGATCACCTTCCGTACGTCCACATTCGATGCAGCGGAAACCGGCGGTTCGGCTTCGGTGGAAACCATTGGCGCAGCCGCTGATCCTGCCCTGTCGTCCTGGGTCGAGGATAAGGTTGCCGCAAGCGATCGTCCTGAACTGACGTCGGCAGGCGTGGTTGTGTCCGGCGGACGTGGCGTCGGCTCCGAAGAGGACTTTGCCCTGATTGAATCGCTGGCCGACAAACTGGGTGCCGCTGTTGGCGCATCGCGCGCCGCGGTGGACTCGGGTTATGCCCCCAACGACTGGCAAGTGGGTCAGACAGGCAAGGTTGTGGCCCCTGATCTTTACGTCGCGGTTGGCATCTCGGGTGCGATCCAGCACCTTGCCGGCATGAAAGACAGCAAGATCATCGTTGCCATCAACAAGGACGAGGAAGCACCGATCTTTCAGGTTGCCGACTATGGCCTGGTTGCAGACCTCTTTGACGCTGTGCCAGAGCTGGTATCCAAGCTTTAAGTCATCTCTCCATGAAGTGACAAAGCCCGCCGGTCCAACCGGCGGGCTTTTTTCATATCATCTGGTCAAGTGTCTTCGCCAAGGCATCCGCGACCTCCCGGTGCATTTGCGGGCCCAACATCGTCTTGGCCGCTGCCGCATCCATATCGGCAAACACCATTCCTTCGGTCCCCGCCGCCTTTGCGTCAGGCGAAGCTACAACCTCGACAACCTCTGTCACCATGGGCCGCAGATCATCCACCATGGCCCGCGTCACAAAGGCCGGATCGTGGTCGATATCAAGGGCTGTGTCCTGCGGTGGCGCACCGCTGGCCCAAAGCAGGATTGTCTTGCCTGACATCTGGCTGAGCGTTAGGCGCATGCGTGCGCGCCATGCGGCCTGTAACTCTTCGACAACGGCGAGGAAGCGTTCAGGCGAGATGAGCTGCAAACGTTGGAGCATGTGGTTGGTGAAGTTGAATTCGGCGAAATCCACCTCGCGGTATATGGCGCGCAACAAGGCGGACGCCTCGACAAACCGGTCGTTGCGGCGCGGATGCACCTGGTAAAACCGGTTCGAAATGTTGCGCGGGCTGGTGACTTGGATAACCGTGACGCTGGCACTGTTGGCCACCTCGCGCAGATAGGGATCAGCCGCATAAAGGTCGATACCGCCATTCACACAGCCAAAGTTGATGCAAGTGGTGCCCAATGCGCCCTCCACCAAATCCGGGAAAGGTGTCGCGATGTACTTGCCATATGTGGTCGTGCCGCCAAAAAACGCGATATAAGGACTGTCCAAGGGCCTGCGCGGACCCCGGAACAGGATTTTGGAACTGCCGTAGCGACACGGCAGATAGTCGAGCCCCCCCGGACTCAATGCATCGAAACTCATGATACCCACTCTCAAATATGTTAACTCACCCGATGTGGATATTGCGCGGATGCCCTTTCGGTTTCCCTAACAGATCATGGCCATTTCAAGGCGCACCTGCCCTTGCCCCTGCTGTGGCGCGCGCCCTATGGTACGGCGGCAGACAAAGGGGATCGGCATGGACATCAAAACCGTTGGAATTGTAGGCGCCGGACAGATGGGCAATGGGATCGCCCATGTGATGGCGCTAGCCGGTTATGACGTCATGCTGACGGATGTTTCTGGCGATGCGCTCAAGGCCGCGGTGGCCACCATCGACAAGAACCTCGAACGCCAGGTCAGCCGTGACAAAATCAGCGCCGATGTCAAAGCCGCCGCAATGGACCGTATTGCGACCACGCAAGTCCCGACGGACCTTGGGGCCACCGATCTGGTGATTGAGGCCGCGACCGAGCGTGAAACGATCAAACAGGCGATTTTCGAGGATCTGGTACCGCATCTGCAGCCCCATACGATTCTGACGTCGAACACGTCGTCCATCTCGATCACACGGCTGGCCAGTCGGACGGATCGCCCCGAAAAATTCATGGGTTTTCACTTCATGAACCCGGTGCCGGTGATGCAACTGGTCGAATTAATCCGCGGGATCGCAACAGACGCCGAGACGTTCAACGCCTGCAAGACTGTCGTGGACAAGCTCGGCAAGACATCGGCCAGTGCCGAAGATTTCCCTGCTTTCATCGTCAACCGTATCCTGATGCCAATGATCAACGAGGCAGTCTATACCCTTTATGAAGGTGTGGGCTCGGTCCAATCCATCGACTCATCCCTGAAACTTGGGGCCAACCACCCGATGGGGCCGCTGGAACTGGCCGACTTTATCGGGTTGGACACCTGTCTCGCGATCATGAATGTGCTGCATGACGGATTGGCCGACACCAAATACCGCCCTTGCCCTCTGCTGACGAAATATGTTGAAGCGGGATGGCTGGGGCGCAAGTCACAACGTGGATTTTACGATTACCGCGGAGAAACCCCCGTGCCGACGCGGTGATCGTTTTCCGTGTCGGAAAACGGCTGGAAAATGTGTCATTTTCCACCAGCGCGCTTGGCTGACCCTAGTCCTTGAGGTCGAGGGTATGCGTGCGCAACCACGCCATGAAGCCGCGCGGATCATCCTTGAATCCATCGACAAAGTCGCGATCCAGCGGATGGCCCACAACCGGTCCTTGAGGCTTGTTCAGCGAATGTACGATCTCGTGCAGCAACAGACCCTGACGCAGCATCGGCGAAAGCTTGTTCGCTATCTGGTAGGCGCGGCTGTTTTGGCCCGGGAAGAACATCGGCACAACGGTCGCGCCGGAACGTCGGATAAGCTGCGCCGTAAAGACGTTCCACTCTCCTTCGACGGCCGGGCCCCACCAGGTGTCCGACACAGCAACCACGCCAGAGGGAAACAGCGCGACGACACCACCGTCCTTGAGGTGTGCCATCGCCTTGGCACGCATTTCAACGCCCTTGCGCTGCGCGTCGTCGTCATGTGGGAACGGCACCGGGATCATATAGCTGCCCGCCACCTCGTCGATAGACGTCAACAGCGAGCGGGTGAGAATGCGGTAATCAGGACGCACACGCCCAATGAGATCGGCAAAAATCATGCCATCGACCATCCCATGCGGGTGGTTCGCAACGATGATCACCGGACCTTCCTTGGGGATGCGGTCCAACTGGGCCTGCGGTGTTGTCAGCTCAATGCCCATCACATCGAGGCACGCGCGCCAAAACGCCTGGCCCTTCGGTGCGCCTTGGCGCTCGAACTTGCGGATCAACCGCAGGATCGTCAGCTTGCCTGTCAGCGCCTCCATAACCCGGATGAACGCCGCCTTGCGGGGGTCCTCGAAAGTCGAGGCATAGGACAAGCTGCTGCGATCATATTTGGCAAAGCTCACCGTCTCGGGCTTTGCCAGTTTGGTCATGTTATGCGTATGGTCCACCAAAGGGTTGCCACCTTATCTTGACGCTCAAAGCGGCTGATCGCTTGATCAGGCCTCTTCACCGAATTTGTCTGCGACCAGCGCCGACAGCGCCTCGATCAAGGCGTCTGCGTCCGGCCCGGACGTTTCAACGTCAATAAAACTTCCCATGGGCGCTGCCAACATCAAAAGACCCATAATGCTGTCACCTGATGCAGACATACCATCCTTGGATACGGTGGCGTTTGCATCAAAGGCCTCAACCACCTCGACCAGTTTGGCAGATGCACGGGCATGCAATCCCTTGACGTTAACGATTTTGAGAGAGGATTGGGTCATCTGTGTTATGTGTCCGCACTGATATTCTGGCTATCGATATACTTCTTACCCGCATCCAGGGCTGCGCGCACGGCATCGGTCAATTCAAGCTGGCGACTTTTGGCCAGCTTGATCAACATCGGCAAGTTGGCACCGTAAAGAATACGCCTGTTCTGAGGTTGGCAGGCCAAGAGGCTCAGGTTTGAGGGCGAACCGCCAAACAGGTCCGTGACAACCACGACGCCATCCCCGGTATCCACCTCGTCCGCCGCGCGGCAAATTTCGATTTCTTTGGTTGGGCGGTCATGATCGGCTTCGATGGCAATGGCGCGCACGCCCCGTTGGGCACCAACGACATGTTCGATGGCTTTGAGGTATTCGCCCGCAAGGCCTCCGTGGGCCACGATCACTATGCCGATCAAACTTTTGCCTCTTCCCGTTTGCGGCGGTCCAACTCGCGATGGCGAATAGACACTTGCCAGCCCGACTGCGCAAGGGCCGCTGCCAAGCTTTCTGCCATTGCCACCGACCTGTGTTGCCCACCTGTGCAACCGAAGGCGACAGAGAGGTGGGATTTGCCCTCTTCGAGGTAGGCGGGCAGCAACCACTGCACCATATCCCGCACTTTTTCCTCAAAGGGGGCGGCACGCGGGTCGCTTTGGATACAGGTTTGAACTTTTGAATCCTTGCCTGTTCCTGCCCGCAAATCCGGGTCCCAGAATGGATTTTTCAAGAACCGGCAATCAAACACCATATCGACCGAGCGTGGCAGCCCGCGTTTATAGCTAAAGCTCTGAACCGAAACAGCCAATTGGCTTTGATCACCCGGCGAAAACCAATGTTCGACCTCGGTGCGCAACTCGTGAACATTGAGCGCTGAGGTATCGATCAGCACATCGGCCCGAGCGCGCAGCGGGGCCAACAATTCAAGCTCTCTGTGTATGCCTGCCTCCACCCGATCGGAGGCGGCCAGAGGATGGCGGCGGCGCGTTTCGGAAAACCGATTCAAGAGCACATCGGTGCTGCAATCAAGATAGAGCAGTTCAGGCACAAGATCAGGCAGCGCCGCAATCTGGCCCAACGCGTCCATGATCGCGGTGACTGAAAAATCGCGATTGCGCGGATCGATCCCCAAGGCGAGAGGCGCGTCAGTGCCCGGATTATCCAACAAAGGGCGCAACAAGCGAAGCGGCATGTTGTCGATGGCCTCATATCCAAGATCTTCGAGCACACGAATAGCGCTGGAGCGGCCCGCGCCGGACGGGCCAGTGACAAGCACAAGGCGGCGATGGGTGGGCGTTTCTGCGGTCATGACGGATCCCTTCGAGACCCTTTCAGATATTGCATAATCGCCGCAGGCCAAGCAGGGTTGTCCACTTTGTGAAGGCAAATGATGGGTCGGTCCAACAAAGTGACACTGTGCCGTTGTGGCAGGCGTTCTGTCTCAAGCAGATCAAGGTCAATCACAAGGGCAATGGGTGCCTCACACGGATCGGCAGTTAGGATTCCCACGCCGCGCGCCTCGATCAGGCCGCGCGTGGTGGGCGGTGAGCTGGCCCAGACCTGAGCGCTCATGAGGCGCAACTGGGTTTGGTCGTCAGCAATCAACTGCGCCCCAAGGGTCATCAACTGCAAGCTCAGACTGGATTTTCCACTGCCAGACGCACCTGTAATCAACACCCCTTGCCCGTCCACGGCAACCGCATTCGCGTGGAGCAAGGTTTCCAGCATGACAGACCTTTAGACGGGAAGACCCACAACAAATCGGGCGCCGAGCGGTTCGGACGTGATGTCAGCGTCGGTTGGGCGGATGTTCTCGGCCCAAATCACGCCACCATGTGCCTCGACGATCTGTTTGGAGATCGCAAGACCCAAGCCAGAGTTGTTCCCAAAGTGCTCATCGGGACGCTGCGAATAGAACCGTTTGAAAATTTTGGTCAGCGCCTGATCCGGGATACCGGGCCCGGTATCTTCGACAACGATCAGGACACGGTTTTCCCGTTTGCGGGCCCAAACCCGGATCGCGTCGCCCTCTTCACAGAATGAAATCGCGTTGGTGATCAGATTGACAAAGACCTGCGCCAAACGGGCCTCTAGGCCCTGAACTTCGACCGGTTGCGCGGGTAGATCGGTGATGAACTCAATGCCTTTGCCGCGTGCGTCTTCCCCCAGATACTGGCCGAGATTTTGAAGCATTTGCAGAAGGTTAAAGGATTCTTCCTCTTCCTTCACCAACTCGCTGTCGAGGCGCGAGGCGTTTGAAATATCGCTGACCAATCGGTCCAACCGGCGGACGTCATGTTCGATCACATCCAACAGTTTCTCGCGTTGATCCTCACGCTTGATCATCCGCAGTGTGCCAACCGCAGAGCGGAGCGAGGCTAGCGGGTTCTTGATCTCGTGGGCGACATCGGCGGCGAACTGTTCGTTGCCGTCAATCCGATTATACAGGGCCGCAATCATTCCGCGCAAAGCACCGGAGAGGCGACCGATTTCGTCCGGGCGCGCGGTCAGGTCGGGGATACGGATGCGGCCCGGGTTTACCTTGCGGGCATTCTTGTCGCGTCCCAGTTCGGCGGCGGCCGCCAGATCGGCCAGCGGATTTGCGATGGTCGAGGCCAGCACGAGGCTGAGGCCGATGGACACAAGTGTGGCGATGACAAACATCTGCAATACGCGTTCACGTTCACTGCGCACAAGGTTGTCGATCTCGCCCAAGGCACTGGTCAAGGCGACGACGCCCACAGCAACATCGTTCTGTATAATCGGCGTTACGACGCTGAAGAGCTTGCCGCCGCTTGTGTCGAGGCCATCGCTAATCTGTGTACGTCCCTCCAACGACTGCGCAACAAGCTCGCGAAGCTGGTCTTCAACGGCAATCGCAGGGGCCGGCTCCGCGGCAAAGGGCGCTGAAACGATACCCCACACCCAGCTCAGGCTGTCAGTCAGAAACGCGCTGTCGTTTCCAGTCTGCCGTTCAGGCAGCAAAGGTTCCAATTGCCCTTGCGTTTGGGCAATCAACTCTTCGGCGGTATCAAAGACATAGACGTCATGACCAATCCGGACATCCAGGCCATCCAAGGTGCCTGAAACATCAATCCCATCGCCTGTCGCGAGGTTCACAGGGGCACCCGATGGCAACTGCGCCTCCATCACGTCAGCGATCAACTCCGCCTGGGATACCAGAGTGGAGATCCGCTGATCAACGAGGCTGTCACGGGTTGAGTTGAGGTACAGGATACCACCGACCAGCACATATAATGCGATCAGGTTGAAATAGACGATCTTGCGGGTCAGGGGTGACGCGCGCAGAGAGAACCGCCCGCGCCGGGCACGCGTGTCGCGCATCTCTGACGGGGCCACGCGCTCGGGCGCAACCCAGTCCTCCCCAAGCACAACGTCCCCGTCGCGCGATGGTGGGGTGCTCATGTCACGCACGAATGTCCCCTTGGCCAATGCCGCGCAAGGCGCGCATTATTCTTCGTTATAACGATAGCCGATGCCGTAAAGCGTCTCAATCGCCGAGAATTCCTGATCCGCTGTGCGCATTTTCTTGCGCAGGCGTTTGATGTGGCTGTCGATGGTGCGGTCATCCACATAGACCTGATCGTCATAGGCCACATCCATCAGCTGATCGCGTGACTTCACAAAGCCGGGACGCTGGGCAAGCGCTTGAAGCAGCAGGAATTCAGTGACCGTCAGGGACACATCGTTGCCCTTCCAGCTGACCGCATGGCGCAGTGGATCCATCCGCAAATCGCCGCGTTCCATCACCTTTGTCTCTTCGGTGACGCCAATTTCTTCGGAAGCCACGGCATCCTGGCGGCGCAAGAGTGCGCGAATGCGTTCAACCAAGAGACGCTGCGAAAACGGCTTTTTCACATAATCGTCTGCGCCCATGCGCAGGCCCAGCACCTCGTCGATTTCATCATCCTTGGACGTCAGGAAAATCACAGGCATTGCGGTTTTCTGGCGCAGCCGCTGCAACAGGTCCATGCCGTCCATGCGGGGCATCTTGATGTCCAGCACTGCCATGTCTGGCAGGCGCTTGTTAAAGGCATCAAGCGCCGCCTGGCCGTCGTTATATGTCTCAACCTCAAAGCCTTCGGCCTCAAGTGTCATGGACACAGACGTCAGGATATTCCTGTCGTCGTCCACCAATGCAATCTTGGACATTGCCTGTTTCCTTATACTGCTCATGATCGTTATTTTTTCTTCATTGTCCCGGTTTTGGCCTTTCGAATCAATCCATAAGTGCGAATCACCCAAGGATTACCGGCCAACCATCGCCAGAAATTGGTTAGTAATGACTAAATTATCGCACATTCCCGCTTTGGGTGTACCGCCGGGACCGCCTGTTTGCGCAACCGTTCGCCATGATGGCGCTAACTGAGACAAAGCTGCCTGTTCACCTTGTGAATCCGCATGTTAAGACCAGAAAACCGACGCGACTCTGCATCGGTTTCACACTGCCTTCGGGCATCCTCTTACACGGAACGCCGATGGGCGGGATCAGGAGCACCACATGACATTTGGACGGGTAAACCCGCAGTTTCAGCTGGAAGATCAAGGGATCACAGGGCTGGGGAATGTCTATTACAACCTGATCGAACCTGCCCTGATCGAAGAGGCCCTGGCCCGCAAAGAGGGCACATTGGGCAAGGGCGGCACCTTTCTGGTGACCACCGGCAAGTTCACGGGCCGGTCGCCCAAGGACAAGCACGTCGTCAAGACCGACAGCGTCGCCGATACGATCTGGTGGGAAAACAACGCAGAGATGTCACCCGAAGGGTTCGATGCTCTTTATGCCGATATGATCGAGCATATGAAGGGCCGCGATTATTTCGTTCAGGACCTGACCGGTGGGGCTGACCCCAGCTATTCCATCAACGTCCGAATGGTGACCGAACTGGCCTGGCATGGCCTGTTTATCCGCCACCTGCTGCGCCGTCCCGATGCCGAGGACCTGAATGACTTCCTCGCGGACTTTACCGTGATCAACTGCCCCTCGTTCCAAGCCGATCCGGCCAAGCATAATTGCCGGTCCGAGACCGTCATTGCGATGAACTTTGACCGCAAGCTGATCCTGATCGGTGGCACGGAATATGCGGGCGAGAACAAGAAATCGGTCTTTACCCTACTGAACTACCTGCTGCCTGACCGCGGCGTGATGCCCATGCACTGCTCGGCCAACCACGCCCATGGCAACCCGGTGGATACCGCCGTGTTCTTTGGCCTGTCGGGCACGGGCAAGACGACGTTGTCCGCTGACCCGGGCCGCATCCTGATTGGCGACGACGAACATGGCTGGTCCGACCGGGGCACGTTCAACTTTGAGGGTGGCTGCTATGCCAAGACCATCAACCTGAGCGCCGAGGCCGAGCCTGAAATCTACGCCACAACCGAAAAATTCGGCACGGTGATCGAAAATATGGTCTTTGACCTCGATACCAAGGACCTCGACTTTGAGGATGATAGCCTGACGGCCAACATGCGCTGCGCTTATCCGCTGCACTATATTTCGAACGCGTCCAGCTCTGCTTTGGGCGGCCATCCCAAGAATATCATTATGCTGACCTGCGATGCCTTTGGCGTTCTGCCCCCGATCGTGCGGCTGACACCCGCACAGGCGATGTACCACTTCTTGTCCGGATTTACGTCCAAAGTGGCCGGAACAGAGCGGGGCGTGACAGAGCCCGAGCCCACATTCTCCACCTGTTTCGGTGCGCCGTTCATGCCACGCCGCCCCGAAACCTATGGCAAGCTGTTGCAGGAAAAGATCGCAAAACACGGTGCTGCTTGCTGGCTGGTGAACACAGGCTGGACCGGCGGGGCATATGGCACGGGCAGCCGGATGCCGATCCGGGCGACCCGCGCCTTGCTGACAGCGGCTTTGGACGGGACACTTGCGGCGGGTGATTTCCGCAAAGACCCCAACTTTGGGTTCGAAGTGCCTGTGTCCGTGCCGGGTGTGGCTGACATCCTGCTCGATCCACGTCGGACCTGGGACGATGCCGCCGCCTATGACAAGCAGGCCGCAAAACTGGTCGACATGTTCTCCAACAACTTCGAACAGTACCTGCCCTATATCGACGAGGACGTGAAAGCCGCCGCTATCGGATAGCGGCGGCCTCGCTCGGCCGTTTGACGATCAGGCCGCTTGCGCAGCGGGTTCCATCATCGGCTGCGCAATCGGCAGATCGAGCAGATACTCGATATCTCCGCGATGCAGATAGGACAGCACGGTTTCAATCGGGGGCTGCCCGCTGGCGGGGAACCACTGCAAGGCGGCCGGGTCGCTGTGCATCCAACCGGTGCGGGCGGCCAGGCCCTTGTAGGCAACCGTGTTCAACATGAAAGCGAACATATGGTCCGGGTCCCAATGCTGCATCGCCATCCAGAACCCGTACCGACATAGAACGGTCGACACACCACTGCCTCGGAACTGGCCGGGCGCCCCTCCGATCCAGAATTCACCATGATAGGCAATGCGGCCCGTCATACGCTGCGCGCCAGGACCTGCCCTATAGTTGGACTTGTCCAAATCGAGCGCCATGGAAGGAGGCGGAAAGTCTGTAAAATGGGCAGTCAGATGATCGGCCAGACTGATGCCTGTCACATTCAGCAAACGAAGGGTCTGGGTGTGGACGACTGCGCCCTGCTGATCTGTTGCAACAATCCAGAACGCGGAACCATCGCTGAAATCATGCTGGTCGGGGTCAAACGGAACCCCGATCGTATGCCCCGGCCGCGCCGTTTCCAGCAGGGATTTATACTGCTGAAAGTCATATCCAACGCGCAGCGTTAATCCATGGGCTGCAAAAAGCCTCATGCTGGAAGCGACGAATCTTTCGCCAAAATGCATATTGTGGAACGTCACCCGACTCTCTCCTTCTCGTATAAGATGAAGCGAGTGTACCGGATGTAAGGCGAAACGCCCAATACTGCTTAAATATTACTAAAATTAATGTAAACGTCCTCCGCCATCTCTTCTAGCGCTGATTGATCCAGCCCATTTACCCGAATCACATCCGGTCGATCGACGATGACCATGAGGGCAAAACTGCCGTCCGGCATCTGACATCCCAGCAGCAAACGATCAAAAACAAGGTGCTCAGGCTCGCCGCCGGAGGTGCGCGGCACACGGGTCACAACCTGATCGATGCGCATACCATGGGTGGTCTGCACTTCGCGCAGCGGCACGTCCATGACGCGGGCAAGTTCGGGCCCAAAGGGGAACTGATCAAGGGACCGACCGACAGAGCTGCGCGCATTGGCCCAACCCCACCATTTGGAATAGAATGACCGCTCCCCCACTTCGGTACAGATCCAACCCGCCGCCGTGTCGCGATAGATCAGCACATAGGGCCGGATCGCGTTCATTTTAGGGTGTTCCAGTGCGCCATCCGTCTCTGCCCAGCAACGAATGGCCGTGCGCATGAGGGCCGAAGAGTTGGACCAGGCAGTGTTAATGGGCAGTTGCTGCTGATAGTAGTACCAGCCCTTGCCGTCCTCATAGGACATGCCCATCAGGCCATCCACGTCCTTGATCTGACCCCGTAGCCACAGCCGCCCGTGCCCCAGCAGGGACAAGGCCGAGGGCAGCGCTGCCTCGCCTTCGGGCGTCAACTCATAGCGGCGGTTGATGACGTCAAACAAGCGCTCGCCGCGCAACTCTTCGAGTTGAGAGATATGGCGGCGGACGGTTTGGCGGGTGCTTTGCAGCTCGGCCACGGCGTGGGACAGGTTCAAAGTACGCGCCAAAGTTGTGAATGAGCGGATCATCTCAAACAGCAACGGTTGGTTCATATCCCGGAATTCGGTCACAGGCGCGTTCAAGAGGAATCCCCTAATGTATTATCAATAACACATTACGGTAAAAACAATCATACATCAATGCAACATTTACGTGTGCAAAAGGTACAAAACTAGTCAATTGAACGAAATCGTCTGATCGCCGATCACTCTTGAAACAAATCAACCGGAGGTAATTGGTCAATGGCACACGACGTGGACATTCATGTAGGTAAACGGCTGAAACAAATTCGTACGCTGCGGCGGATGTCGCAAACAGATGTGGCCAAGCGCCTGCAACTGTCCTTCCAACAGATCCAGAAATACGAGATTGGATCGAACCGCATCGCAGCCAGCCGCCTGTTTGAGCTGTCGCGCATTCTGGACGTGCCGACCTCTTACTTTTTCGAAGGTATCGTAGACGCCGATCCGACACCGCGCCGCGACAATGGCCTGGACATCGTGAACGCGTTGGCCGCCATCGAAGACGAAAAGATCAAGTCGCGTATCGTGACCTTTATCGAAGACGTGTCCGGCCTCACCGTCGCACGCCGCGCGTCCTAAGCGAAAACCGCCCGCCGGATCAAGTTCAGGCCCGCAATCAGCAAGACAAGCAATGTCGCCCGTTTGAATGCGGCCTGATCGATCCGGTCCAACACTTTACCACCGACCCATTGCCCCAGCAACGCCGGGGCAATGAGAGCCAGGCTCAGCGGCAGCGTCTCGGCGCGCAGCACACCAGAGCCGATATGCGCGCCCAAAAGTGCGAGCGCGCCCAAACCATAGATTACGCCCTGTACCCGCATCTGTTCGGTCTTTTCCGTGCCGAGGGCGGTCAGATACATCACCGTAGGCGGCCCCCAGATACCGGACAGCCCGCCCAAAACCCCTGCAATCACACCGATCACCGCTTCAACCCGCGGGCTTTGGTGTGCCAGGCGCAGGCCCCATCCGGCCAATTGCACAAGGGTAAAGAACGTCACCGCAAAGCCGATAAAGCCCAGCATCACCCCGATTGGCAGCACCCGCACCAGTTGCGCGCTGGCCACCAGAACGACACCGCCCACCGAAAGATAGACCCAGAATCGCCGCGCCGCCGCCAATGCCGGGCCGATCCCCTGCCGCAAAGCCTGCGTGCCATTGGTGACCAGCGTAGGTAGAATCAGCCCCGCCAATGCCAGTTCGGGCGCGATGAACGAGGACAGGCCAGAGATCACAACCGTCGGCATGGCAAAACCGACCACACCTTTGACGAAGCCCCCCAATACCGCGATACTCAGCGCAATAAGCCACAGGCCCGGGGTCAAAAGGCTGAAAAATATATCCATGCGGCAGTCTTACCCGGGCGCATAGCCCCTTGCTAGCGCCGCACTGCAAAAAGACAACGCGAAAGAATAGAATAAATGGCCGCAGCAAAACGAATATTTGTTGCGCTGCACCTGCAAAATAGATAGGACGGCCAAGACCAGAAATGAGGAGCCGCGCAATGGCACATGACGGACAGGATTTGGGCAATGTCGCGCCCGTTTTGCTTGATGATCTTCTGACGCTGACTGGTGCTGCGATTGCGCCGGTGGACGCTGTTTTCGAGATCGCGCGCAACCGGCTGCGCAAGGAACTGACCGTTGACGGCCGCATCTCGGCCGCGCTGGTCGAACAGCACCAAACCGCCGCCCACGGGCTGGCATGGCTGGCCACATATGCCGAATCGCTACGCCAGATGCAGAAATGGGCCGAGGCCCTGAACGCCGATAACAAATTCGGCGAGGTCGAGGCCCTGATCCATCAGATCGCTTTTGGCGAATACCTCTGGCAAATCTATGGCGGTATCCAGATGAACCAGGGCGAAGTTCTGCGCCTGCAAGACATGGGACTGAGCCAGGAAGACATGCGGGCCATGATGGTGCCCGCAATCCAGGCCCTCACCCAGGGTGGCAATACCCAAGCCGCGCGCATTCGCCTTGTGGCACTGATGCAAGAACGCAGCGCCGAGATCACGGTGGGCACATCGGGCCTTGATGACGAGCTTGAGATGATCCGCGAACAGTTCCGTCGCTATGCGGTGGAAAAGGTCGAACCCTTTGCTCACGAATGGCATCTCAAGGACGAGCTGATCCCGATGGAGGTTATCGAAGAGCTGGCCGAAATGGGTGTTTTTGGCCTGACCATTCCCGAGGAATATGGCGGCTTTGGTCTGTCCAAGGCGTCCATGTGCGTGGTCAGCGAAGAACTGTCGCGCGGCTATATCGGCGTGGGTTCGCTTGGCACCCGGTCCGAGATTGCGGCAGAGTTGATTATCGCGGGCGGCACCGAAGAACAGAAACAGAAATGGCTGCCGAAACTGGCCAGCGCCGAAACGCTGCCCACGGCCGTGTTCACTGAACCCAACACAGGCTCTGACCTGGGCAGCCTGCGCACCCGCGCCGTCAAGGGCGCAGATGGCGACTATACCATTACAGGGAACAAGACCTGGATAACCCACGCCACGCGCACCCAAGTGATGACGCTGCTCGCACGGACTGATCCGAACACAACCGACTACAAGGGTCTGTCGATGTTCCTGGCCGAAAAGACACCCGGCACAGACGAAAACCCCTTCCCCACCGACGGGATGACCGGTGGCGAGATTGAAGTGCTCGGATACCGCGGAATGAAGGAATACGAACTGGGCTTTGACGGGTTTCAGGTCAAGGGCGAAAACCTGCTTGGCGGCGAAGAGGGCAAGGGTTTCAAACAGTTGATGGAAACCTTTGAATCCGCGCGTATCCAGACGGCGGCCCGCGCCATCGGTGTGGCGCAATCAGCCCTCGACCTGTCGATGCAATACGCGCTGGACCGCAAACAATTCGGCAAGGCACTGATCAACTTCCCCCGTGTGGCCAACAAACTGGCGATGATGGCGGTGGAGATCATGGTGGCGCGGCAATTGACCTATTTTTCGGCCTTCGAAAAGGACGAGGGGCGGCGGTGTGACGTGGAGGCCGGCATGGCAAAGCTGCTGGGTGCGCGCGTGGCCTGGGCGGCAGCGGACAACGGGTTGCAGATCCACGGTGGCAATGGATTCGCGCTGGAATACAAGATCAGCCGGGTGCTGTGCGATGCACGGATCCTGAACATCTTTGAAGGCGCCGCTGAAATCCAGGCCCAAGTCATCGCACGCCGCCTCTTGGGCTAGGCGCGGCGATTTCCGACACGGAAATCGGGCCAGAAACCGTGTCGGTTTCCGCCAGCGCCCAATTGACCACATCCGCAAAACAGGCACTGTGGCACGATGCTCACCTTTGCAGCCGCCGTCTTTTTCCTGATCATCACCCCCGGCCCTGGGGTGCTGTCTGCCGCGGGCGTCGGCGCTGCCTATGGGATGCGCCCCGGGTTACGCTATGTGCTTGGCCTTTTTATCGGGAACAACCTGGTGATCCTCGCGGTGATCTCTGGCCTCGCCGCTTTGGTGCTCGCCACGCCATGGCTGCGCACCGCCCTCTTTGTCGCTTCGACCGCCTACCTGCTCTACCTCGCATTGCGGATCGCCTTCGCAGGCTCGAACCTCGCCTTTTCCCCTGCAACCTCCGAACCCGGCGTGATGGCCGGTATCCTGCTCCAGCCAATCAATCCCAAAGCCTATGCCGTCAACACCGCTCTCTTTTCCGGCTTTGCCATCTTTCCTGACGCACTGGTGGCTGAAGTCATCTGGAAACTGATCATCGTGAATGCGATCTGGCTGCCTATTCATGTGCTTTGGGTCTGGTTTGGCGGCTTGCTCAAGGAACTCAACCTGCCGCCGCACCAACAAAGGCGCGTCAACTTCGCCATGGCAGGATCGATGCTTCTAGTTGTGGGCCTCGCGATCGTGTCCGCAATGTAAAAAGCGACCGCAAAATGCTGAATTTCCGCGCATTCAACCACAAGCCATGTGCGGCATAACGCCGATGCGCGTCAACATCCCCGCTTTCGCTTGAAACGAGAAATACGCAGGCGTATCGCAATCATATGGCTAAAGCACCCCTCTCCCCCGCCGCCTGGATTGATGCCGGGCTGGATCAGTTGACGGCTCTCGGACCCTCTGCGCTTCGGGCCGAACCGCTGGCACGTCACCTCAAGACCTCGAAGGGGTCTTTTTACTGGCATTTCAAGGATGTACCCGCCTTTCAGGCCGAACTGCTTGCGCAATGGAAAGCAGGCGTTCTGGACCAGTTGGAAACCGATGCGAGGCAGGATGGTTCTTCCACAGACAAAATGATTCGGTTTGGTCAAAGCGTTCAAAGCGACGCGGCAGGCCCTGCCTTGCGGGCTTGGGCACAGTCGGATGCCAAAGTGTCCGCCGTCTTGGCCGAAGTGGACGAGGCCCGAATGGCCCGCCTTCTGGCGTTGCTCTCCGAAATTGGCATCACCAATGACGACTTTGCCAAGGCCGCGTACGGCTCTCTCGTGGGGCTGCAACAGATGCATATGGATGACGGCGACGCCCTTGTCGCCTATGCGACCCTCGTTGATCTGGTACTGGCGCTGAAATGATCCGCAGCGCTGCGGCTTTGTTGATCGGCTGCGGCACGCTGTGTCAGGCAGACGGTGCTGCTACGAGTTGGCAGTTGATCGAATTATCCGGCACGGCATTTTCCGCATCTGCCACTCTCACAATCGGCGAAGACGGGCAAATCACGGGCCGTGCGCCCTGCAACCGATACGCTGCGCGCCTGTTGAACGGCGGAACCGCGTTCGAGGTAGGACCGATCATGGCGACCAAGATGGCTTGCCCCGATCTGGTGGCCGAGACAGTGTTTTTTGACATATTGGCTGAAGTCGCAAACTCTGAAACGCGAGATGGCTTTTTGATCCTGCACGCGGCCACCGGCGCGGAAATGGTGTTCAAACCCGCCGAGTAAACGCCGCGACAAAGCGGGCCCGCGCATCGGGCAAGGGCCGCGTGCCCAGATCAGGCGCCATATGTGCACTCAGGAAATAGCCGGTCGTTTCAAGGGCCTGTGCCACCTCAGCATCCGGCGCCTCCCCTTGGCCCTGCAAGACCGCAGGCAGCGGCAGCAAACGAGACGCCCATTCACCCGCCCCTTTGGCAGAAACGGCCCGCCCCGTTTTGGGCGAGACATAGATCAAGTCTTCGGTCGCACCGGTCACGGCACACGCCGTCAAGTCCAGGCCAAATCCCATCTCGTTCAACAAGGCAACTTCCCAGCGCAGATAGGCCAAGGGCCACAGATCGTTCTGCCCCAACAAGTCCAACAACTGTTCAGTCTGGCGGTAAAGCGGTCCATGGGCTTCCCGCTCCGGCAGGCAAAAAACCAGCAGCGCCGTGACCGCGTTCAACCCCGCGAGAGCCAAGCGGTTGCCCATGACCAGGGCCGCGCGGCTGCGCACGGGCTCAACCACAAAACTGCCGATGTGGTCTTCCAACCGGGCGCGCCAAGCCACGTCCAACTGCGCGCCGGGTTGCAGGATCGGCGCGATCTTGCGGCTGGTGCCGCCGCGCACGACGCCCGCGTGGCGGCCGCGGTTCTCGGTAAAGACGTCAATGATCGCGCTGGTTTCACCGTGGCGGCGCACGCTCAGTAATATGCCCGTGCCGCGCCATTCCATGTCAAGCCAGCCCCTCTTGATCAAGCAGATGCCGACCTTGGCGGTCCTCCACTTCGATCACCCAAAGGTCGGGATCAAAGCCGCGTTGGCGGGTGACAGCGGCGTCCACTTCGGCTTCGGCCCCACTCGCCAGCTCGGCCCAGACGCGGGTGTCGGACATCAGATCAAAGCTGCGTTGAAAGAGAACAGCCTGCCCATCCAGCGTGTTCAGTTTGACCAGAACCGCGCCGCCTGTGTCGTCGCCATGGGCGACCACGAACCCCGGCACATCAGCAAATCGCAGCCGGGCCAGATAGGCATCCACCCAGAACCGTGACGTCAGGCGTGCCATGGCTTCTCTGTTCCAAAAAAATCCCCCCCGGAGGGCCGATTGGCAATGAAATCAAGCGTTTCCATCTTTGAAGTCCAGCCCCATCTCGGAATAGCGTTCCGCCTCTTCCTGCCATTTTTCGCGCACTTTGACCTGCAAGAACAGGTGCACTTTGCGGCCCAGAAACTCCGTCAGTTCTGCGCGGCTGGCCTGGCTCACTGACTTGATCGTCTCGCCTTTGTTGCCCAGCACTATGCCTTTGTGACCGTCGCGCATGACATAGATAATCTGGTCGATGCGGGCGCTGCCGTCTTTGCGTTCTTCCCAGTTTTCGGTCTCGACCGTGAGCTGATAGGGCAGTTCCTGGTGCAGACGCAGGGTCAGCTTTTCGCGGGTCATTTCGGCTGCGATCATGCGCATGGGCAGGTCGGCGATCTGGTCCTCGGGGTAGAGCCATGGACCTTCGGGCACCTGCTGCGCCAGCCACTGGCGCAGGGTATCGACGCCGTGCCCTTTTTCGGCGGAGATCATGAAGGTTTCGGCAAAATCATAACGGTCGTTCAAGTCCTGCGCGAGGCTCAGCAGAGCGGGCGCCTCGACCCGGTCAATTTTGTTGATGGCCAGCGCCACAGTGCGCCCCTGGCCAATCTCGGCCAGCCCTTCGAGGATGCGTTCGACCCCTTCGGTCACCCGGCGATGCGCCTCGATCATCAGCACCACGACATCGGCATCCGCAGCCCCGCCCCAGGCCGCAGCGACCATGGCGCGATCCAGCCGTCGGCGGGGTTTGAAAAGGCCCGGCGTGTCCACAAATACGATCTGGCTGTCGCCCTCCATCGCGACGCCGCGGATGCGGGCGCGGGTGGTCTGGACCTTATGGGTCACGATCGACACTTTGGCCCCGACCATACGGTTCAGCAGCGTGGATTTGCCCGCATTGGGCTCTCCGATCAGGGCGACAAATCCGGCGCGGGTGCTCATGTGTCGTGCTCCAGTTGGGCCAACAAGGCCTTGGCGGCGGCCTGTTGGGCCTCGCGTTTTGAACCGGCAGTGGCCTGGGCGCTTGCACCCGTGCTCAGCCGCGCGGAAATGGTAAAGACGGGCGCGTGATCGGGCCCGGAACGGTTGGTTTCAACATAGTCAGGCGGCAGGAGGCCACGAGCCTGCGCCCATTCCTGGAGCGCGGTTTTGGCGTCGCGCGCATCCGCTTCGACCTTTGATATCCGCTTGCCCCAGAGCCGCAGGATCAGGTCGCGCGCAGCATCAAATCCAGCGTCCAGGTAGACGGCTGCAATCACCGCCTCGACCGCGTCACCCAACAGCGCCTGCTTGCGCCGCCCGCCCGACACCATCTCGGATCGGCCGAGCCGGATGACAGCCCCCAGATCAATGTCACGGGCCACGTCCGCGCAGGTTTCCTTGCGCACTAAGGCATTGAAACGTGGGGCCAAAGTGCCCTCTGCCGCACCCTTGTCCGCCTCAAGCAGTGCCTGCGCCATCACCAGCCCCAACACCCGGTCGCCCAGAAATTCCAGCCGTTGATTGTCGCTGCGCGTGGGCGAAGACATGGAGGCATGCGTGACCGCCTCGATCAACAGATCGGGCGCGGCAAAGCGGTGCCCGATGCGCCCCTCAAAGGCTTTGAGTTCTGCGCTCAGCTTCACTCGATCCCCTTAAAGAACCGATCCCCGCGCCAGGTCCAGAAGAACAGCATAGAGCGACCCGCAGACGAGAACATGATCCGGTCGGCCCGGCCAATCAGGTTCTCGAACGGGACATAGCCCACACCACCGGCCACTTGAGCGATCCGACTGTCGGAGGAGTTGTCGCGGTTGTCGCCCATGAAGAAGAAATGCCTCTCTGGCACCCGGAAGACCGGCGTGTTGTCAGAGCCCTGATTGCCCACATTCAAAACGATATGTTCGCGCCCGTTGGGAAAGGTTTCGACAAAGCGTGATTTGGTGCATTCAGCCCCCACACCCACGGTTCCGTTTTCGCAACGGGGCCGCAGGCCCTGGGGGCCCTGGCGGTCAAAGATTTCAGTGAATTGGCCTGCCGGTTCCTGGGGTACGGGCGTGCCATTCAGGATCACCGTGCCGTTCTGAACCTGGACCGTATCGCCGGGCAGACCGATGACCCGCTTGATGAAATCCGAACCGTGGATCGGGTGCCGGAAGACCACCACGTCGCCCCGCTCAGGTTCGCCCGCCCAGATGCGGGTGTTGTCGCCATCGATGAAGCCACAAAGCTTTTTCGCGTCCAGACCAACCATCGGGATCGAGGGGCAAGAGGCGTAGGAATAGCCATAAGCCATCTTGTTCACAAAGAGGAAATCGCCGATCAACAGCGTCTCTTTCATGGAGCCGGAGGGGATCCAGAATGGTTGGAAAAACAGCGTGCGAAAGACGCCCGCGATCAGCAGGGCATAGACGATGGTCTTGATCGTTTCCACCACACCGTTTTGGGCTTTTTCCTTGGCGGCCATGGGGCGCTCCTGCTGGGTTGTTTCGCAGGTACATGCGGGTGTGAAGGGAGGGTGTCAAGGCGCGGGGCGGGATTGGACCGTGCGCTGCGTTAACGGGGGCTTTGGCGGCGGGTTTGGGCGCGGATTTGTCGGGACCTGCGCGCAAAACGTACAGCTTGGTCGCCAAAGGTTACGTTTTCACGGCCCCTCACATGCCTTGGTTCAGGTCATTTTTCGGAAAGTGAGCCGTTTACCCGCCAAAATGTACGTTTTTGGCCATGGCGTCAAAAACCGGCGGTTTCAAAGGTTAATCCGCTTCGATTCGCCGCAGTTTCAGGGCGTGATCGGCCGCGCCTCGATCAGGACAAAGGCCTGCGCCCAAGGGTGATCATCGGTGAGCGTCACGTGGATGATCGCCTCGTGGCCCGGCGGTGTCATCTCGGCCAGCCTTTGGGCGGCCCAGCCCGTCACGGCCATCACGGGTTGGCCGGTGTGCATGTTGCTGACGGCCATATCCTTCCACGAGATGCCCATGCGCAAGCCTGTGCCCAGCGCTTTGGAACATGCCTCTTTCGCGGCCCAGCGTTTGGCGTAGGTGCCTGCGATGTCGGCGCGCCGTTCGGCCTTGCGCTGTTCCGTTTCGGTAAAGACCCTGTTGCGGAAGCGGTCGCCGAAACGGTCAAGCGTGGCCTGGATCCGCTCGATATTTGCGAGGTCTGTGCCGATGCCGAGGATCATTGCAGCCGCGCCGTCAGAATTTTGAACGCGGCAAAGCCGAAGAACCCGGCGAAGGCCAGATCGAACCAGCGTTGCGCGGCGGCGTAGGCCCGCACGACCCGGTCCGATGAAAAGAGCACGGCGTAGCCGATGAAAACCATCATGCCGCCGGTATAGAGCAAGCCGAAATATCCCAAGAGCATCGTCAATGTCGCGTCCGGTGGCGCCACAATTGCATAGATCGCCCCCCAGCTGAGGATCGCCTTGGGGTTGGTGATGTGGATCGCCCATCCTTTGAGGAACAAGGTCCGCCCGCTGCCGGAAAACGGTGTTCCCAGGATCGCCCCACGCGGCGATACGGCCCGGCGCAGCGCCTTGGCCGCCAGCCAGCCCAAGTACAGCGCACCGGCATAGCGGATCAGTTCGAAGATCCACGCATTCGCCAGCATGATCGCCGACAGCCCCAAGGCGGCGGCGATGCCCCAACTGGCCCCACCCGCCAGAATGCCAAACGCAAAGCACAGCGCCGATCGCCGTCCTGCTGTCATCGCCGTGCCCGCGATGCCCATCGTGGCCGGGCCGGGCGAAGCACCGGCAAGGACCCAGCCGACCCAGACGAGCGCGAACTGCGCCGTGATCATGCCCGCGCCTCGTCCATCAGACGGCGCATTTCGCGGATGGCCGGGTCGAGGCCCCGGAATATCGCCTCGCCGATGAGGAAGTGGCCGATGTTCAGTTCCATCGCTTCGGGGAAGGCGGCGACGGGTTGTACGGTCTCGTAGGTCAGTCCGTGGCCCACATGAACCTCAAGACCCAGGGAATGGGCGAAGGTGCTCATCTCGCGCAAGGCGTCCAGTTCGCGGTCGCGGTCGTCAAAGCGGCCCTCGTGATGGGCGTCGCAATAGGCACCCGAATGCAGTTCGATCACCTGCGCGCCGATGCGGTGGGCGGCTTCGATCTGGCGCTGGTCGGCTGCGATGAAGATCGACACCCGGCAACCCGCATCGCGCAGGGGGGCGATGAAATGGGCAAGCTTGTTTTCCTCGCGGGCGACCTCGAGGCCGCCTTCGGTTGTGCGCTCTTCACGCTTTTCCGGGACGATGCAGACGGCGTGGGGTTTGTGACGCAGCGCGATCGCCTGCATCTCGTCTGTGGCGGCCATCTCGAAATTGAGGGGGACGGACAGGACGTCCATCAACCCTTCGATGTCGGCATCCGAGATATGGCGGCGGTCTTCGCGCAGGTGCGCGGTGATGCCGTCGGCACCCGCCGCCTCGGCGATCTTGGCGGCACGCAAGGGATCAGGCGTGTCCCCCCCGCGCGCGTTGCGGACGGTGGCCACGTGGTCGATGTTCACGCCAAGGCGCAGTTTGCCCAAGGGGTCGGTCATGAGGCGGGTCCTTTCATTGGTCCCTGGCAACCTAGTGCGGCAAAGCCCGCGTGGAAATGCAGACAAAGTGTGAAAATTGTATCAAGACGGGGCCGTATCCCCGTAAGGCGGATCTTGATCCGCCAGTGGCAGCCTTCGTCAGCCCTTCCTCAGTCTGCTTTGTGCTTGGCGGCGGATTTGGCGGCCGCCTTGGCCTTCAGCGCGTCGAACTTGGCCTTGATGGCGCCTTTGCGACGGTGCTTGTAGGCGCGGATCAGCGGGACGGAGACATAGTAGCAGATCGTGGCGGCGATGATGCCCGGCACGATCCCACCCACCATGTAGGGAAAGAAAATCTCGTCATAGAACACGCCCAGGGCTGACCAATCTTGGGGCTGGCCCATGACAAAGGCCTTGAGGTTGTGGGTCAGGTCGGCGCCCGCATCCACGAATTTGCCCCCGAAAGAGCGTTCATGTTCTTCGGTCATTTCCTTGCCCAGGAGCCAATGGCCCGTTTGCAGGGAGATCACCCCGATGGGCACATAGGTCAGCGGGTTGCCAAAGAAGGTTGCCATGAGCGAGGCGAGGATATTGCCGCGCATTGCCTTGGCCAGAAAGGCCGCAATAAAGAAGTGGATACCATAGAAGGGCGTGAACGTGGTGAACACCCCCGCCCAGATGCCGCGCGCAATGGTTTCGGGCTCGTCCGGCAAGCGACGCACCCGATGTTTGACGTAGTGAAAGGCACGACCCCATCCGCCGCGGGGCCAGAGAAGCTCTAGCAGCCCGCGCAAAAACGGTTTGGGGTCGCGACGCTTGAATACCAATGCCTCGCCCTTCTTTCCTTGTGCGTCAGCCCGTTGCCGTCTCACCTGCTGTTGCAACAGGTTTGCGGAAACGCGCGATCGCGGCGACATCACTTTCGGCCTGAAGCGCCCCCATCAGACTGTGCAAATGCTGGGCGTCTCGCAGCTCTACATAGATCAGCAACCGGTAAAAGTCCGGTTTTCGGTCCATGAATTCAAGATTGGAGATATTGGCCTTGCTCTCGCCAATCAATGTGCAAATACGCCCCAGTACACCTGCATCGTTGCCAATCGTCAGATCAAGTGTCGCGCCATAGACCGCCGGGTGGCTGCCGTCGTGCCAGGCGAGGTCAAGCCACCGTTCGGTCTGGTTCTCGTATTCGGCCATGCGGGCGCAGTCGATGGCGTGCACCACGACGCCCTCGCCCCGAAAGGTGATCCCCACGATCCGCTCGCCCGGCAGCGGTTCGCAGCAGGTGGCCCGCTGAAATTTCTGCCCCGGCCGCAGGCCGATAACGGCGCGCCGCGCATCGACTTCGGCGCCGGTTTTAGGCGTGAGGTCGGGATAAATCGCCTGCACCACCTCGCGCCCCGTCAACTCGGCAGAGCCGAGCCGGGCCAGCACCTCATCCGCACCACCCAGCCGAAGCTGTTTGGCGGCCGCGTCCAGCGCCTTGTCGGTCGCTTTTTTGCGCACATGCGCAAAGGCGGAGCGCGCCAGTTCGCGCCCCAGCGTGATGTAGCGTTCGCGGTCGGCCTCGCGCATGGAGCGGCGGATCGCCGTCTTGGCCTTGCCCGTCGTTGCGATTTCGAGCCAGGTGACCTGCGGCGTTTGCCCCTCGGCGGTGATGATCTCGACCGATTGGCCGTTCTTTACCCGCGTCCAGAGCGGCACTCGCATCCCGTCCACCTTGGCCCCCACGCAGGCATTGCCGATCCGGGTGTGGATCGCATAAGCGAAGTCGATGGGTGTGGCCCCGCGCGGCAGTTTCACCACCTCGCCCTTGGGCGTGAAGCAAAAGACCTGATCCGAATACATCTCGAGTTTGACAGCTTCGAGGAAATCCTCGTGATCGTCCTCGCCGTCGAACTGTTCCGTCAGTTGCGCGATCCATTTGGCCGGATCGACCGCAAAGGGGTTTTGCGAGCGCACCCCGTCCCGGTAGGACCAGTGCGCCGCCACGCCGGTTTCGGCCACGTCGTGCATTTGCCGGGTTCTGATCTGGACCTCGACCCGTTTGCCGTCGCGCCCCGACACCGTGGTGTGAATCGACCGGTAACCGTTGGTTTTGGGCTGGCTGATATAGTCCTTGAACCGGCCCGGCACCGCGCGCCAGCGTTGGTGGATCGCGCCCAGCGCGCCGTAAACGTCCACCTCGGATTCAGTGATGACGCGAAAGCCGTAAATGTCGGAGAGACGGGAAAAGCTTTGGTCTTTTTCCTGCATCTTGCGCCAGATCGAATAGGGTTTTTTGGCGCGGCCGAACACCTCGGCCTCGATCCCCGCCTTTTCCAACTCAAACCGCATGTCGCCGGTGATCCGCTGGATCACATCGCCCGTCTCGCGCTGCATGGTGATAAAGCGGCGCATGATCGAGGAGCGCCCCTCGGGGTTGAGTACCTTGAAGGCGAGGTCCTCAAGCTCTTCGCGCATCCATTGCATCCCCATCCGGCCCGCAAGGGGGGCGAAGATATCCATGGTTTCGCGCGCCTTTTGCACCTGTTTGTCAGGCCGCATCGACCGGATGGTGCGCATGTTGTGCAGCCGGTCGCCCAGCTTGACCAGGATGACGCGCATGTCCTTTGACATGGCCATGAAGAGCTTGCGGAAATTTTCGGCCTGTTTTGTCTCGACGCTGGACAGCTGGAGGTTGGTCAGCTTGGTGACCCCATCGACCAGCTTGGCGATGTCCTCGCCAAACTTCTCGGAGACGATGGCGTAGCTTGCCTTGGTGTCTTCGATCGTGTCGTGCAGCAGGGCTGTCACGATGGTGGCGTCGTCCAGTTGCTGTTCGGTGAGGATGGCGGCCACAGCCACGGGATGCGTGAAATAAGGCTCGCCCGAGTGGCGGTATTGGCCCTCGTGCATCTCGCCACCAAAGTCGTAGGCGGCGCGGATCAACGCTTCGTTTGTTTTGGGATTATAGTTGCGGACCAGTGCGATCAGATCGTCAGCCGTGATCATCGGGTCCGCACCTTAGAAGCAGGTCAGCTTTGGCCTTGCGCGGCCATCAACTGACGCAGAAGCATCTCTTCGGACATACTGTCCTCTTCGGGCTTGTCCTGTTCGGCACCCATGAGAAGCGCCATGGCGTCTTCTTCGGCCTCGTCCACTTCGATCTGGGTCTGGTTGGACTCGATGAGGCGCTCGCGCAGTTCGTCCGCGCTTTGTGTCTCGTCGGCAATCTCGCGCAGAGACACGACAGGGTTCTTGTCGTTGTCGCGGTCCACCGTGATGGGCGCGCCGGCGGAGATTTCGCGCGCACGGTGCGCGGCCAGCATCACCAGCTCGAAACGGTTTGGAACCTTGTCAACGCAGTCTTCAACGGTCACGCGGGCCATGGGATGCTCCAGATCAGCACAAGAAAAGTAGAAGTGGCGTATTTAGGCCCCTTGCGCCGGAATGACAAGGTGCAATTGCCCCCTGTCAAGAGGGCGCGGACAGCGGCACGATTTCTGCCAACGCATCGGCAGGCAAGGCGTCAACCATCTGGCGCACAGAACGGCCCACGATCGGGTGCACCCAGTCCGGTGCGATATCGGCAAGCGGCACCAGCACAAAGGCCCGTTCATGCAGGCGGGGATGCGGCAGGATCAGCCGATCCGGGGCCTTTTGTTGCTGCTGCGCGAGTGGCAGATCCATCCAGCGTGTGACAGTGGCCGTGTCGGGCTGTACCGTATCGCCGATCGCCAGCAGATCCAGATCAATCGCCCGCGCCCCCCAACGCGCCCTGCGAACGCGTCCCAGATCGGCCTCGACCGCGTGCAAATGGGCGAGCGCTTCGGTGGCGGTCCAGCCCGTTTCCAACATCAAAGCACCGTTCACAAAGTCGGGACCCGCGCCCGGCGGGAAGGCCGGCGTCTGAAAAAAGCGGCTTTGTGCCCGAATCACTGCACCCCTCTGGCGCAGCCCCTCAACCCCTGATAGAATGGTTTCCGCAGGGGTACCGGAAGGAGAATCCATGTTTGACCCTACGGCAACCAGCAGAATTGACCGGTCTTGAGGCAGTTTTCCGCTGATTTTCCCCGTAATCGTGTCTTGCGACATGAGATTATTCCCCTATTTTCCTCGGAACGTCTTCCGCACAAAAATTACGCACGCACTCACACTCACGGAACGCGTAGGACGGATGGCCGAATTTCTCGGAAGGACATTTTATGTTTTACAAGGACGAACGGCTCGCGCTGTTCATTGATGGTTCGAACCTCTATGCGGCTGCCAAAGCGCTTGGGTTCGACATAGACTACAAGCTTTTGCGGCAGGAGTTCATGCGCCGTGGCAAGTTGCTGCGTGCCTTTTACTATACCGCTCTGCTCGAAAACGACGAGTACTCCCCCATTCGTCCGCTTGTGGATTGGCTGAACTACAATGGTTTCACCATGGTGACCAAACCGGCCAAGGAATACACAGACAGCATGGGCCGCAGGAAGGTCAAGGGCAACATGGACATCGAGTTGGCCGTGGACGCGATGGAGCTTGCGCCCCGCGTGGACCACATCGTGCTGTTCTCGGGTGATGGCGACTTCCGCCCGCTGATCGAGAGCCTGCAACGTCAGGGCGTGCGCGTCTCTGTCGTGTCGACGATCCGCAGCCAGCCTCCGATGATCTCTGATGACCTGCGTCGGCAGGCCGACAACTTTATCGAGTTGGACGAGCTGAAAGACGTGATTGGCCGCCCGCCCCGCGAGCCTGCCTATGAGCGTGAAGAACGGGTTCAGGTCCAAGGCTGAGCTTTGACCGTCTGGCGGGCCGGATCACTCTCTGGCGTGCCACTGACAGGAAAAAACGTGGTGAACCGCGCGGGCCCCGGCCTGCGCGGTTTTGCTTTGCCCGCCTATTGCGCCACCTCAAGCCGCCGGTTCATCTCGTCATGCCGGGCGATGATGTCGGCGGGCCAGGTGCTTTTGATATAGGCCATGACCGCGATGATCTGGTCATCGGTCAAGACCTCCTCGTAACCCGCCATGTCGCTTTGATATGACCCGCCCACCAGCGCAGCGGTGCCGTATTTCACAATGTCAAAGAGCTGGGCATCGGGGTGGTGCCAGGTGTGCCCGCTGACGTCATGCGGCGGCGCAGGCAGCCGCCCGTTGGCCAGAGGCACCCGCCAATCCGCCTGCCCCTCAAGCTGTGTGCCGTGACAGGCGGCGCAATAATCCGCGTAGAGCCCTTGCCCCTCGGCCGCCACAGCGTTGTCGGCATAGGGAAAGAGCCCCGGTGTGGCCACGGCCCCGCCCTGCCCCAACACGACCCCTGCGGCGATGATGCCCACCCCTGCTGCGACGCCGATCCCGTGCCAAATGTTCATTAACCGTCCTTTTCCATAAGTGCCCATGCGCGGGCCGGTTTAGGGGATTGCCCCTGCTGGAAGGCAAGCGAAAAACTGTCCCGCCCCGATGCCTGTCCGCCCACTGGACGGGTCCGGCGCAAAGCCTTAGGTCTAGGGCACTAACCCTGCGGAGACTGTAACGATGGCCAAGCCCCCCCTGACCCTTTATCTGGCGGCCCCCCGCGGCTTTTGCGCGGGCGTGGACCGCGCCATCAAGATCGTCGAGATGGCATTGGAGAAGTGGGGCGCACCTGTCTATGTCCGCCACGAGATCGTCCACAACAAGTTCGTGGTCGATGGCTTGCGTGACAAAGGGGCCGTGTTTGTCGAAGAGCTTGACGAATGCCCTGATGACCGCCCGGTGATCTTTTCCGCCCATGGTGTGCCCAAATCCGTACCAGCCAAGGCGGCCGCCCGCGAGATGGTCTATGTCGATGCCACCTGCCCACTCGTCAGCAAGGTTCATATCGAGGCGCAGCGCCATTCCGACAACGGGTTGCAGATGATCATGATCGGCCATGAGGGCCATCCCGAGACGGTGGGCACCATGGGCCAGTTGCCTGAGGGTGAGGTGCTGTTGGTCGAAACCGTCGAGGATGTGGCGGGCGTCGAGGTTCGTGACCCTGACCGCCTCGCCTTTGTCACGCAGACGACCCTGTCGGTGGATGATACCGCCGATATCGTGGCCGCCCTGCACGCACGGTTCCCCGCCATCGTTGGGCCCCATAAGGAAGACATCTGTTACGCCACCACCAACCGCCAGGAGGCCGTCAAGGCGATGGCCCCGAAATGCGATGCGATGCTGGTGGTGGGCGCGCCCAATTCGTCGAACTCCAAGCGGCTGGTCGAGGTTGGGGCGCGTGCGGGCTGTGCCTATGCCCAGCTGGTCCAGCGGGCCACGGATATTGATTGGCGCAGCCTTGAGGGCATCGCGTCGGTGGGCATCACGGCGGGCGCCTCGGCCCCCGAAGTGCTGATCAACGAGGTGATCGACGCGTTTGGCGACCGCTATGACATGACCGTCGAGATGGTCGAGACGGCCGTTGAAAACGTCGAGTTCAAGGTGCCTCGGGTGCTGCGCGTTCCGGCCTAGGTTAAGGATGCGACGGCGGCGGTGATCGCCGCCTGCGTCAGGTCCAGGTCCTCTTGGGTGATGGCCAGCGACGGATAGAGCTTGCCCGGAGATTTGAACACACCGTGGGCGCGCAGCGTTGCGTTGTAGGTGGCGTTGCGGGTGGGGTCGTCATGTTTGGCGCTTCGGTAATCGCGGCAGGGGGTTTCGGTGAAGAAGATGTCGAAAAGGGTCTCATCCCCGCAGATTTTGTGAGGGATGCCTGCCTCTTTCAGCACGTTGCTTTGCATGTCTTGCAGGGTTTTGCCGACTTCGCGCAAGCGGTCATAGCTGCCGGGGCGCTTCAGCACCTCCATTGTCTTGAGGCCTGCGACGGCGGCAATGGGATTGCCTGAAAGCGTGCCGAGCTGCATCAGCCATTTGTCGACACCGACGCGGGATTTGTCGAAATGCGCCATAATCTCGGCGCTGGCCCCGAGAGCCGCGAGGGGAAAGCCACCGCCGATGATCTTACCCAGCGTGCAGATGTCGGGCGTGACGCCATAGCGTTCTTGCGCCCCGCCATAGGCCAGGCGGAAACCGGTGACGATTTCGTCGAAGATCAGCAGCACATGGTGTTTGTCGCAAAGATCGCGGAGCCCTTGCAGAAATCCGGGGGCGGCGGGGATGATCCGTTGCAGGGGTTCGGCGATGATGGCGGCAATGTCGCTGTGTTCGCTTAACAGCGCTTCGACTGCCGCGAGATCGTTGAACGGCGCGATCAGCATTTCATCGGCCACGCTGGCGGGGATGCCCGCGCTGTCAGGCACGGCCTGGGGGAAATTGACGTGCTGGGCGGGTGCGAGGCTCATCTGCGCCTCGGCGCTCATCCCGTGATAGCCGCCTTCGAATTTCAGGATCTTGGTTCGGCCCGTATAGGCGCGGGCCAGCCGGATCGCGTACATATCCGCCTCGCCGCCCGAGGCGACAAAGCGGACCTGTTCGCAGCAGGGCACTGCATCGACGATCGCCTCGGCCAGTTCGATCCCTTTGGAATTGTTAGCGAAAAAGGTCATGCCGAGGGGGAGCTGTTCCAGAACCGCCTCCATCACTTCAGCGTGGCCATGGCCCAAGAGCATGGGGCCGGAGCCGATGAGGTAGTCGACATATTCCGCGCCGTCCTCGTCCCAGACGCGGCTGCCCTGCCCGCGCGCAATGACGATGCCGGGGTCGAAATTGCCAAAGCCGCCACCGGGCAACACGGCATGGGCGCGGGCGATCCATTCGGATTGTGAGGTGAGTTTGTTCATGGCTCAAGCCAGCTCCAATACAGGGGTTCCAAGGACGGATGGGTCAGGTGAGACGCCCAGCCCCGGCCCGTTTGGCGGGGCGATGCGGCCGTGTGCGCGGGTGGGTGCATCGGGGCAGAGACGCGGGGCGACATATCCTGCCAGATCGCAGGTGTTCAGCAGCGCGCCTTGGGGCGTGGAGGCCGCGAAATGCAGCGACGCGGCGGTCACGATGTCGGACCCCCAAGTGCATTCGGCGCAAATCTCTGCCCCCAGATGCACCGTGAGATCACGGGCGCGGCGCATGGCGGACAGCCCGCCGAATTTGGAAAGCTTGAGCGCCACGGCGTCAAGGCAGCCAAGGGCGTGCGCGCGCAAAAGCGTTTCAAAATCATGCGCGCCCTCGTCGATTTTCATGGGCAGGCCCGTGGCTTGGCGCACGGCGGCGCAATCCTCAAGCGTTTTGCAGGGCTGTTCCAGCATCACGTCGAGATGCGCAACCGCCCGGCCGGTGCGCGTGGCGCGCAGTTTCGTTGCTCCGCAGTTCCAGTCGCCATAGACCAGCGGACCGGTCCCCACCGCTTCGCGCACCTTGATCAACCGCTCGGCGTCGGCCTGCCAGTCGGCGTCGGCGCCGAGTTTGACCTGGAATTGGCGGATGCCGGTGCCATAGGCCTCAGTCGCGATCCGGGCCATGTCGTCGGGCGCGATGCAGGTGATCGAGTGATAGAGCGGCATGTCGAACCGCGTGCGCCCGCCCAAAAGCGCATAAACCGGTTGGCCGGTGGCCTGTCCAAAGAGGTCCCACAGCGCCATGTCAACGATGGATTTGGCATGGGGGTGGCCCAGCAGAACCTGATCGAGGCGGCGCATGGGCGCGTCCACCCCGAACGGGGCCAGCCCGAGGATGGTGGTTGCCATTTCGGTGACCGCACTGGGCACGCCATCGGCGAAGGCGGGCAGGTAATGGGGGATCGGGCACACTTCGCCCCACCCCTTGAGCCCTGTGTCCGTCTCAAGGCAGAGGACGTGGGTTTTGACCGTGGCGCAGGCTTTGCCCTCGGCCATGTAGTAGGTCTCGTGGCTGGTCAGATCGACGGACCAGAGGGTGATGCGGGTGATCCTCATCTGTAGACCGCCACCGGGTCGCCCAGCGCGTCCTCGTCCGGGTGCACACCAAGGCCCGGGGCCTCGGGCAGGTGCAGGTGGCCGTCGGTGTTGCGGGGGCCGCGCCCGCCCGCGATGTCAGTGGTGATCATGTCCTGACAGGCCCAGACCGCGTGGCAGTTGGCATCGGGGATGGTCGCGGCCAGATGCAGCGCCTCGGTATCGGCCAGAACGCTGCCGCCCGTGGCCATCACGAACATGTCGATGCCATGGGCCAGTGCCACATCGCGCATCCGCGCGGCCTTGGTCAGCCCGCCGACGCGGTTGAGCTTGATCCCGAACACCTCGGCCAAGCCGTCACGGGCGATCCGCGTGGCGTCCTGGAGCGTCACAAGGGCCTCATCCACACTGACCGGGGCGGCGTGTTTGCCCGCGATGGCAGCAATGTCGTCGAGGGTTTCGCAGGGTTGTTCGAACATGATCTGCAGGTCTTGGGTCGCCGACATGACACGCAGCGCCTGTTGCCGGGTCCAGCCCCGGTTGACGTCATAGAGGACGATTTCGCCGGGTTTGCGCATGGCCTCGACGTCGCGGATGCGGGCGATGTCGCGGGTGACATCGCCACCGATCTTGACCGAATGGGCCACATAGCCGCGCTGGCGGTAGCGGTCGATGACGGCGCGGGTTTCCGCGATGTCCTTGGCCCCGACCGACGCGGCGATGGGGCGCGGCGTGCGCGACCCGCCGCCCATGAGATCGGCGATGGGCATCCCCGCCGCCTGGCCTGCGATGTCCCAACAGGCCATGTCGATGGGGCTTTTGGCATAGAGGTGCCCGGGAAGTGCCAGGTCCATGGCCCGTTCCACATCAAGCACTTTGCGCGGATCGAGACCGGTCACGAATTTCGCCATCGTCTCGATCCCTGCACGGATGCCGGGGCCGTGGGCCGGCACATAGGTGTGCCCCCAGGGCGTGCCCTCGCCCCAGCCGGTGATCCCGGTGTCGGTGTCGATCTTGACCAGCGTGGCGTCGAGCACTTCGAATTTGAGCCGCCCGCCGGAGAGCCAATACGGGTGTTCGAGCGGCAGATCGACGTGAAAGACGGTGATTTGGGTGATTTTCATGATCCGTACTCCGCGACGGGGGCACCAAGGCTGTCGAAATCGGGGGTCACCCCAAGGCCGGGCAGATCGGGGGCATAGAGCCGTCCGCCCGTCGCCCAGGCCCCGCCCATTCCGGTGGACCGGGTGTTGTAGTTCATCAGGTCGGTGGTGTTTTGCAGGTAGTCCGCCGGAGTGGAGGCCGCGAAATGGGCCACGACGGTGCTTGTTATCTCGCCGCCCCATGTGTCCTCGCTGACCACGGGGATGCGGTTTTCGACCAGGAAATCCCGCACGCGCCGCGCCTTGCTGAGCCCGCCGAGGTTCGAGATCTTGAGACAGCAGATTTCAGCGCCCCGGTCGGCCACGATCTGCTGGGCGGCGGCAAGGCCAGTGACGCATTCATCCAGCTTCATCGGGTGATGGGCGACGCGGCGCACCTGTTGGCATTCGGCATAGGTTTTGCAGGGCTGTTCGAGGATATAGTCGAGATCGGCGGTGGCCCGGGCCACCCGGATGGCATCATCCACGCGCCAGCCCTGATTGGCATCGGCCATCGCCTTTTCCCCCGGTTCGAGCAGGGCCACGCCCGCGCGGATGCGGTCAATGTCGCTGGCCCAGTCGCCGCCCACCTTGATCTGAAACTGTCTGTAGCCATCGGCGCGGTAGCGGCGCATCTCGGCAAGCGTGTCGTTGGTGGATTTTTGCGGGGCGACCCGGTACATCGGCGCGCCGTCCGTGAGCTTGCCCCCCAGCAACATCCAGACCGGTTGGTCGCAGGCCTGCCCCAGAATGTCCCAGCACGCGGCGTCAAAGGGGGCCTTGGCATAGCCGTGGCCCTGCACCGTGTGATCCATGATCTGTTCGATCCGGGCGACCTGTCGGGGGTCTTGACCCAGCAGGTGCGGGGCGACCAGCCGCGCCAGCGCTTGCACCCCTTCGGAATGGGCGACCATGTAGTTCTCGCCGCAGGGCGTGAATTCGCCGCAGCCCGTCAGCCCCGCATCAGTGTCGAGGACCACCACGCTGGCCTGCGCCTCGCGGATCGCGTTTCCGGCCCCCCAGACATAGGTGCCGCCCACATAGGGCAGACCGGTTTTGAAGACGCGGATGCGGGTGATTTTCATGGGCAGACAACGATGTTGCCGGTGTGGGATTTGGCGATGAAGGCGGCTTGGGCCGCTTGCAGCTCTGCCAGCGGGTAGGTGGCCGCGAGGGCGGGTTGGATTGCGCCTGTTTCGATATAGCGGATCAGGTTGGGCATGACCCCCGGGTCGATGACGGTGGAGCCGAGGAACGTCAGGTCGCGCAGGTACAGCGTGCGCAGGTCGAGCGTGGCCATGGGCCCCGCAATCGCACCGGAGCAGACATAGCGCCCGCCCCGTTCCAGCACGTCGATGAGCGCGGGCCAATAGGGACCGCCCACCACATCGGCGATGACGGTGATCCTTGTGCCGTTTAGGGCCTCGCGCAGATTTTCGGGGGCGCGGGGCAGGATTATGTCGGGATTTAGGTCTACGACTGCGGTGTGTTTTGCCTCTGACGCCATGGCGATGACCGTTGCCCCCCGCCGTTTGGCCAGCTGGACCAATGCCCCCCCGACCCCGCCGGATGCGCCGGGGATCAGCACTGTGTCGCGTTCGGTGACCTCGGCGCGGGTCAGCATCCCCTCGGCCGTCGAGAAGGAACAGGAGAAAGTGGCAAGCTCTGCGTCGCTGAGGTCGGATTTGACGGCCAACGCGTTGCGGGCCGGAATCGTCGTGAACTGGGCAAAGCCGCCATCCCGCTCGGAGCCATAATATCCGGTTTTGTCTTTGTTCTCGGGGTCTTGGGGGTCGCGCAGCCAGTTGTCTGTGATCACCCGTTCGCCGATGCGGGCGGGGTCGACACCCTGTCCCACGCCGACAATCTCGCCACAGACATCGGCCCCCTGGATGCGCGGGAAGGTGATTGGCGCGCCGCCCCAGGTGGGATCATCCTTGCCCACTTTGTCAAACGCGCCGCCGGTGGTCGCGTCCGTCACCGTCTTTGAATACCAGCCGGAGCGAGTGTTCACATCGGTGTTGTTCAGCCCGCAGGCGCCCACGCGGATCAGCACCTCGCCCGGGGCGGGATCGGGCCGGGGCCAGTCGTGGTGCAGCACCATTTGGTCCAGATCGCCGTGGCCCATGGTGACCATGGCCGTCATGGTTTTGGGCGGGCTCATGCGGGCACTGGTTCGTCGGTGCGGGGTTTGACGCTTTGGGGATCGTAGGCCGGTTCGCCCAGCACGCGGGCGGCGCGCGCTTGGCCGTGGATGATGACCTGGAGGTCTGTGCCGGGCTTGGCCGCCTCGGGTTTGACGTAGGCGAAGGCGAGGACCTTGCCGACCGTGGGGCCGTAGGCGACGGAGGCGGTAGAGCCCACGACTTGGCCGTCCAGCAGGACCGCTTCGCCGCCGTGGCCGTCGGTTTTGCCGTCCGCTTCGATGGCGAGATAGGCGCAGACCCAAGGCAGCTCAGTATTGAGCGTCTTGTCGCGGCCCAGATAGTCCTTGTCCGTGCGGGCAAAGCGCAGCACATCGGCCTCGGCCAGCGTAACCTCGTTCGTCAGCTCACCCGCCCCTTTGAACCCTTTTTCCATCCGCATGACGTTCATCGCGAAGGAGCCGTAATCGGTGATCCCGTGCGCCTGACCCGCCGCCCAGAGGGCATTGTAGACATCGAGGCATGCCGCGAAGGGCATGTGCAGCTCCCACCCCAATTCGCCTGCGTAGGACATGCGAAAGGCCCATATTTTATAGCCCGCAACGGTGATTTCCTGAGCAGAGAGCCAGCGGAAGCCCGCATTGCTCAGGTCCGCGTCGGTGCAGGCCCCCAGCACATCCCGCGACAATGGCCCGTTCAGCGAAAGGGCGGACCATGTGTCGGACAGCGCGGTGATTGTGACGTCTTCGCCGGTGCGGTGCTGGTCGAGGTGATCCAGCAGCCGCTGTTCGAAGAAGGCGGCGCAGACGAGGTAGAAGCGGTCGGGTGCCATGCGGACGATGGTGGTCTCCAGCTCGATCCGCCCGGCGCGGTTGAGCATGTGGGTCAGCGTGATTGAGCCGCCAGTTTGTCCCCCTACCGCTTCGCTACTTGAGGGGTATTTTTGCGGCATGCGGTTGGCCGTCAGCCGATCGAGCAGCGCATATGCATCCGGCCCTTCGACCATGACCTTGGTAAAGGCGGTGACGTCCATGATACCCACCGTTTCGCGCACGGCTTTGACCTCGGCGGCGACCAGTGTGTCGACGACGGTGCGGTTGAAGGAATAGTGATCCTCTTGCGCGACGCCGTCCCTTGCAAACCAGCGGGGGCGTTCAAAGCCATAGACTTCCTCGTGCACCGCCCTTTTGGACTGCAAGAGATCGTGCAGGGGCGAGGGTTTGATCGGTCGCCCCGCCAGCCGGTTGAAATGGGGGAAGGGGATTTCGTGGCGCAGGCAGTAGTCTTCCTCGGCCTTGATCACCTGCCAGTCTTTGGTGGCATAGCTGCCAAAGCGGCGCGGGTCGTAGTCGCGCATGGAAATGTCGGCGGCCCCGTGTACCATCCATCGGGCCAGTTCGCGGGTCAGGCCCGGGCCCCAACCGATGCCGATCTGCGTGCCGCAGCAGCACCAGTAGTTGCGCACGCCCGGTGCAGGGCCAATGAGCGGATTGCCGTCGGGCGGGTGGCTGATGGCGCCGTGCACCTCGCGCTGGATGCCCAGTTCGGCAAAGATGGGCATGCGGTTCAGCGATTCCTCAAGATAGGGCATGACCCGGTCGTAATCGGCGTCAAACAGCCAGTTTTCGTAATCCCACGGGCAGTGATCGTGCCAGACCGAGTTGGGATTTTCCTTTTCATAGATCCCGATGAGGCCTCGTTTCTGCTCCATCCGGATATAGCCCGAGACCTTTTTGTCGTCGCGGATGACGGGGAGTTCGGTGTCGAGATCGGCAAATTCGGGGACCGGTTCGGTGACGAAATAGTGGTGCGTCATGGACGTCATGGGCAATTGCAGGCCGGACCATTCGCCCATCTGGCGGGCATAGGTGCCGCCCGCGTTGACCACATGTTCGGCGGTGATTGTGCCCTTGTCAGTTTCCACCTGCCATTCGCCCGAAGGCAGTTGCGTGATGTTGGTGGCCCGGCACTGGCGGATGATCCGCACGCCTTTCTGGCGGGCCCCGGCGGCCATGGCCATGGTCACATTGGTGGGGTCCACGTGGCCATCATCGGGCGTGTGCAACGCACCCAGCACCCCGTCGAGGTTGTAGAACGGGTGCAGCGCGCGGACCTTTTCGGAGCCGACCAGTTCGATGTTGAAGCGCAGCGACCGGCCCACGGACAGGGTGTGGCGCAGCCAATCCATCTCGTCCTCGGTATAGGCCAGCCGGAAGGAACCGCAGCCATGCCAGGTGACGGGCTGGCCGGTTTCGGCCTCTAACCCCCCGGAATAGAGCCCGATATTGTAGTCGACGCATTTGCCCAGACCAAAGCTGGAGGTCGAATGCGTGATCTGCCCCGCGGCATGCCATGTGCTGCCCGAGGTCAGCTCTGCCTTTTCCAGCAGGACGGTATCGGCCCCCCAGCCTTCGTGGCCGAGGTGGTAGGCAAGGCCCACCCCCATGACGCCACCGCCCACGATGACAACGCGTGCGGTGCTTGGAAATTCAGTGGCCACCGGCTCTTTCCCTTCTGTCCGTTTTTCTCTCGACACGCTAAGCGAACAAAAGTACCATCGTCAATCATGAATGGGACAAATGTATCAAATACGATTCTGGAGCGGTTGGCGGGCGAGTTGTCGGCCCTGACGCCCGAGGCGCGCAAGGCGGCCACATACGTGCTGGAGAACCCGCGCGATGTGGGCGTGTCGACGGTGCGCGAGATTGCCGAGGCCGCCAAGGTCAAACCCAACACCGTCGTGCGCATGGCCCGCCAAGTGGGTTTTGAGGGCTATGAGGATTTTCGCGCGCCCTTTCGCGAGGCGATCCGGCGCGGCGCGGCCGATTTTCCGGACCGGGCGCGCTGGTTGCAGAGTATTCGCAAATCGGGGGACATGGGCGGGCTTTATGCCGATATGGTCCGCGATGTGCTGGCCAATGTGGAAGACACCTTTGCCGCCATTTCCACCGAAGACCTGAAGGCGGCCGCCGAGGCCATCTGGGCCGCGCGGCGGGTGTTTGTGCTGGGCGTTGGGGTGAACCATTCGGTTGCCCGCAACTTTGCCTACCTCGCCTCGACCGGCATGACCGAATTTCATGCGATCCCCCGCCCCGGATCGACGCCTGTGGACGATCTGGCCTGGGCGGATGGGCGCGACATCCTGATTGCGGTGACGTGCAAGCCCTATCGCAGCGAGGTCGTGGAAGCCGTGAATATCGCGCGTGAACAGGGCCTTAGCATTGTGGCGCTGTCCGACAGCCCGGCCAGCCCTATTCTGCGGGCGGCGGATCACGGCTTTGTCGTGTCGGTCGAGACGCCCCAATTCTTTCCCTCGACCGTGAGCATCATCGCGCTGCTTGAAACTCTGTTGTCCTTTGTCATTGCGGTGGCCAGCGACGAAATCGTCGAGCGGGTCGAGACATTCCACAACCGCCGCCATCAATTGGGGCTGTACCATCGGGAGGATAAATGACCCAAACCATCCGATCGCTGGCCGCGCGCTACTACACCGACCCGGAGATCTTTCGCGTCGAGAACGCGGGCCTGTTGGCCCAAACCTGGCAATTTGGCTGCCATGCCTCGGAACTGGCGCAGACGGGCGATTATGCGACCTTTGAGATTGCGGGCGAAAGCCTGTTTGCCATTCGCGGCCGCGACGCCAAGATCCGGGTCTTTTACAACGTTTGCCAGCACCGGGCGCATCAACTGGTGAGCGGTACGGGCACAACCCGCGTTGTTGTCTGCCCCTATCACGCCTGGACCTATGAGCTGACCGGAGAGTTGCGCGCAGGGCCCAACATCAAGGCGGTCGAGGGGTTCGATAAGGCAGGCATTTGCCTGACCGAGGTGCGGGCAGAAGAGTTCCTTGGCTTTGTCTTTGTCAATCTGGACGCGGATGCGGCCCCGATGGAAAGCTGGTTCCCCGGTGCCCGTGCGGAGTTGGAGGAATGGGTGCCCAATTGGGCGGAATTGAAGCCGCTGGAATGGGTCGAGATTGCCGAAAACTGCAATTGGAAAGTGTCGGTCGAGAATTATTCGGAGTGCTATCACTGTTCGCTGAACCATCCGACCTTTGCCAATGGTGTGGTCCGCCCCGAAACCTATGACATTCAGCCTCAGGGCATGTGTTTGCGGCACACGACCGAGTGCCAGAACCTTGAGAATATGACTTATGACGTCCATTCCGGCTTTGCCCATCAGTTTGAATATTCAAGCTGGTTTCTGTGGCCGATGTTCTCGTTCCAGGTCTATCCCGGCAATGTGTTGAACACCTATCACTGGCGGGCGGTGGATGCGGAGCACGTGGTGGTTTGGCGCGGCTGGTATTCGGTGGACGGTGTCGATGATTCCAAGGTCCGCATGTTGGCCCGGCAGGATCGGGCCACCACGGTTGAGGAGGATATCCATCTGGTTGAATCCGTCCAACGCGGTCTGGGATCGCGTGGCTACCGCCCTGGCCCTCTGGTCATTGACCCCAAGGGCGGGGTCAATTCCGAGCATCCGGTGATGCATTTGCAGCGGTGGATGCGTGAGGCCATCGACGGCTGAGCCCCCTTTTAGAAAGTCCTGAACATGCAGACCTATTGGCAGAACTATATTGACGGCGCGTGGGTCGATGGCGGCGCGGGCCGCATCGAGGTTGTGAACCCGGGCACCGGTGAAACGTTGGCCGAACAAGCGCTGGCCGATGCCGCGGATGTAGATCGCGCCGTTCAGGCCGCCCGCCGCGTGCATCTGTCCGGTGCCCTGGCCGATCTGCGCCCGGTGGAGCGGGGCCGGATGGTGCAGGCCATGGGGCGCTATCTGCTGGACCATATCGACGAGATTGCCCCCGTGCTGACCCTGGAACAGGGCAAACCCTTGTGGGAGGCGAGGATCGAGATCGAGGGCGCCGCCCGGTATTTCGAGTATTACGGCAATCAGGCCGAGACGGTTGAGGGCCGTTCGATCCCGCTCGGCAAAGGCTATTTCGACTTTACCACCTATGAGCCATTTGGCGTGTCGGCGCAGATTATCCCGTGGAATTATCCGGTCGAGATGACGGCGCGGTCATTGTCTGCCGCGCTCGCCACCGGCAATGCTTGCGTGATCAAGACACCTGAGCTGACGCCGTTAAGCAATGCGTGGTTCGCCCATGCCGCCGAGGCCGTGGGGCTTCCGCACGGGGCGGTGAACATCCTGTGTGGCTTGGGGGCCGAGGCAGGTGCGGCCCTGTCGGGGCACCCGGATGTGAACCAGATCGTCTTTACCGGGTCGGTGCCCACGGGCATTGCCATTGCGACGGCGGCGGCCCGCAATGTGGTGCCTTGTGTGCTAGAACTGGGCGGGAAGTCGGCGGCGATTGTGCATGATGATGCCGATCTGGCCGCCTTCGAGAACGACGTGCGCTGGGGGATTTACTTCAATGCCGGTCAGGTTTGCTCCGCGATGAGCCGGGTGATCGTGCACGACAGCGTGCATGACGCATTGGTCGATCGGATGGTGGGTGTGGCGCAATCCTTGAGCGTTATGCCGGGGATCGAACAGCCCGAATTTGGGCCGACCATGGGTGCAATGGTGTCAGAGGCGCAACGTGATCGGGCCGTGGCCATGATTGCCGAGGCGCAGGCCCAAGGGGCCACTGTAGCCACGGGCGGGCGTGTGCCCAACATTCCCGGCGCCTTTCTGGAGCCGACGATCCTGACCGATGTGACACCCGACATGACCATTGCAAACGAAGAGGTTTTTGGCCCGGTCCTGTCTGTCCTCAAATTCTCGGACGATGCGGCGGCCATCAAGATCGCCAATGGTACGCCTTATGGCCTTGTGGGCGGCGTATTCACCCGCGATCTGGACCGGGCCACCGCAGCGGCGCGGCAGTTGCGGGCGGGCCAGGTCTTTGTCAACGAATGGTATGCGGGCGGCGTCGAAACACCCTTTGGCGGTTACGGCAAATCAGGCTATGGCCGGGAAAAGGGGCGCGAGGCGCTTTGGAATTATGTGCAGACGAAAAACGTCGCCATCAAGTTGAAAGGCTAGATCATGAGTGCATTCGATGAGGATCTGTTCCTGAAAGGGTTGGAGCAGCGCAAGGCGACCCTTGGCGCCGAATATGTCGAGAAAAACCTGGCCGCCGCAGATGAATTCACCCGGCCCTTTCAAGAGGCGATGACGGCGTGGTGCTGGGGCTTTGGCTGGGGCGATGATGTGATCGACGCCAAGACCCGGTCGATGATGAACCTGTCGATGATCGGGGCCCTGGGCAAGATGTCGGAATGGGAAATCCATTGCCGCGGCGCGATCCGTAATGGCGTCAGCCAGGACGAGATCCGCGCCATTATCCACGTCATTGGCATTTATTGCGGCGTGCCCCAAGCGCTGGAGTGTTTCCGCGTGGCCCGCAAAGTGCTGGTCGAAGACTAGAACCCACTGGCGCGCGCGCCCGTCATTGCATAGCCTCGCGCGAAACAGCACGAGGTTTGCCATGCTCTCCGTTCAATTCCTGCTGACCGCTTTGGTGGTCGTGATCGCCCCGGGAACGGGCGTGATTTACACTCTGGCCCTGGGCCTCGGACAGGGGCGGCGCGCGGCGCTTTGGGCGGCACTGGGCTGCACCTTTGGGATTGTGCCGCATCTGGCGGCGGCGACACTGGGGTTGGCGGCGATCCTGTACACCTCTGCCGTTCTGTTCAACATCGTGAAATTCGCGGGCGTTGCGTATCTTTTGTACCTCGCCTGGGGCAGTTTGCGGTCGGGCGGCGCACTTGCCATCTCGTCCGAGCACAAGGCCGAGGCAGGCTGGCGCATTGCGCGGCGGGGTGCGTTGATCAACATCCTGAACCCGAAACTGTCGATCTTTTTCCTGGCGCTGTTGCCGCCCTTTCTGTCGGGCAATGCGGCCACCGCGACCCTTGAGATGACCGCCATGGGGGCCGTGTTCATGGTCATGACCTTTGTGGTCTTTGTCCTTTATGGGTCTTTTGCTGCGGCGGCGCGTCAATGGGTTTTGGGATCGGACCGGGTCATGCGCTGGTTGTCGCGCAGCTTTGCCGCGATCTTTGCCGCCTTGGCAGGCCGCCTGGCGCTGGAGCGCGCATGACAGACGGCTGGGTCGCCTTTGAAGGGGTGATCGCGCCCATGGAATGGGGCAAGAACACCTATACGGTTCTGCGCCTGCCGGAGGACGTCATCGCCGCACTGCCCAAGGGCACAAAGCGGATCGAGGGCGAGTTTGGCGACTTTCCCGTCAATCTGGCCCTCACCAAGGCCCCGGTCATTGACGGTGTATTTGTCTATACGGGCAAGGCGTTCCTGCGTGACAGCGGATTGACCCCCGGCGAGGTGTTCGAGGCACGCGTGCGGGCGGTTGACCCCGACCTGGTTGAGATACCCGAGGACGTGAGCGCGGCCTTGCGCGCCGCCGGGCGCAGTGCCGATTGGGCAGCCCTGTCGGCAGGCCAGCAGCGCAGCCGATTGCACCTTGTCAACACCGCCAAAAGGGCCGAAACCCGCGTCAAACGGATCGCAAAACTGATCGCAGAGCTATGACATCTATTCCCCGTGCCCCCCTTTTCCTTGGCCTTGCCGGTCTGATCCCCTTTCTGTGGGGGGCGGCCACGGTTGTCAGTGATGACCTGGCGGAGTTTGCCCTGAACAGCTTGGGCGCACGCTTTGTCGGGCCCTATGTGCAACTGGCCTATGGGTCGATCATTCTGTCCTTCATGTCAGGCGTCTTGTGGGGCTTTGCCACCAAGGCGTCGGGTGCGCAGGCGGCGGTGGGCTACGCCCTGTCAGTTGTTCCAGCGCTCTGGGCCTTTTTCATGGTGGGCGGCGGGCCGACCAGCGCGGCGATGAACCTGATCTTTGGCTTTGCGGGTCTGCTGATGCTCGATTTCGCCTTTAGCGCCTGGGGGCTGACGCCGCGGTGGTGGATGGCGCTGCGTATTCTTTTGACGGCAGTGGTGATCGCCTGCCTTGGATTGACGGTGATGATATGAGCGACCCGGAAACTCTGGCGGTCTATGCCGCGCAGGCCGAAAAATACGCCACGCTGGCCACCCTCGATATGGAACGACCTCATGTGGAGCGGTTTATCGCACAGATGCCCAAAGGCGCGCGGGTGCTGGACATCGGCTGTGGACCGGGCGTGGTAACAGGTGCCTTTGCCGCCGCCGGGATGGAAGCCGAAGCCTGGGACCCGGTGTCGGAAATGGTGGCGATGGCCGCCGCCCAGCCGGGTGTGACGGCGCGCCAGGCCGTCTATGCCGATCTGGTAGCCGAGGGTGTTTATGATGGCATCTGGGCGAACTTTTCGATGCTGCACACGTCGCTTGCCGATTGGCCCGCACAATTTGCAGCCGTGGCCCGCGCGTTGAAACCCGGCGGGCTGTTTCACTTTGGCACCAAACTGGGCGAGGGCGAGGCGCGCGACAGCATCGGGCGGCTTTATTCCTATATCAGCGAGCCTGCGCTGATGGAGTTGATGGCGCAGACCGGGTTGACGGTTGAATACACCCGCACCGGTGAGGGTGCTGGCCTATCGGGCGAGGTCGCGCCATTCATCTCGGTCCAGGCCCGTGCCTGAGCTTTTCGCCTATACCGACGGGGCCTGTTCGGGGAACCCCGGACCCGGGGGATGGGGCGCGCTGCTGCGGGCGTCCGAGGGCGATGTGGTGATCAAGGAACGTGAGCTGAAAGGCGGCGAGGCCCTGACCACGAACAACAAGATGGAGCTGATGGCGGCCATTTCGGCGCTGGAGGCGCTGGCCAAGCCATCGACCATCACTATCGTGACCGACAGCAATTACGTCAAAAACGGGATCACAAGCTGGATCCACGGCTGGAAGCGGAACGGCTGGAGGAACGCGGCGAAAAAGCCGGTGGCCAATGCAGAGTTGTGGCAACGGCTGGATGCGGCGCAGGCGCGCCATGATGTGACCTGGAAATGGGTCAAGGGCCATGCGGGCCATGTGGACAATGAGCGGGCGGATGCGCTGGCGCGGGAGGGCATGGCGCCGTTCAAGCCCAAGTGACGTAGGGGCGGATTGCGGGGGCTCGGCGGTATCCGTGACAATTATTACACATGCGTCGCCGCTTAAGCCCAAGATTTTTCTCATTAAAAAATCTTGCTGCGCCTGCATCCTCACGAGAACCATCCCTTTGCGCGCTCGTTTGTGACTGGTCGGTCCCTTATTGTTACAGCCTCTTTCTGCTATCTCTATCCCATCAAAGGACGGCCCCTGCCGCCCCTTCAGACCCAACAGATGGAGACGACACAAGATGGCCCTCACACTTTCCAAAACCCCGCTCTTGATCGCTGCCATGGCCACCGCCGTGACCCTGACCAGCTTTGGCCCCGCAAGCGCCAAGGCCTATTGGGCCAGCGCCGATGCCGAGGCGGTCGAAGTCATTCAGGCCGGTTTCAAGGTCAAGACATACAAATCCCACAAATTCCACGCGCCCAAGCACTACCACGGTCACAAGCACCACAGCCTGAGCAAGAAAAAGCACGTGTCGAAAAAGCACCTGAAGAAGAAGCTGATCCTGAAAAAACTGTTTTGAGGGTGGCGTAGGGCGGTTCGGGTCTCCTCCCCCCGGATCGCCTCAGCGCTTGCGCCAATGCGTGGGCACGATGATCAGCGCCCCGATGGAGGACGCGATGGCGTTCAGCCCCGCACTGCCAAACCCAATCCCGAACATCAGCCGCACGAAATAGAAGAGAAACGCACCGCCGATGCAAATGATGATCGACTGGAGGATTCCGTTGCGGGTAAATCCAGACTTTTCCGACAGATAGCCTACGATCCCCGCGATTACGACCGTGCCGATCAATGTTGGAAACATCAGATTTTCCCCTTACAGAACCGTACCTTTGGGCATCACATTGCCGCGCAAGAACACATCCGCATCCTGCGCAGCTTTGCCAGCCCGCTGCAAGCGGGTCAGGCGCACAGCCCCGTCGCCGCAGGCCACGCTTAGCGCGTCATCAAGGACGGTGCCGGGTGCGCCGGTGCCGTCACCAAGCGCCGAGCCCAGCACCTTGATCCGCGCGCCCTCGTGTTCGAACCACGCCCCCGGAAAGGGCGACAAACCTCTGATCTGCCGATCCACAATGGCAGCAGGTTGTGCCCAGTCGATGGCCGCCTCGGCCTTGTCGATCTTGTGGGCATAAGTGACGCCATCCTCTGGCTGAGGGTGCGGCGTCAGATCGGGCAAAGCGTCCAAGGTTTTCACCACCAGATCTGCACCGATCGCAGCGAGGCGGTCGTGCAGATCGGCTGTGGTTTCCGTCGCGCCGATAGCTGTTGCCTCGCGCATCAGGACGGGGCCTGTATCCAAACCGGCCTCCATCTGCATGATGCATACGCCTGTCTCTGCATCCCCGGCCATGATGGCCCGGTGGATCGGGGCCGCACCGCGCCAGCGAGGCAAGAGGCTGGCGTGGATGTTCAGACAGCCGTGCGTCGGGGCATCAAGGATCGGTTGCGGCAGGATCAGGCCGTAGGCCACGACAACCGCCACATCCGCGTTCAGCGCAGCAAACTCGGCCTGCGCCTCAGGATTGCGGAGAGACACCGGATGACGGACCTCTAGCCCAAGCGTCTCGGCACGGGTCTGCACGGGGCTCGGCCGATCCTTTTTGCCACGGCCCGCGGGGCGTGGCGGCTGGGAATAGACGCAGGCGATGTCGTGACCCGCCTCATGCAGTGCATCGAGTGCGGCCACCGAAAACGCTGGCGTGCCCATGAAAACCAAACGCATGTGCTCTCCCCGTAAGGCGGATCTTGATCCGCCTCAGCGTTTCTTGCGGGCGCGGCGAAGCAGCATATCGCGCTTTACCCGGCCCAGATTGTCAAAATACATCCGGCCCGCCAGATGGTCGATCTGGTGCTGGACCGAGCGGGCCTCGAGCCCCGCAAAGTCGCGCCGCTCGATCACACCGTCGGCATTCAGAAAACGGACAGCCACAGTTGTGGGCCGCATGATCTCGGCCTGTACGCCGGGCAGGCAGGGGCTCGCCTCTGTATAGCTGCCCATCTCGGACCCCGCGGACAGGATTTCAGGATTGGCCAGCAGAATACGGCGCGAGCGGTCGTCGGTCACGTCCACCACGGCCAACTGGATCATCTCGCCGATCTGGGGAGCCGCAAGGCCCACGCCCTGCCCCGGCATCGCATCCATCGCTGCAACCATATCAGCCCAGATGGCGCGGACATTGTCAGTGATCTGATCCACCGGCGCGCAGGGCGTGCGCAGCCGTTTGTCGGGCCACATGACAAAGGGGCGTAAGGTCATGCGGCGGCCTCGTATTGGGCCAGAAGTGCAGCCCGTTGCGCCGCGTCCACGCGGTCGAGGGTGACGATGCCATCAAGGTGGTCAAGTTCGTGCTGGGCGCAGAGGGCGGCAAAGCCGCTGAGGGTTTCCACCTGCTCCGCGCCGTTCAAATCCGTCCATGTCATGCGGATTGATGTGGGGCGGCTGACCTCGGCGCTGAGGCCGGGGATGGACAGGCAGCCCTCGCCCGCCGTGGCCGTCTGTGCGCTATGGCTGAGGATCACCGGGTTGATGCAGATCATGGGGCTGGGCGTGCCCTCTTTCCACGTGGCGTCCATCACAAAGAGGCGGATCAGTACACCCACTTGCGGCGCAGCCAGACCACGACCGGGGGCGCCATACATTGTGTCCAGCATGTCGGAGGCCAATGTGCGGATGTCGTCCGTCACCTCATCCACGGGCGCGCACTTGGCCGACAGTCGGGTGTCGGGCCAAGTCAAAATAGAGCGCCGGCTCATGCCTTTTCGCGGGCGCGCTCGCGCTTCATCTTGACCATCTTGCGGGTGATCATCTGGCGTTTCAGCGGCTTGAGGTAATCGATGAAAAGCTTGCCATCAAGGTGGTCAATCTCGTGCTGGAGGCAGGTGGCCCAAAGGCCATCCATCTCTTCGCTTTGTTCGTTGCCGTCACGGTCAATCCATTTGACCTGGACCTGGGCCGGGCGGGTCACATCGGCATATTGCTCGGGCAGGGACAAGCAACCCTCTTCATACACATTCAGCGCATCCGAAGACGCCACAATCTCGGGGTTGAACATGATCAGTGGCCGCGGCGCTTCGCCGTCTTCCTTGACGCAATCCAGAACGATCAGCCGCTGCAAAATACCGACCTGTGGGGCCGCCAGACCCACGCCCGGCGCATGATACATTGTTTCCAGCATATCATCCGCCAGCGTGCGCAATTCGTCCGTCAGATCGGGGACAGCATCGCTGGTCTTTTTCAGACGCGGATCGGGGTGCAGAATAATCGGGCGTTTCATGGTCCCTCATTTAAGTGAAGGCGGCGCGCGCTGCAATGTCCCCTTGCACTTGGGCGTCACCCGGGTAGCTTGCCTCGCAACATCAGCCAGGAGAGTACCATGAGCTTTGACGAGATGATCGACCGCAGGGGCAGCCATTGCGTCAAATGGGACATGATGGAAGAGATTTATGGCGTGCCACAGGATCGCGGTCTGGCCATGTGGGTCGCCGACATGGATTTCCGTCCGCCCCAGGTGGTTGTGGACGCGGTGCAGGGCCAGGTCGATCACGGCGTCATGGGGTATTTTGGCGATGACAGCAAATACCGCGCGGCGATTCAGTGGTGGATGTCCGAGCGCCATGGCTGGTCGCTGGATGCCGACAGTATCTTTACCACCCATGGATTGGTGAACGGCACCGCGATGTGTGTCGACACGTTTACCGCGCCGGGCGATGGCGTGGTGCTTTTCACCCCTGTTTACCATGCCTTTGCCAAGGTCATCAAAGCCAATGGCCGCCGGGTCGTCGAATGCGAAATGACCCAGGCCAACGGCCGCTATACGATGGATTTCGACGCCTATGACGCCCAGATGGACGGGTCAGAGCGGATGGTGATCCTGTGTTCGCCGCACAACCCGGGCGGCACAGTCTGGACCCGCGCCGAGCTGGAAGGCGTCGCCGCCTTTGCCAAACGCCATGACCTGATCCTGGTGTCGGACGAGATCCACCATGATCTGGTGATGCCCGGGCACACCCATATTCCCATGGCGCATATCGAAGGCATCGAAGACCGGCTGATCATGATGACGGGCGCCACCAAGACCTTTAACATCGCGGGCTCTCATTCGGGCAATGTGATCATTGCCGATCCGGACCTGCGGGCCAAATTCGGGGCGCGGATGGCGGCGCTGGGGCTCTCTCCGAACTCCTTCGGGCTGTTCATGGCCACGGCGGCCTATTCACCGGACGGGGCCGCATGGGTGGATGAGCTGGTGCGCTATCTCGATGGCAACCGGCGTTTGTTCGATGATGCCGTGAATGCGATCCCGGGTCTGGCGTCGATGAACCTGGAGGCCACCTATTTGTCCTGGGTTGATTTTTCCGGCACCGGGATGGACCGGGCCGAGTTTACCCGCCGGGTCGAACAGGACGCCTGTATCGCGGTGAACCACGGGCCCACATTTGGCACCGGCGGCGACAGTTTCCTGCGGTTCAACATCGCCACGCCCCGCGCGCGGGTTCAAGAGGCGGTGGAGCGGTTGGCGCAGGCCTTTGGCGACCTTCAGTAAGCCCGACATTCGCCAGGCGATTGCCAGCGACGCGGATGGTATGAGTGCCGTTCTGGCCCCGATTTTGAAGGGCTGGAACAGTGCCCGGCCCTTTGATCCGGCGCATGTATTGGCCCATTATGTTGAGCATCCCGACCGGGTGTCTTGTGTGGTGGGTATAGACAACGCGGGCACGGTTCTGGGGTTTCAGTCGCTCAAGGTTGCAAGTTCGGGCAACATCTATGACCTGCCTGAGGGTTGGGGAATCATCGGGACCTATGTGGCTAAAGCGGCCGCAGGGCACGGCGTGGGACGGTTGATGTTTGACGCGACCCTAAAACATGCGAAAGCGTATGGCTTGCAGGATATCGACGCAACTATCGGGGCCGACAACAGCGGCGGGCGCGCCTATTACGGCGCACTTGGCTTTCAGCCGTATCGCGATTTGCCCGGTGCCGTGGGCGCGCGCTTCCGGGTCTAGCGCTGCTCTTCGAGCAAGGCGACGGGCGCGTCTTCAGCGCGTTCAAAATCCAGCGGAGCCGCTTCTGATACAGCTGTCAACCGCTTGAATTCATAGCGCATTTCGCCTGCTTCCTCTTCGGTCGCGACGATCAGGCACTGAAACAGATGGATCGCCCCGTCATAGAGGTCGACATAGCCACGCAGGCGCGGTGCGCCCTCTGCCTCCATCGAAAAGCCCGACTTCCACATCCGCAGCACCGGATATGTCCGGTCATTGGCGGACAGGCGCAGCCGCGAGGCAGACTTCATCGAGGCAAGCCGGGCGCTGTCTAGCCCCGCCTGTACTTCTTTCGGAACAAACGTCGTCATGGCAGTCTCTCCTATCCCCAATGACAAGGTGGATCATAAACCGTTTGAATCCAGTTAAATTTTTACAAGAGGCACTGCGGAGATGATGTTGTGTCTTATGCGTGACTCTCGCGGCGCTGTGCGCATGTGCAGAGAATGTGCGCGAGGGTGGGCCTGTGCAAGTCGCCGCTCGCGTCATACATCACTTGAAACCAAGCGACAGGAGACGCGACATGGGCCTTTTGATTGATGGTGTCTGGCACGACCAGTGGTATGACACGAAATCCAGCGGGGGCAAGTTTGAGCGGGCCGCCGCCAAGTTTCGCAATTGGATCACGGCAGATGGCAGCGCCGGACCATCCGGTACCGAAGGGTTTATGGCCCAATCGGGGCGCTATCACCTGTATGTCTCTTATGCCTGCCCGTGGGCGCACCGCGCATTGATCTTTCGCAGTTTGAAAGGATTGCAGGAGCACATCACCATTTCCGCCGTCCATCCTGATATGCTGGGTGACGGGTGGACATTCCAGACGGATACGAATGGTGCGACTGGTGATACGCTCTATGACCTGCCCTTTGCGCGTGACATCTATACCAAGGCAAACCCTGGATTTTCTGGCCGCGTGACCGTGCCGATCCTGTGGGACAAAGAGAGCGAGACGATTGTGAGCAACGAAAGCTCCGAAATCATTCGGATGTTCAACAGTGCCTTTAACGCCATCACGGGCAATACCAATGACTATTGGCCTGCCCCGCTGCGCGACGAGATCGAGCCGATCAATGATCGCATCTACGACACGCTGAACAACGGTGTCTACAAGTCCGGCTTTGCAACCACGCAAGAGGCGTATGACGCGGCCGTGCACCCGCTGTTTGATACGTTGGATTGGTTGGACGCGCGGCTTGCCACCCGCCGCTATCTGATGGGCGATACGCTGACCGAGGCCGATTGGCGGCTCTTTACAACGCTGGTGCGGTTTGACCCGGTGTATCACCTGCACTTCAAATGCAATCGCAAGCGCCTGGCGGACTACCCGAACCTCTGGGCCTACACGCGAGACCTGTATCAGGTGCCGGGTGTGTCAGAGACGGTGAATATGGATCACATCGTGCGTCACTATCATTACAGCCACGAGAGCATCAATCCGCACCGTATTATTCCGATCAATCCGCAGATTGATTTTGAGGCCCCGCATGGGCGGGATCAGCTGGCGGCGTAATGTTCCACCATGGCGGCCAGATCCTCTGGCGGCGTGCCTGAGGGCACAAAAGCGCAGGCGTTGCTGGCGTGGTTAAAGATCGATCCGTCCGAGAAGAAGGTCGTGTCGGTGACAAAGATCACCCGCGCGTTCGGATGGCGGTAGCTGGCGAAATCGGACACCGCCAGAGCGCTGCCATCGGCCAACACAAGGTCAAGCACGATGATATCGGCCCCATGATCGGACAGAAATGTCACCGCCTCTTGCTGACCCGCGGCCAGCGTGACGTGCATCCCTTGACGTTCCAGATGGCGTTTCCATAGGCCGCCCAGTTCAGGGCGGCTCTCAACAATAAGAATATTCATACTCACTCCGGGCCAACCCAACATAGACCCCACAATCTACACATGCGTAAGATTGTGTTAACAAACTCTTAACAGCAAAGATAATATCTTAACAGTCCCGGAACGGTCTTGAAAAATGCGCGGCGATCCGCTCTTTGCTGGCGTGTTGCCGCTCAGAGGGGTGGAAATGGGACTGGAGCCATGCAGAGTGATGCAATCGCGTGACCACGGCGGGGGAATCGATGCTGCTGCCGCCACCTATGGCGGGGTACGCGCGGCCTGGATCGACTTGTCCACAGGTATTAACCCGGTCCCCTATCCGTTACCGTCGTTAACCCCCACGAGTTGGACCGCCCTGCCCGATCATACGGCCGCAACGGCACTGACCGATGCCGCGCGCCGCTTTTGGAGTGTGCCGGACGGAGCCGATATTCTGGCAGCGCCCGGGGCCTCGGCCCTGATCGCGCAGATCCCACGCCTGATGGTGGCGGGAACCGTTGATATCCCCGGACCCACATATAACGAACATGCTGCCAGCTTTGCCGCGCAGGGCTGGACGATGGGTACGGGTGGATCGGCACAAGTGCTTGTTCATCCCAACAATCCCGACGGTCGCGTATGGTCGCGCGCAGATCTGAGTTGTGCATTGACGGTCATCGACGAAAGTTTTTGCGATATTGCACCAGAGACTTCGTTGATATCTGCGGCGACGCGGGCCGGCACCTTGATCCTCAAGAGCTTTGGCAAGTTTTGGGGTTTGGCGGGTGTACGCCTCGGCTTTGCCATCGGAGACCCGGCCATGGTCGCGCAATTGCGCGAGATGCTGGGGCCCTGGCCGGTATCCGGCACGGCGTTGGAGATCGGGGCCATCGCCTTGTCTGACGAAGAATGGGCGCGCGAAACGCGAGCGCGTTTGGCCGAGGACGCGAGCCGCCTTGATGCCTTGGTGACTGCGCGCGGTGGCGGAGTCATTGGTGGCACCGCGCTCTTTCGCCTCTACAAGGTCGATGAGGCCGTTGTGTGGCAAGACCGCCTGGCCCGACATCAGATCTGGAGCCGCACGTTTCCATACGCATCCGACTGGTTGCGTCTGGGCCTGCCCGGACCGCAGGACTGGCCGAGAGTGGAGGCCGCTTTGTGAGCCTTTTTTTGCTCGCTTTGGCCATGATCCTGGATGCTGTCGCGGGGGAACCTCGGTGGCTTTGGTCGCGGGCGCCGCATCCGGCGATTATCATGGGCAAGGCGGTTGGTGCGCTGGACAAAGCGCTGAACGCAGGCTCGGGTCGTCGGATCAAGGGCGTTTTGGCCGTGCTGTTGCTGGTGATTTGTGCGGGTTTGACCGGCTGGGTCATAAGCCTGTTCGGCCCTGTGGCGGAAATCATCGCGGCGGCCATATTGCTGGCACAAAAATCGCTGGTTGATCATGTGCGCGCGGTCAGCGACGGGTTGCGCCAATCCGATGAAGCGGGCCGTGCCGCCGTCGCAATGATCGTGAGCCGCGATGTCAGTCAATCCACGCCCTCCGACACTGCTCGCGCCGCGATCGAGAGCCTGTCGGAGAATTTCAGCGACGGGGTCATCGCACCCGCCTTCTGGTTTCTGATCGGGGGGCTGCCCGGCATCATGATCTACAAGGCCGTGAACACCGCCGACAGCATGATCGGTTATCTCACCCCGCGCCATGCCGCCTTTGGCTGGGCCGCGGCGCGGCTGGATGACCTGTTGAATTGGGTGCCTGCACGGCTGAGCGCAGGGTTGATCGCGGCAATGGGGGACGTGATGGGGACTTGGGCTGCAGTCGTTGTAGACGCCAAAGGGCATCGGTCGCCCAATGCGGGTTGGCCCGAGGCGGCCATGGCCCGGGCGTTGAACATCGCGCTGGCGGGCCCGCGCAGCTACCACGGCACGGTGCAACCACTTGCCTGGGTCAACGGCTCCGCCCGCCGCGATCTGACACCCGCCGACATTGACGCCGCCGTCGCGATGGTGTGGAAAGCATGGGGACTTGTGCTTGGGCTTGTTCTGGTAACCGGAGGAATTTCATGGGTGTTTTGAAACATGTGAGCCTGGCGTTCGTGCTGGGCATCAGCCCCGTTGTAGCGATGGCGCAATGCGGCGGTTCCTTCAACGCCTTCAAGGACGGGTTGCAGGCCGAGGCTGTCGCCAAGGGCATCGACGCAAGCACCGCGCGCGCCTTTTTGGCAGGTGTGCGGCAGGACCCTGCCGTGCTCAAGGCGGACCGGGCCCAAGGCGTGTTTCAACGCCCTTTCATCGACTTTTCCCGGCGGCTGATTTCCCAAAACCGGATCGACACCGGCCGGGCCAAAGCCCGCCAGAACGCAAGCGTCTTTGACAGGATTGAGCGGACATATGGCGTGGATCGCCACGTGTTGTTGGCGTTCTGGGCCTTTGAGACAGACTTTGGATCGTTCCAGGGTAATTTCAACACGGCCAATGCACTGGTGACCCTCGCCCATGATTGCCGTCGGCCCGGACTGTTCCGCCCCCAAGCCATTGCCGCGATTGAGCTTTATGCCCAGGGCGGGTTTGATCCCAGCACCACCACAGGCGCCTGGGCCGGAGAGATCGGGATGGTGCAGATGCTGCCGCAGGACATCCTGACCAATGGCGTGGACGGCGATGGTGACGGAGTTGTGCGGCTGAAAACTTCGGCCCCGGATGCATTGATGTCGGGGGGCAAGATGCTGCAACACCTTGGCTGGCGGGCAGGCCAGCCCTGGCTGCAAGAGGTCACCGTGCCTGCACAGATGGATTGGAGCCTGAGCGGCCTGTCGACCACGAAATCCGTGGCGGAATGGCAGGCGATGGGTGTGCAAGCGCGGCAAGGGGCGTTGAGCGATTTGCCCGCCTCGCTGATTCTGCCGCAGGGTCACAAGGGTCCCGCCTTTCTCGCCTATCCGAACTTCAACGTCTATTTCGACTGGAACCAGTCCTTTACATACGTGCTGACCGCCGCCTATTTCGCGACCCGGCTGGCGGGAGCGCCGGTTTACGATGCGGGCAACCCGGATGCGGGCCTTGGCCCGGACCAGATGAAACAGCTGCAACGCAAGTTACAGGCGCGTGGCTATGACGTCGGCAAGATTGACGGCATCCTCGGTTCTGGCACGCGCGGGGCAGTGCAGGCCGAACAACAGCGGTTGGGGATGCCCGCGGATGCGTGGCCGACGCCTGCGTTGCTGAACCGGCTTTAGATCATCAGCAATATCTGGACGAAGGTCAGGAAAAAGATCGCAGCTGTCAGGCCAATCATGATCGTGTCAGTGTGTTTCATCTTGTGTCTCTTTCAGTTGGAAGTGGCGTTCCAAACAGAGCTAGACCCAAAACCTTAACGACCTAGGGACGCAGAGTACGCACAACACGCAACGGGGCCAAATCCCCGTAAGGCGGGCATGTCCTCCCCACCCTGTCCGCACCTCAGGCGACCAGCGTTTCAGCCTTTTTCAGGTCTACTGATACCAACTGGCTGACGCCCTGTTCGGCCATCGTCACGCCGAACAAGCGGTCCATCCGCGCCATGGTCACGGCGTGGTGGGTGATGATCAGGAACCGCGTGTCGGTGCGGCGGCACATCTCGTCCAAGAGGTCACAAAACCGCGTCACATTCGCGTCGTCCAGCGGCGCGTCGACCTCGTCCAGCACGCAGATCGGCGCAGGATTGGCCAGGAACACCGCAAAGATCAGCGCCATCGCCGTCAGCGTCTGTTCACCCCCCGACAGCAGGCTCAGTGTCGACAATTTCTTACCCGGCGGCTGGCACATGATCTCGAGACCCGCTTCCAGCGGATCGTCGCTTTCGACCATCACCAGGTTCGCTTCGCCGCCACCAAAGAGGTGGGTGAAGAGCAGCGAAAAGTTGGAATTGACCTGTTCAAAAGCTGTCAGCAACCGTTCGCGGCCCTCGCGGTTCAGACTCGCGATGCCGCTGCGCAGAGTCTTAATCGCTTCCTCAAGGTCGGCTTTTTCCGACACGAGCCCGTCATGCTCTTCCTGCACCTCTTTGGCGTCTTCCTCGGCCCGCAGGTTGACGGCACCCAAAGCGTCGCGCTGGCGTTTCAGGCGGTTCACATCGGCCTCAAGCGCCTCGGCGGCTGGCATCGCATCGGGCGAGACGTCAAGAGCCGTGAGCAGCTGGTTCGGCGTCATCTGGTGTTCATCGGCGATGCGCTCGGCTGCATAGGCGACCGTCTCGTGGGCGGCTTCCATGCGCGCCTCGGAGCGGGCGCGGGCCTCGCGGGCCTCTGAGGCCAACCGCTCTGCCTCCCGCTCGGCCAAAGTGGCGTCGCGCAGCGTGCCTTCGGCCTCGGAAAGCGTGTTCGTAGCCTCGGCCTTGCGGGCCTCCGCGGTGGAGATTTCCTCGGCCAGAGCCGCGCGTTTCGCGGCCAATTCGCCAGGCAAGGCCTGGGCGGTGACCAAATCTGCCTGTGACGTTTCCTTGCGCTCTGACAACTCGGCGGTGCGTCTTTCCGCCGTTTCAAGGCGATGCTTCCAACCGCTGATTTCCTTGGTGATCTCCTGCGAACGCTTGATGCGCGCCTCGCCCGTGCGGCGCAAATCATCATGAGCCGAACGGCGCGACATCATAGTGATGCGCGCGGCCTCGACCGTCATGCGCAGATCTTCCACATCGGCGCGCGCGGCCTCCAGATCGGGTAGATCGGCAAGGGCGGTTTCCGCCTCGGCCACGCGGGCGCGGGCGGCCATTGCGTCCTCTTCGTGTCGGGTCACGGCCAGGCCCAGAGATTCAAGGCGCCCTTGGGCCAGGTTACGATCCGCCTCTGCCCGGCTGAGGGCGCGGGCGGCATCCGCAACCAACCTGTCTGCCTCGCGTCGGGCCAGTCGGGCGCGTTTATCCGCATCGGTCAGTTCGGCCATCCGGGCCGTCAGCGCCTCATGGGCCTGACGTGCTCCATCGGCGCGCGACGTGGCGCGTTCCAGCGATTGTTTCAATTCCTCCAGGCGGTTGAGCTGTTGCAACCGCAGGGCCGCCGCACTCGGCGCATCCTCGGCCCAGGCGCGGAAACCGTCCCAACGCCACAGGTCGCCCTCGGGTGATACGAGCCGTTGACCCGGCTTGAGCAATGGTTGCAAGCGCAGCGCATCATCAGCGTCCACGAGGCCAATCTGGCTCATGCGGCGGACGAGCACATCGGGCACCGAAACATGCTGGGTCAGCGGTGTGACCCCTGCGGGCAGCGGCTGGTCCGTCTCGTAGGGCGCAAGCACGGCCCAACCGGAGGGGCCATCCTCATCCACTTCTGGCGCGCGCAGATCATCGGCCAGGGCAGCCCCCAGCGCCTTTTCAAACCCTTGCTGCACTTGCAGCCGGTCTAGGATCTGGCCGCCCTCGGCGGTGTCGCGCGCGACCAGTTTGGCAAGCGCCCCTGCCTCGGCACGCAGGGCGTTCATCTCGCCCTCGGCCTCTGAGCGTTCGGCCCGCGCGTCCGCCTCGCGCGATTGGGTTTCCGCGCGCGCCTCTTCGGCGGCCAACAGGGTCGCATCAGCATTGCGCGCGGTGGTTTCGGCCTGAGCTTCGGCCTGTTGTGCGGCCTCAAAATCAGTGCCGGCCTTGTCCAGCGCGGCGCGGCTGGTGGCAACGGCGCCGCGGGCCTTTTCCGCCTCGACCTCGGATTTCGCCTCGACCTTGCGGTTGTCTTCGAGAAGGCGCTGCGCGGAGCCATGGCGGGCCGCAAGCCGCGCCACATCTTCGGTCTTTTGCGACTGGTCACTTTCGCGGGCTTGCAGAACCTGGCCCGCCTCGCGCGCCCCTTCGGCAGCGGCGGCAAGCGCATCGGCATGCCCTTCGCTGGCCTTGGCAATCTCTGCGGCTTCCCATTCCAATCGTTCGATTGTCTCGCCCGCGTCGCGGTTGAGGCCGCCCTCGCGCTCGATGTCATGGGCCAGTTGAGCGATACGTTGGGTCAGCGTCTGGATGGTCTGTTCGGCCTGCGCCTCTTGATCGGCGAGCGTGTCGCGTTGCACGGCGAGGCGCTGGAGGATCGCAGCGGCAATCGCCTCTTCCTCGCGCAGGGGTGGCAGCGCGGCCTCGGCAGTTTCGCGGGCCTTGGCGGCGACCCGCACGGCCCCTTCGGCTTGAGCCGTTGCGGTGGTCCTGCCCCGCAATTCATCATCAGCTGCGGCCCGCGCCGTGTCCGCCTCGCGCCAACGCCGATAGAGCAATTGCCCCTCTGCCTGCCGCAGGCTTTCCCCAATTTCACGATAGCGGGCGGCCTGGCGGGCTTGACGTGCAAGCTGTGCCAGTTGGGCGGCAAGCTGTTCTATGACGTCGTCCACACGGGTCAGGTTTTGCTCGGCCCCGCGCAGCTTAAGCTCTGCCTCGTGACGGCGTTGGTAGAGACCCGAAATGCCCGCCGCTTCTTCGAGGATACGACGGCGGTTCTTGGGTTTGGCGTTGATCAATTCGGCAATCTGCCCCTGCCGCACCAGTGCAGGGCTATGCGCCCCGGTGGAGGCATCCGCAAAGAGCATCTGCACATCCCGCGCCCGCACATCCTTGCCATTGGTTTTATAGGCGCTGCCCACATCGCGGGTGATCCGGCGCACGATATCGAGCGTGTCGAGATCGTTGAAGCCCGCGGGCGCGAGGCGTTCGGAATTGTCGAGATGCAGGCTGACTTCGGCGAAGTTCCGGGCAGGGCGGGTGGCGGCCCCGGCAAAGATCACGTCTTCCATCCCGCCGCCGCGCATGGCGGTGGGTCGGTTTTCACCCATCACCCAACGCAGCGCTTCGAGCAAGTTGGACTTGCCACAGCCATTGGGCCCCACAACCCCCGTCAGACCGTCAGCAATGATAAGGTCTGTTGGATCGACAAAGGATTTGAAGCCCGTCAGTCTGAGTTTCGAAAAGCGCAATCGCGGCCGCCCTGCTGAGTCTGTTTGGCCTATGATGTTGGACGGGACGGGGCGCACCTGTCAACGGACGACCCCCACAAAGGGCGGTTTGGCTCAGGTTATCCACAAGATATTGCGTTTTGAAGTGTCAGATCAGGGTGCAATCGAGGTCGAGCACCAACTCGTTCGTGGCGGGACTGATATAACTGTCGATCATAAAGCAGTCATATTCGCCCTGTGGGCGCAACCGGTCGATGGGTGGCCCCCCGTCGCCGCAGTCGAGGATGCCGGTGGCCAGAGCCTGATCACCCCGCACCTCTTTGACGATGCAGCCAGAGACCAACTCCATCGCCTGGCCCGCCCGATCCTTGATTGGTCCGAAACGGGGCGCGTATTGCGTGTTTATGCGCAGCGCCTCGGCCAAGCGGCCATTGACCCGCACGTCAAATGTTGACCCGTCGATCGTAACCGTCGTGGCCGGTAATCCCCGAAAATGAGGCCCGGGCGTATTGCAGCCGGCAAGCAGGCAGAGGGCGAGGAGGACGAAGCGCATGCTGCCCACATCGCATGTCATGGTTAACGCGGGCTTAATGACATCCGGCGATGGCGGATCAAGTGACGTCTTACAGGGATGATTGCACCCCCGCGCGATTGGTCATATGATTTTACCAATTCTGCACCTGGAGCCCGCATGCCCTTTCGACCTGTCCATCCTGAAAAGCTGTCTTCGGCGGTCGTCCGTCAGATCGAACAGTTGATTTTGCGAGGCATCCTCCGCCCGGGCGAAAGGTTGCCATCCGAGCGTGAATTGGCGGATCGGATGGGCGTGTCCCGCCCGTCGCTGCGCGATGCGATTGGGGCTTTGCAAGACACTGGCCTGTTGACCGCCCGGCCCGGGGCGGGTGTTTATGTGGCGGACGTTCTTGGCTCTGCTTTTGCTCCGGCCCTAACGCAGCTCTTTGCCCGCCATGATGAAGCGGTGTTTGACTACCTGAGCTTTCGCCGGGATATGGAGGGCCTTGCCGCCGAGCGTGCGGCGCGTCTCGCCTCTGACACGGACCTGGCCGTCGTGCAGGCCGTGTTTGAAAAGATGGAAGCCGCCCATCCGAAACGCAATTCCGATGAAGAGGCCAAGCTGGACGCACAATTCCATATGGCCATCATCGAGGCGAGCCATAACGTCATCATGCTGCACATGATGCGGTCGATGTACCAACTGCTGCGCGATGGCGTGTTCTACAACCGGCAGGTCATGTTCAAACAGCGCACCACGCGGCAGGCCCTGCTTGACCAGCACCGGGCCATCAACGATGCCCTGCAATCGCGCGATCCGGAGGGGGCACGGGCCGCAGTACACGCGCATATGGATTACGTCGAACGCGCGCTCAGGGATCAGCAGGATGCCGAGCGCAACGAAGAGATTGCCAAGCAACGGCTGGACCATGAAACGGGCCTCTGAGGCGTGCAAAACTGCATTCGGTGCACACCGTTTCCTCTGAGAACGAAAAAACCCCGGCGCAGGGCCGGGGTCTAATCAGATCAATTGAAGGTCGCTTAGTGCAGCTTGGCATCAACCTCGGAAATGGCGTCGTCGATCAGCGCGTTGCCGTCGGCGGCCGTCATCTGCTTGGCGATCACATCGCGCGCGGCTTGAACCGCGACGGTTGCGGCCATGTCGCGGACCTCTTTGACGGCACCGGCCTGAGCCGACGCAATCTGGTCTTCGGCAGCGGCAACGCGACGTTCGATGGATTTGGCCAGATCAACACGTGCCTGATCAGCAGCGGCTTCGGCATCTGCCTTGGCAGCGGCCACGATCCGGTCGGACTGTTCCTGCACTTCTTTCTGCTTGCGCTCATAGGAGGCCAGCAGGGTTTGTGCTTCTTCCCGCAGGGCGCGGGCTTCATCCAGTTCGGACTGAATGCCAGCGGCTCGCTCGTCCAGCATTTTCGAGATCATGCCGGGCACTTTGAAGTACACCAGCACACCGATGAAGATGATGAACGAAATCAATACGACAAAGTCGGTATTGGCCAGGCTAAAGAACGGGCCCTTGGCCGCCAGCGCGGGACTGGCCAGCAGGGTCAGGGCACCGGCAAAGGTGAGGGTTTGCTTGATCATCTGGCTACCCTTTCATCCGTGCGGTGACGGCGGATGTGATGCTTTTGGCATCGGCCTTGCCACCCAAGACAGCCACGATTTCCTGGGCCGTGTTTTTGGCGACCTCTGTAACAGCCTCCATCGCGCCTGCGCGAATTTCGGCAATGGCCTTTTCGCTTTCGGCGGCTTTGGCCGCGATCTCGGCGTCTGCCTTGGCGATGGCCACGTCCAGGTCGGCCTGGATGGTTGCCTTGGTCTCGGCCGAAATGCGCTGCGCTTCGGCGCGCGCATCGGCAAGCGCCTTGTCGTAGGCAGCTTCGGCCTCTTCGGCCTTGGCCTTCAGGTCTTCGGCCGCAGCAATGTCATTTGTAATTGTCCCCTGCCGTTCGGCAAGGATGGCCGCAATGCGAGGCAAGGCCACGCGCGACAGCACGAAGTAGATCGCGACCAGAGCCAGGAGCAACCAGAAAATCTGGTTCCCGAAGGTCGTGACATCGAGCTGTGGCATACCGGGGGCTGAGGCCTCGGCGGCACTGGTTGTTTCGGTCGCCATATCCGTCTCCTAATGCGATGCGGGCCGTTACATCGGGCAGCATGATACCACACTGCCCGACCGTAAGGATTGCGTCGTTTAGGTTTAGACGGCGAACATCAGCAGCAGAGCGACGAGGAACGCGAAAATCCCCAGGGCTTCTGCAAAGGCGATGCCGATGAAGAGTGTTGCGGTTTGGCCCGCAGCGGCGGATGGGTTGCGCAGAGCGCCCGCCAGGAAGTTGCCAGCCACGTGGCCCACACCGATAGCAGCGGCACCCGAACCGATGGCTGCCAGGCCTGCGCCGATGAATTGACCCATTTGTGCGATATCGCCTTCCATGTCTTTTCTCCTTACGATGGAATGAGTGATCTTTGGTAAGGCGGACGTGTCGTCCGCCCCGATGTTAGTGATGCGGGTGCAGTGCGTCCTTGAGATACACGCATGTGAGGATGGTGAAGACGTAGGCCTGGATGGCTGACACCAACACTTCGAGTCCGTAGATCGCGACCACGCCAAGGATGGCAACCGGTGCCACCGCGGTGACCTGGGCAAAGCCCGCGAACACTTTGAGAACCGCGTGGCCAGCCATCATATTGCCCGCCAAACGAATGGAGTGGCTTACGGGGCGCACGAAATACGAAATGATTTCGATCACGGCCAGGATGGGGCGCAGCGGCAGAGGCGCGCTCGACACCCAAAACAGACTCAGGAACGAGGCGCCGTTTTTGACAAAGCCTAGGATCGTGACCGCAAAGAACACGCCAAAGCCCATGATTGCCGTGACCGCGATGTGCGATGTGGTCGTGAAGGACATGGGGATCAGGCCGAGGAAGTTGGCGCACAGGATGAACATGAACAGCGTCATGATGTAGGGAAAATAGCGCAGGCCGTCCTTGCCCGTCACATCCTCAACCATCTTGTAGACAAAACCGTAAGCCATCTCGGCGATCGATTGGCCGCGCGAGGGTACAACCGCCCGCTTGGACGTTGTCAGAACCAGCAGGCCGATCACAGCCAGAATGGCCAGCGCCAGCCAGAGCGTCACGTTGGTGACGGTGTACCAGTGCACGGCGTCGCCCGCTTCGCCGAAAAGCGGTTTGACGATGAACTGGTCCATCGGGTGAAATTCGAGGCCACCGCCGCTTTTTGCTTCATCTGCCATGTGGCACTCTCCGTCTCAACTCACCTTTGCGGGTGATCGTTTTCTTCGGCCAGTTCGGCCATTCTCTTCGACTGGACCTCTTCGGCGCTGCGCATCATCGTTTTGACACCGGCCGCGAAGCCCAGAAAAATAAAAATGATCATCAGCCAGGGTGATGTTCCAAACACCGCATCCAGCCCATAACCCATCCCAAATCCGATCCCCAGACCGGCCACCAGTTCTATCACCATGCGCCAGGCCAATTGTGCCTGAGAGTGATGATCCGGCGTGCGGGGTTTTGGCGCGTGCTCCTCCTTGACCGCGTCGATCCGTGCGCTGAGCGCGTCCAATCGTGCTTTGTCATCGGGGTCGGTCATGCGCCTCGTCCCTGCCCTTTGGCTTGCAAGGTGAATATGTCGGGGGGCTGCGTGAGTCAACGCAGTCTGGGGTGGCACATAACGCCACATAAGATACTGTTTTGTTTATCTTTTTTGCGTCAGTGAAAGGAGGCGACAGCGCGTCGCACCCCCTGTGAGAGGTAAAAGCAGGGCATTTGTCATATTCAACCGATTGGTTGATTTTTACCGCTGCGCAGCGCCTGAGTATGCTCCAGCAACCAGGACCGCACCTGTCGGACGGCCTTGCGTCGGCCCGCCTGCCCGCTGGTCAGCAGGTGAAAGGACCCTTGTTTGAACCCCACATCGGACACCCGCACAAGCCGCCCGGCTGTTTCGTCGAGATATGTGCCGTCGGACGCCCCCAGATAGATGCCCGCCCCGTGCACCGCCGCCTCTAGTGCCAGGGCCGCGCGCATCCGCCAGGGATTGTCGGGCACCTCTACGTCAAAGCCCGCGTGCCGCACCCAGTCGATCCAGATGTTTGGCCCGCGGTCCCTGAGCAGGGGCCGTTCCAGCAGGTCAGTGGGGCGTAACTTGTCATCTTTCAGATACCCGGGGGCCGCAAAGGGATAGATCGCTGCATCGCTGAGCAGGTCCGATGGTTGGTCCAGCGCCCCGGTCTTGGCATAGCGGATCGCCAGGTCAGCCTCGTAGCGGTCGAGGTCTGCGAGGTCATTCGACCCCACGAGCCGCAGTTCGATCCCAGGAAGGTCCTGTTGGAACTTTGCCAGAATGGGGATTACGATTTTGGTGGCAAAGACCGGTTCGCTGTTGACCACGACCCGTCCCGCGGGCGCATCAGCCAGCCCTTCGGTTGCCTCACCGATCACGTCGAGGGCGGGGGTGATCCGTTGCAGATAATGCTGCCCCTCTGGCGACAGCGCCACGCCCCGCGCCGCCTCGCGAAAAAGCTGTACGCCTAGCCGCGCCTCAAGCCCGCGCACGTGGCGGCTGATGGCTGAATGGCTGACCCCTAATTCGTCTGCCGCACGACTAAAGCTTTGGTGTCGGCCTGCCGCCTCAAAGGCACGTAGGGCGTTCAGCGGGGGAAGCGTTCGGGACATAAAAAGCATAACCTGTGCAATTTTTGCACAAGTCATGTCAGACAACTCTGTTTGTGGCAAGCGTCCCATCGCCTCATATTAGACGTAGAACCCAAACATATAGGGGCATCTCAATGCAACTGATCAAATCAAACGCGCTTTTGCGCGGCCTGTCGACTTGTGCCAAAATTTTTCGCTGGTGGCGCAGCACCAACATCCCGGAGGGCACAGCGCCGCCCCCGCTTACACCGCACATCGCCCGCGACATCGGCCTTTCGCCCAGCACGCAGGCGCGGATGCGTCACCGATGGCCTTCGCAAAGCACACAGCATCCTTATCTCTGAGCGCTTTCCTCGGGGGTCTTGAATTGGTAGGAGCGGGTTATGGCCGATCCCCTCGACACTGTATTCTCTGCGCTGGCAGATCCGACGCGCCGGGCGATCCTGACGATGCTGCTTGAGGATGACATGGCCGTCACCGATGTGGCCGAACCATTTGAAATGTCGCTGGCCGCCATTTCCAAGCATCTGACAATCCTCACCCGGGCGGGCCTGATCCAACAGGAGAAGCGTGGCCGGGTGAAGTGGTGCAAGTTACAGCCCGATGCAATGCGGGCAGCGTCGGTCTGGATGCAAGGCTTTGGGCAGTTTGAACCAGTCAACCTTGACGCGTTCGAACGGTTTCTGGCGGCAGAATTGGGCGACCCGCAAGCCTAGGTCGCCCTGATCGTCCGTCTGGCCTAGGCGATCCCGGCAAGCCGCAAGACGGCCACGACGACCACGATAAGGCCGATGATGTAAATGACGTTGCGCATATTCTTTCCTTTATGGTTCCGAAACGGATTAACGCGCCAAAGCGCGAAAGGTTCCACAGAAAAGTGGTCGTCCGGTCAGACGGCTGTGGCGTCGTCATCGCGCAAGAGCAGTCCGAGCGCGACAATGGTCAGCCCCACACCAACCCAGACCAGCGCCGAGGGCACAGCGTTGCCCAGCGCCATTTCCCAGCCGATCACCCAACTGGGCGTCAGATAGGTGTAGGCCATAACCTTGGCCGAAGGCAGCCGCATTGTTGCGAATTGCAAGAGCAAGAACGTAGCCGCACTGGCGAAGAGTGCGATGTAGCCCAGTGTGATCCAGACGATCCCCGGCAGCGCGGACCAGGGCGTGGCCATGAGATCGGACCAGCCGAAAACCGTCAGCAACACGGCCCCCGCCACCAGTACGACAAAGGTAAAGACCACCGCAGGTTCACCCCGGTTCAGTTTGCGGACCATGGGCGTGTAGATGGCGTGGCTGATACAGCCAAAGAAATAGATCACCTCGCCCCGCCCGACTTCGAACGCCAGAAATGCGTTCAGGTCCGCCCGAAAGATCACCCAAAGCGCGCCGATGGCCCCGATGGCCAGCGCCAACGCCATACGCGGCGTAGTCACCTGGCGCAGCAGTAACCAGCCAAAGCCCCCTGCGATCACGGGTGTCAGGGTAAAGACCGCAGCCGCACTCACGGGCGGCGCGGTCTTGAGCCCTTCGAACATCAGCACAAAGTAAAACGCAAAGAGGCCGCCCAACACCACATAGCGCCAAGGGGCGAACAGGGCCGCCCGCGTCATCGTGCCTGTGGCCAGAACCGCCCCGCCCAGCACCAGAGCCGCGATCCAGAAACGGACGGCGTTGAGCGCAGTTGGCGCAATCTCGTTGGCCACGATCGAGCCCAGCGAGAACGACCCCGCCACTAAGGCGGAGAAGCACAGCATTGCCAGATGGCCGCGAAGGCCCGGCGTCACAGCACCTTCCAATGCTTGGATCGGTCCTTGAGGAAGGTCAGGAACGCCTGCACCTTGTTGGTGCGGTGCAGGTCCACGTGGGTGACAAGCCAGAGGGGCGCCGACCAATCCTCGCGCGGGGTCATGATCTCGACCAGGTCGGGATTTGCCCGGGCCTCAAGCACCGGGTAGAAGCCGATGCCCGCCCCCGCCAGAACCGCCTGTTCCAGCGCCCGCACATCGGCAGAGCGGAAGGTGATGTCATCCTCGCTGACTTGCGAGCGGAGCCATTTGTGGAACGGCGCGCGGTTGTCGGCGGCATCGTGACTGACAAAGCGGTGGCCTTTTGCCGTGGCAATGTCGTCGGGATGGCCATGGTCTGCGATGTATTTTCGCGTCGCGTAAAGGCCGACAGACGTCCGCACAAAAGGTTGCACCACGTTGTCGGGTTGATCCGGCGCGTTGCCAGCCCGCACCGCAACATGCGCCTCGCCATATTCGAGGCGGAACAGCCTGTCACCTGTCAGGTAGCGTACGATGACATCCGGGTGCTGTTGCTGAAAATCGGTCAGAACCGGAACCATGCGCGGGGCCAGCGACACCAGCGAGGTCACGACCAATTCGCCCGATACCTCGGTCCCGCGTCCTTTGATCCGGCCCGACAACTGGCTGAACTGATCATCCGTAGCCTGTGCCACACGAAAGAGGTCATCGCCCGCCTCGGTCGGGGTATAGCCGCGGGCGTGCCGTTGAAACAGCTTTACGCCCAGACGCGCCTCAAGCGCGTCGATGTGGCGGATCACCGTGGCGTGGTGAACGCCCAAAACATCGGCCGCCCCGCTGACGGTGCCCATGCGAGCCACCTGATAGGCGGTTTTGATTTCATCCCAGTTTTCCATGCCCGATTCCTTACGCGTCCTTAATGTGCAAATCCAAACAGGTCCTGTTGAGTTTCAGGAATTGCGTTCGAATTTGCAAGGCTCAAATATCAGAGCACAAGACAGCATCCCTTTGAAAGGACCCGACCCATGACCATTCTGCATATTGATAGCTCTGCCCGCACCGAAGGTTCGGTGACCCGTGACCTTTCGGCCCAGATTGTCGCACAACTGGGCGGCAACGTGATCCGCCGCGACCTGACCGATGCTCTGCCCCAGATCACCGAGAACTGGGTGAATGCCAACTTTACGCCCGCCGATCAGCGCGACGCAGTGCAGCGCGATACGCTGGCCCTGTCCGACACTTTGATTGAAGAACTCAAGGCCGCTGACACTATCGTCATTGGCGCGCCCGTTTATAATTTTGGTGTACCAGCGGCTCTTAAGGCCTGGGTTGATCTGGTGGCCCGCGCTGGTGTGACCTTTAAATACAGCGAAACCGGCCCCGTCGGCCTGCTGGAAGGCAAGCGCGCGATCATCGCCGTCGCAACCGGCGGCACCCCCGTGGGCAGCGAGATCGATTTTGCCAGCGGCTACTTGCGCCACATCATGGGCTTTATCGGCATCCATGATGTCGAGGTGATCGCAGCAGACCGTGTCATGGCCAATGGCCCCGTAGCCATCGCAGACGCCAAGGCCGAGATCGAAAAACTGGCCGCCTGATCCGAATTCACACGACCCAAGACCACCACTCCAGAGCCCCCTCTTGGCCCTTCCCGGCCAGGAGGGGTTTTTCATTTTCTCCCGTCCTTTCGTGCAGCCCAGACCTTTCCGCCCCGCAAAGGCAGAAGGAAAAAGGCGCTGTTCTGGTGCTGGACGATACGGCCCGGCACTGACTAAACTCGTCTCATGACCATTCTGCGCAACCTTCCGGAACAATTGATCCTGGCCCATGCGCCCTGGGTACTGGGGGGCGGTTTGATCGTCTGCATCGTGGGCTGCGCGGCAGCCGGACTTGCCTTGATTTTTAGTGGCGAAGTTGGCGGGCTGTTCACAATCCTGGTGGGAAGCTGCGTGCCTTTGGCCATTTTTGCCGTGGCGATCAAACGCGATCAGGCGATTTTTGATGCCACTGCCGCGACCGTCACGCTGCAACGACGCACGTTGTTTGGATATGGTCGGCAAACCTATGATCTGGGCGATGTCCGCCGGGCCGAGGTTGAGGATTTCAGCGACACCGCCCGGGCCATACTGACCTTTCACGGAGCCAGCCCGCCCTATCCGCTGGTGGAGGCTTACGTGTCCGGCAATGCGCCCCGGCAGGTGGTGGATGCGATCAATGACTGGCTGCGCGCGGCGCGGCGAACAGAACGCAAAGGATAGGTTTATGCAAAAGATCGGCATTCTGGGAGGCGTCGGCTGGTCCTCTACCGTCGAATACTATCGCGGCGTGGCCGAGGCAGCGAGCGCGCATGCGGCGGCACAAGGCGGAACAAGCCCCCTGTTGATCCCCGCCATTACCATCGAATCCGTGCAGCAGGCCCGCACCCGCGCCTTGCGCGGCACCCCGGGGGACGAGGCCAGTTGGGCCGGGTTTGATGCCGTTTTCCGCGATGCGCTTTTGACGTTACAGGGCGCGGGATGTGACTTTGCCGTCATCGCGTCGAACACGCCCCATGCGCGGCTCCATGCTATCACGCTGGGGGTCGCGATGCCCGTCCTGTCGATTTATGACGCGACCGCACAGACTGCTGCGACCACGGGCAAATCTAGCGCATTGGTGCTTGGCACGCGGGTCACGATGCAATCGCCCAATTATGCGCAGGCGCTCGCCGCCCATGACATTCGCGCCAATGCCGAGTTGGACGTGCCCGAGATAGATGAGATGCAGGACATGATCGACCATGCATTTCACGGCGGTGCGTCTGACACCGCCCGCGCCCGCCTGCTGCGCTTTTGCAATGCCCATGCGGCAGCGGATCAGGCCATCCTGCTGGCCTGCACCGAACTGCCCTTGGCCTTTCCCGAACACATTGACGATCCGGTATTCGAGGCGGGAGGACACCTCTTCGTGAACCCGTCTGCCGCGCATATTCAGGCGGCAGTTGCCCGCGCCCTGACCTAATTCAAAGGACGATCCATTGACCTCCAAACCCCTGGTGATTTGCGCCCCGGAACCGCGCACCCTCGACCTGATCTTTACGCCCAAGGCCTTGGCCGAGTTGCGCGCGCGCTATGATCTGGTCGAGACGACCGAGGATGCGGTGGCCAACCTGGACGCGGCCACGCTGGGTGCGGCCCGTTATATCCTGGGCCAGCCCCCGATCAGCGCGGCGACCCTGGCCAAGATGACCAACCTGCGCGCCGTGTTGAACGTCGAATCCAATCTGATCGACAACATGCCTTATGACGAGGTGTTCGCCCGTGGCATTCACGTTCTGACCACAGGGGCCGTCTTTGCCCTGCCAGTGGCCGAGATGGGGATTGCCATGGCCCTTGATCTGGCGCGCGGTGTCAGCGGGGCCGATCAGGCCTTTCAAGAGGGGCGCGAACAATGGGGCGGTGACGGCAACGCAAATGCCCGCCTGCTCAGCGGGGCCGATGTGGGCATCGTTGGCTTTGGCGATCTGGGGCGCGCGCTGTGTCGGCTGTTAACTGGCTTTCGCTGCAACATATCGGTGCATGATCCATGGCTGCCTGCTTCTGTCCTGCATGACCATCAGGTCACGCCTGCAAGCCTGGATGACGTGTTGCAAGGGTCGGATTTCGTCTTTGTTATGGCCTCAGTCACCTCCGAAAACCGGGGTTTTCTGGGGGCGGAGGCCTTTGCCCGGATGCGTCCCGGGGCGGCGTTCATCCTGCTCAGCCGTGCCGACGTGGTGGATTTCGACGCCCTGATGGCTACGGTTGAACGGGGGCATATCAAGGCCGCCAGCGACGTATTCCCGACTGAGCCTTTGCCCGCCGATCATCCGGTGCGCACCCTGCAGGGTTTCCTGCGGTCTGCCCACAGGGCGGGCGCGCTCGACAGTGCCTTTAAGCAGATGGGCGACATGGTGCTGGAGGATATGGGCCTGATGGACCGCGACCTACCTCCCGCCGTCTGCAAACGGGCCGAACGGGAAACCGCGCGGCGCATGCGGTCCAAACCCGTCGAAGTCAATTGATACGATGAGACGGAGGCAACTGATTGCTGGAGGCATCGCAATGAGCGCTCTGAGCATGACAGGACAGAGCATGGCCCAAGGCACCAATAGTTTTTACGTCCCGCCAGAGGAAGCACCGCACCAGCGCACCTTTATGCAATGGCCGGTCAACCGGCGGGTCCATACCGACCCTGTCTTTCTTGATATGGTGCAGCGGACCATCGCAGACATTGCCAACTCCATCGCCGCTTTTGAACCCGTCACAATGTTGGCGGCCGCGTCGGATCACCCACGTGCCCGCAAACTCCTGTCAAGTGACGTGACCTTGTGGGACGTGTCCACCGAAGATCTGTGGTGTCGGGATGCCGGGCCGATCTTTATCACCAATGACCGAGGCGATCTGGCCGTCAGCCACATTCAGTTCAACGGCTGGGGCAGAAAACAGGTGCACCGCCGGGATAGCCAGATTGCGCGCCTTGTGGCCGAACGGCTGGGGTTGGAGTTGCACCCAACGGGTCTGGTGGGCGAGGCTGGCGGAGTAGAACAGGACGGCCATGGGTTGCTCATGGCCCATGAAAGTTCGTGGGTGAATGACAACCGCAATCCAGGTCTGAGCCGTGATCAGATCGAACGTCGTCTGCTCGACGCTTATGGCGCTGACCGGATGATCTGGTCCGACGGCGTCTGGGGCGAGGACATCACCGATTATCATATCGACAGCCTTGCGCGCTTTACCGGCCCGGGCCGGGTGCTGATCAACCTGCCTGACAGGCTGGACGAGGACGATCCCTTTCACATGGCTGCGGCTGATACCCATGATGCGCTTGAGGCAGCAGGGCTAGAGATCGAGGTGATCCCGGAGCCGGTGCGCCGCCGGGTCAAAGCTGGGGATTTCGTCGCCTCTTATGCCAATTACTACGCCTGCAATGGCGCCATCATTGCGGCCCAGTTCGGGGACCGTGAAACGGACCGGATCGCGCGGGACGCGCTGGCGCGGCACTATCCGGGACGCGAGGTTGTGATGCTGAATGTTGACCCACTGGGCGAAATGGGCGGCGGCATTCATTGCGCAACGCAACAGATGCCGGCCACGTGACCACGGGCCACGGCGTTGAACCGCGGCACCCAAATTCAACGCGTAAGTGTTCCTGCCTTCACCCGTTGTCGCAGCCGTTGTGCCGCCGCCACATGGTGGCGTCATGCCCCTCTGGCACAGAGGCGCAAGGGTCGTCAGCATAGCCCCTCAGCACCGCATAGGCGGCAACCTGTTCTGAATTCAGAATGTCCAAAGTCATCAGATGGCGTGACAGGTGTACATATCTGAGATCCGCGCGCGCCGTTGCCGCCGCATCGATCAGGCGTCTGAGGTCCGGCGCGTCCAAGTTGCCCGCTCTGAACCCCGCATCCAGCGCGCGCTCTGCCACAATCAACGCTTCACCCTGCGCGACCGCCTCAAGGCGCATCGCCTCATAGATCGCGGAAACCTGGTCTTGCTGACCCTTGGTCAGGCTCAGTTCATCGGCGAGTTCAAGGACATGGGCCGGGCCCGGAAATCCATTCAGTTCGGCAGGCAGCGCAAGACCCCAGCCGGCTCCCGCGCGCAAATCTGCGATGTCTTGATCGGACAGGCTTGTGATGTCGCGCGCCTCAAAGCCGCGATAGGGCTGTTCCGTTCCCTCCGCCAACGCAAAGGAAGATGCCGCAGCACAAGCAGCAAGAAGTGCGAGCAGTTTTTTCATGTTGAACCTCTTTCGTTTCTTGCCTTATGGCGCATTCCTGCCCGCACACATATGATAGCTATCATGTTGCAGCTTCGATCCATCTTTGACGTCAATGCGGTCCAGCGCTTCGCTCCGGGCGATGTGGTTTTTCGATCCGGGGCGCAGGTCAAAAACGTGTTTTTGGTGTGCGACGGGCGCGCAGCGCTCTTGCGACTGCTACCCTCTGGACAACAGGCAATGTTGCAACGGGCCGCCACCGGTCAAATCATTGCCGAGGCGTCGGTTTATGCGCATCACTATCACTGCGACTGCGTGGCGCAAGAACCAACGGACCTCGCATCAATGCCGCGCGCTTCGTTTCTGAATGCGCTTCGATCCGACACCGAATTGGCTGACGCATGGGCGGCCTATCTTGCTCATGGCATTCAACAGGCGCGGATGCGTGCCGAAATCCGCAGCCTGAAAACCGTGGCAGAGCGGCTTGATGCCTGGACAGCCGAATATGGCGCGCTGCCCGACAAGGGGCAATGGCAGGGCCTCGCCGACGAAATATCGGTGAGCCGCGAAGCGCTTTATCGTGAATTGGCGCGAAGACGGTCGGCTTGATCAGTGATAAGCAGCACGCGGTCGCCCGACGCCTGCCCTGTTGACTCGTCGGCGTGACAAGCCTATCAGCCCGGCAACACCCGGAAGCATCAGCCTTCCGGTCCCTTGGGTTTGCCCGGGATCGCCCTCCGTCAGCGCGTTGCGCCCACGGGGGCTCTCTTGGTTTGTAGACTGCACTTGGGAATTCCGCCGCCTGATCTTACCTTCAGGCACAACGTCAACGGCTTTGAAAGGATGGGCCCCATGTTTGAAAATCTCTCCGAACGCCTGTCCGGCGTCTTTGATCGGCTGACGAAACAGGGCGCACTGTCCGAGGATGACGTCAAAACGGCGCTGCGCGAGGTTCGTGTGGCCCTGCTTGAGGCGGACGTGTCCCTACCTGTGGCGCGTGATTTCGTCAAGGCAGTACAGGACAAGGCCACGGGCCAGGCCGTCACCAAATCGGTGACCCCCGGCCAGCAGGTCGTCAAGATCGTGCATGACGCGCTAATCGACACCCTGCGCGGCGAGGGCGAGCCTGGTGCCCTGAAAATCGACAGCCCACCCGCGCCGATCCTGATGGTCGGCCTGCAAGGCGGTGGTAAAACAACCACAACGGCCAAGCTGGCCAAGCGGCTGTCCGAGAGGGATGGCAAGCGCGTGCTGATGGCCTCGCTCGACGTCAACCGCCCTGCGGCCATGGAACAGCTGGCAATCCTTGGCACCCAGATCGGCGTCGACACCTTGCCCATCATCGCAGGCCAAGATCCTGTGGCCATCGCCAAGCGGGCCAAAACGCAAGCCTCCTTGGGAGGCTATGACGTGTATATGCTGGACACCGCCGGTCGCCTGTCGATCGACGAAGAGCTGATGACCCAGGTCGAGGCGGTCCGCGATGTTGCCAACCCGCGCGAAACCCTGCTGGTCGTCGATGGCCTGACGGGCCAGGACGCAGTAAACACCGCCCAGAACTTTGACGACCGTATCGGCATTTCCGGCGTGGTCCTGACCCGGATGGACGGTGACGGGCGCGGCGGTGCGGCCCTGTCCATGCGGGCCGTGACCGGCAAGCCGATCAAGTATGTCGGCTTGGGCGAAAAGATGGACGCGCTGGAAACCTTCGAGCCAGAGCGTATTGCAGGCCGCATCCTGGGCATGGGCGACATCGTCTCCCTCGTTGAAAAGGCCCAGGAAACCCTGGAGGCCGAACAGGCCGAGCGGATGATCCGCCGCATGTCCAAGGGTCAGTTCAACATGAACGACCTGCGTATGCAGCTGGAACAGATGGTCAAGATGGGCGGCATGGAAGGGATGATGGGCATGATGCCCGGTATGGGCAAAATGGCCAAGCAGGTGCAGGACGCAGGCTTTGACGACAAGGTCTTGAAACAGCAGATCGCCATGATCCAGTCCATGACGAAAAAAGAACGTGCCGCGCCGCAAATCCTGCAAGCCTCGCGGAAAAAACGGATCGCCGCAGGCTCCGGCATGCAGGTCAGTGACCTGAACAAGCTGCTCAAGATGCACCGGCAGATGGCCGACATGATGAAAAAGCTCGGCAAGGGCAAAGGCGGCATGATGAAGAAGGCGCTTGCCGGGATGATGGGCGGCAAAGGCGGCATGCCTGACATGGGCGGTATGGATCAAGCCCAGCTTGAAGCGGCCGCCAAACAGATGGGTGGTAAAATGCCCGGCGGCCTGCCCGGTTTGGGCGGCGGCATGGGCCTGCCCCCCGGCCTTTCGGGGTTTGGCAAGAAAAAATGATTACGGTCCTGATCACATATGTGATCGACCCTGCAAAGGTCGATGCGTTCGAGGTGTACGGACGCGCCTGGATTCATCTGGTAAACCGGATGGGCGGCACGCATCATGGCTATTTCCTGCCCTCCGAGGGGGCCAATAACAAGGCCTGGGCGATGTTCTCGTTTCCGTCTCTCGCCGCCTACGAAGACTACCGGCACGCCATGGCCTCCGATGCGGACTGCCAAAAGGCCTATAAACACGCCCAGGACAGCGGCTGCATCCTCAGTTTTGATCGTACCTTCATGCGCCCCGTCCTGGATGGCGCGAGCCCTGAGGATTTGGGGCTGTGATGATTCCTACCGTCCAAACGGAGCGGCTGACGCTGCGGGGCGCCTTGCGGTCCGATTTCGACGGCTATGCCGCGATGCTTGCCGATCCACGAACGGAATATATGGGCGGTCCGTTTGATCGCGGCGCTGCGTGGTGCGAGTTCAACAAATACATCGCCAGCTGGCACCTAAGCGGCTTTGGCGGCTGGATGATCACCGCAACGTCCAATGGCGCACTGCTGGGCGAAGTTGGGATCACCTATTCGCATCATTTCCCCGAACCAGAGCTTGGCTGGTCGCTGATGGCGAGGGCCGAAGGACACGGGTTCGGTTTTGAGGCCGCCGGTGCCGCACGTGACTGGTTCTGGGCCAACACGGAAGGTGACGCCCTGGTTAGCTATGTGGACCCGGCCAATACACGCTCTGCCGCGCTGGCCCGCAGATTGGGGGCGACCGCTGACCCCGATGCCCCCTTGCCAACCGGTGAGACCGCCGCCGAAACCACGGTCTACCGCCACGTGCGGCCTCAACAGGTGCACGCATGAGCTATCATCTCGATACACCTGTGCTGACCACCGACCGGCTGATCTTGCGAGCGCCTCAGGCCGAAGATGCGGACGCGTTCATCTCCTTTTACGCGACGGAGCGGGCGCAGTTTACCGGCGGCCCAATGACGGAACGGCAGGCCTGGAACTTCTTTGGCACCGAGATCGGGCATTGGATGATGCACGGCTTCGGCATGTTCGCAGTGACGGAAAAAGGCGATGACACCGCCATCGGTATCGTAGGCCACTGGTATCCGCGCACCTGGCCAGAGAAGGAAGTTGGCTGGGTCTTGTTCGATGCAGAACATGAAGGCAAGGGGATCGCCTTGGAGGCCGCACGGGCTTGCATCAACCACGCCTGGACCGTGCTGAAATGGGAGACAATCGTCAGCTACATCGCAACCGGAAACACCAGTTCCATCGCGCTGGCCGAGCGGTTGGGCGCAACGCTGGATCCTATGGCGGCACAGCCCAAACCTGACAGCCCCTGCCTTGTCTACCGGCACAAGAAGGGTATGGCATGAGCGACACATTCATCATCCCGACCCTGTCAACAGAACGATTGGTCCTGCGTGCCCCAGGGTTGCAAGACGCTCCGCAACACGCGGCGTTCTATGCCTCCGACCGGACGAATTTCGTGGGCGGCCCTCTGACCGCGGAATTGGCGTGGCGCAACCCGGCGATGGAGCTTGGACATTGGGCGCTGCGCGGCTTTGGCCGTTGGGCCGTCACGGAAAAAGGCAACGACACTGCCATCGGTATCGTCGGGCTGTGGCACCCCATGGGTTTTCCAGAAAACGAACTGGGTTGGGACCTCTTTGACGGGGCAACAGGCAAAGGCTACGCCACCGAAGCGGCGCGTGCCGCGCGTAATTACGCCTACGACAGGCTGGGCTGGACCACGCTGACCAGCATGATCGACCCCAAGAATACCGGGTCCGCAGCGGTCGCCACTCGGCTCGGCGCCGCATTTGACTACGACTTTGATCATGAACGGTTTGGCAGCATCCAAATCTGGCGCCACCCCGGCCCGGAGGCGCTGACATGACCGGTTCATTGTTCGCGAAATATGCAAAACCCACAGACGCCAGAGAGGACAGCATATGACCCTCTCGCGCATCCCCGAAATTGAAACCGGACGGCTGATCCTGCGCGGGCCCCGGCCCGAGGATTACCCCAACTTCAAGGCGACCTTTGCCTCCTATCGCTCGCGCTATATGGGCGGGCCGCTCAACCCTTACGAGGCGTGGATGCTCTATGCTGCCGAGATCGGGCATTGGGACATTCGCGGTTTCGGCATGTGGATGATCCACGACAAGGACACCGACGAGACCTATGGCATGGCGGGCGGCTGGCAGCCCGCAGGCTGGCCTGAGCGCGAGATCGCGTGGATCATCTGGCCCGACAAGTCCGGCAAGGGCTATGCGCTTGAGGCGGCCCATGCCGTGCGCGCGCATTATTATGCAAACGGCTGGGACGGTGCTGTCAGCTATATCGACCCCAAGAACCTCGACAGCATCCGGTTGGCCGAACGGTTGGGCGCGGTCAAGGATCACGACGCACAGACCATCGACGGCTCTGACGCCGTCTACCGCCACCCCTCGCCTGCGGCCCTCAAGGACAGCCAGTTGGCGCACGGGATCGAGATGGAGATCAGCCACTACGCTGATCCGATGTTCAAACCGAAAGGATGGGCCCTTGACTGACCCGGTAACACGCGCCGCCGAAGTGCTCAAAGAGCACCGCTCCAGTATCGACCGCCTCGATGCAATCCTCGTCTATACGCTGGGCGAGCGGTTCAAACACACGCAGGCCGTGGGGAAACTCAAGGCCACGCACGACCTTCCACCGTCCGATCCATCCCGCGAAGCGGATCAGATCGCGCGGCTTGAAGATTTGGCAAACCAGGCCGACCTGGACCCGGAATTTGCCAAGAAGTTCCTGAACTTCATCATCGCTGAAGTCATTCAGCACCACAAAACCCATCAAACCTGAGCGCGCCTCGGGTGCGACAAACGCAAGGCGGATTTCGATCCGCCACCCAACTGAAAAACCAAAGGAAAACACATCATGGCTATGAAAATTCGTCTCGCCCGCGGCGGCTCCAAGAAACGCCCCTTTTATCGCATCGTGGCTGCCGACAGCCGCATGCCACGCGACGGTCGCTACATCGAAAAGCTGGGCACGTATAACCCGCTCCTGCCCAAAGACAGCGAAGAGCGCGTGAAAATGGACATGGAGCGCGTGCAGTACTGGCTCGGTGAGGGCGCACAGCCCACGGACCGTATCAGCCGCATGCTGGAAGCTGCTGGCGTCCTCGAGAAAAAAGAGCGCGCCAACATGAAAAAAGCCGTCCCCGGCAAGAAGGCCCAGGAACGCGCCGAAGAGAAAGCCGCCAAAGCAACGGCCGCCGCAGAAGCCGCCGCCGCCCCTGCCGAAGAAGCGCCGGCAGAAGCGTCTGAGTAATCAAAGGGTTACAGGCGATGGAAAGCTTTTCCGAGGATTTCCAGACCCAGTTGCGCAACCTGATGGCGTGGCGCCGCGATGTGCGGCGCTTTCGCACCGATCCGGTGGACGAGGCAGTGCTGATGCGCTGCCTCGACGCCTTTCGGCTGGCCCCATCCGTGGGCCTGTCCGAACCCTGGCGCGTGATCCGCGTGTCGTCCGACGCCGCCCGCAGCGCGGCCCTCGAAAACTACCGTACCGCCAACGCCGCCGCCCTGGCGGGCTATTCCGGTGCGCAGGCCGAAAAATACAGCCAACTCAAGCTCTCTGGCATGGTCGAAGCCCCTGAACATATTGCCGTTTTCTGCGATGACAGCACTGCTCAGGGTCACGGGCTGGGTGCAGGCACAATGCCCGAAATGCGCCGTTATTCCGTTGTGGGGGCGATCAACCTGATGTGGCTTACCGCCCGGGCCCAGGGCCTTGGCGTGGGCTGGGTTTCGATCCTCGATCCGGCTCAACTGACCCGCGATCTGGACGTGCCCGAAGGCTGGCGCCTGGTGGCCTATCTGTGCGTCGGCTGGCCCGAGGCCTACTCCGAAACGCCCGAACTTGAGATGAAGGGCTGGGACCAGCGCCGCCCTGATTTGATCGTGGAACGCCGCTAAGTCCTTAGCCGGATGACATTTTCAGGCCAGCCACCCCGGCCACGATGGCCAGCGCCGACAGCGCCTTCATCACCGTCAGGCTTTCGCCCAGAAACAAGTAGCCCAGCGTCACCGTGCCCAGCGTGCCTACCGCCGTCCAGATCGGATAGGCAACGCTCACCGGCAAATCCCTCAGCGCCATGGTCAAAAACCCGATCCCAGCCGCGACCGCGACAATCGTCACGATGCTCGCCCGCAGATTGGTGAACCCGTCCGCATATTTCATACTCATCGCAAAGATCACTTCGAACACCGCCGCCAGGCCAAGGTAAAACCACGCCACCCATACATCTCCAAGTTAGGAACCAATCAGTTCCGTAACTAAACCATTGGTCCGGGCAAGGCAAGCCTCACCCCGCCCGGACCTGCCACAACCGCGGCTTAGCCGCGCAGCTTTGTGAATGTTACCTTGTCTTCATCCGGCCCGAAAAAGGCTGGAATCGTCGCAACATGGGTATAACCGCGCGCTGCGTAAAAACGGCGCGCCCGGCCTTGCTCCGGCGATTGGGTCGTGTCGATCACGATCAGGCGGGCAGCGCTGAGCGCATCCTCCATCGCTTTGATCAACACGGTGCCGGCGCCTGCCCCGTGCAAGTCCGGTACCACGGCAATGGCCCGCACGTTCCACGTGGCCTCCGTCATCGCCTCGGGCTGCGCAAAGGCGAAACCAACAACATCCGTCCCGCGCGTCACCACGCGCCAGATGTCATCACCCTCACCGTTCAGGGTGGGGGCAATCATCCCTGCGATCATCTCACCGGGAAACAGGGTTTCCTCGGCAATCGCCGCAAGAAAAGGTATGTCGGATGCGCGCGGGGCGCGTGTTTGGTATAAGTCTGGCATGGCCATCCTCTCGATATATTGAATATTTTCGGTGAACTGACCCTCAGGCCAGAGAAAATCAGGGCACATGAAAAGACACCGCCAAAGCGGTTTCTTTCGTCCCATTCTGTCCCCTCACACGAGGCGACTGGGCCAGTGCCCACTTATACCGACATAAAATCTCCATCCCGCACCACCGGGTGCAGGTGGCCCAAGGCTAGGCCGCGCGCGGCTCAGGCTCAAGCGTGGGCTGGACAAACACCGCCCACGTGGCCCAAATGCACCAAACCGCAACTTGGGCGAAATCACATAGATGTTTGGACTGATCCGCACCGCCATCCTGGTCATGATCGCCTTTGTCGGTGGGCTCATATTCGAGCGCAGCCAAGCGGCGGATGCCTGTGTGGGGATGGGCGGAAAAATGCATGACGGAGTGTGCTGGAATGAGTGAAGCGTTGATCTGTGTCGGCACCATCAGCGGCTCGTATGGGGTGCATGGGGAGTTGCGCGTCAAATCCTTTTGCGCCGTGCCAGAAGATATCGAAACCTATAGCCCCCTGACCTCCGAGGACGGCAAGCGCAGCTTTGCCCTGGCCCTCGTTCGCCCGATGAAAAACGGCTTTGTCGCGCGTATCGCAGAGGTTGCCACCAAGGAACAGGCCGACGACCTGCGCGGTACTCAGCTTTTTGCCCGTCGCGAACAGTTGCCGACCCTGCCGGATGACGAATATTACTATAGCGATCTGGTCGGGCTTGAAGTGTTTGACACCGGCGGCACGTCTCTGGGCCGCGTAAAATCGGTGCAAAACCACGGGGCCGCCGACATCCTTGAGGTCCATGTGGCAGGGGGCACGGCGACTGTCCTCTTGCCTTTTACCATGGCTGTGGTGCCGACTGTTGATCTAGGGGCCGGTCGCATCGTGGCAGACCCGCCCGAGGGGCTGTTCTAGGCCATGCCGCCGCGGGTCGTTGTGCATGCCGGCTTTCACAAGACCGGCACCACCTCGATCCAAAAGGCGTTGGATGCGCACCGCGCCGTTCTGGCACCCCTGACCATCCAGTTGGGCGCAGATATGCGTGGCCTTTGTGAGGCTGCCCGCATTTACTCGGTGTCGCGCAGTGCCTTTGACCTTGGCTACATCCGCTATGAGGCGGCAGCCTTGGCCGAAAACTGGCAAGGCACTCTCCTGCTCAGTTCCGAGGATCTGGCCGGCCAAATGCCAGGGCGTCGCGGTCTTTCATCCTATGACACGACACCGCAGATATTGGCCGCCATGACCGAAGGATTTCGAGCGGCCCGGCCGGAGATCGCGCTTGCCTTTGCGCTCACCACACGCAGTGCCGCCCCGTGGCTGCTGAGTTGTCACATGCAGCATCTGCGCGCCACACGGATGACTCTGTCTGCAGAGGAATACGCGGCCGACTACGCCGCGTCGGCCGATTTGACAGGTGTCATCGCCAAGATTGCCGATGCCTTGCCGGGTATCGCCGTGCAGGAACTGCCTCTTGAGGCGGAAACCGATCCGCTTACAGCTTTGCTTGGGCTTGTGGGTGTACCGCCTGACAAGTTGCCTGCGATGCCGCACAAGAACCGGTCCGAACCCGATGCGCTGCGCGCAGGCCTCTTGGCCATCAATCGATCAGACCGAAGCGATGTCGACGCGCGCACAGCGCGCAAAGCGCTGATGCGAAAGGGACGGCCCTGACCGGCAGCGAGCCGCTTGATCTTTGAACCCCAAATCGCGCATATCCCGACAAGGCCATCGGCAACGCGGCCACCTTCGTTGAGGCACGCACATGACCACTCCACCCAAATCTCACGGACGCAAAGCCATCCGCCCGACGCTGAAACCCTCGTCCCTGATGGACGAAGCCCCCGATCTGGTGGGCGTGTGGCAGGCGCGGGTCGTGACGCTGTTTCCCGACACATTCCCTGGGGTCCTGGGCGCGTCGTTGACCGGCAAGGCGTTGCAGGCCGGCAAATGGCAATTGCACACCCATGATCTTCGCAGCCATGGTGTAGGCAAGCATCGCAATGTCGACGATACCCCCGCAGGTGGCGGGGCCGGCATGGTGCTGCGCGCCGATGTGGTCAGCAGCGCACTGGCCGAGGCGCAAGGCCATGCGCGAGGCCGTTGGCCGATCCTTTACATGTCCCCGCGGGGACGGCCCTTTGACCAGGCCATGGCCCGAGACCTTGCGCGCTGCGACGGGGTGACGATGCTCTGTGGCCGGTTCGAAGGAGTGGACGAACGCGCGCTCGAGCATTGGGGCGTGACCGAGGTGTCCTTGGGCGATTTTGTCATGACCGGTGGCGAGATTGCCGCCCAGGCGATGTTGGACGCCACCGTGCGTCTGCTGCCCGGCGTCTTGGGCAATGCCGAAAGCGCAGTAGAGGAAAGCCATTCCGCAGGCCTGTTGGAGCATCCGCAATATACCAAACCGGCCTCTTGGGAGGGGCGCGATATTCCTGAGGTCCTGATGTCTGGCAACCACGGCAAGATCGCCGCGTGGCGGCAAGAGATGTCTGAAAAGCTGACTCAGGATCGACGGCCAGACCTCTGGGCCAAGCGCCGAGACAATCTCTAAGACTGACTGTTTCCATATGGGAAACAGTATCTTGGATTTCTGGTCCATTGTCCTGCTTACGTTTCGTCAGCGGACAAATTGACACAAGTCCGAACAGTTTGAGGTAAGCTCTTCTAAAGGAATTCGCGGCACTTCTGGGGGAACAGTCATGCTTTATCTATTGGCAATGCTCGGGCTCGCTTCGAGCGCCGTTTTTGTTGGCACCGACGAAGACGATGAAATCCGCGGCACAAATGATGACGACGCCATCCAGGGTGCGGGTGGCGACGATCTGATCCAGGGACAGCGCGGCGATGATCTGCTGGAGGGTGACGCGGGCCAGGATACGCTGATCGGCGGATGGGGCAATGACAGCCTGAATGGTGACGCGGGCAATGATGAATTGCGCGGCGCGCGCAACGATGACTTGCTGTCGGGCGAAGATGGCAGTGACACGCTCTATGGCGATATGGGGCAGGACACGCTTGAAGGCGGCGCAGGCGCTGACCGGCTGTCAGGAGGTCAGGGTCGCGATGATATCTCCGGTGGGGCGCAAAACGACAAACTGAGCGGCGACAGCGGCAACGATACCCTGAACGGCGACGCGGGCAACGACACGCTCAACGGCAATTCCGGCAATGACCTGGGCTTTGGTGGCGAAGGCGATGACCAGTTGAACGGCGGCACCGGGCGCGACGCTCTGTTCGGCGACGAAGGCGAAGATACGCTTGAAGGTGGCGACAGCCACGACACGCTCAGCGGTGGGCAGGACGATGACTATGCTGATGGCGGTGCCGGCAATGATGAGCTGGACGGCGGTGAGGGCAGTGACGACCTGCGCGGGGGATCGGGTGACGATACTCTGATGGGCGGGACCGGTTATGACACCCTTTATGGCGGGACCGGACCTTTCAACGGCCCCGATGGAGGCACCGGGGACGGCAACAACCTGTTGGACGGGGGTATTGGGAACGACGACCTGTTTGGCGGCGACGGCAACGACACCCTTCTGGGCGGGCAAGGATTTGACCTCCTCAACGGGTTTGCGGGCGACGACGTTTTGGTCGGCAATGCGCTGGACGGCACCGACAACACCCAACTCTGGTCCTATTTCAGCGAGACCACAAACAATGTGCTGGAGGGTGGGGCCGGCAATGATACCCTCATCGCATCAGATTTCGACCTGGCCACCGACATCGGCGGGGATGCTGGCAACACCGACACCTTCCTCGTCGCGGCTCCTGCTTTGAACGACGCGCTGGTCAGCGGGAATGCGTCATTCGACGGTAGCGATATCGAGGGCTTTGCCCGGATCGAAATGGACCCGACCGACGAGGTGGCCGTGTTGATCACCGACGAGGTCAATACTGACCTGGCATTTGACGTGTTGTCGGACCGGGTCAATCTGACGGCCGAAGGCGGTGTGATTGCTCAACTCACGTTCCCCGACACCTACGCCAGTGTCCAATCGGACAGCGACAGCAGCCAAGTGCGCATTTATGACACCGAGGAATGGCAGGCCATTCGCGACGCCAATCCCGGTTTGGACGACTACAGCACCCTCTTTGAAACAGAGCTGAGCTTTACCGAACTGCGGGTCGACGACATCGCCATCTTTGATCAGGCGCAACTGGATGCGCTGTTGAGCTAGGCAGAGCAACGGCCGGGCGCATCATCCTCTTGATCGCGCGGGCCGTTCCCCCTATACGCAGCCCAGTTCGAGTCGGGCTTGCCCGTATCGAACCCCTTTGCTGTTGCGCCACCTTCTTCGGTGCATACCCGCAGCACAAAGGCGACAAGACAAAGGAAATGCTGACCTGACCTCTGGTGGGCGCTGCGGCGGACCCGGTGAAGACCAAGAGCTCTGAGGCGCGACAAACCTTCGTGGAAAAACCACGAGCAATATAGGAGTGATGGTCAATGGACTTGATCGCACAGATCGAGGCGGAGCAAATTGCCGCCCTCGGGGCAGATATCCCCGATTTCAAAGCCGGTGACACCATTCGTGTCGGCTTCAAGGTGACCGAGGGTACGCGTACCCGGGTCCAGAATTACGAAGGCGTCTGCATCGCACGCAACAACGGCCACGGCATTGCCGGTTCGTTTACCGTGCGCAAGATTTCCTTTGGTGAGGGCGTGGAACGCGTGTTCCCCCTGTACTCCACCAACATCGACAGCATCACCGTGGTCCGCCGCGGCCGCGTGCGTCGTGCCAAGCTGTATTACCTGCGCTCGCGTCGCGGCAAGTCCGCCCGGATCGCCGAAGTCACAAACTACAAACCCAAGTCCGAAGGAGCCAAGGCATGAAGGCCGATACGCATCCCGAATACCACATGATCAACGTCAAGATGACCGACGGCACGATCGTGGAAATGAAGTCGACCTGGGGCAAAGAAGGCGACCAACTGTCGCTCGACATCGACCCATCGGTCCACCCTGCATGGACAGGCGGCACATCGCGCCTGATGGACACCGGCGGCCGCGTGTCGAAGTTCAAGAACAAATATGCGGGTCTGGGCTTCTAAGCTTTTTGACCTTGCGAAAGACCAAAGGTCGCTCCGGATGGGGCGGCCTTTTTCGTTGGTTGAGGTGGATAAAGCATAGTCGCAAATCTCAACAGACGACCGCGTTCAGCCCAAACCGGACATTGGCACATTGGACCTGTCGCGGTTTAGGGGGGAGAACAAGTCTGGTGCAGATCGCAGGTCATGCGTGCAAATATGAAGATTTCTGCACGCGGGTGCTCACCGTCCGCCGTTCCAGCCTTGAAACCCTTTGAGCGCTCCGGGTGGTCGCCGATTATACTTCATGGTTACTGCGATGAACTTCGTTTCATCGTTACCAAGTAGTTTCGGTTCATCGGTCAGGATGGCCCTCATAAACTCCCCAAACTGGGTATCGTGGTACATTTCGTCGTAGTTCTTTTTCCAGCCCTCTTAAAAAGTGACACCACCAATGGACGAGTTCTTCCTGAATTTTTCTCTCCGCCGTTTCATCCAGAGTAGATAGGTCTCGTATGGGATCATACTGTTCTGCCAATGCAAAAACTGATCTGCTTGCGCGCCCCAGAATCGGTCATAGTGCCGATTTGCTTCTTCTTCGCTTGTGATGCTCGAAGCTTGGTCTAGAAGTTTCTCATATCTTTCTTGGCATTTGATACTTGTATCCACACCCTTCAGATCTCGGTTCAGTGCCTGAGTTTTAATGACCAAAATTGAAGTAACAATGATCTGAGCAGTGGCAGTAACCAAAACAAACGGAAAACTCAAAAAGTCCAAACCGTGCCCCCTTAGGTCCTGCCCACCGTAAGACAGCTTACAATTCTAGCGAGTTTTGTTCAACTCGCGCACACGGCGAGTCCAAGGGTGTAACTTTGCACAGTCCGCTCTCTGCGCATCGCTGAAATCGGAACCAAAATGCGCAAAAGAACCGCATTCCAGTTTTGATCCCTGAAAGCGCAGCACCAAGGTCGCGCAATTGGCCCGCCTCTGAACCCGCCGACCCTCTTGCATTACCCCTAAACGACCGGCCAGGGGGTGCTTTACCCGCCCAGCGCTGCCGCCTCTCGGGCCAGTTCTTCGATACCGGCCCAGTCGCCCGCCTGTACCTTGTCCTTGGGCGCGACCCAGCTTCCTCCCGCGCAGACCACGTTCGGCAGGCTCAGATAGCTCATTGCGTTGGCCATGCTCACCCCACCCGTTGGGCAGAACGAGATTTGCGGCAAGGGGGCGCCGATGGCCTTCAGCGCGGGCGCGCCGCCGGAAGCTTCGGCCGGGAAGAACTTGAGCATGTCATAGCCACGCGCCAAAAGCGCCATCGCCTCGGTTGCGGTGGCGGCACCGGGCAGCAAGGGCAATTCCTCGGCCTCGCAGGCGGCAATCAAGGCATCCGTCGCTCCCGGCGACACGCCGAATTGCGCCCCTGCCGCCTTGGCCGCAACAACGTCATCAGGCGTCACCAAGGTTCCGGCCCCGACCACGCCGCCCGGCACGTCCGCCATCGCTGCGATCACGTCCAAAGCGGCTTCGGTCCGCAGGGTCACTTCCAAAGCGGGCAATCCACCGGCCACCAGCGCCTCGGCGAGGGGGCGCGCATGGGCCACGTCATCGACCACCAGCACAGGAACAATGGGGGCGAGGTTACAAATTTCCCAGGCCCGCGCGGCGGCGGCTTTTGCGGTCATCATAGTTCAGAAGTCTCCAAATACAGTTGCCCCGGTGTTGGCCGATCCGACCGCCCCACGGAAGGTGGAAAACAGTTCACGACCAACGCCCCAGGTATTGTGTTCAAGATCCGCAGTGGCGTGCGGGCGGTCCAGCACGCCTTCGGTCATGATCTCCAATACACCAGCCTCGGCGTCGACACGCAACACGTCACCGTCGCGCAGTTGCGCGATCGGCCCACCGTCCAGTGCCTCAGGGCACACGTGGATGGCCGAGGGCATCTTGCCCGACGCGCCGGACATGCGCCCATCGGTGACAAGCGCCACCTTTTGGCCCCGGCCCTGCATGATCCCCATGAGCGGCGTCAGGCTGTGCAATTCGGGCATCCCATTGGCCTTTGGCCCTTGGAAACGGACAACGATGATGGTGTCGCCGATAAATTCACCTGCCTTGAACGCGGCCTTCACCTCGTCCTGATCGTGGAAGACGCGGCAGGGCGCCTCAACGATCCGGTGCTCTGGCGCCACGGCGGAAATTTTCATCACGCCGGTGCCCAGTGTGCCCACGAGGCGGCTGAGGCCGCCGGTTTCCTGGAACGGGTCCGTCGCCGGGCGCAGGATTCCGGGGTTCAGGCTGTCCGGCGTGCCAGGAGTCCATTCCAGCGTCCCATCGACCAGTTTCGGCTCTGCCGTGTAGTGCTCAAGCCCCTCACCGGCCACGGTTTGGGTGTCGTCATGCAAGAGGCCCGCACCGAGCAATTGGCCGATCATGAAGCCCAGGCCACCTGCCGCATGGAACTGGTTCACATCCGCCAGACCGTTGGGATAGACCCGGGCCAAAAGCGGCGTCACCTCGGAGAGATCACAGAAGTCTTCCCAATCCAGAATGATACCGCCCGCGCGCGCCATGGCGATCAGGTGGATCAGCAGGTTGGTCGACCCCCCCGTGGCATTCAGACCGACGATGCCGTTCACGAACGCCTTTTCATCCAGAACGTCGCAAACAGGGGTATAGTGATTGCCCAGCGCCGACAGCGACAGCGCACGCTTGGCCCCCTCAACCGTCAGCGCGTCGCGCAAGTCGGTGTTGGGGTTCACGAACGAAGAACCGGGCAGGTGCAGCCCCATGAACTCCATCAGCATCTGATTGGTGTTTGCAGTGCCGTAGAAGGTACAAGTGCCTGGGCCGTGATAAGCGGCCATCTCGGCCTTCAACAACTCTTCGCGGGTCGCCTCGCCTGCGGCAAAGCGCTGGCGGACCTTGGCCTTTTCGTCATTGGGCAGACCGCTGACCATAGGCCCTGCGGGCAGGAAGACGGCAGGCATGTGACCAAAGCTCTGGGCAGCGATGATCAGGCCCGGCACGATCTTGTCACACACACCCAGGTAGACAACCGCATCGAACGTATTGTGGCTGAGGGCGACGCCCGCGGCCAAAGCAATCACGTCGCGGGAAAACAAGCTCAGCTCCATCCCCGCCTCGCCCTGTGTCACACCATCACACATGGCGGGCACGCCGCCCGCAACCTGGGCCGTGCCACCGGCGGCGCGAACCGCATCGCGGATCAGGGTCGGGTACCGCTCGAACGGTTGGTGAGCCGACAACATGTCATTATAGGCTGTCACAATGCCGAGGTTGCCCACCGACGCCTCTGCCAAACGCCCCTGATCCGGGCCTGCGGCAGCAAAGGCGTGGGCCTGCCCGCTGCACGACAGGTGGGCGCGAGCGGGGCCTTGTGACTTGGCGGCGGCCATCCGGTCCAGATATCGGCGGCGGGTGGGTGCGCTGCGTTCAATGACGCGTTCGGTGACGCGTTCCAACATGGGGTGCAGGGGCATGGTGCTCTCCTATCTCATCTCATTCGTTGCGCGCCCTATAGCACAGCCTTTCTGATAGCGCTAACAGGAACTGACGCGCCACGGTGCCGCAGGAAAAGATACGCCAACGCTTCCCAAGCGCTCGGCCACAACATATAGTCCGCATAACAAGGCATAGCGGATGTGCGGTAAGGGGACAGACATGGCGCATATCATCGTCGTGGGGAACGAAAAGGGCGGTGCCGGCAAATCGACGGTATCGATGCATGTGGCGACAGCGCTTGCGCGTTCTGGTCACAAGGTCAGCGCGCTGGATCTGGACCTGCGGCAGCGCACGTTCGGGCGCTATGTGGAGAACCGGGAAAGCTTCTGTAAACAGGCTGAGCTGGAATTGCCCAGCCCGGATGTGCATGACCTTCCCGAAATTGACGCCTCGGCCCTGAAACCGGGCGAAAACATCTATGACCACCGGTTGTCAGCGGCGGTGGCTACGCTGGAGCCAGACAACGACTTTATCCTGATCGACTGCCCAGGCTCGCACACGCGGCTGAGCCAAGTGGCGCATTCGCTCGCCGACACGCTGATCACGCCGCTCAATGACAGCTTTGTCGACTTTGACCTGCTGGCGCGGATTGATTCGTCGGGGGAGAAAATCCTCGGGCCGTCGGTCTATTCCGAAATGGTCTGGAACGCGCGGCAATTGCGGGCGCAGGCGGGGCTCAAACCCATCGACTGGATCGTTGTCCGCAACCGGATGGGGGCGCAGCGGATGGTCAACAAGGAAAAGATGGAGCGGGCGATCGCCATGCTCTCCAAACGGATCGGGTTCCGCATTGCACCCGGCTTTTCCGAGCGGGTCATTTTCCGCGAGCTGTTCCCCCGGGGGCTTACGCTGCTCGACCTAAAGGATATCGGGGTCAAACAGCTCAACATCTCGAATGTGGCGGCGCGGCAGGAATTGCGCGATCTGGTGAAGGCGTTGAAACTGCCCGGGGTCGAAGCAGACTTTTGAACTCCTTCCCCTAAGGCGTGCCTTTTGGTGCGCCACGGTTTGCGTCCGGTGATGGCAAACGACACCTCCGCCTTAAAGGTCAGCTTGAACTGTTTCAAACCAATCTAGCATGCGTGTCGCCCAGCCCCGTGGCGCACCATGTCCGCCAGGGTGAAGCATCAATTCGATCCGCCCCGCCGCGCAATCCGTCCAATGACGCAGCCAGCGCTCCGGCTCAAAGCTGTTCCGCTCGGGCTGGCGCGCATCGCAGCCATTGGTTTCCCGCAGGATTTTGAGCGACGCCCAAACGTCCCCCTGAATTACCGTACCACCACGCAGTGAACGCCCTTCCAACGGCACGGTCCGATCATTCCAACCGTGGGTATGAAAGAGGTTCACGGGCGCCGTACAACTGTCTGGCAGGTCATCCCACAGTGCACCTGCCATGGGCGCATAGGCCATGGCAAAGCCCGGATCATCACAGGCGATATCCCACACCATCGACCCGCCCCGCGAAAACCCGGCCAACAGCACGGGCATATCCGCCACGCCCGCCTTGGCCTGCGCATCCGCCAGCACATCGCGCAGGAACGCCGCATCGTCCCGCTCAAAGGACGTCCCCTTGGCCCGGACCGACCAGTTACGCACAAAACGCGAGTTGGGGTGATACCCGTCCGGGGCCACAAAGGCATAGCCGCGCTCTACCGCGCCCCGGCCCAAACCGGATTTCAAAAGCCCTTTGCCTTGAGCGCCGGCCCCGTGCAGGTGCATGACGATACCCTTGGCCTGTCCGTCTTCGGGCATCGCCATGTGATAGGTCCCTCTGTCCACAACGCAGGGGGTCTCGGCGTTGCCGCAGTCTAGGGCCTGCGCAGCAGGTCCAAACAGGGTGGCGCTGACAAATGCGGCCCAGAAAAACATCCGTGGTTTCATGATTGTGGCTGGTCCTCGAAATTTATTGCCGTACCCTGCTGACGCATGGCCCACCATGCAAGTCACATTCCCACGACCAAATGTTCGTTTCCTATCCCCGCCGCCGGGCCAGCATGTGCAACAGCGCCTTGAGGCGTGCGGCATCCTGCGGCGGCAAACCTTCCAACAAGGCGGCATCATACCGTTCCGCAACCGCCCGCAAATCGGCAAAGGCCGCCTGCCCGCTGGGCGTCAGCGTCAGATGCTCCACCCGGCGGTCCTTGCCGTCCCGGTCCCGGGTCAAAAACCGGCGCGCCTCAAGCTTTGCGACCGCCCGGCTGATCTTGGTCTTGTGCAAACCCGCCCGCGCCCCGATGGCAGAGGCCGTCATCCGGCCATACATGCCCAAATGAAACAGCACACGCCATTCGTTGCGCAACATCCCGTAGCGGTCCTTATAGACCTGTTGAAACTCAAGGCTCGATGCCTCAGCTGCCTGGTTCAAAAGATAGGGTAAAAACTTTTCCAGATCGAAGTCAGACACGCCCACACCGCTTGTTAGTTACAAAACCAACTATTACAGAAGGGACCAATTCCGCAAGGGAGCGTATCGCCATGAACCGCCACACCGCACCGCATAACATGATCCAAGCGCCTTCGGGGGCAGGGATCACCGACGGTTACATGCCCGGCTTTGGCAATGACTTTGAGACCGAGGCCCTGCCCGGTGCCCTCCCCGATGGCATGAATTCACCGCAAAAATGCAACTATGGTCTCTATGGCGAACAACTCAGCGGCACCGCCTTCACCGCCCCCAGCCATCAGAACGAGCGGACATGGTGCTACCGCATCCGCCCGTCGGTCAAACATTCGCACCGTTACCAGCGGATCGACCTGCCCTATTGGAAATCGGCCCCCCATATCCCCGAGAATGTGACCAGCCTCGGTCAATACCGTTGGGATCCCCTCCCGCATTCCGGCCAGCCGCTGACCTGGCTGACGGGCATGCGGACCATGACAAGTGCTGGCGATGTGAACACTCAGGTCGGCATGGCTAGCCACATCTATCTGGTCACCCAATCCATGCAGGATGCCTATTTCTACTCTGCCGACAGCGAATTGCTGGTGGTACCCCAGGAAGGACGGCTGAGGTTCTGCACCGAATTGGGTGTGATCGACCTGGAACCAAAGGAAATTGCGATCCTGCCCCGTGGTCTGCTGTACCGGGTCGAAGTGCTGGAAGGGCCCGCACGCGGATTTGTCTGCGAAAACTACGGCCAGAAATTCGAACTGCCGGGACGCGGCCCCATCGGGGCCAATTGCATGGCCAACCGCAGGGATTTCAAAACGCCCGTGGCTGCGTTCGAGGACCGCGAAACCCCCTCAACCGTCACGATCAAATGGTGCGGCCAGTTCCATGAGACACAGATCGGGCATTCGCCGCTCGACGTGGTCGCCTGGCACGGCAACTACGCCCCGGTGAAATATGACCTGCGCACCTATTGCCCGGTCGGCGCGGTTCTTTTCGACCATCCCGACCCGTCGATCTTTACCGTGCTCACGGCCCCATCAGGCGTCGAAGGCACTGCAAATATCGACTTTGTCCTGTTCCGCGAACGCTGGATGGTGGCCGAAGACACGTTCCGCCCGCCCTGGTATCACAAGAACATCATGTCCGAACTGATGGGCAACATTTACGGCCAATATGACGCCAAACCCAAAGGGTTTATTCCCGGCGGGATGAGCCTGCACAACATGATGCTGCCGCACGGCCCCGACAAGAACGCCTTCGAGGGCGCCAGCAATGCAGAGCTTGACGCGGTAAAACTGGACAACACCATGTCCTTCATGTTCGAAACCCGTTTCCCCCAGCACCTGACGCAATTCGCGGCACAAGAAGCACCGTTGCAAGACGACTATATTGATTGCTGGACCGATATCGAAAAGAAATTCGACGGGACACCGGGCAAGAAATGAAGGTGAATGGGATAACCCTTCGGGCAGACAAGGCCGTACCAGACACAATCAAAGGGGATGCAAATGCTTGATTTCATAACTTCCGTTCCCTGGTTTGGCTGGGTGCTGATTTCGCTGCTGATCTTTACCCTCTGTCAAATGCCTTTGATCTACCGGCAATGGCGCGAGCGGCCGGCCGACACCCTCAAAATGCACCCGGGCGAAGACCCGCCGACCCACGGCCCCGGCTGGCACTGAACGAAAGCCTCATATGACCCTCAAACGTTCCTGGGTGGACAGCGCCAACAGCGCCGACACTGACTTTCCCCTCAACAACCTGCCCTATGGCGTATTCTCGACGGGTACGCTCGACGCACGCTGCGGGGTGGCGATTGGTCATATGATCCTCGATATGCAAGCCGCTGAGGAACAAGGGATCGTGGATCTCACTGATGATCCTCTTTTTGACGTGCCCTTCTGGAACGAAGTGATGGAGGAAGGGCCCGCCGTCTGGGCCGCCCTGCGGGGCCGACTGATCGCACTTCTCGCCGAAGGCAGCAAAGATCAGGGTCTGGTCGCCCCACTCTTGATCCGCCAAGCGGATGCCAAGATGCACATGCCCTTCATGGTCGCGGAGTACACCGACTTCTATTCGGGCCGTCACCATGCGACCAATGTGGGCACGATGTTTCGTGGTGCCGACAATGCGTTGCCACCCAACTGGCTGCACATTCCCATCGGCTATAACGGGCGCGCCTCTTCGGTGGTTGTCTCGGGCACCGATATCCGTCGGCCCTGGGGCCAGCTGAAGTCGCCCAATCACGACTCGCCTGCCTTTTTGCCATCGCGCCGCTTCGATCTGGAACTGGAAATGGGGGCCATCGTCGGCATGGCCTCTGACGGGCCGATCACGGTGGACGAGGCCGATGGCGCGATCTTTGGCTATGTGCTGCTCAACGACTGGTCGGCGCGCGACATTCAGGCCTGGGAATATCAGCCGCTCGGTCCGTTCCAGGCCAAGGCCACAGCCACTTCGATCAGCCCCTGGATCGTGACCAAGGCCGCTTTGGAACCGTTCCGCACCACCACCCCCGACCGCGAGGTCCCGCTGCTCGATCATCTCAAGGACACGAGCCCGATGCTCTATGATCTCGACCTGAGTGTGTCACTGGCCCCCGAGGGTAAGGCCGCAACGACAATCGCTGAAACCAACTATAAGGAAATGTACTTTTCCGCCGCCCAGCAAATGGCACATCACAGCACCTCTGGCTGCCCGATGACAGTGGGCGATCTGTTAGGCTCCGGTACAATCTCGGGCGCAGAAAAACACGAACGTGGCAGCCTGCTGGAACTCAGCTGGGGTGGAAAGGAACCTGTGACGCTGGATAGCGGCGACACAAGAACTTTCCTTGAGGACGGCGACACCCTCACGCTCAAGGGTGCCGCAAAAGGCATAGGCTACCGCATTGGTTTCGGCACCTGCACCGGCACGGTCCTCCCCGCACTCAAAGACCCCTATGCCCGACCCTAATTTCATTGTTCCAAAAATACTGCCGGGGTCTGGGGCAGCGCCCCAGTCCGACGCCAGACAAAAACCGACGCAATACCGACGTAATACCGACACGATACCGACGTTCAAAAAGGACCAAAAATGGCCAAAGCATTTGCCTCCCAAGGGGACATGACCGAAAAGAAAATCACCTTTGAAGAGGTGGGCAAAGATCTTTGGGCCTTTACGGCCGAGGGCGACCCGAACTCCGGCGTCATCATCGGCGATGACAGCGTGATGATCGTCGAAGCACAGGCAACCCCGCGCCTCGCACACAAGGTCATCGAAAAGGTGCGCGAAGTCACGGACAAACCGATCACCCACGTGGCCCTGACCCATTATCACGCGGTCCGCGTGTTGGGTGCCTCAGCTTTCAACGCGCAGCAGATCATCATGTCCGACATGGCGCGTGGCATGGTCGCCGAACGGGGCCAAGAGGATTGGGACAGCGAGTTTCAACGCTTCCCCCGCCTCTTTGAGGGGCATGAAAGCATCCCCGGCCTCACCTGGCCCACGACCACTTTTACCAATGAAATGAGTATCTTCCTCGGCAACCGCCGGATCGACCTGAAACATCTGGGCCGCGCTCACACCGCAGGTGACATCGTGATCCACGTGCCGGACGAGAACGTGATGTTCACCGGCGACATCGTCGAATACCATTCTGCCTGCTATTGCGGCGACGGCTATTTCGGCGACTGGAGCGGCACGCTCGACGCGATCAAATCCTACGATGTGGACGCCATCGCCCCCGGTCGCGGCGATGCGCTGGTGGGCACCGAAATGGTGAACAAAGCGATCGAAAACACCCGCGATTTCGTCGCCTCCACCTACGCTCCAGCGGCCCGCGTGGCCGCGCGCAACGGCACGCTGAAAGAGGCCTGGGACGCCGTGCGCGAAATCTGCGACCCCAAGTTCAACGACTACGCAATCTACGAACACTGCCTGCCCTTCAATGTCGCCCGCGCCTATGACGAAGCCCGCGGCATCGCCCATCCCCGCATCTGGACAGACAAGCGCGACATCGAAATGTGGGAGGCGCTGCAGGGGTGATTGTGTTTCCAATCCTTCAGATATCGCTCATATTGGGTTTGTTCGGACTGTTCGCCGCGACATGGATTTTTGGCCTGATACAAATAGTTCGTTCATACGCACAAAGCCCATCACCGGCGTGGCCCTTTACTGGAAAGGGCCTCGCCAATCAGAATAAAACGCTGCAAGCGATGCGCGATCAAGAACAAACCCCAAACGGAAAACGGCTGAATTGGTGTCTTCAACGGCTCACATTCGGCATTGTCTGTTTAGTCGTCGTCTTTGTCGTTGAGTGGGTATTGGTAGAAAAAATCGGTCTAGCAAAAAGTGCGCTCTTTCAATGAACAAGTACGGCCCCTCCCGCGGCGACCTTAAATTTCGCCTCACCTTCTCCATCGTGGGCCTTGCGATGCTGACAGGTGCGATCGTCTATCGAGGCTGGCCCACCGGACCCGGTGGGTGGGAAGCGATCGGTATTGCGCTGATCTTTTTCGGCGGCACCTTCCTTTGGACCCTGATCAAGCTGATCCGAAAGGACCATCCCGATGGCCTATGACTACGCCCCTTTTCCCTATGGTGCCCCCCCGGGCCTGACCGCACCGGAGCCGCGCCATCCGGTGGCCATCGTGGGCGCGGGCCCCATCGGCCTTGCGATGGCCATTGACCTGGCCCAACACGGCATCAAGTCCGTGGTTCTGGATGACAACAACGTCGTCTCTGTCGGCAGCAGGGCCATTTGTTGGGCGAAACGGACGTTGGAAATCTTTGACCGCCTGGGCGTCGGCGAACGGATGCTGGACAAAGGCGTTACGTGGAAAGTCGGGCGGCTCTTTCATGGGGGCGACGAATTCTACAGCTTTGATCTGCTCCCCGAGGACGGGCACAAATACCCGGCCTTCATCAACTTGCAGCAATACTATGTCGAACAGTACCTCGTCGAGCGTGCCCAAGACCTGAGCGACTTCATCGACCTGCGCTTTCTCAACAAAGTCACGGATCACACCGATCACGGCGACCACGTCACGCTGGATATCGAAACGCCAGACGGCCCGTACCAGATCGAAGCGGACTACTATATCGCAGCCGAGGGCGCTGGCTCCGCCACACGCAAACGGATGAACCTGCCCTTTAAGGGCCAAACGTTCGAAGAGCACTTTTTGATCGTCGATGTTGAATTACCCGACAGCCCCTTTGCCACGGATGATCCCGAACGCTGGTTCTGGTTCGCGCCGCCCTTCCATCCGGGCCAATCGGCACTGCTGCACAAGCAGCCCGACAATATCTACCGGATCGATCTGCAATTGGGCGCAGATACCGACCCAAAGACAGAAGCGACCGAGGAGAAGGTGATCCCCCGGATCAAAGCCATCATTGGCGACATGGATTTCCGGCTCGACTGGATGAGCGTCTACAAATTCCGCTGCGCCAAGCTCGATAATTTCGTACATGGCCGCGTCCTTTTTGTCGGCGACAGCGCCCACGTGGTCAGCCCTTTCGGCGCGCGGGGCGGCAATGGTGGCATTCAGGATGTGGACAATCTGGGCTGGAAACTGGCGGCTGTGCTGAACGGCGCATCGAATACCCTGCTCGACAGCTATAACGAGGAACGCACCCACGGTTCCCGCGAAAACATTCTCAATTCATCGCGGGCCACAAACTTCATGACACCAAAGTCCGAGATTGAAACGCTTTTTCGCAACGAAACCCTGAACCTCGCAGGCAAACACCCCTTTGCGCGCAAATTGATCAACTCGGGGCGCCTGTCGCAGCCTTGCACATTGGCCGACATGACCTTGCAGACAGGCACCCACCCGCTGGTTGGGCATAGCTTGATCGACATGCCCATGGGCAACGGATGGTTGATTGAACAGGCGCAAGGCCAATTTACGTTGCTGACGCTAGATGATGCGAACTGGTCCGGGCCGCACGGCGTCCGAACAGTGCATCTAGCCGCAACCCAGACTGCGGCACAGCGCTATGGTCGCGCCGGCGCTTTCCTAGTCCGGCCAGATGGGCACATCTGCGCCTATTTCGAAACGCCGGATATGCAGGCGGTCAGTTCCGCATATACAAAAGCCATGGGACGCCGCACATGATCCTCAATGACAACCTAGGCGCTCAGGGCGACACGCTCTATGCGGCACTGATGCAGGCGCATGAGGGTCTGAGCGCCGAACAATCGCACGCTTTGAATGCGCGGCTCGTCCTGATCCTGATGAACGAAATTGGCGATGCGGACAGGCTCACCGCCCTGCTCAAAGAAGCCCGCAATACCTCTCTTGGCTAAAGACATTCCCGCGCGGCTCGCAAAAACGCGTTTGCCGGAGGCGGGCGCAAAATATCATGTGGCGCGCATGCGCCTCCTTTCTGTCGCAAGCCGCCTAGAGCAGACCGCAGAGATTTGAGACCGTGAGCCAGCAAAAAAGGACAAGGCGATGACACAGCGAATCTTGTGCGTGCGGCACGAAACGGACCCAACCGACGACCGGATCACTACATGGTGCAACAGCAACGGGGTCAAGGCTGACATTCGGCGGCCCTGTCAGGGCGACGATTTGGGCGACGTCACCGACAACCTTGCAGGCGTCGTTGTCTATGGCGGCAATTACAATGCTTACGACAGCGCCCTCCACCCGTTTCTGAATAAAGAATACCGCATGATCGACGCGGCCATGCAGGCCAATGTGCCGCTTCTGGGGATTTGCCAAGGCGCACAAATGATTGCCCACCATTTGGGCGCGTTCGCAGGCCCGCTCGAGCACGGCACCTATGAGTTCGGGTATTACGAAGTAACACCGACGGACACCGGTCACGATATCCTGCCGCAGGCCATGCACATGCCGCAATCGCACTACCACACGTTTGATCTGCCCACTGGGGCGCGCCACATTGCCCGTAGCGCCGTTTATGAAAACCAGGCCTTTGTCGTGGGCGATCATGTCGTGGGGTTCCAGTTTCATCCCGAACAGACGCCGACCGGATTTCGGCGCTGGCAAAAACGCGGGCATGACTGGGGGATCTACGGTCGGCCCAATGTTCAGGATGAAACCGCGCAAACCGCACTGATGAATGTGCACGATCCCGCACTTGAGACGTGGTTTAACAGATTTATGGACAGGTACTTCGCAACTCGCCCTCAAGGCGCTTAGACTTCCGCAGACCGGACTTTGCTGTCTCGGATCGCCAATTCAGCATCAGAACCACAGAAATCGACCATAAACGACGCGCAAAGGACGGTTTTGTGCCTGCTTAGGGCGCAGAAACGCAAATCAGCGCCCGCGTCTTGGCCTAAAACTGCGGTCACGACCCCGCAAGTTGGGGTTGACGCCATGCGTTCGATGGTTTGAACTTCTGGCGTCCCCCATACTCAGGGGAAGCAATAAAACGCAGGTCAACTGCAACACCGACAGGCCGGGCTTGCACCGGCCGAATTTGGACGCGGACAGCAAGTGCGCGCCGCCAACAGAGAGGAAGACTATGACATTTCTAACCCGTACCGGTAAGCCACTGCCGCAATCCATCGTGGACAGCGCAGCCGCCGCCGGCAAGGACGAAGTCAGCCGCCGCGAGTTCCTGGCACTGGCCAGTGCATTCGGCGCAACCACCGCAACGGCTTATGGCATGCTCGGCATGGCCGCACCGGCCCAAGCCGCAGCGCATGCAAAAGCAGGCGGCACCGTCCGTGTCCAAATGGAAGTTCGCGGCCTGAAAGACCCGCGCACCTATGACTGGTCGCAAATCGCGAACTTCTCGCGCGGCTGGCAAGAATACCTGGTCCACTACGAGAATGACGGCACATTCACCGGCAAACTGCTGGAAAGCTGGGAAATCTCCGATGACGCAACGGTCTACACTCTGAATGTCCGCAAAGGTGTTAAGTGGAACAACGGCGACGACTTCACAGCCGAGGATGTGGCTCGCAACATCGCCGGTTGGTGCGACAAGGCACTCGAAGGCAACTCGATGGCCGGCCGCTTTGCCACGCTGATCGATGCCAACACTGAAAAAGCACTGGAAGGTGCGATTGAAGTGGTCGACTCGCACACCGTGCGTCTGAACCTGCCCGCGCCTGACATCTCGCTGATCCCCGGCATGGCCGACTATCCAGCGGCGATTGTGCACGCCGATACGTCCCTGAACGATATCTCCAGCCCCATCGGCACTGGCCCTTACCTGCCCGAAACCCTCGAAGTGGGCGTGACCGGCGTTCTCGTCAAGAACACCGAGCACACTTGGTGGAACGAGGGCAAAGGCGCCTTCATGGACCGTATCGAATATATCGACTACGGCACTGACCCATCGGCATTCGTGGCTGCGGCCGAAGCCGAAGAGATCGACATGACCTACTCGATCGAGGGCGAGTTCATCGACATCTTTGATACGTTGGACGGCTGGGTGAACAACGAAGTTGTCACGGGCGCAACTATCGTGATCCGTCCCAACCAGTTGGCCGAAGTCGATGGCATGAAGCCGTATGCGGACAAACGCGTCCGCCAGGCGATTTCCATGGCCGTGGACAACGCGGTTCTTTTGGAACTGGGGTATGCCGGTCGCGGTGTGCCTGCCGAAAACCACCATGTCGGCCCAATGCATCCAGAATATGCGGAACTGCCTGCGCGCTCTGTAGACCCCGCAGGGGCCAAGGCGCTGATGGAAGAGGCCGGCATGGCCGACTTCGAGCACGAGCTGCTTTCGATCGACGATGCTTGGCGCAAGGACACCACGGACGCAGTGGCCGCTCAGTTGCGCGATGCGGGCATCAACGTCAAACGGACCATCCTACCAGGCTCGACCTTCTGGAATGACTGGGCCAAGTACCCGTTCTCGTCCACCAACTGGAACCACCGTCCTTTGGGTGTACAGATCTGGGCGCTTGCCTATAAATCCGGTGAGGCTTGGAATGAATTTGGTTGGGCTAACGCGGAATTCGACGCCATCCTTACACAGGCCTTGGCCACACCTGACCTTGAAGCGCGCCGCGCCTTGATGGCAAGAGGCCAGGCAATGATCCAGGATGAGGGCGTGACGATCCAACCCTACTGGCGGTCGCTCTACAACCACACGCGCGAGGGTCTGGAGGGCGGCGCCCACCACATCTCCTTCGAAATCCGCCCAGAGCAACTGCACTGGACCTGATATTCGATCAACATCAAACGACAAAGGGCCGCCAACGTGCGGCCCTTTTTTATGGAAGACGACGCAATCGGGGGCAGCATATGGAAACGACAGTATTGGCGGCACAGGCTCTGGCCACTGGGCTCATCGGCGCGTGGCTGACGCTGGGTGTGCGCGACAACATTCTGCACCCGGCAGTCAACGAAACCTATACAGCCGAAGTGATGGCGATGACCCGCATGCGCGCAGAGTACCCGGATGAATTTGCCCATGTGGCCCATCGCGCCGTCACCAACCGGGCAGTCCAGAAATGGGCCTTCCGCCTTGTCGTGGCTGCAGAACTGATGGCGGCGCTGCTACTTTGGGCCGGGGTGATTGCGCTGCTACTGGCCATTTTTGGCACAGTTTCAGTAGAAACAGGGCAGAGCGTTGCATTGATCGGCGCCATGTTGTTCACCGCCGTGTGGGCAGGTTTTCTGATTATCGGCAATCATTTCTGTTACTGGTTTTGCCACGATGGGGCGCAAAACACGCATTACCAGATGACGCTTTGGGGCGTGGGCACGATGATCTTGCTGGCGATCGGCTAGGTCAAAAACGGGACGGTGGGCGGGGCGTCTTTGCCGCGAATGCGGTCAAAGAGCGTCCGACCAGCGGCCCACATCTGCAATCTCTGCAAGACGCTCGAGCGGGAAATGCAGCAACCGTTCAGCCCCAGCAGGATCTGCCAGAATATCTGGCGCAACCAGATGATGAAGCTGTGCCACAAGGGCGGGCCCTTCCAGATCGCGGCGGGGATGTTTGGCAAACCATGCCTCTTCGCGGATCAAATCCTCGATCAGCGGATCAATCACTGCGCCACCCCCACCAGGATAGCGGTAGTAGCCCCATCCACCCTTTTTGCCCAACCGCCCTTCGGCCACCATACGCGGTAATATCGGCGTCGGCGCGTCAACGCCCCGGGCGGCGAGGACCCCATCCAGGCCCGCAAGGTCCTGCGCTGCACAGGGGCCAAGACGGTAGCCCCAATCCACCAGTGCCTCGTCCAGTTCCCATGGGTTCGTGTGATCCATAAGCACGCGTTCGCAGGCCCGCCAGAACCGGTCTTGCAACGGGGCCGGGGCATGGCTCATTCCGGCCCGATACTTTCCAAAAAACGGTGTTTGGCGATCACGGCCAGCAACTCGTTGACCGAGGTTTGCACCGGTTTGGCAGAGGTGTTTATCTGCGCCAGGGCCTGTTCGTATTGCGGGGTACGGGCCGTCAGAAAGTGTTTGAGCTGATCCATGGCCGCCGGGTTGCCATCCATCGGGCGCAAATCGCCCTGCGCGCGGACGCGCGCCATATGCTCGGCCGCGCTGGTCCTGATCCACACGGTGTGAAACCGCTCCAAAACCTGATTGAACGTGGCAGGGGCGGCAACAATTCCGCCCGCCACGGCCAGGATCAGTTTATCGTAAGTCTGCAATACGCGGTCCACGGCCTCCGCCTCAAGCGCGCGGTACCCATCCGGGCCGTAAAGGGCCATGATTTCGTCCAAAGGCATCTCAACCGCACGTTCGATCTCGGCATTCAACTCTACAAAAGGCACTTTCAGCTTTTCGGCCGCCGCCGCCCCAAGCGTCGATTTTCCCGCGCCGCGCAGCCCGATCAGGCAAACCCGCTGCGCCCGCTGGGCAAGGGGGTTCTCGGGTGCAAGCAAGGCACGCACGCGGCCTTGCACGGGGGCCGGTGCGGCCCGGTAGAGCGACGCCACGCGCGACACGTCATCCTCCATCGGGCCCGCGTCGCTCAGTAGTTCCTCGATCCGCACGTTCAGCGCCGCCGCCACGCGGCTGAGCAGCAGAACCGATATATTGCCCTCACCCGCCTCAAGCTGGGCCAGATAGCGCGGCGACACGCCCGATCGTTCGGACAAAAGCCGTCGGGGCAAACCCTGGGCCGTGCGCACGGCCCGCACGCGCGCGGCAAGCCGTTCGATCAAAGGGGCAGAAGCATCAGGTATTGGCTTTGACGACGTCATTTGTCCCGGTAAATTCATGATTTCCAAGGAGGAAAGATAGCGCGCCAAAGGTTGATTTCAACGCGCTAGCCACTTCGGACGTGTGGCGCGATGATGCGTCGCAGGTCGGGCGGGGCCGATTGGCTTTTGAATTGATCCGCAATGATGAACACCGATGTGAACGTCCCCTCAAAGCACAGAACACCATCCTGCCGCGCATGCACGGCAAAGGTGATGGATTTATCGCCCAACCGGCTGGGCCAGACTTCGCACATCAGCCGGTGGCGCGGAGTCACGGGCGCGCGGAAATCCATGCTGAGGTTCACGAAAGGCGTCCCGATATTGCGATCCAGCTCAAGCTGATACCAGCCGTCCCCGCCCAGATGCGCCTCCCACCAGGCATTGATCGCATCAAGCGCGAACCACGGCAACCGCCCGGTATAAGCGATGCGCGCGGGGTCACAATCGCCCCATGTGACGCGGATTTCGTGCACAAATGGCGCATCACCCATTCAGTAGGTTTCCACGTGATAGCGTCCCTCGTCCCGCATCGCATCGCGCATGGTGGTCCAGGGTTGGCCCATGCTTTCCGCGATGCTGGTCAGCGCTTTTTCAACGCCGTCCTCCATCCCCTTGAGGCCGCAGATATAGATGTGTGTTGCCGGGTCGCCCAAGATTTCGGCAACCGTATCGACCTCTGCCAACATCCGGTCCTGCACATATTCCTTGGGCTGATCCGGCAAACGGCTGAACACGAGGTGCTTCTGCAACAATCCTTCGGGCACCTTCTTGAGGGGGCCAAAATAGGGCAGGCTTTGGGGAGTGCGAGCGCCAAAAAACATGGTCATGCCACCGGTCTCGCCCCCGCTGGTGCGCTGGCGCTGCATCGTAAAAGCCCGCATAGGCGCAGAGCCGGTACCGGTACAAATCATCAGAATGCGCGCATCATTGTCATTTGGCATCAGGAATGTCGCGCCAAAGGGGCCGGTCACCTGCACGTCGGCGCCTTGTATCAGATCGCAAAGGTAGTTTGAGGCGATACCCTCCGCCTCGCGTTTCACGGTCAGCGAGATGTTGTGATAGCCCGGTCGCTCACCATCACGTGGCGAGGACACGGAATAGAGGCGCGGCAGATGCGGCGCGCCGCTTGCGTCCGTCCCGGGAGGAATGATCCCCACCGATTGCCCTTCGAGCACGGGAAATGGCAAGCCGTTCGTGTCCAGAATGATATGGCGCACATCGTGGTCCGGGTCATCCGTCAGTCGGTAATTTCCCTGCACCAGCAGGGTCGCTGGCTTGCCCAGATTGTACATATTGATCGCAGGTTTGGCGGCGGACGCAGGTGGTTTGGACTTCCCCCCGGCCCCGGCATGGGCTTCAGCCAAAAGCGCCGCGACGGCATCGTCAATCTCGCCTTCTTCCGGGGCGGACACCGCGATATCTGCCTGCTCTGGCAGCTCGTCCCACTCGTATTGCTCTTCGAGCGTATAAGCCGTTTCGACGACCCGCCATTCGTCGATGGACCCGGTTGGGCAAACGGGGATGCAATCCATGCAGAAATTGCAGATGTCCGCGTTTACGACCACATTGTTGTCGTCATGCTCGATCGCCCCGATGGGGCAGGTGTTTTCGCAGGTGTAGCAGCGAATGCAGATCTCGGGGTCGATCAGATGTTGCTTGAGCGGTTGATTCATCGGCGCACAGCCTTGGTCACCACATCCGGAACGACTAGGGCGTCAAGCAGCGCCTGACACACCCCCTCGCACCCCGTGCAACCGATGCATGGGCCGTTCAGAGCATTCAACTCTTCGGCCAGCGCGCGGGTGCGCGGGGCGTGGCCGATGTTTCGGGAAATGGTCATACGGCATTTCTCCTTTGGTCCGGGGTTGGCGCACTGCAAGTACGCCTTACGGGGATGTTTTGGTCTCAGGCCATGTGCAGTTTGACATACTCGAAATCGCCGGGCTTGTTGTCGATCCCCACTTTGGGCGGGGCGATCCAGCTGGCATATTTGCCGGGCTCAAAGCAAGGTTTCATCAGCGACTGGATAAAGGCACCGTCTTCTTTGGTTGGCAACCATTCATGCTGCCGCTTGGCCCATTCATCGCCCGAGATGATGGCCCCATCGGGATCAACGGCCACGGACGAAAACACACCGATTTGACGGTGAAACCCTTCATGCGGCAGCTTGAGCTGGAATTCGATCCCTGACTTGGCAATAAGCTTGTTCCAGCGTCCGACCCCACCGGACGCATCGCGTACATAGTCATCGCGCAGCCGCATGTTGATCGCGGTGAGCGCGGGCACATCCTCGGTCACGATCTGACCATCCTTGATGCTCGTCACTGCATAGGTGTCGTCTTGCAACTTGTGGTCGTCGTCAATCCGCTGCTCCATATACCGACCCTTGACCCCTGCGTTGAAGGCGTTGGCCGCATTGGTGCTTACCTCTTGACCAAAGAGATCGAGCGACAGCGTATAATGCAGGTTCAGCTTTTTCTGGATCGTGGGCAGGTCAATGACACCCAGGTCGCGGATTTTGCCGATGTCATAGGGGTCAGTGATCCCGTTGGCAGTCATCGCCTCAAGCGTCGCCTGAATGGTCCGCCCCACACCGGTTTCGCCCACAAACATGTGGTGCGCTTCCTCGGTCAGCATGAAGCGGCAGGTCCGGCTGAGCGGGTCAAATCCCGATTGCGCCAGGCTTTCGAGCTGCATCTTGCCGTCACGGTCGGTGAAGTAGGTGAACATGAAAAAGGAGAGCCAATCGGGCGTTTCCTCGTTGAACGCGCCCAGCATCCGCGGCGCTTCCTCACTGCCCGAGGATCGGACAAGCATGTCATCCGCTTCTTCGCGCCCATCCTTGCCGAAGTATTTCTGAAGCAGATAAACCATGGCCCAAAGGTGCCGCCCCTCTTCGACATTAACCTGAAAGAGGTTGCGCATGTCGTAAAGGCTGGGGGCCGTCAGGCCCAAAAACCGCTGCTGCTCGACTGAGCCCGGCTCGGTATCGCCCTGGATCACAATCAGGCGTTTGAGCATGTTGCGGTACTCGCCCGGCACCTCTTGCCAGGCGGGCTCGCCGTAATGCTCGCCCATGGGAATTTTGCGCTCTTCGACTGCGGGGGCCAGCAAAACGCCCCAGCGGTACTCAGGCATTTTGACATAGTCAAATTTCGCCCAGCCTTTTGGGTCAACGCTGACAGCAGTCCGCAGGTACACCATGCTTTCCTGAAAGTTCTGCGGGATCAGGTCGTTCCACCAATTAATATAACCGGGGTGCCATTTCTCCAGCGCTTTCAGGACCTTGCGGTCACTGCTCAGGCCGACATTATTGGGAATCTGTGTGTCATAGCTGACGTTTACCAAGTCCATCTTACGTCTCCTCTGGGGGTCGGTTCACACCCGCTCCATGTCAAAATCACCGCGCACACCTGTGCCATAGCGTTGCAGCGCGCCTACTTCGCCCACCGCATTGGGGCGATTGAAAATCCAGTTCTGCCAGGCCGTCAGGCGGCCGAAAATCCGCGTTTCCATCGTTTCGGGGCCTACAAAGCGCAGGTTCGCCTCCATCCCTGTCATTGCATCGGGGCTGAAACTGGCGCGTTCCTCCATGAAGATGCGAATTTCATCCTCCCAATCGATGTCATCCAGAATCATTGTGACAAGGCCCAGATCATCAGCATCCTCCGCCTCCAGCGCCTCACCAACATGCTCTCGGGCACCGGCAACCGCCTCTGGCGTCCCGTAAAACCGGGTCTCCAGACGGCTGAGGTCATTGCCCATAGGATAGAGGCCAAAGTTGGCAGCGGTCAGGGTCACCGTGGCCACGGGGCGGTTGTCGCCTTCGAACTCGTCTTCCATCATGTATGTGCGGTCCACGGCGAACAAAAGTTCGGCCAGAACACCCGCAAAACAGCTTCCATGTTCGACCAGGGCCACCATCGACCGTGACGTTACATCAACCCGTTTCAGGACGCGCTTCCAGTACTTTAGCACCTCATTGGCCAGCCAATGATCAGGCTCGGCCATCAAAACGGCCTCATGTGCCACAACTGCCCCCGGGTCGCCCTGGGCGCGAAACACCAACAGGCCAAGCTCGGGTTCGTTCAGCCGCAAATGCAGGATGGCATCGTCCAGTTCACGGGCCAGACGCAGCATATAGGCCTGGTCCCCCTGAGACAGAAAATCGCTCATGTCAGCCGGTGGGTCCGCATCCGGCCCGTTGAGGGTCAGCGTCGCACGACGCGCATCGCGTTCGACCGAAACCTCGACCAGCGAGTAGTGCAGCGAGCCGTCCTCGCTTATGGTCTTGTTGAGCGGCCCAAGCGTGATCCCCTTCGCCACGTCTTGTTTGGTAGACGCTTGCGCAAATTCCACCGCCCGTGCTGCAACCGTTTCGTCAAATTTCGAGTTTGGAATGGCCTCGTCCACGAGGTTCCATTTCACCGCGCGCTTCCCCTTTACCCCCTCTTCGGTGGAACAGAACACATCGGCCAGATCGCGTCGCACTTTGCGTTTGTCCGTCACCCGGGTCAGGCCACCCGTACCCGGCAAAACGGCCAGCAACGGCACTTCTGGCAACGCGACCGAAGACGAGGAATCATCCGTCAGCATGATGTGATTGCACGCCAGCGCCAACTCGTATCCGCCACCCGCACAAGCCCCCTTGACCGCCGCGACATACTTTTGGCCGCTATCCACTTCGGCGGCCTCGAACGTATTGCGGGTCTCGTTGGTGAACTTGCAGAAATTTACCTTGTGGGCATGCGCGGCCCCGCCCAACATCCGGATATTGGCGCCTGCGCAAAACACCTTTTCCTTGGCCGAGCGCATGACCACAACCTTGACCTCGGGGTGTTCAAAGCGCATCCGCTGGACCACATCGGCCAGTTCGACATCCACGCCCAGATCGTAAGAGTTCAGCTTGAGCTGGTAACCGTCAAACAAGCCGCCATTCTCGTCCACGTCCATGTACAGGTTCGCAACCGGTCCCTCATATTCAACCCGCCAATGGCGGTAGCGCGACGGGTCCGTCTGAAAATCGATGATTTTAGCCATGTTTCCTCCGGACAGCGCAGGTGGTGTATTTTGCACTATCTTACACTCTCACACCAATTGTGACATCACTGGGGGTGCTAATTCCGAAATTAGTGCATTTTATTACTCATTCTGGTGCAAATCCTGCAAAGCGCAAGCCTCGGCGCGCAAACGCTCAACGTTCTGGCCGAGAATCATCGTGCGCCCCTCACATTCGTCAAGCAAGCTCTGCACGATCATGCACAACCGGCGGACGGCCTTTGGGCGATCCATCCGCGACTTGAGCTGTGCATTGGCCAGTTGAATGACAGCCTGCACATAGTTGCGCAGGGCGCCGTCCGGGGTCGCTAGCCAAAGTGCCTCAAGCACCTCGTGGCACTCCCAATAAAACCCGTCATCGCGAAATCGGATACCGGCCCGCCAGGCGAGGCTCGACTGCATCTCGCCCTCGGTCATCGCGTTGTGTATGCCGACCTTCAACGGGTCAAACAATCCCTCCGGATGCCGTATGGTCTGGCCCGGGACGTAGGCATGCGGCGGGTTGCGAAAATCGCTCACCCCGCCTCCGGAATATCCACCACCTGGCTTTCAATGCGACGCAAGCGCGTGCAGAAATCAGCGACGGCAGATGTCACTTTATCAGTGGCCTCTTGATGCGGCGCATGGCCGATCCCATCCAGGATCAGCTTTTCAAACGGGGCGTAAATCCTTCCCTCGATCTCGTCGATCTGGTCTAGCGTGCCATAGGCGTCTGCGGTGCCCTGAATGGCCAAAGCCGGAATGCGCCAATGATCAATGCAGTCGGCCACGGACCACGTGTCATTTGCCGGATCTGTCCAGACATCATGCCAGCCGTAAAACGCAACATCCGGCGCATCGTGGTGACGCGCCATGCGTTCTTTCAACCCCTCGGTTTCATAGGCGACTTTGGCCCGACTGATCGCTTCAACACCAATAGGTTCGCAAAAAAAGTGTGGCGCCATCAGGATCAAGCCGCGCACGCGCATGTCAGATACGGACCCTGCATAGATCGCCGCAATCGTGGCCCCGTCCGAATGGCCCAATAGCACAGCAGAGGTGACACCAGCCGCATCCAGAACCCGGCCAAGTACCGTTTCGGCCTCAATGCTCATGTAATCCGGCGGGCGTGGCAAGGTTACCGTCGATGACCGCCCATATCCCGCGCGCGAATAAACCAACACGCCGTATCCTGTGGCCTTGGCCAATTGCGCAGGCCAGTCGCGCCACAACCCGACCGACCCCAAACCCTCATGCAACAAAACCAACGTTGGTGCTGCGCCAGGTGGTGGGCCCCAGCACGCATATTCCAGGCTGTTGCCCGCCACATCCAAATTCCCAGACAACCATTCCATTACGCGTCTCTCCGCAGCTTGAAGCGCTGAATTTTACCTGTCGCCGTTTTGGGCAGGCTTTCGACACATTCGATCCAGCGGGGATATTTCCACTTGCCGATGCGATCCTTGACGTGATCACGCAACTGATCTTCAAGGTCATCAGGACGGTCGCCATGCACAACGACAAAAGCCTTTGGCTTGTTCAATCCATCATCGTCCTGCGCGGCCACCACTGCGCATTCCAAGACGGAAGCGTGACTGCTGATGGCCTGTTCCACCTCAAAAGGGCTAACCCAGATGCCAGAGACCTTGAACATGTCGTCAGTACGCCCGCAATAGACGTAACGTCCGTCGGCGCGGCGTTCGTATTTGTCGCCTGTTCGCGTCCATACGCCTTCGAAGGTCTGACGGGATTTTTCCCGCTTGTTCCAATAGCCGCCAGCGGCCGAGGCCCCGTTAACGAGCAGCTCGCCCACCTCATCAACGCCGACATCTTGGCCCGCCTCATCTACCAAGCGCAGTTCATAACCCGGCACGGCCACGCCCGAGGTGCCATAGACCACGTCCCCCGGCGCGTTGGACAAAAAGATGTGCAGCATCTCGGTTGAGCCGACACCATCCAGAATGTCGACACCAATCGCGGTGCGCCAGCGCGTTCCCACGTTTTCAGGCAATGCTTCACCCGCCGAAATACATAGTCGCAGCGGCGAATCGGGCGCTCCCACCGCTTCGATATGCGCGACCAGTGCGGCATAAAGCGTTGGGACACCGCAGAAAATTGTCGGCTTCTCTGTCTTGATGATATCGTAAACCACGTCGGGCGTCGGCCTGCCTGCGTAGATGATTGCCGTTGCACCCACCGACATCGGAAAGGTCATCGCGTTGCCAAGGCCATAGGCGAAAAAGAACTTGGCCGCAGAAAAAATCACATCGTCTGGCTGAATGCCCAACACCTGCGCGCCATAGGTTTCAGCTGTGGCCTGCATCGCGGAGTGCACATGATGCACCCCCTTCGGTTGCCCAGTGGACCCAGAGGAATAGAGCCAAAAGGCAGTTTCATCGGGGCTGGCGTCAAAGGCGGGCAAAACCGTGTCGCCGCCCGCCATAAACGCATCATACGCTATCGTATGGTCACCATCCTTATCCCCGATGACGATGACATGCTTCAAGTAAGGGTTGTCGGCCAGGACAGGGGCCACACCTGCATAGAGCAGTTGGGAAACAACAAGAACAGTGGCGCGGCTATCGCGCAGAATGCTGTCATAGACAGGGGCGGCCAGCAGCGTATTCAGTGGCACGGCAATCACGCCTGCCTTCAAAGCGCCCCAAAACAGAACCGGGAATTCGATCTGATCGAGGACGAGCATAGCCATACGCTCCTCAGGCCGCACCCCAAGCGCAAGGAGCGCTGCCGCCGCGCGCCCTGAGTGTTCTGCCAATGCGCCATAGGTCAGGCTGCGGCCGGTCCCTGCTTCACGAAATGCAACGTGATCTGAACGACCCTCGGCAACATGGCGGTCCACGAAATAGGTTGCTGCATTCGCCATGCGACTCCTCCCAAAGGCCCAAGGACATGCTTTATAGTGCACGTATTCTGCGACATCTCAACGCAACAGACTGATTAACGCACTTTATTGCAAACCCAACAGCCGCGCCGCGTTGTGTTTCAGAATGTCGGGGCGCACTGCGTCTTTGATGTCGATGCCTTCAAAATCCGCCAGCCAGCGCTCTGGCGTGATCATGGGCCAGTCCGACCCGAACAGCATCTTTTTGCGCAGGATCGAATTGCAGTATCGGACCAGGATGGGCGGGAAGTATTTCGGCGACCAGCCGCTCAGATCGATATAAACATTCGGTTTGTGCTGCGCGACGGCCAGCGCCTCTTCCTGCCAGGGAAAACTGGGATGCGCGAGGATGATCTTTAGATCAGGAAAATCGACCGCGACGTCGTCCATATACATCGGGTTTGAGTATTTCAAACGCATGCCATTGCCGCCGGGCATTCCTGACCCGACACCGGTCTGGCCTGTGTGGAAAAGGGCAATGCCCCCCTCAGCCTCGATCGCCTCGTATAGTGCGTAGGCTATTCTATCGTTTGGATAAAATCCCTGCATCGTCGGGTGAAACTTGAACCCCTTGATGCCGAAATCCTGCATCAACCGCCGTGCCTCGCGCACCCCCATCTTGCCCTTCCAAGGGTCGATGGAGGCAAAGGGTATTAGAACATCGCTATTGTCGGCTGCGATCTCGGCCACCTCTTCATTCGCATAGCGGCGATAGCCTGTCTCACGTTCTGCATCGACCGGGAAAATCACCGCAGCGATATTTTGCGCCCGGTAGTGCGCGGCAGTCTCCGGGACGGTCGGCGGGTGTTTCCAAGGCGCGCGAAAATACTGGGCCATGGTGGATTGCAGGTCGTCATACCCATCATCCGGATGGCACCCGCAGGGCTCTTCGGCATGTGTGTGGATGTCGATGGCACGGATGTTTTCAAGGTCGATCATTTGGAAATCACAATGCTGGCAGGATCGGTATCATCATAAAGCCGCGCAACAAGGTCGGCGCGACGCGCAAGCAGCTTGGCAAAGTTCAGATTGCCCTTGGCGGTGACTTCGCCGCCGCCCACATCCGGTGGCTCTGCCATGACAAGTGCACGGGTGACGCGGTTGGCGGACCCCGTGGCGGTTTGGGCAAGCCGCTCCATACGCTTACGTATTTCACCGGCTGCATTGCAGCAAATCGCGCCATGCTGGATCGTGCCGTCCCGTGCATCAGGTCCGGGCACGATCAGGATGCCCACCTCGTCATACCCTGCACCACAGATGACAACATCCTGCGCAATCCCTACCAACGCATCCAGCATCTCAAGCCGAAGGTTGGCCGCCCGCACCCATGTTCCTGTGCTCAATTTAAAGTCTTCGGATAGGCGACCATCAAAGCGTAGACCTTGGGTCATGTCCTCAGGATCGACAAAGCGCATCGCATCCCCGGTGACAAAAAAACCTTCATGATCAATGGCATCCTGAGTCTGACCCGGGTTGTCATGGTAGGCATCAAACACGGTGTCACCTTTGACCCGCACGTCCATACGACCCGTTCCGTCATCCACCAACTTTAGTGTGACACCGGGCAATGGCACACCCACAATGCCTGCGCCTTTGGCGGGCACGTGTTGCAGCAACGCGGCGGGCGCAGTCTCTGTCAGACCCCAACTGGACGTGATCAGGGGAATGCGCCCGCCGACCTCCAGCGCCATACGCTCCAGTTCGGACCACGTATCCTGAGGCAAGGAAGCACCAGCATAAAAGATCATGTCGAGATCGCGGAAATAGGTGTCGCGCAGCCCCGTGTCACCTTTCAGCGCCTTGATCAATTGTGCAAACCCAACCGGAACGTTGAAGGAAATCGTTCCCGACACCAAACCCAAATTCTCAACCGTTCGCGGGAACAACGCGGGCAAGGGCTTGCCATCGTCGATATAAAGCGTTCCGCCGTTGGCCAACACCAGGTTGAAATTATGGGAACCGCCAAAGACGTGGTTCCACGGTAGCCAATCGACCAACACAGGCGGACGCGCAGCAACAAAGGGCAAGCTATCGCGGATTTGGGCCTGATTGACCGTCATCATCCGCTGTGTCGTCTCAACCGCCTTGGGATCAGAGGTGGACCCAGACGTCATCAGAAATTTGGCAACCGTCTCGGGCCCGACCATCGCATTCGCGGCCTCAACCCTTGCCAAATCTCCGGTCAGCGCCGAAAGCGGCACCGCACCGGAGCGGCCCCAAGTCGAGCACAAGGCAAAGCCACCAACCAAGTTTAACGCTTCTGAATAGGCCACTGCATCATCGGCAAAAACGGCGTCCGGCCGGACCAATTCAACCACGTGTTTCAGGCGCCCGTGTGCGGCGGGGATCAAGCTGTATTGTTCGGCCACAGGGACGGTGACAATCCCAACGTAATGCGCCGCAAGCGTGATCAAGGCATGATCAATGGAGTTTCCCGAAAGGATCAATAGCGGTCCGCGAACACCACGATCCAGAAACCCGGCCGCAATCCTCCGCGCACGCTCTAACGCCTCGCCATACGAAAGTGTCTGCCATCCCTCGCCTTTGCGTTCCGCAAGGAAAACCCGATCAGGGGCCGCTGTCGCCCAACGGGCGAGCCAGTCGTTCGTTGTGGTCGCGACGGGCGACAGATCATACCCCGATGTCAGCCAAATCGATCCGTCGGGGCGATCCTCACGACGCACCTTGTGGGGGCGCAAATTCAGGTGATCCGTCATGCGCCCTTTCCTTGTGCTTCGATCGCGGCAAACGTGCGGTTCACCGCAGCCAAGTCAGCCTCGCGAAGGCCCGCAAGCATTCGCCGGTCATGGCGCTCTACCGCTTGAGACGCACGACCATAGACACGGGCGCCGGACAGCGTGGCATGCAAAGCGTACGCGCGCCGATCCTGTACGCTGGGACGCCGGGTAACCCATCCCGCCTCTTCCAACTGATCCACATACACCGCCACATTCGCACGCTCGACGGAAAGCGCCTCTGCCAATTGGCTGGGGCGCAAGCCGGGGTTTTCCACGATCAAAGCAAGAGCTGAAAAGGTAAGCATACGCAGACCAAAAGGCTCCAACGTACTCGACAGATCTGCCTGCAACGCATTGAAAGCACGTTTTAGATTATACCCGACAAACCGGCGCAGTGCGGCATCCGAAACAGTATCCACCGGGTGGTCTGGCGCCGCTTTAGCCATTACCGAAACCTCGGAGCACGTTTTTCCAGAAACGCGGCCAGACCCTCGACTGCATCAGGGCTGGTCTGGGCCAACGCAGCGCAGAGGCTTTCTACAAACAGCCCGTCGCTGCGGCTCATGTCGTGAATGCGGGCAATGCCCTGGATCACCATATAGTTGCTCAGCGGCGCGTTCCCGGCGATTTGTGCCGCGATCTTGAGCGCCATTGGCAGCGCCTCCCCCGTGCCGACGCTGTAATGGGCAAGGCCCAGACGCGTCGCCTCTTCGGTATCGAATTTCCGACCGGTCAGCATCATTTCTGTCATGCGATCCGCGCCCAGAATGCGCCCCACGCGCACGGTCGCTCCACCACCGACAAAGATCCCACGCCGCCCTTCGGGCAGTTGAAAGATGCAGTCCGGTTCAGCGATTCGAACATGGGTCGATGTGGCCAATTCGAGACCCCCACCAATCACGGCACCGGTCAGGGCCGACACCACGGGCAAGCCCGATCCTTGCACCCGATCCATCACCTCATGCCAACCGCGCGAGTGGTGCATCGTGCCTTCGGCATCGCGTGACACATGTTCGCTCAGGTCCAGGCCCGCGCAGTAATGCCCACCCGCTCCGGTGATCACCGCCACCCGCACACCATCCGGTGTTGTGCGAAAGAAAGCGTCAATCTCTGCCAGCAGCCCATCGGACATCGCATTCCGCTTGTCGGGCCGGTTCAAGGTCAGAACGGCGATCGCGCCGTCGATCTCGATATTCAGGTTCTTGCCCATGCACACGCCATTTTAGTTATGAAACATAACCAATGAGGCACGATTCGGGCACCATACGCAAGTTTTGCGGATTAGGCCGGTATCAGGAACAACGTGATCGCCGGAAACATCACAAGCAAGATCACCCGCACAATGTCCGATCCGACAAAAAACATGACCGCCTTGTAGGTCTGTGTCATGGGCGTTTCGCGGTCCATGGCGTTGATGATGAAAAGGTTCATGCCGACGGGCGGGGTTATCAATCCGACCTCGACCACGATCAACACTAGGATACCGAACCAGATTGCCACATGTTCCGGCGACATGCCGAAATCCATCGCCGAGATGACGGGGAAAAAGATTGGCACCGTCAGCAGGATCATCGACAGACTGTCCATCACACAGCCAAAGATCAGGTAGAACAACAAGATCACCGAAAGGACAAAGAACGGGCTATACCCTTGGTTCAAAACAAAATCTGCCAAGGTTTGCGGAACGCCTGACAGGGCCAGAAAGCCGTTGTAGAACGCAGCACCCAACACGATGAAAAAGATCATCGCAGTGGTTTTTGCCGTCCCGATCAACGCCTCGCCCAGCACCCGCCAGCTGAGGTTGCCGCCGACCAAGGCCACGAGGCCCGTGCCAGCGGCACCGATGGCCGACCCTTCGGTAGGGGTGAACCAGCCCGCATAGATGCCACCCACGACAAGGCCAAATATCACAAGAACCGGCCATGTTGTCGCCAGCGCTTTCCATCGTTCGGCCATGGGAACGGGGGGCCGCGTCCCCGCCGATTTGGGGAAAAGCCGTACATAGATCGAGATGGTGATCACGTATCCAAGGGCTGCCAGGATACCTGGGATAAAGGCTGCCAAAAACAGCTTGGCGATGTTCTGTTCAGTAATGATCGCATAGATCACAAGGATGACCGAGGGTGGGATCAGAATGCCCAGAGTTCCCCCGGCGGCCAGTGTCGCGGTTGAAAACCCTCCAGAATAACCATAACGCTTCAACTCCGGCAGGGCCACGCGGCTCATCGTGGCGGCGGTCGCGAGAGACGAGCCACAGATCGCCCCAAAACCGGCACAGGCCCCCACCGCCGCCATGGCCACACCACCTTTGCGATGACCAAGGAAGCTTTCGGCCGCCTTGAACAGCGCCGTCGACATGCCCGACAGGGTCGCGAATTGACCCATCAGTAGGAACATCGGGATGATGGTCAATGAGTAGTTGGAAAAGGTGGTGTAGGTCTCCGACTTCAGCTTGGCCAGAAGCGGAATGGGATTGCCGTTCATGGCAAAATACCAGCCGCCAAAGCCGCACAGCAGCATGGCCAGCCCGATGGGCGCGCGGATGAAAATCAAGCCCAACAGTACCGGAAAGGACCAGAAGCCAAGTTCAAGGCGGCTCATATCTGCAAAAGGCAGCAGGTCGAGGATGGTCTGCATCGTCGCCTACCCTTCCGGCAAAATTGTGCGGCGGGTGACCGCCTCGGATACGCGGGCAAAAGCGCAATATGCGGCTGTAATGCAGGCGATGACAGCTGCACCCACGCAGGCCGCATAAGACCACCAGACCGGGAATTGCAGGAAAAGCGTCGTCTCGCCATTGCCCAGATACCGCTGCATCCCCTCGTAAAGGCGTAGGGTGATAAAGATGATCACAACGGACAACACGACTTCCCAAAAGGCGCGCAACCAGGCCAATGCGCGGGGGCGCATCGTTGAGGTAAAGACGTCAACTGTCGCGTGCCCGCCATAGAACTGGCAAACAGGCAAAAAGGCGAAAATAGCAAAGGCGACACCGGCCTCGGTCAGTTCATAAGTGCCATTGATCTCGTCAATGCCGATGGCAATCAGCAACTCGCCAAATCCCGACAACCATCCGCCGTCGGCCCAGCCATGGGCAAGCTTGGAGATTTCGCGACCCAGGATCGACAATGTGGTCAGCACGATCAGGATCATAAGGACGATGCCGCCGATTACCGCCGACGCGCGTGACAACCATTTCACCAAAAGGTGCATAAACGCCTCATTTCGCAAAGAAAAAGGGACCGCGATCCTTTGACCGCGGCCCCATTCATGACTTAGCCGTCATAGGCATCCATCAGGGCGCGGGCTTCGTCGATCAGGGCCTGACCGTCGATGCCCTTGCTTTCCATATCCGCCACCCATTCGTCATAAATGGGCTGAGACACGGCACGCCACGCATCCAGATCACCACCGGTCACCGTGACGATGTTGTTGCCACGATCCACTGCCAGCTGACGGGCGGGCCCGTCAGAATCGGCCTGTGTGCCGCCCGCAAAGATGCTGAATTCAAGGCCCGAATTGTCGTCAATGACCTTTTGCAGATCCGCAGGCAGGCCCTCATAGCGGGCCTTGTTCATCGCCAGCACAAAGGTGAGGGTATAAAGCGCGTTGCCCTCGAACTCGGTGTGGTTGCCCACCAGCTCCGGCACTTTCAACGCGGCGGTTACTTCCCACGGGATCGTGGTGCCGTCGATGACACCTTTGCTCAGGCCCTCTGGCACGGCAGGAACGGGCATTCCAACAGGTGTCGCGCCCATCTTTTCCAGCAGGTTGTTGACGGTGCGCGACCCGCCACGGATCTTCAGGCCTTCCATGTCGGCAGGGGTCTTCACCTCTTTGTTGACGTGGATCATGCCGGGGCCATGGACCCAAGTGCCCAGGATGTGCACGTCCTTGAACTCGGTGTCCTTCATGTGCTTTTCGAACATCTGCCAATAGGCCGACGACATCGCGCGCGCGTCCGTCATCATAAAGGGCAGTTCGAACACTTCGGTGCTCGGATAGCGGCCGGGGGTATAACCCACCACGGTCCAGACGATATCGGCGACACCATCAATGGCCTGATCCATCAACTCAGGGGGGCGACCGCCCAACTGCATGGAAGGAAAACGGTCAACCTTGATCCGGCCGTTACTGGCCTCTTCGACGTTGTCGGCCCAGACATCCAGGATCAGCTTTGGCACATTGGCTTGCGCGGGCAAGAATTGATGCAGGCTCAGCGTGACCTCCTGGGCCTGTGCCGCCCCACCGGCACCCAGCGCAAGGGCTGCAGCCCCCACGAGGTTCAGGAACGATTTGCGTGAAATAGTCATGAGTTTCCTCCCTTTGGTTCAGGCGTTCTGTCCAGGCTACAGCCTGACTCGCTCTTCCAAAGTGATTGTTATGCAACGCAACTAATTCTGTCACCCGCCTTTGTAACTATCCGACGTCACAATGCGTGCGCTCAACCCCGGGGCAGGGTCATCTGTGGATCATAGGGTGCGGGATCAATGACTGTGGCACTGACCATTTTCCCCAAGATATCAATCTCATGGACCGTACCGACCGCGGCCAACTCCGGCCGGACAAATGCATAGGCCAGGTTCATCCCGACCCGGTGTCCCCAATCGCCCGAAGTCACTGTACCAACGACTGTGCCATCGCGCATCAACGACGCGCCACCATGAGCAGGGGCATTCGTCTCGCTCAGGTGCAATGACACCAGTTTACGGGTCAACCCCGCCTCCTGGCGGGCCAGAAGGGCCTCTTTGCCCACGAAATCCTTGTCCAGTTTCACGAACCGATCCAACCCCGTCTCGAAAGGGTCAAATTCGGTGATCAGGTCCGCCTTCCAGTGCAGAAACCCTTTTTCCATGCGCATCGCCTCGACGGCGCGCGCCCCAAAGAGGCGCAAACCATGGTCCGCACCCGCCCCTTTCAGCGCCAGATAAGCCGCATACAGCTGGTTGTTGGGCACGTGAATTTCATAGGCCAGCTCGCCCGAAAAGCTGACGGACATCACAACCGCAGGGGCCACACCGATAAAGGCATGGCGCACCGACAACCACGGAAACGCCGCCTTTGACCAGTCGTCCCGGCTTACCGCGCGCATTACATCGCGCGCTTTGGGCCCGGCCAGCACCAGGATTGTCCAGTCATTTGTCAGGCTACGCAGCGACACATCAAATCCGTCGCTATGCTGCGCCAACCAATCCATGTCATGCCATTCGGATGCGGCGGCTGATCCGTACCAAACTGAACCATCAGGCAGGTTTGCCACCGTCGCTTCGGCCTTGATACAGCCATGATCGTTCAGCAGATACCCCAGACCCACGCGGCCCGGCTTGGCTGTTGCGCGGCCGCAAACCATGTGATCAAGGAACTTGTGCGTCTCAGGCCCCGTGATCTCGATCCTATTGAACCCGTTGACCTCGGCCAGGCCCACGGCGTTCTGCACTGCCCCAACCTCGCCCGCCACAACGTCAAACGCCTCGTCAAAGTGGAAGCCATGCGTGACGTCGAAATCAGGTGTGGGCTTGAAATACTCGGCACGCTCCCACCCGTTCACAACCGTAAACTCGGCGCCCTCGGCCGCCATGATCGGCGTCAACGGCGTCGTCTTGATCGGGCGGCCGGCAGGGCGGTGTTCATGCGGGAAATGGAAGCGGAATTCGTTCTGATAGTCCTCGATCGCTTTCAGCGCGGTCAGCTCCACATTTGCATGACCGGTAAAGCGGCGCGGATCGATAACCCAAGTGTCATAACAGGCCTCGCCATGCACGATCTGCTGAGCCAAGAGCCACCCATGGCCACCGCCCTCGCCCAACCCTGCGCGCAGGCCGATAATGCAAAACGCATTGCGCTTGCCCGGAATCGGCCCGACCAAAGGCGCACCGTCGATGGTGTAGGTAATGGGTCCATTGACCACATTCTTGATGCCCACCTCCATCAACGCAGGCATCCGCTCGAACGCACCTTCCAAAACGTCGGTCACACGGTCCAGATCATCCGGACACAGATCGTTCGAGAAATCAGGCGAAATCCCATCCATACCCCAGGTCTTGCAGTCCTGTTCATAGAACCCCAAAAGCAGGCCGTTCTTCTCCTGACGACAGTAATAGTCACTGATCGGACAGCGCAGAAGGGGCATCCGGTGGCCCGCTGCAGCGATGCCGGGGATTTCGTCGGTAACGAAATACTGATGCTCCATCGAGGTCACGGGGTGATGCACACCCATCATCGCGCCCACCTCGTTCACACGGTAGCCGCAGGCATTAATGACCACCTCGCAGGCGATATCGCCCTTGCATGTATGAACGATCCAGCTGTCATCCTTCAGCTGGGTCAGCCCCGTCACATTGGTCTGGCGATAGACCTCGGCCCCCGCCTTGCGCGCGCGCCGGGCCAAGGCCTGACATAAGGAGGCCGGATCAATATCGCCATCGTTGCCATCCCAAAGCCCGCCCAACAGATTCTCGGTCGAGATCAGGGGATGACGGCGTGCACATTCGGCGGCATCCAGGATTTCGAACTCCACCCCCATACCGCGCGCCATCGACGCAAAGTGGCGATACCCATCCATCTGCGCCTCGGTGTTGGCCAACCGGATGCCGCCATCGCCATGATTGTACTGCACAGGGTAATCGGGATCGTCGCGCAACTCCTGATACAGGTTGATCGAATGCGTCTTCAGACCCACCATCGTCTGGTTCATGCCGAAATTCGTGACCTGCGCCGCCGAATGCCAGGTGGTGCCACTGGTCAACTCGTCCCGTTCCACCAGCACAACATCTGTCCATCCCTCCTGGGTCAGATGATAAAGCGTCGAACAGCCGGCGATGCCACCACCGATCACGACGGCACGGGTCTGGGTTTTCATGGCGAACCTCTGGATTTGCATATTTTTCGAAACAATGAAGACAAGACGTTGGGCGTCAATTCCCGCCTCACATCTTCATTGTTCTGAAAATATGCATTCACAGACGCCAAACTTAGAAACCAACGCTTGCGCAAATCGACACCAGCGGCGTCCCTGACCCCATGTCTGATCCCACTCCCCGCCGCGCCGGGCGCAAAGCCCGCATGGCCGCCCGCGCGGCTGGCCCGCCTGCCAACCCTGCGCCGCCCGGGCAAGCGGGCGGTCGGTACAAACCGCTCAGCGATGCGGACCTGCATGCGATCTATCAAACCGCGCTGCGCCTTTTGTCCGATCTTGGCATGGGCGAGGTGCCCGACCGGTTGCGTCGCACACTGGAAAATGCGGGTGCCTCCTCAAAAACCGACGGGCGCGTGTCCCTGCCCCGGGCTCTGGTCGAAGAGGCTATTGACCGCGCGCCTGAAATCTTCCCACTGCATGGCCGTGATCCAAAGCGCAGCATTGAAGTCGGCGGCACGTCGGTGCATTTCGGCACAGGCGGTGCGGCCGTACAGACGCTGGATCGGCAAACGCGGCTCTACCGCGCCTCGACCCTCGCGGACCTGCATGATTTCACCCGGCTTCAGGACAGCCTGACCAATGTCAGCTGGTTCACCCGCTGTTGTATCGCAACCGATCTACCAGACGAATGGACGCTGGACGTCAACACCGCCTACGCGCTGATACGCGGCACCACCAAACCGGTGGCCACCGCCTTTACCCTGGCCGAGCATGTGGCGCCCATCGTGGGTATGTTCGACATGGTGGCAGGGGGCGATGGCAGCTTTGCCAGGCGCCCTTTCGTCAAGTCGCATATCAGCCCGGTAATCTCGCCCATGCGCTTTGGCGCCGACGCGGTTGAAACGGTCTATGCCTGCCTTGATCACAACATCCCCGTCAGTTGCATCACCGCGGCACAGGCCGGCGCCACAGCCCCCGCGACCCTTGCCGGGTTCCTGGCCCAATCCCTGGCCGAAACGCTGGCCAGCCTCGTGATGGTCCACGCGATCAAGCCGGGCCACCCTATGGTTTTTTCCAACTGGCCGCTGGTGATCGACTTGCGCACCGGCGCTTTTGCAGGGGGCGGAGGCGAGATTGCGGTGCTCAATGCCGCCTCCGCCCAGATTATCAACTGGTTGGGCCTCGTGTCCGGCGTCGCGGCCAGCATGACCGACGCCAAAGCCATCGACGCGCAATATGGTGCCGAAAAAGGGCTCACCTCGCTTGCCGCGGCACTGGCCGGGGGCAACCTGGTTTACGAAAGCTCCGGCATGACGGCGGCCTTGCTTGGGGCCAGCTTTGAGGCCTTTGTGCTGGACGACGAGATGCACGCAGCCACCTACCGCATTTTGCGCGGTGTCGAGGTCAGCGATGACATGCTGGACTACGATGGCATTTGCGCCGCCGTGCAGGGCGAGGGGCATTTTCTGGGTGGCCCGGCCACCATCGCCGCAATGGAACGGGATTACGTCTATCCCAGCCTGGCCGACCGCGAAACGCCGCGCACTTGGGAGGCGGCGGGGGCAACCACCGCTTGGGATCGGGCCAGCGCGCGGGTGGAGGAGATTTTGGCCGCCACCCCACCCGCATATATCGACCAACAGACGGATCAGGCGATCCGCGACCGGTTTGACATTCGCCATCCTTAGGGACCAAATCCCGCCATGACAGTCAAAGACACTACCGCCATGATCGCAGGCATGGACCCCGTTTTGGACGCGAGCCTATGGGTATATTGCTGTGAACCGGACACGGCGCGTGCCGCGGCGCTGACCCCTGATGCCTTTACCACTGTGCGCGAGGCCGAGGGGGTGACCCTAATCCTGCCCCTCGATCTGGCAACGGCACAAGGCTATGACACAAAACTGCCGATGCGGCGGATCACGCTCAATGTGTTTTCCGACCTCGAAGGGATTGGCCTGACGGCGGCGGTGGCACAGGCGCTGACAGATGTGGAGGTCTCGTGCAACGTCGTGGCGGGCTTTCACCACGACCATGTCTTTGTCCCCGAAAGCGACAGCACCCGCGCGATGGGTGCCCTGAGAGCGTTACAACAGCAGGCGGCAGCCACCCCTGCCCCGCCCGCATAACCAAATGTCACCTGCGCATCAGGACGTTTGGTCTTTCGCAGCATGAAGCACCTCAAAGGGCGCCAGGCTTGAAGCAAAAGCCTCGATAAACTCCAACGTAATGGCAGACGGATGTTTCAAAGTGGGCCGCACCAAGGACAAGCGATGCGGAATTGTCGGCGAGAACGGGCGCATCGAAATACCCTGATCCGCAAATTTTAACGCATCCAACTCGCTTACCACTGCCACACCAAGTCCGTGGGACACCAATTCGCAGGCGGCGGTGAATTGCCGAGTTTCCACAAGGGTCTCTAGCCCGGTGTTCGCCGCAACAAAGGCACTCGAAAGGCTTTTGAAAAAATCACTGTCGCGCAATGTGTGAATGATCCGTTCTCCTACCAGGTCGGTCGGCGTGACCTCGTCACATTTTTCCAACTCATGACCGGCCGGAAAGATGCACACGGTCCGCACGTCGATGTCCCGACTTGCCACGGCAGAGTGTCCGCGAAACCCATCGGTGATCCCGAAATCGAATTGCTCGTCTATCATCCACTCCAGAATGCGTTCGGGGCGGTCCGGCTCGATCGTGATGCTCACACCGGGCCGATCCTTGAGAAACCTGGCCACAACAGCAGGCAGGTGGCTGGTGGCAAAGCCGGGCAGGCAGGCGATTCTGATATGGCCCGCCTTCCTTTGGGTAATGCTTTGGCTGACTTCACCGATCTGATCCATAAGGTCCAAAACCTTTTGGATATCGGCTTGAAGAAAACGAACCTCCTGTGTGGGGGCAAGTTGACCGCCCCGCCGATCAAAAAGGGGGAAGCCCAGCGTGTGACCAAGATCGGCCAGCAATCGGCTGACGGCCGGTTGGCTGATGCCCAACTGCTTGGCGGCCCGTGTTACAGAACCGTGGTGAATGACGGCCATAAGGGCCTCGAATTGGCGCAAACGAAGTTTTCGGGTCATGCCAATTCATCACATGAAACCCAGCGGTGATCCATAATATAATGTTATATTTATGCAAGATTCTGCGGCCTTGTATTATACCTGCTTCGGTGTATCGTTTCGAGGTCACCAACCGATGCACGGCCCGCCGAAAGCATCGCCTGACAGACAACGCACCGCTGAGGTGCAAGGGAGGAAACATGAAGAAATCTTTGCTCGGCGCGCTCGCCGTCTCGACAATGCTGTCGCCAGTGGCGGCGATGGCCCAGACCGAAGTCCAATTCTGGCACGCCTTCACCGGCCGCCTTGGGGAACTGGTTGCGGCGCAAGTCGAAGAATTCAATGCCAGCCAAAGCGATTATGTCGTGGTTCAAAGCCACAAGGGCAACTATTCCGAGACCCTGAACGCAGGCATCGCCGCCTTCCGTGCGGGCGAGCAGCCCCATATCCTGATGGTGTTCGAAGTTGGGACAGCGACGATGATGGCCGCCTCGGGCGCCGTGCGCCCCGCCTACGAAGTGATGGCAAAAAGTGGCGGTGACTTTGACCCTGACGCCTATATCGGCTCAGTCAAAGGGTATTACACCTCTACCGATGGCGACATGCTTTCGCTGCCGTTCAACGCTTCGACTCCTGTGCTGTGGGTCAACCGCGATGCGATGACGGCGGCAGGTGTAGACCCTGATACCGATCTGTCCACATGGCAGAACGTCGATACGGTCCTGACGGCGCTGCAAGAAGGTGGCGAGGAATGCCCGCTTGTGACCGCATGGCAAAGCTGGATTCACCTCGAAAACTTCTCGGCCTATCACGATGTGCCCTTTGCAACGCAAGATAACGGTTTTGCCGGTCTCGACACCGAACTGGCGCTGAACGGTCCGGCGCAAGTCGCGCACCTCACGGCGATGGGCCAGTGGGCGCAGGACGGCAAGTTCATCTACACAGGCCGCCGCAATGAAGGTGGCGCGAACTTCCGCGCGGGTGAATGCGCGCTCTTTACCGAAAGCTCGGCGGGCTATGCGGGCATCAGTTCCGAGGCCGAATTCGACTTTGACGTGCGACCGCTGCCCTACTGGGAAGGCGTCGGCAACGCACCCCAGAACACCATCATCGGTGGCGCGTCCTTGTGGGTCATGGAAGGTCACAGCGACGACGAGTACAACGGTGCCGGTGCATTCCTGAACTACCTGTCGTCGGGCGATGTTCAGGCCAAATGGCACCAGGACACCGGCTATCTGCCGATCACTGCCGAAGCGGGCGACATCACGCGCGCGGCGGGCTTCTACGCCAAGAACCCCGGCACCGACATCGCCGTGATCCAGATGACCGCAAAGGAACCCACAGCCAATTCCAAAGGTTTGCGGTTGGGGTCCTTTGACCAGATCCGCGGGATCATCGACGAAGAGCTTGAGGGCATCTGGTCCGGTGACAAGACCGCTCAAGAGGCCATGGACAGCGCCAAAGAGCGTGGCGATGCCTTGCTGCGCCGCTTTGAGGCCGCCAACCGCTAAGGCGAAACACCAATGGCAGGCCTGATATCGGGCCTGCCGTTTTTCCAAGGGGTTGGACAATGCAAAAACGGGTCACGTTTCGCGGCTGGTGGCTTCCGGCACTGCTGATTGCGCCACAGGTTCTGGTGTCAGCCGTTTTCTTTTTCTACCCCGCAGGTCAGGCGATCTGGCAATCGCTCTTTATCCCTGACCCCTTTGGCCTGTCGTCCCAGTTCGTGGGGCTGGGCAATTTCGAGTTCCTGCTCAGCGACCGGTTCTACCGCGCGTCGTTTGGGACGACGGCGGTGTTTTCCATTCTGGTGACGCTGTGTTCAATGATCCCCGCGCTGTTCCTCGCGGTCATCGCAGACCGGCTGATCAAAGGATCAGGTGTCTATCGCACCATGCTGATATGGCCCTATGCAGTGGCCCCGGCCATTGCGGGCGTGCTGTGGCTGTTCATGTTCAACACCCGGGTCGGCGTGGTGTCCTGGTATCTGGGAAACCTGGGCTACGACTGGAATCACGTCCTGAACGGAGGTGAGGCGATGGGCCTTGTTGTCGTTGCATCGGCCTGGGGGCGGATCAGTTATAACTTCTTGTTCTTCTTTGCCGCGCTCCAGGCGGTCCCACGCTCCGTGCTTGAGGCGGCGGCCATTGACGGCGCACGGTTCTGGAAACGGTTCTGGACAATCGTTTTGCCCCTTTTGTCGCCAACTACATTCTTTTTGCTGGTGGTGAACGTCGTCTATTCCTTCTTCGAAACCTTCGGCGTCATCCACACAATCACATCCGGCGGCCCACAGCAGTCCACAACGGTGCTGGTCTACAAGGTCTTCTCGGACGGGTTCGTGGGCCAAGACCTCGGCTCATCCTCGGCGCAATCGGTGATCCTGCTCTTTGTCGTGGGGATGCTGACGATCATCCAATTCAAATTCGTAGAGAAAAGGGTGCATTACTGATGGCCCAGGAAGTCCACGGCATGGTCGAAAAACGCGGGGCAGGACTCTGGTTGACCCACGTCTTCATGATCCTTGGGGTTTTGATCATCTTCTTTCCAATCTGGCTGGCCTTCGTCGCCTCCACCGTGACCCAGCCCGAAATCGTGAGACCGCCGATGCCGCTCTGGCCCGGCGACCAGATGTGGGAAAACTATTCCAAGGCCCTGTTTTCCGGGGTGAACGTGCCCGTGGCCACGATGCTGGTGAACAGTCTGGTGATGGCGATCGGGATCGCGGTTGGGAAAATCGTCATCTCGCTCCTGTCGGCCTTCGCAATTGTCTATTTCCGCTTTCCAGGGCGCAACCTGTTCTTCTGGATGATCTTTCTGACACTGATGCTGCCGGTCGAGGTGCGCATTGTGCCAACCTACGAGGTGGTCGCAGGCTTCGGCATGCTCAACAGCTATGGCGGGCTGATCTTTCCCCTGATCGCCTCGGCCACGGCCACATTCCTCTTTCGCCAGTTTTTCCTCACGATCCCGGATGAATTGGCCGAGGCCGCGCGCGTCGACGGGGCCAGCCCCATGCGGTTCTTCTGGGATATTGTCGTGCCGATGAGCCGGACAAACGTCGCAGCCCTGTTCGTGATCTTGTTCATCTACGGCTGGAACCAATACCTCTGGCCACTGCTGATCACGACAGACCCAGAAATGAACACCATCGTCATGGGCATCAAACAGATGTTCCCATCGGGCGATGATGTGGCTGAATGGCCCGTGATCATGGCCACCTCCATCCTTGCGATGATCCCTCCGGTCATCGTCGTGGTGAGTATGCAACGGCTGTTTATCCGCGGCCTCGTCGATAGCGAGAAATAGAATATGGCAACTGTGTCCCTCAAGGACGTCAAGAAAAGCTTTGGCGCCACAGACGTGATCCACGGCATCACAACCGACATCGCAGACGGCGAATTCATCGTGATTGTCGGGCCGTCCGGTTGCGGGAAATCCACACTGTTGCGCATGGTCGCTGGTCTCGAAACCGTATCGGAGGGCGAGGTTCTGATCGGCGGCGAACGGGCCAACGACAAGGAACCGATGGACCGCGACATCGCGATGGTGTTCCAGAACTACGCGCTCTATCCGCATATGTCGGTGCGTCAGAACATGGGTTATGGCCTCAAGATCGCCAAGCTGCCCAAAGCCCAGATCGAAGCCAAAGTCGTGGCCGCCGCCAAGCTCCTGCAGTTGGAGGCGTTGTTGGATCGCAAACCCAAACAGCTCTCTGGCGGGCAACGTCAACGTGTCGCCATGGGCCGCGCAATTGTCCGCGAACCTGCCGTTTTCCTGTTTGACGAACCTCTGTCCAACCTCGATGCAAAGCTGCGCGTGCAAATGCGGCTAGAGATCAAGGAACTGCAATCCAAGCTCGGGATCACATCGCTCTACGTCACCCATGATCAGGTCGAGGCGATGACCATGGCCGACCGGATGATCGTGATGCACGCTGGCATCGCCGAACAGATCGGCACACCGCTTGAAGTCTACGAGACACCGCGCACCTTGTTCGCCGCCCAGTTCATCGGCAGCCCGGCGATGAACATCGTGGATGCCGAGGTGAAGGGCGGCAAAATCCTTCTCGGCGGTCAGCCTGTTGCCGACACCGTCGGTGCGGACGGCCCGGTCAAACTGGGCGTACGACCCGAACACCTTGTGCCCGACGACGCAGGCCCAATCCGCGTGGTGGTGAAAATGGCCGAGCCACTGGGCGCCAACACGCTCCTGCACGGGGTGCTTGAAGGCTTGGACGGTGGATTTACCGTCAGCCTGCAAGGCGTGCATCTAATGCCCGAAACCACGACCGCACGTGGCTTTCGGATCGAGCCGGGCAAAGCACATGTGTTCGACCCCGAAAGCGGCCTGCGCCGAACGGGTTGAACCGCGATTCCACTGCTGGAAATACTCGGTCTTCTTCCCAAATGTCGGCTGAACTGAAATGCGTGGTAACCCGGACGGCGCACGCGATTAAGAAAGCCGGAACCAAACGCGATCCAATCAACAAAATGGTTAGTAAATGGTGGCGTGGGGGAGACTTGAACTCCCGCACTCAGCGTAGCGCCAAAGGCGATGCGCGTTAGTCGGGCCAACCACACCGCGGTACACAGCAAGGAGCGGAAAGGTTGGTGAATGGTGGCGTGGGGGAGACTTGAATGCCCGCACTCAGCGTAGCGCCAAAGGCGATGCGCGTTAGTCGGGCCCACCGCAGCGCGGATCACAGCAAGGAGCGGAAAGGTTGGTGAATGGTGGCGTGGGGGAGACTTGAACTCCCGACCTATCGATTATGAGTCGATCGCTCTAACCAACTGAGCTACCGCGCCATCGGGGCGTGACCTATGCCAGCCCTCGCCCCCCGTCAAGGCCGAAAACTATCCTATCCGCCCCGCACCGTCTCGATCATCAGGGTCACGTTTTCCGGGTCCGCGTCCGGCGTGATCCCGTGGCCGAGGTTGAAGATGTGCGGCCCCTTAGAAAAGGCTTTGACGATGGCGCGGGTCTCGTCGATCAGGTCCTGTCCGCCGGTGACCATATGGCGCGACGCCAGGTTGCCCTGCACACAGCCATCCTTTTGCACATTGGCCGCCGCCCAATCGGGAGACACCGAGTTGTCCAGCGCCACGCAATCCACCCCAGTGGCGGCATGGAACCCGATGTAGCCATCCCCCGCTTCACGCGGGAAACCGATGACCGGAATATGGGGATAGCGGGCCTTGAGGGCTGCGGTAATCTCGGCACAGGGGGCCACGGCGTATTTCTGGAACGCGTCGCCCTTCAGCGATCCGGCCCAGCTGTCAAAGATCTTCACGACCTCTGCACCTGCCTCGATCTGCATCGCCAGATATTCGATGGTCGCGGCCGTGATGCGGGCCAACAGGGCCTCGAACGCCGGGGTATTGCCCTGCATGAAAGCATGGGCAGGGGCCTGATCAGGCGTGCCTTGGCCAGCGATCATATAGGTGGCCACGGTCCAGGGCGCGCCGGCAAAGCCGATCAAGGTCGTCTCTTCAGGCAGTTCGCGGCGTAGAATTTTCACCGTCTCATAGATCGGGTTCAGCGTGTCGTGAATCGCATCCAAAGGTTTCAGGGCGTTGACGCCCGCCTGATCGGTGATGGTCGACAGGCGCGGCCCCTCGCCTGTGACAAACCAAAGATCCGCACCAAGGGCCTGCGGGACCAAAAGGATGTCGGCAAACAGAATCGCGGCATCAAATCCATAGCGGCGGATGGGCTGCAACGTGACCTCGGCGGCCAGTTCAGGGTTATAGCACAGCGACAGGAAATCACCGGCCTGCGCTCGGGTGGCCTTGTATTCAGGCAAATAGCGACCCGCCTGGCGCATCATCCAGATGGGCGGCGTGGGCAGGGTCTCTCCCGCCAGGGCTCGCAAAATCGTCTTGGTTTGAACCGCATCTTTCATCGCGCTGTGGCCTCTGTCTTATCGTTTCCAGTTGTCAACATAAGTTGACACACCTAAAAGATAAACCCATGACAGTGCGACTTCCCAACTCAACTGCGCCGCTGAAGATCGGCACGCGCGGCTCGCCCCTGGCTCTGGCCCAGGCTTACGAAACCCGTGCGCGGTTGGGGGTTGCATTCAACCTGCCCGAAGACGCGTTCGAGATTGTGATCATCAAGGTCACGGGCGACGCCATTCAGGATCACCCGCTCAAGGATATCGGGGGCAAAGGGCTCTTTACCCGCGAGATCGAAGAAGACCTTCTGTCGGGCAAGATCGACATCGCCGTCCATTCGATGAAGGACATGCCGACGATCCAGCCCGAGGGGTTGATCCTCGACACCTATCTGCCGCGCGAGGATGTGCGGGACGCGTTCATCTCGCCAACGCTCACCGGAATCACGGGCCTTGCCCAGGGTGCCGTGGTCGGCACCTCGTCTTTGCGCCGCCGGGCACAGCTCTTGCACAAACGGCCCGACCTGCAAGTGGTCGAGTTCCGCGGCAACGTCCAGACCCGGCTCAAGAAACTGGCCGATGGCGTGGCTGAATGCACCTTCCTCGCCTGCGCGGGGCTGAACCGTTTGGCGATGGACGAGGTGCCCGCGACACCCGTGGCCACCGATGACATGCTGCCCGCCGTGGCCCAGGGGGCGATCGGGATCGAACGGCGGCTCGATGACAGCAACACCGCCGCGCTTCTGGCCGCCATTCACGACACCGAAACCGGCCAAAGGCTGGCCGCCGAACGGCGTTTCCTGCTGACGCTGGATGGCTCTTGTGAAACACCCATCGCAGGGCTTGCCACGCTGGACGGCTCCGTGCTGCATCTGGCAGGCGAAGTGCTGCGCCCCGACGGCTCCGACGCCCTGTCGGCAAAGCGCACCGGCCCGATCGAAGACGGCGCAGAGATGGGCGAAGACCTCGCCAAGGAACTGCTGAAACGGGCCGGGCCCAGCTTCTTCGACTGGCACTGACGCGCCAATTCCCAGTACAAATACCCTTGGGTGAGGCGCGTATACGCCAAGGGGCAATGCCCCTGTATCCGGCGACAACCCCGCGTCACCCTTGACCTGATGCCCCCTGGCCCCCCATCTTGATAGGGAAGGAGGCCTGCCATGACCCCGGGCAAAGCATACCTGACCTCAGACCACATCCGCCCTCTGGCGACACGCTCTGACCTCGCGGGCGCGCTTCTGGTTCTGCACTGCTGGGGCGTGATCGCCGCCGCCATCGCGATGTTCGCGCTCTGGCCCAACCCGCTCACGGCCCTGTTGGCGGTCCTTCTGATCGGGTCACGGCAACTGGGCCTCGCCATCCTCATGCATGACGCCGCCCATAACGCGCTGTTCAAAACGCGCGGCCTCAACGAATGGGCAGGCACCTGGGCCTGCGGTTGGCCGATCATGGCCGACCTCAAGGCCTATCGGCACTACCACCTCACACACCATCGCTATACCCAAACGGACAAGGATCCCGACCTCAAGCTCAGCCGGAATTTCCCGACCTCGCGCGCCTCGCTGAAACGGAAATTCACGCGGGACCTGACAGGGCAAACCGGGGTCAAACAATTGCTCAGCCAAATCGCCACCTTTGTCCGGCTCGCAGGCGACGACGACGCCATCGAGGCGGCAAAAGGGGATGCGGCGCAGGCCTTCAAATCCAACACCATCTACACCGCCTTCCCGGTCTTTTTCGGGATCGCCCTGATGATCAGCTTTATCGGCGACTGGTGGTGGGGCATCGCCTTCTGGATCGTGCCCTATCTGACATGGTTCCAATTTGTTCTCAGGGTGCGCAACATCGCCGAACACGGCGCAACAGAGATGTCCGAAAACCCGCTGCGCAACGTCCGCACCACCCTGGCCGGGCCCATCGCGCGCACATTCGTGGCCCCCTATTGGGTCAACTACCACCTTGAGCATCACATGATCATGCACGTGCCCTGTTGGCGGCTCCCAAAACTGCATGGCCTGCTGATGGCCAAAGGCTTGGGCGACAAAATGAACGTGGCGCCGAATTACAAGGCGGCCATGGCCGAGGCCGGATGGGACTGACGCGGCCACTCACCATAGCCGATCATGCGCAGGTTCTGCCGCTATATGCGGTTCTGGGCGGCAGCAGCACAGATCCGGACGCGTTCGAAACGATCCTGAGCCATCCCGGCACAACCATCTGGGGCAGCTTTGATGGCGATATGCTCAAGGCTATGACCACGTTGCATATTTTGCCCAATCTCACGCAAAACGGGCGACCCTATGCGCTGATCGAGAATGTGGCCAGCCTGCCCAGCGCCCGGGGGCAAGGCCACGCGCGCGACGTGATGCAGGCGGCGATCAACGCGGCCTGGATTGCAGGAGCCTACAAGATCATGCTGCTCACCGGTCAGGACACCGGGGCCAAGGGGTTCTATGAACAGTTCGGCTTTCGCGCCGACCAGAAATTCGGGATGCAACTGCGCCGGGTTCCCGCGCGAAAACCCTAACCCTCGGGCGGCGCGCCCGTGCTCTTGCGGGCAATCAGTGATACCGGGATCACCGCCTCTTGCCGCGCCTCTGAGGTGACTTGCCCAGCGATGCGTTCCAACAACATGGTGGCAGCCGTTTCGCCAATGATGATTCGATCCTGGCGGATGGTGGTCAGGGGCGGAATGAACTGCTCGGCCAGGTCAATGTCGTCAAATCCCATCACCGACACGTCCTGCGGTACGCGTATGTCATGCCGTGCCAATTCGGCGATAAAGGCCATGGCGATCTGGTCCGAGGCGCAAAACACCGCCGTGGGGCGATCCACAATGGCCATCCATTGCCGGGCCGCGTCACAGCCCGCTTGCAACGAAAAGTCCCCATCAATGATCCACTCGGGCGGCAAGGCCAACCCGTGCCGACCCACCGCCTCGACAAAGGCGTCCTTGCGCGCGGTTGTCAGCACATTGCCTTGTGGTCCGGTGACATGGGCGATCTTGCGATGGCCCAGCGCAACGAGGTGATCAATCGCCGCCGCGGTGCCCCGTCGATTCTCGCAACGCACCGACGGAAACGGCGCATCCGCCACCCATTCGCAAGCAAACAGGATGCGGTTGGAATGGGGCGATCCCTCAAGCGAGGCGACGACGTCAGGGGCCAGCTGGCCATCCAGAATGATCATCCCGTCAGCCCGGGCATCATCCAGATAATCGATCAACCGATCCCCGCTGTCATGGACCTGGCGGGTGCTGGCCACCAGCATCGAATACCCCTTGTCCGCCAATGTGCGCGAGATGCCTTCGAGGATATTGGAAAAGAACGGGTTGGCCAGATCCGGCAGCAGCGCAATCACCGAATGAGACCGCTGCGTGCGCAGGTTCCGCGCCGCCCTGTTGATGCGATAGCCGGTCTTCTGAACAGCAGCCGACACCCGCTTGCGGGTTGATTCGGACACCACATCCGGGTGCGACAGCGTCCGCGAGACGGTCGCCGTCGAAACGCCCGCAACGCGTGCAACATCTTGAAGAGTGGAAGTTTTCAGGGGTCTTGCTCCTGCGGTCGCTGTCTTTGTTTTGTAATCGATTACAGTATTTCTTGACAAGTACCGCGCCCGCCCTGCCTAATGTAATCGATTGCAGAGCAAAGCATTCTGCAACACCCGAACAAAAAACGTTCTTTCTGGGAGGAAGAGATGACCAAAATGATGAAATCGCTGCTGGCGGGCACGGCGCTCACAGCGCTCAGTGCCTCGGTCGTGTTGGCGGATGGCGCAGAACTTGAAGTGACGCATTGGTGGACATCCGGGGGCGAGGCAATCGCCGTCGGCAAACTCGCCGACGCGTGGCAAGCTGCAGGCAACACCTGGATCGACGGCGCCATCGCAGGTTCCGGCGGCACCGCCCGCCCGATCATCATTTCGCGCATCCTTGGCGGTGACCCGATGGCCGCCACCCAACTCAACCACGGCCGCCAGGCCGAAGAGCTGATCGAGGCGGGCCTGCTGCTCGACCTGACCGAGGTGGCCGAGGCCAACAACTGGGCCGAGATCATCAACCCATCTTCCTTGCTGGAGGCGTGCACGCTGGATGGCCGCATCTATTGCGCCCCGCTCAACATCCACTCCGCCCAATGGATGTGGCTGTCGCACGGCGCCTACGAAAAGGCCGGGCTTGACGTGCCCGCCAACTGGAACGACTTCGTGGCCTCCGCCCCCGCCCTCCAAGAGGCAGGCATCGTACCGCTCGCCATGGGCCAACAGGGTTGGCAGCAAAACATTGCCTTCGGAACGATCACCATCGCCATCGCGGGTGTCGACAACTGGCTGGCCGTGAATCGTGACAAGAACATCGATGTAGCCACCGGCCCCGAATACACTGCGGTGTTCGAAGCCGTTGCCGCCGCGCGCGCGCTGGCCGCCGATTCCAACGTCCAGGACTGGAACCTGGCAACCAACATGGTGATCACCGATACCGCAGGCGCGCAGATCATGGGCGACTGGGCCCAAGGCGAATTCCAGGTTGCAGGCGAAGTGGCGGGCACCGACTATTCCTGCCTGCCGGGGCTTGGGCTGAATGCCGTGCTGGATACCGGGGGCGACGCCTTCTACTTCCCCGTGATCGACGACGACGCCACCCGGGCGGCCCAACTTGAGATGGCCGCCATGCTCGTCTCGCCCGAAGTACAGGTCGACTTCAATCTGGCCAAAGGGTCCCTGCCCGTACGCGGCGACATTGACCTGTCATCCGCCAACGCCTGCATGCAAAAGGGCCTCGAAATCCTGGCCTCCGGCAACGGCATCCTGCCCTCTGGCGACATGAACCTGAGCGCGGACACCCAAACCCAGGTCGAAGATCTGATGGCCGAGTTCTGGTCCTCCGACATGTCGGCAGCGGACGCGCAGGCGGCCTATGTCTCGATCATCTCGCGCGCTGACTAAACCGGCGTCGTGACCCCTTGAGGCGCGTGGTCCCAGCGCGCCTCATACCCAAATTCCGGACAGTGCAATGACCTCCCAATCCACGGCCAAACGGCCCGTACAACTCTTGCGCAATCTCAGCGCCAAGATCGCCTCGATCCCGATGATCCTTACGGCTCTGGTGGTGTTTGTGGGCGGCACGGCCTGGACGGTGGTGCACTCGTTCACCTCCTCGCGGCTCCTGCCCAAGCTCAATTTCGTGGGCTTTGACCAATACGAGCGGCTCTGGTCGACTCGGCGCTGGCTGATCTCCATCGAAAATCTGGCCATCTACGGCATCTGCAGCCTGATCCTGACGCTGCTGATCGGCTTTACACTTGCCGCGCTGCTGGATCGCAAAATCCGGTTCGAAGGGGCGTTCAGAACCATCTTCCTATACCCGTTCGCGCTGTCTTTCGTGGTGACGGGGCTCGCCTGGCAATGGATCCTCAACCCCGATTTCGGCGTGCAAGGCGTCGTGCGCGGCATGGGCTGGGAAAGCTTTGCGTTCGACCCGCTCAACAACTCGGAAATCGTGATTTTCGGCATCCTGATTGCGGGCATCTGGCAGGGCTCCGGGCTGATCATGTGCATCATGCTCGCGGGCCTGCGCGGTATCGACGAAGACATCTGGAAAGCCGCCCGCGTCGACGGAATCGGTACGGTCAAAACCTATGTGCGGATCATCATCCCCATGATGCGACCCGTCTTCATCACGGCCCTCGTGCTGATCGCCTCCGGCATCATCAAAATCTACGACCTGGTCGTGGCCCAAACCAATGGCGGGCCGGGGATCAGTTCCGAAGTGCCCGCAAAATACGTGATCGAATACATGTTCCGCGCCCAGAATCTGGGACAGGGCTTTGCCGCCTCAACGATGATGCTGGTCAGCGTGATCGTCATCCTGGTCCCCTGGGCCTATCTCGAATTCGGAGGACGCAAACGTGGTTAACACAGTCGACCCAAGCGGGCCAAAACCGCGCCGCGCCCTCTCGGCCCGTAACATCATGCTCTATGGCACGCTCATGGTGGTCAGCATGTACTACCTGCTGCCGCTCTATGTGATGGTCGTGACCTCACTCAAGGGGATGCCGGAAATCCGGCTTGGCAACGTCTTTTCGCCGCCGCTCGAAATCACCACAGCGGCCTGGACCAAAGCGTGGTCAGAGGCCTGCACAGGGATCAATTGCGACGGGCTCAGCCGGGGCTTCTGGAACTCGGTGCAAATCCTGATCCCCTCGGTGATCCTGTCGATCGGGGTGGCGTCAGTGAACGGCTACGCGTTGTCCCATTGGAAGTTCAAAGGGTCCGAAACCTTCTTTACCATCCTGATCATCGGGGCCTTCATCCCATACCAGACCATGCTCTACCCCATCGTGATCCTGCTGCGCGAGATTGGGCTGATGGGCAGCCTCTGGGGGCTGGTGCTGGTGCACACGGTCTTTGGAATGCCAATCCTGACGCTGCTTTTCCGCAACTATTTCGCCTCAATCCCCGAAGAGTTGTTCAAAGCCGCCCGCGTCGACGGGGCCCGGTTCTGGGGCATCTATTTCCAGATCATGTTGCCGATGGCGCTGCCCATCTTTGTGGTGGCAATCATTCTGCAAGTCACGGGCATCTGGAACGATTTCCTCTTTGGGGTGATCTATACCAAACCCGAAACCTACCCGATGACGGTGCAGCTCAATAACATCGTGAACTCGGTGCAGGGGATCAAGGAATACAACGTCAACATGGCCGCGACCCTGCTTACCGGTCTGGTCCCTCTCGTCATCTACTTTGCCTCTGGCAAACTCTTTGTCCGCGGCATCGCCGCAGGCGCAGTCAAAGGCTGATCCACATGGCACATTCCGTTGAAATCAAGAACCTCGACCTCAGCTTTGGCGCGGTTCATGTCCTCAAACAGCTCAACCTCGATATTGTCGAGGGCGAGTTTCTCGTCCTGCTCGGCTCGTCGGGCTGCGGGAAATCCACACTGCTCAACTGCATCGCGGGTCTGTTGGACGTGACGGGGGGGCAGATTTTCATCAAGGGCAACAACGTCACCTGGGCCGAACCCTCGGATCGGGGGATCGGCATGGTGTTCCAGTCCTACGCGCTTTATCCGCAAATGACGGTGCGCGGAAACCTGACCTTTGGCCTCAAAAACGCCCGTGTACCCAAGCCCGAAATTGAAAAACGCGTCGCCCGCGCCGCCGAGATTCTACAGATCGAGCCGCTCTTGGATCGCAAGCCCGGCGCTTTGTCCGGCGGTCAACGGCAACGGGTGGCCATCGGTCGCGCATTGGTGCGGGACGTGGATGTGTTCCTCTTTGACGAACCGCTTTCCAACCTCGATGCAAAACTGCGCACCGATCTGCGGGTCGAGTTGAAGCGCCTGCACAAGCAACTCAACAACACCATGATCTACGTGACCCACGATCAGGTCGAGGCGATGACGCTGGCCGACCGCATTTCGATCATGAAAGACGGGATGATCCAACAGCTCGACGCCCCCGAGGTGATCTATGCCAAGCCCTGCAACATCTACGTGGCCAACTTCATCGGCTCGCCCGCCATGAACATGTTCACCGGCAAGCTGACCGGCAACCGCTTTGCGAATGAGCATTTCGAATTGGACGTCACAGGATATGATTTTGGCCCCGCAGGCCCGCAGGACGGGCGCGTCGCACTGGGCATCCGCCCCGAACATATCGTCACAGGCGACGCGGCGCAGGGCATGTCCTATTCGGGCAGCGCCGAAATCGACATCGTTGAGCCCATGGGCTCTGACACGCTGGTCTGGATCAACTTTGCGGGCCAATCCGTACGCGTCCGTACCGAGGGGCAATCGGGCCTCACATCCGGCGACACGCTCGCCATCGGCTTTGACGCCAGCCGCCTGCACCTTTTCGACACCGCAACCGAGCTTCGCCTCTAAACAGGACACAAGATCATGACTGTTGGACTTCAACTTTATTCCATGCGCGACTGCGCCGATCAGATCGGCCTTTTGGCCGAACTGCCCGCCATGGGGATCACCCAGGTCGAAGGCTACGGCGGTGTCTACGGCGACGCCGAGGCATATCGCGCGGCCATGGACGCAAACGGGATCACGATGCCCTCAGGGCACATGGGCCTCGACGACATCGAAAACGACTTCGACACAACGCTGAACCTGGCCAAGACGCTCGGTATGCAACACGTCTTTGCCCCCTATCTCGACGCGTCCCAACGCCCCGATACCTCCGCAGGCTACGCCGATCTCGCCGCACGGCTGGCCAAGGCGGGCAAGCGCTACGCCGATCACGGGCTGCACTTCGGCTGGCACAACCACGACTTTGAATTCGTGGCCCTTCCCGACGGCGGCATCCCCATGGACATCCTGCTGACCGAGGCCCCCGACATCACATGGGAGGCAGACCTCGCCTGGATCGTACGTGGTGGCCGCGACCCACTGGACTACATCGCCAAATACGGCGACAGGCTCACCTCCATCCACGTCAAGGACATCGCAGCCGAAGGCACCAACGAGGACGAGGACGGCTGGTCCGACCTCGGCTCTGGCACCATGGATTGGGCGGCCCTCCTGCAAGCCTGCCGCAACCAGTCACCAAACCTCATCTACGCGCTGGAACACGACAAACCCAGCGATCCCAAGGGCTACGCAAAACGCTCCGCCGCCGCCTTCAAAACCCTGTGGGAGAAGACACATGACTAAGTCCATGGGCGTCGGCATCATCGGATGCGGCAACATCTCGACCGCCTATCTGCAACTGGCGGACATGTTCAAAGGCTACGACATCCGCGCCGTGGCCGACATCAACATGGACAATGCACGGGCCCGGGCGGCCGAATTCAACGTGCGGGCCGACACGGTCGAGGCCCTGCTGGCCGCCGACGACATCGACCTGATCATCAACCTCACGATCCCGGCTGCCCATGTCGAAGTGTCGCGATCCATCCTCCAGGCAGGCAAACACGTCTACTCGGAAAAACCCTTCGTGCTCAGCCTCGCCGAGGCCCAAGAGCTTGAGGGCATCGCACAGGTGAATGGCGTGCGGATCGGCTCTGCCCCCGACACGTTCATGGGCGGCGCGCACCAACTGGCACGCAAACTGATCGACGATGGCACCATCGGCACGGTCACATCGGGCACGGCGGTGGTCATGTCACCGGGGATGGAGGATTGGCACCCCAACCCCGATTTCTTCTTCCTGCCCGGCGGCGGGCCCATCCTCGATCTGGGCCCTTACTACATCTGCAACCTGGTCCAGATGTTGGGACCAGTGCACAAGGTCACCAGCTTTACAGGCGCCGCCCAAGACACCCGCACCATCGGCAACGGGCCGCGCAAGGGCGAGGTGATCCCGGTCAAAACGCCCACCACTATCCACGCAGTGCTGTCCTTCGCCAGCGGCGCAATCATCACACTGCTGAGCAGTTGGGACGTCTGGGCCAACAGCCATCCCACGATGGAGCTTTACGGCAGCACTGGCACCCTGAACGTGCCCGACCCCAACTTCTTCGGCGGCGACCTCACAGTGACAGACCGGAACGGCCCCGCAACAGCGCAAAGCTGGGATCACCCCTTCGGCACGCCGAACACTGACGACAACCGGGCCAATTACCGGGGCGCAGGGCTGGCCGACATGGCCCTTGCCATCGCCGCAGACACACCGCATCGATGCAACAGCGCCTTTGCCACGCACGTGGTCGAGGTAATGACAGCGATCCTGACCGCGGGTGACACAGGCCAGGTCATGACCATGACGACAACCTGCGACCGGCCCGAAACGCTAAGCCCCGAACAGGCCGCCGCCCTGCTGGCCTGACGACAAAATGACGGAGGATAGAATGGCCAACGCCATCAAAGGGCCAGGGATCTTCCTGGCACAGTTTCTCGACGACACGGCCCCCTTCAACAGCCTGCCTGCGATCGCCGAATGGGCGGCTGGGCTGGGGTACAAAGGCGTGCAAATCCCCACCTGGGACGCGCGGGTATTCGACCTGGATACAGCGGCCAACAGCAAGGACTATTGCGACGAGGTTGCGGGCATCTGTGCCGCACACGGGCTCGCCATCACCGAATTGTCCTGCCACCTCCAAGGGCAGCTTGTCGCCGTAAACCCCGCCTATGACAGCAATTTCGACGCCTTTGCGCCCGCCGAAGTACACGGAAACCCGAACGCACGGCAGGCCTGGGCCGTCGATCAGGTCACCAAGGTCGCCCATGCCTCCAAACATCTCGGGCTCGCCGGGGCCGTGGGCTTCACCGGCTCACTTGCCTTCCCCTACCTCTATCCTTGGCCGCAACGCCCCCCGGGGCTGATTGACGAGGCGTTCACCGAACTCGCGCGCCGTTGGAAACCCATTTTGGACGTTTATGACGAAAACGGCGTCGACATGGGCTTTGAAATCCATCCCGGCGAGGACGTGTTCGATGGCACTACATTCGAAAGGTTCCTAAGCGCAATCGACAACCATGCGCGCTGCAAAATCACCTACGACCCCTCGCATTTCCTGCTGCAACAACTCGATTACCTCGCCTTTATCGACATCTATCACGACCGGATCAGCGCCTTTCACGTCAAGGATGCGGAGTTCAATCCAACCGGCCGTCAGGGCGTGTATTCCGGTTATGCCGATTGGACCGAACGTGCGGGCCGCTTCCGGTCCTTGGGCGACGGACAGGTTGATTTCAAAGGGATTTTCTCCAAACTGACGCAATATGGTTTTGACGGCTGGGCTGTGCTGGAATGGGAATGCTGCCTCAAACACCCCGAACAGGGGGCTGCCGAAGGGGCGCCATTTATCGCCGATCACATCATTCGGCCCACGGAAAAAGCCTTTGACGATTTTGCGGGCGGCAGCACAGATGTGGCCGCATTGCGCAAAATGATGGGATTTTGACATGGCACCACTGAAACTCGGGATGGTCGGCGGCGGCCAGGGGGCCTTTATCGGTGCGGTCCACCGCATCGCGGCCCGGCTCGACGGGTGCTTCGATCTGGTCGCGGGCGCCTTTGCGTCCGATCCCGCACGCGCTCACGCCTCTGCCGCCGAACTCGGCGTCGCGCCCGACCGCTCCTATGCCGATTACGCCGACATGGCTGTGGCCGAAGCCGCGCGGGCTGACGGCATCGTCGCCGTAGCCATAGTGACCCCGAACCACCTGCACGGCCCCATCGCCGAGGCGTTTCTGGCCCAAGGCATACACGTCATCTGCGACAAGCCCATGACAGCCACGCTGGCGCAGGCTCAAAGCCTTGCAAAGGTCGCAACTGCATCCGACGCGCAGTTTTTCCTGACCCACAACTACACCGGCTATCCGATGATCCGGCAGGCCCGGCAGATGATCGCCGAGGGCATGCTGGGCGATTTGCGGATGGTCGAGGCGCAATACCTCCAGGATTGGCTCGCCGCGCCCGCTGATGCGGACAACAAACAAGCCGCCTGGCGCACCGACCCCGCCCAGGCGGGCGGCGGCGCCATCGGCGACATCGGCACCCACGCCTATAACCTCGCCTGCTTTACGACCGGTCTGACGGGTCAGGCGCTCAGCGCCACGCTCACGACCCACGTGCCGGGCCGCGCGGTCGACGACGATGCCCGCGTCACGGTCGACTTTCCGGGCGGCATTCACGGTCACATCTGGGCCAGTCAGGTCGCCGTGGGCCATGAAAACAGCCTGACCTTGGCCATTTACGGCAGCGCAGGCGGCCTACGCTGGGCCCAAGAGCATCCCAACCAGCTCTGGTTCACCAAGCTGGGTCAACCACCCCAACTCATCACACGCGGCAGCAGCGCCAGCCACCCTGCCGCCAACGCCGTCACCCGCATCCCCGCAGGCCATCCCGAAGGCTACCTTGAGGCCTTCGCGACCCTCTACCGCGAGGCGGCGGCTGCCATCTCCGGTGCGCCCCGCGACACCGACGCCCTGCTCGGTATCGCCGACGGCCTTGCCGGAATGAAGTTTATTGACGCGTGCCAACGTTCATCCCGACAAAACGGGGCACGAATCGAACTCTGATCCAAAGGTAAGTCCGGCGGCCTAAAGAAGCGTTAAATCCGCGATACATCTGCGCACGCCGTCCAACCCTCGGGCGGAAAAACGGAATAACCAATCGGTTAAAATCAAGTCAATTCAACGCACTGCTTGTCCCCGCGGGGACAATTCAGACCCACTTGGCCAAAGGCGGCAAGCTCATGAGCACCGCGTTGGCATCGTGCCCCGTCTCCAGCCCGAATTTCGTCCCCCTGTCATAGACAAGGTTATACTCCGCATAGAGGCCCCGATGCACCAGTTGCGCATCCTTGTCGGCCTCGGTCCAATCCTGCACACGGCGTTTCTCGACCAGCGGTAGATAGGCGGGCAAAAAGGCGCGGCCAATATCCTGCGTCAGGGTAAAATCCTGCTCCCAATCACCAGTGCAATGGTCGTCCATAAAGATGCCCCCAACGCCCCGCGCGCGGCCCCGGTGAGGCACATAAAAATACTCGTCCGCCCAGTCTTTGAGGCGCGGATACAGTTCGTCCCCATGGGGATCGAGATGCGCCTTCTGGGTCGCGTGAAAGTGGGCGGTGTCTTCGGCATATTCCAAACACGGGTTCAGGTCAGACCCACCGCCAAACCACCACGCGTGGGGTGTCCAGAACATGCGGGTGTTCATGTGAACGGCGGGCGCGTGCGGGTTCTGCATATGCGCGACAAGCGAAATGCCCGAGGCCCAAAAGCGCGGATCATCCTTCATTCCGGGAATGCCCTTGCGGGCCGCCATCGCATGCTGCGCCCGCTCGCCCAAGGTCCCGTAAACGGTCGAGATATTGACGCCAACCTTCTCAAAAACACGCCCGCCGCGCATGACGCTCATCAAGCCGCCGCCCGCATCTGAACCGTCCTCGGACTGGCGCGTTGTCTCGGTCACTTCAAACTGGCCGGGCGCTGCATCCGACAGAGGGCCCGCCTCGTGCGAGGCTTCCAAACCCTCGAACGCGGCCACGATGTCGTCGCGCAATTGGCGGAACCAGGCGGAGGCCCGGGTTTTCTGAGTGTCGAAGTGTTCGGTCATGCGTACTGTCCATTTTAGTTGACAGATTTTAACGCGAAAAAAGCCGCAACGCCAAGGGCAAAGACGCCACATGACACCGGGCGGGGCCCTGCCCTTCAGTGTTCCAAGAATATGCGTCCCCGGAAGGCCGGGCGGCCTAGTGCGCGGGCGCGGATACAGGGTCCAGAAGGCTGCGACCGCCGTCCACTGTCATCACGTCACCGGTGACAAAACCCGACCCCTCAGAGGCCAGAAATTGCACCGCGTCCACCAGCTCTGTGGGGCTGGCGATGCGGTGCATGGGGGTGCGGGTCTCGATCTCTTCGCGCCATTCGGGATGATCTCCGATGGACGATTTCAGTGAGGCGGACATGACAGATCCAAAGGCCACAGCATTCACGCGGATACGGTGAGGGGCCAGTGCAAGAGCCATCGAGCGGGTCATCTGTTCCAGCCCCGCCGACGCGATGGAATAGCCCAAAAGCTCCGGGCGCGTCTGATGCGCCGCAATGGACGACAGATTGATGATCGAACCCGCAGGGCCGTCGCCTTCGCGGCCGTCCGATTGCTTGATCATACGGCGCGCGACCTGCTGGCTGAGGCGCAGGGCCGTCATCAGGTTCTGCTCCAGCAGTTGTTCTACCGACGTGTCTTCGGGGTTCAGGGCATCGGTTTCCATCACCTGACGCGAGGCATTGACCAGGATGTCGATCTCGTCGAAGGCGTCGATGGTGGCCGACACCAGGTTGGCGATGGTCAGCCGTTGGCGCAGGTCGCCCGCAAAATAACGGATGTTGCCCTCGTCGGCCACATCGCCAAGTTCTTCTGCCAGACGTTTTTCGTCCATATCGGCGCACATCACGTTGGCGCCGCGATCCGCAAAGGTGCGCGCGACTGCAAGCCCGATGCCGTTGGCGGCCCCTGTCACAATCGCCGTCTTGCCGGTGATCGAAAATGCCATTTGTTATCCCCGTGTCCGTTTGGGCCGTTCGGCCCGCACCAGTTTGAACCGCGCATCGCCGTCCAGATCAACCACTTTGGCGAATTGGCCCGCCAGCGCATCCTCATATGGCAGGTGCCGGTTGGCCACCATCCAGAGCGCCCCGTGGGGCTGGAGCATCCGTGCCGCCGCCGCGATGAAGGCGCGGCCGAGAGACGGGTCGGCCTTGCGTCCGGAATGAAAAGGCGGGTTCATGACAACCGCATCCATCTTGTGCGACGGCTTCCATACGGTAGCGTCCGCCCAATGGAATTGAGCGCGCGGGTCGGTTACGTTGTGGTGCGCGCATTGCAGGGCCATGTCGTGGTTTTCGACCAGGTGCACCGCTTTGACGTCGCGGGTCAGGATGTGGGCTGCGAGGTATCCCCAGCCGGCCCCCAGATCTGCGACCGTGCCCACCATCGCCTCTGGCAAAGCCTGTGCCAGAAGGGCCGAGGCCGGGTCGACACCATCGGCGGAAAACACACCAGGCGCTGTCCAGAACCCACCCGGTTGCAGCTCTGGGCCCAGCGCCCAATCGGACAGATCGCCGCCGGATTGCGCCCAGAAAATCTTGCCATGGGCCTTGGAGATTGGTCCAGCAATTTCCATACGTAACCGTAGGGACTTGAGCATGGAATCCGCGCCGTCGGTCTTTTGGCCGTCCACAATGACCAGCCCATCGGTCTGGGACATTGCAACGGCCAATAGCGCCCGCGCCTCAGCCCTGGCGCGGGTCAGACAGACCACGGCAGCGGCAAAGCGGGCGTCCTTGGCAGGCTCTGCCGCAACATCAAAGCCGCGCGCTTGAAAATGCGCGCAGACAGTGGCCAGAGGAGAAATGATGCATACACGATCACGCGGCAAAGCGGACAGGTCGGCGTCCACAGCGGGATGCATCACAGCAATAGGGCCGTCGCCCGGCAGCTCTGTCGCTGCAAGCGCCAAGGGCAAGCGATCACCGATCACTGATTATTCTTCTTTTTCCATGGTGCATTGCAGCGGGTGCTGATGGCGGCGCGCATAATCCATCACCTGAGCGACCTTCGTTTCTGCAATCTCGTGGCTGAACACGCCGACGACGGCGAGGCCCTTTTTGTGGACGGTCAACATGATCTCGAACGCCTGGGCGTGGTTGAGACCAAAGAACCGTTCCAGCACATGCACCACAAATTCCATCGGGGTGTAATCATCATTCAGCAGCATCACCTTATACAAAGGCGGGCGCTTGGTCTTGGGCTTGACGTCGGTGACGACGGTGGTGTCACCGTCATCATCTGCCGGGCCCGACATGTTTTGGGCCATCATCTGCACGAATGTATGCATCTGCATCGTCATGAAACCAAGAATCCTATGGCGGGTTTGAGCCTTGCTATATAACGCTCACAGCAGTTTAGAAAAGAGGGTCGCACCGGAATGTCGCAAACACTGGGCGCAATCGGCTTTGATGCCGATGACACGCTTTGGCACAATGAACGGTTTTTCAAGCTGACCCAAGAGCGCTTTGCCGAGCTTTTGGCCCCTCACACCGACCACCCCGATCTGGACGACCGGTTGATGCAGGCCGAGCGCCGCAACCTGGGTCACTACGGCTTTGGCATCAAAGGATTTGTGTTGTCGATGATCGAAACGGCCCTTGAGGTGACAGATCGCAAAGTGCCCGGCGCCGTGATTGCCGATCTGATTGCCGCTGGTCAGGACATGTTGCAGCACCCTATCGATCTGTTGCCCCATGCCGCCGAAGCGGTGGAGGCCGCCCGTGCCCACGCGCCCGTTTTGCTGATCACCAAGGGCGATTTGCTGCATCAGGAGCGCAAGCTGGCCCAATCGGGGCTGGGCGATCTATTTGATGGGGTCGAAATCGTGTCGGACAAACAGCCTGGCGTTTATACCCGCATCTTTGACGCCTTTGGCGGCGCGGGGCGCGGCATGATGATCGGCAATTCGATGAAATCCGATGTCCGCCCGATGATTGACGCGGGCGGTTTTGGTGTCTTTGTCCCCCATGATCTAGCCTGGGCGTTCGAGGCGGCAGAGGCCCCTGAGAACCATCCCCGCTATGCTGAACTGCCCGATTTGGGTGCCTTGCCCGACTATCTTGAAGGGATGCGTTGATGCCACATGCCGAGTTGAAATTTTCCGCCGATATTCCCCTGGATGCCCCGATGATCCTGCGCCGGATCGAGGCTGTCATTCAGCAGCATGATGAGAGCTCTGGCGCGTGCAAAGGGCGCGCTTATCCTGCCGACCTGTTCCACCATTCCCATGTGATTGTCGATATCTCGATGCTGCCCAAATCGCATCGCGATGCGGCCTTTGTCGATGCGCTACGGGTGGACCTGGCTGCCGCAGTTCAGGCGATGATCCCGGTCCCGTGCTATTTTTCGCTCAATATCGGGTTTTCGGGCAGCGGTTATATGACCGGCGACCACCGCCACTGACCGCCACATTCCTGCCACAATCGCCGGTGTTGTCATCAGTCCCGGACCCGCCCCAAGATGTTGAGTTTTGCAGGTGCAGAAAACCAAAATCCACTGCGCATCAACGCTTTATCGAAACGGGCACCTGTGTTAGCCTGACGCCAATAAAAATGAGGCCAGTCGAATAATCGGCGGTCAGAGGCAAAATATAGGCAGGTTTACCGTGAAGGTTCGACGCATGCAGTCGGCCCGGTTTGGGCTATTACTTTTTACCGCTTTGTGGTTGCTGGTCATTGTGCCCGCCTCTGTTGTGGCCGCCCCCTATGCGGCCATGGTAATGGATGCACGCACGGGCGAAGTCCTCCATTCGCGCAATGCCGACACCCGGCTTCACCCTGCATCGCTGACCAAGATGATGACCCTCTACGTGGTTTTTCAGGCGATCGAGCGGGGCGAGATTACCTTGGACACACGCGTGAAAGTATCGTCCAAAGCCGCTGCCGAGCCGCCCTCGAAACTGGGCCTGAAGGCAGGCAGCCGCATCAAACTGCGCTATCTCATCCGCGCCTCTGCGGTGAAATCTGCAAATGATGCGGCCACGGCAATGGCCGAAGCGATCTCCGGTTCCGAGGCGGCCTTTGCCCGCCGGATGAACCGCACGGCGAAGGCGTTGGGCATGACCCGCACCACCTTCAAGAACGCCCACGGGTTGACCGAGACGGGCCACATGTCAACGGCCCGCGACATGACGATCATGGGCCGGCACATGATCTATGACTATCCGCAGTACTATAACCTGTTTTCCCGCCGCTCGACCGATGCAGGCATCCGCGATGTGGCCAACACCAACCGCCGTTTGCTGGCGGCCTACAAAGGTGCCGACGGGATCAAGACGGGCTATACCCGCGCTGCGGGCTTCAACCTGGTGTCCTCGGCAGAACGGGGCAATGAGCGCATCATCGCCACGGTCTTTGGTGGCAAATCCTCGGCCTCGCGCAACGCCAAGGTGGCGGAATTGCTGGATCTGGGCTTTCGCCGGGCGCCGTCGCGTGCGCCTGTCCGCAAGCCTGCGAAACCCAATATCGGCCCCGGCAGCCCGGTTGTCGTGGCAGGCAATGGCCAGGCTCCCAAAGGGGCGGGCAAGATCATCCGGCTGAGCGGGGCAGTCAAGACGTCCTACCGGCCCCGGATGCGCCCCGGCACTGCAACGCCTGTGCTGGTGGCCCAGGCGCCGGTCACATCCACGGTTCTGCCCGACGATATCCGCACCGCGCTGGAAGAGGCGCAAACAGCGCCCGCGCCGGTGCCTGCCCCAACGATTGTCGCGACCCGCAGGCCAGAGGCGCGGCCCACCGACGTGGTATTGGCCAGCCTGGAACCCGAAGTCGTCACCCGCCTGTCCACCTCTGGGGGGCGGCATTGGGGCGTGAACATCGGGCGCTATGGCAGCCGCTACAAGGCGGAAAAGGTGCTGTTGCAGACGGCCCTGACCGAGATGTCGTCGCTGGACGGGTCCTTGCGCAAAGTCGTGCAACGGCCCACGGGGTTTGACGCAAATTTCATGGGGATGACCCGCGAGACGGCGGACCTGGCGTGCAGGCGTTTGCAGGCGCGCAATGTGACCTGTTTCATGATCGGGCCATAAGCAACAGAGCGCCGAAGGGACGGTGGGCGGGGCGAATTTGCGCAGGCAAAGAGCGTCCGCACGGCGTCTTACGGTTTGGGCTGATCATCCCATTGGGCATCGAGAATGCGGCGACTGTCCCCGTCAGGATCGTCGTACTGGCGACTGCGCAGGGTATAAATGAACCCCACAAGGCCAATCCCGCCAAGGATCAGCGATACCGGGATCAGATAGGCCAGGACATTCATCCGCGGGTTCCTCACACCATTTTATCTGCGCGTTCCGCGCATCAGTTTATCTGCGCGTTCCGCGCAAGGCATTCAAAGACACCGTAATCGAGGATGACGACATCGCCAAGGCGGCGATCAGTGGGGTGGCCAGACCGATCACGGCCAGAGGCACCGCCACGATATTGTAGACGGTCGCGATCTGGAAATTCTCGGAAATCCGGCGGCGGGCCGCGCGGGCGCACTGCACCGCATCAGGCAACACCGCCAGGCTTTGGCCCAAAAGCACCATATCAGATGCCACACGTGCAGCATCCAAAGCAGTGGCCGGAGACAACGACACATCCGCCGCCGCCAATGCACCGGTGTCATTCAACCCATCGCCCACCATCAGCACGGTCCGCCCTTCGGCGTGCAGGGCCGCAATGTGATCCACCTTGTCTTCGGGTAGGCAATTGGCGCGCATGGTGTCGATGCCTGCGGCCAGCGCCACATCGGCCACGGCCCCCTCCCGGTCGCCCGACAGGATTTCGACGTGCAAGCCTGCGTTTTTCAACGCGGCTACCGCCTCCACCGCGCCTGCGCGCAGGCTGTCGGTAAACGTGATGGCCAAGGGCGCGCCTGCGCCCAGATCAAGCCAGGTCATCAGACCGCCGCCCGCCTCTTCCGGTCCGGCCCAGCCTGCGCGTCCGATCCGTACGGATTTGCCCCGCCACAGGGCTTGCGTGCCAAATCCGGGCACTTCGGTGATCGCTGTCAGCGCGGCCCGGTCACCAGACAAACGCGCAATAGCTTTGGACAGCGGGTGGGTGGAGGCGTCGGCCAGGGCCAGAGCCACGGACTGCGCTTCGCGGCCGAGCGTGTTCCAATTCATCACTTCGGGCGCGCCTTCGGTCAGCGTGCCCGTTTTGTCAAAAACGACTGTATCAACAGCCGCCAACCGTTCCAACGCGGTGGCGTTTTTGATCAAAACGCCTTTGCGAAAGAGCGCTCCAGAGGCCGCCGTTGTCACCGCAGGCACGGCCAGCCCCAAAGCGCAGGGACAGGTGATGATCAGCACGGCGGCGGCAATGTTCAGCGCCACGCGCATGTCACCCGCCCAGATGAGCCATCCAACAAAGGCAAGTGCCGCAAGGATATGCACGCCGGGCGCATAAAGCGCTGCGGCCCGGTCCGCCAGAGGCGTGTAGTTAGCGCGCCCCGCTTCTGCCACGGCGACAAGATCGGCGAGCCTGTGCAGCGACGTTTCGCGCCCCACGGCGGTGGCGCGGATGGTCAGCGGACCGCTGATCACAACCTCGCCTGCGGCCACTGCCGTACCGGGGCCAGCGGCCACCGGGATCGTCTCACCCGTCAAAAGCGAGCGGTCGAGTTCTGCATGTCCATCGGTCACGATCCCGTCCACGGGCACCCGCCCCCCTGCCCGCACGAGGACCAGATCATCTATGCTCAGCTCGGCAACGGGGCCGTCCACCGGCACACCACCGATGATCCGCGTGGCGCGGGGGACTTCAAGGGCGGTGAGTTCTTCCGCTGCGGAGCGCGCCGCCGCGCGCGTGCGGAATTCGAGGTAGCGCCCGGCCAGCAGGAAGAAGCAGAGCGTCAGCGCCGCGTCAAAATAGGCATGGTGGCCCGAGAGAGCCGTTTCCCAAAGCGAGGTGCCCAGTGCCAGAATGATCGCCAGCGCGATGGGTACGTCCATCGACAGCCGTTGCGCGGACAGCGCCCGCCACGCACCCATGAAAAACGGCTGACCCGCAAAGGTGACGGCGGGCAAGGCGATAGCCGCCGAAATCCAGTGGAACAGGTCGCGCGTCGCGTCGGTGGCCCCGGACCAGACGGCCACGGACAAGAGCATCACGTTCATCGCGGCAAAGCCCGCAACGGCGAGCCGCATGAGCAGTGCCTGGCCCGCGCGGGCGGTTTCGGTACTCCGCAGGACCGAAGGATCGAGCGGTTGGGCGAGGATGCCCGCACCTGCAAGCGTTTCGATCAGCGCGTCGTCAGAGACATCGCCCTGCGGCGTCACATAGGCCCGTTTCAGCGTGAGGTTCACCCGGGCCGCGGCCACGTCATCGCGCGCCGTCAGGGCCTGTTCGGCGGTGCGGATGCAGACCTGGCAGTGGATGTCGGGGAGCGACAGGAGGATATCGTCGGCCCTGGCCTGCGGCCCCTCCCCGTCCAGCGGCAGGGCGATGCAGCCGGGGCAGGCCATTGGCCGGGGATCGGACATCGGGGAAAATGGCCGTGGATCGGCCATAGGGGAAAGTGGCCGGGGGTCAGGGAGGGCCGTCACGGGCGTCAGCCCCCCACTCGCAGCGGAATGCGTTGGGCAAAGACGGTACCATCCGCCGCACGGGCCGAAAGGCGCACCTGCCAATGCCCGTCGGCCAGCGGCGCGGCGGCGGTATAGGCCACGCCGTCAAAGCTGAACTCCGGCGTCATGTCGTCGGCGACATGGGTGGCGCGGCCCACCCGGGCCTCGATCATTGCCGTGCGGACGGGCGCGCCCGCGTCATCGGTGATGGCCACGCGCAATGCGCCGTTGTCGTGGGTGGCCGCAACGGTCCACCCAAGCGCCTGTTGCGCGGCGCGGTTGGCGTCGAATTTCTGGCTGGCCACGTAGGAATTCTTGGTCTCCAACCCCGGGAATGTCGCCACGGCGTTGAAGGCCAGCGTCAGGTTCACGGCGATGATGATGCCAAAACCTGTGCAGAACATGGCGGCCACGTGCCAGCCCTTGAGTTCACGGATCATTGTTGGACCCTCCCGTTGAATGTTGTGTCGCGGTAAGCGCGGTCGCCCCCGCCCAGTGTTTCGACCCAGATCCGCACCCCTGTGCTGTCGGTGATCGCGGGGTCTGAGCCGTTGGGCGCCACCAGATAGACCCGTTGCAGGAAGGTAGCGTCGGCGGCCACGTCCACCGCCTGATAGATCGACCCTTCAAGCTGGAGCCGGATCGCGGGGTGTCCCTTGACCGAGAGGCGCATGGTTTGCGGGTCTGCCGTCTTGTTGCGCAGCCGCACGTCATAGGTGTTGCGGATGGAGCCATCGGAGAGCGTGACGAAGGTCGGGTTGCGCACCGGTGCCACCGTCAGTTCCAGATCGGAGCGGATGAAGAGCGCAAAGACCAGCGCAAAGCCGACCGCCGCCCAGAGTGCGGTATAGAGGATCGTGCGCGGCCGCAGGATGTGTTTGATGATCGGTTTGGGCGCGTTGCCCGCCCGTTCGGAGTGTTCGTCTGTCAGCGCCATGTAGTCGATGAGGCCGCGCGGCTTGCCGATCTTGGCCATGATGTCGTCGCAGGCGTCGATGCAGAGCGCGCAGGTGATGCATTCGAGCTGTTGTCCGTCGCGGATGTCGATGCCTGCGGGGCACACGTTCACGCAGGCCATGCAGTCGATGCAATCGCCCTGGGTTTCGCCTTCGGGCACGTGGTGTTTGCGCGGCTCGCCCCGCCAGGGCCGGTAGGCGACAGTCAACGTGTCTTCGTCCATCATGGCGGCCTGGATGCGGGGCCAGGGGCAGGCATAGTTGCAGATCTGCTCGCGGGCAAAGCCGCCGAACAGAAACGTCGTGCCCGTCAGGATCGCCATCGTGATATAGGCAACGGGGGCCGCGTTCAGCGTGACCAGATCGCGCGCCAGCGTGGGCGCATCGGCAAAGTAGAAGACCCAGGCGCCGCCCGTTGCGAGGCCAATCAGCAGCCACAGTGTCCATTTGGTGATGTTGAGCCGGGCCTTGCGCAGGTCCCACTTTTTCTGCCGGTGCAGGCGCAGGCGAGCATTGCGATCGCCCTCGACCCAGCGTTCCACGGCGATGAACAGGTCTGTCCAGACGGTTTGGGGGCAGGCATAGCCGCACCAGACCCGCCCCAGTGCAGAGGTGAAGAGGAAGAGGCCGAGGCCCGCCATGATCAGGAGGCCCGCGACGAAGTAAAATTCATGGGGCCAAATTTCGATCCAGAAGAAGTAGAACCGGCGGCCCGCGAGGTCGAGAAGGACGGCCTGATCGGGCAAGGCATCGCCCCGGTCCCAGCGGATCCAGGGCAAGAGGTAATAGATGCCCAATGTCACCGCCATGATGATCCATTTCAGGTTCCGGTAATGGCCGGATACCCGCTTGGGAAAGATCGGTTCACGAGCGGCGTAAAGGCTGGGCGCAGGCGCGTTGTCGGACAATGGGTGACCTCGTCAGGTTCAGTTGATCCCGTTGTGACGGATAGCGCCATCATGCACTTTGACTCAGGTCAAGTCACGGGCGGCTTTCTTGATCCATTTCAAGAAACTGCGCAGGGGCGGGCGTTGAATGCCGGGGCGTGTGACGAGGTGGTAGCCCATGCCCGGTGTGTCGTCTTGTTGCAGGACCACAAGGCGGCCTGCGCGAATGTCAGCCTCGACGAAATTGCGCACGGTCACGGCCAGCCCCTGACCATCACGCGCCCCATCCAGCAAAAGGTTGCCGGGCATCTGGATAAAGCCGCCCCGATTGCCCTCGGCCACGCCCCGCGCGCGCAGCCATTCGCTGCTTTCGCTGGTGCAAACCTCGTCCAACCATGGGAACAGGCTAAGCGCTTCGGGTGTGCTGGTGTCGCAGCAGTCGATCAGGGACGGAGCACCCACCACAACCATGTTGGTTTCGACCAGCAGCGTCGCCTCGACCCCCGGCCATTGACCTGCGCCGTAACGGATCGACAGGTCGACACCGCCCGGGGTCAGCGCCACCTTTTCCGCTGTCGGGTTGAGCACGATGTTGATCTCGGGATGCAGCGCGCGAAATTCGGCCAGCCGGGGCATCAGCCAGGCGGCGGCAAAGCTGGGCGTGGGCGAGATGTGCAAGGGGCGCGTTGCCTCGGCCCCCGTCACGAGGGCCACGGCCCGTGCGATGCTGGCAAAGCCGTCGGCGCAGCCCTGGGCCAGGATGTCGCCGTCAGGCGTCAACTGCATCGCGCGACCCGAGCGGTCGAAGAGGGTCACGCCCAGATGTTCCTCAAGCGCGCGCAATTGCTGGCTGATCGCTGCATGGCTGACGCCCAGAGCTTCCCCTGCGGCGACGACGCTGCCGCTCTCGTTAAAAGCCGCAAAGGCACGCAAGGCGGCCAGCGGGGGGATGTCACGCCATTCCATATGTTATCCAAACTTACACATCAGCATTCCAATTGAGTCGCATTTTTCGCCGCGAAACGCAATATTCATGAGGCAAACAAGAGACAAAGCGGAGATAGAACCATGCTGAACATCTATGCCCATACTTTCATGACCGCCTCGCGGAACCGCCGCTGCACACCCGTCGAGATCAAGGGCCGCCGGTGGTGGCACCCGACCACACGCAAATGCATCGATCTGAGCAAGCTGTGAGCCGGGTTCTGAATAGGGCTCTGTCCACGGACGCCATCAAATGGGGGGCCTCTGTCGCGCAAATCCTCGGATACGGGGCGACCGCGATGGGGGTGACCCCCCTGAACCTGTGGTTCTTTGTGCTGGGCATTGCGGGGTGGTTTATCGTGGGTATGCGTTGGAATGACCGGGCCATCATGCTCATCCATATCGTGGCGATGGCAGCGATGTTTGTTGGTCTGATGACCACAATATAAGATGGTCTTTTGGCCGGTTAGTCAGGAAAGAAATGACGATGACAAAAACCGTATTGGTGCTGGTGGATATCCAGAACGACTATTTTGACGGGGGCACATGGACTTTGCCCCAGATGGATGCCGCTGCGGCCAATGCCGCGCGTGTACTGGCACACGCACGGGCCGAGGGGCTGGAAATCGTCCATATCCAGCATCAGGCCGCCCCCGGCGCTCCGTTTCTGGTGGCAGGCACTTATGGCGGCGAGATCAACGCCACAGTGACGCCCAAGGACGGCGAGCCGGTGATCACCAAGGACCGGCCCAACAGCTTTCACAACACGGGCCTTGATGCGCATCTGCGCGCCCTTGGGGTGACGGATATCCGCCTTGTGGGCGCAATGAGCAATATGTGCATTGATGCCACCGCGCGGGCGGGCCGTGATCTGGGCTACAACATTGAGGTGATCGAAGATGCCTGTGCGGCAAAACCCGTCATCTTTGGCGGTCAGGACCTTAGCGCGGATCAGGTCCACGCGGCCTTTATGGGTGCGCTGGTCGGTGCCTATGCCGCTGTCCGAACCGTGGACGATCTAGGCGCCTGAGATCAGCAAAGTGCGCGGCCCAGCTCTCCCCCCGGGCCGCGCACATGCGGAGTTACTGCCCCCCGCCGCGACTGTGCACATAGAGTGAGACAGCGCGAATTTCAGCCTCCGACAGACGCGACTGCCAAGGCGGCATCACGCCATAGCGGCTGTAAGTGATGGTTTCGGTCAGCGTGTCGGTGTCCCCACCATAAAGCCAGATTGCATCCGTCAAGTTGGGCGCGCCCAGATCCTGATCGCCCATCCCGTTTTCGCCGTGACAGGCGGCACAGTTGTCGAGGAAGAGTTCCTGACCCGCTGGCACCAGCGTCGCGTCATCGGGCGTGCCAGACAGCGATTTGACGTATTGGACCACCGAGGCGATTTCCCCGTCCTCGAAAATCTCGCCATAGGCGGGCATCTCGGAATAACGGCTATCGAGGTCTTCCTCGTTGCGGATACCGTGGGCGATGGTGAGGTAGATGTTTTCGATATCCCCACCCCAAAGCCAGTCGTCATCCAAGAGGTTCGGGAACCCCACGGCGCCCGCAGCGCCTGAGCCGTGGCACTGGGTGCACCACGTCCGGTAGACGGCCCCGCCCGCCGAGGTGGCGTATTGCATCAGGTCCGCATCGGCCCGCACGTCGGTCAGTTCCGCCGCCTCAAGCCGGGCGTTGATCGGCCCGTTGGCTGTGGCAACAGCGGCGATTTCCTCGGCCACTTCGGCACGGGTTGAGTACCCAAGCACCCCGGCCGTCGCCTTGTTGATCATTGGCCAGGCGGGATAGGCGATGGTGTACCCGATCCCCCAGATGATCGTCAGGTAAAAGCACCAGAGCCACCACCGCGGCAGAGGGTTGTTCAGCTCTTCGATGCCGTCCCATTCGTGACCGGTGGTGCCGACGTCATTGTCTTGTTCGGTTTGCTTGCTCATCTCTGGTCCTCCTCTGGACCCATGGGGGCATCATCGTTGCGGAAAGGGATGGCGGCAGTGTCGCGGTGTATCGCGCTTGACCCCGGACGGATGACCCAAAGGAACACCCCCACAAAGATCGTAAACAGCACCAAGAGCATCCAACTGTCGGCAAATTCGCGCAGCATGCTATAGGTATCCATAATCGTTCTCCTTACCGGCTTGCATCTGCGATGAAGGTCGAGAAGTCGACCAAAGTGCCCAGCATTTGCAGATAGGCGATGAGCGCGTCGGCCTCGGACACCCCGGCGGCCCCGTCAAAGTTGCGCACCTGCGCGCCCGGGTAGCGTTCGAGAAGGCCGTCAAAATCGCTGTCGGGATCGGCCTGGTCGCGGAAGTCGCGCTGCGCCAGGTCAATCATCTCGTCCGTGTAGGGCACGCCAACCAGCTTGTGCGTGGCCAACAGCTCTTTGATATGCTCGCCCTCGATCAGGGTTTGTTCCAGAAATCCGTATTTTGGCATGACCGATTCCGGCACCACCGCTTGTGGATCGCGCAGGTGCACGAGGTGCCAATCGTCCGAATACCGCCCCCCGACGCGGGCCAGATCAGGCCCCGTACGTTTCGATCCCCATTGGAAGGGGTGGTCGTACATGGACTCTGCTGCCAGCGAGTAGTGGCCATAGCGTTCGACCTCGTCCCGCATGGGCCGGATCATCTGGCTGTGGCACACATAGCAGCCCTCGCGAATGTAGATGTCGCGCCCTGCCAGTTCGAGCGGGGAATAGGGCCGCACGCCTTCGACTTCCTCGATGGTGTTTTCGAGGTAGAAAAGCGGCACGATCTGTACCAGCCCCCCGATTGTCACCACCAGAAAGCTGAAGATCAGCAGCAGGGTTGCGTTGCGTTCAAGGATCTTGTGTCTGTCGAGAATACCCATTGGTCCCTCCGTTATTCAGCAGGGACAGCTGTGGAAAGCGGTGCCTTGGCAGGCGATGCTTTCACAGTCATCCAGAGGTTATAGCACATCACGCAGGCGCCAGCGAGGAACAGAACCCCGCCCAGACCGCGCACAACATACATCGGGAACTTGGCGCTCACGGTGTCGGCAAAGCTGTTCACGAGGAACCCGTTTGCATCGACTTCACGCCACATCAGCCCTTCCATGATGCCGGTGACCCACATCGAGGACGCGTAAAGAACGATCCCGATCGTGGCGAACCAGAAGTGCCAGGAGACAAGGCTGAGGCTGTAGAGCCGCTCGCGTTTCCACAGCACCGGCGTCAGGTAGTAGAGCGCGCCGAAAGTGATCAACCCATTCCACCCCAGTGCACCGGAATGCACGTGGCCAATGGTCCAGTCGGTGTAGTGGCTGAGGCTGTTGACCGCCCGGATCGACATCATCGGCCCCTCGAATGTGGACATGCCGTAGAACGCGAGGCTGGTCACCATCATCCGGATGACCGGATCGGTCCGCAGCTTGTCCCACGCCCCTTGCAGGGTCATCAGACCGTTGATCATGCCACCCCAGGAGGGCATCCACAGGATGATCGAGAACACCATGCCAAGCGTCGAGGCCCAGTCGGGCAGTGCCGTGTAGTGCAAGTGGTGCGGACCCGCCCAGATATACAAGAAGATCAACGCCCAGAAGTGGATGATGGACAGTTTGTAGCTGAACACTGGCCGCTCGGCTTGCTTGGGAATGAAATAGTACATCATCCCGAGGAAACCGGCAGTCAGGAAGAAGCCCACAGCGTTGTGCCCATACCACCACTGCACCATCGCATCCTGTACCCCGCTAAAGACCTGGACGGACTTGGAGCCGTAGATGCTGACCGGGATGGAAAGGTTGTTGAGCAGGTGCAGCATCGCCACGGTGACGATGAAGCTGAGCAAAAACCAGTTGGCCACATAGATATGCGGCTCGCGGCGCTTGATCAGCGTGCCGACAAACACCGCCAGATACGCGACCCAAACGATGGTCAGCCAGATGTCGATATACCATTCAGGTTCGGCATATTCCTTGGATTGGGTGCCGCCCAGCAAATAGCCGGTGGCGGCCAGCACGATAAAGAGCTGGTATCCCCAGAACACGAACCACGCCAGGTTACCGCCCCAAAGCCGCGCGGCACAGGTGCGCTGGACGATAAAGAAGGACGACGCGATCAGCGCGTTGCCCCCAAAGGCAAAGATGACAGCCGATGTGTGCAAGGGCCGCAAGCGGCCAAAGTTCGTATAGCCCTGGGCCCAGTCAAAGTTGAGCACCGGAAAAGCCAGTTGGAACGCGATGACAACGCCGACCAGAAAGCCTGCGATGCCCCAAAAGGCAGTGGCGATTACTCCCGCCCGGATCACCCCGTCATGATATTCGTTCATCGGTGCGGGTGTGACGTCTTCACCCGTGCGGCGGACCTGCCACAAAAACATACCACCCGCGATCAACATGATCAGGATGGCGTGCAGCTGGTAAGCTATATCGCGCGCGTGGTTTGCCGCGATCATCGCGCACAATGTGATCAAACCCAGCGCAATCAGCTTTATCATCTGTGCCATATTGCGTTCCCTTCTTATCAAGATACCCATTTGAAACCGATTCCGGGCGGGCACCTCCTTGTTTCGATGTGCTCTTTTGGACTGACGGAGGGGATGGGTCTTTGATCTGGGTCAAGCCATAAGCGCCATTGCGTTGACGCCGATCAATGCAGCGCCCTTCGCTGGGGCATAAACTGAGGACATCCCAAAACACTTGCGGAGGTCCTCATGACATATTCATCCATTCTGACGGTGGTTACTCAAGGCGATGACGCGCTGCGCGGCCTTGATACGGCCATGGCGTTGGCGGCGGCCAATGATGCCCATCTGGAGGTGCTGGTGGTTGGTATCGACCGCACCATTCAGGGCTATGCCTATACAGAGATGAGCGCGACGCTCCTCGAAGTGGGCCTGAAAAGCGCGCGCACCGATGCCGAAGAGCTGGAAGCGCAGGTGGCCGAGCGCCTCAAGACGACGGATATGCGTGCCAGCGTCACCCAGGTGATCACGCCGCTCAGCATGCTGACGAGCGTCATCCGGCGTCACGCCCGCTTTGCCGATCTGGTGGTGCTGCCCAAGCCTTATGGCGCAAAAGCCAATTACGAAGAGCCCGCAATTGTCGAAGCGGCGCTTTTTGATGCCCAGGTTCCCGTTCTGATCCTGCCTGACGGGATGACCGGTTGGGCAGCGCCCGGCCGCACTGCGGTCGGCTGGAACGAAAGCGACGAATCCTTGCGGGCGGTGCGCAGTGCCATTCCGATGCTGATGGCAGGCGATACGACATACGTGTCGGTGATCGACCCGCCGCAGCATGGGCAGGACCGGTCCGACCCCGGCGGTTTGCTGGCGCAGTTTCTGGCCCGGCACGGGGTGCGCTGCGAGATTGATGTGCTGGCCCGCAGCCTGCCCACGATCAGTGGCGTTTTGATCCGGCATTGCAGCGACCGGGATATCGACATGTTGGTGATGGGGGCTTATGGCCGCGCCCGCTGGTCCGAGGCGATGTTTGGCGGGGCCACGCGGGATATGCTGGAAAACTGCCCCGTCCCGTTGTTCATGGCGCACTAAAGTGCAAAAGGCGCTTCGCCGGGGACGGTGGGCGGGGCGTCATTGCCGCGAATGCGGTCAATGCGCGCCGTCCCGACGGACCACGATCAGACCAGCAAACCACCGTCGCTGTCGTCGCCTGCCTCTTCCATCAACAGATCGACATCCGGCACGTGCACCCTGCGTTTGCCTTGCAATTCGATGACCCCATCCCGCTTGAGGGCCGACACTTGCCTGCTGACCGTCTCCAGGGTCAGGCCCAGATAATCGGCCATTGCCTCCCGCGTCAGCGGCAAATCAAACGTCACAGACCGCACTACCCCAGGGGCATAGACCGCATCACGGCGCGCAATGATGGACAAGAGCGAAGCGATTTTCTCGCGCGCCGTCTTGCGGCCCAGCACAAGCATCCATTCGCGGGCCGCATCCAGCTCGTCCAGGGTCATCTCGAGCAGCCGTTCGGCAATATGCGGTGTTGAGGCGATCATCTTCTCAAAAGGCGCTTTGCGGAAACAGCACATCACCAGTTCGGACACCGCCACCACATCATAGCGGACACCATCACGGCCCGGCCGACCCACAAAATCAGACGGCAGCAACAGGCCCACCATCTGCCGCCGCCCATCTTCCATCGTCTGGGTCAGCGTCGCCGCCCCCGACACGACAGAGGCCACGAAATCCATCTTGTCCCCGGCCCAGGCCACGGTCTGACCCGCCTCATAGGTGCGGTAATACTTGACTTCCTCCAGACGCTCCAACTCGTCCGGTTCGCAACGGGCACAAACAGCCCGATGCCGGATCGGGCAATCGCTGCAGTCTTGCTTGGCAAGGTCAGGGGTCATCGTTGTCATGGCGGATCCAGAAAGTTGATCTGCGTCAAGGCGCGCGGGTTCAGACAACCCTAGCGTTCAACCATGGAAACCAAAACCAAATTCGAACGCTTGGGGCTTTTTGACGCGAAGGTACCGCGCTACACAAGCTACCCCACAGCGCCGCATTTTTCGGATCGTGTCGGTTCGGACCAAATGCAAGCGTGGATCAAAGCCGTGCCTGCCGGTGGGCAAATATCGCTTTATATCCATATCCCCTTTTGTCGGCGTTTGTGCTGGTTTTGCGCCTGCCGGACGCAAGGCACCGCCACCGCAGCGCCTGTCGCCGCCTATCTCGAAACCCTGTTTGCCGAGATCGACATGCTGGCACGGACGCTGCCCCCGGGCGTGCGCCTGAACCGGATGCATTGGGGGGGCGGCACGCCCACCTTGCTGACGCCCGACATGATCGCGGGCCTTGCGGGCAAGATTGCGGGCGTGTTGCCCTTTACCCCCGGCGCCGAGTTCTCGGTCGAAATTGACCCCAACGAGATTGACGGCCCACGCGTAGACGCGCTGGTGGCCGCTGGCATGACCCGCGCCTCCATCGGGGTGCAGGATTTTGACCCCGACATTCAGGCCGTCATCGGACGCGATCAAAGCTTTGAGATCACCGCACAGGCGGTGGAACGACTGCGCGATGCGGGCGTGCACAGCCTGAACGCCGATATCCTGTTTGGCCTGCCCCATCAGACGCCCGAGCGGATCACCGACAGCGTGAGCAAGCTTTTGTCCCTTGGGCCAGACCGCGTGGCGCTTTATGGCTATGCGCATGTGCCCTGGATGGCGCGGCGGCAATCGCTGATCCCGTCCGACGCGCTGCCCACGCCGGCCGAGCGGCTCAACCTCTTCGAGATTGCGCGCAAGCTGTTCACCTGGGATGGCTATGAAGAAGTCGGCATCGACCACTTTGCCGTACCCTCTGACAGCCTGGCCAAGGCGCAGGCCGCCGGACAGTTGAAACGGAATTTCCAAGGCTATACCGATGACCAAAACGATACGCTGATCGGCCTTGGGGCCTCGTCCATCTCGCGCTTTCCGCAGGGCTATGCCCAGAACAACCCGGCCACGTCGCGCTATGCCACCGCTGTGCGCGACGGGGTCTTTGCCACGGCAAAGGGCCATGCGTTTCAGGGTGACGATCTGCTGCGCGCTGCCATTATCGAGCGGATCATGTGCGATTTCGAAGTGTCAGCGCAGGACTTCGGTGCGCAGGCCGACCAGGCGCGCGCGCTGATGCGGACCGCCGCGCAAGCTTTTGACGAGACCCTGATCTTGCAAAATGACACGCTGATCATCCCGCCCGCATCGCGCGCGCTGACGCGGCTCGTGGCGCGGCACTTTGATGATTACACGGTTGAGGAAGGCAGGCACGCCTCCGCCATTTGACAAAAGGGACGGTGGGCGGGGTGTCATTGCCGCGCATGCGGCCAATGCACGTCGTCCGGCGGACCTCCTAATGCGTCGCTTGCAACAACAGGCGCGTGTAGTCGGTCTGAGGACGTTCAAACAAATCGTCCGCTGTGCCTTGCTCCACGATATCGCCCTGTTTCATCACCAGCACCTTGTGGCTCATGGCGCGCACGACCTTCAGGTCGTGGCTGATGAAGAGAAACGCCAGCCCGTATTTCTTCTGCAAGCCGCGCAGCAGCTCAACAATCTGAACCTGAACCGTCATGTCGAGGGCCGATGTAGGCTCGTCCAGTACCACCAGTTTGGGGCGCAGCACCATGGCGCGCGCAATGGCGATCCGTTGCCGTTGCCCGCCCGAAAACTCATGCGGATAGCGGTCCATCGTGGCCGGGTCGAGGCCCGTTTCCGCCATCACTTCGGCGACCACATCACGCACCGGTCGACCATCTTCGATCCCGTGCACGCCCAGGCCTTCGGCGATGATCTGCATCGCCGTCATGCGCGGGCTGAGCGAGCCGAACGGGTCCTGAAACACAATCTGCATATCCTTGCGCAGACGGCGCAATTCACGCACAGACCAGCTGCGAATGTCCTGCCCCATATAGATGATGCCGCCTTCCGACGAGATCAGGCGCATGATGGCCAGCGCCAGCGTGGTCTTGCCAGACCCGGATTCGCCCACGATGCCCACGGTCTCGCCCCGGCGGACCTCGAATGTCGCGTCATTGACCGCCTTCACATGGCCCACGGTCTTGCGCAGAAGCCCTGCGGTGATCGGAAACCACACTTTCAAATGTTCGGTGTGCGCCACAACCTCGGCCCCCGCAGGCACGGGTTCGGGCTGGCCCTTGGGCTCGGCCCCCAGCAGCTTTTTGGTGTAGGGGTGTTGCGGGTTGTCAAAAATCTCGGCCACAGGGCCCGCCTCGACGATTTCACCGTTTTGCATCACGCAAACCTTGTCGGCGACGCGGCGCACGATTCCCAGGTCATGCGTGATGAACAACAGACCCATCTGTTCGGTCTTTTTCAACTCGGCCAGCAGGTCGAGGATTTGCGCCTGAATGGTCACGTCCAGCGCTGTCGTGGGTTCGTCCGCGATCAGGATGTCGGGTTTGTTGGCCAGCGCCATCGCGATCATCACCCGCTGGCGTTGCCCGCCAGACAGCTGGTGCGGGTAAGCACCCAGCCGCGTTTCCGCGTCGCGAATGCCCACCTTGTCCAGCAGTTCCAGAATGCGGCCCCGGGCCTCGGCACCCGCGATCCCCTGATGCAGCGCCAGGCTTTCGCCCAGTTGTTTCTCGATGGTATGCAGCGGATTGAGCGACGTCATCGGTTCCTGAAAGATGAACGAGATGTCGTTGCCGCGCACCTTGCGCAGCAACCGGTCACTGGCCCCGATCATCTGTTGCCCGTCATAGGTGACAGAGCCCGAAACCTCGGCACTGTCGCCCAGGAGCGATACGGTCGAGAGTGCGGAGACCGATTTGCCCGACCCGGATTCCCCCACCAGAGCCACCGTTTCGCCCCGATCCACAGAGAATGACACACCTTTGACCGCATGCGTGACATGCCCATCCTGCCGGAATGCAACCCGCAGATCCTTCACATCCAAAAGTGCCGTCATGAAAAGGTCTTTCTCGGGTCAAACGCGTCCCGGATGCCTTCAAAGATGAAGATCAGAAGGCTGAGCATGATGGCAAAGACCGTGAAAGCGGTGAAGGCCAGCCAGGGCGCTTGCAGGTTCTGTTTTGCCTGCAATGTCAGCTCGCCCAGAGACGGGGCCGAGGACGGCAGGCCAAAACCCAAAAAGTCGAGCACGGCCAGAGACGAGATTGTGCCGGTGATGATGAATGGCAGCATGGTCAGCGTCGCCACCATCGCGTTGGGCAGCATGTGCCGGAACATGATTGTGAGATTGCTTACCCCCAGGGCACGGGCCGCGCGCACGTATTCGAGGTTCCGGGCGCGCAGGAATTCCGCCCGGACGACGCCCACCAGACCCGTCCAGCCGAAGAGGACGAGGAGGAAGACCAACAGCCAGAAACTGCGCCCCAGGATCGCGAACATGATGATGATGACGTAAAGGCTGGGGGTGGAGGACCATATTTCGATGATCCGCTGGAAGATCAGATCGGTGCGCCCGCCAAAATAGCCCTGCACCGCGCCTGCGATGATGCCGATAACCGCTGAGGCCCCTGTCACGATCAGGGTGAAAAGAACGGACAGCCGGAACCCGTGGATCACCCGCGCCAGCACGTCGCGTTTTGTCCCGTCAGTGCCCAACAGGTTTTCGGAATTCGGTGCCAGCGGTGCAGCCCCGGGTCGGTCCACAGCGGTGTCATAGCTGTACGGAATGAGGGGCCAGATTGCCCAGCCGCGATTGATCTCCTCGCCATCGACGATGCCATCGCGCGCATCCTCGATCACGCCCTCGGGGTCGTCAAAACAGATGTCCATGCCGCCCGAGGCAATCAGGCATTGCACCTCGATATCCCGGTAGGACGCTTCGGTCTGGAAATCGCCGCCAAAGTCGGTTTCGGCATAAAAGTTCCAGATCGGGGTGTAGAACGCGCCCTGATAGCGGATCAGGATCGGCTTGTCATAGGCCAGAAACTCGGCGCACATGCTAAGCCCAAAGAGGATCGAAAAGATCCAGAGCGACCAATAGGCGCGCCGGTTCTTCTTGAAATTCCGCCAGCGGCGTTGATTCAGCGGCGACAGGGAAAAGAATTTACGCTTGGGCGCAGGAACGGCAAGCGTCGCTGGCTCGGTGACCGCCATCAGCCCTCCCTCCGCTCAAAGTCGATGCGTGGGTCGACCAGCACATACATGAGGTCTGACAGGATGCCGACCAAAAGCCCCATGAGCCCAAAGATATAGAGCGTGCCAAAGACAATCGGATAGTCGCGGGCGACCGCCGCTTCGAACCCGAGCCGCCCCAACCCATCGAGGGAAAAGATCGTCTCGATGATCAGCGAGCCGCCGAAAAAGACGCCGATGAACACTGCCGGAAAGCCCGCGATCACGATCAGCATCGCGTTGCGGAAAACGTGCCCATAGAGGACCTGCCGTTCCGACAACCCCTTGGCGCGGGCGGTCATGACATAGAGTTTCTTGATCTCGTCCAGAAAGCTGTTTTTGGTCAGCAAGGTCAGCGTGGCAAAGGCCCCGATGGTGCCGGCCAGCACCGGCAAGGTGATGTGCCAGAAGTAGTCGACCACTTTGCCCCAAGCGCTGAGATCTTCGAAATTGTCAGAGGTCAGGCCCCGTAGCGGGAAGATCTGCCAATAGGTGCCACCCGCAAAAAGCACGAGCAGCAGGATCGCGAAAAGGAAGCCGGGGATCGCATAGGCCGCGATGATCGCGCCGGATGTCCAGGTGTCAAAGGGCGTGCCGTCCTTGACCGCTTTGCGGATACCCAATGGGATCGACACCAGATAGGCGATGATCGTCGACCAAAGGCCCAGGGTGATTGAGACGGGTAATTTCTCGATCACCAGGTCTATGACGGATATGGACCTGAAATAACTCTCTCCGAAATCGAATTGTATGTAGTTCCAGACCATGTTGAGGAAGCGTTGGACGGGCGGTTTGTCGAACCCGAACTCGGCCTTGAGCTCTTCGATGAACTCGGGCGGCAGGCCGCGTGCGCCGACATATTCGCTGTCAGAGGCTGTGTTCAGCTCGTCCGCGCCTGCGTCATTGTTGCCCCCGGCAAAACCGCCAAAGACGTCCCCGCCCCCTTGGGCCCGCGCAATGGCCTGTTCGACGGGGCCGCCGGGCACGAATTGCGTGAGCGTGAAGTTGACCAACAGGATGCCCAGCAAGGTCGGAATGACCAAGAGCAGCCTGCGCAGGATATAGGGGGCCATGCGTCTACCTCAGCGCGCCCGAGGCTTTCAGCGCTTGCGCCTTTTCCTCGTTGTACCACCAGAAATCCAACTGGCCGAGAGCGTAGGGCGGGATCGTTTCGGGATGCTCGAACTTGTCATAATAGGCCACCCAATAGGACGGGTTGTACCACAGCGGAATCATGATGAAGGCGTGGCGCAGCGCCCGATCCAGCGCCATAAGCGAGGCCTGTTCTTCCTCACGTGTCTGGGCGTTCAGCGACGCGTCGATGATCGCGTCCACCAGCGGGCTGGCCAGCCCAGCGGGGTTAAAGAGCGAGAACTCTGCGGCTTCGGAGCCGAAGCGCTGCAAAAGTCCCGTTCCGGTGCCCAGGAAAGCCGCATAGGCATCAAACACCAGATCATAGTCGCGATCCCGCTCGCGGGAGGTGTATTGCGAGGGGTCCACCTTTTCCAACTCGATCTCGATGCCCAGTTTGCGGACGTTCGAGACAAAGTTTTCCATCGCCCCCGACAGCGTGTCGGGCGAGGACGAGTTGAACAGGAAGCTCAACGACAGCTTTTCGCCCGCGGCGTTGCGGCGGATGCCGTCGTCACCCACAGCCCAACCGGCCTCATCCAACAGCGCCATGGCCGTGCGCGCATTACGCCGGTCAAAGAGGCGCGCCTCATTCGAGGTGTGCGGGACGCGCACCTCTTGGGTCAGCATATCGGCAGGCACCAGATCGCCCAGGCTTTGCAGCAGCTCAAGTTCTGCACCTTCGGGCAGACCCGTGGCCATCAAGGGCGTGTCCTGGGTATAGGAGGCCCGCTGTTTGAACAGGCCATATTGCAGCGATGCGTTTGTCCACTCAAAGTTGTAGGCCAGCGCGATAGCCTCGCGCACGCGGGTATCCTGCAACTGTTCACGGCCCAGGTTGAACACAATCCCGGAAGGGGTAGGCGGCGCGCCGTCCGGCAAATCCGCCTGCACGATGGCACCGCTGGCCACCTTGGGCGTGTCATAGCCGGTCGCCCATTTCTTGGAATCATTTTCCGAACGGAAGGTAAATTCACCTGCAAGGAAGGCCTGGAAAGCGGCCTCGGCATCGCCGAAATATTCGATGCGGATGCTGTCGAAATTGTTGCGCCCCTTGTTGAAGGGCAGGTCATTGCCCCAATAGTCGGGGTTGCGTTTGTAAACGACGCGGCGGTTTACATCGACACTGTCGACCACATAAGGGCCGGATCCGGGCGAAATTTCCAACCGGCTTTCGTCGAGGCTGGCCCCGGTTTCCTCATACCACTTCTTGGACCAGGCGGGGACGCCGCCCACCTGTTCGATGAGGGACCGGCGCGACACCCCTTCGGTGAAGTAGAACTTGATCGTGTAATCGTCCAGAACCTCGACCTTGGGGATCAGTTTGCGCACCGCATCGGCATAGGATTTCAGACCCTCATCCAGCAGCAGGTTATGCGAAAAGGCGATGTCATGGGCAGTGACAGGCGTTCCATTGGAAAACCGCGCCTCGGGGCGCATATAGAAGATTACCCAGTTCTTGCCCTCATCATATTCGAGTCGGTCACAGAGCAGGCAGTAGTACTCGGCATAGACATCCGCAGGCACCGCGGTGCTGTTCACACCCTCGCCCAGCAGGCTTTCGTAAATCGAAGAGGACAACGCGCCTGCCCGGCCCTTGCGGGTATAGGGGTGCATCGAATCGAATGTGCCCACGGTGCCGAGGGCAATTTCGCCCCCTTTTGGCGCATCGGGGTTCACATAGTTAAAATGGGTGAAATCCGCAGGATAGGTCAAGTCGCCGTAAAACGAATAGCCGTGGCTTGAGATGATGGTTTCGTGCCCATCCGCCCGCGCATGGCTGGCCATCAGCGCCAGAACCATCCCCACAAGACCAAGCCCCCACCACATCACATTTGCGGGGCGCGCCACCTTGGCACGTACGCGGGATCGGGCCTGTGGTCGGGTGTGGGGCTGTGTCTTGCGCATGTTTGGTCTCCTGCTGTGGCCAAGTGCGAACGCTCTTGCGTGTTGATCTAAGCTAATGGAGCCATTCGCCAATATGCAACTTGAGAATATGTGAACTTGCTCGCCCAGCCGTGATCAGGCTGTAACATGGGCAATAAAAAAGGCCGCGGGCAGAATTGCACGCGGCCTTTGCATGATTTCGATGCCCGAGGGACTTAGTCGGTATAGGTCGCCAGATAGGCGATGAGGTTTGCGCGGTCTTCGATGTCGCGCATACCGTTATAGCTCATGGATGTACCGGGCGCGTAGGACTTCGGGTTTTCCAGGAACGCGTTCAGGTTTTCGGGGGTCCAGACGTCTGCCGCCTCGCTCAGCGCGCCGGAATAGGCAGCGTAGCCAACGGCGGTGCCCACATCACGACCAACGACGTTGTGCAGATAGGGGCCAACACCATTTTCGCCCGAGACCAGCTTGTGACAGGCGCTGCACTGACGGAAGGCGCGTTCCCCTTTGCCGGGGTCGGCGGCAGCAAACACATCGGCAAAGGCCAGCACAGGTTCGTCGCTGGGTGTTTCGTCCACCCCGGTGTCGATCACATAGGCCTGGGCGTGATCACCGTGACCACCGACATGAAACAGCTCTTCAGCCGCCCATTTGCCCAGCAAAAGGATCAGCAACGCACCGCACAAACTGCCTGCGATCTTGGTGAAGGTCATCGTGTCGAACATGTGTTGTCACTCTCGTGGGTTATCTCTTCGCTCGGGCGGGTATCTATTGCTTCCCCTCGGCGCTGGCAAGCGATACTAACCGCGACCAATCGCCCTGCCCCCAAAAAAGGATAGGGCGAAACTGGTTAAGGAAAGACAGATGTCACAGCGGATTGCATTTCAGGGCGACCTGGGCGCCTACAGTCACGAGGCCTGCCTGAAGGCCCGCCCCGATGCGCAGCCGGTGCCCTGCCGGACTTTTGAGGACGTGATCGAGGCCGTGCGCGCAGGCAATGCAGATATGGCGATGCTGCCTGTTGAGAACACGACCTATGGCCGGGTGGCCGATATTCATCGCCTGTTGCCCGAAAGTGGGCTGCATATCGTGGACGAAGAATTCGTGCGCGTTCGCATCTCACTTATGGCGATGCCCGGTCAGACCCTTGAGGACATCCGTCATGTGCGGGCCCATCTGGTGCTGATCCCGCAGGCCCGTGCCTTTCTGAATGCGCATGGAATCACCTCTGAGGCCGCCGCCGACAGTGCCGGTGCCGCATCCGACATCGCCCAAGCGGGCGAGATGGGCGTGGGTGCCCTAGCCTCTGCCGTGGCCGCCGACATTCACAACTTGCAGATCCTGGCCCGCGATATCGAGGATCAGGGCCACAACACGACCCGGTTCCTATTGATGTCGCCCCATGCCGATCACAGTCCGCGCCATGCCCACATGATCACGACCTTTGTCTTTGAGGTGCGCAACATTCCCGCCGCCCTTTACAAGGCGATGGGCGGCTTTGCGACCAATGGCGTGAACATGATCAAGCTGGAAAGCTATATGGTCGGCGGGGCCTTCACCGCGACGCAGTTCTACGCCGACATCGAAGGTCACCCGGATGATCCGGCTGTGGCCCGCGCGCTGGAAGAGCTGGATTACTTCACCAACCGGCTCGATATTCTGGGGGTATACCCGGCGGCCGCCGGACGGGAGTGACCTGATCAGGCCGAACGTTGCAACCGCTCTTCGAGCGTTTTGGCGTATTCGGCCACCCGCAGTTTGAACCGTTTAGTCAGAGAGTTCTTGGCCAGTTTGAGCGATTGCACCAACAGCCGGGTCGACAGGTTCAAGGGTGCCATTTCCAGCGCGATGGACATGCGCGTTCGACTGCGCGACAGGGCAATCAGTTCCACGGAAAACGTGCCGCCCATGCCGGGCGATTTTGCGGCAAAGACCATCTCGTTGGGCACATCAAACCGGACCAGTTCAAGGTCAAGCTCGCGGCGGCGTCCGCGCATCGTAAATGCCGCTTTCCAGGTCATCCCGACGCCCGGCGCGCCCAGTGCATCGACACGTTGCACCTCGGCACCGCGCCGCATCGCCTGCCGCTCGAACGCCTCAAAGTCACAAAGCGCCTCGAACACCCTCTCAATCGGAGCGTCAATGTCTTCCCTCGACGAGAATTTCATGGCCTGCACCTGCTTTTTGCGCGGTTTTGGGCAGTGTCCCCTTAATCCAGCGTATCCGCAAGCCAGTTTTCCAGCAAAAAGTGTGCAATTGCGCCTTTGCGCGCGGGCGCAATGGTGGGGTGCTCGCCCGCAAAAACCGTCATCATCTCATCGCGGCTCATCCACATGGCGTCTTCGATCTCGACCGGATCGATGGTAATCGTCTGGCTCGTGGCTACGCCCCGGCAACCGAACATCAAAGAGGCGGGAAAGGGCCAGGGTTGGCTGGCAAGATAATCCACCTGCCCCACGGTCACGCCTGCCTCTTCGAACACCTCGCGGCGCACCGCAGCCTCAAGGGTTTCACCCGGCTCCACAAAACCTGCCAGCAGCGAATACATCCCCTCGGGCCAACCGGGCGAGCGGCCCATGAGCACCGAATTGCCGTGGGTGATCAACATGATGACCACCGGGTCGGTGCGCGGGAAGTGATGCGCGTTGCAGGCCGGGCACGTAGTTTGCCAGCCGCCTTGCGACACTTCAGAGGCGGCGCCACATTTTGAGCAAAAGCGGTGGCTTTCGTGCCAGCCAAAGATCGCTTTGGCTGTGGCCGCCAATTCTGCGTCCCGTGGGCTGAGCCAGGTCATGATCCGGCGTAGTTCGGCAAAAACCTCGATGGGTTCGAAGGCCGGGTGGTGCTGTTCTGAAGGGTCCACAAAGGCACCGATCAGCGCGCTGTCCAGGTTGTCAGGGTGCCAGCCCGACAGGTCATGGGCAAAGCGGGGTGCACCCTCTTCGCGGCCCAGAAAGATCGGCGGCATCAGCGCGTCCTTCAGCGCGGGATGATCCATCGGCACTTGCACCACATGGGCAGGCCGGGTGCTTGCGATCAGGATCTTGCCACGCCACAACACGACGGTGCGCGCGTCCGGATGAGCGGCGGCAGCCTTGAGCGCCTCGGCGTCGCCACGCACCTCGCCCCCCCGGTCCAACCCGGAACCGCCGAATGTCACTGTCTCTGCGTGGCGCATGTTCCTGGTCCTTCGCGTCGCCTCTTGTTGGGGCGCAGGCTTGGCACGGGCGTGGCGTGGGTGCAATGGCCCGACGCTCTGATTGCATCGGCTGCAATTTGCGCTTGTGTCTCCTGGGCCGACGGACAAGCCTCCGCGAATGACCGACAGCACCTGTTCAGACCCGCAGCAGAGCCATGCGCATCTGCGCATTCTTGCGACAACGGACGTGCATATGCACATGACGGGATGGAACGCGCGCCAGGATCACATGGACCGGGGCGTCGGCCTGGACCAGTTGGCGCCTACCATTCATGCCGCGCGGGACAGTGCCCCGGGCCTCTGCCTGCTGCTCGACAATGGTGATATCCTGCAAGGCACGTCCGAAGGGGACCTGTGCGCGCTTGACCCCAGCCCTGTCGCGCATCCCTGGCCGGGCATCGCGACTGCTTTGGGCTATGATGCCGTGGGCCTCGGCAATCACGATTTCGACTATGGTCTGCCCCTGCTGGAGCGGATCACGGCGCAGATGGTCCCGCCCGTGCTTTGCGCCAGTTTGGGCCCGGGCCAGGTCGCGGGCGTCCTGCCTCATACCCAGCTAGCGCGCACGGTGCAGTGCAGCGACGGCACCACCCGTGCATTACGCATCGGCGTCACCTCTGTCCTGCCGCCACAGACCCTGGTGTGGAACCACCGTGCGTTGCACGACCGCGTCACCTTTGAGCATGGCGTTGTGGCTGCGGGGCGCGCGGTGGCGGCGCTGCGTGCAGGTGGCGCTGACGTAATCGTGCTGCTCTGTCACAGCGGCTTGTCCCTTGATCCCGATCCGGCGGGCGAGAACTTTGCCGCCCAGATCGCGGCTCAGGTGCCCGGAATTGATGCGATGATCCTCGGTCACACCCATCGTCAGTTTCCGGGCGATGATCAGGGGATGGGGGCCATCGTCGATGCGACGCGCGGCACGGTTGCGGGTGTGCCCGCAGTGATGCCCGGCGTCTTTGCCAAATCTCTGGGATGCATCGACCTTGCCTTGGCACAGAACCATGACGGCTGGCAGGTGGTGGGGCACGAGAGCGGTTTGCAAGACGCCCGCCCCAACGACCCCGACGGCGCGATCACCACCCTTGCCGCCCCATCCATTGCCGCGGCACGGTCTCGCCTGGCCGAACCTCTGACAACCACCGGCCATGCCATCCACAGCTTCTTCAACCTGCTGCAAAGCGGGACCGAAGCCGTGCTGGTCGCCCGCGCCTTGACACAGGCCATCGCAGGCGAAGTGGCGGGTGGGTCACTGGCCGAGGTACCCTTGATCGCTTCTGTGGCCTGTACGGCGGCGGGCGGTCAGGGCGGCGTCATGAACTATGTCGATATCCCCAAAGGTCCGGTTCTGGCGCGGCATGCGTCGATGATCAGCCCCTATCCGAATCAGATCTGGGCCATCCTGATGACCGGGGCCGCACTTTATGATTGGGCCGAACGGTCAGCCGCTATCTTTGGACCAACAGCAGGGCGCCTGTCGCCGCTGGCAAATCCGGACGCGCCCGCGTTCAATTTCGACACGCTGGTGGGGGTCGAGACAGAGTATGATCCCTTTGCGCCCGCCCGCTTTGACGCTTCCGGCAGTCTGCTTGACCGGGCAGCCACGCGGGTGCGCCGCTTGCGGTACAAGGGTGCCGACATTGCAGCGGATGACTGTTTTCTGGTGGCCATGAGCAGCTATCGCGGCGCGGGCGGCGGGAATTTCCCGGGGCTCGATACCGCAACGCAAGTGCTGCGCACCGAATTGGACATGCGCAAGGCCGTGTCCGAGACATTCCGCGACGCGCCCTTTGGCGCGGCCAGCGCGCCCAGCGCATGGTACTTTGTGACGGGCCTTGAGGCACAGGTAATTATCGAAACCGCGCCTTGGGCGACGGCACATCTCGAAGACATCGCGCGCTTTGACCCTCGGCCGATGGGCCTGAACGCGGCCGGCTTTCTCGAAGTGCAAGTCACGATCTGACCCACCCTTGCGTGCCCGGCCAACAGGGCCTATATCGCTGATCGAGAGGTTGGCGCGGGCAAGCGCCTCGCCAACCCGGTCAGATCCGGAAGGAAGCAGCCGCAACGAGCCCCGCTTGGGTCGATGTCAATCTCTCACCACAGCGTCAAAACCAAAGGGTTGGCGCGTTTCCCGGCAGGTGGTTTTTTAAGAAACGCCGAGTGGGATTAAATGATCAAGCACGACTACCATGGGGCCACGACGGCGCACCGATACCGTTAGTGCGGACTTGTGGGCGCACGATGCCCACCGTCATCCATCCAGCAAGGCAGGCCAAATGGCGCGGTTGCGGCGGGAAAAGGCACTGAGGTGGCCCACGGCAGTCAAACCAAAATCTGCCGGGGCCAACAGATCAAAGCGAGTCGCAGGCCCATAAACATCCGCCAACCGAGCTACACAGCCGGACGGGACCAGATCGTCATCGGCAAAGGCGATCAACCGGACAGGGGCCGGTGCCGTCCAATCCGGCGCAGGCAAACGGGTGCCCAGATCATCGGCATAGAACGCGCGCGACGTGCACCATTTTCGCCACTGCCAAAAGACGCCTGCGGGCAGGTCCTCGCCGAAACCGAGCCGTTTGCCTGGAAGGTACCCGCATATTGCGGTCGCGAGTGGCCCGATCCCGAACCAGAAAGCCAGCGCTTTGGCACGGTAGGGCCAGGGATGATCACTGTGATGCACCATACCGGAGGCGATGCCGATCACGCGGGCCACATCCTCCATCTCGGGCTGGTTGGGCAGCAACATCGCGCCCAGCGAATGCCCGATCACCCAAAGCTGTGTATCGGGCACTTCGCGGCGCATTGCCCGGCGGGCGGCGACTTGATCACTGGTGCCCCAATCAATCATGTCCGCCTTGTGTCGGCGCAGTGGCCCGAAAGTTGACCGGCCAAGGCCGCGGTAGTCATAGGTCAAGCAGGCCATGCCCCGTTCCGCCGCGAGCCAGCGCGCAAAATGTGCGTAGAATCCCTGCGGCACACCCGTGGCACTGTTCAATACCACAGCAGCAAAGGCCCGGCCCGCAGGCCGATACAGCCGCCCGACCAGCTCGGCCCCGTCAGCTGTCTTGAAGGCGACAGAACGTTCGTGAACGTCACGGCGGATGGGTGCGGTATCAAACATCTTCTGGCTCCGTTGTGTCGGCGCAGGGCGTACCCACGCAAGTCTCTAGACCAATCGGTCTATTCGCGACACTGGACCAATCGGTCTATTCCTGTCAAGCTGCCCAGATGACAAAACCTGCCCTGCCCACCAAGGATCGCTTGATCATGTCTGCCGCCACGTTGTTTCGTACGCGGGGTTATCACGGCGTCGGGCTGGCAGACTTGCTGGCCGACGCGAATGCACCCAAGGGCTCGCTCTATCATCATTTTCCCAACGGGAAGTCCGACCTCGCCTTGGCCGCAGCCACTTGGGCCTCTGACGAGATGCTGCGTCTGATTGCCGCCAGCTTTGACGGCGCAGACAGCTTCGAAGACGGGGCGACAACCCTGTGCTACAAGCTGGCCAAACTCTTTGACCTGACCGGGTGGGATACATGCCCCATCGCCGCCACACTCTTTGAGGGCCCCGACAATACGCTTTTTCGCGACCATGCCGAGCATATCTATGAAGGCTGGATTGCAGAGGTCCACGACCACGCCGCCCGCCTCGGTTTGAGCGAAGAGGCAGCGCATGCAAAGGCCGAGCACCTTTTTATCCTGATCCAGGGGGGGTGGTCATTGGCTCGCGCTCGGCGTAGCTCCGACATCCTGCGCGGATTGATCAAACGAAACGACACCTGAATGACGCGACACAGCCGGAGCACTTGCCCATGAGCGACGACGACGAAAACGCCCGCGACCGGACCAAATGGGCCGAGGATCGTACAATTCTGGCCACGGAACGTACGTTCTCCAGTTGGATGGGCACCGGCCTCGGGGCCGTCGGGATCGCCATCGGCCTCAAGGCCGTTTTTGGCGCGACCGAACCCACCTGGATCGCTAAAGTGGTCGCCAGCATGTTTCTGGGCATCGCCATCATGCTCTATTGGGCCGCGCAACGGCAGGCTTGCAAGACCATCGCGCGCCTGCATCAAAACGACGTCGAAGCGCAGTCCTCGGGCAGTTTTACCCGCCTTGCCGTTGCCATGACCATCGCCACTTTGGCTACCGGCGGAGTGCTCTGGTCACTCTGATCGCTGGACGGCCCCGCGCCCGCGTTCTACTCTGACCCTTCAACGAATCCGGGGACAGTGATGAGCGATCCGAGCCAAGACACCTATCAGGTCCTCGCCCGCAAATACCGGCCCGAGACCTTTGTCGATCTGGTGGGCCAGGATGCGATGGTCCGCACCCTGAAAAATGCCTTCGAGGCGGACAGGATCGCCCAGGCCTTTGTCATGACGGGCATTCGCGGCACCGGCAAAACGACCACGGCCCGCATCATCGCCAAGGGTATGAACTGTATCGGCCCCGATGGCACGGGCACCCCGACAACCGAACCCTGCGGAGTTTGCGAGCATTGTGTCGCCATCATGGAGGGGCGTCACGTCGACGTGCTCGAGATGGATGCGGCCTCCAACACTTCGGTCAACGACATCCGCGAGATCATCGATTCGGTGCACTATCGCGCGGCCTCGGCCCGCTACAAGATCTACATCATCGACGAAGTGCACATGCTGTCGAACTCGGCTTTCAACGCGCTTTTGAAAACACTCGAAGAACCCCCCTCCCACGTCAAATTCATCTTCGCCACCACCGAGATTCGCAAAGTGCCCGTTACGGTCCTATCGCGTTGCCAACGCTTTGATCTGCGCCGGATCGAACCCGAAGTGATGATCGGCATGTTGCGCAAGATCGCCGCCTCCGAGGGTGCCGAGATTGCGGATGATGCATTGGCACTGATCACCCGCGCCGCCGAAGGGTCGGCGCGCGATGCGACCTCCCTGCTGGATCAGGCGATTTCCCATGGGGCGGGCGAGACCACTGCCGATCAGGTCCGCGCCATGCTGGGTCTGGCTGACCGGGGCCGGGTGCTGGACCTCTTTGACATGATCCTCAAAGGTGATGCTGCGGGGGCGCTGACGGAGCTTGGGGGCCAATATGCCGATGGGGCAGACCCCATGGCCGTGCTGCGCGATCTGGCCGAGATCACCCATTGGGTATCAGTGGTGAAAATTACCCCCGAGGCTGCGGATGACCCGACGATTTCCCCGGACGAGCGGAGCCGGGGCCAGCACATGGCTGAGGCGTTGCCAATGCGGGTGCTGACACGGCTCTGGCAGATGCTGCTCAAGGCACTGGACGAAGTGGCCGCTGCCCCAAACGCAATGATGGCAGCCGAAATGGCGGTGATCCGACTAACCCACGTGGCGGACCTGCCCAGCCCGGACGAACTGGTCCGCAAGTTGCAAAACGCAACGCCCCCCCCCGCAGCCCCGGCCCCGGCCCCCGGCGGCCGCGCAGCACCCGGCGCGCAGGCCGTGCATCAGGCGCAGGCTCGGATGGCTGCAAATCCCACCGCCTCTGGCCAGACCACAGCACTGGCGCAGAACGTGGACGCGGCCCTAGCCCGCTATCCCAGTTTTGACCATGTGCTTGAGCTGATCCGCGCCAATCGCGATGTGAAACTGCTGGTCGAGGTGGAAACGACCTTGCGCCTTGCCAATTACCAGCCCGGGCGGATCGAATTTGTGCCGACCGACCGCGCGCCCCGTGATCTGGCCCAGCGGCTTGGCGCGCGGCTTCAGGCGTGGACGGGCAATCGCTGGGCGGTGACTGTGGTCAATGACGGCGGCGCAGAGACCATTGCCGAAGTCCGTGACGCGGCTGAAAACGCGTTGCGCGCGCAGGCCGAAAGCCATCCCTTGGTCCAAGCGGTCCTGGCCCAGTTTCCCAAGGCCAAGATCACCGACATCCGCACGCCCCAGGATATCGCCAATGAGGCGCATATCGAAGCGCTGCCCGAAGTGGACGATGAATGGGACCCATTCGAAGAGGATTGATGCTGGCCGCCCTGCCCGGCGCTGCCCGCGCAGAAGTGTGCAGCACCTTGCGTCCCGATTGGGACGGCACACCCACCAGTGCTCTGAGCGAGGCGTTCATGCTGACAGCCTCGCCGCTGACACTGGTGCTGGTCGGGCTTACCTTCCTCGCGCTCCGGTTCCGCAGTCAGTGGGGCGGTGTGGCTGTGGTCGTTCTGTGGACGGGATTGGTGTCGATCATCACCATGCTGGATCCGACGGGCACCCGCACCCCCGCCATGGCCGAAGGGTGCATTGGCTCACCGACCTTGTTCATCGCGGCCGTCGCTGCAATATGTGTGGCAACGATCATTTACACCGCCCCGCGCAACAGCGGGGCATGACACTCGGAGATGACAGAATGCTCAAAGGACTAGGCGGGCTCGGCGATATGGCCGGGATGATGAAAAAAGCTCAGGAAATGCAGACCAAGATGGCCGAAATGCAAGACGGCCTGAAAAACGTGATGGTGACCGGAGAAAGCGGCGCAGGTCTGGTCAAGGCCACGGCGACGGCCAAGGGCGATTTGACGGCGCTGGACATTGACCCGTCGATCTTCAACGGAGACGACAAGGAAGTGGTCGAAGACCTGATCCTTGCCGCGATAAAGGACGCCCAGGCCAAGGCCACCGAAAGAGCGCAGGAAGAAATGGGCAAGCTGACTGAAGGGCTGGGCCTGCCCCCAGGTATGAAACTGCCGTTCTAAACGGCCCCCTTCAGTGTTCCCCCGAATATGCCCGCCGGAGGCGCCCTTCCGTACAACAAGGTCAACGGTTTGAGCAGTACACGCGACATCGAAGCCTTGATCGAGATGATGGCCAAGCTGCCGGGTTTAGGTCCCCGCTCGGCCCGGCGCGCGGTGCTGCATCTGATCCGCAAGCGGGCGCTCTTGCTAACGCCGCTGGCGGACATGATGCAGACGGTGGCCGTGACCGCGCGCGAATGTCTGAATTGCGGAAATGTGGGCACGTCCGACATCTGCGATATCTGCCAATCGGAGAAACGCGCCAATGGCGAGTTGTGCGTGGTCGAGGATGTCGCAGACCTGTGGGCGATGGAGCGGTCAGGCTCGTTCAAGGGCCGCTATCACGTGTTGGGCGGCACGCTTTCGGCGCTGGATGCCGTCGGCCCGGATGAATTGCGCATCCCCCGGCTAATCGACCGGGTGGCCACAGAAAACGTGACCGAAGTCATCCTGGCCCTCAACGCAACCATCGACGGCCAGACCACAGCACATTACATCGCGGACCAGTTGGAGGGGCACGTCTCTCTGACCTCGCTTGCCCAAGGTGTCCCCATCGGCGGTGAGCTGGATTATCTGGACGACGGCACGATCACCGCCGCTATGCGCGCACGCAAATCCCTGTGACGCCCTAAAAAGTCAGATTTTGGTAACGCTCTGCCCTTAGATGTGGCGATCAGCAGACGCGTGAACAGGCCGATCATGACGCAAGAGACCACTCAAGATGAAGACCTCGTGACTGTGTTTGACAGTATCATGGGGGCGTCCAAATCATTTGCCTATCGTTGCGACAACGACGAGGCGGTGACAATGACCTACCTTGCGGGTTCGGTCGAGGAAATCACCGGCTGCCGCAAAGCGCAATTGCTGCACAATCGCGACCTCAGCTATGCCTCATTGTGCAACCCGGACGACTTGCAACCAATGATCGACGCCGTGGATGCCGCGATCGAACAGCGTCTGCCTTGGGATGTCGACTACCGACTGGAACGGCCCGATGGCAAAATCGGCTATGTGCGCGAACGGGGGGCTGCGGTCTTTGATGATGCGGGCAATGTCCTTTATCTACAGGGTCTTGTGGTTGACGCCAGCGCCGAATTTCAGTTGCGCCGCTCGCTAGAGGATCAACAGGCCGAAGCGCTGGCCGCCAATGCCGAAATCCTGACCCTGGCCAACAATATCGCCCGGTCCGTGCGCGAGTTGTCCATGCTCTCTGTCAATGCCCGGATCGAGGCGGCGCGCGCCGGCGACGAAGGGCGTGGATTTGCCGTAGTCGCTACCGAAATCAGCAATCTCGCCGACACAAACGCCCGCTGGGCCACAATGATCGCAGAGAGAATGTCAGCCAGCCGCTAAGCTTGGCCAAAGGCCGAGGCAAACCCATCCATCGCCGTGCGCAGCCCCGCATCCGTCACATCCTTGTGCAGAACAAGCCGCGTTGTCCCCTCTGCCCCGCTGAGCATGACGCCCCGTGCCGCCATATGATGTTGCAAAGCAGGTGTCACCCCGCCCTCAGGCGTAAAAAAGACCATGTTGGTGCCTTGGGTCACGGTGCCGTATTGCGACAAGGCCTGCCCCAACCGCTCGGCGCGCATCCGATCCTCGGCCAGGCGGGCCACATTCGTATCCAGAGCATAGAGCCCTGCCGCCGCCAACAGACCGCTCTGCCGCATTCCGCCACCCAACATCTTGCGCCAACGTCGCGCCCGCTGGATCAGATCGCGAGGACCAACCAGAACCGACCCCACCGGCGCCCCCAGCCCTTTGGACATGCAAATAGACAGCGTATCGAAGAGGTCTGCCAGCTCTGTCTCGGCGCAGCCCAACGCTTCGACCGCGTTAAAGAATCGCGCCCCGTCCAGATGCACCGACAGCCCTGCCGCGCGTGCCGCATCTGCCGCCGCCTTGCACCGCGCCAGGGGCACGGGTTGCCCATTATGCGTGTTTTCGAGCGCCAAAAGTCGGGTCATCGCATGGTGCGAATCGTCGTCCTTGATGGCTGCGGTGATCGCCGCAGGCTCCAACCCTCCATCTGCCGCGACCTCCAGCGGGTCCAACGCGATGCCACCCAGCACCGAAGCGCCCGCCGCCTCGTAGGTGTAAATGTGATATCCACGCCCGACCAAAACCTCTTCGCCGCGCGCGCAATGGGCCAGCATGCCCACCAGATTGCTTTGGGTGCCTGAGCTGAGGAACAGCCCAGCCTCTTTGCCCAGACGCTCGGCCAGGGTGGCCTCCAACCGGTTGACGGTGGCATCCTCGCCGTAAACATCGTCACCGACCTCTGCGGCAGCCATCGCCGCCATCATCCCCGCGTCGGGTCTTGTGACGGTGTCACTGCGCAGATCACACAGAATTGGGGCAGCAGGCGCATCCTGGACAGCAGCGTATTGGTTCATCTCAAAGACCTCGGCAAAAACGAAAACGGGCGCGCCTTACCCTAGGCGCGCCCGTTTGAAACTTAAAGCCTGAGACGGCCCAGATCAGGGCTGTTCGTCCTCGTCATCACCGCCACCTTTGGGCAGGTTGAACAGGCTGTCGGCATCGACCAGGGTCGACTTGTCATCCTCGTCGTCATCATCCACATCCATGGAAAGCGAGAAGGTTTCCAGCCCCTCAATGGCCGTTGGGATCTTCGGCTCGGCCTCCATGCCAAGGCTTTGCTCGGTGCTGACCAGTTTGCGACGCTCGTCGTCGGTCATGACTGCACCTTCGGCGGCCTTCTTGGCAGCGGCCTTTTGCACGGCTGCGTCGAGTTCGGACTGTTTGGTCAGGCCCAAAGCCACCGGATCAACCGGCTGGATGTTCGAGATGTTCCAGTGCGTGCGCTCGCGAATCGACTGGATCGTCGGCTTGGTTGTGCCCACCAGTTTGGAGATCTGGCCATCGGTCAGTTCGGGGTGGAATTTCACCAACCAATAGATCGCTGCCGGACGGTCTTGACGCTTGGACAGTGGGGTGTAGCGCGGGCCACGGCGCTTTTCCTCGCCCTCGGCGGCAGCATAGTATTTCAGCTTCAGCTTGTGCAGCGGGTTCGCTTCGGCGGCGTCGATTTCCTCTTGCGTCAACTGGTTGTTGGCAATGGGATCAAAACCTTTGACGCCTGCGGCGACGTCGCCATCGGCAATGCCTTGCACTTCAAGTTCGTGCATTTCGACAAAGTCGGCAATCTGCTTAAAGCTCAGGGTCGTGTTGTCTACCAGCCAGACGGCGGTGGCCTTGGCCATGATCGGTTTTGCCATGTTGCGTGCTCCTTCGCGCATATCTTTCCCGTCGCCTGACTAAGGCGGCCTTGGCGTCCAAGGCGGGTTTCCGTTGTGGGGGAACTTGGACGCGATATAGTGGCGATCGAGCAAAAAGGAAAGCACAATGCGCGTATTGCTGATCTGGTTGATGATGACCCTGCCCGCCTGGGCCGAAGGTGAACGGGCCGGGGAATTCGACTATTACGTCCTGTCGCTCAGCTGGTCACCCAATTGGTGTGCCTATGAAGGCGATGCGCGCGGGTCCGATCAATGCGACGCGCGCCACGATCACGGCTGGATCATGCACGGGCTGTGGCCGCAATTTCATCGCGGTTACCCATCCTTTTGCCCAACGGCAGAGCGTGCGCCATCGCGCCGCATGACTGGCGAGATGGCAGATATTATGGGCACGTCAGGTCTGGCCTGGCATCAGTGGCGCAAGCATGGGGTCTGTACGGGTCTGTCGGCCCCTGCCTATTTCGCCCTGTCCCGTGAGGCCTATGACCGCGTGGTGCGCCCCCCCGTCTTTCGCAAGCTGGACAAGACGGTAAAAGTCCCCGCTTCGGTCGTCGAAGACGCGTTCCTGCAATCCAACCCGGATATGGAGCGTGACGGCGTCACCATTACCTGCCGCGCGGGCCACATCCAGGAGGCACGCATTTGCCTGTCGCGCGACCTGAACCCGGTGCCCTGCGGGCAGGATGTTGTGCGCGATTGTACCACGCGGGATGCCCTGTTTAATCCTGTGCGCTAAAGCTCGATTACCGTGGAGCCTGTGGTTTGCCGCGCCTCGAGCGCGCGGTGCGCATCAGCGATGTCGTCCAGCTTGAACCGTTGATCAATGCGCAGGGTCACGTCACCGCTGATGACTTTGGCAAAGAGCCGATCCGCCATGGCGCGCAGGATGTCCGGGTCGCTGATATGGGTGAACAAAGTGGGACGCGTGATTTTAAGCGACCCTTTTTGCCCCAGAGTGCCGATGTTGAGCGGCGGTACCGGCCCAGACGCGTTTCCAAAGGAAATGAACATACCTAAGGGTTTGAGGCAGTCGAGCGAGCCATCAAACGTATCCTTCCCCACCGCGTCCATCACCACATCCACGCCCGCCCCATGGGTCAGACCACACACGATGGGCACAAAATCCTCGGCCTTGTAGTCGATGCAATGTGCGGCCCCGTGATCCAACGCCAATTGGCATTTCTCAGGCCCACCGGCCGTCCCGATCAGGGTGATCCCTTCGGATTTGGCCCATTGGCAGGCAATCAGGCCAACGCCGCCCGCCGCCGCCTGAAACAATACGGTATCACCTGCGCTGAGCGGCGTCGTGCGATGAAACAGATATTCGGTCGTCAGCCCCTTGAGCATCATGGCCGCCGCCACGTCGAAGGGCACCTCATCGGGCAGTTTGACCACCTGGGCCGCAGGCATGACACGCGCCTCGCAATAGGCACCGGGCGGCGTGGCGGCATAGGCCGCGCGGTCACCCACAACCAGATGAGTCACCCCCTCGCCAATCGCTTCGATCACGCCCGCCGCTTCCATGCCCAGCGCATGAGGCAGCTCCATCGGATAGAGGCCAGTACGCTGATAAACGTCGATGAAATTCAATCCGATGGCCTTGTGCGCGATGCGGATCTCGCCCGGTCCGGGATCGCCCACAACGCGGTCCACGATCTGAAACTGCTCTGGCCCGCCATGGGCCTCAATCACTGCCGTCTTGGCCACGCCCCTATCCCTTCATTGTTCCAAAAATATGCAAAAAACGCCTCAACCCGCGACCCGCAAGACAATCTTGCCGATATGGCCCGAGCTTTCCATCCGGGCATGGGCCTTTGCGGCTTCATCCAGCGAAAACTCGGAATCCATCACCGGGCCAATGCGGCCCGCAGACAGCAGGGGCCAAACGGCCTCTGCCAAGTCCTGAGCGATCCGCGCCTTGGCCAGATCGGATTGCGGGCGCAAGGTGCTGCCCGTCATGGTCAATCGCCGAGTCATGAGTTGCACGAAATTGACCTCGACCTTTGGCCCTTGCAGAAAAGCGATCTGCACCAGCCGCCCATCATCGGCCAAGGCCTTGAGGTTGCGCGGAATATAGGGCCCGCCCACCATGTCGAGGATCAGGTCGGCCCCACCTTCGGCCTGCAGGACCTCAACAAAATCGGCGTCGCGGTAGTTGATGGCCACCTCGGCCCCCAGGTCGCGGCAGGCCTGACACTTTTCCTCGGATCCGGCGGTCGCAAAGACTCGCGCGCCAAAATGATGGGCCAGTTGGATCGCTGTCGTTCCGATTCCACTGGACCCGCCATGGACCAGGAACCGTTCGCCGCCCTTCAGGCCGCCCCGGTTGAACACGTTCGACCAGACGGTAAAAAACGTCTCGGGCAGGCAAGCGGCCTCTTTCAGCCCCATGCCTTCCGGAACGGGCAGGCAATGTGCGGCAGGGGTCGCGACATATTCGGCATAGCCGCCGCCAGGCAACAATGCACAGACTTGATCACCCACCGCCCATTCACTGACGCCCGTTCCCAAGGCCACAATTGTGCCCGACGCCTCAAGCCCCGGAAGATCGCTGGCCCCCGGAGGCGGATTATAGAGGCCCGCGCGTTGCAGCGCATCAGGGCGATTCACGCCCGCGTACGCGACCTTGATCACAACCTCACCATGACCCGGTTCGGGCACGGGCCGCGTCACCAATTGCAAGACTTCGGGGCCACCGGGGCTCGTGATTTCAACCGCGCGCATCTCTTGGGTCATCAGGTCATCCTTTTTGTTGACCAATGCGTATCAAGGACAGCGCCGCCTGAAAACCTCTGCAAGGGAAAGCCCATGATCGCCCTGTCCTTCCTCGCCAATTGTCTTATCGCGTTTCCGCTGGTGATGCCGATGCTGCGCAGATCGGATGCGATGGACGCAGCCTTTGGCCCGCCCAGCGACGCGCGACGCATCTTGGCCTGTATCTATGGCACCATCGGGCTGATCAGCCTTTTCAGTCTGTTTTGTATCGCGGCAGGGTATGGTGACTTTGCACGGCAGATTGCCCAGACCCTTCTGCCACTTCAAATCATCTACAAATGCTTCACCATCCCGGCGGTCGGCCTGCAGAGTGTCGTGGTGAAAACCAATATCGGGGTGAGCCTTTTGCACCTTTTGACGCTAGTCAGCGTGACGCTTTAGGGCTTGGAACCCCACCGCCCCGGCAGGTCGATGTCCGCGTCTGGTCGTGGCGCCTTGATCTGGCTGAGCAGCCAGTTCGGCCCGGCCATCAGCGCGCTGAGCGCCTTGTTGTCACGTACCTGCGCCTTGACCTTTTCGATCTGCATCACGTCGTCGATGCGTCGGTCGAGAAAAGCCCAGGTCGCCTGATTATCCACACTGTCGTCGCCCAGCCAATAAAGCACCGTCGCACTGTAAACACCCGACAGGGTCGCACGCTTGGTATACCAATTCACGTCGTCGGACGTATCGCCCAGCGTGGTCCAGATTTTGTCGGCCGTGCCCCAGATCGCCTTGGCCCCATCGGCGGCATGCATGGGCAACGCGAAAAGGGTCGTGCCCCGGCGCACGGCCTCTTTGTCGGTGACCGCCTCTATGCGAAAGCGCACCGCCGCCGCCACCTTGTCGCGGAACCGGTCGGGCATGTCGTCCGATTGCATCCGCGCCACCATCGCCGCATCACCACGCGCATGATAGGCCAGCGCCAGATCAACCGCCCCACGCGGGCACACGGCACGCGCCATGGCCATGTCGATACCCGCATCCTCGGCGGCGGCGCGAAAGCTTGCTTCGGACCAGCCATCAAAGGGAACATGCATCAGGGCGGCATCCAACAGGGCGTCTTTTGTCTCGGCATAGGGGGTGGTCATGGGCGTCTCCTTGCGCGGGCGTTGCGTGCTGGACAAACTAGGGCGCGCTTGCTATAGGGCCACTTCCTGCAAATCCTTGCAACTCATATCTAGAAAGGTGGTGAAAACCACATGCAGGTTAGTGTTCGCGACAACAATGTCGATCAGGCCCTTCGGGCTCTGAAGAAAAAGCTCCAGCGCGAAGGCGTGTTCCGTGAAATGAAGCTCAAGCAGCATTTCGAGAAACCGTCCGAGAAAAAAGCGCGCGAGAAAGCTGAAGCGATCCGCCGTGCCCGCAAGCTGGCACGCAAGAAAGCACAACGCGAAGGTATGATGTAAATCATTCCACGCGCTGCGTTTACGAATATCAAAGCCCTCATGGTCACCGCCATGGGGGCTTTTGCTTTGCAGGGGTCGCATACACGCATTGGGCGAATTTTCGCCCAGACACCCCTGCCTTGGACGCGCTGGCCCCGCAGCCGGACTGACTGTGCTAAAACGTCCTCCTGTCCAACGTTGTGTGGCGTTCCATATTTTTGGAACTGTCACAAATCTGTGCCCCAGACTGACTAGCGTCCGCCGCATCACAGCCACTGGAATTATATTTCGACAAGGAAGCTGCCCATGACCCATCAAGACCCCCAACTGGCCCATGAAATGTCCCCCGACGATTGGGACGAGATGAATTTCCCCCGCCCCGAGACTCAAGGCTTTGACGCTGTGGTCGAGGCGGCCATCTCGCGCCGTGGCTTTATGGGCGGCACGCTTGCTTTTGGCTCTGGCGCCGCTGTGATGGGCACCTCGATGCTGTCCGGCGAGGCGGCCATGGCGGGGCAAGCCGACCGCTTTGCCTTTGACCAACTGCCGATCCAGACCGATGGCACGGTGCATGTGCCCGAAGGCTACACTTGGGATGTTCTGGTGCGCTGGGGTGATCCGCTGTTTTCCGACGCGCCTGCCTTTGACGCCGAAATGGGCGTGCCAACTGAAGGATCAGACCGCGTTTTCGGTGAAAACACCGACGGAATGGAGCTGTTCAACGTCGGCGGGCACGAACTGCTCGTTGTCAACAGCGAATATGTGAACGCCAAATACAACCTTGCCCATACCGAAGACGGGATGCCCACATCGGCAGACGACGTCCTGCGCCTCCAGAACTTCCAGGGTGTATCGGTCATGGAAGTGACCGAAGGTGACAACGGGTGGGAGGTTGTCATCGACAGCCCCTTTAACCGCCGCATCCACCACAACACCCCTATGACCATTGATGGCCCCGCCGCCGGGCATGACCTGCTCAAGACCGAGGCCGACCCGACAGGCACCGCGTCTCTGGGCACGTTCAACAACTGCGGGTCGGGCCGCACGCCCTGGGGCACCTATCTGACCTGCGAAGAGAACTTTAACGGCTATTTCGGCACCACCGCAGAGCTGGCCCTGGGCGACACCCACACAATGGGGTTCAAGCGCTACGGCGTCAAAACGGACATCGACACGGGCCGCTATAACTATCACGGCTTTGACGCCCGGTTCGACATCTCCAAAAACCCGAACGAGCCGCACCGCGCGGGTTACATCGTGGAGATTGACCCGGCCAAACCCGACAGCACACCGGTCAAACACACCGCCCTGGGCCGTTTCAAGCACGAGAATGCCGCCTATGCCTTGGCCCCCGACGGTCGTGTCGTCGTCTATATGGGCGATGATGAGCGCGGCGAATTCATGTATAAATGGCTGAGCACGGACAAATACGTGCCGGGCGGTGACACGTCAACATTGCTGAGCAAGGGGCAACTCTATGTCGCCAAGTTCAACGACGACATGTCCGGCGAATGGATGGCCCTGACCCCTGCCGCCACCGGCATGGATGAAGCCGAGATAGCCATATTTAGCCGCATGGCTGCCTCTGCTGTTGGGGCCACGACTATGGATCGCCCCGAATGGATTGCCGTGAACCCAACAGCGGTTGAGGGCTATTGCTGTTTGACCAACAACCGCAACCGGGGCGTCAAACCCAATGCGGGAGGAGATGAAACCCCAGCCAATGGCCCCAACCCGCGCGAGGTCAACAATTTTGGCCAGATCGTGCGCTGGCGCCCCTCGGGGGACAACCACGCCTCAAACACGTTCGAATGGGACCTTTACGTGATGGCCGGCAATCCCAACACGCAAGAAGGGCTATACAAGGGGTCGTCCAACATCAACGCGGGCAACATGTTCAACTCGCCCGATGGTATGCAGTTCGACACCACTGGCATCATGTGGATCCAGACGGACGGGAACGACAAGAACGAGGGTGACTTTGCGGGCATGGGCAACAACCAGATGTTGGCTGGCGACCCCGTGACGGGCGAAATTCGCCGCTTCCTCACGGGACCCAAAGGCTCTGAAGTGACGGGCCTGACCTGGTCAACGGATCGCCGCACGATGTTCGTGGGCATCCAGCACCCGGGCCGCCCCTTCCCCGATGGCGAAGGCAGCCTGCCCCGGTCCGCCATCGTGGCCGTCAAGCGGGTGGACAACGCGTTGGTCGGCTAAGCCTCCAAAAACAGACAAAAGCCCCGCAGCCTGTTCGGTTGCGGGGCTTTTTTGTGCGTGCTTTGAGCGCCTGACCCTAGTGGCCGGTAAAGACCAGCGTTTGCAACGGCAAGATCAGCGACCGGATGCGCAGCCCGGCGGCATGCACCACGCCCACCGTGTCCACCACATGCAGGAAAATGCGCTGGCCAAAGGTCAGGGCGTCGTCATGCTCTAGCCGGTGGTGATTGTCAGTGTAGGCATTGACCAAACAGCGGCTACCCGGCGGGATATCGTCCGCTTGCCCGGCATAGAGCGGCTCAAGATAGGCGGTGATCGTACCGGGTGGTCCTTGCCGTTGCGCATCGCCAAGCCGATCTGTCTGGCGCACCTGCCCGGCTGCAATCACGTCCTGCACTTCGACAATGACCATCGGCACCACGGTGAATGGTTTTGAGATGCACATGATCTCAGCCACGCCACCCTTTTTGATCACCTGCGCGGTGACTTGAGGGAAACCAGCCTCGAACCGGTTGCGCCCGGCACCTCCTGGCACCAGCACCCCGGCGGGGCGCAGCACCGGGTTCACCAGATCGCCCTCCTGCAGCACGAATTGCTCCAACCTGCCGTCCACGCTGGCAAAGATCGTCAGCTTGTCGATCTCTGTCTGGGCCTGGGCGAGGGCCGCCTCTGCGCTAACCCGCAGGGCGCGCATAAGCTATGCCAAATGCACCCGCAAGGATCAGACGGGAAGGGCCGTCGTCTTGAACACTGTCCGCAGGGCAAAACTGCTTTGCATTTGCGCCACGCCAGGCAGTCGCGCCAGGTGCTGGCGGTGGATGCGAGCGAAGTCTTCGGTCCCTTCGGCGACGACCTTGAGGATGTAATCCGCCGTTCCCGCCATCAGGTGGCATTCGAGCACGTCGGGGATGCGCGCGACCGCCTTTTCAAAGGCCTCCAACACTTCGTCGGCTTGGCCCTGCAACGTGATCTCAACGAATACGGTGGTGGGCACGCCCATCTTGCGCGCATCCAGCAGCGCCACGTAGTCTCGGATATATCCCGCCTCTTCCAAGCGCTGCACCCGCCTGTGACAGGCCGAGGGTGACAGGTTCACGGCCTCGCTGAGGTCAGCATTGGACATCCGCCCCTTGCGCTGAAGGGCCGACAGGATACGGCGATCTGTTGCATCAAGTGTCATTTACGCTGATTTCTTTCATGAATGCGATCTAAACTGCAAGAATATTCGATGGTTATGCGTAAACACGACTGCTCTTTCGTGCCCCATTGCAAGGATGCACGCCGATACTGGCCCAAATCCGGAGGAGGACCAAATATGAAAATCGGCTGCCCGAAAGAGATCAAATCCCAAGAGTACCGCGTGGGCCTGACGCCCAATGCCGCCCGCGAGGCCGTGGCCCACGGCCATACCGTGGTGGTCGAGACAAACGCAGGGATCGGCGCGGGTTTTCCCGATACAGACTATGTCGAGGCCGGTGCTCAGGTCGTTGGCACGGCGGCCGAGGTGTTTGCCACTGCCGACATGATCGTCAAGGTCAAGGAACCCCAGGCCGCGGAGCGGAAGATGCTGCGCGAAGGGCAGCTATTGTTCACCTATCTGCATCTGGCCCCGGACCCCGATCAAACCCATGACCTGTTGGCATCGGGTTGTACTGCCATCGCCTATGAAACCGTGACGGATGCCGCCGGTGGCCTGCCGCTGCTCGCACCTATGTCCGAAGTGGCGGGGCGGTTGGCCCCGCAAGTCGGCGCATGGACCCTGCAAAAGGCAAATGGCGGGCGCGGTGTTCTGATGGGCGGGGTACCCGGTGTCGGCCCGGCCCGGGTTATTGTGATCGGCGGCGGCGTCGTGGGCACGCACGCGGCGCGGATCGCGGCAGGCATGGGCGCGGATGTGACCGTGCTCGACCGGTCCCTGCCCCGTATGCGCTACCTTGACGACGTCTTTGGCGGGCAGTTCAAGACCAGCTTTGCCAGCCAGGGCAATACCGCCGAACTGGTGGCCGAAGCGGATATGGTTGTGGGCGCGGTTCTGATCCCCGGGGCCGCTGCACCCAAATTGGTCAGCCGCGCGCAACTGTCCACGATGAAGCCTGGTGCCGCCATCGTCGACGTTGCCATTGACCAGGGCGGGTGTTTCGAGACGTCGCGCGCCACCACCCATGACGACCCGATTTACGACGTGGACGGTATCATGCACTATTGCGTCGCCAATATGCCGGGGGCTGTGGCCCGCACCTCGACCATCGCGCTGGGGAACGCCACGATGCCCTTCATGCTGGCGCTGGCAGATAAGGGGTGGCGGCAGGCCTGCGAGGATGATCCGCACCTTTTGGCGGGTTTGAACGTGCATGCGGGCAAACTGACCTATTACGCCGTCGGCAAGGCGCTGGGGATCGACGTGCTGGCCCCCACCCTGGCCCTCAAGCAATAGGTAGCTGCGTCGGACTGACGTCGCAGATGGGCAATGGCCCGCTGTCACGGCACCCACAGATGATTGTGGGAACTATGGAAACGAAAAAGGCCGCCCTGACACGCAGGACGGCCTTCTCGTTTGATCAACCGGCTCAGGCTTGTTTGGCCAGCGCGTCCCGGATTTCTTTCAGAATATCCAGCTCGGACGGGCCTGCGGGGGCCTCTTCTACCGGCTCTTCGGGTGTCTCGGTTGCGGCTTTGACCTTATTGACATAGCGCACCAGCATGAACACAACAAAGGCGATGATCAGAAAGTTGATGATGGCCATGATGAAAGCGCCATAAGCAAAGACCGCGGCACCCGCCTCACGGGCTGCCTCCAGCGACGCACCGGGTGCAACATCACCCGACAGCACGAAATACATGTTGGTGAAATCGATCCCGCCGAGGAACAGACCAATGAACGGATTGATCAGATCGGCGACCAGGGACGACACAATGGCTGTAAAGGCCGCGCCGATGATGATACCAACAGCCATGTCCATGACATTGCCCTTGGCGATGAAGTCTTTGAATTCGTTAAGCATATTTGTTCCCTCGTTGGCTTTGGCGCACCCTTATTGTTGATGTTGGTGCGCGTGCGAACACTCGTTAACACATGATCTCACAACGCCAAGCCTATTTCTGGGGGGAAAATCGCCTATGTCGTGACCATAACAATCAGGAGATGCCCCAATGGCCGACCTCAGCGCCTTTCCAATCACCCAGAAATGGACCCCGCAGAACACCGATGTCCTGCAACTTTTTTCCTTCCCGACCCCAAACGGCGTGAAGGCGTCCATTGCGCTTGAGGAAATGGGCATTCCCTACGAGGCGCATCTTGTGACCTTGTCGGATGCAGACGTCAAAAGCCCCGAATTCCTGTCACTCAACCCCAACAACAAGATCCCCGCGATCATCGACCCTAATGGGCCGGACGGCCCGCTGGGCCTGTTTGAGTCTGGTGCGATCCTGATCTATTTAGCGGAAAAATCCGGCAAACTGATGGGCAAGACTGCCGCCGAGAAAGCCAAGACGATCCAGTGGGTCATGTTCCAGATGGGCGGACTTGGCCCGATGCTGGGGCAGATGGGCTTTTTCGTGAAATTTGCCGGCTCGGAGTGGGAAGACAAGCGCCCGCAGCAACGTTATGTCGCCGAAGGCAAACGCCTGCTCGCAGTTCTGGAACAAGAGCTTGAGGGCAAGGACTGGATCACCGGCGAATACTCGATCGCGGATATTGCGATTGCCCCCTGGCTGAACGCCTTGGAATTTTACGGCGCCAAGGAGATGGTCGGCTGGGATGATCACCCGAACCTTGTGGCCTATGTCGCCCGGTTCAAGGCGCGCCCGGCGGTCGCCAAGGCGATGAACATTCCACCGCGCCCCTGATTTCTTCTGGCCCTAAATATCCCGGGGGCTTGGGGGCTGGCCCCCAATAATTGGCGCGTTTAGGGGCTGCCCCAAACCCCCGGGATCAAACGAAAACCCATGGATGCGTGGCAACGCCGATTCAGACCGCGCCGCGCATCTGCGCCGCAATCTTTTCGGCAATCATGATCGTCGCGGCGTTGGTGTTACCCCCGATCAGCCTCGGCATGAGAGAAGCATCCACCACGCGCAGCCCCTCAAGGCCATGCACGCATCCAGACGGATCGACAACGGCCATGTCATCGCCGCCCATTTTGCAGGTGCCGACCGGGTGATAGATCGAATCCGCACGGGCGCGGATATCGGCTTCCAACCCTGCATCGGTGCCGTCGTGAGGATAAAGTCGTTTGCCTCGCCATAGGTCGAGCGGCGGAGCGGTCAGGATTGCCTCCATCTGATGCGCACCCTGTTTCAACAGTTCGAGGTCGCGAGGATCGCTGAGATATTGCGGATCAATACGGGGCGGTTTGGCGGGGTCCGCAGCCGTTAGGCCCACGCTGCCGCGACTGTGCGGGCGCAGCACGCAGACATGGCAGGAATAGCCGAACTTCAGGTGGATCTTGCGCATATGGTCATCCACGATACCCACCACAAAGTGCAGTTGCAGATCGGGGCGGTCCACCTCGGGGCTGGATTTCAAAAAGGCGCCGCCTTCGGCAAAGGGCGAGGCAAACAGGCCCGATCCGTCCTTGCGCCAGCGCATAGCGGCCTTGCCGAGGTCCATCAGGCCCTTCGGGCCAAGACCCACCACATCATCGCGTTTGGAATGATAGCTGAGGATGTAATCGAGATGGTCTTGCAGGTTCTGCCCCACGCCCGGCAATTCATGCAGCGTGTCGATGCCGTGGTCTGCGAGCTCGTCGCGCGGACCAATCCCTGACAGCATCAGCAACTGGGGGGAGCCAAATGCACCAGCCGACAGGATCACCTCGCGCCCAGTTTCGATCAGCTTGATCTTGCCCCCATGCTTGATCCGCACACCAATGGCTCGGCCTTGGGTCATCTCGACCTTTTGCGCGATGGCGCGCGTCAGCACGGTCAGGTTGGACCGGGTGAGAACTGCGTCAGGCAGATAAGCGGCGGCGGCCGAGCACCGCTCCCCTTTGGCAGGCCCGGTATGATGCTGCGTGACCTGATAAAGACCCACGCCCTCTTGGCCAGGTCCATTGAAGTCATCGGTCGCGCGCAGCTGTTGCTGCGTGGCCGCTTCGACAAAGGCATGGGTGATGGGACGCGGTTCGGATTGTTCCGCAACTTGCAAAGGGCCGTCCGACCCGTGCAGGGCATCCGCGCCGCGCACATTGCCCTCGGACCGTTTGAACCAGGGCAGCACGCTTTGCCAATCCCATCCGTCACAGCCCAGATCAGCCCATTCGTCGTAATCTGCCGGATGTCCACGCACATAGAGCATAGCATTGATGGCACTTGAGCCGCCCAACGCCTTGCCTCGCGGCTGAAACCCCCGGCGCCCGTTCAGGCCGGGCTGTGGTTCGGTATGAAAGGCCCAATTGTTGACCTTGGGACGGCCAGAGATCATGGCTGCAATGAGCGCTGGCGCCCTGATAAAGATGTCGCGCCCCTGCCCGCCAGCCTCGATCAGGCAGACGGAGGTGCCCGGATCCTCACTGAGCCGAGAGGCCATCACACAGCCGGCCGAACCACCGCCCACAATCACATAGTCATATTTCATAAAGGTGCCTCCCAGCCTGCGATAAGGCTAGGCCCGCCATTCACGCCGTTCAAGCGTTACCCGGGGTCGGAACCGTGTACCCAAATCGGTCTTTCACACAAAGACCGGCTGGAAACCGACGCGGTTTCCCTTTCCGCTGTCCCCGTTTTCTGCGTCAGAAAACAGCCGGAGACCGCGTCGGTCTCCGTTCCTTATTCAGGCAATGTGCCTGTCAGCACATAGCGCAGGATTTCAACCACTTGCCCGGGCCGCTCGGCAACTGCGAGCGCGGCGGCGTCAACTTCCTTCAAGGGATGCGCATGATCCGGCCCATGCAGAATGATCAGGGATTTGCCCAAAGCCGCTGCATAACCCGCATCAAATGCGGCATTCCATTGCTTGTACTGGTCCCCAAAACGCACGACGACCACATCTGCATCCGAGATACCCTTACGGGTGCGGATCGCGTTGATCATCGCCCCTTTGTGGTCATGCCAAAACTTGTTTTCCTCTGCCCCCAGAATTGCCACGCCGCAATCGTCGCTGGCTGCATGATCCGTCACCGGACCCGAGAACACCACATCCAGACCTGTTGCCCCTTCGATGATTTGCTCGCGCCAGTCCGTGTGGATTTCGCCAGAGAGATAAACATTCAGTGTCATTAAAGGCTCCTTCATTCACTGCCGCGTAACGTGCAGCACCGGACACCAAAAGCAAGGTCAGAGGCGCGTGGCCACCACGAAATGGTTCGGAGGACGAACCGGGTAGTTGCCTGTCTCGACGATCCGAAAGCCTGCTGCCGCGATCTTTGCCTCGATCCCCGCGATGCTCTCGAATGAAACATAAGGGGCCTTGCCGACCCATTGCATTGCAGGGATCAAGCGCTTTAGCAGACCAAATTTTAGCCCCAGCGACCTTTCCCCAAGACATGGAGTTTTGGAGATAAAGATGCCGCCGGGTGCCAGCAGCGCATGGATACGGGCAAACGTCGCGGGCAAGTCTTCGACCAAATGAAACACGTTGAACCCCATCACCACGTCAAACCCGCCGAGGGTCAGGGTGTCGTCAAACACGCCAGCTTGCAGAAACTGAACGTTATCGGCCCCGTCCCGCGCCTGAGCTTGCGCGATCATCCCTGCGGAAAAGTCTGTGGCAAGGATTTGGCCCACGTGATCCGCCAGGCGCAAGGCGGTTCCACCTGTCCCACAGCCCAGTTCCAGAACTCGGGCGTCCGGCGTCAGGTGTGACGCCACACGTTCCATCGTCAGATTATAAGAGGCCATATCGGAAATCGGTTGAGCCGCGTATTTGGCGGCGATCTTGTCCCAGAATGCACTATCAGGTTTCATTGCGTTTCTCCTTTATCCGCGCATATAAGTCGGAACGATCACCCTCAATATCCCCGAAATCTGTAGGTTACGCATGCAAAATCGTATAGGTCAAAGCTTTGACTGGAACCGGATGCGCGCCTTTCTGGCCACTGCCGAGGAGGGATCCTTGTCAGGTGCGGCCCGTCATTTGGGCTTGACCCAACCCACTTTGGGTCGCCAGGTGGCCGCCCTGGAAGAAGAGTTGGGGCTGGCCCTGTTTCAGCGCACCACCCGGGCCATGCAACTGACGGATGCCGGGCGCGATCTGTTGAACGAGGCACGCAATATGGGCGAGGCAGCGACGCGCATCGCACTAATGGCCCAAGGGCGCGCGCAGTCTTTGGATGGTGTGATCAAGGTCACGGCTAGTGACATGATGAGCGCCTATGTCCTGCCCGATATCATGATGCGGCTGCGCAGCATGGCCCCCAATTTGCGGGTGGATGTAGTCGCCGCCAACGACATTCGCGATATCCTGAAACGCGAGGCCGATATCGCGATCCGCCATGTCCGCCCCGAACAACCAGACCTGATTGCACGGCTGGTCAAGGATGCAACCGGGCATCTTTACGCGTCGAAAGACTACATCGCCGCACGCGGCGCGCCCGAAACGGTTGAAGACCTACTGGACCACGACTTTATCAGTTTTGGCGATGACGCGCGGTTCATCGAAGCGCTGGGGATGCAGGGCATCCACGTCACTTCCGCCCATATGCGAGCAGGCTCGACCAGCGGTGTCACCAATTGGGAACTCCTGCGGCGCGGCTTTGGGATTTTGCCGATGTCCGACGACATTGCCGCGCAATTCACGGATGTGGTGCGGGTACTGCCTGATCGGCCAGCCATCACCTTTCCAGTGTGGTTGGTCACGCATCGCGAGTTGCACACCAGCCGACGCATCCGGCTGGCGTTTGATTTGATCGCCGACATGCTGGCGGAGCGTTAACCCCGCAGGCTACCGCCCGTGGCCTTGGTGACCTTTTCGATCACTTTTTTGGCTACCGCCTCGATATCGGCATCCTTCAGCGTCGTTTCACGGGGCTGAAGGCGCACGGTAATGGCCAGCGATTTCTTGCCCTCACCCAGGCTTCCACCGATGAACTCGTCAAAGACGCGCACATCCTCAATCAGAGCCTTATCTGCACCACTAGCCGCATTGACCAGCGTCAGGGCATCAACACCGGCATCGACGACAAAGGCGAAATCCCGTTCGACCGCCTGTAGGTCGCTGATGTCTTGCGCGCCGCGGTTCGTGCCTGCCTTGCGCGGCAAGGGCACTTCCTCGGGCCAAAGGGTAAAGGCCATGGCAGGCCCTTTGATGTCCATCGCATCCAGCACGCGGGGGTGCAATTCACCGTAAACACCCAGCACTTTCTTGGGACCAAGGCAGATCATGCCATGGCGTCCGGGGTGCCACCAATCGCTGGCACCGCGCAGGATTTGCACGCGCGCAGGCGCGCCCACAGCCGCCAGAACAGCCTCGGCATCCGCCTTCACGTCGAACACGTCGACGGGGCGGGACGCACCATGCACATCCTTTGGACCAGTCCGACCCACCAATAGGCCACTGACGAGGTTATGCTCCTCGCCCGGCTCCCCCCCGTGAAAGGCTGGGCCCACTTCGAACAGGGCCAGATCCATGAAGCCGCGCGCCTGGTTGCGGGCCGCAGCCTGCAAAAGGCCCGGTAACAGTGCGGGCCGCATATGGCTCATGTCGGTCGAGATCGGGTTTTCCAGCATCGTGGCATCATCGCCACCGCCAAAGAGCGCAGCAGAGGCCTGATCGATAAAGCTGTAGGTCACGCATTCGTTGTACCCCAGTGCCGCCGCCGTCCGGCGCGCCGCCTGTTGGCGGCGTTGCATCGGCGTCATAACTGGCTTGGGCACACCGGTGGTCAGCCGTGGCAGCGGCTTGCCCTTGAGCTTGGTCAGAGACGCAATGCGCGCCACTTCCTCGACAAGGTCCGCCTCGCCCATCACATCGGGTCGCCAACTGGGGACGTGCGCCATATCGCCATCAAGGCGAAAGCCGAGCGCCGTCAGCGTCTGGCGCTGTTCGGATTCCGGGATGTCCATGCCCACAAGGCTTTGGACCCTCGCCGCATTCAGGCGGTACGCCCGCGCGGTGTCAGGGATGGCACCGGCTTGCACGCGACTGGACACTTCACCACCGGCAATGTCCACGATCATCTCGCAGGCGAGATCGAGACCAATGGGCGTAAAGGCCGGGTCAATGCCCCGTTCAAACCGGTAACGCGCGTCGGAATTGATGCGCAGCGCGCGGCCCGTATAAGCGGTGCGCACCGGATCGAAATAGGCCGCCTCGACAAAAACGTTAACCGTCTCTTCGGTGCAGCCGCTGTGCAGGCCGCCCATGACGCCACCGATGCTTTCGACGCCATTGGCATCCGAAATCAGGGTCATATCGGGCGCGAACGTATATTCCTTGTCGTCCAGGGCCACGAGTGTCTCGCCCCCGACAGCCCGGTGAACGCGTAAGGCGCCGCCCGCAATCTTGTCCGCGTCAAAGACGTGCAAAGGGCGGTTGCGGTCAAAGGTGAAGTAGTTTGTCACGTCCACAAGGAATGAAATCGGACGCAAGCCAATGGCACGCAGGCGGTCCCGCAACCAGGCAGGGCTTGGGCCGTTCTTGACGCCCCGGATCATCCGGCCAAAGAAGACGGGGCACTGACCCAGCGTATCGTCGTCGATGGTGACAGTGATCGGGCAAGGGAACGCCCCTTCGAGGGACGGCTCAGGTGCTGCTTTCAACGTACCCAAACCACGCGCAGCCAGATCGCGGGCGATGCCGCGGACGCCCAGCGCGTCGGGTCGGTTGGGGGTGATGGCAATCTCGATCACCGGGTCGACCTTGGCAGGGTCATTTTCGGCCAGCCAGTCCACGAACCGGTCGCCGACCTCGCCCGAGGGCAATTCGATGATGCCGTCATGCTCTTCGCTCAGTTCCATCTCGCGCTCGGACGCCATCATGCCAAAGCTTTCGATACCGCGGATCTTGCCAACGCCAATGGTGGTGTCGATGCCGGGGACATAGACGCCGGGTTTCGCCACGACGACGGTAATGCCTTCGCGGGCATTGGGTGCGCCACAGATGATCTGTTTCATACCCTCATCGGTGTCGACCTGACAGACGCGCAGGCGGTCTGCATCGGGATGCTTTTCCGCGCTTATGACTTTGCCGATGGTAAAATCGGCCAGCTTGGCACCGCGGTCTTCGACCCCTTCCACCTCAAGGCCGAGGTCGGTCAGGGCATAGCAGATGTCATCCACCGAAGCGGTCGTATCGAGGTGCTGTTTCAGCCAGGAAAGCGTGAATTTCATGCGATCAGGTCCTTGCGTGCGCGGTCGCCCTGCAATGGCAAAGATCAGGCCCGGGTGCAAGGCTGCGCAGGCGCACCAATAGGTCCGCCTTAAAGCCTTCGTTGCGACGGCTTCATTTCAGCCCGCAACGAGGACCTGTCGTTTGCCATCGGTCACGGATAGCTGAACGGCAGGTCCAAAAGCTCGTCCAGATGTCGCGCAAACCAACCATGCGGGATGAAATGGCCACCCGGATGCAGATCAAGGCTGACCCGGCCCGTTGCGCACGTATCCCACTCTGTCCGGCTAAGTGTCAGGAAATCCACTTGTTGCCACACCCCGCGCGCCTCGCCAGCGCCGCAACCATAGGCGGCGCGCCACAACTCCACCGGATGGGTCACGTCACCGCCAGGGCCCATGGGGAAATCCATAACCGTGTCATTCAACCCGTGCACATGGCGCACTTCGCCTGGTGCCTGAGGGCAGGTTTCGGATTGTGACAACGTGCCCGCAACCGCCAAGAGCGCGCGCACGTCATTGCCGTTCTCGCACACGTAGCGCCACGCCATGGCCGAGCCGAAGGAATAGCCGGAGACAAAGATATTCTCTTCATCCACCGGATAGCGTTTGGCGACATCCGCCAGAACGGCAGCCGCAAAGGGTACATCGTCAGTGTCGCTGTCCCAGAAATCCCAGGTCTTGCGCAACCCATTGGGGGCGACCAGCAGCACGCCCCGCCTCCGGGTTGCCCCGGAAATCCGACCGTGGTTCACAGGCAGAGCGCCGGTCCGTTGCCACCCGTGGAAATGCAGCATCACGGGCATCGGACTTTGCCCGTCCCAATCGTCGGGAAGCCGAATGTGGTACGACCGGTCGCCAAGGGTGCAGGCCACCTCACCACCACAGTCCTGCCAGGGACCCATGGCTGCGGCGGGCAGGGCCCAGATCAGGGCCAATCCAAAAATCAGATATCTCATGCGGGCGACCCTAACGTCGTGGCGGACAGTGTCACGTCACAACGTCTTTACCCGCCTCATTGTTTTCAGCGTTCTTGGCACGTGTGGCTTTCATCCAGCGATCCACAAAGAAGACTGGACCGAGGATAATGGTCCAAGCGGTCGCATTGATCACAGTGAACGTCAGCTTGAGAGCCGGATCCATGCTCGAGCGCCACAAAAAGATGTGGGCGATCACGATGAGCACGATCATTGCGACGACGATGTATTTGGTCATACCCTCTAGATAGAGCGGTTTCGCCTCGCGGACAGGGCGAACCGCTTGGCAAACCAGCTCTCAAGCGGGAGGATTTTCAAACGAGAGAAGGGCGGACCAGGGCTAGCGGCTCAGCCCGCCGTGCAGGGTCGGGACATCCAAGGCGGCAAAGCCGTAGTGGCGCAGCCAGCGCAGGTCGCTATCAAAGAACGCGCGCAGGTCGGGGATGCCGTATTTCAGCATCGCAATCCGGTCGATCCCCATGCCAAAGGCAAAGCCCTGCCATTCGTCAGGATCAATCCCACCCGCTTGCAGAACTTTGGGATGCACCATGCCAGAGCCCAGGATTTCGAGCCAATCGTCGCCCTCGCCCACTTTAAGCGTACCACCTTCCCAGGAACAGCGGATGTCGACCTCGGCCGAGGGTTCGGTGAAGGGAAAGTGCGAGGCGCGGAACCGCAAATCGACACCGTCCACCTCGAAATAGGATTTCACGAACTCTTCGAGCACCCACTTCAGGTTGGCCATACTGATGTCGCGGTCGATGGCAAGGCCCTCGACCTGGTGGAACATGGGCGTGTGCGTCTGGTCATAGTCGGCGCGGTACACACCGCCGGGGCAAATGATGCGGGTGGGCGCACCGGTCTTCTCCATCGACCGGATCTGGACAGGCGAAGTGTGCGTGCGCAGCACATGGGGTGGGCGGTTGTCGCCCTCGGCCCGGTGCATATAAAACGTGTCCATCTCGGCCCGCGCGGGATGGTGGCCGGGGATGTTCAACGCATCAAAGTTGTACCAGTCGGTGTCAATGCGCGGCCCTTCGGCAACGGAAAAACCCATTTCGGCAAAGATCGCCGTGACCTCTTCGCTCACTTGGCTGATGGGGTGGATCGTGCCCTGGCGGCGCGGGCGTGTGGGTAGTGTCACGTCCAACCATTCGTCGCGCAAACGCGCGTCCAAGGCCGCATCTGCCAAACCGACTTTTTTGGCGGCCAGCGCCGCGTTGATCTCATCCTTGAGCGCGTTGAGCGCGGGACCTGCCACCTGGCGTTCTTCTGGTGTCATGCGGCCCAACTCGCGCATCTTGAGCGCGACTTCGCCTTTTTTGCCGACAGCGGCCAGGCGGATATCCTCCAGCGCGGCCTCGTCCGAGGCGTCGGCAATTTGCGACAGGTATTTCGCTTTGAGATCGTCCATAGTTTTTGCTCCGCTCAGGCGTTGCAGGGGGAGTAATCCGTTGCCCGCAGCAGTGCAAGCCATGCGGTCACGCAGAAGCCGATTCGGTCTTTGGACGACAAAAACGAATCACCGCACAAAAAAACGAATCACCATGCGTTGACAGTGTTGAGAAATGATTCGCGATGTGTTTGTGTCGCTACCAAGGATAGGCAACTTGGGGCCCGCAACTGCCATATATGCGGGATAATGACAAAATCAGCCCATTTTGCCCGCCGATGAGACAACGCCTGGTCTTGGGGGACAGCGCAATGACGAAATTAACGATGAACACACAAGGTGGGTATGCGCCGCAGCAACAGGCCTTTGCGCCACCGCCACAGCGCGCGGGCCTGTCCGGCTGGGTTATTGCTGCTGGTGCCTTTGTCTTTCTGGCCCTGTTTGCCGGGCTGATCGTTACGTCGACCTTGTTATTTGTGCAATCCAACCAAAACATTGCAGCAGCCGCCAATACCGGCCTTACGGAACCCACGTTTCCAGGTGCGACGGACGCGGTCACCCGAACCAACGTAAACTTGTTGCAATCCGAGCAGGCAACGACGCCCCCGGCCACCACAGCCGTGATTGCAGCTGTGGCACCGGCGCCTACGCCAGTACCACAGCCGACCGAGGCCCCCGTGCAGGTCGCCAGCACCGTGAATACCGTACCGCTGCGTCTGGGCCGGTTTCACCGCTACCGCGTGCCATCATGTGTGGATTACCTCGACACGATGGTTGGTATCACAACCGTTAACTTCCCGGTGGGCGGCGACCAGCCCGACCCGGCTGACATGATCCGCGTGCGCAATATCGCGACGGCCGTCGAAATGTGTGACGAAGTGAAAGTCATCGTCGAGGGTCACTCTGACCGCCGCGGCAGCGAAAAGATCAACATGGATCTCAGCTGGTTCCGGGCCCAATCCGTAATCGATCAACTACAGAGCGAAGGCTATGATGTGACAGCAATGGAGCCCAAGGGCTTTGGCGCGAAACGTCCCATCAACCTGTCGGGCACAATCTCGGGCGAGGCGGTCAACCGTCGGGTCCAATTTGCTCTGGCCCCGCGCGCAGCACCGCCTGCGGGTCTGGTCCAGGACAACTGATCAGGAGGGCACCCCCTTGGGGTGTCCTTTGCCCTTCGACCTGGATAGGCCCTGCCGCTCGCGGTGGGGCCTTTTCGTTCACGCGGGGTTGCATTGGGATTGAACGTCATCAGCGGCGTCGACAGATTGCAGCAACACAAGTTCGACCCGCCTGTTGTTCTGCTGCGCCCGCGCCAGCCCTTCACCTTGCAAGCCATTCTCGGAAAATCGCAAGCAATCCTCGCCCATGCCTTGCGCCCTGATCTCGATCTCTGACAGCAGAGGTTGCGCGGCAAGCCAGGCGGCCACCGCATCCGCGCGCCGCTGCGACAGGTCACGGTTATAGGCAGCGTCACCTGACGTGTCGGTGTGACCGCGAACAATGACCAACTGAGGGGAAAAAGCCTCTATCTCGGCCAGTTCGGCCTGCATCTGGCCCACGGTCGGATCGGCCAAAGTGGCCTTGTCGACCTCAAACACAAATTGCGCCGGGATTGTGCGAACCTTGGCAGCACCTGTTTCGTCAACCACTTCCACTACAGGCGGGTCTGCGAGGATCATCGCGACCATCAAAACGGACACCACCCCGCAGACTTGCGCGACAGCAGATGTTGCAAACAGTGCAACGTAGCCCGTGTAGCGCGACCACGCGGGCCATATGGCCGTCACGTCGTAATCCGCTCCTTGCAGGATCTTGGTCGGATCACGGTTGGCCTCGTTAAAACGTTTTCGCACGTCTGGACGCATGGAAGGGCCAACAATGGCGACCACATCGGCGCCCCCTCTGCCAACAAGGTTTTTTGCCCAGAGACTGCGGAACAGCAGATATAGAACGAGGGCGACAGCCGCGGCACAGATCGCAATCAGGTAATACGTCACGAGAACAAGCGCCTCGCGCGGCCAAAACAGGTTGATGACATTGACCGCCAAGAGCGCGAACAAGACCAGCACACCAATGACCCGCAAAATGGCCGCGCGTTCCGGAACGGCGGGAAAGAGTACCTTGGGAAAAACAATTTGTGTGATGGCCGCAATCGTTGTCACAGCGGTCGTAACGTAAAGATAGGCGGGTTCGAACGCGCCGTATTCACTTGCTGCGGTGGCCAGTTCCTGTTCCATCGCAGCCTCCTAGAAGTCGCGCAGATGCACGGTGGGGTTCAGGGCGAAGCAGTCGTAAAGCCCTTCATCCTCGATACCATCGGGCGGGTTTCGGTCTGGCGTAGCAAAACGGTACACGCCCTCTTCGATGGTCCGTTGCGCCTCGTTGTTAGCGTCAGTTTTACCGAACCGCATTTCGCGTTCGATCCATGCCCATTTGTAATCCACATGGACAAGCGGAGTATTTGCGATCAGCCGCAATTTGACATGACCGCTGGGCGGCGTGTTGCTGCCACCGGGTGGCGTCGTCGCGGCGGCCATGGCCGCCTTTTCAACGTTTCGCCCAAAGAGGCCCATGATGCGGCCAAGGGTCTGATTGGAGTCGGTCTGCATCTCGACCGATTTGTCCTCTGAAATGGCTTCTTGCACCTGTTCTGCCTGTGCCGACCCCAGCGGGCGGTTGGGATCGTCGGGAGTGTCCAAGCTGATGCCAGTACGCTTTGCCAGACCCTTCAAGTTCTTGGTATCCGTAACATCAAAGAGCGGCAGCACATCACCCTTGATGCCTTTGGGCCGATAGACGGGAATGCCGCCCAGTTTGCTGCCCCTGATCCGCGCAATCGTGCCTCGCACGTCATCGAATTTTTCCGCCAGCTTGAAGGCACGATTTGCTTGGGCGGGGTTGGGGCGGAGGTCTGAGTCGTCCATGAAACCAAAACTGTGACGGGCAGCTTCAGCGTAGACGCGTGCGACGGCCATTTCCATCTTGAGGTCACTGCTCAGAATACCCTGCGCCTGTGCGCCGTCATCATTTTGCACACCTCCAAGCATTCTGTATATGCCTTTGGGACCTTTTGCACCGTAGCGGCCCCCGGATTGCGGAACGCTGTCCACGTTCAGTGCGGTGACCAGGTAATCCACCAAACGCGGTGTTTCTGCTGTTTCAAATCCGTTGTAGCTCAAATCAAACCTCGCCAAAAAATTCACGCGATAAGAGTACACAAATCCAAAATTCTGAAAAGAGTGATGGTGAGCCGTAGACGAACCGAGGTCTTCAAACCCCTGCGATCTCGATTATTCCGGCAGGCCCGCCTGGCGCAGCAAGGCCCGGTATTGCGCCCACTGATCCGCATCGCGGAACGGGATGGGCCGCATATCTTCAAGGCGGAATTCGTTGTGATCGGAGAGCAGTTGGTCTTTCATCCGTGCCACCTGCCCTGTGTCGCCCATGCGTTGGGCCACGGCAATCACATGCAGCATGGATTGCACAAAAGTGGGCTGCTGTTGGAGCGATCGGTGCGCGCAGTCCAGACAGCGCTCGTCAGCACCCAAGGCGAAATGGCCCAGCGCTTCGCTGCCTGCGACAAGGTGGTAAATCGGGTTCTGGTTCAGCGAGGCTGTGACCCGGCTGATCGCCTCAACCCCGACGCGGTATTCGCCATTCAGGATCGTGATGAGGCCCAGCATCGCCTGGCCCGTGCCAAAATGCGGATTGATCTCGAGCGCGCGCTGCACGTCCCGCAGCGCCGCCGGAATATCGCCCGTCACCCACACATTGTACGAGCTTTGGATGACGTTCACGAAATCGCTGTGGGTGTTCAAGCTCAGCGAGCGGCGCAGACACTGATAGGCCGTGCGTGCATCTGCGTCAGACACGTGGCGATACCCACATTTCGCCTCATACATCAGATGCGCCGCGCGCAGGGCTAGTGCCATGAAGTTGTCGGGTTCCTGCTCCAGTACCAGGTCGATCAGCTTGCCCGCCACGTCCCATTCGGCCCGGTCCGCTCCCAACAAGAGAACGCCTGACTTGCCGATCATGTGCTCGATATCGGCCTCTTCGCCATCGTCGCGCTTGTCGACTTCGCGGGCTGTGATGGCCGCGCGAATAGCCGTGGCAATGTGAGAGGACAGCTCATCCTGAGTGGCAAAGATATCTTCGATCTGACCATCAAAACGGACGGTGCCAAAGGTCTTGTTTTCGTCCGTATCAAGGCATTTGATGATCACACGATAACGATTGCCGATCATCTGAAAGCTGGCAATGCCCACGTAACCGGCTTGCGCCTCGTCCTGCACCACCTCAGATCCCGTGTGGTTTGACAATGTCGCCGTCACCGCCTCGTGGCAGGCCAGCGCCAGCATTTCGCCGTCGTCCGACCGACCAAGCACGTCAAAGGCGCGCAGCGCCACGACGGGCTTTTGCCCTCGCGAACGCACGGCTCGCATCACCGGCTGCTGGATCGGGTTCCCCGTCCATTTATACATGCGGATCGCACGAGCGATATTCTTGACCTGCCGGTCCCCGGTATCTTCAAATTCACTGCCCAGATTCCCGACAATCTGCTCAAAAACCGCCGACGAGATTGCGATGCCGCCGGGATCAGCCAACCCTTCGAGCCGCGCGGCAAGGTTCACGCCATCGCCCCAGACATCTCCGTCACGCATCACCACATCGCCCAGATTGACGCCAATGCGGTAACGGATACGCAGCACTTCGGGCCAGCTGCTTTCCTGGACGGTCATGTGGTGCTGAAAGGCCATGGCGGCGCGGACGGCGGCCACCGCACTGCTGAATTCGACCAGCGCGCCATCGCCCGTCGTCTTGATGATGCGGCCGTGGCCCTCGGCGATGCACTCGGCAAAGGGACCCGCCATAATATCGGCCTGCCTACGAATGACACCTTCTTCGTCCCGCTCCATCAAGCGGGAAAACCCAACGATATCAGCCGCCAAAATGGCGACCAACCGTCTGTCGAAGGCACGTTCAGTGGTCATTTCGTCTATCCCCACCTTTTTCAATGCACAGTTTGGACATGTCGCGCAATGAAAGAGGGGGCAAAGGGGCGGTTTTTGCAGGTCTTTTTGCCAAAAACTACTTGGCCGTGTGCACACCTGCCAACGCGTGGGTTCAGGCGGCGCGCAGCACCGGACCGTAGCGCACGGTTTGAACGGGCCTGGCCGTTACTCCGATGCCGTGCTCCGCGATATCCGGGAACAGGGCCGTCAGTTCCCGCAGCGTTTCCGGACACCAACCCGCGGTCTCAGCGGCGACAGGGAAATAGCTTTCGCTGCGTAGCCCATGGCTTTGAACAATCTCATGACCGTCGAAAAGAAGATGCACATACGTCACCGCTCGGCGCGGCATCTGTATGACCCGGTGGCCATCCAGCAACGCCTTGGCGGCAATCAGCACCTCGTCCTCGCCACAATAAAGCTGGGCGCGCCAGTCGCTGACCAGAATGCGGTGCTGCGGTGACACCCAAACAGGGGCGACGGCACCGTATGCGCCAGGCAGGATGCAGATCGGGGCAAAGTCGCCCATGCCCAATACCGTGCGCCGCCCTGTCCAACTCAGCGGGCGTGGACCATGATCTTCGGTCAGGACGATGTCGCCCGCTTGCAACGCCTCGACCCGTGTGGGGCCCGCAACAGTGTCGATCAACGTGCCCGCCACGAAACAGGCAATGCCAGTGTCACCCGAACTTGTCGCCTCATAGGTCAGCGTATTGGGGTTGGGTTGGTTGAACTGGATCGATGTGGTGGTGGCGTCCGGGCCCACAACCACCGCAAGGTTTTCCGAGGTTGCCCCGGCCGCGGCACCGCTCTGGGCGACGATGTTCTGCGTTCCACCGCCAATGTCGTAGAAGTCCAGAACCTCACCGGTATCTGTGTTGGTCAAAGCGTACGCTTCGTAATTATTTGCCCCACCGCCATCCGGATCGGTCAGCGCAATCGGCAGGTTATCCGCCGACAGAACATAGATGACCTCGCCATTGTCAGGATCTACGGTTTGGATGACACGAGGGTCATCCAGGGTCACCTCAAGGCCCAGAGTTCCGTCGCTTTGGTAAAAACCGACAACGAAATCCGCGGGATCATCCGAAGGGCCCAGCGCAACCTCAAGGAATTCCGATACGCCCGAATTACGCGCATAGGCATTAGAATAATGAAGTTCGCTGATCCGCGCCACGGTTTCGCCACTGTTTCGTTTCGCACGTGTGTAGCCGAGTATGGTTACTGAACTGTGCCCAAACCGTGTTCATTACATGGGGAATTGTGACGAAAAAGGCCCCGCTCCGGTCTGGAACGGGGCCTTTTGGCAATGTCGTGCCGATGCTCGGCGATCAGGCGCTCAGCGCGCCTTTGGCTTGGTCCACGATCGCCGCGAATGCGTCGGGCTCGTTGACGGCCAGATCGGCCAGAACCTTACGGTCTACTTCGATACCAGCCAAGGACAGACCGTTGATGAAACGGCTATATGTCAAGGCTTCGTCATGCGCGCGCACAGCAGCGTTGATCCGCTGGATCCACAAAGCACGGAAATTCCGCTTGCGGTTATGGCGGTCGCGGGTTGCGTATTGGTTGGCTTTGTCAACGGCCTGGCGGGCAACCTTGAAGGTGCTTTTGCGGCGGCCATAATAACCTTTGGCGGCCTTGATGACCTTCTTGTGACGGGCGTGGGTAACTGTACCACCTTTGGTGCGGGACATATCAGCTCTCCTTCAGGCTTAGCGGTCGTAGGGCATGAAGCCCTTGACGATTTTGGCGTCGGGTGCGGACAGGGTCGTTGTGCCCCGCGCGTCGCGGATGAACTTGCGCGTACGCTTGATCATGCCGTGCCGTTTGCCTGCCTGACCGGCCATCACCTTACCGGTGGCCGTCACCTTAAAGCGCTTTTTGGCGCTCGATTTCGTCTTCATCTTGGGCATTTCCGTCTCCTTGATCTGAGTTCGGTCAATGCGCGACTCGGCATGCCACTATCGGCCGGCCGCGCGGAACGAAACGTCTCTTAGGAGGGATCGGGCCAAGGAGCAAGCATAAATTGCCGCTCTGGCCATTGCTGGACAGGCCCGTTTGCATTGCGCCAGCGCATAACTGATGGCCCCGCATCACGCCGCCACTGTCCAGTGCGGTCACCGAGCGCCCTAATCGCCGAGGCGCATCGCTTTCAGTTCGGGATTGGCCTTAGATAAAGCGGGCAAAGACGCGCACAAACACGTCCGGAATGCTTTGCAGCTCATATCCCCCTGGCTGCGTCTGGATCGCATAGAGCACCATTCCCCCCGCAATCAGAATGGTCAACGCAGACGCACGCGGCGCGCGCCCGTCCGTCATTGCCGACAGGATGGAGGGAATGGAAAATCCAGCCAGGATAATCCCCAGCACCAAAAACAGATCAGAGTCCAAAACAGTAACCTTACCTATAACGCGGCGAGGTTACTCTGGATCAGTTGAGTAAATCAAACGTTCATCACAGGGGGCAACGCGCAGAATATTTGTGCTGCCCGTCACGTTGAAAGGTACGCCGGCCGTCACGACGATCTGGTCGTCGGCGGTGGCAAAGCCCTCATCCCGCGCGGCCTTGGCGGCCCCGACAACCGCCCCCTTAAAGCGATCCATCACCCCGGTGATCACACAGTTGCAACCCCAGCTGAGCGCCAGACGGCGGGCCGTACCCACCAGCGGGGTCAAGGCGATAATCGGCACGCGAGGCCGTTCGCGCGCGGTCAGCAGGGCCGTTGTCCCGCTTTGGGTGAAACAGGCAATGGCCTTGATATCAGCCGTTTCCGCGATCTCGCGGGCGGCGGCCACAATACCATTGGCCACAGAGCCGCGGTTCGAGGTCCGGCTCGATTCGATGATCTGGGTATAAGTCGGATCGCGCTCCACCTCGGCAGCCACATTGTCCATCGTGGTCACCGCCTCGATGGGATAGCTGCCTGCCGCGCTTTCCGCGCTCAACATCACAGCGTCCGCCCCCTCATAGATGGCCGTGGCCACATCTGACACTTCGGCACGGGTCGGCATCGGGCTTTCGATCATGGATTCCAGCATCTGTGTGGCCACGATCACCGGTTTGGCCGCATTGCGGCACTTGCGCACCAGGCGTTTCTGGATCGGGGGAACCGCCTGCACCGGCAATTCCACACCCAGATCGCCACGGGCCACCATGATCCCATCGCTCACCGCCAGAATTTCATCAAAGCGTTCCACCGCATTGGGCTTTTCGATCTTGGACAGAACCGCAGCGCGGCCTTTGATCAAATCACGGGCCTCTTGGACATCCGCGGCACGTTGGACAAAGCTGAGCGCCATCCAGTCAACACCCAGCTGGGCCGCAAATTCCAGATCGGCGCGGTCCTTTTCTGACAAGGCCGCCAGGGGCAGCTCTACATCCGGTACGTTCACGCCCTTGCGATCGGAAATCACGCCGCCGGCCACAACGATACAGTTGGCAAAGTCAGGGCCGCAGGTTTCTACCCGGAGGCGGATTTTGCCATCGTTGACCAGCAGAGTCTTACCAGGCTCCAGCGCCGCAAAGATTTCTGGGTGTGGGAGGCACACACGAGAGCTGTCGCCCTCGGCCTTGTCCAGGTCCAACCGAAAAGACGCGCCCTCGTCCAACATCTCACCGTCGCTGGCAAAAACACCCACGCGCAGCTTGGGGCCCTGAAGGTCGGCCAAAATGCCGATGGTCGAGCTCAAGTCTTCTTCGACCTGACGAATGATGCGATGCTTTTCCGCGATCTCGGCCTGCGTACCGTGCGACATGTTCAGGCGAAAAACATCCGCCCCGTTTTCGTGCAATGCCCGGATCATCTCGTAAGTGTCCGAAGCCGGGCCAAGGGTGGCCACGATTTTCACATTCCGCAGGCGTCGCATGATGCTGTCTCTTTTCCGAATTTATCTGATACCGCTAACAGTTGGCACGTTATTGCCCAATTCACATCTCTAGGCAACTGCCGTACACCTGCTTCAAATTTGGTGACAGCACGATGACATATTCCCCCTTTTTTATCCATGGCAGTGATCGGACGGGCAACTGGCTGGTTACCTGCGATCACGCGACAAACACTGTGCCCGATTTCGTAAATGGCGGCACATTGGGCCTGCCAGAGGCTGATATGGCGCGGCACATCGCCTACGATATCGGCGGGCAAGGGGTCGCGCTGGCGCTCGGCACCCTCTTGAACGCGCCTGTGATCTGCTCGAATTTTTCGCGGCTGGTGATCGACCCGAACCGGGGCCTCGATGATCCCACTTTGGTCATGCAGCTTTACGATGGCACGATCATCCCCGGCAACCGACACCTGAGCGATGGCGAGCGTCAGGCACGGATCGACCAACTTTATCAACCCTACCACGACGCGCTTGGCACACTGGCGGCACGGCCCGGCATCGCAATTGTGTCGGTCCATAGCTTTACACCACAACTCAATGGATACGCGCCCCGCCCATGGGAGGTCGGCGTGCTTTCGGCCCATGACCGACGCTTCGCAGACCCGCTTCTGACCCGGCTCCAAGGAGCGTTGAGCACACCAGTTGGCGATAATGAACCTTACGGTGGTCACTTGCCCGGCGACAGCATTGACCAACATGCGCTGCGTCATGGGCGGCCCAACGCGCTGCTGGAAGTCCGTCAGGACCTGATCCATCAGGCAGACCAACAACAAAAATGGGCGCAGATCATCGCCCCCCACCTTGAAGCAGCACGCCAGGACGCCAATCTCTGACCCAGCCCTTCATTGTTCCATAAATACTGCCGGGGTCTGGGGCAGAGCCCCAGTCCGACGCCTCAGAAAGGATCAAACCCATGGACGCCCAAACCCAGATCGAGCTTGAAGCCGCCGCCTTCCGCCGCCTGCGCCAGCACCTGATGCAGGACCGGACCGACGTGCAAAACATCGACATGATGAACCTGACAGGCTTTTGCCGGAATTGTCTGAGCCGCTGGTATCAAGAGGCCGCAGCGGAAAAAGGCATCGAAATGACCAAGGACGAGGCCCGCGAAAGCTTTTACGGCATGACGATGGCCGATTGGAAAGTAAATTATCAGACCGATGCCACCGGCGCCCAGCAAGAAGCGTTCAAAACGGCCTTTGCCGAGAATGTCGGCGACAAGGGCTAGGCACGCGCACACGCGCGACGCTGGACATCACATCAGCGCCGCGCCACGTTCCGTATCCAAAGCATCGGAGCCCCAAAATGTCAGAAACCACCTACCGCGTCGGCGAACGCGCAACGACCAAGGCCGAACCCAGCAATTTTGAACCCGACCCATTCAAACGGGCCCGCCCACCAGAACCGCTGCAATTCGAAGTGAACCTGGTGGCGCAGGCACACAGCAAACAGCAAAAGACCGGTACGGTGTCGGTGAACATCCCCGGCTTTTCGCCGCTAAAGCTCTATTGCGACGAACAACCACCCGTGGGCGATGACCAGGCTCCGCCGCCGCTGGCCTATTTCTGTGCCGGGATCGGGTTCTGCCTGATGACGCATCTCACCGACATCTACACTGCCCGCAAAATCGAAATCACGTCGCTCAGGCTTGAACAGCGGGTTCGGTTCAAGACGAACCTGTCGCATATGCGCGATCATGGGCACACAACCCAAGGGGAAACAGAGTTGGTGGAAACCCACGTGATCATCGACAGCCCCGAACCCAGCGCGCGCATTCAGGAATTACTCGACGAGGCCGAAGGCGCCTGCATGGCCCATTTCGCCCTGCGCAACCCTATCCCCTGGTCCACCCGACTGGTGCATAATGGTGATGAAACCGTGAACCGGTCGGGCAACACTGCGTAAGGCGGACCTTGGTCCGCCATGGATGCTATCCAGTCGCTACATCGCGACTTTGCGGCTCTCGTCCAGGTAAATCTCGCGCAGACGCGGGGCCACACGGCCCGGCGTTCCATCGCCCAGGGCGTGGCCGTCAATTTCCACCACTGGCATCACGAAAGTAGAGGCCGAAGTGATAAACGCTTCATCCGCGGCGCGGGCCTCTTCAATGGTAAAGTTGCGCTCTTCCACTTCCATCTGCGCCTCGGCGGCAAAGCGCAGCACGGCAGCCCGGGTGATCCCGTGCAAAATGTCATTGGATTTGGCCCGGGTGATGATCTTGTTGCCCTTCACGATATAGGCGTTGTTGGATGTGCCTTCGGTGACAAAACCGTCCTGGATCATCCAGGCGTCATCCGCGCCCGCCTTTTTGGCCATCATCTTGCCCATGGATGGATACAAAAGCTGCACAGTCTTGATGTCGCGGCGACCCCAACGGATGTCCTCAATGCTGATGACCTTAATGCCCTTCTTTGCCGCCGGATTGTCGGCCAGGCCGGGCTTGTTTTGGGTGAACAATACAATAGTCGAAGGCGTCGTTTCCGGGTCGGGAAACGCAAAGTCACGATCAGCAGGGGCGCCGCGGGTGATCTGCAAATAAATCATACCCTCTTCGATGCCGTTCAAACGCACCAATTCGCGGTGAACCTCCAACAGGTCCTCTTTGGAGATGGGCGATGCCATGTCCAACTCGTCTAGAGACCGCTGCAAACGCACGGCGTGACCGTCAAAATCAATCAGCTTGCCATCCAACACGGATGTTACCTCATAGACCCCATCCGCCATCAGGAACCCACGATCAAAGATCGACACCTTGGCCTCATTCTCTGGCAGGTAGTCGCCATTCACATAAACAGTCCGCATCTATTTCATCCTCTTTGGGCAGGGGCCTGAACCCCCGATCATTTCGCTGTGGCATATCGGGCATCGCCCGCAATCAATTGCATTTTCTGGGCCGTGCCGGGGCGACTGCCCCACGCCATCCGGATCAGACCGTCCGACGCGCTGTTTAGGATCAGACAATTGGTGTCACGCGCCGCCCCGGTCGAGGCTTGGCGCCCACCAAACAAACACACAAGCCCATCCGGCGTAACGGTCCAACTGTCGTAATAAACCTTCAGCAAACCGGAATTCGACATTGCAATCTGTTCTGCAAATACGTCCTCAAAGACAATCGCATGGCCCTTGGCCTTGGGAGAGACGATGCTGCGCCCCACCAGTGCGACACGCAAGCGCGCATCCTCTGGCAGATCACCACGCCGCATGGGCTGTGTCGCCATCGCGGCGCGGGCCTCTTGGTTATTGCCCTGAAAATCGAAATCCACGCGGCCAAAAACCTCCGCCGCCTTGCGGCCGTTCACGGGCTTGTAGATATTTGACACTTTGCGCGTCGCTACGACCTCGGGGGCAACACGCCGCCCGGCCACTTCATACAAAACACAATCACGCCGCCCCGGGCGCAATTCAGCTTGGCAATAATTCATCGCTCGTGCGGCTGCGTTTTCCGGCGTATCCACACCCCAGGACCGACCCCAGGCCCCATCCGGCGAGATGGCAAATGCTGTTACATCAGGCTGCCCAGCAATTTCGGCCAGGGCCTTGGCCTGTTTGACCGTCAGTTGAACAGCCCAGCTTTCTTGCGCCGCAACAGCTTGCGGCAGCAACATTATGCAGAACACCAAAACGGCAGTGACTGTCTTGATCATCGGCCGAACCCCTCTGGCCTGCCTATCCCCAAAGTTCCTCGCTGGGCGGGTGCACACCGTCATCGTCAAACAGCAAGGGCGTCTTGCGGTCTTCGGCCAACAAGAGCGGGCCGTCAAGGTCTACGACCCCTGCCCCCTGGGCCACCAGGGTCGCGGGCGCCATCGCAAGCGAAGACCCCACCATACAACCCACCATGATGCCATAGCCTTCGGCCAACGCCGCTTGGCGCAGGGCCAGTGCCTCGGTCAGCCCGCCGGTCTTATCCAGCTTGATGTTGACCACATCATATTTGCCCGCGAGCTGCGGCAGGCTCGCCCGGTCATGGCAGCTTTCGTCGGCACAGACCGGCACGGGGCGGTCCATCCCGATCAGGGCGTCATCCTCACCAGCAGGCAAGGGCTGCTCGACAAGATCGACACCCAGGCGAACCAGATGTGGGGCTAGATCGGCATATACATCCGCCGACCACCCCTCATTCGCATCAATGATTATGCGGGATTTGGGCGCACCCGCACGCACCGCCTCAAGACGGGGCATGTCATCCGGTGTGCCCAGCTTGATCTTGAGCAGGGGGCGAAACGCATGTTCGGCCGCTTGCGCGCGCATCGCTTCGGGCGCGTCCAGCGATAAGGTATAGGCCGTCACTTCGGGTCCCGGCGCGGACAATCCGGCCAAATCCCACGCACGCACGCCTGCGCGCTTGGCCTCAAGATCCCAAAGCGCGCAATCCACCGCATTGCGGCCCGCCCCGGCAGGCAAAAGATCATAAAGCGCCGCGCGGGTTACATCCGCGGGCAAAGCCGAAATCTGATCCGTTACGCTGTCCAGCGTCTCGCCATAACGAGCATAGGGCACACATTCGCCCCAACCGCGATGCAACCCGTCCGAAACCGTCACCGTCAGCACCTGCGCCTCGGTCCGCGACCCGCGCGAGATGGTGAACACTTGCGCCAGCTTGAACACATCCCGCGTCACTTCAATGCGCATGGCTGATCCTTTATTGTCCCACAAATATGTCCGCTTGAGGCGATGCTACATCCCCACCAACGCATCGACCAGCTTGGCAGCACCAAAGCGGAACGGGTCGGTCGCAGGCAGGTTCATGCGGTCTTCGATCTCTTGCAGACACGCCTTGGCCGCCGCCTCATCGAGCGCCTTGGTGTTTACGGACACCCCCGTGATTTGGGCCGCCGGGTTCACAACTTGCGCTATGGGCAGCGCGGTGTCGCGCAACTGCTCCAGCGACGGCAACGCATATTCCGGCAGGCCGCGCATATGAGTGCGCGTGGGTTCGTGGCACAGCACCAGCGCATCAGGCTGGCCACCATGGATCAAGGCCATGGTCACACCGGAGTAAGATACGTGGAACAGGCTACCCTGCCCTTCGATATGGTCCCAGTGGTCCGCATCGTTGTCGGGGGTCAGATATTCAACCGCACCCGCCATGAAGTCGGCAATCACAGCGTCCAGAGGCACGCCCTTGCCCGTGATCAGGATACCGGTCTGACCCGTGGCGCGGAAATCCGAGTTCATGCCACGCGCACGCATTTCGGCGTCCATTGACATGGCGGTATACATTTTGCCGCAGGAACAATCGGTGCCGATCGCCAGCGCCCGCTTGCCTGTGCGTTTCTTGCCGTTCGCGATCGGATAGGCGATCGTGGGCACACGCACATCATGCAGCGTGCCGCCATTAACCTTGGCCGCCGATTGCAGCTCATTCTCGTCGCGCAGCAGGTTGTGCAAGCCCGCCGCAAGGTCATAGCCCATTTGCAGTGCCTTGACCAAAACCACCTTCCACTCGTCCGAGATGAAACCGCCGCGATTGGCCACGCCTATGACCAGGGTCTTCGCACCAGCGGCAAGGCCCTGTTCAAGCGTCATATCGGTCAGGCCCATATCCGCACCGCAGCCCGGCAAACGGATTTGACCCACCGCATTTTCGGGACGCCAGTCCTTGATCCCTTGGGCGACCTTTGCGGCCAGTTGATCAGGCGCATCGCCCAGGAACAAAAGATATGGTGTCTGAATCATGGCGCATTTCCCCTACGAGCGTTTCGCGAAAAATGACGCAGTTTCCACGCAAAGGCATCGCAATTCGTGCCGCGGAGCCGTCAATTCTCGAAGGATTGTGCGCCAGGGCCAAAATATTGCGCAATTCTTGCACACAAGCGTTCTAGCGCCGAATATACCAGCCTTGGCCAAATGCTGCAGGTGCAAAATCACTCTTGCGGCACCCTGCGCAATTTAATAGCAGTTACGCAACAGCTTGACGCAACAATCTTACCGCAAAGGTCCGTATCATGTCCTTCCGCCTGCAACCCGCCCCGCCCAGCCGCCCAAACCGCTGCCAATTGTTTGGCCCAGGGTCGCGCCCAGCCATTTTCGAGAAAATGGCCGCCTCAGCGGCGGATGTGATCAACCTCGACCTTGAGGATTCGGTGGCCCCGTCGGACAAGGACAGCGCGCGCGCCAACGTGATCCAGGCAATCAGCGACATTGACTGGGGCAGAAAGACGCTTTCGGTGCGGATCAATGGCCTCGATACGCCCTATTGGTACCGCGACGTGGTGGACCTGATGGAGCAGGCGGGCGACCGGATCGACCAGATCATGATCCCCAAAGTGGGCTGTGCTGCGGACATTTACGCGGTCGACGCGCTCGTCACTGCAATCGAGACCGCGAAAGGGCGCACCAAGCCGATTACTTTCGAGGTGATCATCGAATCTGCTGCAGGCATCGCCCACGTCGAAGAAATCGCCGCCGCCTCGCCACGCATGGCCGCGATGAGCCTTGGGGCCGCTGACTTTGCAGCATCCATGGGGATGCAGACGACCGGAATCGGTGGCACGCAGGAAAATTACTACATGTTCCGTGACGGTGAAAAACACTGGTCCGATCCATGGCATTGGGCCCAGGCCGCCATCGTCGCCGCTTGCCGGACACATGGCGTTTTGCCGGTTGATGGGCCCTTTGGCGACTTTTCCGATGACGAGGGGTTCCGCGCGCAAGCCCGCCGCTCTGCCACGCTGGGCATGGTCGGCAAATGGGCCATCCACCCCAAACAGGTGGCCATCGCGAACGAAGTCTTCACACCTTCCGAAGAAGCGGTCGCCGAAGCCCGCGAGATCCTCGCTGCGATGGCGACGGCAAAAGCGAACGGCGAAGGGGCGACCGTCTACAAGGGCCGTCTGGTCGACATCGCCTCGATCAAACAGGCCGAAGTGATCGTGCGCCAATCGGAAATGATTGCAGGCGGCTGACCGCCACCCACGGGGTTGTGATTGGATTGACGGGGGCAGGCGCGGGCACAGTCTCGGCACGCCCTCTGACGAAAGGTCACTCCATGCGCCACGCCTTTGCCTTGCTCACCGTCCTGATCCTGGCCCTGCCAGTCGCCGCCGAAATGGCGCCCCGTGAAGGCTGGTCCGTGGCCCAGACCGGAAAACCCTATGAACAGCTGATTGACGACGTCAAAGCAGCAGCCAAGGCCAACAAGATGGGCATCGTGACCCAAGCCGGCCCCACCGGCGCCGCCAAGAACCGGGGCATCACGATCCCCGGCAACCGGGTCATCGGCATTTTCAACAACGTCTATGCGGTCAACATCCTCAATCTGTCGACGGCCGCAATGATCGAAGCCCCAATCCGAATGTACGTAACCGAGAATACAGACGGCACGGCAACGCTCAGCTACAAGTTGCCCAGCACGGTCTTTGCGCCATACATCGACGAAGCCGGGCCAGGGTTGGCCACGATGGCCGCCGAACTCGACGCAATCTTTGCCACGATCAGTGATCAGGCTGCGCAGTAACGCTTCAGTGTTCCCAACATAGTCAAATCAGGCGCGTTCATCTTTGGGCGAGCCCATGACGACATAGGATGTGATGCTGTTCACTTGCGGCAACGCGCCAAGCATATCGGTGTGAAACAGCTTGTAGCTGGGCAGGTCCGCGCATTCGACGCGCAGCAGATATTCGATCGTGCCAGTGATGTTGTGGCACTCGCGCACCTCGCGAGCCCGGGAAATGGCGCGCTCGAACGCTTCCTGACTGGCCTTGGAATGATCGTTCAAGCCCACGGCAATGTAGGCGACAAACCCTGCGCCCAGTTTGGTGCGGTCCATGACCGCGCGGTAGCCTGTGATGACGCCGGATCGCTCCAACTCCTGCACACGGCGCAAACAGGCCGACGGGGACAGGCCAACGCGGTCTGCCAACTCGATATTGCTGATCCGGCCATCGCGACCAAGCTCTTGCAATATTCGTTCGTTTATCTCGTCCAGCTTCGCCATTCATTGCAAATGATAGGGCAATTCTGCATCGATTTGCAATTTCAAGCCAGCATTTTCCAGCCACTTATTGCACATGACACTCGATATTCTCACCGCCCTTGTGGTTTTTGCCTTTGTCAGCTCCATCACACCGGGGCCGAACAACCTGATGCTCATGGCCTCCGGCGCCAATTTTGGCTTCCGTCAGACTGTTCCCCATATGCTGGGGATCGGGATCGGGTTCACCTTTATGGTGATGTTGGTGGGCGGCGGCCTTGTGCAGGTATTTGACGCCTACCCGATCAGCTATACGGCACTAAAGGTCGGTTCAGTGCTCTATCTGCTATATCTGGCCTGGAAAATTGCCAATGCCGCCCCGATCAACGAAGGGCATGGCAAGGGGCAGCCCATGACATTTCTGCAAGCGGCCGGATTTCAATGGGTCAACCCCAAGGCCTGGGCCATGGCCCTGACGGCGGTCTCGGTCTATGCGCCGGACACGACGCTATGGGCGATTTTTCTGGTGGCACTGGTCTTTGGCGCGGTCAATTTGCCCTCGGTCAGCACCTGGACGATCCTGGGCCAGCAGATGGCACGCTTTTTGACCAATCCCGCCCGGTTGACCGCCTTCAACTGGACCATGGCCGCACTTTTGGTCGCTTCGCTCTACCCTGTTCTCTTTCCCTGACGTTGCAAACGGGGCCGGACCCGGCCATATAGCTTCAAACGACAGCGGGAGCGTGCGCGTGACGCAATATCTGGAATTCGAAAAGCCCCTGGCCGAGATTGAAGGCAAAGCAGAAGAGCTGCGCGCCCTCGCCCGCCAGAACGAAGAAATGGACGTGGCCGAAGAGGCTGCGGGCTTGGATGCCAAGGCAGAGGCGCTGCTGGCCGATCTCTATTCCAACCTGACACCTTGGCGCAAATGCCAGGTGGCGCGGCACCCCGACCGCCCTCATTGCATTGACTATATCAACGCGCTCTTTACCGATTACACGGCCCTGGCCGGCGATCGCAACTTTGCGGACGACCATGCTGTCATGGGCGGCTTGGCGCGGTTCAACGACCGCCCCGTGGTGGTGATCGGTCACGAAAAGGGCAACGATACAAAGTCGCGGATTGAGCGTAATTTCGGAATGGCGCGCCCTGAAGGGTATCGCAAGGCGATCCGCCTCATGGATTTGGCAGACCGCTTTGGCCTGCCGGTAATCACCCTGGTGGACACACCCGGGGCCTACCCCGGCAAAGGCGCTGAAGAGCGCGGCCAATCCGAGGCTATCGCCAGATCAACCGAGAAATGCCTGCAAATCGGTGTACCGCTTGTGTCTGTCGTCATTGGCGAGGGCGGTTCCGGTGGTGCGGTGGCCTTTGCCACAGCCAACAAGCTCGCGATGCTCGAACACTCGGTCTATTCTGTGATCAGCCCTGAGGGATGCGCCTCAATCCTGTGGAAGGACGCCGAGAAAATGCGCGAGGCAGCCGAGGCGCTGCGCTTGACCGCGCAGGATCTCAAGCAGTTGGGCGTGACCGACCGGATCATTCCCGAAGCGCAAGGCGGCGCGCATCGTCATCCTGATGCAACGATGGCCTCTGTCAGCAGCGCGATTGAAGCGATGTTGAGCGAATTGGACGGCAAGGACGCAGCCACGCTCATCGCAGATCGGCGCAACAAATTCCTGGCGCTCGGACAGACTGGACTTGCCGCCTAATCATTCGGGCCAAAACCGATGTCTGCCCTCTTGTAGGGCTACCTTGCCGTGGCTCCGTCTGAAACTGCCGCATCCAGAGTTGTCGCCAATGCACCAACCGCTTGCATGTTTGGCAGTATCTGACCGGGCAATTGAAACTGCACCTCCGCCCCACGACCCGAGCTTGGCGACACAGCCGAGATTACGCCGCCGCGTGCACGGACCAATCTGCGTATGCCGAGCAAACCAAATCCGCTGTCCACGCCCAACGCACCCCCATCCAGAAAGGCCAACGCCGGGTCGGCAAAGCCCGTGCCGTCATCCTTGACCGTCACCTCGATCCGGTGCGGCCCCTGTGCAGTAACTGATATCTCAAGTGCGGTCCGCTCTGCTTTGGAATGTTTGAGTGCATTGTCTATCAGATTGCGCAGGATGATCTGGATCGCGATGTAATCCGCATTCAGGTGAAGCTGCGGCACAGTCACCACGTGCAGCCGCGCCGGATCGAGCGTGACCAGAATATCCTCGCAAAGCGCTCGGAGATCAAAGTTGCGCAGATCGCTGCGCGCATTGGCCGCTGCGGCCTGCGCCATGACATCCGACACCAGAGCAAGCGCACGCGTGCTGATTTCCTCGATCATCCCAAGCATCTCGAGCTTGCCATCGCCCATATCCACAAAATCCTCGCGGATGAGATCCGCAAGCGTTTTGACATTGGCGATAGGGCTGCGCAGGTCGTGTGCAGCGAGGCTGACGAAATCTTCCATCTCTGCAACGGTGGCGGACGTGATGGCCTGCATCTGTTCCAACGCGCGTTCCTGAGAGATGTCCTGGGAAATACCGACCATATAGGCGAGGTTGCCCGCCTCATCGCGAACAGGTTCAAGGCGAGTACGTACCCAAAGCGGATTGTCCTTGATCGGGATCGCAATCTCGTAACCCGTCGATTGGCCTGCTTTCCAAGCCTGGGCCTGCCGATCACGCACTGATTCTGCCGCCCGCCCGGTAAACAACTCGTCCGCCGATCGGCCCACCACCTCGTTCAGGGGCCGATCCATGTGGCTCAGGCCACAGGCATTCATAAAGGCATAAACGACCCGCCCGTCATTGGCCTTGACCAAGACAAAGACGGTTTGGGCAACAAGGTCGTAAATCGTAAAATCGGGCAAACGCATCTGACAATCCTACCGTTCGCGCAAACGGTATACGTTTCGCCCTACCAAAGGCTTAAAGTCAGCTCGCCAACATACGAAGGCCCTGGGTCACATCCGAACGAACAGCAATGCGCAGCCCTGGTTCGTCGCCCGCGCGCAGAGCGGCGATGATGTGGCGGTGATATTGCGGGGGTTCGGTGCGTCGCAACCGGCCATATAGCGCGCGCATGGTCGGCCCCATCTGCAACCAGACTGTTTCAGTCATGGCCAGCATCGCAGGGGCCTGCGCGCGCAGATAGAGGGTGCGGTGAAACTCCAGATTGGTGCGGATATAGCTGACTGCATCGCGGTGGGCGACCGCCTCGGCCACAGATGTGTTGATTGTTTGCAACCGCTCGATCAACGCAAGGTGCGCGCGGGGTAAGGCGCGGGTGGCAAGCTCTACCTCGATCAGGGCGCGCAGGGCGGCAAGTTCTTCGATCCGCTCGTTCGACAGTTCGGGCGTGGACACTCGCCCTGATTGCGACATCGTCAGCGCCCCTTCCGCCACCAGACGGCGCACCGCCTCGCGGGCAGGGGTCATCGACACGTCATATTGCTTACCGATACCGCGCAAGGTCAGGGCCTGACCGGGTGCAATGTCGCCATGCATGATACGGGTGCGCAATCTACGAAAAACGCGGTCATGGGCCGCAGACAGGGTGTCACGGGTGCGGGCTTGGCTTTGCATGTGGATTTGTGATCACAAACAAGCGTGTGCGTCAATCGCCAAATCTATAGCCGTGCAAGGCGTTGCCATCGGTTCGCAACCAGCGGCGCTGCGCCTCATAGGGGCCGTGAATACGGGTCACCTCGGCCCAGAAGGCAGACGAGTGATTCATCTGGGACAGGTGCGCCACTTCGTGTGCTGCGACATAATCCAACACCGCAGGCGGGGCCATGATGAGCCGCCAGGAATACATCAACCGGCCCGCCGACGAACAAGACCCCCAGCGAGAGCGGGTATCCCGAATGCTGATCCCGCTATAACTGCGGCCAAGGCGGGCGGCAAAATGGTCGCTGGCTGCGGCAAGGCGATTGCGAGCGAGGGTCTTGAGAAACCCCAACGCCTTTCGGGGCACAGCCGCGTCGTCGCCCGGGACGATCAGGTGGCCCTCTTCCAACCTGACTGCGCGGCCTGTCCCCGAAACAATCTGACGAGGCTGTCCGGCGACGGGAACATGCTGACCCAACGCAACGGCGACACCTTGGACGCGACCGGCCAGATGTTTGCGAATCCATGGCCCTTTTTCTTCGGCAAACCCTAGCGCAGCAGATTCGGTCACATCCTTGGGCAAGGTCAGGGTCACACGGCCATCCAACTGGGAAATACGCAGCGTAATGCGCTTTGCCCGGGTCGAACGGCGCAAGGTCACAGAAATATCTGGATGCCCTTGAAGGACACGGGTGGTCATCCCATTTTCCTCTTCACGCCATAAGGCTTTGACTCCGTCTCGGCCTTATGGCACTTGCCCAGAATCGCTGCAATATTCACTGACCTTGCACGCCTGAAATTGTCAGGCTGCTGCGGGGTCGGAACACAGGAAAAGGATTACCGATGCCAAAGGAAGAATGGGGCACCAAACGGCTTTGCCCAACGACCGGCAAACGGTTTTACGACATGAACCGGAGCCCGATCGTCAGCCCTTACACCGGTGACGTGGTCGAGCTGGACAGTACCAAGACCCGCATGATTGCCGCCGACGCCGAAGATGCCGTCACAGCCAAGGCCAAGGCCGCAACTGCCGCCACGGACGACGATCAGGTGCTGGACGATGATGACGTTGAAGTCGAGCTGGACGATGATCTGCTCGATGATGACGAGGACGAGGATACCGTTCCGCTCGAAGAAATCGCGGACGTGGCGTCGGACGACGACGACTCGTAAAATACCTGGGGCCGGGGTTGAGTTTTTTGCTTGATCCCGCCCGGCAAAGCGCCTAATCAGCGGCGCACGACTGGTAACGGTCGATCAAGAATGGGGCCTTAGCTCAGTTGGTAGAGCGCCTGCATGGCATGCAGGAGGTCAGCGGTTCGACCCCGCTAGGCTCCACCATTCTTGCACTCCCAATTATAAACGACGGCGAATACCAAATGTCCACGTGCTGACTGACGGTCAGCGGCGCGACTTGTCGTAAGTTTCCTATTTAAGGAAAAACGCGCTTCACCCAAATTTCTGATGTCACAGACCAGCAACAATGCTGTCGTTCGCAGATTGCGCGACCGATCAGTGGGCTCGATTTGTTTTTGCGGCACTAGATAAAATCCGCTCAGACCAAATAAACCAAGAGCGCCATAGGGCGCTCTTGGTTCTGCCTTCCGGCTATTTGTTGATCGGAATTGCAAGCTCCACCGAGACGCCCCAGTTTTCGTAATCGGACTGGCCGATACCATCGTAGGATGCGCCAAAGCTGAATTCGCTACCACGATCATTGCTGATCTTGACGCCCGCCCGAATGCGGCCCCGCAGGCCTTCTACAGCAGCCGTCCCATCAGGATCGGACAAGGTCACGCCCGTCGTGTCACCGTAGTTATAGATCGCGTCCAACCCGAAATATGGCGAATAGTTGGTGCCGTCCAACGTGTTGAAATTGCCGGTGAATGTCGGGCCGATCTTGAGCTGGCCCAGCTTGACCGTCTGGCTCGGGATCGCAACGTTCAACGAGTCCGTATAGCCAAGCTGTTTTTCCTCATAATAGGACAGGCTCGCATTGGGTCGGATCGTCCAGGCACCCCGTGTGAACTCCCCCGTCAGTGCAGCCTTCACCAGCCAACGGTTGGTGTCGAAGTCGTCACTGTAGGTGTTGAACGGGCTGACCGTATTGTTCGACTGGCCGACCGCGATACGTCCATCAAAGTACAAGCGGTCATTCAGGCGCATGGTCATATACGGCCCGACCATCCAACCGGTACCGCTGACAGTGCTGTTGGTGGCCGACGACGCGTCCTCCATATCGTCGAACTGCAGCATCACACCCACCAGCATATCCGGTGTCACCAGATAATCGACACCTGCATAGATGATGCCAAAGTGCCCGGTGCCATTGTCGCCCAGATCGAACTCTTTGTACTGTGCCTCGACCCAGAAATCGCGGCGCTGGTTTTCGACATAAAGCGTGTCCTCGGGCGAGCCATGCGCAAGCGCAAGGCTGGCGGCCGCTTGCCGTGTTTGCAGCAGGCTGGAGCTGAAGGAGAAGTTGCCGCCGCCAAAGTCCATCGTTGCCGAGAAGGGCAGGAAGGACTTCAGATCGCCTTGCGAGAACTGCAAGGGCGAAGACGTACCCGAACCACGTTTCAGCCGGTCAAAGCGACGGCCGGCTGACGGCTCAGACGACAGGATGAGATCAGCCCGTTTGGTCAGGAATTCGTTGATCACATCCACAGTCTGCTGACGTGTTGAGATCGACGAAATCGTACAAGTCACAGCCTCAAGGGGCGCGATGTTGAGCGAGAGCGTGCGCGCAAACGCGTCACCCGTGCTGTCCCCGTCGCTACAGCTGATCGACGTGTTACCGACGCCATCCGGGACCGATTGGTTCACCAGATAGCTGCCCGCATCCACCCTGATTGGGCCCGCAGTCCCCGACCCGCCCGAGGCCAGAATGCTGAAGTTCAAGCCCGGTTCAACTGACGAGAAGCTGTAGGAGCCATCCGTATCCGTCACCTGAACAAAGGTCACAGTACCTGTTGTGGCAGGCGTGATCTGCAACGTTGCGCTGGCCGTATCCGATGTGCCCAGGGACGATGTCAGCGTATCCAAGCTGTTGGCAAAACTGCCGATGGTTAGCGACGTTACGTTGACCGAGATTGAACAGCTGGACCCGACACCGAGGTTCGCACCTGAGAGCGCCACCGACGACCCGCCCGCTGTCGCGGAGAGCGTGCCGGAGCAGGTTGTGCTGGCATTCGCCACGGAGGCAATGCTGACTCCCGATGGCAGCGTGTCGTTCAGCGTGATAGACGTCGCGGCCAACGCGGCCGGGTTCGTCAGCGTATAGGTCAGCGTCGACACCTCGTCCTGCTCGATCGAGCTGGGGCTAAAGACCAATGAGGCCGTCAGTGGAAGCTCTTCGATGACAACGACACTGCCGCCTGGCAAGTCCGCCGTTGCGGTTGGCAGGCTGGATGTCAGGACAGGCGCCCCATTTGAGAACGAACCCGAGGTCAGGGCACGCACCACAAGGGTGATCTGACAGGTCTCCCCTGCCCCCAAAGTGCCGCCGCTCAAGCTGATGCTTTGCGATCCAGCCGCCGCGGTCAGGTTGCCGCCACACGAATTGCCGGTCAGGGTCGACGACACAAGCTCCAGGCCTGCAGGCAGGTTGTCGGTAAAGCCGAGGCCCGTGGCACCGATGCTGTTGGCGGTGTTGTCGATGGTATAGACCAACGTCGTCGTCGCACCTTGGGACAGTAATGTGTTGCCAAAGACCTTGGTAAAGCCGGGCGCTTCTGCTTCGGTCACAGTCAATGTCGCGCTTGGGGCGGCCGCTGTGGGCAGGCTCGATGTCAGGGTCGATGCCGTGTTCGTCACGGCACCTGTCCCGATGGCCTGCACATCAACCGTCACTTCACAGCTCGCGCCTTCGGCAACCGTTCCGCCGACAAAGGAAAGGCTGGAAGCCCCTGCCACGGCCGTCAGCGTACCGCCACAGCTGTCGCTGATAGCGGGCGTTTCCGCGATGGTCACGTCGGTCGGCAAGGTGTTGTCAAAGGCCAGGGACGTCGCCTCGATGGCGTTTCCGGTGTTGTCGATGACGAAGCTCAGCGTTGTGGTCTGACCTTGCGCAATACTGTCGGGCGCAAAGCTGATCGCAAATCCAGGCGCATCCGCGGTGCTGACTGTCAACGTGGCTGTAGCTGCGCTGGCGGTTGCGATGGTCGAGATCAGATCGCTGGTCACGTTAACAAGGCTGCCCGTCTCGATGGCCCGTACGGAGACCGTAATCTCGCATGTGGATCCTTCGGCCAGAACACCGTCGCTGAGCGTCAGAGTGTCAGAACCCGACACCGCCGTGGCGGTACCGCCGCAGGTGTTGGTCAGGGACGCTGTCGGTGCCACGATCATGCCTGACGGGAACACATCCGTCATCGCAAGCTCGTCGGCAAGGATTGCATTTGCCGTGTTGTCGATGCTGATCGTGAGGGTCGACACCTCGCCCTGAACAATGGCTGCGGGCGAAAACGACTTGGCAAAGCCCGGTGCATCCGCCGCAGTCGAAGTCAGCGTGGCCGATGCCGCAGGTGCGGTGGCCAAGGTGGAGGTCAGTTCGGTCGTGGTGTTTTCCAACGCCCCGACTCCGATCGCCCGCACATCAACAGAGATGGTGCAGCTTGCGCCTTCGGCCAGAACCCCATCCAACAAGCTGGCGGAAACGCCACCTGCAACCGTCGTGAAAGTACCACCGCAGGTATTGGAGATGTTGGGATCATCCGCCGTCAGTATCCCCTCAGGATAGACGTCGTCAAAGGCGATGCTCTCCATCAGGATCGCATTGGCGCTATTGTCGATGGTAAAGATCAGGGTCGATGTTTCCCCCTGCGCTACCGTGTCAGGCGAGAATGCCTTGGCAAAGGTTGGGGCATCCGCAGCAGTGACCGTCAACGTCGCAGTTGCCGGATCAGCGGTCGCGATGGTTGAGGTCAGATCGCTCGTGACATTCTCCATCACGCCGCTACCCAGTGCGCGAACGGTCACGCTGATCTCACAGGCGTCACCGGCGGCAATAGACCCATTTTCCAGAGACATGTCGCCAGCCCCGCCGGACGCCGTCAGCGTGCCGCCACAAGTGTTGGACGCGGCGGGTGTTTCGGCCAGAACCAGACCATCCGGGAACGTGTCGCTGAAGGCCACGGAGTCCGCCAGGATCGCGTTGGCGCCATTGTCGATAGTAAAGGTCAGGACGGATGTTTCGCCCTGCGCAATGGCGTCAGGTGCGAAGACCTTGGCAAAGCCAGGGGCTTCCGCCGCCTCAACCGTCAAGGTCGCGGACGCAGCAAGCGCAGTGGTGATCGACGAGGTCAGATCACTTGTAGTGTTCTCGATTGCACCCGACACCAAGGCGCGGACATCGACACTGATCGCACAGCTCGTCCCCTCGGCAATCACTCCATTGCTGAAATCAAGGATGCTACCACCGGTGCTAAAGCTCAGGGTGCCGCCACAGGCGTTTGACACATTGGACGGGTCCGCGATGATCAATCCGTCAGGCAAGGTGTTGGTAAAGGCTGCATTCACCGCCTCGATCAGGTTAGCCGTGTTGTCGATATCGAATGTCAGTGTCGACACTTCGCCCTGTGCGATGGTCGACGGTGTAAAGGACTGGGCAAAGACGGGTGCACCTGCGCGCGTCACTTCGATCCCCGCCGAGGCACCGCTCGCCGTTTCCAATTCAGAAGTCAGGTCACCGGAGACGCTGATGATGTCGCTGGCGCTGAGCACCCGAACATTTGCCGTGATCGTACAACTTGCGCCCTCGGCCACGGTGCCGCCCGCAAGCGTCAGCAATGTGCCATCGGTTGCTGTTGTCACTGTACCGCCGCACGTGTTGGTGATCGCAACTGACGTGGCAACCAATCCTTCGGGGAAGCTGTCGGTGAATGCCAGTTCGCCCGCCTGGATGGCATTTGCGCTGTTGTCGATGGTGTAGGTGAGGTCAGAGGTGTCACCCTGCTCCACTGCGTCAGGGGTAAAGACCTTGGTGAAGGCAGGTGCATCCGCAGCACCGACTGTCAGGGTTGCAACCGAAGCGTCAGAGTCGGGCACTGTTGTCGACGTCAACGGGCCGCTGGTGTTTATGGCAGAACCGTCTTCAACAGCGCGCACCGTGACAGAGATCGCACAGGCCGATCGCGCGGCCAACGCGCCGCCCGAGAAAATTAGCGTTCCGTCCCCGGCACTTGGCGCGAAGGTCCCGCCACAGGTGTTGGAGGCCGCAGGGATTGCCGCCACCGTTACGCCACTTGGCAATGTGTCGGTAAAGGCCAACCCTTCAACTGCGATAAAGTTGTCGTTCGAGATGTCGAAGGTGAGGACCGATGTTTCACCCTGCGTGATGGACGCGGGCACAAAGCTTTGCAAGAAGCCCTGAGCAAAGGCCGCAGAGACGTTCAGCGTAGCGGTCGCCGCGGGCGTTGTTGCTACGGTGGACGTTATTTCGGATGTGCTGTGTGTGATCGACCCCGCATCAGGTGCGGTCACATCAACTGTGATCACACAGCTCGAGAATTGGCCCACCTCCCCATTGCTCAATACGATGGCAGCGCTGCCCGGGTCGGCTGTGAACGTGCCGCCGCAACCATTGTTCACATTCGCAGGCGTCGCCACGATGAGGCCACCCGTCAGGTTGTCGGTAAAGCTGACGTCGGTCGCGTTGATGGCGCTGTTGGTGTTTTCGATCAGGTAGAAGATCGTCGAATTCTGGCCCTGCGCGATGCTGTTCGGAGTATAGAACTTAGCAAAAGTCATTTCCGCAGCGACGGAGGTCAGCGTTGCGGACGGCCCTGTAGCCGTGGGCAAATCGGATGTCAGATCGCCCGCCGTGTTCAGCAACGTCCCGAATCCGGTTGCGCGCACGGTCACGTCGATGGTGCAGCTTTCAAGCGCTGCAACCGTCCCACCGCTCAACGAGACGGATCCCGCCTGTTGGGTTGCTGTGAACGTGCCGCCGCAACCGTTGGACACCGAAGGCGAATTCGCCACTACCATGCCTGCCGGCAGGGTGTCGGTGAAGGCCATGCCTGTTGCAGGAACCGAGTTGGCCGTGTTGTCGATGCCAAAGGTCAGAACAGTTGTCTCACCTTGGTTCACGGACGTATCGGCAAAGCCTTTGACAAAGGTCGGCGCACCTGCCGGGTTCACCGCCAGGTTGGCGACCGCAGGGCCCGCATCAGGGAAGTTCGATGCCAGAACCGTCGTCGTGTTGGCGAGCGATCCGTCCGCCGACGTGACAACAGTCACGGCGATAGAACAGGTGGCGCCACCGGCAACCGTGCCACCGCTGAGCGAAACGCTCGACGCGCCAGCGGTCGCTGTCAGGGCACCGCCACAGCTGTTGCTCGCCGCCGGATCGGCGGCCAGCACCATGCCGGTGGGCAACGGATCGTCAAAGCTCATGCCTGTGGACGCCAGGCTGTTGGTGGTGTTGTCCACCACGAGCGTGAGGCGCGATGTCTGGCCCACATCGACCGCCGTCGGATTGAAGGATTTGGTAAAGCCAAAGGTCAGCGGCGTGATCGTCGTGTCGGCAGCGGCTGCAGTATTGTTGCCTGTATAGCGATCAAAGCCGGATGCGGTAACGCTCGCCGTATTCGACAATGTGCCCGTCGCATTTGGATCGACCAGACAGCTTGCCAAATACGTCACAGACGACCCCTTCGGCATCGCGAGCGTTTCGGTCAGATTGCCCGAACCGGAGGCGGTGTTGCCCGTCGCCCCGCCTTCCGCGGTGCTGGTATAGGTACAGGTCAAGCCAGTCGGGAAGCTGTCTGTGAACGTCGCTGCAGGCTCGTCCGATGGACCGAAATTCCGAACAACAATCTTGTATGTCAGGCTCTGACCAGACGTTATGAGGGTGATGCCATCGGAGTTCGTGACGCTCAGATCGGTCGAGCGGGTCACAACTGTGTCGCTGTCGGCAGCTGCATTGTTGGATGCAACCGGATCAATGACAGATCCCGTCGCAACCACGGAATTGGTCAATGTCCCCTCGAAATCCCCGTCAATAGTACAAGACACATTGTAGAACGCGCGCCCGCCCGAAGGCAGTGACACCGTCTGATCAAAACCACCCGCAACCGTGGTACTGGACACAAGCGACCCACCATTGAGGAACACAGGCGAGAAGGTGCAGGTTGTATTCGGGTCGAAGGTATCGACAATCCGAACAGCCGGATCTGTCGATGGGCCAAAGTTAGCAACGTTAAGTGTATAGGTGATGTTGTTGCCCGCAAGCGCGCTGGTCAGCCCATCGCTGATCACAACAGCAATGTCAGCAACCTGCGTGACGGTTGTCGTCGCTTGGGCAATGTTATCTGTGGTTATGGGGTCAGTGGCATCCGAAGCGACGGACACGCTTGAAGTTACATCACCTGCCTCATCATCGGTGCCGCTGGCAACCACGGTAAAGGATGCGGTGTCGTTTAACGCAATTGCACCCAAGCTACAGGTGGTGACGCCATTGGGGTCCTCGGTACAGCCAGTGGTCGACACCAGCGACAGGCCACCGTCGAGGGTAAAGGTGGCCACGGCGTTGGCAGCCTGAGATGGGCCGTCATTGGTCACATCAACCGAATAACTGATGTTGCTGGCCGCGTTGACCGGGTCTGGCGTATCTGCCAGCGTCACATTCAGATCAGCGACCTGTTGCAACACTGTGTCATTGTCCGTGGCCGTATTGTTCGCGGTGTCTGGGTCAGCAATGGAAGCCGCAATCGTGGCAGTGTTGGACAACGTGCCCGTCTCTGTCGTTCCGATGAGGCAGCTTGCGGTGTAAGTCACCGATGCGTCCACCGGCAGCGACAGCGTCTCTGACAGATCGCCGGACCCTGCAGCCGTGTTGCCCGTGGCCCCACCCGCAGCAACGGAGGTATATGTACAGGTCAGCCCCGAGGCGAAGGTGTCGGTCAGCGCGGCGGCTGGATCGGGCGAAGGTCCGGCATTGCTGGCGACGATCGTGTAGGTCACGGTTTCGCCCGCAGCGGCGCTGGTCACACCGTCCGATTTGGTGACAGACAGATCGGCGCGCGGCACGACTGTCGTTGTTGCGTCAAAGGTGTTGTCGGCAGCGTCCACCTCATCCCCATCAACAACAAAGCCGAATGCAGAAGCCGACACCGAACCGGTCAGATCGCCATTGGCCGTTGCGGTGAACGTGAATGACGCCTGCTGGCCTGCGATCAAAGTGGGAATGTCGCAAGCAAACAAACCTGGCGGGACAGGGCTGGATGACGCGGTACAGCCCGAGAGCACGCCAAAGTCCAAACCCGGACCGGCGCTTGCACCAGCAAAGATGCTTGGCGCATCACTTGGCCCGGCGTTGTTGATCGTCACTGTGTACGTGTTTGTCTCACCGACAAACAGCGGGTTCGTTCCTTGGCTGACAGAGACGCTCAGATCGACAGAGGTAACGACGGACGTATCGTCATCCGTGGCCGTGTTATTTGAAGTAACGGTCTCGAATACGGATGGGGTTACCGTCGCCGTGCTCGAGAGGATCTGGGGCGCAAGCGAACTCGGCACAGTACAGACGGCCGTGTATGTAACGGTGGACCCATTGGGCAGGTTCAGCGTTTCGCTTGGGTTACCAGTTCCGGACACGGTATTGCCGGTCGCGCCACCTGTGGCCACGGACGTATATCCGCAGGTCAGGTTTGCTGGGAAAGAGTCGGTAAAGCTCACCGATGGATCTGTCGAAGGACCCGCATTCGAAACAACCGTGGTGTAGGTCACGGTGTCCCCCGCAGCCACAGCGCTTACGCCATCCGTTGTGGTGACGCTCACATCCACCAACGGTGTGATCGCCACGCTGGATGTGCCAGTGTTGTTCGCCGTGTTCAGGTCTGTGGCATCTGATGAGACCAAAGCCGTTGTTGTCAGATTTGCACCGGCATCCCCGTCAACAGAAACGGTCAGATCAAAGCGGTTTGTGGCAGTAGGTGTCACAGTGCCCACGCTACAGGTGGGCACACCATTGGGGTCTTCGGCACAGCCAGAGGTCGACACAAAAGTCAGACCCGCAGGCAACGTGATGGCGACGGACGTGTTAGGCGCATCGCTTGGGCCGGAATTGGAAACAGTACCGGACATGGTGAACGTGTCGCCAGCAAAATAGCCGGCCTGCGGCGCGCGCAGGGCGATGCTCAGATCACTTTCTTGCGTGATCACCGTGTCATTGTCGGTGGCCGAGTTGTTGGCCGCGACGGGGTCACCAATTGAACTAGAGACCGTCGCGGTGTTGGAAAGTGTTCCGGTGGCCGATGTCGGCACCAGACAACGGGCCGTATAACTCACGAAAGAACCGGACGGCATCGACAGGGTTTCGATCAAGCCTGTCACGTTGCTCTGATCGGTGTTGCCGGTCACGCCGCCGATGGCTTGCGAAGTGACATTACAGACCAGGCCCGCCGGGAAACTGTCGGTGAGCGTGACCGCTGGGGCCAATGACGGACCATCATTACGCACCAGAATCTCATAGTTCGTGCGGCGTCCCGCCTCAACAGTCGTCACGCCGTCAGACACGCTGACAGAGATGTCGGCCTGCGGGGTCACGGTCGTCTCTTGGGTCGCTGAATCGTTGGACGTCACAGGGTCCGTCCCGCCAGAGAAGGAGGCAACGCTGACGCTGGCCATCTGTGTCCCCGTGGTTGCGGCATCCGCCGTTGTCTGGACGGTAAAGGTCTTGCTCGTGCCCGGCTGGATAAAGCCCAGCGAACAGGTTGGGACACCACTTGGATCCTGCGTACATCCGCTGGTTGAGGCTAGGCTGAACCCCGTGGGCAGCGTAAACGTCGCGCGCGCATCAGTCTCAAGGCTGGGACCTGCATTGCTCACCACAGCGGTGTAGGTTGTGGTGCCATTGGGCAAAACTGGATCTACCGAGTCTGCCAATGTGACGCCAAGGTCGACGACGCGCAGAACCGGATCAGAATCAGACGCAGAATCGTTGCCGGGCACAAGGCTGGTGACGCCAGCAGATGTGGTCACCGTGGCAGATGTCGTGGCTGTGCCACCCAGGTTCGTAGGGGCGGCACAGGTCAACGTGTATGTGACCGAGCTGCCATTGGGCAGGTTCAACGTATTTCCAGGAGGGCCAGAGCCTGCCGCTGTGTTGCCGCTCGCGCCACCGGACGCCACGGAGGTGTATGTGCAGCTGGCAAACGGAAACGGGACGCCCTGAAACACAGCTGCCGGATCGTCTGAGGGGCCATTGTTGGACACAGTGATGGTGTGGACGGTGCTTTCGCCCGCAACGATCGACGTCGCGCCGTTGTCTACGGTAACCGCCAGGTCCGCCGCCGCCGCAATCGTCAGGGCCGTGGACGCGGGTCCCGCAATGGCCAGACCATTGGAAAACAGATCACCCGTTGCCGTTGCATAGGGTGTCGTGCTGGCCGTCGCTGTCACTGGAACAGCCAGATCAACGACAATATTACAGGTCTCGCCCGGCCCTACTTCGCCACCCGTCAAGCCAACGGTGTCTGTGCCCGAGACCGAAGACCCCGCACCGCAGGCATTGGCCAGGGGCAAATTGGTGGCGACGGTGTTTTGCAACGTACCACCGATGTCATGCGAAAACACGAGGTCGCTGATGGTCGTGGTGCCCGCGTTCTCAATTGTATAGGTGATCGCCGTCGTGCCGCCCAGGACTGTCGATGCAGGCGAAATGGCCGCACTGAAAATGACATCTGCCAGAGAGTTCACAACCAGCGTATCAGACGCCGGATCTGCACCAACAGAGATGGCACCGGCCGTCGCCGTCAGTCCGCTGGTCGTATGGGCAAAGTTGCCGTTGTTGGATCCCGCAGGGATCGTCGCCGCAACGATGATTGTACACGTGCTGTTCGCCGCAAGGGTGCCCGCACCATAGGTCAGCGTCCCAGTGCCAGCGGTGCTGTCCGTGCCGCCGCAGGTGTTGGTTGCAAGGGTGCTTGCAAACACGGGCGTGCCGATGGCTGTGTTCAGGTCCAGATCAAACGCAATGGCGCTCAACGCCGTGCTCAGCGGGTTTTCAATGGTGAACTCAAGAGTGACATCTTCACCGGGTGCGACCGGATCGTCCGTGAACGCCATCGAGAAACCGATCGGTTCATTGTCGACAGTAAGAACAGCCTGAGAACCGGAAGTGATAAGCGTTGCGCTGTCGATTGTCGCCGATAAGTCACTGGTTTGGCTAAAGAAATCGCCTGTGCCAACCGACACCGGAACAAGGACATCAATGGCCACCTCGCATGAGCTGCCAGCGGGCACCGTGCCGCCCGTGGCAATCAGGAAGGTCGTTCCGTTCACAAGGGCGAAGTTACACGTGTCAACGGCAGGCGTAACACTGACATTCGACAGACCACCAACAACGCCAGCCAGGTTGTGGGTGAAAACGAGGTTGTTGGCATCCAATGTGGCATTGGGATTTTCAAACAGGTAGGACAACCGGATAGTTTCGCCCGCCAATGCTGTGGCACCACCATTGAACGCGTGACTCGCAACCAAAGGCAACGCATTGCCGATGGTGATCGAGGCCGTCGTCCCGGCGGCCTGGCCCGGCGCTCCACCAGCTGTGAAGGTCAGCGGGCTTGTGTCGGCTGAGGCCAGAACATTCGTCCCGCCTTGCGCCGTGACGCGCACGGAAATGTCACAGGACGCACCGATGGCCAATGCGACATCGGTCACGGTCAGCAGATTTCCTCCGCCATTAAAGCTTGCGCCGGCTCCAGTACAGCCATTGCTGACCAGCGCAGCGGTTGTACCAGCCCCGAATTGCGCCACGTCGAATTCATATCCGCCCGCAGTGATACCAACCTGCGATTCCGCGGCGTTCTCGAAGGTCAGAACCACATCGAACTGGCCACCATTCACAACGCGGTCGTCGTTGATCCCGTCAATCGTGTCTTCAACCGTCGCGGACAGCGTCACAGTCGCGCCCGCGTTCACGGTCAGCGTATCGCTCTGACCCGGGGTGGTTACCGTCTGTCCGCTGAAGGTCGCGGTCAGATCGCTGGAGGTCGATACAAAGGCACCGGATGGGGAATCCGTAGGCACGGTTGATGTCGCTGAAAAGGTACAAAATGCCCCGGGCGCCAGTTCACCCCCAAAAAAGTTGAAGCCAACCAGAGAGGATCCGGTGAAATCCGAGACAATCAGGTTGGTGGAACCAGACCCCGCGCCACAGGCCGCCGTCATTCCGGTGAACGCGGCCAAATTGCCAAGGCGGCTGGAGAAATCCTCGGAAAACGCGATGGCCGTGGCCGTCAGCGACGCGTTGGGGTTGAAAATAGTATATGTCAAAACCAACGGATCGCCCGCCCCAACCGCATCCGGTGTGAATGCACGGGTCAACGTCAACGGCTGGGCTGCAAGCACGGTCAGTGTATCGCTGCCTGTGTTCGTCCCACCCACAGGGCCGGACCCAATCTGAGCCTGAACCGCACTTGTGGTGTTGAGGTAGTCGCCCGCAACGGTGGAGGCCGGTACTTGGACAGACACGGTGAACGAACATGTGCTGCGTGCCGGGATCGTACCGCCCGACAGGGTCAGCGTGCTTGTTCCTGAAACCATGGATCCAATGCCACACACATCATTGCTGGGCAGGCCAACCAAAATCGCGCCATTTATGAAGGCATCAATGTCATCGGTGAAGGACACCTGCGTCGCGTCTTCGGTGGCATTGGCATTGCCAAGCAAGAACGTCAGATCGACCATGCCGCCGGGTGCCACAGTTTCTGTTGCAAAGGTCTTGGTGATGGTCACTTCGTCTGTCGGGATAATGATCTCGTTCACTGTCAGACTGCGCGTTGCGGCCGGAACAGTTTCGGGGGCCGCAGACAACGGATCCGGCGTCAGTTGGTAGCCGCCGATGACATTGCCAACGAGATCAACAGACACGGTGCAGGACTCGCCCGGCAGCAGGGTCGCAAAGAGGTCACTGAAGTTGCTTCCGCTCAACGAGAATGAAATTTCCTGCCCGCCGTCCAAAGCCGCGATGAACGGCGAACCAAACCCTGTCGGTTCGCAGGTTGTGCTGGAATTACTGGGTGTTGCAATGGCGACACCCGGGGGCAAGGTGTGATCAAAACTGAAGCTGCCCATCCGGTTTGCGTTGCTGGTGGCTGTATCGGTGGAAGTATTTGCAATCGTGTATATGGCCGTGGTGACACCGCCCTGATCAATCGACGCGTCGCTCAGCACGAAATCAAAGCTTGCCAGCCCGGATGTCGGCGCAACCGCAGTCACGTTGACCGGAGAACCGGGCGGTTGAGTTCCCCCCGAACTAGTCACAGTTGTGGCGGGGAAGCTATATGAACCCGCGACGGGAAGCGTGACGCTGACAGACACGGTGCAGGTGGTCCCGCGATCCAACACACCATCTGCAAACGCAATGCTGGTCGCGCCGCTGGCTGCCGTAATTGTTCCGCCAATACAAGTGGTTGACGCAAGGTTGTCTGCCACAACGGCCTGCCCCGGGGACACGGGCAAGACCATCGAAAACGCGGCGTCGGCGATATCCAACCCAAAGGAGTTGTCGATCGTGAACGTCAGCGTTGTGCTGCCACCGGCGCCGATGGTTGTCGGGGTCGCCTCGAACGACAAGCTGGCTGGCGCTTGCGCGTGCGCCTGTTGCCCCACAGCTGCCAAAACCAAAAACATCAATAGTGCCGAGAAATAGGTTCTGAAAAACGTCATGGACTGCCCCGTATGCATAGCTGGGAAGCTCTGACTGCCGGCCCGTCCGAAAAATGGACAAAAAAATACAAATACTGCCGAACAGCCGTCTCCCGCATGCAACTTGTCACATAGGCGGGTTACCGCCAAATTAGGATTTCAAGCCAGCGCCAAAAAAAGTGACGACCTGTGTTTTTTTGTGACAGTTGGCCGCCAAATTCCCCGAGAACTGGTGTGTCAACAGTCTGCGCGTTGAAATTCCATAACTTTTCGCAAGCGCTTGCTGTCTGCCAAATGCGTCGAAATCAAGCAAACAGCACCCGTTAAGACTGCACTTTGAGGATGCGCCGATGCTTTTGCATCTCGGCGCGGACCTCACCAAAGCAGCGCAGATCTCGTGCCTCGAGGATGGGCAACATCGCAACCAACGCCTGTGCCGTGGCCATCGCATCTCCCAACGCTGTGTGCCGCAGCTCGGCTGGAATTTCGACCAGCAAGCGTTCGCAAATCGCATCAAGCGTATGTTCGGCCGACCCGCCAAAGACGACGGCCGACAGGTGCACCGTGTCCAAGACCGGGTGATCAAAGGCCGGGTCCAACCCGTCGCGATGCAGAAACGCCATGTCAAAAGGCGCGTTGTGCGCGACGATCACGCCACCACTGGCAAAGGCATGAAAGCCCGCGCGCGCCTCCTTAAAGGCAGGCGCCTGCGCCACCATCGCATCATCAATCTGGTGCACCTTGGTGGATGCAGGCGGGATCGGGCGGCCCGGGTTCACGAGAGTTTCAAAGGTTTCAGAGGCGATCACCCGACCATTCACCACCCGCACAGCACCGATTTGCACAACCTCGTCCTTGGCCGGGTCAAGGCCCGTGGTTTCGCTGTCAAAGACAACAAATGTCAGGTCCCGCAGAGGACATTGATCGAGGTCGCTGGGCCTGACCTTGTCCAACAGATCAAAGTCATAGACCAGGGGCCGCGACGCAGTCGGGTCCAGCGGCTCGAGCATCAGGGTATAGCCCCCATCGTTGTCGAACAGACGGATATGACCGGAATAGACGGCGCCGGAACGGCCCGTTAGAGCAATCTCGCGGCGTGACGCCCCTTGCCCGCGCATCTGGGCGATCAGATCACGCAAAGGGGCTTCGGCCAGATAATCAAAGACGGAACAATTCAGGCGCGCAGGTGCCTCCGCCTCCATCAGGTCCGCGGCCTGCCCATCATAAAGAACGATCTGATGATCCTGCGATGCGACGATCACCGCGACCGGCATGTCCGACAGGATACGCAGCAGTTGCGCGCGCTGCCGCTCCAACCGCGCGGTTTTCTGGACTACGGTTTCCGCTGTGGCCTGAGCGGCCTCGCCCAATCTGGCCTGTACGGCTTGGGCTGCGGGGGCAAGATCACCGAGGTATTTGGCCATGTTTGGGTCAACTGAGGCCGCGATATCGGCGTCGGCCCGCACCCGAAACTGGGCCGCCAGCGCTTCGATCGGTTTGCACACATGTTCGTCAAAAAGCCGCCAGACAAAGGTCGCCAGAGCCAACAGGCCAAAGCCCGCCACGACCCCGGCGGAGACAAACGGGGACAGCGCACCGGGGTCGTCCATTTGGCGAAATCCCAACCAAAGGGCACCCACGACAACGCATAACCCACCCATGCCAATCAGGCCAAAGAACAGAAACACGCGGAGCCGAAGACTGAGGTTATGCATCTCACACCTCCTGACAGGCTGCTTTCAAAACCGGGTCTGCCCCGTCCAGCATCCGCCATGCGGCGTTGATCACTGCACCGTCGTCGCCAAATGCAATGCCATCCACGATGTCAGCCCGTTTGGCGTCCGCGCAATCAAAAAGAACGGGCACTTTGGCGGTGCGCGCCCACCGCCCATAAAACACCAGATCAACAATGCGTTGATCAGGCTGCTTGGGATGGCTGCGCGCAGTCGCCTGATCCACAGCGACAAAACGGGACACGAAGGGCTTGGCATAGGTCCAGGGGCGGTAGAACGCGCTTTCCTCGACAGTTTGAGCCACAACCATCCCTTCGGGCATGTTGCCGACGGTTCTGCCGAACCAGCTGTATTCGCTGGATATTGTAGTGGCAAACATCGCACCGCCCGCAGCAACCGGCACCAGCCACGTGGGCAGACGTCCCTTGAGCGTCCGGTTCAGCGCCCAGACGATCAAGCCTGCCGCGACCCCAGCTACAATCGTGCCAATCAGTTCAAAGAACATGTAAACCCCTCCCGGTTTTTTCCAGCCTAGCCCAAAACACCGCGTCCTTGCATCAATGCCGATTGCATCGTCTTGATCACTACAAAAGCGTCGCGCAGATGGCTGCGTTCAAAGGCGGATAATGCAGCGGGCGGCAGGAAATTTTCGGGTGCGTCGCCCCGTTTGATCCGTGCCGCCTGATGTTCCAGCCGCGTTTGTGCCACCAGATCATAGGCGTCTAACAGGTCTTGGCCGCCGCTTTGGCTGACCATACCACCCGCAATTGCGGCCTCAAGCCGGGCGCGGGTGTTGACCACGCCCAACCGCCCTTGCAGCGCATACATCCGCCCCAGGTCAACGACCGGCACCACTCCGTTCAGCTTCATGTCGATGGTATTGCGATGCTCACCCGACCGGATGGTCGCCAACCCCTTGAGCAGGCCCAAAGGTGTGGCATGGGTCAGTGCATTGCTGGCCATATGGGCGGTGAAAAACGAATTGCCACTGGCGGCCTTCAGCGTTTCGTCTTGCAAACCGTCAAAGAGGGTCGCATCGCCGCCAACAAGCCGCAGATCAAACATGACAGAGGCGAGCATTTGCGCCTCTTTGCTGGGGCTGGCGATCCAGTGTTGGAAATAGTCGCGCCAGACCGACAGGGGCTGCCGCCAGCGCGGGTTCGTGGCCATCATGTCGCCGGGGCAATAGACGTATCCGCAGGCGTTCAATCCATCGCTGACATACTGGGCGAAGGGTTCAAAATAAGCCAGCTGCGTCTCGGTCAGGTCATCCGGGAGGATCAGGCAATTGTCCTGATCTGATACGCCGGTCTGTTCCTGCCGCCCCTGCGACCCGCAAGCGAGCCACGCATAACGGACGGGCGGGGGCCCGTATTTTTCCTCGGCCATGGCCAACAGACGGCGTGTCACCACATCGGCGATATCAGTGATCATGCGGGTAACAACATCATGGCGACGACCAGCAGCCACCAGATGGGCCAACAGGTCGGGGATGCGGGCAGTGACAGCCGCCAGGTCCTCAACAGACGCGGCGCGGGCGGCATCTCCTACAAATCCGGCGGTGTTCGACGCCTGAAACCGGGTGAGATCGGTTTGAGTAACGATACCCACCAACTTGCTACCCGCCACAATCGGCAGATGCCCCAGCCGGTACTCCATCATTAGGTGCAGCACATCCGACCCAATGGCCGAGGGGGGCAGCGTGCGCGGCCCATAGGTCATGATCTGGGCCACCGGCGTGTCATGGGGCAGACCATCGGCCAGAGCCTTGCCCGTCAGATCGCGCATAGTGAGGATGCCGACCAACGCGTCGCCCTCAACCACGCAAAGGCAGGAAATCCGCGCATCCCGCATGGTTTGGGCGGCAGCCTGAATCGTTTCGGTCGGCGCGCAGGTTATGGGGTTTGGCACCATCAGTGTCTCGACACGAACCTGCGCCAGATCAGAGGTGCCGTTGCTGCCTTCCTCCGCCCTGCCCCGGTCAAAAAAGCGTCGGAAAGGCACGTGCGCATCGCGCAAACCGTGAAAGAGGCGCGCAGGGATCAGGATCAGGCGCGTGTCCTGGATCGCGATGGCCGACGTCACGGCCGTGCCGGATTTCAACAAACCACGCTCACCAAAGGAATTCTCACGCTGCAAGACGGACACTTCATGGCCCATCGCGTCGCGGACAGACACTTCGCCTGCGACAATGACATAAAGCCCGTCCAGCGTTTCACCAAAGCGATAGACAGGCGCACCCGCGGCCAGATCAAACACGGTGATCGCGCCGGCCAGATCGGCAAAAACCGCCTCGGGCAACGCATCGTAAGGGTGCAGGTGGCGCAAAAGGGTCAGGGCGTCGGTCATCAATGTGCCCTCCATGGGCTAAAAGGGTAAGGCCAGCGTGCAGATGCCGCTGGCCTCGATATCATGGATGCATTTGCATCTTAGTGGTCCAGAGCCGCACCGGCACCTGCGGGAACACGGACGCTTTCAACCAGATCCTTGATCTCCTGCGGGGTCTCTTTGGTATTCATCGACACCGCATAGGCCACTGCAAAGTTGATCACCGCACCGACCGCACCAATGGCCGTCGATTGAATGCCCAACAGGGATCCATCCGCACTGTCCACAAAGGAGTTGGTACCGGGGATAAAGAACCAGCCCTTGTGCAGGAAGATGTAGACCAGGGTAAAGATCAGACCCGCCAGCATCCCCGACACAGCGCCCACGTTGTTCACGCGCTTGGAGAAGATGCCCATCATCAGAGCAGGGAAGATCGACGCCGCAGCCAGACCAAAGGCCAGGGCCACGGTCTGCGCCGCAAATCCGGGCGGGTTAAGCCCCAGGATCACCGCCACGACAATCGCCGCTGCCATCGAAATCCGGGCCGCAAGCAGCTCTGATTTTTCCGACATGTTGGGCGTCAACTGACCCTTGAGCAAGTCATGCGATACCGCCGACGAAATCGCCAAGAGCAGTCCCGCCGCCGTAGACAGAGCCGCCGCAAGGCCACCCGCCGCCACCAGGCCGATCACCCAACCGGGCAGGTTGGCAATCTCTGGATTGGCCAACACAAGGATGTCGCGGTTAAAGCGCGTCAGCTCGTTGCCTTCCCAGCCATTGGCAGCCGCTTTTTCGGCCATGGCGTCGGATTTATCGTTATAATACTGGATCTTGCCGTCGCCGTTCTTGTCTTCCCAATCGAGAAGGCCGGTTTTCTGCCACGTTGCCATCCAGTCATAGCGCGCATCGGTTTCAATGGTCTCGACCGACACCGCTTCGCCGTTCACACCATTGGGCCACATCATTTCAGAGATGTTCAAACGGGCCATGGCACCCACCGCAGGGGCGGTCAGATACAGCAGCGCGATGAACACCAGCGTCCAACCCGCAGACCAACGCGCATCAGATACGCGAGGCACGGTGAAAAAGCGCATGATGACGTGGGGCAGACCCGCCGTACCGATCATCAGCGACAAGGTGAACAGAACCATGTTCAGGTTGTCCTTGTGCGCCTCTGTATAGCTGGAGAAACCCAAATCCGTCACGATCTGGTCAAGCTTGGTCAGCAGGTACACACCGCTGCTGGTGCCGTCGGCATTCAATGTCTCGGAAAACAGACCAAGTGCCGGAATGGGCGTGCCCGTCAGTTGCAACGAGATAAACACAGCCGGGATTGTATAGGCCAGGATCAGAACGCAGTATTGGGCAACCTGGGTATATGTCACACCCTTCATCCCGCCGAAAACGGCATAGGCGAACACGACACAAGAGCCCAGGAGCAGGCCCCAAAAGGCGTCAATCTCAAGGAAACGGCCAAACGCGATGCCGACCCCCTGCATCTGACCGATCACGTAAGTGATGGAGGCCACAAGCAGACAGATCACCGCCACCAGACGGGCCGTAGGCGAATAGAAACGGTCACCGATGAACTCGGACACGGTGAACTTGCCGAACTTGCGCAGGTAAGGGGCCAGCAGCAGTGCGAGCAAAACGTAACCGCCCGTCCAGCCCATCAGGAAGGATGAGTTGTCGTAGCCGGTAAAAGCGATGAGTCCCGCCATCGAGATGAAAGACGCAGCCGACATCCAGTCCGCCGCGGTGGCCATCCCGTTTGTGACAGGGTGCACGCCGCGCCCGGCGGCGTAAAATTCGCTGGTCGAACCCGCACGGGCCCAAACGGCGATGCCGATATAGAGCGCAAAAGATGCGCCTACAAACAGCAGGTTAAGGGTAAACTGGTCCATGATTATTCCTCCACCCCGAATTCTTTATCCAGCTTGTTCATACGCCAGGCGTAGAAAAAGATCAGCGCAAGAAAGACCAGGATCGACCCTTGTTGGGCGAACCAGAAGCCAAGGTCTGTGCCGCCGATACCAATGCCCGCAAGCAACGGGCGCAGCAGAATACCGAACCCAAAGGACACGAGGGCCCAGATGATGAGGCTGATGGTGATGATGCGAATATTGGCTGTCCAATATCCCGCCGCCCCATCTGCCTGTGTGTGTGTTGATTGATCCGCCATTGTGGCGCTCCTCCTTTTTTTGATGTGTTAAGATGCGACGTTCAGAGACGCGGTGATCTTGCCCAGCGCGGCCGCGATAGCGTCGATGCTTTGCATGGCGTCCACCGTTTGCAGGACCTCTTTGTCGTCGTAGTAGGCGAGCAAGGGCTGGGTCTGAGCGTGGTAGGCATCCAGCCGCGACATCACCGTCTTGGCATTGTCATCGGCGCGGCGTTTCATATCTGTGCTGCCGCATTTATCGCACGTGCCCTCGACCACAGGCGGCTTGAACGTGTCGTGATAACCCTCGCCACAGCCGCCGCAGGTAAAGCGGCCCGTGATGCGCATGACCATCTTGACGTCATCCACCTCCAGCGACACGGCGACGTTTACGGCCTGCCCGCTCTCAGCCAGCAACGCGTCCAACGCCTCGGCCTGACCGAGCGTGCGGGGAAAACCGTCAAGGATCACGCCCTTGGCGCAATCGGGGCTGGCAAGACGATCCCGCAGGATCGCAAGCACGATCTCGTCACTGACAAGGCCACCGGCCTCCATCACCTGCTTGGCTTGCTTGCCCGCTGCCGTGCCCGCCGCAACGGCGGCGCGCAGCAGATCACCGGTCGACAGTTGGATCAGGCCAAAGCGATCCTCCAGCATCCGGGCCTGGGTGCCCTTGCCTGCACCGGGCGGCCCGAGAAGGATCAGAACCGGGGCCGTTTCGGGGTGCGCGGAACCATCCATCACGCGTCCTTTCTGTTCATACGATTTTCAATGAGATCATCCACGACCTCCGGCTCGGCCAGGGTCGAGGTGTCACCAAGAGTGGCAAAATCATCTTCGGCAATTTTCCGCAGGATGCGGCGCATGATCTTGCCCGATCGAGTCTTGGGCAAGCCGGGGGCCCACTGGATCAGGTCAGGCTTGGCAATGGGGCCAATCTCGGTCCGAACCCAGACCTCCAGCGCCTTGCGCAGCTCTGGCGTTGCCTCGACCCCGTCCATCAGGGTGACATAGGCATAAATGCCTTGCCCTTTGATATCATGGGGATAACCCACAACAGCGGCTTCAGCGACGTCCGCATGGGCGACAAGCGCGCTTTCCACTTCTGCCGTGCCCATCCGGTGGCCAGAGACGTTGATCACATCGTCGACCCGGCCCGTGATCCAATAATCGCCATCCGCATCGCGGCGGCAGCCGTCGCCTGTGAAGTAGTAACCGGGATAGTCGCTGAAATAGGTCTTTTCGAACCGGTCGTGATCGCCCCAGACGGTGCGCATCTGACCCGGCCAGCTGTCAGCGATGACCAGCACGCCTTCGGCCTCTGTCGTGGTAATCTCAACGGCGGATTGCGGGTCCAGAACCTTTGGCACGATCCCAAAGAAGGGCTGCTGCGCCGAACCGGGCTTGAGCTTGGTGGCAAAGGGCAGCGGCGTCATCAGATGGCCGCCGGTCTCGGTCTGCCACCACGTGTCGACGATGGGGCATTTGCCCTTGCCGACGACCGTGTTGTACCAGTTCCACGCTTCGGGGTTGATCGGCTCACCCACGGTGCCCAGCACTTTCAGATCGCTCAGGTCATACTGTTTCACCGGATCGTCGCCCGCTGCCATCAGGGCGCGTATCGCGGTGGGCGCGGTATAAAACTGGTTAACCTTGTGCTTTTCACATACGGCCCAGAAACGACCCGCATCCGGGTAGGTAGGCACGCCCTCGAACATGATCGTTGTCGCGCCATTGGCCAGTGGGCCATAAACGATATAGCTGTGGCCAGTGACCCAACCCACATCGGCCGTACACCAGAACACGTCGCCGTCGTGGTAGTCGAACACCATTTCCTGGGTCATCGCCGCATAGGCCAGATAACCGCCAGAGGAATGCACAACGCCCTTGGGCTGACCGGTGGAACCGGAGGTGTAGAGGATGAACAACGGGTCTTCGGCGCTCATCTCGGCGGGCGCGCAAATGTCCGACGCCTCCAGCGCCATTTCGTTGTAGTCATAGTCGCGGTCGGTCCAGGTGGTCTGGCCCCCTGTGCGCTTGACGACCAGGCATTTCACCCGGTCGTCACAGTGCAGCAGCGCCGCATCGGTGTTGGCCTTGAGCGCCGTCTTGCGACCACCACGAGGAGCCTCGTCTGCCGTGATGACGACCTTGGCGTCGCATCCATTGATGCGAGCGCCAAGGGCATCGGGGGAGAACCCGGCAAAAACGATGGAGTGGATGGCGCCAATACGGGCACAAGCCAACATGGCGTACGCGGCTTCCGGGATCATGGGGAGGTAAATGACAACCCGGTCACCTTTGCGCACGCCAAGCTCTTCGAGGATGTTGGCCATTTTGCAGACGCTGCGATGCAGGTCCTTGTATGTGATGTGGAGCGCGCCATCCGCCGGATCATCGGGTTCCCAGATGATCGCGGTCTGCTCGCCGCGTGTGGCCAGATGACGGTCAATGCAGTTGGCCGCCACGTTCAGCGTGCCATCCTCAAACCATTTGATCGAAACCTGACCAAGGGTGAAATCGACGTTCTTTACCTTCGTAAATGGCTTGATCCAGTCAATGCGCTTGCCCTGCTCGGCCCAGAACGCATCCGGGTCCGAAATCGAAGCCTCATACTGAGATTTGTATTGCGCGGCGTTGACATGCGGGGTGCGCGCTGGCGCGTCCGTGCCGTTGTCAGGTTTTTCCAGAACATCCATGGTCAGCCTCCTCAAACTGATGAAGGAAGCGTCACATGACGATCACGACGCCTCCCACGTTGTGTAAACAGAGTTACGCCAGTTCTTGTCAAAAAGAGACTATCTATTTGTCTTTGCTATATTTTTTTGTATAAATTTTTTCCGATAGGTGCGTTTTTTGTAAACTTAGACTGCGTCAATTTGCCAAAAGCGAGAAAACTCAACACCTTGACTGTCAATCAGAGTTTACAAGATTTCCGGCCCAATTTCGCATGGCGCAGTGTTAGCGCCCGAACCAATTGACCACGCCAACGCGGTTGCGCGCCGCCATCGGGCCGCTTGTTGCGATAATCGGCAAAGTTGAACCCAACAAAGGCATGTCAGGCCGAATCCCTACGCCCAAACCGTCCGGCGTTTCCGTCGGAACAGCACCCGACTGCGTCAGGGTGCGGGCTTGGCTGTCGTCGTGTTGAGGCCGCAGGCCAGTGTCGCACCGACTTCAAGGCTGAAATTCGCGCCAAGGCTCAGCCCCTTGCGCCCAGAACACACCACCGCCGCACCAGCCGGGACGGTCAGATCACCCAACGCCAGCACCCCTTCGGCGTGCAAGGCCACCGCCCCATCCGCGGGCGCCGTAAGCGACGCAAGCGTCATGTCCCCCTGCACGGCGTATTGCGTGTTGGCCGTCAGCTCAGTCGGGGCAGCCGCCCCTTGTGTAACGCGGAGCGCGAAAACCTCGGACCCGCTATAGGCATAGACTGCCCCATCCGGTCCGGCGCGCAGCTCAAGCACTTCGATCCCGTCATTCTTGGCGGGCAACCCATCCAGTGGCGCCATAAACACGGCCTCGCAAGTCGGGCTGAAACCGCGCAACACACCGCTTGGACCTGCATCTTCCTGCCAGAACACAAGGTTCCCATTGCCATCGGCCACCAGATTGGATGTGGCGCTGACCGGCCCTGCAGCATCATCAGAGGCACAGATCATCTTGCCGCTTTGATACGAATAAGCGCGGAACTGCTGGGCTTGCACGCAATAGACGACAGGTTCGGCCCCATCCGCAGGGGGCGGGGACATGCAACGCGACACCTCTCCGGTCTGAGCTGCATTCCAGCGGCCGGGCGATCCCGGCTTGTCCAAATCCGTGAACCCATCCAACGTGCCGTTGCCCGGAGCAAAGCCCGACAGGTAAACCCAATCCTTCGGCGTGTCCGCAGTCGGGTCCGCCACAAGGGCCAGGGGCGGATGAAAGCTGTTGAACTTGTCCAGATCACTGCCCGCCGGAAAACCGATTGGAACAGGTTGCACGCCCGTGGTGTTGTCAAAAATCGACAGCCCCGCCGACTGATCCTCGCCCATGACATAGACCAGTTGCTGGCCCAGACGGGGGCTCAGGACCGGGGCTGTGGACTTGCCCACATTGGCCGGGGACCGCCACAGGGTGGTCAGGTTCGGGAACGGGGTCAGCGCGTAGATGTAATTGCCTGGCTCGGCATCACTCGACTGGTTCTTGCGAAACACCACAAGCCCCCCCGCACTGATCACGGGGCGTTTGGACACGTTCATTTCCGGCACCGACTTGGTCACCGCTGTGGCGGGGCCCCTGGGACCGAAACCAGAGAACACAGTGACGCTGCCGGTATTGGCAAAGGCCATCAGCCGCCCCTGATCATCCAGGCGCAGGTATTTCCAGGTGATGTCATCCAGTGCGGTGCCATCGCTTGGATAGGTCCAGGCGACGCTTCCGCTGGGGCGCATGCCATAAAGCTTAGGGCCATCGCTGCCCTTGGCGATAAATACCACCAGATCCCCGACAAAAGCGGGGCCCGTCAGAATGTTCGCCTGCGCGCCGCCACTTGGAAACAAAACCGACAGAACCGCGCCTTCAGGTGCGTTATAGGCCCAGGGCGTCGCGTCATCCGGGCTGCCGCGATAGCGCAGCTGCGTACCCACGCGCGTCATCTTGGGGCTGTTATCCGCCCAGGTTACAATCAGGCGCGGACGATTGGTGGAGCTGCTGTCGGCGTAAGAAAAATAGCTGCGTTCCGAGCGGACAGAATCGGTAGTCAGCACGAGATCAAGGCTGGCCGGGCGATCCGCCAGCACGTTCAAAAGCCCGTCGCCAGTCGATTCCGTCGGTGTTGGCGTCACAGGCACGTTCAGCCCGCCAATGGATGTGCCCGTCTCCCCTTTCTTGAAAATCCGTACAAATTGCGCGCCTTGCCCGGCAGAGGTGGGCACAAGACGCAGCACCGCGCTGGTCAGTCGCACACCGGGCGGCACTGCCGACATATCAAAGCTGATTTCGACGCCCATGCTCGTGTCCTGTTTGATGGTAAATGGGGCGCCCTGCCCCGTTACCGCGACCGGGATCACAGCGGTCGCCACGGTTCCAGCTATGGCCACCGGGGCCGACACAAGGGCCATAATCAGGCCGAGACACAGGCAAAGGAAGCGCAGAAAAGAGGGCATGGAAAAGGTCTCCGGCTGAAAGGTCATGTCACGTGAAAGGTTAGAGTCTCGGTGGCGAGATCGCTTAGGATGGATTGCACGAAAATATAGTTGAATGTGTCGCTGTTGAACGTCGCGGCGCACAGTTGAAAGGGCAACGCCAAGCTGCTTGTACTCTTTTGGACCTTCCACATGCTGGACGAATTCAAGGCATCGCCGTTTTTGACCAGATTGGCCGGGCCGGTGCCTTGCAATGAATACATGCCCGAGGACAGATCGGCATTGCCCAGCTGATAGGTGGCTATGACGTGCAGCGATGTGCCGCCACTGTCATCCAACGTGGTCGCCAGCGCCGCGCCGAACGGCGCGCCAAAGCCGGGATCAGGCGAGGTCTTGTTGGTCGAGATGTAAAACTCCATCTCTGTCCACGTCTGGCCCGGCAGGGCGGACCACATGCTGGTATAGGGCTGGCCCAGAGGCGAGTTCAGCCCACCATAAAGCCACAACTTGGCTGTCGATTGACCGGACGCGGGGTCATTCACCGCGCAGCCCTGAAGGCTGTGAAAACACATCGGCTGCGGCAGGTCCGTCGCCTTTTGCCAGGTTTTGCCGTCTTGGGTGGAATAGACATCGCTCAGGGTGTTGCCATTTGCATCGACACCGCCCGACACCCAAAGCCGGCCATCATAAGCCGTGATCGCGTGGCCCATCCGCGCGCTCCACGGCACGTTCTCCGACAGGTCTTCCCACCGTTCCTCTTTGGGATCGTAGGCGTGGACCTGGTTCGAAAACACCGACGCATCAACCTGACTGCCCCCAATCAGTACAACCCTGCCCTTGAAAAAGGCCGCAGGGCTTTTGGCCATCACCTCTGGCACGTTTCCGTCCTTGCACATTTCGTTCTGCGTGCCCATCGAACCCGCAGCCGGTTCCAGCGGATAGATCGCAGAGCCCCAGAAGGAATTAAAAACGCCATAAAGCCGATTGCCCCCATCCGACAGGATATTCATCGGTGCGCCCTGATCACAGTCGATGCGGTTCCATCCCGCCTCTTGGATCCGGACAAAAATCGTACGGCTGATTGTTTTGCCCTTGGCCGTGACCTCCAGCCGGTATGGATAAAGACCTGGCACGTAATAGGTCTTGTCCTGATAATCCCGCTCGTGGGTTGGGGCCGACCGCTTTCCGTCGATGGGCAGCAACTGCTTGTCAAACCGAAAGAGGGACACAACCGAATCCGCGCTGGTCTCCCAGGACAGTTCAACAGGCGGCTTGCCGGAATAGTTGACGACGGAGTTCTTGGCCTCGAAGCTGACGATCCGGGGCACATCATCGGCCCCCAGAACGGTGACGGTGATGTCAGTGCTCTTTAGCTCTTGGCCACGTGTACCCCAGAGCAATTGCAAGGTCTGGGGCCCTTCGGTGCGGGCCGTGATATTCAATAAATCCAGGGTGATCGTCTGATCATGGTCAAACACCACACCCCGTGTCGCGCCCAATTGATACTTTGTCATGCCGTCGGGCGCATCCGCGACCGGCACGGGCGTAAGGGTCGCCGGGCCAAATTTGATGGCAGACACATGGTCGGCATCCACAAAGCTCTCAGGGATCAACAGATACAAAACCTGGGTCACCGCGCCGGCGGCGGTGTTTGTGATATCAATGGTCACCGCCGAAGTCGCGGCACTGCCCAATCGAACCTCTTCCGAGGCCAATTTGATTTTCAACGCATCTTCGGCCATGGCTCAATTCTCCTTGCGGGTGTAGAGGGCGAGGGATTTGACACTGCGGTTGCCCTGCTTGTCCGTCGCCGTCGCTGTAATCGTGACCGTCCGCTCAACCGTATAGCGATATTGGTCCGGCAGGTGATGATTTTCGTCTGCCGTGAAGGTGGCGATGGGCGCATCACTGCCTTGCGCTTGCAAGACCAGCGTGTCCGCTCCTTCCACCATCCAGCCCAACGTTATCGTGGTGCCGGGGGCGACCGTGACGGCCCCCTCCTTGACCCAGAAGGCCTGCATGCTGACCGGGTTCATCTTCAGCTTGAGCCACCCTTCCTGCAATTGCTGCGGCCGGGTGCCAAAGCCGCCCCTGTCGCCCGGATCGCGGATTTCGGGGAATTCCAGCCAGTTTGTGACCTGCGGCCGCGCGGCCCAGGACCAGGTGCCATAGTCATCCGACGGATTGGGCAAGCAAGGCGCGCCGGGCGGGCCCAGAATGGGGGCGCTCTGGAAAAACACATCCTGAATGGCGGTCAGGCCCGCTGCTACATCCTCGGGCAGTGTGATCGAATGGCGGGGCAGAATGCCGGAACGGGCATGGACCGCCGCATGCGGGTCCATCAACAAGGTCACATCTACAGGTGCGCGGGCATCCACGTCGATATCCTTGCCGTATTGAACCCCCGCATAATCCGTGCCGGTCAGGCCAAAGCGCGGATAGTAGGTATCGCTGTCTTGCAACATGAAACCGGCCAGCCCGCCCGCAGCGCCAGAGGTGCCGCCCAGACGCATCGGGAACCGCACCGCGGCAATCTCGCGAGTAGGGTCCTGCCCAGCCACTGTGCTCGGCTCCACAGGAGCCGCAGCATCGCGGTAGGGCGCGCCATCCAGTTCGATACCAAGACGGGCACGGACCAGCGCGAGCGGCCTGCCCACCAGGATCGACAGGCGCGGATCATGCTCGACCGTCTGGTCCAAGTCCGCTTGCGCCGCCTCGATCGAGGCTAGGAAATGGCGCGCGCCATCCCCATTAAAGGTCAGGACATTCGCGACAAAACGGGACAGTTCGGGATCATCAATGTCTACCTCTGTGGTGTTCTGCCCTGGCACCGGCACCCAGAAAAAGCCCCGGTTGCTGTCATGGCCACCGCCGCTGCCGCCTGCGCCGGGTGCGCGAATGACTCGCTGCAAGGCGCCCAACAGGTGACCCTTGGCGTTGCAGACCATCAGGCTCTGATCCAGATGGTTGGAAAAAATCCAGCCGCAAAGCGGCGTGCCGACTGTGGCGTCCTCGGCTGCAGGGCGCCATTTGAAATCGACGCGGGCGGCCTGCAAATAGCGGGGGGGCAGCACCACGGCAGGGTCATCCGCCTTCGGCGTGGGCAGCCCGAACGAGGGCACAATCGGCGCATCGGTACCGGTGGTATTGATCAACACGCGGGTCTGGCCAAAGGAATCCACAATCGACAAGCGGCGGATCGACAATTTGCCCGCGCGCATCGGCTGAAACGGGTGCAGCGGCACGCCATCGCGGCTCAGGGCCGGGGCATACATATGCTGCGGGTCCAGCGCCGGATATCCCGCAACGGGATCGGTGACAGGGTCCAACTTGGGCTGGGAGCTCGGGGGCGTGGCATTCAGGTATTTCGGGTTGATTGGTGGCAGTTGCAACCCTTCCACCAACTGGCCCAGCGCCTGCTGAAACCCGCCCAGCGATTGGGCCACCACTGGCATACTGTCGAGGTCGGAAATGATCTGGCTCAGCTTGTCGCTGCCCTTGGCGAGGTTCAGCTTTTGCAACCGGCGGCGCAAAACCCATGCCGCGTTCGGGGCCAGCATCGAATAGGATTTATAGGTGCACGGGGTCGATGCGACGGCCATATCCTGCGGCACGACAAAGTCATTGCCCTCCGCGTTCAAGGGCCAGCCTGACCAGTTGCCCGGGATCGCGGCGGTGCCGCCAAGGCCGTCCTGCGGTGACCAATCGACCTCCCAAACCAGATAGACGGGGCGCCACGGGTTACCCACCCACCGCTGAAATCCCAGCGCATTGGGGCGCACAGCAGGGGCCACATCGGTCAGCGCACCAAAAGCCAAATGCAGATCGGGATCAGGCAACGGATCGCCCCCGATCAACAACCGTTTGACCCCGGTGCTGAGGGCTGCAATCGCCGCATCAGACGGGTGCTGCATATCGCTCAACACAAACATCTCGCGCGCGATGGCTGTCACCAGTTCCGGTATCTCGTCCTTGCCTTGCGGATTCACCGCATCCAGCAACAGGGCCTCTCGAAAAAGGCCATCCAGCAGATCGGCGTAAGGGGCATGCGGCATCGCAGGTACCGGGACAAGGCCCTCAAGCGGAAAGGGAAAGCGGGCGCTGACCTCAACCGCATTGGATTTACCCGGCGGCACACCCGCCACACCCTGGATCACTTCGCCTGCATGACGGCAGGGCAAGACGTCCATCTCGACATACTGGTTATGGACGTTGCGCGCCTCAAAATTCTTGCCCGTGATCAACAAGGCGGGGTCCGCCGCATGGTAAAACGGGGCCCCGGTGCTGCGCGACAGTTCAAGATCAGGCAGGCTGTCGGCCAGGGCTCTGCGCAACCTGTCGGCACGCGCCTCCACGTCCTGCCCTGCGGCCTCCTCCGCGCCAGCGGCGATGCCAACAGCGGTGCGGGCGCGAGCCACATCGTCTGCCAGCGCAGGGTCAGAGGTGACGGCAGCATTGTACTTCGTGGCCCAACGGCTCCAGGCGGTGAACAGGGTCTGGCGGCTGCGCGCCAGTTCCCGCTGCAATCGGGCATGACCGGCGGCGGCATCATTCAGGGCCTGCAATTCCTCTGCCGTTTTTTGCGGCAACACCTGCACGGGGCGGGGCGGTTCGGCATTCATGGGGGCGGCCATGGTCGCCGCCTGATCCGAGATCGCACTGCGCTTGGCATCAATCGAAAACCTGTCTTCGCCCGCATGGCTGGTAAAGCGGCGGCGATGCAACTCGGCATCCACGTCCTGCAAGTTCTGGTCACTGCCCAGCATGTCATAGTGAAAGGCGGTCAAAATACGCTCAAGATCGGCAGCGGTCGCCCCTTCGACCTCCATCTTCTGGGCCAGCATCGTGGCCAGTGCCTCGGCCGAACTGTTGCCGACAAAAACGGTCGCCTCGGATGTGGGCACAGGCGACACAAACACGTCGCCCGCATTCCAATGCACGCGGGCCGCCACGCCGTGACATAAGACGCGGTTCATGAGGCCCAGAGCCTTGCCAGTATCACTGACCGCAAAAGCCAGTTCATCCAACCGGGCGGCCATGGTCTCTTCAGTCACACCGTGGAGCAAATCTTTGGTCGGTTCCGAACACCAGCCCATGACCTGATAGGTGACCTGCCAGTCGCCCGCGTCGCCCCCCGTGGGATCGGGATCGTGAAAGCCCAGAACGCTTTTGGAAAGCGGATAGCTCGACGGGAAATCGGCCGTGCCAGATCCAAGGGCTGTCAGTTTCAGGTTGTACGTTGCAGGCGTTGGCGTCCAATCCTGCAAGGGCGTCGCTTGGCCCACACTGGCAAACAGCGTCGTGCTGTCTTCGTTCAGGAAAGGGACAGCACCCGGGGCAACCTTGTCCTGGTTCACTTCATGCAGAAAATCGCTTTCGATGATCCAACTGGCGGTATCGACAACTTCGCTGTTTTCGGGGTGATCTGGCGTGCCTTGTTTATAGCGGACCCGGCGCACCAGCCAGCGGTTGGGCACATACGGATAATCCAGTCCGCCATCCGGCCCTGCCACACCGTGGCCAAAGGCCTGCGGCAGCAGCCAGTGCAGATGCACGCCGCCCTCGGGCGGGGGGGCGGTGTCGCCCTGGGGAAACATATCGACCAGATCGGGGCCAGAAGTGACAAGGTTCGACCACACATTCTGAAAGGCGGGCATCAGATCGGTCCAGACATGGCCCGCCGCACCGCCTGCATCCTTGCCTACGACCAGCGCAGAAAGCTCCATCGGGGCCAAGAGCCACGCCGATCCGGTTGTGTCGCTCATGTCAATTTCTCTGATTTGAAGGTCACGAAACCAGGACTTTCGACCATTTCCACCCCGAACTCGGCCGAGGTAAAGATGCTGACATCCTGATCATGGGCCTTGAGTTTTGCGCGAATATCCTCGGCCATCCTCGCCGCGCGCAGCACCCGGGTGGGCCGGGTGGCCCCGGCGGCAGGAGCGCGCATCGGGGCCTTGATGCCAGTGTTGAAACAGGTGGGAAAAAACTCGCCAGGCGGAATGCTGCGTTCCACACTGTGGTTGTCGGGATGGCCTGCCAACACGATCTTTGGCGCACCACCGGGCAAGGTTAGGGTGAATTTCAGAACCGATTGCGTGACGCTGGGCGGTTTCTTGGGGTTCATATCCGGCACCCTAACCGTCACTGCAAAGCTGAGGGTGACCGTACCACCAGCAACAAACGCCACTTGATCCTTGGCCACCGCATAGTCCCACGTCATGGTCGTGGCCGAGAACCCGCTGGTCAGTGCTGTGATCTGATCTGCGTTCAGGCTGCCGCCCGACCAGGTCGCATCTCCAGTATACCGCGTCTCGACGCCGGCATGGGCATTGGCGCTGTGGTTGTCCAGAACACCGTGGCTTTGGGTTACGGTCACGGTCCCATTCAGATTGCGCAGCTTGAGGCGGAAATACTCTCCCGGCACGCTGCCCGGCGACAGGCCGAAATGCATACCCTCGGGCGGTTGTTTCAGGGTCAGACTGTGCACTTTACCGTTGAAAATGCACAGCATGATGTCAGGGGCCAGACGGTCGATGCGCAGCGGCGCAATCTCGGCGCCCGTGTCGTCATAGGTGCGCATCTCAAGGCCCTGCCACCCCGCCACCACTTCGGAGCGCATCAGGAAACCGGTCAGGGGCCATTTGGCATCTGTCGCCTGTGGCTCATCCTCGCCACTTTCGCGGACCGACATCGCCTCCGAAAGGGCATCGCGCAGGGCCTGATCGCGCAAGAACGTATCCAGCGGCGTGTCACGCGGCGTGGGACGGCCCACACTTGTGGCCCCCTGCACCAGCGTCGAAATCCAACCCGGATCGACATAAAAAAAGCGGATGGATTCCGAGGGCAGCATCCGCGCGTCCGGCACCAGATAGCTGAACGGGATACCATACATCAGGACAGACCGGCCCAGAAAACGGGTCACGACCTCGGGCAAGGCGGGATACGCGGGGGCCGGATCAGTCGTCATGATGGACCTCTTGGTCAAGGATCAAGCAGCACATTGTCAGTCCCACTCCTTTGACGTCTCAAAGAGCTTGGCGACCGCGTCTTCCAACGTGTCATCCGCACTCATCAACGGCGCGACATAAAACCCGGCGGCCAGATCGGCGGCGGTCTTTTCGGCCTCCTGAGCGATCTTGACGGTATTGCGATAGCGGTACATCGCGCTGGCAAAACCACGGTTCTGCAAGGCCAGCATCCGCCCCAATTCGTAGGCCGAGGCATATTCGGCGGCAAACATCCCCGTCGCGTCATAGCGCAGGGCACGGTCAGCGGTGGGGATGAAGGCAAAAGGGCTCTGCATCGCCATCTCTTGGGTGATCATCGGGCCGCGATACCACGACACGGTTTTCTCGCCCAAACGGGTGGTGTGGTTCAGGGGCGCATAACCAAGGGCAAAGGCATCCTGAACCGCCTTGGTCGCCTCATCCGTGCCTTCGGGGCGGACCGCATCCAGAGACAACAGGGATTTGTCGTCCATCTCGGTCATGCGGACCTTAAAGTCATTGGTGCCGTAACAAGTGAAATCCCAACTGGCCAAGACCGCCATACGCGCCGTGTGAGCGCCCCCCGCACCGGGCAGGGAGGGCACGCCATTCGCGTCGACGACTGGCAGATGATCCTTGAAGCCCTCAAGTGACACCAGACAGACCCGGTTCTTGATCCCGGTCTTTTCCATCGTGGTTTCAGGCAGGCGATTGCCCAGCACAACGGTGAACCAGCCGTCCTGTTGCAGCGACAGGGTCTCTTTGCCCCCGGTTTTCACCTCGCGGACATGGGCCAGAAAGGGCAGGTCTTCGGCGCTTGGGACGACCTCTGTGAACACGGACACAGGCACATCAATGGTGTTGCACAGATCGCTTTCGGTCTGGCCATAGTCCAGATGAATGCCCTGCGGGTGTACGAACCCGTCTCCGGGGTTTAGCAGCGCACCCACCGTTCGGCTGGTCACATTTGGCATCTCGCCCGGCTTTCGGTCAGTGCCTTCGGGCACGGTGGTCTCATGCTCAAAATCACCGGGGCCAAGCAGGATGAGGGCCATCCATGGCACGGGGAAATCGGCATCCTGATTGGGGTCGGTGGGGTCAATCGTCCGCTCCCACGGCAAGGTGCGACGGGTAAAGACCACATGGGGCAGCGCATTGTCGAACGGGCCGAAATGGCCCTTGGGTGGATAAACCGAATAGACTTCGTTGGGCTTGAGGGTAAAGCGGGGGCCGACAATGGCAAAGGGGCTGTCCTTGGCAAAGCTGTCTGAGGCGGCGGGGTTCCCATCCTCCCCGCCACCTGACAGATCCTGGGCGACCTTGATGGTGTAATCACCAGGCGGCAGCGCAGGCGGGGACGCCTGATAAAACCGGATCTGGCCCGCGACCAAAGGCGGCAGAGGATGATCATCGGCCATGGTCTAACGCTCCTCTGGCAGTTGCTGGCCCAGCGCGGCATAGGTCGGCTCGGACTGGTAAATCGTATCGGCCTCGGCTGCCGTTCTGGTCAGGTCGGTGGGGTTCAGCGGATGAGGGGTGCAGGCGCGCAGCACATCCATGATGGGCGCGCGCTTGTCGCTGGTGATGATCTCGGCAAAGGTCTTGTCCCCCTTGGGGGTGATCGGCTTGGGCAGGGGCACATCGCCCCAGAAAATAGACTTGTCGATGGGCTCATATGCAAAGGCGGCCAATTCCATCGCGGGCAGGCCATGACGGACCTGACTTTGCTTGCCCTTCTCGCTCAGGGTCACGGCCACGCCGGCGGGCACCTGTTTCAAAAGGGTACTGGTTGGCGTGCCAAGTTCAGGCGCGCCCTGCCCCCACATCGCATCGGGAAAGCCTTTGCGCAAAACGGTGACGTCAAACAGGTCGGCATCCACATCGCCCCGGACATCGCTGCGCATGGTGACAGTCATGTCAGATGACAGGGTCTTGGAATACAGCGGCTTGATACCCAGCTTGCCCTTCCACTCATCGCCACCCTCGGGCGCGCGGCCCAGATAACTGAGGCTGGTGCAGGGCGCCATGGACTGGACATTCACCGCCAGGTCCTGCGCGTTGACCAGGGGGATTTTGACCTTGGTGTCTGCGTTCTCCCATTCCTGCAAAAGGCCACCGGCATAGACGACAGAGGCCACCGCGTCGCGATGGGGCAGGAAGGATTTGGTGAAATCCGGCCAGTCAATCGGCTTGGCGCCCGGCGCACCATCCGCGCCAAAGCGCACGGTAAAGGATACCACATAAAACTTGATGCGGGCCTCACCGGCAAAGTCAGGTCCCCAAAGGTGCAGGTCTGCGCCCAGTTCAAAGGTAAAGGTCTTGGACACCGTGAACAGGCCCAGATCAACGCTGACCGTGGCGCTGGCGCCTATGCTTACGCCGATACGGATGTCATAATGGAACGGCTTCCAACTGATAATGAAATCGGCATAAGCGACAAACCACGCCTTGGCCCAGCCAATGTCATAAACTGCCGACAGCTTGCCCCCTGCCATCAGGCACGACGGCGTCAGGGCAAAGTACAGATCACCCGTGATCCGAACATCGCCCTTTTTCCAATCCAGTTGCAGCCGTGGGACGACGGGGTAGTGCGAAGGCGGTTTGAAATCCGGGTGATACCCGCCCAGCGTAACAACGAAATCGCCCTCATGTTCGCCACTGAACCATGTGAAAAAGGCAAAGCCACCAGTCAGCTTGCAATCCTTGTCAAAGACATAGGAATTCGAGGTCAGCCGCGCCTCAACTGACAACACGCCCACCGCCGGATTGAACTCGGCCCGCAAGGCCAGTTCGGCATAGCAAATCGGGTTTTCCGACGGTTTGAGGTTCGCAGGCACCGACAGTTTCGACAGGCCCAGCACCGCCACGGTCAGATCGGTGCCAAAGGTCACAGCCAGCAAGGCCACTGTCTCTATCTGCTCAAACGAGCGGAAGCGCACACCAGCAGCCAGCCAATAAGAGGACGGATCAGGCGGGATCGCCTCGCTGATTTTCGTCAGAGCCTCTTCGGGATCATCGCCATTGGCAATATAGGTCGGGTCCGAGATGATCTTGACCAGCGGGAATTCCTGCACCTGGTCAATCGCGGGCAACAAGAGCTTGCGCTTGAACCCAAAACCCGCCGCAAGCGCCGTCACGTTAAAGAACACCGGCCCGCCCAGGTTCTTGTCCAGTACGGCAAAGACGAACATCGACGGCGCCCCGTCAATTGACGCATATGATCCGATGCCCGACAGCGAAAACGCCTCGGTCTTGATCAGAGCGGCACCGGTATACTGCACCACGTCTATCTCTTTGGGTGGCGGCCCGGGCAAGTCGACCTTGGTTTCCATCTCCAGGAAACTGCCACTGATCTCGACAGGCCCGCCTTTGAAAGTGAGGTCCAGACCGCCAAGATCGAGGGTATAATCCTTGATGTCCTGCGGATGAGTCAGCGGGATGCCCACCGAGAAATCCATCAGGTCAATGCCCAGCGGGCCCAGTTCGACCGACCCGTCAAAGCCCACCAGCAGATGCTTGTCACTGTCAAAACCAAGCCCCACCTTGCGGCAGAACATCGGGCCAAAGGACTTGTTGACGGGGATCCAGATTTTGCCACCCGCTTCCGGGTCATCGTTCAGAATTTCGGCATCAAAATCATAGGTATAGGCGATCTGTACCGCGAACTCGGGGTTCACCGGATCGCCCTTGGCGACCTCTTTGCTGTCTTTGCCGTCTTTGGATTTGGCGTCCTTGTCACCGGATGACAACAACCCGCTGGCCACAGGGTTCTTGGTGTCTTTGGCCGGTTCGCTGGGTGGCCCCAACGGCAAAGAGGCGCGTTCAACACGCACGCCGCCACCGACTTTGACAGGGCCATCCACGTTGCTGAAATAGGCACGGGCCTGCATGCCTTCGGCCTTGTAACCCTTAATGTCAAAAAGCGGGTTCTTTTCGTTGCCCTCGACATCCAGGCCCACGCTCACCAGCTTCAGCTTGAGGTCAAATTCGGGCTTGGTTTCATTGGGCGCAATCTTGACTAGGTCAAGATGGATGCCGCGTTTGGGCGGGCCGGGTTTGTGATCGCCCCAGGAGTTGGTCAGCCAGTTTTTAGTGTCGGTTTCGCCGTCCTCGTCACTTGCCTCCTCAACCTCGCCGTCCTCGGGCTTTTCCTCCGCCTTGGCCGTATCCGACATCCACTTGCCAAGTTGCAGGATGACTTCGGTCTTTTCCTTCTTCGGCGCATCCGGCTCTTCTGCGTCGCCCTTCTTCTTGCCCCCGGCCACAACGATGTCCTGCATCGCCAGACGCAAGCCATAGCGCTGCGGGCCCGCCTCTGCCTCATCATCGTCCTCGGCCTTGCCCTTGTCATGGGTCAGATACAGGCCGTCATCCTTGCCAATCCTATAGAGCAACTGTTCATCAATATCGGCCAGATATTGCGACAGGGCCGCCTTGAAAAATTCGACGGGGCGCAGGTCTTTGAGGGTATCGAAATTGATCGGTTGTTGCGCCAAAATGGGCAGGCGCAGGGCCTTGGCGGCATCCTCGGCGGCACTCTTGGCCTCCTCCGGTACTTCGACCAAAAATCCCCATTCCACCAGGATCGAAGCCCAGCTGCAATCCTTTGCCGCCTCTGTCACAGGGGCCAGGAACCACTCCTTGACCGGCGCATAATCCAGCACAACAGCCTGCATCACCGGCAACAACCGCTCGGCAGTGAAATTCTCAAACCCGGTCAGGGGGATCATCCCGAACCGGACGGGATCGTCCTCGAACCCCTTGATGGGAAGCGCACCCACCAAGGTAAATGCGCCCGCCTGATCCAGATCGGCCACCAGCTCCGGCAGCGGCACGTCGTCCACCGCGCCACCGCCCGCCGTCGCGGTAAAGGCAAAGACCGGCGGCGTCGGGTGCAGTACATCTGCCACCACGGCCCCGACCTTGAGGCCAAGGGAAAGGGGGGCCACGACCATACCCACATCCGCCGTCACAAAGACGTCGGCCTCCCCCTGTTTGCCGCCCTTCAGGGCAACCGTCACGGGGCGGCCTGCCAATTCGGTGTCAAAGGCATAATCGAAAACGCCTTTGTCATAACTCAGCCCACAGCCCTCGGGGATCAGCGCATCAAAGACCTCTTTCCACACCGCATCATCATGCAATTTCTCTACGAGGATCTTCAGCGGATCAAGCTGCGCCACACCGCGGGTCAGCATGTCGACAAAGGATAGGGTTTTATCGTCGCCCTCATGAAAATCGCCAAAGGGCACCGGATCAGACGCGCCCTGCTCCAGCTTGAGGCCGATTTTGAAGGCAGTGGGGCTGATGCTGTAGTCCGGATCGGCGTCCTTGTACTCAAACAACGCGGACCCGTCGGGCCGCTTTGCCGTGGCAAAGACTTCAAAGCCGGGTTCAACCTTGACCGGGTTCGCCCCGCCCAAGGCAATCTCGGCCAGGGTCGCGCTGCCCGAGATGTCAAAATCCAGGTTTTCGACATGCTTGGTCGGGGCCGTCATCCGCGCACCCAGGGTCAGCATGGTCGGGTCGGCGCCATCCACGGCAAGGGTGAAATCGAGGCTCGGGGCATCGTCGCCACCGTCAAAGAACGTCACCGAAAACGGGTCCTCAATCGTACCCGCCCCGTGCATATCCTTGTCGATATCGTCCTTGCGGGCATAGATATCGAGGCCATTGGCCATGCAGAAAATGCCATGCAACCACTGGCGCAGCAGCGGCGCATCATTGACGATGGACAAGAACCAATCGCGCCAGACCGTTCCAAAATCGTCACCAACCAGCTTCAGCCATTCAACCTGCGGAATGGGCGAGGGCTGACCCGACGGTGACGGCAGACCCAAAAGCCACAGAACGCCCTGTTCCATCGCCTTGATCATCGCCTTGTCGGCCTCGGACAGCGTGACATTCACATTGACATGACCCGCGGTATCCTTGGCCGCCTTCAGCGCCGCATCCGTGGCCGCCTTCAGGGCGTATTCCAGCAAGGCTTTGAACACATCGCCCAGCAGTCGCGTGGGATCCTTGAACAGGCCAACGGCGTCCTGATCCGCCACCTTGGCATCGCCCAGCACAAAATCCTTCAGCAGGAATTGCACGTCCGGGTCCTTGTTGGTAAAGAGGTCGCCCTTGATATCCAACCCCAACAGCGACACCGCCCCGTCGGCGGCCGAAAACGGCTTGCCATCCTTGGCACGCAGTTGGGTCAGCAGTTGCACAGGCTCATCATCGCGGCCCAACAGAAATTGGCGGGTCTCAAGATCCAGGATCGGCAGTTGCGCCAGAAGGTTGATGGCAAAAAGATCATCGTCATGTTTGGCATCCCCCGCAAAAGGGTCATAGGCCACACCAAGGGACATTCGGCTCGCATCCGGGTCGCTGCTGGCGACCAGGCTCATGCCGGTCGGGACTTGTTTGCCATCTTTCGGATATTCGATCGGATACCAGAATTCGTCGGCATCGCTGTCCATCGGACTTGGCTGCTGTTCGCCCAGAAAGGACAGGATCGTGGTCAGCAACAGGTGCGGGTTGTCTTCGACCATCGCAGTGATGGGCTGAACCGGGTCTTTGAACCAGTCGGGGTTGAGGGCGTAAAGATCGGTGTCGACTTCGCGCAGCAAACCCAAAAGCGTACCAAAGATCCCAAGTTGCGGATCAAGGCCGTGCAGCACCGGACCATCCAACCCCGTCTCGGGCGCGTCTAACGACATGTCACAAACCAATCTTTCATGCTGCGGGGTGCAAACAATGCGACCCGAAGCGTCAAAATCTGATCCTCTACATACGGCACCGAAGGGCCAGCATGCGTGACATCCACAGAATTCACCTGTGGTAGCCCGGGATCACAATCCCAGCGCAGGGCACTTCTCGAAACAATAGCGTTTCGACCCGTTTGGCATCAGCCATTTAGAGGCGGCAAAGAACAAATAAAACATCACAGTACGCAGGCCCATAACAACCCGCTCAGAGAGAACCGTACCCACGCGCAGCAATAATGCAAGTTAATTTACTTATTGATTTAAAAGCGCTTTTGGCGCAGCGTCGCGGCGTCCATACCGATTTTCCGCACCAACAGCGCCGTTGACGCCAACCGTGCAGCCATCTGATTTGATTTACGAAAGGCGAGGCGAGGCTTTTGACTGCGGCAAGAGGATCACAAGATGGGTGCTAGAATGCCAGCACGGTCGCGGCTCTTGCAATCGCACGCGGTCCTGTTCGCGCATGGGTATAGCGATCCTGTGGCGCAGCTGCGCAAGATCATACCGACCGCCTCACCGCTTTCATCACTTTTTACCTCAGAACATACGAAAGCGTATGCAAAAGTCTTAGATTAAGGAAACCCACGTGAAATTTTCCCTCAAAGCCATTGCAATGACCGCTGTGTTGTCGCTTTCCTCGCCTGCTGCAGCGCAGACAGCTCTTGATATTGACGCGGACGGCAACGTGACAATCCCCGGCACTTTGACGGCCGGCGCAATCACCTCGGATAGTTTGTCGTGGTATGTGTTCGCTGACAATCTGCCCGATGCCATGGCTACGGTTTTGAAGGATCCGATCACGTTCACGACGCAAAATGAGTTCATGATGCAACGCAACAGCGGCATGCGGGTGCTTTACTTTTCGGGTTGGAACAGTGGCCTGCGCGTCATGACCGAGCCCTACATGACCGGTGACAGTTTGACAGACGGGGCCATCTATCAGCTAGGCGGCTCCATGTGGGTGACCCAAAACGATTTGGATCCGATAGCTCAGAAGTGCCCCGAAAAAACAGTGTATCACCGATATTATTACTACACATCAGACGGCGTTCGACCCAGCCTGACAGACAGCAACGGATGTACAACCGAATCCGTTGTCTATGCGCGCAAACGGTCATTCAAGTGATCCGAGCACGCGATGCGAATTGAAAGGAACAGTATTATTATGAATTATTTCCAGACGTTGATTGCCGCCCTTCTTCTGGCCGTGCCAACCGCGACACTGGCCCAAAACGCGATCAACATCGACGAAAACGGCGACGTCACCATCCCCGGCAAGCTCAGCGCCGGGGCGGTTCAAGCCGTGAACCTCGACCAGACACTGGCCGATCTCAAATCTCAGGTCGAAGGGCTGAAATCCGATATCGCCACGTTGACCCAGACGCTCACTCAGCGGGCCGAGGCCGAAAAGTGGTTTGTCTATGCCCCGACCGTCGGGGCCGCGATGGACAAGGTGACCGATACAGAGGTTCTGAAATACGAGTTCGGCGTCGTGCGGAACAAAGGTTTTCGCATCGCGCATTTCTCGGACTGGAACCGGGGCCTCAGACTGACCACCGAACCCTACATGACAGGCGATAGCCCGGACGGGACAAGCATCACAGCATATCGTTTGGGCGGGTCCGTCTGGATCAACGGCGATGCGTGGACATATGATGGCATGACCATTTCCAGCAACGTGATCATCAATTATCAATCCGCCAAACAATTTTGCGGCACATCGAAAGTGTATCACATGTACTACAAATACACCGGCGGTAACGTTGTTCCCCAAGCGGGCAACGGATGCCGTGACGACGGCCCAGTTTACGCCCGCGCACGCGCCTTCAAATAGGAACCGCGCGCCAGACAAAGCAGTCAGAGCGCACCGGCACCCACATCTGGACCAAAGGCAAGGCTAACGCTTTGCTTGACCATATCGCTGACAGGTGCAGGCCGGGCCCCTAGTCAATAATGGTAATGGCACAGTCGCTGCCCGGATATTCCACCCAAACCAGCAGGCCAAAGCCACGCTGTACATCGGTTCCTTGACTGGCCGTATATTCCCCATCCGTGAAATAGCAGGACCAACCGGGTTGATAGAGGACATGATTTACAACGTTGTTTTGGTCCTTGCCCAATGCGCGCGCGCCCAGGCTCTCTCCGAGCAATTGCGTGGAGGTGCGCCAGTAATCGCATGTCGCATCACAATAGAGCCAAGTGACAAGCGCCGCAGGCGCTGATTTTACAGTGTCGTAGTTCAGCATCGCCATGCGGACTTCGCACCCGTCGCCATCGCCGCAAAAGGATGCCAGCGTTGCAGCATCAATCGGCGTTGTGTCACCCATGACCTTGCTGGTGTAGGATATTCGATTGCTCTCTCCCGCCACCCGAAAGTTGCCCGGAACGGCCACGTTTCCGTTCGCGTCCACGGTCACACCGGATATTGACGCTGTGGCTCCTGTTAGTGCGCCACCTGCTGTGACGTTGGTCCCTGTAACCGTTGTGGCCGTCACACTATTGGCGGCAACGTCTTCGGTCGCTCCTATGTTTTTGGCCGTCACCGTCTCGGCCGAAACCGTGCCTGACGCGGTCACCCTGTTGCTGGAAATGCTGTCAGTCGCCGTCAAGTCACTGCCTGATACAGCGCCAGAGGACACCAGACTTGCGACCGTCGCAGGCCCCCCAATGGTAACGGCCCCCAAGATGTGGACGTTCCCCTGTTCATCGATACGAAGCGCCTCGACACCCGCAGCCGTCAGCGCCCCAATACCCAAGCCCGAGGCGAGCAGCAGAACCCCAGCGGTGCGCAAGACACGGCCCAGGATCGAGCGTCGGCGGGGTTGTTGCAGTTGATCTACTTGTCGTTGCAGTTGGGCAAGGCGGGCTTCTACGGTTGGATCGTCCTTCAAAGACTTATTCATAATATTTCCCAATGCGGTAATATCCTCACCTTAGGGTAGCGTCGAAAATTCACCAAGAGGAAACGCGGCTGCACACTGTTGCCAGCAGCCCAAACGAAAAACGGCGCCCGAAGGCGCCGCTTTCCAAGGTTGTTTGCCAAAGGGCTCAGCCCTTGCCTTTCCAAGGCACCAGCAGCCGCTCGGCCCAGCGCATCAGCATGTCGATGCCAAAACCGATGATGCCGATCAGAATGATGCCCATGATCACAATATCAGTGTTCTGGAACTTCGAAGCGACCATGATCATCATGCCAGCCCCCTGTTCGGCGGCCACCAGTTCGGCGGCCACAACCGTGCCCCAACAGACCCCCATCGCGACGCGCGCGCCGGTAAAGATTTCCGGCAACGAGTTAGGGACAATGACATGGCGCATGATCTGCGTCTTGCTGGCCCCCAGCGAATAGGCGGCATGAACCTTGGAAATCTTGACGCCACTGACGCCCGACCGTGCCGCAATGGCCATGATCCACAGCGCGGCAAGGAACAGCAGGATGATCTTACCTGTCTCGCCAATGCCCGCCCAGATAATGACCAGCGGGATCAGGGCCAAGGGCGGCACCGGACGCATGAATTCCACGATGGGGTCAAACCAACCCCGGAACCAGTTGCTCAGACCCATGGCATAACCCAGCGGAATACCAACCAGCGCGCCAAAGAAAAAGCCGACGACAACGCGGAACAGCGAGTAGCCCAGATGCTCCCACAGGGTCGATCCCCGAAATCCTTCGCTCGCAATCTCTCCAATGCGGACCACGACGGCCTCCGGCGAGGGGAGCCAGATCGGCTCCATCTGCCAACCCTTGGCGGGCTGAATGTTCGGCGTGCCCTTGTCGGAAATGGTGACCGTGCCCCAACCGACATTGACGGTATCGCCGGGTTGGACCTTTTCGCCGTTGATCTCGATGACCTCGGCGCCCTCGCCCCGACCCAATTCGTCATTGCGGTCCACACGCAGCAGGCCAGAACGCCACATGCCAATAGCAACGCTGTCATTCTTGGCCCAGCCATCGCCGGGATCGACCTCTGGGGCGTCAGTGGGTGTGTCGATCGGATGCACAACCACGGTCACGGTGGCGCTGTCGCGCTCATTGCCTGCCTGTGCCGTGTATTCAAACGACGCCTCGCCCTGAAACGGGCCGGGAGCGTGCAGGAAACGGGGCAACAGGGTCGAGCCTGTGAACATTCCCCAGAGCAGGAATATGGTCAGGATCGAAATGACCGACGCGGCCCGATTGGGCGTGACGGCACTTTCGTCCCCGAAGGTCACGGTTTTCAACGATCCATAGTCAGAGATGGCCGAGCGTTGGGCGATCTTGGTGACCAGGAAAAAAGCGACCACAAAGATCGCGACGTATATCAGAAACGGGATCATGTCGCTGCCTCCGTGCGGCCCATAATTTCTTCTTCCATGGCCCAGATCATGCCAAGGATTTCTTCGCGTTTCGCACTGAAGTCAGGGTGCTTTTTGACGTCGCGCAAATCTGCGCCCACACCCATTTCGGCAAAGGGCAGACGGTATTCCTTGTGAATGCGACCGGGGCGCGGGGCCATCACGATCACGCGCTCGCCCAAGAGCAGCGCTTCATCCACCGAGTGGGTGATGAGGATGATGGTCTTGCCCGTCTCTTTCCAGAGCTTCAGAACCAGCGACTGCATCTTTTCGCGGGTCAGCGCATCCAGCGCACCCAGAGGTTCATCCATCAGGATGACATCGGGGTCATTGGCGAGACAGCGGGCCAGGGCCACACGCTGCTGCATCCCTCCCGACAACTCGTAAACCGCCTTTTCCTTGAAGTCCTGAAGGCCGACGACGTCCAACAAGTGATCGACGATCTCGGCCTTGTCGGTCTTGGGCATCCCTTTCATCGACGGGCCAAAGCCCACATTCTCGCGCACGCTCATCCACTCGAACAGCGCGCCTTGCTGGAACACCATGCCGCGTTCGGCATCGGGGCCCGTGATCTCATGGCCATTCAGGATCATCTTGCCATCGGTCGGGGCAAGGAAACCTGCAACGATATTCAACAGCGTTGTCTTGCCACAGCCCGAGGGGCCAAGCACGCTGAGCAATTCGCCTTCTTTAAGGTCGAGTGAAACGTCTTGCAGCGCCTGGACATGCCCACCGCCGGGCAGATCAAAGCGCATGGAAAGGTTTTGAATTGAAAGTCCGGACATCGGTTCCCACCTGTCGCTTGGCTGTTCAGAACGGCAGCGGGGTGAACCCCGCCCTACGGTCTAAATCGAGCGGTAGAGCGGGGTTGGCCCCGCCGCTATGTGTAAAAAAGGGCCCGCCCACGACATCGCGGGCGGGCCCCCTTTTGGATTATTGAATAGCCGCCAGAGGGGCGGTGTTCACAGTGCCGTCATAGCTGTCGAGCGCACCGTCGATGGAACCGGAGTCCACAAACACGTCCGCAACACCCTTCATGAAGGAGGCCGCTGTGCCACCCAGCCAAGCTTCGCTCAGCTGCTCTTCGACAGTGGGGAAGGTGAAACCGGCCAGCGTTTCGGCTGTCGCGTCTTCGTCCATACCCGCGTCCTTGGCGATCACTGGCAGCATTTTGGCTTGGTTGGCTTCATCCGCCCACATAGCGTTGGCTTCGGCTGTGACGGCGAGGAACTTGCTCAGCAGCTCACCTTCTTCTGCGATAAAGTTGGCAGGGGCCGTTGTGGCGTCAAACACCAGAATGCCCAGCGCTTCTTTTTCCGCACCGGTCAGCAGGATGTTGCCGGACTCTTTCATGCGGCGCAGCGCGCCACCCCAACCACAGGCCATGTCCACAGCACCTTGCGCCAGGGCTGCCGCACCTTCGGCAGGGGCCATGTCAACAACGTCCAGCGACGCGACGTCCACACCAAAGTGGTTCATCTGGCTCAGGAAGCCGTAATGGGCCGCTGTACCCAGGGGCACGGCAACTTTCTTGCCGGCCAGTTCGCCTGCGGACTCTTTGTCGATTTCCAGCGCCGCGTTCACAACGCAGTTGTCGTTCTCGGAATAGGACACAGCCACATCAACGATCTGAATGTCCTGACCAGCAGAGGCGGCAACCACGAATGGGGGTACACCCTGGCTGACGGAGATCTGAACGTCGCCGGACGCCATGGCCGCGGACATCGCCGTGCCGGTGTCAAAGCTGACCCAGTTGATCTTGGTGTCCATGGCTTCTTCGTACATGCCGGTTTCTTTGGCAAACTGGAAAGGCATCGGCCATTCCAGGAAGTACGCAACGGTGATCTCGCCGCCGTGGCCTGCTGCTGTGGCTGCATTGGCGCCGGCCAGCATGGCTGTGGCTGCAACAGCACCCATAAGCTTGGATTTGAATGTCATTTGTCGTTTCTCCCGTGTATTTCGCGCAGTCTTGTCGCTGCACGCTTTTGGATCGGTTTGGGCGTGTGTACGCCTCATCAGGCACGCGCAGGGCGCGGCGCTGGCGTGATCCGAGCCGATAATCCGCCCGGGATCAATCTTTAATCCGCGCAATCGTCACTATTCCACCCTGCTGAACTGAGACTGCAGGAATCTGAAATTCTCGGCAAGGCTATGAAAACAAGGGCTTTCACGCCATCCGACCGCATTCATCCGACAGATCAAATGCAAATCTGGCTTTACTTACGGGTATGATCTGGCCCTATTATGGAGATCAGAATCTCAGCAAATGTACCCGTCAGAAGGCCAATGGGCCCATATTTCATTGGCCCCTCCTCACACCTGAAAGGTTTACGACATGGACGGAACGTTCTCCGAAAACGATATTAGCCGCGTTGTCGAAGCAGACCGCGCAAATGTTTGGCACCACCTGGTCCAGCACCAGCCGTTTTTCACAGGCGCTGACCCAAAAATCATCATCGAGGGCAAGGGCCTGCGGGTGTGGGACCAAAAAGGGGTCGAGCATATCGATGCAGTCTCGGGCGGTGTCTGGACAGTGAATGTCGGCTATGGCCGCGAATCCATGGGCGACGCGGTGCGCGACGCCATCGTCAAAATGAACTTCTTCGGCGGCACTGTGGGCTCAGTGCCCGGCGCACTCTTTGCCGAAAAGCTGTTGACCAAGATGCCGGGCCTCGACCGCATCTACTATGCCAACTCGGGGTCAGAGGCGAACGAAAAGGCGTTCAAGATCGTCCGCCAGATCGCCCACAAGAAATACGGCGGCAAAAAGCACAAGATCCTTTACCGCGACCGTGACTACCACGGCACCACCATCGCCTGTCTCTCAGCCGGCGGCCAGGACGAGCGCAACGCGCAGTACGGCCCCTTCACGCCCGGCTTTGTGCGCGTCCCCCACTGCCTTGAATACCGCAAGCACGAACAGGAGGGCGCGCCAGACGCTAACTACGGCGAATGGGCCGCCAACCAGATAGAAGAGGTCATCCTGCGCGAAGGCCCTGACACCGTGGGCGCGCTCTGCCTCGAACCCGTGACCGCAGGCGGCGGCGTGATCGTCCCGCCCGAGGGCTATTGGGAGCGGGTGCAGGAGATCTGCAAGAAATACGACATCCTGCTGCACATCGACGAGGTCGTTTGCGGCGTCGGTCGCACCGGCACATGGTTCGGCTACCAGCACTACGGCATCATACCCGACATGGTGACGATGGCCAAGGGCGTCGCATCCGGCTACGCTGCGATTTCATGCCTGGCGACCACCAATGAAGTCTTTGACATGTTCAAGGACGATACGTCCGATCCGATGAACTACTTCCGCGACATCTCCACTTTTGGGGGCTGCACCGCGGGCCCTGCGGCGGCGCTGGAAAACATGCGGATCATCGAAGACGAGGACCTGCTGGGCAACACCACCGCAATGGGCGACTACATGCTCGACAAGCTGGCCGAGCTGAAGGACAAACACGCAGTGATCGGCGATGTGCGTGGCAAGGGCCTCTTCCTGGGCGCTGAACTGGTCGCCGACCGCGACAGCCGCGACCCGGCAGCCGAGGCGATGGTGCAAGCGGTGGTCAAGGACTGCATGGGCCAGGCGGTGATCATCGGGGCCACCAACAGGTCGCTGCCGGGCAAGAACAACACGCTATGTTTCTCGCCCGCCCTGATCGCAACCAAAGACGACATCGACCACATTGTTGACGCCGTTGACGGCGCCTTGGGCCGCGTCTTCGGCTAGCCGGAACGAAAAGGATGTCACAGAAGGCTCCGGGCAACCGGGGTCTTTTTTTATGCAAAGGTTTGCATCGGACCAGCGTCCGCGCCATCGTGGTCCGTCTGTTACCCGCGCGGACCGAACTCCGCTTCACCTCGCGCCATGATTGCAGCCATCACGTGGTTTATGAAAAACCCGTTCTGAAAACTGAATGCAAGCGTCTGAGCCGTCTCAAGCGATGTCTTGGACGCTTGAAATACGATGAAAAACACGATCGGCGAGATCAGGATCGAGAGCGTCGTGTGCTTGGAATTTCGCACCCCTTTTACGATGTGAACAAGCGACGGCGCCGTTTTTCTGGCATAGGTGTAGCGAAAAGCCTGGCCCAAGATGACGCCCACATAAAGTGGTATGGCAATCCAGATCAAAGCGTCTCCAAGCGAAATCCCGTCAAGTTGGAAAAACAACCCGGACGCAGGCAGAAGATCACTGATAAAGACGCAAATCCCAACCACAATGAGGCACAAGAACAGTTGAATGAGCCAAGACATATTTTAATCCAGAACAAGTGAGTTAAAGCGACGATACCCGTTGCACATGCCAATCATTGGATCGAAACCGCTGGGCGTCAATCCTATCCACGCTTCATAGGCGGCATCGACTGCTTTCCGGCTTTCTGCAAGCGCGGCCTTGTCACCAAGCAGGTAGTTGATTGAGTTTCGGTATCCTGCGGACATGGCGTGGCGTTGTTCGTCGCGTTCCGGATCCGAGTCAAAAAGCGCTTCGGCACGGCGCAGGGCGGCATCTGCTTCCGGACCGTTACAATCCATCAAATGCGCTTCCGCTATGGTTTCCAAAATCCCGATCCTGCCAGCGACGCGGTCTTCGGTCGCCAGTTCCTCCTCAAGGAGAGGAACAGCAGATGCCGCGTCTTCAAGAATAATATATGCTCTCGCCAGTCTGAAGTTCACCGTACCAAGCATCGCATTTGCGTGTTTGACAGACTTTGGGTCGTCGCTTTCCGTCAACGCGCGATAGATGCGTTCGGATCGTTTGAAGTGCTCGATCGCACAGCTTGCCATGTACACATCCAGACAATCCGCTCCCATTTCCAACCACGCCTGGCTCAATCCCTGTTCATTGGGGATAATCTTTGGCAAAACACGATTGAGGTGTTCGAAATGCGGCACGGCCATACTCGTCATGCCAATCTGGAACAGGATTTGCGGCATCGGAAACAGATAGTCATGATCCCCAGTCGCCAGGAGGTCCGGTGGCACGTTTGCGAGCAGGTCGAGCCAACCGGGCATGGGGACCCCGCGTGTGGGTTGGGTCAGTGCAAGCGCCGCAAGCGTCACAAAGCTGATCTGGTGTTCTGGGTTGTCCATTTTGAGCATCTGGGCAATGTTCATTAAGGCGACCGGCGAAAATGGATTGTTTGCCAGTTGCGCCTGAACCTCGCGCGCGAACGTTCCACAGTCATAGTATTCCTCAGGCCGGAACCCTTCACCGACCGTGCCACAATCAACGGTGTTGTTTTCACCTCTCAGGAACGAAAGGTAAGAATAAACGGGACTGAGACCCATGGGTTTGTGAGAATACCAAGCCACATAGAGCGGCTCGATCGCATAATTGGCAAAGTTCTGAACAAGCGCAGCGGCATCAGCTTCTGTATCAGGTCGCCGCATGATCATGGTTTGCAGACCAAAGACTCGATCGTCATCAGAGACATAGTTGAAGACCCCCATGGCGCTTTCTTCGTACACATCAAATACAGGTGCGCACTGCTCCGCTTGACCTTCCAGCACATAGGCCTGGCACAACATGGCCATCTCCTGATAGGAGCCTGCCTTGGCCAGCCCCCGTTCGGATCCAATTTCAATAATCGTTTTTGCGATCGCTTTTCGGTCGTCAAATGGACTGCGGAACCAATGATCGACAAGTTGAGTGGTGGTCATCGCATCCTGTGCAAAGGCACAGCTGCTTTGATCCGTGCAACTTGGCTCCGGCAGAACGATTTGAGCAGGCTCCAGTCCTCGATAGGCCTTTGCGTCAATAAAAACCTCGGTCGAGCGGACCACGTGCGAGCGTAACCTGGTGTCCCAGTCGTCGTGGGTTGAACCAACCTGAAAGAGTTGCAACAGCCAATCAGGCATCATCGAATCCGATTGCTCCGCCAGATCAGATCCCGGTGGGAAAAACTTCGCGTACAATCGTTCCCTTTGAAATCGCTCCGCAAACATCTGCGCGGTTGCAAGATCGGCCTCGCGCTCGATCACGCGCAGTTCGGCCCGTGTCGGCCGCTTTTCTTCGAACCGGTCTGTATGGCGCAGGATGTGGTGAATCAGTTCATGGCCCAGGATAAGACGGGCCAGCGCGAATGACGCGGGCCCCTCAGGCTCAAGGGCAAGATCAAATGCTTGGGTCGCTTGCAACAGGCTGGGCCCGTTGCAGAAAATATAGCGATATTCTCCTTCTTTCTGGGCGATACAGTTGTCGAGACCCTCCAAGCCAAGGGCCGCAAGATGATCGGGCCACAACAGGTAGAAATTAACGACATTGGCTTGCGGAAATCCGTTGGGCTTGATGTACATTTGATCATAGGCAACGTCAGCTTCAAAAGCGTCCGCAATTGAAAACGGTGGCGGCTGTATCCCGGACACTTCTGCGGCGGTTCCACCAACCAGAAACGCGCCTTCAGAATAAAGGCGCTTAAGGGTCTCTGTCGTGTCCGCCATGCTCCGTTCGGCGTTCAATCCGACACCAGCCAGCACCAAAGCAACCATAAATATGTGAACCAGTTTCATATCCAAAGCCTCCAAATCAAAGTCTTTAAATTCATCGTCGCGCCAATATGCACGCCTGAATTGTACAGCGGCCATTGCGAACGGATCAATCACGAAAGCAAAAGGCGTTGGGTTGTCTCGGACCTGGAGAGCAAAAAATGAGACGAAACGTTTCATTTTATATTGCATACTGCATACATCCTTGGTAGGTTGTCGTTTAAGGGCCTTCTGATTCGCATCTACTTAAGTCCAGATTGCATTTCTCTTATCGCCAGTTTACCGTGACTCATGGCGCTTCCTGTCGAAACCTTCTTCCTGACGCCCAATCATCAGGGCACCCTGCAAAGCCAGGTGCAGCAGATGATTGCGCATGGCATCCTGTCGGGTCGTTTCGGGACCGGGGAAAAACTTCCGTCGACCCGCAAACTGGCCCAGCACCTCGGCATCAGCCGGATCACGGTTACGCTGGCCTATACCGAACTTGTGGCCTCCGACTATCTGACAGCGCGCGGGCGGTCTGGCTATTTCGTGTCCACCAGCGCGCCCGTCCCTCCGATCTTTCAGCCCCAGCCCGTGTCCGAGGACGCCGTGGACTGGAGCCGGGCCATCGGACAACGGTTTGCAGGTGGGCAGACCCTGAACAAGCCGCTCGACTGGGCGCGCTTTCGCTATCCATTCATCTACGGACAGACCGATCCGCAGCTTTTTGATCATCCCAACTGGCGGCAATGTGCCCTGCAAGCCTTGGGGCAGCGGGATTTCACGGCGCTCACCTCGGATTACTTCGACCAGGACGACCCGCAACTGATCGAGTTCATCCAGCGCAATACCCTGCCGCGCCGCGGGATCACCGCAAACGCCGATCAGATCCTGATCACGCTGGGCGCGCAAAACGCGCTCTGGCTGGCCGCACAAGTCCTTTTGACCCAGCGCCGGACAGCCGCGTTTGAAGACCCGTGCTACCCCGCCTTGCGCGAAATTCTAACGCAATCCCGGTGTCATATGGCCCCTGTCCGGGTGGACCGTGACGGCATTCCGCCTGATGCGATCCCCCCCGACACTGACGTAATCTTTGCCACACCTAGCCATCAATGCCCCACTACCGCGACCATGCCAATGGGCCGCAGACAGCAATTGCTGGACCGGGCGCGGGACCTTGATGCGCTGATTGTCGAGGATGATTACGAGTTCGAGATGTCCTTCCTTGAGCCGCCCTCGCCAGCGCTGAAATCCATTGATACGGACGGGCGGGTGATCTATGTGGGCAGCTTCTCCAAGTCGCTGTTTCCAGGGGCACGGCTGGGCTATCTGGTAGGGTCTGAACCTTTCATCCGCGAGGCCCGCGCCCTGCGCGCCTCGGTGCTGCGCCACCCGCCCGGACATATTCAACGCACGGCCGCCTATTTCCTGTCGATGGGGCATTATGATGCTCAAATCCGCAAGATGGGCGCCGCGCTGCACGCCCGCCGCAAAGAGATGCAAAGCGCCATCGACGCCCACGGGCTTGAAGTCGCGGGCCAAGGTGCGTTCGGCGGCTCCAGCTATTGGATGCGGGCTCCCGAAGGGACTGACACAACAACACTTGCCGCCCGGTTGCGCAGTGTTGGCGTGCTCATCGAACCGGGCCATGCCTTCTTTACCAGCCCCGAACAAACCCGGCGCTATTACCGCTTGGGCTACTCCTCCATTCCATCAGAACGGATCGCCGCAGGCATTGGACTTATCGCAGAACAGCTGCACGCCTAGGCTGGACCTAAATCGACTTTTGAACTGGCCCTAACGCTGGGGCCGCCACCGCACTAACCTCTGCCACCAACGCGCACGGGCGATTCGACGCCCCCATTCCCGGAGAGCTGCCAAAATGAAAATGACGACCGAAGAAGCTTTTGTAAAAACACTCCAGATGCACGGCATCGACAATGCCTTTGGCATTATCGGTTCGGCCATGATGCCGATCTCTGACATCTTTCCGGATGCGGGCATCAAATTCTGGGACTGTGCCCACGAAACTTCGGGCGGCATGATGGCCGATGGCTTCACCCGCGCCACTGGCAAGATGTGCATGATGATTGCGCAAAACGGCCCCGGCATCACGAACTTCGTGACCGCCGTCAAAACAGCCTACTGGAACCACACTCCTGTCCTGCTGGTCACGCCGCAAGCCGCGAACAAGACCATCGGTCAGGGTGGTTTCCAGGAAATGGAACAGATGAACCTGTTCGCTGACTGTGTTGCGTATCAGGAAGAGGTTCGTGACCCGTCCCGCATCGCCGAGACCCTGAACCGTGTGATCATGCAGGCCAAGCGTGCCTCTGCCCCCGCCCAGATCAACATCCCGCGTGATTTCTGGACACAAGTCATCGACATCGAACTGCCCGTCATCGTCGACTTTGAATTGCCTCAGGGTGGTGATGCTGCCGTCGCCGACGCCGCCAAGATGCTGAGCGAAGCGAAATTCCCTGTCATCCTGAATGGTGCCGGTGCGGTCCTGTCCAAAGGCGGCATCGAAGCCTCCCGCATCCTGGCCGAACGTCTCGACGCGCCCGTCTGCGTTGGCTACCAGCACAACGACGCGTTCCCCGGCAACCACCCTCTCTTTGCAGGTCCGTTGGGCTACAACGGCTCCAAAGCCGGGATGCAGTTGATCAATCAGGCCGACGTGGTTCTGTGCCTCGGTACCCGCCTCAACCCATTCTCGACCCTGCCGGGCTATGGGATGGATTATTGGCCAACAGACGCCAAGATCATCCAGGTTGACCTGAACCCCGACCGCATCGGTCTGACCAAAAAAGTGACCGTGGGCATCGTGGGCGACGCGGCCAAAGTGGCGCGCGGCATCACCGCCCAACTGGCAGACGACGCGGGCGACACCAACCGGGCCGAGCGCAAGAACACCATCGCGACAACCAAATCCGCATGGGCGCAGGAACTGACCTCGATGACCGAGGAGCAGGACGATCCCGGCACCAACTGGAACGAACGTGCCCGCGCGGCCAAGCCTGACTGGATGGCCCCCCGCATGGCGTGGCGCGCAATCCAGGCAGCCCTGCCCGTCGAGGCGATCATTTCGTCGGACATCGGCAACAACTGCGCCATCGGCAACGCCTATCCGTCCTTCAACGAAAGCCGCAAGTACCTGGCCCCAGGCCTCTTTGGCCCCTGCGGTTACGGCCTGCCCTCTATCGTGGGTGCGAAGATCGGCAAACCCGACGTGCCGGTTGTGGGCTTTGCCGGTGATGGCGCATTTGGCATCTCGGTAAACGAACTGACGGCCATCGGTCGCGGCGACTGGCCTGCGATCACACAGATCGTCTTCCGCAACTACCAGTGGGGCGCGGAAAAGCGGAACTCCACCCTGTGGTTCGACGATAACTTTGTCGGCACTGAACTTGACGAACAGGTGTCCTATGCCGGGATCGCCAATGCCTGTGGCCTCAAAGGTGTAGTCGCCCGCACCCAGGAAGAGCTGACCGCCGCTCTGGCTCAGGCCATAAAGGACCAGATGGAAAACGGCATCACCACCCTGATCGAGGCGATGATCAACCAGGAACTGGGTGACCCCTTCCGCCGCGACGCGATGAAGAAACCCGTCGAAGTTGCTGGCATCAGCAAAGACGACATGCGTCCGCAGGCCGTGTGAGCGGATTGCCCAAAGGGAACCGCATAAAACAACGGGCCAGGCCATGACTGTTCTGGACGCGCTGCAACAGCGCGCGAAGATCCGGCCTGCCCATATTGTCCTAAGCGAAGGTCACGATCCCCGGATCGTGGCCGCCGCCATTCAGGCCACCCGTTCGGGCCTCGCCCAGATTACACTGGTTGGCGACACCCAGGCCGTGACCAATACGCTGAGCGCAGCAGGCGGCGTGCCCTCCGCCCAGTTGTTGATTGCCGATCCGGGCACGCATCCGCTGACCAACGACATCGCCACCGCCTTTTACGAATTACGCAAGCACAAGGGCGTCACACCCGAGGCTGCCGCCAAGGTGATCCGGGACCCGCTCGTCTTTGCCGCCATGCTGGTCCGTATGGGGCACGCCGACGGTACGGTCGGCGGCGCTGTGGCCACCACATCCGACACTGTGCGCGCGGCCCTGCAAGTCATTGGCAAAGCCAAGGATGCCGCTCTCGTCTCCAGCTTTTTCCTGATGGTCTTGCCCGAAGGTCACCCCTCGGGCCGGGCGGCCATGATCTTTTCCGACAGCGGCCTCGTGATCGAACCCAATGCCGAGGAACTGGCCGCCATCGCCGTTCAATCTGCGGCCAGCTACCGTGCATTGATTCAGGACACGCCGAAAATTGCGCTCTTGTCTTTTTCCACCAAAGGCAGCGCGCGGCATCCCAATGTCAGCAAAGTCAGCCAGGCCGCCGCCCTGCTCGCCGAAAATCATCCTGACCTTGACGCCGACGGCGAATTGCAATTCGACGCGGCCTTTGTGCCCTCGGTGGGCAATACCAAGGCCCCCGGTTCTCCGACCGCGGGCCAGGCCAATGTGATGATCTTTCCCAACCTCGATGCGGGCAATATCGGCTATAAGATCGCCCAACGCATCGGTGGCTGTACCGCCATTGGCCCCATCCTTCAGGGCCTCGCCAAACCCGCCAATGACCTCAGCCGGGGTTGCACCGCCGACGACGTGTTGAACATGATCGCCGTGACGGCCCTGCAATCCGCCGCCCTGAAAGGGACCACATGAACCAGCCCAAGCTTGATCTGTCGCCTGCCGTCTCGGATGAGGTACGCAAAACGACCTGTTACATGTGTGCCTGCCGCTGCGGGATCAACGTGCACCTCAAGGACGGTAAAGTGTCCTACATTGAGGGCAATCGCGACCACCCGGTGAACCAGGGCGTACTCTGCGCCAAGGGCTCGGCCGGCATCATGCAGGTCAACGCACCTTCGCGGCTCCGCAAGCCGCTCAAACGTGTGGGCGAACGGGGCTCGGGCGAGTTTCAAGAGATCGAATGGGACGAGGCCCTGCAAATCGCCACCGATTGGCTGGCCCCGATCCGAGCGGAGAACCCTGAAAAGCTGGCCTTTTTTACGGGCCGGGACCAATCCCAAAGTTTCACCAGCTTCTTTGCCCAGAATTTCGGCACACCGAACTATGCCGCCCATGGCGGGTTTTGTTCGGTCAACATGGCCGCCGCCGGCATCTACACCATGGGTGGCGCGTTCTGGGAATTTGGCCAACCGGATTGGGACCACACCAAGCTGTTCATGCTGTTCGGCGTGGCCGAAGACCACGACAGCAACCCGATCAAGATGGGTATCGGCAAGATCAAGGCACGCGGCGCGCGCGTCATCGGCGTGAACCCGATCCGCACCGGCTACAACGCCGTGGCGGACGACTGGGTCGGCATCACGCCCGGCACAGACGGCCTCTTTATCCTGTCGATGGTTCACTGCCTGATGAAGGCGGGCAAGATCGACGTGAACTATCTGGCCCAATACACCAACGCGCCCTGCCTGGTGAACGGCGACGAAAAGTCGCCCGAGTTTGGCCTGCTGCTGCGCGACGACAACGGCAAAGAGCTGGTGATGGACCGCGCCACAGGCAAGCTGACCGCCTTTGACAAAAAAGGGGTCAAACCTGACCTGACCGCCACGCACCGCCACGCGGGCATCAGCCACAAGACGGTCATGCAACACATGGCCGAACGTTACCTCAGCGACGAATACGCCCCCGAGGCCGTGGCCGACCGCGTCGGCATCAGCGCCAAGCGCATCCGCAGGCTGGCCGCCGAGATCGCCCGCGTGGCCTTTGACGAGGCGTTCGAGCTGGATCAGGAATGGACGGATTTTCGCGGCGAAACGCACAAGACGATGCAGGGCCGCCCGGTCTCTTTCCACTCCATGCGGGGCATTTCGGCACACGCCAACGGGTTCCAGACCTGCCGCGCGCTACATGTGCTGCAAATCCTGCTGGGCAGCGTCGAGGTCCCCGGAGGCTTCCGGTTCAAACCGCCCTATCCCAAGCCTGCAACGGCGCACCCAAAACCCCATTGCAAGGTCACACCCGGCGCACCGCTCGACGGCCCGCATCTTGGCTTCACCCACGGCCCAGATGATCTGGCACTGAAAGACGATGGCAGCCCCGCGCGCATCGACAAGGCGTTTACCTGGGAAAACCCGATGTCCAGCCACGGGCTGATGCATATGGTGATCTCGAACGCTCATGCGGGCGACCCTTACAAGATCGACACGCTGTTCATGTATATGGCCAACATGTCGTGGAATTCGTCGATGAACACACGCGGCGTGATCGACATGCTGACGGACAAGGACGAGAACGGCGACTACGTGATCCCACGCATCATCTATTCGGATGCGTATAGCTCTGAAATGGTTGCCTATGCCGACCTGATCCTGCCCGACACGACATATCTCGAACGGCACGACTGCATCTCGCTGCTCGACCGGCCCATTTGTGAGGCGGACGCCGCCGCTGACGCGATCCGCTGGCCCGTGATCGAACCCGATCGCGATGTGCGGGGCTTCCAATCGGTGCTCTGCGAGTTGGGGGCCAAACTGCAATTGCCCGGCTTCACCAATGAGGACGGCAGCCAGAAATACGCCGATTACGCCGACTATATCGTCAACCACCAGCGCAAACCGGGCATCGGCCCGCTTGCAGGGTTCCGGGGTGATGGTGATCAGGCCGGGCGGGGCGACGTGAACCCGGACCAGCTCGACAAATACATCGAAAACGGCGGCTTTTTCGTTGAACACATCCCCGAGGGCGCAAATTACTACAAACCTTGGAACGCGGCCTATCAGGACTGGGCCGTCAACCTCGGCCTCTATGACAGCCCGCAACCCTACCTGTTCTCGCTTTATGTCGAACCCATGCGGCGCTTCCAATTGGCGGCTGAGGGCCATGGCGACCGCCAGCCCCCCGACCACCTGCGCGCACAGATCAAGGCGACGATGGACCCACTGCCGATCTGGTATGATCCCGCGCCCGCCAACAAGGTCGACGACTTCCCCATCACCGCGCTGACACAGCGGCCGATGGCGATGTACCACTCCTGGGGCAGCCAGAACGCATGGTTGCGGCAGCTGCACGGGCACAACCCGCTCTACCTGCCGACCAAACTGATGCGCGAGAACGACCTGAGCGATGGCGACTGGGCCAAAGTCACCTCGCCCCACGGCGAAATCACCGTGCCGGTCCTCGAAATGGCTGCACTCAATGAAAACACGGTGTGGACCTGGAACGCCATCGGCAAGCGCAAAGGGGCCTGGGCGCTCGACGAAACAGCACCCGAGGCAACACGCGGCTTCCTGCTCAACCACCTGATCCACGAGCTGCTGCCGCCCAAGGGCGACGGGCTCCGCTGGGCCAATTCCGACCCGATCACGGGGCAAGCGGCGTGGTTCGACCTCAAGGTGCGGATCGCCAAGGCAGACGCGCCAGCAGAATCCCAGCCGGCCATGAAACCGATCAAATCGCCGGTCGGCCAAGGGCCCAAGGATCTTTCGTGGAAGGTCGGCAAATGACGCCCATCCAACGCACGCTCCTGGCTATCGCGGCCTTCGTGGCGCTTGCAGTGGGCAGCTTTGTCTACTTCATCGCCAACTGGGACGCGACCAAGGCCGAGCCAATTGGGGCAGCCCAGGAGACACCGCACTTCTCTGTTCCCAAAAAATCCCGGAGTCTGGGGCAACGCCCCGGTCCCGCCCTCTCAATGAGGACAGCCGCATGACCACTTTGCCCACCTCCACCACTAAGAAACTTGGCCTGGTCATCGACCTGGACACCTGCGTCGGCTGTCATGCTTGCGTGATTTCCTGCAAAGGCTGGAACACCGAAAACTACGGCGCGCCACTGTCAGATACGGATGCGTATGGCGGCGATCCCTCGGGCACCTTCCTCAACCGGGTGCACAGCTTCGAGGTCCAACCGCCCGTGCTCAAGGACCAGCCCGCGCCAGAGGCGCAACTGATCCACTTCCCCAAATCCTGCTTGCATTGCGAGGACGCGCCCTGCGTCACCGTCTGTCCCACCGGGGCCAGCTACAAGCGGGTCGAGGACGGGATCGTGCTGGTCAACGAAAGCGATTGCATCGGCTGTGGCCTCTGCGCCTGGGCGTGCCCCTACGGCGCACGCGAAATGGATGCCGTGGAAAAGGTGATGAAGAAATGCACCCTCTGCGTTGACCGGATCTACAACGAAAACCTGCCCGAAGAAGATCGCGAACCCGCCTGTGTGCGGACCTGCCCCGCTGGGGCGCGGCACTTTGGTGACTTTGCCGATCCCGACAGCAATGTCTCGAAACTCACCGCCGAACGCGGCGGTATGGACCTGATGCCGGAACAGGGCACAAAACCGGTGAACAAATATCTGCCGCCCCGGCCCAAGGACACGCTGTCCGAAGGTGCAGGCGACATCGACATTCTGGCCCCCTACCTCGAACCCGTGGCCCAAGAGGCCAAGGGCTTCCTCGGCTGGCTCGACAAAACGCTGGAGAAACTCTGATGCATCCCGCTCCTTCCGTCATCTTCTTCACCGTTTTTTCTGGTATCGGCTTTGGCTTGCTTGTATTCTTGGGCCTGGACACGTTTTACGTCACAGGGTGGACGGCGTTTGTCTTTTTCGCCATCGCCTATCTCTGTGCCGTCGGCGGGCTGATTGCCTCGACCTTCCACCTTGGGCACCCGGAACGTGCGATGAAAGCATTCACGCAATGGCGGTCGTCTTGGCTCAGCCGCGAAGGCGTCTGCGCAGTGGTCGCACTGGTGCTCATGGGCATTTATGGCGCGGGCGTCGTGTTCTTACAGGTCCATTGGGCCATTCTTGGGCATTTAGGCGCGCTATTCTCGCTGCTCACGGTGTTCACAACCTCGATGATCTACACCCAGCTCACGACGATCCCCCGCTGGAATTCCTGGCTTACACCACTGATGTTCATGAGCTTTTCGCTCGCAGGCGGCGCTTTGCTCAGCGGGAATGTAGGTTCAGCCACCGTCTTGATCCTGGTGGCGGCGTTGATCCAGATCGTGCTTTGGCTGCGGGGCGATGGCGCGCTGGCACGCTCTGGCACCACCCTTGCCACGGCGACAGGTCTGGGTCACATCGGCGACGTGCGCGCGTTTGAACCGCCGCATACCGGCACCAACTACCTGCTCAAGGAATTCGCCTATGTCGTGGGGCGCAAACACAGCACGAAACTGCGGATCATCTCGATCGTGCTCTTCGCCGTGATCCCGGTTGCTCTGCTGGTATTTGCCCCATTCTCGCATTTACTGGCGGCACTGGCCGTGGTCAGCCACGTGGCGGGGGCCTTCGCTACACGCTGGCTCTTTTTTGCAGAGGCCGAGCACGTGGTCGGCCTCTACTACGGCAAACGTTAGGATAAACGGCAACGCATCCCCGTAGCGCGGAGGTGTCCCCCCGCGCGCCACGACAAAACGCTAGATCAGGCCCGCATGCGCCAGTCCTGCATCGACCGCGGCCTTGGTATCGTCGGCCAAACCGGTCAGGGGCAAACGCACCTCTTCGGAACACAGGTCCAGGCGCGACATTGCGTATTTCGCGCCAACCAGGCCCGGCTCCATAAAGATGGCCTTGTGCAAGGGCATCAGCCGGTCCTGCAACTCCAGCGCTTTGGCGTAATCACCAGCCGCACAGGCGGCCTGCATCTGGGCCAACAGCTTGGGCGCCACATTGGCCGTGACCGAAATTGCGCCGACACCGCCACAGGCGTTGAAGGCATGGGCCGTCGCATCCTCACCAGTCAACTGGATGAAATCCGTGCCGCAGGTGATGCGGGTGTCACCCACACGCGATAGATCGCCGGTCGCATCCTTCACGCCGACGATACGGGGCAGTTTGGCCAGCTCGCCCATGGTCTCGGGCGTCATGTCGATCACGGATCGGCCGGGGATATTGTAGATGATGATCGGAATATCGGCGCAATCGTGCAACGCCGTGAAATGGGCAATCAACCCGCGTTGGGTCGGCTTGTTATAATAGGGCGTCACCACCAACGCGCCATCCGCGCCCACCTTCTCGGCAAACTGGACAAAGCGCATGGCCTCAACGGTGTTGTTCGACCCCGCACCGGCAATCACGGGCACACGACCGGCGGCGGCCTTCACCACCGTCTCGATCACTGTCTCATGCTCGTCATGGGTCAGGGTCGGGCTTTCGCCAGTGGTGCCCACGGGCACAAAGCCGCTGGTGCCTTCGCCGATATGCCACTCAACCAGCTTCTTGAGGGTTTCCAGATCCAAAGCGCCGTTACGAAACGGCGTGACGAGGGCAGGCATAGAACCTTTGAACATTCTCACGCTCCTTTTTTACGTGTGGCAGGCGATCGGCCTGGGATGAAATGCGCACATGCCTTCATCGTGAGTTGAAACCCAACCGTTCAGGCATATGCTCAGAGCCTCTAGCCTTGCCACGACAGGAAATGCAAGAGATGAGCCGCGCAGCCCTCGCCATCATGCTGTTTTTTGCATGCACTGTTGCCGCCCTCGCGGAACGGCCCCGGCCCCTTGGCTGGGCGCTCGACGCGATGCGTGCAGGCAATTGGGACACGGCCGCACAGCTTGCCGCCCGCGACGGCGACGTGGCCGCAGACGTGATCGAATGGCACCGGCTGCGCGCCGGGCGGGGCAGCTTTGCCGAGGTCATGACTTTCCTCGACCGCCGCCCCGACTGGCCGGGCGAGGCGTATCTGCGCCGCCAGTCCGAGCCCGCGATCCTCGACCAAAACGACAACGCAATCCTCGCCTTTTTTGCCGACACTGGCCCCCAAACACCCCAGGGCGTCCTGGCCCACGCAGCGGCCCTTACCCGAGCCGGATCCACTGGCGATGCTCAGGCCAATGTCGTGCTGGCCTGGCGCACCATGCCCATGAACGCCGTCTCGCACGCGCTCTTTGTCGGCACCCATGCGGACCTGTTAGAGAGCCATCACATCGCCCGCCTCGACACGATGCTATGGACAGGCAACACCGACAGCGCCCGGCGCATGCTTGATCTGGTGCCCGAAGGGCATCAGGCGCTGGCGCGCGCGCGCCTCGCGCTTCAATCGCGCGCCGATGGGGTGAACGCGCTGATCGATGCCGTGCCTGACGCGCTGGCCGATGATCCGGGCCTTGCCCGCGACCGATTTGAATGGCGTGTGCGTGCGGGCCGCTGGGCCGACGCCAAATCGCTTCTGCGTGACCGCTCTGCCTCCGCCGACAGCCTCGGCCGCCCCGACATCTGGGCCCAACGCCGCCGCGCGCTGGCCCGCGATGAAATGCGCGACGGCGAACCCGCCCTTGCCTACCAACTCGCGGCCCAACACTTTCTGACCGAAGGGGCTTCTTACGCCGATCTGGAATGGCTCGCGGGCTACATCGCGCTGCGCCAATTGGACGACCCGCAAACTGCCTTGGCACATTTCCAAAACCACCGCGCCGCCATCGCCTCGCCCATCTCGCGGGGCCGCGCGGGCTATTGGATGGGCCGCGCTCACGAAGCGCTCGGCGAAGACGCAGCGGCCCAGGCCGCCTACGCCGATGGCGCGCAATTCCAAACCTCGTTCTACGGGCTCTTGGCCGCCGAACGGGGCGGTTTGCCCATTGACCCTGACCTCGACGGGTCGGAAACCTTTCCCGACTGGCGCAACGCCGACTTCATCCGCCGCGACCTCTTCGAGGCGGGGCTGCTCCTGCAAGCCTCGGGCGCGCGCAGCATTGCCGAACGCTTCTGGACGCACCTGGCAGAAGATCTCGACCGGCTAGAGGCCGGGCAACTGGGCCAGGCCGCCATCGACGTGGGCGCACCACATCTGGCGGTGATGATCGGCAAGCGGGTGGCGCAACGCGGCATAACCCTGCACGCGCCCTATTACGCGCTGCACCCACTGGCGCAGGCCGACCTGCCCATGGCCCCGGAAATGAACCTCGCCATCGCCCGGCGCGAAAGCGAATTTGACCCCGTGGTGCAAAGCGGCGTGGGCGCGCGGGGCCTGATGCAGGTCATGCCCGCCACCGCCGCCGAAGTGGCGCAAAGCCTTGGGCGCAGCGATGAACACTCGACCGCACGTCTAACCGCCGACCCGGTTTACAACGCCGAGCTGGGGGCCGAATTCCTGTCGCAACTCGCAGGCCGCTTTGGCGGCAATGTCATCCTGATGTCAGCGGCGTATAACGCGGGCCCCAGCCGCCCGATCCGCTGGATGGAACTTTATGGCGATCCGCGTCAGGGCACCGAGGATTTCGACGTCATCGACTGGATCGAACACATCCCGTTCCGCGAAACCCGCAACTACGTGATGCGCGTCACCGAAAGCCTGCCGGTCTACCGCGCCCGTCTGGGCCGCGACCCGTTGCCGATCCCGTTCAGCGAGGAACTGACAGGCTCAACCCTGCTGCCGTTCGCGCCAAAGGGTGAATAGGCCCGCCGCCACCACAATGGCCGCGCCAATCATCACGTTGATCTGCAAGGCCTCTCCAAAGACCGCGATGCCCACGCTGGCGGCAAAGACCATCTGGAAATAGGCGAACGGCTGCACCGCGCTGGCCTCGGCGACCTCATAGCAGCGGATCAGCAGCCAATGCCCCGTCGCCCCGGTCAGGCACAGGGCCCCCATCCACAGCCAATCCGGCCCCGTCATCGGCTCCCAAAACCAGATGCCCACGATGGTGATGGCTACGGCCCCGACCGTGCCCGTCCAGAAAAAGCTGGTCTCCGTCCGGTCATAGCGCGCCACATAGCGGGTCAGCAGGCCGTAGATGGCAAACATCACCGCCGCGATGAACGGGATCACCGCCGCCGGATTGAACACGCCAAGGCCAGGCTTCAGGATGAACAGCACACCGATAAAGCCCACCCCGATCGCGGCCCAGCGCCGCCAGCCCACACGCTCACCCAAAATAGGCCCGGACAGGGCGGCAACAAGCAAAGGATACGCGGCAAAGACGGCATGGCTCTCCACCAGCCCCAGAATGGTAAACCCGGTGACCATCACGCAAATCTCGGCCGCCAGCAACACGCCCCGCACGGTCTGGATTACGGGCCGCGACGAACGCGCCGCCGCCAGTACGCCCCCGGCCTTGCGCGCCGCAATCGTGATGACAAAAGCGGCAAAGAACCAATAGCGGATCATCACGACCATATAGACGTTGTATTCCCCCGCCAGATGGCGCGAGATTCCGTCCTGCCCGGCAAAGACCACCGAGGTCGCGATCATCAGTGCAATGCCCAGCCGCGTGTTGTTGCCCGCACTCATCCCAAAACGCCTGTGGTCATGTGGCGCTTGCGGCCAAAGCCCGGCACACGGGTTACGGTAAACCCGGCATCCGCCAGCCCGCGGCGTACGAACCCTGCGGCGGTGTATGTGGCAACAGTCCCCTGCGGCTCCGTATGCGCGGCCACCTGACCCATCAGGTCCGCGCCCCAAAGCTCGGGGTTCTTGGCGGGGGAAAACCCGTCCAGAAACCACGCATCCGCCTTGCCCGCCCACGCAGGCAGGGCTGCGCGCGCATCGCCCGGCACCACGTGCAGAACTGCAACTTCCAACACCACATCAATACCAAGCTCAAAGGCCGCAAGCATCTGCGCCGCCAGTGGCTCCAATGTCGGAAAGGCCGCCAAAGCCGCAGCCATATCCTCTACCGCCATCGGAAACGCCTCAAAACTGGTAAAGCGCAGCGATCCGGGCAACCCTGTGGCCCGCCACGCCGCCCAGGTTGCCAAAAAGTTCAACCCCGTGCCAAAGCCAAGTTCCGCCACATGAAACCCGTCCCGAAACCGGTCGGGAAGCCCATTGCCGGCCAGAAACACGTGCCCGGTCTCGGCCAACCCGTCCTCAAGGCTGAAATAGGGATCATCAAAGCGGGTCGAGACGGGCACCTGACCCTCCCGCCATTCCAATTCTGCCCGCTGGTCCTGCATCCCGCGCCCCTGTAAGACGTGCCCAATTGGCGCGACACTGTAGCAAGGGGCAGACATTGGCAACGGACAAGATCACGGTACGGGGCGCGGGCATTTTCGGCCTCTCCATCGCCTGGGAACTGACCCGGCGCGGCGCGTCCGTGCAAGTGATCGACCCCCATGGCCCGGCGGCGGGCGCCAGTGGTGGGATCGTTGGCGCGCTGGCCCCGCATGTGCCCGAAAACTGGAATCCGAAAAAGCAGTTTCAGCTGGAAAGCCTGCTCATGGCCCACGGGTTCTGGGACGCTGTGCAGGCGGCGGGGGGAAAAGACCCCGGCTATGCCCGCTCTGGCCGGATACAGCCTCTTGCGGATGCCGCAGGCGTCGGCTTGGCCCGCGCGCGCGCCCTCTCGGCCCAGACGCTCTGGGGCGACGCAGCCCAGTGGGAGGTCCGCCCAGCCGGCACTGATTGGGGCCTCGCCAGCGCCACAGGTCTGGAAATCCATGACACGCTCAGCGCGCGCATCCACCCGCGCCAGGCCTGCGAGGCGCTGGTCGCCGCGCTGCACGCCAATGGCGTGGCAATTCAACCGGACGGCCCCGCCACCCCCACCACGATCCACGCAACCGGCGTCGCGGGGCTCGGGGCGTTGAACGACGGCCATCACCGCCTCGTCGGCGCAGGGATCAAGGGGCAGGCGATCCTGCTGGATCACGCCGCCCCAGACAATCCGCAGCTCTTTGTCGACACACTTCACATCATCCCGCACGGCGACGGCACCACCGCCATCGGCTCCACAACCGAGCGGGAGTACGAAAACGCCACAGGCACCGACGCCCAACTTGACGCGATCCTCAAAAAAGCCCGCGCCGCCGTCCCTGCCCTGCAAAATGCCAATGTCATCGCCCGATGGGCAGGCCTGCGCCCGCGCAGCCGCAGCCGCGCACCGATGCTGGGGGCTTGGCCCGACCGGCCCGGGCATTTCATTGCCAATGGCGGGTTCAAGATCGGCTTTGGCATGGCTCCAAAAGTGGCCCAAACGATGGCGGACCTGATCCTGGAAAACCACGATACGATCCCGCAAGGGTTCGAGGTTGCAGCCTCGCTTTAGGCTCGGGCGGTCATACACAGCCGCCCATCCGGCCCACGCACCCAAAACGCACGCTCCTTGCGGCAAAACATACCCGTCTCGGAATGCATTAACGGGGCGGTCGCCCGAAACTCAAAACGGTCCAAAGGACCCAGCGCTGCCTCGGCCATCAGCATCAAGTGCTGCGCCAGGAGCGGCCCATGCACAACCAACCCGCCATAGCCCTCGATCTCGCGCGCATAGGGCTGATCGTAGTGAATGCGGTGGCCGTTGAAGGTCAGCGCCGAATAGCGAAACAGCAACGTGGCATCAAAATCGCGCACCTCCACCGCCTCTTCATCCGTCCGCGCGACCGGCGGCACGGGGCGCAAGGCCGCCGGATCAGGATCCTCGCGGTAAACCAGATCCTGCCATTCGGTCACGCAGGTGACACCCTCCTGCACAATCTCATGGCGCAGGGTGACAAAAGCCAACGGCCCGGTACGGCCCACTTTGCGGGTTGCGGCCTCGCAAAACGACACACGGGTTGCGGGCACCCCAAGGCGCAATGGCGCATCAAAGGCCAACCGCCCCCCGGCCCACATGCGGCGCGGCAGGCCCATATCTGGGATCAAGCCACCCACACGCGGATGGCCATCGCGGCCCAAGCCCCCGGGTGGCGCAGGCGTCCAGAAATAGAGCTGATGGAAAAACGGGGGCAACACATCGTCCGGTCCCAGATCGGGGTCTTGGCCCAAAGCGACCTGCATCGCTTGCGCGCGGGCAGGATCAAGGACATCACTTTGACGAACAGGCTCTGACATCGCATCTTGCATGGAACAATCATGACCTGCGGACGCCCCAATTGGAACAGCCCAAACTCAGCCACCTCGATCATCTTGTTCTGACTGTCGCAAATATCGACACCACGATCCGGTTCTATTGCGACGTGCTGGGGATGAACCACGCGCCGTTTCAGGTGGCCGATGGCACAACCCGTCACGCGCTCAGCTACGGCAGTCAAAAGATCAATCTGCATCAGGCCGGGGCGGAGTTTGACCCCAAGGCAAAATCGCCCACCGCAGGCAGCGCGGACCTGTGCTTTTTGTCGGAAACACCGCTGGTCCACTGGCAGGCGCATTTCCTCGCGACTGGCACACAGGTCGAAGAAGGGCCCGTGCAGCGCTCTGGCGCCACCGGGCCCATCCTGTCGCTCTATTTGCGCGACCCCGACGGCAATTTGATCGAGGTCAGCACAGCCACCTAACGGCGGATTTCGGCGCGCAGGGTCTGCATCAGCTTGGACAGCTCGTTGATATAGATTTCGCCCGTCAACGCGCCATTTTCGTCGAACTGGTCCGCGCTGGCGGCCAGATGAATTTCGGGGCCCTGCAAAATACGGGGGCGAAAGGGCACCATGAACGCACGCAGCACCATCTGCGCCCGCTCGCCGCCCGCGCGACCTGCGGCGGCGGACATCACGGCCAATGGCTTGTCGGCCCACGGGTTTCCCTCGATCCGGCTGACCCAATCCAACGCGTTCTTGAGCGCCCCGGACGGGCCCTTGTTATACTCGGGGGTGGAGATCATGACCGCGTCGGCTTCGGCAATCTGGCCTGCCAGAATGGCGGCAGCGTCGGGTGGGCCGTCCACCTCTTCCAGATCGCCATCATATAAAGGCATTTGCAAATCCGCCTCGACATAGGTGCACTCGCCAAACAGATCAGCGGCGGCGCGCAGCAGTTTGCGGTTCGTCGATCCGGCCCGCAACGATCCCGAAAGGCCCAACAAAACAGGTGAAGTCATGATCCGTCCTCTATTCAACAGCACAGAGTGTGGGGCGGATCGCAGACAAGGCAAGGGCCCCGGCATGATACCGAGGCCCTTTCATCCCATGGGTCTTGATTTTTAGGCGTTACGCGTTGGGCAGGATCACGATATCGACCCGGCGGTTCTGCGCCTTGCCCTCGGCGGTCAGGTTGCTGGCCACCGGCTGGCTTTCGCCCCGGCCAAAGGCCTGGATGCGGTTGAACGAGACACCATTGCTGGCCAGCACGTTGGCCACCGCGTTGGCGCGGCCTTCGCTGAGGGTCTGGTTGTAACCGGCATCGCCATCGCTGTCGGCATGGCCGACAATCTGGATGGTCGAGTTGGGGTAATCCTGCATGCTGCCCGCCAACACGGCCAGATCGCTGCGCAGGTCAGAGCGCACCGTGGTGCTGTTGACGGCAAAGAGGATGTCATTGGGCAAGGTCACGATCAACCGGTCGCCCGTATTGACGATGCGTACGCCATTGCTGTCCAGATCACGGCGCAACTCGGCCTCCTGACGGTCGAGGTTATAGCCGATGCCTGCACCCGCAGCACCACCCACGACGGCACCGATCACGGCCCCCTCACGATCACCGCCAATCAGTGCACCCAGAACCGCGCCACTGGTCGCACCGATCAGCGCGCCCTGGTTCGCATTCCGGTTCGGGTTGTCCGGGTTGCCCAGCTGGCTTGGGTCCGTACAGGCGCCCAAAACCACAACGGCGCCCAGCGCCACGAATAGAGGAGATTTTTTCATAACCATATCCTACTGCCTTCAAACTTGGCCCCGTTCGGGCAGGGCACGTTCTATGATGGCCTTAGATATGCATCCAAATGGGCGATATAACAGGGGGAATAGCGGGGGAAAAAGCACATAAGCGGCATCCCGCCCATCTGTTTTTCCTCTGTTTCGGGGCGGTTCAGGCCTCTACGCGGGCGGATTCGTAGGCCAAAAGGGCTCGCTTGACGGGCAATCCCCAGTGATAGCCGCCCAAGCCCCCCGACTTGCGCAAGGCCCTGTGACACGGGATCAGCCAGCTCACCGGATTGCGGCCCACGGCCGTGCCCACCGCACGCACCGCGCGGGGGTTGCCGATGCTGTCCGCGATCTCGGAATAGGTGGTGACGTGACCGCTCGGGATCTGCAACAGGGCCTCCCAGACCTTGATCTGAAACGGCGCACCGATGAGGTACAGGGGGGCGGCGCTCAACTCCACCTCCTCCGCGCCAAAGGCGACCAGCACCCAGGGGCGCAGGCGCATCGGGTCCTCGACAAAGTCAGCTTTGGGCCAGCGGCGGACCAGATCCTGCATCGCCCAATCCTCGCCCATCTCGGCGGCAAAGCCCAAGCCGCAAATCCCTTTGTCCGTGCCCATGACCAGGGCCAGACCAAAGGGGCTGTCAAACCACCCCCAATAGATGGTCAGACCCGCGCCGCCCTTGGCAAATTCGCCCGGGCTCATGCTCTCCCAACGCAGAAACAGGTCATGCAACCGCCCTGACCCGCTCAGACCGGACGCATGGGCCGCCTCCAACGTGGTGAACCGCTCTGCCAGCAGCGCCTTGGCATGACCCAGGGTCAGGTACTGCTGATAGCGCTTGGGCGAGACACCGACCCAACGGGAAAAAACGCGCTGAAAATGGGCCGGGCTCATGCCCATTTCGGCGGCCAAGGCCTCAAGGCTCAACGGGTCCTCGGCCCCATCAATCAGGTCAATGGCGCGGCGCATGACGTTATAATGATAGCCGCTGTCGGCTTGGGTAAGCGATGTCTGTTCCATGCAGCAAAGATAGGCGAGGAAAGCCCTTCAAGCGACCCGTTTCCTGCGCAGAATGCGGACCGGGGCTGTGGGTCTTGTCAGCGGGGCTTAGCCGACATTCACGTTTCGCGCGTCACTGACACAGCACCAATTCGCAAATGTGTCGCCATCTTTGCCGCTGCGCATCAAGCGCCACCGGAGCAATCACTCAAACCGACCATTCGCCCGACTTGGTTCTCGCAAGGGAACGCGTGCAGTACTGCCGTTCCTTTGCTGTCATCCTCCCGACAATACGTACGTGCGGATCAACGCTCGGATATACTCCGCTTGGTCCTCTGAATAAATCCAGCGGCGTGCGGCGTATGGAACAGTTTTCGTCGCTTCTTCATCGAACTGGCGCAAACGGCCGGTTTCCATCTTGTTTGGGATAAGGTCCGCATAAAGATTGCAGATCAAGACCTCTTCCTTCACGAAAATTTCGTCGTTCATACCAAGCGTGAAAGCTTGCCAATGTGTTTTGAACTTTTCAAAGAATACCTGAAATTTCGGATCCGTAACGATTTCACTTTGGTGCTTGTTGAAGGCGGAGGTGACCAGGGGCGGCGCCAGTTCGGGGAATTCCTCTCGGCAAACAAGGTTCATACATCTGATCAGCTCGGTGAACCGCGGCGGAAGCGAAGCATTGGTGCTTGTTTCGAGCTTCTCCAGCTCAACAGCGCCAACAGAAGCAGGCAGGTAGTTGCGGACAAAATAGTCAAAAAGATCTTCACCCGATGCCATGACATTTTCAAAAATCGGGAGTGACAGGTTCGTACGGCCAAAAACCGACGCCATACGCAACAGCTGACTGGTGTTGGAATACACATCCAATTCGTAGTGAGCGGCGCGGCCGGCTGCCGTTTCCATAAAGTCGTGAAATGTCAGATCTGCACCATGCTTTATCATCTCTTGCCAGAGCGACGGGAACATGTGCATCGGATGCCGAAGGAAATAAACGACTTTGACGGTGCAATCTGCGAAAAGATCGCGCAGGGTTTCCAGCTCTGGCATGCTCAGCTTTGCAAACTCTTCTGACGAGATGACATTGGTGTCATGTGTCAGGAATGCATCGCGAAACTCCGCGGCAACCGGCCCGTTCAAATCGAAATTCTCACTGCGCAACGCTTCTGGTAGATGGTGATGGCCAAACAGGTAGATATGTCGGTCAGAATACCCAACGCCACCGGTTTCGAGGCGTGTCCGATTCCGGACGAAAGCCGCTTGAAGATGTGTCGTGCCGGTTTTGTGTGGCCCCACGTGAAGGATCACAGTCTTGGGCCGCTCCATCATCTTTCCTCCGGTAAACAAACCAAGCCAGGTGCGGCATCGACCGATAACCAGATAAACAATTGCGCCCGAGAACCGCAAGGATGCGCTGTCGCCGACGTCGCACACACTGATATTGCAGGACGCCGTCGCGCCGCCGTTTCGCGCAGCGGTGGAAATCGGAATAAGGGGGTGCAGTCATAGAGAAAACGTAATATTTTCAACTACACTCTGCTTGGGGGGCAGCCACATGAACCAGATTCGGATTCATCTGCAAGATTCAGAAGGCTTGCCGGTGGAGCTAAAATTTGACCCCCTTTGGTATCGCCAGACCTACAAGTTTCTCGACAAAGACAGCGACGAAGCCTTGCGCGATCACTACCTGCGTATCGGACAGGACATCGGGCATCAACCGTCACCCTTTTTCATGCCAGGTTTCGTCCGCAAACAGCTCCAAAGGCTGAGGCTGCCAACGGACGGCGACCTGCGCAAAAGATACATGGAGAATTGCAGGTTCGTTGACCCGCACATTTATCTGCCGCGTACCGATGTAGGGTTCCGATCAATCAAAGCCTCTTCAGGCCACCTGGATGGATCTTGGTACAATTTTTCCGCTTACGTCCTGCGCAATCTGGACCATGCCGGAACCCGGCACAGTTTGTATTTTGACCCTTCGTTTTTGGCTGCGGAAACGGGCCGGATCACCGACGCCCCGCTTCGGGACCATCTGTGGGCTTCTGAAAATATTCATCTTCAGACGTCGGCCTTGTTTGACCCGGTCTTCTATGCCGCGCAGTCCGATGAGGTGGCGTCAGAATGCCAGGAACCGCACCTCTATCTCAATGCCTTGGATCACTTTCGCCAAGAGGGAATGTACCGCGACCTTGCGCCTTTTGCCGATTTTGATCTGGACTACTACAAGCGCTCCAATCCTGACATCGAAACGGTTCTCGAAACCGACCCAAGCATCAACTCATGGGTGCAACACTTCATGCAGATTGGCCTTCTCGAAGGGCGGAATCCCAACAAGTATTTCGATGCGAGCTACTATGTCGAAGCGCAACCAGACGTGCTGGGTGAGATCAACCGCCTTGGCCTGACGTGTCCTTTTGAGCACTTTCTCAAGATCGGGTACCAGAAGGGATTGAAGGCCAATAGACCTCTTCACACTGTCGAAATCCCGGAAATTTTCGGCAAGTCCCTTTACGAGAAACGATGCCAGGTGACGACATCCAACTTGCTTGGCAATCAAGACACGATCCGCTTTCCCGAACTGTCCGGCAAGCCGGTCTTGTCCTGTATCATTCCCGTCATCGACCAATTTCACATGACGATCCACCTTCTGGACCAGCTGTCGTCCATTTGCTGGCGACGCGACATGCCACAGATCGAGGTGATCCTAGTCGACAACGGATCGCAGGATCTGACCCGGCAGATCAGCCGCTATGTGTCGAACGTCGTGATTGAACAGCACCAAGAAAAGTTGGGCTATCCAAAAGCATGCAACATCGGTGCCAGGGTGGCACGCGGCGAAATTCTCCTGTTCATGAACAACGACATCGAAGTCACAGCTTCTTCTATTTTGAAAGGGATCCAATCGCTCTCAAGCAACCCCGACACAGGAGCAGTCGGCGCCCGGTTGATCCGCATGAACGGCACGCTCCAGGAGGCTGGAAATATCATATTCAGAAACGGGTCATGTTTTGGCTTCGGGCGTGATGATGACCCGACAGAGGCACGCTTTAACGTGCCCAGAGAGGTCGACTATTGCTCCGGCTGTTTCTTGTTTGTGGACGCGAACGCATTCAATGATCTTGGCGGTTTTGATGAAGTCTACTCACCCGGCTACTACGAAGAAGCAGACCTGTGCGCACGCCTCAAGGCGGCCGGTCTCAAGACGATCTACGATCCTTCCGTATTCGCGTACCACTACGAATACGCCAGCTACTCCAAAGGGCGCTCACCCAGCACGTCGACTGCACTTATGCGGCGAAACCAAAAGCAATTCGTCAAACGACATCGCGAGCACCTACAGGATGCTGCAACGCAATCTGGTGCAATCCTCAACGCCAGGATAGCAGCAAGCCGCGCCAAACCCACTGTGGCGATCGTAGAGGATTTCATGCCTGATCCCAGCCTCGGTTCTGGTTTTGGTCGTACGTTAGACGTTGCAATAGGGCTGCTTGGCGAGGGCTTCAAGGTCAGCGTTTTTGTGCTTCACTACAAAGAGTCCCGATTGGAAGACCAACTCAGGAATCTTGGCGTCGAAGTCATTCGCGTTTTCGACTATGCACAGGTCAGTTCGATTTTTCAGGGTCGCGAGTGGGACTTCGACATCGTCTGGGTATGCCGCACTCACAACTTCAAGCGTCTCGCAAAGGACATTGAACAACTTCGCGGCGTAAATGCCTCACCCAAGGTTGTGTTCGACACCGAAGCGATCGCAGCTCTGCGCAACAAGGCATTCAACGCGCTCAATCACGTGACGGACACCCGAGCACTCGAACCGCTCGTCCAAGAGGAGTTGATTGGCTCCTTTTACCCTGACGTGATTGTGACGGTGAATGCCTTGGACAGACAGATGGCGGCTCAGGCAATTCGACTGCCAATTCGAGAGTTGGGCCACAAAATGCCAGCCCGTTCCGCGGTGCCACCGATCAAGGGACGCGAGGGCATCTTCTTTTGCGGCTCCTTCCATGATCGCAACAGCCCCAACTACGATTCCATACAATGGTTCTTGACCGAAGTTTGGCCAAGCATCAGAGAAAAAATGCCGGACGTGGAGTTTAGAATTGCTGGCTACTGTGCGCCACATGTCGAACTGGAAAAGCTTCTCGACGCTCACCCCGGCGTTCGCTATTTGGGCAAGGTCGACAACCTCGCCGTCGAGTTCGATGCCGCTCGGTGCTTTGTTGCGCCGACGCGATACGCTGGTGGCGTCCCACACAAGGTTCACGAAGCCATGGCAATGGGTTGTCCGGTCGTTTGTACCGACTTGCTTCGTCGGCAGTTGTCGACGAACGCGGTCGCATTTGAAAAAGTACCTGTCCTCTCCGCCAAGCCAGACAACCCAGCCGCATTCGCTGCAGCGTGCCTGCAGGCATTGGGCGACGAAACCAGTGCCAGCATGCTCAAATCAAAGGCACTTGAATACATCAAGACGAACGCATCTGACGTTTCTTTTTCGAGACAACTAAGGGGGGTCTTGGGTGCTCTTTAAACCGGATCTACTTCCAGACGGTGTCACCGTTGCGCTTGGGCATGTCTATGAAGACTGCTGGATCAGCCCCAACCTTCAACTCAGAGCGATCCCAGTCGCGACGCCACGCACGCTGGAACTGAATTTTTGGAACCCTGATTGCTTCATAGATATGGCCAGCAACAGCATCCTTGTGCGTTTGAAGGACCAGACCAGCAGAATTGAAAATATCAAACTGAACCAGTTTGTGACCATCTCAATCTCTATCCACGAGCCGCTTTTGCCCGACGAACTGATCGACATTCATGTGTCCAATTACCTGCACTTCTCAGCCCATGATCATCGTGAAAGGGCGCTCAAACTGGTTCGATGCGAGTGGACGGACGTGTAAGACCATTCAGTCCGGTGCTTCGTTCGCCAGATCCTGGGCGGTCCAGCTTGATAGGAAAATCCTTTTGCCGTCCGCTGTGTGGTGGCTTGTCTGCCCACCGGCTTTTTCCCGCGCGACCCGCGTCTTTATCATTTCTCCATCATCGGCATTTCCGTAGTAATAGCACTCTCGGGAAACGTTGAGCTGCGGTGCGCTGCCACGATTCTGCCGCCACTCCATCGCCTTGCCGATCCGAACGAAGTTCTTGAAGTAAAATAAATCTGCGGCGTTGAAGTCCATCGCACGGTTGATCTCGGTTGTTCCGTAAGTCTTGCCGAGATCAGGCATGGATTTTGCCTGGTGGTGGTTTTCCAGAATCTCGTCAATCCTCGAACCACCAAAGTCTTCTTCCAGCCAGATATCCCGCGTCACCGACAGTTTCTTGTTCGATCCAGCCCGATTTCGTTTCACAAAACTGGTCAATATTCGGACTTCAGCCCGGCATGTGTCGTTCACCAGAAAACGTGTCGTCGATAACGCATGAGGTTTGCGAACCGCCAGCATCTCGGAATTGACACGGCATTCATCATCCTCGCCAACCGGGTGCTCGAGGTCAAACCAGGTAGACAGATAGATTGCCGCCGCATACATGCGGTCGCCCTTTCTGTCGAACCAGTTTGACGCCTTGAGCCCCAGGCTATTGGCAAGCATCTTCCAGTGACAATCCATACTGTGCCCAAGGGCGAAATCCTCTGACAGAGTGTGAAAATCCAAATGCGGCAGGCCGACGGTAAAGTCGCCTGCCATGGTGAGAGAGTCAGACACTGATTTGTGCGCCTCCGGCATAGATTTCTTCCCAGAAAAGGCCACGTGCCACCATATCCTCTGGCGCGCCACGGATGACCCGGATCAGGCAGTCGGCGTAAAACTTGTGGAAGGCGGCATCAAATGCCTCACGTCTGTCAAACGTGGCTGCATCAGGTCCTTTCACAAGATCAATCTGAACTTTCCGCCCGTGCCATCGCGTCCCGATATAGTGACACGCAGAAGAAGTCTTCCAAGCGATTAACGCGGCACCAAGTCCTAGAGAAACCTCTTTCCCAAGAACATCGACGACCGCTTTGCCCTGACCGTTGCTGCCGTCGGGAAAGATTCTGATCATGGTCTGCCGTTTCTGGACCTTCTTGATGAATGAAACGAACTCCATATTGAAGTTTTTGGATGCCGTGCCGACGTGCATATGATCGGGCGATGTCAAATTGCTGCTCGTCATTTGGTTGACGTCTGCCCGTGGCAAGGATGTGTTGAAATGTCTGGGTTCCGCGAGCAGATACATACCAGTATGAGCTCCGAGCAGTGTGATTGTCTTACCTGCTGTGATGTCAGCCGCGATTTTGGTGTCGTCCGGCGGTATCACAAGGTCACTCATCTGTCGGTTAAGCTGTAAGATAGCCCTGTCGTCGTCGGAAAAATCCTTCGGTGTCACGGCATTCGAGTGCAGCATCATGGTATATCGCCGAAGGAACGTGAAAAAATCGGCGGCGGCATGTCCCCAGAGCAGTCGTTTTGTAAAAGCATCCCGATCTTCTTTTGCGCCTGGTCGCAAAGACAGAAGGGTATCGATCATGCGCGCGTCATACAAATCCGCGGCATTTTCGGGATTCAAAGCCTCCAGTGCTTCGTCAAGCGAGGCCGGAACCTTGTCCCAAAACAGCTTGTAATCATCAATTCTCAAACGAAGGCGATTGCGGAATTTGAGGGCAACCAACGCTCTTGCATCAATTTTCCCATCTTCAAAATCCTTCTGAAGACTCGCAGACGTGACACCCGCACGATCACCCTGCAAAAGCCTCTCTGCCTCGGACCGGACGTGGTCCAACGCGGGCAACGACAGCCCTGATGCGTCAACCAAAGCGGCCACTTCCGGATAACGGCCTGCCTGAAAGAGTTGGTGCGTCGCTGCCGTAACGACGAGCCCAATGACACCAGCCTTGGTCAGGGATTGTTGGTGCGCATCGCAAAGCGCTTGCTCAAGCGCTGTCATGTCGATTTCAGAGCCCTGACTTGCTGCGTCAAGCTTGGCCGATGAGAGTCCCAAGGCCCTGCCTAACTCACCCATTGGCCGCCCATCCCGGCTTGAGCATTCATCATCATTCGCTTATCCAAATTTAACCTCGCGATGAATATCATGTCACTGGAAACAACTCCATGCAGAACGCCTTAGAAAAGACCAACTTCCTGAAAACGCTGGCAAAATACGCCAGGGTTGAAAGCGTTCAATCAGAGGATGTTTTGTTCGGAAGCGGTCTGAACATGACGTCCATTGCCTTTGTAGAGTTCATCCTCGAACTTGAAGAGAATGACGACGTCGACATTGATACCGATCAATTGGATCACACCGTGCGAACGGCCGGTCAACTCTACACAAGAATTATCGAACTACTGGATTGAGTTTGCTCTTTGCGGCAATCAGACCCGGCCTTTGTTTCTCTCTACAATCATGCCGAACGCCTTGGAAACTGCTGCTATCTGTTGTTTCGAAAAGGTAAGAGCCTCGGCATCGTCCGCCGCTGGATACTTGGCAATTGCCTCCGCAAGAGTGGGCAGGTTGTAGTGCTGGCCTGATGGCAAAAGGTCGTTTGTTTGCGCGCAAACCTTTGTCATGCGGTCCAGAAATCCTGCCAAAACCGGTTCTGAAATGTGCATCGGGTCGGGCGACACATCGGGCACGAGATTGCACAGCATGGTCCCGATGAGAAGAACATCCTTTTGATCAAGATGCCCGGACAGCGTTGTTTGCATGAAAACCTCCGAGGCCGTGAGCGATCGATTGATACTATGATCGGGTGCGTCCTCAAGACGATCGCTCGGAATGCCCAACCACCCGGCCACCAGCGCATGCAGATTCTGTGCATTATTCGAGTAGTTAAAGACTGTATGCGTATAACCCTGGGCGTTCAGGTTCCCGAGCACTCTTTCGATCATGGCGGGCGCGTTATAGCTCGCGGCAAAGCTTTCCAAGGCACCAGAGAACCGGCCCGTTTTCTTGCGTTGTTTGAAAATCGACACCATATGATCCAGTGGGTCTCGGACAAACAATAATATATTGAAATCAAATTCATCCCGAAGCGCCTCCAACCCGTTTGGGCCGAACCGAGCATCAAATAGCTGCAGTAAATGCTCCCCTGAAAACAGAAGCTTTGACGCGTCAGGCGCTTCTGCGGCAGCCCTTTGAATCAAGTCTGCAATATCTGCAATCGAATCCACATTTCCCCAACTCACATGGCCTTTTTCAGCCATCAGAATACCCTTGGAAAACGCAGGATACTCAATTCCACTGGCGCCAAGCTCCTGCCGAGACAGGGCAAACATGGATTGAATATAGCTTGAGCCGGTCTTGGATTGCCCAATATGCAGATAGACTGTCTTTTTCATGCCGTTCCGGCTTCTCCATAATCAAACTCATTGCCGATTGCAGTCTACACACTTGGTTTGCGCGGCAAAAATGGTGATGCCAACGGCGCAGCGTGCGCCGTTCAAAGGTAAAAATACCTGGCCGCGCGGGCGCAAAAACATGAACCAGACAATTTGATGCCCGTAAGGATACGAGCCACTACAGTCGCGAGCATACCCTGAACCGCTCGAAACGAACAGCAAGTGTACCGACAGGCGGTGAACTTATGGCTCAAGTGTTTCCGCACAGGTGTAGCGAAGCTGGTGCTGCGTGTGCTGCTCGCATGCAATCACTATCGCCGCATTGGGCTCGAACCCGACATGTGCAATATCCCACGCTCCGCTCACCCCTCCCCCACCTTCAACCCCGTCGGCAAGCCGTCCATGCTGCTCAGGTTTTCAGCCTCCCAATAGGCTGCGATCCCTTCGGGGCCCTTGTTGTCGTGCCAGTTCTCAATGGCCGCCCGCTCACCCTGATAGTCGAACAAGGGCACGCCGTAGCCGCACGAGGTCTGCACCAGATCAAAGTCCAGGCGCATGATCTGGCGCGTGCCCAAGGGGGCCTCGCCATACTGCGTTGCGGTCAGTTCGGCGAATTCAGGCGTTTCCCACCCAATCGACCGACCACGTCCATAAAGGCGCATGATCTGGGGCGGGCCCTCGACCGCGCAGAACATGATCGTCATGCGACCATCCGCCAGCATATGGGCCGCCGTTTCGTTGCCGCTGCCGGTGCGGTCGAGATAGACAACCGTATTGTCGTCCAGAATGCGCAGGGCGCCGATCTCGCGGGGGGACACGTTGATCCGACTGCCCGGGGCGGCAGAGGCAGTGAAAAAGATGTGCTGGCGCAGGATAAAGGCGCGGTGGGCCGCGCTCAGGGCCTCGAATTGCTTGGCCATCAAAATACCCTTGTGTGTGATGAAAACCCGGGCGCAGCGTACGCGTCTGCGACCCGCATTCAAGGGCCAGGGCGATCTATTGGCACACCCACTTGCTCGCCAGCGCAATTTTCCGCATACCCCCCGCCATGGCAAAGCAACTCGACTATCACACGATCCGCGAGATTTTCACCCGGTTTCAGGCCGCTGACCCCGAACCCAAGGGTGAGTTGGAGCATGTGAATGTCTACACGCTGGTCGTGGCGGTTGCACTGTCGGCGCAAGCCACCGATGCGGGCGTGAACAAGGCGACACGGGCGCTTTTTCAAATCGCGGACACGCCGCAAAAAATGCTCGATCTCGGGATCGACGGGCTGACCGAACATATCAAGACGATCGGGCTGTTTCGACAAAAGGCCAAGAACGTCATGAAACTCTCCCAAATCCTTGTGGATGACTATGACGGCATAGTGCCCAATTCACGGGCTGCCCTGCAATCGCTGCCCGGCGTCGGGCGCAAGACGGCCAATGTGGTTCTGAACATGTGGTGGCACTACCCTGCGCAGGCCGTGGACACACATATCTTTCGGCTCGGGAACCGGACCGGGATCGCGCCGGGCAAAACCGTGGACGCGGTCGAACGCGCCATCGAAGACAATATACCGGCTGATTTTCAGCTGCACGCACACCACTGGATGATCCTGCACGGGCGCTATCACTGCAAGGCGCGCAAGCCGCAATGCCCCACCTGCATCATCCGCGATCTCTGCCCCTTTGAGGATAAAACCGAATGACAAAATACAAACTGTCGGGCATCGGCAATGCCGTTGTCGACGTGATCTCGCATGCCGACGATTCCTTTCTGGACCTGATGGGGATCGAAAAGGGGATCATGCAATTGATCGAACAAGAGCGGGGCGAGGTGCTTTATGCCGCCATGACCGATCGGTTGCAGACGCCGGGTGGGGCCGTGGCCAACACGATTGCGGGCGTGGGTGCGCTGGGTCTGCCGACCGCCTTTATTGGCCGGGTTCATGACGACGCCTTGGGCAAGTTCTATGCCAGTTCCATGCAGGACAGCGGCACCGATTTCGTGAACGACCCCGTGCCGGGCGGGGAATTGCCCACCTCGCGCTGCATGATCTTTGTCACACCCGATGGCGAGCGGTCGCTGAACACCTATCTGGGCATCTCCACCGAACTGGGCCCCGATGACGTGCCCGAAGCGGTGGCATCGGCCTCCGAAATGATCTTTCTCGAAGGCTATCTCTTTGACAAGGACAAGGGCAAGGAAGCGTTTCGGCAAGCCTCGCGGCTGACCCGCGCGGGCGGCGGCAAGGCCGGCATCGCCATTTCCGATCCGTTCTGCGTGGATCGGCACCGCGCCGATTTCCTCGACATGATCGAGAACGAGCTGGACTTTGTCATCGGCAACGAACACGAAATCAGATCGCTCTTTGAAACAGACGACCTTGAGGACGCCATGGCCAAAACGTCAGCCATGATCCCCCTGATGATCTGCACCCGCTCGGGCGACGGTGTGACCATCATCGCGGGCGAAGAGCGCCACGACATCCCTGTCGAAAAAGTCGTGCCCGTGGATGCCACCGGGGCAGGCGACCAGTTCGCTGCGGGCTTCATCTATGGCATGTTGACGGGCCGCGATCTGGAAACCTGCGGGCGTATGGGCAATCTTTGTGCCGCCGAAGTGATCAGCCATGTGGGCCCCCGGCCCCAGGTTGATATGCGCCAGCATTTCGCGGCCGCCGGGTTGGAGTGATCCCCTGTCGAATTTGAGTATTTTGGGAACAATGAAGCCATGCTGAGCGACGGATTTCATGACATCCCAAAGGGCAAGGTGGCAATGGTTGTTACCGACCTTGAAATGCGCGCACCCCAATTGCGGGGCGTGCCGATGCCAGACGGGGTCAGCTTTGCCCCACTGGCCCGCGACGTCACACTTTACCGCGACCTCTTTGCCCGGGTTGGCCGGGATTGGCTGTGGTACGGGCGCAGCCTGCTGGATGACAGGGCCCTGGGGGCGATCCTGCATGACGCGGACGTGCATCTGTTTACCCTGCTCAAGGACGGTCGCCCCGAGGCGCTGCTGGAGCTGGATTTCCGGCACGACGGGGCCTGCGAGCTGGCCTATTTCGGGCTGACATCTGCGCTGATCGGCACCGGCAGCGGGGCTTACCTGATGGACCGGGCGATTGAACTGGCCTTTGAGCGCGGGATCGACCGGTTTCACCTGCACACCTGCACCATCGACAGCCCCCAGGCTTTGGGCTTTTACCGGCGCGCAGGGTTCACACCCACGCGGCAAAGGATCGAAGTGGCGGACGATCCGCGTATTTCGCTGGGCTACGACCCGGCGCTGGCACCGCATGTGCCGCTTTTTCGCCCCTAGCGATCCCGTTGCAGTTGCGCATCCAGCGGGATGCAATCGCGCCCGGCCAGACAATCGCGGACTTGCGCGATTTGCGCCGCATTGGGCGGGCTAAAAAGGTCCCCACCACAGGCGTTGGTCTCAAGCACATAGCTCACCGAGGTCTTGCGCAAAAAGGCCAGCACCGGGCCCGGTTGCGGCGACGGGCACCAGGGGCCCGCGCAATTGACCTCCAACACCACATCGGTCGCAAAGGGCAGGTCAACGCCCCGCACCGTCAGCGCATCCCCCTCAAACCTGGCGGGCAGCAGGGTCGTGGCGGGCACGTCGCCCTGGCGCTGCCAGTCCACCTGCGGAAGCAGGTCAGGATCAAACTCTAGGGTGCCCAGCACCGGCACATAAGCCGCCTCGGCCTTGGCCGCATCCAGAAAGGCATCCGTCACGCCGTAGACCATGCAAGACAGGGCAAATCCCGGCACAGGCAGACACGCGAATACCAGCGCCCAAAACCGCATCACATCTGCCCCGCAAAGGCATCCAACACCCGTTTGTAAACGGTGCGCTTGAAGGGAACGATCGCATCCGGCAACTCGGCGGGGGGCATCCAGCGCCACGCGGCGAATTCAGGATCATCCGTGTCGATGTTGACCTGCGCATCGACGCCCTGAAAACGCATCAGAAACCATTTCTGCTCCTGCCCGCGATAGCGGCCCTTCCACAGCTTTGGGATCAGGTCATGGGGCAACTCATAGGGCAGCCAGCCTTCGGTTTCGGCCACAACTTCCACCAGATCAGGGGTGATCCCGGTCTCTTCCTCCAACTCGCGCAGGGCGGCGGCGCGGGCATCTTCACCCTTGTCAATCCCGCCCTGAGGCATCTGCCAGGCGTCTTTGTAGCGGTCATTGCGTTGCCCGACCCAGACGTGGCCCTCCGCGTTCACGACCATCACGCCCACATTGCGGCGATAGGGCAGTTTGGCAATCTCTTCAGGGGTCATGTCAGGCGCTTCTCCATCTCGGCGCGGTCCAGGGTCTGGCCGTTCCGCTCAACTGTTTCATGGGCGATAACATGAAATCCCTGCGCCAAAAAGGCGGGCTGCGCCATGAGCGAGGCATGGACCCAAAGGCGGCTCTGACCCATGGTCCGCGCCTCCGCCTCGACCACGGGATAAAGGGCCGAAAACACGCCCCGCCCCTGCCAGTCTGGCAGGACATAGGCCAGATCAACATAAGCGCCCGCGCGGGTGACAAAGCCGACGGGGGCACCCTGCGCTTCGGCCACATACACCACCTGCCCCGCCAGCTTTGCGGCCCAGGCATCCCCGGACGGCGGCGCGGGCAGCCAGGCAGTCCGCTGAGCTTGGGAATAGGCACTGGCCCCTTCATGAATGGCCCGCCACATCACATGGCCCAAAACATCAGGGGCGCATCTCATTTCCCCGACGATCAGATTTTCCGGCATATCGGCATCACCCCGCTCGGGCCCATGAACCAAGTATCTCGACTGCAGTGGTGAAACAGACCAAGGCACAGATCAAGGGCAGCAGCGCAGGACAAGGCGGTCGCGCGTCCACAAACCGCCAGTGGGTGCTTTCAAAAACCCGCACATCAATGGCGTTTTGATCGACGCAATCCCCAAACCCGATCATCGGTGGCGCACCTCGCAACGGTGCCCATTTCTGACAAACCTGGCTTGGGAGGCCGGCAAGACTCTTGAAATGAAAAGCAAATCCTTTCAACCTTAGCCTGTTTTGAAGCCACTTGAGAAAAATCGCTACAATGACCCTAGGCACTGCAATTATCCCACAAAAGATCAACCCGTCCGACTACCCACAATTCCCAGACACGACACCTACGCTCTACAAAAGCGTCGCGGCGAACTACGACGGGCTGCGCCTGCTTGTCCCGCACGGAGACCAACCAACCTTGACCTGGGCAAAGGCATATTCCTTTCCAACGCCCAGCAGCCCGTTTCAGTCCATCCCCTCTGACCTGCGGGCCGTCACCTACAGCTACTGGTCGTGCCTGATGGCCGAAGAAGCCAACATCACAAAGTTCAATTTCACGAATACCGTGACCCAAACGGTCACCGACGCGACAACTAAGACGATAAGCGGAACCCTTGGCGTCAAGGGCGAGGGCGTGGAAGCGAGCGTGACGGCAACCTACAGCGTGGCAAACACGGTCACATCGACAACCACCGAAACCATCGATCAGGGCTGGGCCTTCTCCGATGCTGCATCGCGCATCTTTGTTGTCTGGCAGCTGCGGATGCGTATGGGGATCGCAGCCTCGGACGAGAAAACCTTGTTCAGCTATGATGGCATCATCAAGGAAAACTCGCCCGGTTATGCCAACGAATGGCACGGCAATTCCCAAAGGGCGATCACCTTCAATGCCGCTGGCAACTGGATCGACCTGCCTGTCGGCCGCCCGTCCCCCATGGCCTATGACATTTCCGGCAATGCCCTGGGTGGCCCGACGGCCTGAACCACCGGTTGAGGGGTTCAAAACCTCGTTTTGCTGGATCCGTTTCTTGGCAATGAATTTGGGGCGGCGGTTTTACGTATCTTGCGATACCTGGAAGCCGCCCCAAGTCAGACCGCCGTTCTTGCCTCAAGTATCATTTCGTAAGGTGACAACGATTTTGGGGGTCACTGCCTGTTTGCAGGATGACGGTCACAACCTTGCATACAAGTCGTCCTTCCGTGGCGACAAGCGTGACACAGAACCAAGCTGCATTCGGCCCGCGCCAACATCCAAGCTATGATGCGAGCATTCATGCGCCGCGCGGCACGGGTAATTTTGGGCGCAAACCATCCCTTCTCGGCCCCTTTGACACGCGCGGACTTGCCCGGATCAAGGCATTTGGCCTGACGGGCCCGATGGGCGATTGAGCCATTGCAAACATGACTTCACCCCCACAGACGATCACCCCCGCACAGGCGCACATCTGTTGCCCCACCCGCGTTCCGCCGCCCGCTCCGTTAAGCGCATGGCAAGGAACATCGCCCTTCTCCATCCCACATCTCCGCCTCACCCCAACCCGCTGTGCCAAGCTCATTTTGCCCCACAAACCTGTCCCCGCGGGGACAGGCTGCCCCCACCATGACGCCGCGTCGCGCGTGACAACCCGCGCTGCATGCCAGACACAAATACGCGTGACATCGCGTGCCCAATAACCGACACCAAGGGCATTCACGCCGGGGAGGGCACCATGACCGATTATCCACATATGCTTGCGCCGCTTGATCTGGGCTTCACCACGCTCAAAAACCGGGTGCTCATGGGGTCCATGCACACCGGCCTCGAAGAGACCAAGGATTGGAACCGCGTCGCCGAGTTCTATGCCGAACGTGCGCGGGGCGAGGTTGGTCTGATGGTCACCGGCGGCATCGGCCCCAACCTCGAAGGCTCCGTGTTGCCCGGGGCGGCCATGATGGTCACCCAGGACGACATCGACAACCATTCCATCGTGACCCGGCGGGTGCACGACGCAGGCGGCAAGATCGCGATGCAGATCCTGCATGCTGGCCGCTATGCCTACGGGCCCAAATGCGTTGCCCCCTCGCCCGTCAAATCCCCCATCTCGCCCTTCCCCCCGGCCGAGCTGGACGAGGACGGTATCGAAAAACAGATCAGCGACATCGTCGCCACCGCCCAGCGCGCCCAAGAGGCGGGCTATGACGGGGTCGAGATCATGGGGAGCGAGGGGTATTTCCTCAATCAGTTCCTCGTTACTCACACAAACAAGCGGACCGACCGTTGGGGCGGGTCCTACGAAAATCGGATGCGCCTGCCCATCGAGGTGGTGCGCCGCACCCGCGAGGCCGTCGGCACCGATTTTATCATCATCTACCGCCTGTCGATGATTGACCTTGTGCCAAACGGCTCGACCCATGACGAGGTTGTGCAACTGGCCAAGGAAATCGAAAAGGCAGGCGCCACCATCATCAACACCGGCATCGGCTGGCACGAGGCGCGCATTCCAACCATTGCCACCTCGGTCCCCCGCGCCGCCTTTGCCTGGGTCACGAAAAAGCTGATGGGGCAAGTGAGCATCCCGGTCATTACCTCCAACCGGATCAACACGCCCGAGGTGGCCGAAGAAGTCCTCAGCACCGGCTGCGCCGACATGGTGTCGATGGCCCGGCCCATGCTCGCCGACGCGCATTTCGTGCGCAAAGCGATGGAGGGCAAAGCCAACCACATCGCGCCCTGCATCGCCTGCAACCAGGCCTGCCTGGATCACACCTTCTCAGGCAAGCTCAGCTCGTGCCTCGTGAACCCGCGTGCTTGTTCGGAAACCGAACTGGTGGTGGAACCTGCGAGCACCAAGAAATCCATCGCCGTCGTGGGTGCGGGCCCCGCGGGCCTGTCCGCCGCCATGACCGCCGCAGAGCGGGGGCACAGCGTCACCATCATCGACCGGTCGGACGAGATCGGCGGCCAGCTCAACATGGCCAAACAGGTGCCGGGCAAGGAAGAGTTCTGGGGCCTGGTCGATTGGTATCGGACCATGGTTGCTGACATGGGCATCGACGTGAGGCTCAACACCGAGGCGACGACCGAGATGTTGCAAGGCTTTGACGAGGTCATCATCGCCACCGGCGTGCTGCCACGCGATCCGGCCATTCCGGGCCAGGACGGGGCCAATGTCCATTCCTATATCGACGTGCTGAAAAAACGGGCCACGCCCGGCAAGCGGGTCGCAGTTGTGGGCGCGGGCGGCATCGGGTTCGACGTGTCGGAATACCTGGTCCACGAAGGCGAAAGCCCGACGGAAAACCTGCCGGATTGGATGGTGGAATGGGGGGTCTCTGACCCCGCCGAGCATCGCGGCGGCCTGTCGCCCGAAGGGCCCAAGCCAGAGGCTCCCGCTCGCGCCGTCACCCTGCTGCAACGCAAGGCGGAAAAGCACGGGCGTCGGCTGGGCAAGACCACCGGATGGATTCACCGCGCGGCCCTCAAGATGAAGAACGTCGAATTTGTCGGCGGCGTGAATTACGAGCGGATCGACGAAAAGGGCCTGCACGTGTCCTTTGGCGAGGCGCGCGAGAACCCCACGCTGATCGAGGCGGATGACATCATCCTCTGTGCGGGCCAAGTGCCGGACCGTTCACTGGCGGATGCACTAAGCGATGCAGGGATCGTGCACCACATCATCGGCGGGGCCGACGTGGCCTCTGAGCTGGACGCAAAGCGGGCGATTGATCAGGGCACGCGGTTGGCCGCCACGCTCTGAGGCCAGACGCATCCCCGTAAGGCGGATCTTGATCCGCCACTGCCAGCCATTGCGCCGAGCGCGCGGGGGGCATACCGTCCGGCCATGCCCATTTGCGTCTTTGATATTGCCCCCGACGGCACGGCACGGCCCCCGGCCGAAGACCGCCCCCTGGGTGAAGGGTATCGGTGGTGGCACTTTGATCTGAGCGATCCGGACCTGCCCGAATTCCTTGCCGCCGAAGTTCCCGACATCCCCGCCGCAGCCCTCACTGCCCCTGAAACCCGGCCTCGCGCGGACACCTATGGCGATGGGCTGATGCTGAACCTGCGGGGCGTGAACCTGAATGCGGACGGGCCTGCGGACCAGATGGTCGCAGTACGGATGTGGATCACTGCGCGTATGATCGTCACGGTACGGGTGCGGCGTGTCTTTGCGCTCAACACCATCCGACAAGAGGCCGAAGCGGGCCAGGCCCCCTCCAGCCCCATGGGCTTTGTCGGGGTGCTGAGCGCGGGGCTGATGGCGCGGGTGCAGGACACGGTGTTTGATCTGGGCGACCGGGTCGACGCGATGGAGGACAGTGTCGTGGATGACGCCAGCCCCTTGCCGCCCGAGCTGGCTGAAGAACGGCGCATGGCCATACGGTTGCGTCGGTATCTGGGGCCACAGCGCGATGCGCTGGCCGCCCTTTTGAGCACCGAGACCGATCTGATGACCAAAGGCCAGCGCGCGCGTCTGCGCGAGCAGACTAATCTGGCCAAACTGGCCGTGGAAGAACTGGAAGCCCTGATCGCCCGCATGACCGCCGTGCAGGATCACCACACCGCGCGTGCGGCCGAGGCGCAGGGACGCAATGGCTATGTCCTGTCCATCGTGGCGGCAGTATTCCTGCCGCTGGGATTTCTCACCGGGCTTTTTGGTGTCAACGTCGCGGGGATGCCGGGCATCGAAACGCCCTGGGCCTTTGCAGCGCTCTGCGGTGGGTTGGTTATCCTTACCGCAGTGGCCATCTGGATCCTGCGGCGGATGCGCTGGATCTAGGGGCCCGGCGGCGCGCGCAAGGCCCCTGACACGGTTTACTCGACCGTGATGGTGATCACCTCACTGGTCACCGGATCGATATGGGGCACGTGGTTCAGGTCGCCCATCACCAATTGCATCGTGTGCTGACCGGCAGGCAGGTCCAGGGTCACCTGAGTCTGGCCCCCACCAAAGTGGATGTGATTGTCATCAGCAGGCAGGCCATATTCCAACTCGCCCTCTTCGCCCTCACCCAGGGGCGGACGGTTCAGCAGCAGGTGGTGGTGGCCTGTGTTTTCCTTTTCGGTCCCGGCGGGGGCAACGCCCATGCCTTCGAGCCCAAAGATGATGGTGACCGGGGAGGACACTGTTGCGCCATCCTCAAGATTGACGAAATAGACAGCGGCCCCTTCGGGCGCGGGCGTGTCCTGAGCCAGGGCGGCACCGGCCATCATCACAACCGCGACAAGGGGCGTTACAAAAGATTTCATTTCCAGTTTCCTCCGATATGTGTTCGCTTACCTGACAGTAACACCCAAAGGGCCGCTCCTATTCGCACCACTTCTCAAAATTCTGTCAGCGAGGTCCGCGACGGCATGGCCGAGGTTTTTCCCCGGCTCTGGCGCTATGCCGTTTCGCTGACAGGCAGGCGGGATTGGGGCGATGATCTGGCCCAGACCACATGTCTGCGCGCGCTGGACAAAGCCGACCAGTTCGAAGCGGGCACCCATCTGGATCGCTGGATGTTCCGCATGGCGCAGCGCATCTGGCTGAACGAATTGCGGTCGCGAAAGGTCCGCACCGGCGGCGGGCTGGTCCCTGTCGAAGAAATCGACCTGCCGGATAAAAGTCCTGACGCGGAAGTGAATATATTTGCGCGTGACGTGTTGAATAAGGTGAATGCTTTGCCAGAGGCGCAGCGCCAGTCCGTGGTGCTCGTCTATGTCGAAGGGTACTCGTACAAGGAAGCCGCCGAGATCATGGAGATCCCGATCGGCACCGTCATGAGCCGTCTCGCCTCTGCGCGCAAACGGCTGAACACTCAGATGGCTGACACGCAAGGGCAAGGGCACAGCACATGACCGCACCGCGCGCCTTTACAGACGAAGAACTGACCGCCTTTCTGGATGGGGAAGCGGACGATGAACTGCATGCTGCGATTGATGCGGCCCTGGAAACGGATGCCGCGTTGCTGGCCCGGGCTGAGGCTCTGTTTTTGCCGCCCGAGGTGATGGGCGCGATGGCCCAAGGCTATGACGCGTTGCTGGACACTGCGCCTGCGATGGCGGCCTTGCCCGAACCTGTCGCGCCGCCGGCACGCCGTCGTCGGTCCTGGGCCGTGCTGCCCTTTGGTGTCGGTCTGGCCGCAGGTCTGGCTGTGGCCGCCTTTGTGGGCCTGAGCACGCCCGAACCTGCCCCCGCCCGCGGTTGGGTATCTTTTGTGGCCAGCTATCAGGCGCTTTATACCACCGCGACCTTGGCCGATGCCGCCCCGACGGCGGCAGAGACAACCGCGCAATTGGTCACCGTCTCGCAGGCTGTGGGCCTGGACCTGACCGGATTGCCGGAGGCGGCAGGCCTGACCTTCAAACGGGCGCAGGTGTTGGGTTTTAACGGCAAGCCGCTGGTGCAGATTGCCTTCCTGCGCGACGATGGCACACCCGTGGCGCTGTGCATCATCCCCGCGGGGCCGGATGCGAAGCCGGTGAATATGGGGGCTGCCGAAGGGCTGGGCCTGGCGCGCTGGAACACGCCGGGACACGGGTTTTTGTTGATCGGGGGGACGGATGCCGCCCCGCTTGAGGCCGAGGCCGAAACCTTTGCCGATTGGGCCGAGGACATTGCGACCTGAGGCATGCCCAACCGTTTCCATGCCTTCAACGATCCCTGCAATCACCCTGATATTATCCCACCCCTGCCCTGATCTTGCCGTGTTTGAGGTCGATACCTGATCCTCGAACCGCTAGATGAAAGGGACGGGCATGGACCGCCTCACTGAAATGGAAGCCTTTGCCACAGTCGTGGACCAAGGTGGCTTTACAGACGCCGCAAAGAAGATGGGGATTTCAAAATCCGCCGTGTCCAAGCACGTGTCTTCGCTGGAGGCCCGTCTGGGTGCCCGCCTGTTGAACCGGACCACCCGCCGGGTCAGCCCGACCGAGATTGGCCTGGCCTATTATGACCGCGCCCGCCGCGTGTTGAACGATGCTGGCGAAGCGGATTCGCTGGTCACTTCGATGCAATCGGCGCCCTCGGGCCTCTTGCGGATTTCGGTGGCGACGGACTTTGGTGTGAACCACCTGTCGCCGCGCCTGTCCGAATTTCTTGAGGATTTCGAGGATATTACCGTCAACATGGTCCTCAACAACCGCTATGTCGAGCTGATCTCGGAAGGGTTTGACATGGCCGTGCGCATTGGGGAGTTGGAAGACAGCACCCTGCGTGCCCGCAAGCTGACCGAGACGACCAAGCGGATGATCGCCTCGCCCGAATATTTCGAGAAATACGGCCGTCCCGAAAAGATTGACGACCTGAACGAGCACAAGCTCTTGCATTATTCCAACCAGTCTTCGGGCAATGTGTGGAAGCTGACTGCCCCCTCAGGGGAAAAGCGTCAGGTGCGCACCGCCGGTTGGCTTTCGGTCAATGACGGGCAATCCTTGCTGAATGCGGCCATCTCGGGTCTGGGCATCGCCTACCTGCCCTCGTTCCTATACGGCGAGGCGATGGAAAAAGGTCTGGTGATGGACGCCATCCCCGACCTGCCGGTCGAGACCCAGGGCATTTATGCCGTCTACCCGCCGGGCCGGTTCACGCAGCCCAAGGTTCGCGCCTTCATTGATTTCCTCGTCCACGCCTTTGCCGACAAAGGCCCCTCGGACTGGTAACCCAACAACCATCCTCCCCTCGGTTGACCTGCCCCGGTGCGCATGCATCGGGGGTTCTTTTTGCAGAGCGTGACTTATGATGCGCGCTATGCATCGAATGTCTGGTTGGAGCCCTTTTTGCAAATTGCTGCGCAGCGCATGTATGTCCGCAAGTTACGCGCAAGCAAACTCTCGATTTACTTTTTGGTCTTGTGGCATGCGGACATTACTCCTTGGCGAGCTAGGAATTCATTGATGCCAGGTGAGCCACGAAGCTGGAAATTACACAGCGCCGATGATACTGGCTTTGAGGAAATGAAAGAGTTTTGATTGATGCATAGCGTTTTGAAGATTGTAGAATGAGATGGTTTGCCAAATGGCTGAAAGAGCACCCAGTCGTGGTGCTTATCGGTCTCTTGGGTGCTTTAATTGGTGGCGTCAGGTCAATACTCGGTGCCGTGACCTATATCTGTACTTTAGCGTCATTTTGCCAAGACGATTCTGCTCTGACTGTAAATCTTAATTTTGCTTCCTTTGACTATGATTTCAACTACATCAGCGCTACCAAGTTTTCGCAAAGCACGGAGATTAACGGCTCACTAAAAGTGAAAAATTTCGGTGAAACTAGCGCAAGAATACACGCTGTATTGCTTGAGAACACCGCTGTTGCGTCACAACTATATTCCGTCGAGGGCTGCGGTTGGGGAGAAATCGAGGTAACCGCAAGTACGGTGCCTGCAAATGGATTTGAAATAGAAATACCCACCAAGATTTTTTTTGGTCTCGACTATTCTCAGCAGATGTCCGGTTACGTCAGCTCTCATTCAGGCCAAATCGACTTGGGGATAAATGCTGAATATTTCGAAGAAATTATCAGAGATTCGATGAATATCCTTGTATTTTGGTCTGATCCCAACGGCTCTTTCTATACGAAAATCCAGAACGGTGATTACAAGAATTTTGTTGAGTACGACACTGGGATAGGAGATCGCGATATCTGCCGTGATCCTGTACTTAGGAGCGAGCTTGGTCTAACGACCAGCGAACGTAATGAATATCGTGCAGGGCTCAACCGCTCTTTCAGAATCGGTGATACTACAAGGTTCTCGGATTTACTTTTAGCGCAGTAGCAATTTCGCCCGAGTTTTTCGATCTGAATATGTCGGCCTGATGAGTTAGAACCGAGATCAAAAACGGCCGTTGGCGCAGCCGCAGCGAAAGCCCGCTTCGTCCCGCTTACCTGCTGCGCCCCTACTCCCCTTCGCCGACAACAATCACCTCGACCCGGCGGTTTGCTTCGCGACCCTCTGCGGTCAGGTTGGAGGCGCGGGGGGCGAGGTAGCCCATGCCTTCGGCCTCGACCCGCTCGGCTGAGACGCCGTAGTCGCTGATCAGCTTGTTGCGCACCGATTGCGCGCGGGCGCGGGAGACGGTGATGTTGGCCTCCAGCCCGCCGACCGTGTCGGTGTGCCCGACCACCGCCACCCGCAGCCCCGGGCGCGCGGCCATCAGGTCGGCCAGCGCGGACAGATCAGAAGAGGTTTGCCCGTCAAGCGATGTGGTCCCCACCGCAAATTCAATGTCATGCAGGACAACCGAGCCCTGTGCCAGAAGGCGGGCCGAGAGGCTGTCGGCGGCCTCTTGAGCGCGGGGCCGCGACACGGGTGGGGCGGGCAGTACGGGCGCCGGGGTCACCCCGCCCCCTGCGCGCACCACTTGCAGATAACCCGCGCTGCCCGCCGCACTGGCCAGCAGGGTAATCGCCTCGCCGCTGGTGGGGTGCAGACCCGTCACAAAGTGGAAGGCCCGGATGTTCACATACATGTTCGGCGCAGGCAGCACGTCGATGGCGAAGCGGAAATCATAACCGCCGCAACTGTTTTGGTTGCAATCGAGCACAAGGTCGAACCCTGCCGCCTCTACCTGCGTCCGTAGGGGGGCAAGCAATTGCAAAGGCGTGAGGCCCGGCGTGTTGATCCGGTAGGCGCGGCGGGTCACCGCCCCTTCGAACTGTCGCGTGGCCAGGCTTCCATCTGCAAAGGGGCCGACAGGAATGTCGATCTGGTCCAGCGTGCTGTCGCGCGACGCCGTGGCGGTGGCGGCGCGTGGAAGCTCAAGTTGCAGCGCATGGAGCGGCCACGCCGCCAGACAGAGCACAATCCAGAGCCCGCGCATGCCCATTCTTAGCGCGCCTGCCCGTGATATTCGGGGTTGGGTTGCATCGCTGTGGCACTGGCCACCCTGTTGGACATGTTGAAAAAGGCAGCCACGTTTATGACGTCCCAGATGTCGCGGTCACTCAGCCCGTGATCGCGCAGGGCCTGGCGGTCGGATTCTTCGATCGTGGCGGAGGCGAGCGTTATTTTCTCGGCCATCACCAGCATGGCCCTTTGCCTTTCGGTGACATTTGCCACCCGCCAGTTCATCACCAGTGCTTCGCCCAGGGCCGGGTCGCCTGACAGTTGCCGCACCGCCGCCCCATGCGCCGTCAGGCAATAAAAACAACGGTTTGTGGCGCTGACCACCACCGCGATCATCTCCCGCTCAAGCTTGGTCAGCCCGCTGTCGGCCAGCATCAGGTCATTGTAGAGCCCGGTGAAGGCATCCAGCTTGGCCACGTCAAAGGCGTGCGCCTTGAGCACGTTCGGCACCATCCCAAGTTTGTCCTGGCAGATGTCGAAATATTTCTGTGTCGCGTCGGGCAGCGGGTCGACCATGGGCAGGTCGAGGGCGGTGGGCTGATCTGTCATGTATCCTCCGGGTGTTGTCGGTAATGATAGCCGCAGAGTTTGCGAAAACCCAACCGTTGATAGAGCGCATTGGCCGGTTGATTGGCCTCGACGCAGAGGACGGCCATCCTGTCTGCCCCGTGGTTTTGCGCCCAGAACGCTGCCGCCCGCATGATCCATCCTGCCACGCCCTGGCGCCTTTGGTGTTCCAGCACCTCGACCGCGTGGACCATAGCGATGCCGTTGTGCACAGCGACGAATCCTGTGCCTGCGGGCTTTTCGTTCCACCGCGCTAGGATGCCGGTTTTGGTCTTGGCCCGCGCCATCACGTCCAGCCGTTCCGGACCGATACCGCCTTTGGCCCAGATCTCGGCCATGATGGCCAACGGCTCCCAAATGGCGAAGGCCGTGACGCGGGGGATGGGCTTGTCGGTAAGCGTTGCGGAGTCGGTGATGTAGCCATTGACCGGATCGACAATGGTATAGCCGCGCGCGTCGAGCAGCCTGTCGAGTGCCTTGTCCGTGTCGCGGATCATGAACAGAGGGCGCTGGCCAAAGCCCCGCATCCCATCCTCGGCCATCCCGATATCCGCGTCAGTCACCGGACGGGTGGCCGTCGCAGCACTCACCCGTTTGCCGCCCCCGGCCCCGTCGCGCAGCATCCAGGGCCCGATCCGATGAAGCGCGGCGGCAGGCCAAGTGCCGTCGATCGCATCATAGAAGGCGGCAGGTGTCGTCATGCGGGGAACTGCGCTTGGAGCGTTGCGAGGGCCGTCGCAATCTGGTCCGCGTCGGTGCCCCGGATCACGATATTGGAGCCGTATTTGCCGTCTTTCTGGAAGGGATAGGAGCCGATGCTGAGGTCCGGGTTTTCGGTGGCCAATATGCCAAGCGGGCCTGCGATGTCGCCCTCCCCCCGCTCGATCCGGAGGGTGGAGGACAAGAGCGGCGCGCCCCCGGTCAGTGTGGGCAGAACGCTGGCGACCATGGCGGTGAAAACCGAAGGCACCCCCGCCATCACATGCACATTTCCGATGCTGAACCCTGGTGCTGCAGAGACAGGATTGTCGATCAGGGTGGCCCCGTCCGGGATACGTGCCATGCGCAGGCGGGCCGCGTTCAGTTCAGAGCCGGATTTGGCGTAGTGTTCAGCGAGGATGGCACGGGCGTCGTCGCGCACGTCGATATGGGTGTCAAAGGCCGCCGCGATACAGTCGGCGGTGATGTCATCGTGGGTCGGCCCAATGCCGCCCGAGGTGAACACGTTGTCATAGGCCCCCGACAGCGCTTGGACGGCCGCAATGATTGCGTCGCGGTCATCGCTGACGACGCGCACCTCGCGCAGGTCAATGCCGGTTTCGGTCAATTGCCCGGCCAGATAATGCATATTGGCGTCGCGGGTGCGGCCCGACAGAATCTCGTCCCCGATCACGAGCATGGCGGCGGTGGGGTTGGGCATTGTCAGACCTCCTTGAGCAGTACCGTGCTTGGGTATAGGCCCGTGCCCATGCGCTTTCAAACCGAACTTGTCCCCGCCACGCTGATCCGACGCTATAAACGCTTTCTGGCTGATTGTACCCTGGCGGATGGGCGCGAAGTGGTGGCCCATTGCGCCAACCCCGGGTCGATGATGGGGCTGGCGGAGCCGGGCATGCGCATCTGGCTGGAGCCCAATGACGACCCCAGGAAAAAGCTGAAATTCGGTTGGCGGTTGGTGGAATTGGAGGACGGCTTTGTCGGGGTCGACACGTCGGTGCCCAACCGTGCGCTGCGGGCCGCGTTGGAGGCGCAAGCGGTGGCGGAGTTGGACGCCTATGACGAGGTCAAGCCGGAACAGAAATACGGCGAAGGCAGCCGTATTGATTTCCTGCTGCGCGGTGCGGGCCTGCCGGATGCCTATGTGGAGGTGAAATCGGTGACCTTATCACGCCAAACCGGTCTGGCCGAGTTTCCTGACAGCGTGACGGCGCGCGGTGCGAAACATCTGGACGAACTGGCCCGTATGGCGCATGCCGGGCACCGAGCAGTGATGCTTTATCTGGTGCAGCGAACCGATTGTGACCGCTTTACCTTGGCCCATGACATCGACCCCACCTATGCACAGGCGTTTCGTCGCGCGCGGGCCGCCGGGGTGGAAACCCTGTGCCTGGGCACCCATATCAGCCCTTCGGGTGTCGACGTTGCTACCCCGATATTGATCGAAATTGACGGCCCCTAGCCCTTTTTGCCGCAGTGCAGTAAAAAGGGCGCGAATTTGCCGATGGAGCAGACAGTGAACCATGAGACCCGCGGCCGCCTGACCAAGGACGGCATTCGCATTTATGATCAAGCCGACTTTGCCGGGATGCACGCGGCGGGGCGCCTTGCGGCCGAAATTCTGGACGCCATGGGTGCCCATGTCTTTGTCGGTCAGACCACGGGCGAGATTGACCGCATCATCACCGCGATGGTCGAAGAGGCGGGCGCAAAATCGGCTACAATTGGTTACAAGGGCTATAAGCACGCAAGCTGTATCAGCGTGAACCATGTGGTGTGTCACGGGATTCCCGGCGACAAGACATTGAAAGATGGCGATATTCTGAACATAGACGTGACTGTGATCGTCGATGGGTGGTTTGGCGACACGAGCCGGATGTATGTGGCGGGCAAACTGCCCCGCAAGGCCGAGCGCCTGATCGAGGTGACCCATGACGCATTGATGCGCGGCATCGAAGCCGTAAAACCGGGCAACACCTTTGGCGATATCGGCCACGCCATTCAGGCCTTTGTCGAAGGGCACCGGATGTCGGTTGTCCGCGATTTTTGTGGCCATGGGCTGGGCCGCGTTTTTCACGCGCCCCCCAATGTTCTGCATTACGGTCGTCCGGGGACGGGGGCCGTGTTGGAACCGGGCATGTTCTTTACCATTGAGCCGATGGTGAACCTGGGCCGCCCCGAGACCAAGACTTTGGCCGATGACTGGACGGCCGTAACCCGCGACAAATCCCTGTCAGCCCAATTCGAACATTCTGTGGGTGTGACAGAAGACGGCGTTGAAATCTTTACCCTGTCGCCCAATGGCACATTTCATCCCACATATGGCTGAGGGATGGCGGACGACACGTCCGCCTTACGGGGCAAGCGTGACCGCCACGCGTCAGTCATTGGGCGCGCGTTCGAGCAGCGTGACATGCGCCTCGCCGAATTTTCTCTGGTCTAGCGCTCGATAGCCCGGGGGTGCCACCATGACCGCGTTTTCTTCCCAGATCACTGTGGCCTCTGGCGCCAGCCACTCTTGGACTGCCGCCAGTGCCTGTTCCCCCATCCCTTTGCCGTAAGGCGGGTCGAGGAACACCAGATCATAGGCGGCGTCCGGGTTCGCGCCCAACCGTGTCGCATCGCTGCGCAGCAGTTTCGTCTTCGCCTTGGCGTTGAGCTTGGCAATGTTTTCTGCGATCAGCCGCTGCCCCGTCCGCCCGTTTTCGACAAAGGTTGCCACGGCCGCGCCACGCGACAGCGCCTCCAGCCCCAGCGCGCCCGTTCCTGCAAAGAGGTCAAGAACCCGCGCGCCGTCCAGCACCCCGCGATGGGTCAACATGGAAAACAGGCTTTCGCGCACCCGGTCCGGTGTGGGTCGCAGATGTGCGCCCGGATCGCCCTTGCCCAGCGTGGCCAGCCGTGTGCCCCGCCAGCGCCCTGCGATGATCCTCACTTGAGCAATGCCTTGAGGTCTGCATCCGCATCCGCGACCAGCGCGGGATCGGCCGTCTTGCCCGCCTCGATCAGCCGTTTGCCGATCATGTAGCCGCGCGGATCGTTGGCCGCGTCCACCGCAAGAAGCGTGTCGCCCTTGTAATACCAGAAGGATTTCGCTGCCCCGCCATCGCGCGTCACGACCCGGTCATAGCCGGTGTTAAGCCCCGCAATCTGCAATTTGACGTCATATTGATCGGACCAGAACCAGGGCTTGGCCACGTAATCGCGGCCCGCGCCCATGATGTTTTCGGCGACACATTCGGCCTGATCAATGGCGTTGGGCACACTTTCCAGCCGGATGCGCCCACCGCGATAGGGGAAGGACGCGCAATCGCCCGCCGCCCAGACTTGGGGAGCCGAGGTGCGGCCCTGCGCATCGGTTTTGATGCCGTTCTCGATCTCGATCCCGGCAGCCTCGGCCAGCTTGGTGCCGGGGGCGATGCCCACGCCCACAACCACGAAATCCACGTCGAGCGTGCTGCCATCCGACAGCTCAGCCGCTGTGACGGCGCTGTCGCCGGTCAGGCGTTGCAGGCCGACGCCCTCGCGAATATCGACCCCATGCGCGGCGTGCAGAGTGCGGAAGTAACCGCTTGTTTCGGGCGCGGCCACCCGTTGCAAAATGCGGTCCGCCATCTCGACCAAGGTCACGTGCAATCCCTGCTTGGCCGCGACCGACGCCGCCTCAAGCCCGATATAGCCGCCACCCACGATCAGAACCCGCGCGCCTTTGACAAAACGCGGCGCCATGGCGTCCACGTCCGACAGGTCGCGCACGCCGAACACGCCGTCCAAGTCGCCGCCAATCGCAGCAGGCAGACGGTGGGGGACGGAACCGGTGGCAAAGACCAGATCGTCATAGGCCAACACCTCGTCCCCCAGCGAAACGGTCTGTGCGGCGGTGTCCACGCCTGTGACCTCAGCACCAAGGCGCAGATCAATGTCATTCTCGGCGTAAAACGCCTCAGGTCGCAGGAACAGACGCTCCAGCGTCATGTCGCCCATCAGGTATGCCTTGGACAATGGCGGGCGCTGATATGGGGGCACCGGTTCGGCACCGATCAGGGTCACGCGCCCCTCAAACCCCGCATTGCGCAGCTTGGCCACGCAGGACGATCCGGCCTGACCGGCCCCAATTACAACCACATGGCTCATTTCTCGCCCTTTTCGCTCGCCCGATGCCGCTCATCAGCCTATATCGCACTCAAGTAACAACGCAATTCCAAGAAAGGCGACCCCATGGCGATTTCCCAAGGCGATACACTTCCCGATGCAACGCTGGTGCAGATGGGTGCGGATGGCCCCGCCCCCGTGCAGCTGTCGGACAAGACCAAAGGGCGCAAGGTTGTCATCTTTGCCGTGCCGGGGGCGTTCACGCCGACCTGCCATTCGGCCCATGTGCCCAGCTTTATCCGGACAAAGGACCAGTTCGACGCCAAGGGCGTGGACGAGATCATTTGCGTGTCGGTCAACGACCCTTTCGTGATGAAGGCGTGGGGCGAAGCGACGGGCGCCACAGAGGCCGGGATCACCATGCTGGGCGACGCGGAAAGCGCGTTTACGACGGCGATCGGTATGGATTTCTCTGCCCCGCCCGCGGGCCTGATGGCGCGGTCGAAACGCTATGCGATGCTGGTCGAGGATGGCAAAGTCACGCTGCTGCAGGAAGAAGAGAGCCCCGGGGTGTGCGAAGTATCAGGCGGCGAAGGGTTGCTCGCGTCGATGTAGGCGCCAAATCAAGAATGACTGAGTGCATTCCGTGTTGCTGTAACACGGAATGTACTCGAAAGGCTCCCGCATCGCGGGGGCCTTTTTCATTTGGATCAGTCCGCAGCCTGGACAATCGTACGGGTGGGGAACGGGATGTCGACGCCCGCATCGTCCAGCGCCTCTTTGACCTTGCGCTTGATGTCGGCCTGAAACTGGAAATATTCCGAACTGTCGCACCACGCCCGCACCAGAAAATCGACTGAACTGTCGCCCAGATTGTTCACCTGCACGAAGGGTTTCGGGTCGGCATGGGTGCGTTCGTCGGCCAGAACCGTCTCGCGGATTACATCCTCGGCCGCCTTCAGGTTCACGCCGTAGCCTACGCCAAAGGTCCAGTCGGCCCTGCGCGTCGGGTAGGACGAATAGTTCACGATCACGTTTCCCCAGACTTCGGAATTGGGGATGATGACTTGGACGTTGCCCACATCCGCAAGCTCGGTAAAGTTCAGCGTCACGTCCTTGACCGTACCCATCTTGCCCGCAACATCCACGAAATCGCCGATCTTGAGAGGTCGGAACAGGATCAGCATCACACCCGCCGCCACGTTGGACAGCGTCCCTTGCAGTGCCAGACCAATGGCCAGGCCCGCCGCACCCACGGCAGCCACCACCGACGTCGTTTGCACCCCGAACGTGTTCAAAACAATCATGCCGGTAAAGCCCAGCACCGTGTAGCGCACCAGCGAGCCCAGGAAATTAAAAAGCGTGTCGTCCAGATGCGCCGTTGCCTCACCGATGCGCCGCACGCGCCGACCCAACCAGGCGGCGATGATCCAGCCCAGAAACACGATGGTGATGGCGGCCAGAACCGACCCCAGGATACTGGCCAGAAATTCGACCGTCAGAAAGTCGCCAAGCGTTTGGCCCTGCCACACTTGTGTGGACAGCAGTTCGTTCACGTATTCCATGGTCTACCCTGCCAAACTGTCCATCTTGCGCGCCAGTTTGGCGTCCAGTGTGCTCAGCCCACCCACGTCATGGGTGGTGAGCGTCACCTCTACAGTCTTGTAAACATTGGACCATTCTGGGTGATGGTTCCACTTTTCGGCCCAGATCGCGACCCGCGCCATCCAGCCGAACGCATCCACGAAATCGGCAAACACGTAAGTCTTGTGGATCGCGTCCCGCCCTTCGATCAGGTCCCAGCCATTGGCCAACAGCGGGGCCAGCAAGGGCGCGCGTGTTTCGTCGCTTAATAATTCTGTCATCGCGTTTCCTTAGTCCTGTTCTTCGATCCGGGTCCGTTTGAAGGGCCCATAGTCCGTCAGAATTTCGATTTCTTCCTCTACCGCCGCCCGTTCGGCGTCAAGGTAACGGGCGATGGCATCGGCAAAGCCCGGATCACCCACCCAATGCAGGCTGTGGGTCTGTGTCGGCAGGTATCCCCGCGCCAGTTTGTGTTCGCCCTGTGCGCCTGCCTCGACCCGGGCCAGACCCCGCGCAATCGCAATGTCGATGGCCTGATAATAGCACAGCTCGAAGTGCAGGCAGGGGTGGTGTTCGTTGCAGCCCCAGTATCGTCCATAAAGCGTCTGCGCACCCACAAAGTTCAGCGCACCGGCCACATATCGCCCGTCCCGCTGCGCCAGAACGAGGGCCATGTCATCGCGCAACGTCTCTTGGGCAATGCGGAAAAACCGGCGCGTAAGGTAAGGCGTGCCCCATTTGCGCGCGCCTGTGTCCTGGTAAAATTCCCAAAACGCGTCCCAGTGTTCCGGTTGCAGGTCGTCGCCGGAAAATGTGTGGATGGTGCCGCCGAACTCCTGCGCCTGTTTGCGTTCCTTGCGGATGTTCTTGCGTTTACGGCTGCTGAGCGTGGCCAGAAAATCGGCAAAGCTGCCGTAGCCGTCGTTCAGCCAATGAAATTGCTGCGTCATGCGGGGCATCAGGCCCAGTTCGGTGCCCAGGTCTTTTTCGTCTTCGGTGCAGAACGTCACGTGCAGGGAACTCAGGTCGTTGTTCTTAGCCAGTTGCACCGCGCCTTGCACCAGAGCCGAAAACCCGGCCTCTGGAAAATCGGGGTGCGTCAAAAAGCGTCGGCCCGTGGCGGGCGTATGCGGCACCGCCATCTGCAATTTAGGGTAATACCGCCCCCCAGCTCGCTCGAACGCGTGCGCCCAATTGTGGTCAAAGATGTATTCGCCCTGGCTGTGCCCCTTGGCGTACATCGGTGCCACACCGATGGTCTGACCTGCCAAGGTCGCCTGCAAATATTGCGGCTGCCAGCCGGTGCCGGGGCCAACCGAATTGCTGTCTTCCAACGCCTTGAGAAACCGGTGCGTGGTAAAGGGATCGTTGGGGCGTGCGCCCTCTGCCGCTTCGGGGCAGGCGCAGGCATCCCAAGTGGCTGCATCAATCTGGGACAGACTGGGCAGCACACGAATTTCGATCTCTTGCTCGGACACGGGCCGCAATACCTCTTGGTGGAGTGCTTAATGTGTGGCGGGTTGGCGTCGGATCAACCGGGCAAGGCGGCCAGATACCCTTCAAAGGTCACATTTTGCGCGACCTTGCGCGCCTCTGCCTCGGCCTTGGGGGACCGGATCGTCCAGCACAGGATATTTGCGCCCGCCCGTTTAAGCTCCGCAACGCGCGGGCGCGACAAATCGGCGGCCTCGTGACTGATAAAGGACGCGCCGACCCGATCGAAATCGGGGATCGCGCGCAACCGGTCACAGGTGGCCTGCGGCAGGGGCCAATCGGCCTTGGCATAGCTGCTGGTAACAAGGCCTCGGGGGATGTGGGGCATGAGATCCGCCATGCGCGCGACCGAATGCGGGTTAAAAGACATGACGGCAACCGGCCCTTGATATGTGGCAAGTGCCGCGGCGGTGGCCACCTCAAGCGGGCCGATGTTTTCGCCCATGCCGCCATCCTGATCCTTGATCTCGATCAGCAGGGGCACCTGGCCCGCGACCTGCGCAAGCACCTCCTCCAGGGTCGGTATCCCCTCGGCCCCACCCAAGAGCGGCGTATGCGTGAGTGTTGTTGCTGGGACCGCCCGCACCGGCCCTTTGGCCGCAGCCAGCCTGTCGAGCGCGTAGTCGTGAAAGACCATGGGCTGGTCATCGGCGCTAAGCTGCACGTCAATCTCGATGCCATAGCCATGCGCGATGGCGGCGGCGATGGCCGCGCGGCTGTTTTCCGGGCGGCCATCCGTCATATCATGCAAGGCACGGTGCGCCAGAGGCGCGCCCAGAAAGGCATCGTCGAGGCGGGGGGTCATTTGATTTGAAAGATGCCTTCGATCTCGACCGACACACCCAGTGGCAACGACGCCGCAGAGATCGCAGAGCGGCTGTGACGGCCCGCATCGCCCAGTGCCTCGACAAGGAAGTCGGACGCCCCGTTGATGACCTTGGGTTGGTCGGTGAAATCGGCGGTGGAATTGACGAAACCCGTCAGCTTGATGACCCGCACCAGCCGTTCGATATCGCCCCCACAGGCTGCTTTGACCTGAGCCAGCAGGCTAATGGCACAGGTCCGCGCGGCGGCGGCACCGGCCGCAACGTCCATCTCGGCACCCAGCTTGCCCGTGATCAGGCCATCGGGCCCGTTTGATATCTGGCCCGAAACATAGACGATATCGCCCACTTGGACGAAAGGCACGTAATTGGCGGCAGGGGCCGGGGCGTCGGGCAATGTGACGCCCAGTTCGGCGAGGCGGGCAGAGATACTCATGGCAGCGTCCTTTCGGGGATTGTGGTTGCGCGGACGCTAGCCCGCGCGGACGGGCATTGAAAAGCCCCAGAACACGAAACGGTCAGGATTCGCGGAAGGCCCGGTTGAAATAGTCGGCCATCGGCTTGACCAGATAGGCCAGAGGCGAGCGATCCGCCGTCTTGATAAACGCCTCGACCGGCATGCCGGGGATCAGGATTTGCCCCTCGGCCAGCTTTTCCTGCTCGCCGGGGTTCAGCACGATCTCGGCCCGGTAATAACTGGCCCCGACATTCTCGTCCTCGAACGCGTCGGCAGAGACCAGCGCCACCTTGCCCACCAGTTCGGGGGTGGTGCGTTGATCGAGCGCGGAAAAGCGCAAATTCACCTCCTGGCCGGTGACAATCTGGTCGATGTGGATCGGGTCGACGCGTGCGGCGATCACAAGCGGGCGATCCTGGGGGATCAGAAACAGCACCGGATCGGCGGCCCGCACGACCGAGCGCAGCGTGCGCACCCGCATCCCATAGACGATACCCGACACTGGCGCACGGATTTCCATCAGGTCAATCTCGGACAGCAGGGCGAGGCGCTGTTCCACCAGTTCGGATTCACGCGACCGCAGGTCCCTCAGGCGAGTGATTGCCTCTTCGCGGCGCTGGGTGATGAGGCGGAGCGATTCGATCTCGATCTCGGTGATCCGTTGTTCGGCCTGCGCCTTGGAGGCGGCCAGTTCGCCCAGGCGCCCGTCAAGCGATGCGGATTCCCGTTGCAGCGCCAAGACCCCGGCGGCAGGGGCCAAGCCGCGTTCAAACAAGCTTTGCTGCACTTCCAGCTCTTGCTGGATCAGTTCAAGCTGTCGGCCCAGCGAGGTTTCCTGAGCGGTGATGCCCACGATCTGATTGCGGGTCTGGTCGGCGCGTTTTTCAAGCTGTTCGGTCTGGCTGGCGATGGAGGCGGCGCGCGCCAGAAACAGGTTGGTCTGACCATTGATCAGTTCGCGCACATCGGGGCGGTTTTCCTGGGCGGCCAGCAACTCGGTGTCATAGGTGATCTGGTCCAGCTCATCCCGTTCGGCGGACAGCCGCCCGCGCCGGGCCATCAACTCGTAAAGCTGGCTTTCGATGATCGCGAGGCTGGATTTCATCTGTTTGACGTCCAGCTGGATCAGCAGATCGCCTGCATTGACCGCGTCGCCTTCCTTGACTTCGATCCGGTCGACGACACCGCCCACCGGGTGTTGAACGATCTGCCGGTTCTGATCGACCTCGATCCGGCCCGAGGCGATGATGGCCCCCGCAATCTCGGTTTGGGTCGCCCAGATGGCAAAGCCGCCCAAGAGCCCAAAGAGCCCAAAGCAGCCGAAAAGCACAGCGCCCCGCGCGGACCATGTATTGTCGCTCATGTCACACCTCCGGCACCTGCGGGGGCGCGCTGGATCTGTTCGTGGTTCTTGACCATGGATTTGAGGACCTCGTCCTTGGGCCCGAAGGCCGTGCGCGTGCCATTGTCGATGACCAGCAGCAGGTCGCATTCCTGAATGGCGGCGGGTCGGTGCGCCATGATGATCACTGATTGCTGGTTGGCTTTCATCGCGCGAATGGCCGCATTCAGCGCCTGCGTGCCCTCATTATCGAGGTTCGAGTTCGGTTCATCCAACACCAAAAGCACCGGTTCATCATAAAGCGCGCGGGCGAGGCCGATCCGCTGGATCTGTCCCCCGGAAAGCCGCTGTTGGCTGGAGTTGATCCGGGTGTCATAGCCTTCGGGCAGTTCCAGGATCATCTTGTGGGCGTCGGCCTTTTGCGCGGCAGCTACCACCTTTTGACTGTCCGGCTGCGTGGACAGGCGGGCGATGTTTTCCGCGATGGTGCCGTCAAAAAGCTGCACCCGCTGGGGCAAGTAGCCGATGTGCTGGCCCAGAACAGCGGGCTCGTATTGATCAAGTGCCGCGGAATCGAGCCGGATCGAACCGCCCGCGGGCCGCCACACACCGGTCAAGCACCGCGCCAGCGTGGATTTGCCCGCCCCCGAGGGGCCGATCACGCCCATGGCGTGGCCCGGTGGCAGGTCAAAATTCAGGCTGCGCAGGGCGGCGGTCTTGTCCCCCGGTGGCACCACCGTCAGGGCCTTGGCCACCAGCCTTGCTTTGGGTTTGGGCAGGGCCGTGCGCTCCGCCTCTGGCGGGACTGCGCCGAGAAGTTCCGACAGCGCGTCCCAACCCTTGGTCGCGCGTTGCACCATGGGCCATTGCGTCAACATGGTTTCGATCGGGGCCAGTGCGCGGCCCAGCAGGATGGAGCCTGCGATCATCGCACCGGGCGTCATTTCGTTTTGCAGCACCAGGTAGGCCCCAAGGCCCAGCATCGCGCTTTGCAAGAAGAGACGCAGCGTCTTGGTCAGTGAGGTAAAGCCGCCGCCGACATCCGTGGCCTGGATTTGCGCGCTCAGCGCCTCGCCGCGCGCCTGTTGCCAGCGGTTGAAGGCCGCGTCGCGCATGCCCATGGCCTGCACCATCTCGGCCTCGATCCGCAACTGATCCGACATGGCACCGGCCACCTGACCCGCCTGCCCCGCCTTGAGTTGTGGCCTGCGCGACAGAACCTGGTTCACCAGAGCAATGACGATCAAAAGCGCGCCGCCAGCCACGGCCAGCCAGCCAAGCAGCGGGTGGAAGAGGAAGATGCCCGCGATAAAGATGGGCGTCCACGGCAGGTCGAAGAATGCAAGCAGTACCGGTGAGGTCAAAAACCGCTGGATGCTTTCCAGATCGGCCAGACCCGATTGCGTGCGCATATCGGGGGCCACCGCAGATTTTCGCACAACGGCGTCAAACACGCGGCGGTCAAGCCGGGCCTGAAACCGGGCGCCAACACGGGCCATGATCCGGCCGCGCGCGTAATCGAGGATGCCCATCACGCCGTAAAGGAACAGCACCAAAAGCGACAGGGCGATCAGGGTTTCTTCACTCCGGCTGCCCAGGACGCGGTCATAGACCTGAAGCATATAGATCGGGCCGGTCAGCATCAGCAGGTTGGCAAAGAGGCTGAACAATCCAACCGCCCAATAGAGCCCACGGCTTTGGGCCCGCGCGGTTCGCAATTCGGCCCGACCCATCTGTGTCATCTTGTCTTGCATGGGCACCTTTTCGCCTGCTGGCTGCTCAGCTTTTGTTTGAGCCTACCTTTGGCCCTATTTTCCTGTCACGCAAGTGCCACAAACGTATCAAATGATGTCAAAAGACTATGGGCATTTCGCGCTGACACATTAGGTACGTCATACGAATATTAACCGGAGATTTCCATTGGCACTTTTTTACCGGGCCACACGCATCATTTCCGCGACACTGCTGGCCCTCTCGGTTGCAGCGTGCAGCGCACCTGACGACGTTGCCGTGACGCAAGATGGAATTTACGACCCCTATGAGACGCAGAACCGGAAGGTACATGCGTTCAACCTTGGGCTGGACCGCGCCATCGTGCGCCCGGCCTCTGTCGGCTATTCCACGATCCTGCCTGACGATGTGGAAGACAGCGTGTCCCACTTTGCTCGCAATCTTGGCCAACCTTCGGTCGTGGTGAACAGTCTGTTGCAGGGGGACTTGCGCGGTGCAGGCCTGTCGACGGCGCGTTTTGTCACCAACTCCACCCTGGGTATCTTTGGCCTCTTTGATGTGGCCAGCGATTTTGACGTACCCGATCATGACACCGACTTTGGCCAGACATTGCAGGTCTGGGGTGTGGGCGAAGGCGCCTTTATTACCCTGCCCGTGCTTGGCCCATCGACACAGCGGGACACGGCTGGCAAGGTTGTGGACCTGTTTACCAACCCGCTTAGCTATGCGGTCGACAGCCCCGAGGCCTATTACGGCACCGCGGCCAGCGTCGCCTCTGGCCTGAGTACGCGCGGCCGGTTCTCGGACACGGTTGACGCGATCCTGTATGAGAGCGCCGACAGCTATGCGCAGGCCAGGTTGATCTACCTGCAAAATCGGCGGTTTGAATTGGGCGATCAGGAATCTAGTATCGAGATCGACCCGTTTGCACTGGACACAGAAGGATTTTGATCATGGATCGTCGTTCTATCATCGCCGGCATCGGCGCATCTGCCGCTCTGCTGCCTGCCTTTCCGGCCCTTGCCATCACCGAAGCGGGCGCTGAGCGCCTTGTCAACGCGCTGGTCAGCGACATCAATGGCGTCATTGCCTCGGGCAAGAGCCAGAACGCGATGTTCCGCGACTTTGAGCGCATCTTTGCGAAATACAGCGACACCTCCTATATCTCGGCCTATGCGATGGGTGTTGACGGGCGGCGTGCCACGTCGGGCCAAAAGCGCGCCTTTTCCAAGGCGTTCCAGGGCTATATCGCCCGCAAATATGGCCAGCGTTTCCGTGAATTCATCGGTGGGCGGCTTGAGGTCAAAGGCGTGAAACCCGTCAAGAACTGGTATGAAGTCACGACAACCGCCTTTTTGCGCAACGAAGCCCCCTTTACCGTGACCTTTCAGGTGTCGGACAGGGCGGGCAAGGACCTGTTTTTCAACATGTTCATCGAAGGGGTGAACCTGCTGTTGACCGAACGGACCGAAGTGGGCGCATTGATCGACCGCAATGGCGGCGACATCGACGCCATGATCGCGGACCTCAGCAAGGCGGGTTGACCCTAGCGGCTTTCGCCCGGAATACGGTTGTTGGGTTGGCCCGATGGTGGGCCGCCCCCGCCCAGAATATCGCGCAGCAGCATGTCAATCAGACCCTCGGTCGTGCGGGGGATCGTCCGTTCGCGCCGGTTGCTGGTTGTTTCGGCCTGCGGTCGCGGCGCACCTTGCGGCGCAAGCATCGGGAGCGGCCTGACTGGCACACCTTCGTGAACCCGGATCATCGTCTCGCGAAATATCTCTGCAGGCAATCCGCCCCCGGTCACGCCTGTCAGCGGCGTGTTATCGTCATAACCCATCCAGACGCCCGTGACGTAATCCGCCGTAAAGCCGATAAACCACGCATCCCGCGCAGCCTGCGTCGTGCCGGTCTTGCCCGCGATCTGGCGGCCACCGAATTGCGCCCGCGCGCCCGTGCCTTCTGACACAACCTTTTCCATCATCCAGATAAGTTGCCCGGCCGCCTCTTCTTGGATGACCCGCTCGCCGATGCCGCCACCGGTGCCCATCAAAGGTTCAGTGTCGCCCTGCAAGCGCAGGTTCACAAGGCCGTAGGGCGTGACCGATGACCCGCCATTCAGGATGCCCGCATAGGCCCCCGTCATCTCAAGCAACGTGCTTTCCGATGCTCCCAGCGCAAGTGCGGGCCCGTCTGCCAGATCGTTTTCGATACCGAACTGGCTGGCCACTTGGCGCACAAGGTCGCGGCCCACCGATTCCGATACTTTGACCGCAGGTATGTTCAGCGACTGCTTCAACGCGTCGGTCAACGTCACCTGGCCCGAGAACGTGTTGGTATAGTTGCCGGGACACCATTCGCCCGAGCCGGGGATGTTCAGGCAATAAGGTTCGTCCACAACCGTGTCCAAGGGCGAATAGCCCAGATCCATCGCCGCGGCGTAAACGAATGGCTTGAAGGCAGAGCCGGTTTGCCGTTTCGCCTGGATCGCGCGGTTGAACACACCCGCCACACGGCTTTCACGCCCACCAACCATGGCCCGCACAGCGCCGTCCGCCCCCATGACGACGATGGCAGCCTGGGCCTTGGACCCCTCGCGCACCTTGTTTTCGAATATATAGTCAAGCGCCTCTTCGGCGGCCCGTTGAAGGCGCTGATCCAGCGTGGTGCTGATAATCACGTCTTCGGTCGTGTTGCGGGTAAAGAACTCGGGGCCGGACGCCATGACCCAATCGGCAAAATACCCCCCTGCTTTGCGCCGGGCGGCCGGCGACAGGGTGGCGGGGTTTTCCTGCCAGCGCGCGACCTCCGTTTGGGACAGGTATCCTTGATCCCCCATGAGGCGCAGCACGGTGGCCGCCCGATCCTGCGAGCGTTGCAGGTTCGCGGTTGGCGCAAGCGAGGACGGCGCGGTCAATAGTCCGGCCAGCATCGCGGCCTCTGCCGGGGTGGTCAGAGCCGCCGCCTTGCCGAAATAACGCTGTGCAGCCGCCTCTGTGCCATAAGCGCCGCCGCCCATATAGGCACGGTTGAGGTAGATCGACAGTATCTCGTCCTTGGAATACTTCGCCTCCATCGCCAGGGCATAGACGGCTTCCTTGGCTTTGCGTTGCAGCGACCCACGCCGACAATCGCGCACGTAAGCCGCCTCGGAGGCCCAGGCGCTGGGATCATATTCAACGCCGAGGCAAAGCAGTTTCGCCGTCTGTTGGGTGATGGTCGAGCCACCATGCCCCTCAAGCGGCCCGCGCCCCTCGCGCAGGTTGATACGCACGGCCGAGGCGATGCCGCGGGGGCTCAGCCCGAAATGGCGATAGAACCGGCGGTCTTCGGTGGCGACCACAGCGTCGCGCAGTGCGGGCGAAACGGTAGCCACGGTCACGGCCCCGCCGAACTGGTCCCCGCGCCAGGCAAAGGTTTTTCCCTCGCGATCCTCAAGCGTCACTGACCCCCGTGCGCGGCCATCCAGCAAAGCATCGGCATTGGGCAGCGTCGTCCATGTATATCCAACCGCCAGCGCCAGGATCAGCACGGCCACCGCCGTGACGCGCCAGGTGATCACCCAGATCAAACGGAGGAACCAGCGAAGGATGCGAACAAGGATATTGTCGGTCTTTTTGGGTTTGCGGGCAGGCGTGCGCCGTTTGGGCGCGGGTTTCTTGACAGGCTTTTTGGCGGGCGCTTTGCCCGTGCCCTTGGGATACCGGCGATCAGCCACAAGGGGCCGTTTCCCACGTTTTGAATCACTCATTATCGACCCCTGCCCGGCCTTTTGTTTTGCGCATCATATCGTCTTTGATCGGCTTTGCCACGCCCGTAGAGCGGCCTGATTGCGATTCCTAACTGATTATTAATTAGGCGATCTATGCTTTTTGCGCATTTTTTATGCACACGCACAGAAGATCATCGCCCGATTCCGGCGCCACATCTTTGCCCCAAAGCCCCGATGCACTCTTTTCCCCAGCATATCGCAGGGACACCTGCCAAGCGAAGGGGACACGAGGTGAAACTCATTATTGCAACGATCAAACCGTTCAAGCTGGAGGAGGTTCGCGAAGCGCTGACCGAGGCCGGCGTGCGCGGCATGATGGTCACGGAAATCAAGGGCTTCGGCTCGCAATCGGGCCACACGGAAATCTATCGCGGTGCGGAATACGCCGTGAATTTCGTGCCCAAGGTCAAGATCGAGATCGTGGTCGCCGCCGCAATGGCCGACCAGATCGTCGAGACCATCACAAAGACCGCCCAGACCGGCAAGATCGGCGACGGCAAGATCTTTGTTCTGGATGTGGAACAGGCCGTGCGCGTGCGCACCGGCGAAACCAACGAAGACGCACTTTAAGCGCACCAGCATAGGGAAACTACGGACAATGAAACTCACGAAATCTCTTATCGTTGGCGCGGCTCTGACCGCATTGCCGACGCTGGCGCTGGCACAAGATGCCCCCGCTCCGAGCTTTGACGAGATCGGCCCATATATCATGACAACCCTGCTGTTCTGCATGGCGGGTTTCCTCGTATTCTTCATGGCCGCCGGCTTTGCGATGCTCGAAGGCGGCCTTGTCCGCTCCAAGAACGTCACGATGCAGATGACCAAGAACATCGCGCTCTTCTCGATCGCGGCGATCATGTATTGGCTGGTCGGCTTCAACACGATGTACCCCGGCGACTTTAACGGGTTCTTTGCCCTGGGTGGTTGGACCATTCTGGACGATGTTGGCGTTTCGGCTGCGGATGCGGCCCTGGATTATGCGTCCGTTGGTTCGGATTTCTTCTTCCAGCTGGTGTTTGTCGCGGCCACCGCATCCATCGTTTCGGGTGCCGTTGCTGAGCGGATCAAGCTGTGGCCCTTCCTGATCTTTGTCGTTGTTTTGACTGGCTTTATGTACCCGATCTCGGGCTCCTGGCAGTGGGGCGGCGGCTGGTTGTCCGAGCTGGGCTTCTCCGATTTTGCCGGCTCAACGGTCGTGCACTCTGTGGGTGGCTGGGCCGCTCTGGCTGGTGTCATCGTGCTTGGCCCCCGCTTGGGCAAATACAAGGACGGCAAAACAAATCCGATGCCTGGTTCGAACCTCGCCCTTGCTACTTTGGGTACGTTCATCCTGTGGCTGGGTTGGTTCGGCTTTAACGGTGGTTCGCAGCTTGCGATGGGCACCGTGGGTGACGTGTCTGACGTATCGCGCATCTTTGCCAACACCAACATGGCCGCCGCAGCCGGTGCTGTCACAGCGCTGATCCTGTCGCAACTGCTCTACAAAAAGCCTGACCTGACCATGGTGCTGAACGGCGCGCTGGCGGGCCTGGTGTCCATCACGGCCGAGCCTCTGGCACCGTCCCTGCTGGGTGCGTTGCTGATCGGTGGTGTTGGTGGTGTGATCGTTGTGTTCACCATTCCGCTGCTCGACAAGCTGAAGATCGACGACGTTGTCGGCGCCATTCCGGTGCACCTGTTTGCAGGCATCTGGGGCACCATCGCGGTTGTGTTCAGCGGTAGCGCGACCCTTACGGCTCAGCTGACAGGTATCGTGGCATACGGTGTGTTCACCTTCGTCGCATCGCTGATCGTCTGGTTCATCCTCAAGGCTGTCATGGGTATCCGCGTCAGCGAAGAGGACGAGATCAACGGTCTGGATATGTCGGAAATGGGCATGGAAGCGTACCCTGAGTTCTCCAAGGGCTGAGCACCTTCCTCTCGGAACCTTGAACCACTGGCCGGGCGTTCGCGCCCGGTCTTTTTTTGTCCAATGAACAGAACGCTTACACAGCGTGCGGTGGGTTAAGGGACAATCCCGGTTTTCCGCAGCGCTGACGTTTCTTTTGAAAAACGTACAGTGCGGGGCCAAACCTGTGCACTTTGAGCGGGGTGGATTTGCGCCAAATCCATGCTCATTTTTAAAATGAGCACTTTGTGCCCCAATCTGTACAGATTGATTTGGCCCTACGGATGGCAGGGTTAACAAAGCGATATCTGCCGGGAATTTGTGCGCCGTTAACCGGGTGGTTAGATTTAGGCCGTTGCACCTGTGGCCAAACGACCCTCCGGGGGGAGCATATTTTTGGAACAATGAAGATAAAGAGGGCCGCCCTGGAGAGAGCGACCCTCGTTTGCATTGTGGGCGTCGGGGTTTCAGACGCCTGCTTTGACGATCGCCTCGGCCAGCAGCGGGACGCTGTTGGCGTTGAGCCCTGCGATGTTGAGGCGGCTGTCACCGACCATGTAGATGCCATGATCTTCGCGGAGTTTCTGGACCATCTCGGGCGTGGTGCCGAGCCGTGAGAACATGCCCCGGTGTTGGGCGATGAACCCGAACCGGTCAGAGCCTGCCCGCTGCCGCAATTCCGTGGCCAGTTGTTCCCGCAGGCCCAGCATGGAGACGCGCATCGCCTCGACCTCGGCCATCCAGTCGGTACGGAGTTCGTCGTCATTCAGGATCATCGTCACCAACCGCGCGCCGTGATCGGGTGGGAAAGAGAAGTTTTGACGATTGAGGAAGGCCAGCGTGCCCTGCGCCACTTTGGCCTCTGTTCCGTTTGCGATCATCATCAGGATGCCGGTGCGTTCGCGGTAGATGCCGAAGTTTTTCGAGCAACTGGCGGCAATCAGGCATTCGGGCAGCGCAGCGGCCACGGCGCGGGTGGCTTGCGCGTCCGCCTCTAGCCCGTCGCCGAACCCCTGATAGGCAATGTCGATCATTGGGACTGCGCCAGTCTGTTGCAGCACCGCGATGACCTCTTGCCATTGCGGCATGGTCAGGTTGGCCCCGGTCGGGTTGTGGCAGCAGCCGTGCAGCAGCACGACATCGCCCGCTTTGGCCGTTTTGAGATCATCGAGCATGGCATCGAAATCCACGCCCCGTGTTTCGTTGTCGAAATAGCGGTAGGGCACCATTTCCATGCCCAGATATTCGAGGATCGACAGGTGGTTGGGCCAGGTCGGGTTCGACACGAACACCCGCGCATCAGGCCGCGCCAGCTTGATCAGCTCAAACGCCTGCCGCACAGCGCCTGTACCACCGGGCGTTGCCGCCGCCGAGACGGTGGCGCGCGGCACCGCGTCGCCCAGCACCAGTTTGACCATTGCATCCGAGAAGCCCGGATCGCCCGTCAGCGCCACATAGCTTTTGCTGGTCTCGTTTTCCCAAAGCTGCTGTTCGGCGGCCTTGACCGCGCGCATCACGGGCGTGTTGCCCGACGCATCCTTGTAGACGCCGACGCCCAGGTCGATCTTGTCGCTGCGCGGATCGTCCTTGAACATCTGGACCAGAGCGAGAATCGCATCGGGTTTTTGGGCTTGCAGGGTTTCGAACATCAGGCCTCTCCTGTGGCGACGGGCACGGTGGGGAACATCCCCCATTCGGCCCAGCTTCCGTCATATAGCGACCAGCTGTCGTGGCCTGCGCGTTCCAGCGCGAGGCCGAGGATCGCGGCGGTGATCCCTGATCCGCAGCTGGTGATAATGGGTTTTGACATGTCGATGCCTGCCGCTTCGAAAATGGCTGTCGTCTCGCTGGCGGGCTTCATCGTTTGGTCGTCATTGAGCAGCAGGCCAAACGGCACGTTGCGCGACCCCGGGATGTGCCCGGCGCGCAGCCCCGCGCGTGGCTCTGGCGCCTCACCCCGGAACCGGGCGGCGGCGCGCGCGTCCACGATCTGGGTCGAGCCCAGTTTTGAGGCGCGACTGACTTGGGTGACGTCCCGGACCAGTTGGTTCTGGAACCGCACCGTCATGTGCCGATCCTTGACAATGGGTGCCATGTCTTCGGTCGGGCGCCCCTCGGCTTGCCATTTGGGCAGCCCGCCGTCGAGCACCGCCACGTCCCGGTGCCCCATCAGTTTGAAGAGCCACCAGACCCGTGGGGCCGAGAAGATACCCGTGCCGTCATAGACCACCACCTGGTGCCCGTCGCCCACGCCAAGGGCCCGCATCCGGCTCATGAATTTCTCGACCGGGGGGGCCATGTGCGGCTGATCGGAGCGGGCGTCGGAGATCTCTTCGATATCGAAGAACCGTGCGCCGGGGATATGCGTGCCCTCGTATTCGGCGCGCGCGTCCCGCCCGCTGTCGGGCATGTACCAAGAGGCGTCGAGGATCCGCAGATCGGGGTCTTTGAGATGGGCCGCCAACCAATCGGTTGAGACCAGTGTTTTGGGATCATCCTGGGGCATATGCGCCTCCCGCTTTGCGTCCTTGTCTGGTTACGCCTGCGCGGTGAGCGTTGCAAGACCGGGGTCGGTCGCAATGTAGCTTGGATGCTGTTGCATCTTGTCCCACCATTTGGTGAGCGCCGGGTGGGTCTGCAGCGCCTGAGCGCCTTGGGGGGCCATGGCGAAATAGCCGAGCATGGGGGCGAGGTGGAAGTCGGCGAGGGTCAGGGGGCCGTTCAGCACGAGCCCTTCGGCAGCGATGTCGTTCAGTTGGGCGAGGATGGGGGTCGCGGCGGCGAGGCCTTGTTGGACCATTTGCGGGTCTGCATCGGCGCCGATGAGGGGCCGGAAGACGCCGTGGGAGAACACCTGTCGCACCATGGGCCAGTAGCCGTAGGCGTCGATGATGGCGATGGTCTGGGCCATGCGGGCTTGGGCCTTTGGGCCGCCGGGGATCAGGTTTGTGCCCGGCAAGGTCGTCGCGAGATAGCGGGTGATGACGGACGTTTCGCACAGGGTGAAGCCGTCGTGGTCCAGCACGGGGACGCGATGGAAGCGGGTAATTTTTGCCAGTTCCGGGTCGGGTAGATCAGCGAAGGGGTCCACTTCGACCGAGATGTAGTCAACGTTCAGAGCGGCCAGCGTCATCCGGGCGATGCGTGTGTAAACGCTGTAGCGGTAACCATAGAGGGTCAGCGTCATCCTTGTTTCAGGAGCCGCTGTTTCTGGCGGCCCCAATCGCGTTTGGCCGAGGTGTCGCGCTTGTCATGCAGCTTTTTGCCTTTGGCGATGCCGAGTTTGATCTTGGCCATGCCCTTGTGGTTGAAATAGAGGACCAGCGGCACGAGGGTCATGCCCTTGCGCTGGGTCTCGTTCCAGAGCTTGGACAGTTCCTTGCGGGAGACGAGGAGCTTGCGGCGGCGGCGTTCTTCATGCTTGAAGGATTTGGCCTGGGCGTAGGGGGCGATGTAGGAGTTCACCAGCCACAACTCGCCGTCCTCGACCGCTGCATAGCTTTCGGCGATGTTGGCCCCACCCTGGCGCAGCGCCTTGACCTCGGAGCCTTCGAGAACGACGCCGCATTCGATGTCATCCTCAATGGCATAGTCAAACCGCGCCCGCCGGTTCTCGGCAGCGATCTTGTAGTTGGGGTCTGATTTACCGGTGGCCATGGGGTGAGGATGTAGGGGGTGGGGGTGTGGAGGGCAAGAGGAAGAGGTTTGTCACACCTGCTACGCGGCGCAGCGCGATACTGTGCTACATAAGGTGGCTGGCCGCATTGCGCAGAAAGCGGACTTTGCAAAGTTTGGCGTGTTTCCCGACAACAGCCGTTCGTGTAGCATGCGGCTAAAGCCGGGTCAGAGCCCACTTTACCGGATGCTTCGCCATTAACGAACGGCTGCTTATGAGTGTCAACCACGTTGCGCTATTGAACTGCTCATAGAACGCAGCGAGCAGTTTTTGTTCATAAATTCGCAGTAAGTCTTGCTAAACTATTGCGCGGAGAGTCCATGCAACAGAATTTTAGTGACTTCCTAAGGCATGGCGGCACTGGCCAATACGTCCTTTCGCACCGGCACGGGAGAATTCTAGGCCGAAACCTTGGGCTTTCTCTCAAATCGGCTTTCCCGAACTACTCCGCTCTACGGGCAGATTTTGACGACCGCCTTGACCAAGTGGCGGCCGAAAACACCCGGATGCTTCTGAACGCTTTGACGCCCCCAGATACCGTGCCGCTCGTGTCTGAAGCTGATCTCAGAGACGTGTCAGACGCCAAAGAGGAAGCGTTAAGCGCATGGGAGTCGCGACTTGATAGCATATTCAATGAGTACCAAGACCACCCTCAACGACTGAGACCTCTGCGTACGGCAATGGAAGAACGCTTGTTGCGAGCGTTTGCTGGTCTGATCAACCAGCTTCGACAAGAGGACCTTGGTATTGAGAGCTATGTTTGGCGCTCACAGGATGATGCCAAAGTGCGGGATAGCCATGCAGAGTACGACGATCAAGTATTTCGCTGGGATGATCCCCCGGCTGGCGGGCATCCGGGCGAAGCTCATAACTGCCGGTGCTACGCGGAACCCATGGCGCCAACCCCTCGAGACAACGTAATTTTAGCTGACTTTGACGGCAGCGTTCCGCCACAAGATTTGTTGGAACATGAAGTTCGTGGAGGGCATACCATTGCTCAACACGTAGGAAAGAGCGATGATTTCCTGCTGAGTTCTGTCACGACCCCTCGCGTTCGATCACCATTTCTTAGCCTTTATCGCTATCGTCACGGATCATTTCCGTCCCTTGAGGCTGCACGCAAGTTGACGAATTCCAACCTTGCTAACAATGCTGCTGTTGTCGAAGACGTCGTAAGCGGAAGGAGAAAAAGGGCATTCTTGAAAAGTGATTTTTCTTCACCGACGGGAACGGAGGCGTTCCGAATGACCCAACGACGCTCATCACCCGTAATTCTTCGGCAGACGTTTGGGGTTGGAACGGTGATTGAGTATGCCCCAGATATGCCCGATGGCTTTATTATCATCACATCGTATCCAAGGAGGGACTGATATGAAGCCACCCCAGTCGTTTTATGACTTTACTCTACAGCTTCACCAGGACCTAGATCTTGTCTATCCCGGATGGGATTCAGACACGCCGGGCGCGCGCTATGAAATTTATGAAGATTTTCGCCAAGGATACGGTGATCGGGCAGTCCGGGAACTGGCCAAGTACGGCAAAAGTCTCTTAGCTGACGACAAAACGGACCTGGGCACACTTTGGTTCAATGAATCCAGGGCTGATTGGGCTATTCCAGACAAGGGCGTCCGTTTTCTGTTCGAGGATTTTTTGAGCTGGGCAGCTTCGCTTTCTTAGGCCGTTTCTGAACTTAAGAGCTCACAAAGCAGACCTTAGCGCAAGCGCAGCGAAAAGCAGCTTCGTCCCGCACCTTACCAGTTGGCGACTCGCGCGTCGAAGGTCAGCTATCGCACAATCCCGTCAGAGGGCATGGGTCCGCTTTGGGCTGACACCTGCCATTGATGGAACCAATGCCCCTCAATCGCCGAGCTTTTTATGCACCTCGTCCAGGTCGATCTCGCCTATGGGCATCTTGTTCCCCGGGTTCTCGAAGTCGTATTTGAACAGATTGAAGTCCCGTTTGTAGATTTCGTAGACCAGATGCATCGACAGGTCGTCGAAGTAGTCTTCGACCGGGTGGGCGCGTTTGGGGCCATGGCCTTCGCTCTCGTTGAACCTTGGGATGTCTTCGAGGTTCACCGCGTTGGGCGTCTTGATCGCCCCCATGACATCGGCCATGCCTTCGTTGAATTTCTCTGTCCAGATAATCTTGTCGTAGCGGCCGCCATTCACGATGAAGGTCGAGACGTGGCCCGACATGGCGGACCAGTGGATGTCAGGCTCCATCGGGCGGCGCCAGCGGATGGTGTCGCGGGCAAAGAGCAGGAAGCGGCGGAACGATTTGATCTGATCGAACTCCTGCTTGCCGTCGTGGCCCCCCACCTCGATCCCGTATTTCTGGATCAGCAGCGGCACGAGGTTGCCGCGATAGCGTTTGCCGTTGCGCTGGATACCGCAGATCTTGTCGAAGAACGAGCTGAGGATCCGCGTGTAGGGGTTGCGCACGCAGGTGAACGCGTAGCTGGAATGGGTTTTCACGTTGTCGGTGATCTTGGGCTGGCTTTCTTCCAGCGCCCATTTGTGCATGCCGCCCTGGGCGTCATGGATGTCGCCGTCGAAAAACTCGCCATGGTCGGAGTAGAACATGATCTGGCCGATGGTCGAGCAGGCGCATTTGGGCACCACACGGTACACCACGCTCTCGCTTTCCGTCATCCACGTGCCTGGAAACCCCATAATACTCGCCCCTGATCTGTCGCCGCTTTGTCGCGCCCGCTCATTGAACGCCAAAAAAGCAAATAAATTCTGTTTATTCAATCTCTCCTTAGTCTTATCTACGTAAACAATCCCACGTAAAGAGGTTGGTACGTTTCCAGAATGGCAAAAATCGCCTACATCCTGCTCTGTCACAAAGACCCCGACGCCATCATCAAGCAGGCGGAGCGGTTGACGGCGGCTGGCGACTATATGGCCATCCATTTTGATGCCCGCGCCAACCCTGTCCATTTTGCGGCGATCCGTGCGGCGTTGAAGGACAACCCAAACGTGACCTTTGCCCATCGCCGCATCAAGTGCGGTTGGGGCGAGTGGAGCCTGGTGCAAGCCACGCTTTATGCTGTGGAATCCGCAGTCGAGGCGTTTCCGAGGGCCACCCATTTTTACATGCTCTCGGGCGATTGCATGGCCATCAAGTCGGCCGAATACACCCATGAGTTCCTGGACAACAACGACGCCGACTTTATCGAGAGCTTTGACTATTTCGACAGCGACTGGATCAAGACGGGAATGAAGGAAGAGCGGCTGATCTACCGCCATTTCTTCAACGAGCGGACCCAGAAGCGCCGCTTCTACGCCAGTTTCAACTTTCAGCGCCGCTTTGGCCTGACCCGTGACATTCCGTCCGACATTCAGGTCCAGATCGGCAGCCAGTGGTGGTGCCTGCGCCGCCAGACCATCGAGGCAGTGCTCGATTTCACCCGCAAGCGCCGCGACGTGATGCGCTTTTTCCGCACCACCTGGATCCCGGACGAGACGTTTTTTCAGACCATCGTCCGTCATGTGGTGCCCGAAGAGCAGATCAGGGGCCGCACTCTGACCTTTCTGATGTTCACCGATTACGGGATGCCGGTGACGTTTTATGACGACCACTATGACCTGCTGGTCAGTCAGGACTACCTTTTTGCCCGCAAGATCAGCGCCGAGGCCAAGGACCTCAAACGCCGTCTTGGCCTGCTCTATGCGGCGGAAAACGTGCAATTCCAGATCTCGAACGAGGGGCGGAGCCTGTTTCAGTTCCTCACCGGGCGGGGCCGGATTGGCCGCCGCTTTGCCACAAGGTTTTGGGAGACCGAAAGCACGCTGGGCCGCAATCGCGAGCTGATGATTATCATCTGCAAAAAGTGGCACGTGGCCAAGCGCCTGCTGGAACGCATCCGCCAGGTCACCAATGTGCCCTCGATGGAATACCTCTTTAACGAAGAGCACACGCCCCTGCCCGACCTGGGCGGCATCCAGAATACCATCGGCAAGCGGACAAGGCACCGCCGTGCCCTGATGCGGATGCTGTTTGACTATTACGAGACCGATCAGCTGATCGTGTGCATGGATCCGGGTGCCATTGACCTCTTGCAGGATTTCGCGGGCGACCGGTCGATCACACGGATGCTGGAGATTCAGTGCGAGTTTTCCGACGACTACCTGATCGGCCATGCGATGCGCGTGGGCCTGGCGGGCGAGCAGACCTCGATCGAGACGCTTGAGCGGCTCTTGCCCACGATCCGCAACGACATGACCTTTGAATCCGATCGCATCCGGGATGCTGATTTCGAACATCTCGACCGCATGCGCGAGGCGGCCGATCTGGATGACAATGCGCGCGCCCTGGCCCGTTTCCTGTCCATCACCGACGACAAGGCCCGCCAGATTGCCGAGGCCGATTACCTCTTTGCCGATTGATCATCGCGGCCCGGCCCGGATAAGCACGCGGGATGAACAACAGCCCAGATTTGGAAATTTTTGCCATTACCCTGCCGGGGATGGAAGACACGCTGGCCCTTGAGGCCCGCGAGATGGGCTTTGACGTGGGCAGCACGATGCCTGGCGGCGTGACCTTGCGGGGCGGGTGGCCCGAGGTGTGGCGCGCCAATCTGGAGCTGCGCGGCGCAAGCCGGGTGCTGGTGCGTCTGGGGTCTTTCATGGCGTTCCATCTGGCGCAGCTCGACAAACGGGCCCGCAAATTCCCCTGGGGTGACGTGTTGCGCGCCGATGTCCCGGTGCGGGTCGATGTGGCCACCTCGCGCAAGTCCAAGATTTACCATGCGGGGGCCGCCACCGAACGGATCGCCAAGGCGCTCGACAGCGACGGGTTCACCGTCGCCGCAGATGCGCCCGTGATCCTCAAGGTGCGCATTGATGACAATCGGGTCACGATCAGCGTCGATACCTCGGGCGAGCTTTTGCACAAACGTGGCCACAAAGAGGCCGTAGGCAAGGCCCCGATGCGCGAAACGCTGGCGGCGCTGTTCCTGCGCCAATGTGGTTTTGACGGCAGCCAGACCGTCTATGACCCGATGTGCGGGTCGGGCACGTTCGTGATCGAGGCGGCGGAAATTGCGGCAGGCATGCAAGCGGGGCGCGCGCGCGGCTTTGCCTATGAACTGCTCACCACATATGAGGCCACAGCCGCCGCCGCGCTGCGCCGTACCACGCGCACAACTACCCCCAACACCCGGTTCTACGGCAGTGACCGGGACGCAGGCGGGGTCGACATGGCCCGCGCCAATGCGGAGCGGGCGGGCATCGCGGATCTTACCCGGTTCACCCAAGCCCAGGCCAGTGACATGACGCCCCCTGACGGCCCGCCGGGCATCGTCATGGTCAACCCACCCTACGGCGCCCGGATCGGCGACAAAAAATCGCTCTACCCCGTTTACGGGCGGCTGGGCCAGGTGCTGCTGGAACGGTTCTCGGGCTGGCGCGTCGGGATCATCACCAGCGAGGCGGCGCTGGCCAAGACTACGGGCCTTCCCTTTGCCCCCGACGGGCCCAGCATCGCCCATGGGGGCCTGCGCGTGCGGCTCTATCGCACAGAACCCCTGCCCTGATCTTCATTGTTCCATAAATACTGCCGGGGGAGCGCAGCGGGGGCAGAGCCCCCTCCAACATATCCATTCAAAAAGGAACAAAACGTGAATATAGTGAAGACTTCCTAACCTGCGAATCTGCTGCCACAGATGTTTTGCGAACTGTCGATCACGTCGAATTTTACCTTTCTCACCGGGGCGTCCCACCCCGAGGAGTATGTGGGCCGTGCCGCCCTTCTGGGGATGGAGGCGATTGCGATTGCCGATGACAACTCGGTCGCAGGCATCGTGCGGGCACATACAGAGGCGCGCAAGATCGCGCGGATGGTCAAGGAACGGCAGGGTTTTGACGCGGCATATGGCCTGATCGGGCCACCGCGTCCCGCGCATATCCCCGCCCCCCAAAGCACGATCATGACAACGCCGCGGCTGATCCCCGCCGCGCGCCTGATCTTTGCCGATGCGCCTCCCATCACCGTCCTGCCGCGGGACCGCGAGGGCTGGCGCAGCCTCTGCCGGATCATCTCGCGCGGGCGGCTCAAGGCGAACAAGGGCAGTTGCGACATCACGCTGGCCGACCTTGAGGAATTCAGCACCGGCCTCTCCCTCCTGCTCTGGCCACAAGCGCCACAGTCGCAGCCCGGCGCGGGCAATTGGGTGCAAACGGCGCGACGGCTGACGCGCCGCTTTGCCGGGAACATCCATGTGTTGATGGTGCCCAAATATGACGGGCGGGATACGGCGCGCTTTGACCGGATTGCCGATCAGGCCCGCGATCTGGGCCTGCCCACCCTCGCCTCTGCCGCGCCGTGCATGCATCACGGCGCGCGGCGCAAGCTGGCCGATGTGGTCACTGCCATCCGGACGGGCACGCGGGTTGATGATTTGGGCCGCGCGGCGCTGGCCAATGGCGAGGGGCGCTTGCGCGGGGCGGCTGACATGATGGCCCTCTTTGCCGGGCACGAGGCCGCCGTGACCCGCACCGCAGCCCTCGCCCAAAGCCTGACCTTCTCGCTGGACGAGCTGCGCTATGAATACCCCTCCGAGGTGACGGATGCTGAAACGCCCAGCCAACGGCTGGAACGGCTGGCCTATGAAGGGTTGAACTGGCGCTATCCCGGCGGGGCCTCGGACCATGTGCATGGTCTATTGCGCCACGAACTCACTCTGATTGCCAAGCTGAAATACGAGCCCTATTTCCTGACCGTCCGCGACATCGTCGCCTTTGCCCGCAGCCGCGATATCCTGTGCCAAGGGCGCGGGTCGGCTGCCAATTCGGTGGTTTGCTATTGCCTCGGCATCACCTCGGTCAGCCCCGAGATCGGGACCATGGTGTTTGAGCGTTTCGTCAGCGAGGCCCGCGACGAGCCCCCCGATATCGACGTGGATTTCGAGCATGAGCGCCGCGAGGAAGTGATCCAGCACATCTATGAACGCTATGGCCGCGCCCGCGCGGGCCTATGCGCCACCGTCGTCCATTACCGGGGCAAACGTGCCATCCGCGAGGTGGGCCGCGCCATGGGCCTGAGCGAGGATACGATCTCGGCCCTCAGCTCCCAGCTTTGGGGCTTTTTCTCCACCAAGGGGCTGGAGGCCGAGCGCATGGCCGAAATCGGCCTCGATTTCCGCGACCGCCGCCTGCAACAGACCATCGAACTGGTCTATGAAATCAACGGCTTTCCCCGCCATCTGTCGCAGCATGTCGGCGGGTTCATCATCACCGAAGGGCGGCTGGACGAGCTGGTGCCCATCGAGAATGCCACGATGGAGGATCGCACCGTCATCTGCTGGGACAAGGACGATATCGACACGCTGGGCATCCTCAAGATCGACGTGCTGAGCCTTGGGATGCTGACCTGTATCCGCAAGGCGTTCGACCTGCTCAAGATGCACCACCAGCAAACCTTTACTCTGGCCACCCTGCCCCCCGAAGACCCCCACGTCTATGACATGCTTTGCAAAGCCGACAGCGTCGGGGTGTTTCAGGTGGAAAGCCGCGCGCAGATGAACTTTTTGCCGCGCATGCGCCCGCGCTGTTTCTATGATCTGGTGATCGAGGTGGCCATCATCCGGCCCGGGCCTATTCAGGGCGACATGGTCCACCCCTATATCCGGCGGCGGAACGGAGAGGAGGAGGTCAGCTTTCCCTCTGACGCGCTGGGGCGGGTGCTGGGCAAGACGCTGGGCGTGCCTTTGTTTCAGGAACAGGCGATGCAGATCGCCATTGTGGGCGCGGGCTTTACCCCCGATCAGGCGGACCGGCTGCGGCGGTCGCTGGCCACCTTCAAGAAGCATGGCAATGTCAGCGAGTTTCGTACGCTTTTCCTGCGGGGCATGCGCAAGAACGGCTATGATGACGACTTTGCCGAGCGGTGTTTTTCCCAGATCGAGGGGTTCGGCTCGTATGGCTTTCCCGAAAGCCACGCGGCGAGCTTTGCGCTCTTGGTCTATGCCTCAAGCTGGATCAAATGCCACCATCCGGGCATCTTTGCCTGTGCGCTGCTCAACGCTCAGCCGATGGGGTTTTATGCCCCCGCCCAGATCGTGCGGGACGCGCGTGAACACGGGGTCAAGGTGCGCCCGATCTGCATCAATGCCAGCTTTTGGGACAATGTGATGGAGCCCGATGGCCAAGGTGGCCTCGCCCTGCGCCTGGGCTTTCGCCAGATCAAGGGGCTGAGCGAGGAAGACGCCACCTGGATCACGGCGGCGCGGGGCAACGGGTACCGGTCGGTGCGGGACGTGTGGCGGCGGGCCGGGCTGGGGCCGAATGTGATCATATCGCTGGCGGAGGCGGATGCCTTTGCAGGCATCGACCTCAGCCGCCGCGATGCGTTGTGGGAGGCCAAGGCCCTGGTGCCCGGTCCGGCCCTGCCCCTCTTTGCCAACGACATTGACGGCGAGGTGGTGGACGAGCCTGCGGCGCTGTTACCCCAGATGACATTGGGTGAGGAAGTGGTGGAGGATTACGTCTCGACCCGCCTGACCCTCAAGGCGCACCCGGTCGCCTTGCTGCGCCATATCCTGACACCAGAGCCGGGTCGGCCGGCGCCCTTGAATGCGGCGGATGTACGGGCCCCTGATCTTTCAAAGATCAGTTACACCCGTGGCAACCCGGATTGAGCGGAAGGCGGGGAGGCTGCGGGGCAAGTGATCGCCGCGGCAAAAAAAGTCAAATCTGAAAAGGTTGTACGGCACATATCGAAGGTCGGCAATGCGGGGCAAAGCTGTCGTTGCCGCTCCCAGAACGAATGGCCGCAAGAGGATGTAAACATACACTGTAAAAAATGGGGTCAGGTTAGAATAAGTGCTAAAAATTCGTGAGACTGCTTTGCGTTTTGAGTTAAACTTAATTTCCTCCAAACACCCGAGCTTCCACTTGAATAGACTGATCCAAGGTGCCATCTGGCACGCCAAAATCAGACAGCCGCCATTGCACGTTGTTGAATTCAACCTCGCCAAATTGGAGCAGATCGTTGCTGGCTTTTATGACCGGAACCCCGCGCATTCCCGGCGACATTGTTGTATCCATGGCCGTGCGCAACAGGCCAAGTCGAGTAGACAGATCGGCTTCTTGATACTTCTTTCCTGTATCCAATGTGCTCAACCGGCGCCGCACCTGAACAGCGCCGGTGCGGACAACGGCTCTATAGACTAGAAGAATTTCGCGCTCGGTCCGCAAGCCAGCGTTGAGGGCTAAACCGACAGCCCAATCGTAGAACGACTTCGATACTTGATCGTAACTCGCCCAGAACATCAAATTGCGGCTAAGCGGGTCCATAGCCTCTGAAAGTATGCGCAGCTGATCAGCTGACAAACGGTTGCGCGGAACCATGTTTTCAGCGACCTCTCTCAGACCTGACAGCGCAAGTGTTTCCAAAAACTCGAGTTTGTGCGCTTCCTCCATCTGATGGACAATTGAGTTCAAAGGGATCCCTTCACAACCCACGTTGACACCAAAGGAATTGACCACGTAGCTGCGAGCGCATTCAGGTGTTCCCATTTCGAACAAGCCAATAATCGCCTGCGCGCGGTCAAATTCAGGCGTAGCTGACGCAATTTGGAGCATCGTGCGTCTAGGTTCAAACACTTCGGTAGCGCGCTCGGCTTCACCAGTAGGTAGAACGGCACCGGTATCGATGTATTCCAGTTGGAGACCTGCCGGTCCGTCATTTTCGGTGGCGACCGGCACTAACCGAACCACGATGCTGTCGCTTGTCGTAGGCAAAGACTGTTTGCCAGCGGCGTAGCCCGCGCCGGTCCAAGACACATCAAACTCTCGGTTCCGGCGCAACTCGAACACGTAATCCTTACCTGGTAAAAGTGTTCGGCGTACTGGGTCGTTGTCCGTTTCATCTACGTCTTTGAAACGCAACAGCACCGGCTGTTGCGTAGGCCATTCCTCGAAGCTTACTGTCACATTTGTCTGCCCATAAAACGCTGGAGCAATGTATTTAGTGTGGAATGCAATGATATCGTCGACGTTTGATAAAACCGCTGCGACAGCCGCCACAACCGCGACTATTGTTGCTGTATGCATGAACACTTGCCTCATTCGTCATCGGGTTGCCAATTCTACCATGAGACTATGAATGCACCATTCCTTTAAATCGACCAGGTCACCGGCAATGGCTGTAAGGCTTCCGTTTCAAGGACCATATCGCTGCATCAAAGAAGTCGGTAGGGCAGGAAGGCATGGATAGGCAGTGCATGTATGACTCAATGCCTGCTTTGTTTCTCTTATGGACCATTGGTAAAGCGCGCAGCAATTTGCAATTTAGGCTCAAACCCGACATTCGTCGGCTCCGCACGACCGGCTTACGGTCACAGTGTCGAACCTGAGGCCTGCATGCTTTACGGCCTAGCCCGGGGCCGCGCGCGCTGTGCGTGGGGTGAAGACTGTGTCTGATGGCCCGTCGCGGCGCAACCGCGCCAGCTTGTCCCACGCCTCGTCCAACGAGACCCGTGTCCCCCTTGGCGCCCACCAGAGTGCAAGTGTCGGCCCTTCGGATCTGTCCACCCAGCCTTTGAGCCGACGGATCCCTTCGGCGTGCAGCGGTTCGCGGTAGGTAAAGCGTTGCATTGCGGCCAGATCGCGCCAGCCCGCCATGGTCATGATGTGAAAGTTCTCTTCGGTCGCTGTTGTGCTGTGCGCCATCACCCCAGGCAATTCAAGATAGCCGCCATCGGGCAGCCGCGCGCCGTGGTTGTGCCAGAACATGTCTCCATCTTGCTTGGCCCGCGCAAAGACCAAGGGCAGTTGCGAAAAGAAATAGACGGCGTTGTCCTGGGCTGCGCTGAAGGCCCCGATCGGGCGCACCACATTCAGGTGCACCAGCATATGTTCGCTCATCTCGCCCTCCTTGCCGTTGCGATCACCATAGAGGGGCCGCAAGGTGGGGCAACCGTTCTTCCCAAGGGGGCGCGAGCGCGGTAGAAGTCGCCCAACCGCTGAAATCAAAGGTGATTGCGCTTATGCCTGCTCCGAAACCTGTTGTTCTGTGTATCCTTGATGGCTGGGGCCTGCGCGCGGACACCACCGGCAATGCGCCTGCCCTGGCCAACACCCCCACCTTTGATCACATCATGGCCACCTGCCCCAATGCCACCCTGATCACCCATGGCCCCGATGTGGGCCTGCCCCGCGGGCAGATGGGCAATTCGGAGGTCGGCCACACCAATATCGGCGCGGGCCGCACCGTCGCCATGGATCTGGGCCAGATTGATCTGGCCATCGAAGAGGGCAGCTTTTTCCGCAATCCGCAGCTGACCGCCTGGATCGCCGCCATCAAGGACGCGGGCGGGCGCGCGCACCTGATGGGCGTGATGTCGGATGGCGGGGTCCATGGCCACCTCACCCACATGATTGCAGCGGCCAAGGCCTGCACCGATGCGGGCCTTCAGGTGCTGATCCATGCCATCAGTGATGGCCGCGACGTGGCCCCGAAATCCGCTTTGACCTACCTTGAGACGCTGCAGGCCGCCCTGCCGTCGGGCGCGCGCATCGTGACCCTGACGGGCCGCTATTTTGCCCTTGACCGCGACAACCGCTGGGACCGTGTCGAAACCGCCTTTGCCGCTATGGTCCGGGCCGAAGGCACCATCGCGGAAACGCCGGAAACGGCTGTTGCCATGGCCTATGATGCCGACAAGACCGACGAGTTCATCCCCGCCACCGTCATGGACGGCTACAAAGGGGCCAAGGATGGCGATGGCCTTTTCTGTCTGAACTTCCGCGCCGACCGTGCCCGCGAGATCATGGCGGCGATGGGTGATCCGAATTTTAACGCATTTGAACCTGCGGGCCGCCCCGACTGGGCGGGTCTGTTGGGCATGGCCGATTATTCCGAGGCCCATGGCGCCTATATGACCACCGCCTACCCCAAGCCCGAAATCGTGAATACCTTGGGTGCGTGGGTCGCCAAGGCGGGCCTGCGTCAATTCCGCCTGGCCGAGACCGAGAAATACCCCCATGTCACCTTCTTCCTGAATGGTGGCGAGGAAAAGCCCGAACCGGGCGAAGAGCGCGCGATGCCCAAATCGCCCGCCGTCGCCACCTATGACATGCAGCCCGAAATGTCGTCCGTCGAGGTGACGGACAAGTTCGTGGCGGCCATCGAGGAAGGCTATGACCTGATTGTCGTGAACTATGCCAACCCTGACATGGTCGGCCATACCGGTGATCTGGAGGCCGCGATTGCCGCCTGCGAGGCCGTCGATCAGGGCCTTGCCCGCGTCTTGCCCGCCCTTGAGGCGGCGGGGGGCGTGATGATCGTGACGGCGGATCACGGCAATTGCGAGACCATGATAGACCCCGACACCGGCGCGCCGCACACAGCCCACACCACCAATCTGGTGCCTGTGGCACTCGTGGGCGCCGACGGCACGTTGAACCATGGCAAGCTGGGTGATCTGGCCCCGACCCTGCTGGAGCTGATGCAGTTGGACAAGCCAGACGAGATGACGGGGCAGAGCCTGCTGGGATGAGATGGTTCGCGGCCTTTTGCCTGAATTTGGCTCTGAGCCTTGCGGCCTCGCTGGCGTCGGCGCAACAGGATGCGGGGGCCTTGGCCCGAGAGGCGGGGGCGGCACTGAACGCGGCCTCTTTGCAACTGAGTGCAGCCGAGACCGCGCGCGACCGGGTTCGTGCCCTGACCCAGACGGTACAAGCCTATGAGGACGGGTTGGCCGCCATGCGCGTGGGCCTGCGCCGCGCCGCCATTCGCGAGGCGCAATTGCGCGCGCAACTGCAAGCCCGCGATGCGGAGATTGCCCAACTGTTGGCCGTGTTGCAGACCCTGACACCCGGTCAGGGGCCGACCGCGTTCCTGCATCCGGGTGGCCCGAATGGCACCGCACGCGCAGGCATGTTGCTGGCCGAACTGACCCCTGCCCTGAACCAACGGGCGCTGACCTTGCGCAAGAACCTGAGCGATGTAGAAACCCTGCGCATCCTGCAAGAGGATGCGGTGGCCCAGTTGCAAACGGGCCTGAAGGAAGTGCAGACCGCGCGCTTTGCCCTCAATGACGCGATGGCCGAACGCACCGACCTGCCCATGCGCTTTACCGAAGATCCGGTGCGCACCGCGATCCTGCTGGGATCATCCGAGACGCTGGATGCGTTTTCCAGTGGGCTGTCTAACATCACCTCGAACGATGCGGCCTGGACCCCGCCCCTAATCGCCGATCAGATCGGGTCACTGCCCCTGCCCGCGCGCGGCGTGGTATTGCGCCGCGCGAACGAGCCGGATGCCGCAGGCATTGCGCGCCCCGGCATCCTGCTGGCCACCCGGCCCGGCGCGCTGGTGACCGCGCCGACGGCGGCCACGGTCCGCTATGTCGGTCCCCTGCTGGACTTTGGGAATGTGACAATCCTTGAGCCGCGCCCAGGCACTTTGTTCGTCTTGGCGGGCCTTGGCATTACCTATGCAGTCACCGGAGAGATCATCGCGGCACAGACACCTTTGGGCCTGATGGGGGCTTTGCCGTCACAGGGCGGACAAAATGCCCTGTCAACTGTCGGTGAAGGGGGTGGCGCTGCGGCTTCGGAAACGCTCTATATAGAGGTAAGACAGGATAACGTGCCTCAGGACCCGCTTGCGTGGTTCAGCACCGACAAGGATGGATAGAAAAGAATGAAGAAATTCGTCATGGCCGCGTTGGGCGGCACCCTGGCCGGGGCCATCGCCACAACGCAAGTGGCGGGACCGCTGTTGGCCCAGGAAAGCGCATCAAACGCCAGCGTCTACGAGCAGTTGGACCTGTTTGGCGACATCTTTGAGCGTATTCGCAACCAATATGTCGAAGAGGTCGAGGCAAACGAACTGATCGAGGCGGCCATTGACGGCATGCTGACCTCGCTTGATCCGCATTCCAGCTATCTGTCACCCGATGACGCTGCCGCGATGCAGGTGCAGACGCGTGGCGAATTTGGCGGTCTGGGCATCGAAGTCACCCAGGAAGAAGGTTTTGTCAAAGTCGTGTCGCCCATCGACGGCACCCCGGCGGCCGAGGCGGGCATCGAGGCGGGCGATTTCATCACCCATGTGGACGGCGAATCGATGCTGGGCCTAACCCTCGACAAGGCGGTTGAGCGGATGCGCGGCAGCGTTGGGTCGGAGATCATCATCACCGTTGTGCGCGAGGGCGAGCCCGAACCCTTTGACGTGTCCATCATCCGCGACATCATCGAATTGCAGGCCGTCCGCAGCCGGACACAAGGCAACGCCGTTGTCCTGCGGGTGACCACGTTCAACGACAAGACCACGCCAAACCTGGTGTCCAAGCTGGACGAAGAGGTTGAGGCGCTGGGGGGCATCGACAATGTCGACGGCTTTATCCTTGATCTGCGCAACAACCCCGGCGGTTTGCTGACCCAGGCGATCCGGGTTTCGGATGCCTTCCTTGAAGAAGGCGAAATCGTGTCGACCCGGGGCCGTAACCCCGCAGATGGCGACCGGTTCAACGCCACCCCCGGCGATCTGGCCCAAGGCAAGCCGATCGTGGTGCTGATCAATGGCGGCTCTGCCTCTGCCTCTGAAATTGTGGCGGGTGCCTTGCAGGATCACCGCCGGGCCATCGTCGTGGGCACCAAGAGCTTTGGCAAAGGGTCGGTGCAGACTGTCATGCCATTGCGCGGTTCCAGCGGGATGCGCCTGACAACAGCCCGCTATTACACGCCGTCGGGCCGGTCGATCCAGTCGCTGGGTGTGAGCCCCGACATCGTGGTGGAACAGCCACGCCGCGCTGCCGCCACCGAGGAAGAGGATGAGCCCGCAAGCGCCGTGCGCCAGCGGTCAGAGGCGGATCTGCGCGGGTCGCTCAACAACGACTCGCTGAGCGAGGACGAGATTCGCCAGATCGAGGAAGACCGGGCCAAGGCCGAAGCGGCCGCCGCCCTGCGCGAAGAGGATTATCAACTGGCCTATGCCATCGACATCCTCAAGGGTCTGAACGCGCTGGGTCCGCAGGACTGAGGGTTTTCCTTTTGACCAAGAACGAAACCCCGCATCCTGGTTGGTGCGGGGTTTTTTCGTGCAGGGTGGCGTGCAGATGGTGAGCGGTGGATGCGGTTGCGGTGCGGTGCGACTGGTGGCTTCGGGCGTGCCGGACCGTGTGGGCCTGTGCCACTGTCTGGACTGTCGCAAGCATCACGGCGCGCCGTTTTTCGCGGCGGCTGTGTTTCGCACTGCGGAGGTCGCGGTGACCGGTGCCACCCAAAGCCACGCAGGTCGGCATTTTTGCGCGATCTGCGGCGGCTCGGTCTTTGCCCGCAGCGGGGAAGAGGTGGAGGTACACTTGGGCGCATTGGACCAGCCGAGCCTTTTCACCCCAACCTATGAGTTGTGGACAATCCGCCGTGAACGTTGGCTGGCCCCGGTGCCCGGGGCCGTGCAATTCGAGCGTGGGCGTTAATCGGGATCAGCGTGGAACGGGGGGCGCCCGAGGCTGTCATAAGCCACAAAGCCCGCGCGCTTGGCGTCCTTGACCGAGTAGATATTGCGCAGATCGGCCATGCGAGGCGTCGCCATGCGTCGCGCTACTTTCTTGAGGTCCAATGCGCGGAATTCGTTCCATTCGGTCAGGATCACCATCAGGTCAGCGTTTTGTACTGCCTTGTAGGCATCAACCGACCACTGAACGCCGGGCAGCAGCGCCTCGCCCTCGTGTTTGCCTTGCGGATCGGTCACGCGGACCTTGGCGCCTGCGCCCACAAGCGCCGGCACAATCGTCAGCGCGGGCGCGTCACGCATGTCGTCCGTGTTCGGTTTGAAAGTCACGCCCAGCACCGCCACTGTCTTGCCGTTAAGCGAACCGTCGCAGAGGTCGAATATCTTGTCGATCATCCGCCGCTTGGTTTCTTCGTTCACCTTGATCACGGTTTCAGTGATCTGCATGGGCACGGCGTGATCCTGGCCCATACGGGCCAAAGCCTTGGTATCCTTGGGAAAACACGACCCCCCATAGCCGGGACCGGCATGCAGGAACTTGTTGCCGATACGCCCATCTAGCCCCATGCCCTTGGACACCTGTTTGATGTCGGCGCCTGTGCGTTCGCACAGGGCGGCGATTTCGTTGATAAAGGTGATCTTGGTCGCCAAAAACGCGTTGGCGGCGTATTTGATCATCTCTGCGCTTTCCAGATCGGTGGTCACGATGGGGAAATCCCGCAGGAAGAGGGGGCGATAGATCTCGGCCATGACGTCGGCGGCGCGATCCGATTGGACACCCACAACCACGCGGTCTGGTTTCATGAAATCGTCGATCGCAGCGCCCTCGCGCAGGAATTCGGGGTTAGAGGCGACGTCAAAATCAAGGTCGGGATTGGCCTTGCGTACCGCTTGTTTCACCTGACGATTGGTGCCCACGGGGACGGTGGATTTAGTGACGATGACCACGTAATCCTTGGCCATCTGCGCAATTTCCTCGGCGGCGGCCATCACATAGGTCAGGTCCGCATGTCCGTCGCCGCGCCGGGTGGGCGTGCCCACCGCAATGAAAATCGCTTCGGCCCCGTCGATGGCCTGGGCCAGATCGAGGGTGAAGGACAACCGCCCGGCAGCGACGTTCTTGGCCATGAGCGCATCAAGACCGGGCTCGTAAATGGGCACCTCGCCGCGTTCCAGCATCTCGATTTTGGCGGGGTCCTTATCGACACAGACCACTTCGTGCCCAAAGTCGGAAAAACACACACCCGAGACGAGGCCGACATAGCCTGTCCCGATCATCGCAATTTTCATGGCTGTCTGCCTTATTCGTTACGCCTGCTCTTGCCCTTTCGTAGGGTGGCCGGGGGTGTTGCGTCAACCTTTGGCCGGATCAGAGAGGAACTTCGAATGGTTCAAGTTGTGCCCAGTCGAATTCGACCCCGGTTCCGGGCTGATTTGGGGCAACCGCCAGGTGGTTTTCGATGACAAGGGGGCGTTTGGTGTAACGGTCGATCGGAAAGCTGTGCACCTCGAGCCAACCACCATGGGGTTGAGACGAGACCAGAGAGACGTGCAATTCCTGCATCCCGTGACTGCACACAGGGACATTGTGGTTCTCGGCCATCTTGGCCACTTGCAGCCAGCCGGTGATCCCGAGGCAATTGGACGCGTCGGGTTGGATGAAATCCACATGCGGCAGGGCGCGTTCAAATTCGTGCATCGTGTGCAGGTTTTCGCCCTGAGCGACGGGAATGCCGGTCGCTGCGCGGATCTTGCCATAGTCCTCGAAGGCGTCTGGGATAATCGGTTCCTCGAACCACGTGATGCCGTGCGGCTTGAACGCATTCGCCATGCTGATCGCCTGATCGACCGTCATGGAATAGTTGGCATCCACCATGAAGGTTGTGTCGGGGCCAATGAGATCGCGCACTGCCTTGATCCGCGTCAGGTCTTCGGCCTCGGTTGGCTGGCCGATCTTGATCTTGACCGCATTATGCCCCCGATCCAGATAGCCTTGGATGCTGTCCAACAGCTTGGGCAGGTCAAAGCCCAGATCAATGCCGCCCGCATAAGCCTTGCACCGGTCAGACACGCCGCCCGCAGCCTGCACCAGCGGCAGGCCCGCCTGTTTCAGTCGCGCATCCCAAAGGGCGATATCCACCGCCGAGATTGCAAAGCTCAGCACGCCGCCCCGGCCCACATAGTGCATGTGCCAGTCCATGGCGTCGGTGAGTTGTTCAACGTTATCCGCGTCTTGACCCAAGAGGAACGGGGCCAGATCGTGTGTGATCATGGCCGCCGTCGCGTGCCCGCCCCGACCCCCGTTATAGGTATAGCCTGTGCCGGTCACGCCATTGTCCAGCGTCACTGTGGCGGTGATCAGGTGAAAGTGGCTGTGGTCGCCATGTTTGGCATCCACGAGCACTTCGTCCAGTGGCACGGCGAAAAGCCGTGCCGTGACCGACATGATCCTACCCATTGAGGTGTGCGGTTTCCGGCACCGGCGTCAGGACCTTGCCGTTTTTCAGATGCTCCAACAGGTTGTCCACCACCAGCCCGCCCATGGCGGCGCGGGTTTCCACCGTGGCGCTGCCCACATGGGGCAGAAGGACGACGTTGGACATGGTTTTCAGTGCATCCGGGATTTTTGGCTCGGCCTCGAACACATCAAGGGCGGCATAGCCCAAACGCCCGTCTTGCAGCGCTGCAACCATCGCCGCCTCGTCCACCACAGACCCGCGCGAAACGTTGATCAGGGTGCCGTCAGAGCCAAGTGCATTCATGACATCCGCATTGACGATCTTGTTGGTCGACGGACCGCCGGGTGTGATGCAGATCAGCACTTCGACGGCGGCTGCCATGTCAGTGAGATTGGCGTGGTACGTGTAATCCACGTCCTTTTTGGTCCGCGTGTGATAATGGATTTCGGCGTTGAACGCCTCAAGCTTGTCGGCGATGGCCTGACCGATCCGACCCAGACCCAGGATGCCAACCTTGCGATTGTCGGCGCTGCGCGACAGGGGCGCATTTCCATTCGCCTCCCAATTGCCGGACCGGGCGTGTGCCTCGTCCGCCAAAAAATTCCGGAAACTTGCAAGCATCAGCAAGATAGTGGTCGAAGCGACTTCGGCGTTCAGAACATCAGGCGTATGGGTGACCAGAATGCCCCGATCCGCTGCCGCCTTGGTGTCGATGGCGTCATAGCCGACGCCGTAGCAACTGACCATTTTGAGGTTCGGCAGGCCCGCCATCACGTCGCTTGGGACGCCATCATGGCCGTTCGTGGCGATGTGGGTGATGGCATCGGCGGGATAGGTGCCGTCAGCCAACTTGTGGATGGTGAACTCGGCTTCCAGACGGTCGCGCATGGTGTCGGTGATCCCACCGATCTGCAAAAGATCAGGCATCTTGTTTCACCTCTTGGCGCTGTTTGCCCAAGCTTTCGATTTCCAGTTCCATCACGTCGCCGACCTTGAGGAAAGTGGGCGGCTTCATCCCCAGACCGACGCCGGGAGGCGTGCCCGTGGTAATTACGTCACCGGGGTGCAAGGTCATGAGTTGGCTGAGATGTTCGATGATCTCGGCCACGGTAAAGATCATGGTGGCGGTGTTGCCGGTCTGCATCCGCTTGCCGTTCACGTCCAGCGACATGGCGAGGTTTTGCGGGTCAGCCACCTCGTCCCGGGTCACAAGATACGGACCCGTAGGGCCGAAGGTGTCGCAGGATTTGCCCTTGGTCCACTGGCCCGTCAGGTTCGCCTGAAAATGCCGTTCGCTGACGTCGTTGACGACGCAATAGCCCGCCACATAGTCCAGCGCCTCGTCCTTGGAGACGTATTTGCAGGTGGTCCCGATGACCACGCCCAGTTCGACCTCCCAATCTGTTTTCTCGGATCCGCGCGGCATGTAGACGTCGTCATTGGGGCCGACGATGGCCGAGTTTGCCTTGAAAAACAGGATCGGATGTTCGGGGATCGCGGCCCCGGTTTCAGCGGCGTGGTCGGAGTAGTTGAGACCGATGCAGAGAAACTTGCCAATGTCGCCGACGCAGGCCCCGATGCGCGGATTGCCGTCCACTGCGGGCAGCGTCGCGGGGTCAATGTCGCGCAGTTTGGCCAGGTTGTCATCGCCCAGCGTCGCACCATTGATGTCGTCTATCACGCCGGACAGGTCGCGCAGCGTTTCGCCGTCCATCATCCCGGGCTTTTCGGCACCCACATCGCCGTAACGAACTAATTTCATGACTTTAATTCCCTGTTTAGTGGTTGTCGCGCGGCATGTGCTTGCGCGAGATATCCTGGTAATCGGCGGCCCCTTTCAGAGTCATCCCTTCATCAAAGCGTCCCACGCGGTCGCGGAAGATCTCTTGCCACGGGCTTTGGTTTTCCGGGCTGTCATAGCCGCCCGCCTCGGCCAGCGCCACGGATCGCGCCGCGAGTTCAGAGGCGTCGATCAGCATGTCGGCGGTACATTTCTTCAGGTCGATCCGCACCTTGTCGCCGTTCTTGAGCAGGGCCAGACCACCCCCATCCGCCGCCTCGGGTGAGGCGTTGAGGATCGAAGGGCTGCCGGAGGTGCCCGACTGTCGCCCGTCACCGACGCATGGCAGGGCGTGGATATCCTTTTTCAGCAGGTACGAGGGCGGACGCATGTTCACCACTTCGGCCCCGCCGGGATACCCTTTGGGGCCCGCCCCGCGCATGAACAGGATGCAATTTTCATCAATGTTCTCTGCCGGATCGTCGATGCGATGATGAAAATCCTCGGGGCCGTCAAACACCACGGCGCGGCCTTCAAAGGCATCGGGGTCGTCGGGGTTTGACAGATAGCGATTACGGAATTCATCTGAAATCACCGAGGTTTTCATGATCGCACTGTCGAACAGATTGCCCTTGAGGTTGATGAAGCCCGCATGCTCCTTCATCGGGTCCGACACGGGGCGGATCACGCGGGTGTCCGCGCTCCGCACCCCTGCGCAGTTCTCGCGCATGGTCTTGCCATTGGCGGTGATCACGTCCGGATGGGGCAGCAGATCGGCGGCGATCAATTCCCCAATAACGGCCGGCACGCCGCCCGCATGTTGGTAATCCTCGCCCAGATATTCGCCTGCAGGCTGCATGTTCACGATCAGCGGGATTTCATGGCCGACGTTTTGCCAGTCGTCATTGTTCAAAGGCACATCGAGATGCTTGGCGATGCCGTTGAGGTGGATTGGCGCGTTCGTTGACCCGCCAATGGCGGAGTTGATAACGATTGTGTTTTCAAAGGCTTCGCGCGTCATGATGTCGGAGGGGCGCAGGTCTTCCCACACCATATCAACGATGCGGCGTCCGGTTTCATAAGCCATCTGCCCCCGCTCGCGGTAAGGCGCGGGGATGGCAGCCGCCCCCGGCATCTGCATGCCCAACGCTTCGGCAAGCGAGTTCATCGTGGTCGCGGTGCCCATCGTGTTGCAATAGCCGACCGAAGGGGCGGAGGAGGCGACCAGTTCCATGAACCCATCGTCGTCAATCTCGCCCGCTGCCAGCATTTCGCGGGCCTTCCAGACGATTGTGCCTGATCCCGTCCGCTCACCCTTGAACCAGCCGTTCAGCATGGGCCCGACCGACAGGGCCACGGCGGGGATGTTGACTGTGGCAGCGGCCATCAAAAGGGCCGGAGTGGTCTTGTCACAGCCGATGTTCAGAACAACGCCGTCCAGCGGATAGCCAAACAAAGTTTCCACCAGCGAGAGATAGGCGAGGTTGCGATCGAGCATAGCGGTGGGCCGCTTGCCGGTCTCCTGAATGGGGTGCACGGGCACTTCGATGCACGTGCCACCCGCCGCGATGATGCCGTCGCGCACCCGCTTGGACAGTTCGAGGTGATGGCGGTTGCAAGGTGACAGGTCGCTGCCCGTCTGCGCAATCCCGATGATCGGCTTGCCCGATTGGAGTTCGGCCCGGGTCAGGCCGTAATTCAGATAGCGTTCAAGATAGAGCGCCGTCATTTCCGGATTGTCGGGGTTCATGAACCATTTGCGCGACCGCAGGTCTTCGATACCGATACGTTTTGTCATTGGCCTGACCAGCCTCCGTCGATGATATGGGGGTGCCCGGTGGTAAAGCCGCTTTCGTCGCTGGCCAGATACACCACAAGAGCAGCGATTTCGCTGGCAGAGGCGACGCGGCCCATGGGTTGGCGGGCCACGAACTGTGCCAGAGCCTCGTCATAGCTGCCCAATTCTTCGCCCAGTGCCTTGACCCGGTCCAACCAGCTTGGGCTTTCCACCGTACCGGGGCAGATGCAGTTGCAGCGGATGCCTTTGGTCACATAGTCCACGGCGACCGATTTGGTCATGCCGATCACGGCGGCCTTGGTCGTGCCATAGATGAACCGGTTGGGCGCGCCGATGATGCTGGAACAGGCCGAGGACATGTTGATGATCGACCCGCCACCCCGTTCGATCATACCAGGCAAGGCCGCCTGCATCGTCCGCGCCATGGAGCGCACATTGAGGGTGAAGGCGAAATCCCATTCGTCGTCGGTCGCGTCCAGAACCGTACCGTGATGCACAAAGCCCGCACAATTGAACAAAACATCCGGTGCCGCATGGGCGACCCCGGCTTTGATGCTGTCGGCGTCCATCGCATTCAGCACCAGTGTTTCGATATTGTCCCCGGTAAGGTCGGCCAACGCCGCCTCGTTCACATCGGTGGCAAAGACTTGTGCGCCCTCGGCGGCCATGGCCAGTGCACTGGCCCGCCCAATTCCCTGGCCCGCAGCCGTCACAAGCGCGCGCTTACCGTCCAAACGGCCCATGGCGTCGTCCCTCCCATTTTTGATCAGGTGTTGCGCAACGGCGTCCGCTGCGTTTTGGTGTTAGCGTAAGACAAGGCGTTGGGCTTGACCAGACGGCTTGCGAAATTTCGGGAGTATCAGAATGGCGATGGAAAAGGTGGCTTTGTTGGGCACCGGGTTGATGGGATTTCCCATGGCCCGCAATCTGGCAGCGGCGAGTGTGCCGCTGACCGTTTGGAACCGAACCCAGGCCAAGGCCGATCCGCTGGCCGTTCATGGCGCGACGGTCGCAGCCACTGTGGCAGAGGCTGTCGCCGGGGCCGATATCGTCATTTCCATGATGAGTGACGGGCCCACAGTCTTGGCCGTGGTCGAGGAAAACGTGGGCGCGTTGAAGGACGGGGCGCTGTGGATCGACATGTCGTCGACCAAGCCTGAAGAGGCCCGCGCCCAAAAGGCGATCCTGGCCAAGGCGGGCATTGCCCATCTGGATGCGCCCGTGTCGGGTGGCACCAAGGGGGCCGAAGCCGCCGGTCTGGCCATCATGGTGGGCGGCGAGGCGTCTGATTTCGACCGCGCCCGCCCGGTGTTCGAGGCGATGGGCCGCCCTGTGCACGTGGGCCCTGCGGGAACGGGGCAACTGTCCAAGCTTTGCAATCAGACGATTGTGGCCGTGACCATTGGCGCGGTGGCCGAAGCGATGCTGCTGGCCGCTGAGGGTGGCGCCGACCCTGCGGCGCTGCGCGCGGCCCTCAAGGGCGGTTTCGCTGACAGCACCATCCTGCAACAGCATGGAGAGCGGATGACAGAAGGCAATTTCGTGCCGGGTGGCCTGTCCAAATTTCAGCTCAAGGACTTGGACAACGTGCTGGCCGAGGCCGCACATGTGAACCTGTCGCTGCCCATGACCCAAGGCGTGCGCGACCGTTTCGCGCATTTTGTGGACGACATGGATGGGGCGGACATGGATCATTCGGGCCTGTACCTTGAGCTGAAGAAACGCAACGGGATGCTCACATGAAACGCATTCTGATCCTGGGTGGTGGCGGCATGGTGGGGCAAAAGCTGGCCCACCATCTTGAAACGAACGGCCTGCCAAGCGGTGAAGCTTTCGATCTTACTTTGCACGACATTGCCCCGCCGCCCGCAGCCCCGAACCGCCGTCATCTGGTGGGCAATCTGTCGGTTGCCGCCGAAGGGGCGGCCCTGGCTGCGGAACGCTTTGACCTGATCTATTTCCTGGCCTCCGTCGTGTCGGGCGAGGCCGAGCAGGATTTCGACAAGGGCTGGCAAACCAATCTGTGGCCCATGTGGAATTTTCTTGAAGCCCTGCGCGCCCAACACCGGGCGACCGGCGGCGCCTATGTGCCCAAGCTGATCTTTACCTCGTCCATCGCCGTCTTTGGCGGGCCGTACCCGGACAAGATTTCGGATGAGTTCCTGCAATCGCCGCAAACCAGCTATGGCGCGCAAAAGGCCTCTTGCGAGCTGATGATTCAGGATTTTTCCCGCAAGGGTTTCATTGACGGGGTGTCGTTGCGCCTGCCCACGATCTGTGTGCGTCCGGGCAAGCCGAACCTCGCGGCCTCGTCGTTCTTTTCCGGCATCATTCGCGAGCCTCTGAATGGGGTCGAGGCGATCCTGCCGGTGGCGGATACGGTGCGTCATTGGCATGCTTCGCCCCGTTCTGCCGCCGGGTTTCTGGCCCATGCAGCGGGGTTGGACACAGAGGTTTTGGGTGGGCGGCGCGCGCTGAACCTGCCGGGCCTCAGCTGTACGGTTGCTGAACAGATCGAAGCGTTGCGCGATGTGGCCGGCAATGACGTGGTGGCCCGGATCAAGCCGCAACTGGACCCTGACATTGTCAGCATCGTTGACGGCTGGCCCCGTGACTTTGCGCCTGAGCGGGCGATTGGGTTGGGCTTTACGTCCGAGACGACGTTCCGCGACATCATTGACGTCTATGTTAACGAGGACATGCGCGGATAGGCGGCGCGCACGGTCTTGATGGCCTCGGGCTGATCCCGCATCAACCCCTTAAACGTGTCGCGCCACTGCCCATACTCGGACGCGAGGTTGACCACCGGCCAGTCGCTGCCAAAGAGGACGCGAGCGGGGCCAAAGGCCTGCACGACATGGGCCACGTAAGGCGCGAGGTCCTCTGCCGTCCAATCGGCATTCGCTTCGGTCACGAGGCCGGAGACTTTGCAGAAAACCTGTGGGTTCGCGGCGATCTGGGTCATGTCGCTGGCCCACGGCTCAAAGGCCTGATTGCGGATCTCTGGCTTGGCGCAGTGATCTACAACGACGCGAAGGTCAGGATAGCGCGCGAGGAAGGCTTTTAGATGGACCAGATGCCGGGGCATCACCAGCGCATCAAAGGTAAGATCGAGCGCAGCCATAGCGGCGAGGGCAGGCGCAATCGCATCGCGCAGCATCCAGGCATCATCGGCAAGGTCCTGGATCATGGGACGAATGCCCACCAGCTTGGGGTGCGCGGCAAGCCGGTACAAACTGTCCACGGCGCTGGGTGCCTCAAGGTCGACCCAGCCGACAACGCCCACGATCCAATCGTGTTCCTGCGTCAGTGACAGCAGGTATTCGGTTTCGGCCTCTGTATCCGCGGCCTGCACCGCGATGGTGCCGTCGATGCCCGCGGCGTCCAACAGCGGTTTGAGGTCTGAAGGGGCAAAATCGCGGTAAAGCGGGGCAAGCTCCGGTGTCAGCCAGCCGTAATCACCGCGATCGAGTTTCCAAAAATGCTGATGCGTATCGATCCTCATCCTTGTGCCTCCTCAAAGGGATGGGGGCGCGGTGTCGGCGCGTCGGGATGCATGAGTGCGCGCTGTTTCAGCGTCTCCCAAAAAGCGGATGGAATCGGGTGTGCAGCCCAGCGCAGTGTATCCGCCAGCTCGGCCCGGTTGCGCAGTCCGGGGATGACCGAACAGACCACATCGTGGCCCAGCGGGAATTGCAGGGCGGCCGCCGACAGCGGCACATCGAAATCCTGGCAAACAGCGCGCAAGGCTTGAACCCGGGCCACAACTTCGGCAGGGGCGGCGGCGTAGTTCCAGGTTTTGCCACCAGCAAGAATGCCGGAATTGAATGGCCCGCCCACCACGATCGACATGCCCCGCGCTGCGCATTTGGGCAGCAATGCGTCCAGCGCAGTCTGTTCCAGCAGCGTGTAGCGCCCGGCGAGCAAAAAAACGTCCCATTCGCCGATCTCAAGCGCATCAAGGCAAATCTGGACCTCGTTCACACCAAGGCCGATGGCTTTGATCCGGCCCGCTGCGCGCAGCTCATCCAATGCGCGATAGCCGCCGTCAGCAAGGTCCTTGAAGTGTTTTGCATTGTCCGCGCCCAGGGTCATTTCGCCGATGTCGTGGACATAGAGGATATCGACCCGGTCAAGGCCAAGCCGTTGTAAGGAATGGTCAAACGACCGCATCACACCGTCATAGGTATAGTCGTGTACCGGGTGAAAGGGCAGCGCATCGGGCCACCCCATTTCAGCAGGATCGGGCACCGGGCCGGGCTCCAGCAACCGGCCTACTTTGGTCGAGATCAGATGGGGGCGGCCCCGCAATTGGTCGCCCACCCGCCGCTCCGACAGGCCAAAGCCATAAAATGGCGCGGTATCCACGTAACCCATGCCGGTGGCGAGTGCCTCGGCCAGCGTCAGCCCAGCCTCGGTCCCGTTCACTGCATCAAAAAGGCCGCCCAAGGGGGCCGTGCCAAAGCCCAGCGTGGGCAGCCGCAGGGATGTTTGCCCGACGGGCCGCGTGGTGAAGTGCATGGCCTAGTCCTCGTTTGCGTAAGGGTTGGTGCCACCATAGATCGCCGTAAGCTCATCGGCGAGGGCGCGGCACATCTCGACCACCTCGTCCAGCGATGGCACCTCAAGCGCGTCGGTGCGTTCCAGATAAGGGCAGCTTAGCGCGGCCACGACGGCACCCGAGGGGCTGAAGATCGGGAAGGCAATGTTGGTGACGCCGACCGTAGTGGCCGATGGCATCTGTTCAAAGCCGACGCGGCGGATGCGGGCCAGATCAGCCTCGAACGCGGCACGGTCAAGGGCTGGCTCGCCCAGCGCGGGACGGTGCCGGGCGATCAGGTCATCGACCTCTTGATCTGTGCGAAAGGCCGCCAAAACCCGGCCCGTCCCGGTGTTCCAAAGCCCCACCACAGTGCCCATTTTCAGGGCCAACCCCCAGTTGCCGGGCGATTCCGCCGTGGCCACGACCACGATATCCCCGTTGCTTTCCATGCCGATATGGCACGATTGCCAGGCTTGCCGGGTCAGCGCGCGCATGCGCGGCAGGGCCATCTCGATCACCCGGCCAATGGGTGGGTGCCGTTGACTGATCGAAAACATCTTGAGGCTGAGCGAATAGCGATCCCCAGAAGCCGAGCGCAGCACATATCCGCGCCGCACCAGGGTCGAGAGCATCCGGTAAATCTCGCTTGGCGAACGATCCAGTGCCTTGGCCACCTCGCCTTGGCTCAGCCCCTCGCCGCTATTGGCCAGCAACTCGATGATATCGAGGCCTTTTTCCAAAGCCGGGGCCCGGTATTTGCCGTTTGGATCGTCCATCTATCGTCCTTCAAAGCCGCGGTCTGCGTAACCTTTGGAGCAGAACCCAGCCCTGGGCACCAGTCTCGCCATGTTCCGGCTTATGTCAAGATTGATTTATAAATGAATAAATGATTTACATACGAACAGAACGGCCGACGATTTACGAGCCCGTTCTTCATCGCACCAAGGGAGGACACGATGAAAAAGATGAATGTTTTGGGAGCTTTGCTCGCCAGTTCAGCCCTCGTCGCATCGGCCGAATCATCAGCAGCGCAGGACTATGGCAGCTTTGATGGCGTGACCGTCGAGGCAAAATTGATCGGCGGCCAGCAATACGAGGCCCTTTATGGCCGCATTGCGGAGTGGGAGGCCGCGACCGGTGCCAGCGTCGAGATCATTTCAAAGAAGAGCCACTTTGAGATCGACAAGGAAATCAAGTCGGACATGGCCGCAGGCACGACCGACTGGTGCGTGGGGTCGAATCATTCGTCCTTTGCCCCGCAATACGAGGGGCTATACGCGGACCTGAGCGATCTGGTCCCTGCGGACGAGATTGCCGCCTTTGTACCCGGCAATATCGGGGCCTCGACCGTTGGCGGCGAACTCTTGATGCTGCCCCGCGCGCAGTTCGATGTGTCGGTTCTCTACTATCTGAAATCCAACTACGAAGACGCGGAAAGGGCCGCTGCGTTCGAGGCGGAATATGGCTATGCCCTCGCCGTGCCCGAAACCTGGGATCAGGTCCGTGATCAGGCGATCTTTTTTGCCGATCCGCCGAATTTCTATGGCACGCAATATGCGGGCAAGGACGAGGCCATCGTGGGCCGCTTCTATGAGATGGTGGTGGCTGAGGGCGGCAATTATTTGGACGAAGACAAGCGCCCGGTTTTCAATTCCGAGGCGGGCCAACGCGCGTTGCAGTGGTTTGTCGACCTTTATGAGGCCCAGGCCGTGCCCGCAGGCACCATCAGCTATGTCTGGGACGATCTGGGCCAGGGATTTGCCAGTGGCACGGTTGCGCTGAACCTGGATTGGCCCGGTTGGGCAGGGTTCTTTAACGATCCCGACAGCTCAAAGGCCGCGGGCAATGTGGGCGTCGCGATCCAGCCCATGGGGTCGGTTACGCGCACGGGTTGGTCCGGGCATCACGGCTTTTCCGTTACGAATGACTGCGTCAACCAGGATGCTGCCGTGTCCTTGGTCCGCTTTCTGACCAGCGAGGAAAGCCAACTGGCCGAAAGCTCTGGCGGGTCCCTGCCCACACGCAGCGCGGTGTGGGAGGCGAACGTGGCCGCCGCACAGGCGGGTGATGATCCGTTCCGGGCAGAGGCGCTGGCCGCCTTTGCGGCGGGGGCCGAATATGCCTTTGCCGTGCCACCCGTGCCGGAATGGGGCGAAAGCACCAACATCGTCTTCCCCGAGCTTCAGGCAGCCATCGTCGGTGACAAGACCGTCGAGCAGGCGCTGAACGATGCCGCCGAGGCGGTGGACGAGCTGATGCGCGAGTCCGGCTACTACTAAGAAAACCTTCCTGGGGGCGCGGCACCGCTCGCGCCCCCGACCTGCCCCAGAACCCCGAGAGGTGACCCATGTTCCGCCGCCGCTTGCCCGAGTGGTTGGTTCTCTTGCTGCCTGCTTTCATCGTGATTGCGGCCGTGGTGCTGATCCCCCTCATCTTCTCGCTGTATTCAAGCTTTACGCCCTACAAGCTGACCCGCCCCTCGACCCTGTGGCGCTGGATCGGAACGGCAAATTACGAACGCATTCTGACAGACGCCAAATTCTGGGCAGCCTTTGGGCGGACTGTTCTGTTCCTGACTATCGTGCTGAACCTCGAACTGATCCTGGGCCTGTGCATCGCCCTGATGATGAACAAGGTCACATGGGGGCAACGCACCCTGCGCACCATCCTGATGTTCCCGATGATGTTTTCGCCGATCCTGGTCGGTTTTCAGTTCAAGTTCATTTTCAACGACAATATCGGGCTGGTGAACAACGCGCTGCAATCCATGGGATTTGACGTAGCCCTGCCCTGGCTGGTGGATGGCAAGCTGGCGATGTTCTCCATCATCTTTGCCGAAGTGTGGATGAGCACGTCAGTCTTTGCCATTCTGATCCTTGCGGGCCTCTTTGCCATGCCCCGTGACCCGTTGGAGGCGGCCAAAGTCGATGGCTGCACCCCGTGGCAGACGTTTCGGCACATCACGCTGCCCTTCCTCATGCCGTTCATTTACATCGCCATGACCATCCGGTCGCTCGACGTGGCCCGCGCCTATGACATCGTGCAGATCATGACGGGGGGCGGACCCGCGCGGCGGACCGAACTGCTTTGGACCCTGATGAGCCGCACAGGCTATGTCGATGCCCGCATGGGGCTGGCCAATGCGATGGGCTATGTGTCGATCCTGCTGTCGATCGCCTTCACCGTCTATTTCTTCCGCAAGCTTAGCGCCGCGCGCGCCGAACTGGGCATGGGAGGGTAGCGCGATGGACCGCAATCAAGCACACCGCAACCGCAAACGGGGCCTGAAGGCTTTGCACTTTCTGGCGCTGTTCCTGACCATGTCGATCATCTGCATTCCGGGGCTGTGGATCGTGCTGAACTCGTTCCGCCCCACGGTCGAGATTATGGCCAAGCCTGCGGTCTGGATCCCTTCGTTCACCCTTGACCATTACCGCGCGATGTTTGGCGGTGCGGGCGAGGGCGGCGTGCCCGTCCTGTCCTATTTCCGCAACTCGCTGATCGTGTCGGTGGTGTCCACGGCCATCGCCATCCTGATCGGCATGTCGGGCGGATACGCCTTTGCCCGCTACCGGTTTCGGGGCAAATCGAGCTACTTCGTGGGCCTGATGCTGTTTCGGGCGGTGCCGGGCGTGGCGCTGTCGCTGCCCTTGTTCATCGTCTTTGCCAAAGTGGGGATCATCGACACCCATTTCGGCCTGATCCTCGTCTATGTGGCATTGAACGTGCCCTTTACCATCTGGCTAACCGACGGGTTTTTCCGTCAAATCCCAAAGGAATTGCACGAGGCCGCCGAAATTGACGGCTGCACCCGATGGCAGGCGTTTTGGAAGGTGGAATTTCCGGTCGCACGCTCTGGCGTGGCCTCGGCGGCGATCTTTGCCTTTCTCACCTCTTGGAACGAATTTGCGCTGGCCTCGCAACTGACCCGGTCGGTGGGGTCCAAGACGATGCCCGTGGGTCTGTTGGATTTCACGGCAGAGTTCACCATCAACTGGGGCGGGATGTGCGCGCTGGCGGTTCTGATGATCCTGCCCGCACTGATCCTCACCTTTATCGTACAGAAACACCTGATTGCCGGCCTCACCTTCGGCGGCGTCAAAGGATAAGTCCCATGAGCCAAGTCACCCTGTCCAACGTCGTCAAATATTACGGCAAATCGCGCGCGGTGCATGGCATCGGCCTCGACATTGCCGATGGCGAATTTGTGGTGCTGGTGGGCCCGTCCGGCTGCGGCAAATCCACAACCTTGCGGATGATCGCGGGGCTAGAGGCGATTTCGGATGGCGAGGTTCGCATCGGTGGCCGCGTCGTCAATGATCTGCCCCCGCGCGAGCGCAACATCTCGATGGTGTTTCAGAATTACGCCCTTTATCCGCACATGACCGTGCGCGAGAACCTTGGGTTTTCGTTGAAAGTGGCCAAGGTGGACGAGGCCGCGATTGTTCGCGCGGTGGACGAGGCGGCGGGCATCCTGGGACTGGCCGAGTTGATGGACCGCAAGCCAGCCGAACTGTCGGGTGGTCAGCGCCAGCGTGTCGCCATGGGCCGTGCCATTGTGCGCCAGCCGGATGTGTTTCTCTTTGACGAACCGCTGTCCAATCTGGATGCCAAGCTGCGCACGCAGATGCGCGTCGAGATCAAGAAGCTGCACCAGCGCGTCGGCAACACCATCATCTATGTGACCCATGATCAGGTCGAGGCGATGACTCTGGCCGACCGTATCGTGCTGATGCAGGACGGCCATATCGTGCAGGTGGGCACGCCGCTTGAGCTATTTAACACGCCCGTAAACACCTTTGTGGCGACGTTCATCGGCTCGCCCCCCATGAACCTGATTGATGGGGTGGTGGATGGTGAGACCATTGCGCTCGATGGCGGGCTGACGGTGCCGGTGCCCCTACAGGCGCAAGGCCGCGTGCAGGACGGCCAAATGGTCCACTTCGGATTTCGCGCTGACAACCTGATGCCCGAGGGGCACGGGGTGTTTGAGGGCGGCGCGGTGGCTACGCTGGAGCTGCCAGTGATCCTGACCGAGCCCTTGGGAACCGAGACGGTGCTCTTTACCGAGATGGCGGGCACCGAGGTGCAGGCCAAGATGCTGAACCCCCGCCCTGTGCGCCCGGGCGAGACCCTGAAGTTCCAACTGATGATCGACAAATGCCACGTCTTTGACGCGGCCACGTCCAACGCGATCCGGGTGTAGGACATGGCCCATATCACACGCATTGACCTGGCGATGGTCGACCTGGTGCCCGCGACCAAACGGGTCGACGCCATCCAGAGCTTTGTCTCGCAGGAAACCCCGATGGTGACGGTTCATGACAGCGACGGGGCCACCGGATTTGGCTATAGCTATACCATCGGCACCGGCGGGCCGTCGGTCATGGCGCTCTTGGAACACACGCTGGCCCCCGCCCTCATTGGCCGTGACCCTGCGCGGATCGACGGCATCTGGCGCGATCTGTTGTTCCTGACCCATGCCACGTCCGTGGGCGCAATCACCTCGCTGGCCTTGGCCGCCATCGACACGGCGCTCTGGGATCTGCACTGCAAAAAGGCGGGCCTGCCTCTTTGGAAGGCTGCGGGCGGCAGTCGCGACCGCATCCCGCTTTATACGACCGAGGGCGGTTGGCTGCACCTTGAGATCGGGGCGCTGGTCGATGACGCGCTGGCGATGCAGACCAAGGGGTTTCGCGGCTCCAAGATCAAAATCGGGTCGGAGCATATCAGCCAGGATGCCACTCGCCTGAGCGCGGTCAGGGACGCGGTGGGCGAAAGTTATGAGATCATGACCGACGCCAATCAGGGCTTTACCCTGTCAGAAGCGATCCGCCGGGCCCGCGTACTGGAAGAGCACAATATCGGATGGTTCGAAGAACCCCTGCCCGCTGACGACGTGGCCGGGCACACCGAACTGGCCCGGCGCACATCCGTGCCCATCGCGGTGGGGGAAAGCATGTATTCGCTGAGCCAGTTCAAGGACTACCTGCAAGCAGGCGCCGCCAGCGTCGTGCAGGTCGACGTGGCCCGGATCGGGGGGATCACCCCCTGGCTCAAGGTCGCGCATCTGGCCGAGGCGTTCAACGTCATGGTCTGCCCGCATTTCCTGATGGAACTGCACTTGCCGCTGGTCTGTGCGGTGCCCAACGCGAAATGGTTGGAATATATCCCACAGCTTGACACCATCACCGGCGCGCCCATGCGGATGGAGGGGGGCTTTGCCATCCCCTCTGATGTGCCGGGTCTGGGTATTGACTGGGACACAGACGCAATCACCGCCAAATCGGTCTTTTCCAAATCCATCACGGAGGGCGCTTAATGCAACGCATGGGCATGGTGATCGGGATCAAACCCGAGATGATCGACACGTATAAACGCCTGCACGCCGCCACCTGGCCCGAGGTTCTGGCCCAGATCAAGGGCAGCAATATTCGCAACTATTCGATCTTTCTGCGTGAGCCGGAAAACCTGCTGTTCGGCTATTGGGAATATCACGGAGACGACTTTGCCGCGGATATGGCGCGCATGGCCAAAGACCCGAAAACCCGCGAATGGTGGACCCATACGGACCCCTGCCAGACGCCGCTGGCGACACGGGCGGCGGGTGAACAGTGGTCGATGATGGAAGAGGTGTTTCATGCCGACTGAAACGGGCACACAGGCCATGGCCGCCCTATGACCAAAATCACCGACATCACCACCCACGATCTGCGCTTTCCCACCTCGCAAGCGCTGGATGGGTCAGACGCGATGAACCCGGATCCGGACTATTCGGCGGCCTATGTGGTGCTGCACACCGATGGCGCGCATCAGGGCCACGGGCTGACCTTTACCATCGGGCGCGGGACGGAAATTTGCGTGGCCGCGATCAAGGCGATGCGGCATCTGGTGGTGGGTCTTGATCTGGATTGGGTGCGCGCCGATCCGGGCCGGTTTTGGCGGCACATAACGGGCGACAGCCAACTGCGCTGGATCGGACCGGACAAGGGCGCAATCCATCTGGCAACGGGGGCCCTGGTCAATGCGGTCTGGGATCTGCTGGCCAAAGAGGCGGGAAAACCGGTCTGGCAATTGGTGGCAGATATGCCGCCGGAAGAGATCGTGCGCCTTGTCGATTTCCGCTATATGACCGACGTGCTGACCCACGATGAAGCGCTGGAGATTTTGCGGGCGGCAGAGCCGGGCAAGGCCCAGCGCATCGCGACGCTCAAGGCCGAAGGATACCCGTGCTACACCACCTCGGCCGGTTGGTTGGGCTACTCTGATGACAAACTGCGGCGGCTCTGCCGCGAGGCCAGAGCGGCCGGCTTTACCCACACCAAGTTCAAGGTGGGGCGTGATCTGGACGATGATATTCGCCGTTTGACCATCGCTCGCGAAGAACTTGGCGAAGATATGAACATCATGATCGACGCCAATCAGGTCTGGGAGGTGGATCAGGCGATTGCCTGGGTCAAGGCGCTCGCTTTTGCCCGGCCCCTGTTCATCGAAGAACCGACCAGCCCCGATGACGTGATCGGCCACCGCACCATCCGAGAGGCCGTTAAGCCAATCAAGGTCGCCACGGGCGAAATGTGTCAAAACCGCATTCTTTTCAAACAGTTCATCGCCAACGGGGCCATTGATGTTGTCCAAATCGACAGCTGCCGCCTAGGCGGATTAAACGAAGTGTTGGCGGTGCAGTTGATGGCCGCCAAATACGGATTGCCGGTCTGGCCCCATGCGGGCGGTGTGGGCCTGTGCGAATATGTGCAACACCTGTCGATGATCGACTTCGTCGCGATCACCGGCGAAAAGGACAGCAAGCGCATCGAATATGTGGATCACCTGCACGAACATTTCGTTGACCCCTGCATCGTCCAGAACGGTGCTTATCAGGTGCCCACGGCCCCCGGTTTCTCGATCGAGATGAAGGCGGCGACGCTGCGCGATTTCCGATTTGAGCCACTATAAGCGGGGTGCTAGACCGGCTCTACCCTTTGTGCGGTGAGAAGATGCCTAGCCAGATGGTCGTGGATTTTTTGCCGTGTCAGTGCCTCATCCCCTGCCATGGCGGCATCCAGAATCTGCTGATGATGCTTGATGTTTTCCGAGATGTAATCGAACGCGCGATCCTCGACCATCAGTTGCTGCCGGAAGCGGCAATAGACCTGGTGATGCGTCTCGATCAGCGCGTCAGAGCCGCAGGCAGAGATCAGGGTTTCGTGAAATTGCCGCTCTGCATTGAACCACAAGTCGACAAATGGCTCGGAATCGGTGGTCGTCTGCAGGCGCATCTCAAGATGGCTGAGTTGGTGGTGGGCGGCGGTCAATCGGGCCTCCCAGGCGACACCGCCGCGGCGAATCGACATGGCCGTGCCTTCGGCCTCTAGCAGAACGCGAAGATGCGTCAGGTCATGCACCATTTGGGCGGATTTTTCCGGCACACGAAAGCCGCGTTGTTCCTGAAACTGGACCAAACCGAGGGTCGACAAGCGAAACAGAACTTCGCGTATGGTACTGGCAGAACAGCCAAATTCGACGCGAAGATGTTCCGCCCGGACTTTGTCACCGTGGGAAAACCCATTGGTCATCAGGCGGTGGCGCAATGTCTCGAAAATGTCGGTGTCATAAGGCATCGGGGGCCATTCGGGTCTTGGGTTTTGTAAAATCAGTAGATCACAAAATCTCGAAATTCCATCATAATCACGAAATTCCGCATAATTTCATTTTTTTGTTGTCGTGTGGAACATCTGCGCCTAGCCTCAAATCACTTCGCGTCAAAGAAGGGTAAAAAGCCCCATCGACTTGTACGCCAATATGTCTGGGAGGATACTATGACATTCATGAAGAAGGCGGCATCCGTCGCCGTCGCTGCGACGCTTGCAGCAAGCACGGCGATGTCCGTGAGCGCGCAGGAAACAAAACTGCGCATCCAAACGCACTACGCCCCTGAAACCGTTTCCGGTCGTCTGGCAGCGCAATATGTCGAAGACATCCAAACAATGTCCGGCGGTGGCATCCAGGTCGAGATGTTCTACAGCTCGTCCGTTGTGAAGTCGGTGGAAACATTCGACGCGGCAGCCACGGGCATCCTGGACTGTGACATGACGGGTGGCGGTTATCAGACCGGCAAGAACTCGGCGTTCCAGTTCGTGGGCGACATCATGGGCGGCTACGAGACGCCGTATCAGCAGCTGAGCTGGCTGTACTTCGGTGGCGGTCGCGAAGCGGCGGCACCCCTGTACAACAAGTACGGCATGGAGCTGATCGGCTGGTGGGTCTACGGCCAGGAGTCGTTCGCCTCGTCCAAGCCCATCGAAAAGGTTGCCGACTTCAAGGACTGGAAATTCCGTTCGCCCCCCGGCATGGAAACCAAGATCTTTGAAAAGCTGGGCGCTTCGCCCATCGTGATGGACTTCACAGAGATCTTTACCGCCCTGGAAACTGGCATCATCGACGGCGCGGACGCATCGGGCCTGGCCAACAACGTCGGCCTGGGTCTGTATGACATCGTCAAATACGCCAACTTCCCCGGCTTCCACTCGATGCCTTCGGACCACCTGGCGTGCAACAAGGCCGTGTTTGACGCGATGCCAGAAGCACACCAGACCATCATGAAGGTCGCCATGGAAGCGCTGGCCCTACGCACCGCCCTGACGTTCGAGAAAAAGAACGCCGAAGCGGCTGCTCAGCTGCGTGCCGATGGTGTGACCCTGTCGCAGTGGGCGCCTGAGGAACTGCAGAAGTTCCGTGACGCGGCACAGGCCACATGGCCCGAGTTCGCCGACACGCCAGAAGCCAAGGCGCTGGTCGAAGCGCACCTGAGCTATCTGCGTCAGCTGGGCCTCGTGTCTCAGTAAGCTAACTTTGGGGCCCTGCACAGGCGGGGCCCCAACCACCCGGCGATGCGCAATTCACGCGCCCGGGACATTTCAAATTTTCGGAACATGGGGGATATGATGATGCAGGTGCGCTCCGGCTCTCCGGTGGAATGGCTTGTACCTTTGGCCTTCATCTTGTGTGCAGGTTGGGTGACCTGGCACTTGCCCGCCTTCACCCTCGACTTTGTTCCGCCCACCGACCCGTCACAATTCGACAAACTGTCGGCACTGTTCAAGCGCAATGATGTGAGCGCGGGCCTCAGCGGCCTCTTTGGCGGCTTTGCCGACATCATAGACTGGCTGGCCCTGATCGGGATGCCCGTCTTTGCCTTTATCGGCGTCCGCACCGTCCAACGCGCAGGGATGGAATTCGAAAGCTGGAAACCAGCCGACCGCCTTGCCGTTTTCATCGGCCGCGTCACCATGATGCTGATCGTCCTTTTGACCGGTGTGATGCTCTACGAGGTGCTGCTGCGCTACGTATTCGAAGCGCCAACGCTCTGGGCCAACGAAATGTCGCTCTGGCTGGCGGGGTTCGTCTTCCTCTGCGCGGGCCTCTACGCCATGCAACAGCGCAGCCACATCCGCATCGTCCTGCTTTACGACGCCGTGCCCCGCTGGGCGCAGCGCATCTTTGACGTGATCTCGACCTCGTGCATCTGCATCTTCGCCTTCTTCCTCTGCTATGGCGGCTATGGCGAGGCCTTTGACAAATTCTATCGGTGGGAAACCTTTGGCACGGCCTTTGACCCGCCGATCCCCGCCACAATGAAGCCCCTCGTGCTGATCATCGTGTCGCTGGTCGCGCTTCAGGCCGTGGTCAACCTGATCTCTGACTGGAGCAAGGAAGAAGTGCATTACGGCGGCGAGGACCTCGACCAAGAGGAAATCGAACGCATCAAGGCCCAGGTCGGAACCGAAGGCGTCAGCGATATCGACGTCACCGGCCAACACACGTCGACAAAGGACTAAGCACATGGATGTCGGAACGATTTCACTGGTCCTGATGCTTGGACTGATGCTGCTCCTGGCGATCGGGATGCCGCTGGGCTTTGCCTCTGCCTTTATGGCGGTCGTGGTGCTGTTCATGAAATTCGAGCCTGCCTTGCTCATGAACCCATCGCTTTGGGGTGAAGGGTTGCTGACCGGCAGGCCCGGATCGGGGCCGCTCAACATCCTGCCCCAGCGAATATACGGGGACGTTTTAACCAGTTACGTTCTCATATCCATTCCGCTTTTCATCTTCATGGCGGCCCTGCTGGAACGCTCCGGCATTGCCAAGGAAATGTATTCCTCGCTGAACGTCTGGCTGAACCGGACACGGGGCGGGATTGCCATCGTGACGTCCATCATGGCCGTGATCATGGCCGCCATGTCCGGCATCATCGGGGGCGAGGTGGTCCTTTTGGGCCTGATCGCGCTGCCGCAAATGCTGCGGCTGGGCTATAACCAGAACCTCGCCATCGGTGTGATCTGTGCCAGCGGCTCGCTTGGCACCATGATCCCGCCGTCCATCGTTTTGATCATCTACGGACTGATCACCGAAACCTCGATCAAGGCGCTCTTTACGGCGGCCTTTATCCCCGGCTTCATGCTGGCCTCGTTCATCATCATCTACATCATCATCCGCACGACCCTGAAACCCGAGGACGCGCCTCTGCCGGAAGAGCGCATTGCCAAGCGCATGGGCGAGTTGGACGCGATTGCAGAGTTGACGAGCGAAGAGACCGCAGAGCGGGACGCCCTGATCCTGGAACGCGACGATCTGGAATCCCAACCACGTGGCGGAGCGAAATGGATGCTCTTTGGGGCGTTCCTGAACGTGGTGCTGGCAGGCTTTACTGCCGCGCTGTTCCTGCGCGCGTCCTTCTTTGAATTCTCCGGCTCGAACGCGGCCAATACCGGGGCCGACGCCTTTTGGGGCACCGCCGAATTCATCGGCATCTTTGCCGGAATGTTTGCAGTGTCCATGGCCCTGATGTTCTTTGTCTTTGGCCGCGAACGCACCGCCACGGGCTGGTCCATGGGCAAGGGCCTTGTGCCGCCTATCGTGGTAATCGGTGTTGTCATGGGGTCCATCTATGGCGGGATCACCGGCATCACCGAGGCGGCGGGCATGGGGGCCATGGCGGTCTTTGTCATCGCTCTTTTGCGCGGCGAGGCGTCGCCCGAATTGGTCTGGGATTCGCTGATGCGGACGTTGAAATCCACCGGCACCATCGTCTGGGTGACCATCGGGGCCACGGCCCTTGCGGGTGCTTACACCATCGCGGGCGGGCCCAACTATGTGGCCGATTTCATTGTTGGCTCTGAACTGCCCACCATGGCCGTGATCCTCTTCATGATGCTGATCCTCTTGTTCATGGGCGCCTTCATGGATTGGGTGGGTATCGTGCTGCTGATCATCCCGGTGTTCCTGCCGATCGTGCTGAAGCTGCCCATCGACGAGATTGGCCTGCTGGGCGAACTGAACCCGCGTCATGTGGCGATCTGGTTTGGCGTTGTGTTCTGTATGAACATGCAGGTGTCGTTCCTGTCGCCCCCCTTTGGCCCTGCCGCCTTCTACCTCAAATCAGTGGCCCCGCCGCACATCTCGCTCACGGATATCTTCAAAGGGTTCCTGCCCTTTATCGGTATTCAGTTGATCGCTTTGTCGGTTCTGTTGATCTATCCGCCCATCATCTCGATCCTGCTGTAAAGGTGCGCCATGCTGACCGCAGACCAGGTTTCGGAGTTCCGAACGCAGGGCTATCTGGTTGTTGACGATGTTCTGCCCAGCGCCGTTCTGGACGGCGTCCGGGCAGAGTATGCGGGGCTGATGGACGACCTCTATGCCGATTGGCAGGCCGAGGGGCGTGTGTCCGATGGTACCGGCATGGATTTTTGGGCCAAGCTCGGCGCGTCTTATGCCGCCGGGTGCGACTGGTTCCAACCGATGGACATCAGCCTGCCCGGCGACGCGATTGCCCCCGATTGCCCGATGCATTTCGGCCCGGCTATCTTTGATCTGGTGGTGCATGAGCGGCTTTTGGACCTGATCGAGGTCTTGATCGGGCCAGAGATCACCTCGAACCCGATTCAGCATGTGCGCATCAAACCGCCCAGCACCCGACTGGCCGCGGATGAGGTGCGCGCCCATATCACCCGCACCGACTGGCATCAGGATCGCGGCGTAGGCCACGCCGACGCCGACCAGACCGACATGATCACCGCCTGGGTCGCGATCACCGATGCAACGGTTGAAAACGGCTGCTTGCAAGTGGTGCCGGGGATCGACGACGGCCTCTTGCCTCATTGCCCCCAAGTGCAGACGGCGATTGCGCCTGCGCATCTGGATACTGCGCGCGCCGTGCCACTGCCCGTCAAGGCGGGCGGCGTTGTGCTCTTTCATCCGTTGGTGCCGCACGCGTCTTTGCCGAACGTCTCTGACGGGTTCCGCTGGTCTTTTGATCTACGCTATAACGTAACGGGCCAGCCCACGGGTCGCGATCATTTCCCCAGCTTTGTCGCCCGCAGCCGTGCCGCGCCGGAAACCGAGCTACGCGATTGGCGGGGCTGGCGCGATGCGTGGTACGTTGCACGCGCGCGGTTATCGACTACGCCGCACATCCCAATCCACCGCTGGGCGTCCGACGCCCCCTTTTGCGCCTGAGGCCTCATGGATTTTCTGCGTCTTGACCCAACCGACACTGTCGTGACCGCCACCCGCGCCTTGCAAGCGGGTGTGCCGATTGAAGGTTTCAAAACCCGCGCCCTGATCCCCTCGGGCCACAAGATCGCTGCCTGCGACATGGCAGTGGGCGACGTGGTGCGTAAATACGCGCAAGTGATCGGCTATGCCGCAACACCAATTCTAGCAGGCGACCACGTCCACACGCACAACGTAGAGTTCCGCGCCACTGATGCGGCCTATGAATTCGCCACGAACCTGCGCCCTGTCCCCGCGGGGACAACCGACACCTTCATGGGCTACCGCCGCGAAAACGGGTCGGTTGGTACGCGCAATTACATCGCCATCGTCACTTCGGTGAACTGCTCTGCCACCGCCGCGCGAATGATTGCCGCGCATTTCACCCCCGACGTCCTCTCCGACTATCCCAATGTCGACGGCGTTGTCGCATTTGTTCACGGCACCGGCTGCGGCATGGCTGACAGCGGCGACGGGTTCGAGGCGCTGCAACGCGTCATGTGGGGCTATGCCCGGCATCCCAATCATGCGGGTGTTTTGATGGTGGGTCTGGGCTGTGAGATGAACCAGATTGACTGGTTGCTGGACGCCTGGGGGCTCAAGCAGGGGCCGCTTTTCCAAACAATGAACATCCAGTCTGTCGCGGGCCTGCGCCGGACGGTGGAAAAGGGTATCGAGAAGGTGGCGGCGATGCTGCCGCTGGCCAATGAATGCACCCGCGAACCCTGCCCCGCGTCCGAGTTGAAAGTGGCCCTGCAATGCGGCGGTTCGGATGCATGGTCAGGGATCACGGCGAACCCGGCCTTGGGTTACGCAACGGATCTTCTGGTGGCCCAAGGCGGCACCGGTGTACTGGCCGAAACACCCGAGATTTATGGTGCCGAACACCTTTTGACCGCCCGCGCCAAGGATCAAGCCACGGGCGAGCGTCTCATTGATCTCATCCGCTGGTGGGAGGACTATACCGCCCGCAACAAGGGGTCGATGGACAATAATCCGAGCCCCGGCAACAAGGCCGGGGGGCTGACAACGATCCTTGAGAAATCCCTCGGCGCTGCGGCCAAGGGGGGGACGACGCCCCTGACGGGTGTCTACAAATACGCAGAGATTGTGCGAGCGCGTGGCTTCACCTTTATGGACAGCCCCGGCTATGACCCGGCGTCGGTCACGGGCCAGATCGCGGGCGGGTGCAATCTGGTGTGCTTTACCACCGGGCGCGGCTCGGCATTTGGCTCAAAGCCCAGCCCAACGATCAAGGTCGCGACGAATACCGAAATGTACAATCGCATGACCGAAGACATGGACGTGAATGCAGGCGCCATGATGACTGACGGCGTCACGCTGGAGGAAAAGGGGCGCGAGATTTACGAACTGTTTTTGCGCGTGGCCTCGGGCGAGATGAGCAAGTCGGAAGCGCAGGGCCTTGGAGATTACGAATTCGTGCCCTGGCAGATCGGTGCGGTCATGTGATGGAAACCCTTAGTCCGGCGCAAAAGGCGCATTTCGACGAACACGGATATCTGCTGATCGAAAACCAGGTTCCGGCCGATTGGTTGACCAAAATCCGGGACGAGATCGCGCGGTTCGAGGGCGAGGCCGCGACCATGACCGCCAGCAACGACCGCCTGGATCTGGAGGACAGCCATAGCGCCGAAGACCCACGCCTGCGCCGGATCAAGCTGCCGCACATGATTTCGGATGTGATGCGCGAATTGATGTATTCGGACCATGTTCTGGCCCCGGCCCGCGATCTGATTGGGCCAAACCTGCGCCTGCACACCACCAAGCTGAACATGAAATCAGCCGGGTACGGGGCCGCCGTCGAGTGGCATCAGGACTATGCGTTTTACCCGCATACCAATGACGACATTCTGGCCATCGGGATTTGCATCGACGATATGGCCCCGGAAAACGGACCGCTGATGGTTTATCCCGGCAGTCACAAAGGGCCGGTGTTTGACCACCATGTCGATGGTGTCTTTGCCGGCGCACTGTTGCCCGAAGAAAATGGGCTCGACCCCGCTGATGCAGTGCAACTGACTGGCCCTGCGGGTTCGATCAGCATTCACCATGGGCGGATCGTGCATGGCTCTGCCCTTAACACCAGCGACCGTGCGCGGCGCATCCTGTTCTATGAGATGATGGCGGCAGATGCCTTTCCCATCATGGGTAGCATGACGAAATGGGACGGGATCGCAGATTACAACTCGCGGATGTTGTGCGGTGAGCCGACCCTGACGCCCCGCCTTAAGGACATTCCCATTCGCATCCCGCAACCGCAACCGGATGTACCGATCTCGATCTACGAAATTCAGAAGGGCCTGAAAAAGCGCGCCTTTGACACCATTCCCTTGAAGGAGACATAACATGAGTAAACCAACAATCGGATTTATTGGCCTGGGGCTAATGGGCGGTGCCATGGTCGGCCGCTTGCAGGATCAGGGCTATGACCTGACCGTGATTGCAAATCGCACCCGGACCTATGTGGATCAGGCCGTCGCGCGCGGTGCGACCGAGGTGACATCGGCCAAGGCCGTGGCCGAAGCGTCGGACATCGTGATGCTGTGCATGGATACGTCCGCGAATGTTGAGGCACGGATGCATGGGGATGAGGGCGTGATCGCCGGGCTGAAACCCGGCGCGATTGTCGTTGATTTTGGCACATCGCTGCCCGGTTCCACCCGCGCTTTGGGTGATGCGGTTGCGACGGCAGGTGGCCGTTATCTCGATGCGCCTTTGGGACGGACACCCGCCCATGCGGTAGACGGCTTGCTGAACATCATGTGTTCGGGCGATGAAGGTGCGTTCGCTACCGTACGGCCCGTCCTGGATGATCTGGGCGAAAACGTGTTCCATCTGGGCGCGCTTGGGTCGGGCCACACCATCAAGCTGATCAATAACTTTTTCGGGATGACAGTGGCCAATGCGATGGCCGAAGCCTTTGCCATGGCCGACGTGGCGGGCGTGGACCGCAAGGACCTTTACGACGTTATGGCGGCCGGACCGCTGAAATCGGGAATGATGGATTTCGTCAAGGGCTATGGCGTGGACGGCGATCCGAACCAATTGGCCTTTGCCATCAAGAATGCGGCCAAAGACGTGGGTTATTATTCGCAAATGGCATCAGACGCGGGCATCACGTCGATCATGTCAAAATGCGCGCTGGCGGCCCTGACCGAAGCCCGCGACGCGGGCCGGGGTGACGACATGGTCTCGCAAATGGTCGACTTCTACGCCGACAAGTTCAAAGGGTAAGACATTGGCCATCGCAGCCCAAGCCACGCAAGATCGCGCCTCGCTTGGGATTGCGATGACATTGGCCGCTTATGCGTTCTTTTCGCTGGTCGATACGTCGGTCAAGTGGCTGGTTCTGGCGGGGCTGCCGGCGTTTCAATTGGCGTTTATGCGGTATCTGCCGCATTTCATCATCTCGACCGTGCTGCTTTTGCGCAAGGGCGACGGCTGGAACAGCTTTCAATCGGCGCATATGGGGCTGGTCCTGTTTCGGGCCTTTTTGCTGGCCTCGGCCACGCTGTTCAACTTTATCACCTTGAATTATCTGTCTCTGACGGTCACCGGGTCGATCATGTTCTCGACGCCTATCATCGTCTGCGCCTTGTCCTGGCCTCTGCTGGGTGAGCGGGTGGGGCCGTGGCGGTGGTTTGCGATTATCTTGGGGTTCATGGGGGTTTTGGTGGTCATCCGGCCCTTTGACGCGGACTTTCATTGGATTGCCTTGCTCAACGTCTACAACGCGTTTTCGCTGGCGCTCTATTCGATCATCACGCGCAAAATCTCGGGCGTGGTGGCTGCGGAGACGATGCAGTTTTACATGGGGGCCTTTGGGGCGATCACGTTGTTTCCCTTTGCCTTTTGGGTCTGGATCCCACCCGCGAACGGGCTGGAGTGGTCGCTGATGATTGCGCTTGGCGTCTGGGGTTGGGCCGGTCACGAGGTATTCTCGCGGGCGCATTCCTATGCTCCGGCCAACACACTTATGCCTTACACGTATAGCTTTTTGCTCTACCTCGCGGTGGCCAGCTATATCGTTTTCAACGACGTGCCGGATGGCTGGACCCTGATTGGGGCAAGTATCATCGTGGTGTCGGGTTTGATCATTTGGCGGCGCACCGCCAGGAAGGAAACACCATGAAAGTTGCCGCCATAGGCGAGGCGATGATCGAATTGTCCATAGACGGCGACAGCGCTTCTGTCGGCGTTGCCGGGGACACGTTGAACACCGCCATTTACTTGAAACGCTGCGCGCCCGATCTGCACGTCGATTATGTGACCCGTTTGGGGGTTGAGCCGTTTTCCAACAAGATCGCAGACTTCATTGCCGCCCAAGGTGTCGGGACCGCCGCGATTGAGCGTGATCCGGATGGCACGCCTGGCCTTTACGCCATCACCACGGATGCCGAAGGCGAGCGGTCATTCACCTATTGGCGCGATGCGGCGGCGGCGCGGTCAGTATTTATGGGTGATGATGCGCCTGATTTTTCGGGACTTGCCGGATATGACGTTTTGTATCTGTCGGGCATTTCGCTGGCCATTCTGCCTCACGCGACGCGGCTGGCCTTGATTGAGTGGCTGGCAGAGTTCCGGGGCGGCGGCGGGCGCGTGGTTTATGACAGCAATTATCGCCCCCGGTTATGGGAGGATGCCGCCACCGCCCGTGCCGTGAATGCTCAGCTGTGGGCGCTCAGCGATATTGCCCTGCCCTCGATTGATGATGAACAGGCGATGACGGGTGAAACTGGCGAAGAGGTGGCCCAACGCTTCGGCGCGATAGGCAGGACTGGCGCGTTGAAGCGGGGGCCGGTTGGCCCGCTGTGTTTGCAGACGGGTACGTCTGGCCAATACGCTGCCGCAACCCGTGTGGTGGATACGACCGCGGCGGGGGATAGTTTCAACGGCGCCTATCTGGGCGCAGTGTTGACCGGTCAGGATCAGGCGACCGCTTTGCGTGCAGGCCATGACCTGGCGGCCCGAGTGATCGGGCACAAGGGCGCGATCCTGCCTGCCTAGTTTGCGCCGATGAGCACGCGCAGGGCTGTTTCTGGATCATCTGTTGCGCACGCGCTGGCCAGCGCATCGACCATCGGATCATCAAGTTGCCTGCCGGCCGCAACCTCTGCCTGGACAAAGTGCAACCAGGCATCAACGGCAGCGTTCAGCGCCGGGCTGGCCTGGCCCTTGCGGTCCGCCATTGTGGCAAGGATGCGGATGGGGAGCTTTTGGCTCCCGTCCATGGCAATCTGGCGCAGGCGGTGATTCAGGTTGGGGTTCTCGAACCGGGTGATGAGGGCGTCGGCATAGTCGGCGGCCTGCGTCTGGACTTGTTCGGGCAGGGTCGTCGCCGCCTCTGCCATGATCCCGCGCGCACCCGCCCGCAGGACGGGATCAGCAATCGCCTCGTGCACAAATTCATGGCCCCGCAACGTGCCTGCATAGGCCAGATAGGAATGCGCCCCGTTCAGCATCCGCAGCTTGCGCATCTCGTGCGGGGCCACGTTCTGTACCCATTGCACGCCGGGCCAGTTGGGGCGGGGGCCTGCAAATTCATCTTCGATCACCCATTCGGTGAAAGCCTCGGTGGGGACGGCCATCGGGTCTTGGGCTTCGGCCCGGATGTCGTCTGTCGTGGCGGGCGTGATCCGGTCAACCATGCAAGAAGGAAACGCCACGTCGGGCGGAATGGTGAGGCTCGCGGCATCGGCAAATGCAGCGACCGCCTGTCCCAGCTTGCGCCCGTTATCCGGCAAGTTATCGCAGGACAGAACCGTCACGGGCGTTCTGCGCATCGCTAGGCCGCGGGCCAAAGCGCCTACGGGCGTGACCGCACCACCGCGCAAGTCATCTTGGATCGCCCGGTCGGACATGTCCAACGTGCCGTCTGGCCCCAAGCGATATCCTTTCTCGGTCACGGTGAGCGTGATAACCGAGATGGCCGCATCCGCAATCTCGGCCAGGAGAGCGCCCGGGTTCTCGGCCACGACAAGCATCCGGTCCATGCACGTGATCCGGTTGATTTGCGTGCCTGCGGCGTCCTTGATCACCAGAGCGTAGTTATAGCCGCGCGCAGACAGACGGTCTCGTATGTCAGGCGATCGGAAACTGACACCAGTGATCCGCCAGCCCGGGCACGATTGCGTGTACCAAGCGTGATGGGCGCGAAAGAAGTTGCCGACACCGAGGTGCAAGATGCGCTGGGTCATGCGCCCAACCGATATGTTGTACGAGCCAGATCGGTGGCGAGCAGGTGCGCCAATTCTTCGGCCGTGGTGACCGAGAAATACCCGCGCCCCACCTGCTCTGCCAAATGAAGGCCAACGGCGCGCCGCCACAGATCGTGCCGCGCAGGAATTGACAAAAAGGCACGCGTGTCATCGTTGAAACCCGCCAGATTCCAATACCCCGCCGTCTCGACGACCTGATCAAAATAGCGCGCAATGCCCGCAGCACTGTCATGGAACCACCAGGGAGGCCCAATGCGCAGGCACGGCCAATGCCCGGCCATTGGGGCCAGTTCGCGGGCGTAAGTGGTCTCGTCCAAAGTAAAGAGGATGAGGGTTAGCGCAGGGTTGTTACCCACCCGGTTCAACAACGGTTCAAGCCCCCTGACCCAGTCGACGGCGATGGGAATGTCGGCCCCTTTGTCGCGGCCAAACCCATCCAAAACGGCATGGTTCGTGTTCCGCCTGCTGCCTGCATGAAGCTGCATGACCAGCCCGTCCTCGATCGACATTTGAGCCATCTCGATCAGCATATGGCCATGAAAGGCATCCGCGTGTGTCATATCCCCGGCAACGAGTTGGTCGTAAACTGCGGCGGGCGCGTCGAGCCAGCAGGTATTTGGTACTTCGATGGCGTGATCCGTAGCGGTGGCCCCCATTGCCTTGAAAGCGGCACGCCGGATGCGCAGCGCCTCAAGATAGCCCGCGAAACCCTGCACATCCTGCCCGGTGATCCGGCCCATTTGCGCAACCGCATCGCCCCAGTCGGGGCTGTTGGGATCAAGGACGGCATCGGGCCGGAAAGTGGGCACGACCCTGCCCTGCCAGCCGGATTGACGGATGGTTTCATGGTCATTCAACGGATCAAGCGCGCCATCCGTGGTCGCCAGAACGTCAATGTTAAACCGATCAAAGAGTGCGCGGGGGCAATGCGCGGGGTCTTTGAGCCAATCGTCGATATGATCATAGATGGCGGGGGCCGTATCAGGCCCAAGCGGGATGTCGCACCCAATCGTGTTTTCAAGAACATAGGTCATCCAACCGTGACTGGGCGTGCCCAGAAACAAGTGCCAGTGATCCGCAAAAATCTGGAAGATGCGGCGCGCGTCACGCTCTGCCGTCGGCACGCCAATGCCCAGATCGCGCAAGCTGATCCCTTGGGAATAGAGCATCCGAAATACATAGTGATCTGGGATCACCAACAGCTCTGCCGGGTCGGAGAAAGCAGCATTATGCGCGAACCATGCCGGGTCGCAATGACCGTGTGGTGACACGATGGGTGCATCCTTGACTGCCTCGTAAAGCGTCGCCGCAACCCCTGATAATTGCCTGACCATATCTGCCCCCGTGATTTGCCGCCAACCTAGCACGAATGCCCCTTGGCGCATCTGTAAAATACCGCCAAGCTGGCGCTTGGGAGGACAGTGATGAACGTGCTGATGATCGGGATGGGGATGGTGGCCCAGACCCACGTGATGGCCTTGCGCGACAACACGTCCAGCCTGCGCCTTGGCGCCGTTTTGGGACGGGATGCGGCGCGGACTGAAGCGTTTTGTGATGAGGCTGGCCTCATGTTGGGTTATGACGTCGCAGCACATGTGTCGTTGGATGATGCCTTGGTGGCGCGCCCTGATCTGGCCCTCGTTCTGACCCCACCCAATGCCCGGCTCGACTACGCCCGAAGTTTGGCCACCGCCGGTATTCCAACCCTGTTCGAGAAACCGCTGGAGCGGACGATGGACGGCGCGCGCGCGGTTCTGACCTGCTTTGAAACGGCGGGCGTTCCAATGGCACTGTGCTTTCAACATCGCACTCGAGCAGCGGCACAGGCGCTGAAGGCGCAACTGGATTCAGGGGCGCTTGGCGAGGTTGTGCATGTCGAAATGCGCGTGCCGTGGTGGCGTGACCAGAGTTACTATGACGTGCCCGGTCGCGGAACTTTTGCCCGAGACGGCGGTGGGGTGATGATCAATCAGGCGATCCATACCCTTGATCTGGGGCTTTGGCTGGTTGGGTCGGTGGTGCAGGTGCAAGCGCTGATGCGCACCAGCCCGTTGCACCGGATGGAGGCCGAGGATATCGCCGTCGGCCTTTTGGAATTTGCCTGCGGAGCGTCGGGGGTGTTGAGCGCGTCGACGGTGGCCTATCCCGGCGGCGCCGAGAGCATCAGCATCACGACGACGCGCGCGCAAGTGACCCTGGCCGGTGATGACCTGACGATTGCCTGGATGGATGGGCGCGTCAGTACGCATACGGATGGCAAAGGTGCCGCGACTGGCGGTGGCGCGGATCCCATGGCCTTTACTCACGCTTGGCATCAGGCCGTGATCGAAGGTTTTGCACAGGCTGTGAGAGCGGGCACTGCTCCCTTGGCTACCGGGCACGAGGCACTCCATGTCCACGCCGTCATAGGCGCGATGGAACGCGCCGCCCGCACTGGAACCAAAGCGGAGGTCGGATCATGAGCATCGCCTTTGTAGCCCTTGGTCTGGATCACCGGCATATCTATGGGATGACTGAAAACATGGTGCGGATCGGTGCTTGCTGCCTTGGATATTGGACCGAAGGAAGCCCGCAGCCCCTTGAAGGGTATGTGAAAAGGTTCCCTGATCTGCACCGGTTTGAAACCCTGGACGCTGCTTTGGCGGCGGGGGCAAACCTTGCGCTGGTCTCGGCCATTCCCGCAGATCGGGCCGCACTGGCGATCCGCGCGATGCACGCCGGGCATGATATTATGACGGACAAGCCGGGGTGTACTGACCTTGCACAACTGACGGCCATCCGGGCCGCGGTGGCGGAAACAGGGCGCATCTGGTCCATCAATTTTTCTGAGCGGTTTGAGGTGCCTTGTGTGACGCTCGCTGACGACCTGATCGCGGACGGGGCCATTGGTCGCGTTATTCACACAACCGGCCTTGGGCCGCATCGGTTGAACCGTGCAACCCGCCCGGACTGGTTCTTCGAACGCGACAGGTACGGTGGCGTATTGGCCGATATCGGAGTGCACCAAATTGACCAGTTTTTGCACTTCACCGGGTCAAAGACAGCACAGATTACCATGGCTCATGTGGCCAATCATGCCAATCCAAGCGATCCCGGCTTGCAGGATTTTGGCGAGATCGCGCTGCGCTCTGACACGGCGTCGGGGTACATTCGGGTGGACTGGTATACGCCGGAAGCGCTGCCCAATTGGGGCGATGGGCGACTGACCTTGTTGGGGACGGACGGCTATATAGAGCTGCGCAAATATGTCGATGTGGGCGGGCGCGCGGGTACGGATCATCTGGTGTTGGTGAACGGATCGCGCTGTGAAACCATTGACGCGCGGGATGCGGGCCTGCCCTATTTCGACCGATTGGCCCACGATATTGCGCACCGGACAGAGACGGCGATGCGGCAAAGCCATTGCTTTGAGGTGATGGAACTGGCCCTGCGGGCGCAGGCCATGGCAGAGGGGCGGTCCACATGATCCGGGTGGCGGTTTTGGGCGGCGGGATCGGGGCGCAGCATCTGGACGCTTATCGGGCACTGCCCGGATTCGAAGTCAGCATGTTGGTTGATCAGGATCCTGCCCGGCTGGCCGCGCTAGCGGTGGATGGCATCCGCGGCGAGACGGACCTTGAGGCCGCATTGAACGCGGATGTGGACCTCATCGATATTTGCCTGCCGCCGCACCTGCATGCCCCCGTGACCATTGCTGCCCTCAAGGCAGGCAAACACGTCATATGCGAGAAACCTTTGGCCACATCGCTGGCCCAGATTGATGCGATCCGTGGCGCAATGGATGCCGCCGACCGGCATGTTTTTCCCGTGTTTCAGTACCGGTTCGGGACTGGCTCTTCCCAATTGCAGGCGTTGCGCGAAGCAGGGCTATGCGGTGCGCCGCGTATGGCGGCGCTTGAGACGCACTGGAATCGTGGCGCAGAGTATTATGCAGTGCCGTGGCGTGGAACATGGGCAGGTGAGCAAGGCGGTGCAATTCTGGGCCATGCGATCCACAGCCACGATCTGCTGTCGCACTTCATGGCGCCAATCTGCGCCGTGACCGCCCGGCTCGGGACCCTGATCAACCCGATTGAAACCGATGACAGTGCGGCACTGATCTTTGACCTTGAGGGCGGTGGATTGGCGACGAGTTCGGTCACGCTGGGTGCGGCACGGGATGAAACGCGACTGCGTTTTGTCTATGAAGACCTGACGGCGACGTCGGGTACGCTCCCGTATGCTCCGGCGGAGGGGAAATGGACATTCACAGCGCGCGACCCCGAAAAACAGAAGGCCGTGGATGCAGTGGTTGCGGGTACTGTGCCCCGATTGTCTGGTTTCGCCGGGTTTCTGGATGAGGTTGCAAGGGCCCTGACAGACCAACCCAACCGGGCGGTGGGTTTGGACGATGGCGCGGCATCCATAGCGCTGGTCACAGCCATCTATCAGTCGCATCGCAGCGGCGCGCGCGTCGTCCTGCCGCTGTCTGCAAACAGCCCGCTTGGGCAAGGATGGCAACCATGATCGAATGCTGGCGCTGGTTTGGCCCTGATGACCCGACACATTTGTCGGACCTGCCGCAAGTGGGTGCAACTGGCGTCGTCACGGCGCTGCATCAGCACGCACCCGGTTTGCCTTGGACCGACGCGGACATCTCTGAGCGCAAGGCGATGATCGAGGCGGCTGGGTTGAGCTGGGAGGTTGTCGAAAGCTTGCCCGTTTCGGAGGCCATCAAGACCCAAGGCCCTGAGATGGCCGACCATTTGCGCCACTACGTGGCAAGCATGGAGGCGTTGGCGCGACACGGGGTTTCGACGATATGCTATAACTTCATGCCGATCCTCGATTGGACACGAACGCAAACCCATGCACCTCAGCCTCATGGGGGCACGGCGATGCGCTTTGATTTGACCGATTTCGCAGCCTTTGATCTGCATATCCTGCAACGCCCGGGCGCGGTCGACGACTATGCGGCGGCGCTTCAAGACGCAGCAGCAATGGCTTTTGCGGACATGAATGATACGGCACGGGATCGTCTGACCCGGACCGTCATTGCGGGCCTGCCCGGTGCCAATGACGGATGGACATTGGATGATGTGCGTGCGCGCTTGAAGACCTATGACGGCATCAACGCAGCGCGCCTGCGTCAGAATCTGATCGACTTCCTGAGCGAGGTGACTCCGGTTGCCGAACGGCTGGATATGCGTCTGTGTTGCCACCCGGACGACCCGCCCTTTTCCCTATTGGGCCTGCCGCGCGTGATGTCATCGGCCGATGATTACGGCCACGTTCTTGACGCGGTAGATACAGTCGCGAATGGAGCGACCCTGTGTACCGGATCGCTGGGCGTGGATGCCAGTTTCGACGCGCCTGGTTTCGTCCGCAGCTTTGGCCCGCGCATTCATTTTGCCCACTTGCGAAATACCAAGCGGCTGCCGTCGCCCGATCCGGCCCGCCCCGGATTCCTGGAGGCCCCGCATTTGGAGGGAGACACAGATATGGTTGCCACGATCGCCGCCTTGATGGACGAAGAGGCCCGCCGGCGCGCAGAAGGTCGCGCCGATCATGCCATCCCGATGCGCCCCGATCATGGTCAAGAGTTGCTGGGCGATCGCGACCGCGAGAGCTTGCCAGGCTATCCCCTGATCGGGCGGATGCGCGGGTTGGCCGAGCTGCGCGGTATCATGGCCGCCGTTGAGGCGCGGGCATGATGCGCATCGGTGTTGCAGGAGCCGGGTTGATCGGCAAGCGCCACATAAAGGCGATTGGCCGCGTGCCGGGCGTTCAGTTGTCTGGCGTACTGGACCCCGCCGTTACAGCGCCAAGCGACCTACCCATGGTGGCCGATATCGAGGCGTTGGCAGCCTGTTCTGATGGCGTAATCCTCGCCGTGCCAAACGCGTTGCACAGGCCCATGGCTGTTGCGTTGGTCAAGGCACATTGCCCCGTGTTGGTCGAAAAGCCATTGGCAGGGACAGCCGCCGAGGGGGCCGAGATGGTGAGCGCGGCCGACCGCGTTGGGGTCCCGTTGCTCGTTGGGCATCACCGCCGCCACAACCCGTTGATTGCCAAGGCCAAAGAGATCATTGACAGCGGTTCGCTCGGGCCCATCACAGCCGTTCATGGCCACTGTTGGCTGCCCAAGCCGGATCGCTATTATGCCAATGCCTGGCGGCAGGGCGCGGGGGCCGGGCCGCTCTTTATCAACCTCATTCACGACGTGGATGTTTTGATGCATCTGTGCGGACCGATTACCGAAGTACAGGCCTTTGAAAGTAATGCCATCCGGGGCGCGGAAGCCGAAGAGGTCAGCGTGGCCATCCTGCGCTTTGCAAGCGGTGCGCTGGGAACCGTGAACCTGAGCGACGTGTCATTGGGCCCGTGGAGTTGGGAGCTGACCGCCGGCGAAAACCCGGCCTATCCGGCAACCGATCAAAGCAGCTATGTGATCGGGGGCCGCAACGGATCGCTGGCCTTGCCGAACCTGACGCTGTGGCATCAGGAGGATGGTCCGGATTGGTGGGCCCCGATGTCGACCACCCGCGTGCCTTTGGATCAGGTCGATCCGCTGGAAGCGCAGATCGCCCACTTTGCGGATGTGATAAGGGGCGATGCACAGCCTATCGTGACCGGTCAGGACGGGCTGCGCGCGGTGCAGGTGGTCGAGGCCATCAAGCAAGCCGCCCAAACCGGGCAGGCCGTCGCAATCGACACCTGATTTTTCCCTCTCGCCCCATTTTAAACCTGTGCTAGCCTTTTGCTGCGTCATCCGTCGGGGTGCGCCGCGATACGGCAGGGGGTGTCTTTTGGACCTGCCGGGCGCCCGCGTATGGTGTGAAACCCCGTCAATGACCGTAACACGAGAGAGGAGCAGCTGATGACGTCAGTTGGTGTTGTAGGATTGGGGGACATGGGCAGCGGGATTGCCAGGAACCTGATTGCAAATGGGTTTGAAACCTGGGGCCGTGACCTGATCGCAGACCGTCACCGGGCCTTTGGCGAGATGGGTGGCCAAATGGCCGCGAGCACGGCCGAGGTGGGCCGGAATGCGCAATACGTCTTTGTTATGGTGATGAAAGGGACCGAAGCGCATGAGGTGATCCTGGGTGAGGGTGGCCTAGCAGAAACGATGGCCCCCGGGGGGACCATTCTGCTGACCTCGACCATCAAACCGGCCGAAGCGCGGACAATAGGGGACGGATTGCGCGGTTCTGGCCTGCATCTGATCGACAGCCCGGTGTCGGGGGGCTACCCCGGCGCACAGGGCGGAACGCTGACGTTGATGGCGGCCGCCTCCGATAACGTGCTGGGCGACGCAAAACCGGTGATGGAGGCGGTGTCGTCCTCGATCCACCATGTGGGCACCGCACCTGGCGATGGGCAGGTTGTGAAGGCCTGTCTGCAATCACTCATCGGTTCAATCTTTTCCGCCACGTTTGAGGCGGCAGCCCTGGCCGCCAAGGCGGGGGTGCCGGGTCAAGTCATTCTGGACGTGTTTTCAACCTCGTCCGCCGGATCTGGCATCACCAATAACGCGCTGGAAAAGATCATTGATCGCCAGTTTGAGGGCACCGGCAGTCACATCAACACAATGCACAAGGATCTCACCATTTCGATGGCTTTGGGCGAGGAATTGGGCGTGCCCCTACACACTGCCGCCGCAGCGATGCAGATTTTTCATGCAGGCCGTACCCGCCATCCGGAGGGTGACAATTGGGTCGCGACCCGCGTGATCGAAGAGATCGTAGGCGCAGAACTGCACCGCGACGCGGCCAAGGTGACGCGATGAAATTGGGTGTGATCTGTGATGGGATCAGCCGCGATCTGCGCCATGCCGTTGATGTGATGGATGACTTTGGCCTCGACTATGCCGAGTTGCAATTTGTGGGCGACACCGAGGTGGGCGATCACAGCGCGCAGGAGGTGCGAGAGATTGACGCCCTCCTGCGGGATCGGGGCAAGCCCGTCAGTTGCCTCAGCCGCCATGTCTTTGCCGGGATGACTGTTGCCAACCGCCCGGGTGATGCCTTGCATCAACGGCATATGGACGCGCTGAGGCGCGTCATTGACATGGCCCATGTGGTAGGCAGCCCTTTGGTGCGCATCATGACCCCGAAGAAGGAGCAGATCCTTTGGGGCGCGGGCGGGGCGGAAAAGTGGAATGTGGCCCATGGGGCCTGGGACAGCATCCTGCCCCTGATCGCACCCGCAGTCGAATTGGCCCGGACTGAGGGCATCACTTTGGTGGTTGAGACGGGCAATGGCACGATGGTCAATTCCAACGCGACGGCCCGGCGGTTGATTGATGACCTCGACGCCAGGGATGCCCTGAAGGTTCTGTGGGATCCTGCCAACAATTGCTGGTGTCACGAATTGGCGTACCCTGACGGTTATGAAGCCGTACAAGGCGGCTATCTGGGGCATGTCCACATCAAGGATGTGAAGGTCGATACGCCGCGCGCCACGCTGGAGGTACGCGAGATGGGCGAGGGGCAATTGGGGCCGCTGTTTCAGCCAATCGCGGACGCCTTGCGCACGGATGGCTATAACGCCGTGGTGTCACTCGAGAGCGTTTATCACCCCGGCAACGGTAATTTTGAGGCCGGATTTCGCGCGTGCATTGACCGATTCAAAACCATCTTTGGGCCCTGAACCAACACGAGACTGTGCTCACGGGGTGCAATCGCGGGCACCCACCCTCATATTGCGCTTGATCGCCCGGCTGGTTAGGCACGTTGGCATCCACCTTTAAGGACCAAGCCCATGACCACGCCCGCCCTTTTGCCTGCTTTGGAAGACCTGCGCGTTGCCGTGATTGGCCTGGGCTATGTCGGGCTGCCGCTGACGGTCGAGTTTGGCAAGAAACGTGACACTGTGGGCTTTGACCTAAACGCGGGTCGTGTTGCCGAGTTGCAGGCGGGACGTGACAGCACGGGCGAGGTCGAGGATGCCGCATTAGCCGCCGCTCAACACGTGCGGTACACAACGGACCTGGCCGATATTGCCGACTGCAACGTCTATATCGTGGCGGTGCCGACGCCGATTGACCAACACCGCCAACCCAATCTGGAGCCGCTGTTGTCCGCGTCGCGGATGATCGGGTCAGTCCTCAAACGCGGCGATATCGTCGTTTTTGAAAGCACGGTTTATCCGGGTGCCACCGAGGAGGATTGCCTGCCTTTGGTCGCCGCAGGCTCTGGCCTGATCCTGAACACGGATTTCTACGCGGGCTACAGCCCCGAGCGGATCAATCCGGGCGACAAGACGCGCCCCCTGCCCAAGATCGTCAAAGTCACGTCCGGATCGACCCCAGAGGCGGCCCAGCTAATCGACGCGCTTTATGGCACGATCATCACGGCCGGCACCCATCTGGCCCCGTCAATCCGCGTGGCCGAAGCATCAAAGGTGATTGAGAACACCCAACGAGACGTGTCCATCGCCCTGATCAACGAGTTGTCTATCATCTTTTCCCATCTGGATATCGACACAAACGCAGTGCTGGACGCCGCGGCCACCAAGTGGAACTTCAACCGCTTGTCGCCCGGTCTGGTGGGCGGCCACTGTATCGGTGTTGACCCCTATTATCTGGTGCACAAATCCATCGCCGCAGGCCATATCCCCGACATCATACGTATGGCCCGCGAGATCAATGATGGGATGGCCCGTCACGCGGTGACCCTTTTGATCAAGAAGATGATCCAGAAAGAGGCGCGGGTGAAAGGGGGGCGCGTGCTGCTCTTGGGCCTGACGTTCAAGGAGAACTGCGCCGACACCCGCAACACCAAAGTGCTCGACATGCTGGACGACCTGCAAAGCTATGGTTTGAGCGTGGATATGTTTGACCCGTGGGCGGATCATGGCGAAGTGCGAGACGTCTATGGCGTTGAAATGACGGTGGATATGCCCGCACCTGCTGGCGATTACGATGCCGTTGTTCTGGCGGTGTCTCATGATCGTCTGGTGGCGCTGGGGGCCAATGGGTTGCGTGCCTATCTTGCGCCCAACGGCGTATTTTTCGACATGAAGGCGGTGTTTGATCAGAGCGAAAGCGATTTGCGTCTCTGATGGCCTAGGTGTTTGCCAGCTGCACGGCCTTGTCTGCGGCAATCATCCCCGATTGGATCGCCCCCTCGATCAGACCACCATGGGATTGCGCGACCTCCGCCCCGGCAAAAAGAACACGAGCATGGACTGTTTGAGACAGTTCAGGTGCGCCGTACGGGGGATGCCCCGCAGGCGGAACTTGGTCGGCAAGGGTCGCCGTAAATGGCTCTTGCGCCCAATCCATGATCCTCAGCGCTTTGACATTTGCGGCTTGTGGGCCAAAGAGCCGGATTAGTTGCGCAAGCGCAGCCTCGCGCAAGGCACTTGTGTCTTTGCGTTGATCAGCGGGCCATCCCACAAAACCGAAAAGGGCGTATTGGCCCTTTTCGGGGTCGCTTTGGTCGGCAACCTCGACCAGCGGCCCGAGTTGGCTGACGGCGCTGCCCGAGAACCCCGCGTCGCGCCAAAAGGCACTGTCGTAAACGGCCACCACTTTGGCATGGGCCGCCATCCAGGTCGGCCAGCGCGTCATGGCTTGCGTCAATGCGAGGGGCCATGGCGGCGTAACGTTCCAAGTGGCGGCGACGGGCGGCGGCGCGGCGCAGATCATCGCCTGTGACGTCCAGGTGTCGCCAGTTTGTGTGGTGACCGTTACCGTATCCGTGATGTCGGCTGTATGCACGGCCTGGCCCAGTCGTACCGTGCCCGGAGGCAGTTCTGCCGCGATGGCCTGAGCCAGCGCGCAAATTCCGCCCCGCACGCGAGCCGCGTCGCCATAGCGCGCCGGAAATAGGCCTCGTTGAATACCCTCTGCTGCCTCATAGACAAATGCACCCTCCTCGGATTGCGGCAGCGTTTCGAGACCCAGATCGCTGATGAGAGCCATCACCTGCGGCTGTACCGCGGGCCAAATCCACGCGGGGCCCAGATCGACGGCGCCTTGCCCCGCTGGCAGGACGAGCGCCCGCCCTCCGATGCGGTCGCGCGCCTCGAGCACGGTTACATCTGTGCCGAGGGCAACAAGGCGGCGCGCAGCTGTCAGGCCCGCGAGACCCGCGCCGATGACATTGATCCTGGCTGTGCTCACGCTGTGATCATTTGCGCCAAGTGACCGGTTTTCACCCAAATCCTTGCACCGTTTGGTCCAGCGGTGAGCGATGTTCTGGTACCCGGCGGCATGCGCAACCAATCGCGCGGCCCAAGGACTTGTTCCGCCTCGGTGATCGTGCCCTCAAGCACCAGTATTTCCGCGCCACCCTCGACGCTGAGCGTATGCGTGACGTCACGCTCCCACCGTTCCGTCAATACGGTCTCTGTCGCATCCCGAAACAGGAGGCCCGTTGCGACCCCAGAACGCGCCGGATCGGCCTTGAGAACAAGTGAGTTCATGTCGATACGCACGTGGGTGCGATCTTCGGGAGCGAACTGCCACAGTTTGACAAAGATCGTGGCCCCTGGCTCAGACTTGGGCGTGTGTCGAGAGGTCGGCGGATTGCGCACATATGTGCCGACGGGAAAGTCGCCGGCCTCGTCCTGAAACACACCTTCGAGCACTATGTATTCTTCGCCGCCATCGTGGGTGTGCGGGGCAAAGGCGCTGTTTGGCGCGAACCGCACGATGGTTGTGGCGCGTGCCACCTCTTCACCGATCCGGTCGAGCATTTTGCGTTCCACCCCTGCGCTAGGGGAAGCGCGCCAAGGATTGTCTTGATCCACCACACGAACTTTTTGGGTGAAATCGGCGTTGAGCTGCATTGGTGCTGACCCTTCCTTTTGCGTTGCCTACCATTAGATAGGTAAATAGCATTGAATCGCAATCCTGTTATTGAATTTATACGCATGAACTTTATTTATAACAACAAATGATAAACACCCGACTGGAAGGTATAATGAGGCAAGATACCCGAGCGACCCTCCTGAACAGTGCCGAAGACCTTGTTCGACGGCGCGGATTTGACGGTGTCAGTTTTGCAGATCTGGCTGATGGGATCGGCATTCGCAAGGCGTCCATCCACTACCATTTCGCGACCAAAGGAGATTTGTCCTTGGCCCTGATTGACCGCTATCGGGTTGTGTTTCTGGACCGGCTCGCAGCCATTAACGCCAACACGACTTCCGCCTCTGCGCGTTTGCTGGCGTTCCTCGACCTTTATCGTATCGCAGCCGAAGCGGGGCGGTCGCTCTGCCTGTGCGTGGCACTTAGCGTCACGCAACAAGCCTTGCCCGCAGAGACGCGGAACCTCCTGGCGCAGTTTCACCGGGATGTTGCCGCATGGCTGGAAACCGTTTTTCGTCTGGCACAGTCCGACGGCACGGTGCGCGCTGTCACGGACCCAAGAGCCGAGGCGCAGGCGGCTCTGGCACAGGTGGAAGGGGCGCAAATCATGGCGCGTTCCGCCGCTGACCCTGCCCGCTTTGAAGCGGCCATTGATACATTGCGCAATCGTGCCCTCTGAGTGGGTGTCCAGCCCAGCGCGAGAATTGTGATGTGCGTCGCGCATCCCCTTGTGCCAAAGTGGCGAAAACACTGACTTTGGGACGTTTGAATGCAGAAAGAAATTGTGGCGCAGCTCTCGACGCTCGCCGACCGCGCGCCAGCCTATGCACTGGTGGGCGAAGTGGACCTTGTTGTTGTGCGGTTCGACGATGAGGTGTCCGTTTTTTACGGGCGATGCCTGCACCGCGGTGCGCTGATGTCCGACGGGTTTGTGCGTGGCGACAACCTGATTTGCGGATTGCATGATTGGGACTATCGCCTCGACAGCGGCGTATCGGAATATGCCAATGACGAGGCGCTGCCCAAGTTCAAATCCTGGATTGATGGCGACGATATCTGTGTCGACGCGGATGAAATCAACGAGTGGGGCTATGCCAATCCGCAACCTTTCAATCGCGACAGCTATCTGGGCCTTTATGCGGACACCTCCCATGGCACCGCGGAAGAACCCTATGCCGGGTTGATCGCAGGCTATGCAAAAGACGGGCTGAGCAAGACCGGTCATCACGGCGTGGTCGATGCGATGGGCGTGCCACGCCATACGCTGCCGGATTGGGACGACATTCAGTTGATCACGGCGCAATTGCACAAGGCCCCGCTGCTGGACGATGACCCGGTTGGGACCGAAGTTGTCATCGGCCCCAATGCGCAAAAACCCTTGCGCCTCGATATCCCACTGATTGTGTCTGACATGTCCTATGGTGCGCTGTCCGAACCTGCCAAGATTGCCTTGGCCCGAGGAGCCGAGATTGCGGGCACCGGCATTTGTTCGGGAGAGGGCGGCATGCTGCCCGAAGAGCAAGAGGCCAATTCCCGCTATTTCTACGAGCTTGCCTCGGCCCGGTTTGGGTTTTCCTGGGACAAACTGGACAAGGTGCAAGCCTTTCACTTCAAAGGCGGTCAGGGGGCCAAGACCGGCACCGGTGGCCACCTGCCCGGCAACAAGGTGCACGGCAAAATTGCCGAAGTGCGGGGCTTGGACGAAGGGCAAGACGCCATTTCGCCCGCCCGCTTTCCCGACTGGACGGACCCCGCCCAGATCAAGGATTTCGCCGACGAAGTTCGTGATCGCACCGGCGGTATTCCCATCGGTTACAAGCTAAGTGCACAACATATCGAAAAGGACATCGACGCGGCCCTGGCCGTCGGCGTGGATTACATCATTCTCGACGGGCGTGGCGGCGGCACAGGTGCCGCGCCGATCATCTTCCGCGATAATATCTCCGTCCCGACGATCCCTGCGCTGGCGCGGGCGCGGGCGCATCTGGACCGCTTGAACCGGCCTGATGTGAGCCTTGTGATCACTGGCGGCCTGCGTAAACCGGCGGACTTTATCAAGGCACTGGCGCTGGGGGCGGATGCCATCGCCCTGTCGAACTCGGCCATGCAGGCCATTGGCTGCATCGCGATGCGAGCCTGTCACACCAACAACTGTCCGGTGGGTATCGCCAGCCAGAAACCACATCTGGTCAGCCGTCTGGTCATTGAGAAATCGGCCCGCCAACTGGCCAACTTCTTTGAGGCCAGCACCGAGCTGATGCAGGTCATGGCGCGCGCTTGCGGCCACGACCATCTGTCGAAATTCAACCACGATGACCTGACGACCTGGAAAAAAGATATGTCGGAAATCTCGGGCGTAACATTTGGAGGTGTCGCATGACCGATCAACTGGACTGGATCAGCGTGGGCCATACCGGCGACCTGCCCGAGGGACGGGTCAAGTCGGTCACGGCTCGCACCACGTCGATCTGTTTGTCGCATTTCGATGGGCAGTGGGCCGCGATGAACAACCATTGCCCGCATCAACGCGGGCCTCTTGGCGAGGGGTCGATCGAGCGGGGCGAGGATGACAAATGCTGGATCCGCTGCCCCTGGCACGGGTGGGATTTTGACCCGTTGACGGGCAAGCCGCCCGGGGGGCATGAGGACAGCGGACAGGACATTTACCCGGTCAAGATCGAGGGTGACGAGATTTTTGTGGGGCTCGAGCCGGAGCCGCCCCACACCCGAACCGTCAGCGATCAAATGGCTGAAAGCATGGTCAACTGGGGTATCCGCCATGTCTTTGGCATGGTGGGCCATTCGAACCTTGGACTGGCCGACGCCATACGCATGCGTGTTGAGGCAGGCGAGATGAAATATGTAGGCATCCGCCACGAGGGGGCGGCCGCCTTTGCCGCCTCAGCCTATGGCAAGCTAACTGGTAAGCCGGCCGCATGCCTGACCATCGCGGGGCCAGGCGCCACCAACCTGCTGACAGGTCTGTGGGACGCCAAGGTAGACCGCGCGCCGGTTCTGGCGTTGACCGGTCAGGTGCAAACGCAGGTCTTTGGCCCGGGCGCATTTCAGGACATTGATCTTGCCTCGGCCTTTGCAGCGGTCAGCAGGTTCAGCCAGACGGTGCTGAGCACATCGAAGCACTCGGAACTCGTATCGCTGGCGATGAAGAACGCGCTGGTGGAACGGGATGTGTCGCACTTGATCTTCCCCGATGATATGCAGACCAACCCGTCTGATGCACCAGCCAGCACGCCCGACGGGCGTATGGGCGGCGCAGTCGTGAAGCCGTCTGACGCGGATGTGTCTGAGGCCGCCAAGATGATGAGCGCCGCCAAGCGCCCGATTTTTGTCATCGGGCACGGGGCGTGGGATCACGCAGACACGATCGCCAAACTGGCCGAAGACATGGGTGCGCCGGTGCTGACCACGTTCAAAGGCAAGGGGTTGATCGCGGATGATCATCCGAATGCGGCAGGTGTATTGGGCCGGTCGGGCACGCCGATTGCTTCGTGGTTCATGAACGAGGCCGATCTGATCATCTCGCTGGGCACGTCGTTTTCGAACCACACGGGGATCACGCCATCGAAACCCATCATTCAGGTCGATTTTGAGCGGATGCAACTGGGCAAATTCCATCCGGTGGCCCTCCCCATCTGGGGCGAGATTGGCGCGTTTTGCGCGGCAGTCGGACCGCACCTGTCCCGGCCCTCGGATGCGCCCGATCAGGTGGCCGAACTGGCCGAACGCTGGGACATCTGGCGCAGCGAAAAACGGACCCGTATGTCAGAAGAGACAAGCAAGGGCATCCACGCCTTTGCCATCTTTGACGCACTCAGCCGTGTCGCCCCGGCGGACGCGGTGATTGCCGTGGATGTCGGAAACAACACCTATTCCTTCGGACGGTATTTCGAGACCAAGGGCCAGCGGGTTCTGATGTCGGGCTATCTCGGCTCGATCGGCTTTGGGTTTCCGGCGGCCATGGGCGCCTGGGCCGCCTGCCAGGATTTCGAGTGGCTGAAGGGGCGCAAGATCATCTCGATCTCGGGTGATGGCGGCTTTGGGCAATACCCGATGGAACTGACGACGGCTGTAAAGTACGGGATGGATATCACCCATGTGCTCTTGCACAACGGAGAGCTTGGCAAGATTTCCAAGGAGCAGCGTTCCGGCGAATGGCCCGTGTGGGAGACGACCCTGCACAACCCGTCCTTTGCCGCCTTTGCCAAGATTTGCGGGGCGCATGGCGAAAAGGTCGTGAACTCGGATCAGATCGAGGCAGCGTTGCAAAAGGCGCTGGATGTGGATGGCCCGGCCTTGGTCGAGATCATGACCGACGCCGAATTGGTTTGACCGCGCCGCGGCTGAATACCCGCCACAACGGAATATTTGCAGAACGACGACTGGACTAACCCGAGAGGGCAGAGCTGTCTTCCGCCCTAGCCTGTCCGCCCCTGGAAGGTTTGGACAGTGATGCCTGCCGCCTCCAATGTGCGCCGGACAGACGCGGCAATCTCCACCGCTTCGGGCGTGTCGCCATGACAGCAAATGCTGTCGATGGGCGTGTCGATCCGCTTGCCGCTCTCGGTGATGATAGCCTGGGCCTGCACCATGTCGACCATCCGCTGGCCCGCCAGTTCGGCGTCATGGATCACGGCACCCGGCGTGCGGCGATCCACCAAAGTCGCATCATCATTATACGCACGGTCCGCGAAAATTTCGCAAGCAAAGCGGGCACCAAGGCTGCGCGCCGCGCGTTCCTGAGCGGTTGCGGCCAACACCATCAGGATCGCATCCGGATGCGCAGACAGGGCCGCCTCATAACACCCTCGGGCCATGTCTTCGTCCTCGGACGTCATGTTGCCCAGCGCCCCATGCAGTTTCACATGCCGCACCGTCGCGCCCAGCGCATTGGCCATACCAAGCGTCGCCCCGACCTGCACGCGGATCGAGTTTTGCAGCGATTCCAAAGGCATGGTGATACGGCGGCGACCAAACCCCTGGATGTCGTTAAAGCCGGGATGCGATCCGATGCCAACGCCTTGCGCCAGTGCAATGCCCATGGTCTTGGCCATGACGTCGGGGTCCCCCGCATGTGCGCCACAGGCGATATTGGCCGAGGTGACCGTCTCCAACAGAGCCGCATCATCGCCCATTTTCCAGGGGCCAAAGCTTTCGCCCATATCTGCGTTCAGGTCGACCTGCATTGGTTTCATCCTTCGTCCAGGGGGGTGTCTGTGGCGGAGACAACACCGCCAACCAGTTGATAGCTCAGCAAATCCTTGATGTCATGCGGATCGCGGACCAAGGGCGTCACCGATTGCCCCATCCTGCGCAGATCAGCATCGGCGCGCGCTTGAATGGCGGCCCCCTCTGCCAGACTGACAAAGGTAAAGCGCAGAGGCGCGCCCGCTGGGGCCTGTGCCACCCGAGGCAGGTCGCAGGGCAAGACGGTGCCAATGCGTGGATAGCCTCCGGTCGTCTGACACTCTGCCATCAAAACAAAAGGCGTGCCGTCACCAGTGATCTGGATATCGCCAGGCACGATGACCTCGCTCACGATGCTGAGCTGTTTGGGGTTCGAAAAACCATCGCCATCGCTATCAAGCCTTACACCCTGACGGTTTGCACGGGGATCGCGGCGAAAGGCTGTCTCTTCAAAACGGTCGCGTATTGTGGGCTCAAAATCCTCGGTCTGCATGCTCGGAACGATACGCAAGTCTCCACCGCTAAAGCGCGGATCGCGCGCCAGCGTCATGCCCACATCCCGGCCTTTGTCCGGCCCAACCGGCAAGATCATTCCGGCGCTGACCAAGTCCCCCAAACCGACGGATTGGTGCGTGGCCCGCGCACCCAACACCGCGTCCGTGTCAAAGCCTCCGCCGACATGCAGATAACCGTAGGTTCCGTCACGGCTGGGTCCGATCACCAGTTTGGCACCGGCTGGCATCATATGGCTTGCGTTCCACGCAACGGTTTCACCATCAACAGCCACCGTCATGGCCGCACCCGTCAGTGCAATGCGCAGCGGCTCTTTCGCCTCGAATGTGCCACCCGTACCGACCATTTCTAGTACAGCCAAATCAGCGCTTTGCCGCAACAGCGCCGCCCCCTCATACACCGCGCGAAGGTCAGCCGCGCCACCACGCGTCAAGCCTTTGGCCAGGAAACCTGGCCGCCCCATATCCTGTACAGCGACGCCTGGTCCGACCTGATGAACGACCAGGGCCCTCATTCCAGCACCTCGCGGATCGCCGCCCCAGCCCCTTCGTCGTTATGTGCCTCGATGCGCGCCAGTTCTTTGGCGGAGATGTCGGTGAATTGTACTTCATCCCCAGGTGAGAGTGGAAAAGGCGTGCCACCCTTGGGGCGAAAGCAGTGAAAGGCGGATTGGCCAACATGGCGCCAGCCTGTTGGGGTGTCTTTGGCAAAGAGGCAGATTTGGCGCACGGCAGCCACCAACGCGCCAGCAGGCACGTTCGGTGACAGGCCCACCTGGCGCGGAATATCCCAATGCTCACCCAATGTGCCCAGATAGGGTTGCCCCGGCGCAAATCCCAATGTCAGAACGCGCAGCCGCGCCGTCGTCAGTTCCTGCAATGCTGCGGCTTGCGACAACCCTGCCGCCTCTGCCGCTTCGGCCAATTGCGGCGCCCGATCAGAACCAAATACCGCCGGGATCGTCCAGAGTGTCCGGCCAGACGGCAGGCGCGCGTTTGCCCAATCCTGCTCTGCCAAAACGCCTTGCATGCGGTCATGGATCTTGTCGAAGCGATGCGCTGCCAGATCGACACGGAAAAATGCAGAGACCAGCGTGCTGCTGCTTTCCTCAACCTCTGCCCAGTGCTGCGTATCGACGGCGGTGCGAAAGGCGATGGCGGCACGGTTGGCGGCATCTGTGGCCTTTTCGCCAAAGGTCACAAGGACGCCATTCAACCCGACGGATCGGATTTTGGGCTCGAATTTCTGTTGCTCAGACATGCCGCGACCCTAGCGTTTCTACAACCAAGCGCAATCTGTCACCCGCCCTATTTTGGATCGCGCAACCAGCCATCGTCAAAGGCAATGTCAGACACATCTGCCAATCGGCGGACACGGTCCAGCTCTGCCTCAAAAGCTGCGTGCCGTCCTTTGCCCCAGCGCACGCCACGTTCCGGCCAAAGCGCGCGCACGCGCATCACATCGTCACCGCGGAATGCCTTGACGTCCACACGGCCCACGAGCCGATCACCTTCCATCAGGGGAAAAACGTAGTACCCGTATTTGCGCTTTGGCTCGGGCACGAAAATCTCGATCCGATAGTCAAAGCCAAAGAGCCGTTCGGCCCTTTTGCGATCGCGCAAGGCCGGATCAAAGGGGCTGAGAATACGCAGGCGCGACGTTGGTTCAATCCCCAACGCGGGATCATCAGCGATGTCGGGCCAGGCATAGGCCGATCGCGCAACGCCATCGACACCTGTAACCAGCACATCGACAATATCGCCCCGTGCCACAGCGGCGGCGCACCAGGCCTTGGCCTCTACCGGAGTGACATGCGCCCAGAACGCGGCCAATTCGCCATGGGTGGCGAATCCCAAACGGTTCATCGCCTCGCGGCAACACCAATCAATGGTCTCGTCCGTATCGGGTGCATTGGCGGGGTCGGTTACTGACGATTCCAGCACCCGTTCTGTCAGGTCGTAATGCTTTTGAAACCCTTCGCGCTTAACCACGCAGAGCGCGCCACTGCGCCATAAATATTCCAGGGCAGTCTTCGACGGATGCCAATCCCACCAGCCGCCACTGCCGCGCTTTTCGCCCTCGCCGACTTGCGCAGAACACAATGGCCCCCGTTCGCGGATCATGTCGAGTACGGGTTGAAACTGCGCCTCGAATCCGTCGCGCCGCCAATCCCGCCAGCGATTGCGCAGCAACTCGGCGTCACGCGTGCGGCGCAGATGCCAATGCGGATAAAACTTGACTGGAATAACAGCGGCGTCATGTGTCCAGTGTTCGAACAGGACTCTGTCGTGATCATAAAGTCGCTTGAGCGCTTTGGGCCGATACTGCGGTTTGCGCGAAAACAGGATCAGGTCGTGGGCGCGAGCCACGGTATTGATGCTGTCGAGCTGAACAAAGCCCAAGCGTTCGATCAATTGGAGGAGGTCCGCACCCTTTGCTGGACCTCTGGGTGTGTCTGACAACGCATGACGCTCCAGAAAGACGCGCCGCGCCGCCTGATTTGTCAGCGTGAAGGGCGTCACGTCCGCATATTGCGGCGCAACGTGTCGCCGTATGAAATCTTGGGGCTGAGCGTGATGTGCTGGGGGCTTTTTTCTGTGTCGGATTTGGACTGATCCAGAATGATTTCTGCGGCTGCGCGCCCAATCTCAAGCCGACAGGCATCTGTTGTCGCCAGTTGGCGTGGCAAACCTTGCAGCAATTCAACGCCGTTAAAGCCCGCCAAACCAATTTGCCCAGGTACGTCGATGCCTTCGTCCAGAAGGTAAAGCAAGCCTCCGGCGCCGATCATGTCATTGGAATAATAAAGGAAATCAAGATCCGGATTTTCCTTCAACATCGCGGCTGTCATTTCGCGCCCCTTTGCCAAGGCCGATCCGCCCGAATAAAAGTCGCGTGCTTCAATCTCGACACCTGCTTTGGCGAGGCCTTCGGTCAGTCCTTCGAACCGTTTACGCGCTCGGTGGTCCCGGGGCATCGATGTCCCCATAAATCCAATCCGCGAATAGCCTTGCTTGAGGATCGCGCGCGCCATATCAAGGCCCGCCTGGCGATGCGAAATGCCGACCATGTTATCGACGGGCCGCCCGTCCGTGTCCATAATCTCAACCACCGGGATGCCAGCGTTGCGCAGCATCGCCTCAGCTGCATCCGAATGCTCCAGCCCCGCGATTATGACGCCAGATGGGCGCCAGGACAGCATCTCGTAGAGCACCCGCTCTTCTTTGTCGCGCATGTAGTCGGTGACACCAAACACAGGCTGAAGCGGCGTGTTTTCAAGCACTTGGTTGATACCCGTCAGCACCTCTGGAAACACCATGTTGCTAAGCGACGGGATGATAACGGCGACCAGATTGACATGCTGAGAGGCAAGGGAGCCTGCGATCTGGTTGGGCACATAGCCGAGCGTTTTGGCGGCTTCGAGAACCTTCTTTCGCGTCGCTTCCGAGACATCGCCCCGATTGCGCAAAACCCGGCTCACCGTCATTTCGGAAACACCGGAAGCCGCGGAAACATCACGAAGCGTCAGCGGGCGTTGGGTGCGATCGGTCAAAGGCAATCCTCTTTTGAATGGGTGATCTGAGTTACCGACAAAACCGCACGGATTTCAAGCACTGCCGGTCATTTGAGCGGTTTGAAATAGGTGACAATCGGGTTTTGCGTAAGTAGACAAAAGACGCGCGGCCCCGTGGCTCAACTGGATAGAGCAGCCCCCTCCTAAGGGGCAGGTTGCAGGTTCGAATCCTGCCGGGGTCGCCAAAACCGCCTGAAAAATATGGCTTATTTGCAAGGAGTTCTGCCGAAGCGTGCAGAAACGCCCGTTTCGTTTTCCGCCGAATTCTCCGAAAACGACCGAAATCTCGTACAAAACCTGTACAAAATTCGCACGTCCGTGCGGCTTTTGAGGCCATCCGATGAGCTGGCGGGTGGCAAACGCTTGTGCGGAGCGGAAGTTTGGGAGTGCGACGCGCAAGCAGATCATCATGTTTCTGGCGGACAAGGCCTCGGACGATGGCTCCGGCATCTGGTGTTCAAAGGGGACGATCCAGAGGCACACAGAGCTTGGCGGGACCACGGTCAAGAGGACGATCCGGGACTTCCTGAAGGAAGGCATTTTGGTCGAGACAGGTGCGCGTGGATGCAAGAACGGATTCACCGTCGTTTACCGCATCGATCTGGCTCAAATCGAGGCGCTCGAACTCACCGCCGAACCCGATATCGAGACGGGGGCCACAGTGAACCCCGTCCAGACTAGACCCGGAACGGGGGCCACAGTGGCCGGGGTACCGGGGCCACCACGGCCCCCAAACCATCCTAAAACCATCCATAAACCACCTTCGCGCGAGCGCGTGGTGGCCGAGGATGAAGAGGTTGAGAGGATTTTGGCAGCGTATCCGCCCGACCGGTTGCGCGGAAAGACTGAGTGCCTTGGGCGGATCAGGGACATCCTGGACGCCGGGACAGAGGCCGAAGACCTGTTACAGGCCGTGAAGGCCTACGCGACTGAAAGCGCGGACTTCACCCGGTCCAAGGTCTGTTTCTCTGACAACTGGCTCAAGTCGGGACGCTGGCGAGCTTACGTCGAGGACATCACCAAATGCCGCGCCGAGACGAAGGCCAAGGAAGCCGAGATGCTGGTAGGCTTGGCGAATTGGGTCACGGATCGCCACCCTCTTTGCCGCCACATCACGCCCGGCCAGATCGATGCACTATTGGCCGCAGAGCTGGTGACACAGGCCCAAATCCAGGCGGCAGGCCTCAGATCATGAGCACCACCGATCCAACCAAAGCGCAAACAGCAAGGCGACCCATGTCATACGGCTGCGCCGATGACACGGGACCTTGCGAGGGGTGGCACGCCTCCCCTTCGAGCCCCACCGGCGCGCGCAAAGCCCCCGCCCCAAAAGCAGCCAAAGAGCCGCTGACCGAGACCTTCGTCTTCCGCTGCACCGCGTCTGAGAAGGCCCAGCTGCGCGCCAAGGCTGAGGCCGCTGGCCTGCCTGCCTCGACCCTGCTGCGCGAGGCGCTTGGCCTTACTGAGGCGCGCCGCCGCAAGCCCATGCCGAGCGTCGATCCGGCGCTGGTCCTTGCGATCGGACGCATTGGCGGCAACCTCAACCAGATCGCCCGTTGGCTGAACCACGCCATGAAGGTCGGGCGCACCGATCTTGACAGCCTGACCGTTGCGCGCCGCCTCGTGGTGATCGAACGCCAGCTGGCCGCGCTCCTAGATGAGGCGCGGCGGTGCTGATCAAGTTCTTCCCCAACGGCAAAGGCGCGGGCGCAGGGCCGGTCGGGTACCTCGTCGCGGAGCACGTGCTGGCCTATGACGGGAACCGCGACCTGATCCGTGATGCGGACGGTCAGCCGGTTACAGTCACCCGCGATCCTTTGCCCGAGGTGCTACGGGGCAACCCCCAGCGCACCGAAGGCCTAATCGATGCCAGCCGCCATCAGTGGACCTACCGCGCAGGCGTGATCAGCTTTGCCGACACTGACGATCCAACCGAGGACGAGCAAGCCGAGGTCATGGACGGGTTCGAGCGGCTGGCCTTCGCGGGGCTGGACCCCGAGCAATATGAGGTGCTCTGGGTCCGCCATCGCCACGAAGGCCGGGTCGAGCTGCACTTCTGCACCCCGCGCCTGGAGCTGACGACGGGCAAGAGCCTCAACATCGCGCCGCCCGGATATCAGGACGCCTACGACAGTCTTCGGGACGTGATGAACCAGCGCCACGGCTGGGCCGACCCGATGGATGTGGAGCGCGCCCAAGAGGTCCGCGACACGGTCGAAGCCCCAACTCGCGCCCAAGGCCGGGACGAGTTGCACGCCTGGATACAGGACCAGATCGATATGGGGCTGATCACAGACCGCGCGAGCATGGTCGAGGCGCTCACAGACGCGGGCTTCGACCTACCGCGCACCGGCAAGGCCTACATCACGGCCCGCGACCCGGAGACCGGCGAACGCTGGCGGCTGAAAGGAGAGATTTTCCATGAAGACTGGCAAGCCGACCCGGCTGAGCGAGAAGCTGAACGCGGAACTCGACACGGTGCGCGCGGAACACGTCGCCTCGATCTCGTCCCAGCTCAAGAACTTCAGGATCGATTTGAAGAATATTGTGGGCGCCGCGCAGCATACCATCGCGAGCGATACGCGCCGCTTTCAGACCGAGACGGCGAGCATCTTCGAGACGCGGCTGAGATCGATCCGCCTCTGGCTGACGATCTCGCCCTGGCTGATCGCTTTGATGGTGCTGACGGGCATCGCCTCGATGATTGCCGCGAGCTTTTTCTGGACGGTGCATCTGACGCGTTCGGAACTAACGGAACTGGGCCTGACACGGATCGAGCGGCCCGAGGGGACCTGGCTGATCCTGGACCCATCGAAGACGCGGCTCAGGACCTGCACGATGGACGGACGACACGTCACCTGCATCAAGATCGAGGAGGACTAGATGACCCAACTGACAGCCTTGGAACGCGACTTGCTCGCCTGCGTCGAGCGGTTGGTGACGGCCTCAGAGGCCTCCGCGAAGGGCTTGACCGCCTTGGAGACACGCTCGACCAGCAGGATCGAGAAGGAACTGGGTGGCTTGAAAGACTGCGTGACGTTGCTCATTCGCTCACAAGCCGCATCCATGAAGGCCTTGAACGGATTGCTGAACGACGAGTCGAGCTACAAGACGCTGGACGAGAGCTTGCAGCAGAGCTTGACCTTAGCGAGGGCCGCCGCCGAGAGATTGAGGGACAGCTAGACAGCCAGGAGGCGCATGCGGAAAGGGGGTTGAGGCATTGAGGGATGTGTCTGAAAAGCCGGTCGAAGTTGACAACGCAACTATAAGACACAAAAAAGCGCGGCATATTCTGCCGCGCTCACGCGTTCAATTTACGGCCTTGGTTAGATAGCTGTGCCGCCGTCTCCAAGGAAACGATTCTGCCGAGTCATTGTTTTCTCCTTTGCCTGTACAACATGGGCCATTTTGCTCAACCCTGTACACTATATATGGCCACTTAAGCCCAAGGAATCAAGGGCATTTCATCATCGGCCACCAGACTACAAAAACCTTAACGTTCGTTCAACTAGGCGTTCTTCAAAAACAAGAAACAAACTGTCAAGTAACCTTTGACCACATTACCACATAGCCTTGATACGGGAGCATTGGCCGGTTGAAGGTCCAGCGTTTGAAGTCCTCACCACCGTCGGGAGTTTCAGTCAAAGCTCCTCGATGCAGGCTGATAGCCTTGATGTCGAGATCGGACACATAACTATGGACGGAAAAACTACCTTTCAAGGTTGGTGACAGAAAAGTCAGAATCTCATTATCTGACATATCCTTGACCAGTTGTAGCTCTAGTTCAACGCGGACAACACCTCCTCCTTGAACCTTTACTGTTGGGAAGGTGTAGATCGTTTCTGCGCCGCTTGAGCTAGGTTCAACACTGGGAACGGCTGGATCGCATGCGGGCGCTGTTTCGGGACTGTTGTCCTCCTCAGGTTCAGCCTGCCTAACATAAGGATAGGTGTCAGGGATTTCGTTTTTCTCGCCTTTTTCGCTGGTAATGGCCAGTTGAGTAAACTGATTCAGGTCGCCATCAGCGTTGCGTGTGTTGGGCAAGTAAAACCTCTGGTTTGAAGACTTTATGTTCTTCGTCACATTTTTTACTGTGTACGTCTGTTTGACTTTCATAAGAACGATGTCGTCTCTGTCTGCGACCGGCTCTAAGACGATACTCCTGTGATGCTCTTCCCGAATGAAGTCAGCGGTGAAAATCGAGTCCACGACCTCTTCGAACACCGCAGGGTCTACAGCGTTCTTGTAGACACCCTCGAACACGCTTTCTTGAGCCTTGTCGATGGAATCCTGTGTGAGCTTTTCTACACTTTCCTTGAACTCCGCCATTAGCTCTACTTGTTCGTCATTCGATGCTACTTCAACGACAACAATAATAATGAGTGCAATGAACGCCGCAAAGAACAGCTCTTTTGTAACCGCCAGCCAAGTCTTAGGAGATGTCAAAAAGCTTCCGATGGTTTCCGATGAGCCTGCCAGAAAAAGCAGATCAACCGTGACTGCCACGGCGAGGCAAACGAGAGCAAAAACTAATAGTGACAAGAAGGGAACCGACAGCACGACCTTTTTGATCGAATTGGTTTCTGCGCCGTGCGTGGGTTTGCCGTAGACGTGAAAAACGATCATCCCAAAAAAAATTGACAAAACCGTTCCGGCCAAAAGGCCAAATAAAAAAAGCATTGATGCACGACTCCCGGAGTAATTGTACGCACAAATCCAGTTAGATCACGGACGTGATTATGCAGCAACCAACGGTTCAATATCAGAAACGTCGATATCCTTAGCGGCGAGCGCCATGTCATAATTCGTTTGCAAGTTCACCCAGTAGGTTGGAGTCGTGTTGAACACGCGGGCGAGGCGCAGTGCCGTGTCAGGCGTGATCCCGGTCGTGCCCTTGATCAACCGCTCGATCCGCGTCCGAGGCACGCCCAGACGTCGTGCAAGTGCGATAGCCCCAATCTCCAGGGGATCGAGGTAAAGCTCTTTCAGGACTTCACCTGGGTGCATCGGGTCCTCGAGCAAGCTCATCAGCGTATCCTCTCAATGGTAGTCCACAATCTCGACGTCGGCAGGGCCGTTCGGCGTCCAGACAAAGCAGATGCGCCATTGCCCGTTGATCCGCACAGAGTGTTGCCCGGCCCGATCCCCCTTCAGTTCTTCCAGGTGGTTGCCGGGCGGGAACCGCAAATCCTCGACAACCACCGCAGCATCCAGCGCCGAAAGCATCGCCCGCGTGCGCTTCACCAAGTCACCCGGGAAGCCTTTGCCGTACTTGCCTTTGACGGCGAGTTTGCCCTTGGTGCTTTGGATCATGATGAAGATGTATCACTCAGAGATACATGTGTCAACAATTGATACACCGGGCGGCAAGCCGACTTCTGCTGCGGTGGCCGCGAATGTCGTTTTGGCCATGCAGTTCTCCTATGATGAGCCACCAGGTGCGCTGAGCTACAACCCGAACAGCGTTTGTCAGGCTGCTTTCGATTGCACCCGCCTTTGCTTCTCTTAAGTATAGTGCCCCTACAGCCCAGCATAATCGCCGCGGCGGGTAGTTGTATCTTTCACTTGATCCGATCGCCTTGTATCCTCGGAAGGCGCGAGAGTTTTTGTTGGTATTTCAAAGAAAGAATTAGTTAATGGCCAAGCAATCAGCAGCAACCAAACCAACATCGGTAGTAGATCAGTTCGAATCAACCGCACCGGCTGAAGACATCTCACGGCCAACTGAAGAGCTAGTGATTGGGATGGTTGGAGCCGTTGGTGCTGGTGTTTCAAGAAGCGCATTGGAACTAAAGAGCATCTTGGAAACAGACTACGGCTACAGCGTTGAAATATTAAAGGCTAGCGATCTGATCCGCGAAAATGCCGCTAAGACCTCCAAAGGCTCTCCTTCTCTATCGGGCTCAGACAGGATCAAGGACCTACAGGCCGTCGGCACTTATTTAAGGGATAGTTTTGGAGAAGATTACATAGCAGCAAAAGCAATAGAGAAGATCGCGATTCAAAGAAAAGTTGGAGGCGGTTACGACGAAGAAAAGCAAGTGCCGCAACCCAAACGTCTACGCCAAGCAACGATCATCGATTCCTTGAAGCACCCGAAAGAGACAAAACTCTTACGGAGGGTTTACGGTGGAATTTATTGGCAATTCACGGTCTTCGCGCCTGAGGTAGTCCGCGAGGCTCGGCTACGGTCTCAAGGGATTGAGAAGGACGAACTGTCAGGGATTTTTACGAGAGATGAGAACGATAAAGAAGGTGATCATGGTCAGAAAGTTAGCAAAACAGCCTATCTCTCTGACTTCTTCGTCAGAAACGACGGAGAAAATGATACACGTCTAAAGTCCGTGATCGAGCGATATTTAGAGATTGTTTTCAATATCTCTGTGCACACGCCAACTACTGACGAAGCGGGAATGTACGCGGCTGTCTCAGCAGCCAGCAAGTCTGCGTGTCTCTCAAGACAAGTCGGCGCGGCCATTTATTCCGAAGATGGCGAACTGATTAGTGTTGGGTGGAATGATGTACCGAAAGCACTTGGCGGGCTGTATTCTGTTGAGGACGGTGAGGACGACCATCGGTGCTACTTGTGGGGCGGCAAGCTCTGCCACAATGACAGAAAGAAGGAAGAACTATACGAGAAAATTTTCAAGAAGCTCTCGGATAACGGATTGCTTGTAAAGGGCGCTAACAAGAACGGTCTACGGGCTGCACTGATTGAGACACCGGTGAAAGACTTAATTGAGTACAGCCGCTCTATTCACGCTGAAATGGAAGCGATTGTGTCGGCTGGTCGTGCCGGAAAAACCGGTATGGTTGGCGGCACTTTGTACACGACTACATTCCCGTGCCACAACTGTGCTCGCCACATTGTGGCGGCAGGAATAGCGACGGTTTACTACGTTGAACCGTACGCCAAGAGCCTCGCCCTAGATCTCCACAGCGATTCCATAGGTACAACGACTGACGGGAAGAGCAAGAAGGTTGCATTTCTACAGTACGAGGGTGTCGGCCCAGACAGTGTGTTGAAGCTGTTTCACCACGGAATCGAACGTAAGATCGATGGAAGGGCAAGCGTGGCGGACAAGAAAAACGCACTTCCAGTCCTTCCGCCCCCAATGGATGGATTCACAACGCACGAAAAACGCGTTATACATCACATAGAGAGCGTCGAGCAGCGACCGGATGACAAACAGGCGGGATGATAAAGATGGCAAAAAAACAACCTGTACGCCGAGATCAGCCTGAATTCATGTTTGTCTTCAACACGACTCAAGGCAACTGTGAAGGACGCGCTCAAACTACCCAATTGGAGAGTAGTCAGCCTAACCAACGTTCAAACCTTGATGCTGACGAAGCAAAACTGGTCCGGCGAAAACTGATTGATGAACTACGCGAACTTGGATGCTAACCAAAGCATATTTGACCTCATCGCTTCTTAGACCGCTCCAATGATCTGACTAGTGGTTTCCGCACATTCTATTTGACTACACGCAGATGCCTCGAAGTACCTGGGATAGGATGAAGTGTTCGCAGGTCATTTTCTGTCGAGTGTAAAGCGTTGGCCAAGTCAGAAAGGCCGTATCCTAGGTCTTCCAAGTGGAGCCTGATGATTTCAGGTAATACACTGGGTTCCTCTGCCAGAAACTCAAGTTCGGGAGGTTCCGAGCGACGGTATCCCATCGAACTCATTTGCCTCCAAAGATACTGACTTTGGTTAGAAGTTATCGCACCGATAGTCTTTGCCCGAACGAGCAGCGCGGCCATTGATGTCCGCCAAACTGGCTTCAACCCAGCGAGCCGTTGAATTGTAAGACGGCGGCCAGATAGATGCGGGCGGATGTCACGTGCGGGCATCAATAAAGCAGCTGCAAAATCGTTCGCCTCATCCTCCATTTCCGGTGATGGTACGCGGTGCATTACAACATGTCCAAGCTCATGCGCGAGACTGAACCGTTGGCGGTCGGCCGGCTGATTTCGGTTCAGGAAAATGCAGGGAGGCATGTCGGAAATCTGGACAGTGAAGCCATCCACTTTCAAAGCGGCGAAGTCGCAGTGGACAACGATGCATCCAGCCCGTTCTACCCAAGCGACAAGATCCCGGATTGGACCGCTTGGCGCCAGCCAAGTCCGCCGAACAAGTTCTGCGATCTGCTCCGGATCGCCTCCGTATTCGTCAACGTCCAGTCGCGGCAGCGGTAGTTCTGGCTCAAGTTCAGCCGCGTCTAGTAGGCGCCGGATGTGTAAAATTCTGATGTTTAGCTCTGCTTCTAGGCGTTCAATGGCTTTCTGACCAACACTCGCTCGCTTCCGGTATTGAACGCTCATAGGCAACCCAATGACTCGATCGTTCTGGAAAAAGAAGTTTTGAGGAAAACCAAGCGCATCGCTAACGTTTTCAAGAACATCTTCGGTCGGCCCAATGAGGCCATTTTCGAGCTTCGAGATATTTGCCTGTGATACGTGAGAGCGACGCGAAAGTTCGGACTGACTCCATCCACGTGCCTGCCGCGCGATCCGCAGCAGGTCTTGATTAAACTCCCCAGACATTACTTGTCGCGCTTTTTGCGTTCGTCAGATACGCCTTTGAGTTTGACGATCTTGGCAGCGGACCGAACGGGTTCCGGTTCGGGCACGGGCAACGGCGCGACCACACTTTCGGCGTCGAGAAGGCTGTATTCCCAAGTCACGGCATCGCCATTGCGGGCCACAACACAGATGTCGGCAATCGCTGTCTCTAGCTTGTTCAGTTTGTAGACTACTTCGACGCGCTGAACTTCCGGCAGTCCAAACAAGTCTTGATCGTGGTCGTGGAAGGCCATCGCCATTTGGGTGGCCACGTTTGCGGTGCGGCCTGCTTCGTCAGCCTTCTTGAACCGAAAAAGAACCTGATCGTGGATCAGAAATTTCATCGTTTCAGTCGCCTCGATGATGTGAACATTTTCAAAGTTCATCAGTGCGGCGTGCGCCCGGTCGACGATCTGTTCCCAAACGAAGTTTGCTCGGCTGCGCTTGCAACGCCAGACAGCAACATAATCACTGGCCATCCAGTCGTCCCATGCCTCATGAATAGCAGCGACGATCTCGTCGCGAATTTCGTCAATGATCGGCTTGACGACAGCCTGATTCGGAATCGGCATGCTCTGCCCCATATTGGTTTTGGCCAACGTATCGATCCTAATTTACAAAAGCAACCCCAAATTATTCACACAACCATTCAATCTGGGCCGGTGTTGATGCTTTGACTGGCAGCTATGTCTACGTCCACAAGGCCAAGATACCCGTTGGCTAACTGAGCCCTCTCTGTTTCAAAGGTGGCAGCTATAATTCATCACCATCATTGGAGTTTTGGGCAATCGATCTGCCGGCCAAAACCTCGTAGGCAGCTGCCTGTCGGTCGCGTAGTGAACCAGGCTTTGGGGAGCCTTTCCGTATTCTTCTCGCCAACCAAAGAAGTACCCTGGCTTCGATACCAGCAGCTTCAGATGTGTTTGGAGCCGGATACTGCTCTTCAAGAGCAGCCACGATCTCTTGTGACAGGCTGCGCCTATTCAAAGAGGCCATCTCTTCGACCCGGATTTTTAGGTCCGCGGGTATCATCAGCTTGAACTGAATCGGCGTTTTTTCACTCATAGGGCCACCATGGACATAATTTGTCCTTGGATAAACGGACATTTTATGTCCTGATGTTCCAGTAGACTGGAGGGACGTCATGCAAGCCAAACAGTTCAAACTAATCATTCCAGCAGATGTGAAAGCGTGGCTAGAAGCTGAGGCCAAGAAGAACCTTCGTTCACAGAGCGCTCAGATTGTCAGTTGCCTTCGCGCTGAGATGTCCAAGGGGGAACAGGCCCAGACCCCGCAAAGAGGCGCTTGATATGGCTGACAACGCGAAATCGGAATGTTCGCAAATCCTGGCGCAGGGCAAGACGCCCGCCCAATGGGTCGAAGTCATGTCCGGTTTGGGCATCGACATCTCAGAGAGGACATTGCGTGAGCGGGCCAACGACACCGGTGCATTCTACCGTCTTGGGCGGACCATGCTGATCACACCCGCGCAGATCGACAAGATTTTTGAAGGAGGCCAGGCATGCCGCTCCAAATCTACAAGAGGGGTCGCTTCTACTGGGCTAAGGGCTGGGTCGAGTACAACGGCAGGCCAATCGCAGGCCCATACAGGCGAAGCACTAAGGCATCTACAGAAGCAGGCGCACGGGACTGGATAAACCGCGAGACCGAGCTTCAGATACGCCGCCATGTTGTTGGTGATGAACCGAGCAAGACGTTCTCGGATGCAATCATGCTCTACAATGCCTCCCCGAAGACGGCGAAGCAGTTGATCCCGATTGTCGAAGAGATTGGCGACATGCCTTTAGGTGCGATCTCTGGTGCGCTTCTGAAGGGACTTGGCCCTAAACTTAAGCCCAAGGCCTCGACCGATACTTGGTGGCGCGAAATCGTGACGCCAGCGAGTGCGGTCATCAACAACGCGCACGAGTTGGAAGGAACACCGCTGATCCGGGTTAAGCCCTATGACAAATTCGAGCGCATTGCCCAGGATAAGCGGCGAGGAAAAACCAGCCGTGTTGAACGTAAGCCCGCCGACAAGGAATGGATCGAGGCGTTCTGTCGAGCTGCTGATCCATACAACGCCGCTTTGGTCAGGTTCATGTTCGAAACGGCGGCGCGGATCGATCAGGCTGTCTCAATAGAGCCTGACGATCTGCGACCCGCTGAGAACAAGGTTCGAGTGAAAGCACAGAAAGGCCATCCCGAAGGCTGGATCACCGTTTCGCCTCAGATGATGGACGAGCTTCTGGCGCTACCGCCGAAGCGTCCTAAGAACCGCAAGACCGGCAAATTCATGAAGCCGCGTGTTTTCGGTTACGGAAGCTCGACGGGTTACAACACGCGCTGGAAGACGATTTGCAAGAGTGCAGGCATCCCATACCTTTCGGCACATCCGGCAGGAAGGCACGGGTTCTTTACTGAATTGGTGGTCAGACAGGGAGTCGATCCAGTCACCGCAGCCAAGGCTGGCCGCTGGTCAGACCCCAATTTGCCCATGCGCATCTATGCTCATGCCGAGACGGATGAGGCCGATGTCAGGGCTCGTTTTCGTACAAACCATGTACAGACGGACGCTGTACAAACACCCAAGAATAAGAAATCACAGAAGGAATAGCGCTATGAACGGTTCCCTCCTAAGGGGCAGGTTGCAGGTTCGAATCCTGCCGGGGTCGCCAAAATCATCAGTAGAGCGCTCAAATTTTCCGTGGACAGGTTGAGTTTGTACGATGAAATCACTGAAGGGGCCGGGTCACACGCGACCAAGTTCAGATATCGCTAGCGGCACGATATCAACAGGCTCCGCGGAGGTCGGTCCGAGCTCACGTTCGAAACTCTTGTTGAGATCGGATGAGATGCAATTCGACAGCCATCCATTAGATAGACAATCAATGGATGCAAGTCAGATTTTTGGTGAAGTATCGTCAGAGAGATACATGTAGAGGATTTTTTAGGTTTGGCAGTGACCTACTCTCCCACGCCTTAAGACGCAGTACCATCGGCGCAACAGCACTTAACTGCCGGGTTCGGGATGGGACCGGGTGTTTTGCTTGCGCTATGACCACCAAACCGAAAAAATCCTCTATTCCTCAACAATTGTTGTCCAAGCCGTGTACGACTTTCAGTCTGTGTATGCTTTTGATTTATCGGTCATTGCGAGAAATCTCGCTTTTACTGGATCAAATCAAGCCTATCGAGCAATTAGTACCAGTCAACTGAATGCATTACTGCACTTACATCTCTGGCCTATCGACGAGGTGGTCTACCTCGGCTCTCAGGGATACCTTGTTTTGAGGGGGGCTTCCCGCTTAGATGCCTTCAGCGGTTATCCTGTCCGATCATAGCTACCCAGCACTGCCGTTGGCACGACAACTGGTCCACCAGTGGATCGTTCACCCCGGTCCTCTCGTACTAGGGGCAACTCCTCTCAAGTATCCTACACCCACGGAAGATAGGGACCGAACTGTCTCACGACGTTCTAAACCCAGCTCACGTACCTCTTTAAACGGCGAACAGCCGTACCCTTGGGACCTGCTCCAGCCCCAGGATGAGATGAGCCGACATCGAGGTGCCAAACACTGCCGTCGATATGGACTCTTGGGCAGTATCAGCCTGTTATCCCCGGCGTACCTTTTATCCGTTGAGCGATGGCCCTTCCACTCGGGACCACCGGATCACTATGGCCGTCTTTCGACTCTGCTCGACTTGTCAGTCTCGCAGTCAGGCTGGCTTCTGCCATTGCACTCAACGAGCGATTTCCGACCGCTCTGAGCCAACCTTCGCGCGCCTCCGTTACGCTTTAGGAGGCGACCGCCCCAGTCAAACTACCCGCCACACAGGGTCCCGGATCCGGATAACGGACCGCGGTTAGACATCAAGCAAAGCAAGGGTGGTATCTCAAGGGAGGCTCCACAAAGACTAGCGTCTCTGCTTCAAAGCCCACCACCTATCCTGCACATGCTTGGCCTGATGCCAGTGTGAAGCTGTAGTAAAGGTGCACGGGGTCTTTCCGTCTAACCGCGGGAAACCTGCATCTTGACAGGTAATTCAATTTCGCTGAGTCTATGTTGGAGACAGCGGGGAAGTCGTTACGCCATTCGTGCAGGTCGGAACTTACCCGACAAGGAATTTCGCTACCTTAGGACCGTTATAGTTACGGCCGCCGTTTACCTGGGCTTCAATTCAGAGCTCTCACCCCTCCTTTTAACCTTCAGGCACCGGGCAGGCGTCAGACCCTATACGTCGTCTTGCGACTTCGCAGAGCCCTGTGTTTTTAATAAACAGTCGCCACCCCCTGGTTTGTGCCCCCAGCCCCTAGTTGCCTAGGAACCGGGCCTCCTTCTCGCGAACTTACGGAGGTATTTTGCCGAGTTCCTTCAACATAGTTCTCTCAAGCGCCTTGGTATTCTCTACCAGTCCACCTGTGTCGGTTTAGGGTACGATCTTATAGGAGGGCTATTTCCAGGAACCTCTAAGCAGCCCATTCAATCCAATAAGGATGAACTACCCTCGAGATCCGTCACCACTCCACGGCCCAGGAATATTAACCTGGTTCCCATCGACTACGCCTTTCGGCCTCGCCTTAGGGGTCGGCTTACCCTGCTCAGATTAGCTTTAAGCAGGAACCCTTGGACTTTCGGCGAGAGTGTCTCTCACACTCTTTGTCGCTACTCATGTCATCATTCTCACTAGTGATCTCTCCACCGGATCGCTCACGCGCCGACTTCACAGAAAACTCCTCGTCTCCAATCCCACCGAAGTGGGTAAGGAGACATGGAGTTATGTCACACTACGCTCTGCTACCATGCACTATGTGCATCCTAAGCTTCGGCTCATGGCTTGAGCCCCGTTACATCTTCGCCGCAGGACAACTTATTTAGACCAGTGAGCTGTTACGCTATCTTTAAAGGATGGCTGCTTCTAAGCCAACCTCCTGGTTGTTTTGGTCGTCCCACCTGCTTTCCCACTTAGCCATGAATTAGGGGCCTTAGCTGTAGGTCAGGGTTGTTTCCCTCTTCACGACGGACGTTAGCATTCGCCGTGTGTCTGCCATCTAGTACTCCCCGGTATTCGGAGTTTGGTTAGGATCAGTAAGCCTGTGGGGCCCCATTACCCATCCAGTGCTCTACCCCCGGGGGTATTCGGATGACGCTCTACCTAAATAGATTTCGCAGAGAACCAGCTATCTCCGAGTTTGATTGGCCTTTCACCCCTAGGCACAGCTCATCCCGATCCTTTTCAACGGATGTGGGTTCGGTCCTCCAGTACATGTTACTGTACCTTCAACCTGGCCATGCCTAGATCACTCGGTTTCGGGTCTGATCCACCTAACTCATTCGCCCTATTAAGACTCGCTTTCGCTGCGCCTACACCTAACGGCTTAAGCTTGCTAGATAGACCAAGTCGATGACCCATTATACAAAAGGTACGCTGTCAGGCCGCAAGGACCCTCCAACTGATTGTAGGCGTTCGGTTTCAGGTACTGTTTCACTCCCCTCGTCGGGGTGCTTTTCACCTTTCCCTCACGGTACTGGTTCACTATCGGTCAGTAAGGAGTACTTAGCCTTCGAAGGTGGTCCTCCGATCTTCAGACAGAATTTCACGTGTTCCGCCCTACTTAATACGTCCAATCGTGCTTCCTATACGGGGCTGTCACCCGCTATGGCCGACCTTTCCAGGTCGTTCTAGTCACATTCATGGCTCGGCTGGTCCCCGTTCGCTCGCCGCTACTAGGGGAGTATCAATTGATTTCCTTTCCTCCGGGTACTTAGATGTTTCAGTTCCCCGGGTTTGCTCTTAAAACCCTATGTATTCAGGTTAAAAGTACCTGTTTCAGCGACATATTGAGTGCTTGCGCAACAATATGAAACTGTCAGGTGGGTTGCCCCATTCAGAGATCCATGGATCAAAGCTTATTCTCAGCTCCCCATGGCTTATCGCAGAGTATCACGTCTTTCATCGCCTCTTACTGCCAAGGCATTCACCAAACGCCCTTTTCGCGCTTGATTTGATCCAGAAAAAGAAAGACTTGCGTCTAACGCGGATGCACAGCTGGTAACTAAATGCATCCATTCTTCCGGTATCAAAAGCATACTTTCCCGCCAGCATGTTTGTGGCATGCTGACAATTGAGCAGTCACCATTGTCCGTAATCCGTGCGGGATACGAACGATGCTGCTCTGGTTAGTGTACTTGACTTGGACAACTCTGTTTGTTTCAGCAGGGATACGTCAGATCGAACGAGGAAGCATTCGATGAGTCGCCTTCTTTATCTGCCTTTCGCCTTGCGGCTACTAAACAAGATGCAGAACCAAACTGAGATCATCGCCACACTCGGCGAGATCAAACAGTGTTGATTGTTACTTGGAGATTTCTCTCAAAGTAACTTGTATCTCTCTATACGATGTCAATTGGATTGATCTCGGATCAATCAAAGCGTCCAGATTGGACGAGTAAAAGCGCGGTAGCGCTCTTACTGATCTAATCCATCAGTTGTCTTTGAACCAGTCGGGCAGTTCGGTGCGGCAGATGTAAGGTATGCCAGGTGACCGCAGCACGCCGTCATCTTCACTGAATTTCATGTCCGTTAGGATTTCTATTCGAGCCTGTTCGATGGCTTCGTCCCAAGCTGTTAGCTTCATACCAGAGGCAGTTTCGAAAAAGCGTCTCGCATGGCTTTCAGCTTTGCGCCAACCCAACCCGGGCATGCCGGGCAGATCACTGCGCGCTAATGATTTCCGCGTTTCGTTT
>NZ_CANNES010000001.1:0-807500 GCF_947503705.1 uncultured Tateyamaria sp. | reverse complement strand
CATCGGCGCGGGTCAGTGTGTTGTTCCAGCGAAAAGCCATGTGGGCCGTCTCCTACGGGTTTAACCTTGTTGCACTATACATGGCACATCTTGGCGCGCAGGTTATCCCCCCTCACGGGCTTGTCAGGTTATTGTAACTCGGGGTGATCTCGTTCAGGGGCAACGATCTGCCATTATCCTGCACGATCCGCACATGGCGTCGGCGCATCAGGCGCGGCTCCCCTACACCCACAGAATGAGCGATGGTCTCGACCTCTTTGGTGATGTCGCGCGCATAACGGGCCACGCGTATATATTTGTCCTCAACCACCAAGCCTGCCTGAAACCGTTTGTCATGGGTGGTGATTCCAGTCGGGCATGTGTTCTTGTTGCACTTCAACGCCTGAATACAGCCCAGGCTGAACATGAACCCACGCGCCGAGGTCACGAAATCCGCCCCCGCCGCAAGCGCCCAGGCGATGTCGCCCGGATTGACCAACTTGCCCGAGGCCACGATACGAATGCGGTCTTTCAGGCCCACACGATCGCGTTGATCCACGACGGTGATCAACGCCTCACGGATGGACATGCCAACGAGATCGATCAAGGGCATCGGGGCCGCGCCGGTGCCGCCTTCGCCACCGTCCACGGTAATAAAGTCGGGCGCACTGTCCGCCCCGCGGGCCGCAATTGTTTCAAACAGATCGCGGATCGGCCCTTCGGCGCCCACGACTGTCTTGATACCAACCGGCTTTCCAGTGACCTCGCGAATGTGGTCAATAAAGTCGAGCAGGTCATCCCAATCGTCCACTTCCGCATGGCGATTGGGCGAAATGCCGTCTTGCCCGACCTTGAGGCCCCGGATCTTGGCAATCTCTGACGTGACTTTGGCTCCGGGCAGGATACCGCCCTTCCCGGGTTTGGCCCCTTGGGCCAGCTTAATCTCGAACATGCGCACAGTGTCGTGAGCCGCGACCTCGCGCAGCTTGTCCTCTGACAAGGTGTCGTCCTCGTTGCGGACACCGAATTTGGCCGTCCCTATCTGAAAAACGATGTCAGCCCCACCTTCCAGATGAAAAGGGCTGAGCCCCCCCTCGCCCGTGTTCAACCAAATGCCCGCCTCTTTTGCACCGCGGCTGAGGGCCTGGACAGCAGGTTTGGATATCGCGCCATAGCTCATACCGGAAATGTTGAAAAAGGACTGCGCTGTATAAGGTGTGCGGGCACCGGCCCCGATGACCATTGGCTCGGTCTTGGCAAATTGGGTTTCGAGGGGCGGGAAGGCCGCGTTCACAAAAATCGGCGTGCCAACGACACCCAGGTTGCGGGTCGAACCAAAGGCGACGGTATTGCCATGACCCTCACCCGCTCGGTGAATCCACTCGCGCTGCGCTCGGTTAAACGGCAGCTCCTCACGGTCCATCGCAAAGAAATACTGTCGAAAGAACTCGCCGAGGCTTGAGAACAATTTGCGAAACCGGCCGATGACCGGATAATTGCGGCGGATCGCGTCGCTGGTCTGCGATCTGTCGATCACAAAGATCACGGCCACCACTGCCAGTGCCACACCGATCATGGCGGCAAAGCTAAGAGCCATGATCTCGATAACGGCGGCGGCAAAACCCATCAGGTATTCCTTTGATCAACTGTATCGCGTCACTGTGCAAAGCCAAGCGAGCGGGCGCAAGTCGGCAATGATCACAGCCCTGCACTAACAAGTTTGTGACTGGAAATTGCGCGAAACCAACGCTTAGGGCGCGACCCGTTTCGGTCAAATCGCGTCGGCAAAAATCCCCAGTGATCCGATGCGGTTTTTGCTGCGTTTCCCTCACAATCGTGCACGCCGCACGGCTTCACTTAATCGACAGGAGACTAACCATGATCCGCAGAACTTTTGTAATGACCGCCGCCGCACTCGCCGTTGCAGGCACCGCGTTTGCAGGTTCCTATGGCAAGAAAGACATCGTGGACACCGCCGTTGAGGCAGGTACGTTCGAAACGCTTGTGGCCGCCGTGAGCGCAGCGGGCCTCGTGGATACGCTGAAAGGCGATGGCCCGTTCACCGTCTTCGCCCCCACAGATGAAGCATTTGCCGCCCTGCCCGAAGGCACCGTCGAGGCGCTGCTGGAAGATATCCCGACTCTGACGGCGATCCTGACCTACCACGTGGTCCCTGGCAAAGTGATGTCGACGGATCTGAGCGACGGCATGACCGCCACAACGGTGCAAGGCGGCGATCTGACCGTTGACCTGAGCGATGGGGTCAAAATCAACGACGCGTCCGTGGTCGCCGCAGACGTCGAAACATCCAACGGCGTGATCCATGTGATCGACCAGGTGATTCTGCCTGCCGAGGGCTAAACCGCTCTGATCACATACAAATCCACCTGCTGAACCCGCATTGTCGCGGGTTCAGCAACTCAAATCTCACGCGTCGCGTGTATTTGACACAAATCTGACCCATTTCGGACGAATTTCGGCTTCGGTCGTCCCTCGCATGATAAAACCTCTCGGGTGCCGAGCCTGCCAGCTTGGATCGACTGCCGCGTTACCACTTGGGGAAGATTAGATGCCGACCACATTCATTGAATCCGTTTCATCCACAGCCACCACATACCAAGACGACTTCAACGGCGCAGGGCCGATTGATCTTTCTCTTGGCGACCAACTGGTCGGCACAGTTGGCGAGACCTTTCCATCAGTGCTCGACGTTGCCGATGAGGCGTTGATCAACGTGATTGCCGGGGTGACTTATACCTTCACAGCCACGGGGACTTCGGCCACATCCGCATTTGGCTTTGGCGTTCCAGGAACAACAGTGGCAACAGAAACCAGCCCGGGTGCATTCACGCTGACGCTGACATTTACGGCGACGGCGACTGAAACGATCAGCTTGGGCTTTGCCGCAAATACGCCCGTCGACTATACCGCCACGCTGACCGCGATCACTTATCCTGATCCCAGCAATGGAGACGATTTCATCGTGGGCTCAGACACCTCCGAACAGATCAGTCTTATGGGCGGCAACGATACGTTTTTGGCACTTGGTGGATCTGACAGCGTCACCGGCGGCATGGGCAATGACGAAATTGACGGTGGCAATGGCAACGACACCATCAACGGTGACCTCGGCGACGACACGATCCTGGGTGGCAATGGCCGCGATGTGCTGACAGGCGCGGGTGGCTCAGATCTGCTAAACGGCGGCAACAAGGAAGACGAATTGATCGGCCAGGATGGCAATGACACGCTTCTTGGCGGCAGCGGCAATGACACGCTGAACGGTGGTGCCGATGACGACACGCTGGATGGCGGCAAAGATGACGACGAGATGACCGGCGGCCTGGGTGCGGACGTGTTCCGTATCGGCAATGGCGACGGGCGCGACATCATCACCGACTTTACCGTCGGCGAGGACAAGCTGGACCTGACCGGGCTGAACATCTGGGACATTTCGCTGCTGACCATTCAGGCCGCGGGCACCGGTATTCGGATCAACACCGGTGATGGCAATTATATCGAACTGTCGGGCCTCTCGGTTGGGGACCTCAGCAATGACGACCTGATCCTGATTGATCCCCCCGTGATCGCCGTGACCGAAGGCGGCGATAACATCACAGCCACCGAGATCGCCGAGTTTTTTGCCGCCAGCGATGGCAGCGACAACATCAAGGGCATGGGCGGCAACGACACGATCAATGGCGGCACCGGCATCGACACGCTGGATGGCGGGACAGGCAATGACGAGATCGACGGCGGCTCTGGCGCGGACCGGCTGTTTGGTGGCAATGGCAATGACACGATCGACGGCGGCGCCGGCAATGACGTGATCAAGGGTGGCAAAGGCAGTGATCTGATCAATGGCCAGAACGCCAATGACCGTATCTATGGCGAAGATGGCAATGACACCCTGCTGGGGGCCAATGGCAACGACAAGATCTGGGGCGGCGCAGGTGCGGACGACATTTCCGGCGGCGCAGGCAAAGACAAGATCGACGGCGGCACCGGCAATGACACCATCGAAGGCGGCTGGGGTGATGACGAATTGACCGGCGGTGCCGGCAATGATGTCTTTGTCTTTGCCGATGATCGGACACGGGCCGACACCATCACCGATTTCACCATCGGCGAGGATATCATCCAGATCGACGCCTACGGCTATACTGATATCTCGGACCTCAACATGGTTCAGGACGGTGATGACGTTCTGATCACCTTCAGCGACCGCGATAGCATCCGTCTGGTTGACATTGATCTGGGTGATCTGAGCAACAGCGACTTCGACCTCGGCGATATCTTTGTCGTGGGCTAAGCTGCGTCATACTATATACAGTGACAAAAGGGCGCCTTTCGCAGGCGCCCTTTTTCGTGGCGACATCCATTGCCTTTGACTTGCCACATTGGGCGCGAACCAAGGCGCGCAAACATCCATTGGTCTCAATCAATTCCCTTTTTACTCAAAAGACTGCCTTAATCCGCCGTTAACACACTTCGGACGCAAAACTTCCCAGACCTGGAAACGGGAGGGGCGTGGCGTTTGGGAAGAAAAAATTTAGGGCAGATACATGACAAATTATACCGAAGTCGGCGACCAACCCGGCACCATACAGGCAGGCGATACGTTCACGGGCAATATTTCCGGGGATGATAACAGCGACATCATCTCCGTCGACAACGTGGTTGTCGGCGAACTCTACACAATCACTCTCGAATTATCGACAATCCCCAACCTGCTGCACTTCACGCTGTACGATGACACAAGTGCTTTGAATTCTAACCTGCCCATGATGAACGGCACCCTGCTCCAACACAGCAATCAGATGTCGGGCAGCTGGATGCTTTCACCGGCTACACTGAGCGACACCACGATTACCTTCCAATTCATACCTTTGGTGGAAGGCGATTTTCGGTTTCAAATCACCTCGAATTATCAAACACCCTTTGATTACACCTTTGGTGTTGATGGTGTCGTCGCCCAGGTGGTCACGCCCCCCGAAGAACCCAACTTTGACGGCAACATGGGTCAAGCGATTGAAGGTACAGAAGGCAATGACACGTTGAGCAGCACCGTCGGTGATGACGTTCTGACAGGTGGCTTGGGCAACGACATCTTTGTCATTGAGGCCAACAGCGGCATGGACACGATCACCGACTTCACTACCGGTCAGGACACAATCGACGTTCAAGCCTTGGGCATTTCAGCCATCGAGAACATGACGATCATCGACACGCCAGATGGCGCGCTGATCGACTTTGGCGACGGTAACACGCTCACACTGAACGGCGTGTTCGCCCAGGATTTGACCAATGACGACTTTGTTCTGGCTGACAATGTGATGACGGGCAGTACGGGCAATGACAAGACCAACGGTCAAAGCGGTGTCGACGTCATGTCTGGCGGCCACGGCGACGACCATTTGAATGGCATGGGCGGCGACGATCAACTGTCGGGTGGCTCAGGCAAGGACAAGGTATCCGGGGGAGCAGGGCATGATGTCCTAAACGGCGACACCGGCAACGACGTCCTGTTCGGCGGCTCGGGCAACGACATGATCAACGGCGGCGGCCACAATGACCGGATCTATGGCGATGGAGGCAACGACACGCTGAACGGTGGCGATGGCAACGACAAGATCTGGGGCGGCGAAGGCGACGACGAGATCAAAGGCGGTTCCGGCAAAGACATCATGGTTGGCGGCACTGGCGCAGACAGCTTTGTCTTTAACAACGGGGCGCACAGCGACACGATCAAGGATTTCGAGGACGGTATCGATGTGCTCGACTACTCGGGTCACAACGGGGTCAGCGATATGTTCGACCTCATCATCTACCAAAGCGGCACAAGCGTCATCATCGACGCAGGCGGCCCGGATGAGGTCACGCTGCACAACATGACTGTGGCCGAACTAGACGCGTCAGACTTCATATTCTGATCACAGGTCCCTGAGACGACGAAAGGCCCGCATCGCTGCGGGCCTTTGCGTTTGCATCTTCCAGGTTTAGTGGACGACCGCATCATCCGGGCGGGGTCTGTTGGTGGCAGCCACCGTATCCCCGATGATCAACCCTTCGGCTCCGGCAGTCACCTCGATCGTGTCACCGTCCCGTACATCGCCCGCCAACAGCATCTCGGCCAGCGGGTTCTGCAAGGCGCTCTGGATCACACGTTTCAACGGGCGCGCGCCAAAGACGGGGTCATAGCCCTCATTCGCAAGCCACTTCCGTGCCCCTTCATCCAACGACACGTCGATCTTGCGCGCAGCCAGACGTTTGAGCAGGCGCGACATCTGGATATCGACAATGCCATCCATATCCTCGCGGGCCAGCCGGTCAAAGATAATGGTCTCGTCCAACCGGTTCAGGAACTCGGGCCGGAAATGAGCGCGCACTGCGTCCATGACATCGCGCCGCGCACCGCTTGGGTCCGCCCCGTCAGGCAGTTGGCTGAGCGCTTGCGCCCCAAGGTTCGACGTCAGGATGATCAGGGTCTGCTTAAAGTCCGCCGTGCGACCCTGACCATCGGTCAGCACCCCGTCATCCAGCACTTGCAACAGAACGTTGAACACATCCGGGTGCGCCTTTTCGACCTCGTCAAACAGAACTACCTGATAGGGCCTGCGCCTCACCGCTTCGGTCAAAACACCGCCCTCGTCATATCCGACATAACCCGGAGGGGCCCCGATCAGACGGGCTACCGAATGCTTCTCCATGAACTCGGACATATCAATTCGGACCATGGCCCCATCGTCGTCAAAGAGGAACTCGGCCAGCGCCTTGGTCAACTCCGTCTTACCCACACCGGTGGGGCCAAGGAACAGGAACGACCCCAGCGGACGGTTTTCGTCGTTCAGGCCCGCACGGGCACGGCGCACCGCATTGGCGACAGAACGCACAGCGGTGTCTTGACCGATAACACGGGTGTGCAACTGCTCTTCCATGCGCAAGAGCTTGTCACGTTCGCCTTCGAGCATTTTTGACATCGGAATACCGGTCCACCGCTCGACGACGCTCGCGATCTGCTCAGGGCGCACCGCCTCGGCGACCATCGCGTCGGTTTCCGCACCTTCGGCCTCGCCCAGCTTGCGCTCAAGCTCGGGGATTACGCCATAAGACAACTCGCCCGCCTTGGCGAGGTTGCCCTCGCGCTTGGCGATCTCAAGTGTCGCGCGGGCCTGATCCAACTGCTCTTTGATATCACGGGCCGAAGCCAGCTTGTCCCGCTCGCCCTGCCATTGGGCGGTCATTTCCGAGCTGCGCTCCTGAACGTCCGCCAGATCCTTTTCCAAAGTCTCCAACCGGTCTTTTGAGGCTTGATCATCCTCGAGGCGCAGCGCTTCGACTTCGATCTGCATTTGCAGGATCTGCCGGTCCAGCGCGTCTAGTTCTTCGGGCTTGCTGTCAACTTCCATGCGCAGACGGCTTGCCGCCTCGTCCATGAGGTCGATGGCCTTGTCCGGCAAAAAACGATCCGTGATGTAGCGGTGGCTGAGGGTCGCGGCCGTCACCAAGGCACTGTCGGAAATACGCACCCCGTGGTGGAGTTCGTACTTTTCCTTGATACCGCGCAAGATGCTGACGGTGTCTTCGACCGTAGGTTCATCCACCACAACAGGCTGGAACCGACGGGCCAAGGCCGCGTCCTTTTCCACATACTTGCGGTACTCGTTCAGCGTCGTGGCCCCGACACAGTGCAATTCACCGCGCGCCAGGGCAGGTTTGATCAGGTTGGCCGCATCCATCGCGCCTTCAGAGGCGCCCGCACCCACTAGGGTGTGCATTTCGTCGATGAACAGAATGATCTCACCCGCGGCTTGGGTCACTTCGGTCAGAACGGCCTTCAACCGCTCCTCAAACTCACCGCGATATTTCGCACCGGCGATCAGGGCTCCCATGTCCAACGCCATCAAGCGCTTGTTGCGCAAGGATTCCGGCACATCACCATTCACGATACGCAGGGCCAGACCCTCGGCAATCGCGGTTTTACCCACGCCAGGCTCCCCGATCAAAACCGGGTTATTCTTGGTCCTGCGGCTCAGCACCTGCATGGCGCGGCGAATTTCCTCATCGCGGCCAATGATGGGGTCGATCTTGCCTTCTTCGGCCCGTTGCGTGAGGTCGTCGGCATATTTCTTCAGCGCGTCATAGCCATCTTCGGCACTCGCTGTATCAGCCGTGCGGCCCTTGCGAATGTCATTAATGGCCGTGTTCAGCCCTTGGGGCGTGACTTTGCCCGCCTCCAGCGCGTCGCGGGCACCGGATTTCACCATGCCAAGCGCCATCAAAACACGCTCAACCGGGACAAAGCTGTCGCCTGCCTTTTTGGCCAAAGCCTCAGCCTCGGTCAGGACCTTGGCCGTGGACTGATCCAGATAGACCTGGGCCGCATCTCCAGTAACCTTGGGCAGTTTGGCGAGGGTCTGGTCGACATGAGACAGCACGCGCGCGGCATCGCCGCCTGCGGCTGTAATCAGATTGCTGGCAAGGCCCTGATCGTCATCCATCAATGCCTTGAGGATGTGGTCGGGGGTCAAACGTTGGTGGTTTTCGCGGGTTGCAATGGTCTGCGCCGCTTGCACGAAACCACGCGAACGCTCCGTGAACTTCGACAAGTCCATGGGTCTCTCTCCTTTTCACAGCGCCCGGTTATGTTGCGCCCTCTCAGAGGCACGCAAGGCGTTCGGGCCTACGCGTAAAAGATGGGGAAGACGGGGGCGTTGCACAAGAGCAACAGGGTATTTTTCCAGTCGAATTTCAAGTTCAATGCGCAAGTGAGCCCAGAGCGCATGGCGTTGGTTCATGTTTGCGGAGGATGCATTGGTGCAGTGACCACATCGCAGAATACATCAAAAAATAGAATAGTACGGCAAGTTATCCACATTTTTATCCACAGGAAATTTTCCATCGTTAACAATAGGTTAATGGAAGCAGTTCCCGAAAATTGGTCAAACTGACAGAATCGTGAGCGAAATTCATCCCGATTCCCCCTGCAAACCGGAACTTTATCCCCATCTTGTTGTTAATAGAGCAAGAACAACAAGATACAGGTGTACAAGATGCAGACCGTTCCATTGCAACTGAGTGATGTGATTTACAACGCGGCAACCCAATCCTTTGAGGCCCTCGTGACGGTACACGACAGCCACAATACACGCAGCTATGCCTGCGCTATCGACGCTCCTATCGACATGACGTTCGAGAACGCCGCACGAGGTTTGGCCATACAAGCCATGCGCCGCCATACTCGTGGCCGCGCCGATGCAACCCACATGCCCGCCGCCGCTGTGCCTCAGCGCGCCGGCCGGATGGCTACGGGATTGCGTCGCATGACCATTGATCGCTTTGCCACGCTGACAGCCCGGGCGGCATAGCCCCAGAATTCTCCGCGCCCCAGGATCTGTGCATTCTGTCCCCGCATATGACATCGCGGGCGCTGAGGTACAGAGACAAGCTGCCTGCCTGCTAGGTCTCTGATCACTGCCCGGATGTCGCAACGGCATCCGGGCCTTTTTTGTCCGATAGACTTTGATGCCCCACCTGCCTATGACCGCTCAAACGCGGGTCAAAAGGGACAAACGCTATGGCAGATGACAGATTGATCGTAGCGCTAGATGTGCCGAACGCCATTGCAGGCCTGGATTTGGCGCAAAAACTGGGCGACAGCGTCAGCTTTTACAAAATTGGCCTCGGTATGCTCACCGGTGGCGGTCTGGCACTGGCCAATGAACTCAAGCAGGAGCATGGGAAGCGTATTTTCCTCGACATGAAGCTCTTTGACATTGGCGCGACAGTCGAGGCTGCGGTTCGAGGCCTAGCCCAGTTTGACCTTGATTTCCTGACTGTCCATGGCGACCCCCACGTTGTCCGCGCCGCCAAGGAAGGCGCGGCAGACAGCAACATGAAGATCCTCGCCGTGACCATCCTGACTTCGCTGGATCGGGCCGACCTGGACGCAAGCCTGATCCAACCCGGTGACATTCCCGATCTGGTGCAGACCCGTGCCGCCCGCGCATTTGAGGCTGGGGCCGACGGTGTCATCGCCTCGCCTCAAGAGGCCAGATTGATCCGCGCCTTGCCCGCAGCCAATGGACGCCTGATCGTGACCCCGGGCGTACGTCCCGCAGGGGCCGATCTGGGCGATCAGAAACGGGTGGCCACCCCGGCCAGTGCCATTGCAGATGGGGCCGATCATATCGTGGTAGGCCGACCCGTCTGGACGGCAGCAGACCCGCGGCAAGCGGCTGACACCATCCTCGCAGAGATGGCCAGCCCACAGGCACGTAGCCCAAACCGCTGATCTTTGCCTCTATAGGTTGTGCCCTCAGCGCAACATGCCACCTGATATTGTCAGGTCAGGAATTCCTGACTAGGTGAATGCATATGCGGGTGTTAACGTAGGGTCAGGTGATACTCCCCGACGGGCCGGCTCTTCCTGCGGTTCGTCACCTCCCCCCGCACACGCGCGGGGGGCCTTCTCAGGCCAAATCCTTGGAAAATGATGCGCTTGGTGCACCACTCAGATAATCGCTCAGGCGGGGTTTGAACGGGTGCACCGCCTTGGGATGGCTCAGGAAATCGGAAGCGTCCATATAGGCCCATTGCTGGCCTTCATCGCCCAAAACGATGTCCTCACCGCGCGCAGCAGGCAGTCGGGCAGCAAAAAACCAGACCACCCGACCAATCGAGTTTTCATAAGCGCGCCCCCAGGTCACTGCCTCAGGCGGTACGACCAAGGACAGCTCTTCGCGGGTTTCGCGCAACGCACAGCCCAGAGGCGTTTCACCCGGCTCGCGCCCGCCGCCGGGCATGTCCCAAGCGCCGGGCCAGGTCAGACCGGGGAAATCATCGCGTTCAATCACCACCAGAGGCTCGCCCACAAACAGCGCCAATTTCGCGCCCATCCAATCCGCGCCCATGTTCATTCCTCGCCCGTTCCGCTACACTCTCACACGTAATCACGAAGCCGCACCATGCCCAGTCTCTGTCGCGATTGTCTTACCGAATTTGATGCCGGACAGCGCTGTCCGGCTTGCGGCAGCCCACGCACGCTTAGCCATCCGGAACTCTTTGACTTGTCCATTGCGCATATGGATTGCGATGCTTTCTATGCCTCGGTCGAAAAACGCGATGACCCCAGCCTTGAGGGCAAACCGGTGATTATTGGCGGCGGGCGGCGCGGCGTGGTCTCGACCGCCTGCTATGTGGCGCGCATTCGCGGAGTGCGCTCGGCCATGCCGATGTTTCAAGCCCTCAAACTCTGCCCCGACGCGGTGATCATCAAGCCCCGAATGGATGCCTATGTCCAAGCCTCCCGCGCGATTCGAACCATGATGGAAGAATTGACGCCCGCCATCGAACCCTTGTCACTGGATGAGGCGTTTCTGGATCTCACAGGCACCGCGCGTCTGCATGGCCACCCCCCCGCTGTGATGCTGGCGCGGTTGATCAAACGAATGCGAGACAAATTGGGGCTGACCGGGTCCATCGGCCTGAGCCACAACAAGTTTCTGGCCAAAGTTGCCTCTGACCTCGAAAAGCCGCGTGGCTTTTCTGTGATTGGCGCTGCGGAAACCGGTGATTTTCTGCGCAACAAATCCGTGCGGCTGATCTGGGGGATTGGCCCTGCGGCGCAGGCGTCGCTTGAAAAGGCGGGCATTCGGACCTTTACGGACCTTCTACGCTGGGAGCGGACCGATCTGGTGGCCCGCTATGGTGCGATGGGCGACAGGCTTTGGCATCTGGCGCGAGGGCAAGACAAACGCCGCGTGTCGCGCGACGCACCGATGAAATCCATCAGCAATGAAACGACTTTTGGCGAGGACACCAACGACCCCGATATCCTAGATGGCCACCTTTGGCGGATGGCGGAAAAAGTATCGGACCGCGCGAAAGCCAAAGGGCTGGCGGGGCGCGTGGTGACACTCAAGCTCAAGCGGCACGACCATTCCTCACTGACCCGGCGTGTGTCGCTGCGCGATCCGGCACAATTGGCCGACACGATTTATCGCACGGCGCGGGGGCTCTTTGATCAGGTGGGGGACGAGGGTCCTTACCGCCTTCTCGGCTGCGGGATCAGCGATTTGCGCAGCGCGGATGAGGCGGGCGCATCCGGCGACCTCCTTGACCCCGGAGCGCGCAAACGCGGTCAGGCCGAACGGGCCGCCGACGCCATTCGCGACCGTTTTGGCAGTGATGCAATTCTAAAGGGACGGGCGCTGCGGTAGCGCAACTACTCTGCTGCCAAAGGCACGCGGACCTGACCGATGGTAGATATTTCGTCTACGACGCTGCGCAGTCTCGCGCGCGTCTCTTCGAACCCCGAATGCGGCTGGATTGTGCGTTCATCCATATACAATGACCGGTCAATCTCGACCTGTACCGCGTGCTGATTGCGCGAGGGGCGACCATAGGCTTGGGTAATGTAGGCCCCGGCAAACGGCGCATTCCGCACAACGTTAAACCCAGCGACGGCAAAGGCCGCTTCAACCGCATCCACAACGCCACCACCCGCCGCAGCACCAAACCGATCGCCCAGTACAACGTTCGGACGAGTCACACCGCTGCGCGCCATCCCGTCCATCGCCTCATGCGGCATTGAGTGGCAGTCAATCAGCACCGCTTGACCATGACGCTGCTGTGCCCCGTCCAGCAGTTTTTGCAGCATCTGATGATACGGCACCCAATAAAGCTCAATCCTCCGCTCAGCCTCTTGCAGGCTGATCTTGCCGCGATAGATGTGGCGTCCGTTGGCCACCACGCGGGGGATGACGCCGAGACCGCTGGAAATACGGGGGTTGTGACCCTGACGTCGCACGCCCTCGACAACGGCGGGATCCAGTTCTTCGGCGCTGCGGTTCAGGTCGACAAAGGCGCGCGGCGCACCGGCGCGCAGCAATGGCGCCCCGAATTGCGGCGCCATATCAAATAGTTGGTCGACGAAAGCGTCCTCTGACGACCGGATGGTGCGTTCATCCAAAATCGTGCGACGCAGAAAGCTCCACGGATAATCGCGCCCCGAATGCGGCGACGCAAAGACAACGCAGCTGCTGCGTTTGTCCGGGTGCGATACATCATAGGCGACTTTGGGCATGACCACTCCTCTTGCCGTTAACATAGCGCAGGAACAGACAAAGCCAAAAGCCCTTGATACTCACTTCGACTCCTTTTATAGCACGGCTCACCCGGCGCGGATTTCCGCGCCCGCTTTTATTGTGGGCCGCAAAAATGCGCAGGGACAGAGTGGGCGATTAGCTCAGCGGTAGAGCACTTCGTTGACATCGAAGGGGTCACAAGTTCGATCCTTGTATCGCCCACCATTCTGATTTCGCGGGCGGGCCACAGGGCCCAAACGCACCCGACACCGGCATGAAAATGCCAAAACGCAACCCGGCGCTGCTTCGCGCCATGAAACATGAGGAAGAAGCGCCATGAAGGTTCGCAACTCGCTCCGCTCGCTCAAAAACCGGCACCGTGATTGCCGTGTTGTGCGTCGCAAAGGCCGCGTATACGTCATCAACAAGACGCAGCGCCGGTTCAAAGCCCGCCAAGGCTAAGCCAGACGCAAGAGACGATGTGAAAGCCGCCCCAATCCGGGCGGCTTTTTCTTTGCCGGTGGATCACCCCCTCGTGTGAGCAAGCCATGAGTTGCGCGCGCGCCCCGGTTTAAATTGCCTTCCCGCCCTGAGTGCGTAAGCTTGTTGCATTTAAGTCAGGACAAGGGGTTTCAACCATGTCGCGCAAATTGGTGGTTTGCCTTGATGGCACCGGCAACGAAATTGAAAGCAACGAATCAAACGTCTTGCGGCTCTACAAAAGCCTCAAACGGTCCGAAGATCAGATCGTGTTTTATCACCCGGGCGTCGGCACCCTCGACACGCATCCCTTTGCCCGGGTCTTTCTGACCAAGCCCAAACAGATCCTCGGCCTGATCGCGGGCTTTGGCTTGGAAACCAATGTTCTGCGGGCCTACGAGTTTCTATGCAACCAGTACCAGGACGACGACAGGCTCTACTTCTTTGGGTATTCGCGCGGTGCTTACACGGCCCGGGTTCTGGCCGGATTCATCAATGACTTTGGTCTTGTCCATCCCAGCGAGTTTCACCTTGTCGCCCCTGCCTTTCGGGCCTGGCGCAAGATCCGCAAGGACGACCCGCGGACGAAGCATGCCAAGTTGCGGATGCTGGAAAAAGCCTTCCAGATGCGGCATCCGGCCATCCGCTTTTTGGGGCTGTGGGACACCGTCAGTTCGATGATCCGGATCAAGCTGCAATGGGGAACCATTGTCGAGTTTTCGACCCATTCCAGTGTCGACGAAAACCCATCGGTCGAATCGGTCCGCCACGTTCTGTCAATCGACGAAACGCGCCGGTTCTTTCGCCACCAGTTCTGGACACCGGGCCAGACCTATTATGGCAACCGCTTCAAATCCAAGAACAGCCCGCCGCCCCAAGACGTCAAACAGGTCTGGTTCGCAGGCACACACACCGATGTTGCAGGGTCCATCCCCGAGGCGGAGGCGGGCCTGTCCAAGATCACCATGGACTGGATGCGCCAGGAATTGGACGCTCTGGCTGTCGACAGCCTCGCCTTTCGTGAAATCACCTATAATCGCTATGTTCTGGGCAAAAAGGACAAGATCACTGAAAAGATGAACCTTGAAATTTCGGTGCCCGATCCAAACGCGCCGCTGCACAGCCAGATGATCAAAGGTTGGTTTATCCTAGAGGCGTTTCCTCGCCTCAAACGTCGGTCTCGCTGGCCCAAACAATGGAATATTCTGGGCTATTACCTACCTCTGGGACAGCACCGCTATATTCCGCCCGGCTCTGAGATACATGAATCCGTGTCAGAGCGGCGGGCGGAAGCCAAAAATGCTTATGACCCGCCCAACCTCAAAGGGTTCTAGCGCTGCGTGCCGCCTCTTCATCTGCGCACAGTCTCTGCCCTTGCCCGGCGCGGCACAGGGCTTAGGTTGCGACAGAACATATTGAACGGAAGGCTGCAGCATGAGCGATCCCACCTATACACCGCCCGCAAAATGGACATGGGACAGCGCATCGGGGGGTAAATTCGCCTCGATCAACCGTCCCATTGCGGGTCCCACTGCGGACAAAGACCTGCCGGTTGGCAAACATCCCTTTCAACTTTATTCGCTGGCCACGCCCAACGGGGTCAAGGTCACCATGTTGTTGGAAGAGTTGCTGGAAGCAGGGCACTCCGGCGCAGAATATGATGCCTGGCTGATCAATATCGGCGAAGGCGATCAATTTGGGTCGGGCTTCGTCGAAGTAAATCCGAACTCCAAGATCCCGGCCCTCATGGATCATTCTGGTGACACCCCGGTGCGCGTTTTTGAATCCGGGTCTATGATGATCCACCTCGCCGAAAAGTTTGGGATGTTCCTGCCTGCCTCCGGCCCTGCGCGGACCGAGGTTTTGAACTGGCTGATGTGGCAAATGGGCTCTGCTCCATTCCTTGGCGGCGGCTTTGGCCACTTTTACGCCTATGCGCCCGAGAAATACGAATACCCCATCAACCGCTACGCGATGGAGAGCAAGCGGCAGTTGGACGTGTTGGATCGGGAGCTTGCCAACAAGCCGTTCATCGCAGGCGACGACTATTCCATTGCTGATATGGCCATTTGGCCGTGGTATGGGCAGTTGTGTCTGGGACGCCTCTACTCGGCGGCGGAGTTCCTCGATGTGGAAAGCTATACCAACGTGATGGCCTGGGCGAAAAAGATTGACGCACGTCCTGCAACGCTACGGGGGCGCATGGTCAACCGTGCCTTTGGCGAACCGGAATTGCAGCTGCACGAACGCCACGACGCCTCGGATTTCGAGACGCAGACCCAGGACAAGATCGGCACTGCCGACACCTGATCCCAAAGCGTGGCGCACCGAACAGGTGCGCCCTGGCGGCAAGGCGACACTCCGCGCGCCTTGCCCCTCGGACTTACAGCGCTAGGTGCATTTTCAACCGGAAAAGGACATCTTTATGCGCTTCCCCCTCGCCCTCATCGCCACCATGACCGTTACGACGGCAAGTGCAGACGTTACTGTCACCTTCCGCGACGGCGCGCCTAAAGATCGGTTTACGATCACCCAAAACGCACCATGCGCCATGGGCCCTGCGACGCTGGTTCTGAATCTCGGCACGGCCCCGGCCGGTCTTATCTTTGACACGACCAGCACGGGCGCAGGCGTCGAAGTGTTCCAACCCTTTGAATGGGTGTCAGCCCCGAACGGCATCGATGACACGCCCCAAGTCAGAGATGGCGACACGGTTCTGACACTGACCCTGCCCACCCTGACGCCAGACCTGCCCCTGGCTTTCACCATCGACCTGGACGACACCACCAGCGATCGCCAGATTACCGTTTCAGGCTCCGAAGTGGCGGGGGCACAGGTAACTTTGACCGCAGAGGGCCAGACGAGCGCCGGAACGTTTGATCAAAATGGTGTGGCTGTGATCGCGACATCTGCCTGTACTTCTTAAGACAGATCTTGATCCACCTCAGCGGCGGCCGACCTGGCGGCAGATCAGGATGACAGGCAAAAGGCCCACGGCAACGATCACCAGACTGGGCACAGCAGCCCCCTCCAACCGTTCGTCCGAAGCCAACCGATACGCCTGAACGGCCAACGTGTCGTAGTTGAAGGGGCGCATGATCAGCGTCGCGGGTAATTCTTTCATCACGTCCACAAAGACGATCAACAAGGCAGTCAGCAGGCTGGGGGTGAGGATCGGCAAATGGACCCGGCGCAACGTCGCGAAAGGCCCCTTGCCCAACGATCGGCTCGCCGCATCCATATTGGCATGAACCAAGGCCTGCCCCCCTTCATAGGCCCCAAGGGCCGCTGCCAGGAACCGGACCATATAGGCACAAACCAACAGCCAGATGGAGCCGGTCAAAAGCAACCCGGTCGAGATGTCAAAAGTGGCCCGCATCCATGCGTCAAGCGCGTTGTCGAAGGCCGCAAAGGGCACCATTAGGCCCACCGCGATCACACCCCCAGGCACTGCATAGCCCAGCCGCGAAATATAGGTGGCCGAGGACGAAAGGCGCCCAGGCTGCATCCGTTGGTAAAAGCCCAGCCCAATGGCTGCAATCACCGTCAACACCGCCGCGGTTGAGGCAAGCACCAGAGAATTTCGGACAAATCCGAGGTAACGCGCGCTCAGCAAGTCCTGGTCAGACCCCAGGCCAAGGCTGATCAGCGCAATGATTGGAATGATCGCCCCTAGCAGTACGGGCAACCCACACAACACCATCGCTATCCACCCCTGTGCGCCTTGGAGGTGCAGGGGCGGCTGATGCTTTTGGCCACGGCTAGGGTCGTGATATTTGGCCTGCCCGCGTTGTGCCCGCTCCAGCACCGCAAGAAGCAGCGCAAAACAAAGCAAACAGACAGCCAATTGCGCGGCCCCAGCCCGATCACCAAGCGAGAACCAACTGGTGTAAATGCCGGTCGCAAAGGTCTGGACCCCAAAATAGGCCACAGTGCCGAAATCTGCGATCGTCTCCATCACTGCAAGCAGGACACCAGCTGCAATGGCGGGACGCGCTAGGGGCAGGCTTACCGTCAGGAACGCGGACAAGGGTCGTGCGCCCAGGGCACGCGCGGCCATGAACGTCGACCCGCTTTGTTGCAGGAATGAGGCCCGCGCCAGCAGGTAGACATAAGGATACAACACAAGGACCAACATTAGGGCGGCGCCACCAAGGCTGCGAATTTCGGGGAACCAATAGTCGCGCGGGCCCCACCCCATCACCGACCGTAAAGTCGATTGGACGATGCCGGGATGATCAAGGACGCTGGTATAGGCGTAGGCCAGCACGTAGGCCGGAAAGGCCAATGGGAGGACCAGCGCGATCTCGAAAAACCGAACGCCGGGAAAGCGGGTCATTGTGACCAGCCAAGCGGCGCCGACGCCCACCAAAAAGGTCCCCAGGGACACCAAAACAATCAACAGCCCGGTATTGACCGCATAGCGGCCCAACACGGTCGAGACGAGAGACACAATTGTGTCTGTGCCGCCAGTCAATGCAGCCAGTATCACCGCGATCATCGGCAGCAGGCAGATCACGGCGATCATCCACGCCGCACCGCTTAGTGCACGCGGTGCCCTAGGCGCCCGTCGGGACATACCGTTAGAGACGTGTGTGAGGGTCAATGGCGGCCTCGTTGAGAACGGCCCCTTTATCCAAGCTTTTCACTCGGGTTTCCAGCCGAAACGTCGAGGACGAACGACTCATCCGCCTTACGGCGATGCGGCCGCGTCAGTCATAGCTGCGCTGGTCCTCGATCACCAAACCGTCGCGCGGCAGGCTGCCCGGCTCGACAACTTCAACCGTTCCTTTCAGCTTGAGCGTCGCAATCACGCTTTCGACATAGCTGTCGGCATTGCCCCCGCTGCTTTCCAATTGCACTGTCATCGCGTCTTGCTGCCCGTCTCGGCGCGCAATCACCCGAGCGCGGCTTACCTCGTCGTGGCGCGCCACGAGGGCAGCCACCTGTTCGGGGCGCACAAACATCCCCTTTATCTTGGTGGTCTGGTCCGCGCGGCCCATCCATCCCTTGATCCGCATGTTCGTACGGCCACAGGGGCTTTGCCCCGCCATCACGGCGCTCATATCACCCGTGGCAAATCGGATCAGCGGATAGTCGGAGTTCAGCGTCGTGACCACAACCTCACCCACTTCGCCTGGGGCGACGGGATCGCCCGTGCCCGGCGTCACGATCTCGACGATCACGCCTTCGTCGACAATCATCCCTTCCATCGCGGGGCTCTCATAAGCGATGTTGCCCAGATCGGCGGTCGCATAGGATTGCAAGCAGGCGATCCCCCGGTCCGCATATTCCTGCCGCAACGAGGGGAACAGCGCCCCGCCACCCACAGCCGCTTTGGTGATCGACAGGCTCACACCCATCTCATCGGCCTTATCCAGGATCACCTTGAGGTAGTCGGGCGTGCCGGCATAGGCCGTCGTGCCAATGTCGCGGGCCGCGGTCACCTGCAATTCGGTTTGCCCCGTGCCCGCAGGCAAAACAGCCGCCCCAACCGCCCGCGCCCCGCTTTCAAAGATCATGCCCGCAGGGGTCAGATGATAGCCGAAACAGTTTTGCACGATGTCGCCTGCACCAAAGCCCGCCGCATGCAGGAAACGGCCCATGCGCCACCAGTCATGGCTGATGCCGCCGGGTTCATAGATGGGGCCAGGGGACTGAAAAATATGCGCCACATTCGACACGGCCATACCGCCAAAGGGGGGCTTCTCCGCCTGCCATTTGGCCAGTTCGGATTTGCGCAAAACTGGTAATCGAGCCAGATCCGACAGATCGCTCAACCGGCCCACATCAGGCAAACAGCTGTTTTCGACGGCGGCAACGCGGCTTAGCTGCGCATTCAGCGCAGCCAGGTGATCAGCGGTGCGCGCATCCGCGCTCCGCGTCTCCAGCTCGTCGAAAAAGACCTTGTTCAGCATCGTTCGTTCTCCGATTGTCCGAGGGCACGCCCCGGAAATTCCTCGCGCCCTGCGGCGTTATTGGCCCGCCAACATGATCAAAGGTGCACCCTTGCGCACCACATGGGTCGTGATGGCGATCATCGGCGCCTCACCCACATTGGTCAGCCCGCCGTGCACTTGGCCCTCTGGAAAGAACAGCGGGGTACCGATGGCAAATTCGACGATGTTCCCGTTCGGGGCTTGGGCCCTGGTCGGTGTGACAACAACGGCATATTCATCGCCAGGATGTGTGTGCAGCGGGATGGTGGCTCCGACGGGTACCGACAGGCGGGTTACAATGACTTCCATGTCTTCCGACCCGGGTACCGGACCACGGCGAATCTCTTCACGGATGATATCTTGCGCGATGGCGCTACCAGCCGTGACGACAACCAGAAGAGCACTCAACAACAGTTTCATGATACGATCCTCCGTTTACAGATCAGCTCAGCCAGCGCTTGCGGCGGCGATAGGACCGCACATCGCGAAAGGATTTACGGCCCTCATCGGACATCCCCAGGTAGAACTCTTTCACATCCGGATTCTCGCGCAGCTCTGCGGCGGGCCCGTCCATAACGACGCGACCGCTTTCCAGGATGTAACCGTAATGGGCAAAACGTAGGGCCACGTTCGTGTTCTGCTCGGCCAGCAGAAACGTCACGCCCTCATTCTCGTTTACAGACTTCACGATGCCAAAAATTTGCTCGACCAGTTGCGGGGCCAACCCCATAGACGGCTCATCCAGCAGGATGGTCTCGGGGCGGCTCATCAAGGCCCGCCCGATGGCGGTCATCTGCTGCTCTCCCCCCGAGGTATAGCCCGCCTGCGACTTGCGGCGCTCTTTCAAACGCGGAAAATAGTCATAGACCATCTCAAGGTCAGCCGCGATCGCGGCCTTACCGTCCGACCTGGTATAGGCACCCGTCATCAGGTTTTCCTCGACAGTCAGGTGCTCGAAGCAATGGCGGCCCTCCATGACCTGAACGACACCAGCCTTGACCAGATCGGCGGGGTCCTTCTCGGCCACGTTGGAGCCGTGATAGAGGATCGACCCCTTGGTGACCTCACCGCGCTCAGAGGCCAAAAGACCGGAAATCGCCTTCAACGTGGTGGTCTTGCCCGCCCCGTTGCCGCCCAGCAGGGCCGTGATGCCGCCCTTGGGGACCTTCAGGCTCACACCCTTCAACACGAGGATCACGTGATTATAGATCACCTCGATATTGTTGACCTCCAAAACGGTCTCTGCCTCCACTTTCGCGTCCAGCATGGGTCACACCTTCATTGTTCCGAAAAATATGCAAATCCCCCCGGCGACGATGAATACCGCCGCCGGGGGAATGGGGCTTACTTGCAGCCCACTTCGATGCCGTTTTCATCCGCATAGGCGGCCGAATCTGCGTCGATCAGCGGCTGAATCACGTCCATGTCCGTCGCCGAGAAATCCGAGATCAGCGACCATGTGCCCGCAGATGCATCCCACTGGGTCATGCCGATCAGGCCCGGACCACCGTGGTTTTCACATGACACGTTAAAGGATGGACCAAAGCCCGGCAGACCAAGGCCTGCCATCTTTTCTTCGGTGATCTCCAACGCTTCCATTCCGTCGCGCATCATCCCTGGGGTGATGTCGGCAGTGCCGTGGATAGCCTGGGCTGTCTTGGCGGCTTCGGCGGCAAGCATCGCGGCATAGAGGCCGCGGTTATAAAGCACCGTACCGATCTGATCGCCTGCACCCGCGGCCAGGCCCTTGTCGACAACATGGGTCTTGATGTCGTCAAACACGGGGAAGTCGCTGCCCACGCCGTGGAATGTCAGCGCCTTGTAGCCGTCCGCCGCGTCACCCGCAGGCAGCACGTCGTTTTCAGAACCAGACCACCAGATACCGATGAAGTTTTCCATCGGGTACCGGATGTTGGCCGCTTCCTGAACCGCAACCTGGTTCATAACGCCCCAGCCATACATGATGACATTGTCAGGACGTTCGCGGCGAATTTGCAGCCACTGGGATTTTTGTTCCTGACCGGGGTGGTCCACGGCAATCAGGCTCAGCTCAAAACCATGCTTGGCAGACAGCTCTTCCAGCGTGCGGATCGGCTCCTTACCATAGGCAGAGTTGTGATAAACCAGCGCGATTTTCTTGCCTGCAATGTCGCCCTGGCTCATCAGATAGTTGATGGCACCGGACGCCCCATTCCAATAGTTGGCAGGGTAGTTGAACACGTGGCTGAACACTTCGCCATTGGCGGCAGAGGTCCGGCCATAGCCCATCGAGTGGATCGGAATGTCGTCCGCCGTCGCTTTGGGGATCAACTGATAGGTGATGCCGGTGGAAAGGGGTTGATAGACCAACGCGCCCTGGCCTTTGGTGGACTCATAGCATTCCACACCTTTCTCGGTGTTATACCCGGTTTCGCATTCCAGCACGCGTGCCTCGACGCCGCCGATGCCACCGTCACGCTCGTTGAGCAGGGTGAAATAATCGGCATAGCCATCTGCAAACGGAATACCGCCCGCCGCATAAGGGCCCGTCCGGTAGCTCAGTGATGGGAACACAAGGTCCGCCATCACGGGGCTTGCGGCCATCACGGCTGCTACAGCCATTGTTCCTAGTTTCATCTTCATCGGGGTTTCCTCCCTTGGTTTATCCGATGTGTAGGCCTTGCGGCCCATCCGTAGGGCGGGGTTCACCCCGCCATTCTTGGTGACCAGCCCAGCTAGTGCGGGAAGGGCCACAATCTCAATTTCTCCTTGGCGACACGCCACAACTGGGCAATGCCATGCGGCTCGGCGATCAGGAACACGATGATCAATCCGCCAACGATCACCAGGTTAAAGTGCGCCACGATATCCGTGGGCCAGCCCAGAAGGTCGACGCCCACCAGTTTCAGGATCACAGGCAGAACCACGAGGAAAGCCGCCCCGGCAAACGAGCCAAAGATGCTGCCAAGTCCACCAATGATGATCATGAACAACACGATGAAGGATTTTTGAATACCAAACACCTCGCCCACTTCCACAGCGCCCAGGTACACCGCAAAGAACAGCGCCCCCGAGATGCCGACAAAGAATGACGACACGGCGAAGGCGGTCAATTTGGCCTTCAGCGGGTTCACCCCGATGATCTCGGCGGCAATATCCATGTCACGAATGGCCATCCACTGGCGCCCCATGGACCCGCGGGTCAGGTTGCGCGCTATCACGGCCGAGCCGATGGTGAACACCAGACAGAACAAGTAGGTGGCCCAGGCCTCGGTATTCGGCCCCGTTACCTCGATGCCAAATACGGTGCGTTCCGGCGCGTTGATCTGGCCGGAAGCGGAATAGTTGTAGAACCACGACACCTTGTTGAAGAGCCAGACAAGAAAGAACTGCGCCGCCAGTGTCGCCACGGCCAGGTAAAACCCCTTGATCCGCAAGGACGGCAAGCCAAAGGCGGTGCCAACCAAGGCCGTGATCCCCCCCGCCAGAATGACGTGGAAAAAGATATTCACATCCGGAAAGGCGGTCATCAGCTTGTAACAGGCATAGGCGCCCACAGCCATGAACCCGCCCGTGCCAAGGCTCACCTGCCCACAATAGCCAGTCAGAATATTCAACCCGATGGCCGCGATCGCATAGATCAGAAACGGCAAAAAGATCGAATTGACCAGATAATCATTCATCACAAAGGGCATGACCACAATGGCCACCAACAGCACCAGATAGTACCGATAGCGGTCAAACCGGATCGGGAACGTTTGGCTATCTTGCGGATATGTCGTCGAAAAATCGCCCGCCTCACGATAGAACATCTCAGGCTCCTCCCCCAGCGTGCGCAATCCGCGCCGCTTTAACCATAACTTCAGCTTTTAGCGTTTCGCCATAGTTCGCCCCATTTCCGCTGCCATATTGGGCGTGGGAAAGTGGAGTGGGAACCATGACTGCAATTCTTGACGACATCCGTCGTCTGGACGCCGCGCATGCGCGTGGCGAAATAACGGCGGCCGACCTGAAGGCCGCCAAGGCCCGGTTGATGGACGCTGTGCCAGAGGTGCGCGACGTCGCGCCGGCACCAGCGACGCCAGCGGATAAACGAGCACGGCCCGGCATTGGCGCGGCGCTGCTGCTCTGCGCCCTGATCCTGACGATCTGCGTCGGCGGAACACTTGTGTTGACCGGCGATATCATGCTGTCAGCCACGGTATCCATTACCGTACTTGCCGCGTTCACCGTCATGCTCTTCCGGCAGCTTGATGGGTAAACGAAGGTTCCCGGGTGGCCGGGTCTCATTGGGCAAAGCCCAATGGGGTCGCCCGCACGGGACAGATCATACACGTTCAATGATCTTCTCCCCAAACAAGCCCTGCGGACGGAACACGAGGAAGATCAACGCCAGTACATAGGCAAACCAGTTCTCCGTCGCGTTCATGGTAAATCCAAAGAGCGCCCCCGCCAGATCGTTCGACGACATGAAGAACTCAAAGAGCTTTTCGCCCACGCCAATGATCAAGCCACCCACGATGGCCCCGGGGATCGACGTAAACCCGCCCAGCATCAGCACCGGCAAGGCTTTGAGCGCGATCAGCGACAGCGAGAACTGAACACCCGATTTCGCGCCCCACATGATGCCCGCCACTAGGGCCACAAAACCCGCAACAGACCACACCAAGATCCAGATATAGTTCAACGACACACCCACGGACAAAGCGGCCTGGTGGTCATCGGCTACGGCGCGCATGGCGCGGCCCTGCTTGGTGTACTGGCTGAAGGCGACCAGCGCGGCCACCAGGATGATGGCAATGATCGTCGCCGTAATGTCCAGATTATCTATGAAAAAGCCGTAGCCAAAGATGTTGTACGTTGCCTCGTCAATGGCGAGGTTGATGCCTTGCGGTAGACAGGTCCCATCCGTAAGGCAGACATCCAGTTTTTTGATCTCGGAATTCCACATCAGGTCGGCCACACCCTCCAGCAGATAGGCCAAACCAATGGTCGCCATGAAGAGGATGATCGGTTCCTGACCCACCAGATGTTTGAAAATGAACCGCTGCACCGCCCAAGCGAGGGCAATCATCACAAACACCGTTAGAACAATGGCGATGACGGAGTGGATCTCCCATCCAAAGTGATGGATCTTGGTCCCGAATATCGCGTTGATCATGTGGGCAAAGGGCACTTGGCCCGTCTGGATACCCACCAACGTCATCGCTGCAAACAAGGCCATGACGCCTTGGGCAAAGTTGAAAATCCCCGAGGCCTTGAAGATCAGGACAAAGCCAAGAGCGACAAGCGCATACATTACCCCCGCCATCAGCCCGTTCAGGGACACCTCCATGGCATAGACAAGCTGTTCGGGCATCACTTCATCTCCACTTGCATCAGGTCGCGCGTGTGATCGCGCAAAGGCTGGTAGGACACACGCAACCGCGTCAGCCCCTCAAAGTTCAAATTCCAGTTGAACGTGATCTCGGTCACGCGACCGTCGCCGCGCGGTGCAGCGAGGAAGGTCGCGGCATAGGCGCGGTCCATGCTGATCCGCGAGGTGGGCTCAAAGCCCGTTGTCGCGACAAAACGGGCACCGGGGCCCGCGCGCCACGCCTGAAAGGCGGGCAGCAACTCGGCATAGCTTAGCCCATAGGTCAGAACCTCGCAGGCCGGTTCGTCATACATGAACACAACCAGGGTGCGGTCCAGATTCGTTTCCTGATAGCCGATCGCATAGCTGTTGAGCGCTGATTCAAAATAGCGCCGGAAGGTGCGCGGCACCTCCAAAAGGTCGTTGGGCGACAGGCTGGCCGGATCGGCCAAAAAGGGCAGGCATTGCGCTTCGATCACTTGGCACAGGCCCGCCATACCAGGCTGCGACGCATCGCAAATCGCGGGCTCGTCGGCCAAAACCGGCCCCCCCCAAAGGGCGGCCATTATCGCCAGAGCCTTAACTCTCAAGGTCAGTTTCCACAATTTCATAGGCCGTCCGCACAGCAGTAACTTCGACACGCATCATCACACGCGGCTCGATCCACTCGTTGCTCATCATCCATGGGGTTGGCCCCGGAACGTAGCGCCCCGTATCGGCTTGTTCTGCCAACCAATCAGCTGCGCCCTGTGACACTTCGTGGCCCGCGTATTCAACAGCACAAGCGCGCTCGCCATCACGCGGCGCCGCGTTCAGAACCAAAATGTATCCCTCGTCCGTTGGCCCAAAAACATGCGACGCATCATGCATCTGATCTACCGGCTGCGGTGAAAGGCCATCGACAACCGCAAGGCTCTGATGCTCAAACGGGTCGAGGCAGCGGGCCACAAACATATCCCATGCGTCCGCCGCAGCGGCCCCGGGCAGAGCGACCAACGCACCGATACAATACCGACGCAATACCGACGCAATACCGACATGGGTTTTGGCCCAAGTTTTGGCCCGTGTCTCAGTCATGCGCCACGCCCAGATAGGCATCGATCACCGCCTGATTACCGCGCACTTCGTCAGGCGTGCCGTCGCCGATCTTCTTGCCATAGTCCATCACGACAACCCGGTCGCTGAGGTCCATGACAACACCCATATCATGCTCGATCAACGCAATTGTGGTGCCAAACTCGTCATTCACGTCAAGGATAAAGCGGCTCATGTCCTCCTTCTCTTCAACGTTCATCCCCGCCATTGGCTCGTCGAGCAAAAGCAGTGACGGTTCGGCCACCAGGGCACGGGCCAACTCGACCCGCTTTTTCAAGCCATAAGGCAAACGGGATACAGGCGTCTTGCGGATCGCCTGAATTTCCAAGAAATCAATAATCTTCTCGGCGACTTCTCGGTTCGCAGTCTCTTCGGCCTCTGCCTTGCCGCGCCACAAGGCCTGCGAAAACAAACCGGTCTTCATATGGGTCAACCGGCCCGTCATGACGTTGTCGAGCACAGACATCCCCTCAAACAAGGCGATGTTCTGGAACGTACGCGCAATGCCCTGACGGGCCACCTCAAACGGCTTCATCTGCGGACGAGGCGCGCCCTTGTAAAACACCTGCCCCTCTTGCGGCACATAGAACCCAGAAATGACGTTGAGCATCGAGGATTTGCCAGCCCCGTTGGGCCCAATGATCGCCCGGATTTCCCCCTCGCGAATGTCGAAAGAAATATCCTTGATCGCCTCAACACCCCCAAATCTAAGGGTAATGTTCTTCATCTCCATCACAACAGGGCCAATCTGGCGCCCATCCGCGGTAACGTATCCTTCGGTCTGATCCAGCATCACACAGACCCCTTCATTGTTCCAAAAATACTCAAGCCTCGCAGAGACATATGGGATGGTGGGCGGGGCGATGCCGCAGGCGAGCGCCGTACCATCATTCCGCCGCCATCTTGGTCACAACCGCAGACGTTGCCGCATCGCAGATCGTCAACGTGGCCGAAATCGAGCCTTTGCGCCCATCCTCATAGGTTACTTCCGTGGTGGTCGAGACCTCCGACGAGCCATCATACAGCGCGTCAATGATATCTGCGTATTTCTCTTCGATGATCCTGCGGCGCACCTTGCGGGTCCGGGTCAATTCGCCATCATCCGCGTCCAATTCCTTGTGAAGCACGACAAAGCGGTGGACCTGACAGCCCGACAACATCTCGTCTTGAGCGACTGAAACGTTCACTTCTTCCACATGGGCCTTGATCGTGGCCAGAACCTGCGGATGCTGCGCCAGTTCCTGGTAGGAGGCGTAGCCGATATTGTTCCGCTCGGCCCAATTGCCCACCGCTGTGAGGTCGATGTTGATAAAGGCCGCACATTCCGAACGGCCATTGCCAAAGACGACCGCCTCCAGAATGTTTGGAAAGAACTTTAGCTTGTTCTCAACGTATTTCGGCGCGAACAGGGACCCATCGGCCATTTTGCCCACATCCTTGGCGCGGTCGATGATCCGCAAGTGGCCCGTGTCAGGCTCGATGAAACCTGCATCACCCGTGGCCACCCAGCCTTCCGCGTCCTTGGTGTCAGCGGTGCTTTCCGCGTTCTTGTAGTACTCCACAAATACACCAGGCGAGCGGTAAAACACCTCGCCATTGTCCGCGATCTTCAACTCCACGCCCGGGCACTGAACACCCACCGTATCGCTGCGAACTTCGCCATCGGGCTGGGCTGTGATAAACACGGTGGCTTCGGTCTGGCCGTAAAGCTGTTTCAGATTGATGCCCAAAGAGCGATAGAAGTCAAAGATTTCCGGGCCAATAGCCTCACCAGCGGTATAGCCCACGCGTACTCGGCTGAACCCAAGCGTGTTCTTCAGCGGCCCGTACACCATCAACTCGCCCAGATGATATTTCACCCGGTCAAACAGGCTCACATCCTTGCCGTCCAGAATGCCGGGGCCGACCTTGCGGGCGTGGTTCATGAAGTAGTGGAACAGGCGTTGCTTGAACTTGCCCGCATCCTCCATCCGGATCATCACGTTGGTCAGCTGCGTTTCAAACACGCGGGGCGGCGCAAAGTAATAGGTCGGCCCGATCTCGCGCAGGTCCACATGCATCGTGTCAGCGCTTTCAGGGCAGTTGGTGCAAAACCCGGTCCAAAGCGCCTGGCCCACGGAAAAGATAAAATCGCCCACCCAGGCCATCGGCAGATAGGCCAGAATGTCGTCGGTCTGACGCAGATCGTCGAAGTCAGAGGATGACTTCGACGTCTCGATTACATTGCGGTTGGACAGGACAACACCCTTGGGCTTGCCCGTCGTGCCCGAGGTATAGAGCATCACGCAGGTGCTGTCGTAATTCAGCTTGTCGATGCGCGCCTGCATCACCGGGCGCAACTCGTCGATCTTGGCGCGGCCCGCATCCTGAACGTGAGAATACTGGTGCAACTTGGAATGATCGTATTTCCGCAATCCGCGCGGATCGAGGTAAATCATCTGCTCAAAGCCGGGCAATTCGCGCTGCACTTCGATGACCTTGTCGACCTGCTCCTGGTCGCCTGCAATGACAAAACGCGCACCACAATGACCAAGGGTATAGGCCATCTCTTCGGCCGCCGCGTCCTGATACAAGGGCACAGGGATGGCCCCGCACATCTGCGCCGCCATCATCGACCAATAAAGGTGTGGCCGGTTTCGACCGATCACGGCAACAAAGTCGCCTTCGTTCAAACCAAGGTCAATCAGACCAAGGGCCAGCGCCTCAATCTCGTCACGGGTTTCGGACCAGGTCCAGCTTTGCCAAATCCCGAATTCCTTTTCGCGATACGCAGGGGCATCGCCGAATTCCGTTGCATTTCGGTGCAGAAGCGCCGGGACAGACGTCAGTCCTCCGGCACCCGTTGGGGTCGTAGCCACTATATTTCCTCCCGACACGTCCCGTTTTCGGGATCGCGCATGACCGCTTTGGCGATTCTTTACCCGTATAAGGATGTTACCTTGACCTTGAAGGTCAACTTTTTCCTGATGTTTTCCCAAACCTTACGAATTGTAACAGGCCGGTTTGCGCCGTTGTACGATGTGACAGGTCAATGCTAGCCATAACGGATGCAGCCCGATCCACAGCCATCCCTGACGGCCTCTGGCCTGAACCTGATTGCGCAAGCCCTGACGATCTATGATCGTGATCTGCGGCTGGCCGTCTGCAATGCGCCGTTCCAGCAGATGTTCGATCTGCCCGATGCGCTGGTCACGCCCGGCTCTACCTTTCGCGAAACGATCACGCATCTGGCCCAGCGGGGCGAATATGGACCCATTGATGATCTGGATGCCTTTGTACAGGAACGCGTCGATCAGGCCCGCGCGTTCGAACCACATTACATGGAACGCACCCGCGCCAATGGCCGCACCATCAGCGTCGAAGGATCGCCTTTGCCGCAAGGGGGGTGGGTCACCGTCTATACCGATATTTCCCACACCAAGGCCCAAGAGGCCCTGCTGCGCGCCCGCGCATCAGAGCTGAGCGATCAGGTGCTGACCCACGCCGAGGCGCTCTCCAGCACCAATCGCGAACTGGCAGCCACCATCGCCGCATTGGAGGAAGCCAAGCGCCAGTTGACCCAGACCGAGGCCCGCACGCGCCTTACGACGGAAATGATGCCTGCCCACATCGCCCATGTGGACCCAAGCGGGCACTACACCTTTTCCAACCGCCGCCTGAACGCTGTCATCCCGGGCCGCCCGTCCGAGATCATGGGCCAGCATATCTCGAACGCTTTGGGCGAATTTGCCTACGGCCGCATCGCTCCTTATCTGGCCCAAGCCTATCGCGGCAAAGCGTCCGTGTTCGAGTTCACCGACGAGGTCAGCGCCCGGCGCATCCGCGTGGCTTTCACCCCCGACGAGGTCGGCGGCGTCTACATCCTGTCCATGGACGTGACAGAAGAAACCCAGGCCCGCGTCGCCCTGCAGCAAAGCCGCAGGCGCGCAATGGCAGCGCAAATGACGTCTGGGCTGGCGCATGATTTCTCCAACCTGTTGACCATCATCCTTGGACTGCAATCCAAATTGGGGCGTCTACCGGATATGCCGGAAGCGGCCACATCCCTGATCAACGGCACTGTGTCTGCCGCCCGGCGTGGCGGTGAGCTGCTGGACAACATTGCGGGCATGACCGCCGGGCGCACCCTGCGCCCCGCTGCCACGGACATCGCGGTTCTGTTGTCAGATGTGGCCACACTGGCCCATTCCACCCTGCCCCAAGGCCTGTCGCTGATTGTCGAGCCAACCGGGATCGAGGGCCGCTATATGCTTGATCCGGGCATGGCACAGGATTCCGTGCTCAACCTGATTCTGAATGCCCGCGACGCCTGCGGCACCCAAGGGCAGATCACCCTGTCGGCCCGGATCGTGCACGACACCTGGATCGAGTTTACAGTCAGCGACAGCGGCCCCGGCTTTTCCGATGATGCACTTGAAAGGGGCTGTGATCCGTTTTTTACCACCAAGGGCAGCGAAGGGTCGGGCCTGGGCCTGCCCATGGTCTATGACATGACGAAACTGGCGGGCGGCGACCTGAGGCTGGGCAACGGGGATCAGGGTGCCATGGTCCGCCTGCGCCTGCCGATGCGACCCGCGCCTGCCGCATCCGGCGCTCTGGTGCTGCTGGTGGAAGATGAGCCGGATCTGCGGCAGCATTACCGCGACATGCTGATCGACCTTGGCCATTCCGTCATCGAGGCCACAGGTGTGGACGAGGCCATCGCATTGACGGCCGACTTACCCGATATCAGCTTTGTCCTGTCCGATATTTCACTGGGCGACGGGGCGCGCACCGGCGTCGATCTAGCCACCCAATTGAACGGAACCTTGCCCGTTGTGCTTATGACGTCGCTGCCGCCCTCCGATCCTTTGCATAGCGCCGCGGTCCAAGCGGCCCCTGTGCTCAAGAAACCCTTTGGCCAGTCCGATCTGGTCGCCCTTTTGCATCTTGAGGGAGCCGCATGACCGAAGCCCCCCTTATCACCATCCTAGATGATGAACCGGCCATCCGAACAATCCTGTCCGATGCCTTGGAAGAGGCAGGTTTTCGCACGCTCAGCTTTTCAAGAGCCTCTTCATTCGAGGCAGCTCTGAAAACGCACAAACCCGATGTCTGCCTTGTGGACCTGGGCCTGCCCGACACCGACGGCCTCACTTTGGTGCATCGCCTCGCGCTGGAACAAGGGGCAACCGTCATCATCATCTCGGGCCGCGCTCAGGTACAAGACCGGGTGACAGGACTGGAGCTGGGGGCCGACGACTACATCATCAAACCCTTCGATCCGGCCGAGGTCCTGGCCCGCATCCGGGTTCGTCTACGCAGCCCCAAGCCTGCCCCCTCCGCTGGGCAAATCGCTCAGTTCAACGGCTGGACAGCCTCTTTCGACAGCTACACGCTGACCGATGACACAGGCGCCCAGACTCCGTTTTCACATGCCGAAGGCGAAGTATTGCGCCTGTTTCTCGACGCCCCCAAACGGCTGATCAGCCGCGCCCAAATGCAGGAACTGCTCGGTGGGGCGGCAGGTGACAGCTTTGACCGGGCGATGGATGTCCGGATCAGCCGCCTGCGGACCAAACTGAACGAAGACCCGAAAAATCCCCGCCTGATCAAGACGATCTATGGCGCGGGCTACATCTTCCTTGGCGATGTGCGCTGGACCTGACCCCATGTGTTGTGGCAGCTTCAACCCATGCTAGATGTTCTGCTTTATCGTGAAGGCACGCGCCGGCCCTGGTTCTACCGGGTGGAGATTGCGATGAACCTTTTTGCCGAGGCATCGGTGATCGTGGAATGGGGGTTGATGGGCGGCACGCCCTGTCGCCGGGTTTCATGCCACAGTGATCTGCGCGCGGCGTCTCAGGCCGCTGACAGCTACCGCAACCGCGCATTGCGGCGCGGTTATATCCGCAGTTAGAGGCCCGCCGCCCGCGCCAGCACGCGCAGGCCTGCAACCAGATCATCCTCGTCAGTGTCTTCCTCAAACGCATGGCTGATCCCGCCGATGGAAGGCACAAACAGCATCGCTACTGGCATCAACCGCGCCACGTTCGTCGCGTCATGCAGTGCGCCGGATGGCATCTTCCGCCATGCACCCGGCGCGATTTCTAACGCCGCGCGCTCAAGCCGCCCGCGCAGCTCAGGGTCCATCGCCACAGGCTCCAGCCCCAGCAACGGGCCAAGCGAAACACCCAAGCCCATCTCGGACTTCACCTCTTCCAGTGTCGCCTCGATGATCCCCTGCATTCGCGCCAACCGGTCCGCATCCGCATCACGCCATTGCATGGAAAACCGAACCTCACCCGGCACAATAGACGAAGCGTTGGGGCTCACGCTCACATGGCCAATGGTCCAAACGGTTTGCGGCGTCACAACATTACGCAGCCGATCATTCAAGCGGCTGGAAAAGGCAACGAGGCCCTGAACCGCGTCCCGGCGCAGCGCCATGGGCGTGGTGCCTGCGTGGTTTTGTTGCCCGCTCAGAGTGATGACCCTGTCGCGAATGCCGACAATATCAGTGACAACGCCGATTTGCTCACCCGCCGCGTCGAGCGCAGGACCTTGTTCGATATGTAATTCGACAAAGCCTGTGAACTGCGCCGGATCAATTGGCTCACCAACTCGATCACCCAATCCCGCCCGCGCATCACGCAGCAATATCCCATCGTGATCAGCCAAAGCATCGGCAGCATCCAGGCTCAGTCCACCGGACCAAACGTTCGATCCCGTGGTCACGCCAAAGCGGCCCTCTTCATCCTGAAAAGACACTACTGAAATCGCAGGCCCACCGGCCTCGATACTCGCCCGCGCCACCTCCAAAGCGGCGACAACGCCAAGCGCGCCGTCCAACCAGCCACCAGTTAGTTGACTGTCAGAATGCGACCCCAGCAAAATCGATGGCCCCGGCGCCAAACCAAAAAGATTGCCCATCGCATCAAATCGCGGGGTCAAACCCGCATCTGCCATTCGGCCCCGCAACCAATCCCGCGCCGCCAAATCAGGTGCAGAATATGCAGGACGCACAACCCCCGCGCCGTGGGCGCCAAACTGGCGCAAGCGATGCAGATCGGACAAGAAGCGACGCGGATCAATCGCCATAAAGCACCTTCTTTTGGCCAAAAGTATCCTGGGGAGTTTGAGGGGCAAAGCCCCTCATCAGCAAAAATAGATAGTGCGCGCCGACAGGCGCTCCTTCAGGTCACTCCGCCGCAACAGCGTTTGCAACAGCCTCGACACGGACCGCAGAAAACTTGAACTCCGGAATCTTGCCATAGGGGTCGACCGCCGGGTTTGTCAGAATATTGGCCGCTGCCTCCACGTAAGCAAAGGGCAGGAAAACCATGTCGGGCGACACCGCGCGATCCTCACGGGCCATGATCTCGATAGACCCCCGCTTGGTCGTCAACCGCACAGCATCCCCCGCAACAATCCCCAGCTTACGCAAAGTCGACGGATGCAGCGAACAATTCGCCTCAGGTTCTACAGCGTCAAGTACGGTGGCCCGGCGGGTCATTGACCCCGTATGCCAATGCTCCAGCTGACGCCCCGTGGTGAGGATCATAGGATACTCCGCATCCGGTACATCATCTGGTGCGATGACGGCCGCAGGGGTAAAGCGCGCGCGGCCATCAGGCCGCGGGAAACCGTCACCAAACACAATTGGCTGGCCGGGATCTTCGGGCGACAACGAAGGATAGGTCACCGCGTTCTGCGCCTCCAAACGGTCCCACGTAATGTTCTCAAGCGACCGCATGTTCAGCTTCATTTCGGCAAACACATCAGCGGGGCTCTGGTAGTCCCAGCCCAAGCCAAGCCGTTTCGCCAACTCGACCTCGATCCACCAATCCTCGCGGGCCTCACCGGGGGGTGGCACGGCAGGGCGGCCCATCTGAACCTGACGGTTGGTGTTCGTCACAGTCCCCGACTTTTCGGCAAAGGCGCTCGCGGGCAGGATCACATCCGCATAATTCGCAGTCTCGGTGATGAAAATATCCTGCACCACGAGGTGATCCAGCTTGGCCAGCGCATCCCGCGCGTGTTCCACATCGGGGTCCGACATGGCCGGGTTTTCGCCCAGCACATACATCGCCTTGATGTTGCCCGCATGGACCTCATCCATGATCTCGGTGACGGTCAGACCCTTTTCATTGGAAAAATCCTCAGACCCCCAGACATCGGTAAAGGCAGAGCGGACGCCATCATCCGTTACCGGCTGATAATCGGGCAGGAACATCGGGATCAAACCCGCATCAGACGCGCCCTGCACATTGTTCTGACCGCGCAGCGGATGCAGCCCTGCACCTGGGCGGCCAACCTGACCCGTCATCAAGGCCAGCGAAATCAGGCAGCGCGAATTGTCCGTGCCATGGATGTGTTGCGACACGCCCATGCCCCAGAAAATCATAGCGGACTTTGCCCCGGCAAAGGTCCGCGCCACATCGCGCAGAACCTCTGCCTCAATGCCACAAATCTCTGCCATCTTCTCAGGTGCAAAGGCGGCAAGGTGTTCCTTTTCCGCTTCCCAATTCTCCGTATAGGCGTCGATATATTGTTGGTCGTAGAGGCCCTCATCGACAATCGTATGCATGATCGCGTTCAGCATCGACACATCCGCGCCGGGCCGGAATTGCAGCATGTGGGAAGAGAACCGCTTGAGCGCCTGCCCCCGTGGGTCCATCACGATCAGCTTGCCACCGCGCTTGGTGAACTGCTTGAAATAGGTCGCGGCAACGGGGTGGTTTTCGATGGGGTTACAGCCGATGGCAATCGCGACATCTGCATTCTCAATCTCATTGAATGTGGCTGTAACTGCGCCCGACCCCACGTTCTCCATCAGCGCCGCGACCGAAGACGCGTGGCACAAACGGGTACAGTGATCGACATTGTTGTGGCCAAAGCCCTGACGGATCATCTTTTGAAACAGGTATGCTTCCTCGTTCGTACATTTGGCCGAACCAAAGCCCGCAACCTCACGACCTCGCCCCTTCATGCCATTGGCGGCAAAATCCAGCGCTTCGTCCCAGCTCGCCTCGCGGAAATGGGTCTGCCAATTGCCGGGGTCTACGTTGAGCCCCTTGGCAGGCGCATCCTCGCGGCGGATCAGCGGCTTGGTCAGGCGGTGGTCGTGGTGGATATAATCAAAGCCAAAGCGCCCCTTGACGCATAGCCGCCCCTCGTTTGCGGGTCCGTTGATCCCATCCACATATTTGACCTTGCCGTCCTTCACTTTCAGCGAAATCTGGCATCCGACGCCACAGAACGGGCAGATGCTCTCGACTTCGCTGTCGAAATCCGCGCTGTCACCGACTTGGGCATCGTCCACGACCGAGGACGGCATCAGTGCGCCCGTCGGACAGGCCTGGACACATTCGCCGCAGGCCACGCAGGTGCTGTCACCCATCGGGTCAGCCATATCGAAGGTGGGATAGCTGTCGTGGCCCCGCCCCGACATGCCAATCACGTCATTGACCTGAACCTCGCGGCAAGCGCGCACGCACAAACCACAGGAAATGCAGGCATCCAGATTGACGGACATCGCCACGTGGCTGTCGTCGAGCAGCGGAATGCGCCCCTCTTCCAGCTTGGGAAAGCGGCTTTCGCTGACACCGTTTGCATCGGCCATGTCCCACAGATGGGCGGACTTGTCGTGGGCGATATCGCGCGCGGGTTGGTCCCCTACGAGCATCTCAACAACCATCTTGCGCGCGTTTTCGGCGCGCGCAGAATTGGTGGTGACAACCATCCCCTCGGCAGGTTCCCGAATGCAGGACGCGGCCAAGACACGCTCGCCTTCGATCTCGACCATGCAGGCGCGACAGTTGCCGTCAGGGCGGTATCCAGGCGCAGGTTTATGGCACAGATGCGGGATCACAAGGCCGCGGCCATTGGCCACTTCCCAGATGGTCATGCCGGCCTCGGCCTCAACCTCGGCCCCGTCCAGCGTAAAAGTCACCTTGCCCGTCATTGCGCATGTCTCCCTGATCTTGGGGCAGTTCTATCGCAGCAGGGCTGATCCGAGGACTCCCAATCCCGACACGAAGGCCCGATTTTACGCCACCGGCGTTTCCGATCCGCGCCATAGCATCCCCCAGCGCACCAGCGGCGTCCCCGCTCAGTCCGCCACCACCCGGCAAAGACAGGCCAACGCCAAGCAGAACGTCAGCAAGAACCACCGGTCCACCTTCTTTGCTCCAAAAAAACCCGCGCGGACGGCTGCCGCGCTTTCCACAGGGCGGCCCCTGCCCTAGAACAACCCAAACACCAGCCGAAAGCGCAAATGTCTCACATCACCCTCATCCGCCACGGTCAGGCCAATTCCCAAGCCAAGGACGAAGCCAGCTATGACCGGCTCAGCCCCCTGGGCCATCAACAATCCGCCTGGCTGGGTCAGCACCTGCGTGACACGCATCAACGCCACACGCGGCTCTTTACCGGTACGCTGCGCAGACATGTTGAAACGGCGGATGGCATGGACACCGGATTGACGGCAACCCGCGATGCACGGCTGAACGAGTTGGAATATTTCACCCTCGCCACGGCGCTGGAACAAGAACACGGCATCCCGATCCCCACCGAACAGGCGCATTTCACAGCGCACTTGCCGCGCGTCTTTGCCGCTTGGCAAGGCGGCATCCTCGAAGGCGCGCCAGAGACGTTTCAATCGTTCGAGACGCGCGTTCAAGACGCCCTGACTGAAATCGTTTCCGGCCAAGGCCCGGCACTCGTCGTCACATCCGGTGGGCTGATTTCAATGACGATGAAACAGCATCTCGGCCTCACGATCGAGGCCATGGCAAATGTGGCGCTCGCGATCATGAACACCTCGATCCACCGGCTGCATCCCATCGGCGGCACCTGGGCGCCGGTGATGTTCAACGCCATTCCGCATCTGGAAAATCCCGATCGGCATCACGCCCAAACCCATGTCTGAGGTCCCCATGAAACTGCATTACGCCCCAGGAACCATCTCCATCGCCGCCGCCATCGCGCTCGAAGAGGCGGGCCTCGACTACACCGCCCACAAGCTGGATTTCAGCCAGGGCGACCAGAACAGTACCGCCTATCTGGCAATTAATCCCAAGGGCCGCGTGCCCGCCTTGGATGTGGACGGGCAAATCCTGACGGAAACCGGCGCGATCCTTGACTTCGTCGCCGCCCACGATCCGCGCCTTATGCCTGCCGACCTGGTCCATGCCGCCCACGCGCGCAGCGTGATGTATTACCTCGCCTCGACCATGCACGTAAACCACGCCCACAAGATGCGCGGTCACCGCTGGGCGGACAATGCCGCCAGCCATGCCGACATGACGGCCAAGGTACCCGAAACGATGACCGCCTCTGCAACCTTCGTTGAGGCGGGGTGCATCCGTGGCACATACGTTCTGGGCGATCACTTCTCCATCGCTGATTGCTACCTCTTTGTGGTTTGCAACTGGCTGCCCGGCGACGGCGTCGACCTCGCCCCCTTTCCCAAGATCCGCGCATTTATGGACGCGATGGAGGCCCGGCACAGCGTCCAGACCGTGCGCGCCAACGGCATGCTGCCATGACCCACCTCTGGGTCCGCGCGGAGCAACGCGAGAACGAAGAGCGCGTGGGGCTTACCCCTTCAGGGGCAGCCCGACTCATCGCCGCCGGGATCAAAGTCACTGTCGAGGACAGCACGTCGCGCTGCCTGCCCACCGATGCCTATGCACAGGCCGGGGCCACGATCGCGCCTGAAAACAGCTGGCCCACAGCGCCGAATGACGCCATCATTTTCGGCCTCAAGGAATTGCCCGATGACGGCACGGCCTTGGCGCATCGACACATCATGTTCGGCCACGCCTTCAAGGGGCAGCCCTCCGGCCAGATTCTGCTGAAACGCTTCCAAGAGGGGGGCGGCACGCTTCTCGATCTGGAATATCTTGTCGACGAAGCCGGCCGCCGGGTTGCCGCTTTCGGCTATTGGGCAGGCTATGCCGGGGCCGCTGTCGCGCTCAAATGCTGGGCCGCGCAGCAGAAAAACCAGATCGCGGGCCCTGTCGGCACGTATCCGAGTTCAACCCGCTTGCTGGCCGATCTGCAATCTGACCTGGTCGCTACAGGCAGCCACCGCCCAACCGCGCTCATCATCGGTGCGTTGGGCCGCGTGGGCACAGGGGCCGCAGACCTCTGTACCGCGATGGGCGTGCCCACTGCCCGCTGGGACATGGAAGAGACACAGCACGGCGGTCCTTTCCCTGAAATCCTGACCCACGACATCTTCTTCAACTGTATTCTGGCACGGCCCGGCACGCCGGTCTTTGTACCCGCCGACACCCCGCACCGTGCGGGGAAACTAACAGTGATCGGTGATATCGCCTGCGATCCCGACAGCGATTTTTCCCCCATCAAGGTCTATGACCGAACAACAACATGGCATGCGCCTGCGCTGCGGGTTCATGACGCGCCGCCACTTGATGTGACAGCCATCGACAACCTGCCCTCCATGTTACCGGTGGAATCCTCCGAGGATTATGCAGAACAGCTTCTGCCTTCGCTCCTCACACTCACAATGACGCAATCAGGAGTCTGGGGTCGGGCCAAAGCGACCTTCGACAAGGCCCTGACACAACTCTGATTCCAGCTTCAGCTTCCTGGGTAAACTCTATGGGCGTTTGAGGGTGTGAAACCCCAAGCGCTCACCGCAATAGCGCCTCTTCGTCATCGCGAATCGAGATGCCAAGCGCATCCAGACCGCTTTCGATGTGGTCGGTGAAATGGGGCGTGCCAAGCACATAATCAGCACAAGGCGTGGTTGCTTCAGCTTCTGCCGTTGCCCGCGCCTCGGCCCATTCGCTGGCGTCAAAGGCACCGCGCCCGATCCACATGATCGCCACCAGTTCGGCTTGTTCATCGCGGCCCAGCCGCTCGATAACGGGGCGCAGTTCAGGTTCCGCCCGGTCCAACTCACGACCCATCAAGACCACTTGGGCCAGGATTCCTCGGTCAATCTCCAATTCCATGATGCATCTCCTTTGGGTCAGAATGCATCCATGGACAGGCACCCGCCTTGATCCTGCTCAAATCAGGCAAAAATGCGGTAATAGAGCCAATCAGGCAAAAACTGCGACCCACGGAACAGCAGGGAAAAGAGCGTCGGAAAGCTTTTCTTGAACCGTTCCGTCAGCATCAGTTCAAACATCTCACGGGCCGCGTCCTCCGGCTCCATGATGAAGGGCATGTTGAACTCGTTCTTTTCGGTCAACTGCGTCTTGATGAAGCCCGGATTGGCCACTTGCACCCGTACACCTGTCTTACGCAGGTCCGCATACATGCACTCGGCCAGCGACATGGTCGCCGCCTTTGAAGCGGTATACCCGATAGAGCCGGGCAAGCCGCGAAACCCGGTGAGGGACGAGGTGATCACGATATGCCCTGCGTCGCGGGCCACGAATTGCGGCACGACTTGCCCCAACACGCGCATGAAGCCGGTGAAATTTACATCCGCCATGGCCACGGCCTGATCGGCATCCCAGTCCTTGGCACCAAAGGGCCAATAGACGCCCGCCAGCAACACGACCCCGTCAATCTCACCAATCGCGGCCGCAGCCTCGCGCACGTTGTCGTCGTCCGAAATATCAACCGTTTGAAATGACGCCTTGCCAGGCAACTCATCAACCAAAGCGGCCAATTTGTCCTCGGAACGGGAGGACACGATCACCTCGATGCCCGCACGGCTCATGCAATGGGCCAGCGCCTTGCCCAGCCCATCGCCTGCACCAACCAACCAGTACCGCTTGCCCGTCAGATCAATATCACTCATGCTGCACGCTTCATTTCTGCCGGTGCAGGGCGCATGGTGGCGACAAGTTCGGCGACTTTCAGTCCGTATTTGCGAAATTGAGAGCGGTTCACGATGGTCCCGTTCGGGGCCAGATACATCCAGTCGACCGTGTCCAGCACATGACCACCATCGCTGTCGGGCAGCTTGAATTTATACTTGAGCTGCACTGTATCGCCCGATTGCTGGCCCGTGCCTTCGCCCACCACGTCGCTGGCGGTCGCGCGGATTTTTCCATCATTGCCCAGGGTCAGGTTCCAGGCGCGGGTCTGCTCGGACCCGTCGTTATAGTAGAACACTTCGTTCATCACGCCCTTGTTGCCTTCCCACTGGCACTCGAACTCTCCGACAAAGCGCGAGGAAACACGCCCCAAAGGCCCGTAAATCACGCCCTCACAGATGATCGGGCCATTCAGGTGCGTGCGGATGTCAAACACCTCGCCGCTTGCGGCATAATCTTCGGGGGTTTGCGCGACAAAACCGGCATAGCGTGACCGGGCCCAGGTCAGCGCGATCATAGCCAGCGCACCAAGCGCCATGAACAAAAACGCATCCATCTCAGGTCTCCTTCAGGTCTGTCGTGGCCAGCAGAACGATGGCAACAACTTTGAGGCCGCAGGGCACCGCTGCATATAGCAGGGTGAGAAGCATCAAGGCTTCGGGCGGGTTGGTGGCTGCACCGCTGACAAATCCGGCCTGCTCAAGCGCGGGCAAAAGAAGGACAGCGGCAAAGGCCAATGTGAATTTCGATACGAACGACCAGAGGCCAAAGCCTTCGGCGGCAGAGGGGCTGATCCGCGCCATACGTGACGCAAAGACCGCCGGTAGAACTGTGAGGTCCGCGCCCAGCGTGGCCCCTGACAAGGCGCAGATCACGGCAAAGATCATCCAATCGCCTGGCCCCAGTGTCAGTGCGCCTCCAAAAGCCAGGATCGCGAGCACCATCGCACTCAGCAGTACCGGCTTGGCGCCGTAGCGTTCGGCCAGACGGCCCCAGAACGGTGCGGCAATGGCGGCCGACAGAAAGAATAGCAGCAGGAGCGGACCCTCAAATCCGGGCGCGATCAACCGGCTTTCGACAAAGAACAGAAACAGTGTGGAACTCACCGCGACCGGCGCAGCATTCACCAGCGCGATCAGCAGCAGTTTGCGCGCCAGCGGGTCGCCCAACACTGCTTTGAACCCCATGGACGGGGGCAGCCCATCGCTCACCCATTCGCCACGCATCATCACGATGGCGGCCAGGGCCAATACCAGAAAGCCAACCGCAAACCCGGCAAAGGGCGCGCCCATGAGCCCACCCAGCATCACAGGGGCAATCGCTGCGACGCAGACGCCAAGCAAGGCCCCTGTTTCCCGCCACCGCGCCAACATCAGATGACCCTGACCCGGCAAGCGATCGGCCTTGACGACGCCCTGTGCGTAAAAGTTGATGGTGAGAAAGCTGAACCCCGAAAACACGCCCGTGAGCATCAGTGCAAACCAAATGAGCGGTGACATCGGCGGCGACACAGCAAAGAGGCCAAACATCGACAGCGCCATGATCGTCGTGCCGATCATGACAGCCAATCCTCGACGGCTCCGCAACGCCTCGCTCAGCCGACCAAAGAGCGGGTCTTGAACCACATCGAAAAGCCGCAGCGCAAAGAGCACGCCGCCAAGCGCGGCCAGCGACACACCATATTCATCCACGTAAAACTTGGGCGCATGGATATAGATCGGCAACCCCGCAGACGCGAGTAAGGCCGCGAACACGGCATAGGCTGGCAATGAATGGCTACGGCTCACCGCGACACCTCTTTTGAGGGGGGCACGGGGCGGGCGCGATAGACGGCTTTCTTCCACCAGAGCTTGAGCGCCTGCCAATGGATCAACGTCAGCACCCGGCGCGAGCCAAAAGGCCTCCGCAAAACCGCCCAAAGCACAGACCGATTTGTCAGGGCGCATCGCCGCCCGGTGAGGGTTGCAACCAAACCACCCTCGCCGCGCGAATAGTCGATCCAGATGCCGATCCGATCATTTGTGATGTCAAAGCGGAACTCATAGCCCCCCTCGACCGGTTGAAAGGGCGAGACATGTAGGATCTTGGTCGCCTGCAAACGGTCCGACGCCGCGATGGGTCGCAGGTCGGAATGATGCACAAGATAGCTGTGCCGGTCGCCAAAAGTGTTCGTGACCTCTGCAATGACGGCGATCAAGGCCTCATCCGCGCGCCGGCACAGCCAAAAGCTGACCGGGTTGAACACATGGCCCAGAACCTTGGGCTGGGCCAGAAGCTCGATCCGGGCCACTCCGGTCACTTGATGAGCCTCAAGTACATCACGGACCCAGGCGGCCCCGCGCCCCGCCTTGGGCGCGCCGCCATGGTCGATGTCGTCCAAGGCGGTCAAACTACGGCCGTTGCGCGCAAACAGGCGTGGGGTTTTTACCCTCGCCTCGGCATCCAGCAGCACATAGTCCACAGAATATCGGAAGGCGTTGGTGATCGCCCCCTTGCGCCCGTGATAGGTCTGGCCCGCGATATGATCGACGGTCAGGGTCATTCGGCGGCAAACTGCACTTGATCTGCGCGTTTCATCATGTCGACGACTTCCGCAGCACTGGCCAGGCCATCCTCATGGAAACCATGGCGCATCCAAGCGCCGCAGAACCACGTATTGTTCGTCCCGTTCATGGCCCGCACGCTATCTTGCGCGGCCAGGGCCGCAAGATCGTAGACCGGGTGGCGCAGGGTAGTCTGATCATAGATCAACTCGTCGCGAATGGTCCGCTTGGTGTTGAGCGTCACAAAATGCGGGTCGTTCATCGGCACCGGTTGCAGCGAATTGATCCAATAGGTGAGGTCGATGCGGTCGGTTTGGGCATCCTTGTCTTCGGTATAAACCCAGCTTGACCAGGTCTGGCGACGCTTGGGCATGATGGCTTCGTCACAATGCAAGGTGACCTCATTGGGCTGGTATTTGACGGCCCCCAACATGCGGCTTTCGTCAGCACTGGGGTCGGCAAGCATCTTGAGGCTGTCATCGGAATGGGTGGCAAAGACGACTTCGTCAAAAGCTTCCCACTCACCGCGCCAAGCCTTGACCTCAACACCCACAGGCGTGCGGCGTACCGACTGAATGGCCGCGTTCAGGCGGATGTCGACACCATTGCCGATCATCGCAGCTTCGAGGCGGCGCACATATTCGATGGAGCCACCATCGACAGTATACCACTGGTGCTGGCCCGTATGGCTTAACAACGCGTGGTTTTCGAAAAACTGGATCATCGCATGGGCCGGGAAATCCATGATCTTTTCCACCGGTGTGGACCAAATGGCACCACTCAGAGGCAAAAGGTAATATTTGCGGAACCACTCGCCTGTGCCCAACACGTCCAGGAACTGAGCTACTGTACGGGTCCGATCCGCGTTCGCAACGCGCAGAGCATTTTTGTTGAAGCGAAAGATGTCGCGGACCATGCCCAGAAACCGCGGGTCCAGCGCGTTTCTTCGCTGGGCAAAGAGGGCGTCCAGGCTGGCCAACCCATATTCCAGTAGACCCCCGTCAATGGACGCACCAAAGCTCATGTTGGATTTGACGACGGGCACCTGCAACTCGGCAAAAAGGTCAGCCATCAAAGGATAGTTGGCGTAGTTAAAGACCAAAAAGCCGGTATCGACGGGTTGATTGCCATCCTTGCCCGCCATGATGGTGCGGGCATGGCCACCCAAACGATGTTCTGCCTCAAACAGGGTCACTTTATTCTCGGGTGCAAGCATGTGCGCTGCCCCCATGCCGCTGATGCCTGCCCCTATGACGGCGATGCGTTTGGACGGGCGGGGAAAGTTCTCGAAAGGCATGTAGGCAAGGTCCTGATCGTATGATGTCTGTAATGTCTTACGCAGATCAGAGTGTTTCGGATGTTGAAAGAGCCGAAGTTTATTTTTGATCCGCTTTTGCGCGGCAGGCGTAGACCATTCATGTTGACGGGCGTAGATACGACTGAAACTCAAACAACCCCGCCCCCAGGCGTCGTCCTGGCACGGGCGGAAAGGCCCAAAGGCATGAAGAATAGCGATGGGAAGCGGATGCTGTGGGTCAGTCACATGACCCGTATCCGTGACCACCAGGATCAGGCTGCGTTTGCCGAGTTGTTCGATCACTTTGCCCCACGGGTCAAAGGGTTTCTGATCAAATCAGGAGCAAACAACTCGTTGGCCGAAGAGTGCGCACAGGAGGTCATGGCGACCTGTTGGCACAAGGCGCACATGTTTGATCCTGCCCGGGCATCCGTGGCGACATGGATTTTTACCATTGCCCGGAACCGAAAGATTGACGTGCTCCGAAAAGAGCGGCGGCCCGAGCCCGAAGAGTTGACATGGGGCCCCGAAGAAGAACCGGATCAGGCCGACGTGATGGCCATCCAACAGGAAAGCGAAATACTGGGACGCGCAATCGCAGAATTGCCGGAAGCCCAGAGGGAACTGATACAGAAGGCGTATTTCGGGGACTTTACCCATAGCGAAATCGCCGACCAAACGGGTCTGCCCTTGGGCACGATCAAATCCAGAATTAGGTTGGCGCTGGAACGTTTGCGCCACGCGATGAAGTGAAAATGAAAATGGCACACGAGATCAAACATCACCTGACGGACGACATCCTGATGGGTTATGCGGCGGGCACCTTGCCCGAGGCGTTCAACCTGATGGTTGCCGCCCACCTGTCGCTTTGTGACACCTGCCGCGCGCAGGCCGAAAGCTTTGACGCCGTTGGGGGCGAGGTGCTGAACGAAAGCATGTCGAACTCTGCGGCGATGACCTCTGACAGTCTGGCCGCAACCATGGCCTTGATCGCGGATGGGGCGATGAACTCCGAGGCGGCGGTCGAGCAAACTGCCGACCCGGTTCTGCCCAAACCGTTGCGCAACTATGTCGGCGGGTCACTGGACGACGTGAACTGGCGTGGTGTGGGAATGGGCGTCAAGCAGGCGATCCTGCCGACATCCAGCGGTGCTTCGGCACGGTTGCTGTTCATCCCTGCCGGGGCCGCAATGCCTGATCACGGGCACAGGGGCGTCGAAATGACAATGGTTCTCAAGGGCGCGTTCCAGGACGAGGACGGTTATTTCGCCCGCGGCGACGTCGAGATCGCTGACAGCGACCTGCACCACACGCCCGTGGCGGATATTCACGAGGACTGTATTTGCCTTGCGGTGACGGATGCACCTCTGACGTTCGAAGGGCTGCTGCCCAAGATCGTTCAGCGTTTCGCTCGGATATAGGACCCGTAAGGCGGGGGGTGTCCCCGCCATACGCCCGGGCCGAAAACCGACGCGACAAGCGTCGCCCGTGAGACAGATCAAGCCCTAAATCCAGAGTGATCCTGACTGCATAGCGCAATCAGGAGCATTTTGAGATGCAAACCACACTGGACCTGGCACAAGGGCATCTGTCGCAACCTCAGAAAGACCAATACTGGCGCGACGGGTTCCTTTTCCCTCTGCCGGCGTTGCCGGTAGATGCCGCACTTGCCGCGCGGCACGAATTTGAAGCGATGGAAGCCGAATGGCTGGCGCGCGATCTGCCCCACCCGCTGAATACCTACAAACGGGTGAACGCCCATGTTGTGATGCCGATGGCCGCTCGGATTGCTCAGGAGCCTGCCATCCTGGACGTGATCGAGGGGGTGCTTGGGCCCAACATCCTAATCTACTCGACAGAGTTCTTTATCAAAGAACCCAAGACGACCCAGATCGTGTCAATGCATCAGGATCTGACCTATTGGGGGTTGGGGGCGATTGACGGGCTGGTCACCGCCTGGATTGCGCTGTCACCTGCAACGCCTGCCTCGGGTTGCATGGATTTCGTGGCGGGCAGCCACAAGAACGCGATCCTGCCCCATGCCGACAGCTTTGACACAAACAACCTGCTCAGCCGTGGCCAGGAGGTCGCCGTGGAGGTGGCCGAGGACGACAAGACCGCCATCGAAATCCACCCCGGCCAGATGAGCCTGCACCACGGGTTGACCATCCATGGCTCTGGGCCCAATCGGTCTGACGACCGGCGCATCGCCTGCGTGGTCCGCTATGTCCGGCCGGACGTGGCGCAGGAAGTCGGGGATACCGATTACGCGATGCTCGCCAGGGGCCAAGACACGTTCGGTAACTTCACTCACATCCCCGCGCCAAGTGCCCTTTTTGCGCCCGATGCCCTGGCGCTTTATGATGAGATCAGGGCGGCCCAGGCCAAAGTCATGATGAAGGGTGCGACCGCCAAGACGGAGATTTACGCATAATGGACCACGTCAAATTCACCGCGATGAAAGATGGCGACAAGGAAGACTATGACTTCCTGACGGCTCACGAGATTGACTATACCAAGGGGACGGCAGCACGACTGCTGACAGCCCTAGAGTCATTGGACGAAAGCCTGTCTGGCTATCAGGTCACGCGGCTCGGTCATTCGACCCAGTCCGCAACTCGGGCCTGGCGGGACGGGGCTGATACCGACTGGGTCGTGGCAACACTTTTGCACGACATTGGCGACATTTTTGCGCCCTACAATCACGATGAATATGCGGCCTCGATTCTAAAACCCTTTGTGCGCGAGCAATGCACCTGGGTGGTGGAAAAGCATGGCGATTTTCAGATGATCTATTACGGCGAACATGTGGGTGCTGATCCGCACAAACGGGACGCCTATGCAGGCCATCCTTATTTCGACGATTGCGCAACGTTCTGCGAACGCTGGGATCAATCCAGCTTTGACCCCGACTATGACAGCCTTCCCATCGATTTCTTTCGGCCCATGGTGCACGAGGTGTTTGCCCGCGAACCTTATGACCCATCTGTGACGCAACCGGGGATGCGCGTGCCTCTTGTTGATCAAATGGTGGCCGCCAGCCGATAGGATGGGCGCATCACGGGTTCGCCTTGAGGGGATTTTTGCCCCGTCTCGCTTAAGCTCATGAGGCGGATCTTGATCAGCCCTTAGCTTTCCGACCCCTTCAACGGGACGACATTGGCGACAGGTTCTTCGATCTCTTCAAAATCGAAATTATCCAGACGGTGGGCCCGTTTGCCTGCCTTGTCGGCGCTGATCTTGATTTCTTCGATATCCTTGGACGCCTGACCAAAGTGCCGGTCCAGGTTGCCTACTCGCGTGCTCAGCCGGTCCACATCCCCCACCAGCAACGCCAGTTCCTTGCGGATGGCGCCAGCCTGTTCGCGCATCCGCGCGTCCTTGAGGATCGCGCGCATCGTGTTCAGTGTGGCCATGCAAGTGGTCGGTGACACGATCCAGACCCGTGCATCAAAGCCCGCACGCACCAAGTCGGGGAAGTTTGCATGTAGTTCGGCATATACTGCCTCGGACGGCAGGAACATCAACGCCCCGTCCGCTGTCTCGCCCTCGATGATGTACTTCTCAGATATGTCAGAGATGTGCTTTTTCACGGCTACTTTCATCTGCGCCACGGCCTGTTTCAGGGCATGATCGCTGTCGGCGGCCCGCAGCGCCTCGTAGGCCTCCAGCGGGAATTTGCTGTCGATTACGATCGGCCCGGGCGGGTTCGGCAGATGGATCAGGCAGTCCGCCCGTTTCCCGTTCGACAGCGTATGCTGCAACGCATAGCTGTCACTCGGGAGCGCTTTGCCCACGATGTCGCGCAGCTGAATTTCGCCAAAGGCCCCACGTGTCTGCTTGTTTGACAGGATATCCTGCAAGGACAGCACGTCACCCGACAGCTTGGTGATATTGTCCTGCGCCTTGTCGATGGCCGCCAGGCGTTCTTGCAATTGGGTCAGGCTTGTGGTCGTCTGCTTGGACGATCCATGCAGGCTCTCGCGCATCCGCTCCTGCATCTCGGTCAGGCCTCGTTGGGTCCGCATCGCGTTGTCGGCCAGACGGTCCTGCATCTGCTGTTGCACACTGGCGAGGCGCTGCTCAACCGTCTGGGCCAGCTGCGCCTGCCCGTTGGTCGACGTGTCGGACACCATCTGCAACGAGGCACGCAGCCCTTCTTGCCCCTGCGCCAAGCCCTGCACATGCTGCCCCAGATAGCCGATCTGCTGCGCCAAGGGCTCTGCCGCACGGGCAGACCGGCCCGCCGCGCGCAACGCCAGGATCAGCAAAATCACGATCAACAGGATCAAAGCCGCGCCGACCAACCCAACCACAACCAACGGATCGCTGGTATCCAGCGTGATATCTCCGATCTGGATCATGTCCGCCCAAACAGCCGTTCGATATCGGCCAATTTCAGCTCCACGTATGTCGGTCGCCCATGGTTGCACTGACCGGAATGGGGCGTCGCTTCCATCTCACGCAAAAGCGCATTCATCTCCTCGCCCCGCATCCGGCGGCCAGAGCGGATAGACCCATGACAGGCCACCCGGCTCAGGATCGCCTCGATCCGCGCCTGCACCGATTGGCTGCTGCCCAGATCGGCCAATTCATCCAGAATGTCGTGGATCATCGCCTTGGCGTTGACCTCTCCCAGAATTGCGGGCGTTTCGCGCACGGCAATGGCGTCGCCGCCAAAAGGTTCGATGCCCAGTCCAAGACGGCTCAGGTCTTCAGCCACATCCATCAAACGGGCGCATTCCGCCGAACTCAGGCTGACGATCTCGGGGATGAGCAGCGCCTGTGCCGCCACACCGTTTTCGGCCATCTGATGTTTCAGTTTTTCATAAACCAGCCGCTCATGCGCGGCGTGCTGGTCGACGATGACCATGCCGGTTTGGGTCTGGGCCACGATGTAATTCTCATGCACCTGCCCCCGCGCCACACCTAAAGGCAGGTCCTCTGGCGCGGCTTCGGATTCATAAACCGGCTCGACAACCTGACCACTAAAGGCCGCGTTCATCTCGGCAAAACCGGAAGTGGCACGCGGCCCAAGGCTGGGGCGATCCATCTGATAGACGCGTGGCTCCACCTGTTCCGGCCTCATCGCGCCCAATGTGGCCCCCGCCACGGTGGTAGAGGCGCGATGGCCCGCCTCTGCCAAAGCATGGCGCAGGCCAGACACGATCAGACCCCGGGCCAGACCCGGATCACGAAAGCGGACCTCGGACTTGGCGGGATGCACGTTCACATCCACCAACTCGGGATCGCAATCAATGAACAGGGCTGCCGCCGGATGTCTATCGCGGCTGAGGAAATCGAAATACGCGGCGCGCAGAGCACCGATCAGCAGCTTGTCCTTGACCGGGCGACCGTTCACGTAGAGGAACTGCGCCACCGCAGCGCCCCGAGAATAGGTGGGCAACGCGGCATATCCGGTCAGGTGCAGGCCCTCGCGGACTGTATCAATGGCAATGCTGTTTTCGGCAAATTCAGCGCCTTGAACGTTAGAGAGGCGCGCACGCAGGGCGACCATCGGGTCGCCGATTTCTGCCTCGACGCAGAACACGCGGCGCGGGTCGTTTGACACATCGCGCAACTCAAACCGGACATAGGGTTCGGCCATTGCGAGGCGCTTGATCATGTCGGTAATCGCCTGCGCCTCCGCCCGATCCGTCCGTAGGAATTTGAGGCGGGCGGGCGTGGCGTAAAAAAGATCACGCAGAGTGATCACAGTGCCTGCATTCAATGCGGCGGGTTTGACGGGGCCCGTGGTGCCGCCCGAGACCGAGATTTCTGCAGCCTCCGCGCCCGGCACACGGCTCGCGATGGTCAAACGGCCAACGGCACCGAGGCTAGGGAGCGCTTCGCCGCGAAAGCCAAAGGTGTGGATATTCAAAAGGTCCGAGCCATCAATTTTCGACGTGGCATGGCGGCTGAGGGCAAGCGGCAGGTCGTCGGCGGCAATACCGCAGCCATCATCCGTCACCCGGATCAACGTCTTGCCACCATCGGCCACGTCAATGCTGATCCGGCGCGCCCCTGCGTCTATGGCGTTTTCCACCAATTCCTTGACCGCCGAAGCGGGTCGTTCAACAACTTCACCCGCCGCGATACGGTTGATGGCCGCCTCGTCCAACTGGCGGATCACGGGTCTTATGTTGGGAGCATGAGTGTTCATCCCACAATACCTAGCATGTCAAAGCGCGATTCGACACCCATCGTCGCGGCTGGTGGATCAAGATCGGCCTAACGCGGATGGGCCAAACGCGGACACGGATAAGCGAAAGGCATACCAGCGGTGCACCATCGACGTCTCAGCCCTTGGTGGCGGATAAATACCACGCAACAATGGCCGCTCGATCCGCGTCGTCCATGTAGCTGACATTGGCGGGTGGCATCGCGTGGCTGATCCCTGCTTGCAGGTACACAGCGCGGGCATGGCGGGTCAGGTCGGCCTCGGTCTCAAGCACAACGCCCTTGGGCGCCCACATCAGCCCGCTCCAAACCGGTTCCGCTGCGTGGCACATACTGCACCGGCCCAGCACAATGTCGTGGACCTCCTCGAAACCCTGTGCCTCAGCAAAGCGGGTCACTACCGCCGCCTCACGTTGCGCAAAAGTTGCGGTGCTGAGCCAGACGATAGCGATAAAGATGAGTGCCGTGACCGCCCAGGTCCAATGCGGATTTCCTTTGCGCGCGTGGTGTGTGTTGAACCAATGGCGGATGGTCACGCCCATCAGGAACACCAGGCTCGCGATCACCCAATTCCATTCGGTGGCAAAGGCCAGCGGATAGTGATTGCTGAGCATCAGGAAAATTACGGGCAGGGTCAGATAGTTGTTGTGTGTCGACCGCTGCTTGGCAATCTTGCCGTATTTGGCGTCGGGTGTGCGCCCCGCCATCAGGTCGGCCACGACAATTTTCTGGTTCGGGATGATCACAAAAAACACGTTGCCCGACATCAGCGTGGCCGTGAAAGCCCCCAGGTGCAAAAGCGCCGCGCGGCCCGTGAACACCTGCGCATAGAACCAGGCCATCGCGACCAGAACCGCGAACAACGCCACCATCAGAACCGTCTGGTTCGCGTTCACGAACACGTTGCAGAGTACCGTGTAGGCCACCCAACCGAAGGCCAGCGACGCCAGCGAAATGCTCACCGCCTGCCAGGTCGCAAGGTCCATCACATTGGGGTCGATCAGGTAGAATTCCGCCCCAAGATAATACACCAGAACGAGCAGGAAGAAACCGCTGAGCCAGGTCCAGTAACTCTGCCATTTGTGCCATATAAGGCCGTCGGGCATGTGGGCCGGCGCCACCAGATATTTCTGGATGTGATAAAACCCACCGCCATGGACCTGCCATTCCTCACCATCGGCACCGGACGCAAGGTTCCGGTTGCGATGCAGCCCCAAATCCAGCGCGATGAAGTAGAATGACGACCCGATCCATGCAATCGCGGTGATCACGTGCAGCCATCTTACAGCAAATTCAAGCCATGCGCCCATCGCGGCGAGGTCATACATATCGGCGTCCCTTAGTTCCCGCCCGCCAGACTAGACCTGGCGCGCGGGAAGGGGAAGCGTGCATTGGGACTCTGCCCTTCGGGCAATGCAGCCCTCCCCAGGGCTATTTTCCGAACAGAGACGGGTCAGTCGTAGCGCAGTTCGACCGCCTTGCCCTTGAACACAGTATAGGCCAGCGCCGTGTATCCCGCGATCATCGGCAGGACAAAGACGGTGCCGACCAATATGATGAACAGGCTTTCGGGCGCGCTGGCCGCCTCGTAAATCGTCAGCTTTTCCGGCACCACGTAGGGATAGAAGGAATAGGCCAAACCGCCAAATGCCAACACAAACAGCGCGATTGCGTAAAGAAAGGGCGTTCTGGCACCCCTGTCGTCAGGCTTGGGCAAGCTTTGCAACGACCGCCACATGAGTAGCACGATCAACCCCGACAGCATCGGTAGCGGCGCGAGGTACAGCATTTCGGGAAAACTGAACCATTTGTCGAAAATCCGCGTGCTGACCAGCGGGGTTGCCATAGACACCAACCCAAGGCCCAGAACAAGCCCCCAGATGCCGCCCTTGGCCCAGGCCACGGATTTGCGTTGCAACCCTTCCTCGGTCTTGAGGATCAGCCAGCATGCCCCGATGAAGGAATAGGCCACCGTCAGGAACACGGCAGTGATCATGGCAAAAATCCAGGTGCCAAGCGTGCTTTCCAGCCCCATCAAGTATTTGCCCAACATGAAGCCCTGGCTGAGCGAGGTCATCAGAGAACCCGCGAAAAACGCCCAGTTCCATGTCGCTTTGTGCGGCGTGGGGGCCTTGACCCGAAATTCGAACGCCACGCCGCGCAGGATCAGGCCGATCAGCATGATGGCCACCGGCAGGTAAAGCGACGTCAAAATCGCACCATGGGCTGCCGGAAAGGCCACCAGCAACAGGCCGATGGCCAGCACCAGCCACGTCTCGTTCGCGTCCCAGAATGGGCCGATCGAGGCCACCATCACGTCCTTTTCCGCGTCCGAGGCAAAGGGGAAGAGAATCCCAACGCCCAAATCAAAGCCGTCCAGAACCACATAGACCAGGATCGACACGCCCATGAGGGCGGCGAAGGTGAATGGCAGCCATTGTGCCGGATCGCCAAACAGTTCCATTCACCTCACTCCGCTGGCACGTTGCGCGCATAGGCTTGGCCCGACAAGGCCGTTCGGGGGCGCGGCAGGTCGCCGTCCACCGCCTTGCGCGCAAGGTAGAACAGTACGCTGATATAGGCGGTCAGCAGCAACGCATAGATGGCAAGGTAAGCGATGAGTGTGGTCGCCACCATGGGTGCCGGAACGTCCGCGACCGCTTGTTTGGTGGTCAGCACACCCTGGACCAGCCAGGGTTGGCGACCAATCTCGGTCGTGTACCAGCCCGCAAGCGTCGCCACCCAACCCGAGAAGGCCATCGGCACCATCGCGTAATACATGAGCGTCGGAATACCCTCGGGCCCACGCTTTTTGCGCAGCATCAGGTAGGCCGCCGTCCAACTCAGCAGCAGCATGGCAAAGCCAGTCGCCACCATGATCCGGAAGGACCAGAAGACGGGCGCCACAGGGGGGTGCATCACCTCGCCGTCCTCGGTCACAAAGTCGTTCAAGCCAGGCACGACACCATCGGCTTTGTGCTTGAGGATAATGGAGGCCATGTTTGGAATGCCAATCTCCATCCGGTTTTCGCGAGCCTCTTCGTCCGGGATCGCAAAAAGCAGCAAGGGCACGTTGGATTGCGTTTCCCAGTTGCCCTCCATCGCGGCGACTTTTTGCGGCTGATACTCCAGTGTGTTGAGACCATGCAGATCACCCATCAGGATCTGAACGGGGATCAGCAAGGCACCCAGATACACACCGGTTTTGATCGTGGCTCGCACACCGCCCGACCGGTCACCCAAAAGCCAACGAAAGGCGCTGAGCCCAACGATAAGAAAGGCCACCGTGAGGCCAGAGGCCAGCATCATGTGCGTGAAACGGTAAGGCAGCGACGGGTTAAAGATGATCTCGTACCAGTTGGTAGCATAGGCCACACCGTCAATCATTTCAAAGCCTTGCGGCGTGTGCATCCAGCTGTTCAGCACGATGATCCAGAAGGCGGACATGCTGGTCCCGAAGGCCACGAGGAATGTGGACAGGGTGTGCAACCAGCCCGGGACCCGGGAAAAGCCAAAAAGCATGATGCCCAAAAACACAGCCTCAAGGAAAAATGCGGTCATGATTTCATAGGCCAGAAGTGGCCCCGCGATATTGCCCACCGCTTCCATGAAACCGGGCCAGTTGGTGCCAAACTGGAAAGACATGGTGATGCCCGACACGACACCCATGGCAAAGGACAGGGCAAAGACTTTGACCCAAAAGCGGTAGGCTTCCATCCATTTCATGTCGCCCGTCGCGTTAAAGCGCAGCTTGAAGAACAACAGCACCCAGCCCAGCGCGATCGTGATCGTCGGGAACAGGATGTGGAAGGATATGTTGGCCCCGAACTGTATTCGGGACAAAATGAGCGTGTCCATGATGACCTCCGTTGGGTCGCGTCAAATGTATCTGTTGTTCAGGTACATAGACCGCCCTTGCAAAGGTTCATTAGGGGTGCGACAGCGTGCGCAGGGGTAAAACCTGCGCGTTTTGTCACATGGGATTGCCGTCGGGGCAGTGCGGAATTCGACACGAATTCCGGCCGTTTTCCGATGATCGGAAAACGTTTCGCCCTTGGATCAGGCCGCGCGCAATCCGGCCTCAAGCCCCGCCAGGACCTGATCGACCTCAGCCTCGGTAATCACCAAAGGCGGCGACATCATGATGTTGTTGCCCCCCACGCGTACCATCGCGCCCGCCTCATAGGCCGCAACCTGAATCCGCTTCATCGTGGCCGGATCCATCGGTGTCTTGGCCGCCGCATCGCTCACAATTTCGACACCCGTCATCAACCCATGCCCGCCGCGCACGTCACCCACGATGTCGTACTTCGCCATCAACGCCTGACAGCCCGCATACAACTGCGCCCCGCGTGGCCCCGCATTGGCCTTTGTGTCCAGGCGCTGCGTTTCTGACAGGCAAGCCGTCACCGCTGCCGCCCCCACGGGATGCGCCGAATAGGTATAGCCGTGGAAAATCGCCCCATCGGCATCCGCTTTTTCAAACACCTCTGCCACCGCCGCGCTCATCAGTGCAGCCCCCACCGGGAAATAGCCCGAGGTGATCCCCTTGGCACAGCTCATCATGTCAGGCTGCACCCCCCAATGGCGGCTGCCGGTCCAATCCCCCGTGCGGCCAAAACCGGTGATCACTTCATCCGCGATCATCAAGATCCCGTGTCGGTCACAAATCTCGCGCATCAGCAGCATAAAGGTCGCGTCGGGCACGATGACCCCACCCGCGCCCTGAATCGGCTCCATGATGAACGCCGCAATACTGCCGGGCCCCTGAAACTGAATCTCATCTTCCATCGCCGCCGCGATGTTCTGCGCCAACTTGACCGGGTCCGTTTCCTCAAATGGGTTGCGATAGGGATAAGGCGACGGCAGGTGGAAACAGCCGGGCATCAGAGGCTCATAGGCAATCCGAAACCGGTTGTTTCCGTTGACAGAGGCACCGCCAAAATGCGTCCCGTGATAGCCTTTTTTCAGTGATAGGAACTTGGTCCGCCCAGGCTCCCCCTTGATCCGATGATATTGACGGGCCAGCCGCAAGCAAGTCTCGACTGAATCCGAACCCCCAGAGGTGAAAAACACCCGCGCCATGCCGTCGGGCTCAAAAAATTCGCGCACGGCATAAGAGGCTTCAATGGCGGGCGGGTTCGAGGTGCCCGCAAAGGCGGAATAATAGGGAAGATCATAGAGCTGTTTGGCAATCGCGTCTTTGACCACATCGTTCGAATAGCCCAGGTTCACACACCACAAGCCACCCACTGCGTCGACAACCCTGTGGCCATCAATGTCCTCGATGCTCGACCCGCTGGCCCCGGTGATGATCGTGGGTGCATTGGCCATCGCATCGCCCGGATGCCCCATCGGGTGCCACATGTGCTGGGCGTTGTTGGCGCGCAAGAAGTTGTCGTCTTTCATGGCGAGGTCCTTTGGCTGAAGAATGGGCACGCATCCCGTTGCACCATCGCTGCCGTGCAAAACCCCATCCGTCAAGCGTTTCGAAGGTTACCCCACCACCAGCCAGGGCGGATCAAGCCTGACCTCCTCTAGGTTGGGCGTCGGCCCGATCCGATCCACCACAGCGAAAAGGCCAGGCGCATGCAGAGGTGTGAGAACACCGTGCCAGATGCCCCGATGCAGGTTGATCCCTTGCCCCGGCGCCGTCAGAAACGCCAGGGGCGCGCCCGGGCGGCCCCCGTCATCCGGGGCGACCGTGACCAGAAAGGAATGCTCTGACATGGGCAAAAACGCCTGGCTCCCGTCTGGATGCCGCTCCATCAGATCAAGGGTATAAGGCAGGCTGCGCGGCTCTGCCTTGAACAAGCTAATGCCGCCCCGCGCGTCACCGAAATCCAGAACAGCCCGGTCGTGATAGCGCCCACAAAGCCCCGCATTGATCATCTTGTCCGGGTCACCCGCACAGTCCAGCAGATCGCCAAACGGGGCAAAGGCCTCCGCTGTCATTGGCAGGCAGCGGACCTCACAAAGGGACATGGCGGTTCACATCCTTGTACAGCAGATAGCGGAACGGCCCCTCGCCCGTTGCGATACACGCCTGCGGACAAAACGCACGCAACCACATGAAATCACCGGGGCCCACGCTGACCCAATCCTTGTTCAGCAGGTACTCGGCCGTCCCCTCCAGCACATAAAGCCCGTGTTCCATCACATGTGTCTCGGCAAAGGGGATGCGGCCACCGGGTCGAAAATTAACGATATTCACGTGCATGTCGTGGTTCAGATCAAAGGGGTCCACAAAGCGCTGCGTGGCCCAATCCCCATTCGAATTGGGCATGGGTATTGGGGCGACATCGCGGTCATGGGTGACGAACGCTTCTGGCATCGTGTAGCCGGACCCTTGGACATATCGTTTGCGGATCCAGTGCACGCCGCAGGTGTCCTCGCTCCGGTTCCACAGAGTCCAGGCCGATCCGGGTGGCAGATAGGCATAGCTGCCAGCCTCAAGGCCAAAAGTCGCGGGCCCCATCGTCAGGCGCGCCGCGCCATATGCCACAAATAGAACCGCCTGTGCATCGCGGTCTGGTTCAGGCGTATTGCTGCCCCCTTCAGGGGCCAGTTCCAGCGCGTATTGAGCAAAAGTTTCCGCAAAACCGCTGAGCGGACGAGCCAGGACCCAGACCCGTGTGCCTGTCCAGTCAGGCAGGAAAGACGTCACAATATCGCGCTGGGTCGACGCAGGCAGCACCGCATAAGCTTCGGTGAAAATCGCAGTGCTTTCGGGGTTGTCACCCATGTCAGGCATCCCACCGGGTGGAAACGCATAAGTGCTCATAGCATCGCCTCCAACCTGAGCCGCGCAATGCGTTCCACCTGGCGACACGCCTCGTCAAACTCGACCTCGGTGCCGTTGTTCACGCGCCGCTCAAACGCGCGCAGGATGCCCGCCTTGGAATGATCCCGGACCGCGATGATAAAGGGAAAGCCGTGTTTGGCCACATAGGCGCTGTTCATTGCTGCAAAAGTTTCGCGTTCCGCGTCGGTCAACGCATCCAGCCCCGCACTTGCCTGCTCTGCCGTGCTGTCATCGGTCAACCGCCTGGCCGCCGCCAGCTTGCCTGCCAGATCGGGATGGGCCTGCAAAACACGCAAACGATCCTCTGGGGGCGCCGCGCGAAACACCCGGCACATCGCCGAATGGAGCCCCAGCGCCGTGTCGTGGGCGCGACCCAGCTCAAGGCCCCATGCTCCTTCGGCCACCCAGGGCGAATGCTCAAACACGCCACCGAACTGCTCGACAAACGCCTCATGCCCCAACTCGGACGAGCGTACACGGCGCTGATGGGGGTGATGTTCTGCCCAATGGGCAGCAATATCGGCGCGGCGCGCGCACCAAACGCCCTCGTGGCCCTGCACATATTCCACAAACCGGCGCAACGCCTGCACCCGACCGGGTCTGCCCACCAACCGGCAATGCAGGCCAACGGACATCATCGCGGGCCGCCCCTCGACCCCTTCGGCATAAAGCGCATCAAAGGTATCGCGCAGATAGGCATAGAACTGATCGCCCGAATTGAACCCCTGCGCGGTGGCAAAACGCATGTCGTTGCAATCCAGCGTATAGGGAATGATCAGCTGATCACGGTCCCCGGCTTCTGCCCAATAGGGCAGATCGTCATCATAGGTGTCGCTGATCCAGTCAAAACCCTGCTGGGCCGCCAAAGCCACCGTGTTCTCCGACGCGCGACCGGTATACCACCCCTTGGGCGGACTGCCGGTAACCTGCGTATGCAACTCAATCGCCGCCGCCATATCAGCGGCCTCATCGGCTTCGGAGAAGTCCTTGTAATCGATCCATTTCAGCCCGTGGCTGGCAATCTCCCAATCGGCGTCCTGCATGGCGGCCACCTGGGCCGGACTGCGGGCCAGCGCCGTCGCCACGCCATAAACCGTCACCGGAATGTTCGCGCCTGTGAACAACCGATGCAGCCGCCAAAACCCCGCCCGCGCGCCATAGTCATAGATGCTTTCCATGTTCCAATGGCGCTGCCCGGGCCAGGGGGCGGCCCCCACGATCTCGGACAAAAACGCCTCCGACGCCGCATCACCATGCAGCAGGCAGTTTTCGCCCCCCTCCTCGTAATTCACGACAAAGGACACCGCGATGCGCGCGCCCCCGGGCCAGGCGGCATCCGGGCGGTCGGGGCCGTGGCCATGAAAATCACGCGGATAACGAGGGGGCATTTCGACCATGGACAGGGCTTTGCTCTTGGGATTTGTTGGCGCTTAATCTGCGCTAGGCGGAAAGGGGATGCAATGACCACCGGATATCTGACGACGCATGTGCTGGACACGGCGCGGGGCCTGCCGGGCGCAGGGATCAAAATCGCGCTCTACCGGGTGTCGGGGAACTCCCACCGCAAAATCGCCGAAGCCGTGACCAATGAAGACGGCCGCACCGACAGCCCGATCCTGCCCGCAGGCAAGATGAAGGCAGGCCAATACGAGCTGATCTTTTTCTGCGGCGCTTACATCGACGCAAACGGGCTAAGCACCGACGAGATCAAATTCCTGGACCAAATCCCAATCCGGTTCGGCGTGACAGACGAGGCCGCCCACTACCACGTCCCCCTCCTGCTCTCCCCCTACGGCTATTCAACGTATCGGGGGAGTTGAGGGGGCAGTGCCGACGATCAACACGTACTTCGCAATGTCAGCTTGGAGCCCATTTTGACCGATGCTGCGGTGTGCACGAATGCTTGCTACTGGAAGGTAAAGCGGGGTTATGGATATGGTAGGGTACTTGTGTTGCACACACCCACGCGAAGCGAATGTGATGTGCAACAAAGTTATGAGCAAGCCAAGCGCATGAATTGAGATGGAAACCGAAGCTATGAATGCGAAGAAACGACAAAGTTCTTCAATGCTTGTGACTACGGCGCTTTTTGTGGGCTTGTTGGGAAGTGGAGCTTTTGCGGAAGAAGAAGTCTTGAATTTGAACGTAGTAACATATCAGCCACCTACTGGACTGATCGCATATTTGAACGCAAACGCACCAGAAGGCGTTTCATATAATCAAGAAGGTTACGTAGGACTGCAGGACGCCGACTTTGTGATTTACTTTATGTCCGATTTTGAGAACCGATACGAAATTCCGCATTTTGGCGCTAGGCTTCTTGATATGGGGGATGAGTTGAGCCCAGATAAGTTTGTAGTAAACCGATCAGTAAAGCATGGTGACCGGTTTGTTTATTTGATTTACGTCGCAACAGGAAATATCGGCACGTCGGAAGAGGATATTCGATGCAACACAACAAACGCCGTGGTGGCCTTGACGCTTAACCTTAAGAGCGATGCCTCTCTGCTGATGCGGGGATGCTAGTTTGTAAACTCTTAACTTGTGATTCAAATAGTGACGTCAAAGTCTCGCGTCCGCGCGTTCATCGCTTCGATTACGCGTGTTTCCTTCGATGCGCGCTTGGGAGAACGAGTGAACCCTGACTTGCGTGCTGTCGTAAACGAACACTTGTCAAACCATCACCAGACGATCGCGCAAGTGCAGCGAAAGTTCGATCTGTCCCGCAGACCAGCCATTAACCTTTTCTTAACAAACCCCACCGCACGTCCCGTTAACCCCACCCATCAAACCCAAAAGCACACAAACCGGTGCACAGGTTGTGTACGGATGGTTCACGTACGGTGACACCCGCTTTTCACAGTAAAATAAGGGGTTAACGCAGCCCCAGTCGACGTTGCGTTCCGACCGTCCGTTAACTGTTGCGCGTACGGTGGGGGCCGGCCATCGCCGCAACCCCCAGGATCAGGCCTGACACCGTCGCGATCATGCCCGCTGCACTCACCGATCCGCCCGCGCCGATCCACAGCGGGCCGTAGCCTGCCAGCACATATCCCAGCACCGCCGCCAGCGCCGCGAACCCGGCCGACCAGGCCACTTGGTGCCCCAACCGGTTCGTCATCATCCGCGCCGCGGCGGGCGGGCAGATGAACATCGCGATCACGATGATCGACCCTACCGCGTCAAAGGCGGCCACCGCCGCGATGGCCGACATGATGACCAGCCCCAGGCCCAGCGGCCCCGGGGCGATGCCCAGCCCTTGGGCGTATCCTTCGTCAAAGGTCGACAGGCTCAGGGGTCTCCAGAACAGGAACAAAAACGCGCAAATGACCACCAGCGCCAGCGCCATCCGGGGCAGCTCAACCGGGATCGTGGCCAGCGCCACAGGGTCCATCAGCGACGCCCAGCCGGTGGCATCTAGCCAGATCAAGCTTTCCAGATTGCCAAACAGCGCGTGTTCCACATCCAGATGCACCGACGACGTATCCGATTGTTCCAAAAGCAAAACTCCGCCCGCGAACATCGCGGTAAAGACGACACCCATAGCCGCGCCCGCCTCAATCCGGCCAAGCCTGCGAATGGCCTCAATCGCGATGACGGCGATCACCGCCGCCGCCGCGGCCCCCAGCAACATCGGCCCCGTCGCCACCAGTCCCGTCACCAGAAACGCCACCACGATGCCGGGCAAAACCACATGGCTGATCGCGTCCCCAATCAAGGCCTGGCGGCGCAGCAGCAGAAAGTTTCCCGGCAGCGCACAGGCCACTGCCACGCAGATCCCGATCAGGATCGGGGGCAGCGACAGGGCGACGAATTCGGCCCCCATCACACCGCCGCCTGCGGCGCGGCAATGCGCCGGTCAATCTCGCGGACCTGATCTGGGGTCAGGTATTCCTCGATCGCCGTCAGCCCGTCATAGCGGGTGGCCGCAGAGGCAAAGCTTTGGTCGGCGCGCACAATCGACCAGCGGGTTTCGTCCAGCAGCGCCTTGGCCGCCGCCGCCTGACCGTCCGCCGTGGCCACCCCGTCGGGCAGGATCAGGCCCGCCCGATGCATCAACCGCCGCGTCAGCGCCTCGTAAATCGGCTGCCCCTGCGCAAGCGCCAGCAGCCCCTGCCGCATGTGTACCCGCCGTTGGTAGCGCCAATGCGTCAGGACCGACGCCAGCACCCCGCGCCCCGGTGAAAGCAACAGCGACACAAGGAACAAGGCAAAGCCCACCAACACGATGATCGGACCTGTCGGCAAGGCGGGGGCAAGGGCCGAGGTTGCGGCACCGACATAGCCCGAAACTCCGCCAACGATGCCCGCAATCACAACGACCTGGTCGGATCTGTCCGTCCAGAACCGCGCCGTGACCGCAGGGACGATCAGCAAGGCCACAATCAGGATCAGGCCCACAATCTTGAGGCCCACAACGGTCACCACCAGCACGATCCCCATCATCGACAGATCAATCCGGTTGAGTGACCACCCGGCTGCTTCGGCATAGCCGGGGTCAAAGGCCGCCAGCTCCAAAGGCCTCCGCAGAACCAGAACCAGCACCAGCACCGCCGCCGCCGCCACGGCGAGCAGCAATGCATCGCTCCGCAACATCCCGGCGGTGGAGCCCAGCAAAAACCCCTCCAGCCCCGCTTGGCGGCCAGCATTCATCGTCTGAATGACGGTCAGGATCACGATGCCAAAACCAAAGAAAACCGACAAAACGGCTCCAATCGCGGCGTCCTCGCCCAGCCGCGTCCTTTTCGTTAGCCAATGGACGCATAAAAGGCCAATGGCTGCCGAAACACTGGCCCCTATCAGCAAACCAAAGAGCGAGCGACCGTCGCCCCCCATCGCCACCATCAGGATAAAGGCGATGCCAACGCCCGGTAGCGTCGCATGCGAAATCGCGTCACTGACCAAAGCCCGTTTGCGCAAGAACAGAAAAGTGCCCGCGACGCCCGCAGCTATACCCAGCAAAGCGGCCCCAAGGGTCACAAGCGTCGCGTTATAACCCAGCTGCAACAGCAGCGCATCGGCCAGCATGGCCTAGCCCGCCGCGCTTTCGGGATCGACGCGGGCCGTTGCGAGGCGTCCGCCATAGGCGGCTTGCAGGTTGGTCTCGGTGAAGGTGTCGACCACGGGGCCAGCGGCCACCACTTGCGTATTCAACAGCACCACATCGTCGAAATAGTCGGGCACGGTCGTCAGGTCATGATGTACGGCCAGAACGGTTCGCCCAGTATCGCGCAACTCTTTCAACACGGCGATGATCGCCTTTTCCGTTGCCGCATCAACGCCCGCAAAGGGTTCATCCAAAACGTAAATATCCGCATCCTGCGCCAAGGCACGGGCGAGGAACACACGTTGCTGCTGGCCGCCGGACAACTGGCCGATCTGACGGGTTGCAAAGTCGGTCATGCCGACGCGTTCAAGGCAGTTCATGGCCTGCGCGCGGTGCTTGGCCCGAATGCGGCCCAAGAGGCCCAGCTGGCGATACAGACCCATCATCACCACGTCGATCACGCGGGTCGGGAAATCCCAATCCACGCTGGCACGTTGAGGCACATAGGCGATCCGGTCACGCATTTTGGCCAAGGGTTGGCCAAAAACGCTGACCGATCCGGCAAGCGGGGTGACAACGCCCAAAGCGGCCTTGAGCAAGGTTGATTTACCCGCGCCGTTGGGCCCGACAATGGCAGTCATCGCACCTGCGCGCACCGTCATATCAACAGAGAAAATCGCAGGCGTCTGACCATAGGATACCGTCAGGCCACGCACTGACAGGGGGCTGGCTGTGCGGGCGGCGCGATCCACTTCAAACGCCTGATCTGTCACCAATGCAATGTTCATGCGGATCCCGCCAATTTGCCCAAGCGGCCAGCCACCGGCGCATCAACGCCCAGTGCCCGCGCGATGGTGGTTACGTTGTGGTCAATCATGCCCAGCCACGTGCCTTCATAGGTTCCCTCGGGGCCCATCGCGTCACTGAACAGAGACCCGCCGATGCGCACCATGTGACCTTGGGCAGACGCCCCTTCGATAAGCGCCCGGATATTGCGGTCAGAGACTGAAGTTTCCACAAAGACCGCAGGCAATTGCCGCGCCACAAGGAAATCGACAAGCTGGCCAATGCGGTTCAGCCCCGCCTCGCTTTCGGTCGAAATGCCCTGGATGCCCATGACCTCAAACCCATAGGCCTGGCCGAAATAGCCAAAGGCGTCATGCGCGGTTAGCAACACGCGTTGGTCTTCGGGCACGGCCATCAGTGTGGCGCGGGAATAGGCCTCAAGCGCCTTGGCCTCAGCGGCAAAAGCCGCCGCATTTGCCTCAAAGGTAGCACGCAAATCTGGGCGCAGGGCCGACAGGGCCTCGACTACCACCGGAGTGCATTGCGCCCACATCGTCGGGTCCATCCAGACATGGGGGTCAAAGCGGCCCGCGTAATCCTCATGCGCCAGCAGACCCGAGGGCTCCAGCGTTTCGGCCACCGCGTGTACGGGGCGCTTGCGGCCCAAATCCTCAAAAAACGCCTCCATCTGCGCCTCAAGGAACAGGCCATGCCAGAACGTGGCATCCGCCCGGGTCATGGCGACAATGTCGCTGCGGGTCTGGCGGTAGCCATGCGGGTCAACACCCGCCCCCATCAGACCCTGCACGGTGACAGCGTCCCCGCCAACTTGGCGGACAAGATCGGCAACCATACCTGTGGTCGCAACGATGTTGAGACGATTAGCGGCAAAGGCAGGGGCCGCAGCAAATGCGGCAAGACTGGCCAATGCGGCACGGCGAGAAAGCATAAGAGAGCGGTTGTGTGTCATGAGATTGAATATGAGAGTCATTCGCAGAAAGTCAATGTTTCTGCGAAGCGTTCGCAACTGAAGCGCTCAGATTCTGCGCTTTTAGTCAAATTCGATGCAAAAAGAGGCGCCCGACCCTTCATTCAGCAGTGAAATAGTTCCACCCCGCGCCTGGACGAGGCTGCGCACGATGCTTAGCCCCATCCCAGTGCCGCCACTGTCCCGCCGGGTGGTAAAGAACGGATCAAACACACGCGCCCGGTTACCCGCACTGATCCCGCGCCCATTGTCGCGGATGATCAGCCCATTTTCTGCGGCTTCCAAGGTCAGCTTGGCTGCACTATGTTCGGCCGCGTTATGCGCCATCTGCGTTAGGATGGTGACCAGATCCTCACGGATCAACGGCACTGTACCATCGTCTACAATCTCAATCGCGATATCGGCTTCCAACTCCGATGCAGCCTCCGACACGAGACAGGTTCCGGCCCCGGCGCTTGAGGTGGCTTGCGCATGGCGCGCCAGATCGTCGAGCAGCGCTTGCATCCGCTGCGCTGCCTGATCGATGGTTTCTGTGAGGGCCTGCGCCGCTGCACCCTTTGCCCCATCCTGAAGCAGTTCGGACGCGCCGCGAATGGCCGTCAGGGGGGATTTCAACTCGTGCGTGACGTGATCAGCATAGGCCTGGATGCCCGCCGCGCGACTGCGCAGGCCGTCACCCATGGAGGTGACGCTGGCCGCCAAGGTGCTCAACTCGGGCGTTCCGAAATGCGTGGGGATTGGTGCCGGTTGTCCCTCCTTCATCGCCCGGGCATAGCCGGTCAGCGCATGCACGGGGCGCAGCACCAAGCGCCATAGCAAAAAACCCAGCACCAGGGTCGCGACACAGGCCAGACCTGCAATCAGCCACGCCGCCTCGCCCCAGCCCAGCACATTGCCCCAGAGCCTCAGATAGACGATGCCCAGGATCGGCAAGCTCAGCACTGCCGCCAAGGTGCCGCCCAGAACCAACGCCAGCGGCGGTCGCCATTTTCGGGTTATGCGGTGCATGGGCCCATCCGAATGCCAATGCCGTGCACTGTTTCGATCGCGTCATCACAACCCGCCTGTGCCAATTTGGCCCGCAGGTTGCGCAAATGGCTGTCGAGCGTCCGGTCACTGACACCCCCGTTCCGCCCATAAAGCGCATCGGTCAGCGCAGGACGCGCCGACACCCGGTCGGGGTGAGCCATGAGGTGGGCCAAAATCTCCATCTCGCGGGCGGTCAATGTGACGGGGCGGTCTTGCACAGTACACATGTGGCGATCCGGGTCGAGCTTGAGGACACCGCGCGCCAGCGATGGCTGCACCTGCGGCCCGCTGCGTTTCAGGATGGCACCGATCCGTGCCACCAGTTCGCGCGGCGAAAAGGGCTTGGTCACATAGTCATCGCCACCAAGTTCAAAGCCCAACACGCGGTCAATCTCGTCCTGGCGGGCGGTCAGGAACACAACCGGCGTCTGATCCGTGGTGCGCAAGGCACGACACAAGGCAAGGCCATCCATCTCGGGCAGGCCGATGTCGAGCACGATCAAGTCAAAGCGCCCGCTGCGAGCCTTGGCCAACCCTTCGGCCCCGTCACCGGCTTCGGTCACACTGTGGCCCGCCTGACCCAATGCAATCCGCAGGACTGAACGGATCTGCGGATCATCGTCCACAATCAGAATCTCGGCCTTCATCTTTGTGCGGTGTCCGTGGATTGCATCATGGCCGCGAGGCTACGGCGCACCCGCCAGTTGCGAAAGCCCCATTCGCGCCAATCCATCGGGCGAAACAAGGTCGGCACCCGGTAGTAGACTTCGCAATAGTCCGCTGTGCTTTGCCCCGAAAAGCGCTCAATGGCGGGCATAACCCCTTCGCTCATCTTGCACAGCAAGCGCCGATCCTCCGGCACATCGCGCGTCAGGTTATAGCGGGCGACGGCACCATCAAAGTTCACGAAAGCACAGGCATAAAGCGTCACGGCCCCCAAAAGCGCACTGCGCACTAGCATCCAAAGGGCGGGCCGGTCCTCCCAAATCTGCTGGGCGGTAATGCCAAGGCCGATGGCCACGATCCCCATCCAGACAAAGGCCATCAGGCGCAACGGCGTCAGGCCATAGGCTCCGACATAAAGATCCAGGCGCCAAAGCGAGGCAAAGACCAGAGCCAGCGTCTGCGCCAGCCACAGCATCATCGACCAGCGCAGGACGGGCCGCCCCGCCAAGTGTGGCCGCGCCAGCACCGCAAAAGCCCCGGCGAGCAATGCCGTGACCAGCAGCGGGTAGGCCCCGCGATGAGCATAGGTCGCCGGGCTGATCCCCTCGGGCAGGGCGGCGGCGCCGTAAAGGAACAGGACGTCCATCCCGGTCTGCACCGCAAAGAGTGCGTTGAATGCCACCAAGGACCGCGCGACAGAGGCGGCATTGATCAGGCCGGGCCGTTTGACGGTGACGCGTACAGGACGGTGCCGGATCAACCGGGCCTGCATCCGAACGGCGACCAGCCAGGGCCAGATCAACACTGCCAAAAGGCTCCAAAGGATCATGCGGGCGATGTCCGGGCTGGGCGGGCTCCAGGTGAAGAGGCGCGTCAGGCTGTGGTCCAACACCGGATTGGCCCCAACCAGCAAAAGGGCAAAGAGGATCGACAAAGCCACAGGCACGGCCCATCCAAGCAAGGTGCTCTGCAAATCACGCTCTGCCATGGTGATCGTGCCGAGGCGCTGTGCGCCCCCGACCAGGTCGCGCCCAATTTGCGCCGGAGCCACCCACCACAAACGCATCACGCCGCGCATTATGTCATGCCGCGTCACCCCCGCCAGCACCACACAGACCGCACATAATCCGACCCAGGCAATCAACAAAGAAAGCGGCTGCACAAGCTCGACCAGCGGCAGCAGCGCCAAGACGCCACCCGCTGCAACCCCGACGCGGGACCGCACAGTCAAGCGGGCCCACCCAAGGCTGAGCCCCGCAAACACAGCGGCAAATGCAAAAACCGCAAGGCTCAGGCCCGGGGTCACGTTCCAGACCGCCAGATCGCCCAGGGCGATCAACAGGATCAGTAAAACGGCCTTGACGCTGGCCCTGCGGCGACTGGCCTCGGGGCAGGCGTGAACGGTTGGTGGAGTGTCTACGGGATAGTACGTCATGCCGGGGGCCTTTTGCCTTGTGTTTTGGTCGTAACACCAATGACAAGGCCTTGTGCAGGACGCATCGCACCCCTTGTGCACAAGATGTGCAGAGCAGCGTGCCGCACGGGCAGCGCTTGCCAAACGCGGTTCCTCATGCGACCACTTTGCGGTGCAACGGCCCAAGAGAGTGACCATGCAAAGCCCCACAACGCAGACACCCGAAACCGTGACCCAGACACATCAACTGCCCCAAGTGACAGAGCCGCGCAATCCCGGCATGGCGCTCGATCTGGATTGGGTCAGGTCTGTGCAGGCGAACACCTCTGCCATCGAACGACGTTGTGCAAGCTTGCCCGGGCGGCGCTCGATCAAGAAGGATCATCAGGCGGCCTGGCTCTTGCGGGCGGTGTCTTGCATCGATTTGACCACCCTGTCGGGGGATGACACAGAACGGCGGGTTGGGCGGCTTTGCGCCAAGGCGCGCCAGCCGGTGCGGGCCGATTTGTTGGAACAGCTGGGCATGACCGGCCTGACCACCGGGGCGGTGTGTGTTTACCATGATATGGTGCCTGCGGCGGTGACAGCTCTAAAAGGGACGGGCATTCCAGTGGCCGCCGTCTCGACAGGCTTTCCGGCAGGCCTGTCCCCCTTTCACCTGCGTATTCAGGAGATCCGCGAAAGCGTGGCCGCCGGAGCCGAAGAAATCGACATCGTGATCTCGCGCAGGCACGTGTTGGAAGGAAACTGGAAAGCGCTTTATGACGAGATGGCAGAAATGCGCGAGGCCTGCGGCGACGCCCATGTCAAAGCGATCCTGGCCACCGGCGAACTTGGGTCCTTGCGCAATGTGGCGCGGGCATCGATGGTTTGCATGATGGCCGGGGCGGATTTCATCAAGACGTCGACCGGCAAGGAAAGCGTGAACGCCACCCTCCCCGTTACGCTGGTCATGATCCGGGCCATCCGCGATTATTTCGAGCGGACGGGATACCGGGTCGGCTACAAACCCGCGGGCGGGATTTCCAAGGCAAAGGACGCGCTGGTATACCTTTCGCTGATCAAGGAAGAGCTGGGGGATCGCTGGTTGCAGCCAGACCTCTTCCGTTTTGGCGCGTCGTCCCTTCTGGGCGACATTGAGCGTCAGTTGGAACATCACCTGACCGGCGCCTATTCCGCAGGATATCGCCACCCGATGGGGTGAGCGGAATTTGACACAAATTCCGGCCGTTTTCCGAGACGGAAAACGCCGCCCGGCATCGAACCAAGGACGCAGACATGACCGTCAAAGACATATTCGAGACGATGGATTACGGCACCGCCCCGGAAGCCGCAGGCGACGCACTGGCGTGGATCGTGGATCAAGGTGCCCGGTTCGGCCACTTCATCGACGGAGCCTTTACCGATCCTGCCAATGGATTCGACAGCACCAACCCAGCCACGGGCGAGGTTCTGGCAACACTGACCCAGGCAACCCAATCAGATGTGGACGCCGCCGTAAAAGCCGCTCGCGCGGCCCAGCCCAAATGGGCGAAATCCGGCGGTCATGCCCGCGCCCGTGTCCTTTATGCCATCGCCCGCCTCTTGCAGAAACACAGCCGCCTGTTCGCTGTCCTGGAAACGCTCGACAACGGCAAGCCCATCCGGGAGGCCCGCGACATCGACGTGCCTTTGGCCCAACGCCATTTCTACTATCACGCGGGCATGGCCCAGTTGATGGACGCCGAGCTTCCCGATCGCGAGGCGCTCGGCGTGTGCGGCCAGATCATCCCCTGGAACTTCCCGCTCCTGATGCTGGCCTGGAAAATCGCGCCTGCGCTGGCCATGGGCAATACTGTTGTTCTCAAACCCGCCGAATACACGTCACTGACCGCTCTGCTCTTTGCCGACATCTGCCGTCAGGCGGGCGTGCCCAATGGTATCGTGAACATCGTGACTGGCGATGGTGCCGTGGGCGAGATGATCGTGAACGCAGACGTGGACAAGGTGGCCTTTACAGGCTCCACCGCCGTGGGTCGCCGCATTCGCGCGGCGACGGCAGGCACCGGCAAGGCGCTCACGCTCGAATTGGGTGGCAAATCCCCCTACATCGTCTTTGACGACGCCGATCTGGACAGCGCCGTCGAGGGCCTCGTGGATGCAATCTGGTTCAATCAGGGTCAGGTCTGCTGCGCAGGATCGCGGCTGTTGGTCCACGAACCGGTGGCCGATGTGTTCTATGCCAAACTCCGCGCGCGAATGGACAAGTTGCGCATCGGCGATCCGCTGGACAAGTCCATCGACATCGGGGCTATCGTTGATCCCGGCCAGTTGGAAACGATCACCAAGATGGTCAGCGCCAACGACGCGGGCAACACTTATCAACCTCAAACGACGCTGCCCGCCACAGGCTGCTACTATCCCCCCACCCTCATCACCGGCCTCAACACCGCCGACACGTTGATGCAGGAGGAGATATTTGGCCCCGTCCTCGTTTCCACCACCTTCCGCACACCCGCCGAGGCGGTGGAACTTGCCAACAACACCCGCTACGGTCTGGCCGCGTCGGTGTGGAGTGAGAACGTCAACCTCGCCCTCGACATCGCACCCAAACTGGTCGCAGGCATCGTCTGGGTGAATGGGACCAACATGATGGATGCCGCTGCGGGTTTTGGCGGGGTCCGCGAAAGCGGGTTCGGACGCGAGGGCGGCTGGGAAGGGCTTCAAAGCTACACCAAGTCCAAAGGCAAACCAAAAGCGCTGAAACCCATCCCGGCCTATATTGGCGAAGACACGCCAACAGACCCGCTGGACCGCACTGCCAAGCTCTATATCGGGGGCAAGCAGGCGCGGCCCGACGGGGGCTATTCACGCAATGTCTATGGCAAATCCGGCGCGCTTCTGGGTCAATCCAGCCTCGCCAATCGCAAGGACCTGCGCAATGCGGTCGAGGCTGCGCATGCGGCAAAAGGATGGTCAAAAACCACTGGTCACCTGCGCGCGCAAATCCTCTACTACATCGCTGAAAACCTCTCTGCCCGAGCCGACGAATTCGCGGACCGCATAAACAAGATGCAAGGCGGCCGGTCGGGAGACAAAGAGGTTGAGGCCTCAATCCAGCGCCTGTTTACCTATGCCGCGTGGGCCGACAAATATGACGGTGCGGCCAAGGGTGTTCCCATCAAAGGCATCGCGCTGGCCATGCACGAACCGGTAGGCGTGATCGGCGCATTCTGCCCGGATGAGGCGCCCCTGCTTGGCCTGATCTCCTGCATCGCACCCGCCATCGCCATGGGCAACAGAGTGATCCTGACGGCGTCAGAACCATTCCCGCTGGCCGCCACAGACTTCTACCAGATTCTGGAAACCTCGGACGTACCGGCTGGCGTGGTCAACATCCTCACAGGCAGCCATAGCGAACTGGCCCCACACATGGGCAAGCACCTCAATATCGACGCGGTCTGGTCATTCTCCAGCAGTGACCTCAGCTCCACAATCGAACGCGAGGCGGCAGGCAACATCAAACGAACCTGGGTGAACAATGGTCAGGCGCGGGATTGGTACGGCGCCGAAGGCGAAGGTCGCGCGTTCCTGCAAGCCGCCACAGAGGTCAAAACCATCTGGGTGCCATACGGGGAATAACACTTCTCTGTTTCAAAAAATCCCGGGGTTTGGGTCAAAGCGCCAAAAAACGCGTCCGCGCGCAGCACTCAATTGGCGACAGTACTCTCCAAACCGACGGGTTGGCCTACCACCACGAAATGCAGACCCTCGGGGTCCAGCAACTCACCGGCGACACGGCGGACATCCTGCAACGTGACGGCCTCGACCTTTTCATTACGTGTTGCAATGTAGTCGATGGGCAGGCCCAGCATCTGCATACCCACCATGATGCGCGCAATCGGTCCATTGCCGTCAAAGCGCAGCGGATAGGCACCGGTCACATAGGTCTTGGCGGCGTCCAATTCGGCTTGTGTCACCCCCTCGGCGGCGGCGCGGGCCCATTCGCCCCGGATGACAGAGACGGCTTCGGCAATGCGGTCATTGGCCGACGCAACCTGACCCTGATAGGTTGCCGCGTGGTCATTGGGCACGAGAAAGGAGTAGACCCCGTAGGTCAGTCCGCGCTTTTCGCGCACTTCGGTCATCAGCCGACTTTCAAACCCGCCAGCGCCCAGCACTTGATTCAGCACGCGGGCCGCAAAGAAGTCAGGATCTTCCTGGGCAATGCCGGGCTGGCCAAAGATGGCAACGGATTGCGGCGTGTCAAAGGGAATCACGGTGGTGCCCCCTTCAATGGTAATATTCGCAGGTCCAGGTTGGGGCGCGCCCTCTTCGGGCAGCGCGCCCAGCAGCGCGTCCAGCAGCGGGCCCAATTCTTCGGGCGTGATGTCACCAACGGCCCCAACATAAAGGCGATCCTTGGCAAACACGGCGCGGTGCGCGGCCAGCATATCGTCACGGGTCAGGGCCGTGACGCTCTCGATCGTACCCTCGTAGGGCGTGGCGTAAGGGTGGTCACCATAGGCCATCGCGTCAAAGGCTGCGCGCGCAATCTCGTCGGGATCCTTTGCGTCAGACCGCAGACCCGACAGCACCTGTTCTCGGACCCGGTCCAAGGCAACCTGTTCAAAACTGGGCTCGATGATCGACGCCCGCAACAGGGCCACCGCCTCGGGGCGGTTCTCGCTCAGGAAACGGGCAGAGACAGACACGGAATCGTCGCTGGCATCATAGCTGAAGCTGGCAGCAAGGCTTTCGATCTCGCGGGCAAAAGCACGCGAATCCAGATCACCCGCCCCTTCTTCCAAAAGGCCGGTCATCAGATTTATGGCCCCCCGCTTGCCAGGTGCATCCAGCGATGCCCCCCCGCGAAAGCGCAATTCCAGCGCCATGAAGGGGATGGAAGGTTCCTCAACCAGCCAGGCCGTGATGCCGCCGGGACTGACAACCTCCTGAATTTCGATTTCGGCCCGGGCGGGCAAAGTGGAGACGAGGGCCAGCATCACGGCCGCAAACAAACGGGTCATTGGGTCACCTCCTCATTGCGCATCAGCCAACCGGTCACCGATGCATCCCGGTTCAGAACCATCCGGGCCGCGGCCATGATGTCGTCAGCGGTCACAGCTTGCAGGATATCGGGCCAGGCCTGCACATCCCCGACCGTCAGACCAGAGGTCAGAGCCCGGCCATAGCGGTTTGCAATCCGGTCAACATTGTCGCGGGCATAGGTTTCACTGGCGCGCAGTTGATACTTGATCCGCTCCAGCTGTTCTTCGTCCACACCGTCCTCAAGAAATTGGGAGATGGTGGCGTCCATCGCATCCTCAACCTCTTGCAGGCTCACGCCAGGCGTGGGGACAACGACAACGTTGAACGTGGCATCGTCCAGTGAAATCCCCCGGTAGAATGACGCTGAATAGACTGCCTTTTGCGTATCAAATTGCAGCTTTTCGGTCAGATAGCTTGTCGTCCCGCCGCCCAGCACATCCGCCAAAAGGGTCAGGGCGGCCGCCATTTCCTGATCGCCGCTGTCGCGTTCCGGGGCCAGATATGACCGGCTCACATAAGGTTGCGCAACGCGCGCATCGCGAAAGATCAGGCGGCGCTCGGCGGTTTGGGGCGGCTCTTCGGTCCGCAGGCGTTCGGGCAGATCAGGATTGGCCGGGATTACGCCGTAGTATTTTTCGGCCAGCGCTTTGACCTCGTCCGGGTCAACGTCGCCTGACACGATCAGGATGGCGTTGTTGGGATAGTAGTAGGTGTCATAGAACCCGATGGCATCCGCCATATCCAGCGTTTCCATCTCGTGACGCCAGCCAATGATCGGCACGGCATAGCGATGGTTGAGGTATTGCGTAGCCCGCATCTGTTCGCTGAAAAGGGCCGCCGGATTGCTGTCGGTGCGTTGGTTGCGCTCTTCGAGGATCACGTTGCGCTCGGTCGCGATGTTCTGCTCGGTCAGGCGGATATTGCGCATCCGGTCCGCCTCCATCCGCATCATAAGTTCCAGGCGATCGGCAGCCACCCGCTGGAAATAAGCGGTGTAGTCATAGCTGGTAAAGGCGTTGTCGCGCCCCCCATTGGCTGCAACCGTGGCCGACAACTCACCATCGGCAAGCGTATCTGTGGCCTTGAACAGCAGGTGTTCCAGAAAATGGGCCACGCCCGACGACCCTTTTGGCTCGTCGGCTGATCCGGCCTTGTACCACACCATGTGCTGCACGACGGGCGCGCGGTTGTCTTCAACCACGACGACTTCCATTCCGTTGTCCAAAACGAACGCGGTCACACCGTCTTTGGTTGCCGCAAAAAGCGGAAACGCGACAAAGCTGGCGGCAAGACCAAAAAGGGCGGCACGGAAACGGTTCATTGCAAGTCCTGTGTTCAGGGCGGTTGCGAAACCAGATACGGTGCCGCCGCCCCTATTCAAGCTGCACTGGCGCGTTTGTGAGCAAAAAGCGCCCTATCGGCGCCGCAACCGCGGGCCACCTGGCGGAGCGGTCGGCGTCGGAATGCCTGCGCGGCGGAAAGCACGGGCTGTTGCGCGCGCGTCCAGTGCCTCACGGCGATAGGCCCGGTTGTACAGGTCTTCGCTGAACAGGCGGATCTGCGTCAGGCGGGACTGGCGCTTGCGGAATTGTTCGTCTGCCGCTGCCAGTTCGCCTCGGATATTCGGATCGACGCCAAAGCGGTTGGCGTGATTGACCAGCGCTGCATCGCGTCCCGGGATCGGCGCGTTGGGCGAGCCGCGCTGCCCACCCAGCTGTGCGACACTTTCCTCAAGCGGGCGCTGATCAGAGCGATTGAACCCGCCCGGCGTCGGATCAGGCAGCGCGCCCAGGTTTTCCGGCTGCTCCAGCGGAAGGGCGGGCACCACGATGAACTCGTCCGGGCCGTTGCCCGTCGCCTGAACCTGGCGCAAACCCTTGTTCTCGCAAGCGGCCAGCGCAGTCACGCATATTAATGCACATGCGATCAAACGCATCCGAACTCTCCTCATTTGGTTCGCATTATCGCAGCTTGACCCACCTTGTCACGCGCCCTTTTTGCCCGGCCTGGGATCATGCCCAAAGAAGACGAGGCCAAGGGCGCCTGCAAAGATAAAGATATCAGCCACATTGAACACAAACGGATTGTCGATCCCGCAGCAGGACATGTTCAGGAAATCCAGCACAAAGCCATAAAGCAACCGGTCCAGCACATTGGCCAGAGCACCCCCGATAAGCAGTCCAGCACTGGCAGTGGCCAAAGGCGGTTGCGGATGCCGCCACAGCCAGACCAGAACGCCCACGCAAATCGCCAGGGCGATCCCGATCAGGACCCAAACACTGACCCCATCGCCAAAGAGGCCAAAGTTGATCCCCCGGTTCTCGCCATAGCGCAAGCGCAGCAGCGGCGGCCACACATCCACAGGATTGAACTGCGACACGCCCATCACATGGATGACCAGAAATTTACTCAGCTGGTCCAGCGCAAAGGCGGCAAAGGCAAAGAGGGAAAGGAGCTTCATAAGGGGCTTAATGCCGGAAATGACGCATGCCCGTAAAGACCATCGCCAAACCGGCCTCGTCCGCCGCGGCAATCACCTCATCATCGCGCATCGACCCACCGGGCTGGATCAGGGCCGTTGCCCCCGCCTCTGCCGCCGTGATCAACCCATCGGCAAAAGGAAAGAACGCATCCGACGCCACAACCGACCCTTGTGTCAGTGGAGCGGGCAGGCCCATCACTTCGGCCATGTCCTGAGCCTTGCGCGCGGCGATGCGGGTGCTGTCCACACGGCTCATCTGGCCCGCGCCTACGCCGACAGTGGCCCCGTCCTTGACGTAGATGATGGCGTTGGATTTCACATGTTTCGCCACCGTCCAGGCAAACAGCATATCCGCCATTTCCTGATCTGTCGGCTGGCGCTTGGTCACAACCTTCAGGTCGTCCAGGTCAACACGGCCAACATCCTTGTCCTGCACCAGAAAGCCGCCCGACACTTGTTTCACAGCCAAAGCCGCAACGGCAGGATCGGCCAGACCATCAGTGGTCAAAAGCCTCAGATTCTTCTTCTCTTTAAAAATACTCACGGCCTCATTACTGGCCCCGGGCGCAATCACAACTTCGGTAAAGATACCCGTGATCTCACGCGCAGTCTCTGCGTCCAGTTCAGTGTTCAGCGCAATGATCCCGCCAAAGGCCGACGTCCGATCACAGTCAAAGGCACGGGCATAGGCCTCTTTCAGCGTCGCACCGGTGGCCACACCACATGGGTTCGCGTGCTTGATGATCGCACAGGCAGGGCCTTTGCCCGCAAATTCACTCACCAATTCAAAGGCCGCATCGGTGTCGTTGATATTGTTGTAAGACAGCTCTTTGCCCTGATGCTGCACTGCCGTCGCCAGCCCCGGACGGGCCGAGCCGTCCGTATAAAACGCCGCCGCCTGATGCGGGTTCTCGCCATAGCGCAACGACTGGGCCAGCGTCCCGCCAAAGGTGCGACGGCGCGGCGTACCGCCCACTTGGGCCGCCATCCAGGTGCTCACAGCCGTGTCATAAGCCGCCGTCCGGGCATAGGCCGTCTGCGCCAAACGCTGGCGCAACGCGTATCCTGTTTGACCGTCATTGGCATCCATCTCGGCCAGCACTGCGGCATAATCCTCCACATCGACGACCACGGATACAAAGCCATGGTTCTTGGCCGCCGAGCGGATCATCGCCGGGCCACCAATGTCGATATTCTCGATCACTTCGGCATATGCAGCGCCTTTAGCCACCGTTTCCTCAAACGGATAAAGGTTCACAACCACCAGATCGATAGGGCCGATGTCATGGGCCTGCATCGCGGCCACGTGGTCGTCATTGTCGCGCAGGGCGAGCAACCCGCCATGGACCACCGGGTGCAGCGTCTTGACCCGGCCATCCATCATTTCTGGAAAGCCTGTAACCTCTGACACGTCCTTGACGTCCAGCCCGGCGGCGCGCAGCGCTGCCGCCGTTCCCCCCGTGCTCAGCAACTCGACCCCGTGGCCTGCCAGTGCAGTGGCGAATTCCACCAACCCCGTCTTGTCGGACACAGAAATCAGGGCACGGTTCAGCGGGGCAAGGTCGGTCATGGGGCAGCAGTCCTATTCGTCTGGGATGACACCGGGCGCATCCCTGTTGAGATCGCGGATGCCCATGGCAGTTTCCTGCGCCTTGGACAAGGACCAGCGCACGCGGGTCGCATAATCCATGGCCTTGCCCGACAACACGATCTGCAGGGCCGCGCGGGGTTTCAGGCGGCCTTTTTCCAGATAAACGCTAGGTTCCAGCGCCAGGGTCTGCGTCCCGTCATGGCGAAACACCCAGATCTCTCCGCTTTTGAGCGCGATGGAAACGGCACTGCCGCCCATGTCGAGGGCCGCGTCAACTTCGGGGTGCAGGTGAAAGCGGATGTCAAAAGGCACGCCTGCCAGTTTCTTGCCGTCCATCACCCTGTCAAACAGGCGTTTTTCCGCATCTTCGAGCGCCAGCAGCATGTCCTCGCCCGCCATGCCCCGCCCATCAAAGGTCAGCTCAAGCTGGCGTGCATGGGTCAACCCATGGGTTTTGACATAGCCGTTATGCCCGCCCTGAAACCGCAAGCCATCCGGCGCATGGCTCACCTCGATGGGCACATGAGACGGCGCATCCACGAGCGCCTCACGGGCCGTGGCCCGATCCGCATCGCCCAATCGCGCGCTGGAATATCCGTCCAGGCACAAGGCAGAGTGCGACGGTGTGGCGCGCCCCGCCCGTCGCCAATCCGCACCGAAACTCGCCCCCGATCCGCAATTCACGATCAACGGCCTGCGCCCCGAAGTGACCTCAAAAGCCAGCGTCGAGGCATGCGCGTTAAAGCTCGCGCCCGGTGCGGGCGGCGTGGCCGCGTCGATGATCACACTGGTGCGCCCCGCGCTCAGCCGCGCATAACCCATCGACAACCCATCGGGTTGCCGGGTCTTCACGTCGCAAGAGGCCAGCGCATGGTCCAGCCACCCTTCCTGCCCCCGGCCACCGCCGTGAAACCGCGCCAGGCCTCCATCGGAATGGCGCAAGGTGCGCAGGGTCGGTGCAATCCGTTCAATGGCCGCGAGGTGCGGCACGGGCGTCGCGCGCCCCGCATCGGTCAGCGCGGCAGAGGCCCAGGTGAGCAGAGTAAAGACATCCAGCAACTCTTCGGGGTTGCGCGTGGGCAAACCACCCTCGTCGTCAATCTGATCGGTGCATTCCTGCGCCAGCGCGGTGACGGCAGGCGTGGCCAGATCATCCATCCCCTCCAACGACAGCCCGGCATAAATGAGGCCCGTCAGCGCCTCGAACCGGGGCAAGCCCGGCGCAGCCGCATACCAGCGCTTGGACAGAAACGTCGTTTGCTGGGCCAGAGATTGATAGAACGCGTCCGACTGTTCCGCTTCGGTGCCGCGCAGGACGAACAGCGCGTGGTTGATCCAGCGGATCAGCCGTCGACCGGTCAGGTCCGGCGTCCAACCGGGCCCGCGTCCCTGGCCATAGCGGTCAATCCACCCCCACAACCACTTTTGTCCAACCTCCCGGGTGGACGCGTCACCAACAGCCGCCAGGTCATCCATCCAGGCAAAGCCATGCAAAGCCTCAAGGTAGGCACCGTCCGGTGCGTTAACGTCCCATACATCAACGCCGGGTGCCTCGACCAAAGCGCCTGCAAACAGGTAGTTGCCTGCCACCAACTGCCGCCCCTTGGCAAAGCTGCCGATGGTGCGCGGTTCGGGCGACGACACAAACGCCGTTGCCGCCCTGGCGCGCGTGGTGCGCCGGGCGTGCCAACGGTTCAAAAACCGGGCCTTGCGGGCCGTGAACCCAAATGGGGTGGACATACTCTACTGCCTCGACGCTTCTGGGGCGCTCTTTGGCAGATCATAACCCCGCCGGGTCAGCAAGTCACGCGTTCTCAGCCCGCTTTGCGCATCGCGGCGACGTAAAACCCGTCCATGTGGCCAATCTCTGCCCAGAAATCAGGGCGCAGGCGCAGGCCCCCTTCCTCGGTGATCCAGGCGGGGTCGATGCCGGGACGGTCAAGTGCGGTACGGTCGATGCTGAGGGCGGGATGGCGTTCCAACGCCTCTTCGACCTGCACCTCGCCCTCGTCCGGCAGCAGCGAACAGGTACAAAACACCAGCCGCCCGCCAGGCTTGAGCAGGGTCAGCGCATGGTCGATCATCCGGCTTTGCATGTCGATGAGGTCGGCGAACTCGGACCCATCCTTGGCAAAGGGCAGATCAGGGTGGCGCCGGATCGTGCCGGTCGCTGAGCAGGGCGCGTCCAACAGAACGGCATCATATTGGCCCGTCAGCGTGAACATATCCGCCACTTGCACATCCGCGCCCAGCCTGGTGCGGACCAGGTTCTGGGACACACGCAGCATCCGGCTGGACGAGATATCCACCGACGTGACATTGGCGCCAGCCGCAGCCATTTGCAGGGTCTTGCCGCCAGGCGCGGCGCACAGGTCCAACACGTCTTCGCCCGGTTGGGCATCCAGTACCTTGGCGGGCAGGGCAGCGGCGGGGTCCTGCACCCACCAGTCTCCTTGAGTAAATCCGGGCATCGCCGACACCTGTGTCCCCGCGGGGACACGGACCGAACCGGTGGGCGTCAGCGTGCCTCCAACGGCCTTGGCCACGGCCTCTGCATCGCCTTTGGCTGTCAAGTCCAGCGGGGCACCGGCGAAAAACGCAGCCTCCATCCCCAATACGGTCTGACCGCCCCAAGCCTCAACCAGCGGACCGCGCAACCATTTGGGCAAGCGCGGCGTACGCAGCGCATTCCACTGCTCGGGGCCTGTCGTTGCGACTTTGCGCAGTACCGCGTTCACAAGCCCCTTGAGGTGGCCATAATGCTTGTGCTTGGAAATTATGCTGACCATGGCATTCACGACGCCGTGGGCCGCGCCGCCATTGCACAACTCGATCGTGCCCACGCGGAGCGCATTGCGCACGGTCAGGGGCGGGTATTTCTGCAAATGCTTTTGCAATATGCGATCCGCGCGCTCGATCCCGCGCAGGGTTTCGACGGTCAAACGCTGGGCGCGTGCCCGGTCCTCGGGTGCAAGCCGGTCCAGCACGCCCGCGCCGATCAGTTCGGGCAAAAGCTTGCCTTCGCCCATGATCTGATCCAGCAGAAAAATGGCGCTGCGGCGCGCGGGCAGACCCAAATCGCTCATATCGTCTCCGAAAGCTGATGGCGCAGCGACTTGCCGATGCGCAGGCCGGGCGTATATCAAGGGCACGCCGTATAAGGAAGCCACCATGTCCGACGAAACGCCTGCTGACCTGCCCCCCGCCGCCCAGCGCGCCCTGGCCGAGGCCGAAGCGCGACGTAAGGCCGCCAAAGAGGTCGAGTGGCCCGCCGAACTGGGCGGCCGCGACGGACCGGAACCGGTTCGGTACGGCGATTGGGAAAAGAAGGGTATCGCGGTCGACTTTTGAGGACCATCGGGATGCCATATCCCTGTCTGCTTCACATCTACAGAGCTAGATTTGACCGGCAGGTCGATGCTGTATTTCAATTTCGTGAATGAAGCGTCCGCTCCTTGAAGGAAACGCTTTAGCAAGTTCTATCCTGTGCCTGAGGCGATCCATACTTGGCACAGCAAACATGCGAATTGCCTGTGACGACCCATTCCATTGATGATTGACTTTGATGGCGAAAGGCAAATAGCCTGATTTTATTAGTTAAATCTTCACTTAAGTTAGGAAATTAACACCATGGATACAAAGACAGTTGCAGGCGTCGAGGTTTTGTTCACGCCCGGATATAGCCAGTGGGACATGGCGGGTGACACTTGGCACATCAACTGGCAATTGGGGGAAAAGAAGAAAGGCAAAGAGGTCTTTCACGTGACAAAGGAAGCCCGTCCCAAGCTGCACTACTTCTTTACTCTGGATGCCGGAGTTATTGACGATGCCACGTCACCTACAAAAGCTAAGAAAGGGACTGCGTTTAAGTTTTCAGCGCTTCCCGGCGAAGTCCAAACCTTTGTCAGAAACAACATCGATGCGTTGGGTGGTTAAACCGGCACTGGCATCGTCGTGAATGGACCAACAGGATACTAAGCCTTGAAGTGGCGAGCCAAGGCGCGTCAGGTTCAACGCAACCGGAACATCGCGCTGTCGCCTTTACCCCTGTCTGACGTGAATTTGATCCGGCCATCCGCCGTCGCCTCGACAGCCTGGCAGTTGTAGCCCAGCGCGTCGCCGCCCCAGAACAGGTCGCGACAGAAATAGCCGTCTTTCCATGACCACGTGCCTTCGATGTCCCAGCGCGCGCCGCGTCCTTCGATGCGGCCGTCGGGTTTGACGCTGATCTTGATCAGAGGGCGGGTCAGGGTCTTGCCCGCCACCACGTCCACGAATTCCTTTTGATCATCAACCTTGATCAACTCGGCCTGAGCTGTGCCGGCAACCGCCATTGCGACAAGTGCACTTGCTAGAACGCGCATGGTGAAACCCCTTGGAACATCTTTCAGCTTCAAGGGTGTTACGCGGAGCACGCTGTTTTGGTTCACTGCACCGGGTCAAAAACTGCGGCGCAATCGGCAACTATTTGCGCAGGCCCAGCACATCCAGCATGTCATAGGCGCCGGGGCGTTGGTCCAACGCCCACAACGTCGCCTTGAGCGCGCCCTTGGCAAACAGCGCCCGATCCGTCGCCATATGGCGCAGCACGATCCGCTCGCCCTGACCCGCAAAGAGCACGTCGTGTTCACCTACAATGTCGCCGCCCCGGATGTTGGAAAAGCCGATATGCCCGCGCGTTCGGGCCCCTGTGATCCCGTCACGCGCCGCGTCCTTGACCGCGTTCAGGTCCACGCCCCGCCCTTCGGCGGCGGCCTCGCCCAGCATAAGCGCTGTGCCCGAAGGCGCGTCGACCTTGTGGTGGTGGTGCGCCTCGATCACTTCGATGTCGAAATCTTCGTCCAGGGCGGCGGCCACCTGTTTGGTCAATTGCACCAGCAGGTTGACACCAAGGCTCATGTTGCCTGCGCGCACGATGGTGCAGTGGCGGCTGGCCGGTTCCAATTGCTCGATCTGGGCCTCGGTCATGCCGGTGGTGCCAATGATATGGGCGGCGCGGGCCTGGGCCGCGATCTTGTTCAGAGCCAGGGTTGCCTCGGGCGCCGTAAAGTCGATCACCGCCTGTGCTTGGGACATGGTTTCCAGCACATCATCACTGACCACAACTCCGAGGGTCGTGCCGCCCATCGCTATGCCAACATCTTGACCAACCCAATCATGGCCGGGCCGTTCCAATGCCCCCGCAAGCCGGACCTTGTCACTGGCCATGACCGTCTGGATCAGCATCTGACCCATGCGGCCCGACGCCCCTGCAATCACGATCCCCGGCAATTCTGACATAGTCCGACCCTTCCTTGGCAACTTCCCGCTGTCCTAACCCGCCTTGCATCGCTTGGCAAAGCCCCGTGCCTCCCTTAGATGGGACAAATGGCAAAGAACAAATTTCATGATGGTCCCGGCCCGTCTCAGCGACAGCTGCGTGTGGGCGAATTGATTCGCCGGACCCTGTCCGAGGTGCTGGCGCGTGGCGATGTGCATGACCCCGAACTGAACCGCATGTCGATCACCGTGGGCGAAGTGCGCACCTCGCCTGACCTAAAGATCGCGACGGCCTTTGTGTTGCCGTTGGGGGGGCAGGGCCAGGAAGACGTCGTCAAGCTCTTGGCCCGCAACAAGGGTGAGCTGCGCCGTGCGGTGTCGAAAAAGCTGGCCTTGAAGTTTGCGCCTGATCTGAGGTTTCAACTGGACGAGACTTTTGACCGGATGGACGAAACCCGGCGGATGCTGGCCCAGGACGTTGTGGTCGAGGACGTGCGGCGGGACGCCGAGGAATGATCCGTCTGGCCCTTTTGGTGTTGGCTGCGATGGCCGGACCTGTCTGGGCCGCCGATTGCCGTGATCTGACCTCAGAGGGCAATCGATATACTCTGTGCGAGGTTGATACCACCCGTGAAGAGTTGCGCCTGTTTTTGTACGATGCCGATGATCGGCCCTATGGCCAGTTTGCCCGTGTGGACGCGGCGCTGGCCTCTTCCGGCAAGGTGTTGGGCTTTGCCATGAATGCCGGCATGTATCACGACAACCGCGCGCCCGTGGGTCATTATATCGAAAATGGCACCGAGTTGATGCGTGTGATCCCCAATGCGGGGCCGGGCAATTTTGGCCTTTTGCCGAATGGCGTGCTGTGTCTGGCGCCCGGTCGGGCGCAGGTGATCGAGACCTTGCGCTATATCGACGAAGGGCCTGCTTGTGATCATGCCACGCAATCGGGGCCCATGTTGGTGATTGACGGTGCGCTGCACCCCCGGTTTCTGCCCGACAGCACGTCGCGCTATATTCGCAACGGCGTGGGCACCAATGCGGATGGCACCCGCGCGGTCTTTGTCATTTCGAACAACGCGGTGACCTTTCACGAGTTTGGCAGCCTGTTTCGCGATGTGCTGGCTTTGCCCAACGCCCTCTATTTCGATGGCAATATCTCGCGGCTTTATGCGCCTGATCTGGGGCGGAACGACTTTGGATTTGCCCTTGGGCCGATTGTCGGCACAGTTGTGGCCGCCGACAACTAGCCCCCGATTGACAAGCCGCGCGGCCCTGCGATAGGCGGCAGCCCTTGGAACGAAAGGGGCGACGCATATGGGCCGCACACGCAAAGGGCGCGATATTTCCGGTTGGTTGGTGATCGACAAGCCCGCGGGGCCGACATCCACGGCTGTGGTCAACAAGGTCCGCTGGGCGATGCAGGCCAAGAAAGCGGGCCATGCGGGCACCCTGGACCCTGATGCGACCGGCGTTCTGGCGGTGGCCCTGGGCGAGGCGACCAAAACGGTGCCCTACATTACCGACGCGCTGAAGGCCTATTCCTTTACCGTCCGGCTGGGTCAGGCCACCAACACCGACGACGCGGAAGGGGAGGTCATCGCGACCTCTGACCTGCGCCCGGATGATGAGGCCATCAAGGACGCTTTGAGCGGTTTTGTCGGGGACATCATGCAGGTGCCGCCCAAGTTTTCTGCCGTGAAGATTGATGGGCAGCGCGCCTATAAACTGGCCCGCGATGGTGCAGACGTCGAGATTGCAGCCCGCCCCTTGTGGGTTGAAGAACTGGTGCTCACCGACCGCCCGGATACGGATCACGTCACGCTTGAGATGATCTGTGGCAAGGGCGGCTATGTCCGCTCCATCGCGCGCGATCTGGGCGAGGCGTTGGGGTGTTATGCACATGTCCGCGACTTGCGCCGCATCTGGTCCGGGCCGTTTGAGGCGTCCGAGGGCCTGAGCATGGCTCAGGTCGAAGAGATGGCGCAAACCGAGGCGCTGGATGCGTATTTGCGCCCGGTGGCGGATGGCTTGGCAGATCTGCCCGAAGTACGTGCCACGCCAGAAGGCGCCGTGCGCATGCGCAACGGCAATCCCGGCATGGTGATGGCATCGGACGTGGAATATGGCGATGAATGCTGGGCCTCGCTGGATGGCGTGCCTGTTGCTGTTGGCCGCTACAAAGCGGGTGAGCTGCACCCGGCCCGTGTGTTCAACCTGTAAGTCGGGGCATGGCGCACCAATAGGTACGCCTTACGGGCCCTATTTTGTAACAATGTGCCCGTGAACTGGTGGATTGCCAGGCTTTGACGTCGCGTATTGTTACAGATTCCATGTGAGCGATCAGCGCTGCGTGAGCGGGACTGACAATTCGGAACCATTTGGTCCATATTCATCTCATCGAACGCACAAACGTCCATTCATGGGAGAGACCACATGACCCAAGTAACCCTTAAAACAGCTACCACCGTCCTGACAGCAGGCGCCTTCGCCACCATCGCCTTTGACGCCTTTGGCCTCGGCCTCAGCCCCTTGCTTGGTCATGCCAAGCTGGCGCCCGTCGGCCTTGCCGGTGCCTCGCTCAAAGCGATCTTTGGGGCCAACCCATCGGGGGCCGCCCACCTGCTGCACGCCTTGACCGGCCTGATCTTTTACGCTGTGGGCTGGTTCGCCATTGCCCGCCCCCTGCAACTGGCTGTGGCGCCCCGCCTGCACTGGTCGATCACGGCTGTGGCCTATGGCGTCGCCCTTTGGGTCTTTGCCCTTTACGTCATGGCGCACCTCGTGACCGGCAACAAACCTTTCCTCGGGTGGACCGGAATCACATGGGTCGCCCTGTGGGGTCACATCGTCTATGCCGTGGTCGCAGCCGCGATCATGGAGGCCAAAGGCGCGGTTCTTGACCTGCGCCGCACGCCCAACGCCGTTCCTGCGGAATAATCCTACTACCCGCCTGAACGCCTCAAGGCCGCCCCTCCCTCGGGGGCGGCCTTTCCCATTTGCACCGTGCCGGATGTGCTGGCACAACGCAGATCATGATCACCCGCACCCATACCAAGGGCGATGCCCCCTCGACCGCCGTTTATTCAGACTGCGAGCGGTATCGTTACAGTCTGACCCGCATCTGGGAACCAGCAGGGCGGCGCGTGAATTTCGTGATGCTCAACCCCTCTACCGCGACCGAAGTGCAGAACGACCCAACGGTTGAACGATGTGAGCGGCGGGCGCGCACGCTGGGTTATGGCAGTTTTGCCGTCACCAACATCTTTGCCTGGCGCGATACCGATCCGCGCGGGATGAAGGCCGCCGCCGACCCTGTCGGACCCGAAAATGACGCCGCTATCACAGAGCGGGCGCAGTGGGCCACTGATGTGATTGCCGCCTGGGGCACTCATGGCGCGCATCTGGATCGCGGGACGCATGTGGCGGCGCTTTTGCAGGCGGCGGATCGGCCCGTGTTTCATCTGGGTCTGTCCAAGGCGGGGCACCCGAAACACCCGCTTTATCTGCCGTATGTCCAACAGCCGGAGCCCTGGGTTTAAGGCAAGGGTCAATTAACCAACCTGTTCAAATTGCTTTGCCAGACCAGCCTGTGAGCGGGTATTGAGGCGTGGGCAGTTGTGCCTTGTTGGGTTTAGGAAACAGTAATGCTTTGGTTGGCAGGTTTGATGGGTCTCATGGCCGTTGGTGCCGTCGGGATCACCGACATGGGCGGATCCTCGAACGAGGACGATGATACCGTGGACGCCACAAATGACGTGAATGACCCGGCAGAGGATGATGCCACGGGCACTGACCCCAGCTCGCCTGATGATCCTGATTTGATCCTCGGCACCGAAAATGACGACACACTGACCGGCACGGCAGATGCCGATACGCTGTACGGCGAGGAAGGCGACGACACCATCGCAGGCGGCGCAGGTGACGATACCCTGCATGGCGAGGATGGCACCGACCTGATGGATGGGGGTGCAGGTGACGACGATATGTTTGGCCATAATGGCGATGACACGCTGACCGGCGGCGACGGAAATGACAGCATGCAAGGTTCCGCAGGCGACGATCTGTTGGATGGGGACGCTGGCAAGGATGCGGTGCATGGCGGCCTTGGCAACGATACGCTCAGCGGCGGCGCCGGGCAGGACAGCTTGTTCGGCGGTTACGGCAATGATCTGATTAACGGGGTTGAGGATGACCCCGACACGCCTGAAATGGACGACACCGACACCGGCGATTTCCTGAACGGCGGCAGTGGTGATGATGTGATTATCGCGGGCAAGGATGACGTGGTCACCCCGGGTGATGGCAACGATACTGTTGTGCTTGGCAGCTGGATCAGTGAGGGGCATGCCGCCGACATCATCGATTTCGATGCCGAAGACGACAACATCCTACTGGTCTATGAAGATGGCGACGAAGAGCCCGAAATTACACTCCAGCCTGACCCTGAAAATGCGCTGACCACCCAGGTTCTGATGAACGGTGTGGCCGTGGCCCATGTGGGCAATGGCGCGGAAATTACCCTTGAAGACATCGCGGTTATGCCCCTGAGCCTCGCACAATCCTCGGGTATGGCACCGCTCTGATCAGGATCGGTTGGGGCGTGGGCAAATAACACTTTGCCATCTCTGCGATTCTCTCCTATACGCGCGCATCCCCGGCAATCGCTTGGGATTGAACATGGCCCCGCACTGGACGACATCCCGGGCGGCGGCGTCTTGAAACCCTAGAATAGGAGACCACGATGTCGATTACAGCCGAAGAAAAAGCCCGCGTCATGAAAGAGTTCGCAACGAAGGAAGGCGACACCGGTTCGCCCGAAGTTCAGATTGCGATCCTCAGCTCGCGTATCGCGACCCTGACCGAGCACTTCAAGACCCACAAGAAAGACAACCACGGCCGCCGTGGCCTGCTGAAAATGGTGGCCCTGCGCCGCAAACTGTTGGACTACACCAAGTCCAAGGACGAAGCACGCTATCAAGACCTGATCAAACGTCTGGGCCTGCGCCGCTAAGCGTTCGCTACCCTATGATTAAGATAAAGCCGCGCCATCCCAGCGCGGCTTTTTTCGTTGATGTGGGCATCGGAGATCAACGCAGCGACGCTGTTTAACCTGGGCGTGCCGCGACGCCGGCATATGTGATCCGCCGCAACAGCCATTCAAATGGCCCCAGCCGGAACCAATTGCGCCAAAAGCTGAGCGCCAGGATCAGCATCCCCGTCACCAGCACTGCAATCAATGTGGCCGTTGCCCGATCGACTTCGTTCCAAAGCCCAAGACCATAGCTCGAGAATATGGTCGACAGGACAATCGACTGACCAAGATAGATGCTGAGGCTGGAGCCGCCTGCGGCAAGCGCCTTGGACATGATCGGCCCTGGAGGATTGGCGATTGCCGCGATCAACCCGAGATATCCGATGGTTGCAATCGGAGCCACGACAACTGTGAGAGAGACACCAAGCGTTGCCGGGCCCCATTGCCAAAGACCTGCGCCAATCAGACTTAGGGCAAGACCCGGCAACAGGCACCACCGGCGTGCCCGCGCCCAAAGCGGATGGTCGGCGTTGTCTATCATCCCCGATTTTACGGATGCGAGACCAAGGCAAAACCAACCCAGCGCCGAGATCCCCTGGATGACCAGGAACAGCGGGAGGGTGAACGCAAAACCGATGCTTCTGAACAGTGCAGCGTCAAGGAATGAGCCTTGGGTGAGCGCCGCCGCTTCGAACCCGAAGACCTCGGCAGATGTTTCGGACGGCAGCAACAACAACGGCAAGCCGATGATCAGTTGCAGAACAAGCAGAACCACGCCGACTTTGGCCAGCCTGCCCACTGTCCAGTTGCGAAAGAAGTAGAGGATAGAGCCGGTCACCGCGTAGATGACAAGAATATCGCCCGGAAAGAACAGGCACCCGTGCGCGACACCCAAAAGAAGCAGACCAGCCATCCGGTTGCGATAAATGCGCCCAAAGGGTAGCCCTCGTCTCTCGGCCGAGCGCATCAAAAGGCCAAGGCCAACGCCAAACATGAACGAAAACAGCCCATAAGTCTTGAGCAGCGCCACGCCATTCACCATCCAAAGGGTCAGCGCGTCGCCAAAGGTTTCTGCGACCGGGTCCGTGAACCCGTGCAAAACAGAAAATGCGATGAACTGGACGTTGACGATCACGATACCAAACAGCGCAATCAGCCTTAGGTAGTCGGGCAAAAGGGCGCGGTCAGTTACATTCATGTTGGTCACTATTTCGTCCTGCCTGTGTCCAAAGAGCGTGAATCTATCTCGGTCTCAAATGTAAGGGGGACTGCCCCGCGAAAACAGGTCGTCTGTCGGGATTCCGATAGAGCAAGGTTCTTTGGCCAGGCGCGGCTTAGTCCGACAGGTAATCGCGCCATGAATGCGCGGGCTTGAACCCCAGCAGCCGCTTGGCCTTGGCATTCGAATAGAACGTTTCGCGCGCGCCCATCGCGGCGACGGGAACGCCGTCGTAATAGCGGGCGACCAGGGCATCCGTGTCCAAAGCCACCGAGTGGTCGTCATTCGACACATTAAACACTTCGAACCCCAGTCCGTCCGTATCCAAGCAGCATTGCACCATCTGCCCCAGATCACGCGCGTCGATATAGGCAAAGAAGTTGCGTAACCGCAGGTCGGGGTTTTCCATGAATGCCGGGAAGTTCTCAGCATATTCGTGCGGCTCGATCACGTTGTTGATGCGCAACCCATAGATATCGGCGCCGGACCGGCGTTGAAAACTGCGCGCTGTTACTTCGTTCACAACCTTGGACATGGCATAGCTGTCCTCTGGGATCACGGGATGCTCTTCGTCGATCGGTAAATACTCTGGCTTGCGCTCTCCATCCGCGAAACAAACGCCATAGGTCGTCTCGGAGGAGGCAAACACCACCTTGCGCACACCCATTTTCAACGCCGCGTCGATGACATTGTAGGTTCCCATTGTGTTGGTGCGGTACGTCTCGTTGTCGCCGGTGACCAAAATGCGCGGCACGGCAGCAAAATGCACAACAGCGTCAAACGACGGCACGCCGGTGCCAGGCTCAAGCTCGTCAAAGCCTGCATAGCTCGACAACACATCGAACACCTGACCCGCATCCGTCATATCGCCCAAGCGGTCATCAACGCCGTCCATCTCCAGAGGCGCGCGGTCAAAGTTCACCACGCGGTGCCCTTGATCTCGCAAGTACGCAACCGCATGCCGCCCGGCCTTGCCCGATCCACCTGTAAACAAAATGCGCATGATGATCCCTTTCGTTTGCGCAAACATAGGCACACGCCGGGGCATGGACCAGCCCCGACTGCGCGCTACCCTGGGGGCATGGAACACATGCCCCGCATCGCGCTATCTGTTCGCCAGCCTTCGGCTTGGGCCATCATTGCGGGCCACAAACCAATCGAGAATCGCACATTGGGGTCAATCCGCGCAGGCCGTATGGGGCCGGGGCGCATCTGTATCCATGCGGCGGCGGGGCTGAAAGAGGAAGAGTTTCGCTATCTCCATTGGCGGTTGGGCAAGCATGGGGTCAAGTGCCCGGCCCCTGCCGATCTGCCACGCGGGTGTATCATAGGCACGGTCGAGGTAACGGGCGTCATCACCGCATCCGACAGCGAATGGTTTGGCGGTCAGGCGGGGCTGACCCTGATCAATCCCGAACCCTGCGACCCGATCCCTGCGCCAGGGGCGTTGGGGTATTTCGAATGGCAGGCCGGTGGCACCCTCGCCGCACCTGCCAAATGGATGACGAAATGGGGCACACCAGACCCCAAAACGCAAACCAATGATCTCTTTCCCGACGCGCCGATTGCCTTTTCAAAACCGCCCCGGCGACCTTGGTAAGGCGGACACATCGCCACGCTTTCATTTCAACGAAATCTCCTGTATGCGCGCACAATCTGAAAGCATGGCGCCCGGACCTCAGCGCCCGCAAAAGAAGATACAGGGGTCAGGGGGAATACGCCCCCTATGCAAATGGCCAATCGGGCCAACTTAGGAAACCTAGATGTTCAACGAAGTGAAAAAATCGATGCAGTGGGGCGAAGAGACGCTCACACTGGAAACCGGCAAGGTTGCCCGTCAAGCGGACGGGTCTGTCATTGCCACGCTGGGCGAAACCAGCGTCATGGCAAACGTCACGTTTGCCAAAAAGCCCAAGCCTGGCCAGGACTTCTTTCCCCTGACCGTCCACTACCAAGAGAAATACTATGCCGCGGGCAAAATCCCCGGCGGTTTCTTCAAGCGTGAGGCGCGGCCCACCGAGAAAGAAACCCTGACCGCCCGTTTGATCGACCGTCCGATCCGGCCCCTGTTCGTTTCCGGCTTCAAGCACGAAGTTCTGGTGATGTGTACCGTGCTGTCCCACGATCTGGTCAACGACCCCGACATGGTTGCGATGATCGCCGCCTCGGCCGCCCTGACCATTTCCGGCGCGCCGTTCATGGGCCCCATCGGTGCCTGCCGCGTTGGCTTTGAGGATGGCGAATACATCCTGAACCCAACTGTCGATGACATGCAGGACCTGCGTTTGAACCCTGAACAACGCCTTGATCTGGTTGTGGCCGGCACCAAAGACGCGGTCATGATGGTCGAATCCGAAGCCTATGAGCTGTCCGAGGCCGAAATGCTGGGTGCGGTGAAGTTTGCCCACGAGCAGTTCCAGCCCGTGATCGACCTGATCATTTCGCTGGCCGAAGAGTCCGCGAAAGAGCCGTTTGACTTCCAGGCGCCTGACTATTCGGACCTGTCCGCAGCTGTCAAAGCCGCCGGTGAAGAGCAGATGCGCGCCGCATTCGCGATCAGCGACAAGCAAGAGCGCACAAGCGCTGTGGCTGCTGCCCGCACCGCAATCCTTGAGGCCCTGACCGACGAGCAGGCCGAAGATCCGAACCTCGGTTCCGCGCTCAAAGGGCTTGAAGCCTCCATCCTGCGCGGTGACGTGGTCAAGACCGGCACCCGCATCGACGGTCGTAAAACCGACGAGATCCGCGACATCGTCTGCCAGACGGGCCTGCTGCCCCGGACCCACGGTTCGGCGCTGTTTACCCGTGGTGAAACCCAGGGTCTGGTCGTGACCACGCTGGGCACCGGCGATGATGAACAGTTCATCGACGCTCTGCACGGCAACTTCAAATCCAACTTCCTGCTGCACTACAACTTCCCCCCCTACTCGGTGGGTGAAGCGGGTCGCGTTGGCCCTCCCGGCCGTCGCGAAATCGGTCACGGCAAACTGGCATGGCGCGCGCTGCAAGCGGTCCTGCCTGCATCGACCGACTTCCCCTACACCGTGCGTCTGGTGTCGGAGATCACCGAATCCAACGGCTCAAGCTCGATGGCTTCCGTTTGCGGCGGCTCGCTGTCGATGATGGACGCGGGCGTACCGCTGAAAAATGCGGTTGCTGGTGTGGCCATGGGTCTGATCCTGGAAGAAGACGGGTCTTATGCGATCCTGTCGGATATTCTGGGCGACGAAGACCACTTGGGCGACATGGACTTCAAAGTGGCAGGCACCGAAAACGGGATCACCTCGCTGCAGATGGACATCAAGATCGCAGGCATCACGCCCGAGATCATGGAGAAAGCCCTAGAGCAGGCCAAAGCAGGCCGGATGCACATTCTGGGCGAAATGGGCAAAGCCATCCAGGGTGCTGCCGACTTCTCGATCCACGCGCCACGCATCGAAACCATGCAGGTGCCCACGGACAAAATCCGTGAGGTCATCGGCTCGGGCGGTAAAGTGATCCGCGAGATCGTCGAAGTGTCGGGTGCCAAGGTCGACATCAACGACGACGGCATCATCAAGATTGCGTCTCCCAATGGCGATTCGATCAAGAAAGCCTATGACATGATCCACTCGATCGTGGCAGAGCCCGAAGAAGGCATGGTTTATACCGGTACTGTCGTGAAGATCGTCGATTTCGGCGCCTTCGTGAACTTCTTTGGCAAGCGCGACGGCCTGGTTCATGTATCCCAGATCGAAAACCGCCGCCTGAACCATCCTTCGGACGTTTTGAAGGAAGGCCAAGAGGTCAAGGTCAAGCTGTTGGGCTTTGACGATCGCGGCAAGGTCCGCCTGTCGATGAAAGTCGTCGATCAGGAAACCGGCGAAGAGATCAAGAAAGAAGAGCCTGCCGCAGAGTAATCTGCGCAGTGTTCCAAAAGGAAAGGCCCCGGCGGAAACGCCGGGGCCTTTTTAGTGTTCAGGCCTGAGAAAGATCGGCCGTGATCAGCAGGTTTAGCCCGGCGCTTTGGTCGTCCGCAGATATGGCAGTACCGTGGTGAACTCGCCAAACTTTGCCGTCGCATCCTCATTCGACACGGTCGGTGGGATGATCACATCATCGCCCGGCACCCAGTTCGCCGGCGTGGCCACGCCGTTGCCCGTCGACATCTGCAACCCGTCCAGCGCCCGGAGAACTTCGGCAAAGTTCCGGCCCACCGTCATCGGATATGTCATCGACAGCTTCAGCTGTTTGTCTGGTCCAATGATAAAGACCGAGCGCACAGTCGCACTATCCGCAGGCGTACGGCCATCGGGCAGGTAGGCCTCTGCCGGCAACATGTCAAAGGCCTTGGCCACTTCCAGACCATCATCTGCGATGATGGGGAAACCCGCCTTTGCACCGGCAACCGTTTCAATGTCGCCCTTCCACTTCTTGTGGTCCTCGACCCCGTCCACGGACACACCGATGACCTTGGTACCCCGCTTTTCCCATTCATCCGCCAATTGGGCCACAGCCCCGAATTCGGTCGTGCAGACCGGTGTAAAATCCTTGGGGTGCGAAAACAGAATCGCCCAGCTGTCGCCGATCCAATCATGCAGCGAGATCGTCCCGTGGTCGGTTTCAACCGTCATATCGGGAATGGTGTCGTTGATACGCAAGCTCATCCTGGCTCTCCGTCGTTAGAAGTTCGCCACCCAATCTAGGACAGTATGGCTTCAGTTACATCCCCTCTCTTGCAGCCGTGATGTTGCGGTGCCAGTGTCAGGCCAAACGTCCATGTCAGGTCAAGGAGGACCATCATGCTCGAGAAACGTGATTTCTATATCAACGGTCAATGGGTTGCGCCCATCGACGGCACCGATCACCACGTCATCGACCCGTCGACCGAAGAACCGACGACGATCATTTCGCTTGGGGGCAAGGCCGACGCCGATGCCGCCGTTGCCGCCGCCAAAGCGGCCTTGTCCGGTTGGATGGCGACCCCCGTGGCCGACCGAATCGCCTTGGTCGAAAAGCTGATCGAGGTTTATCAGGCCCGCGCCGAGGATATGGCCGCCGCCATGTCCGCAGAAATGGGCGCGCCCATCGACATGTCCCGCAGCCAGCAGGTGGGTGCAGGCACATATCATCTTCAAAACTTCATCCGCGCCGCCAAAGAGTTCGAGTTCAGCCGTCCCTTGGGCGATCATGCCCCGAATGACCGGATCATCTATGAGGCTGTGGGCGTTGCTGCTCTGATCACGCCCTGGAACTGGCCAATGAACCAGGTCACACTCAAGGTCGGAGCCGCCGCCATCGCGGGCTGCACCATGGTGCTGAAACCGTCCGAAGAATCGCCGCTCAACGCCATGATATTCGCCGAGATGATGGACGAGGCGGGTTTTCCCGCTGGTGTCTTCAACATGGTGAACGGCGACGGCCCCGGCGTGGGTACGGCCCTGTCGGGCCATCCGGATGTAGACATGGTCAGCTTTACCGGCTCGTCCCGTGCGGGCAAGCTGATCTCGAAGAATGCCGCCGAAACACTGAAACGCGTGCATCTCGAACTGGGTGGCAAGGGGGCCAACGTCATCTTTGATGATGCCGACGACAAGGCCGTCAAACGCGGCGTCCTGCACATGATGAACAACACAGGCCAAAGCTGCAACGCGCCCAGCCGCATGCTGGTGCAGCGCGGCAAATATGATGCTGCCGTCGAAGAGGCGGCTGCCGTCGCGGGTAAGGTCACCGTCGGCCCCGCCTCCGAAGAAGGGCGTCATATTGGCCCGGTGGTGAACGAGGTCCAATGGACCAAAATCCAGGACCTGATCCAGAAGGGCATCGATGAGGGCGCCAAGCTGGTTGCAGGCGGTCCGGGCCGTCCTGAAGGGTTCAACAAGGGGTTCTATGTGCGCCCTACCGTCTTTGCCGATGTGAACAACGAGATGACCATCGCACGCGAGGAAATCTTTGGCCCTGTCCTGTCGATCATTCCCTTCGATACCGAAGAAGAGGCGGTCGAGATCGCCAATGACACGCCTTACGGGCTGACAAACTATGTGCAAACCCAGGACGGCGCACGCCGGAACCGGATGGCGACGCAATTGCGTTCCGGCATGGTTGAGATGAACGGGACAAGCCGGGCAGCAGGCGCGCCTTTCGGTGGGATGAAACAATCCGGCAATGGGCGCGAGGGCGGCATCTGGGGGATCGAAGATTTCCTGGAGGTCAAAGCGGTGTCAGGCTGGGCTGCCGAATAAGGGCATAACAGGTCACGCATCCCCGTAAGGCGGTCCTTGGCCCGCCATCCGACAGAACACGCTGGCGCCGCATCAGGCATCGGCGTACTTCCTCTCAGCCTGCGGCAAACACGTCATGCCCCTTGCTATTGGGGCAAGGCACACCTATGTGACCCATGCGACGTTACCACTATCGAACTTCTGCTCCTTCCGGCTCAGTCTTACGATCTTGCACTGACTTAGCCGACCTGCCGCATCCTGTGGGCAGTATCAAAAAGGAGAACGACGATGGCTACTGGCACCGTCAAATGGTTTAACACAACAAAAGGCTTCGGCTTTATCGCTCCCGATGGCGGCAGCAAAGACGTGTTCGTGCACATCTCTGCCGTTGAGCGCGCAGGCCTGACAGGTCTGGCCGACAACCAGAAAGTGACTTTCGACATCGAAGCTGGCCGTGATGGCCGCGAAAGCGCGTCGAACATCGCACTGGCCTAAGCCTCTGCCGGGCCCTTCCGGGTCCAACACGAATTGAAAGGGTGCACGGGAAACGGTGCGCCCTTTTTCGTTAGAACGGTGCCGATGCCCGGAACCGCATCATCTTGCCGCTGTCGGGATGCTTGATCCGCAGTTCTTCGGAATGCAGCATCAGCCGCTCAAAGTCCCGCGCGGGCCCTGTCGCATAGAACGGATCGCCCAGAATCGGATGCCCAAGCGCAAGCATGTGCACGCGCAGCTGATGGCTCCGCCCTGTTTTGGGGCTAAGCCGCACGCGGCTTTCGGCCTCGGAATCGCGCAACACCCGCCAGTCTGTGACTGCGGGCTTTCCGTTTTCGTGATCTACATGCTGCTTTGGCCGGTTTGGCCAATCCACGATCAGGGGCAGATCAACGCGCCCCGTCTTGGGTGTCAGCCGCCCCCAAACCCTTGCCACATAGGTTTTTTTTGCCGCGCGCAGTTCGAACTGTTTCGACAGGAACCGCTGCGCATGTGGCGTCAACCCAAACACCATCACACCCGATGTGTCCCGGTCAAGCCGATGCACCAGCAGCGCATGAGGCCACACCGCCTGCACCCGCGCAATCAGGCAATCCGCCAGGTGTTCGCCCTTGCCCGGCACCGACAGCAGCCCCGATGGCTTGTCGACCACCAGCATTTCAGCGTCGTCATGCAGCACCGTCAAAGGCACGTCAGGCGGGTTGTATTCCGTTTCCATGCCGCTGCTTTTCAGATGTCGGCAAAAGCTGCAAGCGCCCTCGCTCTAGCCTGCGGCGCGCATCTGGCGGACAATCGACACCGAATAGATCACCAGCGCCGCCCAGATCATCGGGAAGGCAATCATGCGCGCCTGTCCGAATTCCTCGCCAAAGGCGAACACCGCCACGAGGAAAATCATCGTGGGCGCGATGTATTGCAGCACCGCAATGGTCGACAGCCGTAGCCCCTTGGCTCCGTTGGCATAGAGAATCAACGGGATCGCCGTCACCGCCCCACAGCCCAGCAAGAGCCAAGTTGTGCCCATGTCACCCGCCAGAAATTGCCCCTGTCCGTTCAGGCCCAACCACGTCACATAGGCCAGCGCAGGGATCAGAAGGATCAGCACCTCAAGCATGAACCCCTGGTTCGGCCCTATTGGCAGCTGCTTTTTGCACAGCGCATAGAACCCCCAGGACACCGTCAACGCCAGCGCCACCCATGGCACAGTGCCCGCCGAAATCGTCAGCACTGCAACCGCACAGGCAGCCAATGCAATCGCCACCGACTGCGCCGGGCTGGGTCGTTCACGTAGGAAAATTGCGCCAAGCGCCACGCTGAACAGTGGGTTGATGTAATAGCCCAAGGCTGCATCGAGTGCCCTACCCTCTGCAATTGCCCACACGTAAACACCCCAATTCACCGTAATCAGCATGGCGGTCAGACAACCCATGGCCAGCATTCGCGGGTTCGACAGCGCCGCGCGTACATCCCGCGTACGGCCCAGCGCCACCAGCAAAACGCCTGCGATGGGCACAGACCAGATGACCCGATGCGCCACAACTTCGGCCGGACCCACATGGGCCAGCATCTTCATATAAAGCGGCAAAAACCCCCAGAGGAAGTAAGCGCCCAGCGCAAAGCCGAGGCCTTGAGGCGTGTCACCGGTGCTGTTGGCCATGAGGGAGGTCCTTTCCCTACAGCCCTAGCACCGGCGCATTGATCGCGCGAGGGGTTTTACGCCTTCACCCGCTCTGATTTGGGATCATACATCGGGCGCAGTGACGCCTCGGCCTTGATCCGCGTGCCAGCCACGTCGATCTCGTAGCTGGAGGCGAGAACATCCGCGGCCGTCTCGCCCTTGCAGGGCACATATCCCAGGCCCATGGCTGCCCCGAGGTGGTGGCCATACGCGCCCGAACTGAGATAGCCGACGATCTCGCCATCCCGCACAATCGGTTCGTTGTGATACAGCAGCGGTTCGCTATCCATCAGCTTGAATTGCACCATTCGGCTGTTCAGCCCTTCGTCCTGCTTGCGCAGCACCGCGTCACGCCCGATGAAGGATGGCTTGTCCTTTTTGACGGCAAAGCCGAGACCTGCTTCCATCACATGATCCTCGCAGGTGATGTCGTGACCAAAGTGGCGGAAGCCTTTTTCGATCCGGCAAGTATCCATCATATGCATACCACAGAGTTTCAGGCCCATGCCCTGCCCCGCTTCGTGCAGAGTCTCGAACACATGACCGCATTGGTCGGCGCTGACGTAGACTTCCCACCCCAGTTCACCAACGTAGGTCACACGGTGGATGCGGGCGAGGCCCATCCCGATCTCGATCTCTTGCGCCGTGCCGAACGGGTTCACCTCGTTGGACAGATCCGCAGGCGATACGGCGTTCAGCAGATCGCGGGCGCGGGGGCCCATGACGGCCAGTACACCTTCACCAGCCGTCACGTCGGTGATGACCACGTTGAAGTCACCCACATGCCGCTGCATCCAGGTCTGATCTGCCAGCCGCGTGGCGGCAGGCGTCACAACCAGAAAGGCCGTTTCGGTCAGCCGGGTGACGGTCACGTCCGCCTCGATCCCGCCGCGATTGTTCAGGAACTGGGTATAAACGATTTTGCCATTCGGCACCGAATAGTTGCCGCCGCCCACATAGTTCATGAACGCCTCGGCATCGCGCCCTTCGACCCGGATTTTGCCAAAGGACGACATGTCATACATGCCGACATTCTGGCGGATGGCCTTGTGCTCTTCGCGCACGTTGGCAAAGAAGTTTTGCCGGGCCCAGCTGTATTCGTACTCAGGCGTTTGGCCATCACGAGCGAACCAGTTTGCACGCTCCCAACCTGCCAGTTCGCCCATCACCGCGCCACGATCAAGCAGGTGGTTGTGGAAAGGCGTGCGCCGCACGCCGCGTGCGGTCGCCTTTTGACGGTAGGGGAAGTGATCGGCATAGAGCAGGCCTAGCGTCTCAGTCGACCGCTCGGCTAGGTAGGTCTTGTTGCCCATGAACGGCTGCATCCGGCTGATATCCACATCGCCCAGATCGAACGGTTTTTCCCCGTCATCCATCCATTGCGCAAGCGCCATCCCGGCCCCGCCCGCAGACTGGATGCCGATGGAGTTAAAGCCGCAAGCAACCCAAACGTTATCCATCTCGGGCGCAAGGCCAAGGTGGTAGGCATCGTCGGGCGTGAAGGATTCCGGGCCGTTAAAGAACGTGTGGATGCCCGCCTCGGCCAGCATCGGCATCCGGTTCACCGCCGCCTCAAGGATCGGCTCAAAGTGGTCGAAGTCCTCGGGCAGTTGGTCGAACTCAAAGTCGCGAGGGATGCCGTCCACAGCCCAAGGCTTGGCATTGGGTTCAAAAGCCCCCAGCAGCATCTTGCCCGCATCTTCCTTGTAGTAGGCGCATTCATCGGGCACCCGCAGGACCGGCAATTGCGTCAGGCCCTGGATCGCTTCGGTCACAATATAAAAGTGTTCGCAAGCTTGCAGCGGTACGTTCACACCCGCCATGCGCCCGACTTCATGGCCCCACATGCCCGCACAGTTCACGATCATGTCGCAGGCGATGTGACCGTCGCTGCCGTCCTCGCCGGTCCAATCTACGCCCGTTACCTTGCGCCCGTCGCAGACGATATTGGTCACGGCCACGCGTTCCTGCACCTTTGCGCCGCCTTGGCGTGCCCCTTTGGCCAGCGCCAGCGCGATGTTGGCCGGATCGCCCTGGCCGTCGAGCGGCAGAAAAACACCGCCGGTCACATCGTCAATGTTCAGATGCTCATAGCGTGCTTTGACCTCGGCCGCCGAAATCTCTTCGACCTCGACGCCAAAGGCGCGGGCCATGGCGGCCTGGCGGTTCAACTCCTCCAGCCGTTCACCGGTCAGGGCCGCCGTGATCGACCCTACCCGTTTGAACCCGGTGGCAACGCCGGTTTCGGCTTCAAGATTGCCATAGAGCTCTTGGGAATACTTCGCGAGTTTGGTCATATTCGCCGTCGCGCGCAGCTGCGCAATGAGGCCAGCAGCGTGCCATGTGGTGCCGGAAGTCAGCTGTTTACGCTCCAGCAACACAACGTCTTTCCACCCGAGTTTTGTCAGGTGATAGGCCACGGAACAACCGATGACGCCGCCGCCAATGATGACGACGCGCGCGGAGGAGGGAAGATCAGGCATGGTCAGTCCTCAAACAATCTGATGACCAGCGGCCCGCAGCCGCTCGGCGATTTTGGCGATATGGGCGGGGCTCACTTCGCAGCAGCCCCCGACGATCGTGGCCCCTTGCTCCACCCAGCGCATGACATGGTCGGCATACAGCTCGGGCGTAAAGTCGCGACGCATATTCAGCGCGTCGACAGTGGGCGCCTCTTCCAGGAAACCGTCACTGATCTTTTCGAACCCGTTTGCATAGGCGCCGAAGGGCAATCCCGCGTCCTTCAGTATGTCGAGCGCTGCGGGGATGACTTCGGGGGTCGAGCAGTTGATCAAAACCGCCGCTGCACCGTTTTGCACAACAGGTATCGCGTCGGCCAATGGCTCGCCAGACCGCAGACGCGTGCCATCGGTGTCGTCCACCGTCAGCGCGATCCAGACCGGTTTGCCAAAGGGCAGCGTGGCCGCAAGCATATCACGGGCGTGATCCACCGATGACACAGTTTCTCCGATCAACAGATCACATTCGCCCGCCAATTGGGCCGCAACTTCGACAAAAAGCGGCACAGCCACATCCGCAGATGGGTGCAGGTCAGGACGGTAGCTGGCCCCAAGCGGCCCAATGGCTCCGGCCACCAAACCCGAACCGTTGCCCGCGCGTGCCGCCTGCGCCTCAGCCACGGCCATGGCATGCAAATCGGCAAAGCGGCCTTCCATGTGTGTCCGGGCGAGCCGGTCAAGGTGCACAGCATAGCTGTTGGCCGTGGCAATCGTAGCGCCAGCGGCAAAGAAATCTGCGTGCACGCCCGCGACCATGCCCGGATGATCGATCATGATCTGAGTGGACCAGAGCGGCGTGGGCTTGTCCCCGGCGCGGTGCACCAGTTCCTGGCCCATGCCACCGTCCAGCAATGTGATATCGGTCATGCGCGCAGTCTTTCGTTTTGCGGATCCCAGAGCGGTTGATCGGGCTGCACGGTCGCCTTGTAACGTTTGCCATACATCTCGATCTCGAGCGCGGTGCCCGGTGCGGCAAGATCAGCGCGCACAACGCCCAGCGCCACGGAGGCGTTGATCCGGTAGCCCCAATCACCCGAGGTGGTTTCGCCCACAACCTCGTCACCATGCCAAACGGTTGACATGTAGGGGGCGTCAAAGTCGCCCGCCTCAACGATCATGGTCGCGAACCGTTTCTTGACGCCTTGCTGTTTTTCGTTCTGCAACGCTGTCTTGCCGGGGAAGTCCTGAGGCTTGTCCAGCTTCACGAACCGATCCAGCCCGCCCTCGAACAGGGAGTAGTCGGTGGACAGGTCACCCTTCCAAGCGCGGTAGCCTTTTTCTACCCGCATGGAGTTCAACGCGTACATGCCAAAGGGGATCGCGCCCGCGCCTGTAACGGCATCATAGATTGCGGGAATGTCTGCGTTCTCTGCATGCACTTCCCAGCCAAGCTCGCCTGCAAAGGAAACCCGCAGCAAGGCAACCCAGCACCCCGCAATCTCGCTTTCCTGAAAGCTGAGCCAGGGCAAAGACAAGTCAGCCTTGCACAGCCCGCCAAGCAAAGCACGCGATTGCGGCCCGGTCACGATCAGGGTCGACATGCGGTCAGTCCAATCTTCCAGCGTAAAGGCACAGCCCTGCGGCATCCGGCTCTCAAGCAATTCGCGGTCATGCCATTGCGCGGATGCAGCGGTGACAAGAATGAACATATCCTCGGTTTCGCGAGTGATCGACATCTCGGTGGCAATACGGCCCCGACTGTCCGCGAAATAGATCAGACCGACGCGCCCGATCTTGGGCAGCGCCCCGGTGACTTGCGCGCGCAGCCATTCGTCAGCTCCAGGGCCCTGTATCTTGAAGCGGGAAAAGCCGGGCAGGTCCAAAACGCCCACGCCGTCGCGCACGGCCTCGACCTCTTCCTTGACGCGGATGGCCCAAGGGCCGTTGCGCTCCCAGGTGTGGGTCGCTTCTTCGGATGTGTCATCGCCGTCCTTGGCGAACCAGTTCGCTCGCTCCCACCCGTTATAGGCCCCCATTTGGCCGCCGGCAGCGCGAATACGGTCATCGACTGGCGACAGTTTCTTGTCGCGCCCTGCAGGCCATTCGTGATGCGGGAAGTGCATCGCATATTCGTGGCCGTATGTTTCCAGCGCCTTGGACAGGGAATAGTCGTGGTCGGCATAACCGGTATAGCGGCGCGGGTCGGTCGCCCACATGTCCCACTCGGTCTCGCCATGCATGATCCATTCCGACAGGACCTTGCCCGCCCCGCCACCTTGCGCGATGCCAAAGGTAAAGCAGTGCCCTTCAAACGCGTTCTTGACGCCAGGCATTGGCCCGATCAGGGGCAAGCCGTCAGGGGCATATGGAATGGGGCCGTTGATGTTGCGGCCAACGCCGGCGGTGCCCAACGCAGGCACACGCGCCATCGCATCCTCGATATAGAACTCCAACCGCTCAAGATCGTCGGGATAAAGCTGGAAGCTGAAGTCCTCGGGCATCGGATCTTCGGGTGTGATCCAATGCGCTTTGCAGTTCCGCTCGTAGGGGCCGAGATTCAGGCCGTTTTTATCCTGGCGAAGATAATAGCTGATGTCCACGTCCCGGATGATCGGAAGCTTGTGGCCTTTTTCCTTGGTCCAGGCGGCCACTTCCGCAATCTCGTCCGTCAGGAAATACTGGTGGGACATGACAACCATGGGCACTGTGCGCCCGCCAAAGGGCTTGAACATCTCGCCCACGCGTTGCGCGTAGTAACCCGCACAGTTGACAACAAATTCGCAGCGGATGTCACCCTTGTCGGTCTTGACGATCCACTCGTCACCGTCACGGTCAATGCCAGTGGCGGGGCAGAACCGTTCGATCCGGCCACCTGCATCGCGGGCCCCCTTGGCCATGGCTTGGGTCAGCTGGGCCGGGTCAATATCACCGTCCAGAGGATCCCACATGCCACCGGCAAGTTCATGGGTTTCCATGAAGGGGTGGTAGGCCTGCATTTCCCCGGGCGTGAGAATGTCCATCTCAAGGCCCTGGTAGCGTCCCATGCCGGCGACACGCTCAAATTCCTGCATCCGCTCTTTGGAATGGGCGAGGCGCAGGGAACCGGTCACATGGTAGTTCATCGGATAGTCAACGTCGTCGGCCAGGGTGCGGTACATTTCCAGCCCATAGCGCTGCATGTTCATGATCGCCCAAGAGCCTGAAAAGTTCGGGCAGTTCCCCGCCGCGTGCCACGTAGACCCGGCTGTCAACTCGTTCTTTTCCAGCAGAACGCAGTCTTTCCAGCCTGCCTTGGCCAAGTGGTAAAGCGTTGAAGTGCCAACGGCACCGCCACCGATGATGACCACGCGGGCCGTTGATGGAAAATCAGACATTTTGTGGTGCCCCTCTCGTTCTCATTTTGTTAGTTTCATGCTGGAGTTGCATTGGCTTGCGACCCAGTTTCTGTGTGTGAGGTAATTGATGACCAGTCTGCCGAGTTTCGCATCTCCATCGTCCTACTCCGCGCCGGAAGGTACGGCTGATACGCCTTTTCACTATTACATCAGCGTCCAAGAGGACGCGGACAGCCCGGAGGGTGTGACCACCTTTAATGACTTTGCGGCTGAGTTGGCGGCTAGCAGCGACCCGTTGCTGATTATCGAAACCGGGATCACGTCGGACAGCATTCCCGACACGCTGACATCGGATCAATTGGCCGGTCTGATTGACAACGGCCATGACGTCATCGGCTATGTCAACGTTGCCGTCGTGGATCACAATCGCAGTTACTGGGACCCCAACGATGAAGGTTGGGTTTCCCCGGACCCGAATGATCCTGACGACCTCGATTTCGGCACGATCAACGACAGTGCGCCCGATTGGTTGAAAAAACACGTGGGCGTTGCCACCGGCCCTGAAGAGGGCGGTGACGGAAACTTCGGCTATATCGTTGACTACAGCGATGAAGCTTGGCGCAACATTGTCATCGCTGATGCGGTCATGATTGTTAAAGCCGGTTATACTGGCGTCTTCCTCGACGATGTGTCGCGCTACTACCTCGATGCAGATGGCGACGGCGCATTCGACGGCACTCTCGAGGAATTGATCGTCGCAGCTCAGGAGATGATGTCTTTGATCAACGACATTGCCGACGCGGTTCACGCAGTCGATGCCGATGCAAAGATCTTCCTCAACGGCGGCGCTTACCTTGGCGCGAATGGAAACGATGGCGGCACAAACCTTGAATGGTGGAAACTGTTGGACAATGTCGATGGTTTGCTGATGGAAAATGTGGGTGCGACGCCCTTTGCCCCGAACTGGGACGAGATCACGGACGCCTGGTTCGATTCCATTGATTTTCAGTACATCATCGACGAGGCTTTCGTCGATCAAGAAGAGATTGACGCGCTGGCAGAAGACGAGGGGATAGACATCGAAATTGTCGAAGACGCCAATTATGACGATGCCCCACCCTTGGGTGATGTGCCGCCTGTACAACCCGATGGCAGCGGCATAACTCAGACCACGGAATTCACGAATGGTTTTGGCAGGGCCGTCTTTTTTGGTACGGTTGCGGATGACGAGATTCACGCCACGGCCAACCCAACTCTTGGGGCCGTTACCGGCGCAATCGTCTATGGTGACGAGGGCAGCGATCTTATCTATGGCACAGCGGGTGACGACCTTATTTTCGGCGGGGATGGCGATGATGTCATCTACGCGGGCGGCGGCAACGACACGGTCGATGGTGGTCTTGGAGATGATACCTATTTCTTCTTTTTTGACGGCACGACGCTCGTTCTGGGCGGGCCGAACACTGGACCTGCGACAGAAGCGCCCGAAACGGGCCCGGACCTTGGGGCGGCAATCGCCGACACATTTCTCTTTGAGGTCTAAGCTAAGCGCGGATCGCATCGCTTAGTTCTCCCGTTGCGGAACGTTGTCCGCGATGTCGTAATAGTCGCCCTTGTCGGCAGTGAATATATGGCGGTCGAGCCGCAGGCCCGTTGGCCCGTCAATGGCACCAAGCGAAAAGCTCATCTTTGGTTCGCCGACCATTTTCCAAAACAGAAAACTGCCGCAGTCCGGGCAAAACCCGCGCTTGGCAAAATCGCTGGAGGCGTACCAACGCACCTCGCCCGACACCGTGAGATCGTCATCAACGACAAGGCCAGAGGCCCAGTGGTGCCCCGTTTGCTTGCGGCATTGGCCGCAGTGGCACGCGCTGGACCGAATAACGTTTTTCACCGTAAACGTGATGGATTTGCAATTGCAGCTGCCTGTCAGCATCAGGCCCTCCCCGGCGTGGCGGCTGTACCCAGAAGAACGCCGTAAATGATGAAACAGGTCGCCATGATCCGCCGGACCCAAATGTTGTACACCGCGCCCAAAGCCGCTTGACCGATGCCCGCACCCAGTGCGGTGAACGCAGTGTAGCTGAACGCCGTGATGATCAGGGCAGTGGGGATGATCACCCCCATCTGATCCCAAACGGGCACGTTCGGCTGAACGAATTGCGAAAAAGCAGCGAGATAGCCCGCGACGCTTTTCGGATTGATCGTGGCAATGGCCAGCGCGCGCAAATAGACGGACTTGCCCGATTGCTCCGTTGGCTGTGCCATTTGTCCCGCCCGCATCCACCCCCGGACACCGAGATAGATCAGGAACCCCGCACCGATCAGCTTGGCCACCGAAAAAGCGGTTGGTGAGGCGGCGATGAGTGCAGTGATCCCCAGTGCGGACAGGATCAGGAAAAGAGTTGCCTGAGTCAGGATCGCAAGCACGCCAACCATGGACCGGCGAAAGCCAATGGTCATCCCATTGGTGATGCAATTAACCGCGTTCGGCCCGGGTGTGGTCACAAAAACCACCCAGAACAGCGCGAATATGACCCAACCGTCAAAGCTCATCAGTAGACCGGCGGCGCAATGACCCAGATCGCCACGGCAGGGGCATCATAGGGGTTCAACCAGCGAAACGGCTCGCCACGGATGCGGAAACTGTCGCCGGGATGGATTGTGAAACGCTGATCAGAGATGATCAAATCAAGCCGACCCGAAATCAGATAACCAACTTCTTGCGTGGGGCGCGACACCGGCTCTGTGATCTCGCTATGCGGCTCGAAGGTGGAGTGTACCATCTCGAAATCATCGGTGAGATCGGGGGACAGCAATTCTTCGACCAGACCGGCGGCGCGCGAGCCAATAGGCCTGCGTGCGCCACTGCGCACCACGTAACCGTCCTCGATCGCCGGCGATGCCCCACGACGGAAGAGCGTTGAAACCGCCACATCCAGTGTTGCCGCGATGTGGCGCAAGTCGGTGATCGATGGCTCGCTCAGGTCCCGCTCTACCTGACTGACCCATCCGACAGAGCGCCCCACCGCATTGGCCATCGCCTGCAACGTCAATCCGCGCGCCTTGCGCAAGGCACGCAGGTCGGCCCCAAGACTGTCAACGGTGGCTGGAACGGATTGCAGCGTCATGGTGGTGAAAATTCTCCCTCGAATTTCACGTAACGCCAGCCGCCGTGAAAAATCAAGTCAGATTTTCAGCCTTGTGCAAAAACCATGTGCAGAACGTGTGCCAGCGCCGCAGCGTCTTCTTGCGTGAAGGCGTCCGCCTGATCGCTGTCGATATCGAAAACCGCGATCAACGCCCCCTGCTTGTCCCAGACCGGCAACACCAGCTCGGACCGGGTGGAAGACGCGCAGGCGATGTGCCCGTCGAACGCCTCGACATCGGGCACCAGTTGCACTTGGCCCGTTCGGGCCGCCGCACCACAGACCCCGCGCGAAAATGGAATTTGCAGGCACCCATGCCCACCCTGATACGGCCCGATCTTGAGCATCTCGGGGCCTGTCACCCGGTAGAACCCCGTCCAGTCAAAGCGGTCATCGCTGTGATGCACCTCGCAAGTCACTGTCGCCATCAGCGCCACGCTGTCTGTTTCACCTGTCGTGAGGCTTTGGATCGTTTTTGCGAGAGTTGCGTAATCCGGCATGGGAATTATCCTTTGCAACCGTAGGGCTGGGGCGCTGCCCCGGACCCCGGAAGTATTTTTGGAACAATGAAGGGTCAGGCTCGCTCAATTGCGATGGCTGTACCCTCGCCACCGCCGATACAGATGGCAGCCACTCCGCGTTTGAGCCCTCGTTTCTCCAAAGCATTGAGCAAAGTCACCATGATCCGCGCACCCGATGCTCCGATAGGGTGGCCCAGCGCACAGGCCCCACCGTTAACGTTCACGATGTCATGGCTCAGCCCCATTTCCCGCATGAAGGCCAGCGGGACGACGGCAAACGCTTCGTTCACCTCCCACAAGTCCACATCGTTCTTGTCCCAACCGATCCGATCCAGCAGCTTTCGGGCTGCGGGCACGGGTGCTGTGGTAAATAGGCCGGGCGCTTGGGCGTGGCTGGCGTGCCCCAGGATATGTGCTCGGATCATGAGCCCTCGGGCCTGCGCCGCGTCCTCAGATGCCAACACCAGTGCCGCAGCCCCATCGGAGATTGAGGAGGCATTGGCCGCCGTTACCGTGCCGCCTTCGCGGAAAGCGGGCTTCAGGTTGGGGATTTTTTCGGGGCGCGCGGTGCCGGGTTGTTCGTCTTGAGTGACCTGAACGGCCCCTTTGCGTGATTTCACCTCGACCGTTGCCAATTCACCCTCGAACGCGCCTGAGGTTTGGGCCGCCTGCGCCCGGGCGAGCGACGCCAGGGCATATTCGTCCTGCACCTCGCGGGTGAACTGATAGGTCTCGGCGCAGTCTTCGGCGAAGGTCCCCATGAGGCGACCTTTGTCATAGGCATCCTCCAAGCCATCGAGGAACATGTGATCGACGACCTGCCCATGACCCAAACGGGCCCCGCTGCGCATTTTGGGCAGCATGTAGGGGGCGTTTGTCATGCTCTCCATCCCGCCTGCGATCATTGTATCGGTCTGGCCCAGCGCGATCTGGTCAAAGGCGATCATTGCTGCCTTCATCCCTGATCCGCACATCTTGTTGAGGGTTGTTGCGGGCACCTCGTCGGTCAGACCAGCGGCAAACCCGGCCTGGCGGGCGGGCGCCTGACCTTGGCCTGCTGGCAGGACACAGCCCATCAGAACCTCGTCTACCGTGGTCAAGTCTGCGTTATCAAGCGCCGCCTTGATGGCCACACCGCCAAGCTCTGCGGCCGTCATGTCGGACAAGGCCCCTTGAAACCCACCCATCGGGGTCCGGGTGGCGGCAACGATCACAACTGATTTCATTTCTCATCCCCCTGCCCGCATCGGAGCAACTGATTGGTAAGATTTAGCCCTTACACACGAAATTGAGACATGGAATGCAAGAGGCGCTGGAATGGAACTTAGCAGTCGATCCGAGGAAAACCTACAGGTTGTCCGCGTGCATGATACGCGAATTGACGCCGCGGTCGCGATTGAATTCAAGGATGAAATGCGGGCCAAGACGGATGGGGGCAGCGATACCGTTGTCCTGGATCTGAGCGCGGTCGAGTTTATCGATTCGAGCGGCCTGGGCGCAATCGTCGCCGCGATGAAACACATGGGACAGGCCCGCAAACTGGCCTTGGCCGGGCTGACGCCCACCGTCGACAAGGTGTTTCGCCTGACCCGAATGGACAGCGTGTTCAGCGTATTTCCGACGCTGGATGGCGCACTGACCGAACTCAAGTCATGATCCCGTGCTAAATATGAAGGCCGTAGTGATGACCACAAGTGACACGTTGCCCCCATTTCGCGTTTCGGTTCAAAGCAGTCAGATAGCTGTGCGGACCGCACTCAAGGCGCTGCTTGACGGATTGGCACCGCTTGAACTGGACGTGGAAGAATCAGGCACGGTCGAGCTTGTGATGGCCGAGGCACTGAACAATATCGTCGAACATGCCTATCCCGAGGGAGACGCGGCGGGGCCGATCAATATCATGTGCAAACATGCCAAGGATGGGCTGCACCTGAAGGTCGTCGATCATGGTCGGGCCATGCCAGACGGGCAGACGCCTGTCGGTGCCGCAGTCGATGTGGACGTCGCCTTGCAGGACATGCCAGAGGGTGGCTTTGGCTGGTTCCTGATCAAGGATCTGGCCAAAGAGGTGCGGTACGAGCGTTCGGACTGGGAAAACCAGCTGATGTTCCGCCTCGCTGTCGCGACAAAGGGCTCGGCCGCCTGAATTCCTCAACACAGCTCTCAGGGAAAGGCGTGGGGTCGAACCGCGCCATTTCGCGCGTCTCGACCCCACGCGTTGTGATGTGTATCAGTTTCCAGAAAACGCCGCGCAGGGACCACATTCCTGCCTTGATCGTAAAGCATGTTGGACATTGTAGCTGCATATAGCTTCCCTCGGCGTCGCGTTTAACAGCCCCCACCCAGTGCGCGGCGCCGAGGAACTCTTTTCCCAATATTCAAGTGGACATCCGCGTCGCCCCGATTACGTTACGGCGCATTGCAATGCTTCCGAAGTAACTGAAAAGGCGATCTGATGCGCGACTTCCATTTCCCGGGGCGCTCGCCCGTCTTGGCGACCTCTGGCATGTGCGCCACATCGCATCCTTTGGCCGCGCAAACGGCGGTCGAAATTCTGAAATCCGGTGGAAACGCAATGGATGCCGCCATCGCAGGCGCCGTATTGCTGGGCATTTGCGAGCCTCAGATGACGGGGCTGGGCGGTGATTGTTTTGTCCTGTGGTCGGACGCCAGCGGCAAGGTTAATGCAATGAACGGGTCTGGCCGCGCACCGGCCGCCTTGAACGCAGCCGAGTTGCGCGATGCAGGCCATTCGGTCGTGCCGGTGCACAGCGCCCATGCCGTCACGATGCCCGGCGCCATCGACGCTTTTTGCACCTTGTCGGAAAAGGTCGGCAAGCTCGGTCTGGATCGCGTTCTAGCGCCTGCGATCCACTATGCTGAAACCGGCGTGCCCGTTGCACCGCGCGTCGCCGCAGATTGGGCGCAGGACGCGGGCACGCTGCAGGGAACGGCGCGCGATCTATTTATGGTGGGCGGGAAAATCCCGCAGCCCGGTCAGGTTTTTGCGGCCCCGGGACAGGCAGAGGTATTGCGCCGGATCGCCAAACAGGGGCGCGACGCGTTCTATACTGGCGAGGTGGCCGACGACATGCTGGCGGTTCTGACGGCGATGGGTGGTACCCACACGTCTGAGGATTTCACAAACACCCGTGCGACGGAAACCACGCCAATCAGCGGCCCGTACAAAGGGATCGATCTGGTGGAGCACCCGCCAAACGGCCAAGGTGCAGCCGCCAATCTGATGCTCAACATCCTTAGCCATTTCGACATTGCGGCCATGGACCCCTGGGGCAGTGAACGCGCCCATATCGAGGCCGAAGCCGCGAAACTGGCCTATGACGCGCGCAACCGTTTCATTGGGGACGCAGATTACACCACCCGTGTCGAGCATCTGTTGGATATGGGCACCGCCACCAAACTGGCAGGCCTGATCGATCCGAAAAAGGCGATGGACGGGCCAGCGGCGCTTAGCGAGCAGGTGCACAAGGACACAATCTATATCACCGTGGTCGACCGCGACGGCATGGCCGTGTCGTTGATCTATTCGATTTTCCACGGGTTCGGGTCAGGCATCGCCTCGGACAAGTTTGGCATCCTGCTGCACAATCGCGGCGCGGGTTTCACCTTGGAAAACGGGCATCCGAACGAACTCCAAGGTGGAAAGCGCCCCATGCACACGATCATTCCGGGCATGCTGGCCAAGGACGGTAAACCGTTCATGCCATTTGGGGTCATGGGCGGGCAATATCAGTCAAACGGACACGCCCGCTTTGTCACCAACGTCACCGACTTCGGGATGGATCCGCAGGCCGCCATCGACGCGCCGCGCTGTTTCTCGGATGCGGGTGATATGAAAGTCGAGCGGAGCTATTCCGACACAGTCCGCGCGGAGTTGAGCGATATGGGTCACAGGGTGATCACACCCGACACGGCCATCGGCGGGGCGCAGGCGATTCTGATGCGCGATGATGGTGTGCTGGAAGGGGCAAGTGATCCGCGCAAGGATGGGTGCGCGCTGGGGTATTAGGCCTGTAAGGCGGGGGTGTCCCCCGCCACCGTCAGTTCAATTGAAAGTGCAGCGGGTATGACCCATCCTCGAACGGCCCAAACAGGTCCGGGATATCGGGATGATCCACAGGCTCGCCAGAATAGTCCGCGACCAGGTTCTGTTCCGACACATAAGCCACGTAATAGCTTTGGTCGTTTTCAGCGAGAAGATGATAGTATGGCTGCGCCTTTTTCGGGCGGCTGTCCTCAGGGATCGCCTCGTACCATTCATCGGTGTTGGAAAACTCGGGATCCACGTCAAAAACCACGCCCCGAAAGGGGTGTTTCTTGTGGCGGACGACTTGGCCCAGATGATATTTTGCGCGTGTTCTCAGCATAACTTGCGCCCCCTAACGTCCGTGACTACACGGTGCAAGGGACAGTTGTCCAATAATTGAGCGCATTTTTGCTGGAAACAGTCTGTGAACCTGACCGTAACAGTCCTTGAAATTGTCGCACCGGTGTTTTTGCTGGCCGGAATTGGCTTTGCCTGGGTCAAGTTTGGCCTCGAATATCGCATTCAGTTCGTGACCCAGTTGGCGATGACTCTGTCGCTGCCTTGCCTGATCTTTGTGTCGCTGATGCAGACACAGATTGACCCGGCCGCACTTGCATCTCTCTCCTTCGCGTCCATCGTCTCTTATGCCATCGTGACAGTCGTTTTTCTGATTGTGGTCCGAGTGCTCAAGCTTGAGATGCGGACCTATGGCGCGCCGCTGATCTTTGGCAATACCGGCAACCTCGGCCTGCCCCTAGCCCTTTTCGCCTTTGGCGATGTGGGCCTCAGCTATGCGATTATCGTCTTTGCGATCATGGCGCTCTGGTCCTACACATTTGGGATCTGGCTGGTGGCCGGGGCCGGATCGCTGGGCAAAGTCCTGCGCGAACCGCTGGTCTGGGCAACAGTCCTGGGCGCTGTTTTCCTGTGGCAAGGGTGGGAAACACCGAAATTCCTGACCAACACCCTGGAATTGGTCGGCCAAATCGCGATCCCGGTGATGTTGATCACCCTTGGCGTGGCCGTGGCCCGATTGTCAGGTCGCGGCCTGGTTCAGGCGGTTGCCTTGTCCCTGGTCAAACTGGGGATGTGCGTGGCCATTGCCGGGGGTGTCGGGCGTTATTTCGCACTTGATCCAACGGCCTTTGGTGTTCTCGTCTTGCAGGTGGCAACGCCGGTTGCCGTTACTTCGTATCTGATTGCCGAAAAATACGGGGCGGATGCCCAGGCAGTTGCCGGGCTTGTCGTCGCCTCGACCCTGATCTCTGTGGGCGCGCTTCCGCTTATCTTGGCGGCGGTTCTCTAACAAAACGTGATTTCCCAAAGCGGGAAAATCAGTTAAACTACAAAAAAATATAAAAAGCGAGTGAGGCAGATGAGCAGACTCTTTCGCGCATTGGCATTGGTACTATTGGCAGCCAGCTGTGGCGGCGGGTCGGGCACGGCCCCCAGACAGCTGGATAACGCCTGTTCCATCGTCAAAGAGCGCCCCGAATATGTACGGGCCTTCAAGGCGGCAGAGCGCCGTTGGGGCGTGCCCGTGCACGTCCAGATGGCCACGATCTATCAGGAAAGCAAATTCATATCGAACGCGCGCACGCCGTTTCGATATGCCGCTGGTGTGATCCCGATTGGTCGCCAATCCAGCGCTTATGGCTATTCCCAAGCCCTCGATGGCACTTGGAAGGAATACGTTCAGGACACCGGCAGCCGCACGGCCCGTCGCGACCGCATTCGGGACGCGACGGATTTCATGGGATGGTACATGGCCGAAACTCAGGAACGCCTTGGCATTCCGGTCAGTGACACGCGCAATCAGTACCTCGCCTATCACGAGGGCCGCTCGGGTTTTGCCCGAGACAGCTATCGCAACAAGGCCTGGCTTGTCCGCGTGGCGGGCGAAGTAGATGCCCGTTCAAACATGTATGCCGCACAGCTTCAGCGGTGTCGGGTGCGCGGGCTTTAATTGTCGCGGCGTGGCGGATTGAACAGGCGGTTAGGTAACTGACCGCCTGTGGTCATTTCACCAAGGATAACGGTGGTGCGGCCACCGCCACTGTCGTTGACGATCCATTGGCGCAGTTGGACGGGCGTGTCTGTAAACTTCATCTGTATATTGCCGTATTCCGGGTTCTCAGGATCTTGCGCTGTCACAACCGTGGCCGTCCCATCAAAGTCATGGCCCACCACCATATCCGCCTGGCCGAGATTCACATTCCGCGCCAGAATGATGGACAAAGGTGTGCGCCGCAGTGGGTAAGTCTCTGGCGCTTGATTTGATTTGTTGTCCACGATGTAGACGGCATTGGCACTGGCCAGCACAAGCGCCTCATTGGGTGGATCATATTCAAACCGCATTCGGCCCGGCCGTTTGATATATACGGTGCCGGTGTCAATCGTCCCATCGTCATTGATTTGGGTAAAGCGGCTTTGCGCGGTTTTAAGGTCGTTCAAATAATCTGAGATTGTGGCCAGCGGCAATTGATCCGCCCAAGCCCCCGGTGCCGCCATCATTGCCACGGCCACTGCCGCCACCTGTTTCAACATACGCATACCACTCACCTTTTTCCGGCTTTTATCCTTGGCCACAGATATAGGGCCAAGGGCGCTGATATGCGATATCAATTGGCGGTTTGGTGCTTAACCCTGCTCCGGCACGAGGATTTCACGCTTGCCCACATGGTTTGCCCCACTCACGACGCCTTCGTCTTCCATCTGTTCGACGAGGCGCGCAGCCTTGTTGTAACCGATGGCCAATTTGCGCTGGATGTAGCTGGTCGAACACTTGCGATCCTTGATCACAATCGCCACCGCCGTGTCATACAGCGCATCTTCACCGTCCGTGTTCCCGCCAAGGCCCAGCACTTGGTCAATGCTGTTTTCCTTGTCTTCCGGCGGCCCTTCGACCACGCCCGAAACGTAATCCGGCGCGCCAAAGGCCTTGAGGTGGTTCACAATTTCCTCGACCTCTTCGTCGCTGACAAAGGGGCCGTGGCAGCGCGTGATCTTGGCCCCGCCCGCCATATAGAGCATGTCGCCCATGCCCAGCAGTTGTTCGGCCCCCATCTCGCCCAGGATCGTACGGCTGTCGATTTTGCTGGTCACCTGGAACGAGATTCGCGTGGGGAAGTTCGCCTTGATCGTGCCGGTGATCACATCGACCGAAGGGCGCTGCGTGGCCATGATCAAGTGAATGCCAGAGGCCCGCGCCATCTGGGCCAGCCGCTGAATGCAGGCCTCGATCTCCTTGCCTGCGACCATCATCAGGTCCGCCATCTCGTCCACGATCACCACGATATAGGGCAATGCAACAGGCGTGATCTCTTCTGTCTCAAAGATGGGTTCGCCCGTGTCGTCGTCGAACCCGGTCTGCACCGTTCGGCTGAACATTTCATCCTTGGCGAGCGCTTCGCGGACGCGGCCATTGTATCCTTCGATGTTGCGCACGCCCATTTTGGACATCTTGCGATAACGTTCTTCCATCTCGCCCACGACCCATTTCAGGGCCACAACCGCTTTTTTAGGGTCTGTTACGACCGGGGACAAAAGGTGCGGAATGCCGTCATAAACGCTCAGCTCCAGCATCTTGGGGTCGATCATGATCAACCGGCATTCCTCTGGCGTCAGCTTGTAAAGCAGCGAAAGGATCATCGTGTTGATCGCCACCGACTTGCCGGAACCCGTGGTCCCCGCAATCAACAGGTGAGGCATCTTGGCCAAGTTCGCCACGACACTGTCGCCGCCGATATCCTTGCCCAAGGCAAGCGGCAGGCGCATATTGCTGTCGCCGAAATCGCGGCTCGACAGGATTTCGCGCAAGACTACCTTTTCGCGGTTCTCATTGGGCAGTTCGATGCCAATTACGCTTCGCCCCGGCACGGTCGAAACACGCGCCGACAGGGCCGCCATCGACCGGGCAATATCATCAGCGAGGCCGATCACACGGCTGGCCTTGAGGCCCGGCGCAGGCTCAAGTTCGTACATCGTGACCACGGGGCCGGGCCGGACCGAAACGATCTCTCCCTTCACGCCATAGTCATCCAGCACGTTTTCCAACATGCGTGCGTTTTCCTCCAACGCCTCGTCGCTCAGGTGATGGCGCTGAATCTCCACTGGGTTTTCCAGCAGGTTCAGGGGCGGCAGTTCAAAGCCGGGATGCGTATCCTCGAACCGCAGCGTCGGCTGCGCCTCTGCCTTAGCGCGGGTGCTCGGCTGTACGGGCTTGCGCACGGGCTGTTGCACCACTTTACGCGGCTCGGCGACGGGGATCTGGGGCGCTACAGCTGTGGGCTCCGGCATCATGGCTTCGGGTTCGAAGGCCATGTCCGGTTCAACTACCGGCTCTTCTGCCAAAGGCTCCGGTGCCGTGAATGCAGTTACCGCAGGCGCCACCCGAGCTGCTGTCAGCGGCGGTTCGGGCGGCAGGGTTGTCTGCGGCATGCTGTTCAGGACCAACGGATCGGGCCCGCGGCCACGCCCCTTGGTCAGCGGGGCAACGGATTCAATCTGGACCGCCGGGTTGGTCCGCACGCGCGACTTGATCACGTCCGAGATTTTGGCCTTGATCCGTTCTTCACCGGGGCCATCGCCAACGTCCACATCGCTATAAGTTTCGACCAGCTCGGGGTCGGGCATCTCATCCGGCATCTGTTCGGGCCGCTTGATCAGCGTCGGCATGCGCGACAAGAGGCTGGGTTTGGCGGGCTCTTCTTGAGGCTCATATTCCTCGTAAGCGGGCATGCTTGCGGCATAGGCTTCGGCCTCAACCGCCTCGGCATGGCGAGCAGCACGGCGTTCGGCCTGACGTTCTTGCATGACGCGGGCGGTTTGAACTGCGCTACTGGCGCCCCGGCCCAATGCGGTCATCACACCCGCATAAACCATCACCAGCCCCAAAAGCAGAAAGCGCACCAAGCGCGCCAATTCGGGCCGTGTAAAGCCCAGCACAAAGGCCCCAAAGGCCACAATGCCAATGCCCATCAAGAGCGACATCATCTTGACGGCAAAGCTTGATCCCAGGGGCAGAACCGTCAGGATCACGCCCATCACCGTATCGCCGAACAGCCCGCCCAGCCCAAAACCATGCGTGGCGGCCCATTCGGCCCCCGGCTGCAACGTCGCGGCATAAATCGCCCCAAAGGCCACCGCAATCGGGGCAAAGATCAAACGCCCCAGCGCCCGCTCGGTGCCCCAATGCAGGGTAAATCGCGCGCCCCAAACCAGCAAAACGACAGCAATGCCAAAGACGCCCCAGCCTGCGATCATGAACATCGGCGCGGCAATCGAGGCCCCGGTGCGACCCATCCAGTTTTGCACCGGCGCGTCCGTAGAGGCCATCCAGTTCGGATCGTCGGGCGTATAGCTCAGCATCATGGCCGCCGCCATCGCACCCAGGATCAGCAGAGCAATCCCAATCAGCTCGCGACTGCGTTTCTCAATCGCCGCCTGCATCCCATGATCAAAAAGCGGATCCCGTCGTGTCTGATAGGCCATGCGTCCCTCGTCTTTATTCTGTGGCGTAAAGAACGTCGCGAATGGCCATCAGGCCGCGTTCCGTCTCTGCCTTTGGGGCGACCAGGGCCGCCCGAATGTATGTGTCACCGGGGTTGAACCCGTCAATTTCGCGAGCGAGGTAGGCGCCGGGCAACACCCGCACGCCGGTTTCCTGCCACAGCTTCAGCGCCGCTGCCTCGCCATCCTCAACCGGCAACCACAGGAAAAACCCGGCCTCTGGGGCGGCATAGCCGGGCACGTTGCCCAGAATGCGGTCAGCCATGTCATATTTCTCGTGATACTGGGCGCGGTTATCAATCACGTGCTCTTCGTCGGCCCAGACAGCCGCCGCGGCATGCTGCAACGGAGTCGGCAAGGGCGTGCCCGCATAGGTGCGCAACTGCTTGGCCTCGCGAATAGTCGCAGCCCCCCCGACAATAAAGCCCGAGCGCAGGCCCGGCAGGTTCGACCGCTTGGAAAGCGAATGAAAGGCCACAACCCGCTCAGGGTCAGCGTCGCCAATGCATTGCAGCACGCCAACAGGTGGCACGTCGCGGTAAATCTCTGAGTAACACTCGTCGGCAAAGACCTGGAAATCATAGCGTTCGGCCAGCGCAATCAGATCACGCCAATATCCCGCATCTGCGACAGCCCCTTGCGGGTTCGCTGGCGAACACATGTAACAGGCAACTGTGCGGTTCAGAATATCGGGTGCCACTGACGCGTAATCCGGCAAATGCCCGGTGGCCTCGGTGGCTGGCACCAAAACAGGCTCCGCCCCCGCCGAAATCGCGGCCAGCATATAGACCTGATAAAACGGGTTCGGCATTAAAACGACAGGGCGCTGCCCATTTTTGACCTCGGGGCACAAGGCCATGCCTGCGTTGTAAAGCCCCTCGCGCGTCCCGTTGAGCGGCATCACATGCACATCCGGGTCCTTGACCACGTCATAGCGGCGCGCCAGCCAATCGCAAAACGCCGCCCGCAGCTCTGGAATGCCCTCGTTCGGGGGATAGTTGTTGAAACCCGCCGCATGTTCGGAAATCACATCCGTGACCCAGGCTGGAAAAGCATGTTTCGGCTCGCCAATGGTCATATGAACCACATCACCGCCAGGGGCGTGATGATCCAACAGCTCGCGCAGACGCGGGAACGCATAAGCCGGAAGGTTCGAAAACCGCTCGGGAAACTTCATAAAACTGCCTCAGGTTCGGGATCATTATTGCCCCGTTTGGATCAGGATACCCCAATCGCGCGCATCGCGTCCAGCAAAACAACCACACAAGGTCTCAGCCCGTGGCATATCCGCCAAATCCACACCCCTTGGCCTCAAATTTCCTGGGCGGAGGTAAAGCCCCCTCCAGAAAACGACCTAGCGAAGCCTCCAAAAAATATCCTCGTGTCAGCGCCCTTTGGATTACACCAAGGCCCTCTCTGCCGCGATGCCGATCCGAACCAGCGCCTCTTCGCAATTGGGCGCACCGTACAGCATGATGCCACAACTCGGCGTGCCTGTGGGCAAGGTCAGCGCACAAAGCCCCATCAGGTTACCGACCCGCGTGTTGCGCAGGGCCAGCAGGTTCTCGGTTTTGTAATAGTCGCTATCGCTGTTCAACCGATCCAGGTTCGGCGGCAGGATTGGAGCCGTGGGTGCCAGCACCGCGTCATAGCTCGCCATGCGCGTGTCCCAGGCTTGACGCGCCGCCTCTAGCCGGGCCCATGCCGCATGATAGTCCGGGGCAGAGAATGACGCGCCCAAACGGAACCTTTCCAAGATTTCAGGATACATCGCCTCGGGGTTGGCTTCGATCACATCGCGCCACAACCCATACACCTCACCGGGAAACAACGGACCAGCCATGGCCATCGCCCCGGTTTCGCCTACCAGCTCAGGCATCTCGACCTTTTCGACAATCGCGCCCGCCGCCTCCAGTCGCGCCACAGCACTTTCATAAGCCGCCAACGGCGCGTCGCGAATATCGTCCAACACGATGGATTGCAGGGCAGCAAAGCGGCGCCCTTTCAACGAAACACCGCGCATGTCAAAGGGCTTGCGCCCTTCCATCGCGGCCATCAACAAGCCGGCGTCCTCGACCGTCTTGGTCAACGGACCAACGGTGTCAAACTTGAGGCTCAGGGGCACGCAGCCCTCCAACGACAACCGCCCCGCTGTTGTTTTCAATCCCACCAGATCGTTCCAGGCAGACGGAATACGGACCGACCCGCCCGTATCCGACCCGATGGCCGCAGGTGCCAAGCCAAAGGCGACAGAGGCCGCAGCCCCGGAAGACGAGCCGCCCGGCACAGCCTCGGAGTCATTTACGCAAGGCGGAGTGCCGGTTGAAGGATTGTACCCAAGACCGGAAAACGCCAGTTCGCTCATATGGGTCTTGCCCAGACAGATCAGGCCAGCAGCGGATGCATTACGCAATACAGTCGCGTCGCGATCCGGCACGCGGTTCTTGAGCAGGTTCGACCCCGCTTCGGTGACGATCCCCGCCGTATCAAACAAGTCCTTCCAGCTGATCGGCACCCCATCCAGAGGCGACAGACGTTGGCCCGCATTTGCGCGGGCCTTGGCGGCATGCGCCTCGGCCATGGCGCGATCTTCGGTCAGGCGGGCATAAATGCGGTCACAAAGCGGATGCGCCTTGCTCCGCTCCAGGAAGGCATGCGTGAGGGCCACGGGATCCACAGCACCCGCCCCGATGGCCACACCCAGTTCCGCAGCGCTCTTGTCCAGCCAGTCTTGCATCTTGCCCTCCGTCGATAGTTGCCCTGACGGTAGCGACGTGCTGGCGCATGGACAATCCCATGCGGTGCCCCATAGTTCAGCCAAGCGAAACAAAGGCGTATCATGGCCATGAAACACGACTGCGATATCCTGATTGTCGGCGGCGGACTGTCTGGCCCGATCCTGGCGCTGGCGCTGGCCCGGACCGGTTTGCAGGTCGCGGTGATCGACGCGCTTCAGGAAAAGGTCCGTAAAAACGCGGATTTTGATGGGCGCAGCTACGCGGTGGCACTCACGTCGCAAAGGCTGTTGGCGGGCGTTGGCGTCTGGGACGCAGTAGCCGATAACAGCCAACCGATCCTTGAGATCAAGGTCACCGATGGTCGCGCGGGCGAAGGCCCCTCGCCCTTCTTCATGCATTTCGACCATGCCGAGATCGAAGAAGGGCCCATGGGCCACATGGTACAGGACAGGCATTTGCGGCGCGCTCTGCTTGACGCCGTGGCGGCCACCGAAGGGGTCACACACCTGTCTGGCGAAACGGTTACCGGCCAAACGGTTATTCCCGGTGGCATCGGCGTGACGTTGGCATCCGGCAAAACGTTGACCGGTGCGCTTTTGGTGGGTGCGGATGGGCGGGGCAGCGGCACCGCCACAAGGGCGGGCATAAAACGGACGGGCTGGGGCTATGGTCAAACCGCGTTGGTCTGCGCCATCGCCCACGAAAAGCCACATCACGGCATCGCTCACCAGTTCTTTATGCCCCCCGGCCCTCTGGCAATCCTACCCCTGCCCGGCAACGTCAGCTCAATCGTCTGGAGTGAAAGCGCAGAGAACGCCGCCGCCTTCCATGCGCTGTCGGATGCGGAATACCTGACAATGCTGCGCCCTCGTTTTGGTGATTTTCTGGGTGAGATCGGCCTGACGGGCCAACGTTACACATATCCGCTGTCCCTATCGCTGGCCGACCGGCTGATATCTGATCGCATGGCCCTGATCGGGGACGCCGCCCATGGCGTGCACCCCATTGCGGGCCAAGGCCTGAACGCGGGGATGCGCGACATCGCGGCTCTCGCAGAGGTAATCACTGATGCCATCCGCCGGGGCGAAGACCCCGGCAGCATCGCTGTGCTCACCCGCTATGAAGAATGGCGACGCTTCGACAACACAGCCCTCGCCATGGCGACTGACGCGTTCAACCGGCTCTTTTCCAACGACAGCGCCCTTTTGCGCGGGGTGCGGGACGTGGGCATGGGGGTCATCAACGCCCTGCCGGGCCTAAGACGCAGCTTCATCCGCGAAGCCGCCGGGCTGACGGGCGAATTGCCTAGACTGATGCAAGGCCGACCACTTTAGACGGGCGGCCGTAACATCCCGCAAGGAGAACGTGTGGTACCCCACAGCCCTCGGATTTAGCCTAGCGGGCGAGCCTCATCGACCAACATCACCGGAATACCGTTGCGAATGGGATAGGCCAGATTGGCACTTTCCGAGATCAACTCTTGCGCAGCCGCATCATAGCGCAGAGTCGCATGGGTCTGCGGACAGATCAGGGCCTCCAGCATCCGGCGATCTACGTTTACACTCATTGCATCATGTCTCCATCACCGCTGCGCAGCGCAAATTCAATCAAAGTCACCAAGGTTTCGCGGCGTGTGCTGAGCGAGGGGGCCTCCAGCAAAGCCTGCTTATCCTCGGCCTCAAAATCCAGCATCATGGACAGTGAGTTGATAAGCAACTCGTCATCCGCATCTTTCAACGTGTCCCAATCCGCAGACAACGACCGGGCATCAAAATAGCGCCCCAAGAGGTCAAGAAAGACCGGCCGGTCAAACTGGGCGTCCTCTTCGGAAACAGCCTGATCACGGTCAAAGCCGTCCCAATTCACATCACAACGGCGGTAAGGGGTGAACCCCTCAACCTCGCGCACCACACGGAACCGGGAAATGCCAGAGAGGGTGATCATATAACGGTTGTCCTCGGTTTCGGAAAACTGCGTGATCCGGCCCGCGCAGCCGATGGTATGCAGGCCCGTGCCGCCGCGCCGAGCGCCCTCATTGGGTTGGACCATGCCAATCAAACGCTCCGGCGTCTTGAGGGCATCATCGAACATCTGCAGGTAGCGCGGTTCAAATAAATGCAGCGGCAGGCGCGACCGTGGCAGCAAAAGCGCCCCGGGCAGTGGAAACACCGGTATCGTTCCGGGAAGGTTGGGCACTTTGATCATTTGAATCTAGCTAGCCCGGCGGACCGATCAGGCAAATATCATTGAGCTCAAACGCCGTCTTCCGTTCAGAACGATAGGATCATTAGGCTTGAGGGCGTCAAACACAGTGAAAAGCTGAGTCTTGGCCGCACCGTCATTCCACTCGCGATCGCGCTGGAACAAGTCCAACAGGGTATCAACCGCCCCCTCGGCATCACCGTTGGCGTGCAGAGCCTGGGCGAGATCAAAGCGGGCTTGGTGATCGTCCGGATCCGCCTCGACCGCCGCCCGCAACTCTGCCACGGGTCCCGCATCGGCTGCCTGACGGGCCAATTGCAGTTGCGCATGTGCCGCTTCCAGTTCGGGCGCAGTCGAGATTTCGGCAGGAGCACCGTTCAGGATCGCCTCGGCCTGGTCCAGATCGTCCATAGCGATATGCGCCCGAACAAGACCGCCATAGGCCGCCGCGTGCGCAGGCTCTTCGCCCAGGATCGCAGCAAAGGTCTGGGCCGCATCCACGGCTGCCCCTTCGGCCAACATTTCCTCGGCAGCCTCAACAGCGTCGTTCAGGCTGTCGGCCGGGGCCTCGCCGCCCGATGCCTTGATGACCCGATCAACAAAAGCAGTGATTTCGGATTGCGGCACAGCGCCCTGAAACCCGTCAACAGGCTGGCCTTTCCAGAAGGCATAAACAGTCGGGATCGACTGGATCTGCAATTGCCCCGCAATCATCTGCGCTTGATCCACATTGACCTTGACCATTTTAACCGCGCCTTTGGCGGCGGTCACGGCAGCCTCAAGCTGGGGGCCAAGGGTTTTGCAGGGGCCACACCAGGGGGCCCAGAAATCCACAATGATCGGCGTCGTTTGGCTGGCCTCGATCACGTCGGCCATGAAGGTGGCCTCGGTTGTATCCTTGATCAGGTCGGCTTCGGCGGGGGCACTGGACAATCCCAAATCCATCATCGTCTCATCCTCTAAATCAGTTGAGGCTTATATGGACCCGCGAGAAGGGCATGCCAAGGGGGCTAAACAACGCTTTGCCGGAACACGCGTCGCCCATACCGATGGCCTACCGCCGGGAAACAAGGATGCTTTCATAACCTGGGCAATGACCCGAAACTGTGCGATGATCATCGGACAACGGCCCAACGATGGTATCGTTGGGTGCTTGAAGTACCCTCATTCGCTATGTTGGCAAAGAGTTTGCGCGCATCTTCAATCCAGTCACCCTGGCTCAGCCTGAACAGCTCGAGCCTCTGTGCGAAGGACGGCATTCCCGTCGTCAACCCGGCGCGTCACGCCATTGCAGGTATCCAGACAGGTGCGCAGCAGGCCATCACGCGCTATTCAACGCATGTATGCCAGAGTACCCGCCCAACTTAGGGCAAAAGGCTGACGTCACACGTCAAAGGTCGCAAACACCGGGGCGTGATCGCTGGGCTTTTCCCACCCCCGCACGTCGCGCAAAATCCGGCTGGAATGCGCCGCGGTGGAAATGTCGCCAGTGGCCCAAACGTGGTCCAGCCGCCGACCCTTGTCCGCCGCACTCCAATCCTTGGCCCGGTAGGACCACCAGGAATAGAGCAGGCCTTCGGGGATGTCCTGCCGGGTGATATCGACCCAGCCGCCCGCGTCCTGTACCTGAGCCAAGTGTTCCACCTCAACAGGTGTGTGGCTCACGATCTTCAACAACTGCTTATGGCTCCAGACGTCATCCTCGCGGGGGGCGATGTTCAGGTCGCCCACCAGGATCGCCTTTTCGGGACGCTCCGCATGAAACCAGTCGCGCATGTCGGTGAGGTAATCCAGCTTTTGGCCGAACTTCACGTTCTTCTCGCGGTCCGGCACGTCGCCACCTGCGGGGACATAAAAGTTGTGGACGGTCACCCCATTCTCCAGCCGTCCGGCGATGTGGCGGGCATGGCCAAGCCCGGCAAAATCCTGGGCTCTCGATTCCTCCATCGGGATTTTCGACAGGATCGCCACGCCATTGTATCCCTTGTCGCCGCGCGCCACCATGTGGGTATATCCCAGCGCCTCGAACCCCGCGCGCGGGATCTTGTCGACGGGGCTTTTGCACTCTTGCAGGCAGAGCACATCGGGTGCCTCTTCTTCCAGCAGTTTCAGGACAATCGGTTCGCGCAGACGGACAGAATTGATGTTCCAGGTGGCAAGGGTAAAGGGCATGGGGCAAGCTCCGACACTAAGGTGCCGCGACCCTAACTTGGGCGCCTGCGCACTGCCAGCCAAGAAAGGCGTCTTGACAGAATAGCGGTGCGCCACACCATTCTGACCAGCAATCGGAGCGGGACCATGCGACGCAAGGCAAGTGTACTTCTGATGACGATCCTGTTGGCTTTGCCAGCACGGGCCGAGCTGTGGCACCGCCTCACGATCCAGGATTTCAGGGCCGTCAGTTTGGCCTATGACGCAGAAGTGTGCGGCATCTGGGTCGCAAATGAGGGGCCCGAGATCGTGCTCCTGAACACGGCCGGGCGCGAGGTGAAACGGTTCGAAACCGACATGCGTTCGGTGCGCAGTTTAACGGTTGAGGCGGGCGGCCTGCTGATCGCCAATGGTTGGGGTGACTTTCAGCGGATTGACCGGGAGGGGCAGCCCATCGACGCGGAATTTCGCCTGAATCGCACACTTTTTGACACCGAAGGATTGCACCGCGACGCCGATGGCAGCTTTCTCGTGGTGGAGGATGACCCGTCACGCCTGTTGCGGATCGCACCCGATGGCGCAGTGCTGATGGAGCTTTTTGGCGACCGGTTTGATCCGCCGATGGTCGAGCCGCAGGGAATTACCCGCGACCCTTATTCCGGCAACATTCTGGTCGTGGACGACAACGAAGGGCTCAACAGCCTGTTTGAGCTTGCCCCTGACGGACGGGTGCTGACGGTCACGCCGCTTTCAGCCTATGGCCGCGATGCAGAAGGCGTGGCGCTGCAACCCGAAACGGGGGTGGTGTTCGTTGGGTTTGATACGGGGCGGGCGCTGGCGATTTTTGACTGGCTGCCGAGCGAGACCACCATCGACACGCCGTTTGAACGGGGCCCGGATTGCGCAATCTCCTGACGTGCCGACCAGCGCAAACTGCGCCCGCCACGTCTTCTCTGTTCCAAAAACCCCTGGGTCTGGGGCAAACCTCCAGTCTTGCATCTGTCGTGCAACACACAAAAAAACCCGGGCACGCGGCCCGGGCAAGTCCAACAGGGAGGTACATGTCTTTGCCCAAAGGCCCCGGACATGCGCGGGATTACAGAGGATGCTAGCGGGCGGATTGGCCGCACGCTTTGATCCAGGTCAACATCACGACATCAGGCGATAACCACCGGACTCGGTAACGAGCAAACGCGCGTTGGAGGGATCGGGTTCAATCTTTTGGCGCAGACGGTAAATGTGCGTCTCAAGCGTGTGCGTGGTGACACCCGCGTTATAGCCCCAGACCTCGTGCAGCAGAATATCACGGGGCACGACGCCTTCGGTCGAACGATAGAGGAACTTGAGGATGTTCGTCTCTTTTTCGGTCAGGCGGATCTTTTTGTCGTCCTCGGTGATCAACATTTTGACCGACGGCTTGAAGGTATATGGGCCAAGGGTGAATACGGCATCCTCGGATTGTTCATGCTGGCGCAACTGGGCGCGAATGCGCGCGAGAAGAACCGGGAATTTGAAGGGCTTGGTAACATAGTCATTGGCGCCCGCATCGAGACCCAGAATGGTGTCGGCATCAGTATCGTGACCGGTCAACATCAGAATCGGCGATTTGACGCCCTGCTTGCGCATCACGCGGCACAGCTCGCGACCGTCGGTGTCGGGCAGGCCCACATCGAGGATGACAAGGTCATAGATCGCTTCCTTGGCCTTGACCAAAGCGTCCTGGCCGTTGCCTGCCTCGAACACGTCAAAGTCCTCGGTCATGATCAGCTGTTCGCTGAGCGCCTCGCGCAGGTCTTCATCATCATCAACCAGCAGGATTTTCTTCAATTGGGCCATGGGTATGTCCTCCCTCTTTCTTGCATCCTAGATGGTAGGTCACGCTAAAATCAGCAAGATTTTCGCCCGGCCTGTCACGCCCATGTGTCGGTTGCGCGTCAAATGTTTCAATTCGGGCGCGATTTGCTTATGTGCAGGGGACGCGTAAGGGATTTTTGTAACATGGGCCTTGCTCCTGATATCACCGAAATGCTGGCGCGGGCCGGGGCGGACCTGCGTATGGGTGTTCCTGTGGTGCTTGCGGGCCCGGTGTCTGTGCTGGCGCTTGCGGTCGAGACGCTGTCACCTGCGCGGCTGGCCGAGGTCATGGCGTTGGGCGGCGCGCCGGTTCTGGCGCTGACCGGGTGGCGGGCGCAAACACTCAAGGCACGGGCCTATGATGGGGATCTGGCGCGCATTGTCTTGCCACAGGATGCGACCCTTGCCTGGTTGCAGGCCCTTGCAGACCCCGCCGACGACATGTCTACCCCGATGAAAGGGCCGTTGACCAGTATCCGCGAAGGCGACGCCGCCGCCCACCGGGCCGCGATCCAGATGTGCAAGGCCGCGCGACTGTTGCCCTCGGCCCTGTGTCTGGAGATCAAGGACGGTGCAGGATTTGCCGCCCAGCACGGGCTGACCTGCCTGCCTTTGATCCTGGCGCAGCCCCTGCTTGCTGCCCGCAGCCCGATGTATCCCGTGGTGCATGCCCGGTTGCCAATCGAGGCATCCGAAGCGGGTCGTTTGCACGTGTTCCGCCCTGAAGATGGCGGAGAAGAGCATTACGCCATCGAAATTGGTCGCCCCGACCGCAGCAAACCGGTTCTGGCCCGGCTGCATTCGGCCTGTTTCACGGGCGACGTACTGGGCAGCCTGAAATGCGACTGCGGCCCGCAGCTCCGCGGGGCCCTCACCCAGATGGGGGCCGAGGGTGCCGGTGTGCTGCTCTATCTCAATCAGGAAGGTCGCGGGATTGGGTTGGCCAACAAGATGCGCGCCTATGCGTTGCAAGATCAGGGTTTTGACACAGTCGAGGCCAATCACCGCTTGGGGTTTGAGGATGATGAGCGGGACTTTCGCCTGGGTTCCGACATTTTGAAGGAACTGGGCTTTTCTTCTGTGCGCCTGTTGACCAACAATCCGGCCAAGGTCGCAATGATGGAGGCCAGCAACATTGCAGTAACCGAACGAGTGCCCCTGAAAGTGGGCGAGAACCGCCACAATAGCGCTTATCTCGCCACCAAGGCAGCCAAGTCCGGTCACCTGATGTAGCGGTTGCGTAATAAAAGATACGCCTACGGGGATCCGAGTTCCGTTTCCGTCAAACCCGTAAGGCAGGGGTGTCCCCCGCCATGGCGCGCGCTACACTGCCTTTCATGACAGCTGATGACCTTGTCCTTTCTCCCCGTGGTCTGCGTTTTCAGAACCGCGTTTTTCCGTGCAATATCGGACGCGGCGGCATCAGTGCGCACAAACGCGAAGGAGATAGCGCCACACCGACAGGTACACATCGCATCGTGGGTATGCTCTTTCGCCCTGATCGCATGGCCCGGCCAACGGAATGGGCCGTGCCCATCCGGCCTGGTGATCTGTGGTCCGACGACCCAGAGGACGAAGACTATAACATGATGGTGCGTGCGCCCTACACCCCCAGCCATGAGCGGTTGCGCCGGGCTGATCCGCTATATGATCTTGTGATCCTGACGGATTGGAATTGGCCTTATGCAGTGCCGGGGCGCGGCTCAGCCATCTTTATCCACCGCTGGCGGCGTCCAGGGTTCCCGACCGAAGGGTGCATTGGCCTTAATCCCACGCACCTGCTGTGGATCGCCAAAAGGATCAAGTTCAAGACCCGGCTGATCGTGCGCTAACCGCGGTATATCCCGTTCAAACGCGGTCGCCGAAAATGGCCGAACCCACACGAATATGCGTCGCGCCCAGCGCGATGGCGCTTTCAAAATCGCTGCTCATTCCCATGGACAGGCCGGTCAACCCATTCCGTTCGGCTATCTTCGCCAGCAATGCGAAATGCAGCGACGGTTCCTCATCAACGGGCGGGATACACATCAGCCCGGCAATAGGCAGATCAAGCGCACGGCACTCCGCCACAAAGGCATCTGCATCTGCCGGTGACACGCCCGCCTTTTGCGCCTCTTCCCCGGTGTTGACCTGGACAAAGAGGTCCGGGCACTGACCCATCTCTTGGGCAAGGCGGGCAAAGGTCTTGGCCAACTTGGGGCGATCCAGCGTGTGGATGGCCTGAAACAATTCCATCGCCTGACGGGTTTTGTTGGTTTGCAAGGGGCCGATGAGGTCGACTGTAATCTCGCCATAGGTCTCGCGGAATGAGGGCCATTTACCGGCCGCTTCCTGCACGCGATTTTCACCGAAATAGCGGTGCCCTTGATCCAACACAGCGGCAACGCGCGCGTCAGGCTGTACCTTGCTGACCGCAATCAGTTTCACAGACCCCGGTACGCGGCCTGCTTTGGCTTCGGCTTTTGATACACGGTCTTGGATGTCTTTCAGTGGCACGGGCATTCCTGATGCTGGATTGTCATGACGAAACACATAGAAGCGCATGTCCAAAGACAAGAGCGCACAAACGAAATGGGGCAGACCAAAAGGCCTGCCCCAAATCACACAAGTGATTAGATCAGCTTAGAAGCCGAACTGAACACCCAGGTCGGCAACAGTGTTGCCAGCGTTGTTTTGGCCGATACCACCGCGCAGGGAGACACCGCCGCCCAGCGAGTGACGGAAGCCAATCGCGACTGTTTCGTCAGCACCTGGGGTGCCGTTGTCCGAGTACACGAAACGGATGTCTGTAGCCGCACCGATGTCGTACTTGACCGAGAAGCCGTACGATGTGTCGGCGTTGCCGTCATAGTCAGCAACCAAGATCGAGAACGCCAGAGCGCCGATTTCGCCGCCGAACGATGCTGCGACGAAGTCGAAGTCAGTCGCGTCTTCGTTGCCGATTGCGATACCGGCCGAGTAGTTGCCGAAGTTGTAGCCAACACCGACTTGGTACTCTTCACCGCCGAGGGCGTCGTCTGTGTACGATGCGGAGACAGTGAAGTCGCCAGCTGTGTAACGCAGTTTGACTGTTGGAGCGACGAGTGTTTCGTCACCGCCGGAACCGAAGCCGGAAGCTGGCAGGCCAAAGCCCGACGACTGTTCAGCGAACGATGTCAGACCAACGCCATAGCCGTAGTAGTCAACAACGTCGCCGGAGTCGATTACGTCAGACACGTGTCCCACGTCCAGGCGGAAGCCGCCGGATGTGACAGCGAAACCAGCTGCGGAGCTTTGTGCACCGTTGGAGGCGCCAGCTGCGTTGTCGTCTGTTTGGAAACGGATACGACCTTCGAATTCAACGCCGTTGTCTGCCTCGGCAGTACCGGTGATTGTCAGGCGGAAACGCTGTTCGATGCGTGTTTCGTCTGCCAGACCTTCGTCATAGAACAGGCCAAAACGGCCGAAGCCGCCAAAGCTTACATCCGCGGCGGCCATGCCAGCTGTGGCGACCAGAGCGGTTGTAGCGAAGAGAACTTTTTTCATTGGTTTTCCCTCGGTTTTCAATTCACACGCCCTAACCGGGGAATCCGGAAGGGGATGAAGGGTGTTTCACCCATTTGCCCGATCACCTCAAGCGACGCATCACGCCGCGCCATAATTCCGACATAGGCTGGTGCAGCTTTGCCACAGTCAGGATTCCGACCTGAGGATTCGCCACATGCCCCGTGTACCTTGCGAGGGGGATTTAACTTGTCTATCAGAGTGTCTGAATACACAGGCGGTGAGAATTCCTATGGGCACACTCCAAACAAAGGCGCGGCTTACCAGCATCGTGGCCACGCTGTGCGTGGCTGCACTGGTCGCGGGATGCGGTCAACGCATCGGCGTCACGGACCCTGATGCAGACCGCATTATCGGCGACGGCGACAGCGCCCGCGAACGTGAGCAACGCAGCGGAACAACCTTGGGCGATGCCTTTCGTGCAGGGCGCAATGCCGAGGCCTCTGTTTCGGTTAACAAATACATCTGGTCTGCCACGATTGAAGTACTGGATTTTCTGCCGATCCAGACAGTTGATCCCTTTACAGGTGTGATTGTGACCGGGTTTGGTACACCTCCGGGCGGCGGCGGCACTTACCGCGCAACAGTCCTGATCAGTGACCCCGCCCTCGATGCGCGGTCATTGAATGTTGCGTTGCAAACGCGCTCTGGCCCCGCCAGCGCTTCGGCAGTGCGCGCGGTTGAGGATGCCATTCTCACACGCGCCCGTCAGCTACGGATTGCAGACAACAGGCTATAGCGCGCTTCAAGGGCCTTTCAGCGCGCCCCTTTCCACATTATGACAGCGCCGGGCCATCACGCCCGGCGTTTTCGTTTCAAACCAGGATGATCCCCATGGCCACCTATACCCCCTCCGAGATCGAAGCCCGCTGGCAGGCCGCCTGGGAAGAGGCCGGGATTTTCACCGCCACGCGCAGCGGTGACAAACCCAAGTATTACGTGCTTGAGATGTTCCCATACCCTTCGGGTCGCATCCATATGGGCCACGTGCGCAACTACACGATGGGTGACGTGATCGCGCGGTATAAGATGTCGACCGGTCACAACGTGCTTCACCCGATGGGCTGGGACGCCTTTGGGATGCCTGCCGAAAACGCCGCCATGGCCATCGGCGGCCACCCCAAGACCTGGACCTATGACAACATCGCCGACATGCGCGGCCAGATGAAGCCGCTGGGCCTTTCCATCGACTGGAGCCGCGAATTCGCCACCTGTGACCCCGAATACTACGGCCAACAGCAATCGCTTTTCCTCGACTTTCTTGAGGCTGGGCTGGTGTACCGCAAGAACGCCCAGGTGAACTGGGACCCGGTCGACATGACCGTGCTGGCCAATGAACAGGTGATCGACGGCAAGGGCTGGCGATCAGGCGCCGAGGTCGAGCGGCGCGAGCTGACACAGTGGTTTTTCAAGATTTCCGACATGGCGGGTGAGTTGAAAGATGCTCTTGATGGCCTCGACAATTGGCCTGCCAAGGTCCGCCTGATGCAGGAAAACTGGATCGGCGAATCGCGTGGCATCGACATCCCGTTCGTGCGCACCGACGGCGATGGCACAATCCTGTGCTATTCCACACGCCCCGACACCATGCGCGGCGCGTCTTTCATTGCCGTGTCCCCCGACCACCCCGTGGCCAAGGCACTCGAAGCTGAAAACCCCGACCTCGCCGCCTTTATCGACGAATGTCGCAAGATGGACACGACCGAAGCGGCAATGGAAAAGGCCGAGAAAAAGGGGATCGACACGGGCGTGCGCGTGAAACATCCGGTCTATCCAGACGTCGAACTGCCCGTCTGGATCGGCAACTTTGTCCTGATGGATTATGGCACAGGCGCAGTCTTTGGCTGCCCGGCCCATGACCAACGCGACCTTGATTTCGCCCGTAAATACGACCTGCCGGTGCAGAACGCGTTCTATTTGCCTGGCGACGAAACCGAGGTTGGAACCGAAGCCCTCGTGCCCGCCAAGACCGAAAAGGTCCATTTCATCGACCATTTCGCGGGCATCACCGAGGTCACAAGCCAAGAGGCCATCGACGCCACAATCGACTATTTCGAGGCGCATGACCTGGGCAAAGGGCAGACGAAATACCGCCTCCGCGATTGGGGCCTGTCCCGGCAACGCTACTGGGGCTGCCCAATCCCGGTTGTCCATTGCAATGACTGCGGTGTTGTGCCCGAGAAAAAGGAAAACCTGCCGGTCGTCCTACCCGATGACGTCACCCTCGACATCCCCGGTAACCCACTGGACCGGCACCCGACCTGGCGTGACACCCCCTGCCCCAACTGCGGCAAGGCGGCGAAACGTGAAACAGACACGATGGACACCTTCGTGGACAGTTCGTGGTATTTCGCGCGCTTTACCGCACCCCATGCCGACACGCCCACCGTCAAGGAAGATGCCGAATACTGGATGAACGTCGATCAATATATCGGCGGGATCGAACACGCGATCCTCCACCTTCTCTATTCCCGCTTCTTTGCCCGCGCGATGCAGATCACGGGGCACTTGCCCAAGTCAGCGATTGAACCGTTCGATGCGCTGTTCACCCAAGGCATGGTGACGCACGAGATTTACCAGACCAGCGACGAAAAGGGCCGCCCCGTTTATCACCTTCCCGAGGACGTCACTGACGGCAAATTGGCCGACGGCACAGAGGTGGAAATCATCCCTTCCGCCAAAATGTCCAAGTCCAAGAAAAACGTGGTCGACCCGCTGGGCATCATCGCAAGCTACGGCGCGGATACGGCACGCTGGTTCGTCCTGTCCGATTCGCCACCCGAACGTGACGTGGAGTGGACGGCGTCGGGGGCCGAGGCCGCCTATAAGCACTTGGCGCGGGTCTGGAACATCTGTGACCGGATCGGTGCAATGGACAAAGCTGCATCAGGCCAAGGCGACGATGATTTGCTCCGCGCGATGCACAAGACGATCAACGACGTGACGCTGGGTGTGGAATCCTTTGGCTTCAACGCCGCCATTGCCAAGCTTTATGGGTTCACCGCCACATTACAGAAATCCAAGGCAAGCCACGCCGCGCAACGCGAGGCGATCATGACGCTGGCCCAACTCATGGCACCCATGACGCCGCATCTGGCCGAGGACATCTGGGCGCATCAGGGCGGCGATGGCCTTGTGACAACGGCCCCTTGGCCGATCGCAGACGAAGCGATGTTGAAATCCGACACCGTTACCCTGCCCATCCAGATCAACGGCAAACGACGCGGCGAACTGACGGTCGACGCCGACCTCGAAAAGTCCGAGGTTGAAAAACTCGCCCTCGCGCATGAAGCTGTGACAAAGGCGCTGGACGGCGGCACCCCGAAAAAGGTGATCGTCGTTCCTGGCCGCATCGTAAACGTGGTGGTTTAACGCATGATCCGCATCTGTGTCCTGCTTGTGATCCTGGCTCTGACGGGATGCGGCTTTCAGCCGGTTTACGGTCCGGGTGGGGCAGGTGCGGCATTGCAAAACCGGGTAATTGTAGACCCACCCCGCGACCGCGAGGGGTTCCTTCTGGTGCGCCAGCTTGAGGATCGTTTGGGGCGCGCCGCTGATCCGGCCTACACGCTGAGCGTGGCGCTGGAACTCACGCAAGAGGATCGCGCGATTGATCCTGACGGCGACATTCGTCGCTTTCACTTGATCGGTACGGCGATCTATGAACTGCGCGAAAGTGGCACGGGCGACATCGTCCGGTCGGACGCGGTAAATAACTTTGTGGGTTATTCCGCCACCGGCACCACTGTCGCCACCCTGGCCGCCCAAAGGGATGCGCAGGAACGGTTGATGACGATCCTCGCCAACCAGATTGTGCAGCAACTGCAAGCGAGCCGCCTGTGAAGCTGTCCACCGGACAGGCCGCCAGCTATTTCGCCAAACCCGATCCCGATGCCGCCGGTATTCTCATCTTTGGGGCCGACGCCATGCGCATCGCGCTGAAACGGCAAGAAACGGTTGCTGCGCTGATCGGACCGCAGGGCGAGGAAGAAATGCGGCTCACCCGGATCGCCGCCAGCGATCTGCGCAAGGACCCGGCCCTCCTGATGGACGCTCTCAAGGCTATCGGCTTTTTCCCCGGCCCCCGCGTTGCCTTGGTCGAAGACGCGAACGAAACGGTGGGCCCGATCATAACGGATGCCTTGTCGGAATGGGCACCCGGCGACGCTCAGATCATCGTCACCGCAGGCGCCCTGAAACCCACCTCAAAACTACGCAAGGCATTCGAAGGTCATACAAAGGCCTACGCCGCGGCCATCTACGACAATCCCCCCACAAGGGACGAGATTGAGCGGGACCTGAGAACCGCAGGCATCCAGAACCCGCCACAAGAGGCGATGCACATGCTGATGGATCTGGCCAAGAACCTCGAACCGGGCGACTTTCGGCAAACGCTCGAGAAAATCGGGCTCTACAAACTGAACGACACGAACCCGCTCAACGCTGAGGACATCAGCAACTGTGCCCCCACCTCGTTCGAGGCAGATGTGGACGACGTACTGATGGTCGTAGGCGACGGACAGGCGGCGGCCATCGGCCCGGTGATGCAGCGGTTGCAAGCCCAGGGCGTGAACGCGGTCACGCTTTGCATCGGGGCCATGCGGCACTTCCGAACCCTGCATCGGGCAGCCATCGACACGACCGGCAGGCCGCAAATCTGGGGCCCAAACCGGGACAAGATGCTGTCCCAGGCCCGCCGTTGGGGGCCGCAAAAGCTCGAAACCGCACTGACTGTTCTTACAGACACTGACCTGCAACTGCGTAGCGCGGGCCAACACGCGCCAGCCCTCGCATTGGTCGAACGGGCCTTCATCCGCCTCGCCATGCTTGCCGCGCGGTGACGCTAGCCTTCATTGTTCCACAAATACTCGGCCTTATGTATCAAACGCACCAAGCGGTGTGAGCGATGATTAAGGCGTTACTGGTTGCGTTAGTCATTAAAGGTTTGTCTCACGCTGGATTTAGTGAGGGTTTGAAGCGTGCCGCCCTCTTTGAACATTTCACCATAAGTAAAATAGTCCGCCCTAATTTCGTCATCGGATCCAAAGACATCCTTGTATGTGATTTTCAAAGAGACAAAAAAGATACACTCTCCTGCCCGTATCTTTTGGATGATTCCGGCGGGGAACCGGCTTGGGAACAAAGTACTGAATGGCGAGGAAGGCCCTGTAACATCGCCAGCGCTCATTACGATCATTGTGGACTTTTTAGAGCAAAAATCGGTGACGTTTCGATGTATTCGACATTCCAAGCTAACTTGGATGTCGCTTGCTGGAGATTGTCCAAAATTATGGCAAACAACCACCGGAGTAATAGTGTCCTGAATCCCGTCGGTTACAACGCTAAGAATGGATACACTTTTGACGAAAAGATAAGCCCTGACTTGCTTTTGGCCGATTTCGAGGGCGATTTCGTTGGCGTTCCGTTGCAGGTTCAAGGTGTAAATGATCGCTCCGAGGCCCGCCACCCCCACCGCGCCAGTCACAAAAGTGAGCCACACAATCCAGTCGGTCGCATGGGCCATACGCTCTTGAGCGCGAAGATCATAATATTCATGGCGGGTGGGATTGCCTGGAGCATACTCTGGTTCCGCTTCGTAACTGAACGTGCCCCTTATGGCGTCTGGCACTTGCCATATGCGTTCGCCAGCATTTTGGCTTGGCTCATCGGCTGCTTGGCTATAATCGCAGGGTTGGTTTGGGCAGTAGTTTAGCCCTATTATCCAAACGATTGCGATAATCGCCAGCGCGCCGCCGACAATTAGTCCAAGTGCAAATGCTCCGTTCCTATAGCCGTCAGACATTGCAAAAAATACGCCGCTGAAAATTTACCACGACTCAACTTGTTGCGTACATTGGGTTCTTTGTCACCGATTAACTCTGCAAGCCGAGCGTAGGTAACGCCCTGTCGCTTTAATTCCGCCTTCAAGATGTTAGCTGCCTTGGCTTCCCAGTCTGTCTGATCCGGCATGATGTACCTCTTTTTGGATAAAGGCACTATAAATGTGATATTTGCCATTGTAAATCATACCTATACGTACTATATGTGTGATATAGGTAATCACGGTAGATACAATGGCCCAGCACTTCCTCCTTTCAGCAGCATCTCGGACGCTCTCCCTGCGTTCGATTTACAAGGCTGGCGAGGACGCGGCGTATCAGACGTTTTGCGAAATGCGCTGGCCCGAAACGGACGGCGAAGCTGTCTGCCCGTGCTGTGGTCACGATGAGACGTACAAGATCACCACCCGCCGCAAATTCAAGTGCAAGGCCTGCGCGCACCAGTTCAGCGTGACCAGCGGCACGATCTTTGCCAGCCGCAAGATGGACTTTGTAGACCTGCTGGCGGCGATCTGCATTATCGTGAACGCGTCCAAGGGCGTATCCATGGTGCAGCTTTCCCGCGATCTGGATTGCCAATACAAAACCGCTTTTGTGCTGGCCCACAAGCTGCGCGAAGCGATGGCGCAAGAGGTCCAGACGGGTGAAGTGCTGAGCGGCCATGTCGAGATTGATGGCGCATACTTTGGCGGTCACATCCGCCCTGAGAACGCCAAGGCAGACCGTGTGGACCGCCGCAAGAAAGAACACCAGACAGGCAAGCGCCGCGTTGTTATCGCCATGCGTGAGCGTGAGGGCCGCGTGCTGCCTTTCGTGGGGCAGTCTGAGGCCGAAGGCGTTGCGCTGGCCAATGACAACGTGGACCGCATGGCCACCATGTCAGCCGACGAGGCCAGCCATTGGGATATGCTGCACGCGGGCTGGGATGTAGAGCGGGTGAATCACTCTGAGATTTACAGCGACCACGGCAAGCACACGAACATGGTGGAAAGCTATTTCTCACGCTTGCGCCGGATGGTGCAGGGCCAGCACCATCACGTTAGCCCGCAGTACCTTTACCAATATGCCAATCATGCCGCTTGGCTCGAAGACAACCGCCGCACTGACAATGGCACATTGCTGCAGATCGTGGTCAGCAATTCCATGGCTGCACCTGTTTCCCGGCAGTGGAAAGGTTATTGGCAGCGCGCGGCGTGAGAACACAAAAAGAACACGACTTCTGTGGACTCAGATGTGACCTAGGGTTAATATGCTGATTTAGTGGGTTGGACCGGGACGCCCTACCACAGTTTGTCCCGGCCCAAGAAATCTGAAATCAGCGCCGCAGCGCGTCCTCCCACTGATTTGTATCCTTGGTCTAGACCCTTTTTGTGGTGCTGGTCAAGCGGACAAGCTGCGGCAAAGCGTCGGAAAGGACGTTGCCATGAGCAATTTGGGCCTGTGGGGCCGGAAAAACGCAACGCTGCAAATCGCGTTGCAATGCAGCTTTCAATGCAGGTGTTTCATTACGAGGAAGATGAAACTGACTTCCGAGTTTTTGACAGAAGTGGAGAGCCTTGGTTTGTCCTGTCAGACGTGGCGCGCAAGATCGGTGTTAAGAATACATCTGATCTAGCTAGTCGATTGGACGACGATGAGAAGGGGGTCGCTACAATCGATACCCCTGGTGGCCGTCAACGAGTGCGCATCATCAACGAGTCAGGTCTCTATTCTGCGATTTTGGGTTCATCCAAACCGCAAGCAAAGCGGTTTAAGAAGTGGGTCACGAGCGAAGTCCTCCCCTCCATCCGTAAGACTGGATCGTATGGCGGCAAGGTCCCAGCATTTATCAAAAGGTTTAATGCAAACTGGGATCGTGTTCCATCTTCTCACTTCTCAGTTATTAACGAGCTCGTTTATCGTCTATGGGGGCGTTTGGAGATGGTGGGCCACACAATGGCGGATCGTGCGCCAAACGGTAAGCAGAACCGCCCAGATGTGAGTGTAGGGCGTCGATTTGCAGCTTGGCTGGATGAATTCCATCCAACTGTTTGCGCTGATTATCAATACTACCCACACAAGACCGATGAGTGGGAGGGTGATGCGCGCATGTATCCGCGCTCTATGCTTCCGCTGTTTCTAGAATATGTCGACGATGTCTGGATACCGGAGCACGCTCCGGAATACTTCAACACGCGCGACCCGGCTGCACTTCCATACCTTCCGCAGCTTCTCCCCAAGCCCGACGCAGCCTAAGTGTTTTGCTGGCCCTTCGGGGCCAGCTTCCACAAACACCCATCTGGCCCAAAGCCCCTATCAATCAGCCCTACCTTGCGCATTTTCCAAAGCACTCGATCTACGCGCGCATAGGCCACGTCTGGCGGTATCTCTGGCCTACGGCTGGCAACATGCCTCACAATGTCCTTACGCAGCTTAGGGCCATCCCTGAGTGCGTCCAACACCATTGCGCGCGATTGCCCCTGACCCGCTGCACAGGCGCGCCTAGCTGGCATTACGCGGGGCATATCCACGCCACGCATCACCAGCAACGCTTCCACATGCGCCAGACCGTCCAGATCGCGCCGTATGATCTGTTTCCGAAGTGCCAGTAATGCGCCATTAATTGATTTGTCTTGCATCCCCGCATTATGGATTCGCGCGGGCCAATTGTTCAGGTAGATTATTGGTGCGTTTGATACATAAGGCCGCAAATACTCCCGGGGGAGGTCGAAGGCCGGGGGCGGAGCCTCACTAAAACAAAAAATGGTGTCGCGCGCATGCGCGTCCTTTGGATCACGTCGGTGGGGCGGCGAACATCGCCTCGACCTCGGCAGCGGTCATCTTATGAGTCTCTTGGGCAAAGCTGTAGCCATCCGGCTTAAGATCCGAATAGAGCTCGCCCGTCAACGGCACGCCATCCGCCTTGTCCAGTACACCCAACCCAATGTGAACCTCACCCTGCATCGGGCCCTGGGCCGTCACGCGATAAAACAGGCTGCTACCGCAATTGCTGCAAAACGCCCGCTCCGCCCAGGGCGACGAGGTATAGACGCGCATCGCGTCCTCACCTGTGATTTCCAAGCCGCCCGCAGGCACACGCACGCCCAGAAAAACGCCCCCCGACCACTTCCGGCACATCCCACAGTGGCAGGCACCCGTCTCTTCGACGGGGGATGTAACGGTCAGGCGCACCGCGCCGCAGACGCACGAACCAGTCTTTGACATTTCCGAACCTCCTTCTTGATTGAGCATCTGCAGGATGGCTTGGAGTAGTGACAGTTTTTGACAGGATACACGATCGCATCACACGCGTATTGCCGTTGTGCACTCCGCTTTTGGATGCAATCTTGGCTCTATCGCAGATCGGAGAGCCCTATGTATCGCGCCATCGGAACCGTCAAAAGTCGCGCCTTTCGGGTGCTCTGGATGCTCGAAGAGCTGGGGCAAGATTATGACCTCATTGCCGCCGCCCCCCGCTCAGACGAAGCACGAAAATACAATCCGTTGGGTAAGATCCCCGCACTTGTGGATGGCGACGATGTGTTGACCGACAGCGTCGCCATCATGACCTATCTAGCCGACAAACACGGCGCTTTGACTGCGCCTGCGGGCACCCCCGCCAGGGCCCAACAGGATGCCATGACCCTTTGGTTGGTCGACGAGATGGATGCGCTGTTGTGGACGGCTGCCAAACACAGCTTTGCCCTGCCCGAAGCGATGCGGGTGCCTGACATCATTCCGGCCTTGCACAAGGAATTTGCCAGAAACGCCGAAGGTTTGACCAAACGGCTAGGGGATCAGGAATTCTTGATGGGCGACGCGATTTCTGTCCCCGATCTTTTGGCAGTGCATTGCCTTGGCTGGGCCTTTGGCGCGGGGTTCCCCGCCCTGCCCGATCCGCTCAAGGCCTATTCCAAACGCTTGCGCGCGCGTCCGGCCTTTCGCGCCGCTGCCGCCCGCTAGGCCGTCAGATACGACACTACGCTTCGTCCGGCATGCCGACCAGTGGCCAAACAGGCGGTTAGCAAATAGCCTCCTGTCGGCGCTTCCCAATCCAGCATTTCGCCAGCGCAGAAGACCCCGGGCAATGCCCGCAACATCAGGCCTGCATCCACCGCCTCGGGTGGCACGCCCCCGGCAGTCGAGATTGCCTCGTCCATCGGGCGCAGACCCGCGTGGCGCACTGGCAGCCCCTTGATGACTTTCGCCAACGCCGCTGCATCCGGTGGCAGGGGACGCGCCCATTCGTTCAAAAGCGCCAGCTTTACCGGGTCGAGCTTGAGCACTTTGCGCAGATGATTGGCTTGGCTGGCCTTGCCGCGCGGCTTGGAAAGGCGATTGATTACGTCGCCCGCACTCAGATCAGCAAGCAGATCAACGCGCAGGTTCGCCCCCTCGCGGACACCTCGTGATACCGAGTAGATACCGCCACCCTCCAGCCCTTGGGCGGACAAGACCGCCTCGCCGCGCGACTGAAATGCACCGGCGTGCCAGGCAACACCTTTGACCGGTTTACCCAAATGGGTCGCCATATGCGCTGACCAATCCACCGCAAGGGCCGCATTGGACGGCGCAAAGGGGGCCATTGGCCCCGCATGCTCTGCCAGGACCCTGGCCCAAGCCCCGTCCGAGCCCAATCGCGCCCAACTGGCCCCACCCATGGCCAGAACAACCGCATCGGCGGCAACCCTTTGTTCGCCATCTATTGTGTCAAAGCACAGTTGACCACCCTCCCAACCGGTCCACCGCCAGCGCGTCTGCCGTACAACCCCTAGCCCGTCTAATCGGGCCAGCCAGGCGCGGAGCAATGGCGACGCCTTCATCGCCTTGGGAAAGACCCGGGCTGTCGTGCCTGTAAACATCTGCTGGCCCAACCCTTCGGCCCACGCAACAATCGCGGCGCTGTCGAAACCGGCCACGGCGGGGCGCAACCACTCTGCCCGCTCGGCATAGGCGCGCAAAAGCCCTTCCAATGGCGTGTCATGGGTCAGGTTCAGGCCAGATTTCCCGGCCATCAGGAACTTGCGAGCCACCGACGGCTTTGCGTCATAGACAGTTACGGACAACCCGGCTTCGGCCATGACCTCGGCCGCTGCCAGACCAGCAGGGCCGCCTCCGATGACGGCGACCGTCTTCACTCGGACCGCGTGCGCAGTTCACCGGTCAACTCAACCGTGCGATGCGGATAGGGGATCGTGATGCCATTGTCCTTCAGCGCATTCCAAATCAGGAACAACACATCAGACGTATATTTGTTCGGGCCATCGTCGATGCCGTTCACCCAGAACTCCACCGCGAAATCAATGCCGCTGTCGCCAAAGCCCCGCAACTCGCAATCGGGCGGATAGGGGGCATCCAGTACCTCGGGATGCTTGGCCACTGCTGCCTCGATGATTGCCGGAACGGTGTTGATGTCGGTATCATAACTGACAGAAAAAGGGGCCTCGTAGCGGTTGGCAGAGCCGGAATCAGAGTAGTTGACCACCCGGGTGGTTATGAAATCCTCGTTCGGTACAACGATCCAGCGGCCGTCATAGGTTTCCAGAATAGCGGCGCGCGCCGTCATCTTGACGATAATCCCGGCCTCACCCCCATCCAGCTCGACATAATCGCCCACTGTCGCCTGCCCTTCGACCAGCAGGATCACGCCCGAGATAAAGTTCGACGCGATCTTTTGCAGGCCAAAACCAAGACCCACACCAATGGCGCCCCCCAGCACGGCCAAGGCCGACAGGTTGATCCCCATGATGTTCATCAACACCAGAAAGGCGATGCCAAAGATCAGAAATTCAACAGCCTTGGCCACCAATTGGCGCAAGGAGGGGCGCATCTCTGCCTGCTTTTGGATGAAGTCGGTGGACTGGCTGTTGGACCATTTGCCCAGCCAGAAAATCACGCCGGCAACCACAATGAATTGCAACATCCACAGCAAGTTGAACGACAGATTGCCCAGCGGCACAACGGTCGCTTCCAATTGCGCTGCTGCGACACCCAAAAGGTTCAGCGTGTAGAGCGCGGCCACCGGCAGGATCGCGTAACGGCCCAGAAGTTTGAGGAATGGATCGGTGAGGATGTCCCGCACCAGCGCCCGCACCGCCAAAAACAGGAACACGCGCTTGCCAAATGCGATGACCGCGCCGCTATCAAAGATGGAGCGGACGACGCTTTCACCAATCCCTGTCAAAACATAGGCCATCAGTGGCATCACCAGGGGCAGGAATTGCGCGACGAACCGTCGGGCCTGCGCGATCATTCCGTCGCTTTCGCCAGGGTCCAGCAACCGGGCCAGGACAGGGCTGAGACGCCGGGTGGCCAAAATTGCCAGAACATAGGCCACGATCAGCAGCCCAAACTGGGACCAGGCCGCCGGGCTTAACAGCCAGGACTTTGCGATCTCCCACCCTTGTAGGGCAAATCCCACGGCGGTCTGTACAATCTCGGGCTGGCTGGCCAGATCAAACTCCACGTGTCACCTCTTGTCCCATTTAACGCGCGACCCCCATTGTCACGGCACGGCCCTGATCTGCAAGTGATCATGTTGTGCCAGCCAAGCGTTCAAACGTGGGGAGAGAGCGGCAAAACGAACAAACGCCGCTCGGTTGAAACACGCGGGAGGAGGTGCATGTACAACCAAGCGGCGTTGCTCTTCACGTATCCAGCCGGTCCTTCTGGGCCAGACAGGCGGCTTTGCCACAGTTCGATATTTCCCCGAAGTCCTCGTTCGATCAAACTCCTTTTGGTGCATTTGCAGAAAAAATTGCTGCGACGCAGAAGATGCTTAATTTGTGACCGGAATTTAATGGGCAGAGCCTTGGAAAGCACCGTCAGGGGAATGATGTCGGCTCACACCGCCGCGAATCCCGCATCCAGTGCTGCCAGGATCGTGGACGCATCCTGTTCCGTCAGCACCAAAGGAGGCGACAGTATCAGGTTCGCGCCAGATACCCGGATCATGGTGCCGTTCTGATACGCCACCTCTTGGATCGTGGCGGCTGTGGCCCCGTCGATGGGGGCTTTGGTGACGCGGTCACTGACCATTTCAATCGCCGTCATCAGGCCATGGCCACCCCGGACATCGCCGATGATCGCGTATTTTTCCTGCAAGGCGAGGCACCCCTGATACAGCTGCGTGCCTCTGGCCGCCGCATTCCCGACCACGTTCAGGCGCTTGGTTTCCGCCAGACAGGCCAGGGCCGCCGCCGCCCCGACAGGGTGGCCGGAATAGGTATAACCATGGCCGATCTTTGCGCTTGGGTTGTCCTCGAACACCTCAACCATCTTTGGGCCCAGCATCAGCGCACCAAAGGGAAAATAGCCATTGGTGATCGCCTTGGCGGTACACATCATGTCAGGTTGAATGCCCCAAAGCCGAGCACCAGACCACGCGCCCGTGCGTCCATAGGCTGTGATAACCTCGTCCGTGATCAGCAGAATACCGTGTCGGTCACAGATGTCGCGGACCATAGGCGCAAAGGTCGGATGCGGCGGGATAACACCGCCCGCGCCCAAAATCGGTTCCATGATCATGGCGGCAATGGTGCCTGCGCCTTGAAAGGCAATCTCATCCTCCAGTGCTGCAACACAAAGTTGCGCCAGCTTGGCGGGGTCACTTTCGTTGAAAGGATTGCGATAGGTATAGGGCGCCGGAATGTGGAAACAGCCGGGCATCAGGGGCTCATAGGCCGTGCGGAAGTTGGCGTTGCCGTTGACGCTGGCACCACCAAAGTGCGTGCCGTGATAGCCCTTCTTGAGGCTCAGGAACTTGGTCCGGGCCGGTTCGCCGCGCAGCTTGTGATACTGGCGGGCAAGGCGCAGAGCGGTTTCCACCGAATCCGATCCACCCGAGGTAAAAAATGCCCGCTCCATCCCATCCGGGGCAAAGAAATCGGTCAACTCATAAGACAGCTCAATCGCGGCGTCATTGGAACTGCCTCGAAAGGTCGAGTAATAGGGCAGGCGGTCGAGCTGTGCCGAAATCGCGGCCTTCACCGGGGCGCAATCGTAGCCCAGATTGACGTTCCACAGACCACCCACTGCATCAACGACGGTATGGCCGTCGATGTCGGTGATGGTGACGCCGCGCGATTCGGTGATGATCTTGGGCGGATTCTCGACACTGTCTTGCGGCGAGGTCATCGGGTGCCACATCAGCCGCCCGTTACGCTCTTTGAGGAAGTTTGAGTCTTTCATGTGGATGGCTCCAGTTCCTGAGGCTGCGCGAGGGTCGCGGCCCAAGCCGCCTCGACGCTTGCGGGCACGGTGCCGCCCCAATTTCGGGTGATCGCGCGCGCGGCGATGATCAGGTGGCTTTTTATGATCTGCTCCAGTTCCGGCGTGAACCGAGAGGCGACACTGGCTGTGGAGACCGCCCCGGCAAAGAGCCCGGTTTGATCGAACAAGGGCACACCGAGGCTATAGACATCATCCTCGAAACTGCCGGTTGAGCGTGCAAAACCGCTGGACTGGGTGACCTCCACCCGAGTGCGCAGATCCTGCGGATCAGTCACGGTTGTCTCGGTAAAGGCGGTCAGGGACCCCGCGGCCACATCCATCAAGGCAGGCGAGCCAAAGGCCAGCGCACAGTGGCCCGACGATGTGGCATGCAACGGGAAGGTATCCACATCCATGATCACGCGAATGCTGTGCCGGGGCGATTCGACGGCCTCAAGTGTATAGAGCGTCTGACCAGACAGGACCGAAACATGGGACGTCTCGCCCGTCGCATCGGCAAGCACGTTCAACGGGGCCTCGACGCCCGCGCTGCGTGGCACGGTCACCTCGCGGATCTGGGCCAGCTGCAACAGTCTGGGCCCCAGGCGATAGTTCTTGGTCAGCGGGTTTTGTTCTACAAATCCAGCGCCTTCAAGGCTTTGCAAATGGCGATAGGTCGTCGCCTTGTCGCGATCCGCTAGACGGCACAACCGTGTCAGCCCGATCTCGGGCCGGTCCACGGTGAAATAGGTCAACAAATCTAAGGTTTTCGATGCCGACGACATGCGCGTGCTCTTTGCCAATTCAGAAAAAGTTTGACAGGTTTTGCTTAACATGAAAACCTTTTTTTAGAAACAAGGGTTCACAATATGAACCACTACTGGGAGAGTGTGAATGTTCAATATCAAGACATCCGTCACCGCGATGGCCGTAGCCATGGCAGCCTTGACTGGCGCCGCCCAAGCGGAATACCCCGAAAAACCCGTAGAATTTGTGGTGCCTTGGCCTCCCGGCGACCTGGAGGACGTGCTGACCCGCATGATTGCCGAAGATTTCCAAGAGGCTTATAGCGTACCCGCCGCAGTGGTGAACAAGCCCGGAGGTGGCGGTGGCCCCTTCCCAGGAGCCATATCGGTCGCGAATGCGCCCGCGGACGGCTACACCATCGGCTCTTTCATCATTGCGATCCCTGTGGTCGGGCCTCAGATTGGCATTCCCGAACTCAACCCTGACCCGTTCATCCCGCTGGGCAATTTCCTGACTTATCCGTTTGTGATCGCGACATCGGGTGATGCGCCTTACGGCACGATGCAAGAACTGGCCGCCCACGCACAGGATAATGATGTGGTGCTGGGCCACTTTGGCGCGCCACTTGTACCGACCCAGGTGACATTTGGCCTGGCCAAGAACATGGGGTTCAGCTTTGCGGGCGACGCCGCTTTTGATGCGCTGGATTGCAATACGCTGGCATCAGGCGACGTGGACGTGATCAACACCACGCTTCAGTTGATCCTGCCCTGTTTGGACGATGTGAACGTGCTTGCCTCTATCGGGTCCGAGCGTATTCCTTTGACACCCGACGCCCCCACAGTGGCCGAGCTTGCGCCGGACCTGAACGTGGCGCTCTGGAATGGTTTGTTTGTGCACAAGGACACGCCGCAGGATGTTCAGGACAAGATCATCGCGGTCGCTCAAAAGACGGTAATGTCAGAGCGCGCGCAGACACTGGCGGCCGAAACCGGCGCGTCCGTGTATTGGCAGCCTGCGGCGGAGGTGGTCACGCAAATCCAGACGGATATTGAGACGCTTGGCAATATCGACAAAATGCTCAGCGGGAATTGATCCCCGAGGGTCGGGCCAAATGGTCCGATCCTTTCCCGTCAGGAGCGTTCCCTTGTCCCGCGTCAAAACCCTACAATCCCTGTTCAAACGATACCGCCGCCCGGGCGACATTGTCTTTGCCTGGGTGGCGCTTTTGGTATCGCTCTATCTGCTGAGCCAAATCATGGATCAGACTAGCTGGCGCAATGGGGACAAACTCTTTGCCCAACCCCGGTTTTGGCCCGCCGTGTCGCTTGTTGGGATGGTCTGCTTTGCGGCGCTCCACCTGCTCGGCTCTGCGCTGTCCGAACGGATCCATGGCCGCTGGCAAGAGGTGGGCCTGTGGCTCGCCGCCTTTGAGTTTGCGGGCTGGTTCATCGCTTATGCCGTCGCAGTGCCCTATGCGGGTTATCTGCCCTCAACGATCATCTGCGCGATCCTTCTGTGCTGGCGAATGGACTATCGCAGCCGCAAGGTGCTGGGGGCCGCCGCGCTTGCCGCCCTGATCATCGTCGTCCTGTTCAAATCGTTCTTGCAGGTCAAGCTGCCCAGCGGTCTGGTCTATGAGGTGCTGCCCGACGGGCTGCGCCAATTCATGCTGACCTATTTCTGATCGGGGCGTATGTTGGAAAACCTCATCGCAGGATTGGAAATGCTGGCCCGCTGGGACGTGATGCTGGCGCTGTTCGTCGGCTCTATTGGGGGAGTGATGATCGGGGCGATCCCTGGTGTGGGCCCGGCGGTGGCAATCGCGATCCTGCTGCCTGCCACCTTTTCACTCGATCCGATTGTGGGGCTGACGATGCTTTTGGGCATCTATGGCTCGTCCATGTATGGCGGCGCGATCCCTGCCGTTCTTATCAACACACCCGGCACCGCCGTGAATGCGCTGACCTCTTACGACGGCTACCCGATGACCCAACGGGGCGAGGCGCATCGCGCTGTCTCACTGGCCTATAGTGCATCGTTCTGGGGCGGCATCTTTGGCATCCTGTGCCTCATCCTGCTGTCGCCGTTGTTGGCCCTCATCGCACCCATGTTCGGCAGTCGCGAGATTTTCCTGGCCGCCCTGTTGGGCATTATCCTGGTGATCCTCGCGCATCGCGGCCAGATCTTTGCCGCCGGGATGCTGGCCATGTTCGGCATATTTCTGCAAACCGTGGGCCTGGATGCTGTGACCTACACACAGCGCTACACCTTCGGTTTCAGCTTTCTCAGTTCCGGTATCAACCTGATCGTTGTGGTGCTGGGTCTCTTCGCGCTCAGCCAGGCGTTTTTCCTGCTGACCGGCCCAGATACCAGCCCCGATGCCAAGCCCGTTACAGGTCGGATGTCCGCCGGGATCAAAGAGTTGATGGGGCACAAACGGGTCGCATCCGTCGCCGCAGGTTTCGGTGTGATCTTGGGCATGATCCCTGGCACGGGCGAATTCACGGCCCAGTTCATGAGTTACACCTACGCCCAAAAGACCTCTGAAACGCCCGAAGCGTTTGGCAAAGGCGCGCCCGAGGGTCTGGTTGCATCGGAGGCCGCCAACAACGCAGTGCCTGCTGCCGCGATGATCCCACTGCTGGCGCTTGGCATTCCCGGTGAGGCCCTCACCGCCATGATGCTGTCGGTGTTCTACGTCCATAACGTCATCCCCGGCCCTCAGCTTTTCCAGAACAACATCGACCTGGTCTATGGCCTGTATTTCGCGCTCATTGCGTTGAACGTGATCGTCTTTGTGTTCTTGCTGTTCTCGACCAACCTCATGACACGGATCATCCGGGTGCCCACACGGTTCCTGGGCGTCATGATCCTGCTTTTGTCCTTTGTCGGGGTCTATTCGCTGCGCAATTCACTGACGGATTGCATGATTGCGGCGGGCTTTGGCGTGCTGGGCCTGATCCTCAAACGGTTGAACCTGCCCATCGTGCCGATCATTCTCGGCATGGTCCTGGGCGGGATCATGGAGGTCAAGCTGCGTTCCGCCCTGCCCCGTCTCAAGACGCCCTGGGACATGATCGACCGGCCCATCGCCTTTATCCTTTTCGTGATGATCCTGCTTGTTTTGTTGCTGCATTTGCGGACCCTGTTCAAAGAGATCCGCGCGCCGCACGAGGGCGCAGATCACGATCTGCACGACAGTCAGCAACGATAGGACCGCCATCATGCCCGACAAAACCATCCTCATCATTGGCACCTATGACACCAAAGACGCAGAGCTTGGGTTTCTCGCCGATGTGATCCGAGGTCAGGGTGGACAGGTGGTGACGATGGATGTGTCGGTGCTGGGCGATCCGTCTAAGCCCTGTGACCACTCCAAACATGACGTGGCCGAAGAAGGCGGCAGTTCCATCGCAGCGGCAATAGCGGCGGGCGACGAAAACCTCGCGATGCAGATCATGGCGACCGGGGCGGCGCTACTGGCGTCGCGCCTGTACCAAGAGGGCGCGTTTGACGGGGTGATCGTTCTGGGCGGTACCATGGGCACCGATCTGGCGTTGGACGTGTGCAGCGCTCTGCCCCTTGGCGTGCCGAAATACATTGTCTCAACCGTTGCATTCTCCCCCCTGATCCCGGCCGAACGGTTGGCGGCGGACACCCAGATGATCCTCTGGGCCGGGGGGCTCTATGGGCTGAACGCGGTCTGCAAGGCCTCGCTGAGCCAGGCAGCGGGCGCGGTTCTGGGGGCCACGCGCGCGGTGATACTGCCGGATGCAGAAAAGCCCCTGATCGGGATGACATCGCTGGGCAAATCGGCGCTGAAATACATGGTGCCGCTGAAACCCGCGCTGGAGGAACGCGGATTCGAGGTTGCTGTGTTCCACGCCACGGGTATGGGCGGGCGCGCGTTCGAAAGCCTCGCGGCGCAAGGCGCTTTTGCCTGCGTCTTTGACCTTTGCACACAAGAGTTGGGGAATCACATCCATGGCTCCAACATCTCTGCCGGGGCCGGGCGGCTAACCCATGCGGGCAAGGCGGGCATTCCGCAGATCGTCGCCCCCGGTTGCTATGACCTGGTGGATATCGTGGGTTGGCAGGCCTTGCCCGACAAATGGGCGCATCACCTCAGCCATGCACATAACCGCCTACTGTCCTCCGTTGTTCTGAACCACGATGAACGGCGTGCCGTCGCCCGCGCTCATGCCGCGCAACTGTCGCAGGCCAAAGGGCCGGTTGCCCTGCTCTTACCCCAGCATGGCTTTGGGGAGTGGGATCGCAAGGGTGCGGACCTGCATGACCAAGCGGGGCTAGAGGCCTTCCTGGCCGAGCTGAACACGTGCATTCCTCCCAATGTCGATGTGCATAGCATCGACGGACATATCAACGATGCGATCTTTGCCGAAACCGCATTGCGGGTCTTTGACACCTGGCGCGATCAGGGCCTAATCGGGTGAATTGGGATCCAGACGGGCCAGCAAGTCCAACAGCGTCTCGTAATCCTCCGCCCCCAGCTTGGCTTTGAACTCGGCGACGATCTGCGCCGAATGGCCTGCATTGTCGTCGATGATTTTCTGACCGGCCGCAGTAATTTCGATGAATTGCCGCCGCCGGTCCACATCATCGCGTTCCTGGGTGATCAGCCCCTTGCCGCGCAACGTGGTCGCGATCCGGGTCAGGCTGGGAAACAGCAGGCTCGACCGGTCCGCGAGGGTCTTGGCATCCAGACGGCCGTATTCCGACAACACTCGCAATACGCGCCACTGCTGTTCCGTAATCCCCGTTTCGCCCAGCATATCCCGGATCGGCAGCATCACCCCCTCGCGGGCACGGATCAAAGCGATGGGCAAAGACCGAGAGGTAGAGGGCAGTTTCGGGGCCATGACAGCGGGCTTTCCTTGGCAGTTTCGGGGTCCCGGCGGTACGCCAAACTTGACAGAGCGCCGACCTTATAATTAACATCACAAGTATTAACATGTTAAGGTATATCATGCCGCATTTCCACCTCGAATACTCTGCCAACCTCGATGGTGCGGTCGATATCGGCGCACTCTGCGAGGCGATACGGGCAGAGGCAGCCAGCATCGACACCTTTCCCATTGCAGGCATCCGGGTGCGGGCCACGCGGGTGGATCATTATGCCATTGCCGACGGGAATCCCAAACACGGGTTCATCGACCTGTCTGTCCGTTTGCGTGCAGGGCGCAGCGATACCGTGAAACACGACGCGATCACGCAGGTCTTTGCCGCCCTTCAAGGCTTTGTCGCCCCGGCCATGGCCACGCATTCGATCGCCCTATCCGCTGAAATGCGTGATATTGATCCGGATCTGTCACCCAAGTTCGGCAATATCCGCGACCACCTGGAGGACCGCGCATGAGTGTGTTTGACGACAACATCGGTAAACTGAACGAGCATCTGGTTCGCTTTCGTCAAACCGGCATCCTGAACCGGATCGCGGGGCAGGATGTGGCCGGGTCCGGCGGCACCTTCCAAACGATTTCGCCCGTCGACATCTCGGTGATCTGCGATGTTGCGCATGGCACGGCCGCCGACATTGACGCCGCAGCAAACGCTGCCCACGCCGCCTTTGCCGAGTGGCGCGACCTACCCGCAACCGAGCGGCGCAAGATACTGATCCGCATCGCCGAAGGCATCGAGGCGCGCGCAGAGGAAATCGCCCTTTGCGAATGCTGGGATACCGGCCAAGCCTACAAGTTCATGTCAAAGGCGGCCTTGCGCGGCGCCGAGAACTTCCGCTATTTCGCTGATCAGGTGGTGCAGGCCCGCGACGGTCAACACCTGAAATCCCCGACGCTGATGAACATCACCACGCGCGTGCCAATCGGCCCTGTCGGTGTGATCACACCGTGGAACACCCCCTTTATGCTATCCACATGGAAAATCGCCCCGGCCCTAGCCGCTGGCTGCACCGTGGTCCACAAGCCCGCCGAGGCGTCGCCGCTGACCGCCCGCCTACTGGTCGAAATTGCCGAAGAGGCGGGACTGCCCCCCGGAGTGCTGAACACCGTGAACGGTTTTGGCGAGGAGGCGGGCAAGGCGCTCTGCGAGCATCCCAAAATCAAGGCCATCGCCTTTGTCGGCGAAAGCCGCACCGGGTCGCTCATCACCAAACAGGGTGCCGACACGCTCAAGCGGAACCACCTGGAGCTGGGCGGCAAGAACCCCGTCATCGTCTTTGAGGATGCTGACCTCGACCGCGCCCTAGATGCAGTAATCTTCATGATCTACTCGATCAACGGAGAACGGTGCACGTCGTCCTCCCGCCTGCTGGTACAGGACACGATCAAGGACACGTTCGAGGCCAAATTGATCGAGCGTGTGAACAAAATCCGAGTGGGCCATCCGCTCGATCCCGCGACCGAGGTAGGCCCGTTGATCAGCGCCGAACATTTCGACAAGGTCACACGCTACTTCGACATCGCAAAGGCGGACGGGGCAACGGTCGCAGCCGGGGGCAAAACCACCGGCGACGCGGGCTTTTTCATTCGCCCGACCCTGTTCACCAACGCCACCAACCAAATGCGGATCGCCCAAGAGGAAATCTTTGGCCCCGTGCTCACCTCGATCCCGTTCACGACCGAGGATGAGGCGATGGAAATGGCCAATGACACTGCCTACGGCCTGACGGGGTATGTCTGGACCAACGACCTGACTCGCGCCCTGCGCTTTACCGACCGGCTTGAAGCGGGGATGATCTGGGTCAATTCCGAAAACGTGCGTCACCTGCCCACGCCCTTTGGCGGGGTCAAGGCCAGCGGCATCGGGCGGGATGGCGGGGATTGGTCATTCGAGTTTTATATGGAGCAAAAGCACATCGGCTTCGCCACAGGCCAGCACAAGATCACCAGGTTGGGAGCTCTCTGATGCCTGTTCCTGCGCCAAACCTTTATCCCGATTTCAACACCATTCGGCTCAGTCACGTCTGCCTGAACGTCCGCGACCTGGCGGTATCGCGCGCCTTCTATGTCGACACGCTGGGCCTTCAGATCACGGATGAGGACGACACCCACATCTATCTGCGCGCCATGGAAGAACGCGGACACCACTGCATCATCCTGCAAAAGTCGGACCATCCGGGCACGGTCGAGGTGATGGGGTTCAAAACCTTTGACGATGATGACCTGGACCGGGCCGAGGCCTATTTTCAGGGCGAAGGACGGCCAACCGAGTGGGTGGAGCGCCCATATCAGGGCCGCACTTTGTTGACCTCTGACAATATGGGCATCCCGCTGGAATTCTATCATAAGATGGACCGCCTCGCGCCCATCCACCAGAACTACGCTCTCTATCGCGGTGTCAAACCGCTGCGCATCGACCATTTCAACTGTTTCTCACCGGATGTGGATGCGTCGGTGGCCTTCTACTCCGACTTTGGCTTTCGAGTGACAGAATACACCGAGGATGAGGAAAGCAAGAAACTCTGGGCGGCCTGGATGCACCGCAAAGGCGGCGTGCATGACATGGCGTTCACCAACGGCACCGGCCCGCGGCTGCATCACGTGGCGTTCTGGGTGCCCACACCGCTGAACATCATTGACCTACTCGATCTGATGGCCACCACCGGTTACGTCAGCAACATCGAACGTGGCCCCGGACGGCACGGGATTTCCAACGCCTTCTTCCTCTATATCCTCGACCCGGATGGACACCGGATAGAAATTTATTGCTCGGATTACCAGACGGTTGACCCTGATTTGGAACCCATCAAATGGGATCTGCAAGACCCGCAAAGGCAAACCCTTTGGGGTGCCGCGGCACCGGAAAGCTGGTTCAAGCATGGCAGCGGGTTTGTCGGCGTGAACACAAGCGATAGCCAGATCAAGGCCAGCCCGATCATCGCCCCCTGAAGGAGCAATAAAGATGCGTTTTGCCACCTATTCCAGCGATGGACAGACTTATTATGGCGCGGTCACCGACGCCGGGGTGGTCGCGTTGAACGAATTGTTTCCGCAATGGCCGACCCTGCTTGATGTGATCAAGGCGGGCGGCCTCAGCTCCCTTGCCGACGCCACGGACCGGCGCGTTACACATACCGACGTCGAGTTTGAAATGGTGCTGCCCAACGCCCCCCGCATTCTTTGTGTCGGCGTGAATTTCCCCGACCGGAATGCGGAATACAAAGACGGCAGCGAACAACCCAAATACATGTCCCTGTTTCCCCGCTTTGCCAGCGGCTTCACAGGTCACAACCGGCCGCTGATCCGCCCCCCGGAAAACCATACGCTGGATTACGAGGGCGAGGTGGCCATTGTCATTGGTAAGGCAGGACGGCGGATCGCCCAAGCCGACGCTTATGACCACATCGCAGCACTCACGATCTGCAATGAGGGGACGATCCGGGATTGGGTGCGCCACGCCAAATTCAACGTGACGCAGGGCAAGAACTGGGACAATTCGGGGGCCATCGGGCCTTGGCTCGTTCCCTTTACCGATGCAGACCAACTGGACGATGCGCGGATCATTACCCGGGTGAACGGCGAGGTCCGACAAGACGACACGCTAAGCCGGATGATGTTCCCGATTCGGCGCGAGATTGAATATATCTCGACCTTTATGACACTGATGCCCGGAGACATCATCATTACCGGCACGCCCACGGGCGCGGGCGCACGCTTTGACCCACCGCGGTACCTGACACCCGGCGACGTGGTGGAGGTTGAGGTGAACGGTATTGGTACCCTGCGCAACACCGTCGAGGACGAAATGACATGACGCCCGGGGACCACGCCCGCGCGGCCACCGATCTGTTGAACGCCGAGGCTACCGGCCAACAGATTGGCCTATTGTCGTTGCGACATCCCGAGATGGGAATGGACGACGCCTATGCCGTGCAAAACGCGATTCTTGAGGCCAAGCTGGCCGCAGGGAGTCGCGTGATCGGGTGGAAAATCGGGCTGACCTCCAAGGCGATGCAAAGCGCGCTGAACATCGACATCCCCGACAGCGGCATCCTCTTTGATGATATGCTGTTTGCCCATGGTGCCACGGTACCCAATGGACGGTTCATCCAACCTCGGGTCGAGGCGGAAATCGCTTTTGTGATGAAATCAGCCATCGGTGGCGCGGACGTGACGCGCGATGATGTACTGGCTGCCACCGACTATGTGGCGCCCACCTTGGAAATCCTCGACACTCGCATCCAGCGGACCGACCCCGCCACAGGCAAGGCCCGCACCGTCGTTGACACAATCAGCGATAATGCGGCCAATGCGGGCGTAGTGCTTGGTGATATGCGCCACAGCCCCGACACCTTTGATTTGCGCTGGGTTGGGGCGATCACGTCGCGCAACGGCGTGGTCGAGGAAACGGGGCTGGGTGCCGGCGTGCTGAACGATCCGGTGCAAAGCGTGGTTTGGCTGGCGCGGCGCATGGCGCAATACGGTCAAAGCATCGCGCCCGGTCAGATCATCCTGTCAGGCAGTTTCATCCGGCCCGTCGAATGCCCGTCTGGCGCGCACATCGACGCCGATTTCGGCAGTTTCGGCACGGTTACCCTACGCTTTGATTAGTATGACAGATTTTGTGTCAGTGGTGAGCCGTGCAGGGTTCGAACCTGCGACCCACTGATTAAAAGTCAGTTGCTCTACCAACTGAGCTAACGGCCCACTAAGCGGCTCAATTAGATTGGGTCGCGCACAGCGTCAACCCAAAAGCCGAAGGTTTCTCTGCGACATACTGGATTCATTTGATGTGCAGGGCTATATGCGCGCCATGCGCGATCAATCCTCCTCTGATTGGCCCTTCATGAAAATGCATGGGCTGGGTAACGACTTTGTCGTGGTCGATACGCGTGTGTCTGATGTTTCGGTGACCGAAGCCCTCGTACGGGCCCTGGCGGATCGACATCGCGGCGTAGGTTTTGACCAGCTTGCCGTGATCTCGGATGGGGCCGACCTGACGATCACGTTCTACAACGCTGATGGTTCGCAATCGGCTGCCTGTGGCAACGCCACCCGCTGCATTGCAGCCCGTGAGATGGGGCAAAGCGGCAAGACAACCCTCGACATCACAATCACTGGCCGTGGTGCGCTGAGCGCAGTGCAACAGCCGGACGGTACGACGGCTGTCAACATGGGGCTGCCCGTGTTGGACTGGCAGAGCATCCCACTGGCCCAGGATGTTGACATAGAGGCCCTGCCCATTGATGGCGCACCTGTTGCGACCGGCATGGGCAACCCCCACTGCACGTTCTTTGTGGCGGATGTCGAGGCGATTGATCTCGCCGCCCGTGGCCCCACGATAGAACATCACCCCCTTTTTCCTGAGCGGACCAACGTGCAATTCGCCCAAGTCATCGGCCCAGATCATATCCGCATGCGGGTCTGGGAAAGGGGCACGGGGATTACGCTGGCCTCCGGTTCTTCGTCTTGCGCCACTGCGGTTGCGGCGGCGCGTCTTGGCCTGACCGGGCGCAAAGTACGGATCGACCTGGATGGCGGGACTTTGCACATCGACTGGCGTGATGACGGCGTCTGGATGGCCGGGCCCACGGCCCATGTCTTTGACGGGGTCCTGACCCGGGCATTTCTGGACAACCTATGACCGCGCCCATCTTTTCGAATCACGGCTGCCGCCTGAACGCCTACGAGACGAAGGCAATGGAAGAGCTGGCCGCCTCTGCAGGTCTGGACAACACCGTCGTAATCAACACCTGCGCCGTGACAGCAGAGGCAGTGCGCAAGGCCCGCCAGGATATCCGCAAGCTGCGGCGCTCTCACCCGGCCGCCAAACTGATCGTAACAGGCTGCGCCGCGCAGACCGAACCCGACACCTTTGCCAATATGGAGGAGGTGGACGCCGTCATCGGCAACACTGAAAAGATGCAGGCGAGTACTTGGGCGGGCCTCGCCGGTGATTTTGGCACCGAACCCGTACAAGTCGACGACATCATGTCAGTGACAGAGACCGCCGGCCACCTGATCGATGGCTTTGGCACGCGTTCGCGGGCTTATGTGCAGGTCCAGAACGGATGCGATCACCGCTGCACGTTCTGCATCATTCCGTACGGTCGGGGCAATTCGCGCTCCGTCCCAGCAGGCGTGGTGGTGGATCAGATCAAGCGGCTGGTGGATCGTGGATTCAACGAGGTGGTGCTGACGGGCGTTGACCTGACATCTTGGGGCGCAGACCTGCCGTCAGAGCCCAAGCTTGGCGATCTGGTGATCCGTATCCTGAAACTGGTGCCAGATCTGCCCCGCCTCAGGATCAGTTCAATCGACTCGATCGAGGTGGACGAAGCGCTGATGCAGGCCATTGCGACCGAGGCGCGGCTGATGCCACACCTGCACCTGTCGCTGCAACACGGCGACGACCTGATCCTCAAGCGAATGAAACGGCGGCACCTGCGCGACAACGCGATCCGCTTTGCGCAAGAGGCGCGGAGGCTTCGGCCTGACATGACGTTTGGCGCGGACATCATCGCGGGCTTCCCGACAGAGACCGAGGCGCATTTCGCCAATTCACTCAAGCTGGTCGAGGACTGCGATCTGACCTGGCTGCATGTCTTCCCCTACTCGCCCCGCCCTGGCACACCGGCAGCGCGCATGCCGCAAGTGCATGGCGGCGCGATCAAGGAACGGGCCGCACAGCTGCGCGCCGCGGGTGCGCGGCAGGTGGCGCGGCATCTGAGCGCGCAAGTGGGTCGCACCCATCAGGTACTGATGGAAAATCCCCATATGGGGCGCACGGCGCAGTTCACGGAAACCACCTTCCGAACCCCACAACCCGAAGGGCAGATCGTGACTGCAAAGATCGCCAACCACACCGAAACGCAGCTCCAGGTCTAAGCGATGGCGGAGGACACCTCCGCCTTACGGAGATCACGAAGACCGCTGCGTCCCGAATTCTCTGTTCTAATAAAACCCGGGGGGCGCTCAGCGCGGGGGCTGGCCCCCTCCGCACGCCAACATCCACAGCCCAATGGTCCACCGCACATCCCCGTAAGGCGGACGTGTCGTCCGCCACCCCGAAAACGAACAAGCCCCGCCAGATGGCAGGGCTTGCAACATCAGCAATCGAAAAATCGCTTACTTCTTCTTGTAGCGGGCCTTGACCGGCGCCCACAGGCGCTTGTTCGTCAGGTACAGCAGCACCGACAGAATGGTCAGGAACACAACACCGACAAAGCCGGCTTGCTTGCGCGCCATCATCTTGGGCTCTGCCGTCCACATAAGGAAAGCAGCCACGTCCTCGGACAAGTGGTGCAGGTCGGTCGCATGACCATCCGCAAATTCCACATCATCCCCCCAGAGCGGTGGCGCCATGGCAATCCAGCTGCCGGGGTACTTGTGCTTGCCCTTTTCGTCCAGGCACTCTTCTGGATAGCCACCAGCCCCAAAGGTCTGGTTGTAATAGCCGTCAAAATCTTCAGGCGCACAAGACGGGGGATCAACGTATCCATTCAGCAGCGAGGCGATGTATTCCGCGCCACCGATGCCGTTCATCAACTGGTTGATACCCAGACCATAGGGGCCATGGAAACCGGCACGGGCCTTGGCCATCAGGCTCAGGTCAGGCGCATTTTCCAGGTTCGAGGCCGGGAAGTGATCATTGGGCGTGGCCGGGCGGAAATCGTCCAGTTCGGGGTCAAAGACCTCGTAGAACGCCGCATAGGCACGAACCTGATCCTCGGGCAGGTGCGGCCCGCCTTCATCGGCCAACGTCCGGATAGGGACAAACTTCAACCCGTGACAGGCGGCGCAAATCTCGGTGTAGATTTGCAAGCCACGCTGCAACTGGTTCTGATCATAAGAACCGAAAGGGCCGTCAAAGGAGAAGTCGATATTCTCGACTTTCCCGGCACCGCCGGCGGCGAAGGCACCGGTGGTCAGCGCGAACGCCGCCACCATGCTTGCTGCAAGTTTCTTCAACATCTGCAGTCTCTCCTTATTCCGCAGGCTGGGCCGAGGGGGCAGAACCCGCATCGTCACCAGCAACAGTTGCGGCAAAGTCTTCTTCGATGGTATCAGGCTGCGCGTCCGGCTTCTCCAGCACACCCAACAGGGGCAGGATCACCAGGAAGTAGGCAAACCAATATGTCGAACCGATGAGGGCGATGTAGGGGTAAATCCCTTCGGCAGGCATTGCGCCAACCCAGGTCAGAACCACAAAGTTCACCACAAAGATCCAGAACCACCACTTGAACATCGGACGGTAGCGACCGGAGCGGACCGACGACGTGTCGAGCCATGGCACCAGCGCCATCACAACGATCGCACCAAACATCGCAACCACACCAAAGAACTTGGCGTCGATGATGCCCCCGGTGAGGAAGCTGGCCGCGATGACCACCCAGACGTCGCCGTCAAAGGCCCGCAGGATCGCGTAGAAAGGCAGGAAGTACCATTCTGGAACGATGTGGGCTGGAGTGGCCAGGGCGTTGGCCTCGATGTAGTTATCGGGGTGACCCAGATAGTTCGGCATAAAGCCCACCACCGCAAAGAACACCACCAGGATCAGGGCCAGCGCAAACAGATCCTTGATCACAAAGTAGGGCCAGAAGGGCAGCGTGTCTTTTTCCGCGTCTTCCTTCGATGTGCGACGCACGTCAACACCGGTCGGGTTGTTGTTGCCCGTGGTGTGGAAGGCCCAGATGTGCAGGATCACAAGACCGGCAATCACGAAAGGCAGCAGATAGTGCAGGCTGAAGAAGCGGTTCAGCGTGGCATTGTCCACGGCAGGCCCGCCCAAGAGCCATGTTTGCAACGCTTCACCGATGAAGGGGATCGCACCAAAGAGGCCGGTGATCACGGTCGCACCCCAGAAGGACATTTGGCCCCAAGGCAGAACGTAGCCCATGAACGCAGTACCCATCATCAACAGATAGATGAGCATCCCGATGATCCATGTGATCTCACGCGGCGCTTTGTAGGACCCGTAATACAGACCCCGGAAAATGTGGGCATAGACCGCCACAAAGAAAAGCGAAGCACCGTTCATGTGCAGGTAACGCAACATCGCGCCGCCATTCACGTTCCGCATGATGTGCTCGATCGAGCCAAAGGCAAGATCGACATGTGGCGTATAATGCATCGCCAGAACGATGCCGGTGATGATCTGCAGCGCCAGACAGAAGGTCAGAACGATGCCCCAGATCCACATCCAGTTCAGGTTCTTGGGCGTGGGGATCATCAGGGTGTCATACATCAGCCCGACAACGGGCAACCGCTTGGCCAGGCCCTTTTCCCAGGCGGCCTTGGGTTCGTAATGGTCGTGAGGAATTCCAGACATAGGCTTTTCTCTCCCTTAACCGAGTTGAATCGTGGTAGCGTCGAGGAATGTCGCGACAGGCACCGGCAGGTTGGTGGGCGCGGGACCCTTCCGGATGCGGCCAGCCGTGTCGTAGTGCGAGCCGTGGCACGGACAGAACCAGCCACCAAAGTCGCCCGCATCACCCAAAGGCACACAGCCCAGGTGCGTACAGACGCCCATCATCACCAGCCACTCGCCTGCTTCGTCCAAGGTCCGGTTTTCGTCGGACGCATCGGCACCTGCGGGTGCGTTTGCGTTCTCGGCACCCTGATCCGGCAGATCAGATACGGCAACGGCACGGGCTTCTTCGATCTCATCCGCCGACCGACGACGGATGAAAACAGGCTTGCCCAGCCATTTCACAGTCAGCTGCGTGCCCGGGTCCAGGCTGCTCACATCGACGACAATCGAGGACAGGGCCAAAACGTCGGCCGAAGGGTTCATCTGGTTGACCAGGGGCCAAACCGCGGCACCAGCGGCCACTGCACCAGCACCACCAGTGGCGTAGTACAGAAAATCGCGCCGAGTGCCTTCGTGTTCTTCTTCTGCGTGGGACACGGGGGACTTCTCCAGTTTCCTGCGACCCGGAACGGGCCAATAAGATAGCGTGCCGCGCGACGAACGAACGGCAATTATCAGAGCTATCTAGCGGGGTGATGCCCCCACGTCCAGCGCGCAAACTGGCGCAAGTGGTCGCAGGGGGCTTGTTTAACCATTTGATAAGACTCAGGGACGTACGCTGCGTTAAACGCGGGTTGTGCTGTAAAGCGGTGTACAGATGGTGCACGGGTGGTGTCTGCCCCCGCAGCCTTGTTTTATTGGCGCTAACCTACGATTCGCGACGTCTTGGGCAAATCGGCGTCATTGGGGCACCGAACGTTGCGCCCCGGACCTGTCACGCGGTCACGCCGTAGGATCGGTCGCCACCATCGAGGGTCGCGCCGCAAAGCCTTCATACCAGCTCGCCAGCGCCTCGCGACCCTGCCGCCAGCCCCGCGCATCGTGCCGGAAATCCAGATAGCCAAGCGCACAGGCGACGGAAATATGACCCATGCTCACCGGCCCGGACAAATGCCCCATCCAACGGGTGTTCAGCGCATCCAGCGCCCGCTCCACCTTGGCCCATTGCGCCTCGATCCATGCCTCGGACTGGTGGGCCGGATCGCGCAAGCGGATCTCGTAAACCATGGACACGGCACTATCCATCAACCCGTCGCCCGTGGCCTCCAGCGTCATGACCTCCCAACGACTGGCCCCCGACGGGTACATACCTCCCTCAAACAGGTCGTCCAGGTAGGTTGTAATGACCCGACTGTCATAGAGTGTCACACCCTCAGGCCGCTCAAGTGCAGGAATGCGGGCAAGGGGATTCGCGGCCATCAGGCTTGCATCCGACGCCATCGCCGTTGTGGTGATCGTGGCAAGCTCCACGGCCTCCGTCTTCTCCAATTCATAAAGCAAGACAACGACTTTGCGAACAAAGGGCGAGGCGGGCGAGTGGTAGAGTTTCATGTCATATCCCCTGAAATTTGCGCAACCCTAACAGAGGGATCACGGCTGTCCATCGGCCCCGCGCATCAACGCTGACAGGATCGCCGTCTCGCTGCCCATCCCGTAGGCGTCCGCATGATCCGCCGCCCGCAGGCGCACCTCATCGGGCTTGTTCTGGTTCAGCTTCCAGGTGCCATCGACGCCTTCAATCGTCATGCGAAACGGGGCAATCTGGCGCATCATGCTATCCAGCACCTCGGGCGTCATCTTGGTGGTTTTCCAAGGGGTTTTGGGCAACAACTGGTCCTCGAAATGCGCCGACTGGCGATCCAGCATATCGCGCATCTGCTCCTGCGGCAGACGCTCAAGTGTGCCGGTAAGATGCACGGCCACATAGTTCCACGTCGGCACCTGATCGGGCACATCGTACCAGTCAGGCGAAATATAGCTGTCCGGCCCGCTGATCGCGATCTTGGCCTGTGCAGAGGCTTTCAAGGCCCGCGCGATGGGGTTCGAGCGCACCAGATGAATGTCGACAAAGCTACCCGTTTCGTCGACCAAAACTGGCACATGCGCCAACAACGGCCCGTCCGCCCCATTCACCGCGAGAACGCCAAAGGCGCGTTCGCGGGCAAAGATGATGTTGCGATCAAAAGTCTGTGTACGAAAAATCGGGTTGGGATGCATTTCGTGCTCCTGCGACGTCAGGTTCGTCTTGCCTGTTGGGACGGGCCTTGGCAAGTTGGCCCAGTTCTCAGGGCGGGGCGAAATTCCCCACCGGCGGTATGTGGATACAGTCCATGAGCCCGCGAGCGCCCCGTTCCGACGGGGGTCCAGCAGATCAGGTGCGATGCCTGAGCCGACGGTCATAGTCCGGATGAAAGAGAACGTGCAGGCCCGCGCCCGAAAGGGTGCGGAACGCTGTGCGCAATCGCCTTGGGTGACGTGTCTGAACCTGAAGGAGACTGCAATGACACACACCCGTTTCGCCTTTGTCAAAGCCCGCTGGCACGCCGCCATCGTGGATCAAGCCTACAAAGGGTTCACAGAAATCATTCCCGCCGCTCAGGTTGACGTCTTTGACGTGCCTGGCGCTTTTGAAATGCCACTCATGGCGCAAACCCTCGCGGAAACAGGGCATTACGCCGCTATCGCCTGTGCTGCCCTTGTGGTCGATGGGGGCATCTACCGGCATGATTTCGTCGCGTCTGCTGTTGTCGAAGGCCTGATGCAAGTGGGACTAAAGACTGCCATCCCGATCCTGTCGGTATCGCTCACGCCACATCATTTTCAGGAAACCGACCACCACATGGGTATCTATGCCGACCACTTCGTGACCAAAGGGCGCGAGGCGGCGCAGGCCGCATTGGGCATTGTCGAGGCCCGAAAGGGTTTACAGATCAAAGCTGCCTAAAAGCCCAGATAGGCGCGCAAGGCTTCGGGCGGATCGGCCATGATCTCGGCCACCGGCTGGGGCACATGCGCTAGCCCCGCATCGACGAACACGACCTGATCCGCAGCGCGCTCTGCGTCCTGTGGGTCATGGGTGATCATCATTACCGTGGCACCTGCGGCTCGTGCTACCTCGGATGTCAGATCCAGCATCTCGGCCCTGAGGGCTGGGCCAAGGGCGGCAAAGGGTTCATCCAGCAAGATGAGCGGTTTGGCCTGTACCAGGACCCGTGCAAGGGCCGCCCTGCTTTGTTGTCCGCCCGACACGTCTCCTGGCGTGCGACCCTCGAACCCGGCAAGCCCCACGCGGGCGAGGGCCACGTGCGCCTTTTCTGTTTCGTCCGCCGTCAACCGCAAGGCAGGCCGCAGACCCAAGCCCACATTCTGTGCCAGCGTCAGATGCGGAAAAAGATTGCCATCCTGAAACAGCATCGCAATGCCGCGCTGATCAGGGGCGGCGTCCGTTACGTCGTCACCCGCCACAATCACCCGTCCATGATCGAGCGGCACATAGCCACCGATCGCTCCCAACAGCGTCGATTTACCTGCACCTGACGGGCCAATCACAGCGATCCGTGCCCCTTTTTCAATCTCGAATGCGGCACTCAGGGAAAAACTGCCCTGCGCAACCCGAAGGTCCTCAAGTCTCAGCATATCGCCCCCAATAATCGCAGATCCAGAACATGCCCAACGCCAGTACCAACAACAGCAGCGCCGCTCCCGCCGCCGCATCGGTGCGGTAACTGCCCATCAGGCGGTACATTTGTAGAGGCAGCGTCGCCACATCCGGGTCAGCAAAGAGGGTCACGACCCCCAGATCCCCGACCGACATGGCTGCCGTTAGCCCCGCGGCAAAACCCAGACGGGCACGTATCCGCGGCAGCAACACAATCCGCCACAGCGGCCAGCCGCGCAGCCCCAACGCTTGGTTCAAGCGACTATAGTCGGTAAAGCTCTGGCGCATGCCCGGCACCAGAATGCGCACCGCGAAGGGCAAGGCCACCAGCGCATTCACCACTGCCGTGACAGGCATGGCAAAGGCTTGCGGGGACGCAAAGGGATAGATCATGATGAACCACCCCGTGCCGATCATCAGCGGCGATGCCGCAAGGCCCAGCAATGTGATCGCCTCGGCCCCGCCGCGTTTGGTCTGGCCCAGCCAAGCGGCCACGGGCAGGGCCCATAGAATGAGCAAACCCGTACTGAGCATCCCGACCCACAAGGACGTCCAGGCCGCCGTCCAGACCGATATTGGCATGTCAAACAATCCGATGAGGCCGGACAGGATAACCGCGCTCAGCGGCAAGAGCAGGAACAGCGCTGCCAACCCGATCCAGATGGCATCCAGCACACGGCACGGCGCGCCACGGGCGTCCCATCGCTGTAATGGGCGATCCAGACCCGATTGCAGCACCAAAGGCGGCAATATCCAGAGCGCCAACACCGCCGCAGTGCCCGCCACAACCAGTTGGACCAGCGACAGAATTGCCGCACGGCCCAGGTCAAAATCGAAGCGAAACGCTTGATAGATCGCCAATTCAATTGTCGTTGCCCGCGGCCCGCCGCCAAGGGTCAGCGCCACGGCAAAACTCGTCAAACAGATCACAAAGACCAACGCCGCCGCCCCCGGCACTACCTGGCGCAGCATCGGCCATTCCAGGGTCTGAAACACGGTGCGGGGCGGCAGGCCCAACTGGCCCGCCAAGCGATATTGTTCTGAGGGTATCGCTTGCCAGCCTTGCAAGATCAGGCGCGTGGCCAAAGGCATGTTGAAAAATACGTGGGCTAACACGACACCTTCCAGCCCATAGATCGACAGGGGCGGCAAGCCGAACAGACCCAACAATTCGCTGACCCATCCGGCCCGGCCAAAGACGGCCAGAATGCCCAGCACCGCGACGATCACCGGCAGTATAAACGGCGCCCCGAGCAGCGTGACCAGAAACGTGCGACCAACGAACTGCCGACGCGCCAAGGCCCGCGCCACGGGAATCGCAAAGACAACGCTACAGAGCGCGGACAACACCGCCTGCCAAACGGTGAACCGCAGTACGGCCCAATCCGCCGCACCAAAGGTCACGGGCCAATCGGCCCGCGACATGACGGCCAGCAAGGCAACGAGGATCAGCACAAAGACTGATCCTGCCGCCAAAGGGCCGCCAAGTGCGGCGACGGTTACTGAGCGAGCGCGTCGCGCCATTCGGCCAAGGCCTCATCCCGTGCGGCGGCCGCGTCTTCGGGCGACAGCAGCAGCGCTTTTTCCGGGGTGATCAAAGTCTCGAACCCATCCGGCAGGCCACTGGCAGGCGTCACAGCGGGATACATCCAGTTGGTCGTCGGGATGATCGACTGGAATGCATCTGTGACCATGAAGGACAGGAATGCATCCGCAAGTTCGGGTTGATCCGTCGCGGCCAATTTGCCCGCCACTTCGACCTGCATATAATGCCCTTCGTCAAAGGCGGCAGCAGCTTTGCTCGCGTCCTCTTCGGCGATCAGGTGATAGGCGGGGGACGTCGTGTAGGACAGAACCATATCGGCCTCGCCCTCAAGGAACAGACCATAGCTTTCGGACCAGCCTTTGGTCACGGTCAGCACATTGTCCGACAAATCCGCCCAGAGACCCGCAGCGTCGTCGCCATAAGCCGCCTTGACCCACATCAGCAGGCCTAGACCGGGGGTAGAAGAACGGGGATCCTGAATGGCAATTTTCAGATCGCTGGCCGCCAGATCGCGAAAGTTCGCAGGCGCGTCCATGTCCGCATTGTGGACAAAGGCGAAATAACCCCAGTCGTAGGGGGCGAAGGTGTCGTCATTCCACTCAATCGGCAACGTATAGTCGGCCGTCACGGAATGGGGGGCGAACAGGCCCGTTTCCTTGGCCGCGGCCACCAGATTGGTGTCGATGCCCAACAGTACATCGGCATCCGACCGCGCGCCTTCCAGCTTGATCCGGGCCAACAGGGCGGCACCGTCACCCGCCGCAACAAATTGCAGATCGCAATCGCACGTCGCCTCGAACGCCGCCTCGACTGCAGGGCCGGGACCCCAGTCAGAGACAAAACTGTCATAGGTATAAACTGTCAGAACGGGCGTCTCGGCCCAGGCCGCGCTCGCACTCAGCATCGCGGCAGTCGTCATCAGATACTTCATCGCATCCTCCAATAGAGAAGGCGGTGGGATAAGGGTCTTGGGATGATCCAAACCTTCCCTCCGCCGGTGTTAACCGGTTCAGGTTCAACGGGTTCGCATCATTGCATCTCAGCTGTTTCCAGCACCCCGAGGTAGGGACGTGTATAGGCAGCGTTCCAGCCAAGAGCAAGACGGCCTTTGGTTGGACCGTGCCGAGCAAACAGGATGGACAGCGGCTGTGGCGATCCATACTCCTGTGACGGGGCAACAGGAGCACGCACAGACCATGCGATCCGAATTTTCTGCAAGCATCGGTCTGGTTATCGGCGGCGCGCTGTGGGGGCTAATCTGGCTCCCACTGCGTTATCTGGAGGGCATTGGATTGCCCGGCGCGTGGTCCGGCCTTGCTCTTTATGTCGGTGCAGCGGTGGTGATCCTGCCCTTTTGGCTCAGTGGTCGATTTGGGGTGACAGCATCACTGCGATCACTAGCGATCTGCGGCCTATTCCTCGGTGGGGCCTTCAGCCTTTATGCCAGCAGCCTGTTGTTGACGGATGTGGTCCGGGCGCTGCTGCTCTTTTACCTTACTCCGATCTGGGGCACGGCGCTTGGTGTCTTTGTGCTGGGCGAGGCTTTGACGCGGACGCGGGTCATAGCCCTTTTAATGGCCATGGGCGGGCTGTTGGTCGTGCTGGGGATCGGCGAAACCGCGCCTTTGCCGCGCAATGCCGGCGATTGGCTGGCGCTGTTGTCGGGGATGTGCTGGGCCATCGGATCGCTCAAGATCTATCAATTGGGCAGCGCAAACACGTTCGAACAGATTGTGGCCTTCGTCTTTGGCAGCCTCGTGGTGACACTCGCCGTAATGGTGATCGCCCCCGACGTCTTTGTGGCGGGGACCAGCCTGATCACTGCCTTGCCCGCCCTGCCCTGGGGCATCCTGATGTCACTGTATGTTTTGCCCATGCTCGTCCTCACTGTCTGGCCTGCCAGCCTCCTGACGCCGGGCCGCGTGGGTATTTTACTAATGAGCGATCTATTGGTCGGCGTGATCTCCGCCGCCCTTTTTGCGGGCGAACCCTTTGGCTGGCGCGAGGCGGTGGGCAGCCTGCTGATCATCGGCGCTGCGGTTGTCGAAGTGTTGGGCAAACGGCCCACCGTGTAAACCCGCTTGGCATTGGCCCGCCCGCGCCGTATTTCCCCAATGCAATTGCAATCGGAGCCGCCCCAATGTCGATCAACAGCTTTGGCCATCTTTTCCGCGTGACCACATGGGGCGAAAGCCACGGGCCTGCCCTGGGGGCGACTGTCGATGGCTGTCCTCCCGGCGTGGTGATTGACGAGGCGATGATCCAGCAGTGGTTGGACAAGCGCAAACCGGGACAGAACAAATACACCACCCAACGTCGCGAGGCGGACGAGGTCCGCATATTGTCCGGCGTGTTCGAGGGGGTCACCACCGGCACGCCCATTCAGTTGATGATCGAAAACACTGATCAGCGTTCCAAGGACTACGGAGACATCGCCGAGAAATTCCGCCCCGGCCATGCTGACATCACCTATTGGCAGAAATACGGCATCCGCGACTATCGCGGCGGGGGGCGTTCCTCGGCCCGTGAAACCGCGTCGCGGGTTGCGGCCGGTGGGTTGGCGCGGGCCGCCTTGGCCAAGCTGGTGCCAGGGATCGAGATCAAAGGCTACATGACCCGGATGGGCACTCACGAGATTGACCGCGACACCTTTGATTGGGGCCAGATTGACCAGAACCCGTTCTGGGTGCCCGATGCAGGTGCTGCCGAAACCTGGGCCACCTATCTTGATGGTCTGCGTAAGTCCGGGTCCAGCGTCGGAGCGGTGATCGAGGTTGTCGCGCGGAACGTGCCCCCGGGCCTCGGCGCACCGGTCTATGGCAAGCTGGACACGGACCTCGCCGCCGCAATGATGTCGATCAACGCGGTCAAAGGGGTCGAGATCGGCGAAGGCATGTCGGCGGCCATGCTGACGGGCGAGCTGAATGCAGACGAGATCACGATGGGTCCGGACGGGCCGGAATATTCCTCCAACCACGCGGGTGGTATCCTTGGTGGCATCTCCACCGGCCAGGACGTGGTTGTGCGCTTTGCCGTCAAACCAACCTCGTCAATCCTGCAAACCCGCAAGACGATCACCAAATCAGGCGAGGACGCCGAAATCATCACCAAAGGTCGCCACGACCCCTGCGTTGGCATCCGCGCGGTGCCCGTGGGCGAGGCCATGATGGCCTGCGTGATTCTCGACCACCTGCTGCTGGATCGGGGCCAAACCGGCGGCGTGCGCGGCCCAATCGGCTAAGCCAGCATCACGCCCACAGACCGGACCGCATTGCGCAGCATATCGGGCGCGATACGGGCGCGGGCCATGGTGCGCAGGCCGACATATTGCGAGATCAGCATACAGGCGAGTTCGCGGCGCGCGTCCTCGGGCAGGTCCTTGTGTTTGGGCGACGCCTTGAGCGCCTCGCCCATCGCATCACGCAACGCACCAAGGCCACGAGAGACCGCCTCCGCGATCTCGTCGTCATACATGCTGGGACCGGCCGCCGCGGTACACAGCAGACAACCGCGCCTGTCCCCGTCGGTCACGGCACGGTAGGAATTGGTGAACATCGCCATGATGCGATCCGCCCCGTTGGGGACCCCACAGTCAGTGAGCATCGTCACACCCGCTTGCACCGCCATGCCCTCGTAATGCTCAAGCACACGCAGAAATAGCGTCTTTTTGTCGGTGAACGCCTTATAAAGGCTCCCGCGCGTCAGCCCCATGCCCTCCAGCAAATCAGGCAGGGACGCGCCCTCGTAGCCGTGAGTCCAAAAGACTTGCATCGCCTTTTCCACGGCGTCTTCGGTTCGAAATGATCTGGGGCGGGCCATCTGTCTTCTCCATTCGCTTGGCCCTCTATATAGGATATGGAACCAATTAGTCCAGAACTCACGCCTTTGTGTTTTGTACCGATTGGTTCCCTATGTTATCTGTGCTCCATCGCAACGAAGACCGCACCCAAAGGACCAAGCACATGTTCAAAACAATCCAAACCTTTCTGGCCATCGCATTGGCCGCCATCATCAGCTTTTCCGCAATGGCCAACGCCGGAACCACGACCGTGGCCAAAGGCAACTTTACTGGCGCATCCAACCACATCACCACCGGCCTCGTCGAAGTCGTCAAGAACGCCGATGGGAGCCACACGGTCATCCTGGCTGACAACTTCAGCCTCGACGGTGCGCCCGACCCCCGCGTTGGCTTCGGCAAAGATGGCAAATATGACACTTCCACCGGCATGGGCCTGCTGAAGTCGAACACCGGCTACCAGACCTTCACCGTACCTGCTGGTGTGAACCCTGCCGACTACAACGAAATCTACATCTGGTGCCTGAAGTTCAGCGTGCCTCTGGGCGTCGCATCGCTCCTCTAAGGGTTGCGTTCAACACCACAAACCTCCAAGGGTCGGGGCATCATGCTCCGACCTTCCACTCAGAACCGCCCCGGTACCGCCATAGCGCTCAAGCTGTTGGCGGTGTTTTTGTTTATGGTGATGGCGGCCATGATCAAGGCCGCAACCCAGAACGTTCCGGCAGGCCAGGCGGTCTTCTTCCGCTCGCTTTTTGCCATGCCGATTATCGTCCTTTGGATTTGGCAAAGGGGTGAGATTCGCGAGGCCTTGGTGCCCAACAACCTGATGGGCCACGTCTGGCGCGGGATTTTCGGCACGACCGCAATGGCGCTGACCTTTGGCGGCTTGGGCCTCTTGCCTCTGCCCGAGGTGACGGCCATCGGCTATGCCACGCCCATGTTCACGGTCATTCTAGCCGCTGTGATGCTGGGCGAGCGGGTGCGCTTGTTTCGGATCAGTGCCGTGGGCCTCGGCCTTGTGGGCGTAATGATCGTGATGTGGCCGCGGCTCAGCGTCGACACCCTGGGCACAGCGACGACCATCGGTGCGTTGATGGTATTGGGGGCTTCGATCCTGCGAGCCTTGGTCCAAATCCATATCCGCACACTCGTTCAAACTGAACACACCGCCGCTATCGTCTTCTATTTCTCGATGACCGCCACGCTGCTGAGCCTACTCAGCCTCCCCTTCGGCTGGGTCATCCCCGACGGTCGCGACTTGATCCTGCTGGTGGGCGCGGGTCTTATCGGCGGCGTGGCTCAAATCCTGGTCACCTCCAGCTACCGCTTTGGCGGGGCATCAATGCTGGCGCCCTTCGACTACGCCTCGCTGATCTTTGCGGCGCTCATCGGCTATGTGATCTTTGCCGAGGTCCCCACATCCGCCACGGTCATCGGTGCCGCGCTGGTGGTCTTGGGCGGCGTACTGATCATCTGGCGGGAACGGCAATTAGGGGTGGACCGACGCAAAGCGCGGCAGGTGACGGACCCTAAAGGGTGAGGTCGTATGTCACTTTCGATGACACGCCGACGCCTCTACCACCAACCCATCAGGCCCGAACCGCAGCGTTTCTGCCGCCAAGACATCCCGTTGGTTGCGGTAGGTGATGACCAACATGCCGTAACCATGCAGCACATCCACCACCACAAATGACAGGTCAGGTTGGGCCGCCAGCGCCCGGCCCCAATAGTCGCGCAGCGCGTCCTTGCCGTGCAACTCACCCCGCCCCACCAAACGCATCGCCTTGTGCGAGCGAAAGATCACATCCGCGCTGTAATGGGCGAGGATGCGATCCAGATCGTGTGAATTCCAGGCGGCTTCCCACGCCTCAGCAAAGGCGTCGAAATCCAAGGATCAGGCCCGCACCAGCTTTTCATAGTCTTCGGCAATCTCGCGAGTGATCGCGCCAACCTCAAAGTTGAAGTCTGCAATCTCGCCCACGGGGGTCACCTCGGCCGCTGTGCCGGTCAGCCAGCATTGCTCAAACCCTTCCAGCTCTTCGGGCATGATCACGCGTTCGTGGACCTTGATCTGTTTGTCCTCAAGCATGCCAATCACTGTCTGCCGGGTCAGGCCGTTCAGAAACACGTCCGCTTTGGGCGTGTGAACCTCACCATCTTTGACGAAAAAGATGTTGGCCCCTGTGCACTCGGCCACGTAACCACGATAATCCATGAACAGCGCGTCGGAACAGCCTTTGGCCTCGGCCGCGTGCTTGGACGTGGTACAAATCATATAGAGGCCCGCCGCCTTGGCGTGGACGGGGATCGTCTCGGGCGAGGGGCGCTTCCACTTGGCGATGTCCACCTTGGCGCCCTTGAACTTGGCGTCGCCGTAATAGCTGCCCCATTCCCAGGCCGCGATGGCCAGGTGGACAGGGTTGCGTGCCGAAGAGACACCCATGTCTTCACCAGCACCGCGCCACGCCACCGCGCGCACATACGCGTCCGTCAAGCCATTGGCCGTCAGGACCTGCTGCTTGGCGGCCTCAATCTCGTCGACAGTATAGGGGATCTGAAAGTCCAGCTCTCCGGCCGAAAAGTGGAGCCGTTCGGAGTGTTTGCGGCTCAGGAAAATCTTGCCATTATACGCCCGCTCACCCTCGAACACAGAGGACGCGTAGTGCATGGCATGGCTCAGGACGTGGACATTGGCACTGCGCCAATCGACCATTTGGCCGTCCATCCAGATTTTACCGTCGCGATCATCATAGCCAGCCATATCAGCCTCCCGTTTTGCAATAGTTGCGCGGTTAAGTCCACATCGGACATAAAGTTGCGCAAAACCTGCGATTCGATAGCGCTTCACTCTTGGAATGTCAACAAGGCTGACATAAACTGACTACAAAAGACGTATCCAAACGACGGGGACAGCATGGGCGACGGACGGGGCAGCGGGAGCATCAGGGGTGAAAACCTTCTGTTCCTCACGGACGAGCAGTTGCGGCAAGGGATCGAGGCGATGTTCTTTGCCTATCGCGGCTTTACCGCCGACCCGGATCGCATCCTGACCGACATGGCCTATGGGCGCGCCCATCACCGGGCGATCCATTTTATCAATCGCGCGCCGGGGACGACGGTAAACAATCTGCTCAACATTCTTGGCGTCACGAAACAATCGCTGAACCGAGTGCTGCGAACTCTGATCGAGGATGGACTGGTCGAAAGCCGTGTAGGGAAATCAGACAAGCGCGAACGCCATCTCTATCTGACCGAAGAGGGCCGCGCACTTGAAGGCCGGTTGTCGGACGCCCAACGCGCCCGTATGCGCGCGGCCTTTCGCGATGCGGGCCCTGATGCGGTGGCGGGCTTTCGCACGGTGCTAGAAGCGATGATGGACACAGAGATGCAGCGCACCTACACCAGACTGAAGGAGAGCGGGACATGAGCGATTTTGATGCACATTTGCTGATCGTCGATGATGACGAACGCATCCGTACGTTGCTGCAGAAGTTCCTGATGCGGCACGGGTTTCTGGTGACCGCAGGGCGCGACGCCGCCCATGCGCGACGCATCCTCGGGGGCCTCGACTTTGACTTGATCGTCATGGACGTCATGATGCCCGGCGAGGATGGCATCAGCCTGTGCCGGTCCCTGCGTGAAACCCACACGACCCCCATCTTGCTGCTGACCGCCAAAGGCGAGACCGACAACCGGATCGAAGGGCTGGAGGCGGGTGCCGACGATTACCTGTCAAAACCTTTCGAACCCAAAGAACTGTTGTTGCGCATTAACGCGATCCTGCGCCGGGTGCCCGACGTGGCCGCAGATCAGGCGACGCCAAAAATTCTGACCCTGGGCCCGATCCGCTATGACATGGAACGGGGCGAGATGTGGCAAGGCTCTGATCTTGTCAGGCTTACCGCCACGGAAATGCAGTTGATGAAGCTTTTCTCCGCCAAGCCCGGCGAAGCTATCAGCCGCGCCCAATTGGTCGAGGATCTGGGCCGCGACCGTGGTCAGGCCCAGGAACGCGCTGTGGACGTGCAGATCACCCGCCTGCGCCGCAAGATCGAGAGCAATCCAAAACAGCCCCGCTACCTGCAAACGGTGCGTGGAGCCGGGTACATGTTGGCGCCCGATTGATGGACCATCAAACCGTTGCTATCAACCTTTGGGCACTGAGGCGATTGCGCAAGCACATGCGCAAAAATCATCCCCAAGAACTCAAGAAAATGATCGCCCATGACCCCAATGGCAAATTGAACGACCTGTATTTTGGCGGTCGAAATGGCGGCGAATTGGGAACGCTTCAAAATGCTTGCACGGACCCAACACTGTTCCCGGTCCATGTCCTCGCAGATGACGAGGTCGTCCGGCTGATTAAGCGTGTGCAACGCGGGACGGTTGGCTCACTTTGGTTTTTTGCTGCGCGGGTACTCTGGCAGTCGAGGAACTGACATGACAACAGCACTTCTCACTCATTCCGACGGCCTGTTGCACGTCACGCCCTCCGGCATGCCGGAACAGGTGGCACGGCTCGACTACATTCAGCGGGCGTTGGCCGACCTTAATCTGCTCCGCGTCGATCCGCCGCTGGCCGATGATGCCTCTATCGCGCTCTGCCACCCGCAAGCCTACATCGACTTCGCACGCTCAAAGGTGCCGACGGACGGTTTCTCGGGCCTCGACCGCGAGACAGACGCTGAAACCTTCCTCTCTCCGACCTCTTACAACGCCATCTGGCGCGCCGCCGGGGGCGCGGTCAAAGCCGTGGACATGGTGCTGGACGACGAAGCACAGAACGCCTTTGTCGCCATGCGCCCGCCCGGCCACCATGCGGAACAATCCCTGCCTATGGGGTTCTGCATCTTTGGCAATGTCGCCATCGCCGCCAAACATGCGCTGGAGGTGCGGGGCCTTTCGCGTGTCGCCGTCGTCGACTTCGACGTGCATCACGGCAATGGCACGCAGGCTCTTTTGCAGGACGATCCTCGGGCGCTGGTCGTCACTTCGCAGCAGATGCCGCTTTGGCCAGGCACGGGCCTCGCCTCGGATCGCGGCCCGCACCAGACCGTGCTGAACCTGCCGCTGGCCCCCGGCACCGACGGCGCCCATGCCATCGCGGAATATGAGGCCAAGGTTTTGCCCGCGCTGCATGCGCATCAGCCCGAGTTGATCCTGATCTCTGCCGGGTTCGATGCCCATCAGGACGACCCACTGGCCCAGCTCAATTGGTCCGTGGACACCTATACGCAACTTACCGATATGCTCACGAACGCTGCACAAACCCTGTGCAAGGGCCGGGTGGTATCAGTGCTGGAAGGTGGCTATGATCTGGATGCGCTGGCTGCCTGTGCCCGCGCCCATGTCCAATCGCTGATAAAGGCCGCATGAATGACCGACCGCCCCGTAGACGAGATGAGCTTTGAAGAAGCGATGGCCGAACTGGAACAGGTTCTGGGCCAGTTGGAACGGGGCGACGTGGCGCTGGACGCCTCGATCACCCTCTATGAACGAGGGGCCGCACTCAAGGCACGTTGCGAGGCCAAGCTGAAAGAGGCCGAGGAAAAGGTAGCCGCGATCACGCTGGACGCCGACGGCAATCCCACCGGTCTGAAACCTGTCAGCGACCAGTAACGTGTTCGACCAAAGACTGATCGAGGCCGCGACCGCCGTTCAGGCGCAGTTTGATGCCGTATTGGGGGCGTTGCCCGATGTACCTGTGGTCGAGGCGATGGCGCATGCCACGAACGGGGGCAAACGGCTGCGTGGGTTTTTAGTCTTGGAAAGTGCGCGCTTGCATGGGGTGTCTGCCGGGGCGGCCATCTGGCCCGCAACGGGGATTGAGGCACTACATGCCTATTCCCTGGTCCATGACGATCTGCCTTGCATGGACGACGATGACCTGCGCCGGGGCGCACCAACCGTGCATGTGAAATGGGATGAGGCGACCGCTGTGCTCGCCGGCGACGCGCTGCAAACGCTGGCGTTTGAAATGATTGCGCGGCCCGAGGCAGGCTCGGGCGATGTGCGCGCCGATCTGGCACTGTCTCTGGCCAAAGCGTCAGGTGCCGAGGGTATGGTGTTGGGCCAAGCTCTCGACATCGCTGCCGAATCCGCTGACCGGCCCCTGGCCCTTGATGAAATCACCGCTCTGCAACGGGGCAAGACTGGCGCACTGATCGAATGGTCCGCCACTGCGGGCGCGCGCATGGCGCAGGCGGACCTTGGACCGCTCCAGACCTATTCCCGCGCCCTAGGCCTCGCCTTTCAGATTGCCGACGATGTGCTGGACGTGACCGGCGACGCCGCCACAGTGGGCAAGGCAACGGGCAAGGATGCGGACGCCGGCAAGGCCACTTTCGTGTCCCTGCTGGGGTTGGACGAGGCGAAACGCCGCGCTGATGATCTGGTGACGCAGGCCTGTGACGCGCTAGATGTGTACCAAGCGGAGGCAGACGTATTGCGGGACGCCGCCCGCTTTGTCGTGACCCGCAAGAAATGAAAGACGCCTGATGTCTGACCGCCCCAACACCCCGCTTCTGGACACTGTTCAACGCCCTGCTGACCTCAAACGGTTTTCGGATGGCCAGTTGCGCCAGATCGCGGATGAGGTGCGGGCCGAAACCGTATCCGCCGTGTCCGTCACCGGTGGGCATTTGGGTGCAGGTCTGGGCGTGGTCGAATTGACCGTGGCGCTGCACGCCGTGTTTGACACGCCCCGGGACAAGATCATCTGGGACGTCGGCCATCAATGCTACCCCCACAAGATCCTGACCGAACGGCGCGACCGCATCCGCACCTTGCGGATGAAGGACGGTTTGAGCGGTTTCACTAAACGCAGCGAATCTCCCTATGATCCATTTGGGGCGGCGCATTCTTCGACCTCGATCAGTGCCGCCTTGGGCTTTGCCGTGGCGCGTGATCTGGGCGGAGTGGTGCCCGAAGGGCTCGGAGACGCCATTGCCGTGATCGGCGACGGCTCGATGAGTGCCGGGATGGCCTACGAGGCACTCAATAACGCGGGCCATTTGGGCAAGCGTCTGATCGTGATCCTCAACGACAACGAGATGTCGATTGCCCCGCCCGTGGGCGCGATGTCGTCATACCTGTCGCGGCTCTATGCCCAAAACCCGTTTCAGGATTTCAAAGCGGCGGCCAAAGGGGCCGTTAGCCTGTTGCCCGAACCCTTCCGCGAAGGGGCAAAACGGGCCAAGGAAATGCTCAAAGGCATGGCCGTTGGCGGGACTTTGTTTGAGGAGTTGGGGTTCAGCTATCTCGGCCCCATCGACGGGCATGACATGTCGCAACTCTTGCCAGTGTTGCGCACCGTCAAGGACCGTGCCACCGGCCCGATCCTGATCCATGTGTTGACGAAAAAGGGCAAGGGCTACGCACCCGCTGAAACCGCTCGGGACAAGGGGCACGCGACCGCCAAGTTCGACGTGGTGACAGGCGAGCAGAAAAAAGCACCCTCAAATGCACCGAGCTATACACGCGTGTTTGCTGAACATCTGATCAAGCAGGCACAAGACGATGACAAGATTTGCGCCGTCACAGCCGCGATGCCCGATGGCACGGGTTTGAACCTCTTTGCCGAACGCTATCCCAGTCGCTGCTTTGACGTTGGTATCGCCGAACAGCATGGTGTGACATTCTCGGCGGCCTTGGCTGCGGGCGGGATGAAGCCGTTCTGCACGATGTACTCAACCTTTCTGCAGCGCGGCTATGATCAGGTTGTGCACGATGTGGCGATCCAACGGTTGCCCGTGCGCTTTGCCATCGACCGGGCGGGGCTTGTGGGGGCCGATGGGGCCACACATGCGGGGGCCTTCGACGTGGCCTATCTCACCAACCTGCCGGGCTTTACCGTGATGGCTGCGGCGGACGAGGCAGAACTGGCGCATATGGTCGCCACCGCGGCCGCCCACGATGACGGCCCCATCGCCTTCCGCTTTCCCCGTGGGGAAGGAACCGGCGTGGATATGCCCGAACGCGGCATCCCGCTTGAAATCGGCAAGGGGCGGATGATCCGCGAGGGCAAGGGCGTTGCGCTGCTTAGCTTTGGCACGCGGCTGTCAGAGGTCGAAAAGGCCGCCGAAAACCTGGTCGCCAAGGGAATTACGCCCACCATCGCTGATGCGCGCTTTGCCAAGCCTCTCGACCGCGATCTGATCCTTGATCTGGCGGCCAACCACGATGCGCTGATCACCATCGAAGAAGGCGCTGTTGGTGGTTTCGGCAGTCACGTTTCGCAACTCTTGGCGGAGGAAGGCGTGTTCGACCACGGCCTCAAGTATCGTTCCATGGTGCTGCCCGACATCTTCATCGACCAGGCCAGCCCGGGCGACATGTATGCCGTCGCTGGCATGAACGCCGAACATATCGAGGCCAAGGTGCTTAGCATCCTTGGCGTGACGTCAATCGGCGAGGCGCGGGCCTAGAGCTTGCGCCGACCAAAAACGTCCGCCAACGTGGCTTACATGGATATTCATAACCGCTATGTCATCCTCTACCGCTGGGCCGTTTTTCTGCTCGCGGCGGGCTATTGCCTCTACCAACTGGTCTATGGATCGTGGAGCGGGCCCGGCGGCCCTTTTCGATACCTCACCATCTGGGCGCTGTTCCTGTCGTTTTATTCTGCCAGCCGGATGCTCGCGCTCAGTGAACATCGGATCACGCGACGCCACGAAGTAACGGCCACTTGCGCAGCCGTTCTGAACGTGATGGTCGTCTATCTGTATTGGCAGCTTTATTTCACTGACCCGGCCTTGGTGAACAACGGCGGGCCGATCATCTGGCACCAGGAATACTACCTGCACGCCCTTGGACCTGCGTTGCAAATCATCGACGCACTGTTCATCGGCCGGGTCTTTCGGCGGGTCTGGCGGGCGATCCTGCCGCTCTTGGCGATCATTGCCGCCTATGTGGCTTGGGCCGAGCTGTTTGTGCAGCGGTTCAACAACAGGCCACAGGGCGAGGTGACCAGCGGGTTACCGTACCCCTTTCTCAACAACATGGAACTGCCTGAGCGCGCGGTTTTCTATGCCGCAAATGGCGGTACGGCAATGGCTCTGTTGGTCGTCTTTGGGCTTGTCGGTGCAGTGCTTTACCGGATGATGCGGTCTCAGGCCCCGGCCTGAAGCAGCCACAGAATGGCCGCCACCATGGCTCCCACAACGACATAGCCCCACAACACATAGAGCCCATCGCGGGTCAAAAGACCAAAGGACATCAAGGCGACAGCCCCTGCCCCGATGGAGGTGACAAAGGGCAACAGCTCCAGAAACGGCCAGATCATCGGGACCACAGTGCAGGCCAACAGCGTCACAAGCCGCAAAGGACCGGAGGTCAATATCCGCAGGCGTGGGTGCGAATGACGATCAATCCAGTGGGCCGGGCGGCGCATATGGGCAATGGATTTAATCATCCGGTCTGACCGCAACCGCCGGTCGCGCAGAAACGCTGGCAGCCACAAATGCTGCCGCCGCGCGAGCGCCTGGCCCATGACCAGCAGAATGATGATAGCCGAGATCGTTGGCAGGCCCGGGATACCCGACAGGGGCGAGACCAACACAAGAGCGATGGCCAACACGATGGGCATGATCGACCTGTCACCGATTTTGTTCAATATATCCTGAACTGACACCTCGTCGCCCGTCGCCGCGCCCTCAAGCCGATCAAGGAGCGCAGTGAGCGTGCCGCGGTCAGGCGGTGTCATCTGCCAAAAGGGCCGCAAGGCCCGCGCGGTAATCGGGATAGATCAGCTTGATACCCAATTCATCCTTGATCCGGTCATTCCTTACCCGTTTGCTTTCGGCATAAAAGCTGCGGGCCATGGGTGTCATCTCTGCCGTCTCGAACGGAACGGCTGGAGGGACCGGCAGGCCCAATAGCTCAGCGGCATGGGCGATTACATCCTCCGGTGGCGCCGGATCGTCATCGCAGACGTTATAGGCCGCACCCGGGTTGGGCCGAGCGATGGAGGCCGCGACGATCTGTGCGATGTCGTCAACATGCGTGCGCGAAAACACCTGGCCCTCTTTGATGATCCGCCGGGCGGTGCCGGCACGCACCTTGGCAAAGGGGCCCCGCCCGGGGCCATAGATGCCCGCAAGCCTGAAGATATGCAGCGGCAGATCCGGGATGGCGGCCCATGCGGCTTCCGCTTCCTTGCGCCACTGACCCCGGCGGGTCGAGGGGACAAGCGGTGTATCCTCGTCCACCCAACCGCCCTGATGATCGCCGTAAACGCCGGTGGTCGAAAGGTAACCCACCCATTCGAGTCGCTTGGCATGGCGCGCGATCTGATCTGCATAGGCGTTCAGCACCGGATCACCCTCAGCCGTGGGACCGGCAGAAACCAGGACATGGCTTGCCTGCACCAAGGCACCGGTTACATCTCCGTCCCCGGGAAAGATCAGCGGCTCAACACCCTGTTCGGCCAGCTTGGCGGCCTTTTCCGCGCTGCGTGTTGTCCCGATGATGCGCCAACCCTGGGGCAAAAGCAGGCGGGCCAACCCTTGGGCAGAATAGCCGTGGCCGAAGGAAAGAAGTGTCTGTGTCATGCGCAATACGTGGCCCCAACTGCGGCGCAGGGCAAGCCCCTTGCCAATCTTGGCACGTCACCGCCTAATGCGGCCATGACCGAAAAACCCGACCTCGAAAGCGCCTACGCGCTGCAAACACCCGACGACTCTCGCAGGCTTTATGCGCAATGGGCCAAGACCTATGACAGCGATTTTGCCGAACAGAACGGCTATATCCTGCATGAACAGGTGGCACGGCACTTTGTGAATATGGGCGGGTTTGGGCCTGTCTTGGATGTAGGGGCAGGCACGGGGCTGTGCGGCGTGTGCCTGCGCGCACGTGGGGTTGAACCGGTGGATGGCACCGACATTTCCAAAGAGATGTTGGCCGTTGCGGAAGCCAAAGGTTGTTACCGGGCCGTGTTCACCGGCGACGTTCTGCTTGGCCTGGACGCGGCCGAAGACACCTATCAAGGCGTGGTGAGTTCCGGCACCTTCACCCATGGGCACGTGGGCCCGGATGGTATTGATGCGGTGATGCACGTCGTGCAGCCACACGGCTGGATCGTGTTGTCGGTCAATGCAGCGCATTTCCAGGCGGCAGGGTTTGCCGCGAAAATCGCCATGTTAGAGCCGCATATCAGTGATTTGACCACCACCGAAGTGCCTGTCTATGCCAACGACGCACCGGGCGAACACGCCCGTGACACCGCTCTACTCTTGGCCTTTCGCAAGGCTGAAAAGTAGAGGCGCAAGGCGCACCAAGAGGTTTGCCTTATGGGGGTGCGGCCCTGTTGCGTTCATCAGGTATACATCTGCTTTTTGCGGGCCCGTGCCTCTTCTGTCGCCCGGCCCGTACCGTCGTGATAGCTGCCGAACCAACGGTCCCAAGGCATCTCCACCGTGCCGTAATTGCACTCAAAATACCGGTGATGCAGCTGGTGAAAGAAGACCCCCATGCTCAGCTGCGGGTTGTCCTTGACCATCAGGTCTTCGAATCCTGAATGCGAAAAAACGGGATGCGTCGATTGCACATAGCCGTGAAACATCACGTGGATCGGGTGGCTGGGCACCACGAGGTGAATCGCAAAGTTCGTGTAGAACAGCAAGTGTTCCACCGGGTGCATCGCGATCCCCGACCAGGGGCCTACATTGACGTTCCGGTGGTGCAGGGCATGCGCCAGTTTATAAAGCGGCGGCCAATGTAGCGCACGATGCACCCAATAGAAGTGAAAGCTGCTCCAGATCGGGATAAGCACAAAGGCGGCCACGAACCAGACCGGGTTGTCGGGAAAGAACATGCTGGGCGCATAGCCGTTGGCCATCATCCAGAAAACACCGATTTGCGCCAGGCTCCACAACGTGATCCCGCTGACAATGTGCCAGAACATGTTGTCCAGAACCTGGTTGTTAAAGGTGAACGACCCGTTCTTGCGGTTCTGGTCGCGGGGGTCGAATTTGGATGTGTCCCCCTGCCCTTTGCGCGTGATCAGCCAGTAGTGCAGCCCGCCTGCGATCAGGCATTGCGGCACCAGATTGGCCATCCAGACCCGGATCATCCAACCGGGTTGGAAGGTCTGCATCGTCTCTAACGCGGGCAGAATGATGAAATAGGCGCCAAGTGCCAGCACCAGACAGAGCGTTGTGGTCGAGATTTCGAACCAGAAGGCGGCGTACCATCGAAAGATCGCCATGGGGCGTAGCGGCCATTGAAACAGTGGGTTCTGCGCAATTGGTGTCGGTGGGCGATGGTTCCAGCGGGCAGCCTCTTTGGCTTCAGCCCCATCCAGCGCCCCATCAGCTGGCATAGTTCGACCCTTCCTCGTCCAGAATCGCCTTCAACTCGGCCAGATGCCGTTCGTCCTGTTCGGGATAATCCTCGATCTCTTGCGCTGTCTTGGCCGCCACATCATCAGGGATCACCCGCAGGGGTTTGCCGGTTTGCAAGGCCAGCAAATACGTCTGACAGGCCCGTTCGAAATAGAACATGCGGTTAAAGGTCTGGGCCACCGTGTCGCCCAATACCATGATCCCGTGATTGCCCATCACCATCACCTTTTTACGAGGGTCATCAAACAGCTTGGCACAGCGCTCGCCCTCTTCCTCGAACGCCAATCCGCCATAGGCGTCATCCACCACGACCCGATCAAAGAACATGCACCCGTTTTGATCCACGGGCGGCAAACGACTGTCAGCCAGCGCCGCCAAAGCCGTGGCATAAGGCGAGTGGACGTGCATGGCACAGCGGGCATGCGCGCAGTGCCGGTGCATACCGCCGTGCAGCCCCCAGGCCGTCGGATCAGGCGCATCAGGTCCTTCCATGCTGGCCGGGTCATTGGCATCCACCACAATCAGGTCCGACGCCATGATCCGGGAAAAATGCATCTGGTTGGGGTTCATCAGGAACTTGGTGCCGTCGTCGTTGATGGCGAGGGAAAAGTGGTTGGCCACCGCCTCGTGCATATTCAGGCGCACGGTCCAGCGGAAGGCGGCGGCAAGGTCTACGCGTTCCTGCCAGTGGTCCATGTTGGGACGCAATTCGGTGACGGTCATGATCAGGGCTCCCTTTGGTTCTTGGCGTCAGGGTGCGCAGGGGGCCGCCCCAGGATCAACTACAAAACCTGTCCTGAATGCGACCTGATGTCTATGGCATTCACGCTTGCCATTCCGCGCGCGGCGCGTGCACCATGCTGTAACGTTTGGGCGCCAATGCCAGCTACGAAAAGGGCCATTTGATGACGTCCATCCTTTCTCAGCCTCTCGATCTGCCCTGCGGTGTGCAAGTCAAAAACCGGTTCGGCAAAAGTGCGATGACCGAGGCGATGTGTGGCCCGGACGATGATCCGACACAGGCGCATGCGACCCTTTATAACCGCTGGGCCAAAGGTGGAATGGGCGTGCAGTTGACTGGCAATGTGATGGTAGATCGGCGCTATCTCGAACGACCCGGCAATGTGGTGGTTGAGGATAACAGCAACCTTTCAGCGCTCAGTGCCTGGGCCGAAGCCTCAAAGGTGGATGGGTGCCAGATCTGGATGCAGATCAGCCATCCGGGCCGCCAATGCCCCATTGTCGTGAACACGAGGCCCCTGTCGCCATCCGCGGAAAAGCTGCAAATTCTGGGCCTTTTTGGCAAGCCTCGGGCCATGACCGATGACGACATTGAGGATGCCATCGCCCGCTATGCCAAAACCGCGCAGATCGCGCAGAAGGCAGGCTTTGACGGAGTGCAGATCCACGGCGCGCATGGCTATTTGATCAGCCAGTTCCTATCGCCCATCACCAACCAACGCAGCGATGAATTTGGCGGATCGTTGGAAAATCGTGCGAGGTTCCTGCGCCGCGTCTATGCTGCCATTCGGGCGGTGGTGGGCACCGATTTCCCTGTCGCAGTGAAACTGAATTCGGCCGATTTCCAGAAGGGCGGTTTCACGCTTGAAGACAGCTGCCAGGTTGCCAAATGGCTGCAAGAGGACGGTATTGACCTGATCGAATTGTCGGGCGGGACCTATGAAAAGATGAGCTTTGTCAATGGGACCGAGGACGAGCAACGCGACAGCACCAAGCGACGCGAGGCCTATTTCCTCGACTACGCCCGCGAAGTGCGCAAGGCCGTCAGCGTGCCGATTATGGTCACCGGCGGTTTTCGCACCCGCACCGCGATGGAGGCGGCAGTGACCGAAGACGGCATCGACATGATCGGCCTCGCCCGGCCCCTTTGTGTGCTGCCGGATGCGGTGGCGGATATCCTGGCTGGCAAAGTCGAAGATATCAGCAGCGATGAAAGTGGGTTGAACATCGGGCGCGGGCGGTTCGGTGCAAACACCAAAAGCTGGCTGGCCAATCTGGTGAACACCGTGTCGCAGGTCGAATTCTATGCCTGGCAAATGACGCGGATGTCGCGCGGTCAAGAGCCCCAGAGTGAACTGCGCAACAACGCCACCCTCTATTTCCTATGGTATCTGAACCGCACGACGATGCGCGGGATCGGGCGGAAATTCGCGAAGCGTCGCAGCTAGGTGCCAGACCTCACCTTCCACACAGGCCGAATTGCTATGGGCGAAGCCGGGCAGCTGCCTATTTCATGCTTCCACATTCAAAGACCGTACCTTCGTAATCGTATTGACACCACGACAGATGACCTGACGCGTAACCAACCGCAAGAAATATGAAGGCGCAAAAAGCGAGAAGTACCGCAGTCACGGCTGAGAAAACAAGAAACCTTCCGCTTGCTCGAAAAACCGCATCGGAATAATTGCGGACCATCAATCTACACTATCTTTCCCCCGCGACGGCACCCAAGCGTATCCATTCTCGCACAGGATATATGCCTCGTGCAGGCCGTGGGGTTTGTCGGTGGGTTCTTGCAGGATCGTGCCGCCGTGGGCCTTGGCCAGCGCAACCGCCTCTTCGGGGTCGGTGTCATAGAGCCTAATCTCGATCCCGCCACCCCGTGGCGGGTTTTCGGGTAAAAGCCCTAGCAGCGGGTTGGAATGATACGTCCCGTCGCTGTGCAACTGAAACACCTGATCCCCATAGGTCATGATCGCGAAATCGGCAGTGGGCTGAAACGCCTTCATACCGAAAACGGCCTTGAGAAAGGCCACCTCGGCCCCAACGTCCCGCACCAACAGGTTCAGGCCAATGCCCCGCAGGCCCCGGCCAAAGCTGTCTGCATCTATCGTTTCATAATCCATAAGGTCAGCCTTATTGATCTATTTTGAACCGTCAACCCTGTTGCCATCGGCATCCAGAACCATGTCGCCATCCTCTTTGAACAGCGGGCCCGGCGGCCAGACCGGCAAAAGGTCCAAAATTGCATCAGACGGGCGGCACAGGCGCACGCCACGAACGCAGGCCACGATCGGGCGGTTGACCAGAACGGGATGCTCCAGCATCGCCTCCATCAGAACATCATCGGGCACGCTTTCGTCCAGCAACCCCATTTCGGCGGCTGGGCTCTTGGTCACGCGCAGCGCTGTCCGGGGCGTCAACCCGGCGGCGGCAAACAGCGCCAAAAGCTGGGGCCGCGTCCAACCCACCTTGAGGTATTCGATCACCGTCGGCTCATAGCCTGAGGCCCGGATGAACTGCAGTACATTGCGCGAGGTGCCGCAATCGGGGTTGTGATGAATGACAATGTCCATGGGCCAGTCTTTGCCGCCTTTCATGATAGTTTCAAGACAACCGTTCCCGGCCCCTTGCGTATGCCCGCGTTTTTTGATCCAACGGGACATGGAACATGACCTTTTCCCGTCCGCTTTTCCAAGCTGGCCCGCCGTCGCCCCCGACCTTATCGAAACTGCCGCAGGCCGTGCGCCCGCCGATACCGTCATACGCGGTGGGATATGGGTAAATGTGCACACCCGCGAGGCGCTGCCCGGCTACGATATTGCCATCCGCCATGGGCGTATTGCGTGCGTTGTACCCGATGCCAGTCATTGCATCGGCCCCGACACCGAGGTGATCGAGGCGGCAGGCCGATACATGGTTCCCGGCCTCTGTGACGGACATATGCATATCGAGAGCGGTATGCTGACCCCTGCCGAATTTGCCGCTGCTGTCATTCCGCACGGCACCACGACCATGTTCACCGACCCCCATGAGATTGCGAATGTTCTGGGCCTTGCCGGCGTGCGCCTGATGCATGACGAGGCTCTGATGCAGCCTGTGAACATCTGGACACAAATGCCATCCTGTGCCCCCTCGGCCCCGGGGATGGAAACAACGGGTTACGAAATCTCAGCCGACGATGTGGCCGAGGCCATGACCTGGCCCGGTATCATCGGGTTGGGCGAAATGATGAACTTTCCCGGTGTCGCGGCGGGTGATCCCCAGATGCTGGCCGAGATTGCAGCGACCCAGAATGCTGGCAAAACCGTGGGTGGCCATTATGCCTCGCCCGACCTTGGCCCCGATTTTGCCGCCTATGTGGCGGGCGGTCCGGCGGACGATCATGAAGGCACCTGCGAGGCGGATGCAATCATGCGAATGCGGCAGGGTATGCGGTCGATGATCCGCCTTGGCAGCGCCTGGTATGACGTGGAAACGCAGATCACAGCCATCACCGAAAAGGGTCTGGACCCGCGCAATATGATCCTGTGCACCGACGATTGCCATTCCGGCACGCTGGTGAACGAGGGGCACATGAACCGGGTGGTCCGCCATGCCATTGCCTGTGGCTGCGATCCGCTGGTGGCGCTGCAAATGGCGACGATCAACACGGCCACGCATTTCGGGCTGGAGCGTGAGATTGGATCGATTACGCCGGGGCGGCGGGCGGATATCATTCTGACCTCTGACCTCAACGCCCTGCCGATCGAGCATGTGATCGCACGCGGCAAGACCGTGGCGATGGATGGCAAGTTGACCGCCGAATGCCCACATCTCGACTGGCCTGACACGGCCCGTCAGACGGTCCATATGGGCGCTCAAAAGACCGCAGCAGACTTTGAGATCAAGGCCCCCGAGGGCCGCAATTCCGTAACTGCGAATGTCATCGGTGTGGTGGAAAATCAGGCACCGACCAAAGCACTGAAACGGGACATGCCCGTGAACGATGGCAAAGTGGAAAGCCACGGCGACACCTGCCAGATCGCATTGGTGGAACGACATAAGGCGACAGGGGGCGTGACGAACGCTCTGGTCGCTGGTTTCAACTACAGTGGCAAGATGGCCATGGCCTCGACGGTGGCCCATGACAGCCACCACATGATTGTGGTGGGCACCGATCGCGCGCAAATGGCGCTGGCCGCAAACCGGCTGGCCGAAGTGGGCGGCGGTATCACCATTTACAAGGACGGCCAGGAACTGGCGCTGGTGGAACTGCCCATCGCGGGCCTCATGTCCGACAGCCCGGCCCACGAGGTGGCAGCCAAAGCCGACAAACTGGTTCAGGCCATGGTCGATTGCGGCTGCACCCTGAACAACGCTTACATGCAACATTCGCTGCTTGCGCTTGTTGTAATCCCTGAATTGCGCATCTCAGACCTTGGTCTCGTGGACGTGCGCACATTCGAATTCATACCCGTATTAGAGACGACAACATGAAAATACTCACACCCGATCAGCGACCTCACCAACGCATGGACGATGCGAAGGCGGCGGTTGCCCTCCTGCGTCAGCTGTATGACGAGGCGTCCGATTTTTTGAACAACCACTTCGCTGCGGCCATGACCAAGGGCGCGCCAGACGGGCGCGTCCGCGCGTTTTACCCCGAAGTACGGTTTTCCACGTCAAGCTATGCGCGCGTCGATACGCGGCTCAGTTTTGGCCATGTGTCAGGGCCCGGCACCTACGCGGCCACGATCACCCGGCCTGACTTGTTTGCGAACTATCTAACCCAGCAAATCGGCCTGTTGATCGCCAACCACGACCAACCCGTGCATATCGGATATTCCGACACCCCGATGCCGGTGCATTTTGCGGTCGCCAATAACGACGCCATCACGGTGCCCCAGGAAGGGGCGGCGCAGTTTACGCTGCGCGATGTCTTTGACGTGCCTGACCTCACGACGACCAATGACGATATCGTCAACGGGACCTATACGGCCAAGGACGGGATCGAGCCATTGGCCCCATTCACCGCCCAGCGCGTCGACTATTCGCTGGCGCGGCTGTCGCATTACACCGCCACCGACCCGGTGCATTTCCAGAACTTCGTGCTGTTCACCAACTACCAGTTTTATGTGTCCGAGTTCGAGGCCTATGCCCGCGCCCAGTTGGACGACCCTAAGAGCGGGTACACCGCCTTTGTCTCGACGGGCAATTCCATCATCACAACCGGTGACGGCGTGATCGAGGATGCGGGCAAGATGCCGCAAATGCCAACCTATCACCTGAAACGGGCCGACGGGTCGGGCATCACTCTGGTCAACATCGGAGTTGGGCCATCGAACGCCAAGACCGCGACCGACCATATTGCCGTGCTGCGCCCCCATGCCTGGCTGATGGTGGGGCATTGCGCGGGGCTGCGGAACTCGCAGGCGCTGGGGGATTTTGTCCTGGGCCACGCCTATCTGCGCGAGGATCACGTACTGGACGACGATCTGCCGCCCTGGGTGCCAATCCCGGCGCTCGCTGAAATCCAGATCGCGTTGGAACAGGCCGTTGCGGGCGTGACCGAGCTTGAGGGTTACGAGCTGAAGCGCGTCATGCGTACCGGCACGGTTGCCTCTTATGACGACCGCAATTGGGAGCTTCGGGACCAGCACGGACCGGTCCAGCGCCTCAGCCAATCGCGGGCTATTGCGCTGGATATGGAAAGCGCCACAATCGCCGCCAATGGCTACCGGTTCCGGGTGCCTTATGGCACACTTTTGTGTGTGTCGGATAAGCCGCTACATGGCGAGCTGAAGCTGCCGGGCATGGCCTCGACCTTCTATAAATCTCAGGTCGCGCGGCATCTGATGATCGGAATCCGATCGATGGAGCAACTGCGCACCATGCCGCTAGAGCGTATCCACAGTCGGAAATTGCGGTCATTTGACGAAACCGCGTTCCTGTAAGGGGGCTACCGGAGGCTGAAAAAGGCCGAAAACCCCTGTTTTCCGCTTGCCTTGGCCCACTATTCGTTGTGTTTTCCCACAACATACCGTTACATGTACGCAATGAGGCCCAAGTTGTCGGGCAGACGAAGGAGACCATAAAATGGCAAAACCAATGACAAAAACCCAACTCGTCGCCGCTCTGGCCGAGGAAATGGACACAGACAAGAAATCCGCCGGCGCGGCCCTGGAATCGATCTGCAACCTGATTACACGTGAAGTGTCGGGTGGCGGCGCGGTCACCCTGCCCGGCGTCGGCAAAATCTATTGCCGTGAGCGCCCCGAGCGTATGGTGCGTAACCCTGCCACTGGCGACCAATTCAAGAAAGAGGCCGACAAGGTGGTCAAGATGACCATTGCCAAGGCTCTGAAAGACAGCGTGAACGGCTAATCCGCCTCACGCATCCAGATGAGAGGGTCGCCCAGGGGCGGCCCTTTTGCGTTAGGGGGCGGGTCTTTGCGACCAGACCACAGCACCCAGGATCAGCGTTCCGCCCACCACCGCCCAAACGCCTGGCCATTCGTTCAGCATCAGGATCGCGAGGGTCGGGGCCAGCGGCACTTCGAGGGTCGAGATCAGGGCCGTTTCGCTTGCAGGCAACCGCCGCGCGCCTTCGGACAACGTCACCGACGCCACGGCAAAAACCAGGCCGAACAGGACCAAAACAGGGAGCTCCCCCGGCGGTACGGCCAGCGGATCCCCGAAATACCAGCCCAAGGGCAAGAGGAACAGCGATGACACCGCCGCAGGCAAAGCCGCAGTGGTTGCGGGTGCACAGCGATAAACCACCATGACCCCCGCCATCATCACTGTCATGACCAGCGCCAGGGCGTCGCCAGCAATATGCGCGCCACCGGATGTCCCCCCGACAATCAGGGCCACGCCCCCCATCGCCAGCCCCGCCGCAATCATCACTCGGCGCTTGGGCAGTTCACGCACCAAAACCCACGCCAGAAATGCGGCGACAAAGGGGGCGGAGGCATAGATCAGCGCGACATTGGCCACGCTGCTTAGCTTGAAGGCGGGAATGAAAGCGGACGTGCCCAAGGCGCTTAACACTGCCACCAGCAAGGCGGGTTTGCCAAAGGCCCGGATTTCGTCGCGCAGGTGTCCGCGCAGTGCCAGATAGGCCAGCGTGAAGCCCGCCGCCGCGAGCCCTCTCCAAAAGATGATGTCCCAAGCGGCGCTGCTCACGCCTCGGGTGAATACTCCTGCAAGGCTGAACACCAAGGCCGATATGACAACCAGAACAATGCCCAAGCGGCGAGGCGATAAAACAGGCATAAGGCGCACTCCAAAACGATGTGTGCGCCAGTGCTAGCCGAAGCCTGCTGACACATATGTGGCAGCAGTGTTAACCTACACCGCAAAAAATATCGGAGCCGCCCTTTGTCCCGCACCGCTCGTTTCTTTGAGATCATTCAGATTCTGCGCGCCGCCCCCGCACCGGTGCGTGCCCGCGATCTGGCAGATACTCTCGAAGTTTCCATGCGCACGGTTTACCGCGACATTGCAATTCTACAGGCTCGCCAGGTCCCCATTCTGGGCGAGGCGGGCACCGGTTATGTGATGCGGGCGGGCTATGACCTGCCGCCCCTCACCTTTGATGTGGACGAAGCGGAGGCAATTGCCGTGGGCCTGTCGATGATTGCCCGAACGGGGGATGCCGGTTTGTGGCGGGCTGCAAACCGTGCGCATCGCAAGCTGGCGCAGGTCGCGCCCGGCACACGCCATCTGGTCGCTTCGGCCTGGGGTGTTGAGGACACCGGACAAACCGATCCGGGTTTGATCCGGCGTGCGATCCGCGATGAGGCCAAGCTTGATCTGGTCTATGACGATCAAAACGGGGCTCAGACCCGGCGGCGGGTCTGGCCCTTGGCGTTGATCTATTATGCCGACACAGTGATGATCGTGGCGTGGTGCGAGCTGCGTACCGCCTTGCGGCATTTCCGGTTAGACAGAGCAAGGGACGCGGCACTCACGGCAGAGTATTTCAAAGGCCAGGGTGCCGCATTGCTAAAGCACTGGGAAGAGACGGAGAAAGACAAAACTGTTACGACCCTCGCGCTTTAGCCCTCATAGACCGTGGCCGCATCGCCCATGTAATTGTCCCAGGCAAACCAGTACGAGATATGGCCCGCCACACGGGGCAGCGTCGCGCCCTCCGGCCCGATCAGCGCATCCTCTGTCACCCGCCATTCGTCGCTGTTCTGATCGCGCAAGCGCCCGGCAAAGGGGGCAAAGGTCTGGCCGCCCCGCTCATAAGCGCGCACGCTGCGCGTTTCGGGATCACCGATCAGCAACAGAGGTTTGTCCGCAATCGCATCGTTGATGACCGGCTGATTAGCAAATGCGTCCAGCGGCCACGCCCGCGCCGCCCCAAATTCGCGAACGGCAAAGACGTAGTCTTTTTGCGCATGTTCGCGTTGATCGACCTGGGCCGGGAACATCAGATCGGGTGAGCCGAAATAGTCGTTATAAACAACCCCCGACCCATAATCGCGACGGTGTCCGGTGTTGACCGACAGCACTTTGGTGTCCGGGTTCGAAGCCTGCCAATTATCCCAGGTGGTGATGACGACAGGGCGCTGTTGCAACGCAATACCACTGCCGACCAGCGGGCCAACAACCGGCTTGCCCGTGTATTGGTTCCAGAGCGAATTTGTCTCGCGATCAAACATCAGTTTGTTGGACCGATACAGAAAGCCAGACGAGCCAAACACCAACGGCTTGGCCCGGCCCGGCACCTGCGTTTCAAACAGAATGCCAGAGCCGCAGAGCGTGCAATAGGCCAGCGCCAGAGGCACGCCACCAATCACCTCGTTGAACATCTCGTGCCAACCCATGATGCGCAGGGGATAAGCGCGGCTGTCGCCATTGATCGACACGCCAAAGACGAGGTCGTCGCCCCGCATATATTCTGCATCCGCCGCCGCGATCAGATCGGGATTATCCAGCGATGGAATGCCATCCTTGACGACGCCGCCCCAGGTGATTTCCTCAAGCCGGATACGCATCTGTTCGGGCTGAATATGTTCGGGGCGCAGGAATTCGCCAAAATTTGTGTCGATCCGCATCATCAGTTCCCGCTTGAAGGTGGGGAAATCTTCGTGCGGTTTGATCTGTGGGTTGCGCTCTTGCCAGAGCATCCAATCGAACCAATCTGTGAAATAATCCTCGCCCGTGAGGGCGCGCAGCGTCTCGGCCAATTGTACGCCGCGTGCGCGCGAAAAGCGCAGGGATGTGATGAGACTGGCCACCATATCGGTGTTGCCACGCGCTTTCATCAAGGCCATCGCCGCTTCAAACTCTGGAATGTCGGCAGATAGGGCGGCCCGCTGCGCCTCCAGCAAAGTCATCTCTTGGGCTAGGGCCATTTTGGGCAGGGCCCCGGTCAGGGCAATCCCCCCGGCGGCCCGGCCAAAACTGCGGCGCGAAAATTCCATGACTTAACTCCCTGCTGTTGCGGTCACTGTCGCAAACTTGGCGATCACGCGCACCCAAAAGGGTTGTGATCGACGCGCCTTGCATCCCCGCCCGTTTTGCCGGAACGTCCGCGCAAAGCTTCGAAAGACGACATTCATGGACATGCGCGCAATTGCGATGGGGCTGGCCTTTGCCTTTATCTGGTCGTCGGCCTTCACTTCGGCGCGGATCATCGTGGCAGACGCGTCGCCGCTGGCCTCGCTGGCGCTGCGTTTTTTCATCTCGGGGCTGATCGGGGTCGCCATTGCGCGGGCGCTGGGACAAACATGGCACCTGACACGGGATCAATGGCGGGCCACGATCATCTTTGGCATCTGCCAGAACGCGATCTACCTGGGCCTGAATTTCTATGCCATGCAAACGGTCGAGGCGTCGCTGGCCACCATCATCGCCTCGATGATGCCGCTGATGGTGGCCTTTGCCGGTTGGGTGATCTTTCGGGACAAGCTGCCGCCTTTGGGGATCGCGGGCCTCGTGCTGGGGATCGGGGGCGTTTTCCTGATCATGTCGGCGCGGATGGAAAGCGGCGTGGACCTCTTTGGCGTGACGCTCTGCATCATCGCGGCCATCGCGTTGACGGTCGCCACATTGTCGATGCGGTCGATGTCGTCGGGTGGCAATCTGATGATGGTCGTGGGCTTGCAGATGTTTGTCGGCGCTGGCGTGCTGGCCGTCTCCTCGGCCCTGACCGAAACGATCCGGGTCACAATCACGCCCGAGCTTATTGCTGCCTTTATCTACACCACACTTGTGCCCGGCCTCTTGGCCACATGGATCTGGTTTGCATTGGTGGCCCGCATCGGAGCGACCAAGGCGGCAACCTTCCACTTTCTCAACCCGTTCTTTGGGGTTGCCATTGCCGCCCTGCTCTTGGGCGAACGACTGGGGCTGCAGGACGTGATCGGTGTGGCCATCATCGCGGCGGGCATCCTTGCGGTGCAATTGTCACGGGCGGCAAAAACATGACGCATCCGGACTTGCGCCAATGGCCGGGGCGCATATCCTGCGCCCACCCATTTTAGCCCTTCGGAGCGTGATCATGCACCGCCGCACCTTTATCCTCTCTGCCGCCGCGTTTGTGCCCACGCTTGTCGGCGCCTATCCGGCAGAAACCTTTTCGCCCGCCACCTGGAATGGGCTGAAGGATACCGGACAAACTGTGATCCTGAACTACCGGGCCAGTTGGTCGCTGACCTGCCAAATCAAGGCGGATCTGATCGCCGAGGCGCTGGCAGATACCCCTGCCTATGGGCAACTCACCTTTGTGGATGTGGATTGGGACACCTTTGGGCACAGCCAGATGACAGAACGGCTCAAGGTCACGCGCCGCTCGACCCTGTTGGTGATGAAAAACGGTAGCGAAGTCGCCCGGCTCGTGAACGAGCCCTATGACCGCAAGGTCCGCGCGCTTCTGGACGCCGCTCTTGCCGCCTGAGGCGGGGGCTTCGCCCACGGGTTTTACGCCCAAACGTTATGCCTTTTTGCTGATCCCCGGCTATTCGCAGTTGGGCTTTGCCTGCGCGATCGAGGCGCTGAGCCTGGCCAACCTGCACCCGTCAAACCAGACGTTTTATACGTGGCGGTTGATTGGCGAGACGGGCGACCCGGTGCCCGCTTACAATGGCGTGACCACCGCCGTGGATGCGGCCCTGCCCCCGTTGGATCGCAACGAGACCCTGGTGGTTTGTGCAGGCGACAACGCGGGCGACGGCAGCACGCGGCCCGTTCTGAACTGGCTGCGTCGCGAGACCCGCAAGGGTATGGATTTCGGCGCGCTGTCATCGGGCACCTACACACTGGCGCTGGCGGGCCTGCTTGCGGGCAAGACCGTCACGACACACTGGCAATTCCGTGACGCGCTGACCGAGCTTTTGCCCGATGTGATCATTGAAACCAGCCTCTTTTCCGTGGATGGCAAGATTTTCACCACTGCCGGTGGGGCCGCCTCGATGGACATGATGCTGGACCGGGTGCGGGCCGATTATGGGACCGATCTGGCCACTTGGGTCGCGGATCAGATGGTCTACACCGATCCGCGTGCGGCCACCCATGGCCAACGGCTGTCACGCCGGGCGAGCCCCGACATGGCCCACGGCAAGCTGGGGATCGCCCTTCAGATCATGGAAAACAACCTCGAAGATCCGTTGCGACCCGACGAAATTGCCCAGGTGATCGAGCTGAGTACGCGGCAACTGGAACGGCTCTTTGCCAAACATCTCGGCATGTCGCCCAAACGGCATTACCTGCAACTGCGGCTCGAAAAAGCGCGGGGGCTTTTGCGGCAGACCAGCCTCAGCGTCACGGACATTTGCGTGGCCTGCGGGTTTCGGTCACTGTCTCATTTCTCCAAAAGCTATCGGGCGACCTTTGGCCTGAGCCCCGGGCAGGAAAAACGTGGCACCCGCGCCATTTGGCCAGACTAACGGCATCGGGCAATTGCACGCGAGGTCCCGCGCGCGTATCCAGAGGCCAAGCACCACGAGGACGCGATGAAATTACTCTTTGTCCACCAGAACATGCCGGGCCAATACCGCGAATTGATCCAGTGGTTGGCGGCCCAGAGCGAGCACGAGATTGTCTTTCTCACCCAGCGCCTGAAACCCCCGGTCTTTGCGGGTGTGCGCACTGTCCAATACAAATCGCACCACAAGGCGGCGGATGACGCTTATGGACTGTCGCGCACGTGGGAGAACGCAACCGGCAACGGGTTTGGCGCGGCGATGGCCCTGCGCGAGATCGTGGCCGGCGGCTTTCAGCCCGACATCGTGATCGGCCATGTGGGATGGGGCGAGATGACGTTTTTTCGCGAAGTGTTGCCCGACACGCCGATGATCGGCTTTTTCGAATACTACTACTCTGTGCATGGCGGGCCGGTGGGCTTTGACCCGGCATCGCCACCGTCGGATCACTCACCTTTCCTCATGCAAGGACATAACGCCGTTCCGCTGGTGAATATCGAGGTGGTCGACTTGGGCCACAGCCCCACCATGTGGCAGCGCAACCGCTTTCCCACAAGTTTCCACGACAAGATGTACGTCTGTCACGACGGCATCCGTACCGACAAATTGCTACCTAACAAAAAGGCCAAGGTGAACCTGGGCCGCATCGGCAGGCCCCTGACGGTCAAGGACGAAATCGTGACCTTCATGGCCCGCAATCTGGAAACCACGCGGGGCTATCACCAATTCATGCGCGCCATGCCCCACCTGCAAAAGGCCCGGCCTAACGCCCGCGTATTGGTGATCGGAGGCAATGACGCGTCCTACGGCGGCAAGTCCAAGCATCCGGGCGGGCTGCGCGGCCAGATGGAGGCCGAAGTCGGCCACCTGCTGGATTGGGATAGGCTGCATTTTCTGGGTCAGGTGCCTTATCAGGACTACCAGAACATCATCCAGATCAGCAGCTGCCACCTCTACCTTTCGATGCCTTTTGTGCTGTCGTGGTCGCTGCTCGAAAGCATGTCGATGGGGGCGACGGTGGTGGCCAGCGACGTGGCCCCGGTGCGCGAGGCGATCACCCATGGGGAAACCGGCCTGCTCGTCGATTTCTTTGATCCCGAGGCGATTGCGGTACAGATTGCGGATGTCCTCGCGCGACCTCGCGACTTTGCGCATATCGGCCCCGCCGCACGGGATCACGTGGTCAAAACCTACGACTTCCACACCGTTTGCCTGCCCGAACATATCCGTCAGATCAATGCGCTGGTCAGCTCTGGCGCGCAGATCAGGATGCCCTGAGCGATGGGCGTTGTGGTTCTGGGCGCGGGGGGCAAGCTGGGCCAGTTGTTGCAGCCAATCTATCCCGGTGCGGCCACCTGGCTGACGCGCGCGGATGTCGATGTGTTGAATAGCGCCGCGCTGACCCAAGTGTTGGCGGGCGCTGATGCCGTAATCTGTTTGGCCGGTGTAACCAACACCAGCACGCAACCCATGGCCCTGAATACGACGCTGGCGCGGGCCGTGCTGGACGCCGCCGCCACCGCGCAGGCCGGACGCGTGATCCTGTTTTCCAGTGCCGCTGTTTACGGACACACACCCAGTCCCCTACACGAGGACGGGCCAGCCGCACCGGTCGCACCCTATGGTTTCGCCAAGCTTGAGATGGAGGAAATGGCCACCGCGCACCCTCACCCCAACGTCACGATCCGGCTGGGCAATGTGGCAGGGGCCGATGCGATCCTGGGGAATTGGAAACCGGGCTTTACCCTCGACACGTTTGAGGACGGCACAACGCCAAGGCGCAGCTATATCGGCCCCAACACCCTCGCTCGGGTGATCCACGATCTGACCCGCGCCGACACTGTCCCCGACCTGATCAACGTAGCGGCCCCGGGGGCTGTCGAGATGGGCGCGCTGCTGGAAGCTGCAAACCTGGCTTGGGAGATCCGGCCAGCGACCGAACATACCATTGCCAACGTGACCCTCGACACCGCACGGTTGGAACAGGTGACTACCTTTCATCCCCAAGACAGCACGGCCGCCGGTATCGTCGCGGACTGGCGCGCAGCAAAGGCGGCCCAATGACCTGGCGCAAGCGCATCTTTGATCTTTTCTTTGCCAGCCTGCTGGTGGTGATCCTCGGCCCGGTGATCGTGTACCTGACCTGGATGATCTGGCGCAAACAGGGGCGGCCGATCTTTTACGTGGCCGAACGGATGAAATCACCCACCCAGAGCTTTGGCTTGTGGAAATTTCGCACGATGACGGTGGTGGACGACGACGCGGGTGTCTCTGGAGGACACAAGGAAACGCGGATCACACCGCTAGGGGCCAAGCTGCGCGCCAAACGGTTGGACGAGTTTCCTCAGCTTTGGAACCTTCTCAAGGGGGACATCAGCTTTGTTGGGCCAAGGCCACCCTTACGCGAATATGTCGAACGGTTTCCTGAACTGTATCGTGAGGTGCTCAAATCGCGGCCGGGGATTACGGGGCTCGCCACGATACGCTTTCACAAACATGAGGGAAAATTGCTGGCCCGCTGTACCACGCCTGAAGAGACAGACACGGTCTATACTCGTATCTGCGTGCCCCGAAAGGCGCGGCTCGACCTGATTTATCAGCGGCACCAAAGCATGTGCTATGATTTTGACCTGGTGTTTCAAACCATCGGGAATCTGTTTCGACGCCGCCGCGCGCAACAGCCAGACACCGAGTAACGGCTGAATCGATTCGCAGGTCTCCACGACAGACCATTGCGTTTTGCTGAAAATTTGGGCAATCTGAGCGCTTATTCGCCCATTTGCCAACGGTCTTTCTGCAACTGCAAAATCAAGTTCCAACTGCCGCAGTGCTTCATGTAAGTATCCGAGGTGACCGCCGGGAATAATCGGCACGAGGACAGAATGCTAAATTTAATTAAGTCACTTTCGCGCACTCAAAAGCGCAATATTCTCATTGCCGTAGATTCCACGCTCATCCCCGCAGCGCTGTTTTTCGCGTTCAGCCTGCGGCTCCCCACGGACGGCGCCTTGGCGATGATGTGGGATTACCTGCCAGTGCTGCCATATGTGTTGATCATCGCAGCAGGCCTGTCGATCTGGCTTGGTATCTCCTCGACGACGCTCAATGACTACGAGGCTGGCTCGATCGGGCGTACGGCCGTCTTTTCATTCTTTGTGGCAACGTCGTCGGTGATCCTGACATCCGTTGCCGATGTTCAAATGGGCCTAAAGACTCAGATCGTCTTTGGCATCACCTTTTTCGTGTTTTCGGTCATCAGTCGTGCGCTACTTCTCCAAATCGTATTGGCCATCTACCGAACGGGCACAAACCGCTGCCGCGTGCTAATCTATGGCGCGGGCACGACGGGCATGCAGCTGGTGTCAGCCCTGCGCAGCCACGAAATCATCGAACCGGTCGCCTTTGTAGACGACAACCAGGCGCTTCAGGGCGTCAGCGTCTTGCGCCTGCCGGTCTATAGCCCGGTGCGCATCGCCGAGATCGTGGCCGAGAACAAGATTGATCGCGTCCTGCTCGCCATGCCGTCGCAGTCCCAGCCCAAACAGATGCAGATCGCCCGCCGCTTGCAGCAAATGGGGCTCGAAGTGCAAACGCTTCCCTCTTTCTCGCAGCTCATCGGCGAAGAGGCCCTGATCGACAAATTAACCCCCATCAATCCCCGCAGCTTTCTGGGCCGCGACGAGGTCAACGCCCGCCAGGGCAAGCGTGACGAGGCCTATACCGGTCGGCGCGTTCTGATCTCCGGCGCAGGCGGCTCAATCGGGTCGGAACTCAGCCGTCAGGTCATCGAAAGCCATCCGGAAAAACTGGTGCTTTACGAGCTGAGCGAGCATGCACTCTATCAAATCCACCAGGAAGTCATGCAACTGGTCGAAGGCAGCAATATCGAGATCGTGCCGCTGTTGGGTTCGGTAACAGACGCGCGGCAAGTCCGTCGCGTTCTGATGGATCACGATATCGAGGTGATCTTGCATGCTGCCGCCTACAAGCATGTGCCGCTGGTTGAATCAAACCCACTGGCCGGGCTGGCCAACAACGTCTTGGGCACCCATACGCTGGTGACAGAGGCGGCTGCATCCGGTGTCGAACGGTTCGTGTTGATTTCCTCCGACAAGGCGGTGCGGCCCACAAATATCATGGGCGCCTCAAAACGGCTGGCCGAACTTGTGGTTCAGGACGTGGCCAAACGGATCGCCGAGGGCAACGGGCTGGTCTTTGCTGCTGTGCGCTTTGGCAATGTGCTGGGCTCCTCTGGGTCGGTTGTCCCGCTGTTTCAGGAACAATTGCGCCGGGGTGGCCCGCTGACGGTGACGCACCCGGATGTGTCGCGCTATTTCATGACCGTCCAAGAGGCAGTGCATCTGGTGCTGCGCGCAGGGTCTATGGCCAAGGGCGGCGAGGTCTTTGTGCTGGATATGGGCAAGCCCGTAAAAATCGAACAACTGGCCCGGCAAGTCATTGAAAGTGCCGGCTATTCTGTGCGGGATGTGAATAATCCCGATGGCGATATGGAAATTGAATTCACCGGCCTGCGTCCGGGCGAAAAGATGACCGAAGAATTGACGATTAACGGTACTTTGATCGGCACCGGCCACAAAAAGATCTTTTTCACCGTCGAAGAAGGGCTGAGCGAAATCGAAGTCGCCTCTGCCCTGCGGTCGCTGCGCCACGCATTGGCCGCCGGCGACGAAAGTGAGGCACGTGCCATGGTGATGCGATGGGTTGAAGGCTACCGCGCCAACCCGCATGACGGGAACGAATTGCCCGGACGGATCACGCCTGTCACTTGAATGCCGCGATTTGCCGCAACTGCCCGACTACAGCGGGGCAAGTCATTGCCACCAGTCGCATTTGCGTGATTTAAGCGGATGGAATTCAGGACACGGGCAGTGACCAACCATGATGGCCAAGACGTTTAAAACACAGATATTGGCAAGCGTCTCAGCGACCGTGCTGTGCACGGCCCTGATCGCAGGCAGTGCGCAGGCGCAAAACAAAAAAAATGTCACGACCACCAGCCCGACACTTAACTTTTACGGCCTGCCCGGTCTGATCGACATGCCCAGCGCCGAGGCCATGCCGAGCGGGCAAGGCGCGATCGGCATATCCCATTTTGCGGGCCAGACCCGAACCTCGTTTTCGTTCCAGTTTTCGCCGCGTATCTCGGCCACGTTTCGGTATATCGGCATTCAGGATTTCAACGACCTAGGCTTTGACACCTATCGCGACCGTAGCTTTGACTTCCGCTACCTGATCGCCAAGGAAGGGCGCATTCGACCTGCCATCACTGTCGGTCTTCAGGACTTTTCGGGGACCGGGATCTATGCCGGTGAATACCTGGTCGCGACCAAGAACTTCGACCGCCCGCTTAGCCTTCCAGGCAAATTCAAAGTCACCGCAGGTCTAGGCTGGGGGCGACTGGGCACGCTTGGCTCCATCGGATCTCCCTTTGGAGCGGACCGGCCAGTGTTTACCGGCGGCGATACCGGCGGCGAGCTGTCGATTGATCAGTGGTTCCGCGGGCCCATGGCACCATTTGGGGGCATCGAATGGCAGGTCAACGATCGGCTTGGCCTCAAGGCTGAGTATTCGACCGACGCGTACACACCAGAAACGTCACGGGGCGTGTTCACCCAGGAATCGCGACTGAACTTCGGTGCGGAATACCAGGTAAACCGGGGTTTGCGGCTTGGGGCATACTACCTCTACGGCTCAGAGTTCGGGATCAACGCACAGCTGCAATTTAACCCGAACCGCCCTGTGTCGCCCTTTGCGTTGGCCGGGCCACGTCCCGTCATCGTGCGACCGGATCGCGCTGTGAACCCCGATGCCTACGACACCACCTGGGCAGATTCCGAACGCGCGCCGGGCGTGATCCGCGACGCCATCGCGCCCGAACTGGCCGAGGATGGCATCCAGCTTGAGGCTGTGACCATTTCGTCGATCCGGGCCGAGTTGCGGGTGTCGACAGGTCGGTTTGAAAACCAGGCTATTGTGGTGGGCCGTGTGGCCCGCACAATGGCGCGTATCCTGCCGCCTTCGGTGGAAACCTTTGACATTGTGCTGGTGAATAACGGGCTGGCCATGTCCAAAGTGACCGTAGCGCGGACTGATATCGAAACTCTGGAATTTGTGCCACGGGCCAGCGGCGCGCTGCTGCCCGTTACTGTCATTGACAGCGCCGAGGCCAATCCACCCGCCAACGCGTTGATCGAAGAAGACCTTTACCCAAGCCTGAGCTGGTCCATTGGCCCCTACGTGCGCACATCGTTCTTTGACCCGGACAAACCGGTGCGGGTCGATGTCGGCGTCAGCGCAATCGCCTCCTATCGCTTTGCGCCGGGCTGGCAACTGGCCGGCGAAGTTCGGCACCGGCTGGCAGGCAACATTGCTGACAGCGACCGGTTGTCCAACTCGGTCCTTCCACGCGTGCGGACCAACGCCGTGCTTTATGCACGGGGCGGCGACACAACCATCGAAAACCTGTATCTCGCCAAGCAGTGGAAACCGAGCAAGAATACCTATGCGCGCGTCAGCATGGGCTATTTCGAACAAATGTTCGGCGGTGTTTCAAGCGAGGTTCTGTGGAAACCCGCCTCCAGCAGGTTGGCCCTCGGGATCGAGGCGAACTACGTGATGCAGCGCGACTTTGACCAGTTGTTCGGCTTTCAGGATTATGACGTCGCCACCGGGCACGTGTCTGCCTACTACAACTTTGGCGGTGGATATTATGCGCAAGTCGACGTGGGCCGCTATCTGGCGGGCGACCATGGCGCGACTTTCACCCTTGAACGGCAATTTGCAAACGGCTGGCGGGTCGGCGGGTTCTTTACCATGACCAACGTGTCCTCCGAGGACTTTGGCGAAGGATCATTTGACAAGGGCATCACGCTGACCATCCCAACAAGCTGGTTCACGGGTCGGCCCAGCAAGCAGGTCGTCCAGCAAACCATTCGTCCGATCCAACGGGACGGCGGCGCACGTCTGAGTGTACCGGGTCGCTTGTATGAACAAGTGCGCGGTGGGCATAAATCGGACCTTGTGGCCGATTGGGGAAGGGTATGGGAATGATCCGTTCGCTCAAAACAACGGTCGCACTTGGCGCTGTACTCGTTCTGGCCGCATGTACGGGCGGTCGGGATTCCTCTTCGTCGCAAGCTGCACAAATCTCGTCTTATCGCGAAGCGCTACGCGAGGTACGAGCGGCGAAACAGCCTTTGCCCGAACTTACGCCTGCATTGATCGAAAGCCTGCCCACCGCGGCACTTGAGGTCGTTCTGGAAGCACGCGGCGATACAGTGTTTGTGGTGCCGTATTCCGATCGGACGGACCGCCGGAAAGGCGCGCTGCGGACGTGGCGCACCGCGAGTAACGGCCAGATCGTGATGCGCGACGGCGTTCTGATCGCGACGCGTGGCCTCGGATATGATCTGGGATCCAGTCGTGTGCTGTCAGTGTTGAATGCAGTTGAGCAGCGCAGCCCGGTTTCTGGGCCGCACAACTACTTTGCCAAAGGCTTTGACAACAGCGTCACCCGTATTGATTTGGAGTGCGAGATGCAGTCGCTCGGAGATGTGCGAATCGACATCGTCAGCAGCATCCATAGCGTCGTGCATCTCCGCGAAAATTGCCTTGGGCCAGATGATCTGAGCGTAACCAATGACTATTGGGTCGATCAGCGCGACAGCACTATATGGAAATCTCGGCAGTGGGGCGGTCCTGAATTGGGGTATCTGAGCACCCGCCTCCTAAAAAAGTAGCGTTTTCGCCGCACCTGCATCCTTTTTTCCGCCGATCCGGAACAAAATAGCAAACCCGATTGTTTCGCCTTTGGAATTAGCGTAGACACATCTGAGAATTTAACAGGGGTCATACCATGACTAACACATTCAAAATGATCGCGGCGGCTGCTCTGGTGGCTGCTTCTTCGACTGCAGCTTTGGCTGGCAACCCAGAAGGCGTTCTGAACACCAACGTTCAAAACACCCAAGGCAACGAAACTACCGGCACAGGCTTTGGTAACACCGACCTGCGCAACGGTTTGCTGATTGCTGGCGGCGCCGGAGTTCTGCTCGGCCTGGGCGGTGGTTCCAGCACGACCACAACGACCGGCAACTGATAAGCCGCTGCAAAGTAACTAATTTTGGGAAGGCCCTGCATTTTTGCGGGGCCTTTTCTGCGTCTTCTGTATAGGCAATTTTCGTATCTGCTGGTGGGTCGGTGTAACTGACAGAGCATCCGCCACTCCGCTGCCAATTGGACGTATGTTTCTGACGACTGAGACGGCCACTCGGCAAGTCTGGTTCTGTTACACAGAGTGCGAAACGGGGTTGTCCCATCATCCGCATGGACCTGCATATGCTGGTCATTTGCTTGCCAGCGAATCACGGCAAGACACATATTCCAAAAAATATGCTGAAACCGGCCACCGCCGGATCATGTTTGGGACATATGCGCTTCATTGTATGGCGACCCAGGGTCAGGACCCTGTCAACGCCTGTTCGATTGCCTGGACGACGCGTGGGTCCAACGGCGGCGTGCGGGCACCCCAGGTTTCAATCACCCTGCCATCTGCACCCACCAACACCTTGTTGAAATTCCATCGCGGCACAAACCCTGTCTCGTCCCGGACGCGCGCATAGAACGGATGCGCATTGCGCCCTTTGACCGAAGTGATGTCCGTCATCGGCATATCGAGGCCAAACACCATCTCGCAAAATTCCTTGACCTCTGCGCCGCTGTCCAGCTCTTGGTTAAAATCATCAGAGGGCACAACCAGCACCACCAACCCCGCCGCGCGATACCGGTCATAGAGGGTTTGCAGACCCTCGTATTGATCCACAAAACCGCATTGCGACGCCGTGTTTACGACAAGAACCGGCTGCCCGGCCCAATCCGACATCTCGATATACCCGCCATCAATGGATGCAAACCGCGCCGAAGGCACCGCCATCGCAACTGTCGCGGCCACCAGAACGGCCCCAACCAAAACCAACAGATTTCGCATCACGTCCTCCAACATCTGGGTTTGTATTGATCTAGGCCGTTCCGCGCGCCCGTCATCCCCCTTTCAATTCACCCGCTTTGCCCCAAATATAAGGACAAGCCCGAACAGCATGGGAAAAATGGACATGACCAAGTATTTCAAAGACCCCGACGTGATCAAAACCCTCTCTGCCGAAGAGTTTCACGTGACCCAGCAATCAGGCACCGAACGGCCCGGAACGGGCAAGCTTTTGGGGAACAAGGAACCGGGGATTTACGTCGACATCGTCTCGGGCGAGCCTCTCTTTGCCTCGTCTGATAAATACGAGAGCGGATGCGGCTGGCCCTCGTTCACCAAGCCGATTGAAGAAGCCCATGTCGAAGAGTTGCGCGACGCCTCCCTCGGCATGATCCGGACCGAGGTGCGCAGCAAATATGGCGACAGTCACTTGGGCCACGTGTTTCCAGACGGCCCGCGCGACCGGGGTGGCTTGCGCTACTGCATCAACTCGGCCTCGCTCCGCTTTGTGCACCGCGATGATATGGAGGCAGAAGGGTACGGCCAATATCTGAATCAAGTGGAGGACGTGGCATGAGCGATCAACGCGCAGTACTGGCAGGCGGGTGTTTCTGGGGGATGCAGGACCTGATCCGCAAAAAGCCCGGGGTGAAATCCACGCGTGTGGGCTATACCGGTGGAGACGTGCCCAACGCGACGTATCGCAACCACGGCACCCACGCCGAAGGGATCGAGATCATTTTCGATCCCTCAGTGATCTCATACCGCGAGCTGTTGGAGTTCTTCTTCCAGATTCACGATCCGACCACGCCAAACCGCCAAGGCAACGACCGGGGCCTCAGCTATCGCTCGGCGATCTACTATGTGGACGAGGATCAAAAGGCTATTGCTCTGGACACAATGGCTGATGTTGACGCGTCCGGTATTTGGCCGGGTAAAGTGGTGACAGAGCTGGAACCTGTCGGAGACTTCTGGGAAGCCGAGCCCGAGCATCAAGATTACCTGGAACGGATCCCCAACGGCTACACCTGCCATTTCGTCCGCCCCGGATGGGTCCTGCCCAAGCGGGCGGCGGAGTAGCAACAAGGATTAAATTCAGGCCGAAACCGCGTCTACGGAAGCACAAGCGGTTTTGGCTGGCAAACACACCAGCGACTATGCGTTAGCGGACAAGGCTATGGGGGGATAGTCACAGTATTCTGTGAATTGGTGCCCAGAAGAGGACTCGAACCTCCACGACCTTGCGGTCACTGGCACCTGAAGCCAGCGCGTCTACCAATTCCGCCATCTGGGCACGGGTTGGTTTGCGCCGTTTAAGCCGAGCGGTTGGGGCTGTCAATGTGATTCTCGGCCTGTTTGTTGGTTGGACAGGCGGGCGCCTCCGGTGAGGATTTTTTTCACTACAGAGAAGGGACGGGCCTGCGCGCCAATTTGGCGTCTTGAACGGATGTGGGCAGAGGGGTAGACCAGCAGACGAACAGTGCGCAAGGAGCGGGTCATGTCCAAACTGGTCACCATTTACGGCGGCTCAGGCTTTGTCGGTCGCTACATTGCACGCCGTATGGCCAAGGCCGGATGGCGTGTGCGGGTCGCAGTGCGCCGCCCGAACGAGGCGATCTTTGTCAAACCTTACGGCGTTGTGGGCCAGGTCGAACCTGTGCTGTGCAATATCCGTGACGATGCTTCGGTCGCACAAGCCATGATGGGGGCCGATGCGGTTGTGAATTGCGTCGGCATTCTGGCGCGCAGCGGCAAGAACACATTTGACGCCGTCCAAGACGAAGGGGCGACACGCATCGCCCGTGCGGCGCAAGCCCAGGGCATCACCCAAATGGTACATGTGTCGGCCATTGGCACCGATGCAGAAAGCGACAGTGACTATGCCCGCACCAAGGCGTTGGGCGAGGCCGGCGTACTCAAGTACATGCCAGAGGCCGTCATTCTGCGCCCCTCCATCGTGTTTGGGCCCGAGGACCAGTTCTTTAACCGTTTTGCGTCGATGTCGCGGCTGGGACCGATCCTGCCTGTTGTTGGCGCTGACACAAAATTTCAGCCCGTCTATGTGGACGACGTCGCCAAGGCTGCGGAAAAAGCGCTGGTCGAGGGCGTCGCCCCGGGCATCTACGAGCTTGGCGGACCCGAGGTTCGCGACTTCCGCGCGCTGATGGCAACCATGCTTGAGGTGATCCGCCGACGTCGTCTGGTGCTCAACATCCCATTCTTTGCCGCCAATGTGATGGCTTACGGTTTTGCCGCCATCAACACGCTCAGCCTTGGGATCGTGCCTGCACAGATCACACCGGATCAGGTTCGCAATTTGCGCAAGAATAATGTGGTGGGCGCAGATGCGCGTGGCTTTGATGCACTGGAAATTCAGCCCGTCGCGATGGAGGCGATCCTGCCGGACTATCTGTGGCGGTTCCGCCCTTCAGGTCAATATGACGCGATCAAGGAAAGCGCCAAGAACCTGCGTACCTAGGCATAAGCCCAGATCAGCAAGCCAATTCCAAGGATGACCCGGTAAATTACGTAAGGCGTGAAACTGATGCTGCGCAACAGCCGCATCATCACGACCAGCGCGGCCAGGGCAGCGAGAAACGCGAAAGCGGCGGCTATGCTGGCGTCGCGCATGACGCCCCAGTTTGCGCTCCTGATCACATCAATGCTGAGCACAAAGCCCGAGGCGACGATCACTGGGATCGACATGAGCATCGCGAGTTTCGCCGCGTCCTGCCGCGCGTATCCCAACCTGCGTGCCGCCGTGATGGTGATGCCTGAACGGGACGTGCCGGGGATCAGTGCGAGGCATTGGGCAAGTCCCATGATCAGCGCGTCTTTCATCGACCAACGGTCTGCGGTCTTGTCGGTACCGCCTGTGCTGTCTGCCCAGAAAAGCACAAGGCCAAAGATCAGCATCGTCCAGCCAATCAATGCAACAGAGCGCATCGCCTCGTCCAACCCTGTCAGCTTGATGATCAACCCCACAATGATCGCGGGTATTGTCGCAATAATCAGACAGAGGGCGAGGAAAGCGCCTTGGGTATCAACCTTGCCCCTGGCAAGACGCAGCGCGCCCCGGGCGGCAATCCGCACGTCGGTCCGGAAATATAGGATAACGGCCAGCAACGTCCCGACATGAACTGCAACGTCAATGGCCAATCCCTGGTCTTGGGTGCCTGTGAGGTGCGGCAGCAATATGAGGTGGCCAGAGGAAGACACCGGCAAAAACTCGGTCACTCCTTGAATGATCGCCACCAGTAAGAGTTGAAAAATTTGCATGGCCCGCGCGCCCTTGTGATATGATCTTGGTACAAGCTCCTGATTCTGAACGCAAACGGGCATAAAAGAACCGAAACGGTCCTAAATTTATGCTGAAATCAGCCCAAGCGCTTCAAAATGACCGAAAATTCCACTATTAGGTCACACTTACTGACTTTTATTTCCTGGGCGGATGAATTATCCCACCCAGACCGACCGCGAATGGCAGGAGACGACCATGGCTGAGCAGCCGATGCTGAAATTTACGAACATACAACGCGACATGCCGACGAAGCGTGACGCGCGTGTGCGGCGTGAGGACTTTGGTGAGATCTATGCTGAATACGCGGATGCCAAGGCCAAGGAGCAGGCGTCGCGGTGTTCTCAGTGCGGCGTGCCCTATTGTCAGACCCATTGTCCGCTGCACAACAACATCCCCGACTGGCTGCGCCTGACGGCTGAGGGGCGGTTGCGCGAGGCGTATGAGGTCAGCCAGGCGACGAACACGTTTCCAGAGATTTGTGGCCGGATTTGCCCGCAGGACCGCCTGTGCGAAGGCAATTGCGTGATCGAGCAATCGGGCCACGGCACCGTCACCATCGGATCAGTCGAAAAGTACATCACCGACACCGCATGGGAGGAAGGTTGGGTCTTGCCCATCAAACCCAGCGTCGAGCGGGCCGAAAGCGTCGGCATCATCGGAGCGGGCCCCGGTGGCCTTGCCGCCGCAGACGTTTTGCGCCGTGCGGGCATCCAGGTCACAATCTATGACCGCTATGACCGGGCCGGCGGTTTGCTGACCTATGGCATCCCCGGTTTCAAGCTGGAGAAGGACGTGGTCATGCGCCGCAATGAACAGCTGGCACTGGGCGGAGTGACCTTCAAACAGAATTGCAACGTGGGCGAGGACATCAGCTTTGCCGATATTCGCAAGGCCCATGACGCGGTGATCATTGCCACCGGTGTCTATAAAAGCCGTGATCTTTCAATGCCTAACGGAGAATCGCAAGGCATCGAGAAAGCCATCGACTTCCTGACCGCCAGCAACCGCAAGAGCTTTGGCGACGCGGTCGAGGATTTTGACAGTGGCCGCCTGAATGCCGAAGGCAAGCGGGTCGTCGTCATCGGTGGCGGCGACACCGCGATGGACTGTGTGCGCACTTCGATCCGGCAGGGCGCAACATCGGTCAAATGCCTTTATCGTCGGGACAAGGCCAACATGCCCGGCTCGCAGCGCGAGGTGCAGAATGCGGAGGAAGAGGGCGTGATCTTTGAATGGTTGAGCGCGCCCAAAGGCTTTACCACGGACGGCGACAAGGTTGCCGGCGTGATGGTTCAAAAGATGCGCCTTGGTGCCCCTGACGCAACCGGTCGTCAGGCCCCCGAGGTCATTGAAGGCGCCGACTATGTCGAAGAGGCGGACCTGGTCATCAAGGCGCTGGGGTTCGAGCCCGAGGCACTTCCCACCCTTTGGGACCAGCCCGAATTGGAAGTGACCCGCTGGGGCACGATCAAGGCGGAGTTTACCAGCGGCAAGACAGCCATGGATGGCGTCTATGCAGTAGGCGACATTGTACGTGGCGCGTCGCTGGTGGTCTGGGCGATCCGCGATGGGCGGGACTGTGCAGAGGCGATCCTGTCGGAGATGAACGCGATGTCCAAGGCGGTTGCGGCGGAGTAAAAACAACCACTTTGGGCGGCAAAATGTACGTTTTGAAAATAGCCCAAATCAACGTTTTTGCCCCTAAAACACCAAAATGAGCAGTTTGGGCGCCAAAATTTACATTTTGGTATCCCGGCTGAAAATGAAGAGAAACTGAACAAGCTATGTCAGCGCCGCTGACGTAACCACGCACAAAGATGAAGGTAGGGTAAACGTGGCCAAGCAAGGGACAACATGCAGCGGAGGATGCCTGTGCGGTGCTGTGCGTTTCGACGCGCGCAATGTGCCCGCCACGTTTTCCATCTGCCATTGCCCGTCTTGCCAGCGCTGGACCGGATCGGCCCTGTTGGAGGTCAGCATCCAGACCGACGACTTGACCTGGCACGGTGCCGAGCATATTAAAGTCCGCCGCTCCAGCGATTGGGCCGAACGGGCCTGGTGCGCGGACTGCGGCACAAACCTTTATTTCCGTCACACGCGGCAGGACAAATGGTTTGGGTCAACCGAACTGCCCATCGGCGTATTTGACGACGCAACCGGCTTTACCCTGACCCACGAGATTTACGTGGATCACAAGCCCGACAGCTTTGCCTATGCCGGTGACGATCACAAACGATTGACGCGCGCCGATGTTCTGGCCCTGGCCCCGTTCATGGAGGGCAAGGAATGATCCGTTTGATCGCCCTTTTGACCCTCATCGCCGGTCCGGCCGCAGCGCAAGACGCGAGCCGATACTATCCGCCCGAAGGGTGCACCGGCGTCGTGACCGTGCAAACCCGTGGCTGCATCGTAAACAACATCTATACCTGCGCAGCAGATCAGCCGGGCGACAGTTGGCGTCTGATGTTCAATCAGGACGGCCCGGTGTTTCTGTCCAAGATCGATTATGAAACCCAATGGCTGGAAAGCTATGACCTGTTTCCGACCCGCCGCGAGACGTTGCGACAGCCCGCCCCCGATCCCGCCAGCCTGACCGAGTTACTGGAAACCGGCATCGACACCTTTGACTTTACCCAAACCAGTCAACAGCGCGTCACCCGCGTTGTCGGCTTTGACCGGTTGACGGGCGAGGATGTGGTCATTGATGGCGAGCCCCTGTTGGGCACCGAATTCAGCGTCCGCTATGAGGATTCGACCGGCCGCGATTTGCAGGTCCGGGGCCGCGAGTTCGTGTCGGTCAAGCACCGTCGCTTTATCTCTGGTGTGACCACCCTGACCCGGGGGGACGAGGTTGAAGAGCGCGACCGCACCCCGGTTGAATTTATCTATCCCGGCGAGCCGGGCTTTTTCTCACAGACGCCGCTTTATGAATGCGAGGCCTCATTGGCCCGCTTCGTACCGATCACGAAAGGATCTGACCAATGACCAAATATGACGCCGATTGGGTGGCCCGTGAGGAAGCCAAGCGCACGTTCATGGCCGAAAATGGTCTTTACTCCGAAGCCGAAGAGCATTCGTCTTGCGGTGTGGGCCTTGTTGTATCTGTGGATGGCACCGCCAGCCGGGCCGTTGTTGAAAACGGCATCAAGGCGCTGAAAGCCATTTGGCACCGGGGCGCTGTCGATGCGGATGGCAAGACCGGTGATGGTGCCGGCATTCACGTGCAGATCCCTGTCGAGTTCTTCTATGACCAGATTGAGCGCACCGGCCATACTCCGGACCGTGACAAGCTGATTGCCGTGGGTCAGGTGTTTTTGCCCCGCTCTGATTTTGGCGCGCAAGAGACCTGCCGGACCATCGTGGAAACCGAAGTTCTGCGCATGGGCTATTACATTTACGGCTGGCGTCACGTGCCCGTCAACGTTGCCTGTCTGGGCGAAAAGGCCAATGCTACCCGCCCCGAGATCGAGCAAATCCTGATCTCCAACACCAAGGGTGTGGATGAGGAAACCTTTGAACGCGAGTTGTATGTCATTCGCCGCCGCATCGAAAAGGCGGCCCTGGCGGCCCAGATTCCGCAAATGTATATCGCCAGCCTGTCTTGCCGGTCCATCATCTACAAGGGCATGATGCTGGCCGAGCAGGTGGCGGAGTTTTATCCCGATCTGCTGGACGAACGTTTTGAAAGCGCCTTTGCTATCTATCACCAGCGCTATTCCACCAACACCTTTCCCCAGTGGTGGTTGGCCCAGCCTTTCCGCATGTTGGCCCATAATGGCGAGATCAACACCCTGCGCGGCAACCTGAACTGGATGAAGTCCCACGAGATTCGCATGGCCTCGGGTGCCTTTGGCGATATGGCCGAGGACATCAAGCCTATCGTCCCCTCTGGTTCGTCCGACAGCGCGGCCCTTGACGCTGTTTTCGAAGTTCTGGTTCGTGCTGGCCGTAATGCCCCCATGGCCAAGACGATGCTTGTTCCTGAGTCCTGGTCCAAGCAGGCTGTCGAGTTGCCCCAGGCCTGGCGCGACATGTATTCCTACTGCAACTCGGTGATGGAGCCATGGGACGGCCCCGCCGCCCTGGCCATGACCGATGGCCGCTGGGTCTGTGCCGGTCTGGACCGCAATGGCCTGCGCCCCATGCGCTATGTGGTGACCCGCGATGGCATGGTTATTGCAGGCTCCGAGACCGGGATGGTTCCCTTGGAAGAGGTGAATGTGGTTGAGAAAGGTGCCCTTGGCCCCGGTCAGATCCTGGCCGTCGACATGGTCGAGGGCAAGCTGTTCCACGACACCGAGATCAAGGACAAGCTGGCTGCTCACCAGCCCTTTGGCGAGTGGGTCGGCAAGATCAAGGACCTTGACAGCGCCTTGTCCGGTGTGACCGAGAAAGCGTTGTTTACCGGTGAGGAATTGCGCCGCCGTCAGATTGCGGCCGGCTACACCATCGAAGAGCTGGAGAGCATTCTGGCGCCGATGGCGGAAGATGGGAAAGAGTCCCTGGCGTCGATGGGCGATGACACCCCAAGTGCGGTTCTGTCGAAGAAGTACCGCCCGCTGTCGCACTTTTTCCGCCAGAATTTCAGCCAGGTGACCAACCCGCCCATCGACAGTTTGCGCGAGTTCCGGGTGATGAGCCTGAAGACCCGGTTCGGCAACCTCAAGAACGTGCTGGATGAGGACAGCAGCCAGACCGAGATCATCACGCTGGACAGCCCCTTTGTAGGCAACGCCCAGTGGGACGAGGTTGTGACCGCCTTCAACGCCGACATGACCGAGATCGACTGCACCTTTGAGGCGGGTGCCGGTGCGCTGAGCGCGGGCCTGGCCCGTATCCGCGCCGAGGCGGAGGATGCCGTGCGCTCGGGCGCGGGGCACATCGTGCTGACCGACCAGCATTCGGGCGGCGACGGCATCGCGATGCCGATGATCCTGGCCACTAGTGCGGTACACAGCCACCTGACCCGCAACGGTTTGCGCACCTTCTGTTCGCTCAATGTGCGCAGCGCCGAATGCATCGACCCGCATTACTTTGCGGTCTTGATTGGCTGTGGTGCGACCGTTGTGAACGCCTATCTGGCCGAAGATTCACTGGCCGACCGCATTGACCGGGGCCTGATCGACGGCACCCTGACCGAGGCGGTGGCCCGCTATCGCAGCGCCATCGACCAGGGTCTGCTCAAGATCATGGCCAAGATGGGGATTTCGGTGATTTCCTCCTATCGTGGCGGTCTGAACTTTGAAGCTGTCGGCCTGTCCCGTGCTATGTGCGCCGAATACTTCCCCGGCATGACCAGCCGCATCAGCGGTATTGGCGTCACCGGCATCCAGTCCAAGGCCGAAGAGGTTCATGCGCTGGGATGGGATGGCACCAACGTGCTGCCCATCGGCGGGTTCTACAAGGCGCGCGCCAAGGGCGAGACTCACGCGTGGGAAGCGACCAGCATGCATATGCTGCAAATGGCGTGTAACAACGCGTCTTTCGAGATGTGGAAACAGTATTCGGCCAAGATGAAATCGGCCCCGCCGATCCATCTGCGTGACCTGATGGACATCAAGCCCATGGGCAAGGCGATCCCGCTTGAAGAAGTGGAAAGCGTGACCTCGATCCGCAAGCGGTTCGTGACGCCGGGCATGTCGCTGGGTGCGTTGAGCCCTGAGGCGCACAAGACCCTGAACGTGGCAATGAACCGGATTGGCGCGAAATCGGACAGTGGTGAAGGCGGTGAAGACCCCGCGCATTTCCACCCCGAGCCCAATGGCGACAACCCGTCGGCCAAAATCAAACAGGTCGCCTCGGGCCGCTTTGGCGTGACCGCCGAGTACCTCAATCAGTGTGAAGAACTTGAGATCAAGGTGGCGCAAGGGGCCAAGCCCGGTGAGGGTGGGCAGTTGCCCGGCATGAAGGTCACCGACCTGATCGCCCGGTTGCGCCATTCGACCAAGGGCGTGACCCTGATTTCGCCACCGCCGCATCACGACATCTATTCGATCGAGGATCTGGCGCAGCTGATCTATGACCTGAAACAGATCAACCCGCGCTGCAAGGTGACGGTCAAGCTGGTGGCGTCCAGCGGCGTCGGCACGATTGCTGCGGGTGTGGCCAAGGCCAAGGCCGATGTCATCCTGATCTCGGGCCACAATGGCGGCACCGGGGCCTCGCCCGCGACGTCGATCAAATATGCGGGTCTGCCCTGGGAAATGGGCCTGACCGAAGCGCATCAGGTGTTGTCGATGAACAACCTGCGCGAACGCGTGACCCTGCGGACCGATGGCGGCCTGCGCACGGGGCGTGACATTGTCATGGCCGCGATGCTGGGCGCCGAGGAATACGGCATCGGCACCGCCGCGCTGATCGCGATGGGCTGCATCATGGTGCGCCAGTGCCAGTCCAACACCTGCCCCGTGGGCGTGTGTACACAGGATGAAGCGCTGCGTGACAAGTTCACCGGCAATGCCGACAAAGTCGTGAACCTGATCACATTCTATGCGCAGGAAGTGCGCGAATTGCTGGCCTCGATTGGGGCGCGCAGCATGGACGAGGTGATCGGGCGTGCGGACCTGTTGGCACAGGTGTCGCGTGGCTCTGCCCATCTGGATGATCTGGACCTGAACCCGATGTTGATCACCGTCGATGGCGCGTCCGAGATTGTGTATAACCGCGACAAGGACCGCAACGTTGTGCCTGACACGCTGGACGCACAGATCGTGCGCGATGCGGCGCGGTTCCTGGAATACGGGGAAAAGATGCAGCTGAGCTATGCGGTGCAGAACACGCACCGTACCGTTGGCACACGGACCTCCAGCCATATCGTGAGCAAATTCGGCATGCGCAATGCGCTGCAACCGGATCACCTGACCGTCAAGCTGACCGGCTCGGCGGGGCAGTCGCTGGGGGCCTTTGCGGCACCGGGGCTCAAGCTGGAAGTGTCGGGCGATGCCAATGACTATGTGGGCAAGGGCCTGTCGGGGGGCACCATCGTGGTGCGTCCGCCCATGGCCTCGCCCATTGTCGCGTCTGAAAATACGATCATCGGCAACACTGTGCTGTATGGGGCGACCGATGGGTATCTCTTTGCCGCCGGGCGCGCGGGCGAACGCTTTGCCGTGCGAAACTCGGGTGCGAAGGTGGTCATCGAGGGCTGTGGATCGAACGGGTGCGAGTACATGACCGGTGGCGTAGCCGTGATCCTCGGCGAGATTGGCGCAAACTTTGGCGCGGGTATGACGGGCGGGATGGCGTATTTGTACGACCCCGAGGGCAAAGCGCCTGCGCTGATGAATATGGAAACTTTGGTGACCTGCCCCGTGACCGTGCCCCATTGGTTGGATCAGCTTGAAGGGTTGGTACGTCGCCATCTGGAAGAGACAGGCAGCCGCAAGGCCGCCGAGTTGTTGCAGCACTGGGACGTGGAACAGCGCAACTTCCTTCAGGTGTGCCCCAAGGAGATGTTGGTGCATATTCCCGCACCGCTGAGCCTGGAAACGGGCGCTATTCCGGCAGAATAACGCGCCTTGTGAGAAAGGAGTGAGATACCGCGGTGGACTGTTCCATCGCGGTATTTCTTTTGGCAGAGTTTTGAGCATCAAAATCTCTCGCAAAGGTGTCTTTCAAATGCTTCGTGTTCTTTTGATCTGCCTGTCGCTTTTTGCGATCTCTTCACCGGCAATGGCCGACTGCATGTCGGGGTCTGAAGTCGCCGCCCTCATGGCCTCTGGCCCGCTTGAGTTTGAGGCAGGCAGCGTTGGTGTTTTCAACCCGGATGGATCATTCATGTTCAAGCACAATTCCTATGACGAGGCGGGCACATTCAAGGTGTTCAAGAATGGGCGCGTCGAGATTCACGACAAGACCCGCAACAAGAAGGTGCGGTTTCATTTCGAACGCGGTGCCGATGGCACGCCTGAACTGATCTATGCGAAGGGTAACGGCAAACGCTATCCCCTCAAGAAATAGGGCCTATGTGTCGGGGCGGGTGACCATTTTGGTGGCCTGATCCCGACTGCCCACATGGGTGGTTTCCGACAGGATATTGGCGACCTTGCTGGGCATCGTGCCGAGTTTGGCCGCAATCACGTGATCGGCGTCGCCCGCCCATTTCAGCACCCAGACCAGTGCCGCATCGGTGGAATTCAGCACCCGTTGCTGGGGTGGGATCGTGCCTGGGCGAATATGTGTTGTCGTTTCTATCATCTCCGTTTCTCCGAAAGCTGGTGTGTCAACAGCCCGGAACGAATATTACCCGACTCACTTAACAGCCGTTAGGAATTAACACTTTGTAATTTATTAGAGTTTTTTCGAGTTCTGGTGAATTTTGTGTGACCGGCGTGGCCGCCGCCCCGATGTGCCTTATGTTTCCGGTCATGCGTGTATTTCTTGTTCTTGTCCTGCTTTTGGCCTCCCCTGTCGCCGCAGAGCCGTTGCGCGTTCTGGCCGTAGGCGACAGCATTCTGGCCTGGCACAAATGGACGGGGCGCGACATTCCATCCGAGATGGGCAAGCTCTTGGCGGCGCAGGTCGAGAACGGGGCCGTGGCGGGCGCTCGGTTTTCCAATGCGTCGGGCCTGGGCCGTGCCATCGGTTTTGATGTGCGGGCGCAGTACCGGGCGGGCAACTGGGACGTGGTTTTGATGAATGGCGGGGCCAATGATTTTCTGGCCGATTGTGATTGTGGCGACTGTGACCCCGTTCTGGACAGTCTGATCACTGCCGATCTGACGGGCGAGGTGCCGCGCTTTGTCGCCGAGGTCCGTCAGGGGGGCGCGTCGGTCCTGTGGATGGGCTATTACGCCAGCCACCGGTCGGGGCAGTTTGCGGGCTGTCGCCCTTACCTGGTGGAATATGACGCGCGTATGGCCCGTCTGGCGGCTACCGTTCCGGGGCTGGAGTTCGTCGACAGCGAGGCGGCGCTTGATCCGCAGGACCGGAGCCTTTTTGCCTTTGACGGCATCCACCCCTCGCCCAAGGGGGCGGCCCGCGTGGGGGCCTATCTGGCGCAGTCCCTCAGCCAGTAGTTCACAGTTGCGCGCGACCGTCCTATAGCTGTGCCCATGGCACGCAAGACCAAGACCAAAAAGACGAAAAAGCCGTTTCGCCCGGTGCGGTGGCTGCTGTGGTGGGGCGTGCGCCTGTTCAGCATCGTGTTTCTGATTGCCGTAGCGGGGACGCTGCTGTGGTCTGTCCTGAACCCGCCGACGACGTTTTACATGTTGCAGGAACGCGGTCGATTGGGCGCTGTGGATTACCAGTGGGTCGATATGGAAGAGATCGCGCCGGTGATGGCGCGGGCCGCCGTCGCGGCGGAGGACGCGAATTTCTGCCTGCATTGGGGCCTCGACGTGGTGGCTATTCGCAAGGCCATCGACGCGGGCGGCAATCGCGGGGCGTCCACCATCAGCCAGCAGGTCGTGAAGAACGTGTATCTGTGGCATGGCCGCAGTTGGCTGCGCAAGGCGCTGGAGGCGGGGATGACCCCGCTGGTCGAGGCGATCTGGTCCAAGCGGCGCATTCTGGAAGTGTATCTGAACGTGGCCGAGTTTGACGAAGGCGTCTTTGGCATCGAGGCGGCGTCGCGCCACTATTTCGGCATCGGTCCCGAGGCGCTGAGCAACGTGCAGGCCGCGCGACTGGCGGCAATCCTGCCCTCGCCCAAGACACGTTCGGCCAGCCGGCCATCGGATTATGTGCGCCGCCGGGCGTCCCAAATCCTGGACGGAGCGGCTACGATCCGCGCGGATGGGCGTGCGGACTGTTTCCAGAGTTGAAAATCCTCGCGCGCAGGTGCATGGATGCCTGACCCGTTTCAATGCACGCTTGGGAAGTCTTTATGGCCCGCCTGTTCCACGTCCCCCTGTCCCCGTTCTGCCGCAAGGTCCGTCTGAGTCTTGCCGAAAAGAAGATCGAGGTGGAACTGGTTGAGGAACGGTACTGGGAGCCGGAACCCGATTTCCTGCGCCGCAACCCGGCGGCCAAGGTGCCCGTGCTGCGCCTGGATGGCGTGATGATGAGCGAAAGTGCCGCCATCTGCGAATATATCGAAGAAACCCGGCCCGAGCCGTCGCTGTTGCCCAGCGATCCGGTGGCCAAGCTGGAAGTGCGCCGTTTGGTTGGCTGGTTTGACGACAAGTTTCACAACGAGGTCACGTCCAAGCTGCTGTATGAGCGGGTGAACAAGAAGATGATGGGCCAGGGCTTTCCCGACAGCCGCAACGTCAAGGACGGGGCAAAGGCCATCAAATATCACCTCGACTATATGCATTGGCTGCTGGATCACCGTCGCTGGTTGGCGGGTGATGTAATGACGCTGGCCGATTTCGCCGCTGCGGCCCATCTGTCATCCCTCGACTATATTTCGGACGTGGATTGGAACCGGTCCGAGATCGTCAAGGACTGGTATGCCAAGATCAAATCCCGCCCCGCCTTTCGGTCGATCCTGGCCGATCAGGTGTCAGGATTTCCCCCGCCGCGTCATTACAATGACCTGGATTTTTGATCCTGGGTCTGGACTGGGGTTCCACCCCAGACCCCGGAATATTTTTGAAGAAAAGAAGATATGGACCTGAAAGAGCGGGTCATAGCGCGCGCCCTTGAGGAGGGGTTTGTGGCGGCCCGTGTCTGTCGGCCGGATGCGGTGCCAGAGGTGGCGGATCGGTTGGCCGCCTTTGTCGAGGCGGGCTATCACGGGCAGATGTCCTGGATGGCGGAGCGGATGCATTGGCGCGGCAACCCGGCAGCGCTTTGGCCCGAGGCGCGGTCGGTCCTGATGCTGGCTGAAAGCTATGCGCCGGAGCATGATCCGCTGGCGGTGTTGGGTCAGCACGATCTGGCGGCGGTGTCGGTTTATGCACAGGGCCGCGATTACCATGACATCGTCAAGAAGCGGTTGAAGCGGTTGGGCCGCTGGTTGATTGACGAAGCGGGCGGGCAGATCAAGGTTTTTGTCGACACCGCACCCGTACCGGAGAAGGCGCTGGCGCAGGCGGCTGGCCTGGGTTGGCAGGGCAAGCACACCAATGTGGTCAGCCGGGATTGGGGCAATTGGGCCTTTTTAGGCTCTGTCTTTACGACATTGGAATTGGAACCGGATACGCCGGAGGTGGATCATTGCGGATCGTGCCGGGCATGTCTGGATGTGTGCCCGACCAATGCCTTTCCGGCCCCCTATCAGCTGGATGCGCGGCGCTGCATTTCCTATCTGACGATTGAGCATAAAGGGCCTGTCGATCCCGCATTGCGGGGACTGTTGGGCAATCGCATCTATGGCTGTGACGACTGTCTGGCCGTGTGCCCCTGGAACAAGTTTGCCGTAGCCGCCAGCGATCTGCGTTATTTGGGTGCGGTGGGCGCGCCGCCATTGGCGGAGTTGGTGGCGCTGGATGATCCGGGGTTTCGCGCCCGCTTTTCCGGGTCACCCATCAAGCGGATCGGGCGGGATCGGTTTGTGCGCAATGTGCTGTATGCCATCGGCAATTCGGGGGATATGGGCCTGGCTGCCGCAGCGCGTGATCTGGTCGATGACCCTGACGCGGCGGTTGCCGACGCGGCCCGCTGGGCCATGACGCAATTGAGCGCGACGGGTCGCAATTCGCCCCGTTAGGCAGGGCGCAAAAGAGGGGACAGCCATGGCCATATTGCTGGGCGTCGATACGGGCGGCACCTATACCGATGCGGTTTTGATCCGCGACGAGGCCGAGGTTCTGGCCCGCGCCAAGGCGCTGACCACCCGCCATGACCTGGCTGTGGGTGTGGGCAAAGCCGTGCGCGCGGTGCTGGAGGCGGCCGTGATTACACCGGCGGCTGTTTCCATGGCGTCGCTGTCCACGACGCTGGCCACCAATGCGCTGGTTGAGGGGCAAGGGGGGCGCGTGGCCCTGATCTATATCGGGTTTGCGGCCTCTGATCTGGCCACCCATGGCCTGTCTGATGCGCTGAACGGTGACCCGTCTTGCGTTCTGGCGGGGGGCCATTTGCATGATGGGTCCGAGGCTATGGCGCTGGACGAGGCGGGCCTTTTGGGTTTTTTAGAGACACATAAGGCAGATGTGAGCGGCTTTGCCGTGGCATCCCAATTTGCGACCCGCAACCCGGCCCATGAGCAACGTGCGGCAGCGTTGGTCCGCGAGGTGACAGGTCGCCCGGTATCTGCGTCACATCAGTTATCGGCCAAGCTGGGTGGGCCCAAGCGGGCGTTGACCGCCGTGTTGAACGCCCGGCTGATCGGGATGATCGATGCGTTGATTGGGCGCGCCGAGGGTGTGTTGCGCGAGATCGGCATTGCCGCCCCGATGATGGTGGTGCGTGGTGACGGGGCCCTGATGTCGGCAGCCCAAGCGCGGTCCCGCCCCATTGAGACGATCCTGAGCGGCCCTGCGGCATCCATTGTGGGGGCGCGTTGGTTGACGGGGATCGATCATGCTCTGGTCAGCGATATTGGCGGCACGACCACGGATGTGGCGATGCTGAAGGACGGGCGCCCCGCGATTGACCCCGATGGTGCGCGTGTGGGCCCCTATCGCACCATGGTCGAGGCGGTGGCGATGCGCACCACGGGCCTGGGCGGTGACAGCGAGGTCAATTTCGTGACCGAAGGGCTGCGCGGTGGTGTAACCCTTGGCCCGCGGCGCGTGGTGCCGGTGGCCTTGATGGCGGCGGAAGCCCCCGATGTGGTTCTGCCAACGCTGGAGGCGCAGCTGCGCAGCACCACGCCGGGCGAGCATGACGGGCGCTTTGTGCGCAAGGTGCAGGGCATGAATGCCGACGGGTTGGCGGCACGTGATGCCGCCCTGTTGGCGGCCATTGGCGCGCAGGTGCAGCCGCTGGGGGCCGTGCTGCGCACCCGGATGGATCATGGGGCGCTCAAGCGCCTTGTAACGCGAGGGCTGGTGCAGGTGTCGGCCGCGACGCCATCGGACGCGGCCCATATGCTGGGGCGGCTGGAGACGTGGGATGCGGACGCGGCGCGGATGGCCCTGCAGCTTTTTGGCCGCAGACGGACAGGCGCGGGCGAGGTGCTGGCGGCGACGCCCGAGACGATGGCGCAGATGATCGTGGATCAGTTGACGCATCAGACCGGTGTGGCGTTGTTGCAGGCCGCTTTGGCCGAAGAAGGGTTGGACGAGGGCCTGGCCACCCATGTGCTGATGCAGCGGGGTTTGGGCGGGCATCGCGGCGTGCTGCGCATCGACACGGGGCTTGCGGTGCCGGTTGTGGGGCTGGGCGCCTCGGCGGGCAGCTATTACCCGGCGGTGGGTGCGCGGCTGGGCTGCGAGATGATCCTGCCGGGTGACGCGGGCGTGGCCAATGCCATCGGGGCCGTAGTAGGCCGGGTGACCATGCGGCGCAGCGGGACAATCACCGCGCCCGGCGAGGGGCGGTTTCGCGTGCATCTCGACAGTGGGCCGGAGGATTTTGCAGAGGCGGCGCTGGCTCTTGAGCGGTTGGAGCATGTCTTGCGGGCGGCCGCGACGGAGGCAGCGGTGTCGGCAGGTGCCGATGACATCGAAGTGCTGGTCGACCGGGACATTCGCACAGCACAGGCCGAAGCGCGCGAGGTCTTTGTCGAGGCGACGCTGACGGTCGAGGCAGCGGGGCGGCCACGGGTGGCCGTCGGATAGTCAGGCCCTTAGGGGGTGGTGGGGCGCGCGCTCTGATAGCTGGGTTGCAGCGTAAACTCCCGGCCCCGGTCCAGCGACACGACCAGAATATCCTCGTTGATCTCGAAATGGCGGCAGGGGTTGTTGATCGCCACCACCGACGGGTCGGTGGACTGACCTGATTCGATACGGCTGCGGAAGAAGGCGATCCGCTCTTCGTTCTTTTCGATAATCTTTTGCAGGGCGTCCAACTGGGCCTTGGCGGCGCGCTGTTGAGTCTCAAGTTCGATCCGCAACAGGTCGCTGTCCGGTGTCATATCGGTCGCCGTGCTTTGGGTCATGTAATCCTGGAGCATCTGGCTGCTGGCCTGAAATTCGAACATCGCGGATTGAAAGGCGGATTGCAGTTCCCGGGCCTCAAAGGACAGGCGCTGCAACTCATCGCGAAACAGATAGCTCAGTTCGTCTTCGTCCTGGCGGCCCACATCTTGCGACAGGGCAATCAACTGGGGGTCTTCGGTGCGCAGGAAGAACTGGCAGATGCCACCATTATAGCGTTCTTCATATGCGCCCGACACCGCCGCTGCGGCCGTTCCGGCAAGCGATGAAATCTGAAACAGGTTGTCGTCATTTTCAAACAGGACACCCGCCGCCGCCAAGCCAGCCGAACCGGCCGCCTGAGAATAGCGTTCACGGGTCAGACCGCCAGGCACAAAGACCGGATAAATCGCCTCTAGCCGGGCCTGATGAACGGCGCCCATGGCCAGCGGGGCGTTTGACACGGCCACATTCTTGGGAACGGAACAAGCCGCAAGAGTGGCCATCACACAGACGACAACCGCCCGACCAGACCAGCGCCAGAGTGCGCGGGGGGTGCACACGGACGGTGGGATGGCGGGCGGTTGCATCTGGTTGTGACCTTTTTGCGGCGTCATTTGGGGTTCAAAGGGTCAATCCCGATACGGGAGGGACCGTGCTGCGCCGGGATACGTTCACACCCCGGCGCGGTCTTGGTGAGGGTGCCCTCAGGTCCAGTGGAAGTGGCGCTTTTCAAACTCTTCCATCTGGCTGGGGGAATAGCGCGAGTACATGCAGAACTTGCGCACGTTCGGCTTGGAATCGCCAAAGGTGGCGTTGTCGCAGCGGATCTTGGCCTGGGAGTTGCCAACATAGCGCGCGTTCCAGCAGTCACCCCAACCGTAGTACACCCAGCCCGTGTCGCGGATGCGGGTGCCACCAGGGCGATAGATCAGGCCCGACACTTCGTCATCCGTGATGAATTCGAATTCCTGGCCTTCGCGGCGGATGTCGGCGCCCCGGTTGGTAATGCCCTTGGGATGCTTGAATTGGTAAGCGCCATTGCAGCGGGACTTGATGGTGCGCAAATCATAGGAATCGGGGCAGAAGGTGCCGCCCAGCGCATAGAACAGCACATCACCCATGGCGATGATCCCGTCGGTATAGGCGGTTTCCGAGTTCAGGCAGGAAAAGTCGTCGAAGGCCTTGGGAAAGATCATATGCGCCATCATCATTGAAAAATGCTGGGCGTCATTGGTACCGGGGCGCGACGTGTCAACGTCGACATAGGTGTATTTGCTGTTTTTCTTGTCATAGACCCGGACGCTGTAAGTGCCCGCCTCTACCGTCGCAGGAAAGGTGACAACCGACACCGCCCCCACCACAAATGCCGTAAACGCCGACATGATTTTGTTTGCAATTCTCATTGAGTTCCTCCTCGTGTTTTGGTCGCGCGCAACGGTTCTCTGCCATCGCAGCAGCGCTTGCGCACCACCTGCAACCTTCGGTTTTGGCTTGACATTTTCAGGACATGTCGCGCCAATACCACTTATGCTAGAAATCAAGAAACCGTGAGTCGAGTGAAAGTATTTCAGTCCGAGTGAACAGAAATCAGCTTCAAAAAATCGATCTGAACCTGCTGGTGATCTTTGATGTCCTCATGCAGGAAACGAGCGTGAAGGCCACCGCCGAGCGGATGCACAAGACGCCTTCGGCGATCAGCCATGCGCTGTCGCGCCTGCGGCTGCAACTGAACGACCCCATCCTGGTCAAGGTCAACGGCGCGATGACGCCCTCGCCCTATGCGGTCGAAATCATGCCAGAGGTCCGCGCCTGCCTGTCCAGCATCGAACGGCTGATGGGGGCAAGCGACCCGTTTGATCCGCTGACCAGCCGTCGCAAATTTCGCGTGTCGGTCTTTGGCATTCCCGATCTGATCACTGAGCTTATCGACTGGGTTGCGGCCCGTGCGCCCCATATCAGCCTTGAATTTCTGCCCTACACCCGGTCCGTTTGTCAGGACCTGCTGGACGAACGTATCGACATTGCCCTGGTCAGTTCTGAACTGCCGATGCAGCCGGGTTTGGGCAACATGGCACTGACCCCGCTCAAGCGTTATGTGCTGGCCCGCTCCGGGCATCCGACCACCGGAAACTGGAACCGCGACAGCTGGCAACGCTGGCCCCATCTGCTGGTCGATCTGGGCGATATGGAACGGTCGCGCCTTGAGGCCTGCAATGCCTCCCGCGCACTGAGTTGCAAGGTGGGGGCGTCGGTATCGGGTTATGCCGCTGTGGGTGCAATTCTGGCCGGGTCGGACATGATCGCCTACCAACATCCGACCCTGTTGCTCCATGATATCATGCAGCATGACCTGCAAATCATGGAAGCGCCGGTGACTTTGCCTGACCTGAACCTGCGCTTTTGCTGGAACCGGCGGCTTGAGGCCGCGCCCTGCAACACATGGATCAGACAAGGATGCGCCCAGGCCTTTGCCAATCTGCAAAAGCGGGCCGATGATTGGGTGGCTCGCACCCGTTTCATCCCCTTGCAGGATCGCGCCTGCCCCGGCCCGTGCGACCATGACGAAGTGGTCCGGGCCTTTGCCGCCTCGCGTTAGCGCGCGACCGCAAGCAGCGACTGACGAAACAGGCGGATGGGCGGTGTCAGGTCTTCCTCCGACCTTGCCATGACCCCGATCGGCCCCGCCATGTCCCGCGTATCAATCGGCAGCTGCACCATGCGCCCGGCAGCAATGTCGCGGGCCACAACGCCGTGGCTGATGATCCAGACGGCGCGTGCCGGACCCAGCGTCATCGCCCGGCCAAAGGCGCTCGACACCGTTTCAAGGGTTCTGGTCCAGGCCTGTGTGTTGGTCTCGCTTAGAAAGGCATCGACAAGGGGGCGGATCGCCGCCTCTGGCGGAGGATAGAGGATCGGCACAGCGCCCAGCGCCTGCACATCATCGACATGGGCCAAAGGGTGATCCGCGGCGGCGGCAAAGATCACCTGTTCGGCATAAAGCTGGGTAAAGGATACGCCTGCCATGATCTCGGGCGCGCCTGCGCGGCCAATGACGAGATCCACCTCGCCCGACCGCAGCCGCGCCACCAGCGCCTCGACCGGGCCATCCTGCACGCTCAGTGGGGTGGCGGGTGCGCGCTCCATGAAATGGACTATGGCCCGGGGCAGGAAATCCGCCGCGACACTGGGCAAGGCCCCGATGCGCAGGGGCGCGTCCTGCCCACTGGCCAGGGCCTGAAGGCTCGCCAATCCATTGCGCACGGCGTTCAGGCCCTGATCGGCAAATTGGCGAAATAGCGCGCCTTCCGGCGTCAGGGCGATGCCGCCCCGGTTCCGCTCCAGCAGGACAACGCCCAGGACGCTTTCGAGGTCTTTGATGCTTTTGGAAATCGCAGACTGGGTCAGGTTCAACCGCTCGGCCGCTGTCTTGAGGCTGCCGGTGCGCAGGGTTTCGGAAAAGGCCGCAAGGTGGCGCATCTTGATGGCGCGCAGGTCAATGGTTTCCATTCTGGAATGTATTGGGGGAAAAAATCGCTTTTGAAAGAAAAAAACGCCCGCTAAGCAAGAGAAACAGATGCGGAGGATCAACCAATTGCGCACCCAGGTTGCCATTGTCGGAGGCGGGCCATCCGGCCTTTTGCTGTCGCAGCTTTTGCACGTGCAGGGCATCGACAGCATCGTGATCGAGCGCAAGACCAAGGACTATGTGCTGGGCCGCATCCGGGCGGGCGTTCTGGAACGCGGCCTTGTGGCGCTGATGGAGGAAGCAGGCTGCGCCGACCGGATGCACGCCGAAGGGATCATACATGACGGCACCCTGATTTCCTTTGGCCAAGAGATGTTTCGCGTGGATTTTGCCGATCTCACTGGCCATTCCGTCATGGTTTACGGGCAGACCGAAGTGACCCGCGACCTCTATGCCGCACGCGAAGCCGCCGGGGGCCGCATCGTGTGCGAGGCCGAAGACGTCGTGATCGAAGGGGCCGACACCGACGCCCCCACCGTCAGCTATGCGGTGCAGGGCGCACGCCAAGCGATCACCTGCGATTTCATCGCCGGTTGCGACGGGTTCCACGGTGTCAGCCGCAAAACGATCCCCGACCATCTCCGCCAGGAATTTGAAAAGGTGTATCCCTATGGCTGGCTTGGCATTCTGAGCGAAACGCCCCCCGTCAACCACGAACTGATCTATGCAAATTCGGAACGCGGCTTTGCCCTTTGTTCGCAACGCAACGCCAACCTCAGCCGCTATTACATCCAGTGCTCCATGTCCGACCACGTGGACAATTGGAGCGATGAGGCCTTTTGGGACGAGCTGAAAAAACGCATCCCCTCTGATCAGGCCGATACCCTGATCACTGGCCCCTCCATCGAAAAATCCATCGCGCCACTCAGATCCTTCGTGACCGAACCGATGCAATGGGGCCGCCTGTTTCTGTGCGGTGACGCCGCCCATATCGTGCCGCCCACCGGGGCCAAGGGGCTGAACACCGCCGCCTCTGACGTGCACTACCTCTATCACGCGCTGCGGATGTTTTACGGTGAGGGGTCCGAAAACGGCCTCAACACCTATTCTCAAAAGGCGCTCTTGCGGGTCTGGAAGGCCGAACGGTTCAGTTGGTGGTTCTCCAACCTGATGCACAGCTATCCTGACCACACCGCCTTTGACCATAAAATGCAGATCGCCGAACTGGAATTCCTGCGCAGCAACCGCGCCGCGCAAATGGCCATGGCCGAAAACTATGTCGGACTGCCATACTAGGCCCGGAGGAGACAGCACATGACCGACCGACATCAGACAGGCATGACCGTGCGCCGCCGTATCCTGGGCGACGCCCATGTGGACCGGGCCGAGGCGGCCAAGACCGATTTCGACGCCCCGTTCCAAAGCATGATCACCGAAGGGGCCTGGGGCACGCTCTGGGCCGATGACACGATATCGGATCGGGATCGGTCGCTGCTGACCCTTGCCCTGCTGGCCGCCACGGGCAATTTCGACGAAATTCCCATGCACATCCGGGCGAGCCAGAACACCGGGGCCACGCCCGACGAGGTGGCTCAGGCCTTTATGCATGTGGGCGTCTATGCGGGCGTGCCGCGCGCCAATCACGCGATCAAACTGGCCAAGCAGACCTATGCCGAAATGGGGGTCGAGTTATGAGCGATGCAAATCCCACCGGCGGCTTCATCCCCCGCGACCGCAATTGGCAACCCGACGCCCTGACGCCACCCTATAAAACCAGCATCAAGCGCAGTCCGCAGGCGGCGCTGCTCTCCTTTCCCACCAGCCTGTCCGAGGAAACATCGCCTGTTTTTGGCCACGCCATGCTGGGCGATCTCGACAACGACCTGATCCACAATTTTGCCCAATCGGGGCAGAGCGCCATTGGCCCCCGCCTCATCGTGCATGGGCGGGTGATGGACGAAACCGGGCGCGGCGTGCCCGGTGCCCTGATCGAAGTGTGGCAAGCCAATGCGGGCGGGCGGTATCGGCACAAAAAGGAAAGCTACCTCGCCCCGCTCGACCCCAATTTCGGCGGTTGCGGGCGGATGATCACCGACGCGGAAGGTTTTTATGAATTCCGCACGATCCAGCCCGGCCCATACCCGTGGCCCAATGGCATGAACGACTGGCGGCCCGCCCATATCCACTTTTCCATTTTTGGCCACGGCTTTGCCCAACGGCTGATCACGCAGATGTACTTTGAGGGCGATCCGCATATCCCGCTTTGCCCCATCGTCGGCGCGCTGAAATCTCAAGAGGCGGTGGATGCGCTGACCGCTCCCCTCGACATGAAACGAACCGTCCCGATGGACAGCCGCGCCTACAAATTCGACATCGTGCTGCGCGGGCGCAGGCAGACCTATTTCGAGAACCGGGTGGAGGGGATGTGAGATGATCAGCAAAAGTGGGAACCGGTTTTGCGGTTCGATCATCGAACGTAAGGAGAGGTAGATTGGTACAAAAACTGGAAACCCTCCGTGAAAGCCCCAGCCAAACCGCCGGGCCTTATGTCCACATTGGCTGCACCCCCAACTTCACCGGCATCGCCCTTTATGGCGGCGACCTGGGCTCAGCGATGAAAACCGGCCCTGTCCAGGGAACAGAGATCACGATCAAAGGCACCGTCTATGACGGCACAGGCACCGCCCTGCGCGACGCCATGGTCGAGATTTGGCAGGCCGATGCCGCCGGCCTCTTTGCCTCTGCCAATGAGGTGCGCGGGCAGGCTGATCCGAACTTTACCGGCTGGGGGCGATCACCGGGCGACATGGAGACAGGCGAATTCACCTTTGACACCGTCAAACCCGGCCAAGTCCCATGGCCCGACGGGCGGATGCAGGCGCCGCACATCACGGCATGGGTCGTGGCGCGCGGCATCAATATCGGCCTGCATACCCGCATCTATTTCGCGGACGAGACGTCGGCAAACGCCACTGACCCGATCCTGACCCGGATCGAGCATCAAAACCGCATCCCCACATTGCTGGCACAGCCCGAAGGGGCGGGCACCTACCGCTTTGACATCCACCTGCAAGGGCCCAAGGAAACGATCTTCTTCGACATCTGACGGCGCGCCAATGCGCCCATCGGAAACATGAAGCCGCATTTTCCGACACTCCACAGATACAAACGACATTTTGCCTGTTGCCGTTCTGCGTCCGCCTGCGTATCTGCGGCGGTGGGACACCCTTCCCCAACGAAGGGCGATTATCTGTAAGGATAGCAGAAATGGCTATGACACCACCCGGCGCGCGGCCGGCAAACCCGCGTTTCTCCTCTGGCCCCTGTGCCAAACCCCCCACCCACAACCTGGCTGCTTTGTCCGATGCGCCCCTGGGCCGCTCGCACCGTGCCGCCGTGGGCAAGGCCAAGCTGAAGCAGGCCATCGACGACACCCGCGCCACCCTCGGCGTGCCGGACGACTACCGCATCGGGATTGTCCCCGCCTCTGACACCGGTGCCTATGAAATGGCGATGTGGTCCCTGCTGGGCGAACGGCCCGCCGAAATGGTCGCCTGGGAGAGCTTTGGCGCAGGCTGGGTCACCGACGTGGCCAAACAGCTGAAAATTGAACACACCGTCCACACCGCCGACTATGGCGAGATCGTGGATATGGCCGCCCTGAACTACGACAACGATGTCTGTTTCACCTGGAACGGCACGACCTCTGGCGTGCGGATGGCAAATGGCGACGCAATCCCCGCGGATCGCGCTGGCCTGACGCTCTGTGACGCAACTTCGGCGGCCTTCGCGATGGATCTGCCCTGGGACAAGCTCGATGTGACGACGTTCTCGTGGCAAAAGGTGCTGGGCGGCGAAGCGGCGCATGGCATGTTGATCCTGTCCCCCCGCGCGGTCGCGCGACTGGAAAGCTACACGCCCCCCTGGCCCATGCCCAAGATCTTCCGCCTGACCAAGGGCGGCAAGCTGATTGACGGCATCTTTGTGGGCGAAACGATCAACACCCCGTCGATGCTCGCGGTCGAGGATTACCTGTTCTCGCTTGAATGGGCGCGTTCCGTGGGCGGCCTGCAAGGGCTGATCGCCCGGGCCGAGGCCAACGCCAGGGCGGTCTCCGATTTTGTCGACGCGCATGACTGGATTGACCATCTGGCCGTTGACCCCGCCACGCGGTCCACAACGTCTGTCTGCCTCAAGTTCACAGACGCCCGGATCACCGACGGCGCCGCCTTTGCCAAGGCCGTGGCCAAACGGCTCGCGGACGAGGATGTGGCGCTCGACATCGGCGGCTACCGCGACGCCCCTCCGGGCCTGCGCATCTGGTGCGGCGGCACGGTCGAAACGTCGGATATCGAGGCTATGCTGCCCTGGCTCGCCTACGCCTTTGAGGCCGAAATAGCGGCGGGGTGAACCCCGCCCTACCCTCTTTCATCATTCTGTAGCGCGGGGTTGGCCCCGCCGACTTCCCACATCAAAGGACCACCACAATGGCCCCCAAAGTACTCATCTCCGACAAGCTTTCCGCCGCTGCCGTCCAGATTTTCCGCGATCGCGGGATCGAGGTCGATTTCGAACCCGATCTGGGCAAGGACAAGGATAAACTGGCCGAGGTTATCGGCCAATATGACGGCCTTGCCATCCGCTCTGCCACGCGGGTCACGCCGACGATCCTCAAGAACGCCACCAACCTCAAGGTCATTGGCCGCGCAGGCATCGGCACCGACAATATCGACAAGGATGCGGCCAGCAAAAAAGGCGTGATCGTCATGAACACGCCTTTCGGCAACATGATCACCACGGCCGAGCACGCGATCGCCATGATGTTCGCCGTGGCCCGCCAGATCCCCGAGGCGTCCGCCTCGACCCATGCAGGCAAGTGGGAGAAGTCCAAGTTCATGGGCACCGAACTGACCGGCAAGACGCTGGGCGTCATCGGGGCCGGCAATATCGGCGGCATCGTCTGCGACCGCGCCCGGGGCCTAAAGATGAAGGTGCTCGCATTCGATCCCTTCCTGGGTGAAGAGAAAGCCGCAAAAATGGGCGTCGAAAAGGTCGAACTGGATGATCTGATCCAGCGCGCTGATTTCATCACGCTGCACGTCCCCAAGACCGAGCAAACCGCCAATATGATCACCGCCGAGCGGATCGCGATGATGAAGCCCGGCGTGCGGATCATCAACTGCGCGCGGGGCGGTTTGGTGGATGAGGTCGCACTGGCCGAGGCCCTGAAATCCGGCCACGTCGCAGGTGCGGCCTTTGACGTCTTTGCCGAGGAACCGGCCAAGGAAAACCCGCTCTTCAACCTGCCAAACGTGGTCGTCACACCCCATCTGGGCGCGGCAACAACCGAGGCACAGGAAAACGTGGCCCTGCAAGTGGCTGAACAGATGGCCAACTACCTCCTGACGGGGGCCGTCGAAAACGCGCTCAACATGCCGTCGGTCACAGCCGAAGAGGCCAAGGTCATGGGGCCTTGGGTCAAGCTGGCTGGGCATCTGGGGTCCTTCATCGGCCAGATGACGGACGAGCCGATCAAGGCGATCAACATCCTTTATGACGGCACGGTCGCCGACATGAACCTCGATGCTCTGAACTGCGGCGTTATCGCGGGGATCATGAAACGGGCCAACCCGGATGTGAACATGGTCAGCGCGCCCATCATCGCCAAGGAACGGGGCATCCAGATCAGCACAACAAACCAGGATAAATCCGGCACGTTTGACGGCTATATCAAGGTGACGGTCGTGACCGACAAACGCGAACGGTCAGTTGCGGGTACAGTGTTCAGTGATGGCAAACCCCGGTTCATCCAAATCAAGGGCATCAATATCGACGCCGAGATCGGGGCAAACATGCTCTATACCACGAACGAGGACGTGCCCGGCATCATCGGCCTGTTGGGCAACACGATGGGCAAAAACGGCGTGAACATCGCGAACTTTACGCTGGGGCGGAACGCGGTCGGGGGCGAGGCGATTGCGCTGCTCTATGTCGACAACCCGATCCCGGGCGACGTGCTGCACACGCTGGAAAGCACAGGGCAGTTTACCCAAGTCAAACCGCTCGCTTTCGATGTCGCCTAAAGGGGCAAACCGGGGGGCGGACGACACGTCCGCCTTACGGGCACAAGATCAGATGCCATCCCCGTAAGGCGGAGGTGTCCTCCGCCTCCGCACTTCCCCCCTGGCACACCGCACGCTAGGCTGGGCGCATCCAACAGGACTGCGCCCATGCCCCCGATCGAGACCCTGATTGCCTTTTTCATCGCCACCGCGATCTTTGCCTATATGCCCGGCCCCGGGATGCTCTATGCCTCGGCGCAAACCCTGGCCAAGGGGCACAAGGCCGGCATGATGGCGGCGCTTGGCCTGCATATCGGCGGCTACGCCCATGTTGTTGCCGCCGCCCTCGGCCTCGCGTTGCTGTTTGAACTGGTTCCGCCGCTCTACATCGCGCTGAAACTGCTGGGCGCGGGATACCTCATCTGGCTTGGCGTCCAGATGCTGCGCACCCGCGAGGCACGCATCACCGCTGACCCTATTGAGGCCACCGCACACAGCCCCGCACGCGCCTTTCGCCAAAGCGTGCTGGTCGAGGTTCTGAACCCCAAAACGGCCCTCTTCTTCATGGCGTTCCTGCCACAGTTTTCAGACCCATCGGCGGCCCTGCCCATATGGGCGCAACTGCTTATCCTCGGTTCAATCGTGAATATCATGTTCTCCAGCGGGGATGTCATCTGTGTGATTCTGGCCAGCCGGATCGCCCGCCTTGTGACCCAATCCAGCCGTGCCACCGAACGGGTCAAGGCGCTGGCGGGCAGCATCCTCATCGGTCTGGGTCTCGCCGTCGCCATCGACAGATGAGCACCATCGAAGGCTATATCCTGTGCACCGCTCCGCGCAGCGGCAGCACGATGCTCTGCCGCCTTCTGACCGCCACAGGTGTCGCGGGCAAACCGGAATCGCTGTTTCACAGACCGTCGCTCAGCGATTGGTGCGCGGGCCTGAACCTCGTCCCAGACACGCCCCTCGCCCAGATCATCGCAGCGGCGCGACAAACAGGCCGCGCAGGCACCGGCATGTTTGGCCTCAGGCTCCAACGACACAGCGCGCCCTTTTTCTTTGACCAACTCGCGACGCTCTATCCCGATCACGACAGCGACCACGCCAGGCTGACTGCGGCCTTCGGCAATCTCCGCTTTCTTCACCTGACGCGGGCCGACAAAGTGGCCCAGGCCGTCTCTCTCCTTCGTGCCGAACAATCGGGCCTCTGGCACAAGGCCCCCGACGGGTCCGAGATCGAGAGGACGGCCCCGCCGCAAGAGCCACACTATGACGCCCCGGCGATTGCAGAGCACGTCGCCAGCTTCAAAGCTTATGACGATGACTGGAGAAACTGGTTCAAATCACAAAACATCACGCCCCACCGCATCACCTATGACGCCCTGTCCGACGACCCATTGCGCGCGCTGACGGGCATCCTCAACCACCTCGACCTTGATCCCAAACAGGCCGAAAATATCACTCCCCGCACGGCCAAACTGGCCGGCGCGACCAGTGCCGCCTGGATACGCCAATTCAAAGCAGATCAGGCAAATCCCTGATTGCCCCTCGCCCGTCCGGCCATAAGCCTGTAAATGCCAAAGCAGCCGTACCAAGCCAGAGGCCCCATGCAAAATCCCATCTACGCCATTGGCGACATTCACGGCCAAATCCACGAACTCGACCGGGTTCTGACCCTGATCGAAAGAGATGGCGGCAAGGACGCCGACATCGTCTTTCTCGGCGATTACACCGATCGCGGGGCGCACAGCCGCGCCGTGCTCGACACCCTGATCGAGGGGAGGGACGGGGGCCGCAACTGGACCTTTCTCAAGGGCAATCACGACCGTATGTTCGAGTGGTTCATGCAAGATCCACTGCGCCATGACCCCTATCTGATGATCAAGCTTTACTGGCTGCATCCGCGCCTGGGCGGCGACACGACGCTGGCCTCCTATGGCGTGGACGCGCATGAGGACCGGCGCGAAAAGGACGTGCATGCAGAGGCGCGGGCCGCCGTGCCCCAGGCCCATCTCGATTTCCTGTCCGGTCTCGCGTTGAAACACGAGGTCGGCGATCTGATGTTTGTGCATGCGGGCATCCAGCCGGGCGTCCCGCTCAAGGACCAGGACGAAGAAGACCTGCTGTGGATTCGCCAGGAGTTCCACAACCACACCGGCGCGCATCCCAAAGTGATCGTGCATGGACATACGCCGGTGGATGTGGCCACACATTACGGCAACCGGGTGAACCTGGACACAGGGGCGGGCTATGGCAAACCGTTAACGGCAGCCGTGTTCGAGGGGGGCGGCGTCTGGACGCTCACCGAGGCAGGTCGCGTGCCGCTGATGCCCTAGGGCGGGTTCACCCCGTCGGTATGCCGCTTAGGTCCAGTCCAGCACAACCTTGCCCGACGATCCCGATTTCATCGCGGCAAAGCCTGCCTCGAACTCATCCGCCTTGAACCGGTGGGTGATCACGCCCGACACGTCCAGACCGTTCTCCAACATGGCAATCATCTTGTACCAGGTCTCGAAAATCTCGCGGCCGTAGACGCCCTTGATGGTGATCGCCTTGAACACGATCCGGCTCCAGTCCACCGGGCTTTTGCCCGGCGGAATGCCGAGCATCGCGATGCGGCCGCCCATTGTCATGGCTTCGATCATTTGGTCCAGCGCAGCCTGATTGCCCGACATCTCCAGGCCGACGTCAAAACCCTGACGCATCTTTAGCCGGGCAATCACATTGCCCAGATCCTCTTGCGCCACATTGACCGGCACCACGTCCGCAACACGCTCGGCGAGGGCCAGCCGATCCGGGTTCACATCAGTAATCACCACATGCCGCGCGCCCACATGACGGGCCACGGCGGCGGCCATGATCCCGATGGGTCCCGCCCCGGTGATCAACACATCCTCGCCAATCAAATCAAAGCTGAGCGCGGTGTGCACCGCATTGCCAAGCGGGTCCAGGATGGCCCCGATATCGTCCGAAATCTCGTCCGGCAAAGGCACCACATTGAAGGCAGGCAGGCGCAGGTACTGGGCAAAAGCGCCCTGCTCATTCACCCCAATCCCCCGCGTCGCCGGGTCCAGATGAAACTTGCCCGCACGGCTCTGGCGCGAGGTTTTGCCAATCAAGTGCCCCTCGCCGGAACAGCGCTGGCCAATTTCCAACCCCTCGACGTTGCGGCCAGTCTCCACGATCTGGCCCGCGAATTCGTGACCCGTGATCATGGGCACAGGCACCGTACCCGCCGCCCATGCGTCCCAGTTCCAGATGTGAATATCGGTGCCGCAAATCCCCGTTTTATTCACGCGGATCAGCACGTCATCGGGGCCGATCTCGGGCACAGGGGCGGTCTGCAACCACAGGCCCTCGCGGGCGTGGGCCTTCACCAAAGCCTTCATTTCATTGTTCATTTCAATACTCCCAGCGCACGGCCCGCCACTTCGAACGCGGCCAACCCCCGATCCAGATCATCACGGGTCAGCGCCGCGTTCATCTGTGTCCGAATACGCGCCTGCCCGCGCGGCACCACCGGAAAGAAAAAGCCTGAGACATAGACGCCTTCCTCGAACAGGCGCGCCGCCATGTCCTGTGCCAGTTGCGCCTCGCCCAGCATCACCGGGATAATCGGATGCTCGCCGGGCAACAGTTCGAACCCCAGCGCCGTCAGCCCCGCCCGCCAATAGGCCGCATTGTCAAAAAGCTGCGCACGCAGCGCATCGCCCTCCTCCACCAGACGGATCGCCTCGATGCCGGCGGCGACGATGGCAGGGGGCAAGGAATTGGAAAACAGATAGGGCCGCGCCCTTTGGCGCAACAAGTCAATCACAGGCTGCGGCCCTGCGATGTATCCACCAATGGACCCGCCCAGCGCCTTGCCCAGCGTGCCGGTCAGAATGTCGACATCCACGCCCGCATGGGCAGGGGTGCCCGCACCTTTCGGCCCCATGAAACCTGTCCCGTGGCAATCATCGACCATAACTAAGGCGCCATAAGCCTGCGCCAGCGCGGTGATCTCGGGCAATTTCGCCAGATAGCCATCCATCGAAAACACGCCATCAGTGGCGATCATGATATGGCGGGCACCGGCGGCTTTGGCGGCCTGCATTTGGGCCTCAAGATCTTCCATATCACTGTTGGCATAGCGATAGCGCTGCGCCTTGCACAGACGGATACCATCAATGATGGACGCATGGTTCAGGGCATCGGAAATGATGGCATCCTCAGGGCCCAAGAGCGGCTCGAACAGCCCGCCATTGGCGTCAAAGCAGGCCGCAAACAGGATCGCATCATCCTTGCCAAGGAACCGCGCCAACCGCTGCTCCAACGCTCGATGCAGGTCCTGCGTCCCGCAGATAAAGCGGACAGAGGCCATCCCAAACCCATGGCTGTCCATCGCCCCCTTGGCCGCCGCGATCAGGTCCGGGTGATCGGCCAGCCCAAGGTAGTTGTTGGCACACAGGTTCAGCACCGGGCGCCCAGCAACGTCAATCTGACCGCCCTGGGGCGAGGTGATCATACGCTCCCGCTTCATCATCCCATCGGCCTCAATCTGGGCCAGCGTGTCGGTAATATGGGTTAGAAAGGCGTCGGTCATGTCTGGGCTCCTTTGGCGGGCCATCTAACATACCGGAAGCAATTCCGAAATAGGGGATTTCATAATCACGGATAAAAATCCGTTACATCGGATTTATGCGTCCTGCACCACGAGGAAGGCCCGCGCAGCCCCATCCGCCTCGATCCGGTGGGCCACGTCAGCGGCATAGCGGGCGGTATCGCCGGGGCCGACGCGATCCGTGGCATCGCCGCTGCGCACCTGCACAGTGCCCTCGATCACCGTCAGATGCTCGCGCGCGCCGCGCCGGTGGGGCTGGCTGTCGAGCACGCCGCCATCGGCAAAACGCAATTCATAGACTTCGTGCCGCCCGGCATCCTCGGGCGGGCTGAGAATGCGAATGGTACAGCCCGCGCCGCGATTCTCGATGCTGGGCACGTCAGCAGCGCGCAGCACTTCGATCCGCTCGCCCGTCGCCTCGTCCAGCAGCCCGGCAAAGTCCACCTGCAAGGCCCGCGTCAGGTTCCACAACGTGGCGATGGTGGGCGAGGATTCGCCGCGTTCGATCTGGCTGACCATCGACCGGCTCACGCCCGACAGTTTGGCCACCGCATCCAGCGACAGACCTTGGGCGCGCCGCGCCTCTTTCAGGCGGGCGGGCAACAGCGATAGAATGGCGTCGGTATCCTCCGTCATGGGCGCGAGATGGCCGTGCCGTCACGTCGAAGTCAAGGCTTGGGGCTGACTTTGCCGCCCGCGCCCGTCATATCTGAACCAACCCAAAGGGAGGATCACCATGACCCAAGACATCGTAATTCTGGACGGCGCGCGCACCGCCATCGGCACATTCGGCGGCGCATTGGCCGGCACAACGCCCATTGATCTGGGCGCTGTCGCGGCCAAGGCGGCGCTGGAAAAGTCAGGGGTCGAGGGCGGCCAGATCGGCCACGTTGCCTTTGGCCACGTGATCAACACCGAACCCCGCGACATGTACCTCAGCCGCGCCGCCGCGATGCAGGCAGGCGTGCCCGACACGACGCCCGCGATGAACGTGAACCGGCTGTGCGGGTCGGGCGTGCAGGCGATCGTTTCTGTGATTCAGTCTCTGATGCTGGGTGATTGCGACTTTGGCCTGGCGGGTGGTGCCGAGAATATGTCCCGCTCGCCCTTCATCATACCCAGCCAACGCTGGGGTCAGAAGATGGGCGATATCAAAACGCTCGACATGATGCTGGGCGCGTTGAACTGCCCCTTTGGCACCGGGCACATGGGTGTCACAGCCGAGAATGTCGCCGCCGAACACCAGATCACCCGCGAGGCCCAAGACGCCTTTGCCATGCAAAGCCAGGACCGCGCGGCGGCGGCCATCGCGGATGGGCGGTTCGCGTCGCAGATCGCCCCAGTCGAGGTGCGGGTGAAACGGGACATGGTTGCCTTTGAGGTGGACGAACATCCCAAGGCCACCAGCCTTGAAGCGCTGGGCGGGTTGCGGCCCGTGTTCCAAAAGGACGGCTCTGTCACCGCAGGCAACGCGTCGGGTATCAATGACGGCGCGGGCGCCGTTGTGCTGGCCACTGCCGAAGCCGCTGAAAAGGCAGGGTTAAAACCAAAGGCCCGCGTGTTGGGCTATGCCCATGCCGGCGTACGCCCCGAAGTGATGGGCATCGGCCCGATCCCTGCGGTCCGGAACTTGCTGGAGCGGACGGGCCTGACGGCGGGCGACTTCGACGTGGTCGAGTCCAACGAAGCCTTTGCCGCGCAAGCGTTGGCGGTGTCCAACGACCTGGGCTTTGACCCTGCCCGCGTGAACCCCAATGGCGGGGCCATTGCCCTGGGCCATCCGGTTGGGGCCACGGGCGCGATCATCACCATCAAGGCGCTTTATGAGCTGGAGCGGATCGGTGGGACACGTGCGTTGATCACCATGTGTATTGGCGGTGGGCAGGGGATTGCCTTGGCGATTGAACGGATCGCTTGAGGTCAGCGTCGGACTGGGGCTGAGCCCCAGCCGGGGCTCCGCCCGTTCACCACTGAAACACTCCGTTGAGTGTTTCCAAGACGTGGTTCACCCTCAGCAGTATTTATGGACCAATGAAGGGCTATAAGAGCGCTTCGATGACAAGGGTCAGCATGCCGCCTGCGAACAGACCGCCAAGAGTGGCCAGCACGATCCAGCGCCAGAAGCCGGTGCGTTTGGGCTCTTGCGGGTTGGATTGGGCGATCAGCGCCGCCTCGACCAGACGGGGCAAGCGGGGGCCGAAGCGGGTGAGGACCCGAGCCGTTTTGTAGAGGTCTGTGACGATAGCCTTGGGCCCGATGGATTTCTGGATGTAGTCCGTGACCACAGGCGCCGCGACCTGCCAGATGTTCATGTTGGGATTGAGGCTGCGCGCGACGCCTTCGACCACGACCATCGTGCGTTGCAGCAGGATCAGTTCGGTGCGCGTTTCCATGCCGAAGCGTTCTGTCACCTCAAAGAGGTAACTGAGCAGACGGCCCATCGAGATTTTGGACGCGTCCATGCCAAAAATCGGCTCGCCCACGGCGCGCAGCGCCCGGGCGAATTCGTCGACATCCTTGTCGGCGGGCACATAACCCGCCTCGAAATGCACCTCGGCCACGCGTTTGTAATCCTTGCGGATAAAGCCGAACAGGATCTCGGCATAGACACGACGGGTGTATTCGTCGATGTGCCCCATGATCCCGAAGTCATAGGCGATGATGTCGCCATTGGCGGCCACCTTGAGGTTGCCCTGATGCATGTCACCGTGGAAGTACCCGTCACGCAGGGCGTGCAACAGGAAGAGTTTCAGCACCCGTTCGCTGAGATCCACCCGGTCGTGGCCTGCTGCGTCGAGCGCGGCGTTGTCACCCATAGGCGCGCCATCCATCCAGTCGAGCGTCATGACCCGCCGCGCGGAAAAATCCCAACGGATCATTGGCAGGGCAAAGCCCGCGTCGTCCTTGGTGTTGGCAGCGAATTCACCAGCGGCGGAGGATTCCAGACGCAGGTCAAGTTCGCCCTGCACGACGCCGTCAAAATGCTCGATCACGTCGATCGGCCGCAAGCGCCGGGCGCCGGGGGCAAAGAGATCAACGATCTGTGCGGCGAGGTAGAAGGCGTCGACGTCCTTGGTAAAGGCCCGCTCGATCCCCGGGCGCAGCACCTTGACCGCGACATCTTCACCCGTGCTTGCCAGCGTCGCCTTGTGCACCTGCGCGATGGAGGCGGCGGCAACCGGTTCACTGAACGACGAAAAGATCGTGTCGGTCGGGTAGCCCAAGGCACGCTCAACCTCGGCTTTGGCTTCCTCGACGGGGAAGGGGGGCAATTTGTCTTGCAAGACCCGCAATTGCAGCGCCATTTCCTCGCCCACCACATCGGGGCGAGTCGACAGGACCTGACCGAACTTGATGTAGGCGGGGCCCAGCGCCGTCAGCGCGCGGGTCGCGGGCGGCATGGATGGGTCACCCTTGTAGCCGAGCCAAAAGAACGGCTTGCCCAGCGCCTTGGCGACAAAGCGGAGCGCCTTGGGCGCCTCGAACGCGTCCAGCACCACGTTCATCGCGCCGGTCCGTTCCAGCGTGGCACCCGTGCGGATCAGGCGGATGATATTGTGGGGACCGCGCATCAGGTTGTCCCCGCGGGGACACTTGTGGTTAACGTGCTGTTAACCACAACTCTTTGATTTTTCATCAGATTTTCCACCCTGAATGCAGCGCGGCGATGCCCATGGACAGATTGCGATACTTGGCATTCCCAAAGCCCGCAGCCCGGACCATGCTTAAGAACGTCTCTTGATCGGGGAAGTTGCGGATGCTTTCGACCAGGTACTGATAGCTATCACGGTCACCCGCAATCATCTGGCCCATCCGGGGGATAACGTTGAAACTGTAGAGATCATAGAGCTTTTGCATGCCGTCATTGGGCAGCTGGCTGAACTCAAGCACCATCAAACGGCCACCAGGGCGCAACACGCGATAGGCCTCGTTCAACGCCTCTTGGGGTCGCGTCACGTTCCGGATGCCAAAGCTGATGGTATAGACGTCAAAGGTGTTGTCTTCGAACGGCAGGGCCATGGCGTCGCCCACCACCCAATCAAGGCTGTCCTGCATCTGATGCGCCTCGGCCCGTTTGCGGCCCTCGATCAGCATGGGTTCGGTCAGGTCGAGCACGGTGGCATGGCCATAGCCCGCGCGTTTGAGAAATTTGAAGGAAATGTCGCCGGTGCCGCCCGCCACATCCAACAGCTTTTGACCACCACGCGGGGCCAGCCAATCCATCATCGCCTCTTTCCAGATGCGGTGGATGCCGACGCTCATCACATCGTTCATGATGTCGTATTTGGAAGCGACCGAGTTGAAGACGCCCTGCACCTTGCCGGCCTTTTCGCCCTCTGGCACGGTTTCAAAGCCGAAATGCGTGGTTTTTTCATCGGTCATGGCATGCGTCTTTCTGATCTGTCAGACCTTGTTATAGAGCGCAGGCGGGCATACACAACGTAGCCCTTTTGACGCAGGATGCCGCTCATGCCCGAACTGCCCGAAGTTGAAACCGTCCGCCGAGGCCTGACCCCCGCGATGGAGGGCGTCGTGATCGCCCGGGCGGATGTGAACCGGCCCGATCTGCGCTGGCCTTTTCCCGAGCGGATGGCCGAGCGGTTGACGGGGCAGACGGTGCTGCGCCTGCGCCGCCGGTCGAAATACGTGCTGGCGGATCTGTCGTCCGGGGAAACGTTGCTGATCCATCTGGGGATGTCGGGGCGGATGCTGGTGTCGGGGGATCCGCTTGGGGTGTTTGCCCACGAACACCCGGCGGCAGAAAAACATGACCATGTGGTGTTTCACATGGGCAACGGGGCGCGCATCACCTTTAACGACCCACGCCGCTTTGGCGCAATGGACCTGATGGACACCGCCACGGCGGATCAACACAAGCTGCTGGCGGTGCTAGGGCCGGAGCCCTTGGGCAATGATTTCCACGAGGCGCACCTGATCCAGGCGTTCGAGAACAAGAACACACCGGTGAAATCCGCCCTGCTGGATCAGAGAATCGTCGCGGGATTGGGCAACATCTATGTGTGCGAGGCGCTTTATCGTGCTCAAATTTCGCCCACACGCAAAGCGGGGCGGATCGCCAAACCCCGGGTTGCATCGCTTGTTCCGATCATCCGCGACGTGTTGAGCGAGGCGATTGCAGCGGGCGGGTCATCCTTGCGTGATTTCCGCCAAGCCGATGGAGAGCTTGGATATTTTCAGCACAGCTTTGATGTCTACGGACGCGAAGGAGAACCCTGTCGCACGCCGGAGTGCACGGCGCAGATCAGCCGGATTGTGCAATCGGGGCGCTCATCCTTCTATTGCAAGAGCTGTCAATCATAGCTTGAAACGCGCCCGGGCCGTGGTAATGCTCGGCCTTCTACGGGAACAGATGAAAGCATAAACATGGCCTATGAGACGATCATCGTCGACGTCGCAGACCACATCGCCAAGGTCACACTGAACCGGCCCAAGGCGCTGAATGCCCTGAATGATCAATTGATGAGCGAACTTGCCGACGCCATGGGCGCGGCCCAGGCCAACGAAAAGGTGCGCTGCATCGTCATCACCGGCTCGGAAAAGGCATTCGCCGCCGGTGCCGACATCGAGATGATGAAAGACAAGTCTTATGTCGAGGTTTTCACCGAAGACCTCTTTGGCCCTGAAACGGATGCGATTGTGCGGGTCCGCAAACCGGTGATTGCCGCGGTGGCGGGCTATGCGCTGGGCGGCGGTTGCGAGCTGGCGATGATGTGCGATTTCATCATTGCCGCTGATACGGCCAAGTTCGGCCAGCCCGAGATCAACCTGGGCGTCATGGCCGGGATCGGCGGCACCCAGCGCCTGACGCGGGCCGTGGGCAAAGCCAAGGCAATGGACATGAACCTGACGGGCCGTTTCATGGATGCCGAAGAGGCAGAGCGTGCCGGGCTGGTGAGCCGTGTGGTGCCCGCCAAAAAGCTGATGGAAGAGGCCATGGGTGCCGCTGAAAAGATCGCAGAGAAATCCATGATTTCCGCCATGGCCGTCAAAGAGGCGGTGAACCGGTCGTTCGAGGTACCGCTGCGCGAGGGCTTGCTCTTTGAACGCCGCGTCTTCCACTCGCTTTTCGCGACAGAAGATCAGAAAGAAGGCATGGCTGCCTTCCTCGAAAAACGGCAGGCCCAGTTCCGCGACAAGTAGGGGCGCGCGCCTGATCTTCATTGTTCCATAAATACTTCCGGGGGGCCGCGTAGCGGCGGGGGCAGGGCCCCCTCCTGCCCTTTATCAAAAGTGCCCGACGTATGGTTGACTCAAGGCGCTGGCCCGCCTAAACGGCACACTTCTGAAACTACCGCACCAATAGATTGGGACGAGATAACATGGCAAATTCGCCTCAGGCCAAGAAGCGGGCCCGTCAAAACGAAAAACGCTTCCAAGTGAACAAAGCGCGCCGCTCGCGCATCCGCACCTATCTTCGCAAAGTCGAAGAAGCGATTGCATCGGGTGACAAGGACGCGGCCAACCTCGCACTCAAGGCGGCACAGCCCGAATTGATGCGCGGCGTGACCAAAGGTGTTTATCACAAGAACACCGCGTCGCGCAAAATGTCACGCTTGTCGGCGCGCGTGAAATCACTCGCCTAAGAGCAGAGTGAACCGCACAACAAAGCGTCGCATTTTTGCGGCGCTTTTTTTGTTTTTGCCATGAAAACAAGGGCCGTCGCGATTCTTAGTTCTGTCAAGATTAAAGGTCTGTGGACGGCGCGCGAACGAAATTGGTAATCCATATAGAGCGACTCGAAATCGCCTTGGGGGGACAGGCCAGACCTGAATTCGGCAACAGCTGAACGATGATCTGGAGCGGGACTGGCACGAAAGTGTCGGGCCTGAATTTGGAGCAGAGAAATCTGCCGGCCAGACCTGTCAAACAATTTGGTGTGCGGAATGGCGTGATGCGCCAGGGGCCTGTTCTGGGTCCGGTGGCAGGCAGCCACATCTGTAATGATCCAATCGAATCGGTCCCGCCTCCTGTAGGCAGCGGGGGGATACCGATTTGCCCTGGGTGGTGCGGGACGATGAGCAGTGCGTGCTGCGCATCGCGTGACAACTGATGGCAGAAGGGATGGTTGGGACAACATGACGAAAGAAAAATGGGGACAGCTGAGACAACGGCTGCTCAAGACAGTGGGACAGAACAATTACACGACCTGGATCGAACCGCTCCAGTTTCGTGACCTCGAAGACGGGATAGCGACCTTTAACGTGCCCACGACGTTTATGGGCAACTATGTCAGCCAGAACTTTTCCGACCTCATTCTGCATGAATTGAAGGCAGAGAACGACAGCATCCGCCGTCTCAGCTTTGCTGTGGCCGCCAACAGTCAGGCCCGCCCGTCCATGCCCAAACCAACCGCTGCTGCCCCGACGCCGACCCCGGCTGTGCCCGCCCATTCCGCGTTGGCCACTGCCCCGCTGGATCGCCGCTTTACCTTTGACAGCTTTGTTGTGGGCAAACCCAACGAACTTGCCCATGCAGCCGCCCGCCGTGTGGCCGAGGGCGGCCCTGTGACTTTCAATCCGCTGTTCCTTTATGGTGGTGTAGGTTTGGGCAAGACCCACCTGATGCACGCCATCGCCTGGGAGCTTCAGACCCGCCGCCCGGACCTGAACGTGCTGTACCTGTCAGCAGAGCAGTTCATGTACCGCTTTGTCCAAGCCCTGCGCGACCGCAAGATGATGGATTTCAAGGAAATCTTTCGCTCGGTCGATGTGCTGATGGTTGATGATGTGCAATTCATCGCCGGCAAGGACAGCACGCAGGAAGAGTTTTTTCACACCTTCAACGCGCTGGTCGATCAGAACAAACAGATCATCATTTCCGCCGACCGCGCCCCGGGCGAGATCAAGGATCTCGAAGACCGCGTGAAATCGCGCCTGCAATGTGGCCTGGTCGTTGACCTGCACCCGACCGACTACGAACTGCGTCTGGGCATCCTGCAAAGCAAGGTCGAACAGCAGCAGGCCAAGAATTACCCTGATCTGACTGTCGAGGCAGGCGTTCTGGAATTCCTGGCCCACCGGATTTCGACCAATGTGCGCGTGCTCGAAGGTGCGTTGACCCGGCTCTTTGCCTTTGCATCGCTGGTGGGTCGCCCCATCAACATGGAACTGACCCAGGATTGCCTGGCCGATGTATTGCGCGCGTCCGAGCGCAAGATCACCGTCGAAGAGATTCAGCGCAAAGTGTCCGAGCATTACAACATCCGCCTGTCGGACATGATCGGCCCCAAGCGTCTGCGCAGTTATGCACGCCCGCGTCAGGTGGCGATGTATCTGTGCAAGCGGATGACATCCCGATCCCTGCCAGAAATCGGCCGCCGTTTTGGCGGGCGTGATCACACGACGGTCATGCATGGCGTAAAGCGAATCGAAGAGTTGAAAGTGTCAGACGGTCAGATCGCCGAAGACCTGGAACTGCTGCGCCGCGCGCTGGAAGCGTAAGCACAAATTTGATTTGATGAAATCGGCGCCTTGGGGCGCCGTTTTTTTGTTTGGTCAGGCCACCTTGTCCGAACGTTTCTCTTGGTCGGACACGACGAAACGTTGCGTCAGCTCGCGCAGCGCTTTTGCCCCGTTGGTCAGGTTTGCACAGGCCGCGCTTGTTTCTTCGAACATGGCGGCGTTTTTCTGAGTGACTTCGCCCATTTCAGCGATCGACGCATTAAGTGACGATATTTGATCGCTCTGGCTGCGCGTACTGTCGGAAATCATATCCATTTTGGATGTAATCTCGGAAATGGCTGCATCCACACTGCCAAGCGATGTGACCGTATCGGCAATTTGCGCCGATCCGTTTTCAACCTCTGCCCCGGATCGTTCGATCAATGTGCGAATGCTGGTCGCGCTTTCCGCTGAACGCTTTGCAAGGCTGCGCACTTCTGAGGCGACAACGGCAAAGCCGAGTCCCGCTTCGCCGGCGCGGGCCGCCTCGACCCCGGCATTCAGCGCAAGAAGGTTGGTTTGAAAAGATATGCCTTCGATCAGATCGACGATTTTCCCGATCTCTCCCGCCTCGGTTTTGATTGCGCCCATGGCCTGCGACGCTTTGGACACCACATTGCCGCTGACCTGCGCGTTGGATTGCGCGCTTTTGGCGGTGTTGTGCGCGTCGTCCACGCTCGCCGCGTTGTCGCGGACGCTTTTGGTCAAACCGTCCAGCGCGGCGGAAGTTTTCGTAAGATTGCGAGCCTGTGCATCAGATCGCCGCGCCAGATCGTCCGTTGCGAGTGAGATTTCGCTGATCTCAGCGTCCATCTGTTCAGAGCGTTGGGCCACAACTGAAACCAGCTCTTCGAGCGTGCGCATGGCCGCGTTGAATTCCGTGCGTAGGGATTCGTATTCCTTGGGAAAGACTTCTGTGATCCGCGTGGTCAGGTCCCCACCTTCTAGCCGGGTCAGCGATTGGCGGATCGTGTCGACGATGTGCGTTTGTTCGCGGGCTTTGGCGGCATCGTTATTGCGCCGCTCTTCATCGGATTTCTCTTTCTCGTGCTCGGATGCGGCACGGACTTCATCCGCTTTGCGGGCTTGCTCCAACGCGGTTTCAGCCGCTTTTTGCGCATCAAGCGCCTGTTGTTGGGCGGTTTCGGCCCGTTCCTTGGACCGCAACGCCTCTTGCTGGGCACGGTCAGCGTCTTTCAAACTGTCCTCAAGCGCCTCAGTCTGGGCCAGCATTTCGGCGCTGACGCGGTTGAGCCGTTGCACCGTCGCGACCAATGCGGCCGTTTCCATGAGCACGATCACCGCGTGAAATACCGTCCGCTCCAGGTTGATGATGAAGTCTGCCGAAGGATAGATCAGAGACGGCAGCAGCACCGTCAGCGACAGGTGATGCAGGGCGATCAGCGCCGTTGCCACGACAAGGGCCGGAATGCTGCGCAAAATGACAAGGCAGGCCAGCAGGGCAAAAAACATCATATGGCTGTCGATCTGCCAGGAATGCCCTTGAAAAGCCGCAGTGAAAGCAATCGCTTGCCCGATCAGCGCAATCGCAGCCCCGATGGGCACGAGATTTTCCTGACTGCGGGCCATTGCCGCCCCGAGAAGGAAGAAGCACAGGCAGGTGGCCAGAAGCGGTAGAAGTGGCGTGCCGACAATCAGTGCAGCCACCATCACAAAGGGTATAAGGAGGGCGGCGAGGCCAAACACCATTTGTATCGGCGTCATGGACTTGAGGCGAGACATCTCAACTACTCCTGGGTCGGGGAACATTCGGGTCGGCATCAATGCCGCAGATTGCAGCCAGCGCACCGGCGGGCACCATGACAAAGCCGCCTTGAACAAGACGCGCATGTGCGGTTTTGGGGGCATGGATCATCCTGGCCATCGCGCCGTGCGCGGGGCCGATATTGCGCGCACCCGCATCGGTCAGCGCCGCGTCAGACAGGCCAGGCACGCCAACCCCCACAACAAAATAAAGGTCCGCAGGGTCGGCCCGCCCCGATTGGGACGCCAAAAGGGCAACAGGCCCCACAAAGACTGCGGCGCATAACGCGATACTCAACCAGATAACCGACCTGAACATGATCCGTCTTTGGCACATATCGCTTAAAAATCACCTAATGCCTCCAAGGTGAATTGCAGGCCCTGTGACCGTTCTGGTCGCAATCCTTGGCCCCGCCCCCACACAAGCGCCGCATTTGATGTGCCAATCCTCTGCCGTGACTTGACGCCCCCGTCGATACGGCGGAAAACCAATAAAATACTTGTGATGCGCCGCAGGTGGGCTAGTGTGCCCGTCCCGGGGATCTGGTGGGAGACGGACCATGAAAATCAGTGTCGAGCGCGCCGCGCTGCTTAAGGCGGTCAGTCAGGCCCAATCTGTTGTGGAGCGCCGCAATACGATCCCGATCCTTGCCAATGTGTTGATCGAGGCCGCCGAAGCCGATGTCACCTTTCGCGCAACCGACCTCGATATCGAGGTTGTCGACAAGGCTCCGGCCCAGGTGGAGCGAGCCGGTGCCACCACTGTGTCCGCCACGACCCTGCACGAGATCGTCCGCAAGCTGCCTGATGGCGCCCTGGTCACCCTGACCGCTGATAGTGCTGCGGGCCGGTTAACCGTTGAAGCCGGCCGCTCGAATTTCTCGCTGGCGACCCTTCCCAAGGAAGATTTCCCGGTCATGGCGTCGTCGGAATACGCCTCGAATTTCTCTGTCGCGGCACCCAAACTGCGCCGGTTGTTCGACAAGTCCAAATTCGCCATTTCGACCGAAGAGACCCGCTATTACCTGAACGGTGTCTATATGCATGTGGCCGAGGGTGACGATGGCCCTGCCCTGCGCTGTGTGGCCACAGATGGCCACCGCCTCGCACGCATCGACAGTGAATTGCCCAGTGGCGCCGCCGACATGCCCGGCGTGATTGTGCCGCGCAAGACCGTGGGTGAGTTGCGCAAGCTGTTGGACGATGACGACATGCAGATCGCCGTGAGCGTGTCCGAGACCAAGGTCCGCTTTGCCACGCCAGAGATTACCCTGACCTCGAAGGTCATTGACGGCACATTCCCCGATTACACCCGCGTTATTCCTGTCGGCAACACCCGCAAGCTGGAAGTGGACGCCAGCGATTTCGCCAAGGCTGTCGACCGGGTGGCCACGGTGTCGTCGGAACGCTCCCGCGCGGTGAAATTGCAGCTGGACGAAGACCGGTTGATACTGTCCGTGAACGCCCCCGATAGCGGTGCCGCCGAAGAAGAGCTGGCTGTTGCCTATGGCGATGAGCGCCTGGAAATTGGTTTTAACGCCAAATACTTGCTGGAGATCGCAAGCCAGGTGGACCGCGAGAATGCCGTCTTCCTTTTTAACTCTTCCGGCGACCCGACACTGATGCGCGAAGGCGGCGATTTGTCAGCCGTCTATGTCGTGATGCCGATGCGGGTTTAAGGGTTTCTTGCCTCCGTCGGGAGTATTTTGGGAACAATGAAAGGCTGGGGATGGCGCTTGCTCTGACGTCGTTGACCCTGTCGCATTTCCGGTCACACAAAGTGGCCCGCCTGGCTGTGGATGCGCGACCTGTGGCGATCTATGGGCCGAATGGTGCGGGCAAAACCAATATTCTGGAAGCGGTATCCCTGATGTCGCCCGGTCGCGGATTGCGCCGGGCGTCGGCAGAGGACATGACGCGGCGGCCCGAGGCGCTGGGCTGGAAGCTGGCGGGTGTTTTGCAGTCGTTGGATCAGGTGCATGAAGTCGAAACCTGGTCGGAAAACGGGGCCGCCCGGCAGGTGCGGATCGACGGCAAGGGGGCAGCGCAGACAGCGCTGGGTCGCATTGCCCGCGTGCTGTGGCTGATCCCGGCGATGGACCGGTTGTGGATCGAAGGCGCAGAGGGGCGGCGGCGGTTTCTGGACCGCATGACGCTGAGCTTTATGCCCGATCATGCACAGGTGTCCTTGGAATTTGACAAGGCCATGCGGGAGCGGAACCGTCTGCTCAAGGACATGGTGCGCGATCCGCATTGGTATGCGGCGTTGGAAATGCGAATGGCCGAGACCGGGACCGCAATACATGCCAATCGGCTGGCGGCCCTGGTGGAGTTGGAGCGGGCGCAGGCGGGCGCGCAAACGGCCTTTCCAACCGCGACGCTGGACCTGTTGCCCGGAGAGTTGGGAATGCCTGCGGAGGCCAGCGCCTACCGTGATGCACTGGCTGACGGCCGAGGTCGTGATCTGACGGCTGGGCGGACCTTGATCGGGCCGCATCGGGCGGACCTGTTTGGCACCTATGCGGCCAAGGATGTGCCTGCCAAGGACTGTTCGACAGGGGAGCAGAAAGCGTTGCTGGTCTCCCTGATTCTGGCCAACGCACGGGCCTTGGCTGCCGATTTTGGCGCGCCGCCCCTGCTGCTGCTTGATGAGGTGGCGGCCCATCTGGATGCCGATCGCCGCGCGGCGCTTTATGATGAGATTTGCGCCTTGGGCGCGCAGGCGTGGATGACTGGCACGGGACCTGAGCTTTTTGAGCATCTAGGCGATCGGGCACAGTATTTGCATGTGTCAGAGACGGATGGCGTCAGTGAGGTAGAGGCGGCATGACCCTGGGTCTGTGGGACGTTGCGTTGTATTCCGGGGCGCTGTTGGTGCTGTTTCTCACGCCCGGTCCGGTTTGGGTCGGGCTGATCGCGCGGACGCTGTCGGGGGGCTTTCACGCGGCGTGGCCCTTGGCCTTGGGCGTCGTTGTGGGAGATGTTCTGTGGTCGTTGCTGGCGATCTTTGGGATCACCTGGGTGCTGTCGGTCTATGGCGGGTTTCTGGAGGCGCTGAAATGGGTCGCGGCGGCGATGTTTGTCATCATGGGTGCGCTGGTCATTCGCAGCGCGGGCCAGCAGATTGATACCGATGGTCGCCTGACACGGCCCGGCATGTGGGCCGGGTTCGTGGCGGGGCTGGTGGTGATTCTGGGCAACCCCAAGGCGATCCTATTTTATGCCGGGATGCTGCCGGGATTTTTTGATCTGACGCGGCTCACGGCCTTGGACATCGTGACCATCGTGGCCCTGTCGATGGTTGTGCCACTGTTCGGGAACCTGACGATGGCGGTGTTTATCGACCGGGCGCGCCGCCTGATGCAAAGCCCGCGCGCACTGCGCCGGATGAACCTGTCGGCTGGGGCACTGTTGATCGGTGTGGGCCTGATCATTCCGCTGACGTGACGGTTAATCGCCCGACATGATCTTGTTCCAGGTATCCTTTGCCTCGGATTTGGCGCGATCCTGAAGCGTGAAGAGATCGGAAATGGCGTTGATAGGGCCGTTGACCTTGAGCCCTGCAAGATGGCCCGCGATGGCCTGTTCCGCCGCAGTGTCGGGTGTGGTGGCCTGCACCTTGGTGACGAATTTCCCGGCCTTCCAACAGACGAAATCAAATTGGGCTGCGTCAGTTGTCAGCCGAAGCTTGTAGACCGGAAATCGCGCAACCTTTTCCGCCGTCACGACCTGGCTGAGGGGGATGGAAAACTCGCCCCGCAGCCGGTTGATGATATGCGCCTTGAAGACAAAGCGCAGGTTAGTCATGGTCAGGATGCCGCCAATCCCCTCTTTGCCCTTCATGCCAATCACCCAAAACAGCTTGTCCCCGACAAAGCGGTTCAGGCCCGTGTCCTTGACGTCGATGATGGCATTAGCGCCTGCGCGGGCAATGATCCGTTCGTTTGGCATCAGTTCAGGTGGAAGATACATGGCACCCCCAAGACAGCGTTTGCGACAGCCTAGCCCAACATCCTGATTCGAGCCATGAAACTTGGTCTATCGGCGTGACATTCCCCGTGGAAAACCGTATATTTTGGGCAAAGAATGAAGGGCCCGAAAAATGGCAGATAACGAGCAAACCCCCGAAGAATACGGCGCGGATTCTATCAAGGTTCTCAAGGGTTTGGAGGCTGTTCGCAAACGGCCCGGCATGTATATCGGCGACACCGACGACGGCAGTGGTTTGCACCACATGGTCTATGAGGTGGTCGACAACGGCATCGACGAGGCGCTGGCCGGTCATGCGGACGCGGTTACCGTCACAATTCATGGCGACAGCAGCGTGTCGGTCAGCGACAATGGCCGCGGTATTCCGGTGGGTATCCACGAGGAAGAGGGCGTGTCGGCGGCCGAAGTCATCATGACCCAACTCCATGCGGGCGGTAAATTTGACAGCAACTCATACAAGGTTTCGGGCGGCTTGCACGGGGTCGGCGTTTCGGTTGTGAATGCCTTGTCGGATTGGCTGGAACTGCGCATCTGGCGCGATGGCAAAGAGCATGTGGCCCGCTTTGAAGGTGGGTTTACGGCCAAGCACCTTGAGGTCGTGGGCGACAGCAATGGGCATACCGGCACCGAAGTGCGGTTCCTCGCCTCGACCGAGACGTTTTCGAACCTCGAATACTCGTTCGAGACGCTGGAAAAGCGCCTGCGCGAGCTGGCATTCCTGAACTCTGGCGTGCGTATCATTCTGGTGGATGAGCGGCCCATCGAACACCTGCGGTCCGAGCTGTTTTACGAGGGTGGGGTCAAGGAGTTCGTCAAATATCTCGACCGGTCCAAGTCGTCCGTCATGCCCGAGCCGATCTTTATCACCGGTGAGCGGGACGACATCGGCGTCGAGGTCGCGATGTGGTGGAATGACAGCTATCACGAGAATGTCCTGCCCTTTACCAACAACATCCCGCAGCGCGATGGCGGCACGCATATGGCGGGCTTTCGCGGCGCGCTGACGCGGACTATCAACAACTATGCCCAATCCAGTGGGATCGCGAAAAAGGAAAAGGTGAGCTTTACCGGCGACGATGCCCGCGAAGGGCTGACTTGTGTGTTGTCGGTCAAGGTGCCGGACCCGAAGTTTAGCTCGCAGACCAAAGACAAGCTGGTGTCCTCCGAAGTGCGTCCCGCCGTTGAGGGGTTGGTGAACGAAAAGCTGGCCGAATGGTTCGAGGAAAACCCGAACGAGGCCAAGATCATCGTCGGCAAGATCATCGAGGCGGCCCTGGCCCGCGAAGCGGCGCGCAAGGCCCGTGATCTGACCCGGCGCAAGAACCCGATGGATATGAATTTCCTGTCCTCCAAGCTCAAGGATTGTTCCGACAAGAACCCCGCCAACACCGAGGTGTTCCTGGTGGAGGGTGACAGTGCGGGCGGCTCTGCCCAGACCGGGCGTGACCGGAAAACCCAAGCCATTCTGCCGCTGAAGGGTAAGATCCTGAATGTGGAGCGGGCCCGGTTTGACCGGATGCTCGGATCTCAGGAGATTGGCAACATGGTCATGGCCCTGGGCACCGGCATTGGCCGGGACGAGTTCGACATCAGCAAGCTGCGCTACCACAAGATCGTCATCATGACGGATGCGGACGTGGACGGGGCGCATATTCGGACGCTTTTGCTGACCTTCTTCTATCGCCAGATGCCTGAACTGATCGAGGGCGGGTACCTCTATATCGCGCAGCCGCCGCTCTACAAAGTGTCGCGCGGCAAGTCCGAGGTTTACCTCAAGGACGAGGCGGAAATGCAGGACTACCTGATCCAACAGGGGATCGAGGGGGCGATGCTGCGCCAGGGCAATGGCGAGGAAATCGCGGGGCAGGACCTTGTGCGTGTCGTGGACGAGGCACGGCAATTGCGGCGTGTCTTGCAAGCCTTCCCGACGCATTACCCGCGCCACATTCTGGAGCAGGCAGCCATCGCAGGAGCATTCGTGCCCGGTGCAGTCGAATCCGATTTGCAGGGCGTAGCCGACAAGGTGGCCGCACGGCTGAACCTGATCGCGCTGGAATATGAAAAGGGATGGACCGGCCGGATCACCCAGGACAAAGGCGTGCGACTGGCCCGTATCCTGCGCGGCGTCGAAGAGGTGCGGACGTTGGATGGCCCAATGCTGCGCTCGGGCGAGGCGCGCAAGACGGGCACGTTTACCCAATCGCTTCAGGACGTCTATGACCAGCCTGCCACGCTGAACCGCAAGGACAGAACGCAGCAGATCATGGGGCCGATGGACCTGCTGGATGCGATTTTGGCCGAGGGCGAAAAGGGTCTTTCGCTGCAACGCTATAAGGGTCTGGGCGAAATGAACCCCGATCAACTGTGGGAAACCACGTTGGACCCCGATGCACGGACCCTGTTGCAGGTGCGGGTCGAGGACATGGCCGAGGCCGATGATCTGTTCACCAAGCTGATGGGCGACGTGGTGGAGCCGCGTCGCGAGTTCATTCAGCAAAACGCGCTGAGCGTGGAAAACCTCGACTTCTGACACCGATCAACAGGGGATGTGCCGCATGTTCTCCAAGGACAAGCTTGAATACCGTCAACTGCCCCTGCCCGACCGGCAGGGCCTGAGCGATGCAGAGATGCTGCGCAAGGCAGAAGACTATCGCGACTTTATGGCGACCCGCCACACGGTGCGCGACTATACTACCCAAGCGGTGGACCGCGCAGTCATTGACGCTTGTGTGGCAGCGGCGGGCACGGCCCCCTCTGGCGCAAACCATCAACCCTGGCATTTCGTGGCCATTCAAGAACCCGCAATCAAGAAACAGATCCGCGACGCCGCCGAAGAGGAAGAGCGCAAGTTCTATGCCGGTGGCGCCAGTGACGAGTGGATCAAAGCCCTGGAACCCATCGGGACAAATGCCGACAAGCCCCATCTTGAGGATGCGCCCTGGCTGATCGTCGTTTTTGCCCAGCGTTATGGCACCTTTGATGATGGCACACGGTACAAGAATTATTATGTCCCCGAAAGCGTCGGCATCGCCACTGGCATGTTGCTCACGGCACTGCATATGGCGGGGCTGGCAACACTGACGCATACGCCCAATCCGATGAAGTTTCTGGGTGATCTGCTGGACCGCCCCGACAGCGAAAAGGCCACGATGATCATCACCGTGGGCCATCCGGCAAAGGATGCGACCATTCCCGCGGTGGCCAAGATCAAGAAGCCGTTGGACGAGATCCTGACGGTCCGCTGAATGCGGATCGTATCGCTTGTCTATGCGCTGTTGACGATTGCGCTCATGGCTTTGGCCGGTGGTGCGCTGTTGATCTATGCAACCGACACGCCCTTGCCGGATGAATGGAACCCGATCAAACCGCTGGTTATTTCAGACCCCGTGACCCCCCTGACCGCGGCCAAGATGCAGCGCGCGCTGCGCGATGGGCCAAGTTGCCGGGCCGCGTTGGCGACCGGAGCCACCTTTGACGCGATGGACGACCTTGTGACCTCGCCGCAATGCGGGATCGCGGATCGGGTGCGCCTGACGGCTATCGGAGGGGCAGGGTTGAGCCCGGTGGAAACCCGATGCCAGACCGCGCTGCGCCTCGCGATGTGGCAGGCCCACGGGATTGAGCCCGCCGCCCAACGCCACTTTGGTCAGGGCATCGCGCGGATCCACCATGCGTCCAGCTACAATTGTCGCCAGATCAGGACCACCTCGGGCAATTCAGGGCGGATGAGCACCCATGCAACCGCCAATGCCATCGACATCAGCGGCGTGACATTGGACGACGGGCGGCGGTTGAACCTGTTGGATGGGTGGCCAGCCGCCGACGCTCGTGCCCCGTTTTTCCGCGACCTGCGCGACAGCGCGTGCATGTGGTTCCGCCTTACACTCGGCCCTGATTACAACCGTCTGCACGCCGATCATTTCCACCTTCAGCATACCGGTTGGGGACTGTGCCGCTAAAAAATTCTTAGGCCCCAGGGAACCGTTTTGGCGGTCCAAAGTTGTCCTCTCAGATGAAACAACGGAGGTCACTATGACACGCAACGTATTGAAAACAAATGCTGCCATTGCCGCTCTGATTGCTGCCCCCGCCTTTGCCGGTTCAATGGGCGACAAGGACGAAACCGCCATCGACAGCCAGGTTGGCACCGCCACTCTGGCCACAGCCGAGCAACTGGCAAACGAAACCCAGGACGGCTTTGAAACAGCGCTGGACAGTGTGGATGGCGTTGAGGCTGGCGCGCCGATGATGGTCTCTGAGATCATTGGCACCAACGTGCTGACCGCCACAAACGAAACCGTGGGCGAAATCGACTATGTCATCAAGTCCCCCGAGGGCTACGCAGCCGTGATCGGTATCGGCGGTTTCCTGGGTCTGGGCGAATACACGGTTGCCCTGCCGCTGGATCAGTTTGACATGACCAGCGAAGACGAACTGCGCCTGGCCACATGGACCGAAGCAGAGCTGGAAGCCCTGCCCGAAATCGACGAAAGCGAGTTGGAAAGCCTGCCATCGGACTACAAAATTCGCGTCCAGTCCTAAACGCTGAGCGATCTTTCGACATCAAGGGGTGCCTGTCGGGCGCCCCTTTTTGCAGCGTTAGGCCCTATTTTCCCCCTCGAATTTGTTTGTCCTCTGACAATTTGCCGTTATCGTACCGCCACATTAACGCAAAGCCTTGCGCCTTGGCCGAAATCTTGGCGCGTCCAACTGGTAGGAGACAAAATATGGGCAAACGGGACGATCTGATCGCGCAATATGCAGACGATCTGAAGAACAAGTGCGGCATGACACCGGATATGGACCTGCTGACCAAAGTCACAATCGGCTGCGGCCCGGCGATCTACAATGCCGATGCGTCCACTGTTGCGGGCAGCCAACCCTCTGAGTTGGAAACCGTCAAAGAGAACTTCCTGAAGAAAAAGCTGGGCCTTGCAGATGGCCCCGAATTGATGGATGCGATCAACAAGGTCATTGAAATCTATGGCAAATCCGAGCGCAACAAGTACCGTGCCGTGGTCTATTACATGTTGACCAAGCACTTTGGCAAAGAGGCCGTCTACGGCTGAGCCAAACTCAGATTTACGACGACACAACACCCGCTGGTAAAGCGGGTGTTGCTGTTTTGGGTCCAATTCGAACAATCAAAATGTTGTAAAATCCGTGGCCCCCAACTAGGTATCTCAGTGTTCGACCAGAACGGTCAGACCCGAAATTCTTACGACAGTGCGGTGGCTCATGGGAGCTGCGAACGGGTGAGAGAGGGTTCTGATCGCAATTGGTCAGAACCCTTTTTTTCGTCAAAACAGCATCAGAACCGCGCCGATCACGGTGCAGCCGAATGTGGCGTAACCCCCGTCGATCAGCGTCAACGGGAAGGGTCGGCCGCTAAACCCGTAGAATGTGGCAATCCAGGGCGATACCAGAAACAGCCCCACGCCAAGGCCCGACACCAACCCTTCGCCAAAGGTGTCAATTCCGCTCAGCGCAAAGACATGCCGCATCATCCCTGCGACGAGGATCGCGCCGATGATGCTGGTGATGTAGGGAATTGGGTCTGATTGGTTCGCCGGGGCATCCCCCGCATCATTCAGGGCCACTCCCGATGCGGCCATCCACGGTTTGGCCAGGGCCGTGTACCAGACAGCCCCAAACATGAAGCCCGCCACACCCGCGACAACAACTGCAAGAAAATCCATCATTCCCTCCTTTGGCTTTGTGAGCCCAAAGGTGCCAGACTTTCGCACAAATCCCTAGGAATTATAGTGCAACACCCGCCATCTCGCAGACGATTTGCCATTCGGCCTCTGTGACCGGCTGCACCGACAGGCGCGAATTGCGGATCAGCGCCATGTCCGATAGGCGCGGGTCGTCCTTGACCATCTCAAGCGTGACGGGCGTTTTCACCGGACCAATGGCCTTGATGTCGACACAGTCCCAACGGTCATCATCGGTCGTGCTGTCGGGATGTGCCTCGGCGATCACCTCGACGATACCAACCACCGATTTTTCCTTTTGCGAGTGGTAAAAGAAGCCCCGGTCGCCCACCTTCATCTCGCGCATGAAATTGCGGGCCTGATAGTTGCGGACGCCATCCCATTCCTCGCCCGCATCCCCTTTGGCAACCTGATCATCCCAGCTCCAGGTGCTGGGCTCGGATTTGAACAGCCAGTATTTCATCCGCCGATCACCTGTTTCCAGGCGCTGATCTGCACATCGCGAAACAGGCCCGCTTTGGCATAGGGATCGTTGTCGGCCCAGGCTTGTGCCGCCGCCATGTCATCCACTTCAAGCACGATCAGCGAACCGCAAGGCTGACCATCGTCGTTCAGGAACGGGCCCGCCTGCCGCACGACGCCGGTGCTGTCGAGATAGGCGAGGTGATCAGGCCTGTTTTCCATCCGCACATCCAGCGCGCCATCCTTGTCCCAGGCCATCAGGGCATAAAGCATTATCATTCCTCCCGCAGGGGGCGCGCCAGCAAACGGTCAATCGCCCCGGTTATCGTCAACGTGCCGTCCACCAGATCGGCAATGGTCAGGCAGATGGGCAAATCCAGCCCGTGATTTCGGGCCATTTTGCGCAAGGCCCGCGCCGTCGCCGCACCCTCGACCGTAATGGCACCATCAAAATCCGTTCCCGCACCAAGGGCAAGGCCAAGCCGGTAGTTTCGCGACTGGTCTGACGTGCATGTGAGCGTGAGATCACCAAGACCACTGAGACCCATCAACGTTTCAGGTTCCGCGCCCATCGTGGCCGCAACCCGCTGCATCTCGGCAAAGCCACGTGTCATGAGGGCCGCGCGCGCGCTGTCGCCAAGCCCTGCGCCCATGACCGCGCCGCAACCAATGGCAATCACGTTTTTTAATGCGCCGCCGAGTTCGGCCCCGATGACATCGGTGCTGGAATACAGCCTGAGCGTTGGCGTCGAAAGCATCTGCTGTAGCTGTGTCGCTATGTCGGCGGAGGCACAGGCGAGGGTCAGGGCGGTCGGCAGTCCAGTGGCGATATCCTTGGCAAAGCTTGGGCCCGTCAGGATGGCCACGTGCGCGGCATCCGCAAGGATCGCGCTTGGGCCTTGGCCCGTGGTCAGGTCGATGCCTTTGCAGCAAGCAACGACCGTTTTGGTGCTTAGATCGTTGGCTTTTGCAAAACCCGCCAGCGCCTGCATCGGCATGGCGAGAAGGATGATATCGACGTCTAAAACGGTCTCTAAATTGGTCGAAACGGTAAGTTGGTCAGGAAAAAGGGCACCCGAGAGCCGCCTTTTGTTTTCTCGATGCTTCGCCATTTCGGTCACATGATCCGCGTCCCGCGCCCAAAGCGTTATGGGCTGCGTTTGTGCCAAAGCGATGGCCAGAGCGGTGCCAAAGGCCCCCGCGCCAATAACGGCCACGCTCATGCCTTGGCCCCCTTTTTACCCGATCCGAGCATGGCAGCGCTTTGCGTGTCCAGCGGCATTCGGGGTCGCGCGGACAGCCCCATGTCGTCGGGCGGCCGCAGCGGCATTTGTTCGATCCCGGCGGCGGCGATCATGGCTGCGTTATCAGTACAAAGCGACAAGGGCGGTGCGAGGAAGGTGGTGTTTGCGGACGCCGAAACAGTCTCTAACAAGTCACGAATTGTCATATTTGCGGCCACGCCCCCGGCCACACAGAAGGTGGGTACCGCCGGCGACAGCTCTGAATACCGTTGCAGGGCACGGGTGCTTTTGCCCGCCAGGCTGTCGGCCACGGCCATCTGAAACGACGCGGCAAGGTCGGCCTGATCCTGTGCGTGCAGTCCGCCCTGACCCGCCACCAGACCATCCCGGGCGCGCAGAACAGCGGTCTTGAGGCCGGAAAAGCTGAGGTCGCAGCCGGGCTTGTCCCGTAGCGGCCGGGGGAAAGCGAAACGCTTGGGGTCGCCGGTTTTCGCAGCCGCCTCGACCGCCGGGCCACCGGGCTGTCCCAGACCAATCAGCCGGGCGACCTTGTCAAAAGCCTCGCCGGGGGCGTCGTCGATAGTGCCACCCAAACGCTCGAACCTGTCCGGCCCATGCGCAATCAGGAACTGGCAGTGCCCGCCAGAAACCAGCAGCATCAGATAGGGAAAGGGCACGCCATCGGACAAGCGCGGCGTCAGCGCATGACCCGCCAGATGGTTCACCCCATAAAGCGGTTTACCAGTGGCTGCCGACAGCCCCTTGGCCATCATCACGCCCGACACGACCCCGCCGATCAGACCCGGGCCACATGTCACGGCAATCGCATCGACGTCGGCCAAAGCGACACCTGCTTGCTCCAAGGCGCCGACGACGCTGACATCCAGCCGTTCGGCATGGGCGCGCGCGGCAATCTCGGGAACAACACCGCCGAAGGACGCGTGCAATTCCGTCTGCCCAAAGACGACTGAAGACAGGATTTCCATATCCCCCGGCACACCACGCACAACAGCCGCTGCTGTATCATCGCAGCTGCTTTCGATGCCGAGAAGGGTCAAAGGGGTCGTCATTTCTGTCTGCTTTTGTTGCGCGGCGCACGCGGGCGAGGTAACACCCAAAGCCGTGGCAAACAATGCATCCCCTGATCCAGTCCCTTTGTTGATGACGCGCCCGCGCGGCGCGGCAGAACGGTTTGTGGCGTCGTTGCCCGCCGTCCTCCGCCCAAAGGTCGTGCCGGTTTATGCCCCCCTGATCGCGATCAAACCGCTGAACGTTGCGATCGCCTTTGAGGATGAGGCAGCGATTTTCACCTCTGCCAATGGGGTGCATTATGGGCCGGATGGCGCGGAGCGCGTGGCCTATTGCGTCGGCGCGGCCACGACCGACGCCGCCTGCTCCAGAGGGTGGATCGCCGAGCGGCGGGGCAGGAATGCCGATGATCTGGTTGCCAGCCTGATCGCAGATCCCCCGTTATCGCCCCTGATCCATGTGTCGGGCGTGCACAAACGCGGCGATATCGCCGAACGGCTGACCGCCCATGGTATCCCAACCCGATCCGTGGCCGTTTACGATCAGGTCGCCCAAGACCTGACACATGAGGCCCGCGCACTGATCCAGGGGGGAAAGCCCCTGATCCTTCCCCTTTTTTCGCCCCGCACCGCGCATCAATTTGCCAGCCAGGTGCCTCAGGCCGGGACAGTGCGCGCAATCGCCCTAAGTGAAGCGGTTGCAGATGCTCTGGTGCAAGGGTCTTATGGCGCTGTGTCCGTTGCTGCCACCCCGGATGCCACTGCAATGTGCGACGCAATCGCCCGCGTGCTTTCTGACCTGCCTTCGGGTTGAGGGGGGGCAAGGGTCAGAGTAGACTTCCCCGGTGGGTTACGGCCCACAAGGTGAGAATCGGAAAGGTAGGATCTTGGCCAAGCGTAAAAGTTCAAAGACAAAAGCCACCAGTGATCCGACCACCGCAGAGGATGTAACAGCCGAAACGGTCATTGCGACGACCGAAGACGGCGCGCCATCTGAAGCCGAAAATGACAGTTTGTCCGCAGCTGAAACCCCCGCCCCGGAAATGGGCGCGGCGGGCGACGATACGGTTATGACGGATGAGGCCGGGGCCGATACCTCCGATACCAGTCTTGGCGATGATAACGCGACTCTGGATGCAGAGATTGCCGATAGCGTAACGGGCGATGCGGACGCCGCTGATGCGATTTCGGATAAGGATGAATTATCGGTGACCGCCGATGGCGACGCAATTTCTGAGCCTGAGCCTGAGCCTGAGCCTGAGCCTGAGCCTGAGCCTGAGCCTGAGCCTGAGCCTGAGCCTGAGAAAGCGGCCCCTGCCCCACTGCCCGTTGTCCAGCCTGAGCCTCAGCGCAGCATCTTTATTCCTCTCGTCTTTGGCGGGATTGTGGCCGCCATGGTCGGCTTTATCGCGGCGCGCGCCACGGCACCCGAAGAAACGCCAGCGGCAGCGGTCTATGATGACAGCGCGCTGACCAGTGATCTTGCCACCACCAATGATCGGCTGGCCGAATTGGAGGCAACCGTTGCCGCACTGCCCGAACCCCAAGCGCCTGCAGTACCAGCCCCTGCCAGTGACCCGGACCTGAGCGGGATCGAGGCAGAACTGGCCGCGTTGGCGGATCGGATCGCGGCACTGGAAAACCGGCCCGTCACTGGCGGACCCGTCCCAACGGACGCCATAGATGCCGCGGTTGCAGAACTGCGCGCCACGGCCACGGCCCAACAAGACGAGATTGATCGCCTTTTGGCAGATGCCCGTTTGGTCAAGGACGACGCCGAAACCGCAGCGCAAGCGACACTCGCCCGTGCTGCGATGACTCGCATCCTGTCCGCCGTTGACACAGGCGCGCCTTTTGCGGCGGCCTTGGGTGATCTGGAACAATCGGGCACAGCGGACGTGCCGCAGGCGTTGCGGGATGCGGCTGCCGATGGCGTGCCATCGCTTGCCACGCTTCAGGATACGGTGCCGGATGCCGCCCGAGCCGCATTGGCGGCCGCACGGGGCGCAGACGCAGGTGGCGGTGGCCTAGGCGGGTTCCTGCAACGGCAATTGGGCGCACGATCGGTTGAACCGCGCGAAGGCTCAGACCCCGATGCGGTACTGTCGCGGATCGAGGCAGCGGTGCGCGCAGGTCGTTTGGGGGACGCATTGGCAGAGTCCCAGACCCTGCCCGCCCCCGCACAAGACGCCATGGCGACATGGATTGAACAGGCGCAATCGCGTCACGATGCCGTTTCGGCGGCCAACGCATTGGCGGAACGCCTGTCGGCATTTTAAGGGGCCCCTTCATGATCTGGTCTTTGGTAAAAATTATCGTTTTCATCGCGGCTGTGGCTGCGCTGGCACTTGGCGCCGGATGGCTTCTTGAATCCGAGGGCGGCGTGCGCATCGTGGTGGCGGGCAGTGAATATACGCTCGACCCTCTGCAATCGGTTGTGGGCTTTGTCCTGTTGGTGCTGGCGATCTGGTTGGGCCTCAAGCTGATGGGTCTTTTGGTCGCGGGCTGGAAGTTCCTGAGCGGGGACGAGACCGCGCTGTCCCGGTACTTTGAGCGTAACAAGGCGGCCCGTGGCTTTGACGCTTTGGCCGAAGGGATGATGGCGCTTGCCTCTGGTGATGGGCGCGCGGCCCTTGCCAAGGCGGAAAAGGCCAACAAGTATCTGGATCGCCCCGAGTTGACGAACCTGCTGACGGCCCAAGCTGCCGAAATGGCCGGCGACCGAAAGAAAGCCGAAGAAACCTATCGCAAGCTGGTGGAGAACGAGGCGACCCGCTTTGTCGGCGTGCGCGGCATCATGAAGCAAAAGCTGGCCGACGGCGACACCGATACCGCCCTGCAACTGGCCGAACGCGCCTTTGCCCTCAAGCCCAAGCACGAAGAAACACAGGATGTTCTTCTCAAGCTGCAGGCGGACAAGGAAGACTGGAAGGGCGCGCGCCAGACCCTGAGCGCCAAGCTGAAACACGGCCATCTGCCCCGCGATATTCACAAGCGACGGGATGCGGTCCTGGCCCTCAGCGAGGCACGGCAAATCCTCGATAAGGACGAAACCATCGAGGCGCGCGAGGCCGCCATTCAGGCCAACCGACAGTCACCCGACCTGATCCCCGCCGCCGTGATGGCCGCCCAGGGATATGTCGAAACCGGACAAAAGAAATACGCAACCCGCGTGCTAAAAAAAGCCTGGTCGGTGCATCCGCACCCTGACCTTGCCGCAGCCTTTGCCGCGATTGAACCGGATGAGGACGCCGCCGCACGGCTCAAGCGCTTTGCCCAATTGGCCAAGGCGCAGCCGAATGACCCGGAAACCCGGATGCTGATGGCCGAATTGCACATCGCTGCCGAAGATTTCCCGGAGGCCCGTCGCGCCCTTGGTGATCTGGTGGAAACCGATCCAACGACGCGCTCTGTCACCTTGATGGCTGCCATCGAGCGTGGGCAAGGGGCCAGCGACACGGTTGTGCAGGGCTGGTTGGCCCGCGCCCTGAGCGCACCGCGCGGCCCGCAATGGGTCTGCGATAACTGTCAGAACATTCATGGCGAATGGGGCCCCACCTGTGATAATTGCGGCGCATTTGACACCCTGGCCTGGAAACGCCCCCCGAACAGCGAAGTGGCCCTGCCCGGCGGATCAGAGATGCTGCCCCTGCTGGTCGGCAGCGCGCCATCGGGTGAAACGGCAGTTGCGGTGGTTGATCCTTCCGAGCCGGATGACATTATCGAAGCCGAAGATCTGGGCAATCCGCCCTCAAAGGCAAGTTAGGAACGATATACAACCGGCGATTCGGAATTATGGTGTTTTGGCAACGCCCCAAGCGGCAAGATGCCGATTGTGGGAAGGAGTGACTAGGTCTTGTCCTCGTTTCCGGCTACACCACAACAAATTTGAGCCGAACGAAGGCTAAGGAAGCTGCTGTGCAAAACCCAATTCGTGTTCTGACCGTTCTTTTGACAGTTTTGTTTGTTGCCGCCTGTAACCTGCCGCGTGGCGCGGCGATCCAGAGCGAAATCGTCGCCGGGCAAGACGAAGAAAGCGCGCCTTTCTCTGTGGTTCAGGTGAGCCGCTCGAACATCAATGACCTGAAAGCCTGGCCTGTGACAGGCTGGGCCGGGCACTATCACTGGTTTGGCGGGCAGCACGGCCCCAAATCCAACGTGATCCGCACCGGTGATCGCATCAGTCTGGTGATCTGGGACAACCAGGAAAACTCGCTTTTGACGTCCAGCCAGCAAAAGAACGTGTCGATGGACAACCTTCTGGTGGGCACCGACGGCACAATCTTTGTCCCCTACATCAACGAAGTGTTTGTGCGTGGCAGCACCCCGGAACGGGCGCGGAGCACGATTGCCGAACAGCTTGAGGTCGTTGTGCCCTCCGTGCAGGTTCAATTGTCAGTGACGCCCGGTCTGGATAACTCTGTCGATGCTGTGGGCGGCTTTGCCTCGCCCGGCACTTATCCTTTGCCCAACCGCAACTATTCTATTCTGAGCTTTATTTCCCAGGCGGGCGGTATTTCGTCTCAGCTCAGCAATCCGCTGGTACGCGTGATCCGGGGTGGCAACACCTATGAGATCCGCGCCGACACCCTGTACGAACGCGCGGCGGCCAATGTCGTCTTGCGCGGCGGTGACAAGGTTCTGGTAGAAGAAGACAGCCGGTATTTCGTGGCCTTGGGGGCCACCGGATCGCAACAGATCGTTCCCTTTGACCGCGAGCACATCACCGCCATCGAAGCCTTGGCAATGCTTGGCGGTTTGGCCGAAAACCGGGCAAATCCCGAGGGTATCCTGATCTTGCGCGAGTATTCGCAAGACGCGGTGCGTATTGACTACAGCGGCCCTGACAAACGCCAGGTCGTCTTTGCCATTGATCTGACAACGGCCGATGGCCTGTTTTCAGCGGGCAAGTTCCACGTCAATCCCGGCGATCTGGTTGTCGCGACTGAAAGCCCCGTCAACTCGGTCCGCACCATCTTTGGCCTGATCGGGTCGGTCGTGGGTGTTGGCAACGCGTTGAGCAACTAACCGGTAGGGCGGAGTTACATCCGCCTTCCGGGCCAACCCTTTGGTCTGGTGTCAGGTCCGCGCCATGCGTGAAACTGCATCCGCGATGGGTTGGTAAAACGCCGCCGTGACACCCGGCGAGGTCATCGCCTGATTGGTGATCCCATCGAGTTTGTGATCCAATGGATTGCCTCGCCCCACCCCTTCGGGCAATTGCGGCTCGTATTGGATCATCAGGCCGGACCAGTTTGCCGTCTCAAGGCCGCTTTCGAATTGTGCCATCAGCGCCAGCGCCAGATCGATCGAGGATGATACACCCCCGCCGCTGAACCGCTTGTGCTCCGTGTCGATGCACGACCGCGGGAAACCATCCGGCACCGCGCCAATCCACCCTTGTTCTACCAGATCAGGCAGCGCCGGGACCAACCGCCAATGGGTTGTCGCCTTGGCGCCCTTGAGCAGTCCAGCCGCTGCAATGATGAATGTACCGGTGCAAACCGCGCCGACCCATGGGCCGGATACCCCAGCGAACTGGCCCAGAAAATCCATATATCGCCGGTCATTCATCGCCGCCGCGACCGCAGCCCCGCCCGCACCCGGCACGTAGATGATGTCGAGATCAAGGTCGTCGCGCGGCGCACCGTTTGGATCGCAAAACGCCTGTTGTGGGATGACCGAACTGTTCTCAGAGGTCCAGATCGAGGCGGGTTTACCCCCGTCTTGCGGCACAAACTCGACCGCCCAGTCTGGATCGGGCATCGCCCCAGCCGGATCAACCGCGTCAAATTTGGATGCTGCCGCCGGGCCAAGCCAGACAGGCTCCCACCCGCCTTGAGTTGCCCAACTGGCAAAGACCTGTGTGGCCCCGGCGAAATCCAGCAGCGTATTCCCGGGATAAAGCACAAAGCCGACCCGTTTTGGTTTTTGTCCGCTCATCTCATGGCCCTTTGTTCAAACACTTCAACGCAATGCGCAAAGCGTAAGGGGATATGCCGCCAAAAGATACGGATTCAAACGCAAACCGCCGCGCTCCCTGGTGGGAACGCGGCGGTTCAGTTCAGTCTGGCAGGACAGATCAGTAGCGGTAATGCTCTGGCTTGAACGGCCCTTCGGGTGCGACGCCGATATAGGCGGCTTGTTCCGGGTCCAGCTTGGTCAGCTTCACACCGATCCGGTCCAAGTGCAGGCGGGCCACTTTCTCGTCCAGATGCTTCGGCAGGATGTAGACTTCGTTCTTGTACTGATCGCCACGCATCCACAGTTCCATCTGCGCCAACACCTGGTTGGTGAAGGAGGCCGACATCACAAAGGAGGGGTGACCCGTGGCATTGCCAAGGTTCAGCAAACGGCCCTCGGACAGCAAGATCAGACGATTGCCATTCGGCATCTCGATCATGTCCACCTGTTCCTTGATGTTGGTCCATTTGTGGTTCTTCAGCGCGGCAACCTGTATTTCGTTGTCGAAGTGGCCGATGTTGCCGACGATGGCCATGTCCTTCATCTCGCGCATATGCTCGATGCGGATCACGTCCTTGTTGCCGGTCGTGGTAATAAAGATGTCTGCACTGTCCAGCACGTCCTCAAGCAGGACAACCTCGAACCCGTCCATCGCGGCCTGAAGCGCGCAGATGGGGTCAACTTCGGTGACCTTGACGCGCGCACCTGCACCGGCGAGCGACGCCGCCGACCCTTTGCCCACATCGCCGTAGCCCATGACGACGGCAACCTTGCCGGCCATCATGGTGTCGGTGGCGCGGCGGATGCCGTCGACCAGCGATTCCTTACAGCCGTATTTGTTATCGAACTTCGATTTGGTCACGCTGTCGTTCACGTTGATCGCAGGGAAGGGCAGTTGGCCATTCTTGAACAGGTCATAGAGGCGGTGGACACCGGTGGTGGTTTCCTCGGAAACGCCAACGATCTGGTCGCGCATCTTGGTGAACCAGCCGGGGCTTGCTTCCATGCGCTTTTTGATCTGCGCCTTGATCGCGACTTCTTCCTCGGATTGGGGGACGGCGATGATATCTTCGCCAGCTTCGGCGCGAGCGCCCAGAAGGATATAGAGGGTCGCGTCGCCGCCATCGTCGAGGATCAGGTTGGGACCGTCGGGGAACATGAACGACTTGTCTAGGTAATCCCAGTGCTCTTCCAGGCTCTGGCCCTTAATGGCAAAGACAGGCGTGCCGCCAGCAGCGATCGCTGCGGCGGCGTGATCCTGGGTCGAGAAGATGTTGCACGACGCCCAGCGCACATCAGCACCCAACGCAACCAGTGTTTCAATCAGAACAGCCGTTTGAATGGTCATGTGCAGCGAGCCAACGATGCGCGCTCCCTTGAGCGGCTTTGATTCGCCATACTCTTCACGCAACGCCATCAGGCCCGGCATTTCTGTTTCTGCGATGTTCAATTCTTTGCGGCCATACTCGGCCAGCGCGATGTCTTTGACGATGTAATCTTGGCTCATCCTGAACGTCCTCAATTTGGGTCGGACGATCCGCTATCAGGTTCTGCCGCGCGGCTCAATGCGCCAGTTTGGCAAGGGTTTCCTCAGTCGCCCAATGCGGCAAGCATCAGGTCGGCGTGCTCACCCGCCCAATCTGTGCCCTGCGCCACGACACAAGAGGTGCCATCCGCCCGATACTTGACAAGAGTCCACGTGCCCGTTGCCTCAGATGCCCACAATTGCGTCTGTGGCGCGTCGGCTCCGGGAACCGGCGTCTCGCCGTACCAGTCCTTCAGGCTTGCTTCCATTTCCGAGGCGGGGCTGCAAACACGCTCTGCCACGGCCATGACAGGTGTCAGGATCATTGCGGCGCTCAGGGTCAGACCAGTCCAAAAAATGGGTTTCATAACACTCTCCTTCATGGAAAGAACGCAAGGAGGACGCGAGAAGTTCCCTACAAGATGAGAGAGGGCCCTCATGGCCAAGCAACCGCGCGCATGGCAACGCATGTTGTCCGGTCGCAGGCTCGACCTGCTGGACCCGACCCCGATGGATATCGAGATCGAGGACATCGCTCACGGTCTTGCTTTTGTTGCGCGGTGGAATGGGCAGACGATTGGCGACTATGCCTATTCGGTGGCGGAACACTCGCTGTTGGTGGAAACTCTGTTTTCCCGCATTGCGCCCAAGGCCCCGGCCAAATGGCAATTGGCTGCGTTGCTGCATGACGCACCTGAATATGTGATCGGTGACATGATTTCGCCGGTCAAGGCGGCTGTCGGCCCAGGCTATGGCGCGTTGGATGAACGGATCGAGGCGGCGGTACATATCCGCTTTGGCCTGCCTGCCAAGGTGCCCCAGAATATCAAGCGCCAGATCAAGAAGGCAGACAAGATCAGCGCCTGGATGGAAGCCACGCAGATCGCAGGCTTTACCGAGGCTGAGGCAAGCAAGTTTTTCGGCAAGCCGGACCCAAACCTGATAACCGACCTCGCCATCGTTCTGCGCCCGCCGGTCGAGACGCGCGCCGCCTTTACAGACCGCCACGCTACATTGCTGAGGCTCATCACATGATCAACGTCCGCGCTGCTATCGCCCTTGATGCGTCCTCCATGGCGCGGCTTTTGAACGTCATTATTGCCGAAGGCGGCACAACAGCCCTGACCAAGCCCGTCACCGGCAGCGATATTCAGGATCGGATGAACGCGAGTGACGGCAGATCCGCCTGGCATGTGGCGGTCAACGAAGCCGAAGAGGTCGTCGGTTTTCAATGGATCGCCTCGGCCACCTATCTGCCCGCCGAGGCGGCGGAAATTGCCACCTTTGTGCAAGTGGGCCAAACGGGCCTCGGCATCGGGTCGAAGCTGTTCAAGGCGACAACCGCCGCGGCCAAGGACATTGGTTACAAGTGGATCAATGCGAACATCCGTGCCGATAACGAGGGCGGACTGATCTATTACCAGTCGCGCGGTTTTGTGGATTACGGACGGATCGAGGATTACGAACTGGCCGACGGTACGTTGGTCGACAAAGTGCTCAAACGCTACGACCTATAGACACAGCGTCGTTACCTTCTCTGTTCAGAAAGTCTTCCAACGTCTGGGGTGGAAAACCCCAGTCTGACGGCTCAACGCGGTGAACGTTTTGCCAATATACGCTGCAAGGTCCGGCGGTGCATGTTCAACCGGCGGGCCGTTTCGGACACATTGCGGTCGCACAGCTCGTAAACGCGCTGGATATGTTCCCACCGAACACGGTCTGCGCTCATCGGATTTTCGGGGGGCGGAGGCAAATCGTCGCCCGTGGCCAAAAGTGCGTTGGTGATGTCAGTCGCATCCGCGGGCTTGGACAGATAATCCGTCGCCCCGATCTTGACCGCGGCCACAGCAGTAGCAATCGCGCCATAGCCAGTCAGAACAACAACTCGGGCCTCGGGGCGCTTGGCCCGCAACACTTCGACCACATCCAGGCCGTTGCCATCCTCAAGACGCAGATCAATCACCGCATAAGCCGGAGGCCGGGCTGTCGCCACAGCCTTGCCCGCAGCCACCGTTTCGGCGGTTTCAACATCGAACCCGCGTTTTTCCATGGCCTTGGCAAGCCTGCGCAGAAACGGCTCGTCATCGTCCAGCAACAGCAGCGAACGGTCGTCGCCCAATTCATTCAGCGCAGTGTCAGCCATGGTTTCCTCCGGTTCTCCACCGCTTCTTTAGGGCGGGTTTGGGTGAATATGGCCCGGCACATGGCGGTCGTCAATTTTTTCCGTGTTTTCAGCTATTTTCAACAAAGCAGGCGATGCGGTCTGCCATGGCGTCGGCTGTCACGTCGCGGCGAAAGAATTCGACAAAGCCATGTTCGGGTAAAACCAGATAGCTGAAGGTGGAGTGGTCCACCAAATAGAACTCATCACTTTTGTCCTGCGCCCGGTAATACGTCCGGTAGGCTTTGCTGGCTGCCGCCACCTGTGCTTCGGATCCGGTCAGGCCGATCATCTTTTCATGCAGGTTATAAGCAAAATCGCCAACCACCTCGGGTGTGTCCCGCTCTGGATCAATCGAGATAAAGACGGGCGTGGCCGAAACACCCCGTTCCGCCAGCAGGTCAATGGCCTCAGCGTTGCGCGCCGTGTCGAGGGGGCACACATCGGGGCAGAACGTATAGCCGAAATAGACCAAGCTCGGCTCGGTGATCACATCGGCATCTGTCACGGTTTCGCCTGCGGCGTTCACCAATTCAAACGGCCCACCGATGCTGTTTCCGTCGCCCGCCACCTGTGTGGCCTGACATTGACCAAAGGGGCCCGTGGCCTGATCGCTTTGTGTCATCCACCAGACCCCACCCAGAAAAAGGGCGGCGACAATGGCGGCGATGGGTGCGATGATACGTGTCATGGAAAACCTCGGTTCAAGCGGTCTTGTTGACAGCTAATCAGACGCAGGTTTGAGTGCAATAAACGAAGTAGTGACACAATGGCGCAACCCGACATCGGCCTTTTGACCGGACAGCAACGATCCAACTGGATCAGGCTGCGCACGATGATCTTGCTGCGCTGGGTGGCCATTGTGGGTCAGTTGATCGCGATCACGGTGGCCCAACGCGTCTATGACCTCCAGTTGGAATTGGGCCTGTGTTACCTTGCTGTCGGTGTTTCGGTCATCGGCAACCTGATCGCCATCTTTATCTTCCCGGAAAACAAGCGTTTGACGGAAAGCGAGAACCTGATGATGGTTCTCTTTGACCTGTTACAGCTCGGCTTTCTGCTGTTTCTGACGGGAGGCTTGCACAATCCCTTTGCCTTGCTGCTTTTGGGCCCTGTGACCATTTCGGCCACGGTTCTGACCACCCGGTCAACCCTTTTGCTTGGGGCCACCGCCATCGTCATTGTGACATTGCTCTCTGAATTTCATCTGCCTTTGCGGACGTATCAGGGGTTCATCCTGCGCATTCCCGACATCTTTGTCTTTGGGAACTGGATCGCGCTTGTCATCGCCATCTGTTTCATCAGTGCCTACTCGCGCCGCGTAACTTCGGAAATCCATTCCATGTCCGACGCCTTGTCCGCCACGCAACTGGCCCTGTCGCGCGAACAGAAACTGACTGATCTGGGTGGTGTTGTGGCCGCCGCCGCGCACGAGTTGGGCACGCCTCTGGCCACCATAAAATTGGCCAGTTCCGAGTTGTTCGAAGAGTTGGAGGACCATCCTGACCTGCGCGAGGATGCGGCCCTGATCCGCGAACAGGCCGACCGCTGTCGAGATATCCTCCAAGACATGGGCCGCGCCGGCAAGGATGACCTGCATCTGCGCCAGGCCCCGTTGATGACCGTCGTGCAAGAAGCGGCGGAACCACATGTCAACCGGGGCAAAACCGTCGAATTCATGTTGGACCCTGATGCTGGCGCCGCAACGGAACAGCCCGCAATCCTGCGGCAACCCGAGATTATTCACGGTCTGCGCAATCTGGTACAAAACGCCGTCGATTTTGCCCGGTCCAGCGTATCGGTCGAGGCACATTGGAACGACGAAACCATTTCTTTGCGGATCATGGATGATGGGCGTGGTTTCCCACCCCAGCTCCTGGGGCGGATTGGCGACCCCTTTGTCCGACGTCGCAAGACGACAGCAGAACGACAGCAGCGTCCCGAATATGAGGGGATGGGGCTTGGCCTCTTTATTGCCAAAACGCTGCTTGAGCGGTCGGGTGCCGAATTGACCTTTGCCAATGGCCGCGACCCTTATGCCAATATTGATGCTTCAACTCCGCATGTGGGTGCTATCGTCGAAGTCATCTGGCCCCGCGCCAAGATTGATGCTCGCAGCGGCGACAATGCCATCCCACAAGACCGTAGAAATGAGCTGATCCGGGTCTGAAAATAACCGAACGGTTACATTTCTTAACGTGCTGTTAACTTCGATGTCGGATCGTCGACACGTCCGTAATCAAAGGGTTGGAAGTGCATGTCGCTGGTCGAGATGTCGTTTGTTGTGCTGTGCGCACTGGCCGCTGTTGCTGCGGGGCTGATCTTTGTCGCGCGGGGCCGCCCCGTTCGGGTCGCCTTGCCGGATACCGACACGCTCAGCATGCATTTTCTGTTTCGCGATCTCGATCTGGAACATGCCTCGAACGGGGCGGAACCCTTTGTCAAAAATGATGAAACCTCGACCGATTGGGGCGCGTTGCGTCGCAATCTGGGCACCCGTTTTCCCGGCCTGCCTGACGAGGCGCAGTTGCGCGGCGTCAATCGCCTGACCCTGAACGCCGTGGGGCAGGGCGATCAGGCCGTCATTCACCTGGATCGCGAGGATGACATCACCCGTCTCACGATCGAGGACGCGGCCGCCAAAGACCTGCGGTCGACGCATACGGTCAAATCAATGGAAGCTGAGCTAGGCACCTTGCGGTTGGCAGCCGTCGGTGCGCCCTACCCGATCTGGCTGATGGATGATGATGGGGCTGTGATCTGGCGCAACACGGCCTATGACGCGTTACAGGCCAACACCGCGAGCCACGAGTCTCACCCTGCAAAGTCGCTGTTCGGCAGCGAGGCCGCGCAAATTCAGCCTGGCCACACTGTGCGCGTCTCTATCCCGAACCAGACGGACGATACCCTCGAATGGTTCAGCGTGACCGCCACCGACGCGCCCGACAGTACCATTTTTCATGCGGTCAACATCAATGCGGTGATCCACGCCGAGGTGGCCCAGCGCAACTTTGTCCAGACTCTGGCCAAGACCTTTGCCCAGCTGTCCATCGGCCTCGCCATCTTTGACCGGAACGGGCAGCTTGCCCTGTTCAACCCAGCCCTTGTCGATCTAACCTCGCTGCCTGCCGAGTTCCTGAGCGCGCGGCCAGACCTTTTGTCGTTCTTTGACCGTCTGCGCGACAACCGTGTCATGCCAGAGCCAAAGAATTACGTGTCGTGGCGCCAAGAGATTTCAAACGTGATCGCAGCGGCCAGCAATGGCAGCTATCAAGAAACCTGGTCGCTGGACACTGGCCACACTTTTCGTGTCATTGGCCGCCCGCACCCGGACGGGGCCGTTGCCTTTCTGATCGAGGATATCACCGCAGAAGTGTCCCTGACCCGTAACTTCCGGGCCGAATTGGAACTGGGCCAATCCCTGATGGACACTTTCGAGGATGCACTGGTTGTATTCTCCTCGGCGGGCGTGCTGACCTTTTGCAACGCCGCCTATACCGAAATGTGGAAACTGGACCCGGACAACAGCTTTGCTGACGTGACAATCGTCGACTCCATCAAGGACTGGCAAGCGCAATGCCGGCCGGACCCTGCCTGGGGCGACATGCGCGACTACGTGATGAAGCTGGGGGACCGCGCCCCGTGGGATGCCCGCGTGCATCATCTGGCTAAAGGCGAGTTTGTGGCGCAGGTGTCGCCCATCGTCTCCGGCGCCACCGTGATCCGGTTCACCGAAGTGGTCGAAGCACCAATGCCCGCCAAGGTCACCTGACCGTTCCATTGTGCTTGCAGTGGCGGGCGGTAACGATACCTTGGCGCCATGACATCCCGTATGCTCCATCTGGCTGATGCCGACGCGACCGCCGCTTTCGCCGTCGTATTAGGTGCGCGCCTGACCCCCGGCGACACCGTGTTGCTGAGCGGACCAGTCGGCGCAGGCAAGACCCACTTTGCCCGCGCGTTGATCCAGTCGATCCTGCATGCGCCCGAAGATGTCCCGTCGCCTACTTTCACGTTGGTCCAGACCTATGACACGATCCGAGGGCCGCTTTGGCATACCGACCTCTATCGGGTCAGTGCGGATACAGAAATTGACGAGCTGGGCCTGATCGAGGCCTTTGATGACGCGATTTGTTTGGTGGAATGGCCTGATCGTCTGGGCTCTGTAACGCCCGCGGCTGCGCTGGGCATCGCGTTGCAGGCCGACGGCGACGCCCGCGATGCCGTGCTGACCTGGACCGATCCACGCTGGGTCGATCGTTTGGCCGGGGTGCTGCAGGATGCCTGACCGTGCTCACCAAATCACCATCTTCCTGCGCGGCACGAAATGGGCCAATGCGGATCGGCGAACTGTTGCAGGCGATGCCTCGAACCGGCGTTATCAGCGGCTGACCCTTGGCGACGGCACAACCTCTATTCTGATGGACGCTCCTCCTGATAAAGGCGAGGACACGCGGCCTTTTGTGAGAATTACCAGTTGGTTGCGCGATGCTTCCCTGTCTGCACCCGAAATTTATGCCCAAGATGCCGAACATGGTTTTCTCTTGATAGAAGATCTGGGTGATGACTTGTTTGCCCGGGTTATCAAGGCCGATCCAACGCTTGAACGCCCCCTTTATGAGGCGGCGTCCGACGTGTTGGTCAATCTGCACCGCGCTACCCCACCGACCCTCGCGCCCTATGATGCAAAAATGATGACCGACCTCGCCGCCCTTGCCTTTGTCTGGTACCAGCGGGGCGCTTGCGGCGAGACAGATGAAGCGGCCAAGATCGCCTTTGAATCCGCGTTTCTTGCGGCACTCACCCCATTGGACACCCGAATGGATGTGCTGATCCAGCGCGATTATCACGCCGAGAACCTGATCTGGCTGCCAGACCGTCAGGGCGTCGCCCGTGTCGGTCTACTGGACTATCAGGACTCGATGCTGGGGCACCGGGCCTATGATCTGGTGTCGGTTTTGCAGGACGCCCGCCGCGACGTGTCGCCGGATATCGTGCACGCGATGACCGCCCGATACATCACCGCCACCGGCGTGGATGCAGACCAATTTGCCGCCGACTTCGCCCTTCTGGGCTTCCAACGAAACATGCGCATTCTGGGCGTCTTTGCGCGCCTGTCGCTGGGTGCGGGCAAGCCGCATTATGTCGATCTGATCCCGCGCGTCTGGGACCATATTCAAACCAACCTCACCCACCCGGCGTTGCACCCTATTGCACCGCTGATCAACGGCCCGCTGCCTGCACCCACACCGGAAATCCTTCAACGCCTCAAAGACAAATGCGCCACGATCCCCTTGCCGTAATGCTCTTTGCCGCCGGGTTCGGGACACGCATGGGCACGCTGACACAGCATCAGCCCAAGCCCATGATCCACGTGGCGGGCAAGCCCCTGATTGACCATGCACTGGACATTGTGCGTGGTGCCGACACGGGTCAGATCGTGGTGAACCTGCATTACAAGGCCGAGATGTTGGCCGATCATTTGCAAGGCCGAGGCGTGCGGACGGTCACCGAACATCCCGATATCCTCGACACTGGTGGCGGGCTCCGCAACGCTTTGCCGCTGCTTGGCGACGGCCCCGTCATCACCAGCAACTCCGATGCGATATGGGCCGGGCCGAACCCGATCACGATGCTGCAAGAGGCGTGGAACCCTGACCTAATGGATGCCCTGTTGATCTGTGTGCCGGTGGCCCAGACGATTGGCCGCGTCGGTGGTGGCGATTTTCAGGTCGCCCCGGATGGGCAATTGGAGCGAGGCGGCGACACTGTCTATGGGGGCATCCAAATCCTGAAAACGGATTTGTTGCATGACGTGCCCGAGGCCAGTTTTTCCCTCAACCTGATCTGGAACAAAATGGCCGCCGCCCACCGCCTTTATGGCCTGCGGTATCCCGGGCGCTGGTGCGATGTGGGCCATCCAGACGGGATCGCACAGGCCGAGGCGCTGTTGGCGGATGCCAATGTTTGAGCCATCTGACAGCCCACGCCTTTTTGGATGTGCCATGGGCGTCGACTTTCCGGCCGCCGTTTTGCAAGGGCTGGAGGATCGGCTGAACACCGCCCCACCCCAGGCCTGGGCGCGCATCACCTTGTTGATCAATACGCAGCGGATGGCGCGGCGCTTGCGTACCCTGTTTGACGCAGGGCCCAATCGGCTTTTGCCGCGTATCCGCATGTTGACGGATCTGGACGGGCTGTTGCCAGGCACGCCTTTGCCCGCATCGCCGTCGGCTCTGCGACGTCGGCTGGAGCTGGTGACCCTCGTGGCCAAGCTGATTGAGGCGCAGCCGGACCTCGATGCCAAATCCTCCAGCTTTGATCTGGCCGACAGCCTTGCGACCCTTTTTGACGAGATGCAGGGCGAGGGCGTCACGCCCGAAGATATCGCCCGTTTGGATGTGACGGACCAATCGGGCCATTGGGCCCGTGCCCAGCGGTTCATTGGCATCGCAGAGGCCTATATCGACCAGGCCGCCGATGCACCCGATCCAGAAGCGCGGCAGCGTGCCACAGTTCTACGGTTGGCGGCCCATTGGCAGGCCAATCCACCCCGCGATCCCGTGATCATTGCCGGTTCCACCGGATCGCGGGGCACTACGCAGCTATTGATGCACGCCATTGCGCGGCTGCCCCAGGGGGCCGTGATCCTGCCCGGGTTTGACTTCGACATGCCGCACGATGTCTGGGACAAAATGGGCAATGAGACCACAGGCGAGGATCACCCCCAGTTTCGTTTCCTCAAATTGGCGCGAGGCCTTGATATGTCGCCGGGCTTGGTCGTGCCTTGGTCCGGGAATGTGCCGCCCTCGGGCGCGCGCAACCGGCTGGTTTCCCTGGCTTTGCGCCCCGCCCCTGTCACCGACGCCTGGCGGCGTGATGGCCCAAACCTGACCGATCTGAATCAGGCGACCGCGAATGTCACGCTGGTCGAGGCAGACACGCCACGGGCCGAGGCCATCGCCATCGCCATGCGCCTGCGCCAAGCAGCTGAAACCGGGCAGCGCGCCGCGCTGATCACCCCGGACCGCATGTTGACCCGTCAGGTGACGGCCGCGCTTGATCGTTGGGATATCCTGCCCGATGACAGCGCTGGCATGCCCTTGCAACTGTCGCCTCCAGGTCGATTCTTGCGCCATACGGCTGCGGTGATGGAGCGGGTTCTGGACGCTGAAGCTCTGTTAACCCTGCTCAAACATCCGCTGACCCATTCGGGCGGGGGTCGAAACCTGCACCAGTTGAACACCCAGTGGCTCGAACTTCAGATCCGCAAGGATGGCCTGCCTTATCCTGATCCCGTTGGTCTGGCCGCCTGTGCCACTCGCGCGGTCAAGGAAGATGATGGCAGCATGGTCGTCTGGGCGGAGTGGGTTGCGCGTACGATCTGCGACAAAACTGTGACGGCTTCCCTACCGCTTGCCGATTGGGTGGCCCGGCACCTCGCTCTGGCCGAAGCGCTCGCCGCCGGGCAATGCCCGACCCAGGACAGCGAGCTGTGGCTAAAAAAAGCTGGCGAAAAGGCACGTGCCGTCATGGACGACTTGCAAGACAATGCAGGTCATGGGGGCGACATGACCGCCGCCGACTACAGCGCTTTGGTCGGTGCGATCCTGTCAAAGGAAGAGGTGCGCGACCGCGATGCGCCGCATCCCGGAATCATGATTTGGGGCACGCTAGAGGCGCGGGTCCAAGGCGCCGATCTGGTCATTTTGGCGGGGCTGAATGATGGCACATGGCCAGAGCCACCCAAGCCTGATCCATGGTTGAACCGCAAGATGCGCTTTGACGCGGGCCTGTTGCTGCCAGAACGGCGGATCGGTTTGTCGGCCCATGATTTCCAGCAAGCGATTGCGGCACCCGAGGTGTGGCTGACCCGCTCGATCCGGTCCGACGATGCGGAGACCGTGCCGTCGCGGTGGATGAACCGGCTGGGCAACCTGTTGTCGGGCCTCGATACTTTGGGCGGGCCTGCCGCATGGGCGGCGATGAAAAACCGCGGTAATCACTGGTTGGCCTTGGCCCGGCAAGTTGATGCCGCCCCGCCCGTGGACAAGGCCCTGCGCCCGGCCCCCTGCCCGCCTGTCGCGGCCCGGCCCCGCCGCTTTACCGTCACTGAAATCCAGACGCTGATCCGCGACCCTTATGCGATCTACGCCAAACACTGTCTGCGGCTGCGCGCCCTGCGCCCCTTGGTCCAAACCCCGGACGCGTTGTTGCGCGGGATCATCTCGCATGAGGTGATGGAGCATTTCGTAAAAACCTCTATCGACCGTCCCGAGATGCTGCGCGCCGATGCGTTGATGGATCTGGCTCAAGAGGTTCTGACCCGCGAGGTGCCTTGGCCCGCCGCCCGCGCGCTATGGCTTGCCCGTTTTGGCCGCGCGGCACAGTGGATCGTCGACACCGAAGGCGACCGGCAAAGCATCGCAACGCCCACTTTGTTCGAGGATACGGCCATTGGCCGACTAACCCTGCCAAGCATTGGCACGACGCTTGAGGGGCGAGCCGACAGGATTGACCTGGATGGGGCGGGCGCTGCGATCCTGTATGATTACAAGACGGGGGCACCGCCGACAAAAGACCAGCAAAAGCATTTCGACAAACAGCTGCTGATCGAGGCGGCAATGGTCGAGGAAGGGGCTTTTGACAGCCTCGGGCCCCGCCCTGTTCGGGCCGCCCAATTCATCGGGATCGGTTCGAACCCCAAGGCCGAGGATGCGCCCCTGGACGACGAACCGCCGCGCCAGATCATTGCCGAACTGCTCAGCTTGTTGGGCGCGTATCTTGAGGTCGAAAAAGGATATACCTCGCGCCGCGCGCTCTATGAAGACCGGCAGGCGCGCGACTTTGATCAATTGGCCCGCTTTGGCGAATGGGACGTCACGGATGAACCGCACCCTGAGGTGCTGACATGAGCATCGCAAACGAAGCCACCCGCAGGCAACAGGACGCGGCGCGGCCCATGGCCTCGACCTGGCTTTCCGCCAATGCGGGATCGGGCAAAACGCGCGTACTGACCGACCGGGTCGCCCGTCTGCTGCTGGAGGACGTAGAACCACAGCACATCCTGTGCCTGACCTATACCAAGGCCGCCGCGTCCGAGATGCAGAACCGATTGTTCAAACGTCTGGGCGCCTGGGCGATGTTGGAGGATGACCCGCTGCGCGCGGCGCTGGCGGAACTGGGGTTGGAACGACAGCCGACAGCCGACGATTTGCGGCACGCGCGCACCCTCTTTGCCCGCGCAATCGAAACACCCGGCGGGTTGAAAATACAGACGATCCACTCGTTCTGTGCGGCTCTACTCAGGCGTTTTCCGCTTGAAGCGGGCGTCAGTCCCCAGTTTTCCGAGATTGAGGACCGCGCCGCAGACCTGCTGCGGGCCGAGCTGGTGGATACGATGGCCGATGGGCCTGATGCGCCGCTGATGACGGCCCTTGCCCAGCAATATACCGGCGAAGATATCCTGAAACTGACCAAGCAAATCGTGTCCGAAGGTGATGCGCTTGGTCCCCTGTCTGTGGACGATGCTTTGGCCCTCTTTGGCGCAAAGCCCGGTTTAACGCGCGACCGGATCGTGGCTGACACCTTTGCGCCCGGCGATGCCGCCTTGATCCACGATGTGATTGCCGCGCTGACTGCGGGCAGCGCCAATGACGTCAAAGCGGCGGCCAAATTGCGCTTAGTCGATAGCCTCGACTTTGCCGCTCTGCCCCTACTGACGTCCATATTTGTAAACGCGTCCGGCAAGAATGCGAACGAACCCAAGATCGGAAGCTTTCCCACCAAAGGCACGCAAAAACAGATCGCGCATCTGATGCCCGCACTCGAGGCGCTGATGCAGCGCGTGGCAGATGCACGCGCCGCACGGCTGGCCTTGTTGGCCGCCGAGACAACCGTGACACTACACCAATTCGGGGCCGCCTTTGCCCAGCGCTATGCGCAGGCGAAACAATTGCGAGGGTGGTTGGACTTTGACGACCTGATCCAAAAGGCGCGCCAATTGCTGAGCGATGATCGCGTCGCGGCTTGGGTTCTCTACCGTTTGGACGGTGGCATCGACCACATTTTGGTGGACGAGGCCCAAGATACCAGCCCCGCGCAATGGGATGTGATCCGAAAACTGGCCGAAGAGTTTTCCAGCGGCCAAGGTGCGCGCACCGACGTGACGCGGACTATTTTTGTGGTCGGCGATAAAAAGCAATCGATCTATTCATTCCAGGGTGCAGACCCACGCGAGTTTGATCGGATGGAGGCTGAATTCGGCTCTAAACTGGCGGAAGTGGGCCAAAGGCTGCACACTTCAACGCTTGATTTTTCGTTTCGGTCCTCGCCTGCGATCCTGCGTTTGGTGGACATGGTATTTGACGGCGCGGCCTCGGCCGGATTTGCCGATGGCGGCACGCATCTGGCCTTTCACACCGACATGCCGGGGCGCGTTGACCTATGGCCGCTGGTGCCCAAACCGGAAAAGGAGGCGGAGCGGGAGTGGCACGATCCGGTGGATCGGCGCAGCGCCATGCACCAGCACCGCATTCTGGCACAAGCCGTCGCGGGCCAGATCAAGACGATGTTGGATGATCATGTAATGATACCCGATAGCGCGTCGGCCCGTCCCGTTCAGCCGCGCGATTTCCTTATTCTGGTACAGCGGCGGTCGGGTATTTTCCCCGACATCATCCGGGCCTGCAAGGAAATCGACCTGCCCATTGCAGGGGCGGACAGGCTCAAGGTCGGGGCTGAAACTGCGGTGCGTGATCTGGGGGCGCTGCTGTCCTTTCTGGCAACGCCGGATGATAGCCTTGCCCTGGCTACGGTATTGCGCTCCCCGCTCTTTGGCTGGTCCGAGCAAGCGCTGTTCACCCTCGCCCACCACCGGGATACGGTGCATTTGTGGCCCACCTTGCGGGACCGCGACGCAGAGTTCCCTGAAACCGTCGCCATCCTCAAGGACTTGCGCGCCAATATTGATTTCCTGCGTCCCTATGATCTGATTGAACGGATGCTTACCCGGCATGGCGGGCGGATGCGTCTTCTGGCACGGCTGGGGTCAGAGGCTGAGGATGGCGTCAACGCGCTTCTGTCCCAGGCACTTGCCTACGAACGTGCGGCCGTGCCCAGCCTGACGGGGTTTCTGACCTGGATGGAGACTGACGACCTTGAGATCAAGCGGCAGATTGACAGCGCCTCGAACCAGATCAGGGTGATGACGGTACACGGATCCAAAGGGTTGGAAGCGCCCATCGTGATCCTGCCGGAATGCGGAAAACGCACGCTGACCATTCGCGATGATATCATTACGATGAACGGTACACCGGTTTGGCGCATGTCCGCAGGGCAACAACCCGACACCATGGTCGAACGGTTGGAAGAGATGAAGGCGGCCCAGCGCGAAGAGTCGCTCCGCCTGCTTTATGTGGCTCTGACACGGGCAGAAAAGTGGTTGATCGTCGGCGCCTCGGGCGAATTGGACAGCAAGGGCGATGACTGGCATCAGCGCGTCGCAGCGGGGATGCAGGCCGGCGGCGCCACCGGCCTGGATACGCCCGTCGGCCAAGGGCTGAGGATGGAACATGGCGATTGGGTATTTGCGCCAAGCACCGGGGCGGCAGAGACAACTCGCCCTGTGCCGGACTTGCCGGGGATGTACGCCGCATCTGCGCCCTCTCCGACACCTGCGGCCAAAACCCTCTCGCCATCTGACTTGGGCGGGGCCAAGGCCTTGCCCGGCGACGGCTTGGATGAGGAGACCGCCAAGGCTTATGGCACCTATGTGCATGCCTTGCTGGAAATTTTGCCAACTGTAGAGCCCGGCAATTGGCCCGAAGCGACGGAACGCTTGGCGGAAAAATCACCGCTAAGCGCCACGCTTGTACAGGAGGCTGCCCATGAGGCCGCACATGTTTTGAACACATCGGCGCTGGCCCCAATCTTTGACCCCGACACGCTGGCCGAGGTGGCAGTAACGGCCGCAATTGGGCCGACCCGCATTCATGGCAATATCGACCGGCTGATCATCGGGCCGGACCGCATCCAGATCATCGACTTCAAGACCAACAGACAGGTGCCCGACACCCCAACCGAATGCCCCGAAGGCGTGAAACGGCAGTTGGGGGCCTATGCCCGGGCGATCAGTGACATCTACCCTGATCACCAGATCGAAACACACATCTTGTGGACCCGCACCGCCCACCTGATGCACTTGCCACACGATATCGTGACGGATGCGCTGTGGCGTTCGCCATATCTTGACGATCCGGGTACGGGTTCCTAGGTTCTCCCTCTACGTTTGATCCCTGTCAGGAGAGACAAAATGGCGACCGTGCCTGTGACCGACCAAAACTTTGACACCGAAGTCCTTCAGTCCGATATCCCCGTTGTTGTGGATTTCTGGGCCGAGTGGTGCGGTCCCTGCAAACAGATTGGCCCGTCGCTCGAAGAGCTGTCTGACGAACTCGCAGGCAAAGTAAAAATCGTCAAAGTCGACGTTGATTCCAACCCGAACTCACCTGCACAGATGGGCGTTCGCGGTATTCCTGCGCTGTTCATCTTCAAAGACGGTCAGGTCGTTTCGAACATGGCCGGCGCCAAACCCAAAGCGGCGTTGCAAAGCTGGATCAACGACTCGATCTAAACCGGGTCACACAATAGAATTTCAAAGGCGGTTCCGATCCGGAGCCGCCTTTTTCTATTCCACGCCAAAACCATTCTGCGCCAGGCGAATGATGGCCTCATAGCGTGTCTTTTGCCGCCAACTGCGCTGTGATGGGTCAGGCGGGATCAAACGCCAATCGTTCAAAAGCTGGACAAAAGGCAGAAACCTCACCGCCGGATCATCGCGACTGACGAGGTCATAGCCACCAAAGAACGCATCCAACGCCCGATCGGATAAAACGGTGCCACTGACCTGCGGCGTTGGTTGAAAGAGTTCGGCATAGTCCATCAGCACCCGCGCAATATCGAAGCCGACCGGCGCGCTGCTGGGCGGTTTGAAATCCAACCCGGTTTCTCCATCCGGCCCGAGCAATATGTTGCGCAGGTTGAAATCCCCGTGCTTGGTCGCTGATACCGTTTCTTGGCCCGATGCGGTCTGGGCCAGTTCGGCAACCTTGTCACAACAGGCAACAAACCTGTCAGGGTCAGCCACAGCCAGATCATTGGCGCGCACTGCCTCGGCCATCCGCGTGATATGCCCAACCATGAAACGGGGTTGATAGGTTCGTTCCTCGACAGGGCCGGCAGAATGAAAGGCGGCCAGCCAAGCACCCGTCCGTCTGAGCATCTGAGAAGGGTCACGCCCGCCCGTCAAATGATCGTTAAGGGTCTTGCCAGAGGCCTCTGCCATCACAACGATGTCACCTCTTTCGCTGGCAAACAGAACCTCCGGGGCGTGCGCTTTGGGAAAATCCTTCAGCCGCTGATGGGCGGCCTTTTGCGCAGCAATGGCGTCGACCAACTCCTCGCCTGCGGGCGCCTTAAACACTCGTTTCAGGATCAGCCTGCGCGGGCCTTTCAATCGTATAACGACGTGGCTGCGCACGGCCTCGTCCTTTTGCCAAATCAGCTTGGACCGGAACGCACCGGGATCATAGCCAAGCTCGGGCGCGATTTGAGCCCATTCGCCCAGCACCTGTTTCACCCGTGGATCTGTAAAGCCCAACACCATGCGTTGACTTGAACATATCACCGCCCCGGATTGAAGCCGGGACGCGAAACCCGCATATAGGTTCCAACCAAATGGAGGCGCCACATGTCACAATCCGATTTCCCCGGCTGGCACGGGACCACGATCATCGGTGTCAAAAAGGATGGTGAGGTCGTGATTGCGGGCGACGGACAAGTGTCGCTGGGCCAAACAGTGATCAAGGGCACCGCACGAAAGGTGCGCAGGTTGTCGCCCGGCGGCTTTGACGTGGTCGCAGGTTTTGCCGGATCGACGGCAGATGCGTTCACATTGCTTGAGAGGCTGGAAACAAAGCTGGAGGCAACCCCCGGCCAACTGGCCCGCGCCAGCGTGGAGCTGGCCAAGGATTGGCGCACCGACAAATACCTGCAAAAGCTCGAAGCAATGTTGATCGTGACAGACGGCGATACGCTTTTGGTGATCACCGGCGCCGGTGATGTGCTGGAGCCTGAGCACGACGTGACGGCCATCGGATCGGGCGGCAATTATGCCCTGGCCGCGGCGCGCGGCATGATGGACAGCGACAAGGATGCCGAGACTGTGGCGCGCGCCGCGATGGCGATTGCCGCTGATATATGTGTTTATACGAACGGCAATCTTACGGTTGAGGGATTCAAGCGCGACGCGGGTTAGACAATGATTGCGCTGCTTGGCTGATCATTCAGAGGCCAGCGCGGTTTTCCCAAAATGTCATTGGCCTGAAGCCCTTGCAAGGTGATGACGCCCGACACCTAGATCGCAACGGCGGCGTGATTGGCCAGCTTGTTTTCACTACAATACTCTGTGCGATCTTTCATTTTGAACGCCGCATATCCTTTGGCCATAACTCTTGGTCTTTAAAAAAAGACTTGGGGTTGTTTTTTCGGCATCCAGGTTGGCGTGTGTCAAACACTGCGATTGCGCGGCGCTGGTTGGAATGCGCCCGCATATCCCCTATGTCGGTTCCAACAGTTTTGATGGAAGTTACATGTCCGATTTGACCCCCCGCGAAATCGTCTCCGAACTTGATCGGTTCATCATTGGCCAAGCCGATGCCAAACGGGCCGTGGCTGTCGCCCTGCGCAGCCGATGGCGGCGGCGGCAATTGGGCGATGATCTGCGCGACGAGGTCTATCCAAAGAACATTCTGATGATTGGCCCCACCGGTGTGGGCAAGACAGAGATCAGCCGACGTCTGGCCAAACTGGCCCGTGCCCCGTTTCTCAAGGTCGAGGCGACCAAGTTCACCGAAGTCGGCTATGTCGGGCGGGACGTGGAACAGATCATTCGCGATCTGGTAGACAGCGCCATCGCCATGACCCGCGACCACATGCGTGAAGACGTCAAGGCTAATGCCCGCGCTGCTGCCGAAGAACGCGTGATCGAGGCCATCGCTGGCACCGATGCCCGCGACGCCACGCGCGAGATGTTTCGCAAGAAACTGCGCGCCGGTGATCTTGATGACACCATGATCGAGCTCGACATCGCCGACACGTCCAATCCGTTTCCGGCCATGGATATTCCCGGCCAGCCCGGCAGCAACATGGGGATGATGAACCTCGGTGACCTGTTTGGCAAAGCCATGGGCGGTCGGACCACCCGCAAAAAACTGACCGTCGCCCAAAGCTATGATGTGCTGATCGGGGAAGAGGCGGACAAACTGTTGGACGACGAGATCGTGACCAAAACCGCGCTTGAAGCGGTGCAGGAAAACGGGATCGTTTTTCTGGACGAAATCGACAAGGTCTGTGCCCGGTCGGATGCGCGCGGCGCCGATGTCAGCCGCGAAGGGGTGCAGCGCGACCTGTTGCCCTTGATCGAAGGGACCAGCGTCAGTACCAAACACGGGCCGGTCAAAACCGACCACATCCTGTTCATCGCTTCGGGCGCATTCCACATCGCCAAGCCATCTGACCTGCTGCCCGAACTGCAAGGGCGCCTGCCCATCCGGGTCGAGTTGCGCGCGCTGACCGAGGATGATTTTGTCCGTATCCTGACCGAGACCGACAATGCGTTGACCCTGCAATATTCCGCTCTGATGGGGACCGAAGACGTCACCGTCATTTTTGAACCCGATGGCATCCGCGCCCTGGCCCGGATTGCAGCCGAGGTAAACCAAACGGTCGAGAATATCGGCGCGCGTCGTCTTTATACAGTGCTCGAACGGGTGTTCGAAGAATTGTCATTCACGGCCCCCGATCGTGCGGGCGAAACCATCACTGTCGATGCCGCCTTTGTTGAACAGCACTTGGGCGAATTGGCGAAATCCGCCGATCTCAGTCGCTACGTCCTCTAGCTGAGTCGACACATCTGGGCTACATGAGGATCAACGCTTTGATCCTGGGGTCTCTCATGCGCTGGTTTCTTGTTTTTCTGACGATTGCGCTGGCGGGCTGCAATGACCGGACGGCGGCCCCGATCCGACCTGATGCCCTCGCGGTTGGTCTGAACAAAAACGTCTTCATCGGCACAACCCGCGCCATCAATGAGGCGGGCGAGTACGGCATTGATCGTTCAACCGAGCTAAGCCTGCTTCAAGCGACGGTGTCGATACCGCCCAACCGCACATTGGGCAGCGTGTCTGATGGCCTCGACAAGCCCAAGCCGGAACGCGACTTTACTCTTGCGGCACTGTCAGAATTCAACACGGCGTCCAAGTTTTCGCAAAGCCTACAGCGTGACATTGCAAGCAACAGCAGCGGACGACGCGAAGTGACGATCTTTGTTCACGGCTTTAACAACAGCTTTACGGACTCGGCCTTTCGCCTTGCGCAATTGGGCCATGATCTGGAACTGCCCGGTGCGTTCGTCAGCTATGCCTGGCCCAGCCGCGCCAACCCGCTAGGCTATGAATACGACCGCGACAGCGCGCTATTCGCGCGCGATGGTCTGGCCGATCTGTTGGAAGCGGTTGGCAATGCCGGTGATCCCGAAATTATCCTGGTGGCCCACTCGATGGGCAGCGCCCTTGTCATGGAAACACTGCGACAACTTGAAATTGCACAACCGGGATGGGCCGGTCGGCATATTCGCGGCGTGATCCTGATGTCGCCTGATATCAATGTCGATGTCTTCCGAAGTCAGATCAAGCGGATCAAGGTTGTACCGGACCCCTTTGTGGTGATCGTGTCGCGCAAGGATGCCGTGCTCAGGCTGTCGTCGCGGCTGCGCGGCCAAAAAACCCAGCTTGGCAATATCCAGAATATTGAGGATGTATCGGATCTGCCGATCACCTTGCTGGACGTATCTGAATTTTCTGATCGGCGATCAGGCAATCATTTTGTCGCGGGCAGCTCACCCGCCTTGATCCAATTGCTGCGACGCTCATCCGACCTTGATCGCGAGTTTTTGCGCGGGCGGGCTGGAACGACCATCACCCTTCCCGGGCAACGGCGTGTGGTTGCCCGCAAATTGACCCCCTCCGCCCTGGTGCCAGGGGAAGCCAGATAGTGACAGCCACCGCCCGCCCTGGGCTGTTCGCCTTTCTGTCGCAAAACAGTCGTTGGTTGGCGGCGGGCGGGTTGCTGACGCTTTTGTCGTCTTTTGGGCAAACCTTTTTTATCTCGATCTTTGCGGCCCAAATTCAGGCGGATTTCGGCCTGTCCCATGGCAGTTGGGGCGCGATCTATTCGGTGGGCACTACGGCCTCGGCGGTTGTGATGATCTGGGCCGGCGGCCTGACAGACCAGTGGCGCGCGCGCAGTCTTGGGGTCGTCGTTCTGGCGATGTTGGCAGCGTCTTGCCTCGCGATGGCCGTGAACCCCTATGCCGCCTTTCTGCCGGCAGTGATCTTTGCGCTGCGATTGACGGGGCAGGGGATGACCAGCCACATCGCCATCGTCGCCATGTCGCGGTGGTTTGTTGCAACGCGGGGCAAAGCGCTGGCGGTCGCCACTTTGGGTTTTTCGCTTGGCGAAGCAGTGTTACCGTTGGCCTTTGTCTCCCTGCTCACGATATTCCACTGGCGGAGCCTTTGGGTTGCAGCGGCAATCGTTGCCCTGATCGGCATTCCCATTCTGATGGCCTTGCTGCGCACGGAACGCACGCCGCAATCCATGGCCAAGGAAAACCAGAGTACCGGCATGGCCGGCGCGCATTGGACGCGGCGCAAGACGCTGAGCCACCCGCTCTTTTGGTTTATGGTGCCCGCATTGCTGGGGCCATCGGCCTTCAACACCGCCTTCTTTTTTCACCAGGTGTATTTCGCCGAAATCAAGGGCATGTCGCATCTGGCGCTGGTCTCATTGTTCCCAATTTACACGGTGATGGGCATCGCCGCGATGGTCGCATCTGGCGTCGCGCTGGATCGCTTTGGCACAGCACGGTTGATGCCACTTTACCAGCTCCCTTTGATCTTCGCGTTCCTGATGTTTGCGGCGTCCGGTTCCGTCTGGCATCTGGCGATTGGGTTCGTTTTCCTGGCCCTGACGACAGGCGCGAATTCGACCCTACCCAACGCGTTTTGGGCAGAATTCTATGGGACGCGCCACATCGGATCGATCAAGGCGATGGCCGCCGCGGTCATGGTGTTCGGGTCGGCCATCGGGCCCGGATTGACCGGTGTCCTGATTGATCTGGGCGTTGATCTGAACACGCAATATGTTGGCGTCGCCGCCTATTTCCTGTTTGCCAGTTTCATGATGTGGATCGGGATCAGACGCGCGCGCAGCAGCCTAGCGGCGTTTGCGTAGATAAACGTAGTAAGCCCCGCCACCGCCATGGCGCAGATGGGCCTGCGTCACCTGCAAAACCGCCGAAGACAAGGGCGGCATCGCCAACCACTGCGGCACCTGATGCCGCAACACGCCAAAGCGCACCGGGATCGGACCGCCATCGTCACGCTGCTTGCCCTTGCCCGTGACAACAAGAACCAAGCGTTTTCCATCCGCTTGCGCGCTCAGGATAAAACGGGTGAGGGCGGGATGCGCCCGGTCCAATGTCATGCCGTGCAGGTCGATCTTGCCCTCGGGGCGCAGCTTGCCCCGCTTCATCTGTTCAAAGGATTTACGATCCATCTGAACCTTGGCCGCGCCGACCTGATCCATGATCGACGGGGCGCGGCTGATCTGGGTCTGCGGTTTGGTAACGGGGCCAATAATCTTTTGGGGCACCGCATCAAAAACCTGACGACGGACCTTGGGCGCCGGGGTCGGCGTCACGAAATCGCTGGGGTCAAAGGGCTTTTCCGGATGCAGACGCTCCGCCTTGGCAGTCACCTTGCGCCACAGCTCTTCTTCGTCCGGGCGCAGGCGGCGCTTGCTCATATCGCACCCTCAGGCAGTAGGGCATAAGCGCGTTGAATCGGCATCAAGACCATCATCCGACCCGGATCGCGCAGCCGGCCCGCCTTGCGGCCAGCGGTATCACCGGTGCCAAAAAACACATCGGCCCGCTGCGCCCCTTTGATGGCAGAACCGGTATCTTGTGCAATCATCAGACGGCGCAGCGGATCGGCCCCATCCTTTTCCACCCAAACCGGTGCACCCAACGGAACAAAGGACGGATCAACCGCGACCGACCGCATCGTCGTGATCGACCTGTTCATCGCACCCAAAGGGCCGCGGTCGGCGGGCACTTCGCTCACCTCGCGGAAAAAAACGTAGGAGTTGTTGTGATACAGCAGTTCCTTGCCATCCACCGGGTTCCGTTTCACCCAATTCTTGATCACCTGTGCACTGACCTGATGCGGAGAATAGACGCCACGCCGGACAAGTTCAGCACCGATGGAGCGGTAATTATGTCCATTGGCCCCGGCATAGCCCACGCGTATAAATTCGCCGCTGGGCAGCCGGATACGACCAGAGCCCTGGATTTGCAGAAAAAACAGTTCAACCGGGTCATCAACCCAGGCAATTTCAAGGCCCCGACCGGACATGACCCCACTTTCCAGAATTTCGCGGCGGGTCAGCCACGGGCGCAATACCCGCGCCTCGCGGGGCATGGCATAAACGGGATAGCGATAGCGGCTTGACCGGCGCAGCGACCCATCCAACTCTGGTTCGAAATAACCGGTGAAAAGGGCGTCAGCGCCGTCCTCGATCAGGACGGGGCGAAAAAACAGCTCAAAGAACGCCTTGGGATCAGGGTCGTCACTCGCCAAAGCACATAGCGATGACCAATCGGGATCGTTCATATCCTGGCAAGTGTTGCGAAACACGGTGAGGGCAGCCGCATGGTCGTCACGGTCCCAACCATCAAGGCTGGCGTAGTCCATAACCGTGTAACGCACATCGGCGGACGCTGAAGTCATCAGGCCCGCCGCACAGAATGCACCAACAAGGGCACTTTTTAAGCGTCTGTAGAAACCAGCAACCAATTCGGGTCATCGGCCCCCATGGTTCGCGCAAAAGACCAGGTGTCCTTTTGCCGTTTCACTTCGGACAAGCTGCCTTCGATAATGTCGCCACCTTGATCCCGTACAGCAGAGGTCAGTTCGGCGACAAAGCGAATGGTCAATTCGCCCTCGCGCGTGTCCTCGTCAAAGGTGGCATCGACAAGCTTGAGTTCTCGCACGCCCATGAACTCAGCCTCGATGGTAAGGCCCTGATCTTCGCGCGCGGCCACGCCGTCAACAAAGGATTCGTAGATGTCTTCGGACAGGAAGGGCTGAATTTCGGCCAGGTTTCCCTGTTCATAACCCATCACGATCATCTCGTAAGCGCCGCGCGCTCCGGCAAGGAAGTCAGCGACGTGGAATGATGGCTCGGCTCGTTTCATCGCGGCAAGCGCCTTGGCGGCGTCGCTGTCTTCGTCCACGTGATCCGTGATGTCGAGGTCAGGACCGCCCTCGATCACTTCAAGATCCGGACGCGTGCTGCGGGGTGCAGCCGGCCGGGGTGTCGGCGGCTGTTCAAAACCTTCGCGGGTGCCGAGCACATTTTTCAGACGCAAAATCAGAAAGACGGCGATCGCGGCCAGGACCAGCAACTGGATCAGCGGAGAGTTCATTTATACCTCGTTAAGCGGGCTTGGGTGGCATCACCCTGTCAGGGGTCTTATGTAGGGTCTAGGTGGTCCCAAGTCCACCACGGCACTGAAAAGGCCAATGGAAAGGATGTCGCATATGTGGCTGTTTTTAGCATTTCTGGCGGTTCCGCTTATCGAGATCGCCCTGTTCATTCAAGTTGGCGGCGCGATTGGGCTGTTTCCAACCCTCTTGATTGTGATCATTACGGCCATTTTGGGCACCTTTCTGGTTAGAAACCAGGGGCTGCAGGCGCTTGAGCAAGTGAAATCCTCGTTTAACCAGATGCGCGACCCAAGCGAGGCGCTAGCACACGGCGCCATGATCGTGTTTGCCGGTGCGCTGCTGCTGACTCCCGGCTTTTTTACCGATGCTGTCGGATTTGCCCTGTTGGTGCCCGGGTTTAGGTTGGCCGTTTTTCGCTGGGTACGTGCGCGGGTCAAAGTGACGACCGTTTCAGGCGGCCATTCGCACGGTCCGCATGGGCAAAGACATCCGCCAGCAGATGTCATAGACGGCGAATACTCAGAAGTATCCGCCGAAACCCCTGAAATGCGCGGCCCTTCGGGTTGGACCAAGGATTGAGGCCCGCCCGCCAAGCTGTTACCAGAGCCAAAATCTGATTGCCTCGGGAGAATTTGAAAATGGCAGAAGAACAAGAAGCGCAGCAACCCGCCCAAGCCGCGGGGCCACAAATGCGTGTGCTGGGTCAGTTTGTGCGCGACATGTCGTTCGAGAACATCATCGCGCAAAAGGGCGGTTCGCCCGATATGCAGCCTGATGTTCAGGTACAGGTGAACCTGGATGCCAAAAAGCGTGGCCAGGACAACCAGTTCGAGAGCTCGATCAAGTTGAACATCACGTCCAAGGACAAAGACAGCGATAGCGTTCTGTTTGTTCTGGAAATCGACTATGTCGGCCTGTTCTTTATCGACAACGTGCCAGAGGCGCAGATGCATCCGTTCTTGCTGATCGAATGCCCGCGCATGATCTTCCCGTTCCTGCGCCGCGTCGTCAGTGACATCACACGCGATGGCGGTTTCCCGCCGCTGAACCTGGAAAACATCGACTTTGTGTCGCTGTACCGGAATGAGATCGCGAAGCGCCAGGCCGCCGAGGCCCCCCAGGACGCGGCGATCAACTGATCAATTGATTGTAGAAAAGCAAAACCCGGTGGCGTTGCTGCCGGGTTTTTTCATGCCTGCCACATGGCATTGTCACCCAGCTTGGCAACAAAGGCGGAATGCGCTTCCTTCTCATCTTCCGTGACCCGGGGTTTCAACGGCGTTGGTCGCGCCGATGGGGCCCAGGCCCCCGCTGGATCAGAACTGTTTGACGTGCTGGAGACGGTCGACAAGCCAAAGTCAGGCTGCCGTCCCCCGATCAGCTCCAGATAGACTTCCGCAAGGATTTCACTGTCGAGCAAGGCACCGTGCAGCGTCCGCGACGAGTTATCGATGCCAAAGCGTCGGCACAGCGCATCGAGCGACGCAGGCGAGCCGGGGAATTTGCGCCGTGCAATTTCAAGCGTATCAAGCGCCTGATCATAGGGCAGGGTAGGCAGGCCCATCCACCTCAACTCGGCATTGAGGAATTTCATGTCAAAGGCGGCGTTGTGGATCACAAGTTTTGCATCGCCCACGAAATCCAGGAACTTTTGACCAATCTGGGCAAATTTCGGTTTGCCGCGCAGGAAATCATCGCCCAGCCCATGCACTTCAAACGCCTCCTGAGGCATCGACCGCTCGGGGTCGATATACTCGTGAAAGACATTCTGGGTTGGCACATGCCGGATCAACTCAATCGCCCCGATCTCGACAATCCGATCACCGGATTCGGGGTCAAAACCTGTCGTTTCTGTGTCGAGGACGATCTCACGCATGGGGTGATCCTTGGCTGATCTGACTGACTATATTTTGGACCTGTGCGCGGGCGTGTTCAAGGCTGTCTGTTTCGATCACATAATCGGCGCGGGCGCATTTTTCGGCTGCGGGGAGTTGTTTGGCCCGGATGGCCAGAAACTGATCACGGGTCATCGTACCGCGCGCCATCACACGCGCCTCTTGCACGTCATCGGGGACAAAAACGCAGGCGGTCGCATCCATGGCCGAATTCCCCCCGGTCTCAAAGAGCAGGGGGATATCAAACACCAGGATTTCAGCCTGCGCATTGGCGATGAATTCCGCCCGGTCTTGGGCAACCAATGGGTGCACTATCGCCTCGATTCTCTGTAACGCATTGGGATCGTTTGAAATAATATCACGAAGCGCGGCTCGCGACACAGCCCCGTCCACAATTGCGCCCGGAAAGGCATCGCGCATCGGCGCAACCGCGGTGCCACCCGCCGCATAAAGTCGATGTACCGCTGCATCCGCGTCCCAAAGGGCACAGCCCAGATCAACAAACATCTGCGCCGTTGTCGATTTTCCCATGCCGATGGAACCGGTCAGCCCCAGCTTGAAACTCATCGCAAAGCAGCCGCACGTGTGGCGCTGTCGACTTGGGGGCGGGTGCCAAACCAGCGTTCGAACGCGGGCACCGCCTGATGCAGCAACATGCCAAGGCCATCGACGGTGACACACCCAACCTCTTCCGCGGTGGCCAAAAGGTTGGTCCGCAAGGGTGCATAAACCAGATCGGTCACCACCGTCTGACGGCGCAACCCATCGAGGGGCACGCGCATCTCTTGCTTGCCAATCATCCCGAGGGATGTGGTGTTCACAACCAGTGCTGCATCCTCGATCACATTCCCGGCCTGAACCCAATCCACGACGGTTACGCGATTGCCAAAATCATCGGCCAGCTTTTCGGCTCGGACACGCGTCCGGTTGGTAAGGAAAATCTCGGGTACACCTGCATCCAACAACGACGCCACGACCGCGCGCGCCGCACCGCCAGCACCCAAGACCGTTGCAGGACCGGATTGTGGAATCCAATTGGGCGCACCGGCCTTGAGGTTTTCAACAAATCCGTACCCATCCGTATTGTCAGCGTGGATCTTGCCATCCTTGCGAAAGATCAAGGTATTGGCCGCACCGATAAGCGTCGCACGGTCCGTCACCAGATCGGCAATCTCCAGAATACTTTCCTTGTGGGGTATGGTGATGTTTACACCGACAAACCCTGCCTTGGGCAAAGTCCGCAAAACATCGGCCAGATCGGCAGAGCTGACATCCATAGGGATATAGTCGCCCGCCAACCCATAGGTCTTGAGCCAGTGGCGGTGTATCTGAGGCGATTTGGAATGTGCGATGGGCGAACCGATGACGCCCGCCAATGGTATTTTGTCCGTCATGATCGCCCCCCAATCAACCTTCGATCACGCCGCGCAAGGTCAGAAACGCGAGCAGCTCTAAAAGTGGCATACCAAGAACGTGAAAGTAATCCCCCTCGATGCTGTGAAACAGGCGCACGCCCTCGGCCTCCAGCATATAGCTGCCCACGGCGTGCTGAATCTCGGCCCAGTTCCGGTCGACATAGCCGCCAATATAAGCGTCAGACATGTTCCGCATCCGCAAGCGCACCTGGCCGATATGGCGCCAGATGGGTTTACCTTCGTGATAGATGACGGCTGCAGACAACAGCATATGGCGCTTTGTCCGCATCAGGCGCAATTGCGCGCGGGCATCCTCGGGATCTATGGGCTTGGACAGGATCGCGCCTTCGAATGCCAACACCTGATCGCAACCGATGACCATTGCTTCGGGATGCTTGTCTGCCACTTTGCGCGCTTTCATCTCGGCCAGGGTATCGGCAATGTCGCGCGGCGGTGCTTCGCTTGCCACCATGGCCTCTTTAACGGATTGTTCATCAATGCGCGCGACGATCTGTTCAAAGGACAGGCCTGCATTTTGCAGCAAAGTGGCCCGGATTGCGGAACCTGACGCAAGGATCAATGGGATAGACATGTGGATAACCCTGTGCGGGGCCGCGGGACGGCGATTGGATGAGGTTGTGCGAAATTCCGGTCAGGGCCGCAAGTGTGGGTTTGTCTGAACTTCCGCGCTGTTGCGCCTGATTTTGTCCCATCTGAGTAAGGATAAAAACACGTTCGAGGACAAAGTAATCCATACCAACTTGTCCACAATAATACTCAGATCATTGATGCTGAAAAACTGTTGCAACACGTTGTTTTCGATATATTTTTTAAGGATACAGGTCAATTTTCCCACCAAAGGGCCATTGAAATCCACACTGTGGGTAATCCGTGGATAACAGGGTAATCCACAGAAATCCGGGCCTCTACATAATCATCATCCTTTTTCTCTTTTCTTTATTTATTTATAGGGGGCGAGAACCAAGGGCGCTCGAACATGTTTGATCTCATCATCAGCCTCTATCCGTGGATCAAGGCATTCCATATCATGTCCGTCATCGCCTGGATGGCAGCGCTGTTCTATCTGCCTCGTCTTTACGTTTATCACTCAGAACAGGTGGGGCTAGGCGGTGAGACGCACGACCTGTTCCTGACCATGGAATATAAGCTGCTCAAGGTGATCATGAACCCGGCTATGATCGCAACCTGGGTGTTTGGCATATGCCTTGCCCTGATCCCCGGTGTGGTCGATTGGGGCGCTGTATGGCCCTGGACCAAGCTGGTGGGTATTCTGGCCATGTCCGGCTTTCACGGTTGGCTGGTGGGGCAGCGCAAAGCCTTTGCCGCCGGCGGTCCGATCAAGTCGGGGCGTAACTACCGGATGATGAACGAGGTGCCCACGATCCTGATGGCACTCATAGTGCTGTCAGTGGTGGTCAAGTTCTGAAATCGTTGACTCGCAGCGTTGGTACGCCTATCTGGCTGTATGCGCCCCGTCCGGGACCCGCAGCAGCATTCACATCTGACTGAACCGCAGCGCCTGCTTTCTGGCGCGCTATGAGTATTCCCATATGACCGAAGAAATGACCGAGACCACCGAACGTCTTGCCCTGGCCGAACTGAAGGCACAAAGCCCCAAAGACCTGTTGGACATGGCCGAAGAGCTTGAGATCGAGAATGCCTCGACCATGCGCAAAGGCGAGATGATGTTCCAGATTCTGCGCGAACGCGCGGACGAGGGATGGGAGGTTTCTGGTGATGGCGTGCTGGAGGTTCTCCAGGACGGCTTTGGCTTCCTTCGCTCGCCCGAGGCGAACTATCTGCCCGGCCCTGATGATATCTATGTTTCGCCCGAGATGATCCGTCAGTATTCGTTGCGCACGGGGGATACGATTGAGGGCGTAATCAAGGCCCCCGACGATGCCGAACGGTATTTCGCACTGACCAATGCCACCCGGATCAACTTTGAAGATCCCGAGCGGGTCAAACACAAGATCGCCTTTGATAACCTCACACCGCTCTATCCCGATGAACGCCTGACGATGGAAACTGATGACCCTGCGACGCGCGACCGCTCGGCCCGGATCATCGATCTGGTGTCCCCGATTGGTAAAGGTCAGCGGTCGTTGATCGTCGCCCCGCCGCGGACGGGTAAGACGGTTCTGCTGCAAAACATTGCGACAAGCATCGCAAAGAACCATCCTGAATGTTACCTGATCGTCCTGCTGATTGATGAACGCCCCGAGGAAGTCACGGACATGCAGCGTTCGGTTAAGGGTGAGGTTGTCAGCTCGACCTTTGATGAGCCCGCGACGCGCCACGTGGCAGTGTCGGAAATGGTCATTGAAAAGGCAAAGCGTCTGGTCGAACACAAACGAGATGTTGTTATCCTTTTGGATTCGATCACAAGACTTGGTAGAGCATTCAATACTGTTGTTCCATCCTCGGGCAAGGTTTTGACCGGTGGTGTGGATGCAAATGCCCTGCAACGGCCCAAGCGTTTCTTTGGTGCCGCGCGGAATATCGAAGAAGGCGGCTCGTTGACCATCATCGCCACCGCACTGATCGACACCGGCAGCCGGATGGATGAGGTGATCTTTGAAGAATTCAAGGGCACTGGTAACTCGGAAATCGTTCTGGATCGCAAGATTGCGGACAAGCGCGTCTTCCCTGCCATCGACATTCTTAAGTCTGGTACGCGGAAAGAGGATCTTTTGGTCGACAAGACGGACTTGGCCAAAACCTTTGTCCTGCGCCGTATCCTGAACCCGATGGGCACGACCGACGCAATCGAGTTCCTGATTTCCAAGCTGAAGCAGACCAAAACGAACGCTGAATTCTTTGACTCGATGAACACCTGATACCTGCCTGAGGGTATGCCGATGGACACGATTTTTGCGCTGGCAACGGCGCAAGGCCGCGCTGGCGTGGCTGTTATCCGTATTTCTGGCTCCGAGGCCTTTGAGGTGGCACAGGTGCTCTGTGGCGCCTTGCCGGGGGGTCGTGCGCCTGCCTTGCGGCATCTGCGAAGTGCAGGTGGCGTCGTGTTGGATCATGCGCTCATTTTGAAATTTGACGGCCCTGCGAGTTTTACCGGTGAGGATACCGTAGAATTTCATCTGCATGGCAGCGTCGCGGTTGTTGCAGCCGTTCTGCAAACCTTGGGTGCGGGTACGGCCAGGATGGCAGAGCCGGGGGAATTTACCCGTCGTGCCCTTGAGAACAACAAGATGGATCTGGCGCAAGTTGAGGGGCTCGCCGATCTGATCGAAGCCGAGACAGAGGCGCAGAGGCAACAAGCCTTGCGCGGCATGTCGGGTGATCTGAGCAACCGGATCGAAGAATGGCGCAGCAAGCTGATCCGTGCCGCAGCTTTGATCGAAGCCACAATTGATTTTGCGGACGAAGATGTACCCGTCGATGTAACGCCAGAGGTACGCGACCTTCTGGGCCAAGTTCGGCGGGACGTGGCGGAACAGCTCAAGGGATTTTCCGCGGCGGAACGTATTCGCACCGGGTTCGAGGTGGCGATCGTTGGTCCACCCAATGCGGGCAAGTCGACTTTGCTGAATGCGCTTGCCCGACGGGAGGCCGCAATCACTTCGCAGATCGCGGGCACAACGCGCGACGTTATCGAAGTGCGGATGGATATCGCAGGGCTACCAGTGACGCTCTTGGATACTGCCGGCCTGCGCGACGGGCAGGATGAAATTGAAGCCCAAGGGATCGAGCGTGCAATTGCTCGGGCAAGAGATGCAGATCTGCGTATTTTCCTGCAAGAGCCGGGAACAAGTCTGCCGATCTCCCCTCTGGATGGCGACATAATACTCGCGCCCAAAGCAGATGAGCGCAGCGACGATGCTGCCGCCGTCTCTGGTAAAACGGGGCAGGGGATTGCGAAGTTGGTTTCTGATCTCGAAATGCAATTGCTGCAACGGACGGCGGCCGCGGGACTGATCACACACGAACGGCACAGACAAGCGATGTCCCAATCGTTAAGCAATCTGGATGCGGCAATGGACCGTGTTGAAAGCGGCCCGGCCCTTTATGATATTGCTGCAGAAGAGATACGAACGGCGGTTCGATCCCTTGAAGTGGTGGTCGGTCGCGTCGATGTTGAAAACCTGCTAGACGAGATTTTCGCCAGCTTTTGCTTGGGTAAATGATGGAGTGTTTCACGTGAAACAATTCGATGTCATCGTCATTGGTGGCGGTCACGCAGGCAGCGAGGCAGCCCACGCGGCGGCGCGCATGGGCGTAAATACCGCCCTTGTGACGATGAAGCTTGAAGGTATTGGCGTCATGTCCTGTAACCCGGCAATTGGCGGGTTGGGTAAGGGGCACCTTGTCCGCGAGATCGACGCGCTGGATGGCGTCATGGGTCGCGTCGCGGATGCTGCCGGTATTCAGTTCCGTCTGTTGAACCGGCGTAAAGGGCCGGCGGTGCAAGGTCCACGTACACAGGCAGACCGCCAGGTTTACCAACGTGAAATGCAAAGCATCATGGAGAACACGCCGCGCCTCTCCATCATTGTAGGGGAAGTGACTGACTTCCTGATGCAAGGTGACCGTGTGGCTGGTGTTGTTTTGGGCGACGGGACCGAGATTGCGGCGAAATCTGTCATCCTGACCACAGGAACATTCTTGCGTGGCGTTATCCATATTGGTGATACATCTTATTCCGGCGGTCGCATGGGGGACAAAGCGTCTTCCAAGCTTGCCGAGCGGATCGACAGTTTTGGCCTGCCCCTTGGTCGGCTGAAGACAGGGACGCCGCCGCGCCTTGATGGGCGCACAATCGCCTGGGATCAGTTGAGCGTGCAGGAAGCCGATGACGAACCTGTCTTGTTTTCCTTTATGTCCAAGGCGCCAGCACTGCGGCAAGTTGCCTGTGGCATCACGCATACCAATGCGAAAACCCATGACATTATTCGTGAAAATCTTGAACGATCCGCGATGTATGGAGGGCATATTGATGGTGTGGGGCCGCGTTACTGTCCTTCGATTGAGGATAAAATTGTGCGGTTCGCCGACAAGGATTCGCATCAAATATTTCTAGAGCCGGAAGGGCTGGAGGATCATACGGTTTATCCGAACGGGATTTCCACCTCTTTGCCTCAAGATGTGCAAGAGGATTACGTTCATTCCATCGCCGGGCTTGAGCAAGCAAAGATCATTCAACCGGGCTATGCGATTGAATATGACTATGTCGACCCCCGTGCGCTGAACGCTGACCTCAGCCTATGCGATATCCCCGGGTTATACCTTGCGGGACAGATCAATGGGACGACCGGGTATGAGGAAGCGGCGGCCCAAGGGCTTGTTTCTGGACTGAACGCTGCGCGCATGGCCCAAGGTGGGGACGTTGTGCATTTCCGCCGGAACACAAGTTACATTGGGGTGATGATCGACGATCTTACCACCCGTGGTGTGACAGAACCTTATCGCATGTTTACATCCCGCGCCGAATTTCGCCTGTCTTTGCGGGCTGACAACGCAGATCAACGTTTGACAGAATTCGGCGTTGATCTTGGCTGTGTTGGGAACGCGCGGCGGATGTCGTACCAAACAAAGAAAGAAAAGCTTGAAAATGGCCGCGCGTTGTTGAGCGGGTCGTCTTACACACCCAAAGAAATTGCTGCGACCGGGATCCGGATCAACCAAGACGGCACACGGCGGACAGCGTTCCAACTGCTGGCCTTTCCCGATGTTGTGTTCAATGACGTTAAGCGGTTGGATGCAGCGCTGGAAGAGATGGAGCCTGAGATTCAGGAGCAGCTGTCGCGCGACGCGCTTTATGCGAATTACATCCAGCGACAGCAACAAGACGTGGAAAAACTGCGTAAAGATGAAAAGCATGCCATTCCGAGTGATTTCTCTTATGCGGATGTGACGGGGTTATCGGCGGAGTTGACCGGCAAATTGGAAAAAGTCCGGCCGTCCGACCTGGCTCAAGCTGGACGGATTGACGGAATGACACCTGCTGGGCTGGCCTTGATCCTGGGCCGGATCAGGTTTTTGGAAAAGAAAACCGCATGATGCATCCGCCAGACTGGTTCGCCCACGATGTTTCACGTGAAACATTGGATAAGCTTTCCGCCTATCATGACCTGCTGATCAAATGGACTGGCAAGATCAACCTGATTGCAAAGTCCACGATTGATGACGCCGCGCACCGACATATCTGGGATTCTGCGCAAGTTTATCAACCAGTTGCTGGTAAATGGGCCGATCTGGGTTCAGGAGGGGGCCTTCCCGGTGTCGTCGTTGCCATTCTGGCAGCGGGACAGGGCGATGCCATCAATATGACCCTGGTTGAAAGCGACCAGCGAAAAGCAACCTTTTTGCGCACATGTGCGAGAACGCTGGATATGCCGATGACGATTATCGCGCAGCGTATCGAGCAGGCGGAGCCGCAAGGTGCCGATGTTATCTCGGCCCGCGCTCTCGCCACTTTGTCTGACCTTCTGGGGCACAGCCAACGCCATATTGCGCCCAGTGGCACAGCCGTCTTTATGAAGGGCGGCAAGTGGGCGAGCGAAATAGAAGAAGCCAGGAAAAACTGGTGGTTTTCATATGACGTCACAGCAAGTAAGACAAATCCAGATGCTGCCATCCTGAGAATAAGGGATATAGAACGTGCCTGATCCTACGCGTCCTCCAGGGCCCAAAATCATCTCGGTTGCCAACCAAAAAGGCGGTGTTGGCAAGACCACGACAACAATCAACCTGGCCGCGGCTCTGGCAGAGATCGGGCATTCTGTTTTGGTCGTTGATCTTGATCCCCAAGGCAACGCATCGACTGGACTTGGCGTCGAGATGGATGAACGGGAGTTCACGACCTATGAGCTCTTGCTGGAAGACATTGATCTGAAGGATGTCATTCTGAAGACGTCTTTTGACAACATCGCGATTGTGCCCGCAACGGTGGACCTCAGTTCTGCTGATATTGACCTGATTTCCAATGAAAAGCGTAGTTTTCTACTCCACGATGCCCTGCGCCAGCCGCAAATGGATGAATACGCGTTTGATTACATCTTGATAGATTGCCCGCCGTCCCTGAACCTTTTGACAGTCAACGCGATGATTGCGTCACACTCGATCCTCGTTCCATTGCAAAGCGAATTCTTTGCCCTCGAAGGCTTGTCGCAATTGATGCTGACCATTCGGGAAGTACGCCAAACGGGCAATCCTGATCTGCGGATCGAAGGTGTTGTCCTGACGATGTATGATGCGCGCAATAACCTGTCGCAGCAGGTGGAACAGGACGCACGGGACAATCTTGGCGATGTGGTCTTTAAAACGCGTATCCCGCGCAACGTCCGCGTCAGTGAATCACCGTCTTTTGCAATGCCGGTTTTAAACTATGATACGACATCCAAGGGCGCGATTGCCTATCGCGAGTTGGCGCAGGAATTGGTCGATAACAACACAGCGAGGGCCTAAGCCATGGCGAGCGGAGATAAGAAACGAGGACTTGGGCGCGGATTGTCAGCACTGATGGCGGATGTGAACGAACCGCAGGCGACTGATACTTCCGCGATCCCGCTTGACCAGCAGATCCCGATTGAGAAAATTCGCCCGAACCCTGATCAGCCTCGAAAACAGTTCGAGGCGGCCCCGCTTGATGATCTGGTGGCGTCGATCAAGGAAAAGGGTGTCCTGCAGCCTTTGATCGTTCGCCGTGTCGGCGACGAATACGAGATTGTGGCTGGTGAACGCCGCTGGCGCGCGGCGCAACAAGCGCAATTGCACAGTTTGCCGGTCATTGTGCGTGATTTCACCGATACTGAAGTTCTCGAAGTTGCGATCATTGAAAACATTCAGCGCGCTGACCTGAACCCCATCGAAGAGGCGGCAGGCTATCACCAGTTGATGGAAAAGTTCGGCCATACTCAGGAAAAGATGGCAGAAGCCCTTGGCAAAAGCCGCAGCCACATTGCGAACCTTTTGCGTCTCTTGAACTTGCCCGCATCCATTCAGGACTATGTGGTCAAAGGCGATCTAAGCGCCGGTCACGCCCGTGCATTGATCACTGCGGATGAGCCAGAAGCTTTGGCAAAGAAGATCATCGCGGGCGGCCTGTCGGTACGCGCCGCCGAGGCGTTGGTCAAGAAATCTGCTGAGGGCGCTAAAAACATCTTTGGCGGTGGGGCAAAACCTGCCGCGGCCGAGAAGGATGCAGATACCAAGGCGCTCGAAAGCGATCTGTCGGCCGCGACTGGGATGAAAGTCTCACTGACTCATAAGCCAAATGGCGAGGCGGGTCAGATCACGCTGCACTACACGTCTTTGGAACAGTTGGATGATTTGTGCCGTAAGCTGAGCAGTTAAGCTGACAGCAACTCTCTGAGAACACCATTCAAAACGGTAAACCCTTGATCTGTAACAGTAATTCTGCTTTCTGAGCGAACGATCATACCAATATCTTGTAGATGTTGCAGCTTGCCCTCATCTAACGGCTGTTCAGCCAACGTCTCATAGCGTTTTATGTCCACACCTTCGGTCAGACGCAGCCCCATGAGCAGAAATTCACTGGCTTGATCCGTGCCAGACAGTCCATCCCGCGTTTCGCGGCCTTCGCCGCTCAACCACCCGGTCGGCATCCGCTTCTGTTCTGTCGCCCATCGTTTGCCCTGCCGCGTGATCCGTCCATGGGCACCCGGGCCTATCCCCACGTAATCGCCATAGCGCCAATAGATCAGGTTATGTCGTGACGCGTTGCCATCTGTGGCGTGGTTCGACACCTCATAGCGGGGCATTCCATGGGCTTCGCAAATCTCTTGCGTCAGCGCGTACATATCCGCCGATAAATCTTCGTCCGGCAAACCGCGCAGCTTGCCTGCCTTGTACCGCTCGCCAAAGGCGGTCCCGTTCTCGACTGTGAGTTGATAAAGCGATACGTGATCGAGGCCGAGGGACAAAGCGGTCGAAAGTTCGGTTTCCCACCCGGTTAGAGACTGGTTTTGCCGCCCATACATCAAATCAAAGCTGACCCGATCAAATTCGCGCCGCGCAATATCAAATGCTGCCAATGCCTCGTTGGCGGAATGCAGACGACCCAAAGCGGCAAGGTCGAGATCGTTCAGCGCCTGGATACCCATGGACACACGATTGACGCCAGCCAGATGAAAGTCGGCAAACTTGGCCGCCTCGACGGACGTTGGGTTTGCCTCCAGTGTGACCTCAAGATCGTTTGCGATGGGCCAGGTTGCATGCACCGTTTCCATGATCGCACCAACGGTCGCGGGGTCCATCAGGCTGGGTGTCCCGCCCCCAAAGAAAACAGAACGAAGCACGCGCCCCGATGTCTCTGACCCCATCCGTTTGATTTCTGACACATAGGCATCGCGCCAAGCGGGATGATCCACTGACCGCGTCACGTGGCTGTTGAAATCGCAATAAGGGCATTTGGCGGCACAGAACGGCCAATGGATATAGAGGCCAAAGCCCCCGTTTTCCCAATCCTCAGCCAAAGCAGCCCGCGATCAGTTTGTTAAAGCTGTCGGCGCGGTGGCTGATCGCGTTTTTCTCGTCATGGCTCATCTCGGCGAATGTGCGGTCATGGCCCACGGGCTGGAACATCGGGTCATAGCCGTGACCCAGCGTGCCGCGCACCGGCCAGACCAGAGTGCCTTCAACCGTACCTTCAAAGACTTCCTCGTGCCCGTCCGGCCAAGCCAGAACGAGGGTGGAGCAGAACCGCGCGTGGCGGGGATGTTCGGCATTGACGGCTTCAAGCTCGCGATGTGTCCGCTCCATCGCCATCATGAAGTCGCGGCCGTTTGGTGTTTCGGCCCAATCCGCGGTGTAGACACCGGGGCGGCCATCCAATGCGGCCACTTCGATCCCGGAATCGTCTGACAGGGCAGGCAGGCCCGTCGCCCGGACCGCAGCCAATGCCTTGATCCGGGCGTTTCCGACGAATGTGGTTTCGGTTTCTTCCGGTTCGGGCAGGTCCATCTCGGCCGCGCCCACGACCTTGACGCCGTAGGGGGCAAAGAGTTCTTCCATCTCTTCGAGCTTGCCCGCGTTGTGGGTGGCGACCAGGATGCGGTCGCCTTCGAAACGGCGTGTCATGCGCTGGCCGCTTGCTGGGCCGCGACCAGTTCACCAACACCTTTGTCCGCCAGATCCAACAGGTGGTTCATCTGATCGCGGGAAAAAGTCGAGCCTTCAGCGCTCATCTGCACTTCGATCAGCTGGCCGTTGCCGAGCATGATGAAATTACCGTCAACGCCGGCTTCACTGTCTTCGGGGTAATCCAGATCAAGCACGGGCTGACCCGCATAGATGCCGCAGGAAACGGCAGCAACCGGAGAGATGAGTGGATCAGTTGTTACATCGCCTGCCTTCATCAGCTTGTTCACCGCCAGACGCAGGGCCACCCAACCGCCGGTGATTGAGGCACAGCGGGTGCCGCCATCGGCTTGCAGCACATCGCAATCAACGGTGATCTGGCGTTCGCCCAAGGCAACCCGATCTACACCAGCGCGCAAGGACCGGCCAATGAGACGCTGAATTTCAACGGTGCGCCCACCTTGCTTGCCCGTCGCAGCCTCGCGGCGCATCCGGGTGTTCGTTGCGCGGGGCAGCATACCGTATTCGGCGGTTACCCATCCAAGGCCAGACCCTTTGATAAAGGGCGGCACGCGATCCTCGATCGTGGCGGTGCACAGCACATGCGTATCGCCCATCTTGATCAGGGCGGACCCTTCGGCATGTTTCGTGAATCCGGTTTCGATTGAAACGGGACGCATATCACTTAACTGTCTTCCAGAGGGACGCATGGGGGTATCCTTTTGCTGCTGTGTCGGGATACCGCTGGGGTGGGGCTGGTGGCAACCCCGATTGACCTTTGATTTTCACGGCTTTTAAGTGGGTTGATGACAGATACGCAGAAATTGCTGGATGAGATGAACGACCGGTCACGCGAAGTGTTTCGCCGCGTGGTTGAAGGGTATCTGTCAACCGGCGATCCCGTAGGTTCGCGCACCCTCACTCGCGATTTTAGCGAAAGCGTGAGCGCTGCGACCATCCGCAATGTGATGCAGGACCTTGAGTTCATGGGCCTGTTGGACAGCCCGCATGTCAGTGCCGGGCGTATTCCAACGCAACAAGGGTTGCGCATGTTTGTCGATGGCCTGCTTGAGGTGGGCGTGCCGGACGAATCGGATCGGGAAAAGATCGACGCAACGCTGGGCTCGAACGAGCGCGACATTGGCGGATTGCTGGACCGCGTCGGGTCGGCCCTGTCTGGTGTGACCCAGGGCGCCTCGCTTGTTTTGACGCCGAAATACGAGGCGCCGATCAAGCATCTGGAATTTGTGTCGCTGGGGCCGGAGCAGGCTTTGGTTGTTCTCGTCTTCGCGGATGGGCATGTGGAAAACCGGCTGTTTCAACCGCCGCCCGGGCAAACGCCGTCCTCTATGCGCGAAGCGGCGAACTTCCTGAATGCCGTGATCGAGGGGCGGACGCTGACCGAGGTGCGCACCATCGTACAGACGGAGATTGCCGAACGGCGGCAGGAGATTGATTCGCTATCGCACGCGCTGGTCAAAAGCGGTCTGGCCTCATGGGAGGGCGAGGGCGACACGCCTGAACGCCTGATTGTCCGGGGTCGGTCCAATTTGCTGAGCACGTCGACGGAAACTGAGGACCTGGATCGCATCAGAACCCTGTTTGACGACCTGGAACGCAAGCGTGATATCGCCGAGTTTCTGGACCTTACCCAGGACGGCGACGGCGTGCGCATTTTTATCGGCTCAGAGAACAAACTTTTCTCACTTTCGGGTTCCTCTTTGGTGGTTTCCCCTTATATGAACGCGGATCGAAAGATTATCGGTGCGGTTGGTGTGATTGGCCCTACGCGGCTCAACTACGGACGGATCGTTCCGATTGTGGATTACACAGCGCAGCTGGTCGGGCGCATGCTGACGGACCGCAGTGAAAGGTGAAACATGGCAGAGCCCAAGAACGACGATTTTCTTGATGATATTGATATGGCTGCGGACGAGGAATTCGCCGAAGACATGGCCGAGATTGATGATGAAGCGCTGGAGCTAGAACAGTTGCGCGCGGAGCGTGATCAGCTGAAAGATCGTTTCATGCGCGCGTTGGCGGATGCCGAAAATGCGCGCAAACGGTCGGACAAAGATCGGCGCGAGGCCGAGAATTACGGCGGGTCCAAGCTGGCCCGTGATATGCTGCCCGTCTACGACAACATGAAGCGCGCGCTTGAGGCGGCGACGGATGAGCAACGTGAAGTCTCCGGGCCGCTATTGGAAGGTGTCGAGCTGACCATGCGCGAGCTTTTGAACGTGTTCAAAAAGCATGGGATCGAAGTGATTGCGCCCGAGGTTGGTGATGCCTTTGATCCGCAGCATCATCAGGCAATGTTTGAAGCACCCGTACCAGGGACCAAGGCCGGTGACATTATCCAGGTCGCGGCTGAGGGTTTCATGCTGCACGACCGGTTGCTGCGTCCTGCGCAGGTTGGTGTGTCGTCGATGGTTGCCAGCTAGTTTTTGAGTATTTTTGGAACAATGAAGACGCGGTCAGGATTTGGCCGCGTCTTTTAGTTTGTAGATCAGATTGAGCGCGTCCTTGGGCGTGAGGTCGTCCGGGTGGATGTCGTTCAGCATCTCTAATGCAGGGGATGGGGCTGTTTTGACGGGTGGCGGCGCAGGGCTGGCCGAGAAAAGCGGCAGGTCGTCGATAAGCGTTTTTTGTGCGACACCGCCTTCGCGTTCACCTGATTCCAATGCGTCCAGAACGATCCGTGCCCGGGCGATAACGGCTGGGGGCAGGCCCGCGAGTTGAGCGACCTGCACACCGTAAGACCGATCTGCGGCACCCCGTTTGACCTCGTGGAGGAAGATGACTTCGCCATCCCATTCCTTGACCGTCACCGTTGCGTTTTCGACGCCGTCCAGTTTGGCGGCAAGCGCGGTCATTTCGTGGTAGTGCGTGGCGAACAGGGCGCGAGATTTGTTCACATCATGCAAATGTTCCAGTGTGGCCCAAGCGATGGATAAACCGTCATAGGTGGCGGTGCCGCGTCCAATCTCGTCCAGGATGACAAGGGCGCAGTCGTCTGCTTGGTTCAGGATCGCGGCGGTCTCGACCATTTCGACCATGAAGGTCGACCGCCCCCGGGCCAGATCATCGGATGCGCCCACCCGGCTGAATATTTGACTGACCAGACCGATATGCGCCGAGGTTGCCGGTACGTAGCTCCCCATTTGCGCCAGGATAGCGATCAGAGCATTTTGCCGCAGGAATGTGGATTTACCCGCCATGTTCGGGCCGGTGAGCAGCCAGACGGCGGCTGTCTGATCCGCAGAAAGGTTGCAATCATTGGCGATGAAGGGCGATCCATCCTGGTTGCGCAGTGCTTTTTCCACCACCGGGTGTCTGCCCCCCTCGATTTCGAATGCGCGAGAGGTGTCGAGCGCGGGTTTACACCAGTTCTCGGCCGTGGCGAGGTGGGCAAGGGCAGTGGCCAAATCAACCTCAGCGAGGGCGCGCGCGGTTTGGGCAATTTGTGCCGCGTGGCCGGTGATCAGGGTCCGAAGCTCTTCATAGAGACGCTTTTCAATTTCGAGGGCCCGTCCGCCCGCATTCAGGATCTTGGTCTCAAGTTCGGATAACTCAACAGTGGTGAAGCGCACCTGGTTCGCTGTGGTTTGCCGGTGAATGAACGTGTCGCTGAGCGGTTGCGACATCATCTTGTCCGCGTGGGTTGCGGTGACTTCAATGAAATAGCCCAGAACATTGTTGTGCTTGATTTTGAGCGAAGAAATACTTGTTAGAGCCGCATATTCCTGCTGATATTGCGCAATGACCGACCGCCCTTCGTCCCGCAAGGTGCGCGCCTCGTCGAGCTCATCATCGCAGCCCGACGCAATGAAACCGCCATCGCGCGCCAAAAGGGGGGGTTCAGCCACCAGCATCGTTTCAAGGCGGTCAATCAGCACGGCGTGCCCGTCCAGATCGCCGAATGCCTTTGACAGGAGGTCAGGTAAGTCGCTCGGCGCGGTGTCATGCAGGGTTTGAGCTTGGGTCAATCCATTGCGCAACGCGGCCATGTCGCGCGGCCCGCCACGGTCGAGCGATAGCCGCGAAAGCGCCCTGTCCATGTCTGGGACGCTGCGCATGGCGGATCTAATGGATTGGGTGAAACTTGAAATGGCGACAGCATATTCCACTGCTTCAAGGCGCTCTGAAACAGTGTCTAATGCGCGGGAAGGGGACGACAAACGGCGCTCCAACAACCTTGCCCCTGCCGATGTTACAGTATGATCCATCACGGCCAAGAGCGATCCGGCCCGGCCACCGGACAGAGCCGATGTCAGTTCAAGATTGCGACGCGTTGCGGCATCGATTTGAACCGTTTTGGCCTGGCTGTCTTGCTGTGGGGGACGCAGCAGGGGCAGTTTGCCTTTTTGCGTCATGTCCAGATAGTCGATCAACGCGCCCATGGCCCCGATCTCGGCCCGGTCAAAGGTGCCAAAGCCGTCGAGAGCGGCCACTTTGAACAAGGCGCACAGTTTGTCACTGCCCCCGGCGCTGTCAAAAGCGGCGCGCCCCAGTGGTGTGAGCGAAATGCCGAAATCCTCGACAACGGGGCGCAACTCACTTTCCTTATTGTCCGCCACGATCAGTTCAGAGGGGGCAAGCCGCGCCAATTCAGGCCCTAACAAGGCAAGATCCAGCGCCATGACCCGAAACTCACCGGTCGAGATATCGACCCAAGCCAAGGCACAATCACCGCGCACCTCGGCAAAGGCGGCGAGGAAGTTATGGCGGCGCGCCTCGAGCAGGGAATCCTCTGTCAGCGTGCCAGGTGTCACCAGCCGAACCACATCGCGTTTGACGATAGACTTGTATCCACGCTTTTTCGCCTCAGCCGGGCTTTCCATCTGTTCGCAGACAGCGACGCGGAAACCCTTGCGGATCAGGGTCAGCAAATAACCTTCGGCGGCATGTACGGGCACGCCGCACATCGGGATATCGTCGCCGTCATGTTTGCCCCGTTTGGTCAGGGCAATATCCAACGCCTCGGCCGCTGCGACCGCGTCGTCAAAAAACATCTCGTAGAAATCGCCCATCCGGTAGAACAGCAGCGCGCCCTCGTGGGCGGCCTTGATCTCAAGATATTGCGCCATCATGGGCGTGACGGTCATGGCATGTCCTCGGGCTGATGCCGCGTGACCTTACAAACGGGTGCGACCAAGGGAAAGCCAAAGTCGATTGAGGCGGGATGCGCGGTGCGTTAAACGGGTTGGACGCGAGGGAGGATTTACGCAGATGAGCAAGACCAAAGTGACGCCAGAAGAGGCGCTTGCGTTCCACCTTGAGCCGACGCCGGGCAAGTTCGAGATTACTGCAACGGTCCCGATGACCACGCAGCGCGATCTGAGCCTCGCCTATTCCCCCGGTGTGGCCGTCCCTTGCGAGGCAATCGCCGAGAACCCCGAGCTGGCCTATGACTATACCAACAAGGGCAACCTTGTTGCGGTGATTTCAAACGGCACCGCCGTTCTGGGGCTGGGCAATCTTGGTGCCCTTGGCTCCAAACCGGTGATGGAGGGCAAGGCGGTTTTGTTCAAACGCTTTGCTGACGTGAACTCCATCGACATTGAGCTGGATACCGAAGACCCCGATGCGTTCTGTCAGGCGGTCAAGCTGATGGGCCCGACCTTTGGCGGTATCAACCTTGAGGACATCAAGGCGCCCGAATGCTTTATCATCGAACAGCGGCTCAAAGAGGAAATGGATATTCCCGTTTTCCATGATGACCAGCATGGTACGGCGGTGATTTGTGCTGCGGGTCTGATCAACGCGCTGCACATCTCTGGTAAAAAGATCGAAGACGTGAAGATCGTTTTGAATGGTGCCGGTGCAGCGGGGATCGCCTGTATCGAGCTGTTGAAGTCCATGGGCGCGCGGCACGAAAACTGTATCATGTGCGATACCAAGGGCGTGGTTTATCAGGGCCGGACCGAAGGCATGAACCAATGGAAATCAGCCCACGCCGTGAAAACCGATCTACGCACGCTTGAGGATGCGATGGTCGGTGCCGATGTGTTCCTTGGCGTTTCGGTCAAAGGTGCGGTGACCCCCGATATGGTGCAAAGCATGGCCGACAATCCCGTCATTTTCGCTATGGCCAACCCTGACCCCGAGATTACGCCGGAAGAAGCGCATGAAGTTCGTATGGACGCCATCGTCGCCACCGGCCGTAGCGATTATCCCAACCAGGTGAATAACGTTCTGGGCTTTCCTTACCTCTTTCGCGGTGCGCTGGATATTCATGCCCGTGCCATCAACGACGAGATGAAGATTGCTTGCGCCCATGCCCTTGCTGCTTTGGCGCGCGAGGATGTGCCGGACGAGGTGGCGCTTGCCTATGGCAAAAACCTGAGCTTTGGGCGCGATTACATTATTCCGACGCCGTTCGATCCGCGCCTGATTTACCGGATTCCCCCCGCCGTGGCCAAGGCGGGGATGGACACCGGTGCAGCCCGGCGGCCCATCATCGACATGGATGCGTATGAGCTGTCGTTGAAGTCACGGATGGACCCGACGGCCAGCATTCTGACTGGCATCAACGCCCGCGCCCGCGCGGCCCAGGCGCGCATGATCTTTGCCGAGGGGGACGACCCCCGCGTATTGCGCGCGGCTGTGATGTATCAACGTTCCGGTTTTGGCACCGCGTTGGTTGTAGGCCGTGCTGATGACGTAAAGGCCAAGTTAGAGACTGTTGGCCTGGGCGATGCGGCCCGCGAGTTGGAGATCGTGAACGCGGCCAACACCACCCACTTGGACAGCTACAAAGCGCATCTTTACGAACGTTTGCAGCGTCGTGGTTTTGACGGTGCCGATGTGCACCGCCTTGCCGCGCGGGATCGACATGTGTTTGCCGCGTTGATGCTGGCCCATGGGCATGGTGACGGTTTGGTCACGGGGGCCACGCGCAAATCAGCCCACGTTCTGGACCGGATTGGCCACGTGTTTGATGCGGACGCATCCAGCAAAGCCGCGGGCATCACGGCCCTGATCCACAAAGGGCGGATTGTGTTTATCGCCGACACTCTGGTGCATGAATGGCCTGACGAAGAGGACCTGGCTGACATCGCAGAGCAGGCCGCCATTGTCGCCCGTAACATGGGTCTTGAGCCGCGCGTTGCTTTTGTCAGCTTTTCGACCTTTGGCTATCCGGTGTCGGAGCGGGCGGAAAAGATGCATCAGGCGCCTCGGGTACTGGACGCGCGCGGCGTTGATTTCGAGTATGAGGGCGAAATGACCGTCGACGTGGCGCTGAATGTGAATGCGCAACAGGCCTATCCGTTTTCGCGGCTAACGGGTCCGGCCAATATTCTGGTGGTGCCAGCGCGCCATTCGGCCAGCATATCGGTCAAGCTGATGCAGGAAATGGGGGCGGCTACGGTGATCGGACCGATTCTGGCAGGTGTGGGTGGGTCGATCCAGATTTGCTCGTCGAACTCGGGTGCCAATGACATCCTGAACATGGCTGTTCTGGCGGCGTGCAAGGTGGGCTGATGGCGGTCTGGAACCTCGGCTCCATCAATATCGACAATGCGTATCGCGTGCCGCATCTGCCGGGACCTGGCGAGACATTGAGCGCTACGGCGCATCAACAAGGCCTGGGCGGAAAAGGGGCCAACATGTCGGTCGCCATTGCGCGTGGCGCTGGGCGGGTCACCCATATCGGGGCCGTTGGCGGTGACGGGGCGTGGACGGTCGAGCGGTTGATGGAATACGGCGTCGACACGCGGTCAATCGCGACAATGCGGGGCGAGGCGACGGGTCACGCCAATATCGCGGTCGCCGAGGACGGTGAAAACCAGATTATCATCTATCCCGGCACCAATGGTATGATCACGGAAGAGATGATTGGCGCGGCTTTGTCCACCGCTTCGCCGGGCGATACTCTGGTCACCCAGAACGAAACCAATGGTCAGCTTTATGCTGCACAAATCGCAAAACAGCTTGGGCTGCGCGTGGTATATGCCGCGGCACCCTTTGATGCAGCCGCGGTTGAGGCGGTTTTGCCTTTCGTCGATTTACTTGTTCTGAATGAGGTAGAGGCAGAGCAGCTGCAAGCGGCGCTGGGCAAGGATCTGAGCGACCTTGGCATCGACGATATCGTTGTAACCTTGGGCGGTGATGGCAGCCGCTGGATCAACGTTTCTGCCGGAACAGAGACACATGTGTCTGCGATTCCCGTCACGCCGGTGGATACCACGGGCGCTGGCGATACCTTTACCGGGTTCCTGATCGCGGGACTGGACCGGGGGCTGCCGATGGCTCAGGCCTTGTCGCTGGCAACCCAGGCCGGGGCGTTGATGGTGACCCGTTTGGGCACAGCCGATGTTATCCCCGACCTGAAAGATATTGAGGACGCGCGCTTGACTTAACTGCCGGCGAAAGGTGCCGCAGACCCCCAAAGCTCGCGCACGCGCTGATCACGACCGCATGCCTCGCGATAGGCCTTGTACGCGTTTGCCTTGGACTTGGGACCAAAGCGGGTCAGAACGATGCTGCGCTGCTTGTAATAATCCTGGTGATAACCGTCCGCCGGATAGAACTCTGACGCTTGCAGAATTGGGGTCACCACAGTCTGGCCCAGATCGACTTGGGCCTGTGCCTTGGCCTTCTGGGCGGCGTTTTGCTGATCGGGTGTCGCGAAAATGGCCGTTGTATAGGATTGCCCGCGATCACAGAATTGCCCGCCCGCATCCGTCGGATCAATTGAGCGGAAAAAGAGGGCCATCAGGGTGCTCGCGCTGACCTGAGACGAATCGTATGTGATCTGGACCGCCTCGATATGGCCGGTGCCACCTGCCACCACCTGCTTGTATGTTGGGTTTGCCACCGCACCGCCAGTAAAACCGGAAACGGCTTCCTTGACTCCTTTGACCTTTTCGAAATCGGCCTCGACGCACCAGAAACAGCCGCCCGCGACTGTCAGGGTTTCCAATTGCTGCGCCTGGGATGTTTTCGTTTGCACCAAAAATCCCAAAACGATCATCAGCGTCAGGGCACAGGTCTTGAGGGTCCGAACGGGTGTCATGGCAATGCTCCTTTGTCACAAATCGTGGCTCAGGTTGCTGCCACGCTCAAGTCACAGGGTGGGGAAGTCGCGCATCCGTGATTATCGTTTACCATTTGGCGCGTCCGGCCTAGCGTTTGACCCATGACAAAACGTATCGCGATGTGGTCCGGGCCGCGCAATCTGTCGACGGCGATGATGTACAGCTTTGGCGCGCGGGGCGATGCCCGCGTGGTGGACGAGCCGTTTTATGCTGCCTACCTGGCGGCGACGGGGCTGGATCATCCAATGGGCATGCAAATCATGGCATCGCAGCCAAACGACCCTGCGGATGTGGTAAGATCGCTATTTTCGCCTGTATCAGAGCCCATTTTCTATCAAAAGCACATGACGCACCACATGCTGCCTGACTGGCGCATGGACTGGTTGGCAGATGTTAAAAATATATTTCTGATCCGCCATCCCGCCCGGGTGATCGCCAGCTATGCCCGCAAGCGCGAGGGGCCCACATTGGAGGATATCGGGTTTGTCCAGCAGGCCGCGATCTTTGACCGCGTGGATGCGCCGATTGTAATAGATTCCGCCGATATTCGGACCGATCCCGCGCAAATGTTACAAAAGCTCTGCGCTCGGATCGGGATCGGATGGGATGAAAACATGCTGCGCTGGCCCATTGGCGGCCATGCGGCAGACGGTGTGTGGGCCGCGCATTGGTATGGCGCGGTGCACCGTTCGACCGGATTTGATGGGGCCGAGGGGCCTTTGCCCGAAGTTACTGGCGAGTATGCCCGGATCGTGGACGCGGCGATGCCCCATTACAAGGCACTCGCCGCGCACAAGATTACTTTAGACGACGATCCCGCGCCGCCAACAGTTTGAGCCGCAGGGCGTTCAACTGGATGAAACCAGCCGCATCCTTTTGATCATAGGCACCGGCGTCGTCCTCGAACGTCACATGCGCTTCGGAATAGAGTGAGTGATCAGACCAACGCCCAACCGTCCGCGCAAGACCTTTATACAGCTTCAGACGAACCGTGCCTGTGACGTGTTCCTGGCTCTTGTCGATCATGGCTTGCAGCATTTCGCGCTCGGGCGAGAACCAGAACCCGTTATAGATCAGCTCGGCATAGCGCGGCATCAGCTCGTCCTTGAGGTGGGCGGCACCGCGATCCAGCGTGATCTGTTCAATCCCGCGATGGGCCTCAAGCAGGATCGTGCCACCAGGTGTCTCGTAGATGCCGCGCGACTTCATACCGACGAAACGGCCTTCGACCAGATCAAGACGGCCAATGCCGTGCTTGCCACCCAGCTCATTCAGCTTGGTCAGGATCGTGGCGGGCGACATCATTTCCCCGTTGATAGAGACTGCATCACCCTTCTCGAAACCGATTTCGATGTATTCAGGCGTGTTGGGCGCATCTTCGGGCGCGACGGTGCGTTGATATACGTAATCGGGGGCATCGACGGCGGGGTCTTCAAGGACTTTGCCTTCGGAGGAGGTATGCAAGAGGTTTGCATCGACCGAGAATGGCGCCTCGCCCCGTTTGTCCTTGGCGATCGGGATCTGGTTCTTTTCCGCAAAGTCGATCAACTTGGTCCGGCTGCTCAGGTCCCACTCGCGCCAGGGGGCTATCACCTTGATGTCGGGGTTCAGCGCGTAGGCGGCCAGTTCAAATCGTACCTGATCGTTGCCCTTGCCGGTGGCACCATGGGCGACGGCATCAGCGCCTTCGATGGCGGCAATCTCGACCAGACGTTTGGAAATCAGGGGGCGCGCGATGGAGGTGCCCAGCAGATACAGCCCCTCGTAGAGCGCGTTGGCACGGAACATCGGAAACACGAAATCGCGAACGAACTCTTCGCGCACGTCCTCGATATAGATGCTGGAGGCACCCATCATTTCGGCCTTGGCGCGGGCGGGTTCCAACTCTTCGCCCTGACCCAGATCGGCGGTGAAGGTCACTACTTCACAGCCGTATTCGGTTTGCAGCCATTTGAGGATGATCGAGGTGTCGAGGCCACCGGAATAGGCCAGCACAACTTTTTTGGGCGCGCTCATCTTTATGTTCCTTTGACGGTTTGGCTGCCGATACCGGTTTTGCGGCACAGGGGCAAGATTGACCGAAACCGCGCGCCCGGTTAGGCCGGTGTGAATGTTGAAAAGGGTCACTTCATGAGCTTTCAGGACGATGTGCGCGCGGCCACCCAGGCGATGCGCGACGTGTTTCCGGCGACGCCGCTGCTGCGCAATGACATGCTGTCAGAGCGGCATGGCGCTGACATCTGGCTGAAACGTGAAGATTTGAGCCCGGTACGGTCCTACAAGCTGCGCGGGGCGTTTAACGCGATGCGCAAGGTGATGGCGCCCGGGGCCATCTTTGTCTGTGCGAGTGCGGGCAATCACGCCCAAGGCGTTGCGTTCATGTGTCGGCATTTTGGGGCGAAAGGCGTGATTTTCATGCCGGTGACCACACCCGAACAAAAGATCATGAAGACCAAGATGTTTGGCGGTGCAGATGTCGAGGTGCGCCTGACGGGCGACTATTTTGACGACACGCTGGCCTCGGCCCAGGCCTATTGCGGCGAGGTGGGCGCGCATTTTCTGTCGCCCTTTGACGATGATGACGTGATTGAGGGCCAAGCATCGGTCGCCTTTGAGATTGAGGAGCAGTTGGGTCGCGCGCCGGATCGCGTCATTCTGGCCGTGGGCGGTGGCGGGCTATCGTCTGGCACGCGCAGCTACTTTGGGACGCGAGCCGACTATACCTTTGCCGAGCCAAGCGGGGCCATGTCCTTGGCCGAAGCGATCAAGGCGGGTAAACCGGTCGATGTGTCGCCCATCAACACCTTTGTGGACGGGGCGGCGGTGGCCAAGATCGGCCAGCGCACTTTCGCCCGCTTGTCGGATGTCGACCCAAGCGATGTCTTGTCGATTTCAGAAGATCGGATTTGCACCACGATCATCGAGATGCTGAATGTCGAGGGGATTGTACTGGAGCCTGCCGGCGCCTTGTCGATCGAGGCATTGGCGGATGTCGCAGATCAAATCAAAGGCAAGACGGTTGTGTGCATCGCCTCGGGCGGCAACTTTGATTTTGAGCGGTTGCCGGAGGTTAAGGAGCGGGCGCAGCGCTACTCTGGCGTTAAGAAATACTTTATCCTTCGGATGCCCCAACGGCCCGGTGCGCTAAAGGATTTCCTGAACATCCTTGGCCCGGATGATGACATCGCCCGGTTCGAATACCTCAAGAAATCGGCGCGCAACTTTGGGTCGGTTTTGATCGGGATCGAGACGACCCATCCAGACAATTTTGCCCGCTTTCTGAGCGAGTTGGACGAGGCTGGCTTCACCTATACCGATATTACCGATGATGAGATGCTGGTGCAGTTCGTCATCTAGGCGGCGGCGCCTTGGGCCAAGCCTGTCATGAACGCGGTTTTCGAAGCCTCGTAACAGTCCAGAATCGCTGGCACGTCTATCTCCGTCCCCTTGCCTGCTGCTGCCAAAACCTCCCCATCGTTGCACATGTCTGAAAACGCGGCAAAGCCAAGGCTGACAGCGCAACCCTTGAGGAAATGCATGTGGTCCTCAAGTTTGGTCACATCTGGATTGGTGCGTAATTCGTCTGTCACCGCCTCGACCTCTTCGAGAAACATGGGCACCACTTCTTCAAAGTCCTCCGCGCCGATTTCATCGCGTAGGGTCGTCACACGTTGCCAGTCGATCATCGCCAGACTCCTTTCCTTGCGACCAAGTGGAACAGCGAGAAGTTTAGAAAAGGTAATGGGTAAAGGTTTAAAGACTTCAATTGTCCGCTTCATGGGTCGTTAAGTTGGGCGGGGTAGGCCGGGCCAGAGCAGTTCGGACAAACCTAGATATGAACGTACCCGCCCAGACGATTGCAGATACCCCGGTATCGTTTGAACCCGATGTCCCCCATCGGGTTTTGATCGTGGATGACAGCAGGTTGCAACGGCGCATTCTGTCCAGTTCGGTCAAGCGCTGGGGGTTTGAGGTCTACGAGGCGGCGTCGGGCGAGGAGGCGTTGGACATCTGCAAAACGGTATCGCCTGACCTGGTGCTGAGCGATTGGATGATGCCGGGGATGAATGGCCTCGAATTCTGTGACGCCTTTCGCAAGATCACATTGGACCGCTATGGTTATTTCATTCTGCTGACGTCCAAGAGTGAAAAGAATGAGGTCGCGATGGGCCTTGAGGCGGGGGCCGATGATTTTCTGACCAAGCCGGTGGACTCCAACGAATTGCGTGCACGCATCGCGGCGGGCGAACGGATTTTGCGGATGCAGCGGGAGCTGACCGAGAAAAACCGCCTGATCACCGACACACTGGACGAACTCCAACGGCTTTACGATTCGCTGGATAACGACCTGCTAGAGGCGAAAAAACTACAGCAATCGCTGATCCCGGAACGGCACAAATCCTTTGGCACTGGTGACGTATCCCTCATGCTGCGGTCCAGCGGGCATGTGGGCGGCGACCTTGTCGGGTTTTTTCCTGCGGGCGAGGGGCGGCTGGGCCTTTATTCATTGGATGTGTCGGGGCACGGCATCAGCTCTGCCTTAATGACAGCGCGGTTGGCGGGGTATCTGTCGGCCTCCGCTCCCGATCAGAACGTGGCTTTGGCCAAGAGGGAGGATGACACCTACGGTTTCCTGCCTCCCGAACAGGTGATTGAACTGCTCAACGATCTCGTCCTCGACGAGATGGAGACGGAGCATTATTTCACCCTTCTTTTGGCGGATCTGGACCTTACTACTGGCCACATCAGGATGGCACAGGCGGGCCACCCGCATCCCGCGATCCAACGGGCGGACGGCAGCATCGAACAGGATGGCCCGGGCGGATTCCCTGTCGGCCTGATGTCGGGCATTTCCTTTACCCAATTTGAGGCGCAGCTGCATCCGGGCGATCGTATCATCTTGTTGTCGGATGGCGTGACCGAGTGCCCTGCTGCCGATGGTATGATGCTAGAGGAGGCGGGCCTCGCCGATATGCTGACGGACCTGGCAGACGTAAAGGGACCCGCCTTGTTCGAGGCGATGATTTGGCGGCTGGCGGAATTTGCAGGCGGGGATACTTTTCCTGACGATGTGTCAGGGCTGGTGTTCGAATACCACGGAGCGGATCAGGCGCAGTAACGGGCAACAAACGACCGGTCACCTTCGTTGTAAACAGTCAGGGCCGCGGCGTCTGGGGTCATCCAGATAACCGAATGATCTGGTTCGGTCGGGTCGCTGATCGCACGTGTCGGAAAGGCTACATAGACATGGCACAGCTTTTCCGCCCAAAGGTCATATTCGGGCATAAACGTGAACCGGCGAAAAGCACCCAGCTTGCGTGGCTGGGCGATCCGCCAACCGGTTTCTTCAAACACCTCGCGGTGCAGGGCGCACAGCGGGCTTTCGCCCGGATCAATCCCGCCACCGGGCAGCTGGATTTCTGGCGCAGGAGTCATCTGACAGGTCAAGAGTAGCTGACCATCCCGCGGGAGTACTGCATAGACACCGGGCCGACGCACATAGGTTTGCCCAGCGATAGGAGGTTCACCAAAACGGCGGATCATAGGCACCCTCTTTCAGTTTCTGGCCACTGTCCTATATAGACGCGATATGCCAAGCACTGGCGCTGAAGGAAACCCCAATGACCCTTGGTTCGCAACTCGCGTGGGACGATACCGTCCTGCCTTTTCAACTTGATGCTTCCGACATTCGCGGACGCGTGGCGCGTCTTGACGGTGTTCTGAACGGCATTCTGAAGCAACATGACTACCCGCCCCAAGTCGAGGCGCTGGTGGCCGAGATGGCTTTGCTCACGGCTTTGATCGGTCAAACGATCAAGCTGCGTTGGAAATTGTCGCTTCAGGTTCAGTCCAAGGGCGCGGTGCGGATGATCGCGACGGACTACTATGGCCCCGAAAAAGAGGGCGATATCGCCCGGATCAGAGCCTATGCCAGCTATGACGCCGATCGACTGACCGACGAGACCCCATTTGATCAAGTCGGCGAGGGCTATTTCGCGATCATGATTGATCAGGGCCAGGGCATGCAGCCATATCAGGGCATCACCCCGCTTGAAGGTGGATCATTGTCGACCTGTGCCGAGGCTTATTTTGCGCAGTCCGAGCAGTTGCCGACGCGCTTCCAGCTGAGCTTTGGCAAGTCGCAGGAACCGGGCGTCGCCGAACACTGGCGCGCGGGCGGTGTGATGTTGCAGCATATGCCAAAAGCGTCTCCACTGATGGCCAAGGCCGAAGGTACCGGCGAATTGGTGGCCGCGACAGACCTGCTTGATGGCGATGCGTCGGACGATTGGGACCGGGTGAATATCCTTCTGGACACGGTTGAGGAGTTGGAGCTGATCGGCCCACAACTGGCCCCCAGCGATCTGCTCTTGCGGCTGTTTCACGAGGAAACGCCGCGCGTCTTTGATACGCAACCGGTCCGATTTGGCTGTACCTGTTCCGAGGATCGCGTGCGGCAGAGCCTGTCGATCTATTCGGCGCGCGACATCGCCACAATGACCACGGATGAGGGGCGCGTGACCGCAGATTGCCAATTCTGCGGGGCGCATTACGACCTCGATCCGAAAACTGTTGGCTTTGAGGCGGAAACAACAGCAAGTGAGTGATCTGCTTTCTCTCACGCAGGCAGCGCTGGCACAAACCGGCGCTGCCTCGTCTGATTTTGACCTGAACACAGATGTGCAATTGCCCCCCGGTCGCAAATTGCGTCCGGCGGCCGTTCTGGCCCCGATCATTGCGGGCCCCGATGGTTATGACCTTATCCTGACCAAGCGGTCATCGGCCCTGAAACACCATCCGGGTCAGATTGCCTTTCCCGGGGGCAAGCAGGACGACACGGATGCCAATCTGATTGAAACGGCCCTGCGCGAAGCGCGCGAGGAGATTGGTCTGCCGCCCTCCATCGTCGAGGTGCTTGGCACGTTTGCGCCTCATGAAACAGTCACCAGTTTCACCATGACCCCGGTTGTGGCGCTGGTCACCGAGGAATTCGAGGTGCGCCCCGAACCCGGCGAAGTGGCCGAGGTGTTTCGCGTACCGTTGGCGCATGTGTTGGATGCCAGTCGCTATGTCGTGGAATCGCGCCGCTGGCGCGGGCAGCGCAGATCATATTACGCGGTGCCATACGGGCCCTATTACATATGGGGCGCGACCGCGCGTATACTGCGCGCATGGACGGACCGGATCCCTTTCGACTAGACGCTGACACGCCTTTTCTGGCGGACCATGCGGCGCAGAGCCTGATGGCTGCGCTAGAGGATGCGGGGCATCAAGCCCTTTTTGTCGGCGGGTGCGTGCGCAATGCAGTGATGGGCCTGCCTGCGTCTGATGTTGATATTTCGACCAATGCGGTGCCGCAGGCGGTCATGGACATTGCCGATACCGCCGGGTGGAAGGCGATCCCGACAGGTATCGAACACGGCACAGTGACGGTTGTGGTTGATGACACTCCGTTTGAAGTGACCACCTTTCGCCGAGACGTGGCCACAGATGGCCGCCGCGCCGTCGTCGCTTTTTCCAGCGACATCGCCGAGGATGCCGCGCGCCGTGATTTCACGATGAACGCCCTTTATGCGGATCGTTTTGGCACGGTGCATGATCCTTTGGATGGCTTGCCTGACGCGCTGGCGCGTCGCGTGCGGTTTATTCAAGACCCGCATCAGCGCATCCGCGAAGACTACCTGCGCATTCTGCGCTTTTTCCGTTTCAGCGCATTTTACGCAACTGAGGATGCCGGATGGAATGCAGATACGTTGGATGCGATAGCGGCCCATTTGGACGGATTAGAGACGCTTTCGCCCGAACGTATCGGCGCAGAGATGTTGAAACTGTTGGCCGCCCCGAACCCCGTTGGCGCGGTTACGATCATGGATCAGATCGGTGTTCTACAACGGGTGTTGCCTGGTGCCTCGATCACTCTGATCGGTCCTTTTGTATATCTGGAGCAGTGCGTGGGTCTGGCCCCTGATCCGATCTGCCGCCTTGCCGCGCTGGGCGGTGTCGATGTGCAAGATCGTTTACGGTTGTCACGCAAGGAGCAGCGCAAACTGGCGGACGTGCAGGAACACGGCATGACCCAATTCGGGCCCAAGGCAATGGGCCATTTGTTAGGCGCGACGGTTGGGATGGGCAGTGTTCTGCTGAGAGCGGCGATCGAGAACAAGCCCCTGACGGCCCAGGTCAGGCAGCAGGTCGAGGCCGGCGCAGGCGCTGTTTTCCCAATTTCGGCCAGTGATTTGCCAGAGATGAGCGGCCCTGCTCTTGGCCAACGTCTGAAGGCACTGAAACAGGATTGGCTGGCGTCTGACCTTACTAAATCGAAACACGACCTTTTGAGCACGTGACTTTTGGCGCTACCGGCGCTATGTCACCCTTCAGAGCAAGGAGGGTTGCATCATGTTTCGCGGGATCTGGCTGGACGCCTGAAACTGTCGCTTTTCGTCTGACGTGACGAACGGGTCTTTGGCCCGCGGTCACGAACATGTTGCCCTCAAAACTTACGGCTCTTCCAATGTTCAAGCACTTTGAATCGCTCGTCGATCCTTACACGCCCTATCCCGAAACCGATGTGCCGCCGGCCAAATTGTGGCCTTTCCTGCTGGATTACTCCCGGCCGTTCAAACGCGTCTTTGTCGCGGCGGCGGTCATGTCGATCATCGTGGCGGCGATTGAAGTGGGGCTGATCTATTACATGGGTCGCATCGTGGACTTGATGGGCACGTCGCCCGCTGCCTTTTGGTCCGATTACGGGACCGAGGTGATCATCGTCGGATTGCTGGTTCTGATTGTCCGGCCAGTGTTGCAGATGCTGGATGTGCTTTTGCTCAACAACACGATTCTGCCGAATTTTGGTACCTTGATCCGGTGGCGATCTCATAAACATGTGCTGCGCCAATCGGTGGGCTGGTTCGAGAACGACTTTGCCGGCCGCATCGCCAACCGGATCATGCAGACCCCCCCCGCCGCAGGCGAGGTGGTGTTTCAGGTGTTCGACGCGATTTCATTTGCGCTCGCGTACCTCATCGGCGCTGCCGTTTTGCTGAGTGTAGCGGACCCGCGTCTGATGATTCCCATGACGATCTGGTTTGTCCTGTACGCCTGTCTTGTTGGCTGGACGGTCAAGCGGGTCGGTCCCGCGTCGCAGGCGGCCTCGGATGCCCGGTCGACCACCACGGGCCGGGTCGTTGACGCCTATACCAACATTCACTCGGTCAAAATGTTCGCGCACCACGACCGCGAGGTCGAATACGCCAAAGAAGCGATTGAACTGACGCGCACGACTTTCATCGCTGAAATGCGGCTCTATACCATTATGGATGTGGTGTTGGTGACGCTGAACGGACTGCTGATCGTAAGCGTGGTCGGCTGGGCCATTGCCCTGTGGACCCAAGGCGCGGCCAGCGTGGGCGTTGTGGCGGCGGCGACCGCCTTGACCTTGCGCCTGAACGCGATGACCGGTTGGATCATGTGGGCTCTGACCACGTTTTTCCGCCAGCTTGGCGTCGTCGCCGAAGGGATGGAGACGATTGCGCAGCCCATCACCCTAGTTGATGCGCCGGATGCCAAGCCACTAATGATGAAAGACGGCGCGCTGGCGTTGCACGACCTGTCCCACCATTACGGGCGCGACAGCGGTGGGCTGGATGCGATCACGACGACGATCAAGCCAGGAGAAAAGGTGGGCCTGATTGGCCGTTCGGGTGCGGGCAAGTCGACCTTGGTCAAGCTGCTCTTGCGGTTTTATGACCCTGAGGGCGGGCGGATCGAGATTGACGGCCAGGACATCACCCAAGTGACCCAGGACAGCCTGCGCCTGAACATCGGCATGGTCCAGCAGGACAGTTCGCTGCTGCACCGGTCGGTGCGCGACAACATTCTGTATGGGCGCCCTGATGCAACCGAAGACCAGATGATTGAGGCGGCCAAACAAGCGCAGGCGCATGACTTCATCCTTGATCTGGTCGACCCGCAAGGGCGCAAAGGTTATGATGCCCAGGTGGGTGAACGGGGTGTAAAGCTGTCAGGCGGTCAGCGTCAGCGGGTCACCTTGGCCCGTGTGATTCTGAAAAACGCGCCCATCCTGGTGCTGGACGAGGCGACAAGTGCGCTGGACAGCGAGGTGGAGGCGGCGATTCAGGATACGCTTTATCGCATGATGGAGGGCAAGACAGTCATCGCCATTGCCCACCGCCTGTCCACCATTGCCGAGATGGATCGTATTCTGGTGCTGGATGACGGGAAAATCGTCGAAGACGGGACCCATGACGCGCTTTTGGCGAGTGGCGGCCTATATTCCGAATTCTGGGCGCGCCAATCCGGCGGGTTCCTGAAAACAGAGGCTGCCGAGTGAACATCGCCAACTGGATCAATGCGTTCGACCGGGCCGAAGGTCCACCGCCGGAAACGCTGTGGGCCTTCATGCGCTGGTGTTTGTCAGGGGCGTGGCCGTCCCTGTGGTTGGCTGGTTTCCTGTCAGCGCTCGCCGGCGCGATGGAGGCGGGCACCGCAATGATCCTTGGTATGGTGATCGACGCGACGGTGACGTTCGGGCCCGAAGGGTTCTTTGCCCCAGGCAATATCGGTCTGGTCATCGGGTCAATTGTCTTTTTCCTGGTTGCGAGGCCGATCCTGTTCGGGCTGTCTTCGGCCTCGAACTCGATCATCGTTATGCCCAATGTGAACCCGCTGGTTCTGTCGCGGTTGCATCGTTGGACGTTAGGTCAGGCGGTTACGTTCTTTGACGACGATTTCGCGGGTCGCATCGCGCAGAAACAGATGCAGGCGGCGCGGGCAGTCACCGATGTGGTGTCGGAATTCATCAACGTGGTGGCCTTTGCGCTCGCTTCGTTGGTGGGGTCTGTCCTGTTGCTCTTGGCCATCGACTGGCGCGTGGCGATGGGTTTTGCTGTTTGGCTGGTGTTCTATTTCGCGCTTATCCGCTGGTTTTTGCCTCGGGTTCGTAAACGGTCTGCGACGCGCGCGGCGGCGCGCGCGATGGTGTCGGGGCAAGTGGTCGATACGATCACCAATATCAAAACCGTCAAGCTCTTTGCTCATGATGATCACGAGGATCAGGCTGCGCTGGGCGCGATGGGGGTGTTTCGGGAAGCGGCGGTCAAATTCGGGGTTCTGGCGGCCTGCTTTCGTTTGGCCCTGATGACCTTGGCCGGGCTGTTGCCTGTTCTGCTGTTGGGCGGCACGATTTTGATGTGGCAGGCGGGGCAAGCCTCCCCCGGGGATATCGTCGCCTCTGGTGCTATCGCGATTCGCATTGCACAGATGACTGGTTGGGTCAGTTTTACGCTGATGGCCATCTATTCGAACATTGGTGAAGTCGAGGACGGCATGCGCACCCTCACCCCCCGCACCCGGCTGGAGGACGCACCCGATGCCACCCCTTTGCGGGATGTTCAGGGCGCGATCACGTTCGACGGTCTTGGCTTTAGCTATGGTCGCGAAACCGGTGGGATTGATGGCATTTCCCTGTCCATTCAACCGGGTGAAAAGGTGGGCATTGTTGGGGCCTCGGGGGCTGGGAAGTCTACCTTGGTCAACCTGCTTTTGCGTCTTTATGCCCCGGAACAGGGACGCATTTTGATCGACGGTCAGGACGTCAACGACGTAACGCAGGAGAGCCTGCGCCGGGCCATCGGCATGGTCACGCAGGAAACGGCGATGTTCAACCGCTCAGCCCGGGACAACATTCTTTATGGCCGCCCTGATGCGTCCGAGGAGGAAATGATGGCGGCGGCTCAGAAGGCCGAGGCGCAGGACTTCATCCTCGACATGCAGGACCATAAAGGGCGCAAAGGCTACGAGGCGCATTTGGGCGAACGCGGTGTCAAACTGTCGGGCGGGCAACGCCAGCGGATTGCCCTGGCTCGCGCGATCCTCAAGGATGCACCGATCCTGGTTCTGGACGAGGCGACAAGTGCACTCGACAGCGAGGTTGAGGCGTCGATCCAAGCCGCCCTGACCCGGGTGATGGAGGGTAAAACCGTGCTGGCCATCGCCCACCGTCTGTCCACCCTGACCGAGATGGACCGCATCGTGGTTATGGATGCGGGCCGCATCGCCGAGGAAGGCACCCATGACGCCCTGTTGGCCCGAGGGGGCCTTTATGCCAAGTATTGGCAGCGGCAATCGGGCGGCTTTATCAGCACCAAGGCGGCGGAATAGGGCTTTTGCCCACGCGCGCATCCCTTTAGGCCCGTGCTTATGACAACACTGACGATTGAACGGCTTGGACAGCAGGGCGATGGCGTGGCCAAGGGCCCGATTTTCGTGCCCCTGACCCTACCCGGTGAAGTGGTGAGCGGGACGCTGGATGGCGACACGTTGACCGATATGCGGATCGAAACGCCCTCGGATCAACGGGTGTCCGCACCCTGCCCACACTTTCGGTCCTGTGGCGGATGCAGTTTGCAGCACGCATCCGACGCTTTTGTGGCCGATTTCAAACGCGGTATCGTTGTGACCGCTTTGGCCGTCCAAGGGGTCGAGGCCGAGGTGCGCCCGACGCTGACCTCGCCTGACCGGTCGCGCAGGCGCGCCAGCTTTGCCGCGCGGCGCACAAAAAAGGGGGCGATGGTTGGCTTTCACGGGCGCAAGTCTGATACCATCGTGCCGGTTCCATCCTGTGTGCTGGTAACCCCCGAACTGGCCGCCGCCCAACCTGTGGCCGAGGCGTTGGCGATTACCGGCGCCAGCCGCAAGGCGGCGCTGAGCGTGACAGTGACCAGCAGTCTTGAGGGCCTTGATGTAGCAGTCACAGGTGGCAAGCCGTTGGACGGGCCGTTGCGGATTGCGCTGGCCGCAATTTGTGAAACGCACCGTTTGGCCCGCCTGACCTGGGACGACGAGATGATTGGGATGCGGCACCCGCCGCATCAGCGCATGGGCAAGGCCCGCGTTGCCCCGCCGCCCGGTGCCTTTCTGCAAGCGACCGCGCATGGGCAACAGGTGCTGACCGATCTGGTGACAGAGATTGTCGGGAGCGCCAAGGCGGTTGCTGACCTCTTTGCGGGCTGCGGCACCTTTGCCTTGCCTTTGGCCGAAAACGCCGAGGTTTATGCCTATGAAAACGCACCTGAGATGATCGACGCGCTGGATGCGGGTTGGCGACAGGCGCAGGGGCTCAAGCTTGTCACTTCCGAAGTACGCGATCTGTTCCAGCGTCCCTTGATGCCGGATGAATTGGCCCGCTTTGACGCCGTTGTGATTGACCCGCCGCGTGCGGGGGCCGCCGCACAGATTGCGGAACTCGCTCGGGCGGAGGTGCCAAAGATTGCCCATGTGTCCTGCAACCCGCAAACCTTTGCGCGGGATGCCAAAACATTAAGCGATGCGGGTTATATCCTGGATTGGGTGCAACCGGTGGACCAGTTCCGCTGGTCTGCGCATGTAGAGCTTGTCGGGGCGTTCCGACTGGCCCATATCCCCGCCTAAAGGAGATCACGCATGTCCATTCGCACGCCATTGGCCGCATTTCTGGAAAGCCCCCGGGTCACCACCTTTATCATGGCGGTGATCATCGTGAATGCGATCACCCTGGGTCTTGAGACGTCCAAGGCGGCGATGGATTTTGCGGGGCCCGTGATTCTGCTGATTGATCGGATTTGCCTTGGCATCTTTGTTGCAGAGATTTTGGCCAAGCTGGTGGCCTATCAGCTTCGCTTTTTCCGCAATGGCTGGAACCTGTTTGATTTCGTGATCGTCGGGATCGCACTGGTGCCAAGTGCGGGCGGGCTTTCGGTGTTGCGGGCGTTGCGCATCTTGCGAGTGCTGCGGATCATTTCGGTGGCACCCAGCCTGCGCCGTGTGGTCGAGGGGTTTGTGACGGCTCTGCCCGGGATGGGCAGTGTGTTTCTGCTGATGGCGCTGATCTTTTACATTGGCGCGGTGATGGCAACGAAACTCTTTGCCGCCAACTTTCCCGAGTGGTTTGGCAATCTGGGGTTAAGTGCCTATTCGCTGTTCCAGATCATGACCTTGGAGTCATGGTCGATGGGCATCGTGCGCCCGGTGATGGAAATCTATCCCTATGCCTGGATGTTCTTTGTGCCCTTTATCATGGTCACGACATTTGCGGTGGTGAACCTGCTGGTCGGTCTGATCGTGAACTCGATGCAGGACGCCCATGCCGAAGAATCGAACGCCGCCACAGACGAATATCGCGATGCGGTCCTGCAACGGCTTGAGGCGATCGAGGAACACCTGCACAAGCGTGACGGCACAAAGGCCCCTTGACGTGTTCGTGTAATGGCAAGTTTTTTCTATGCCCGATTGGGCAAATAATGATATTCAGCCCGCACAACAAAAAATGATCCGGGCAGGACAGCAGTTCAATGAAACGCAGATACATGATCATGGGCGCAGCGGCGGCACTCAGCCTCGGTGGCTGTGCGCAGCGGTCCAAGTTCAAGACCTATAGAGGGCCAGAGGTTACCTATGTCATCGTCAATAAGGAGGATCGCGAGATGTTCCTCTTTCACAACGACAAGGTGATCAAGAAGTACAAGATTGACCTGGGCTTTGCGCCCATTGGTGACAAGTTTTATGAGGGCGACGGCAAGACGCCTGAAGGCACCTATACGATCGACCGCCGCAATCCCAACAGCCGGTTCCACCTGTCTTTGGGTATCTCATATCCCAACGCGCAGGACATCGCCGAGGCCAAAGCGCTGGGTAAGGACCCGGGCGGTGACATTTTCATCCACGGTCGGTCCCGGCCCCGGCGCAAGGGCGCCGAGGATTGGACATGGGGCTGCATCGCGCTGCCCGACAAGCAGATGGAAGATGTTTATGCCATGATCCGCGACGGCACGCCGATCCAGATCAACCCGTAATCAGGTGCTCGGCGTTGTGGTGACAACCACGATGTCGGCCTCTTCACCATCCGTCGCCGTTTCCTCGGGCGCGTCAACGGCCTCGGGCACCAGGCGAACTGCCGATGGATTCGCGGTGGGAATCGACGGCGCAACCGTTGGGTCACCTAGAACAAGGGTCCACCAGATCTTGCCATTGGGTTCCTGGAACCAGGCAAAGCCCATGTCCTGTGCGCGAGGTTCAAGGATCGTCCGACGGGTGTCCGGCTGTTCCATCCAGGCGGCGAGCGTTTCCAGTTCGGTCTCGTAGGTTTCCGAGATCAATTCACCCGACAGCGATCCGCCATAACCGACCCGCGCCAGGCGGTCGATGGGCGACGACCCATCCGATCCAAAATGCCAGGGGCGGTTTTGCAGCGACATGTCGCGGGAATGGGTTGCCGCGGCCGCGTTCAGTTGTGGATTCAGGTCCAGCGCGCCGACGCCCTGAGCCGAACGCAGGGCATTCACCGAGTCGAGCATACGGAACTGAAGCTTGGCCGTATCATTGGGCCGTATCTTGTAGAATTTGGGCAATGGCCGACCGTCCGCACCAATGGTCGGCGCAGGCTCAACACAGGCGGTCAGCACCAACAGGGCACCAAAAAGAAGAGACAGTAAACGCATGAAACAGCACACCAGTATTATTGTTTGATGCTCTCGTTAACGGGTCACGCGTTGCTTTACAAACGCACATGCGCGTGATGCCGCGTGATGACATCTGTTTGATTTGCGACTGAGGCTTTCGCGCCATATATTACCGCGGAACGGCAGAAATACACACTTTAGAGAGGCATTCGATGTCCAAGAAAACGTTTAACACACCCAGCCGCCGCGCCTTTTTGGCCGGATCGGCGGCGCTGCTTGGCGCACCTGCGATCGCACAAAACGTGCCCGCAGGCCAGGCAGAGCGGGACCCGAACCTGACCGTACGGCGCAACATTTCCAGCTTTCGGACGCTGGATTGGCGGCCCTATTTCGACAACCTTAACAAGGGTGCGATTCTGGTCGATATCGACAGCCGCGCAGTCCACTACTGGAACGCGGACGAGACGATTTATAAGCTGTACCCATCCAGCGTACCGCTGACAGAGGACCTGACTCGTCGTGGCCGTACGCGCGTCACACTCAAGGATCCTGAGCCGGATTGGCGCCCAACCCCGTCGATGAAAAAGCGCAATCCCGAATGGCCGGATTACATCGGCCCGGGCCCGCAAAACCCCCTGGGCACGCGGTCGCTGCACCTGAGCTGGACCTACTACCGAATCCACGGCACACACGACACCCGCAAAATTGGCCGCCGGTCGTCCAATGGCTGCATCGGTTTGTATAACGAGCACATCGAAGAGCTGTACGAGATGGCCAATGTCGGCACGCAAGTGTTGCTTATTTGACGACAATCGCCCAGTTCGGCTTCTAAGCCTCTGAAACATGGTTTGCATTGCCGCGCCATTGCTGTTTACAGAGGTACACGAGGTAAGTCTTGGGTGCGTTCCGGCTTTGTTGGCCGGCGCGCGTATTTGGAGGTTAATATGAAAAAACTCGTTCTCGCTGCTGCTCTGACCGCTGCTGCTTCGACCGCATTCGCCGGCGCTCCTGCCGATCCGATCATCGAAGCACCTGTCATCGTCGAAGAAGCAACAAGCTCGTCGGCAGGCATCCTGCTGCCGCTGATCCTGCTGGCAGTTGTTCTGGCCGCAGCAGCAGACTAAGGTCTGCTAACGTACCAAATAGAAAGGCGGCGCAGAGATGCGCCGCCTTTTTTCATGTCTGACTCTTTGTAGGCTGAGACTTAATCCAGCCAGCCTTGCAGGTTTTCCTCGATCACGGTGCTCAGCGCGTCAATATGCAGCGCGTCATCGTTGAGGCAGGGGATATAGGTGAACTGCTCACCACCCGCCTCTTCAAAACTTTCCTTGATCTCTTCGTTGATCTCTTCGAGCGTCTCGATGCAATCGGCTGAAAAGGCAGGCGCACAGACGGCGATTTTCTTTTTACCTGCCTCGGCCAGACGCGCGACTTCTTCAACCGTGTAGGGTTGCAGCCACTCTTCAGGGCCAAATTTCGACTGGAACGTCGTCTTGATCTCGGTGTCGTCCCAGCCCAGCCGTTCCTTGAGAAGGCGCGTCGTTTTCTGGCACTGGCAGTGGTACGGATCACCTTCCATCAGATAGCGGATCGGCACGCCGTGATAGCTGCACACGAGAATATCGGGGCGTTTGTCCATCGCGCCATAGGCCCGTTCGATGGATTGCGCGAGCGCTTCGATATATTTGGGATGCGCATAATAGGGTTCGACCGTGCGGGTCGTTGGCTGCCACTTTTCTTGCATCATCGCCCGGAAAAATTCGTCATTTGCGGTGGCTGATGTGGCGCCGGCATAATGCGGGTAGAGCGGGAAAAACAGGATCTTCTGACACCCCGCCTCACGCATTTCGCGCACCTTGGATTTGGTCGATGGATTGCCATAGCGCATGCAGAAATCGACCATTACCTGATCGCCATAGCGCGCGTGCATGGTCTCTTTGATCTTGGCCGTTTGATCCTTGGTAATCGTCATCAGGGGGCTTTCGCCCGCCTCGTGATTCCAGATGGATTTATAGGCGGCCCCCGATGAAAACGGGCGTTTCGTCAGGATGATCAGCTGCAACAGCGGCTGCCAGATCCATGGGCTGTAGTCGATAACGCGACGATCCGATAGAAACTCGTTCAGATACCGGCGCATGGACCAATAGTCGTAATTGTCCGGTGTGCCCAGATTTGCCAACAAGATGCCCACACGCGCCGGAGGGACCTTTGGATGATCCTCTGCCGCGTGAATGGGGCGTGTCGCTGTCTTGCTGGTATCAAGCATTTTGGCCGTTTCCTGTAGTAGAATAGACGTCAGATAAACGGTTTTGTTCTCAGGTCAATCAAACAGCGGCGTTTCGTCCGTGTGCAGGGCATCGGCAAGCCGTGCTTGGGCAGATCCTGGGCGCAGCGGTTTTTGCTGGCTAACATCTGGTGCCCACCCGGTCAGCACGATCAACTCGAAGGTGGCGACGATGCCGCCCTGGTCCGAGGGGAAGGTATCCGCATACAGCTTGGCAGCGGTGTCAAAGACGGCCCGCCGCGTGGGATGGCGCAACCGGGCCGTCATGGCATTGGCCTCGCCCATGGCGCGCAAGTCCTGCATCAGATGGGTCATTGACCGGTAAGCTGCCTTCAATGGCACGGTGTCCGCCACCGGCAACGCCAGCCCCGCCCTTTGCAAGAGCGCCCCGAGGTCGCGAACCTCCGCCATGGGGGCCACGCGTGGAGATAGCCCGCCGGTCACCATGCTCTCTGCCTGAGCCAGACAGCTGCGCAATTCGTGCAGGGTTTGCCCTCCCAAGGCGACGGCCAGCATCAACCCATCCGCCTGCAAGGCACGCCTACATTGAATCAGTTGGCCTACAGGATCGTTTGCCCAATGCAGCCCCAAGCTGTGGATCACCAAATCGTGTTGTTGGGTGGGCAGCGCCAGGGTTTCCGCCTCGGGTGTCACAACCGCCTTGGCGTGGTGCCCGGCCCACAGATCGGGGAAAGCAGCCACAATCGCCGGGGACTGAAAGGTTTTATTAACCATCGCGAGGCGATCCTCGACCTCGCCCCGGGCCGCCTGTTGCAGGAACAGCGCCGCAGGATCGGCGCGCTGTCGGTTTCGCGTGAGGGCGTCAAGGTCGGTGATAGGACGTGGTTGGCTCATGCGCCACAGTTAGGATTTGAATGGGTCTTTTGCAAACGGCGATCTCGGCCATCTACCCGCCCCGTTGCCTGGGATGCGGGGAGCTGGTGGACAGCGATTTCGGCCTCTGTGGAACCTGCTGGGCCGAGACGGAATTTGTGGGCGACACTGCTTGCGACATTTGCGGTACCCCCTTGCCCGGGTTTGACGATGGTGGTGATCTGACTTGCGATGGATGCCTCAAGGCCCCGAAACAATGGGATAAAGGCCGCGCGGCGCTGATCTATAGCGGGATGGGTCGCAAGCTGGTGCTGCGCCTGAAACACGGCGACCGCCAGGAAATTGCCCGGCCGGCGGCCACCTGGATGCGAACGGCAGTGCAGCCCTTGCTGACTGAAAATACGCTGATCGCGCCCGTGCCGTTACATTGGATGCGGCTGGCCAAACGGCGCTATAACCAATCGGCCCTGATTGCGCGCAGCCTGGCCGAGATCACCGGCCTCGACTGGTGCCCCGACCTTTTGGAACGGACCAAGCGGACTGTATCGCTTGACGGGCGCCGCCACGCCGAACGGGCCGAGATCCTTGAGGATGCGATCCGCATCAATCCCAAACGCCGCCATCGAATCATCGCGCGCCCGGTTCTGTTGGTTGACGATGTGCTGACCACAGGGGCCACGTTGAATGCCTGTGCGGCGGCCTGCCGTACTGCTGGTGCGAGGGACGTGTGCGTATCTGTACTGGCAAGGGCGGTCAAACGCGCCTAAATCAGGACCCAACGCAAGATCGCCGAAAGGACCTGCATCATGAAACCGGTCGAAATCTATACCTCTCCCCTCTGTGGCTTTTGCCATGCCGCCAAACGCCTGCTGAACGAAAAGGGCGTGTCCTTTTCCGAAGTGGATGTTCTGAAACAGCCGGATCGCAAACCCGAGATGATCCAGCGCGCCAATGGCGGTCGGACAGTGCCTCAGATTTTCGTGGGCGACACCCATGTGGGCGGGTGTGACGACCTCTATGCACTGGAGCGTGCGGGCAAACTCGACGCCCTTTTGGCCGCCTGATGAAGGCGGCGCTGCTGCAACTGAATGTCAGTGACGACCCGGCCGCGAATCGGGTTGTGACAGTTGATATGGTGCGGCAGGCGGCCGATCAGGGCGCCGCGTTTATCCTGACCCCTGAAGTGACGAACTGCGTCAGCAGCACGCGCAGCCATCAGCGCGCCGTGCTGCAACATCAGGACGATGATCAGACCCTTGCCGCCCTGCGGGACGTGGCCCGGGCGCGGGGCGTGCATCTGTTGATCGGATCGCTGGCCTTGCTGACGGGTGATCCGGATGGTCGCTTTGCCAATCGGTCGTTCCTGATCGGCCCTGATGGCGGGATCATCGCGACCTATGACAAGATCCACATGTTCGATGTGAATATCTCGGAAACTGAAACCTATCGCGAATCCGATGGCTATCGTCCGGGAACGCAAGCCGTGGTCGCTCAAACCCCCTTTGCCGCCATTGGCCTTAGCATCTGTTACGACGTGCGGTTTACCCGTCTTGCAGATGCTCTGGCCCGCGCAGGGGCGCATATCCTGACCTATCCGGCAGCATTTTCGGCCGTCACGGGTGCGGCGCATTGGCACAGCTTGCTGCGCGCCCGTGCGATCGAGGCGGGGGCCTGGGTCCTTGCTCCGGCCCAGACAGGCACGCATCCGGGGCCATCCAACAGCGGGCGGCGCACCTATGGCCACAGCCTGGCCGTCGATCCATGGGGCGAGGTGATCCTTGACGCAGGCACAGAGCCGGGCGTTTATATGTTCGACCTGAACCTGGACAAGGTGGCCGATGCGCGGCGCAGGGTTCCATCACTGGACAATGCGCGCGATTTTGAAGGCCCCTGACATTGTATGAGCGCGGACAAAGACACCCTTGCCATCTCGCTCTTTAGCGAGATTTTGGCGGCGGACCAAATGGTGCGCAACCGCCTCAGCCGTGTGTTGCCCAAGGGCATGGAAATCTCGCATTTTTCGGTGCTGAATCACCTTGCCTGGCACGAAGGCGAGCGGACGCCTGCCCAGTTGGCCGAGACGTTCAATGTGACGCGCGGGGCCATGACAAACACGCTGTCGAGGCTGGAATGGGCGGGCTATGTGCATATCCGCCCCGATTGGGACGATGCGCGCCGCAAGATGGTTGCCATCAGCCCCGCAGGCAAACGCGCGCGTGAACAGGCGCTGAGTTCCATCGCGCCGCTCGTATCGGATGTGATTGACCAGTTGGGCGAGGATCGTGTGCGTTCGACCCTGCCCATCTTGCGTCAGTTGCGGGTACAACTCAGCCCTAAGGTCAAGCCGGATTAAGACTGGCCGTGACGTAGTTCACGCTCAGATCGCGATCTGAAAGCTTCCAGGCCCAGGTCAACGGATTGAACACAAACCCTTGCCGGTCGACCGGGTTCAGCCCCGCGTTGCGCATCAGGTCAAAAAGCTCGTCCGGCGTGATGAACTTGTTCCATTCATGGGTTCCCTTGGGGAGCCAGCGCATCACATGCTCGGCCCCGATGATCGCCATCATGTAGGATTTCGGATTGCGGTTGATGGTCGAACAGATGTGCAGCCCGCCGGGCATCAGCAATTGGCGGCACGCCGTCAGATAGCCGAGCGGGTCGGCCACATGCTCGACCACTTCCATATTCAGAACGACATCAAATTGCTCGCCTGCCGCCGCCATGTCCTCGGCGGTGGTATGACGGTAGTCGATGGTCAGGCCCGATTGTTCGGCATGGACCTGAGCGACGGGAATGTTCCGTTCGGCTGCGTCGGCGCCAACAACCTCGGCCCCCAGACGTGCCATAGGCTCGGCCAACAAGCCGCCACCGCAGCCGATGTCGAGGATTCGCAACCCGGCAAAAGGCATTGCAGTTTTCAAATCACGATCAAACTCGGCGGCGATCTGGCTGGTGATATAATCAAGCCGACAGGGGTTCAGCATGTGCAGAGGCTTGAATTTTCCGTTAGGATCCCACCATTCCGCTGCCATCGCCTCAAATTTAGCGATCTCAGAGGGGTCAACGGTCGTTTGATGCGTTTGCATTTCTTTCTCCGTGTGCTCATTTGCGTCTTAAGCCCTATGTAGGTCAGTAATGGACAAACACAGTGATCAAAAGCGCGCGGTACAATATCTGTATCCGCCCATGGACCCCTACGATCAGCGGATGCTGGACGTGGGGCAGGGTCACCGCATCTATGTTGAGCAATGCGGCAACCCCGATGGCGTGCCCGTTGTCGTACTGCATGGTGGTCCCGGAGGCGGGTGCAGCCCTGCCATGCGACGCTATTTCGATCCTGAACACTACCGTGTGATCCTGTTTGATCAGCGCGGGTGCGGCCGGTCGCGGCCACATGCGTCGGTGACCAATAACACCACATGGCACCTCGTGGACGATATCGAGATGATTCGTCGCACCCTGGATATCGACGCCTGGATCGTCTTTGGCGGCAGTTGGGGCGCGACCCTTTCGTTGATTTATGCCGAGGCGCACCCTGACCGCGTCCGCAACCTTGTGCTGCGTGGCGTGTTCCTGATGACGCAGGCCGAGCTGGATTGGTTTTACGGCGGTGGCGCTGGCAAATTCTGGCCCGAGGTTTGGGCCCGGTTCGAGGCGCTTGTGCCAGAGGATGAGCGGGGCGATCTGATCGGGGCCTATCATCGCCGTCTCTTTTCCGGCGATGTGGCGCTTGAAACGCGCTATGCCCGGGCGTGGTCAGCGTGGGAGAATGCTTTGGCCTCTATCCATTCGACCGGGGCGGGGGGCGAGGCCCCCGGCGACTACGCCCGTGCCTTTGCCCGGCTGGAGAATCATTATTTCACCAATGCGGGCTTTCTGGAGTTCGACGGCCAGATCCTCGCCCATGCGGGCCGGATCAAGCACATCCCGGGCACCATTGTGCAGGGCCGCTATGACATGATTTGTCCGCCCGATAGTGCCTATGCCCTGTCCAAGGTCTGGCCTGGAGGTGAATTGAAGATGGTGCGCAATGCCGGTCATGCCTTGTCCGAGCCGGGCATTTCGGCTGAACTGGTGCGCACGATGGACAGGATTGCAGGAAAATGACCCGGATCGACCGTCGCGCCCTTTTTGCCTCTGGTGCTGCTGCTGCGTTGTTGGCGGCCACAGGCGTGTCGGCCGCGCCCAAGCGGGGTGGGCGGCTGAAGGCGGCATTGTCGAGTGACATGTTCGACAAGGCGGTTGCTGCGACGGTTTTCAATAATCTGACAGAGATTGGAGCCGACGGGACATTGCGCGGCGAGTTGGCAACGGACTGGACGTCAGATCAGGACGGCCTGTCTTGGCAGTTCTCATTGCGCGACGGTGTGACGTTCCATGACGGGACGGCCTTTGATGCGCGTGCTGTCGATCTGCCATTTAATATTCGCACGTTGGATCGTCATCGGGTCGAAATCACGCTAGAAGAAGCCAATCCCAATCTGCCGTACCTGCTTGCCCAGCCGGGATTCGAGCAACGCTCTGCCGCCGGGTTTGGGACAGGCCTCTATCAGGTTCAAAAGCTGGATAAGGGCCGCCATTTCATCGGTGCCCGGGTCGAGGGTCATTGGAAATCCGAAAACGCAGGCTGGTTCGACAGCGTCGAGTTCGTGCAGTTTGGCCTGGAAACTGTACGGTCAGAAGCCTTGCGGGATGGCCTGGTCGATGTGGCCGATATTGCGGCGTTGGATGCCTACGCCGACCCACGTGATTTCCAGACCCTGCGGGATGGTGACAAGACAACATTCATTGCCAGCCAATCCATCGCAGTGCCCGCCACGGTCGGCAAAGCCTGGCCGCTGGACAACCTGCGGATGGCAGAACGGTGGTGGATGGCCTGAGGGGCCTTGCAGACTCAGGGGATCATGCGTATATCCCTTTCAACAGCGGCGCGCTGGGGTCCACACCCAACGCTCCACCGGGAAACACCGACGGGCCGCGCGCCCGTTTTTTTGTGCCTGAAAGTACCATGACCAACGACCTGATTGCCAAAGCCGCCATCGACCGCCGTCTGGCCGAGATCATCACCCCGGTGATTGAGGATCTCGGCTATGAGCTGGTGCGCGTGCGGCTGATGAGCGGCAAGGAAACAACGCTGCAAATCATGGCGGACAAGCCCGACGGCGGCATTGAGGTTGATGATTGTGGCGCCATTTCAACGGCTGTCAGCGCCACGCTGGATGTCGAAGACCCGATCCTGGACGCCTATACGCTTGAGGTCAGCAGCCCGGGGATCGACCGACCCCTGACCCGGCTCAAGGACTTCGACATGTTCGAAGGTTATGACGCCAAGCTTGAAACCGACGAGCTGATCGATGGGCGTCGCCGCTTCAAGGGAATCCTGGCGGGGGTTGAAGGTGACGAAGTGCTAATCAACGTGGCCGAAGGTACCATTGGCCTGAAATTCGAGTGGTTGAGCGATGCGAAACTCGTTCTCACCGATGAGCTGATCAAGGAAATGCTGCGCCAGCGCAAAGCCGCGGGCGTGATCAAAGAAACCGATTTCGACGAGATATCAGAAGACAATACGACCGAAGAGTCTGAGGAGAACACCTGATGGCCATTACATCTGCAAACCAGCTTGAGCTGCTGCAAACGGCAGAGGCGGTTGCCCGCGAAAAGATGATCGACCCTGCGCTGGTCATCGAGGCGATGGAAGAATCGCTCGCCCGCGCGGCCAAGTCCCGCTACGGGGCAGAGATGGACATTCGCGTGGCCATCGACCGCAAAACCGGCAAAGCCACCTTTACCCGCGTCCGCACGGTCGTTGAGGAAGAAGAGCTGGAAAACTATCAGGCTGAGTTTACCGTCGAGCAGGCCAAACAGTACATGGAAAATCCCGAGGTTGGCCAACAGCTGATCGAGGAAGTGCCCCCCGTGGAAATGGGCCGGATCGCTGCGCAGTCGGCCAAGCAGGTCATCCTGCAAAAGGTCCGCGAAGCCGAGCGTGATCGCCAATACGAAGAATTCAAGGATCGCGCGGGCACCATCATCAACGCGCTGGTCAAGCGCGAGGAATACGGCAACGTCATCGTCGATGTGGGCGCGGGCGAGGCGATCCTGCGCCGCAACGAAAAGATCGGCCGCGAATCGTATCGCCCGAACGACCGCATCCGTTGCTATATCAAGGATGTGCGCCGCGAGCAGCGTGGGCCACAGATTTTCCTGAGCCGGACTGCGCCCGAATTCATGGCCGAGCTGTTCAAGATGGAAGTGCCGGAGATTTATGACGGCATCATCGAGATCAAGGCGGTTGCCCGTGACCCCGGCTCGCGCGCCAAGATCGCCGTGATTTCCTATGACAACTCCATCGATCCTGTCGGTGCCTGCGTTGGTATGCGTGGCTCCCGAGTGCAGGCCGTCGTGAACGAGCTTCAGGGCGAAAAGATCGACATCATTCCATGGAATGAGGATCAGCCCACGTTCCTGGTGAACGCGCTTCAGCCTGCTGAGGTCAGCAAGGTTGTGTTGGATGAAGAAGCCGGCAAGATCGAAGTTGTCGTCCCCGAAGAGCAGTTGAGCCTCGCCATTGGTCGTCGCGGTCAGAACGTGCGTCTGGCCAGCCAGCTGACGAACCTCGACATCGACATCATGACCGAAGCGGACGAAAGCGCCCGCCGTCAGGCCGAATTCGAGGAACGCACCAAGCTGTTCATGGACAACCTGGACCTCGACGAATTCTTTGCTCAGTTGCTTGTCTCCGAAGGGTTCACCAACCTCGAAGAGGTCGCCTATGTCGAGGTGGATGAACTGCTGGTTATCGACGGTGTCGACGAAGACACCGCCGCCGAATTGCAGGCCCGTGCCCGCGACGTGCTGGAAGCTGCCGCCAAGGCCGCGTTGGAAAGTGCCCGTGCCCTGGGTGCCGAAGACAGCCTTATTGATTTTGATGGTCTGACACCCCAAATGATTGAGGCGCTGGCCAAAGACGACGTGAAAACGCTTGAAGACTTTGCGACCTGCGCTGACTGGGAGCTGGCCGGGGGTTGGACAACCGTCGACGGCGAACGTCACAAGGATGATGGGGTTCTGGAGCCCTTTGACGTGTCCTTGGAAGAAGCACAGCAATTGGTTATGACGGCCCGTGTGTTGTTGGGTTGGGTTGATCCGGCGGAATTGGAAGCCGACGCCGAAGACGAAGATGCCGACCTTTCCGAGGAGACCGAGGCCTGATCTCAGGCCTCGGGGCAGCCTCATGGGACGCGGTGGCGCCTCAAAGGACCGGTCGGATGGACCTGAACGCAAGTGCATTGCCACGGGCGAGGTACAGCCGAAATATGGTCTGATCCGCTTTGTCGTGGGTCCGGATACACAGATTGTGCCGGATATCGCGGGCAAATTGCCCGGGCGCGGCATCTATGTGGCGGCGGATCGTGCAGCGTTGGAAAAGGCGGTCGACAAAAAGCTGTTTGCCCGCGGTGCCAAGCAACCGGTGCAAGTGCCGGACGATCTGGTGGCCGAGGTGGAGCGCCAACTGGCCCGCCGGGTCATCGACCTGATCGCCTTGTCCCGGAAATCGGGCCGGGCGGTAGCGGGGTATGAAAAGGTCAAAGGCTGGCTTCAGATGGAAGAGGCCCAGGTTTTGATACAGGCGGTGGATGGTTCGGGCCGTGGCAAGTCCAAGCTGAGCACGCCGCATTTTGGAAGTTACATCGGATGGTTGACCTCCGATGAGTTGGGTTTGGCGTTTGGGCGGCAAACTGTGATACATGGGGCGCTGGCCTCTGGTGGACTCACGCAACGTGTTGTAGAGGAAGCCAACCGTTTACGCGGTGTGCGCGAAAATACAGTGGCATCGGCCACTGGGAAGGATTGACGAGCTTTGAGCGATACTGACGGAAAGAAGACACTGGGGCTGCGCGGCGGCGCGCGTCCGGGCAATGTGAAACAGAGTTTCAGCCACGGGCGTACCAAGAATGTCGTCGTCGAAACCAAGCGCAAGCGTGTTGTTGTGCCCAAGCCGGGTGCAGCAAACCCTAAACCTGCGGGCTCTGGCCCCTCTGTTGGCGATCCCAGCCGTCGTCCGGCGGGCATCACCGATGCAGAGATGGATCGCCGTTTGAAGGCCGTTCAGGCCGCAAAATCGCGTGAGGTCGAAGAGGCTGCGCAACGTGCGGCCGACGAAAAGGCCCGCGAGGAAGAGCGCGAGCGCCGCCGGGCCGAAATCGAAGCCAAGGAGCGTGAAGAGAAAGAGCGCGAGGAAAGCCTGAAGGCGAAAGCCGAGGAAGACGCGCGCAAGGCGGCCGAAGCGGCGGCTGCGGCACAAGCGGCGGCGGCGGCCCCTGCGGATGCTCCGGCCAAGGCGGCCCCTCGCCAGACGGCACAGCCCGCTGCGACCCCACGCAAGAACGATCGGGAGCGCGAACAACGCAACACCCGGGGCAAGGGCGACGATGGTCGCCGCTCGGGCAAGCTGACGTTGAACCAGGCGCTGCGTGGCGGCGAAGGTGGACGCCAACGTTCCATGGCCGCGATGAAGCGGAAGCAGGAGCGTGCTCGTCAAAAAGCCATGGGCGGTTCGGTCGAGCGTGAAAAGGTTATGCGGACTGTTGCCCTGCCCGAAGCCATTGTCGTGTCCGAGCTTGCCAACCGTATGGCCGAGCGCGTGGGCGACGTCGTCAAGGCGCTGATGAACAATGGCATGATGGTCACTCAAAACCAGACCATCGACGCGGATACCGCCGAACTGATCATCGAAGAGTTTGGCCACAGCGTTCAGCGTGTGTCTGACGCGGACGTCGAAGACGTGATCAAAGAGATCGTCGATGATGAGAGCGATCTGCAATCGCGGCCTCCGGTCATCACCATCATGGGTCACGTTGACCACGGCAAGACATCGTTGCTGGATGCGATCCGTGACGCGAAAGTTGTTGCGGGCGAAGCCGGTGGCATCACTCAGCACATTGGTGCCTATCAGGTGACCACCGACAGCGGCACGAAACTGTCGTTCCTCGACACGCCGGGCCACGCGGCCTTTACTTCGATGCGGTCGCGCGGTGCGCAGGTAACTGACATCGTTGTGCTGGTTGTCGCGGCGGATGATGCCGTGATGCCCCAGACGGTTGAGGCGATCAACCACGCCAAGGCCGCCGAAGTGCCGATGATTGTGGCGATCAACAAGATCGACAAACCCGGTGCGACACCTGACAAGGTCCGTACCGACCTTTTGCAACACGAGGTCATCGTCGAAAAGATGTCTGGTGAAGTGCAGGATGTCGAAGTGTCGGCCATCACTGGTCAGGGCCTCGATGAACTGCTTGAAGCCATCGCGCTTCAGTCCGAGATCCTTGAACTCAAAGCCAACCCCGATCGCGCCGCCCAAGGTGCCGTGATCGAGGCGCAGCTTGACGTGGGTCGCGGCCCCGTGGCCACTGTTCTGGTACAGACCGGGACATTGCGCCAAGGCGATATCTTTGTTGTGGGCGAGCAGTACGGTAAGGTGCGTGCGCTGATCAACGACAAGGGCGAGCGCGTGAAGGAAGCGGGCCCATCGGTGCCTGTCGAGGTTCTTGGCCTCAACGGTACACCCGAAGCGGGCGACGTTCTGAACGTGACCGAGACCGAAGCGCAAGCGCGCGAGATTGCCGAATACCGCGCCAATGCGGCCAAGGACAAACGCGCCGCCGCCGGTGCGGCAACGACCCTCGAGCAGCTGATGGCGAATGCCAAGGCGGACGAGAATGTCAGTGAGTTGCCCATTCTGGTCAAAGCGGATGTGCAGGGTTCGGCCGAGGCCATCGTTCAGGCGATGGAAAAGATTGGCAACGACGAGGTGCGCGTGCGCGTGCTGCACTCGGGCGTTGGTGCGATCACCGAAACCGATGTCGGCCTGGCCGAAGCGTCGGGCGCGCCGATCATGGGCTTTAACGTGCGGGCAAATGCGTCGGCACGGAACACAGCCAACCAGAAGGGCGTCGAGATCCGGTATTATTCGGTGATCTATGATCTGGTGGATGACGTCAAAGCGGCGGCCTCTGGCCTGCTTAGTGCAGAAATTCGCGAAACCTTCATCGGTTATGCCGAGATCAAGGAAGTCTTCAAGGTGTCCAACGTGGGCAAGGTTGCGGGCTGTCTGGTCACCGAAGGTGTGGCGCGCCGTTCGGCGGGCGTCCGTCTGCTGCGCGACAACGTGGTTATCCACGAGGGCACGCTGAAAACGCTGAAGCGGTTCAAGGACGAGGTTGCCGAAGTGCAGTCCGGTCAGGAATGCGGCATGGCTTTCGAGAATTACGACGATATCCGGCCTAAGGATGTGATCGAGATTTTCGAGCGCGAGGAAGTGACCCGTACCCTCGACTGATCATCGGGACATATAAACGCAAAAAAGGGACGGGTTTAACACCGTCCCTTTTTCTGTTGCGTGAGTGCGTTCAGGATCAAGCGGCTTGAGTGACAGGCGTTCCAGAATAGTGAGAACCGTCCACGCGAACGGTCATCCGACCATCTGGCAGTGTTCTTACATAGATGCCTTGCACTAAAATCGCACTGCCCAGAGCAATGGTTCGTAACATATCCTTTCCTCCCCAAAAGAAAGACGTGCAGTTAGTTTTAGATTTATTGGTTAATAAGTCACCAACAATGTCACGAAACTGTCGTATTTTTTGCCAGTTTTGAAACTTAGTTAAATCAGCTTACAGCCAGTCCCGTAAAATCGGGATCAGCGGGATGTCAGCCTCTGGCATGGGGTATGACCGCAAGTCCATCGGTCGCACCCACTTAAGCGCTTGATTTTCCTTGGATTGTGGCACCCCATCCCATTTGCGGCAGGCAAAGAGTGGCATCAAAAGGTGAAAATCCTCATAGCTGTGGCTCGCAAAGGTCAGCGGGGCAAGGCAGGACTGCCACGTGTTGATCCCCAGCTCTTCGTGTAATTCGCGAATCAATGCAACCTCAGGTGTCTCACCTGTTTCGACCTTGCCGCCGGGAAATTCCCACAGGCCGACCATGGATTTTCCTGCTGGCCGCTGGGCCAACAGGACACGACCATCGACGTCGATCAGGGCGACGGCAGAGACCAGAACAACCTTCATCACGTCACCCCAAGTGCGCGGTTCACGACCGGTAATCCGCATTGATGTCGATATAGCCATGGGTCAGATCGCAGGTCCAAACCGTTGCGATGCCTGTGCCCATGCCGATATCGACCCGAATGCGGATATGGTCGGAAGTCATATGCCGTGCTGCGTCCTCCTCGGAGTAATCCGGGCTGACCCAGCCGTTTTCCGCGACCAGCACGCCACCAAACCAGATCGATAAGGTGTCCCGATCGGCAGGGGCGCCAGATTTGCCAACTGCCATCACGACTCGGCCCCAATTGGGATCCTCACCCGCAATGGCCGTTTTGACTAAGGGCGAATTGGCGATAGACAGGCCGTGGACCTTGGCAGCCTCATTATCGGTCGCGCCCGCGACCTCAATCTCAACGAATTTTGTAGCGCCCTCGCCATCGCGGACAACCTGGTGGGCGAGGTCAAGCATCACATTGGCCAAGGCCGCCTCAAACCCTGCATCGCCGGATGCATTCGCCCCGCTGGCCCCCGTGGCCGCCACCAACAAGCTGTCGGAGGTCGAGGTGTCGCTGTCGACCGTGATGCAGTTGAACGTCTTGTCAACAAGCCGGGAAGTCATGGTCTGCAACGCGGATTGATCGAGCCACGCATCGGTAAAGATATAGACCAGCATCGTCGCCATATCCGGGGCGATCATCCCGCTGCCTTTGGCGATCCCTGCGATTTGAACCGTTTTGCCTTCGACCTGGCAAGACGCAGTGGCTCCTTTGGCATAGGTGTCAGTGGTCATGATCGCCGCTGCCGCGTCGCCGATGGCCGTGTCCGACAGCCCGGCATTCAGCTCTGCCAGCTTGGCCGTGATCCGATCAAAGGGGAGCGGCTCGCCAATCACGCCGGTCGAGGCGGTAAAGACGCGGGCCGCTGGCACGCCGGTGGCACTGGCAGTCGCCTCGACAATGGCCTGAACTGCATCGACACCATTTCGCCCGGTGAAGGCGTTGGAATTGCCCGCATTTACCAGAATTGCAGCGCAATCTACGGAGGCCCCACCCAGCTTGGCCTGACAATCCAGAACAGGTGCCGACCGCGTTGCGGACCGTGTGAACGTGCCCGCAATCGCGGTTCCGGGCACACATTTGGCCAGCATCACGTCAAGCCGATCCTGATATTTCACACCTGCTGACACGGCAGCGAATGTCACACCGTCGATCACCGGCAGAACAGGAAACGAAGCGGGCGCGAGCGGAGACCGCGGCGGTTTTGCAGCCATCGTTACTGGACCAATGACAAATCTTTGATGATGGCGGGATCGATGCCCTCTCGGCCTTCCAAGTTCACTTCTGCATCTGCCTTAAGCTCACTGACCCGTGCTTCGACGGCATCACGACGCAATTGCAGTTCCAAATTCTGGCGCAACTCTTCGATTGCGGGGGCGGATTTGGTCCGGGTTTCGTTCAGGATAATGACGTGCCAGCCAAACTGGGTCTGTACCGGGGCCGAAACCTCGCCCACTTCCAATGCGATGACCGCCGCCTCAAAGGCCGGGACCATTGCGCCTGTCCCAAACCAGCCCAGCGAGCCGCCGTTGGGGCCGGATGGCCCGGTCGACTTTTCACGGGCTGTCGCCGCGAAATCCGCGCCACCTTCCAGCTCGGCCACAAGGGCAATCGCCTCTTCTTCGGTCTCAACCAGGATGTGGGACGCGTTATATTCTTCGGACGCATCAAATTTTGCGACCTCTGCGTCGTAAGCGGCCTGTATCGCATCTTCGCTGATGGGCGTGGACATGACCAATTCGATGGCTTCACCTGCCGTGATGGAACGCGTTTCGTTGTCCAGCGACAGTTGCGACCGCTTGGGTAGGTCACCGTCAAAGGATTGCGACAAAAGTGTCTGGTCAATCAACTGGTCAATGATCCCGTTGAACAAAACATCGTCGGGCAAGTTCCGGTACTGCTCGGGCAGGGTGTTGCGCGCGACGATGACGTGACCGATTGTGATATCAGTCCCGTTGACTGTTGCCACGACCGTATCTGCGTCTTGTGCAGCGACAGGCATCGCCATTGCGGCCAAAAGGCCAAATGTCGACAGGGAAAGGTAACGTTTTGTCATAGATCAGTCCTAAGGCTTGGTGTGCACGGGGGGCGCGCATTGACACGGTTTAGCGTGACCCTTACATCGCCCTATGGACGCGGCCTGGGCCGTTTACCCGCCCTTATCTATGGGCTTGGCGCGCGCCCGGCAAGCAGTTGCTGTACAACATGAATTGATCGGCTGGAGAACGCATGCTCGGTTTCGGAACCCTCACCAAAAAGGTGTTTGGCACCCCCAATGATCGCAAGATCAAAGCCGTGCGCCCGCTGGTCGATAAGATCAACGCGCTTGAGCCTGAATTCGTCGCGCTGAGCGACGATGGCCTCAAGGATCGCACCGAGGCCCTGGCCAAACGGGCAATGGGTGGCGAGGCGTTGGATGATCTGCTCCCCGAAGCGTTTGCCAACTGCCGCGAGGCTGCCAAACGCGCCCTTGGCCTGCGTGCCTACGACACACAGTTGATGGGTGCGATATTTCTGCATCAAGGCAACATCGCGGAACAAAAGACCGGCGAGGGCAAGACCCTGACAGCCACCTTTGCCGTTTACCTCAATGCGCTGACAGGCAAAGGCGTGCATGTCGTGACGGTCAACGACTATCTGGTGACCCGTGACGCCGAATGGATGGGCAAGGTGTTTGGCGCCTTGGGCCTAACCACAGGCATCGCCGTATCGGGCATGGAAGAGGACGCCAAGCGCGCCGCCTATGCCTGTGACGTAACCTATGCGACCAACAACGAGTTGGGCTTTGACTACCTCCGCGACAACATGAAGCCATCCATCGAACAGATGGTTCAGCGCGGCCACAACTATGCCATCGTGGACGAGGTCGACAGCATCCTGATCGACGAGGCGCGGACGCCGCTGGTCATTTCCGGCCCGCTTCAGGACCGATCGGAAATGTATGTCACCATCGACGGTATCATCCCGCTGTTGCAGGAAGAGCATTACGAGCTGGACGAAAAACAGCGCAGCGTGACCTTTACCGACGAGGGCAACGAGTTCCTTGAGGAACAGTTGCGCGCCCGTGGCCTGATTGAGGCCGAGGCGTCGCTCTATGATCCTGAAAGCACGACCATCGTGCACCACGTCAACCAGGGCCTGCGCGCCCACGTCCTGTTCAAGAAGGACAAGGATTACATCGTTCGCAATGGCGAGGTTGTCCTGATCGACGAATTTACCGGTCGCATGATGTCGGGCCGCCGTCTGTCCGAGGGCCTGCACCAGGCGCTGGAAGCAAAAGAAGGCGTGACGATCCAGCCGGAGAACCAGACGCTGGCGTCGGTGACTTTCCAGAACTACTTCCGCCTTTATGACAAGCTGGCCGGGATGACCGGGACAGCCGCGACCGAAGCCGAAGAGTTTAACGAGATTTACGGCCTTGGCGTCGTCGAAGTGCCCACCAATCGCCCCATCGCCCGTGTGGACGAGGATGATCAGGTGTTCCGCACCGGCACCGAGAAATACGGCGCCATGGTCAAAGAGATCAAGGATGCCCACGCCAAAGGCCAGCCGGTTCTGGTCGGCACCACATCCATCGATAAATCCGAAATGTTCAGCGCCCTGCTGACTGCCGAAAACATCCCTCACAACGTTCTGAACGCCCGCCAGCACGAGCAAGAGGCGCAGATCATTGCCGACGCCGGCAAGTTTGGTGCGGTGACCATCGCAACCAACATGGCGGGCCGGGGCACCGACATTCAGTTGGGCGGCAACGTCGAGCTGAAGGTGCTTGAGGCTCTCGTGGCCGACCCTGAAGTTGATCCCGAAGAGGTCCGCGCCCGAATCGAGGCGGAGCATGAGGACGAAAAGCAAAAGGTTCTGGCCGCTGGTGGCCTGATGGTTTTGGCGTCAGAGCGTCACGAGAGCCGCCGCATCGACAATCAGTTGCGCGGCCGTTCCGGTCGCCAGGGTGACCCCGGGCGCACGTCCTTTTACCTATCGCTCGAAGATGACCTGATGCGCATCTTTGGCTCTGACCGTCTGGACAAGGTCCTGAAAACGTTGGGCCTGGAGGAAGGCGAGGCGATTGTGCACCCATGGGTGAACAAGTCTTTGGAGCGCGCGCAGGCCAAGGTCGAAGGCCGCAACTTTGACATCCGCAAGCAATTGCTCAAATTCGACGATGTGATGAACGACCAGCGCAAGGTCGTCTTTGGCCAGCGCCGCGAGATCATGGAAACCGAGGACCTGCATGAGATCACTTCGGACATGCGTGACCAGGTGGTCGACGATCTGATTGACCAGTACATGCCCGCGAACTCCTATGCCGATCAATGGGACAGCCAGGGCCTTTATGCCGCCGTGATGGAGCAGTTGGGCCTTGATGTACCTGTCATTGAGTGGTGCGAAGAAGAGGGCGTGGACGACGAACATATCCGCGAGCGCCTGATCGAGGCCAGCGACAAGCTGATGGCGGACAAGACCGAAGCCTTTGGCGCCGAGAACATGCGCAGCATCGAAAAACAGTTGATTCTTCAGGCCATCGACAGCAAGTGGCGCGAGCACCTGTTGACGCTTGAGCACCTCCGGTCAGTCGTGGGCTTCCGCAGCTATGCGCAGCGCGATCCGCTGAACGAATACAAGAACGAGGCCTTCCAACTGTTCGAAGGGATGCTGGACAGCCTGCGGACCGAAGTAACGCAAAAGCTCGCCTTGATCCGTCCGATGACCGAGGAAGAGCGGCAGCAGATGCTGGCCGAGATGGCCGCGCAACAGCAAGCCGCCGTTGAGGCTGCACAGCCACCTGCACCCGCTCCGACCGAAGAGGCGGTTGCCGCAGGCTTTGACGAAAATGATCCGGCGACCTGGGGAAATCCCGGTCGAAACGAGGCCTGCCCTTGCGGATCAGGCAAGAAATTCAAGCATTGTCACGGGCGGCTGGTCTGACCCGACCGCCCCATTCCTGCCGCAAAGACTCCATGCACGGGTCATAACCGGGCCTCTTTGTTTTGCGATCCCACAACGGAACCAATCCGTGGAAGGGACGTGGGGCAATGTTGCGCAAGAAAGAAATCATCACCGCTGTTGGCACGCTTGCGATCGCGGCGGGCATCGGTTTCGTGATGCAGAGCGGCGAAACAGCCAAAGAACGCTATGGTGCGGCCGGACGGCCCGATGTCACCGCGGTTGCACCTGTTGAAACAGGCAACGCCGAAGTGTTGTTGGAAGTCCAACAGATCGAGCTGACCTCAGCTACAGATGTGCCTGCGATTGCGACACCCAGCGTCGAGCCCATGGTGCAGCGGGTGTCCGCGTCGGCCACTGTTGACCTGCCACCGATCGAGCAAGACATCGCCCCACTGGCGGAAAACTGCGCGATCGAAGCCCAGGCAGCACCATTGCCCGGCGCGATGGTCAACCTCATGCTCAGCGCGCCCTGTGCAGCAAACGAACGGCTCACCATCCATCATAACGGCCTGATGTTCACCGAAGCGACGGGCGCCGATGGCATGTTGGATGTGGTGGTGCCTGCCCTGACCGAGCAGGCGGTGTTTATCATGGCCTTTTCCAATGGCGATGGGGCCGTGGCGCAGACCGTGATTGATGATCTATACGGCTATGATCGGGTGGCACTGCAATGGCGCGGCCAGGCTGGTTTTCAGCTGCACGCCCGTGAATTTGGTGCAGATTACGGTGCTACAGGCCATATCTGGGCCGGTGTTGAACCAGATGTTGCCGGCATGATTGGCGGGCAGCACGGATTTCTCATGCAATTGGGGAATCGGGACGTGGCCCAGCCGCTTGTGGCCGAGGTCTATACATTTCCCACCAGCAAGACTGCCCAAGACGGCACCATTGATCTGAGCGTCGAGGCGGAAGTGACCACGCAAAACTGTGGCCTGGAGGTCGAGGCCCAATCCATCGAGATGACGGAGAATGGCAGCCTCAAAACTCAGGATCTGACCCTGGCCGTGCCCGGTTGTGATGCGGTTGGCAGTTTTCTGGTGTTGAACAATCTTGTCTCAGACCTGAAAGTCGCCAGCAACTGACCGTTGCGACAAAGGGCATCTTATGGCTTGGGCACGTGCGGCGATTTTCGCCGCACTTTTCATATTTGGCACGGGGCTTGCCGCTCAGGACGTGACACTGACCTCGCCCGATGGGGCGGTGGAAATCAGCGGCACGCTTTTAGGCTTTGACGGCGAGTTCTACCGCGTCGAGACGATTTATGGCGAATTGACGGTCGACGGGTCCGGCGTGAATTGCGATGGCCCGGCGTGCCCGAACCTCCAGAACTTCGTGGCCGAAATTAACGTTTCCGGCTCTGCCACCATGGGGTCGGTCCTGATGCCTGCCTTGATCGAAGGGTTCGCCCTGCGCAATGGGATGGTCGTTGTGCGTGAAGCGGTAGATGCCTCGAACTTTGTCTATGTTTTGCGGGACGAGGCGGATGACAGCGCGGTCGCCCGCTTTTACTTCCACGCCTCGACCACGGATGAAGGGTTTGCCGATCTGCTGGTGAATGAGGCGGATATCGTGATGGCCCTGCGCGAAATCCGCCCTGATGAGCGGAAACGGGCGCGCAGCGCGGGCCTGGGCGACATGACCCAAGCCAACCGCAGCCGCGTGCTGGCGTTGGATGCGATGGTGCCGATTGTATCGCCGTCTAACCCAGTCGATACCCTGTCACCCCAAGAGTTGGCGGCTGTGTTCGCTGGCCGGATCGACAATTGGAAAGCGCTGGGCGGGGCGGATGTCGCCATTGCTTTGCACCTGCCCGATGGGTCCACCGGCCTCGGCCAGTCGGTCGAGGATGATGTGATGGGGCCTGCGCGTTTGGATTTTGCAGATGGAATCACGCGGCATGCCCGGTCTGATGCGCTGGTGCAGGCGGTGTTGCGTGACCCTTTTGCCATCGGGATTACCAGCTATGCAGAGACGGGCAATGCGCGGGCGCTGACGCTGACCGGGTCTTGCGGTTTCTCGCTGTCCGCTGATCGGGGCACGATCAAGACCGAAGACTATCCGCTGACTGCGCCGATGTTTCTGTATCTGCCGGCCCGACGTTTGCCCAAAGTGGCGCGCGAGTTCCTCGCCTTCACCCGGGGGCCATCGGCCCAGATCATGATCCGACGCGCTGGCTTTGTCGATCAAGCGCCCGAAGAGGTCAGCATTGATGCTCAAGGTTATCGCTTTGCCAATGCGATCACATCTGCTGGTCCCGAAGTGTCACTGGAGGAGCTACAGCGGATGACCCGGACGCTTTATGGCATGGCGCGGCTGACGACTTCGTTTCGCTTTGAGGCAGGTTCGGTGCGTCTGGACGCGCAATCGCGGTCGAATGTGCAACAGCTTGCTCGCGCGCTGGAGCAGGGCAAGTACGACGCGCGTCAAATTCTGCTGGTAGGATTCAGCGATGGTGATGGCCCGGCGGGCGCCAACCGCGACATCGCATTGAAACGAGCCGAGGCCGTGCAGCGTGCGGTGCAGTCTGCGGCGGAAACCGCCAATTTTGACCGCATTGATATGAGCGTGGATGCGTTTGGTGAGGCGCTGCCGATGGCCTGCGACGACAGCGCGTGGGGTCGACAGGCCAACCGGCGTGTCGAGGTTTGGGTGCGCTAGCGGTCAGAGATACCCTTCGGACTTGAAGCTAAGCTCGCGAGACTTTCCGACAATCAAGTGGTCGTGCAGGGTCAGGCCCAGGGCTGCGCAGGCCATTTCCATCTGTGCGGTCATGTCGATATCGATTTGGCTGGGGGTCGGATCACCAGACGGGTGATTATGGACGAGGATCAGCGCTGAGGCATTGAGTTCCAGGGCGCGTTTGGCCACCTCGCGCGGGTAAACAGGAACGTGATCCACGGTGCCCTTGGCCTGTTCCTCATCAGCGATCAACACGTTCTTGCGGTCGAGAAACAGGACGCGAAACTGTTCGGTTTCGCGGTGGGCCATGGTGGTGTGGCAATAGTCGATCAGGGCATCCCAGCTTGATATTAGCTGTTTGTTGAGAACCTTGGAGCGTGCCAGGCGCTGTGCCGCCGCCTCGACAATCTTGAGTTCAGTGATCACGGCGTCACCGACCCCTTTGAAGCTGCGCAGGCGGTCAATGGGGGCGGTGATGACCCGGTTGAAATCCCCAAAGGCGTTCATCAGATCATGGGCCAGCGGCTTGACATCCTGACGCGGAATGGCGCGAAAGAGGATGAGTTCCAGCAGTTCATAGTCGGGCATTGCACTGGCACCACCTTCCACAAAGCGGGTGCGCAAGCGCTTGCGATGGTCAGCCATATATGACGGTGTTTTGCCGGGGCGGATCCGGGCAGGCGTCGCCTCGTCCAGGTCAAAGGGCAGCGATTGTTCAGCGAAATAAGACATGGGGCAACTGTGCCGCATATCTGGTTAGCGAAGGGTTAATCCAACCCCGGCGGATCAAGATCCGCCTTACAGGGTGTGGGGCAAGCGTTGCGGCTTTGCGAAACACTGTGACGCTTGCCCTTAAGGCAGATCTCGATCTGTCTTGGGTTTAACCTTTCATTCCGTCCCAAAAGGACTTTACGGATGAAAAGAAGCTGGAGGATTCGGGGTTATTCTCCTCGGAGAGGTCCTCGAATTCGCGCAGCAGTTCCTTTTGGCGGCTGGTCAGGTTTACCGGCGTTTCGACAGCCAGTTCGATGAACATGTCGCCGGCACTGCCGCCGCGCAGCGCTGGCATACCTTTGCCGCGTAACCGCATCTGACGACCCGATTGTGACCCGGCAGGAATCTGCACGCGCCCGCGGCCACCATCAATCGTTGGCACCTCGATGGAGCCGCCCAAGGCAGCCGTGCCCATTGACACAGGCACCCGGCAGAAGAGGTTTGTGCCGTCCCGCTCAAAGAGCTTGTGTTCCGTCACATCAATAAAGATGTAGAGGTCGCCTGTTGGCCCACCCCGCATCCCGGCCTCGCCCTCGCCCGCGAGACGGATGCGCGTACCGGTTTCGACACCGGCGGGGATGTTCACACTCAACGAACGGTCTTTTTCCACGCGACCTGCGCCGCCGCAGGTGTTGCAAGGGTTCTTGATGATCTGACCCATGCCGGAGCATGTGGGGCAGGTGCGTTCAACGGTAAAGAAACCCTGTTGCGCCCGTACTTTGCCCATGCCGGAGCATGTCGGGCACGTAGTGGGTTCAGAGCCCCCTTCGGCCCCTGATCCATTACACGACCCACAGGAAACGGATGCGGGCACGTTGATGGTTTTCTGCATGCCTGCAAATGCGTCCTCAAGCGAGATGCGCAGGTTGTAGCGCAGGTCAGAGCCACGCGCGGCACGTCGCCCGCCACCGCCTCGTTGACCGCCCATGAAGTCGCCAAACAAGTCGTCAAATACATCCGAGAAGGCCGAGCCAAAGTCGCCCTGCTGCCCGCCACCGGGACGTCCACCGCCGCCCATTCCGCCCTCGAACGCGGCGTGGCCAAAGCGGTCATAGGCCGCCTTTTTGTCAGCGTCCTTCAGGACGTCATAGGCCTCGTTGGCCTCTTTGAATTGGGCTTCGGCCTTGGGGTTGTCTGCATTCCGGTCGGGGTGCAGTTCCTTGGCTTTGGTGCGGTAACCCTTTTTGATCTCGTCGGCGCTGGCCCCTTTTGAGACGCCAAGCACCTCGTAATAGTCACGTTTTGCCATGGATCATGTCCTTTGCTGGAACGTCCAAGGCCGGCCCGTATGGGACCGGCCTTGTGATTGGTTCCTTGGCGGCTGCCAAGATCAGGCGCGCTTGTTGTCGTCGAGGTCTTCGAACTCGGCGTCCACAATGTCGTCGTCATCCGCGCGGGGCTCGTCTGCCGCACTTGGTTCGGCGTCGCCGTCTTCCTGAGCGGACTTGTAGATCGCCTCGCCCAGTTTCATGGCAGCTTCAGTCACGTTCTGGATGCCCGACTTGATCTTGTCGGCATTGTCGGTTTCCAGCTCGTCCTTGAGGGCGGCAATGGCCAGTTCGATGGCCTCAACCGTGGTTGGATCAACCTTGTCCGAGTGCTCTTCGACGGATTTCTCGGTCGAGTGGATGAGGCTTTCGGCCTGGTTTTTCGCCTCGATCAGCTCGCGACGTTCCTTATCCGCTTCGGCGTTGTCTTCGGCGTCCTTGACCATCTGTTCGATGTCCGCATCCGACAGACCGCCCGAGGCCTGGATTGTGATCTGCTGTTCCTTGCCGGTGCCCTTGTCTTTGGCGCCGACCGACACGATGCCGTTGGCGTCGATGTCAAAGGTCACCTCGATCTGCGGCATGCCGCGCGGGGCAGGCGGAATGTTTTCCAGGTTGAAGTTGCCAAGGATCTTGTTGTCGGCAGCCATTTCACGCTCACCTTGGAAGACCCGGATGGTCACAGCGCTCTGGTTGTCCTCGGCGGTCGAGAAAATCTGGGACTTCTTCGTTGGGATGGTGGTGTTACGGTCGATCAAGCGGGTGAACACGCCGCCCAGGGTTTCGATCCCCATGGACAGAGGAGTCACATCGAGCAGAACCACGTCTTTGACGTCACCTTGCAGAACACCGGCCTGGATGGCGGCGCCCATAGCGACGACTTCGTCAGGGTTCACACCTTTGTGCGGCTCTTTGCCAAAGAATTTGGTCACTTCCTCAACGACGCGCGGCATGCGGGTCATACCGCCAACAAGGACGACTTCGTCGATGTCAGAGGCTGCGAGGCCCGCGTCTTTCAACGCAGCGGCGCAAGGCTTCATCGAAGCTTTGATCAGATCGCCCACCAGTTGTTCCAGCTTGGCGCGGGTCAGTTTCATGACCATGTGCAGCGGCTGACCGTTAGAACCCATCGAGATGAAGGGCTGGTTGATCTCTGTCTGGTTGGCCGACGACAGTTCAATCTTGGCTTTTTCCGCCGCCTCTTTGAGACGTTGCAGGGCCATCTTGTCCTGGGTCAGGTCAACGCCGTGCTCTTTCTGGAACTGTTCGGCCAGATAGTTCACGATCCGCATGTCGAAATCTTCGCCACCCAGGAAGGTGTCGCCGTTGGTCGATTTGACTTCAAAGAGGCCGTCGTCGATTTCCAGGATCGTCACGTCGAACGTACCGCCGCCAAGGTCATAGACCGCGATGGTTTGCGTGTTTTCTTTGTCGAGGCCATAAGCCAGGGCCGCCGCAGTGGGTTCGTTGATGATCCGCAGCACTTCGAGACCGGCGATTTTGCCCGCGTCCTTGGTGGCCTGACGCTGTGCGTCGTTGAAATAGGCAGGAACAGTGATGACCGCTTGGGTCACATCTTCGCCGAGATAGCTCTCAGCCGTTTCTTTCATCTTGCCCAGAATGAATGCGCTGATCTGGCTCGGCGAATATTTCTCGCCGCGCGCTTCGACCCATGCGTCGCCATTGCCGCCATCAATCACGTTGAAGGGCAGGTTTTTCTTGTCCTTGGCCAGGTCCGCGTCGTCATTGCGGCGGCCGATCAGGCGTTTCACACCAAAGATGGTGTTGTCGGGGTTCGTCACCGCTTGCCGTTTGGCAGGTTGGCCGACGAGACGTTCGTTTTCGGTGAATGCGACGATGGACGGTGTTGTCCGTGCGCCTTCCGCGTTTTCGATTACGCGGGGTTGGCTGCCATCCATGATTGCGATGCAGCTGTTGGTGGTTCCCAGGTCAATACCAATGACTTTGGCCATGTTTTCGATCCCTCATGTTACTTCAAGGCGATGACACGAGGCGACGACCCGATTGTCGGCATCGACGCCACGATTGTGATGCACCCGGTCGGGCGCGCTGGGGCGTATATAAGGAGGGTCATTTGACGCTGCAACCGTTGCGATGTGGTGTAAAAGAGCAAAAATTGCACATAATCGGTAAGGTTGGCGGTAATGCGGGTTCAGATACGCGGTTTTGACATCTTCAAGGGCTATCTTGATCCGGCGGCTCAGGCCGCTTTGGTCGGGGATATCCGGGATGTTGCTGCCGTGGCGCCCATGTTTTCGCCCGAAACACCCTATGGCAAGCCCATGTCGGTGCGGATGACGTCGGCGGGCGCTGTAGGCTGGTATTCGGATCGTTCCGGCTATCGTTATGCGCCCGCGCACCCGGAGGGTCAGCCATGGCCACCGATTCCCGATGCGGTTTTGGCGTTGTGGCATGGTTTGACCGGATTGGAGCGTGCGCCGGACTGCTGTCTTGTCAATTACTACGGCGACGGCGCGCGTATGGGCATGCATCAGGACCGCGACGAGGCAGATTTTTCCTGGCCGGTTCTGTCAGTGTCTTTGGGCGATGCGGGACTGTTTCGCATCGGGAATACGACCCGGGGCGGCAAGACAGAATCGCTGTGGCTGGAGTCGGGGGACGTTGTGGTCATGGGCGGTGATGCGCGCCTGACCTATCACGGTGTGGATCGAATACGCTTTGGATCGTCGTCTTTGTTGCCCAAAGGTGGGCGGATCAACCTGACCTGCCGCGTGGTTCTGTAGTTTCCGGGTCTTGCCAAAAGGAGCGCCTGTCGGCGCGCACTATTTTATTTTGCTCTGGCCGCAAGGGCCTTGGGGCGCTGCCCCAAACTCGGAGTATAATTTTCGAACAATGAATGCAGTCGTGTCGTTGGTGTATGACCTGTGAGGTAATTGATTGGTTTCCTGTCCCGACCTACGCCGTGTCGAAGCGTGGATTGAGGAGATATGCGATGCTGGCATTGCGTGCGATTTGTGCCTGCCTTGTGGCAGTGGTGGCGGTCTACACTTTGGTGGTTATTGGCCGTGAGGGGTTGGACCTGATCACGCCGTTTTTCGGCGGGGTTCTGGCGATGACTTGGCAGGGTCAATTCAACGTGGATTTTTCCGCTTATCTGTTGCTGAGCACAGTTTGGTTTTTGTGGCGGAACGCGTTTTCGGCGCAGGCGTGGGTATTTGCACCCTTGGTCTGTGTGGGCGGGATACTGGTCTTTGGCTGTTACCTGATATGGCTGAGTTTTCGTGTGCGTGGCCGGATGGATGTACTGCTGCTTGGCCCGTCCCGTGTCGCGCCCTAGCGCCGTGCGCCCCAGCTGAGTGAGGCGTGTTTGCGGGTGTAGAACTCGCCCATCAGCCCCACCATCAGCAGGACAACCCCCACCCACCAGGCGTATTCCCAGGACGAATAGCGCGGGTTGTAGTTGATGAATGTGTAGCCCCGCGACTGATCAATCGTGTGGAATAGCGGGTTCCAGTCGAACATGGCCAGCATGAAGCTGGGCAGCGTGTTGGCCACAAACATTTTGCCTGAGGCGATCATGTTGGCCCTTTGGTAGATCTGGGTAAAGATCGAGACGAAGGTCGGAAACCACGGTTTGATCGCCAAAAGAACGATCCCCAACGCGCAACCGGTGAACCAGGCCAGCATCAACATGCCGAAAGCGCTGAACGGGTCCTCAATCTCCACAGGGGTGAAGGCCACGTGGTAGATAAAAAGGATCACGAAAAGCGACAGCACTTGGACATAAAGCGCGCCCAGCGCCGCCGAACTGATCGAGATGATCGTGTTCATCGGCGCGTGTTGCATCATCGGACTTGCTGGCCCTTCGGAGCCCACGACAGCACCAAGCGACTTGGTGTGTGTCATGTAAAGAAAGATGCCTGTCATAATATAGAGCAGGAAGTCGCCCCGGATTGCCGCCCCGCGCAGGCCCAGCACCGAAAACATCACATAGAATGCGCCGACAAAGATCGCCGCCTGCAACATATTCATCACAATCGCCATGAAGGCGTTATTGTGCGTTTTTCGCACGGAGCGCACGATCGAGTGATAAATCAGCTCGAACATGGCCATGGCAGTGCCAAAGCCGGTCTGTGGTTTGCCTGACGATTGAAACATAAGCTCTTATGTGCCTCGAATGATGCGTTATCGCAGGGAAATCTTGCCGTTCCGTTAGCGCCGCAGCATAAGGGGCGCGCATCTGATTTTCAACAAGTGCCCGCCTGAGGAGCAAATTAATGAACTATGACGCGTTGATCCCGGTGATCCGCAAGCTGGCCCTGGAGGCTGGGGACAAGATTATGGAAATCTATGGTGAGGACGATTTTGACGTCAAGACCAAGTCGGATGACAGCCCGGTGACGGCGGCTGATGAGGCGGCGGATGCCATCATTTCGGCCGGTCTGCGCGCTGCCTTTCCTGATGTGATGCTGGTGACCGAAGAACAGGCGGCCACTCATACAACCACGGGCGACACGTTTCTGATCGTTGATCCGCTGGATGGAACCAAGGAATTCGTGCATCGTCGCGGCGATTTCACCGTGAATATCGCGATGGTCGAAGGTGGTGTGCCAACGCGCGGCGTCGTTTATGCGCCTGCCAAGGGGCGCATGTTCTTTACCCAGGCCGATGGCCAGTCCGTCGAGGAAACGGGTGCTTTTGACAAGGACGTCGTGGGCGATGTGACCCCGATGAACGTGGCAACCAGTGACAACGCCGCGTTGATGGTCGTTGCCTCCAAATCCCACCGGGACCAGGCGACCGATGACTACATCAAAAAATACGATGTAAAGGATATGAAAAGCGCCGGGTCCTCCCTGAAATTCTGTCTGGTGGCGACAGGCGAGGCGGATCTGTACCCTCGGTTGGGCCGCACAATGGAGTGGGATACCGCCGCTGGTCATGCCGTTCTGGCCGGTGCCGGTGGGGCTGTGGTGCGCTTTGATGATCTGACCCCCCTGACCTATGGGAAAGACACTTATGCCAACCCGTTCTTTATCGCCTATGCCCCTTCTGTTGATCTGAAACCCGTCTGATGTCTGTTCTGATCGCAATCCCGGCGCGCTATGCCTCGACCCGCTATCCGGGCAAGCCCTTGGTCGGTTTGACCGGGGCCACGGGTCAGGCGCAGTCGTTGATCGAGCGCAGTTGGCGTGCGGCGAAGTCTGTCGCCGGGGTTGACCGGGTTGTGGTGGCTACAGATGACGAACGCATTCGCACTGCGTCAGAGGCGTTTGGCGCCGAGGTTGTCATGACCTCTGAGGCTTGCGCCAACGGGACGGAGCGGTGCGCCGAGGCGCATGCCGCTCTGGGCGGCAGTTTTGATATCGTGGTGAACCTTCAGGGTGATGCCCCTTTGACGCCCCCATGGTTTGTCGAGGGATTGATCGAGGGACTGAAAGCCGCGCCTGAGGCCGAGATTGCCACGCCAGTGTTGCGCTGTGACGGGGCCACGCTGAACGGTTTTCTGGCGGATCGCAAGGCGGGGCGCGTGGGCGGCACAACTGCTGTCTTTGGGGCGCAGCACCAAGGGCTCTATTTCTCGAAAGAGGTGATCCCCTACACAAACGCGATTTATGCCGATGATGCAGATACGCCGGTGTTTCACCATGTTGGTGTCTATGCGTATCGCCCGGATGCCCTGGCCTCCTATCCGGATTGGCCTGTTGGCCCACTGGAGCGGTTGGAAGGGTTGGAGCAGTTGCGGTTTCTGGAGAACGGCCGTCACATCCTGTGTGTCGAAGTTGCGGCTCGCGGCCGCCAGTTCTGGGAGCTCAACAACCCCGAAGATGTACCAAGGATCGAGGCGATGATGGCTGAGATGGGGATTGAATGACCGAACACCTGACCAATGTGATGGTCAGTGTGGTGGTTGTCAGCCGTGACAGGCCCACCGCCTTGCTGCGGTGTCTGACGGGGCTGAACCAACTGCAATATCCCAACTTTGAAGTTGTCGTTGTGGCCGATCCAAAGGGCGAGGCTGCAGTGGCGCGTTCCCCTTTTGCCGATTTGGTCAAGCTGGTCGGCTTTGACCGGGCTAATATTTCAGAGGCGCGGAATTTGGGGATCAGCCACGCGGCGGGCGATGTCGTGGCCTTTATCGACGATGATGCGGTGCCGGAACCCACTTGGCTGACTCAGCTTGTGGCGCCTGCACGCCGTCCGAATGTGGCGGCGATGGGCGGCTATGTGCGGGGGCGCAACGGTATATCGTTTCAGTGGCGCGCGCGCAGCGTCGATCTGCGCGGCGATACTGCGGATCTGGACATGAACCCGAAACGGGCCACGATCCTGACGCCCAAAGGGACGATCGCCACCAAGACCGAAGGCACGAATATGGCTGTGTGCCGTGATGTGCTGGTGGACTTGGAAGGGTTCGACCCCGGCTTTGCTTTTTATCTGGACGAAACCGATCTGAACCTGCGCCTGATGCGGGCCGGGCATGCCACGGCAGTGGTGCCCATGGCAGAGGTGCATCACGGGTTCGAGGCCAGCCCGCGTCGTCGCAGGGATCGGGTGCCTGCGGACCTTTATGACATCGGATCAAGCTGGGCGGTGTTTCAGCGCAAGTACCTGGCCGAGGCGGATCGGCCGACCCATTGGCGTGCGATCCGCGATCATGAAAAACGCCGCGCGATGGCGCATATGGTCGCTGGACGGCTTGACCCTGATGGCGTGCGGTATCTGATGCGGCGTCTGGATCTTGGCTATGGCCAGGGCCTTGGTCGGCAGCGTGGCGGCGGTCAGGTGACGCGCAGCCCTGTGTCGGCCTTTCGGGCGTTCCCGTTCCGGGCTCGCAAAAGCACCGTTCTGAGGGGGCGTATCTGGCAGCGTGCGCGTCTGCGTGCCGAGGCGGCAGAGCGGGTGGCCAAAGGCGAGATTGTCACGCTGATTCTGTTGTCGCCTACGACGCTTTACCATTCGGTGCGGTTCACGGCTGAAGGATTCTGGGAACAGCGCGGCGGCCTTTTTGGCAAGTCAGAGCGGAGCGACCCACCCGTTCGGTTAACCACATTTTCGTCCCGTGTGACCCGAGAGGTGGAACGCGTGGCAGCGGTTCGCCTGATTGAAGGTTGAATTGGCGCGTCCGCGCAACAATAATGGCTCATGCCCAAAGTTTCACGATTTGGCCATTCTTTAGGCCGTAATTTGTGGTTAGAGAGTTTCGAAACATCAGTGCGTAGCAAGTAACAGCGTAAACGCGAGGGGAGCATCCATGCGTAAAAAGGTAACAAAAGCGATCTTCCCGGTGGCCGGACTCGGGACACGCTTTTTACCCGCGACCAAGTCGGTTCCCAAGGAAATCATGACACTGGTTGATCGGCCCTTGATCCAATACGCAATTGATGAGGCGCGCGCGGCCGGTATCAAGGAATTCATTTTTGTGACCTCGCGCGGCAAAGGTGCGCTTGAGGACTATTTCGACCATGCCCCCACGCTCGAACAAGAGCTGCGCAAAAAGGGCAAAGATGAGCTTTTGGAGGTGTTGAAAGACACCAACATGGACAGCGGTGCCATCGCCTATATCCGCCAGCACAAAGCCCTGGGCCTTGGCCATGCGGTATGGTGCGCCCGCCGCCTTGTCGGCAACGAGCCCTTTGCCGTGATCTTGCCCGATGATGTGATCGCCGCCGAAAAGCCGTGTCTGCAACAGATGGTCGAGGCCTATAACGAAACCGGCGGCAACGTGGTTGCCACGATGGAAGTTCCGCCGGAAAAGGCGTCGTCTTATGGCGTGCTCGACGTGCAAGAGGATATGGGCCACGTGGTCAAGGTCAAAGGCATGGTCGAAAAGCCCCCTGTTGGCAAAGCGCCTTCGAACCTGGCCGTTATTGGCCGCTATATCCTGAACCCCTCTGTACTGCGTTCGCTGAATCAGATGAAATCCGGGGCGGGGGGCGAAATCCAACTGACCGACGCCATCGCCAGCGAGATCAACGGCGAACACGGCGTGTATGGTTACAGGTTCCGTGGCCAGCGGTTTGACTGCGGGTCCAAATCCGGGTTTTTGCAGGCTACCGTCGCCTTTGGCCTGGCCCGCGACGAATTGCGCGACGACCTCCTGGCCTATATTCGCGACGTGGTTCATCTGGACCGTGCTGCAGAATAAGGCGGAGTACTTTTGTGACACATGTATTGGTGACGGGCGGGGCGGGTTACATCGGCTCTCACGCTTGCAAGGCTTTGCGCGACGCCGGGTTCACGCCCGTGACGTTCGACAACCTTGAAACCGGCTGGCAGGATGCCGTCAAATTTGGCCCCTTCGTTCAGGGTGACCTGATGGACCGAGCGGTCATCGACGCCGCTTTTGCCCAATACCAACCCGTGGCCGTTATGCACTTTGCCGCTCTCAGCCAAGTGGGCGAAAGTATGAAGCTGCCGGGCAAATACTGGCGCAACAACGTCATGGGCTCGCTTAACCTGATCGAGGCTGCGGTGGCGGCAGAGTGTGAGAATTTTGTCTTTTCCTCGACCTGCGCCACCTATGGCGACCAGGACAACGTCGTTCTGGACGAGGACAGCGCCCAACACCCGATCAATGCCTATGGCGCGTCCAAACGCGCGATCGAAGACATATTGATCGACTTCGAGGCCGCCTTTGGCCTGCGCCACGTCATCTTTCGCTATTTCAACGTGGCGGGTGCGGACCCTGACGGCGAAGTGGGCGAGTTCCACCAGCCCGAGACGCATTTGATTCCGCTCATGCTGGATGCCATTGCGGGCAAGCGGGATGCGCTGACCGTTTTTGGCACCGACTACGACACGCCCGATGGCACCTGTATTCGCGATTACGTGCATGTTTGCGATCTGGTGGATGCGCATGTTCTGGGCCTCAAGTGGCTGCAGGATGGCAAGGGCAGCCGTGTGTTCAACCTTGGCACCGGCACCGGCTTTTCTGTGCGCGAGGTCATCGACCATTCCCGCGCTGTGACCAATAAAGCAGTCCCCTACACGGACGGTGATCGCCGCCCCGGCGACTGCACGAAACTGGTTTCCGGATCGAGGCGGGCCGAGGCCGAGCTGGGCTGGACCCCGGATCGTTCGACGCTTGAGACTATGATTACGGACGCCTGGAGGTGGCACCAAACTGGGCACTACGACAAATAACCCGCCGCCTGCGCGCCTTCTTGACCTGACGCGGTTGATGCGTCGGGCAGGCAAGGTTTTGACGGGTGTCGACCGGGTTGAACTGGCCTATTTGCGTGCTGTTCTGGCAGATCCTGTGCCCGCCTTTGGGCTGATCCGATCCAAGCTGGGCTATATCCTGCTGGATGAGGCCGGGATGCAGGCGCTTGTCACCCCTCTGAGCGGCCCTGACAGGGGCTTGGACCCATCCGCGCACCGCACCAGAACCTGGCGCAAGGCCCGTCGTTTGGCCGTGGGGCGCGTGGTGCCTACACTCTTGGGTCGGATGCTGCGGCTTCATGTGCCGCAGGGGGCTGCTTATTTGAATGTCGGTCATTCCAATCTCACCGCCCGCGTTCTGCGCACGGTGCAAAGTGCCTTGGGGGCGCGGACGGCTGTGATGATCCACGACATAATTCCGCTGGAATTCCCCGATTATCAGCGTGACGGGGCGGTCGCCCCTTTTGCGGCAATGGTGGATCGGGTGTCGCGCTTTGCTGACTTGATCCTTTACAATTCGCATGACACGGCACGGCTGGCCGAGGCGCGGATGGTGCAGCCGCCCCGGGCGATTGTTGCGCATTTGGGAACAGAGCTGGCAGCGGCGAGGTCACAGGACCTGCCGGAAAACCTGCCGCCGCCGCGGCCTTATTTCGTCTGTGTGGGCACCATCGAGCCGCGCAAGAACCATGCCTTCTTGCTGGATATCTGGGAAGAGATGGGGACCGATGCACCCCGGTTGATCATCGCCGGCTCGCGTGGCTGGAAAAATGAGGACGTGTTTGACCGCCTCGACAGACTGCCGCCAAACGGACCCGTTCGTGAGGTCGCAGGGTTGTCAGACGGGGCATTGGCAGCCCTGATCGAGGGTGCAAATGGCGTCCTTTTCCCGACCCATGCCGAGGGTTTTGGCCTGCCCGCGACAGAGGCGGCGGCGCGCGGCGTGCCCCTGATCGTGAATGATTTGAACGTGTTCCGCGAAATCCTTGGCGAAATACCCGTTTACGCAAGCGTTTCAGATCGTTATCTGTGGATTAACAAGGTTAAAGAATTGGCCGAGGCAGAGCCCACACCGTCAAGACCAAAGCAGTTTGAACCGCCCACATGGGATGCGCATTTCAAGACTGTGTTAAGGTTGACCTGATAGGCGCATCGTGGGTCGCAGCAAGCGGCAGGTAGAGGGCATGGATATTTGGGCGCTTGGCAGTCATATCGGCTGAGGCTTCAGCGCAAGCGCTGGCGCATTCGTGCGTTTCGCAAGCGTCGCGAATTGAAACGTGTTGTCCAACGTACGGACAACATTCGCCCCACTGACCTTTTATGTTTTACCACCCTGCGGAACGAGGCGATCCGCCTGCCTTATTTCCTGCAATACTACCGCGAAATGGGAATCAACCATTTCTTTATCGTGGACAATGACAGTACGGATGGCTCTGCGGATTACCTGGCTGCGCAGCCAGACGTGTCGGTCTGGACCACCAAGGGCAGCTATAAACGTTCGCGCTTTGGCGTGGATTGGCTGAATTGGCTCCAGCTGAAATACGCCCATGGCCATTGGGCGCTGACCGTCGATCCGGATGAATTTCTGGTCTATCCGTTCTGTGACACGCGGCCCTTGCGAGCGTTGACGGATTGGCTGGATGCCTCGTCGATCAAATCATTCTCGGCCATGTTGCTGGATATGTACCCCAAGGGGCGGTTGGACGAACAACCCTATCAGGCCGGGCAAAACCCGATGGAAATTGCCAGTTGGTTCGACAGCGGCAATTACACGATTTCGCGGAACAAACGTTTTGGCAATCTGTGGATACAGGGCGGCCCACGGGCCCGCGTTTTCTTTCCCGATACGCCGGCCAAGGCGCCCGCGTTGAACAAAATCCCGTTGGTGAAATGGGATCGCCGCTACGCCTATGTCAGTTCGACCCACATGCTGCTGCCACGCGGTTTGAACCAAGTCTATGATGAATGGGGCGGCGAAAAGGCTTCTGGCGTGTTGCTGCATGCAAAATTCCTCGACACCTTCACCGCTAAAGCGGCAGAGGAATTGAACCGCAAACAGCATTACGCGGCATCGGTTGAATACAAGGCTTATGCCAATACGATGCGGGATGATCCCGATCTGTGGTGCAAATGGTCGGAAAAATACATCAACTGGCGCCAGCTTGAGATCCTTGGCCTCATGTCGAAAGGCAACTGGGCATGAGCGTCGGCATTGTCATGCTGGTGCATACTGCACTGGACCGTGCCGAACAGGCCGCGCGCCACTGGGCAGCGGGCGGGTGCCCCGTCGTGATCCATGTGGACGCGATGGTACCGCGCAAGGTCTATGCCCGATTTGCCAGCGCATTGGCCGATATCCCCTCGATCCGGTTTTCGAAACGGTTCCGCTGTGAGTGGGGCACCTGGGGCATCGTGGCGGCCAGTCAGGCCGCGTCGGAAATGATGCTGGCCGAATTTGAGGATGTGCGCCATGTCTATCTGGCGTCCGGGTCCTGCCTGCCACTGCGCCCTGTCGAAGAGTTGAGTGAGTATCTGGCCGATCGCCCACGCACGGATTTCATCGAAAGCGCCACAACGGCCGATGTGCCCTGGACGGTCGGTGGCCTGGATCAGGAGCGGTTCACGCTGCGCTTTCCCTTTTCGTGGAAGCGTCAGCGGATTCTGTTCGACAAATACGTGGAACTGCAACGCCGTCTCAAGATCAAGCGGAAGATCCCCAAAGGGCTTGTCCCCCACATGGGCAGCCAGTGGTGGTGTCTGACGCGCCAGACCTTGTCGGCCATTCTACAAGGGCCGGATCGTAAGGAATATGACAGCTATTTCCGGCAAGTCTGGATCCCCGATGAAAGTTATTACCAAACGCTCGCGCGGCAGTTCTCAACGAATATCGAAAGCCGGTCGCTGACCCTGTCCAAGTTCGACTTTCAGGGCAAACCGCACATTTTCTACGACGATCACCTGCAATTGCTGCGCCGCTCTGACTGCTTTGTGGCGCGCAAGATCTGGCCCCATGCTGACCGCCTATATGAGGCGTTTCTGACCGATATGGCCGGCGCCATGAAACAGACAGAGCCGAATCCGGGCAAGATTGACCGCATCTTTGCCAAGGCGGTAGAGCGTCGGACACGCGGCCGCCCGGGCCTTTATATGCAAAGCCGCTTTCCCAATCAGGATTGGGAGAATGGTGTAACCGCCGCGCCCTATTCCATGTTCCAGGGCTTTACCGAGATTTTCGAGAATTTTGAGCCGTGGTTGGCCAAGGCCACCGGGGCCCGTGTGCATGGTCACCTCTTTGGCCCCGAACGCGTCGAATTTGCCGATGGTCAAACGACTCTGAATGGGGCACTGAGCGACAGTGCATTGGCGCGCGATTACAACGCCGGTGCGTTTCTGACAAACCTGATCTGGAACACCCGTGGCGAACGCCAGTGCTTTCAGTTTGGGCCTGCTGACACCCAAGACGTGAACTGGCGCATCGCGCGCGATCCCAATGCACAAGTGTCGGTGATTTCCGGTGCCTGGGCCGTACCCTTGTTCCGCTCCAACAAGAACTTCATGGATATCCGCAAAGAGGCGGCGCGCCTGCAAAAGATCGAAAGCGATCACCTCGACACCCTGCGCTCGCCTTACAGCAAGGCACGCGTGCGCATCTGGACCATGGCTGAGTTCATCGAGGCCCCGATGGAACCTTTGCAGGGCATCCTTGACGAGATTGGTCAAACCCAGGCGCGGCGCCTTTCCGAAGTGCCGAAAATGGTCGACCTCACGGGCTTTGGCCGGTTTCTTCAGAACCTCAAGAACCAGGGGATGCATCCTTATCTCATGGGTGATTTTCCTGTGGCGCTAGGCCCGGAGAGTGCGCCCAGCACGCCTCGCAAACCCTATCTGGTGCGGTAACCCGACATGGCTCAATTTGACTATTTCGTTGTCTTTGCCGAGATGCGCACAGGCTCAAACTTTCTTGAAACCAACCTGAACGCCATTGATGGGCTGGCCTGTCATGGCGAGGCGTTTAACCCCCATTTCATCGGCTATCCCAACAGCACAGAGGTTTTGGGCGTGGATCAAGCGACCCGCGATCATGACCCTAAACGCCTGTTGCGGGAAATTCGAAAGACGCCTGATGACCTGTCGGGGTTTCGCTATTTCCACGATCATGATCCGCGGATCTTCGACAAGATCGTGGATGATCCCAAATGTGCCAAGATCGTCCTGACCAGGAACCCCGCCGACAGCTATGTGTCCTGGAAAATTGCGATTGCGACCGGCCAGTGGAAGCTAACTGATGCAAAGGCACGCAAGGATGGCAAAGCGCATTTTGATGCGGATGAATTTTCGGCTCATCTGACCGCGTTACAGCAGTTTCAGATCAGCCTTTTGAACCGCCTCCAGGTCTCTGGCCAGACCGCGTTTTACGTGGCCTATGAAGATCTGCAAAATGTTGACGTGATGAATGGGCTGGCGGCTTGGCTTGGCGTAGATGGACGGCTTGAGGCGCTGGACAAGAACCTGAAGGTCCAAAACCCCAGCCCGCTGTCGGACAAGGTCAGCAATTTCGGGCAGATGACCGAGGCGCTGTCGGGCCTCGACCAGTTCAACCTGACCCGGACCCCAAATTTTGAACCGCGCCGCGGGCCTGCGGTGCCGACCTATTTTGCTAGCCACAGTGCGCCATTGCTTTATTTGCCGGTGCGAGGCGGCGCGGTGGACCCTGTCAAACTGTGGATGCGCGCGCTGGACGGCGCCGCGGATGGCAAGCCGTCAACCAAACTGGGTCAGAATGCCATTCGCGATTGGATGCAGGATCACCCGGGCCATCGCAGCTTTAGCGTTTTGCGTCACCCGCTGGCCCGTGCCCATGCCGTGTTCTGCCACCGCATCCTGAATACGGGTGAGGGGGGCTATGGCGGGATAAGGACAACGCTGAAACGCCGCTACAAACTGCCTTTGCCGGACGATCCAGCTGATGCCAGCTACGACAAGGCGGCGCATCGCACGGCATTTGCTGCCTTTCTGATGTTCCTCAAGGGTAACCTGAACGGTCAGACGGCGATCCGTATTGACCCCGATTGGGCCACACAGGCCAAAACAGTCGAAGGGTTTGCAGAATTCGTACTGCCCGACCGCCTGATGAGGGAGGGCACAGTTGCGCATGAACTGGCGGAATTGGCCACGACGGTCGGTTTGGAGACGGTGCCTGAACTGCCCGCACAAGCCAAGGATGGCCCGCACTCGCTGATCGACATCTATGATGCGGAAATCGAATCACTGGCGCGCGCGGCCTATGGCCGCGACTACCTGATGTTTGGATTTGGGGACTGGACGGCTTAGGCCGCTTGCGCCGATTTCGCCTCGTTCAAAATCGCATAGATCGTGGCGGCATTCGGATTTGCGCGCAGCTTGGCGCAAATCGTAGCGTCACGCAGGGTGCGAGAGACCAGGGCCAGGGCCTTGAGATGCTCGACACCCGCCTCTTCCGGCGCGAACAACGCAAAGGCGATGTCGACCGGTTGGCGATCCACGGAATCAAAATCAATGGGTTTGTCCAACAGAACAAATGCGCCCATCACGTTCGTGATTCCATCCAGACGCGCGTGCGGCAAGGCCACGCCATGGCCTACGCCGGTCGGGCCCAGCGATTCGCGCGCGATCAGCGCCTCGACCACAAAACCGGCGTCCAACGCATAGGCGTGCTGCACCAGATCGGCGATCTCGTGCAGCAAACGTTTCTTGGACGTGGCAGAGGTCACAACCTTGACTGCCTCGGGCTTTAGTAGATTTCCTAAATCCATCCTGCTCGCATCCTGCGCGCCCCTTGTGGCGCGTTCGTTTACGGGTCTATCCAGCCGATGTTGCCGTCCTCACGACGATACACGACATTCAGGCCGTCTTTTCCTTCGTTTCGAAACACCAGCACGGGTGCCCCTGCAAGTTCCATCTGCATGACCGCCTCGCCTACCGACAAAGACTGAATAGGTGTCTCCATCTCGGCCACGATCATGGGTTGCAAGGTCTCCGGCTCTGCGTCCTCAGACCCTGCTTCAGAGGCGAGGATATACGAGGACGCGCCAGAGAATTCAACCGGTTGTGGACGGTCCTTGTGGTGGTCCTTGAGGCGCCGTTTATAGCGGCGCAATTGCTTCTCCATTTTCTCGGAACATGCGTCAAAAGCTGCATAGATTTCAGTGGCATGGGCCTTGGCCTGCGCAGTCAATCCGGTGGACAGGTGCACCGTTGCTTCGCAGACATATTCATGCGCCGACTTTGAAAACACCACTTGGGCGCTTGTCGGGCGTTCAGCGTATTTTTGCACAACACCTCCCAATTCGTCCCGAACGTGGGTTTGCAAGGCGTCGCCGATGTCGATCTGTTTGCCACTGATTTGGTACTGCATTCTTTCTCCTTCACATGGTCCGCGCAGACGACAAGACGGGCCACGGGCGTGACCAGGTCAAGGTCGTCAGCTAAGCGGGAGAGACATTCGTTTTTCCTGATCTACACCGGGCTTTGTGAACAAAGCCAGGATCGCAGAGAATGGAACAGCACGAGATGCCATGGTTCTATTGCACGCGAAAACGGTGCCGTCTGTCAATCAAAACTGGCAAGCGAAGTGTCAGGTATTCTCACGAAATGCGAAAGTTTTCGCCGAGATACACACGCCGTACATTTTCGTTTTGTACAACTTCTTTGGGTGTACCGGACATCAAAACCTGACCGTCATGCAAGATATAGGCGCGGTCCACAATTCCGAGTGTTTCCCGAACGTTATGGTCGGTGATCAACACACCGATGCCCCGGTTTTTCAAGTCGGCGACCAAGTTGCGGATATCACCGACCGAGATCGGATCGACCCCGGCAAAAGGTTCGTCCAGCAGCAGGTATTTCGGGTCGCTGGCCAATGACCGCGCAATCTCCACCCGGCGCCGTTCACCGCCTGACAGGGCAAGCGCAGGCGCGCGGCGCAGGTGCTCGATCGAGAACTCGCTCAGCAACTCTTCGAGGCGCTCGCGTCGTTTGTGCCGGTCTTTGACCGCGATATCCAGGATGGCCGAAATGTTGTCTTGTACACTTAGCCCCCGAAAAATGCTCATTTCCTGGGGCAGGTATCCGATGCCCATCTGGGCACGCCGATACATGGGCAGCGTCGTGACATCGTGGTCGTCCAGAGTGACCTTGCCTGCTTCGGGCGTTACCAGCCCAGCGATGCTGTAGAACGTCGTCGTCTTGCCCGACCCGTTGGGGCCCAGCAACGCAACAACCTCGCCCCGGTTCAGCTCCATCGTGACGTCGCGGATCACCAGTTTCTTGCGGTAGGATTTCCGCAACTTCGTGATCCGCAGCCCCGATGAGCCGCCCGCCAGTTTGAGGTCGGGTTTCGCCATCAGTTGTTGCCAGTCTGGAGGATTGTTTTGACCCGCCCCTGCATCCGCGCGGTGCCGTCGTTCAGATTTACGGTCATGCGGTCGGCGGTCAGCGCGCTTTGCCCTTGGGTCAGCAGCACGTCGCCCGTCATGACGATGACGCCGTTGTCGATGTTGTAGTCCGCGCGCTGCGCCTCGGCTGCATCGGGGCCAGATACGAGGGTCACGCCACCGGTTGCCTGAAGCCGCTCAATGCCTTGCCCACTGGTCCGATAGGTCACTTCGACCCGCGCCGCTGACAAGCGCATCTGCCCTTGGCCAATCACTACATTGCCCTGAAACGTGGCCGCGCTGGTGTTCTGGTCGACTGACAATTCATCGGCACTGACCTCAACCGGGGCGGAGGTATCTTGTTGGATCGCGCCAAATGCCACTTGGGTGCCTTGCGCAAATACGGGAGATGAAAGGGCCAAAAGGCTGGCACAGGCAAAGACACGCAGGAAAGTCACTGAATCTATCACTCTTCTTGATTTAGGGGCTCATATACCAGTTTCACCCCGTTTGTGAAAATCAAATGGGCGTTTTGCCCATTGCCTTGCCGTTCCAGCCGCATTTTTCCCGCATTCAGGGTGCCTATGGGGCTATCGCCCATCACCGCTCCGGGCGATTCGATGGCCAACGTGTCGAAATCCGCGGTCAGCGTTTCCGAAGCCAGCTTGTACCCCGTCGATGTGGTGATCACGACATTGCCTTGCAAGGTTGACTGCCCCCCCACCAAATCAAAGCGACCCGCGTCGGCAAACAGCACCACACGGGTGCCCGACGCCAGATCAATCTGGGCCGACAGATCGCTGGCCTGATTGTCCTGCCCTGTACTCATGGTCAGGGTGCCTGCGGAAAAGGTGATCCTGTCGCCGCCATCGGTCGTGCCCGAGAAAAACGGTGCGGTGACCTGTTCGTCGCGAAGCCGGTCCCTGATCTCGGCTTCGGCAAAGGGGATGGAGGCCACGGGATCAATATTGCGCGACAGCAGGAACAGCGTCGACAGCAGCCCCAGCGCCGTCAGGGGCAGCAGCACCTTTAGCCAGGCAACCAGTCGCGAATAGCGGTCCATGCCATGTTCCTTAGTCCAGACCGACCCGCAGGCAGTCGTGGATGTGCAGAATACCCTGCGGGATTGCGGGGCCATCCGGATCAACGGCAAAAACGCAGGTGATCTTGCGCTGGTTCATCAGCGCGACCGCCTCAACCGCCAGGGCCCTCGGATTGATCGTTGTCGGAGAGGTGGTCATCACATCGGCCGCCGTCAAGGACAGCAGCCCATCCATGTGCCTGCGTAAGTCCCCGTCGGTGATAATCCCCACCAGAGTGCCATTTTCCGCCGTCACGCCGACGACGCCCAGGCTTTTCTGGCTGATCTCGATCAGGGCGTCGGCCATTGGGGTTTTCAGCGTCACCAGCGGCATTTCGGCCCCGGGATGCATCAGATCGCTGACCCGCGCCAATTGTGCGCCCAGTTTGCCGCCGGGGTGAAAGTCGCGGAAGTGCTCCGCCGTGAAGGCGCGGTTTTCCATCAGCGCCACGGCCACGGCATCACCCATCGCCAGAGTCATGGTCGTCGATGTGGTGGGCACAACGCCGGTTCCGCAAGCCTCGCCCAGATCGGGCAGTTTCAGAACCACGTCGCATTCCCGGCCAAGCGAACTGCCCGCATTCTTGGTGATTCCCACCAGTGGGATATCAAAGCGCCGGGAAAAGGCCACAAGGTTGGCCAGCTCGGGCGCCTCGCCCGAGTTCGAAATCGCGAGGACCACATCGGCCCGTGTGATCATGCCCAGATCGCCATGGCTCGCCTCGGCGGGATGCACGAATTGTGCGGGCGTGCCGGTGCTGGCCAAAGTCGCGGCAATCTTGCGCGCAATATGCCCAGATTTGCCGATACCCGTCACAATCACACGGCCAGTGGCATTCATCAAAATGTCGATGCCCGCGCGAAAGCTGTCGTCGAGGCTGTCGGCCAGCGTGTTCAGTGCCTCCGCCTCGGTGCGGATCACTCGACGCGCGGTGTCGATAAAGGGCGTCTTGCTGCTCATGAGTGCGCAAAGATGTCGGTGTCAGGCCAGCCGATCAGATCCAGATTGGCGCGCATGGGCAGGAAATCGAAACAGGCCTGCGCCACCTCCATCCGGCCTTCGCGGACCAGCATTTCGTTCAACGCGTCGCGCAAGCGGTGCAGGTACAACACATCAGAGGCGGCATATTCCAACTGTGCCTGAGACAGCGTATCGGCACCCCAATCGCTGGATTGCTGCTGTTTCGAGATATCGACACTCAGCAATTCCTGAAGCAGGTTTTTCAGCCCATGCCGGTCTGTATAGGTCCGGATAAGTCGGCTGGCTATCTTGGTGCAATAGACCGGTGCCGTCACCGCGCCAAAGGCGTTTTGCATCGCGGCAATGTCAAAGCGCCCGAAATGGAACAGTTTCAAAATGTCTGGATCGGTTAGCAATTTGCACAGGTTTGGCGCGTCGGTCTGGCCCTTTTTGATCTGGACCATATGCGCGTCGCCGTCCCCTGCCGACAGCTGCACAACACAGAGCCGGTCGCGGTGCGGATGCAGCCCCATGGTTTCACAGTCGATAGCCACAACCGGGCCCAAGTCCAGCCCGTCGGGCAAGTCGGAGATATGCAGGTGATTTGTCATTCCCACCCTATAACGCGGGGCCACGTGGGGGGAAAGCGTGGTTTAGGCCGCTTTGATTGCATCCAGAGTAGGTCGTTCGAACCGATCGAGGAGGGTCATGACCAGCGCCCGGCAGTCATGTCCGCGCCAATCCGGCGAATGGGCGGCGCGCGGCAGGTCGGGGTGTTTGAGCGTTTGCCGCCGCCAACCATGCACGATCATCACCCGAAGGACCGCTTTTTGCAGCGGCGTGAAGATGGCCGGGTCGGGAAACGCCTCATCAATCTCAAGCAAGGTGGCGTGCAGCGCTTTGTAGGCCTCGCGCATCGCAGGCGTTTCAAATTGCGCGCCCAGCCAGGTGGGCAAGTCCATCGGCTGCATCTGCATCCCGCTATCGGGCAGCGGTGCATCGGCCCCCGCAATAAACAAACGCGGCGCGATCTGAGCATAGTCCACAGGGTCAAGCGCACTGCCTGTCTCTGCCATCAGGATGACCTGCGCCCCGCGCCCCATCTGGTTGGGCCTGCCATAGATGCGCGGGCTGGCCGCGGCGCTTTTCTCGTACCCTTTGGCAGAGAGTTGATGCAGGCTCGTCCTGCCGGTCTTTTGCGAGGTGATCCACCCATCGCTGCGCAGCCTGTGCAGCGCCACGCGCGTTGCCTCAGGCTTGATCCCAATACCTGCCATGATGGTGGACAGAGTGGGGCCATCAAGCGCCGTATCCTGCGCCAGATCGCCAAAAACAGTTACTAACAAAGACCAAACGCGCATTGGCCCCAGATCGGACAGCGCGGCAATGCTTTGGTCATAGGCGGTTTCAGGCATTCATCGTCAGCAGCTCATACTCGGCCACAGCCTCATCATTTTGATTGCTGAGGGTAACATGCCAGCGCACTTCGCCATAGTCATCATTGCGCGGCGTCTTGGCCTTGACCGTGAGGCGAACCTTGATGCTGTCGCCCGGTTCAACGGGTTTCATAAAGCGCAGATTGTCGAGGCCCGTATTGGCCAGAACGGGACCCGGATCAGGTTGGACAAACAGACCTGCCGCAAAGCTGAGTAGCAGGTAGCCATGCGCCACCCGCCCAGGAAAGAACGGGTTCGCCCGAGCCGCGTCGTCGTCCATATGGGCATAAAAGGTATCACCGGTGAAATGGGCGAAGGTTTCGATATCGTCCAGCGTGACCTTTCGTGCAGCGGTGTGGATCGTGTCGCCAATGGCCAACTCTGCGAAAGGGCGCGTAAAGGGATGCGGATGGTCCGTTTCTTCGGTAGCACCCGGCACCCACTGACCGCCGATGGCCGACAGGATGTCGGGGCTGCCCTGAATGGCGGTGCGCTGCATGTAGTGGGTGACGGCGCGGATGCCGCCCAATTCCTCGCCGCCGCCTGCCCGGCCCGGGCCGCCATGCACCAAATGCGGCATTGGCGCGCCGTGCCCTGTGGCCTCGGCCATGCTGTCGCGGTTGTTGAAATAGAGCCGTCCGTGAAACGCAGCAGACGCCATGGTGATCTCGCGGGCTACATCCCCGTCGCGGGTGATGACAGAGGCAACCAGCGATCCCTTGCCCCGGTTCAGCATCTGCGCCGCGTGATCGAGGCTGCGGTAAGGCATGACGGTTGAAACCGGGCCAAAGGCCTCGATGTCGTGCACGGCCTTGGCGCTATCAGGATCGGCACAGTGGAACAACATCGTCGGCAAAAACGCACCTTGGCTGTCGGCCATGGCAAAGTTTTCCGGGTCGCCAAAGACGCGATCGGCCTCTGATCCGATGATTGCCGCCTTGTCCAGAACGTCGTTTTTCTGCGTGTTAGAGACGAGTGCGCCCATCTTGATGTCTGCTTCGCGTGGATCGCCGATGGTGACCTTGGCCAACCTTGCGCTGATCGCGTCGATCACGGCCTCTAGCTGCGCCTCTGGCACCATGATGCGCCGGATCGCGGTGCATTTTTGCCCCGCCTTGGCCGTCATCTCGCGCCCGACCTCTTTGACAAACAGATCAAATTCCGGCGTGCCCGACACCGCATCCGGACCAAGGACCGAGGCGTTCAGACTGTCCTGCTCCGCCGTGAACCGCACTGCATTGGCGAGCAGGTTCGGATGGCTGCGCAGGTGCAGGCCGGTACTGGCAGACCCGGTAAAGGTCACCACGTCCTGGCAATCCATATGGTCCAGCAGGTCGCCGACCCCGCCACTGATCAACTGTAACGCGCCATCCGGCAACAGCCCGCTATCGATCATCAGCCGCACGCAGGCTTCGGTCACATAAGACGTCGCCGTCGCCGGTTTGATGATCGCAGGGACACCGGCCAAAAGGGTCGGGGCCAGTTTTTCCAGCATCCCCCAGACGGGGAAGTTAAACGCATTGATGTGAAGCGCTGTGCCCTGCAAGGGCGTGCAGATGTGGCGGCCATGGAATTGCCCGCCACGTCCCAACTGCTCGGGTGGGCCATCCAGGTAAACTTGGGCATCGGGCATCTCGCGCCGCCCTTTGGACGCATAGACCAGCATTGTGCCGATCCCGCCGTCGATGTCGATGAGGTGGTCGGCCTGCGTCGCGCCGGTATCAAAGCTGAGGTCATAGAGGGTCTGGCGGTGCTCTTTGAGATGCAATGCCAGCGCCTTGAGCATCCGCGCCCGGTCATGAAACGTCAACGCGCGCAGTGCCGGTCCACCCACGTCCCGGGCAAAGCCGCGCATGGCCTGCACATCCAGCGTATCATTACCGGCTTCCGCGATGACGGCTCCGGTGATCGCGCTTTCGATGGGCCGCGCGCCCGCGCCGGGCGCAATCCACTGACCGGCGGCAAAACTGTGAACCTGGCGCATCGTCGCCCCCTAATGTTGATCGTAGTCCACGACCAGCGTGTCGCTGAGCGGGTAGCATTGACAGGTCAGGACAAAGCCCGCCTCGACCTCGTAGTCTTCAAGCGAATGGTTGATCAGCATCTCGTATTCGCCTTGCGTCACCTTGGCCTTGCAGGTGGAACAGACGCCCGCGCGGCAGGCATGCGGGGCTTCAAGGTTTTGAGACAGGGCCGCCTCAAGCACCGATTGGTCCTTGGTCATCTCGATGCTGTGGGTCGTACCGTCCAGCGTGACCAGGGCGGCGGTGCCCTTATCGGTCTTGCGCTTCGACACGGCCTTGCGGGCCAGCAGGCCCTCTTGGCTTGCGCCAAACAGTTCGAACTTGATCTGATCCTTGCGCAACCCGTGGGTTTTCAGCGCTTCGGCGATGGCCATCATCATCGGCTCTGGTCCGCAGATAAAGGCAATGTCGATCTGGTCGATGTCGATCCAGGTCTTGAAAAGGGCAGTGCATTTGTCTTGATCAATGCGGCCGGAAAAGAGGTCGATATCTTGGCCCGATTCCAGAACATGGACGATCGTCAACCGCTCCATGAACCGGTTTTTGAGGTCCTCAAGTTCCTCTCGGAACATGATCGTGTGCACGGCGCGGTTCGCATAGACGAGCGTAAAGGTGCTTTCCGGTTCGCGGGTCAGGGCCGTGCGCAGGATCGACAGAACGGGGGTGACGCCAGACCCACCAGCAAAACCGAGATAGGACTTCGCCCTGTCCGACGACACATCGGAATAGAAATTGCCCATGGGCCGCATCGCATCGAGACGATCGCCGACGCGCAGATCCTCGTTGGCGTAGTTCGAGAATGCGCCGCCATCCACCCGCTTGATCGCCACTTGCAGCGTACCGTCATCCGCCCCCGAACAGATCGAATAGTTGCGGCGCAAGACCGTGCCGTCGAATTCCTTGCGAAAGGTCAGGTACTGCCCTTGAGTGAATTTGAACACCGCCGGGTCGTCGGGTTCCAGCGTCAGAACAACCGCGTCGCGAATCGTGTGGTGGATGTCTGTGACGGTGAGGGGATGAAATTGGGCCATCAGATGCACTTGAAATAGTCAAAGGGTTCCAGGCAGTCGGTGCAGCGCCATTGCGCCTTGCACGGGGTTGATCCGAACTGGCTGATCTTTTCGACCGCGGTCGATTGGCAATGTGGGCAACGGCTGGGTCCGCCTGCCGGTTGCGGTGGGGCGATGCCGTAGGTTTCCAGCTTGGCGCGACCCGCCTTTGACATCCAATCGGTCGTCCATGGGGGCGCAATTTGCCTTTTAAGAGAAAGATTTTCGATGCCTTTGGCGCGCAGCGCTGCCTCAATCTCCATGTTGATGATCGCGGTAGCGGGGCAGCCGGAATAAGTGGGTGTGACTGTAACAACCAGCGTTTCGTCCTGCCATTCCACGCCTCGGATCACGCCCAAATCGACCAGCGAGATCACGGGAATTTCCGGGTCGGGCACATTTACCAACCAGCTCCAAACGTCATCGACTGAGGGTCGCGTGGTCACCATTTGGCGTCCGGGTAACTGCGCGGCAGCGACTGCATGGTGGCCAACATATGTCCTAGATGCTCGCTGTGCCGCGCGCCGGTCTTGCCGCCTTGGTGGGCAAAGTCGCTGTCGGGGCGGGTCAGTGTCGCCTCGGTCAGACTTGCCATCACATGCGCGTCAAACCCGGGCCTCAGGGCGGCGACATCCATCAGATCATCGTCATCAGCGGTGAACATTTCACCAACATAGGGCCAGAGCCGATCAAGGGCCGCCTGCATCTTCTTGTGGCTTTGCTCGGTGCCGTCTCCAAGGGCGATCACCGTATCGGTCGATCGTTCGCGGTGATAGGTCACCTCTTTGACAGACTTCTGGGCGATGGCGCTGATCTCGGCATCTGCGTGGGCGGTCAGGGCCTTGAGCGCCTCAAGATGCCAGCAGTCAAACAGGAACTGCCGCATCATCGTCACGCCGAAATCTCTGTTGGGCTGTTCAACCAACAACAGGTTGCGAAAATCCCAGGCGTCTCGGTGGTATGCCAAATCATCGGCACTGTGGCCCTGTCCTTTCCGCTCTGCCGCCAAGCCCAGCCAAAGTTGCGTCTGCCCGATCAGATCCAGCGCAGTGTTGGCCATCGCGATGTCTTCTTCCAGCGCAGGTGCGTGGCCGCACCATTCCGACAACCGCTGGCCCAAGACCAATGTGTTATCGCCCATGCGAATGAGGCCCGAAGTTCGATCAGACACGCTCACATCGCCCCCACATCGTCGGGAATGTCAAAGAAGGTCGGGTGGCGGTACACCTTGTCATCCGCTGGATCAAAGAGCGCGCCCTTGTCCTCTGGCGACGAGGCGGTGATTTGCGCCGCAGGGACGACCCATATGCTCACGCCTTCCTTGCGGCGGGTGTACACGTCGCGCGCATTCTGGATCGCATGTTCTGCGTCGCTGGCATGGAGACTGCCGACATGCCGGTGGGACAGCCCGTGCTGACCACGGATGAACACTTCGTACAGGGGCCATTCGTTGGACATGTTGATCACTCCGCTGCGAGTTTGGCGGCGCGTTTTTTGGCGGCGTGGGCCATTCGTGCCTCGCGCACCCACGCGCCATTGTCCCAGGCCTTTTGCCGGGCCTCGATCCGTTCGGTGCTGCAAGGGCCGTTGCCTTTCAGAACGTCAAAGAATTCGGACCAATCCGGTTGGCTGAAGTCATAGCCGCCCTTGTCCTCATTCCATTTCAGGTGCTCATCCGGGATTGTCAGGCCCAGGTATTCTGCCTGCGGCACGGTTTGATCCACAAACTTTTGGCGCAGCTCGTCGTTGCCGTTGATCTTGATCTTCCAGGCCATGGATTGTTCGGAATGCACGCTTTCGGCGTCAGACGGGCCGAACATCATCAGGGACGGATACCAGAGCCTATCAAGGGCATCTTGAGCCATCCGCTTTTGCGCGGCGGTGCCGTTCACCATCTTCATCATAATGTCGAAACCCTGGCGCTGGTGAAACGATTCCTCTTTGCAGATGCGGACCATCGCGCGGGCATAGGGTCCAAAGCTGGTGCGTTGCAGCGGCACCTGGTTGAGTATTGCGGCCCCGTCGACCAGCCAGCCAACAGCCCCCATATCGGCCCAGGTCAGGGTCGGATAGGCAAAGATCGATGAATATTTCATCCGTCCGTCCAGCAGCATTTCGGTCAGTTCATCCCGGCTGACACCCAGCGTTTCGGCGGCACAGTATAGGTAGAGGCCATGGCCAGCCTCGTCCTGCACCTTGGCCAAAAGGATCGCTTTACGCTCCAACGATGGCGCGCGCGTGATCCAGTTGCCTTCGGGCAGTTGGCCGACGATTTCGCTGTGCGCATGTTGGCCGATTTGCCGTATCAGGGTCTTGCGATAACCCTCTGGCATCCAATCCTTGGGCTCGATCTTGTCGCCCGCATCGATGCGTTTCTGAAAGACGGCCAGCTTGACTGGATCGTCTTGCGTGGCCTCGGATTTGATCATCTGTGCATACATTTTCAGACCCTTTCCAGGATAAGCGCGACCCCTTGGCCGACGCCGACGCACATAGTGCAAAGCGCATAGCGCCCGCCGGTGCGTTTGAGTTGATAGGCCGCAGTCATAACCAATCGCGCGCCGGACATGCCCAGGGGGTGACCGATGGCAATGGCGCCGCCTTGGCCGTTTACGCGCGGGTCGTCGTCGGCCACGCCCAGATCGCGCAAGGTGGCAAGGCCTTGGGCGGCGAAAGCCTCGTTCAGTTCGATGACGTCCATCTGGTCGATGGACAGGCCCGCGCGGTCCAGCACTTTGCGGGTGGCAGGCACGGGGCCGATGCCCATCACCCGAGGGGCCACCCCCGCGGCAGACATGCCGACGATGCGGGCCATCGGCGTGAGGCCATGTTTGGCAGCTGCTTCGGTCGAGGCGATCAGAAGCGCGGCAGCCCCGTCATTGACGCCAGACGCATTGCCAGCCGTCACCGTTTTATCCGGCCCGTTGATGCCGCGCATGGTGCTTAACTTGGCCGCGTCAGTGCCGGGGCGGGGGTGTTCGTCGGTATCGACGATGACTGGATCACCCTTGCGCTGGGGGATGGCGACGGGTGTGATTTCATCGGCAAAGGCACCGGCGGCATGTGCTCTGGCCCAACGATCCTGAGACCCGGCCGCAAAGGCATCCTGATCGGCGCGCGATACGCCCCAATCCTCAGCCACGTTGTCAGCGGTCTGGGGCATGCTGTCGATGCCGTAATCCGCCTTCATCCGGGGGTTCACGAACCGCCAGCCGATGGTCGTGTCATAGACGTGGTTCGCGCGGCTGAATGCGCTTTCGGCCTTTGGCATAACAAAGGGCGCCCGGCTCATGCTTTCGATCCCGCCCGCGATGGCGAGGTCCAAGTCGCCTGCCTTGATCCCGCGCGCAGCCATTCCGACCGCATCAAGGCCAGAGGCGCAGAGGCGGTTGACCGTGATCCCCGGCACGTCGACGGGCAGGCCCGCCAACAGGGCTGCCATGCGCGCCACATTGCGGTTGTCTTCACCCGCCTGATTGGCGCAGCCCATGATCACGTCATCAAGAGCGGACCAATCGACGTCGGGGTTGCGGGCCATCAGTGCGGCAATGGGCGCAGCGGCCAGATCGTCGGTGCGCACAGATGACAAAGCGCCACCATAGCGGCCAATCGGCGTACGTTGCGCGTCGCAAATCCAAGCGTCCATGTCGGTCCTCCCTTGGGCGGCAAGATAGGGCTGTGGAAGATTCGCTTCAATCAAAATGTTACACTACATGCGCTCTATGTGTAAATTCGGTAACGCTTTCGCGTGAGCACAAACAAAAAACGCCCCGTGCAGGGTGGCACGGGGCGTTCAAATCTTGATGTAGAGGACGGTTGCCTAGGCGATGACAGCCTTGATCCGACGCACGCCTGAAGAACTGCTTTCTTCCTTCAGCACTTTGAAGGTGCCGTATTGCTGCAGTTCCTTTGTGTTTTTGGCGTGTGGGCCGCCGCACAGCTCGCGGCTATAGACGTTGCCGTCGGCATCCTTCATCTCGTAAATCGTAACCCGTTCGGGATACTTCTCCCAAAAGCTGCCTTCGATCCCGGCCTCGCGTGCCTCTTCCTTGTCCATCTCGAAGGAGTGCACCGACGCCTCGGCGGCGATTGCCTTGTTCACAAATTCGACCACTTCGGCCAACTCGTCCTTGGTGATCTTTTGCGGGTGCGACACATCGAACCGGATACGCTCTGGCGTGATGTTGCTGCCGCGCTGGTGGACGTGGTCACCAAGTACTTCGCGCAAGCCCGCCAGCAAAAGGTGCGTGGCCGTGTGGAACGAGACTGTCGTTTCGCTCTTGTCGCCCAGACCGCCGGCGAATTTCGCAGTCGATGCGGATTTACTGGCGACCGAGTGTTCCTTGGCGGCGATGTCAAAGCCCTCTGGCTCGGTAATCGTTTTGCCCTCTTCTTCCAACAGCTCTTTGGTCAGTTCCAGCGGGAAGCCGTAGGTCTCGTAGAAGTGGAAGGCCACGCGGCCCGTGACCACGTCGTTCTGCATGAAGCGGCGGATTTCCCGTTCGCCGCTGCGCAGGGTTTTGAGGAACTGGGCCTCTTCCTGCTCCAGCGCGTTCAGAACCTGTTCGCGGGCATCCTGCACAAAGGTGTAGGTTTCGGATTCCGCGATGAACACCTTGGCCAGTTCGGCGAGGAACGGCCCTTCGAAATCAAGGGTCCGGCCCACGCGCGCGGCGCGGCGGATCAGGCGGCGGACGACGTAACCGGCATCTTTGTTGGACGGGTACACGCCGCTGGCCAGCAGGAACACGGTTGCGCGGCAATGGTCCAGCACGATGCGGAAAGCGCGGGCATTTGCGTCATAGGTCTTGCCGGAGTTCTCTTCGAGCCAAGCCATCGGCCCGGTAAAGAAGGGCGAGCGATAGACGTCTGCAACGCCGGTGGCGGCGGCCAGAATACGCTCTAGCCCCCCGCCATAGTCGATGTTGGGCTTCTCAAAAAGCTCAAAGCCCGCCTCAGTCCGCTTGTGGGACATGAAGACGTTGTTGCCGATCTCGACGAAACGGTCACCGCCTTCGGCGGGATGAAGCATCACGTCGCCATCGGGATCGTGGTCAAAGAACATTTCGCTGTCGGGGCCGCCGGGTTCACCGACGGGCATGTTGCTGGGCACGCCTGCGCGCGACCACCAGTTTTCGCCATCGTCATAGACAAAGATGCGCCCGCCGCGTGAGGCGCCGTATTTGAACGGCTCGTCTTCGACCTTGGCGTCGATACCGTGGGCGGCAAAGAACTCTTTCCAGACCTTGAGGCTCGCATTGTCGAAATCAATGCCAAGGTCGGGGTTGCCCGCGTGGATCGAAACGGACAGGCGGTTGGGGTCGAGGTTCAGAACGTTGACCTGCCACTCCATCACGCGGCGAATTTGCTGGGCCTTGTAAGTGTCGGGGTCAGCGCCCAGTTCCCAACGCCCGATCATCTCAAAGAAGGTCAGGTGGGTTAGGTCGCCCACTTCCTCGATATCGCCGGTGCGGATGCAGGGTTGAACGTTGACCAGATCCTTGCCCATCGGGTGATCGAGGCCCAACAGATAAGGCACCATGGGCTGCATGCCGCTGCCCACAAACAGGGTGCTGGGATCATTTTCCGGCACAACGCTAGAGGCAGGGATCGGCACGGACCCTTGCTGTTTCATCTCGTCCAGAAAGCTTTTGCGGATGTCATCAGGCGTCATGGTTCACACTATTCAAATGGCGCTGCGGATCGTGCAGCCGAAAGGGGGGTGCAGGTTGCGGCGCAAACTAGTGTTGCGGGTCATGGGTGTCCAGTTGCAAACACAGGCTGCGCTTGCCTTTGTCACGCCCTTTGTGACGTATCCGGGGGCCTGCGGGCCGGTTCTGAGGCCCGCAGGGTTTGTTTTGGTTAGCTTGACGACAGGACCTGCACGTCCACCGATTGCAACTGGCCTGCATCGGTCCGCTCGCTGGTGATCACTGTACCGCTGCCTGCGATGACCAGGGTAAAGGCAATGGGCGCGCCAGGTTCGAGCACGCCGCTCTCCTGCATCTGGTCCAGCGTCTTGTCGATAGGCAGGGTGAAGGTGGTGGGCACCGGGTGATGTGGTTGGCCGAAAAAGCTGAAGCTGCCCGCAAATTCTGGCCCGTTCGGGTCCATATCGGCGTCCGCGCCTTCGGGCGAGATGAACAAGCGAAACACCTGACCTTGCGCCTGTGCGGGCGGGATGAACGTGACCTGCGCAAAGTGCTGGGCATCTGCCGGTCCTTGTTCGACCGACTGCGCCAGCCCTTCGGAAATCCTCAGGGCGAGTGCGGCCCCCGCTGGTAGTGTCGCACTGCCTGCATTGCGCTGGGCGACCAGCTTGCTGGCGGGTGCGCGCACCACTTCTTCGCCCGAACCGGGCTCGTAGGTGTAGTCGAACCGCGCCATGTCAAAGTAATCCCAGGCGGTGTTGTCCATTGTTACCTGCTCCCCCTTGCCATTAACAAAAAACAGGAAGGGTTCGGTCTTGTAGTCGTCTATCAGGTCGTCATTGGGCCGGATCAGCTGGCCGATCGAAATTTGCTTGCGGGTCCAGACATCCCACAGCCGGTCAATGTTGCCGTGATGGAGGAAGAACACCGGATCAAGCGGCGACAGGTTGTTCGTCATCAGGCCGTAAGGCGGCTCATAGCTGTAGTTACCCTCGCTTTTCTCATAAAGATAACCGCCGATGCTGTTGTGCACCTTGTTGTGCGAGTTCGACAGCATGCTGAACGAAGCGGAGCCATGCGGCGCACCCTGGTGCGTGCTCGTGACCTCGTTTTCAAAGGTAACGCCGTCGCCCGCAAAATCGGTGGGGGCCAGCGCGCTCAGGATCGTGTCGAGGGTCACCAAAGGCAGGGCATTCACATCAAGCGACGGATTGGCAGCCGTGGCGAGCCGCGCATGATGCGGCACCTGGAACGAGGCGACGGCCCCATTGGCGGGATCGGACCAGAACGTTTTGAAATCCGGGTTCATCCGCTTGGCCTGTTCCGTCTTTTGATCGACCGTCATGGCGTTCCACAGCGCTTCCATCGGCCCGCGAACCTGATTTTCAAAGGTGGCAAAATCGGGGATGTACCCATAGGTGCCCTTGTCGTCGATGACATAGTTCACAGGGTCCAGCGGATTGGCAGCGCCAAACATCTGTTCGGGCACGTCCGGGCTTGCCGTCCAATCCCAATAGGGCAGCATAAAGTCGTGGTTCCCGCTCATCTCGCGGCACAGTTGTTCGAAATAGCCCAAGTAACCGCGATGCCAGGTGGTGAACCACCAATTCCCATGCGGGCAATCCATAAGGTGGACCATGGCCACCCGATACCAGTTGCGCGGATCGTCAGCGGGCAGTTTCAGCATCGCCGCCACCGCATCCTTATAGCTTTGAACGTCCTTGGCCGCCTCGGGGCTCGCCACGTTCTTGCGCACGCGTTTGCCCTGGGCGCGGAGGATGGCGGGGGCAAAGGCGGCGACGCCTGCGGCAGCCCCGGTTTTCAGAACGGTTCGGCGCGAGGGAGTAAAAATGGATCTATGGGTCATGCTAATGCTCTCTGATTTTTGAAAAAGGGGCCCGGCATCATGCCGCGCCTGACTGAAATGAAAGGGCCGGGCAACGCGTATGCTGCCCGGCCAATCGGTATCTTAGTGGTGGGCCATCGCCACGCCGCCGCTGCCGTCGGGCAAGGCAATCTTGACGTTTTGCATCATCCCCTGGTCTTCGTGATCCAGGATGTGACAGTGCAGCACGAACTCACCGATATAGCGCTGATACCGGGTACGCACGACGACGGTGTATTGCGTGTCAGCCGTCTTGCCGGTGTTCTTGACCCAAAGCGTATCCTTCCACACGCCCTTGAGGCCGCCATATTGCGGATCGCCCCCGTCGTCGCTGCCCAATGCGCTGACATCGACCCCATCGGCGTTGAGGATTTTGACCACTTGGAACGGGTTCACGTGGATATGAAACGGATGGCCGTCAAAGTCGGATTTCAGCGTCCACTCCTCAACATCACCCAGAGCCAACAGCCGGTCGACGCGATTGGCATCATAGGGTTTGCCGTCGATCTCAAAGAGGGCGGCACCAGGCAGGGACAGATCAATATTAAAGGCGAGTTCCTGATAGCCAGTCACTTCATCGTCGGTCACGTCCGGATGGGGCACAAAGGCCGACAGCCGCAAACCATCCGCCAAGTCGCCCTGAATACGGTCCACCACGTCGTCGGGCATGGTTCGGGCCGCCGCGGCCATCAGCCACTCGGTCAACCATTCCGTGCCGCTCACACCCGCAGGTGCATCACCCGTTGCTGTTACCACGCCCAGCAAACGGCGGCTGGGTTCGGGTGTGCCGATGCTGGCCACAGCCGGGGCATCGCCATCCACCACACAGTATTCACCCGCCTCGGGAAAGGTCACCAAAGCGTCCACACGGTAGCCGGGTTGCAGGATCGCCTGATCGCGCTGCTGCGCCGCTGACATGGTCAGGCCGTCCTGTGCCACCACGTGATAGTTCAGGGCCGGGCCGCAATTTTCCTCGATCCAGCTATCGGTGTCTGCGGACGCAATCCCGCGAAAGGGGCCGTCGCCGATCCGGGGGCGGATCTCAAAGTTGATGGTGTCGCGGACGCCCGCATGGATCATGCGCCAGCGTTCAGGCACGCCAACCGTTGCCTCCGCCAAGCGGCCCAGCACTTCGCCATTGACCGAGGTATAGCGCCCGGATGTGGGCCATGTGTTGGGCCCAAACTGGTCATAGCCTTCGATGCCACCCACCTGGCCCTCGTCGCACCGATAGGTGCCGTCTGCATTGGTCTGAATTGCGCCGTCTGCGTCGCGACAAGCATATTGAATCTGCTGCAAGACAAGAACGCGGTCCTGAATGGGTTGCATATCCTCGTTCACCAACAGCCGGTCCAGATCGCCGGTGCGGGCAAATCCGCCATCGCTGTCGGGCACAGGGGCGCGGTTGTCACGGATTATGATGGCCCCAGACATCCCGCTGGATACCTGCAACGCGGTCGAGCCATGCAAATGCGGGTGATACCAGAAGGTGCCCGCCGGATGATCGTCAGGGATCGCGTATTCGTATTCGAACGACACACCAGGCCGGATCGAAATCAGGACGTTGTCACCATTGCCCGCTGGATTGACCCACAAGCCATGGGTGTGAAGGTTGGTGCCATTAAAGCAATGGGGCGTGTTAATGCTGCCGCCCTTGCCCATGTTGCAAGTCGCGTCAGGCGGCATGTTGTTGTTCAGCTTGATACGCGCGGTTTGGCCCGGCGACACTTCGATTGTGGGGCCGACAAGGGCCGATGACGGTGTGCCGGTGTTCAGCGCATCGGAATAACCGCGCAGGCGCACAGGATCGTAGTCGCCTGAGACGGGATTGAAAATCTCCCGGTCGAGATACGAGATGTTCATCTCTAACCGAACCTCGCGCGAGGTGCGCCGATCCAATGGCGCGGCGGGTGCCGATTTCAGACGAAAATCGCTGCGATCCAGCGGTATCGCGTTGAACAATAGGGGGTTCACAACCTGCGCATTGTCCTGAGCACTGAGTGTCGTGGCGGCCAAGAGCCCAAGGGCGAAGGCAGCGCCGGGGCGCAAAAATCTCTTCATATAACTATTCCAATTCCATGAGTGCTCTTGCGAGCAAAACGTACCAAAATAAAATCGTACAAACCTGTGGTTGTGAGCGTAGCCGGCAAATCCCCGCCTTCAAAAGGAAATTTATCCAAGCAGGTTTGCGGCTGTCCGGATTGGGAAACGCATGCGCCCAATCCTGCCCCTCACTAAATTGCAAATTGCCAAGTCCACCCTTTTTAGCCATTTTCGCGGGCATGGAGGCGCTAGACTTTAACCACAACACGGTCCTTGTCGTGATGTCCTGCATCATTGCGTTGGTTGCAGGATTTACTGGGTTGTCGCTGACGCGGAACCTGTCCGAAAAGTCCGTGACCCAGAAAAAGCTGTCGGTGGCGCTGGCCTCTGTCGCGCTGGGCGGGGGCATCTGGTCGATGCATTTCGTGGCGATGCTGGGTCTGCAACTGCCTGTTCTGTTTTACTATGACGCGGCGGTCACGTTGATGTCCGCTTTGACAGCAATCCTGATTGTGGGGGCGGCGCTGATCCTGCTGCATTTCACGGAACGGACGCCGTGGGTGATCGGGGCTGCGGGTGCAATCGTCGGTGTTGGCGTTTTGGCGATGCATTACATCGGTATGGCGGGGCTTGAGCTGTGCCGCGCCGTTTATACGACCGTGGGCATTCTTGCGTCCGGGGGTGTTGCCATCATGCTCTGCATGCTCGCCTTTGGTGTTGCCTACGGTCATCGGACCAACCGCAACATCCTATTGGGCACCTTGTGCTTTGCTGCGGCGGTCTGTTCGGTGCACTTTTTTGCAATGGCGGGAACGCAATTTGTGTCTGTGCCGCGCGTTGCCGAATTTGGCCCCGCCATGAGCAACGAGATCCTGGCGATGGGCGTGATATTTTCCAGCTTTGTGATCTTTGGTGCGTTCTTGTGGGTCAGCATCACTTATCTTGTGCCCGCCTCCGACGGCCCCGCGACTGCGCTTGCTGTCGCCGACGTTGAAGCCCCCGCCTTGCACATTCCTTGCGAACGCGATGGCGGCAAGGTTTTTGTCGCGCCCGGTGATGTGGCATTGGTGCGGGCCGATGGGCACTACACCCAGATCTATACACCCCATGATCGGCTTTTCTGTGTCTGGCCGATCACCGAGGCAACCAAGCGTTTGTTGCCTGCCGGGTTTTTGCAGACCCACCGCAGCTATTTGGTCAATCCGGCCAAGGTGGCCCGGTTTGAGAGGAGCAAGGACAAGGGCCGCTGCCTCTTTGACGGGGACAGCCTGCCGCCTGCACCGGTCAGCCGGTCCAAGCTCAAGGCGACGCAGGATGCCCTTTCGGTGCCGGTCGGCGCAACTCGTGCTTAATCAGGCGCATTTCGTGCAATAACCCCGTGTTTCATGGGTTTTCGCAAGCCCTGCATACAACGGCATGCCAGCCTCCCCGTAGCAAGAATACACGCTTTCAGGGAGGAGAGCCGATGATTCCAGCGGCATTTGAGTATTATCGACCCAAAGATATGGAGGGTGTTTTGTCCCTGCTCGCAGAGCATGGCGACGAGGCCCGTGTCATGGCAGGCGGCCACAGCCTGATCCCAATGATGAAGCTCCGCATGGCCGACGTGCCCCATCTGATCGACCTTCAGGACGTGGGCGGCCTTTCGGATATCGAGGTCGGCACAGACAGCATTCGCATCGGCGCGATGGTCACTCAATCTGACATCATAACGCACGAGGGTTTGGCCACTGCCGCCCCGATCCTGCGCGAGGCTGCATTGCAGATCGCTGATCCTCAAGTCCGTTACATGGGCACGGTCGGCGGGAATGTGGCCAATGGCGATCCGGGCAATGATATGCCGGGCTTGATGCAGTGCCTCGATGCAACCTTTCACCTGATTGGTGCGGATGGCACCCGCGACGTGCCTGCGCGCGACTTCTACGAGGCGGCCTATATGACCGCCCGTGAGGATGAGGAAGTGCTGACCGCCGTTACCATTCCGCTGCTCAAGGGCGGCCACGCCTACGAAAAGCAAAAGCGCAAGATTGGCGATTATGCCACCGCCGCGGCCGCCGTGCAGATCGTAAATGAGGGGGGCACTTGCGCCGCCGCTTCCATCGCCATGACGAACCTGAGCGATACTCCGATCTATTCCCAAGCTGCCTGTGACGCGCTGGTGGGCACGTCCGTGGACGATAGCGCGATTAAGGCCGCAATGGCCGCGATGCTGGGCGACATCGACCCCAGCGAAGACAACCGCGGCCCCGTCGCATTCAAGAAACACGTGGCCGGCATTATCCTGCGCCGCGCTATCGAACGCGCCTGGTCGCGGGCCTGAGGAGTATCACGGATATGCCAAAGAAAATGCACATCACACTGACGGTGAACGGCAAGGAAGAGGAATTCCTGGCCGAACCGCGCGAGCTGTTGATCTACACCCTGCGGGAACGTCTGAACATCACGGGCCCGCATATCGGCTGCGAAACCTCCCATTGCGGGGCCTGCACCGTCACAATCGGCGGCAAATCTGTCAAATCCTGCACGATGTTCGTGGCGCAGGCTGATGGGGCCGACATCACCACCATCGAGGGGATTGGCGGGCCAGATAACCTGCATCCGCTGCAAGAGGCGTTCAAGGAACATCACGGGTTGCAATGCGGGTATTGCACGCCGGGGATGATTACCCGCGCCACCAAGCTGTTGGAAGAAATCCCGAACCCGACTGAAGAAGAAATTCGGTTCGGCATGGCGGGCAATCTGTGCCGCTGCACAGGCTATCAGAACATCGTGAAATCCATTCAGGCCGCTGCCGCCGAGATGTCAGCCGCCAAGGAGGCCGCAGAATGAAGGACGAAATTACACGCGACGAACGGGTCGACAACCTCAAGGGCATGGGTTGCTCGCGCAAGCGGGTCGAGGACGCGCGGTTCACCCAAGGCAAGGGCAATTATGTCGACGACATCAAGCTGGACGGGATGCTTTTTGGCGATTTCGTCCGCTCCCCCTATGCCCACGCGCGCATCACCAGCATCAATACCGAAGAAGCGCTGAAAGTTCCGGGTGTTTTGGCCGTTTTGACTGCGGCTGATCTTGAGCCATTGGGCCTGCATTGGATGCCGACCTTGGCGGGCGACAAACAGATGGTGCTGGCCGATGGCAAAGTGTTGTTTCAGGGGCAGGAGGTCGCCTTTGTCGTGGCCGAAGACCGCTATGCCGCCGCTGACGGTATCGAATTGGTCGAGGTTGAGTACGAAGAACTGCCCGTCATCGTTGACCCGTTTGAGGCGCTGCAATCGGACGTGGTACTGCGCGAGGATTTGGTGGCTGAGGATGGCTCCGTCCCCGATGGGGCCCATGGTGCCCGCAAGCATCCCAACCATATTTTTACCTGGGAAGCGGGCGACAAGGACCCGACCGATCAGGTCATTGCCGAGGCTGACGTGGTGGCCACGGAATCGATGTATTACCACCGCACGCATCCGTGCCCGTTGGAAACCTGCGGCTGTGTTGCGTCTATGGACAAGGTCAACGGCAAGCTGACGCTTTGGGGCACCTTCCAGGCGCCACATGCGATCCGGACAGTCGTGTCCCTGATCTCGGGCATTGAAGAGCACAACATTCGCGTGATTTCCCCCGATATCGGCGGGGGTTTCGGCAACAAGGTTGGGGCCTATCCCGGCTATGTCTGTTCGGTCGTGGCGTCCATTGTCACGGGCAAACCGGTCAAGTGGATCGAGGACCGGATGGACAACCTGATGACCACCGCCTTTGCCCGCGACTACCACATGACGGGCAAGATCGCCGCCACCAAAGAGGGCAAGATCACCGGCCTGCATTGTCAGGTGGTGGCGGATCATGGCGGGTTCGACGCCTGCGCCGACCCGACCAAGTTCCCCGCCGGTTTCATGAACATCTGCACCGGCTCCTATGACATTCCGACCGCGTACCTTGAGGTGGACGGAGTTTACACCAACAAGGCCCCCGGCGGCGTCAGCTATCGCTGTTCCTTCCGGGTGACCGAGGCCGTGTATTTCATCGAACGGATGATCGAAGTTCTGGCGATTGAGTTGAACATGGACGCGGCCGAGTTGCGGCGTATGAACTTCATCAAGAAAGAGCAGTTCCCGTACAAGGCCGCGCTGGGTTGGGAATATGACAGCGGTGACTATCACACTGCCTGGGATAAGGCGCTTGAGACGGTGGATTATGCCGGTTTGAGGGCCGAACAGGCGCAAAGGGTCGAAGATTTCAAGGCGGGCAAGACGCGGTCGCTTATGGGGATTGGCCTGAGCTTTTTCACCGAGATCGTGGGCGCAGGCCCGGTCAAGAATTGCGATATTCTGGGCCTTGGCATGTTCGACAGTTGCGAAATCCGCATCCATCCTACGGGGTCGGCGATCGCTCGGCTTGGCACGATTTCCCAGGGACAGGGACACGCGACAACATTTGCGCAAATCCTGGCCACGGAAATTGGCCTGCCAGCAGACAGTATCACGATCGAGGAAGGGGACACCGATACTGCCCCTTATGGTCTGGGCACATATGGCTCCCGCTCCACCCCCGTTGCGGGGGCGGCTACTGCCATGGCGGGGCGCAAGATCAGGGCCAAGGCCCAGATGATTGCCGCCTACTTGCTTGAGGTCCACGACAATGACGTTGAATTCGACGTGGATCGGTTTGTGGTCAAGGGCGCGCCAGAGCGGTTCAAGACGATGAAGGAAGTTGCCTTTGCCGCCTACAATCAGGCGATCCCGGGGCTTGAGCCAGGGTTGGAGGCGGTCAGCTATTACGACCCGCCCAACATGACCTATCCGTTCGGGGCCTATGTCTGTGTCATGGATATCGACGTCGACACCGGCGTGCCGGACATCCGCCGCTTTTATGCGCTGGACGATTGCGGCACGCGGATCAATCCGATGATCATCGAGGGGCAGGTGCATGGCGGCTTAACCGAGGCACTGGCCGTCTCGTTGGGCCAGGAAATTGCCTATGACGATATGGGCAACGTCAAAACGGGCACGTTGATGGACTTTTTCCTGCCCACAGCGTGGGAGGTTCCGAACTACGAGACGGACCACACCGTCACGCCCAGCCCGCATCACCCCATCGGGGCGAAGGGCGTCGGAGAAAGCCCCCATGTGGGTGGCGTGCCCTGTTTCTCGAATGCGGTACAGGATGCGTTCCGGCCCTTCGGCAATCGGCACACCAACATGCCGCATGACCATTGGCGGATCTGGAAGACCGCCAATGAACTTGGTCTGCACGAGTGAAACGAGGAGTAGGGCGGGGTACACCCCGCCTTGCGGAGATTTGCATGACCTGGACTGAACTCAAAACCGCGCTGGCGAGCGAGGGCTATGTGGCCTCGGATGATCTGGCTGTAGCCTTGCATCTGGCCCTGTCGCTTGGTCGGCCCTTACTGCTTGAGGGGGCGGCGGGCGTTGGCAAGACCGAGATTGCGCGCACCTTGGCGGCGGTTCGCGACACCCGCCTGATCCGGCTGCAATGCTATGAAGGGTTGGATGCGGCGCAGGCGATTTACGAGTGGAACTACCAGCGTCAGTTGTTGACCATCCGCGCGGCGGCTGAGGATGGCAAAACTGGCAAGGCGGTTGAGGCGCGTATCTTTTCCCGCGATTTTTTGTTGGAGCGGCCGCTGCTGGCGGCCATCACACAGGATGTGCCGCCGGTTTTGCTGATTGACGAGATTGACCGGGCGGATGAGGAGTTCGAAGCTTATCTGCTGGAAATCCTGTCCGATTATCAGGTGTCCATCCCCGAGCTTGGGACAATCACGGCGACCTCGCGGCCGATTGTCATCCTGACCTCGAATGGCACTCGCGACCTGTCGGATGCACTGCGCCGCAGGTGCCTATACACTTACGTGGACTATCCCGACCGGGAAACGGAACTGGCCATACTCAAGGCCCGTTGTCCGGGCGTTGAGGCGCGTTTGGCGGGTCAGATCGTGGGCTTTGTCCAGAAACTTCGCGAGGAGGAGTTGGAGAAGACCCCCGGCATTGCCGAGACACTGGATTTTGCGGCGGCTCTCATGGGTTTGGGCATTGCCGACCTCACTTCTGATCCGGCGGTGCTTCAATCCACACTCACAACTTTGCTCAAGACGCAAAGCGATCAGGCGCAGGTCACGGTCGAAGTGGCCAGCCGCATTGCGGGGAGGGCGGCATGAGCCGCGTGACCCGCTTTGCGGGGCGGGATCCCGGGCCTGCCGCGCGTGTCGGTGGCTTTGTTGCGCATCTACGGCAGAATAGATTGCGATTGGGTGTGGCCGAGGCAGACTTGGCCCTCGCCGCCCTGACCCACGTGGCTGCCGCTAAACCGGAAGACAGCCGTCGCGCTTTGCGCGCCGTTTGCACCGGCTGCAAGGAAGAAGCGGAGCGGTTTGATGCCCTGTTTGACAGCTATTGGCTGGATGCGGGGCGGGTGAAGCAGAAGGTCGTTCCAACCAAATCCAGCGGTATCAGTGACGATGTGCATTCGTCCCGTGATGCCAAGGGGCAGGATGCCAGCAACAGTGGGTCGGCTACGGCGCCCGATGCCGACCAGGGTGATGCGGACAGCGATGGCACCGGCAAGCTGATCGCGACAGAGGTGCGCAACCTGTCCCGCAAGGACCTTCGCGAGATGGTCCGCCCCGAAGAGATCGCCGAGGCCGAGGCCGTCGCGCGCCGCCTTGGGGCTGCGCTGCGCGACCGCCGGTCCCGGCGCCGGATCGCGGCGCGCAAGGGCGACCGGCTGCACTTTCGCAAGACCATTCGCCAAAGCCTCGCCACCGGAGGTGAGCCCGTTAGGTTGTTGCGCAAGCGTCGCCCTGACCGCACCCGCAAGATTGTGGCGCTGTGCGATGTGTCGGGGTCGATGTCGGTCTACGCGCAGGTATTCCTGTCCTTTCTCGCCGGGTTGATGCGGGCCGATACGGCGGCGGATGCCTACCTTTTTCACACGCGTCTTGTGCGGATCACCGAGGCGCTGCGCGACAAGGATGCGATGCGCGCCATCGGGCGCATGTCTTTGATGGCGGATGGGTTTGGCGGCGGGTCCAAGATTGGGCCGTCACTGCTACAGTTTGCCGACACCTATGCCAAGCGGTTTGTCGATGGGCGCAGCGTGGTGCTGATCCTGTCGGATGGTTATGACACGGCCCCGCCTGAGGCCATTGGCGTGGCGCTGGCCAAGCTTAGAAAACGCGGGTGCAAGGTGATCTGGCTGAACCCCCTGAAGGGCTGGCGCGATTATGCGCCGGTGGCCGGGGGGATGGCGGCGGCGCTGCCGTATGTCGATCTCTTTAATGCGGCGAATACGCTGGACGATCTTGCGGCGTTGGAGCGGGATCTGGCGATCCTATGACCCCGGCAGAGTTCCAATCCACAGATCTTGCCGAAGCGGCACAAGCGTTGCGGGCCCGGGACGAACCCTTTGCCTTTGCGACCATCGTGCGCACGGCTGGGGCAACAGCGGCCAAACCCGGTGCCAAGGCCCTGCTGAGCGCGGATGGCACGATTTTGCATGGTTGGTTGGGCGGCGGTTGTACCCGAGGTGCGGTGCGCCGGGCTGCTTTGACCGCGTTACAGGATGGGACACCCCAACTGGTGTCCGTCGCGCCCGAGGATTTGCTGGCCGAAAAGGGCGTAACTGCTGGCGACGAGGTGGATGGCACGCGCTTTGACCGCAACGGCTGCCCATCGCGGGGCAGCGTCGACATCTTTATCGAACCGTGCCTTCCCATGCCGCAACTGGTGGTGCTGGGTGGCTCGCCGGTGGCGCAGGCGCTGAGTATTTTGGCCCCGCAGTTTCATTGGTCAGAAGCGTCGGTTCTGACCAATGAGCCGGGCCATCGCCAACGGGTTATCGTCATTGCCACGCAAGGACAGGGGGACATGGATGCCCTGACCCAAGCCCTGTCGCACGGGGCTGATCACATCGCCTTTGTCGGAAGTCGCCGGAAATTCGCAACCTTGGCGGACAAGCTAGAGGCCAAGGGCTTGCCCCGCGATAAGATCGACGCGGTCAAGGCCCCTGCGGGCCTCGATATCGGTGCGGTCACACCAGAAGAGATTGCCCTGTCGATCCTGGCCGAATTGGTCAGCGTACGTCGCCGGTCGGTGAAACCTCATGACGGCTGACATCATCAAAGGATACAACATGCGCAAGCTTTGGACGGCCTTCATCGCACTTCGCCGCAAGGCGGCCCTGACCCCGGCCCAGGCCGAGCAGCTGGCCGCCATCAAATTTCCCTGTTGCTGAAAAAGGACCTCGCTATGGAACTCTCGGACGAGATTGTCATCAATGCTCCCAAGGATCGGGTTTATGCCGCCCTGAACGACCCGGAGGTGCTGCGCCAGTGCATCCCGGGCTGTGAAGAGTTGATCAAGCATTCGGAGACGGAGCTTGAGGCCAAGGTTGTCCTCAAGGTTGGGCCGGTGAAGGCGCGGTTTACTGGGACGGTTGAATTAGACACGTCGGGCGCGCCGGATGCTTTTTCGCTGACGGGCCAGGGCAATGGCGGTGCGGCGGGTCATGCCAAGGGCGGGGCGGATGTGACCCTCACGGCCGACGGGGATACCACAATCCTGCGCTATGATGCCAAGGCAGCCATAGGAGGCAAACTGGCCCAATTGGGAAGCCGGTTGATCCAGAGTACGGCCAAAAAGCTGGCTGGCAAATTCTTTACCGCCTTTGCCGAGGTGGTGGACGAGACGGAAACAGCCTGAGCCTAAGCCGTGAGCATCTGCCTTGGCTTCAGTTGCTGTATCCCGAGAAAGCTGAGGCAGATCATAACCGCCGCTGTGCCTAGGCAGAGCGGCAGGCCGCCCAATTGATAGCTGAGCCCTGACAGGACCGTCCCGACCAGCCGCCCGGCGGCGTTGGACATATAGTAGAACCCCACATCCATCGTGACCCGTTCAGCATCCGTAAAGCTGAGGATGAGGTAGGAATGGAGCGATGAGTTCACCGCAAAGAGACCGCCAAAAGCCAAGAGGCCGATCACAACTGTGATGGTAAGTGCGGTGGAAGGGGCGTCAGACATCCAAACCAAAGCGGCAAGCGCGCCCGGCACAATCACCAGAAGTGCAACCCACAATTTGGCCTGTGTCAGGGTCTGTTCTTCGTTCCGTGAGGTGGCGCGCAGAATGCGGGGTGCCTGCCACTGGACGAAGCCATAGAAGATTGTCCAGACTGCCATGAACGCCCCGATCATGAAGAATGCGGCGCGGTTGCCTGCTTCTGACCCGTCCGAAAGAACCGCATAGAAATAGATCGGGATGCCAACCACAAACCACACGTCCCGCGCCCCAAAGAGAAAAAGCCGCGACAGGCTGAGCCAAGTGACGTTGGAAGAGTGAGCAAGCACCTCTGCGAACCGGACCCCCTTGCGCCCCATCGGCAGGCCCGCTGGCATGCCGATCACCACGGCGATCAGGATGGCAAAAAGGATGGCCGCCATCGCCAGAACCGAGGGCACAAAGCCAAAGACTGCGAGCAGTACCGCGCCGAGCAGGAAGCCGGTGCCCTTCACCGCGTTCTTGGACCCGGTGAGCAAGGCGACCCAGCGAAAGAGTGCGCCGCTGGTGTCAGGGGCCAAGATCTTGACCGCGCTCTTTGATCCCATTTTGGCCAGGTCCTTGGCCACGCCAGACAGCCCTTGGACCAGCATCACAAAGATTACCGAGGCTGTGATGCCCCACGCGGGATCAAGCTGTGCCAGTGCCAACAGCGCCACGACCTGCAAAGACAGTCCGGCATAAAGTGTCGAGGTCAGCCCAAACCGCGCCGCGATCCAACCTGCCAAAACGTTGGTGATCACCCCCGCCACCTCGTAAAGCACAAAGAGATAGGCCAGCTGCACCGGCGAAAAGCCAAGCGTGTGAAAGTGCAGCAGAACGAGCATCCGCAAGGCCCCGTCCGTCAGCATGAAGGCCCAATAGGCGGCCGTCACGGTGACGTAGGCAGAGAACCCCGCGGGCCGCGTCACAACTTGCCGCCAACCATCAGGGCCACGTCCACAAGGCGGTAGGCATAACCATATTCGTTGTCATACCAGGCATAGACTTTGAGCTGTGTGCCGTTCACCACCATCGTCGACAGGCCGTCCACGATGCTGCTGCGTTGGTCGTTGGTATAGTCCGACGATACAAGGGGCCGGGTTTCATAGCCCAGAATGCCCGTGAGGGGGCCATTGGCGGCAGCCTCGAACAGGCCATTGACCTCTTCGACCGTCGTTTCGCGAGCCATCTCAAACACGCAATCGGTGATGGATGCATTGAGCAGCGGGACACGGACGGCATGGCCGTTCAGCTTGCCCTTGAGCTCCGGGTAAATCAGCGTGATCGCCGTGGCCGAGCCGGTTGTCGTGGGGATCAGGTTTGTGAGGGCCGAGCGCGCGCGGCGCAAATCCTTGGCAGGGCGGTCAACGATGGTCTGGGTGTTGGTCACGTCATGGATCGTTGTGATTGAGCCGTGCTTGATCCCGATGCCGTCCAACAGAACCTTGACCACCGGGGCCAGACAGTTGGTGGTGCAGCTGGCTGCCGTGACGATTTGGTGGGCCGCCGGGTCATAAACATCGTCGTTCACGCCATAAACGATATTGGCGGTCGGGCCGTCCTTGACCGGGGCCGAGACGACAACCTTTTGGATGCCAGCAGCGAAATAGGGCGCGAGAGCGGCTTCGGTCTTGAAGGCACCCGTACAGTCGATCATCACGTCCACACCGTCCAGCGGCAGGTCTTCCAAGCTGCGGCTGCTTGTGACTGGAATGCGGGTGCCGTCAATTGTGATCGAATTCTCATCGGCAGAGAACACTGCGGGCCAACGGCCATGAACCGAGTCGAATTCCAACAGATGGGCGTGCATGGCCGGGTCACCCACGGCATCGTTGATGAATGCGATCTTTGCGCCGCGTTCCAGAAGCGGGCGCAGAGCCAATTTGCCGATCCGGCCAAGGCCGTTGAGAGCGTAGGTGGTCATAATATCAATTTCCCGGTGTGGTTGTCGCTTTGCCAATGTCGTCTACGCGCTTTTGCAACGTTCCACGATCCAAAAGCGCGAACGGGAGGGCGGTGAAGGCGGCGATACGATTTTGCAGTGCACCGTAAGCGTGCTGAAAGGCGAGGCGGCGTTCTGCCTCGGTGCCGCTGGCCTTGACCGGCGGGGGCACGCCCCAATGACCCGAAACAGGCTGCCCGGCCCAGGTTGGGCAATCCTCATTCGCGGCGCGGTCACAGACGGTAAAGACAAAGTCCATTCGGGGTGCGTCCGGGGCTTGAAATTCCGTAACCCCTTTCGTGCGCAGCTCTGTTACATCATGCCCTTTTGCCTTGAGCAGCTCAAGCACGCGCAGGTTCACGCTGTCCCGCGGCGCTGTGCCAGCGGAAAAAGCGTTGAAACGGTCGCCGGCTAGGTCCCGCAGAATTGCCTCGGCAAAGATGGAGCGGGCCGAGTTGCCCGAACAGACAAACAAAACGTTGAACTTTGAGTCGTCCGAAGGCGCGAGGTCTTGAAACAGGGTGGCGATTTCCGGGGGGCACATATCAGCCCGTCCACGGCAGCAATCGAGGAAAATGCCGGCCACAACTTCGCGCGCCGCGGCTGGGTTCACGGTATAGAGCAGTCGAGTGCCTTCGCGCCGCTGCGTGATCAGGCCGTCCTTGGTGAGCGCGGAAAAGTAAATTGACGCAGTGCTGGGCTTGAGGTCGAGTGCTTGAGCAATTTCGCCTGCGGTCACCTCATCCGGGCAGCGCCGCATGAGCAGGCGAAACATGGCCATCCGACCCGGATGGGCGAGGGTCGAGAGGCGATTGATCAACAAAGATTCCATATTTCGTGAAATAATAAAATGGAGACATGAGCACAAGCCTAAATTTGCGAGGCTGGCATCAACAAAGCTTGGCGGCTATAGCGCCAGGTGACCCCAACATAGCCTTTTCGGAGACTGCCCCGATGTTTGTTTGCACCCTTTTGGCCGATCCAACCGTTCGCAATCTGGAGGGTGCCTTGGTCGAAAGCCTCCGCAATGCCTGGGGTGGGGGCGACGCCCAATGGCTGTCCCCGGATGAGGCGGCAGAATTTTCGCTGGTGCAATTGCCTGCAAACCAATGGGACGTGTGGGCTGACGTGCAAAAGATGGGTGTCGATCTGGTGATCCAACCCGCTGAGGGCCGCCGCAAGCGGATGCTGATCGCGGATATGGACAGCACCATGATCCAGCAGGAATGCATTGACGAGCTGGCCGATGTGGCGGGCGTCGGCGACCGGGTCAAGGACATCACAGCGCGCGCCATGAACGGCGAGTTGGATTTCGAGGCGGCCATTCGCGAGCGTGTCTGTCTGCTGCGCGATCTGCCTGAAAGCGTGATTGGCGATGTTCTTGCCACCCGGATCACCTTGATGCCGGGTGGCCCTGCTTTGCTGGCGACAATGAAGGCGGCGGGGGCATATGCCGCTCTGGTGTCGGGTGGCTTTACCGCCTTTACGGCGGCCGTCGCGGGGCAATTGGGGTTTGACGAGAACCGGGCCAATACATTGCTCGTCGCGGATGGGGTTTTAACCGGAGAGGTCGGGATGCCGATCCTGGGGCAGCAGGCCAAGGTCGATGCGCTCATCCAGATTACCGCCCATTTGGGTCTTGTGGGCGCCGATGTTCTGGCCGTTGGCGATGGGGCGAATGATCTGGGAATGCTGCGTCGCGCAGGCATGGGTGTGGCCCTGCACGCCAAGCCAAGCGTTGCGGCGCAATGCGATGTGCGTGTCAACTTTGGCGATCTGACGGCACTGTTGTTTTTGCAAGGCTATGCGCGGTCTGAATTTGTAGGCGCATAACTGTGGCTCTGCCCCAGACCCAGGGATTTTCTTGAACAGAGAAGGTTTGGACCATCCGGTCGCCAATCTGTGGTAGGCTGCCAATGGACGCTTATCAGGGAGGATGAGATGCCAGAGTTTGTGTTTGCCTATCACGGGGGCACTATTCCCGAGACGCAGGAAGCGGGCGAAAAGGCCATGGCGGCCTGGGGCCAGTGGTTCGACGATATGGGCGAAGCCGTGGTCAATGGCGGCAACCCGGTGGGTCAGTCGATGACTGTTACTGCCGCTGGTGTGACGCAGGACGGCGGTTCGAACCCCATTTCGGGGTACACGATCGTCAAGGCGGATACGCCCGAAGCCGCCTGCGAGATGGCCAAGGGTTGCCCGATGGTCGCGGATGGAAGCGGATCGGTCGAGGTCGCGCCCGTCATTGAAATGTAGCCTGTAAGGCGGATCTTGATCCGCCCTAGAGCAAGGCCGGTGCGGCGCGCAGGTGGCCGGTCTCAATATCACGGCGATTCTTGATTGCACCGTTGGTGAAAGCCAGCGCCTCCGGATGGTTGGGATCAAGCGCGCCCAGCTTGACCAAAATTTGCGCGATGGCGCATTCGCTGGCGCGGGTCGCACCGTCGCTGATCTTGAGGGCGACGCCCATCCGTTGCTCGGGCAGAATGGCGATGAAAAAGCCTTCGGCCCCGGTCTTGATCGCCACCTTGCCGTCCATTGCACGCATCAGGCGGGTACAGGCGCGACCCTCGCCTGCAACCAGATCAGAATGCAAGCCCATGGCATGGCGCAGCTGCCCTTCGGCGCTGTCCGCATCGGCGGCGGCGAAATGGGCCATGGCCCGGGCCATGCCGTGCAGGGTGCTGGCATAGTTGGGGGCCGAACAGCCGTCGATGCCGAAGCCGGGCGAGGTTTCCTGCGTCGTTCGCTCAAACGCTTCAAGGCAGGCCTGCTGCACCGGGTGATCCGGGTCAATATAGTCGGGGCCCGCGCCCAGATGCTTGGCAAGGGTCAGAAAGCCGGAATGCTTGCCGGAGCAGTTGTTGTGATACTGGCAGGGGCTTTGGTCCGTATTGACCAGGGCATTGCGGGCCTCGGTGTTGTCCGGGATTTGAGGTCCACAGCGAAAATCATGATCGCCCTTGCCGATGTGTTTCAGCCAAGCCTGCACACGGTCGGTGTGGATCGCAGCCCCACTGTGCGACGCACAGGCGAGCGCCAGATGCTCGGTCGTGAGCCCGTGAGCGGCGGCAGCCCCGCTTTCGATCAAAGGCAGCGCCTGGATCATCTTGGACGACGAGCGCGGTAAAACAACGGCCTCCGGATCGCCCCAGGCTTGGACGATCTGGCCGGTGTCATCACAGACAACGGCGTGACCGTGATGCATGCTTTCCAGAAAGGGACCGCGCCAAACTTCGGCCAGGACAACCGGATTCGTCATGATTTTCCTCACATCTGCGCGAAAACCCGCCAATTCGGCTTTCCTGCGTCGCGCGTTTCGCGCTAATGTGGCACTTGTCGAGAAGAAATGCCGCGCTTGCAAGAGAATGCACCGAAAATGGTGTGCCTGAAGTGCGGTTCCGGTATTGAGGTTTGGACAGCTTGGAGGCTGTAAAGATGGGATTTTTGTCAAAGATTGCGTTGGGCGTTGGCGCATTGTCGCTGATGGCAGGCGCCGCATGGGCGCAAGACCAAAGCACCAACCGCGTGGCGGCCAAAACCGATTGGAGTGTCTTTGTAGAGGATAATCCAACGGAGTGCTGGGGCGTGGCCACGCCCAAGGAAACCGTCAACACCCGCGAAGGTCGGGTTGTGGCGGCGACACGGGGCCAGATTTTGCTGATGGTGTTTTATCGCCCCAGCGCAGATGCCAAGGGACAGGTTGCCTTTACCGGTGGATATCCGTTCCGATCCGGGTCAACGGTGAACATAAACATCGGTGGCAACGAATTTGAATTGTTTACCGACGGCGAATGGGCCTGGCCCGCGACTGTCGCTGACGATGCCAAGATCGTTACAGCGATGAAGCGCGGCGCAGATGCGGTGGTGACCGGCATTTCTAGCCGGGGCACCACAACAAAAGATACCTTCTCGCTGCTTGGCTTTACGGCTGCGGTTGAGGATGCGGAGGGGCGTTGCGGCGGGTAACGCCGGGCGCACCACAAGTCACAAGTCTGAGAGCGGCTGTGCAGAGATGCACGGCCGCGTCTGCGTTTCGGGCAGTTTGGAACTTATCGGTTCCGTATTAGGTGGTTGTCCATCCAACCCCGAAAGGAACGCATTATGGTCACCACCACCGTACATACTCTCGACACCGCCCCCGAAGCGTCCAAGCCTTTGCTGGAAAAATCGATCAAGGCCTTTGGCCGTTTGCCCAGCCTGCATGGCGTGATGGCGACAAGCCCTGGCCTGCTGGAAGGGTATCAGCACCTGCACCGTCTGGCGATCGAAGGCACAGCCTTTGACCCCGAAGAGCGTACCGTCGTCTGGATGACCGTGAATGTCGCCAACGCCTGTCACTACTGTGTGCCTGCCCACACTGGCATCGCCAAAATGGAAAAGATTGACACGGACATCGTGAATGCGCTGCGCGATGAGACGCCTTTGCCTGCAAAGCTCGAAGCGTTGCGTACCTTTACCCTCGCCGTGCGCGAAACCCATGGTCGCCCCGGTGCGGATGCCATCGCGGCCTTTGAGGCCGCAGGATACGGCGAGCGCGCCATGCTGGATGTGATCCTGATCATTGCGCAAAAGGTCATGTCGAACTTTACCAACTCGATCTTTGAAACGCCGACCGATGCGGCCTTTGCTCCGTTCGCTTGGGCGCCCAAGGCAGTTGCGGCAGAGTAAACTCTGACGGCCAAGATTTTTTAGAACAGACAAGAGGGGGCCGTTTGCACGGTCCCCTTATTCATTTGGACCGAATCCTTTTGATCACCGGGGCTTTTCCTATATAGAGCCGCATCACCTTACTTGTCTGGACCCTTGCCATGGCTGACGCGCCGATCACTCAGGATGTTTTGACGATCCCCCGGAAATTGCCTGAGGGGCCTGTGAACCTTGTTGGCCTGACTCGTGACGCGATGCGCGAAGTCTTGATCGCAAGTGGCACGCCGGAAAAGCAGGCCAAGATGCGGGTCGGTCAAATCTGGCAGTGGATTTACCAATGGGGCGTACGTGACTTTGCCGTCATGACCAACCTTAGCAAGGCCTATCGCGCCGAGTTGGCCGAGAAGTTTGTCATCGAAATCCCCGAAGTCGTGTCTAAGCAGGTGAGCGAGGATGGCACCCGCAAATGGCTTGTCCGCATTGCGGGCGGTCACGAGGTCGAGGTGGTTTATATCCCCGAAGAGGGGCGCGGGACGCTTTGTATTTCGAGCCAAGTCGGTTGCACTCTGACCTGTTCGTTTTGTCACACGGGTACGCAGAAACTGGTGCGGAATCTGACCGCGGGTGAAATTGTCGGTCAGGTCATGATGGCCCGCGATGATCTGGATGAATGGCCCGTGCCCGGCGCGCCCAAGGACGAGACGCGCCTTTTGTCCAACATCGTGCTGATGGGAATGGGCGAGCCGCTCTATAATTTCGAAAACGTGCGTGACGCGATGAAGATCGCCATGGACGAGGAAGGCATTCAACTGTCCCGTCGCCGCATTACCCTTAGCACCTCGGGCGTTGTGCCGGAGATTGAGCGGACCGCAAACGAAATTGGCTGTCAGTTGGCTGTGTCCTTCCATGCCACCACGGACGAGGTGCGGGACAAGCTCGTGCCGATCAACAAGCGCTGGAACATAGAGGCGTTGCTGGAGGCCTTGAAAGCCTATCCGCGTGGCCGCAATTCCGAGCGGATTACCTTTGAGTACGTGATGTTGCACGGGGTCAATGACAGTGATGAAGATGCCCACCGTCTGATCAAACTGATCGAGGGCATCCCGGCCAAGATCAACTTGATCCCCTTCAACGAATGGCCCGGTGCACCCTATACCCGCAGTTCCAACAACCGCATTCGCGCCTTTGCCAACATCATCTATAATGCCGGTTACGCCAGCCCGATCCGAACCCCGCGGGGTGAAGACATCATGGCGGCCTGTGGTCAGCTGAAGTCGGCGACAGAACGCGCGCGCAAGTCCCGCAAGGAAATCGCGGCTGAGGCGGGCCTCGGCTAAACCGCCCGAATTTCCTTTGGTCGAATCGCGGTGCCATGCTTTGCTTTGCTCCTGACGGAGGAGGCGCGCGCATGACCACGCTGAAATTCGGTGATCTGAAGGTCACAGCCGAAGAGTTTGATCTGGGCGGGGCCGCCTGGCTGGTGAACAACGGCAAAAGCAAATTGCCGGACCATGAGCATGGCCTGATCAAAGCGATGGATGCCAAGCGCCGCATTCACGTGATGACCTATGATTGCATTGATAGCGAGTTGGAGGGGGTTGATGGTGCCGTCGACGCCCAAGGTCGTTTCAACGTTTCGCAAGAGTTGAGCGTCGCGGGCCTGAATGCCAAGGGCAAGATGACCAAGGCCGCCACCAAGGCGCTTTACAATGCCTATGCGGCGGCATCCGGGGATGGCGACGGTCTGGCCTTTGATGCAAGGCAGAACACGCGATTTGGCAGCTATACGCACAAAGTGCCGTACGAACGTTTCTTACAGGAGCTTGGCGTCAAAATCTCCTTCAAGATCTACGCGCAGGTGTCTTTCCTCGTGTACCGGATCACTGTGCCGACGATCGGGAATCCGGGGTCAGTCTTCTTGACCATTCCCTATGACCTTCGGTTTTACGCCATTCCATTCTTTGACTGCACGCGAGACATATCGATCCTTGTGACCCCGGAAAAGGTCAAGTTCGATATGTGGCGGCCCCTGGACCCGACCGATGCGGATGCCCGCGCAGAACTGCGTTACAAGCTAAAGGAAGAGCGAGCCGTTCAGTCGGGGCGGGTCAAAGAGCGCAAGGTTATTCGCGACTACCTGCGCGAACGCGCGGGCAAGGATGCGATGACCTTCGAAATGCTGGAACCGGACCTGATCGAGGCCGAAGAGAAGCTGAACAAAGCGCGTCAGCGCCTGAAGCAGATCAAGGACCGCCTCAAGGATTATCCAAAGCAAAAGCGCGAGTAAGTTCACCAATAGATGGAAATTATCATGACTGTTCTCGAAATGGTCACAATCTTTTCCCGTTTGCGCACCAATGCGGCCTTGGTCCGTGGGCAGGGTCATCTTCAGGGAAATACGGAAACTGGAGAAAACCCATGTCGATTATCTTTAACAACGACCGCTTCATTGAGGCCCAAGTGCTGGACCTTGTAACCCGTGAACGCAGCAAGGCGCTGTCGCGTCGCGAATGGATGCACCGCTTGGCAGGCTATGGCTATGCAATCCGTGAAACCGATGCAGGTGATGTTGTCGAAACCTTGCCCCATCACGTTCCGGTCTGTGCCTTGCCGTCCAACCTGGCAGCCTGAGCTTTTCAAAATTCGATCTTGCGTCATACTGTGGGTTATTCACCGCAGGAGATTTGACGTTGAAATTGCAAATTGGACAGCAGGACTTTGATCTGGACCCTATGTTTGGCGGCGACAAACTGGGGAACCTCTATGAATATATCAGCACGCAACAAATGCGAGCGACCGATATCTATTCATACAATTGCAGCACTCATACCGCCAGCGATGCGGACGGTTGGCTGCGCATAGAGACGCAGCCGTCGGTGTACTTTTCCGTTGTGAAAAAAGGCAAAGAAGAACCCGAGCTGGACAAAGGCGCGTCCAAGAAAAACCGCGATGCGCTGTGCAAGAAAGCGGGGATGAAGCCCAAAGAGCTTGTTGCCGCAATCCTCAAAGCCATCGGCCCGGTGGTGATCGAAGCCAACATGAATCCATACCGTGACAAGTGGAAGCGCAAGTACAGCTTTGTCGTGTCGATGCGGCAGTTCCCCGTCAAGTTCATGGTGCGCCTGTCCGGTGCGCATGCCGCAGGTTACGCCATCGTCACAATACCGCGCCAATACACACTCTCGACCCGAAAGACTGGCATCTGCGGTCCAATGCACCAGGTGCCCGTCGACGGCATCCTTTGGGGCACCGCGACGGAGCATTCCGCAACAGCCACGGCCGCCTTGGAAGACTTCGACAAAAAGCTCGAAGAGGCTATGAAGGAAAACAACGAGCGGATGAAGAGGAAGGCCGCCGAAAAGGGGATCAAGATCACGCCCGGCGAGAAAAAGGACGAGTGACCGATCTCTGACCCAAGCGCGCATACCGGACCGCAAGCGCAAACATGAGGCGGATTCTGACCCTTCTTGTGACGCCTCTCTTGCTGGTGCAGGGGGTATGGGTCGTCGCCCGCGCCCAACGTTTGCCCGAGGCAGAGGGCGAGCGCATTGGAGCTGCAGGCGGCGGCTCGCCCTTGCGCCTGCTGATATTGGGCGATTCATCTGCGGCGGGGGTTGGAGTGCTTCATCAGCGTGATGCCTTGGCCGGCCGGTTGGCAGCACATCTGTCCCACGACCGCGCCGTATCCTGGACATTGGTTGCCAAATCCGGGGCGACAACGGCGACGGCCCTGGCGATGTTGGCCGACCTGCCGGAGGACCGGTTCGACATGGCCGTTGTTGCGCTGGGCGTGAACGACACCAAGAATGGCGTGTCAGAGCATGTCTGGTGCAAAAACTACGCGGCAATCCTCAACACCCTGGAAACTCGTTTTGGCATAATGCGAATCTGCGTCTCCGGCTTGCCTCCGATGGGGCACTTTCCGTTATTGCCACGCCCATTGCGTACTGTTCTGGGCCGGCGCGCTGATCGCTTTGACCGACGTTTGCGGGAATTGGCGGATGCCTGGGGGAACGTGACCCATGTCCCACTCGATTTTCCGATGGATGTGTCGATGATGGCCTCTGACGGGTTTCATCCTGGCCCACAAGTCTATGACGCATGGGCGGCTCGGTTGGCGGCTGCGCTTACCAGATAGCCCCCTCCTTTTGACCAAGATCAACGACATCCATTGCAGCGCCACGCAATATCGCAGGTGAACTTGCCTCAGGAGGCCCAAGATGATCCGTACCTTTGCCCTAATGTCTGCAACTGCCTTGTCAGGAGCGGCCTGTGCAACCGCCGAACCGGAACTTCCCGGCGCACTTTTTTTCAGCGAGCAATGCGCGGTTTGCCATGGCGCAAAGGGGCGCGGTGATGGCCCTCTGGCGTCTGATCTTAGCGTGGCGCCTGCTGATCTGACGCTGTTGGCGCGGAACAATGGTGGGGTCTATCCCATCGATGATGTGATGGCGCAGGTCTATGGCTATCCGGGTCGCTATCAGATTGGGGGCATGCCGGAATTTGGACCGCTGTTGGATGGCCCGGTCGAGGATTGGGTGACCCAAAGCGGCGAGACACTTGCAACCCCGCGCGCTTTGATTGATCTGGCGATCTACCTCGAAGGGCTCCAGCGCTAGCGGCCCGGTACTTCGGTCCGCGCCTCGGCCGGACCCCAGTTTTCGATCAGGTCCACCGCCTCCTGGGCCGTTTCGACAAAGCGGAAAAGGTCGAGATCACGTTCCGAGATCGTGCCCGCATCCGCCAGAGCATCCCAGTTGATGATGCTTTCCCAGAACGCCCGCCCAAAGAGGAGGAAAGGCACCCGCTGCATTCGCCCCGTCTGGATCAGGGTTAGTGCCTCGAAAAGCTCGTCCAGCGTGCCAAAGCCGCCGGGAAACACACAGATGGCCCGCGCGCGCATCAGGAAGTGCATCTTGCGGATCGCGAAATAGTGGAAGTTGAAACACAGGTCCGGCGTCACATAGGCGTTCGGAGCCTGTTCAAAGGGTAGTACGATATTCAGACCGATTGAGGCGCCAGACGCGTCAACAGCCCCACGGTTGCCCGCTTCCATCACTCCTGGGCCACCGCCCGTAACCACAACGTTCTCTGTGCCGCCACTGGCATTGGATTTCTCGGTCATCAGCCGCGAAAATTCCCGCGCCTCGTCATAGAAATGTGACAGGTCCGAAAGCGTCTTGGTCCGGGCCTTGTCCTTGTTGACCGGATCGGGAATACGCGCCCCGCCAAAGAGCACGATGGTCGAGGAAATGCCCGCTTCATTCATCATCAGTTCGGGCTTGAGCAGTTCCAGTTGCAACCGGACCGGGCGCAACTCATCCCGGCACATGAACTCCTCATCCGCAAATGCCAACGCATAGGCAGGTGACCGGGTTTGGGGTGTGTCAGGCACACCTTCGGCGGCGGCGCGGTCGGTGTGGGCGTCCCGGAACGGGCTCTGGCGGTCGTCTTTCATTTGGTCTGCTCCCTTAGGCTTGTTTCAAGGGGTATCGCGGTGCTGCGGGGATGCCCAGATATGATTGCATGGCTGTGCGCTTTGTTGTCTAAGCGCCGCAACGCTTTTCGGGGAGAATCCAAATGTCCAACGCACAGCTTGAAACCGCCATCGAAGCCGCCTGGGAGGCCCGTGACACAATTACGCCTGCCACGACAGGAGAGCAACGCGAGGCGATCGAGGACACGCTGGCCGCCCTTGATGGTGGCGGTTTGCGGGTTGCGGAACGTCAGGACGACGGCAACTGGCATGTGAACCAATGGGCCAAGAAGGCGGTCCTTCTGGGCTTTCGCATCAAGGACATGGAACAGCAGGACGGCGGCCCGCAAGGCGGCGGCTGGTGGGACAAGGTCGACAGCAAGTTCAAGGGCTGGGGCGACAACGAATGGAAGGCTGCCGGTTTCCGTGCGGTGCCGAACTGTGTGGTCCGCAAATCGGCCTTTATTGCGCCGGGTGTGGTGCTTATGCCGTCTTTCGTGAACCTTGGTGCCTATGTGGACGAGGGCACGATGGTTGATACCTGGGCCACCGTCGGCTCTTGTGCGCAGATCGGCAAGAATGTGCACCTGTCAGGCGGCGTCGGTATCGGCGGTGTGCTTGAGCCGATGCAGGCGGGCCCCACCATCATCGAAGATAACTGTTTCATTGGCGCCCGCTCCGAGGTTGTCGAGGGTTGTATCGTCCGCGAGGGCTCAGTGCTGGGCATGGGCGTGTTCATCGGCCAGTCGACCAAGATCGTGGATCGCGAAACCGGCGAATTCACCTATGGCGAAGTACCTGCAGGTTCGGTCGTTGTGGCAGGCTCCATGCCGTCCAAGAACGGTGTGAACCTCTATTGCGCGGTCATCGTGAAAAAGGTCGACGCGCGCACGCGGTCCAAGACCTCGATCAACGAGTTGCTGCGTGACTGACAAGGCCGCCAAGCCCAAGAAACCATCGCGCCAGCAGGTCTATACCCTGCTGGTGCAGATCGGGCGCAAGTCCGGTGACGGGCTGCCCGAGGGGGCGACCGGTGCGGCACTGATGTGCTTTGCCAGCGGTGTGGACGAGGCCGAGGCGGTGCGTGAAACCGTGGCCCTGTTGAAACAGGCGGACACTGCGCCGCTGGACGTCACAGGCTATGGCACCTTGGCGGAGCGCGAGGCGCAAGGTCACGAGATTGATGCAGGCGAACGTGAACTGATGCAGCGTGCGCTGGACGAAAACTCCGTGATCGTGGCGCAAATGACGCCGTTTTTTGATGGTGAAGAAAGCGCCGGTGCCGAGGACTAGGCCGCGCGCTGGTCAATCAGCGTAATCGCCTCGAATGGGCGTAAAACCTGATGGATGGGCCTTGCGTGTTCGGGCAGTAACCCGCGCGGCACATCCGACAGTACGCTGGCAGCCAGATGATCAGGTTTACGGCGCAAGCGCCCGATATAGAGACTTTCGAGTGCTGCACCTGCCGCCATAATCGCCTCGTGCCCGGGCAACACAAGCTGCACATATTCGGCAACCGACTGGGGTGCGACCCAGGACGCTGCATAGCCGTTTACCAGGTGACGGGCAGGCACAAGAACCGCCTCTTGCCCAAAAATGTATTCGACCTCTGATCCTTTGAGGACAAGCCGCTGTTCCGGGGCGACGACGATGTCGCGCCCCAACTCAAAATAGGGGGCATGCAGGCGGACAGGGGCAAAGCTGCCACGGGCAGGCATGGCGTGGCGTACCGTTTGAAGCACCGGAATGATCTGCCCTGCATCGCTGATCACCGTGTCCCCGCGCCGCAGGTTGCCCGCCGCGCGGTAGCCGGTGGGGGTCGCGATGGGTGTGCCCGGATGCAGCGATGGCATTGGCCCCAGCGGCGTGATGTCAGTCGCAGCGGCGACAAACAGCACCTCTTTGGACAGCGTCCGCGCGCCGCTGCCCAAGGTGATATCGCGCAAGTCACTGGTCAGGATGGGGCGTGGATTGGTGACCGTGCTGTGCAGAACCCGTGTACTCTCGGGTTGTTCCAGCGATAGTCGCGCCCACCCCTGGCTCGTGTCCCAAGCATAGGAAATCCGCAGCGTCTGTGGCCGCCCATCCCCCAACCAGCGGATTGCGGCATGCGTCAGATCGTCGTGATTTTTGTGGACCATGGCAATGCCGCCGCCGGGCACGGCGCGAAAGGCCAGCTCGCGTGCCCAGGGAAAGCTGTGGACGAGCCCCAAGAGGTCATGGGGCCGATCGTCACCCGCCACGCGGGTCTCGATCATCAAGGTCCCACGGTCCAGCATATCACCCACATCGTTGCCTTTGACGGGGCCAAGGCCACCTGGGGCAAAGCGCCCCTCATCATGGTCTGTGAGCCCGATCCAGTTCACGCGGCGGCCTGAGCCTTGCGCAGCAGATCCGCCTCGAAATGGCGCAAGGTGCGTCTGGCAGAACCGCCGTATCCTGCGCCGGTTTTCGGGTCTAACTCAGGAAATATCGCGCAAATTTCGGCTACGATCTCTTGCTCAAAGCTCTTGGTGGTTTGCGGCCCCGGCAAAAAGCTTTCGCTTGCCAGCCCTTCGGTAAAGACGACTTGGTGTTTGTCAAACATCAGATGCACATATGTGACCGTGCCGCCCACTTGACGGGTCACGGAATGGTCGTTGACCAAGTCCTTGGCGGCCACCAGCACTTCGGCCTCGCCAAACAGCAGCTCGGCCAGGCTGTCGCGCACCAGCACCCGGTGCAATGGCGAAACCTGCACGTCACCGTGCCGCCCAAAGGTGCCTGCACGGATCAGAATAGGGGCGAAGTTGTCCTGCGCCGCGACCGTCCGCGTGCCGATCCAGCGCAGGGGTTGCGCCCCATCATCTTGCGTCATGACCAGATCGCCGGGCTGCAACGTCTCAACCGGCATGTCGCCGCGATCCGTTGCGATCAAAGTGCCCGCTACAAAGCAGGGGACAGAGGTCGCGTTGACAAAGCCAACATCGGTGTTGGACCCGTCCGTCACCGTGTAGGTAAAGTTGAAGTCTTCTTCGTCCCCGTCGCCCACCACGGTCAGTTCGCCATTGGGGCCGACGGTGACTACCTGCCCGGTGGGCAGGGTGATCGTCGTGCCGACACCGGTCACCGGGTTATAGCTGACGGGTTGGCCATTGATATGGGTGATCGTGAGCGTGCTGCCTGGCTGGCTGACATCGTTGTCGAGCACGTTGAACGAAGTGGTCCCGTCGGGATAAACGTTCACATCGTCCGAGATCGCTACCAGATCCGTCTGGATCGAATCCCCCGCAATCAGCAATGAGGAATCGTAACTGTTGTCTGACACGTCGGCGATACCGATGCGGATCGAATTCAGGATGCCGGGATTGACCACCATCGTCAGGGTCATGGTGATCGTGAACCCGTCCATCTCGGTGTTGTAGGCGTCGTTGGAGTTGTCGACGTACATGTTGATGTTGTTGGTGGTGTTGATGTTGCCCGGATCGGTGTCGCCGTCGCCAACGTCCATCTCGATCAACTGGCCATTCACCCAGACGCCGACAAAGTCCTGATAGACCGAGTTCTGGAATTCGGGGTATTCCTCGGATGAGAAGACGAATTGCATCGTCATCACATTGCCGTCGGGGATGAAATCCACATCGAGATACGAGGCGTCATAGGTTCGCGCCCCGGCCGCTGCGTTGAAGTCGCTGTTGTTGTTTTGACCAGACGTATTGGTCGATGTGCTGTTGGATTGGTTCGATGAGCCAGAGGAGTTGGTAAAATCCTCGACCTCACCCGTCGACAGGATGACGCCGGTATCGCTGGGCGTGACACCCGGGGCGACGCTGTCACCGTTTGTGTAAATGCCGGCGCTGTCCCGATCCCCGGTATAGGAGGCCGAAACGACCTCGACACCGTCGCCAAAGATGGCCTCGGCCATATCCGATGCGTCAACGCCCTCGCGCACTGTTTCGATCGGAAGTTCCGATGCTGCGACCATATCCTGCCCACCCCTTTTGATGAGGCCAAAACACGCGCAGCGCACGGGGTTCACCCCCGCGTCAAGATGTGCTGATCTTTGCACTTTGTGTGGTCGCACGTTGGCGACCGGACTGCTGATGCCCTGCCTCGGGTCATATTATTACTCCAACCCTAGCACAGGAATGGCGGGCCTGTTAACTCTCTTGTTGCGGCAAGAGGCTGGAATCGCGACCTTTTCGCCACTACCTGACCGTGAAATTGCCCGAAAGGCTGGCCCATGCCCCCCGTTGATCCCGTTGCCCTGACTGCTGATCTGGTTCGCTGTGCCTCTGTCACCCCTGCGGATGAGGGCGCCTTGGATATCCTGCATGAGCTGCTCAGCGGGGCGGGTTTTCACTGCGAATGGGCAGATCGCGGCGGTATTCGCAACCTGTTTGCCCGATGGGGGGACAAGGGGCACGCGCGCACCTTTGGCTTTAATGGCCACACCGACGTCGTCCCAATCGGGGTCGAAAGCGATTGGTCCATGCCCCCTTTCGGGGCTGAGGTGAAAGACGGCGTGATGTATGGCCGAGGCACCACGGATATGAAATCGGGTGTGGCCGCCTTTGCCGCCGCCGCGGTGGATTTCGTCCGCGATACGCCGCCGGACGGAGCCGTTATTCTGGCCATCACCGGTGACGAGGAAGGTGATGCAACCGATGGCACCACCGCCCTATTGGATCATATGGACCTTGAAGGCGAGGCGATGAGCGTATGTCTGGTGGGCGAACCGACCTGCCCTGAGGCGATGGGTGACATGATCAAGATTGGCCGCCGTGGGTCGTTGACCGCCTGGTTTACTGTCACAGGCAAACAAGGCCACTCTGCCTATCCGCACCGTGCCAACAACCCACTGCCCCCGATGATGCGCCTGATGGACCAGTTGGCTAGCCACGTGTTGGACCAGGGCACGGAACACTTTGATGCCTCCACCCTTGCGGTGGTCACGGTTGATACGGGCAACGCCGCCACGAATGTGATCCCGGCGCAGGTGCGGTCCGCCGTCAACATCCGCTTTAACGATCGGCATTCCGGCGACAGCCTGACGGCCTGGCTAGGCGCGCAGGCCGATGCTGTCGCGGTGGCCTACGGCGTCGAGGTCGAGATGAAGGTGAAGGTGTCGGGCGAAAGTTTTCTGACCCCGCCCGGCCCCTTGTCTGATCTGGTGGCGGGCGCGGTCGCGGCGGAAACGGGCGTGACCCCGGTGCTGAGCACGACGGGTGGCACGTCGGACGCCCGCTTTGTCAAGAATCACTGCCCGGTGGTCGAGTTTGGTCTGGTGGGCCAGTCGATGCACCAGGTGGATGAACATGTGCGGGTGGATCATATAGAACAGCTCAAGGCGATCTATGGTCGTATTTTGCGAGACTATTTTGCATGAAATGGACGATTTCACAGACGCAGGACATCGACACCTGCCTGACCCTACGCCGCACTGTTTTCATCGAAGAGCAGAATGTCAGCGAAGCGGATGAGGTCGATGGCCGCGACGCAGAGGCGTTGCACGTGTTGGCGACAGTTGACGGAAAACCACTGGGCTGTGCGCGCATCCTGATCGTCGGTGACGTGGCCAAGATTGGCCGTGTCTGTGTCTTGCAAGAGGCGCGGGGCACGGGCATGGGGGCTGCCATTATCCGGTCTTGCCTGGATGTGGCGCGTGCACAAGCAGGTGTGATCCGCGCCGTATTGGGTGCACAGACACATGCGTTGGCGTTCTATGAAAAGCTGGGTTTTGCCGCCTTTGGCTCCGTTTACGATGACGCAGGCATACCACACCGCGATATGGGCCGTGTGCTTTGACGCCACTGGCGGAAAAGCCGTGGTTGATCATCATGGTAAAACAACCGCGTCCGGGCCGGGTAAAAACCCGGTTGGGCCGCGATATCGGAATGATCGACGCGACCTGGTGGTACAGGCATCAGGTGGACAGGATCGTGCGGCACTTGCGCGACCCGCGCTGGACGATGGTGGCGGGCTATGCGCCCAAAACGTCGCGCGTCATGGTCGGGCCCCGAGATGTCAAATTGTGGCAGGGGAACGGTGATCTGGGTCAGCGCATGATCCGCTTGCTGCGGCAGGCCCCTCCCAAAAGTGTCTTGATAGGCTCTGATATTTCCGGGGTGCAGCCACATCACATCGGACGCGCCATTGCCGCGCTAGGGTCTCATGATTGCGTTCTTGGTCCCTCGCCGGATGGTGGATTTTGGCTGATCGGTGCGCGCCATCCGGGCCGTTTGCAACGCGATGTTCTGGCGGGTGCCCGGTGGTCAACCGCGGATGCGCTGACCGACACGCAGACGCGACTGCCGGGGCGGGTGGCCTTGGTCGATACACTCAATGATGTGGACACGGCCCAGGACTTGCCCTGAAGTTTCACGATGACGGCACCGGGTGCGCGTGCTACCTGCGTTTCATGACCCGTATCCCATCCAAGCCCGAAATCCTTGACTGGATTTCCGCCAATCCGACCCTCACTGCCAAACGCGACATCGCCAAAGCCTTTGGCATCAAAGGTGCGGCCCGGATCGACCTCAAACGCCTTCTCAAAGAGTTGGAGGCAGAGGGCCATCTGGAAAAGCGGAAGAAGACCTATCAGGACCCGGATCGCCTGCCACCTGTCAGCGTGTTGCAGGTTCTGGCCCCTGATGCGGATGGTGATCTGTTTGCCGCGCCGATGGAATGGCACGGGACCGGCGTTGAACCACGCGTGTTGGTGATCCCGCGCGCGTCTGATCCGGCCTTGGGACAAGGCGATCGTATTCTGGCGCGACTGACCCTGGTTCAGGATCAAGACTACCATTATGAGGCGCGGCTGATCCGCCGCATCGGCACCAATCCGCGTCGTGTGTTGGGCGTGTTTCGCAAAGGGGCCGAAGGCGGTCGGATCGTGCCTGTGGACAAGGGCAGCGACCGCGAATGGTCGGTCGCCAGTGACGCGACTCACGGTGCCAAAGATGGCGAGTTGGTTGAGGCGGAATTGGCGGGCCCCAAACAGCGCGTCGGCCTGCCCCGTGCCCGCATCGTTGAGCGTTTGGGTGACCCCTCTGCGCCCAAGGCCGTGTCGCTCATCGCGATCCATGAACATGGCATTCCCGACAGTTTTCCCGACGCCGTGATTGCCGAAGCTGACGCCAAGAAGCCCGCGGGCCTGAAGGGCCGCGAGGATTTTCGCGAGATGCCTCTGATCACCATCGACCCATGGGATGCGCGGGATCATGACGATGCCTGTTACGCTCATGCCGATGAGGATCCCAAGAACGAAGGGGGCCATGTCATCTGGGTCGCGATTGCGGATGTTGCGGCCTATGTCACGTCCGGTTCTGCGCTTGATCGCGAGGCGCACAAACGGGGCAACTCTACCTATTTCCCCGACCGGGTTGTCCCAATGCTGCCCGACAGGTTGTCGGGCGACCTGTGTTCGCTGCACGAAGGCGTGCCGCGTGCTTGTATCGCCGTGCGGATGCAGATTGATGCCTTTGGGGAAAAGATCGGTCATTCCTTCCATCGTGCCCTTATGCGCTCGCCTGCTGCGCTGAATTACGAAGAGGTGCAGGCGGCCATTGACGGCACGCCGAATGACCGCACTGGCCCCCTGTTAGAGCCTGTTTTGAAGCCGCTTTTTGCAGCCTACGCGGCCCTCGTCGAGGCGCGTAAGAAACGTGAGCCGCTAGAGCTGAACCTGCCCGAACGGCAAATCGTGTTGGACGATGACGGCACAGTGAGTTCGGTCAATTTCAAGGACCGCCTTGATGCCCACCGCCTGATCGAAGAGTTCATGGTGCTGGCCAATGTGGCGGCGGCGGAAACTCTGATTGCCAAGGCGTCGCCGCTGCTCTTTCGGGTGCATGAAGAACCCTCGCCTGACAAGCTTGATGCCCTGCGCGAAACCGTACAGGCGGCGGGGTTGAACCTGGCCAAGGGGCAGGTTTTGAAAACGGCACACCTGAACCGCTTGCTCAAGCAGGCGGAGGACACCGAAGACGCCGAGCTGATCAACATCTCGACGCTGCGGTCGATGACGCAGGCCTATTACAGCCCACAGAATTTCGGCCATTTTGGTCTGGCGCTGCGCAGTTACGCCCATTTCACCTCGCCCATTCGGCGCTATTCCGACCTGATTGTGCACCGTGCGCTGATCTCGGCTCATGGCTGGGGCAAGGACGGTCTGTCACCCGAGGATGTGGATGCGCTGGAGAAGACGGGCACACAGATCTCTGACACCGAACGCCGGTCTATGGTGGCGGAACGGGACACGACCGACCGCTATCTTGCCGCATATCTGAGCGAGCGTGTGGGCGATGAGATGGAGGGCCGGGTGGCAGGCATCGCCAAGTTCGGCATCTTCGTCAAACTGGACGACAGTGGGGCCGATGGCCTGGTGCCTATGCGCTCGATCGGGGCGGAGTATTTCCATTTTGATCGCGAGGCGAACACGCTCATGGGTGCAGACACCGGTATGGTGATCAGCCTCGGCCAGCGCGCTACCGTGCGTCTGGCAGAGGCGGTGCCGGTCACCGGCGGCATCGCGCTTGAACTGTTGGCGCTCGATGGTCAATCGCTGCCCAAAGGGCGGCGGAGCCCGGCGGGACGTAGCCCCCGCCGAAAGTCGGCCAAGGCCAAGCGTAAGAGCGAAAAGACCAGCCGCAAGGTCAAACGCAGCCGCCGTTAACCCAGTGCCGTGGCGACGCGCGTCGTGTAATCCGTCAGAATTTGATCCTCGCTGACCCGGCGTGACAACGCAGTGTCGCCCGGTGTCCCGATCATCGCGGCCAGCATTGGCGCCACGCTTGCATCAGCAGCGGAAGGTGTCGCCCCAAAGAGAAACGGACCCTGCCACAGCCTATGAGCGATGGCCTGAAGGTCTGGTTCTATGCGGGCCATCCGCTCTTCAGGTGTCAGGCGGCCAAGGCCCTGCGTTTGCATCCCTTTCAAGACGGTGCGCCGCATGCCACCGGCGATGAAATTCCGTAAAAGCCCGGGCAGCTCAGAGAAATATGTGTCTCTGATACGAGGCCAAACGGCATCATCTGCCCACCTGTCCAGAAGAAGATGAAAATACATATGCTCTTCGGCCATGCGAATAAAGGCGCGAGAGGTTGCGCGATCCAAATCGCTGAGACCTTTGTCAAACTGAGCCCCCTTGCCTTCCAGGAACGCGCGAATGCCGTCGCTGTCGCCGATGATCTGATCCTCGATCCATAGCGCGGGAAGCTTGGCATTGGGCCAATTGCGCGGGTCGTTTGTGTCGTTGCGTTGCCATGGCAGGCCCGACATGTTCAGCAGGTACAGGGCCTTTACGCAAAACGGGCTGGCGCTGGGTTGATCAAAAGCAGGGGGATAGGCAACGAGGGTCAGCATGCGTTTCTCCGAAGGTGCAACTTGGCAGAGAGCTACGGAACCTTGTTGACAGTTTTTGGCAGGAGTTGTGGTAAGGTGGATCATGACCCGTACCCACCGCCTGTTTCAATTGATGCAAAGCCTGCGTCGCCTGCCACCACCCGTGACCGCCCAGTCGCTGGCCTACGAGATGGATGTGTCACTGCGCACGATCTACAGGGACATTGACGAATTGCGCGGCCTTGGAGCGGTGATCGATGGGGAAGCTGGATTTGGCTTTACCCTGATCGAGGACGCGTCGCTGCCACCATTGGGGTTCGAGAATGACGAGTTGGAGGCGCTGGTTCTGGGCCTGCGTGATGTGGCGGTGATCGCTGATCCGGCGCTGGCCAAGGCGGCAACCTCTGCGCTGGCCAAGATCCAGGCCCGGGTGCCGCCCGCGCAAGCGCACCGGTTGAAACATGCGGTGCTGGATGCGCGTCGCTATTGGCGGCCCGAACCGCCGCGCATTGACGTGGGCGTGTTGCGGCAGGCGGCCTGGGATGAGGTCAGCGTGCGCTTTGCCTATGAGGACGGGAAGGGGGCCCAGACCGAACGGGGCGTGAAACCCCTGGGCATCGTTTACATGGACAACACCAACGTGCTGTTGGCCTGGTGCCACTTGCGCCGCGATTTTCGGATGTTCCGGCTGGACCGGATGGACGACCTGATCGTGACCGAAGACAGTTTTCGCCCGCATCGTGTGTCTCTCTTGCGGGATTATCTGGAACGCATTCGGGCCGAGGTGCATCTGGCAAAGGACCGCCCTCCCTCTGATTGAGTGCTTTCTTGGTTTGGCAATTGTCGCTAAACTAGAAACAACGCGGGACAAGCGATCATGAGGCGAGCAATGGTAAGTTTTGTAAGGCTGGCAGCGGCGTGCGCTGCTGTTTTGGTAATACAGTTTGGCGATCTGCGGGCCCAAGAGCAGAGTTTGCGCCCCGAATTGCGTCCCAACTGGGACGCCACGACGCGCGCGCCTGCGATGCCTGTTTTGGTCGCGGCAACCGCTTCCTCTGTTCTACGCCCGCAATTGCGACCTTTGGCCGTCGCGGAACCTGCACCGCCTTTGGTGCAGAAAACGGCGGCCGATGCCGGATTTCAGCGTTGGATCAAAGCGTTCCGGGGCCGCGCCTTGGCACAGGGGATCAGTGGAGGCACTTTTGACCGCGCCTTTCGTGGTGTCCGGTATGACCCGGATGTGATCAAGCGAGATCGCAACCAGTCCGAGTTCACCAAGACGATCTGGGAATACCTGGACAGTGCCGCGTCGGACACCCGCGTGAAGAACGGCAAAAGCGCCTTGCGCAAGCATCGTCGCAAGCTGGAAGCCATTGAGGCGAAGTACGGCGTCGACAAAGAGGTTGTGGTCGCGGTTTGGGGTCTGGAAAGCGCCTATGGCAGTTTCAAGGGCAGCAATGATGTGGTTCAGAGCCTTGCAACCCTTGCCTATGACGGCCGCCGCGGCCGCTTTTTTGAGCAGCAGTTGATCGCGGCGCTCAAGATTTTGCAGAATGGTGATACGTCACCCCGTAACATGACCGGCAGTTGGGCGGGGGCCATGGGCCACACGCAGTTTATTCCGACCTCGTACCTAGCCTATGCCGTGGATTTCACGGGCGATGGCAAGCGGGATATCTGGTCGGATGATCCCAGCGATGCATTGGCCTCGACAGCCGCTTATCTTGCCCGCTTTGGCTGGGTCAAAGGGCAGCCTTGGGGCGTTGAGGTGAAATTGCCCCGTGGCTTCAACTATGCGCTGGCGAACCGCAAGACCAAGAAAAGCCCGGGCCAATGGGCGCAGCTGGGTGTTGTTGGTGTGAACGGGCAGGCGGTGCCGAACTATGGCACGGCGTCTATCCTGTTGCCTGCGGGCGGGCAGGGTGCCGCGTTCATGATCTTCAAGAACTTTGGCGTGATTGAGCGATACAACACGGCAGATGCTTATGTCATCGGGGTTGGTCATCTCAGCGATCGGATCAAGGGCGGGCCCGAGATCAAGGCGCGCTGGCCGCGCGGCGACCGTGCCCTGACATTCTCTGAGCGCAAGGAAATGCAGCGCCGTTTGACGGCGCAGGGGTTCAGCACGCAGGGTGTGGATGGCAAGATTGGCCCTAAGACGATTGAGGCCGTGCGCGCGTTTCAACGCTCGGAAGGATTGGCACCTGATGGCTATGCGTCGCTGAGCCTGTTGAAAAAACTGCGCTGATCCGAAGGACGCGCGTTCGCGCGACACTATTGTTTAGGGGGCTCTGCCCCCGCCTTCGGCTCCCCCGGGATATCTTTGGCCAAAAGAAGAGTTAGCCGGGGGACATGCCGCGCAGTTTTTCGCTGCGCCGACGTAGGAGTTCCACGACTGTCAGCAGCGCTATGGAGATGATCACCAGCAGTGTTGCCACAGCGAGGATCGTTGGGCTGATCTGTTCGCGCAGGCCGGTGAACATTTGCCAAGGCAGTGTTTTTTGACCCGCTGAGCCGACAAACAGCACCACAACCACCTCGTCAAAGGACGTGATGAAGGCAAAGAGGCCGCCCGAGATCACGCCGGGCAGGATCAGGGGCATTTGCACCCGGAAGAATGTCGTGACCGGGTTGGCGCCCATATTGGCCGCCGCCCGTGTGAGCGAGCGGTCAAAACCCACAAGCGTGGCGGTGACTGTGATGATAACAAAGGGGATGCCAAGGACGGCATGGGCCAGAATGACCTTGATGTAGCCTACAAAGTTCTTGTCCAGCCCCAGGTTGCTTTCCATCCAGTTGCCAAGCGAAGAGTAGAAGAAGAACATGCCTGTGGCCGAGATGATCAATGGGACAATCATGGGCGAGATCAGAATGGCCATGATCGTCCCTTTGAAGGGCACGTGGCTTTGGCTGAGGCCGATCGCGGCGAGCGTCCCAAGGCTGACCGAGATGATCGTCGCGATAGGTGCGATGATGAGCGAGTTTTTCAGGCTGCGCTGCCATTCTGCGTTGGTAAAGAAGTCTTCGTAGTGTTTGAGGCTGTAGCCCGCCGGATCAAGCCGCAGCATTTCCGGCGTGAAGGTAAAGAAGTCCTGCGAGTTGAACGACAAAGGCATGACCACCAGGATCGGCGTGATCAGAAAGATGAAGATCAGCGCACAGATGACCCGGAAAGTGTAATACCAGACCCGCTGGCCGAACGTTGCATATGGAGGAAGTCCCATGGTCGTTATCCCAGCTTGACGTTATCGATGCCCACGATCCGATCGTAGGCCCAGTAGAGAATGAGCACCGCCGCCAGCAGGATAGACCCGAGTGCGGCTGCCAGCCCCCAATTGAGCGATGACGAGATGTGATAGGCGATCCGGTTGGAGATGAAGACACCTTTGGTGCCACCCACGATTTCCGGAGTGATGTAGTACCCGATGGCGAGGATGAAGACGAGGATAGACCCCGCCCCGATGCCCGGCACCGATTGCGGGAAATAGACCCTCCAGAAGGCCGTCCAGTTCGTGGCGCCCAAGCTTTTGGCCGCGCGCAGATAGCTGGGCGGGATGGTCTGCATCACCGAATACATTGGCAGGATCATGAAGGGCAGCAGGATATGCGTCATGGCTACGATTGTACCGAACTGGTTGTTGATCATGATCAACCGTTCCGCGTCATCCACGAGGCCAATCCAGACCAGTACGTCGTTGATCACACCCTGTTGTTGCAGCATCACTTTCCATGCCGATGTCCGCACCAGAAGGGATGTCCAGAAGGGCAGCAGAACGAGGATCAGCAAGACGTTGGCCTGCCGCATGGGCAGGTTCGCCAACAGCCACGCGATGGGATAGCCCAACAGGATGCAAGAGCCTGTGATGGCCAGTGACATGATCAGCGTGCGCACGAACAGCGTAAGCAGGATCTGTTTGTCCTCGGGTTGCCAGGCGATCCCTTCGGGCGTCTTTTGCGCATCGACCGCGTTCAGGAAATAGCCCGAAGTGTAGATGCCGGAATGGGTTTGAATGGTTTGCCACGGTGTGGCGGTTGCCCAATCCTCGTCCATATCGGCAAAGAAACCCGCGAAGGTGGGCATTTCGATATTTGCGGCCTGAAGTTCGGTCAGCAAATCAACGGCGGGACCATTGAGGCCAGACAGATCGGCGGTTTTCAGGTCGTGGACAAGGGCCACGGGCAAGGCTTCCCATGGATCGGTGGTGGCGGGGTCCTTGCCGTCTTGGGTCGCGGTGTAGACGGCCCAGGCTGTATAGGCGCGTGTGGCGGTGGGCAGTGCCTGTGCCATTGCGGCGCTTGGCGCAAAGTTGACGTCGCCACTGGCGGGGCCGTCCGTCAAGGCAGCCACCCGGTTGCGCTGCACCTGTAGCAATTGTGTATCGGCGCTGTCTGTGCCCGCGTCAAAGATGCTGTACCAGGTTTCGCCGTCCTTCCACGCCGCATTCAGGCGGTTCATCGGTTTTTCGATGTCCTTGCCCAGATCGTCGAGCTTGCGCCCAGACTGGCGGAACAGAGACGATACGCCGGTCTGTTCATAGTTCAGACGGGTGCCCAGACGTGTGTGCCGCTTGGCCTCGGCAGCGAGGAACATGTCGAAATACATCGCCTCGAACACCTGTTCGGGGGGCAGATCACCCGTGCTGGCATCCCAATTGGCCAAAGCCTGAACCGTATATGGCAGCGTGTTAGAGACGATATCGTTCTGAACCGACCGAAACAGCATCGATGCGATGGGAAAGATAAAGGTAATCAAGACAAAGATCAGCAGCGGCGCAACCAGCGCCAGCGCGCGCAATTTCTGGCGACGCAGGGCGCGACCAAGGCTGCGTTTCAGAGGCGAGCCATCGGCGGCAAGGACGGGCCCGTTTGCTGCGGTGTCAGCCATTTACGCGCCCTCCACGACGATGATGGTGGAAGTGGCCGTGCGATGGCGGATCTTCATCACTTCTTGGTATTCGGGGTCATTATAGGCGGCCAGTGCAGCCTCATAGGACGGAAATTCAAAGACGACATGGCGGTCATGCTGTTCGCCTTCCATCACCTGGCCCTGTCCGCCGCGTACCAGCGGTACAGCGCCGTGGCTAAGCAGGATGGGCGTGTCCCGGACGACGTACTCTTTGTACGCTTCGGGATCGTTCACGGTGATGTGGCCGATGATGTAACCTTTGGGCATCGTCGTCTCCGGGTGGTTGAGGGTTGCGGGGCGGATGCATGACGCGCCCCGCAACGAGGTTTTGGGTAAGGCGGGTTTATCCCCGCCCTACGGGATTATTGTGCCAGCCACGCCTGGAATTTGGCGTCGATGTCGTCACGATAGTCGGCCCAGAACTCGTAGTTGTAGAGGAACGTGTTCTTGGCGTTCTCTGGGTCGGTTGGCATATGTGGCGCCATGTCGATGCCCAGTTCTGCGTGCTGACCGACCAGAGGGGCGGAGGATGCACGTGCAGGACCGTAAGAGATCCACTTGGCCTGATCCGCCAGACGCTGGGTGTCTGTGGCGAACATGATGTAGTCCAGCGCACGGGCCTGACGCTCGGGCGACAGACCTGTTGGGATGATCCAACCGTCAAGGTCGAACACCTGCGCGTCCCAGAGCATGGCGACGGGCTGGTTCTGCTCTTCGATGACCGAGAACAGGCGACCGTTATAGGTCGAGCCCATCACAACTTCGCCGTCTGCCAGCAACTGCGGCGTGTCCGCACCAGCCGACCACCAGATCACGTCGTCTTTGATGGTTGCCAGCTTGTCGAGGGCCTGTTGCTGACCTTCGTCTGTTTCCAGCACGTCATACACGTCGTCTTTGGCCACGCCGTCACAGATCAGAGCCCATTCCATGTTGTTGATGGGGCGCTTTTCCAGCGAACGCTTGCCGGGATAGGCTTCGGTGTCGAAGACCGCACAAACGGAAGTGGGAGGCGTGTCGCCAACCAGGTCGGTGCGATAGCCGAATGTGGTCGAATAGACGATCTGCGGGATGAAGCAGTCGGAGACCAGCAGGTCGCCAAAGTCTTCGGAGGCAGGCGTGCCATCAGGCGCTGCGGCCAGCTGCGTGTCGGCATCGATTTCCATCGCCAGACCTTCGTCGCACAGGCGGATCGCGTCAGCGGCCACAACGTCAACGACGTCCCATGTGACGTTGCCCGCTTCGTTCATGGCGCGCAGTTTCGCCACGGCCTCGGCCGAGCTGTCATCGTTGATGATGGTGACGCCTGTCATTTCCGAATAGGGGTCGTGATAGGCGTTTTTTTGCGACGCGGAATAGGCGCCGCCCCACGATACGATAGTCATTTCGCTGGCCATGTGGCCATCGGCTGAGACCATGCCGGCGGCGACGGTCAAGGCGGTTGTCGCCATGAGTGTTTTGGTGAGTTTCATAACTCTTCTCCCACTGTTTAAGCCCGGGTTGGTTCTACAGGACGGTGACACGGGCATCACACGCGTCCCTTTACGCATCGCGCCCGGAGTGTGCGGGCGCGAAGTGTTTCATGCGTCAAGTGCGCGGCAATCTTCGGCCATCCAGCCGATCTCGATCTGTTCGCCGGGTTTCAGGCGGGCCTGATCCGGGGCGTTCCGCGTTTTGATGATAAAGTCATCTACGCCCGCAACGCGCAACCGCGTGCGGAATATGTCGCCCATGTATACGAACTCAAGCACTTCGGCCTTGAGGGTATGGGCGTCGGGATTGAGGCGATCCTTGTTCATCTCGACCCGCTCGGGGCGGATGGACACGCGGGTTCGCTCGCCTGGTTTGCTGACGTTGATGGGCTTGGCGTCAATGATGTCACCGCCGTCAAGCTGCACAAGGGCCACGCCGTTGTTGATCTCTTTGACCACACCATCAAGCGTGTTGTTTTCACCGATGAACTGGGCGACGAAGCTGTTTTGCGGCTCTTCATAGAGCTTGTCTGGTGGGGCCAATTGCTGAATGCGGCCATCGTCAAAGACGGCGACGCGGTCGGACATGGTCAGCGCTTCGGTCTGGTCGTGGGTCACGTAGACGGTTGTGATACCCAGATCGTGGGCAAGCCGCGTAATCTCGAATTGCAGGGTTTCGCGCAACTGCTTGTCGAGAGCGCCAAGGGGTTCGTCCATCAGGACCAGTTCAGGCTCAAACACCAGAGCGCGGGCCAGTGCGATCCGCTGTTGCTGACCACCGGATAGTTGCGTCGGACGGCGACCAGCGAAATCCTGCATCTGGACCATGCCCAGAGCGCGCATGATCTTTTCCTCGCGCTCGGACTTGCCCATTTTGCGCACTTCCAGGGGAAAGCTGAGGTTTTCGGCCACGGTCATGTGTGGAAACAGGGCGTAGTTCTGGAACACCATGCCAATGCCGCGCTTGTGCGGCGGGATGTTGTTGATCGACACGCCATCCAGGCGGATATCACCATGGGTTGCCGTTTCGAACCCGGCCAGCATCATCAGGCAGGTCGTCTTGCCTGAGCCGGAGGGCCCAAGCATCGTGAGGAACTCGCCTTGCGGCAGTGAAAGGTTGAGGTCTTTGACAACGAGCGTTTCGCCATCATAGCTTTTCTGCACGCGCTCGAATTCGACGAACGCCTGTTTGGTCGCACTATCAGCCAAAGGTGGCTCCCCATTTTATCCCAGCGGTGGTCCGCTTTGTTACGCATATGTAAAACGGCACATCGTCCGCATTGCAACCGGCTTGCCCCGAATCCGGGGTTTGATTGTGCAATCTGGTCGATTTCACTGCAATTTCAGGCTTCTTTGGGTCAAATGGCTGCAACCAGCAGGAGGGAACGATGGGAATCAAGGATTTGCCGTTTGCCAGAACAGAGTATTCCGCGCGGCTGAAAAAGGTACGACATGCCATGGCGGCGCGCGATATTACCTGCCTTTTTGTCACCGACCCGTCGAACATGGCCTGGCTGACGGGCTATGATGGATGGTCTTTTTACGTTCACCAAGGGGTCGTCGTCACCCATGATACCGGTCCGCTTTGGTGGGGCCGGATGCAGGACAAGGCGGGCGCGCTGCGCACTGTTTGGATGGATGATGATCGCGTCGCGGGATATGCCGAACACTTCATCCAGACCACCGACTGCCACCCGATGGAGGACCTGGCGCAATATCTGGGCGGTCGGGTCGGCGTCGAAATGGAGAATTATTACTACTCCGCCAAGGCACACGCCGTGCTGGCCCAGGCAGGGGTGGACATGGTTGACGCAACTGCGCTGGTGAACTGGTGCCGGGCCGTGAAATCGGACGCCGAGATCTGGTTCATGCGCAAAGCGGCCCGCATTTCCGAGGCTGTGGTCGACGGAATGGCCGAACGTATCGCCCCCGGCGTGCCCAAGAACGAGGTGGTGGCAGACGCCTTTCGCGATGCTATCCGGGGTGTGGGCGATGATTGGGGGGATTACCCGGCTATTGTCCCGCTTGTGCCCTCGGGCGCGGATGCTGCCGCCCCGCATCTGACGTGGGACGGCCGCCCATTCGTCGAGGGCGAGGCGACCACAATCGAGATTGCAGGCTGCTATCGCCGTTACCACGCGCCTCTATGCCGGTCTGTATTTTTGGGAACGCCCCCAGATGAGATGAAGCGGGCAGAGGGCGCAATCCTTGAGGGATTGGAGGCAGGGATCAATGCCGCGCGCGCGGGCAACCGCACTTGTGACGTAGCAGAGGCGTTGAATGGCGCGATGCGCAAGATCGGCATCGAGCGCACGCCACGCTGCGGCTATCCCATCGGTCTCAGCTATCCGCCAGATTGGGGCGAGCGGACGATGTCGTTTCGCGCCACCGATCAGACGGTGCTTGAGCCAAACATGACGTTTCACTTCATGCCTGGCCTTTGGATGGACGGCTGGGGGCTGGCCATTACGGAAAGCATCCGCATCACCGATAGTGGGGCCGCCGAGTGCCTTGCTGATCGACCCAGGGGTATAATTGTAAAGACCTGAGGGGGCCCGTCTGCCCCCCGGCTTCGCCTCCCCCCGAGGATTCTTGGAGCCAAAAGAAAACAACCAAATATTAAGGTTAATGCGTTGGTATGTGGACACGGTACAGGCGGGGACGCCGATGGCCGTGCCAGAAGAAGAAAAACTTCTTTGTTTTGGGAGGCATCTTAAACGGTGTCTCCCATATTCTTTTGGCCCTAAATATCCCGGGGAGTGTGAGGGGCTGGCCCCTCACGGCAGAACAGACAACTCACGCGGCCGGTTTGAGCATGTCACCGTCTTTCAACTGCGCGTAGCATTCGTCTAGTGCCAGGCGCGCGCGTTTACCCATCTCTACAATCTCGTCAGGATTGATCACAAGCGGGGGCGAGATCACCATGCGATCATAGACGTGGCGCATGATCAGGTTGTTGGCAAAGCAACGCTCGCGGCACATGAAGCCAGCGGTGCCCGCATCCATTGCGAATTTTGCGCGGCTTTCCTTGTGGGGCGTCAGCGCAAGCGAACCCATCATGCCGGTGATCGTTGTCTCGCCCACCAACGGGTGATCATTCAAGCTATGCCACATCTCGGCCAGGGCCGGTGCCGCCACGTCGCGAACATGGTCGATCACGTGTTCTTCCTCGAGGATGCGCAGGTTTTCCAAAGCCACGGCAGAGGCCACAGGGTGCCCGGAATAGGTGTAGCCGTGGTTGAATTCGCCCGAGCCGATCACCTCGGCCACCTCGTCACAAACAATCGAGCCACCAATGGGCTGGTAGCCAGAGCTGAGGCCCTTGGCGATCGTCATGATGTGCGGTTTGATCCCGAGCGTCTGTGAACCAAACCAATTGCCGGTGCGACCGAAACCGCAAATGACCTCATCCGCGATCAGCAGGATCTCGTACTTGTCGCAGATGCGTTGGATTTCCGGCCAGTAGGTGCTGGGCGGGATGATCACGCCGCCCGCCCCCTGGATCGGCTCGGCAATAAACGCGGCGATGCGGTCCTCGCCATGGGAGAGAATCGCCTGCTCCAACTCCTGAGCGCGGGCGTGCCCGAAATCTTCGGGCGTCATGTCGCCCCCTTCGGCCCACCAGTTGGGTTGATTGATGTGGTGGATGTCGGGGATGGGCAGGCCACCTTGTTCGTGCATGGGCGTCATGCCCCCCAAAGACCCGGACCCGACGGACGACCCGTGATAGGCGTTCTTGCGGCTGATGATCACAGTTTTGGTCGGCTTGCCCTTGATCGCCCAATAGGTGCGGACCATGCGGATGTTGGTGTCGTTCGCCTCGGACCCGGATCCGGCAAAGAACACGTGATTCAGATCACCTGGGGCCAGTTCCGCGATCTTTTGGGCCAGGGCAATCGCGGGGACGTGGGTCGTTTGGAAAAACGTGTTGTAATAAGGCAATTCGCGCATTTGCCGGGCGGCCACATCCGCCAGTTCGCCCCGGCCATAGCCGATGTTCACGCACCAGAGGCCCGCCATACCGTCCAGAATTTCGTTGCCCTCACTGTCATGCAGATACACGCCCTTGGCCCGGGTGATGACCCGCGCTCCTTTGGCTGCCAATTCGCCCCCGGCGGTAAAGGGGTGCATGTGATGCGCCGCGTCCAGCGCTTGCAGCTCGGACGTGGGCAGGTGGTTGGTGATTGCGGGCATGGAAACCTCTGAGATTTGAACGTGCCGAGAATATGAGCATCGCGCGCGCCGTCAATGCGCCAACTGCGATGCCGCTGGACGCCCGTCAAAAAACTTGGTTTCATAATGGCGGACCCGGAAAAACCGGGCGTGTTACGGGAGTACACCATGAAGAAGATGATGCTGAGCACCGTTGCAATCGTTGCCCTGACCGGGGCTGCGCTTGCCGATGAGGTGCGCGTTTACAACTGGTCTGATTATATCGACGAGGAACTGCTGACAAAATTCGAGGAAGAGACGGGTCTTGACCTGATCTATGACGTTTTTGACAGCAACGAAGTGTTGGAGACCAAGATGCTGGCCGGGTCGTCCGGTTACGATGTTGTTGTGCCATCCGGCACCTTCCTGCAACGCCAGATCAGCGCGGGGGCGTTCCAGAAACTGGACGTGAGCCAGCTGCCCAATGCCGAAAACCTGTGGGATGTGGTCGAGGCGCGTACGGCGCAATACGACCCCGACAACGCCTATTCGATCAACTATATGTGGGGCACCACCGGGATCGGCGTGAACGTGGGCAAGGTTCAGGAAATCCTGGGCGCGGATGCGCCGCTTGGCTCGCTTGAGCTGATCTTTAACCCCGCCAACATGGAAAAGTTGCAAGCCTGCGGCGTGCATTTCTTGGATGCCCCAACCGAGATGATCCCGGCGGCGCTGAAGTTCATTGGCGAAGACCCCGACAGCCATGACCCCGAGGTCATTGCCAAGGCCGAGCCGATCCTGACTGGTGTGGCCCCTTATGTGCAGAAATTCCACAGCTCGGAATATATCAACGCGCTGGCCAATGGTGACATCTGCGTGGCCTTTGGCTGGTCCGGCGATATCCTTCAGGCCCGCGACCGGGCGGCAGAAGCCGAGAACGGCGTAGAAATCGCCTATAACGCGCCCAGCGAAGGTGCGCTGATGTGGTTTGACCAAATGGCCATTCCCGCGGATGCCCCGAACCCAGAAGGCGCACACAAATTCCTGAACTTTATCATGGATGCGCAGAACATGGCGCAGGCGTCGAACTACGTGTACTACGCCAACGGCAATGCCGCCTCCAAGGAGTTTCTGGTCGAGGATGTGATCGGTGATCCGGCGATTTACCCCGACGAGGCAACGCTGGAAAACCTGTACACGACCACGCCTTATCCGGCTCGCGTTCAACGGACTGTGACGCGCATGTGGACCAAGGTCAAATCGGGCACCTAAGCCCCGATCTCTGGGCGCGAGGGACCCCTCGCGCCCATCTCATTTTGAACGGAATTCCCCTTGGCAGAGACTGTTTTCGCCCCCTGGGACGACCCGGACGCCAAACCGCTCATCCGGTTTCGCAACGTGACCAAACGCTTTGGCGACTTCACAGCCATTGATGATTTGACGCTGGATATATTTGCGCAGGAATTCTTTGCCCTGTTGGGTCCATCGGGCTGTGGCAAGACAACGATGATGCGTATGCTGGCCGGGTTTGAAAACCCCACTGAGGGTGCCATTGAACTGGCTGGTCAGGACATCGCAGGCGTGCCCCCGAACAAGCGGGCGGTGAACATGATGTTCCAGTCCTATGCCTTGTTTCCGCATCTGTCTGTCTGGGAAAATATCGCCTTTGGTTTGAGGCGCGAAAGCCGTGACAAAGGCGCGATTTCGGCCCGGGTCGAAGAGATGCTCAAGCTTACCCGGCTTGAGAAGTTCGCCAAGCGCAAACCGCATCAGATTTCCGGTGGCCAGCGCCAGCGCGTGGCCCTCGCTCGGTCCCTGGCCAAAGCGCCCAAGCTGCTGTTGCTTGATGAGCCACTGGGCGCACTGGATGCCAAATTGCGCGAGGCGACGCAGTTCGAACTGATGGATATTCAGGAAAAGACCGGTACCACTTTTGTCATCGTTACTCATGACCAGGAAGAGGCAATGACCGTGGCCAGTCGTGTGGCCGTAATGGACGAGGGGCGGATCATGCAGGTGGCGACGCCAGAGCATATCTATGAGGCCCCGCAAAGCGTCTATGTCGCGGATTTTATCGGGGACGTAAACATCATCCGCGGTACGACCAAAGCCGCAGGAGAGGACCGTTACCAAATCAACTGGGCCGATGGGCACAGCCCCCTTCACGCTGTCAGCAACCGACCTTTTTCCGATGGCCAGAATTGTCATCTGGCGATCCGCCCGGAAAAAGTGTCGATCCACTCCGGACAGCCGCAAGCCGACAATGCGGTGCAGGGCAAAGTGCTTGATATCGCCTATCTCGGGAACCTCAGTACCTATCACGTGGAACTCGCCAGCGGTGAGATTATCAAGGCACAAGTCGCCAACACCCGCCGGATCTCGCGCCGTGATTTCACCTGGGAAGACCCGGTCTGGATCAGCTGGACAGAAACCGCCGGAGTGCTTTTGGACCAATGAAGCGCGGCGTTCTCATAGCGGTACCATATGTCTGGCTGCTGGCGCTGTTTCTGATTCCGTTTGCGGTCGTTTTCAAAATCTCGCTGTCTGACATTGCGCTGGCCATTCCGCCCTATACGCCCACGGCGAAAGACGGCATCTGGAACATGCTCACGCAGCTGGATTTCGAGAATTTTGTCTTTCTGACCCAAGATGATCTGTATTGGAAAGCTTATCTGAGCTCGCTCCAGATCGCGTTGATTTCGACCATTCTGACGCTCATGGTCGGCTATCCGATGGCTTACGCGATGGCCCGCGCGCCCGAACAATGGCGGCCCACCTTGCTCATGCTGGTCATTCTGCCGTTCTGGACGTCGTTTCTGATCCGGGTCTATGCGTGGATCGGCATCCTGTCGACCGAAGGGTTCCTGAATCAGTTCCTGATGTGGACTGGTATCGTCGGTGAACCGCTGACCATCCTGAACACCAATACTGCGGTCTATATTGGCATCGTTTACACCTATCTTCCGTTTATGATCCTGCCGATCTATTCGGCTTTGGACCGGCTGGACGGGTCACTGATCGAAGCGGCCGAAGATTTGGGTTGTTCCCGGCTCAAAGCCTTCTGGCTGGTCACCATCCCGCTGTCGAAAAACGGCATCATCGCGGGCTGTTTTCTCGTGTTTATCCCGGCGCTGGGCGAATTCGTGATTCCCTCGCTCTTGGGTGGGTCGGGCACTTTAATGATCGGTAAGGTCCTGTTCGAAGAGTTCTTTTCCAACCGCGATTGGCCTGTCGCCTCAGCTGTTGCAGTGATCCTGCTGCTGATCCTGATCATCCCCATCGTGCTCTTCCAACGCAACGAACAACGCCAGGCGGAGGCCGAGGGATGAACCGCCTCAGTCCCTTCAATGTCGTTTCGCTGACCCTGGGGTTCGTGTTCCTCTACGTGCCGATGCTGATCCTTGTGATCTACAGCTTTAATGAATCCAAACTGGTGACGGTCTGGGCCGGGTTTTCGACGAAGTGGTATGGCGAGTTGTTGGCCAATGACGCATTTCTTGATGCGGCTTGGGTGACCCTGAAAGTCGCCGTGCTGTCGTCGACAATCGCCACCATCCTCGGCACGATGGCAGCCTATGTGCTGGTGCGCGGCGGGCGGTTCTTTGGCCGGACCCTGTTTTCTGGAATGATCTATGCCCCGCTGGTGATGCCCGAAGTGATCACTGGTCTGTCGCTCTTGCTGCTGTTTATCGGGATTGGGCTGGATCGCGGTGTGCTGACCATTGTGCTGGCACATACGACCTTCTCTATGTGTTTTGTGTCGGTCGTGGTGTCGTCGCGGCTGATGACCTTCGATCAATCACTCGAAGAGGCGGCACTTGACCTCGGGGCCTCGCCGTTTGAGGCGTTCCGTCTGATCACTCTGCCGATTATTGCGCCTGCGGTCATTTCTGGCTGGCTCTTGGCATTCACGCTCAGCCTTGATGATCTGGTCATTGCGTCTTTCACCTCCGGTCCGTCCGCCACGACTTTGCCAATGAAAATCTGGTCGTCTGTTCGCCTCGGCGTCAGTCCCGAGATCAATGCGCTCAGCACGATTCTGATCGGGTTGGTGACGGTTGGCGTGATTGCGGCATCACTGGCCAGCAAACAGGCGGCCCTTCGCGCCAAACGGGACGAGCAACAGGCCGCGCGCACCGCATGAAGCGCATCTTTTCCGACTATGCCTATGGTGAAGGTCCCCGTGACGGGTGCTGGTGGGACGAGACCTGTGATTTGCCGCCGCAGCCGGTGCTTGGCGGTGACATCACGTGTGATGTGGCGATCATCGGTGGCGGATTTACGGGCCTGTCCGCTGCATTGCATCTGGCGCAATCCGGCGCATCGGTCGCCCTTATCGAGGCAAAACACATCGGTTGGGGCGCATCCGGGCGCAATGGCGGGTTCTGTTGTCTGGGCGGCGGCAAAGCGTCGGATGCCATGCTTGATCGCCGTTTCGGTAAGGACGGACGATTGGAATGGCGGCGCGCTGAACGTGCCGCAGTCGAGCTGGTTGGCGCGCTGATTGATATGTACGGCTGGGATGTTGACCGCCATTCAAGGGGTGAAACCCTGTTGGCACATCGGCCGCGGGATGTGGCTGCGTTAGAGGCCGAAGCGGAAAAAGTGGCCGAGAATTACGGGGTGACAGCCGAACTCATCGCCAGTGATCAGTTGCGTCCCCTAGGAATGAGGGGGCCCTTTCATGGTGCGTTGACCACGCCGGTCGGGTTCGGGCTGAACCCGCGCAAATATCTGCGCGGGCTTTTGGATGCGACGCTGCGCGCAAGGGCGCAGGTGTTCGAGCGCAGTACTGTGGTGGCCATTGACGGCCCGGTTGTTACGACTGATCAAGGCAGGGTGCGTGCTGAACGGATCATTCTGGCGACCAACGGTTATTCCAGCGAGGATCTGCCGCGCTGGATGGCCGCGCGCTATATGCCGACGCAATCGACTGTGATGGTTACCCGGCCACTGACCGATGACGAGATTGCGGCGCAGGGCTGGCACATAGATCAGATGGCCTATGATACCCGCAATCTCTTGCACTATTTCCGCTTGATGCCGGATCGCCGTTTCCTGATCGGGATGCGCGGCGGGCTAAGGTCGTCTGAGTGTGCGGAGGTGCAGGCGCGCGCTGCGGTTGTTCGTGACTTCCAACGCATGTTTCCGGCCTGGGCGCACGTGGATGTCACGCATTGCTGGTCTGGTTTCGTGTGTCTGACAAGGGATCAAATGCCATTTGTCGGCCCGGTGCCCGGTCATCCACACTTGCTGGCGGGCTTTGCTTTCCACGGCAATGGTGTTGCCATGGGCAGCTTTGCGGGCCGCACCCTGGCCGACTTGGCACAAGGGCAGACGCCAGCGTTATATCCAAAAGCCGTGCAGCGGCCTGTGGCGCGGTTTCCATTAGGCCAATTCCGCCGTGCGATCATGCCACCGGTCTATGCGGCCCTCGGGCTGAGGGACAGGTGCGGTTAGGTCACGGGCGGCTCGCGCAGGCCCGCGACATTGTTGGCCAGGATCATGTAGCCACTTTCCAACACCAACAGAGTTGTACCGTTTTCGATGCGCGCTTCGGTGACGCGGGAATAGGACATTGCGGGTTCGGTCACCAGGATTTCACCATTTGCACTGCTCTCGATCTGGAAGGTGTATTCGCCGTGAGGCAAGGGCACGCCGTCATCGTCAAGGCCCGTCCATTCAAAGGGTTCCGCGCCCGTTGGCATCGGCACGCGCTGAACCTCATTGCCCTGTTCATCATTCACGATCAGTACGACGGTGTCGGCAGTGATTGGTGGATTGGGCGCAATTGTAACCGAATCCCCCTCAAATTGTGCGGGGCCTGTGACCAACGCCTCCATTCCAATCCAGTTTGCCGCGCTGGACATATCGCTGGTGCCAAGGTTGAACAGCAACTGTTCCATCAGATCGTTTGTTGTGACCTGTTGTTCGACCATCGAAAACTGCGCCAGCTGGGCGGCATATTCCGAGTTGTCCATAGGTTCGAGGGGATCCTGATACTGCGCTTGTGCCGTCAACATTTGCAGAAACACTTCGAAATCAGAGCTGAGCACGCTGCTGCTTGCTGCGGCAGCAGATTGGGATGTGGTATTCGCGCTGGGTGCGATCTGGTTCAGTTCCATCGGTCAAAGCCTTATGTCTACGCCCTCGGCAACGATCGCCAGGCGGGGTGTGTTGGGAATATCGTTCGACGTGTCGTCAGCGGACTCTAGAGTCAGCGCGACTGCATCCGGGTCGCCACCATCGCCGTCGCCATCCATGTCAGCAGGATCACCACTTTGACCAAAGGCAAAGGCGATTTCGTCATAGCCCAGGTCGGAAAAAGACTGGCTCAGATCGTCGATGTTGCGTCGCATCAGGTCTAACGTATCGGCGCGGTCCGCAAGAATGTTGACTGTGATGCCTGCTTCGCTCGCGGTCAGCGTCATGCGGACGCGCCCAAGCTCGGCCGGGTTCAGCGCGATTTCAAGCGGTCTGTCCGGGTTGCGGTGCAGGATTTGAGCCATTTGTTGGGCAAGCTGGGTGGGCATTTCTGGCCGGGCTTGCAAGACTTGCGTGGTTGTCGTGGTGTGAGGGCGAATATCCCAAGCGATGTTTTCTACGGCCTCACCACTGAGCGTTTGGAATGGATCAGAGATGCGCACCGCCAAAGGTTGTGTCGTCGCCTGTGTGCTGGCTACCGAAACGGTTGGTCTTGGTGCCTTTATTTGGCGCGGGTCACCGTTTGAAGGCTGGCTGTTGTGCGACACCGTGCCGTCGCGGTGGTCCGACAAGGCCACGATCTTGCGGGCCTGTGGCACAGAAATCTGAGTTGATGCGGGCGCAGTTGGCTCGGTAGGTTGAGCGGTGTTTGAATGCGCCGCTGGTTGGTTTGCAACTGGCAATGCGGTGCGCTGTGACCGGCGAGCCTTAAGGTCGCTTTCAATCGGGCGCGGCCTCGGGTCTGCGTTTGCTGCCTGTGCAAAAGCTATTTCGGTGTGGGCCAAGACACCAGTCGATTTTGGGTTTGATGTCGTGAAAACAGGCATAACCTCGCGGGCTGTGGCCGTTGGAGAAACGGTAGAGTTGTGACTGTTGGGTTGCGTGGGCACCGCACCGGAGTTCTCCTCGACGTTCGAACCAACCGTATTCGCAGTTACCTGAATGGCCGCAATAAGTTGTGTGCCTGTATCCGTTTTTGTTGGACCGGATGTTTGAATTGCGGCCGTTGTAGCTGCTGGAGATGTGGGCGGCTGTACGCGCAAGAGACCGGCCGCTTCACTCGCTGACGCTGCAACGGTGTGCGGCGTTCGCGTAGACGGTGGGCTTGCTGTGAGCCGGGGCTGCACAAGAAAATTCTCTGGCTCTTTCACAACTGGCGCATTGTTGGCGTGGGCTGGACGAGCTTTTTGCAGGTCGTTGATCGGTAAATAATGAGCGGCGCTGCCCTTTGGATTTGTGCGACCGGCATCGGGTTGATCTGCAGCCGGCCCCCTCATTTGAGGTAAGACCTCCGTGTTTTCTGGCTGTTGCCAATTCGCGTGGGCCGGAGGCAATTTTGCGATGCGTTCGTCCCCACCTGGCTCGGGCATAGTGAGCGCTTCCGCCGGTCCGGGATCGATTTCTGGCACGGTAGTCGGCATCATAAACGCTGTGGCAACAGTTTCACTGAGGCTTTTGGCTCTGTTCGGTCGATCGGGAGTCGCCAAAGCAGCCTTTTCCTCAAATCCGTTCGTCTCTTCGAGGTCAGTCGCTTGGTTGGTATCCCAAGATGCGTCTTCAGCTGAAAGTAATGGAGCATCGTCTTGTCCCGCGGCGGAACGCGACGGATGAATCTCTGATTCTGGCGTTTCAGATGGAGCCGTCGCCTCATTCTTCGCCAACGGCTCCACGACCTCTTTGATCACTTGTTGCTGCCCCGCGTCAGCGTCGCGTCCTTCATTTCGAAACACATTTGCGAAATCGGTGCGACCATCTCGCGAGAGTGACTGCGGCGCGTCGGCATTCGCCTGCGCCTTGTCCCTTGCGGCGGTCAGATTGGACAAAACTGTGATCTGCATATGCGTCTCCGGCGAATTCTTTCGCGTTGGCGCAACATGGCCTGTGGATGGTTACTGGTTCTTTACCGCTTTGCGTGCATCATCAGAAAAATCTGTAGAATTGAAAGGAAACCTGGATGGAGATGCAATTGATTGGAGCCGCTTCCGTGGCCCAGCCGCAGTCGAAAGACGCGGCTTTGCGTGGTGCGGCACAAAAGCTAGAGGCGACGTTTCTGGCCGAAATGCTGAAAGCGGCGGGTTTGGGCGAAAGCCGATCCGGCTTTGGCGGCGGCACTGGAGAGGACCAGTTTACGTCTTTCTTGGTGCAGGCGCAGGCCGAAGAAATGGTCGAGGCTGGTGGCATTGGCCTCGCTGAGGCCCTGTTTGATGCATTGAAGGAGCGTGAAAATGACCGCTGATACGTTGCAGGGTACTATAGACTCTATGGACGACCTTTTGGATGCGGAGCGTACGGCGCTGTTGGCAGGAAATATCGAAGAGGTGTCGCGCCTGCATTTACGCAAAGAAGAATTGATCGACCAGCTGAACGCGCTGGATGCCGAGGATACTGCGCGTCTTGCAGCACTGAATACCAAGGTAGAACGCAATCAGGCCCTGCTGAACACTGCGCTGGATGGCATCCGATCCGTTTCCCGTCGGTTGGCCGCAATTCGGCGGGTACGTCAGTCCTTGGACACTTACGATTCGCGCGGCTGCAAAAAGGCAGTGGATTTGGGCGTGAATCGTTCGATCGAAAAGCGGGCGTGAAGACGGTTGAATCAAATGCGAACAACAAGAGTGAGATCGCTTAGGGAAGCATTAGTCAAATAGACGGCATGGTGCGCCTGCACTCAACGCGAGTGGCGCATGACCCCGATGAAGGGGAGTGCATTTGTCAGAACGGCAATTGGTCCGTCCCACGGGGGGGCGGGACGTAAACCTTGGCGCAAAGCGCCGTGACAAAAGGAAATGCACATGTCGAGCATTCTTACAAACAACAGCGCAATGGTTGCGTTGCAAACGCTGAAATCCATCAACAAAGACCTGTCGATGACTCAAAACGAGATCTCGACCGGCAAATCGGTCTCAAGCGCCAAAGACAACTCGGCCGTTTGGGCGATCTCCAAAGTGATGGAATCCGATGTCGCCGGTTTCAAGGCCGTGTCTGAAAGTCTTTCGCTCGGCGAAAGCACCGTGGCCGTAGCAGCAAACGCGTCTGAAACGATCACTGATCTGCTGAACGATGTCAAAGGTCGGATCGTTGCTGCACAGGAAGAGAACGTTGATCGCGATTCGATCCAACAAGACATCACGGCCCTGACGGAACAGATCGGCTCGGTCGTGGCGGCGGCTCAGTTCAACGGTTTGAACCTGATTGACGGCACCAGCACCGAAGACGTCCAGATCCTGTCCTCTCTCAACCGGGACAACAGTGGTGCAGTGACCGCGGGCCAAATTGATGTTGTGCGCCAGAACCTGTCCACAACGACACCGGCAAGTGCACAGGCCTTTGGTACAGGTGTGTCCACTCAGCCATTGGCCAATGACGCAATTCAGGTTGGTGCGGCCAACACTGGCTTTGCTGCCGCGGCCACTGACCCGGTTTCCTCTGTCACAGTGACGGGTGGTAACAGCACGACTGTAGCCTTTGGCGCGGTCTCTGCTGGCAACAGCTACCAACTGACTTTGGATGGTCTGTCGATCAACACCGCCGATGGCAGTTCTGCGACAGGCCGTCGTGACTTCCAGTTCGTCGCGAGTGCGGAGGATGGTCAGGCAGATGTGATCAACGGCTTGGCAAACCAGCTGACAGCCTTCTTTGACGCCGCAACAGACGGCGCTGATGGTTACGGTGTAACGGTTGATATTGCCGCTGGTACGCTGACGTTCTCGACCGGTGCAACGGCGGGTGACGTGGATGTTGGCGCCGTGTTCCAAAATGGTGGTACGCCCGGTTCAACCGCGTCGACCGGTGGTCTCGGAGCGCTTTCGACTCTTGATGTGACATCGGATTCGGGTGCTGCGTCCGCGCTGACTGCGATCGATGGCCTGATTGAGCAGTCGATCAACGCCGCTGCGTCCTTTGGTACAGTACAGAACCGCATCGAAACGCAATCTGACTTTGTCAGCAATCTGACAGACTCGTTCAAGTCGGGTATCGGTTCGTTGGTCGATGCGGATATGGAAGAAGTGTCGGCGCGCTTGCAGGCCCTGCAAACCCAACAGCAGCTGGGCGTGCAATCGCTGTCGATCGCGAACCAGGCGCCGCAGACAATCCTGTCGCTGTTCCGCTAATCCAAAAGGGCCAGGCGTTGGTGACCCATCGCCTGGCCCACACTTCTCTCTCCATTTGACATAGGTGAATACGTGAACGCTACGTCTCAGGCCCTGCGCGGATATGCGGAAAACGCTGTTTCCACACGAAACGGCCGCCGTGCCGAATACGACGTCATCGCGCGCGTGACGCAACAGCTTCGCGACACGGCTGTTCGGTCAAAAACGGATTTTCCTGGCTATGCAGAGGCGCTGCATCGCAACCAGAAACTTTGGGCTGCCTTGGTTGTGGACATTGTCGACAAGAACAATCCACTGCCGGAAGAGTTGAAAGCGCGCATCTTATATCTTGCAGAATTTACACAACATCACACGCGCAAGATATTGCGGGAAAAAGCATCGATCATGCCGCTGCTCGAAATAAATATGGCCGTCCTGCGTGGCCTGAAAAAGGAAGGACCTTCGCAATGAGTGGTCTCATTCTCAAGCTGAGCCCCAGAGAACGCATTTTGATTAATGGTGCTGTGATCGAGAATGGAGACCGGCGCAGTCGCCTCGCCATCATGACCCCGGATGCCAATATTCTGCGCCTGCGGGACGCGATCCATCCTGAAGATGCGAAAACGCCTGTCCGACGTGTCTGCTATGCTGTTCAACTTGTGTTGTCCGGGGATGCAGAACCAGCTGAAGCACGTCGCAATTTGCTGCGCAGCGTCGAAGAGTTGAGCCAGGTATTTATTGACCACGACAGCCGCAAACATCTTGATCAGGCGTCTCACGCACTTGTCGACGGTGACTATTATCGGTGCCTGAAGGCGTTGCGCACTCTGTTGCCGCGGGAAGAGCGGTTGTTGGCAGCTGGAGCGTAAGACATGTTCCAACCTGTCCTTCCTTCATCCGGGCTGAGTGGCTGGCAGTTTTTGCAGCGCACCTATGATCGTCAGCTTGAAACCTTCAATCAGTCAGTCGCGCTTAAACGAGATACCGAGTATTTTGCCGAGAATATCAGCAGTGTGACCTCCGCCGAAGACCTGGTGGCGGATCGTCGTCTTTTGACCGTCGCGTTGGGCGCGTTTGGTTTGCAGGATGACATTAACAACAGTTTCTTTATCCAAAAGATGTTGAGCGATGGCACCACTGCGGATGACGCTTTGGCCAACCGCTTTACTGACAGCCGATACCAAGATTTTTCGGCGGCTTTTGGACTTGGTCCGGGTGAAATTCCAGGCGCGCTATCACCAGATTTTGCGGGCGATATTATTGCCAGATTTCAGGCCAACAGCTTTGAAGTGGCAACCGGCGCGCAAGACGACACAATGCGCATTGCGCTTTATGCGGAGCGGACAATGGGCGAGGTCGTCGGCACGGAAGGAAGTGATGCTTCCAAATGGTTTACCATCATGGGACAGCCGCCGCTTCGCAGCTTGTTTGAAACCGCGCTCGGGCTTCCAACGGCGTTTGGCCAGGTGGACATCGACCAACAGTTAACCGTCTTTCAAGATCGGAGCGCAGAAATTTTCGGGGTAACGGATCCATCTCAATTTGCTGATCCAGAGGTGCTCGACAATGTGATTTCAACTTACTTTGCAAGGTCGCAATTGAGCTCATTTGGAAACGGTGCCAGTGGTGCAGCGATCGCGCTCACACTGCTGAGCAGTTGAGAGGCCTGGTAGTTCCGCCCGCAACTTGGACACCGAAACGACACTTTTTGAAGAACACTTCCCACACCTGGCCAACAGAGTTTATTGCGACGCCAAATCATCTTTAACTTGATTGACGCGCCATCGGCATCGGGGCCTTTTTTGTATTGCTGGCACGGCCTGTACGTCTGAGAATTAGACGTATTTGGTCAAAGCTGTGCGCAGGGTCCTGATCATGCGCGACTGCCATTGCTTCGTCCAGTGGGCTGAAGAGCTGTATTGCCTGGTCAATTTCGTTGTCCGTTCCTTGCGTATACAAGCCCGCCGAAATCATCATTTGGTTCTGCGCATAAGTACTGAAGTACTTTCGTATCTGGGCGATTGTCTTGTTCTCCTCGTCGGTCGCGGCCGCAGGCAGGCTTCGGGAAACGGAACGCAGTACGTCAACCGCCGGAAAACGGCCACGTTCCGCGATTGATCTGTCCAGAACGACGTGCCCGTCCAGCACACCGCGCAGAATATCGGCGATGGGTTCATCCATATCTGATCCGGCAACCAAAACGCTGAACACCGCCGTGATGTCGCCTTGCGTGTCTGACCCGGGGCCGGCTCTTTCGCAAAGCGACATGATCAGATGGGCCGTTGTCGGCGGGAATCCACGCAGAACCGGCGCTTCGCCAGCGGCCACGGCCACTTCGCGGTGAGCTTCTGCAAACCGCGTGATCGAATCGGCGAGAAACAATACCGACAATCCTTGATCCCTGAAATGCTCGGCTACGGCCATCGCCGTCCAAGCGCACCGGCGGCGCATCAGCGGGGATTGATCGGAGGTTGCGGCCACGACAATTGTGCGCGCCCGCCCCTCTGGGCCGAGAACGCTATCGACGAAATGGCGCACCTCGCGCCCGCGCTCGCCAATCATTGCGATCACGACGATATCTGCGGTAATGCGTTTGGCAAACTCGCCCATCAGGCTGGTTTTTCCGACACCGGAACCTGCAAACAGGCCGACCCGCTGACCACGCACAATTGGCAACATCGTGTCAAAAACGATATGTCCGGTGTTCAAACGTGCGCCCATCGGCTTGCGCGTGGCGGCGGCAGGCGGTGCGCAGCGCAAAGGTCGGGCAAGTGCACCACTGATCACGGGCGCACCATCCAGCGGATTGCCGTCTGGATCGATGATTCGGCCAACCCAGCTTGAGTCCGGCGCGATTGTCCCGCCGCGGGTCAGCACCACGCGATCCGCCATTGCCACCCCATCCACTGCGGCATCCGGCAGCAACGTTATTCCCTCTGGTGTGAGTTGAATAACCTCACCTTTCAGAACCTTGCCATCGCGGCAGGAAACTTCGGCGCGGTCGCCAATGCGCGCGATATGATCCAGCCCCGTCACCTGTAAAATGCCACCTTGAACGCGGGTGACGCGCCCAACACTGCGCGTGATTTCAAGCGCACCTAATTGCGATTGCAGGGTTTTCAGTCGAACAGCTCGCCGCATCGGATCCTCCGGATGTCTGCAAACTGTTTTTAAAGGAATCAGGGTTAAGCCTTGATTGAAATCACTCGAGGGAGAAGCCCCGATGTTCCAGAACCTCGCCGTCTTTGAAACGGCCCACGCAATGGCAGTGCACGCCGGGAAAAAGCAGGCTGTCGTTGCCCAAAATGTCGCCAATGCCGACACACCGGGCTATATCGCCCGCGATCTCCCCAGTTTTAAGGACATGTATGCGCCGCGCGAAACGGGTGGTCAAATGGCACGCGCCACGCGGGATGGCCACTTGCACGGCGTCCGGGCTGGTGCGGTGGCGGACATTATGGTGCAGGACAAAACTTTTGCCTCACCGGATGGAAATACCGTCTCGATCGAGACTGAAATGCTGCGCGGAACGGATGCCAAGCGGCAGCATGACCGCGCCCTCGCCATCTATAAATCCGCCATAACCGTGCTGCGCAGCAGCCTTGGCCGACAATAAGGAGGGCGGGAGATGAGCGAATTTGCCAAAGCCTTGTCAATCTCAGCCAGCGGCTTGCAAGCCCAGTCTTCGCGTTTGCGGCATTTGTCCGAGAACATCTCGAACGCGGATACGCCAGGATACAGGCGCAAAACCATTGCTTTTGAAACGGCGTTCAACGGTTCTCGAGGTGTTGCCGAGGTTGAAGCGGGCCGCGTGTCGCTCGATATGCGCGAGCTGGAACTGATCCACGATCCGTCCCACCCGATGGCGGATGAGACCGGGCATTATCAAGGGTCCAATGTTGAGCTTCTGATCGAGCTTGCGGACGCCCGTGAGGCGCAGCGCAGCTATGAGGCAAACCTCAAGATGTTTGAGCAGGCGCGACAGATGTCGTCCAGCCTGATGCAGTTGTTGCGCCGTTAAGCGGCGCATTTGAAAGGAGATCCAGAATGGATATTGCAGCACTCTCAGCGGTACAGAAATACGCGGCATCCCGCCCCGCAACCGAACCATCGACCCAGGACGGGGGCAGCATGTTTGGCCGTGTCGCCATGGATTTCGCCCAGACGGTGGCACAGGGCGAAAAAGTGGCCAAACAGGCGATGACTGGCGATGCAGACCCGCATGCGCTGGTCCAAGCCTTGGCTCAAACCGAGTTGGCCGTCGAGACGGCCGTGACCGTGCGCAACAAGGTTGTTGAGGCGTATCAGGAAATCCTGCGGATGCCTGTCTAGATGCTGAACGAAGTGATCTTTTTCGACACGTTGCGGCAAGGGCTTTGGGTGGCGGTACTGGTTTCCATTCCGATCCTGACCGTGGCCTTGGTCGCGGGTGTTTCTATCGGTTTGGTACAGGCGCTGACCTCGATCCAGGAAATGACACTGACCTTTGTGCCCAAGCTAGCGGCCATCGTGATCGTATTCTGGATGTCGATGGGCTTCATGACCCAAACCATGGTGTCGTTCTTTCAAGATCGCATCATCCCATTGATCATAGGAGGATAATTTGGACAGCACCGGATACATCACGTTGACCCGTCAGTCGGGCTTAATGCGTGAAATGCAAGTGGTCGCCAACAATATTGCCAATGCGGCTACGACGGGCTTTCGTCAGGAAGGCGTTGTGTTCTCCGAATATGTGCAAAGTATTCAGGGGGGCGGGTCGCTGTCGATGGGCAACGGCAACGTGCGCCAGACCTCTCTGGTGCAGGGGGCGTTGAATGAAACCGGCGGCACGTTTGATTTCGCCATTGAGGGCGACGGTTACTTTCTGATTGAAACGCCTCGCGGCGAACGGCTCACCCGGGCGGGCAGCTTTACCCCGAACGGAGAAGGTGACCTGGTCACTCATGACGGTTTTCCGGTTTTGGATGCGGGTGGTGCACCTATTTTTGTCCCGCCTGATGCCCAAACCATCAGCGTCGGAACCGATGGCACGATCAGTGCGGATGGCGCTCTTGTCGGTCAAATTGCTGTCGTGGTTCCCACTAATCCGACAATGATGGCACGTGAAGGTGGAGTGGTGTTTCGGGCCGATGACGGCTTTGAACCTGCTGAAACCGCCCGTGTCCTGCAAGGCTTTGCGGAGGCGTCCAACGTTGATCCGATCTCGCAATTGGCCCGCATGATTGAAGTGCAACGGTCTTACGAGATGGGTCAGAGCTTTCTTGATTCCGAAGATGAACGCGTGCGCCGTGCGATGGACGCGATGATGAAATCCAACTGAGGAGACTGACATGCGCGCCCTACAAATCGCTGCAACTGGAATGCTGGCCCAGCAGATGCGGGTCGAGACGATTTCCAATAATCTCGCGAATATGAGCACCACCGGCTACAATGCGCGTCGCGCAGAATTTGCCGATCTACACTATCAACAAATGGTGCGCCCCGGTTCGATCAACGCCTCTGATGGCACGGTTCTGCCGACCGGTGTGCAACTGGGTTTGGGTGTGCGTCCGGCTGCGGTTTCGGTGCACCTGGCGCAGGGTTCGCTGGCGGCGACTGGCGGGGACTTGGATGTGGCCATTGATGGCAAGGGCTACCTGGAGGTGACCCTGCCGTCAGGCCAAACGGCCTATACCCGCGATGGTGCTCTCAAAAGCACTGGCGAAGGTGTGATTGTGACTTCCGACGGTTATCCTGTGTCACCCGAGATCGTGATCCCAGCCGATGCGCGCAGCCTGTCGATCAATGCGGATGGCGAAGTCTACGCCTATTTCGCTGACGCAACGGCCGCGCAGTTGGTGGGTCAATTCGATCTCACGGGCTTTACCAATCCCAAGGGCTTGGAGGCGATGGGCAGCAACCTGTTTGCCGAAACTGAAGCGTCAGGGCCACCTTTGGTGTCGACCCCGGGCCAGGACGGGCTGGGCAGTTTGCGCCAAGGCTATCTTGAAGACAGCTCCGTTGATGCGGTGCGCGAAGTGACTGAACTGATCGCCGCACAGAGGGGTTACGAGATGAACTCCAAGGTGATTTCTGCCGCCGATCAGATGATGGGCGCAATGACGCAGGTGCGTTGATGCGGTTTGCTCTGATCCTTTTGGTGGTTCTGTGCGGGCAGCAAGCCGTGTCCGATGTGGTTACGCCGGTGCGCACCCTGCGGCCCGGAACGTTGATTGCGCCCGCAGACCTGACAGTCAAACCGGGCGAGCGGCCCGGTGCATTTGACCGCATCTCTGATGTGGCGGGGCAAGAGGCGCGTACGGCTCTTTATGCTGGTCGGCCTATTCCGTTTGATGCAATCGGCCCGCCGGCCCTCATCAATCGCAATCAGATCGTTTCGCTGCGGTTTGAAGGGAACGGCTTGATGATCGCCACAGACGGTCGCGCCCTTGAGCGTGGCGGCATTGGCGACCGGGTGCGGATCATGAATCTCAGTTCGCGCGCAACACTCTTTGGATACGTGCAAGCGGATGGAACGGTAAAGGTGACACAATGAAAAACCGGGCAAGAACTGCATGCGGCGCTTTGTTGTGCCTTGGATTGGTGGCCTGCGGTCGCGGAGATCACCTCGGCAAAGCGCCATCCTTTTCCGATCCGCTGAAAACGCGCGAGCACACAGCCATGGTTGCCAGCAGTTTGCCAACGGTGGTCGAGGAACGTTCGGCCATTGATCAGGCGTCACTTTGGAGCAGGCATCGCGGCTCCCTTTTGGGGGATCGCCGGGCCATTCAGCGTGGCGATATCATGACCGTCGTGATCGAAATCGACGATGAAGCAGAGATCTCTAATCGAACAAACCGGTCGCGCTCGGGTTCGGAAACTCTCGGTGTGCCGCAACTGATCGGCCTCCCGCAACGGCTGGATGAACGCCTCCCGGAAGGGGCAAGTTCGTCTGAATTGGTGTCGATTAATTCCGGCAGCAATTCTACAGGTGATGGGTCGGTGCGGCGCAACGAAAAGCTGACCTTGCGGGTTGCGGCCACGATCATCGACGTCTTGCCGAACGGGGTATTGTCGATTGCAGGTTCGCAAGAGTTGCGGGTGAACTTCGAAATGAGAGAGCTGTTGGTCTCCGGCTATGTCCGACCTGAAGACATCTCGCGCAAGAACGAGATCACATATGACAAGATCGCCTCGGCGCGTGTCTCGTATGGCGGTCGCGGACAAATCACAGATGTTCAGCAACCACGTATCGGCCAGCAGGTGCTGGACGCCGTGTTGCCGTTCTAGGGGGCCGCGAGATGAAGAAACTTTTGCCGCTGATATTGTTGCTGGTTGGGTCTGGTGCGGGTGTCGGTGCTGGAATTTTCCTGCGTCCGGCGCCTGATCCGGCTGACCCTGCGATGGCCAAGGAAAAGGTCTCGGTTGAAAAGACTGCGGCCGAACAGTCAGGCGGCACAGAGCATGAGTACGTCAAAATGAACAACCAGTTCGTCGTACCCGTTGTCGATGGGGCCCAAGTCAGCGCATTGGTGGTCATGTCGCTCAGCCTTGAAGTGCCGGCTGGGCAAAAGGACGCGATTTATGCCAGAGAGCCAAAATTACGCGATTCCTTCCTGCAAGTTCTGTTTGATCACGCCAATATTGGCGGGTTTGATGGCGCTTTCACCGATGCCAACAACCTTGATGTGCTGCGCGGTGCCCTACGTGAGGTTGCGCAGAAGGATATGGGTGATCAAATCACCGACGTGCTGATTGTCGAGATCGCCCGCCAGGATTATTGATCACAGTACCGTTCGGTCGATTGCCTGTGCCAATGCCTGATCGCGCCGCGCCCGCAGCTTTGCGTCGCGCTCGTTTTCGGCCAATGTTTCCGAAACCTGCATTTTGCCAAACGCTTTTCTGTGCCGCGCCATATGTCCTTCTTTCTGAGCCATCACCTGGGCTAACTCGATATTCAGCTGGTCTTGAGTCTTGGTCACCCAACGCAACCAGATCACATCGGCACCAATGGCACGCATTTGGCATTGTTCAGGCGGCAGGGCACGGCCTTCGGCCACATAACCGCGCAGCTTTGCCAATTCAGCCCTAAGCGTGTTTTCGCGCTTTAGGATCTGGGCAAGCTGTTGCTGACTGTGGCGGTATTTCAACGCGGTCAGTGCATGGAGTTGGTCAAAATTCATCGGTCAAGCTCCGCGTCTGGCGCGGTCGCGCATCTGGTCTGCAAAACGGATTGCAGCAGCGACGGCCTGGTAGTGATCGGGCGCAATCTCGTGTCCGATCTCGGTCACCGCATAAAGCGTGCGTGCGGTGGGTGGATCGCTATGGATAGGCACGCCTGCCTCCATTCCGGTTTCGCGGATCCGCAGGGCAATTTCGTCCACTCCCTTGGCCACACAGACCGGTGCGGTGCCAACATCGCGTGCCCATTTGAGGGCCACGGCGTAATGCGTTGGGTTGACGATGATCACGTCTGCCTTTGGCACATCGCCCATCATCTGCTGCGCGGCGATGGCCTGCGCGCGCGACCTGCGTTCTTGTTTCAGGTGCGGGTCACCTTCGGAATTCTTGGTCTCGTCCATGATTTCCTTGCGTGACATTCGGTTCTTGCGAATGTGTTCCTGGTGCTGCCAAAGCGCATCGATCCCGCCGATAACGACAGAGACGAGCACCACCACCAACAAGAATGCCACGCAGAGTTCGGCCAGTAATTGCACCACGATCCCGGGGCTCGCGTGAATAACAGAAACCATCTCGGGCAGGCGCGCGTTCAGAAACGCAGCGAGGCAAATGGAATAGATCAGCAGTTTCGCAAAGCTTTTGCCAAACTCGAAAAACCCGCTCCGCCCGAATTTCTGTTTCGCGTTCTGGATCAAAGACAGGCGTGACATCTTGGGCTGAAGCTTGGTCGGGGCCACGACAAACGCGCGTTGCGCCAGGATCGCAGTGAGCACAGCAAGCCCTGGCAGCACAAAGATCGGGGCCAAGGCCAGCCCTGATTGAAGCAAAACGCCACTCATCGGTGCGGCTGGCCCGCCTTCGAAAACCACCTGCGCCATGCTGTCGGCCTGATCAATCATCACTTGAAGCTGTATGCCAAGCGACTGGACGACCTGGGCCCCCATTGCAAGGAAGGCGAGGGTCAGCCCCGCGTATCCTGCCGCTGTTTGCAGGTCGACAGACTTGGCAATATCGCCCTTTTTTCGCGCATCCAGCAGCTTTTGCGGCGTCGGGTCAAAGGTCTTGTCATTGTCTTCGTCCTGGTCACTCATGGTGCAGGCCCAAAGGGATTGGCCATGAACTGGTCCAGTGCGGACAGCCACACAGCCAACATTGTCGGTGCCGCAAGAAACAGCAGGAAAAGGCCGCCCAAAGTGATGACCGGCGCACCGACAAAGGCCACCATGAGCTGCGGCATCGCCTTGTTGATGACGCCAAGCGCAAGGTTATAGAGCACCGACATCAGCACAAAGGGTGCTGCCAGAACAAAGGCCAGTTCAAAGGCCCTGGCCACTTGGGCTGCGCCCCAATCCGCCACATCGCTGCCCCCTGCAAAAAAACCCATTGGCAAAATGGTGTAGGAATGGATCAGAAGTTGTGCAGCCTTGATGTGCAGCCCGGCCATGACGGCCAGCGCGATGGCGCCCACCGTCAGGACGTAGCCCATGGCAGGCAATGGCTCGATCGCCGCGCCACCAAGGATTTGCGACAGAGATGTGGATTGCGCGGCGATGGCGCCTGCGGTTTGCAGGGCCAGAATGAACAGGCGGATGCCCAAGCCGATCAATGCGCCTGACAGCGTTTCGGTCAGTGCGAGTGTGGCGATGACGCCCGCCGTGGCTGGCGGCGGAGCGCTGGAAACGGCGGGAGCGACAATCAGAGTGAAGGCGAGCGCAATGACCAGTTTGATCCGCATGGGCACCGTGCGTTCGCCAAATCCTGGCAGCAATGAAACGGTTGCGCCCACGCGCAGAAAGACGACAAAGCCGACCCACAATTGTGCTTGCAATAGCGCCATCAGATCATCCGCCACTGTCACGCTGCAACAACCCCGACCAGGGCAGGACGCGCGTCGATACCGATCTCTTCGAAAGACAGAACCGGGTTCGAGATTCCCTTGGCCCGCATCAAGGTTTTGAGGAAACGACGCCGTCTGGTGTGTGTAACCACGGCAGCAAAGACGCCTTGTTCACTGGCATCCTGCAAGCGTTCCGACATGTTTTGCGCCAGCTTGTTGAAAAGGTCAGGTGGTAGGGCGACGTCCAGACCCCGATCTGCATCGACCTGATAATTGGCGAATGCATCCTCCCATTCCGGGGCAAGTTGCACGAGCGGAAGTGTGCCATCAGGGCGGCGCATTTCGGCGACCAATTGAAAGCCAAGGCGTTGGCGCACATGTTCGCAGATCGCTTCGGGCTGGGCGTTCTGGCCGCGCGCTTCGGCCGTTGCCTCAAGGATCAGAGGCAGGTTTCGGATCGACACTTGTTCATCAAGAAGTAATCGCAGCACTGCATGCAAGACGTCGATTGGCACTTTGTCGGGGATCAGCTCATCCAGGAGTTTTCGGTTTGCATCAGCGCGCCCGGGATCAGAGATGTTTGTCATTTCCTGCAACAGACGGCGCAGGGATTTCAGTGTCAAAAGGCGGCTGAAGTTCTGCTTGATCACCTCCAGCAAATGCGTCGCCAAAATCTCTGTCGGTGTCACCAGCGTTATGCCTGCGAGGGCAGCGTTCTCCTGATCCTTTGGATTGATCCAACGGGCAGGCGCGCCATAAACCGGCTCGGTCGTGTCCTTGCCAGCGGGCAGCGCGCCTGCTGCATCCGACGTGAGGGCAAGAATATCTGTGGCGCTCAACTCGCCGCGCGCCTGTTCGACCCCTTGGATGCGCAACACATAGGTGCCGCTCGGCAGGCCGGGGTGATCGGTCAACCGAATTTCCGGCAGGATCAGCCCAAACACCGAGGCCACATGCGTTCGCATGTTTGCGATCCGGGCATCAAGGCCAGTGCCCGGGTCCAGCACCATGTTGACCAGGTCAGGCGAAAACTCAACGTGGATGTCGTCCAGCTCAAGCACATCGCCTAGTGACTTTTCGGCGGGGATGGCGGTGCTGTCGTCAATCTCGGGCTGGATAACGGCGCGCGCCTTTTGTTGCTTGTGCATCAGGAACGCGGCGATGCCCAATCCCACGCCACCCGCCATGAACGGCGCAAAGGGCAAGCCGGGAACGAGTGCAAACAGAATCATCAGAATGGCAACCGTGGCCAGAGCCGACGGATGCTTGCCCAACTGGTCGAACACGGCCAGATCGGTGGCCCCTTTGGCGCCCCCCTTGGCCAGCAACAGGGCAGAGGCGATGGAAATCACAACCGCCGGGATTTGCGAGACCAATCCGTCACCAACTGTCAGTATCGCGTAGGTTTCAAAGGCGCTGCCCAGCGGCATACCATGCACGACGGTGCCCATGATCAGCCCGGCCACGAGGTTCAAGAGCGTGATCAAAAGGCCCGCTATTGCGTCCCCTTTGACGAATTTCGACGCGCCATCCAGTGAGCCGAAAAAAGTGGTTTCGGCCTGTTCCAATTCGCGCCGCTCTTTGGCTTCCTTGTGGTCGATTGCGCCCGCGGACATGTCGCTGTCGATGGCAAGCTGCTTGCCTGGCATCCCATCAAGGGCAAAGCGTGCGCCGACCTCTGCCATGCGGGTCGCGCCTTTGGTGATAACCATAAAGTTCACGATCAAAAGCACGCAGAACACCACGAGGCCTAGGAACACACTGCCGCCCATGATGAACTGGGCAAAGCCGTTGATGACGTCGCCGGCGGCCTGCGTGCCTGTATGCCCTTCGCCGATGATCAGTTTTGTTGATGACACGTTCAACGACAGCCGCAACATTAGCGAGGCCAGCAAGATCGTCGGAAAGGCCGAAAAATCGAGTGGCCGCTCGATGAACAGCGTGACGGTAAAGATCAGGATGGCCAAGGCAAAGGAGGCCGCGAGCCCGATATCGAGGACCCAAGCGGGCATTGGCAGGATCATCATCACGATGATGGCCATCAATGCGACAGCCAGTAGGACGGTGGGGTTGAACGCAGCGCGTGCGCTTAGCTTTAAGCTCCGCTCAGCCATTGTCGCCACCTGTGCCAAAAAGCGAACGCCGCGCTGTGCCGCCCAAGGGGACCAGCGACCCGCGGCTTGTTGCCGCCGATGTGCCAGTCAGGAGAGGAAACGTATTGGCGCGGTTGGTGACGGCTGCGGGTGCGGCGGCTACTTCGACCGGGGCGAGGTCGCGATGGATGCTGTCAAAGCGTGCTTTGTAGATCTTGGCGAATTTCGGGGTGCGCGAATGATAGGCCCCTGCCGCCTCGCGCCAGCTTCCCATTTCGCGGTGTAATTGCGACAGAAACTGTGCGGCATAGCGCGCGTTCTTGACCGGGTCGAACATCTCTTCGATCGATTCAAAGGCAGCACTGTGCCATTTGTAATTGATCTGAAAACAACCGACATCAAAGCTGCGCGCGCCACGTTTGAAATGCTTGAATACAAAGGCGCGTGCGGCGTCTTCAGTCTCGAACCAGTGGCCCTTGCCCTCCATATTCACGGTCCAGGGCCAGGGTTGCAGCGTGCCTTGCCGCCCGCGCCCGGTTTCCGTGCGTGTCACGGCCCGCAATATGTCGAGGGGGACGTCAAATTCACCCGCTACCTGTGCCGCCGCCCGGTCACAATAGAGCCCCGGACGCGCCAGTGCTGGCGTGCCAAACAGCCCCGCAAGGCACATCAATGCCACACCTATCCGCGGCGACAGCCGACAGAGAATCGTTTTCACAATTATGCCCTCATCACGTTCTGTGATGGGCAGAGGTTAGGGCGGCTCGGTTTAGAAATAGTAACCAAGTTCGGGGACAAGCATGGCTTTAGCCGGGGCGCAGGCCCAAAATCTTTCGCGCCTGCTGCCATGTGGCGACGGGGCGTTCGTATTTGTCACAAAGCTCAGCCGCGCGCTGGACCAATGCCGCATTCGACGGGGCAAGCCTGTCACGGTCCAGCCGCATGTTGTCTTCCAGCCCCGTGCGGGTATGCCCGCCAGCCGCGATGGCCCATTCGTTTACCTTGATCTGGTTTGGGCCGATCCCGGCGCCGCACCATTGGGCATCAGGCAATAGCCTTTGGACCGTTTTGATATAAAAATCAAAGGTCTCCTTGTCCGCAGGCATAGCGTTTTTGACGCCCATAACGAATTGCACATAAAGCGCGCCGGGAATGCGCCCGTCGCGATTCATCGCAGCCGCCTGGTGTATGTGGCTGAGGTCGAAGGCTTCGATTTCCGGCTTGATCTCATAGCGACGCATCTCGGTCGCCAGCCAATCCACAAGGTCTGGCGGGTTCTCGTAGACCCGCGTGGGAAAGTTGTTTGAGCCGACCGAAAGCGACGCCATGTCAGGGCGCAGCGGCAGCATCCCGCCGCGTTCCCGCCCCGCGCCCGAGCGTCCACCGGTCGACAGTTGGATGATCATGCCGGGACAATGCTTTTCCACCCCTTCCTTGAGACGCGCAAATTTCTCTGGATCTGAGGAGGGCGTTTCGTCGGTGTTGCGCACATGGGCGTGACAGATGCTGGCGCCCGCCTCGAACGCGGCATGGGTGGACTCCACTTGTTCCGCAACGCTGATCGGAACCGCCGGGTTGTTGGCCTTGGTCGGGACGCTGCCGGTGATGGCAACGCAAATGATGCAGGGTTTGGTCATGATGTCGGGGCCAGTTCGGGGTTAAGACGATGGAATGCAAAGCCCGCCATTTGTATCTTGCCCGCACTTTTGATCAACTCAAACTTTGAACAGCGTGGTCGTCGTTGCGTGGCACATGTGATCCGGCCTATCACAAACCATGCAGAGCGGAACGGGCCATGCCATGACCAAGACATTGAACCCCAATACAATTGCGCCGCCATTTGGCGCCTATAGCCATGGGATCTCGGCGGCGGCGGGACAACTCGTTGTCACGTCAGGCCAACTGGGGTTGAGCGCGCAAGGCGAAGTGCCGACAGGTGTCCGCGAACAGGCAGAGATTTGTTTTGCGAATATCGACGCGATCCTGCGCGAGGCCGGTCTGGACCGTGTGCATGTCTTGCGCCTGAATGCCTATGTGACGGACCGCGCGCATATGGCTGACTATATGGCCGCCAGAGATGCCTGGTTGGCCGGTGTGCAGCCTTTGCCCGCCTCGACACTGATGATTGTTTCGGGCTTTAGCCGCCCTGAGTTTCTGGTTGAGGTCGAGGCGACCGCGATGGGCTGAGACCTAGCTGGTTTCAACACAATGGCGGCGAAAGGCGCGCTTGAGCATGTCCAACTCGGCCCGCAAAAGCTCAACCTCGGCCCGGATATCGTCGCCCAAGGTCTCGCCTGCAATAATGGTGAATTGCCCGATCTTTTCGTCGTCCACCGCATCGGTGATGACAAAGACCTGAACCCCATCGGCAATCGCATCGGGCGGGATCGGCACCTGCAGCAACCAGTGCCCTTCGGCCTCATTCTCGGTCAGTTGCACGTTGGGGATGTCGGTGTTCTGGTGAGTCACCTTGATCTGAGGTACGCCGGTGCCGGTCTGGTGGATCAACCCTTGCCAAATGCCATAGCGCATCTTGATCGGGGTGAGGGTCAGCGTGCTCATCGCGGGCGTCCTTTCCTTAAAGTGCGGCGCGCGGGCGGCGCGAGAAGGTTACATCGCGCAGCGTCACCTGGTTCATCTCCGGCCCTTCAAAGATGATGTCCATCCATGCCCGGTCCACGCGTTTTTCATTAAGCTTGGAATAGGCGAGGTCAAATTCGACGCTCACCTCCTTTTCGTTCAGGGGCAGTTCGCGGACGATCTGTTCAGTGTTGGGCCCGTGGCGAATATTGAGGCGAGCAAAGATTTCCAGCGGTTTTTCCATCTCGACAATGGCATTCATGCCAATCAGGTGCGTCTTTCTCATTCCCTCAACGGCCTCGTGGGGCAAGTCCACCACCAGCGACAGGAAAGATCCATCAAAGCGAAAGACATCCATGCGCAGGCCGTAGGGGGCCAAGTCTTCTTCGCGGGTGTTGCGCAATTGGCGCAAGGTCAATTCACTAAGGGTGCAGTCGTGGAACAGGGTGATTTCACTGCCCAGCATGGATTTGGTTTCGACCGAGGACATGCCGGGTGTGGCAAGTGAGCCACGCCAAAGTTCAGGCCGCCAGGCCCAATCGGCATTGTGCGGGCGGGCAAAGCTGGTTGATCCGATGACCGGCAGGGCAAGCCGTTCGTCGGCCTTGTGCACAAGGCGGTCGAGATGGCTGCGCAAAAGCCGCGCCGAGTTGCGCGTCGCACGCAGTTCATCCATAGGCAGGTCGCTTGCGTTGCGCGCAGCACGGGCCCACCTGCGCATCGCCCGGCGGTGCGCAAGTTTGTCGATGAAACTGATTTTTTTGCCTGCCATATGCCCTATTTAGCCCTGATGCGTTCGGCCCCTTTATCTAACGCAAAGGTTTCCCGCAAATAAACCGGCGATTGTCTTTGATCAGCCGGGATTCGTGTCTAACGTTGCAGAATTGTCTTGTCTGGCCACCGTATTAGCAACGGAACGGTTTTGGCTGCGCTGCATGGTTTGCACCAACAATTCCGGCGCAAGGCCTCCAAGTGTGGGGGTATTGCTGCCCTGATAGATTGCCAAACCGATTGTGTGGTCTCCTATCTGCCCTGCGCCACGCCAATAGACGCTCCTTGCATCTGCAATTGGCGGCGCGCCCTCTACCCGGATCATCGACAGGATCGGCGCATCGCGACGCTCCAGCACGGTTTCTGATCCTGCCCCTGCTTGGGCCGGCGTGATCGTTGCGCCGGCTCGCGTGGCGACAGATGTCGCGGTGATCACTGCCGCGGGCAGACCGGCACCGCCCTCGCCACCCAGCACATCGCAACGCGCCATGAGCGCAAAATTCTGGCGCAGGCTGCGTGGATCAACGCAGAACCCTGTGGGCGGCACAATTGTAACGGCCCCGCCCGCCAGTTCGGCAAAGCCAAGTGGGGCGGTTTGACCGGGCAGGTTCAGGTTCAAGTTGCTGAGGTCGTCGCAGCCTGCCAAGGCAAGACAGGCTGCAATCGCTAGACCCTTAGAGGTCCATGTAATCATGGCGCTCGGCCTTGGCGCCGGGATGCGTGACCGCCCCTTTGTAAGCGCCGCCTACAAGCTGCGCGTATTTCCAAAGCGCACCCGAGCCATAAAGCGTTTCGCGGGGACCTTCCCAGGCGGCTTTGCGCGCGGCCAGTTCCTCATCCGTGAGGGCGACGTTCAGGGACCCTTCGATGGCATTCAGCGTGATCACGTCACCATCTTTCAGCAGGGCAATGGGGCCGCCATGGGCCGCTTCTGGACCGACGTGACCCACGCAGAAGCCGCGCGTCGCGCCGGAGAAACGACCATCCGTGATCAAAGCCACCTTCTTGCCCATCCCTTGCCCCGAAAGGGCGGCCGTAGTGGCCAGCATTTCGCGCATGCCGGGACCGCCCGCAGGGCCTTCGTTGCGGATCACGAACACGTCGCCTTCCTCGTAGGTACGGTTTTGAACGGCCTCAAAAGCGTCCTGTTCGCATTCGAAAACACGGGCGGGGCCGGTGAAAATCTGATGCTGGGCTTCCATGCCCGCGACCTTCACGATGGCGCCTTCAGGAGCAAGATTGCCCTTGAGACCCACAACGCCGCCGGTCTTGGTGATGGGCGTTTCGACGGGATAGATGACTCGGCCATCTGCCTCTAAGGTGTTTTTGTCCAGCTCTTCGCCGATGGAATAGCCGGTGGCTGTCATGCAATCCTCATGGATCAGGCCCGCCTTGCGCAATTCCTTCATCACGACGGGAACGCCGCCCACTTCGTACATGTCCTTGGCGACATAGGCCCCACCGGGCTTGAGGTCGACAAAGTAAGGCGTGTCGCGGAAAATCTCGCAAACGTCTTCGAGGAAGAAGTCGATGCCTGCCTCATGAGCCATGGCAGGCAGATGCAGACCCGCGTTGGTGGACCCACCTGTGCAGGCCACGATGCGCGCCGCGTTCTCGAATGCCTCACGGGTACAGATGTCGCGGGCGCGGATGTTTTTCTCGATCAGGTTCATGACCGCCGCGCCGGATGCCTTGGCATATTCATCACGGCTCTCATATGGCGCGGGGGCACCGGCAGAGTTGGGCAGAGCAAGGCCAATGGCCTCGGACACGCAAGCCATGGTGTTGGCGGTGAACTGGCCACCGCATGCACCCGCAGAGGGGCAGGCGACGCGTTCGAGGATCTCAAGCTCGGCCTCGGTCATCGTGCCGTTTTGCTGGTGACCCACGGCCTCGAACATGTCCTGAACAGTCAGGTCGCGATCTACATATTCGGCAGGGACTTTCGCACCGTCAGGGGCGCGACCGGGCAGGATCGACCCGCCATAAAGGAACACAGAAGGCACATTCAGGCGGATCATCGCCATCATCATACCGGGCAGGGATTTGTCACAGCCCGCCAAACCCACGATGGCGTCATAGCAGTGGCCGCGCATCGTCAGCTCGACCGTATCGGCAATCGCCTCGCGAGACGCGAGGGAGGAGCGCATACCCTCGTGGCCCATGGCGATGCCGTCAGTGACGGTGATTGTGGTAAATTCGCGAGGCGTGCCAGAAGCGGATTTGACGCCGACCTTGACCGACTGGGCCTGACGGTTCAGCGCGATGTTACAGGGGGCCGCCTCGTTCCAGCAGGTGGCGACGCCGACCAGTGGCTGGTGAATCTCTTCTTCGGTCATGCCCATGGCGTAGTAATAGGACCGGTGCGGCGCGCGCGCGGGCCCTTCGGTGACGTGACGGCTGGGCAATTTGGATTTGTCGAATTTGCCTGTGAGCATTGGGGCCTCCCGGATTTCAGCGTTGCGATCCGGAATACCCATTGCCCCCCCAACCTGCAAGCGCCAGACAGGTCTGCCTGCGGTTGTAATGGGGCATCACGGGCACTAGGTTGTCGAAACGGCGCGGGCCGGGTTGTGATTGCAGCCATTTACCGGCGGCCTTGCCGATCAGGACAGACCATGGATTCCAGCCTTTTCGCTTTCATCTGGAAGCATTCAAAGCGCGATCAGCTGATGCTGCTTGGGCTGACGCTTGTGACTTTCCCGTTCCTTTTTGTGACGCTGGAATTGCCCAAGCGGATCATCAATGATGCGATCGGTGCCGAAAGTGGCTCGATTGACGTCTTTGGTTTTGAGCTGACGCAGATTCAGTTTCTGCTCGCTTTGTGCTTTGGCTATCTGGGCTCTGTACTGGTGCATGGCCTGCTGAAAATGCGCCTGAATACGATGAAAGGGGTTACGGCCGAACGGCTCTTGCGGCGGTTCCGCTTTACCCTGATCTCGCGGATGTTGCGCTTTCCGCGCAACTATTTCCGCACGACCAGTCAGGGTGAACTGGTCAGCATGGTCACGTCAGAGGCCGAGCCAATGGGCGGACTGATGGGCGATATGGTGGCCCAGCCCGTGTTTCAGGCCGGTCAGATGCTGATCATCGTCTTTTTCCTGTTTCTGCAATCGGTGTGGTTCGGGTTGGCGGGGATCGCCCTGATCCCTCTGCAAGCGTGGATCATTCCGATGCTGCAACGCCGGATCAACTTGCTGAACAAGGCCCGGATCAAAGAGGTGCGCGCCTTTTCGTCAGAGATCGGCGAGAGCGCGGCTGGCATCTCTGATCTACGGACGAATGGCGGCCTGCGCTATCGCCTTGCCCAGTTTACCGATCGTTTGGGCCGCATCTTTGAACTGCGATTCAAAATCTACCAGCAGAAATTCTTTATGAAGTTTCTGAACAACTTCATCACACAACTCACGCCGTTCTTTTTCTATTCGGTGGGTGGTTATCTGGCGATCCGTGGCGACATCACCGTGGGTGCGCTGGTCGCGGCGCTGGCAGCCTACAAAGACCTGTCCAGCCCGTGGAAGGAGCTGCTGACCTATTACAATCAGACCCAGGACATGGCGCTGCGTTGGGAAATCGTGACCGAAAAATTCGGCCCGCGCGATATGATCGACGAAAAGCTGTTCGAAGGGATGCCAGACGAAGTGCCTCACCTGAGGGGCGACATCGTGCTGGACAATGTGACAGTGCGCAACGCCGACAACAATCCAGTGCTTGACCGGATCGACCTCACGATCCCGCAAGGCGCGCGCGTCGCCATCCAATCCAAGAACCAGTCCGAGCGGACGGCCCTGGCCGAGCTGTTGGCCCGCGAGGTTCTGCCGACGCGCGGCAAGGTCACTATGGCGGGGCACGACTTGTCGCAAATGCACCAGGCGGTTGTTTCAGCGCGGATCGGCTATGCGCATTCGCGGCCCTATCTTTTTGACGGGACGTTGGGCAGCAACCTGATGATGCCCTTGATGACCTCGCCCAAAGCGTTGGAGGCCGAGCGCGGCAAACGCGACCGCTTTGATTATGAGGCAAAACGGTCGGGCAACAGTCTGGATCGAATGGACGCCGATTGGATTGATCCGGGGCTTGCGGGCCTGGAATCGGTGGATGACATCCGCAAATGGTGGTTCTCGCTGGTTGAGGCGATGGGCATCGACGAATTCATGTTCCGCCGCATGCTGAACAGCCGCATTGATGCCACACGTCATCCTGAACTGGCCAAGGCGATCGTGGCATTGCGCCCCGAGGTCGAAAAACGGCTCGGCGAAACGGAATTGGCCGATGTTGTCTACCGCTTTGACCCGGATGAATTTAACCCCGCGGTGCCCTTGGGCGGTAACCTCTTGTTTGCCTCGCCTTCTCGCGAGATCAGCCAACAGGGCCTTGCCTCTGACCGGCGGTTTATCAATCTGGTGTTTGAACATGGGTTGGCCGAACAGGGCATCGCGATTTCGCAAACTCTGATCGAGACACTGCACCAGACCTTTGGGATGGATGGCACCAATCACCCGCTCTTTACCTCGCTCAACATCGAAGAAGAGATGTACGAGCAGTTGGTCGATATCTCGGCGCGCCGCCGGGAAAAAGGCGACGCGGCGCTGTCCGATGATGAATTCGCACTGCTGTTGACGGTACCTTTTGCCTTTACGGCGGAACAGATCGGGCCTGCCTTTCCTGACAGCTTCAAAAAGGAAATCGTCCAAATTCGCAAATCCAGTGCGGCCGCGCTGCGCGAACAAACAAACAGCTTTTTTGTGCCAATCACGCCCGACAATTACCTGCCACGTCTGACGGTCGTGGAAAATGCGCTCTATGGGCGGGTGTCGATGGTGGCAGGCTCCAAAGAAGATATGATCGAAGATCTGGTGGCTGACTTGGTGACGGAAAACGGCCTGCGGCGGTTGGTTGCCGAGACGATCTTTGACATTAGCACGGGACTGGGCGGGGCCAACCTGCCTACGATTTTCCACGAACGCGCGGCGTTTTCGCGTGCGGGCATCAAGCGACCCGATGTGTTGGTGCTGGACCGGGCCCTGGCCAGCCACGGGGCCGAACAGCGCCGCCGTACCCGCAGCGCGCTGCGTGAGTTGTTGCCTGACGCCACGCTGATCTTTCTCGAAGACAACTTTGAAAACCCTGACGCCTATGACTTGTTTGTCGAGATCAAGGACGGCCATATCGACGGTGTCACACGCAACGATGACGATACCGAAGAAGGCGACGACCTGAGCCGCAAACAGCGCGTGATTGCACGCACTGAATTGTTCTCAAAGCTCGACAGCCGTAACCAACGCCTGCTTGCTTTTGCCGCACAATGGTACACCGCCCAACCTGGCCAACGCATCTTTTCGATGGAGGAAAAGGCCGATGCGGCCTATTTGTGCGTCTCTGGCAAATCAGTGCTGAGCTACGATTCCGAAGATGGTCAGGATCGCGCGGTTACAACGGTGGAGCCCGGGCGGTTGATCGGTGACCTTTCGATTATCCTGGACGAGCCGCGCCAGCTGCATTTGACCGCAACCACCGAAACCCAGTTCCTGCGGATCGGGGCCAAGGAATTCCGATCGGTTCTGGAAAACGACCCGACCGTGCTGATGAGCTTGCTGCAAACCGTGGCGAGCCATCTCACCGGAGCGGCCGAATTGCTGCGCCGGTCCAATATCCAGATTCCGCAAGACGAGGGCCCGCCACAGCCACCGCTGGACGCATGATGCGTTGGTCGATGAACTACCGTCCACACGAGGCGCTTGTTGCCCCGGCGCGGGCTTACCCCCAACTGTGGCGGCTGGTTTTGGGCATCGTGCTGGCTGCTGGAATTTTCCTGGTCCTGACGCAGGTACTGTTCGGAACGCTCTTTGGCTTGATGCAGCCTGATACCGCTCGGGCGCTGGCACGGGGCGCCCGCGACGGGCAGACGGCGGGCGGGATGTTGATCCTTCTGGGTCAGTTGGGCCTTCTGGCGGTGTCGGCGGGAATAGTCTGTGTGATGGTGCACAAGCGACAGCCCTTGACGCTGATCGGCCCATTTGGCCGTGCCGTGCGGCAATTCGTGGCTGTCGGGCTTGCGATGATCGTGCTGCTGATCGCGCTTGGGCTCTTGCCCCCTTACGACATGGGCGAACCGATGCGCCAGAACATGACGTTTGGGTCGTGGCTTCTGTTGTTGCCCTTTGCATTGTTGGCTGTGCTGATCCAGTCCGGTGCCGAAGAGATATTTTTTCGCGGCTATATCCAACAGCAATTGGCAGCCCGGTTCAACGCACCGATCATCTGGATGGTGGTGCCTGCAGTGTTGTTTGGACTGGCCCATTACAACCCGGGCAGTGCGGGGAGCAACGCGGTAACGATTGCGGCCTTGGCCACTGTGTTCGGTCTTTTGATGGCGGACCTGACGGCGCGGGCCGGCACACTGGGCCCGGCGATGGCGATCCACTTTTTCAACAACGTGTCGGCCATTGTCGTGATCAGCACCCCGGACATGATGTCGGGCCTGGCCCTTTACGTTACACCATTTGGACTTGGAGACGAGGCAGAGATGGCGCAATGGTTGCCGGTCAGCCTTGGTTTCATGGTGGTCAGTTGGCTGGCGGCGCGCCTCGCGATCCGCGCCTGATTGCATTTGTGGTGCCGGCGGATTATCTGGGCACAAGAACGCGCAGCAGGAAGACCCCATGAACTGGATCACCAACTATGTCCGGCCTCGGATCAACTCGATCTTTTCGCGCCGCGAAACGCCGGACAATCTGTGGACCAAATGTGATGAATGCGGCACGATGCTGTTTCACCGCGAGCTAAGCGATAACCTGAACGTCTGCACCAACTGCGATCATCACATGGCGATCACGCCGCGGGATCGCTTTACGGCTTTGTTTGACGGCGGGGTGTTCACTCAAGTTGCCGTGCCTGCACCCGTGGCCGATCCGCTTCAATTTCGTGACCAGAAACGATATCCTGATCGCATGCGCGCGGCCCAGAAGGCCACGGGCGAGGATGAGGCGATGTTGGTCGCCACAGGAGAGATCGGGCGCACGCCCATCGTGGCTGCGGCCCAGGACTTCAGCTTTATGGCCGGTTCCATGGGTATGTATGTGGGCAATGCCATCATTGCGGCGGCCCAAGAAGCGGTGAAGTTGAAGCGCCCTCTGGTGCTGTTTTCGGCCGCTGGCGGTGCGCGGATGCAAGAGGGCATTCTAAGCTTGATGCAGATGCCCCGCACCACCGTGGCGGTGCAAATGCTTAAAGAGGCGAACCTGCCTTACATCGTCGTGCTGACCCACCCCACGACAGGGGGCGTCACTGCATCCTATGCGATGCTGGGCGACGTGCATATCGCCGAGCCCAACGCGCTCATCTGCTTTGCAGGGCCACGCGTCATCGAACAGACGATCAGAGAAAAGCTGCCCGAAGGGTTCCAGCGGGCCGAATACCTGCTTGATCACGGGATGCTGGACCGGGTGACAAACCGAACCGAGATGCGGGACGAGTTGATCGGCATCATCCGCATGCTGATGGGCCTGCCCCCTGCGGTCAAAGGCGACCTGCCCGCCCCTGATCCGGTGGCCGATGCGCCAACGGACGTGCCGGGCAAACCCCAGGAATGACGTCGGCGACCTCGGACGTCATCCTGTCACGGATGATGGCGCTGCACCCCAAGGTGATTGATCTGACGCTGGACCGGGTGTGGCGATTGCTGGATGCTTTGGGCAATCCTCAGAACGACCTGCCGCCTGTGATCCACATCGCGGGCACCAATGGTAAAGGATCAACCCAGGCCATGATCCGCGCGGGACTAGAGGCGGCGGGGCACAGTGTCCATGCCTATACCTCGCCGCACCTTGCACGCTTTCACGAACGGATCAGGTTGGCCGGAGAGCTGATTTCAGAGCCGGACCTGACCGCCTATCTGGACGAATGCTATGCCGCCAATGGCGGCGGTGACATCACCTATTTCGAGATTACGACCTGCGCCGCGATCCTCGCCTTTGCCCGGACGCCCGCGGATTATACTCTGCTCGAGGTCGGCCTGGGAGGGCGGCTTGACGCAACCAATGTGGTCGATACCCCCGCGCTGACGATTATCACGCCTGTCTCGATGGATCACGAGGCGTTTCTGGGCAACACCATTTCGGCCATTGCCGGCGAAAAGGCCGGGATCATCAAGCGGCGCGTTCCCTGCATCGTCGGCCCGCAGGATGAAGCGGGTTTGGATGTGATCGAGGCGCAAGCCGCCAGACATGGCGCGCCCCTTCTGGCTTATGGTCAACACTGGCACGCCAGCCCGGAACGTGACGGGATGATCTATCAGGACGAGGCGGGCCTGTTGGACCTGCCACGTCCGGCCTTGCCCGGAGACCACCAGATCCAGAATGCAGGCATGGCGCTTGCGGCCCTGAGGCATTTGGGTTGTGACGAGGCGGCTTGCGCGGCGGCAGTGACGAAGGCGGTCTGGCCCGCGCGGATGCAACGGTTGCGCAGCGGGCCCTTGGCTGAAATGGCGGCGCAATCGGGGGCCGAGCTCTGGTTGGATGGGGGGCACAACCCAGCCGCCGGGGCGGCCCTGGCTTCTGTACTGCATAGCTTGCCCAAACGCCCTGTGCACATGATTTGCGGCATGCTGAACACCAAGGATGCGCGCGGTTACTTTGCGCCGCTGGCCGATGTGGCAACCAGCTTGACCGGCATTTCGATCCCTGGCGAGGCTAACACTCTTTCTGCCTCAGATACGGCGGAAGCGGCGCGAGACGTTGGCATTGCGGCGTCAGAAGGCGCAGATGTGACCCAAGCGCTTGCCGCCATTCTGGCCAAAGACCCGCAAGCGCGTGTGCTGATTTGCGGATCGCTCTACCTTGCCGGCGCAGTTCTGCGCGAAAATGGTTAGGAAGCGGGCAAAACTGAAGCATCAACTGCACCTTATATTGACGGTTTCGCCTGAAATAAGCTATATTTTGTTGTACTAAGCACCAATAGGCGTCCAGCGCGCCGCAAGGTGTAGCTTTGGGGGAAGCGGTATGGACAGGCGCGAGGATGGCGCGCCCGGCGATGGGCAAATAGATGGGTCATACGCGCCTGACCCCTCTGCCAATTTCAAGATGTTGTTGATTGCAGCAGCGTTTCTGATGGTGACCATCGGCCTCGTCTTGCTACAGCCGGGCCAAGAGCCTGACGTGGACGTGGCAGACCCAATTGCGCCGCTGCTGAGCGATCCTGCTCCTGACGCGACCGAAGTGACACGCGCCGATGCGTCGCTGCTTGATCTAGACGGATTGTCGGCTTCCGAGGCGGTTAGTCGCCAATTGCGCCAACCGATCCGGTTGACCGAAACAGGCGTTAAGCACCGCGATTTGCGCACCTTGACCGCGGATGTGTTGCAAGGGTTCGGCCATACGGTTCATGACGGTGACCCGCTGCATGCGCTGCTGGTTCAGGCCCTGACCGAGGGGCAATCGAACGCCTATATCGACGCGCTGTTGAACACGGCGCTAGCGCGTGGGGATTTCAAGCTGCCCACACAGTTGCGCCTGACCTCTGGCCGTCTCAACACGCCCGCATTGCTTGCCGCTTTGGTCCGGCAGTCGCGCAGCTAGGCCGCCCAATCGTCGCTTTGCATTTCGCGCAGCCGTGATGCGGTGCGTTCAAATTCAAAGGTGCCTTCCCCTTCAAGATACAGCATCTCGGGCTTTGCCGCCGCCGAACAGATCAGCCGCACATGCGCCTCATAAAGCGCGTCGATCAAGGTAACGAACCGCTTGGCCTCGTTGAAGTTGCTGCGCGAAAGGGTCGGAATATCGTCGATCATCAGCACTTTGCAGGCGTCGGCAATGGCCAGAAAATCGGCAGGACCCAAAGGCTTGGCGCACAGGTCAAAGAAATTTGCACGCCCCACGCCGCTGCGAAATTGCGGGATCGTGACGGTGCGCCCGTTCACGGTCAGGTCCAGCGGCTCGGCGCTGCCCCCTGTAAAGTCGGCCCAGACCGCATCCATCTGCACACGCGCATCAGAGCCAAGAGGCGTAAAATAGGTCGGGCTGCCAGACAGGCGGTCTTGGCGATAATCGGTGGATGAGGCGAGCTCCCATACCACCATTCGTTCCTTGAGCAATTCGATAAAGGGGACGAAAAGCTGGCGGTTCAAGCCATCCTTATACAATTCATCAGGCACCCGGTTTGAGGTCGTCACAACGACCACGCCTGCCGCAAAAAGCGCTTCGAACAACCGGCCCACGATCATGGCATCGGTGATGTCGGTGATTTGCATTTCGTCAAAGGCCAACAACCGGACAGAGGCGGCCACATCGGCGGCCACGGGCGCAATCGCATCATCGACACCGCGTTTGCGGGCAATGTGCATGGCCGCGTGAATTTCCTGCATGAAAGCATGAAAATGGACGCGGCGGGCGGGAACGGTGACGTGGCTGACAAAGAAATCCATCAACATGGATTTGCCGCGCCCCACGCCGCCCCAAAGGTAAAGCCCACGAATAGGCTCTGGCGCCTTGCGGAAAAAACCACGCTTGACGGGAACGGCCAAGGCACTGCGAATACGCTCGAATTCCGGCAAGGCCGCCAGTTGGGCGTCATCGGTTGTCAGCGTGCCAGCTTCGACCAGCGCCTGATATTCTGTCAGTAAATCCGTCATCTTTTCCCGTGGTAGCCCGCCGCGCGGCCCGAGAAAAGCCATCACGGTTCAGCTTTTGTGATGCGCGCGCAAGAATTGCTGATTTGACGCATGGGCGTGGCTTTGTACTGTCGCCGAACCAAACCGGAGAACCGTCATGCAAAGCCGCGCGCCCTTGTTCACTCCCGTCCTGATTGTGGGCTGCGTGATCATCATCATCAGCTTTGCGGTCCGCTCTACATTTGGGGTGTTTCAGATCCCGATTGCAGAAGAATTTGGCTGGGCGCGCGCCGAGTTTTCCATGGCCATCGCCATTCAGAACCTCGCCTGGGGCATCGGCCAACCCATTTTCGGGGCGATTGCGGAAAAGATCGGAGATCGCAAGGCCATCGTCATGGGCGGATTGATGTATGCGGTTGGGTTGGTTCTGTCCGCCTGGTCAACGACCCCGTTGGAACATCAACTTTATGCGTGGTTCGTGGGCTTTGGCGTGGCGGGCACCGGCTTTGGCGTGATCCTGGCCGTTGTGGGCCGTGCCTCCAGCGACGAGAACCGCTCTATGAGCCTTGCCATCGCCGCCGCTGCGGGTTCGGGGGGGCAGATATTTGGCCCGCCGATGGCCGAATGGTTGCTGAGCATGATGAATTGGTCCAGCGTCTTCATGATCTTTGCCGCGGCCATCCTGGCCGTACTGCTGACCCTGCCCATGATGCGCGTTCCGACACCCGCGACCCGCGCCGAACTGGAAGAAAGCATGGGTCAAATCCTGATCAAGGCTTTCAAGGACCCGTCTTATACCCTGATCTTTATCGGCTTTTTCTCTTGTGGCTATCAGGTCGCCTTTATCACCGCGCATTTCCCTGCGTTCGTTACAGAACTTTGCGGGCCGATCATGCCCGGTGGGATGCTGGACAATATGGGTATCTCGACAACCTCGGCCTTGGGGGCGGTAGCGATTTCGCTGATCGGTCTGGCAAATATCGCAGGCACCCTTCTCGCCGGTTGGGCGGGCAAGCGGTACTCGAAGAAATACCTTTTGGCGGGCATTTATACGGGCCGCACCATCATTGCCGCGCTCTTTATCATATTTCCGATCACACCCACGACCGTCATCATTTTCTCGGTTGCTATGGGGACGCTGTGGCTTGCCACGATCCCGCTGACCAGTGGCCTGGTCGCGCACATTTATGGGCTGCGCTATATGGGCACGCTTTATGGCATCGTATTTTTCAGCCACCAATTGGGCTCGTTCCTGGGTGTGTGGCTGGGCGGACGGATGTATGATGTTTATGGCGACTATACCCTTGTCTGGTGGATCGGGGTCGCCGTCGGCGCATTCAGCGCAGTCGTCCACTTGCCCATCCGGGAACGCCCCTTGGGCACGCCCGCACCAGCCTAGCTGCGGCTGGCGCGCAGGGCCTCAAGCACCTGATCGGTATGGGTATAGGTCACCCCGTGGCCTGCATCGGCAATCACCGCATGCCGGGCACTGGGGTTCCATTCGGCCAACACCTCGCGCGCAGCGAGCGGGATCACATCATCCTCTGCCCCCCAGATTGCAAGTACGGGGATGCCAGCGGCGGCCACCGCGCGATGCGCCTCTTCGGTCGTATCGCGCAACACGCCCCGCAGGCTGGACAATACGGCGGGAAAATAACCACGTTTGTCCGTCTCGGTCTGTTGCAAGGCTGTGATGCCCTCGACACTGCCGGGCAGGCCCGCCTCGGCGGCGATGCCTTTGCGCAAAAGACGTGGGTAAGTCATCAGGAACAGCCAATCGCCAAGGATCGGCGTGTCGCGGGCAAAGGTAGCAGCTTTGCCCATCACATGTTGCATTCCCGCAGGGGCAATGAGAACCAGCTGTTTCACCAGCCCGGGCCGGGCTGCGGCAAAGTGCGTGGCGACCGCGCCGCCCATGGAATAGCCAATGACGGTCAATGGCTCCTGGACCTTTTCATGGAGGAGCAGATCATCAATTTGTTGCAGGAAAAAGGCGGCGTCCTGTTTGCCTTTGATCCGTTCGGAATACCCGCGTCCGTAATGGTCATAGACCAGCACGCGAAAGCCCATCAGGGCGAGGCCCTTGGCCATACCGCGCCACACAAAAGAGGGCGTGGTCAACCCGTGAATGCACAAAGCGACAGGCCCGCGATTGGGCCCCAACCACTCGTAATGGGTTTGCCCCTGCGAGAGCAGGGCGAATTCGCCCGGGGCGGTTTTCAGGTACTTTTCGCTCAGCCCATCGCGCATCCATTCGATGGTGAAGGGCATCGCAATCAGGGCCGCAACAAGCAAAAGAACCCAAGTCACCGCGCTTGCCACCGATCCAGGATGTAGCGGCTGGTCATCAGGTCCAGATGCGCGCCACCACCGTTTTTGAACAAGGTGATGTCGTCTGGCGTGCGGGTAAAAGCGGGTAGGTCGTAGTAGTCGGCTTGCAGGTGGTCGCGGGTGATGGTCCCTGTTTCTAGTGGGATTTTGACCTCGCCAATATGGCCGACGGTGGTGTCAAAGCTGTCTACAAAAACCCGCGATTTGAGCAGGGCTGCATCGTCGACTTCTCGCATATCCGGGCGGTAAGCACCGATCAAGTCGATGTGCTGGCCGGGGCGGAGCCATTCGCCTTTGATCAGTGGATCGGTTGACATGGTCGCACTGGTGACGATGTCGGCGGCATGGACCGCGTCGGCCAGAGTGTCTGCCACTTGCATGCCCGGGAATTCGGTCGCCATCGCTTCGGCATTTGCGCGGGTCCGGTTCCAGATGGTGAAACCCGCACCGGGGAAGGCTGCCCGATAAGCATCATGCAAGGCGCGGCCCACGGTGCCTGCGCCCACGATCAGAATGGATTTGCTGTCCGGCCGCGCCAGACGCCGCGCCGCCAACAGGCTGTCGCCTGCCGTTTTCCACTTGGTCACCAAATGAAAGTCGATGATGGCGGCCAGCGTCCCGTCCGCATCAGAATACAGGTTCACGCCTCCGTTGATCATTGGCGCACCCTTACCGGGGTTCCCCGGAAACACTGTGGCGGTCTTCACGGCCATGCCCAGCCCATTGATCCAGGCCGCACGCGACAACAGCGTGTCAGGATCGCGGTAGAGGAATGTATCGCCAATCTCTGCCTTTGGCAGGTCGTGACCCGCCGCCAAAGCATCGGTCAAGCCGATCCAATCCAGTAGGGCCTCGCCCTCGGCAAAGGGGATATACGGGACAGACGTCATGCCGCCTCGTCTTTGGTCAGCAGCCCTTCGGCGACGAGGCGGTCGGCCCAGCCTTGGGGTTCTTCAAACAGATGGGTGTGCCAGCCCCGGACCTCTGCCGCGGCGATGTTGTCCGCCCGGTCATCGGCAAAAATCAGGTCGCCGCCGGACAGGCCGCTGGCCTCCTCCAGCATCTGATAGATGGTTGGATCAGGCTTGATCACCGCCATATGACCCGAGATGAAATCGCGGTCGAACTGACGCAAAAAAGGATAGTGCGTCGCGGCGAAGTCATAGCTTTGGATACCAAAGTTGGTGAGGGAAAAGACCGGCATGCCCTTGGCTTGCAAGGCTCCCATCAGACGGACGGAATGATCGATCACAGGGCTCGCCATCTCGATCCAGCGGTCGTGCCACATGCGGATTTCGCTGCGCCAGTCGGGATACTCCTCGGCGGTGGCATAGATGGTGTCGGTGAAATGGTGACCCATATCGACCTTGTCATTCATGCCATGCAGGTCAACAGCCTCGAACATGGCGCGGCGGCGGTCCGCGCCGATAACGCTGTCAAAGAACCGCTCGGGCTGCCATTCGATCAGAACGTTTCCGATATCGAAAACGACGGCTTTGATAGTCATGATTTGGCTGCCCTCAATTCGCGTTCCAATGCGTCCAGAAAACGCGATCTGTCTGCTTTGGTAAAGCCTTTGCCACCGCCTTGGCGAAACGGGTCGGCGGCGCGTAAGTCTGTCATCAGGTCTCGGGTGGCTAGCACATTGCCGATATTGGCCGCGGTCAGTGCCTCGCCATTGTGTTTCAGAACGCGCGCTCCGGCCTCGACGCATTTGGCGGCCAGGGGGATGTCGCCGGTGATGACGACATCGCCGGGGCCTGCGCGCTCGGCAATCCACATATCTGCCACGTCCGGGCCATCTGGCACGATCACCGTCTCGACCAGCGGGTTTTGCGACAAGCGCAGCCCCCCGTTCGAAACGACTTTCATGGGCACCTTATGGCGGGTCGCCACCTTCTCCGCCTCGGCTTTGACGGGGCAGGCGTCGGCATCCACGTAAAGGGTGGTCACGCCCAAAGCGCCTCTGCATGGAAGTTCACGTGATCCTCCATGAAAGTCGAGACAAAGAAATAGCTATGATCGTATCCGGGCTGCATCCGGAACGTCATTTGCTGTCGCCGGGCGGCGGCGGCCTCGGCCAGCGCTTCGGGCTTCAGAAGATCAAGGAATTGGTCCTTGGTTCCAGTGTCGATCAGCATTGGCCCCTCAAACCCGTTTTTCCGCATCAAGAGCGTGGCATCGTGAGGGGACCAGGTGTCTTCATTGTTCCCCAAGTATGCATTGAACTGCTTGCGCCCCCAATCGCTGGCGGTCGGATTGACGATGGGCGAAAAGGCAGAGACGGAGCGGTAGCGCTCTGGCAAACTCATCGCCATGGTCAGTGCACCGTGCCCGCCCATGGAGTGGCCTGTAATCCCTTGGCGGTCCATATCAACGGCAAAGCTGTTTCCCAGCACCTCCGGCAGTTCAGCCGTCACGTAGTCCCACATGCGGTAATGCGCGGCCCAAGGCTCCTCCGTGGCGTTCAGGTAGAACCCCGCCCCTTTGCCGAGATCATAGGCATCATCATCGGCCACAGCGTCGCCGCGCGGAGAGGTGTCGGGAAAGACAAGTGCGATGCCTTGCTCGGCGGCCCAGGCCTGCGCGCCCGCTTTGGTCATCGCGTTTTCGTGGGTGCATGTCAGGCCTGACAGATACCACAGCAGAGGCACCGGCCCGTCGCGTGCCTCTTCGGGCAGGAACAGACCAAAGGTCATGTCGCAAGTGCAACTGGTCGAGGCATGGGTATAGACCCCTTGCGTACCGCCAAAGCAGGCGTTTTCGGATTGTGTTTGCATGGCGTAATCCTCCTGTTGGTTCATCGCTATCGGGCCTTTGGTCGTGCGGCAAGCGGTCGGAGCCTCCGGCGGGCATTTATTGGGAACGATGAAGGGCGTTCAACTGATCCATGCGATGACGGCCGTGAGGGTCACGATGCTTAGCGTGGTTGAGACGAGGATTGCGGCGGACACCCGTTGTGGGGCCACGCCGTAATGCTGCGCCAGCATATAAATGTTGCCCGCCACTGGCATTGCGGCGCAGGCAATGATCATCGCGGCCCCAAAGCTTTCTACATTGAAAATATAGATCGCGGACACAGCCACGAATGCCGGATGCAGCACCAGCTTGCAAAAGCTGAGCCAGCCCGCAATCTCCATTCGCTCCGCCGATTTTGAGGCCAGCGATGCGCCGATGGCGAAGAGGGCACCCGGCGTTGCCGCCCCGCCCAGAATGCTCAGAAAGTCGTTCATCGGGGTCGGAATGGGCAGTTTTAGGCCCGACCATGCCAGCCCGAGTGTCATGGCGACGATCATCGGGTTGCGCACCAGCCCGGACAGGATCGTCTTGATAATCGACAGGGACATGCGCCCATCGCGCCCAATCGTGATCAATATCACGATCAGGCTGGAAAAGACGATCAGATCAGTGGCCAATACCAGCATGACAGGGCCGATGGCTGCGGGCCCAAAAAGCAGCGCCAGCATAGGCAGACCCAAAAAGCCCGCATTGCCGATTACGGCGCATTGCGCCTCGACGGCTGTCGTTTCGATCCTAAGGCCGCGCAGCGCGCCCACCGCTGTCGCGATGCAATAGACCACGATTGTGCCGGACAAATAGGCCAGAACCAGCTGCGTGTCCCAGACTTCTGCCAATTCTAGATTGGCGGCAAAGCGGAAGATCATTGCCGACAGTGCAAAATAGAACACGAATTTGGTGAGGTAGGCGGTGGCCTCTTCGGTGAAAAACCGGGTGCGTCCCGCCCAGTAACCCAGGCCGATCAGTGCAAAGAAGGGGAGCGTTTTCAGAAGGATCGGCAGCATGCACCAGACTTAGCTGCGCACGCCGCCCAAGTCTATCCGCTGCCGATTAATACGCCTGCGGCAAAGACCAGCGCGCCGCCTACCACAACCTGCAGCGTGGCCCGCCAGAACGGCGTGTCCATATACTTGTTCTGAATCCAGGCGATGGCCCATAGTTCAACAAAAACCACGGCGATGGCCGTGATTGTGGCCGTCCAAAAGTCAGGGATGAGGTAGGGTAAGGCGTGCCCCAACCCCCCTACGGTCGTCATAATGCCAGAGGCAAAGCCGCGTTTGATCGGTGATCCGCGCCCTGACAGTTCGCCATCGTCCGAGGCGGCCTCGGTAAAGCCCATCGAAATTCCGGCGCCGACTGACGCGGCGAGGCCGACCAAAAAGGTTGTCCACGTGTCCTGGGTGGCAAAGGCCACGGCAAAGATCGGGGCGAGGGTCGACACCGACCCATCCATGAGGCCCGCAAGACCCGGCTGCACCCAGGTCAGTATGAACTGTCGCTTGTCCTTGTCGTCCTCAGAGGTGCGCGTGGCCTCGTCCAAATGTTGATCTTCGAGCGCGTTTGCGGTTTTCTCATGCCCGGCCTCGGCGGCCGCTAGATCGCCCAGCAGTTTGCGCGTCGCCGCATCTGAGGTGCGGGCCGCGGCGCTGGTATAGAAATGGGCCGCCTCGCGTTCCATCGCTTCAGCTTCGGAGCGGATGCGATCAAGGCTGAGGTTTTCGACCAGCCAGACAGGACGACGGTTGTAATAGCCCGACACATGTTCGCGGCGGATGAGCGGGATTGTTTCGCCAAAGCGGTCTCTGTGCAGATCAATCAGTCGCTGGCGGTGCCCGTCTTCCTCGGTTGCCATACCATCGAAAATGGCAGCACTCGCCGGGAACTCTTCGCGCAAGGTTTCGGCATAGCCACGGTAGATGCGCGCGTCGTCCTCTTCGGACGAGATGGCCAGCGCCAGAATTTCCTGTTCAGAGAGGTCTTTGAACCGTTTGCGATTGAATGAGAAACGCATATGCGCCCCTTTGCTTATTTAGAATGATTCCAATCTATGATGGCGTGCATCGCGCGAGTTGCAAGCCGATCCGCCGATTTTTCTGTCGGAACTGAACGAAACGGTTTATATCCATTAGGCCGAAGACAGGAATACACATGAACGACGCCAGCCCCATCGTCCGCAAAGGCCGAAAATTTGACCAGGTTCTTGAGGGCGCGCGCGCGGTGTTCATGGTGGACGGGTTCGAGGGGGCAAGCGTCGATGATATCGCCAAACAGGCGGGCGTCAGCAAGGCGACGCTTTACAGTTATTTCCCCGACAAGCGGCTGCTGTTCATGGAGGTGGCCAATCTGGAATGCGCCCGCCAAAGCCAGGATGCCGTTGACAATATCGACATGAGCGCGCCGCCGCGTGACGTTTTGTGCCAGGCAGGACGGCATTTTTTGCGTTTTTTGACCTCAAAGTTTGGCCAGCAGGTGTTTCGCATCTGCGTGGCGGAATCGGATCGGTTTCCCGAGATCGGGCGTGCCTTTTACAAGTCCGGGCCTGAGCGGATGCGGGCCGAAATGCGGGAATACTTTACCGCCTCAATCGCCCGGGGCGAGCTGAAGATTGACGATCTGACCCTCGCGGCGGATCAGTTTGGCGAGCTGTGCAAGGCGGATATCTGGCCGCGCCTCATGTTTGGCGTGATTTCATCAGTGAGCGATGAGGATATCGAGCGGGTTGTTGAAGGTGCTGTCGAGACCTTTCTGGCCCGCTACGGCGTTTGAGTATTTATTGGAACAATGAAGGTGGGTCGACTCGTTCGGGCGACTCAGCGTATTCAGGGCTGGAACAAAATGTGAACTTTTTGCAATGTCCGACCGCCGAATCCTGTCCCTATGGTTTCCCCGATTGGGGGCTGAACGCCTGATCCGGCGGCGGCCTGCGCTGGCCGATCAGCCTTTGGCTGTGATTGAAGACCGTCAAAATATGCAAGTGGTGTCGTCCCTTAACGATGTGGCGCAGGGTTTGGGCCTGACGGTGGGTCAACCCGTGCGGGACGCCCATGCGATGTGTCCGGGGCTGATGACCTTTCCGCGCAGCACGGTGGCGGAGCAGCGGTTTCTTGAGACGTTGCAGCGCTGGGCGGGCAAGTTCAGCCCCTGGGTTGCGCCCGAGGACGGCGACGGGCTGGTGGTGGATCTGACGGGTTGCGCGCATCTGTTTGGCGGTGAGGGGCCGTTGATGCAGGTGGTTGAGGATGATTGCACCGATCTGGGGTTGAGTGTGTTGATGGGTCTGGCCGACACCCGCGGGGCAGCTTGGGCGCTGGCGCGTTATGCGGGGCGGGCCACGGGGTCGGACCGATCGGGTGATGCCATTGACCAAGAGGCGCGCGCGACCCGATCGCGGGCGGGCAAGCGGCGGCATTGGACCAAGGGTGGGGCCGCCCCGCCTGTGCGGGCAGGGCGCGCAGATGTGGTGCGGATCGCGCCACCCGGCCAGACATATACTGCACTGACGCCCCTTCCCATTGCGGCCCTGCGCCTTGATCCGGACACCAGTGCCCAACTGGCGCGGCTGGGGCTGCGCCGTGTGGGCGACCTGTTGGGTCAACCACGGGCGGGGCTGGCGCGGCGCTTTGGCCGGGGCCTTGTCCTGCGGTTGGATCAGGCAATGGGCAGCGCGCCCGAGCCGGTGTCGCCCGCCAAGGCGCCTGACCATTTTGCAGTGCGCATGACCCTGCCAGAGCCGATCGGCTTGACCCAAGACGTGATGGCGGGGGTGGATCGGTTACTACCTCGTCTGTGCAAAACGTTGGAGAACAAGGGAAAAGGCGCGCGCCACGTGACCCTCTACGCCCATCGCAGCGATCATTCCGTTGAGGTGGTCGAGGTGGGCCTAGCCCAGCCCAGCCATGATCCCAACCGCATTCGCCCCCTGCTGGAGATGAAGGTAGATAGTATCGACGCAGGCTTTGGTATTGACATGCTGCGCCTTGTCGCTGTGCAGGTCGAGCCGCTGTATGAAGCCCATGCGGTGGGACACCTGGAGGCAGGCGCCGCAGTGCAGGCCCGCCTGAACCAGGCCAATGCGCTGGATGATCTGGTGGGGCGGCTGGGCGCACGTGTGGGGCTGGAGGCGATCCGCCGCCTGCACCCGTCCGACAGCCATATTCCTGAAAAGTCTCATAAAGTCATGGCTGCTGCTTGGTCAAAACCGCATGATGGGGCGTGGCCTGCACCCAGCAACCCGCGCCCCTTGCTGATGTGGCACCCCGAGCCCGTGCACGCGCCTGCGACCCCGCGTCTGCCCGAAACTTTCCGCTGGCGGGGCCAGACTCTGACCCGCAAACGCGCCCTTGGGCCAGAACGGATCGCGCCGGAATGGTGGCTGGACGACCCCAATTGGCGCAGCGGCGTGCGCGACTATTGGGTCACAGACACCGGCTGTGGCCAGCGGCTGTGGCTGTTTTACGGCCATGGCGGGGCGATGTCGCCGGGGTGGTTTTGCCAGGGCAGTTTTGTCTGAGCGCGCAGCGTGTTTTGCGATCAAGCTGTACGCTAGGCCACACTGGCTGCCATCTCGCCTTCCAGGAACGCTTCGGCGCTGTCGACCTCTTCCAGCTTTTTGCCTTTGATCCACCAGAACCGGTTGCCGACATTGCGTAGAAAACTGCGGTCGTGGCTGACCAGAAGGCAAGAGGTTTCATGGGCGATCAGCTCATCCTCCAACGCCTCTTGGCCGTCGATATCGAGGTGGTTCGTGGGTTCGTCCAGCAGGTAAAAGTTCGGATTCTTGAGGCGCAGGATCAGCATCGCAAGTCGCGCCTTTTGCCCGCCAGACAGCGCGCTGACCCGCGTGTCCTGCATCTGGATGTTCACGCCTGCGCCTGCCAACACGCCCCGCGCCCGCTGGTCCCCAATGTCGAATTGTTCGGCCACACAGCGCATGGGTGTCATGGCCTCAGGCAACTGGCTGAGATGCTGGTCGGAATAGGCGGGTACGACGGAAGGGGCGCATTTAACCGGGCTGTTGTCACCCGCCAAGGCCCGTTGCACCAACTTGACCAGTTGCGTCTTGCCCGTACCGTTGGCGCCAAGCAAAACGACCCGGTCGCCGGGCGAAATCCACTTCTTCCCCGTGTCGTAAAGCGCCCGACCGTCGGGCGTTTCCACCACCACATTGTCCAGCGTGATTAGGGCCTTGGCGTGGGTGCCGCTGTTGACCAGCTTAATGTCGCCCGCACTGTGTTCGCGGTGGGCGGGGCGGGCCGCCGCCTCTAGCCGTTCAGCGCGGTCGATCAGCTGTTTGGTCTTGGTCAACAGCAGGTCAGAGCCGGAATTGATCCCCACATTCTTGAGCTTGGCCGCCTGTTTGCGCATCCGCTTGGCCTTGTTATGGTCATTGGCAAAGCGGCGCGCGTCGGCCTCATCCGCCTGTTCAAGGGCGATGCGGGCGGGGGTGAAGGGCACGGCAAACACCTGTGACCGCTCGGGGCGCAGAAACAGCGTGCGGTTGGTTGTGGCATCCAGGAACGCACGGTCATGAGACGTCATGATCACCGGCACATCGCGGGGCAGGGCGGCGAGCCAATCCTGCAAGAGCGCAATACGGTGCAGGTCGAGGTGGTTTGTCGGTTCGTCCAGCAGCAGCACGTCGGGCTCAGTGATCCAGGCAGCGGCGAGCATGGCAGTCCGTTGCCAGCCGCCGCTGAGTTCTGCGAGAGGTTTTTGTTGCAACTCATAGGGCACGTTCAGGTCGCCCAGCACCACGTCGACCCGCCAGCTTTCGTAGTCGGCCTCGTCCTGTGGCAGGGCCGCCAGCACATGATCATAGAGGGTTCGGGTCAGTGCATCCTCGGGCACGTATTGTTCGACATAGCCGACGCGCGTGCCCCGCGCCCGGGTGATGTCACCTGTGGTCGGCTCGGCCTGTCCCGCGATGCAAGCCAAAAACGTTGTCTTGCCCCGGCCATTGGCAGCCACCAGCCCGATCCTGTCCCCGGCGGAGACGGTTAGGTTGAGGTCAGTGAAAAGCGGGTCGCTGAGCGTAACGCCCAAGCCATTGATGTTGAGAAGCGCCATGATGATCTGATGTCCAAAATATTGAATGCCGCAGCGCGGCTTGGGGCAGACCTGAGTTGTGGTTCATGGCCGGCCCTGCAAACGAGTTTACAGGGCGAAACGGGGACCATGCTGAAGTCGGCGGATTATACGCATGTTCAGCTTGTGCCCTCCTGTTGTTCGATGTGACCGGATATAGCCGATGTTAGCGCTGGTTTTCTGTGCGCGCAATGTGGCCTGTACGGGAAACCATTGCGCGAGCTTCACGTCATATATACGGGGGGCCAAATTCTGTCTCGTTTGCATGAGGGTGCGCGATGTCTGAAACACTTGGGTCTGATGTGCGGATGTTGGAACGCCCCAATTGGGTGTATTTGCTACGCGAGTTTGATGCGCTTTATCGCTATGGGTCGGCGGGGGGCAGCCCCTCGATCCGGTCCCATCGCAAGCGGGTGCGTGATCGTTTGTCGGCAGCCATGGCCAAGAACCCGGTGATCTTGCCCCGCAGTCGCGAGGACAAGCCGGTGGTTGCCCATTTTGCCCGCGCTCTTGATCTGGGGGAACGCGGCGCAATGCAGGGGATGGCCCGTGCCCTGCGCGAGGTGCGTGACGATCTGACTTGGGAATATGGCTATGAAAAGCTGTCCAAGGCTCTGGCCCAACGTTATGCCTATTGCGAGGTTTTGGGACCACAGGGGCCAGTGCACTGCGAAACGTTGATCCTGGGCTTTGTCTTGTTTGCCCCGAATACCACTTATCCCCAACACAGCCATAGCGAGATCGAAGAGAGCTATATTTCGATTTCGGGCGCGTGGTCCGAGAATAACGAGGCGGTGTTTGCGCCTGGGTCGCTTATTCTGAACCGGTCAGGACACGAGCATCGGATCACCACCGGCGATCGGGAGCCGTGCCTGTTGGCCTATGCTTGGACCGGGCCGGAAGAGCGATTGGCCAAGCCTGATATGAAGCTGACCTCGACCCGCAAGCGCGCCACCTAACCGCGCTTGTCGATGATCCGGACGGCTTTGCCCTGCGAGCGGGCGACGCCGCCCACTTCTGCCACGTCAACCTGAACGCTGATGCCGATGGATTGCTTGATCTGGCTGGCCAGTGTTTGGCCCGCGGCTGATTTGGCGTCAACGCTGAGGCTGCCATCGGCGGCCTCGCACAGTATCCGCATTTGATCCATACGGTCTGGTTTGGTCAGCTCGATCTGAAAATGCGGGGCGAGGCCGGGGGTGGCCATCAGGCATTCCTCGATCTGGGTGGGGAAGACGTTGACGCCGCGCAGGATGATCATGTCGTCGCTGCGGCCTGTGACTTTTTCCATCCTGCGCATCGAGCGCGCGGTGCCCGGCAGCAGGCGCGTCAGGTCGCGGGTGCGGTAGCGGATGATGGGAAAGGCCTCTTTGGTCAGGGAGGTAAAGACCAGTTCGCCCTGTTCGCCGTCTGCGACGGGGGCACCGGTGTCGGGGTTGATGATTTCGGGGAAAAAGTGGTCCTCCCAGATGTGTAGACCATCCTTGGATTCCACGCATTCCATTGACACGCCGGGGCCCATGACTTCGGAAAGCCCATAGATATCAACGGCATGCATGTCGAACGCCTCTTCGATTTCGCGGCGCATGGCATTCGTCCAGGGTTCGGCCCCGAAAATGCCCACCTCCAGGCTACTGGCGCGCGGATCAAGCCCTTGGGCGTTGAACTCGTCGAGGATCGAGAGCGCGTAGGACGGCGTGACGGTGATCCCCTTTGGTTTGAAGTCCACGATCAGACGGACCTGACGCGGGGTCATACCGCCCGAGATCGGGACGGTCGTGAGTCCAAGCGCGTCGGCGCCCAGATGGACGCCGAGACCGCCGGTAAAAAGGCCGTAGCCATAGGCGTTGTGTAAGAGATCGCCGGGCTGCATTCCCGCAGCGCGGAGCGAGCGGGCAACGACATTGCCCCAGTTCTTAAGATCGGCCTCAGTGTAACCGACGACTGTGGGCTGGCCGGTGGTGCCAGAGGAGGCATGAATGCGGGCCACCTGATCGCGGGGCACAGCGAACATGCCGAACGGGTAGTTGTCGCGCAGATCCTGTTTGACTGTGAAAGGGAACTTGGCAAGATCGGCAAGTGACTTCAAGTCATCCGGATGCACACCCGCCGCGTCAAAGCTGGCCGTGTAATGCGGCACGTTTTTGTAGGCGTGAGCCAAGGACCATTTCAGGCGATCAAGCTGTAGCGCTTCGATCTCGTCCCGGCTTGCAATCTCGATCGGGTCGAGGGTGGTTGTGGCGGGTGTGAGATCTTTCATGTCGCGTCCTCGTCGAAATGCTGGCCTGTGATCGCGCGGGTGTGACCGCGAAACACGGCAATCTTGCGCCCACCTTCGCCCGTGACGGTCACGTCGTAAATCCCGGTGCGCCCCGCATGGGCGGTTTGGGTCGCAGTGGCGGACAGAACCTCACCGGGCTGACCCGGAGCGAGGTAGGTTATCTGGTTCATCTGCGCAACCATGAGTTGGTTATAGCTGTTGGAGGCGAAGGCCAGGGCGCTGTCGGCTATGGCAAAGATTATCCCGCCATGGCAGATGCCGTGCCCGTTCAGCATATCCGGGCGGACCGTCAGGGTGAGTGTCGCAGCACCCGGTCCAATATCCTCGATCTGCATTCCCAACGCCTTGCTGGCGGCGTCGTGCGCCCACATGGCAGCAGCGCTGCGCTCGGCCCGGTCCTGAGGGGTCATGATGTGCCTATATGTTTCCGATCTTGGCAATGCTGCACTCATTTTGTAACGCTTTCAAGCATCCTGTTGATCCCTCTTGAATTGTCGGTCAACGCGCGCAAGTCTATGCGCATGACGCTTCATACCCCTCCCCCTTCAAACAGTCGCGAAATGCCCAGCCCGCAGGTGGCCTTTCACCGGACCGAACTGTCGGTAATCCTATCGCTTTATGGGCGTATGGTGGCGGCGGGCGAATGGCGCGATTACGGAATTTCGTCCTTACGTGAAGTGGCGGTGTTCTCCGTATTTCGCCGAACGGCTGAAAATCCGCTGTACCGGATCGAGAAGCGTCCCAAGCTGCGCGGCAAGCAGGGGATGTATGCAGTGATTGGCATTGATGGTCAGATCCTGCGCCGCGGTCATGACCTGAAGACCGTGTTGCGCGTGTTGGAACGCAAGTTGATCCGCGCGGTGGATTGATCCAAAGGGCCGCTGGCGCGGACACTATCTATTTTTGCTGATGAGGGGTTTCACCCCTCAAACTCCCCATTTTTTGAAGGGGCTGTCTGCCCCCTCAAACGCCCCCGAGGATATTTTCGGCCAAAAGAAGGGGTCAGAGCCGTTTGTGGGCTGTGACCGGACCAGTGGTATCTGCAATTCTGGTGAGGGCTGGGACAATCGCTTCTTCGACCACGCGCATGTGGTGGGCGTTTGCGTGGATCATTGTGTTTTTGCTGGTGATCAGTGCCACATGCCCTTTCCAGAAAAGAAGGTCGCCGGGTTGGTAGTCCTGGTGTGCCACAGAGTGCCCGAGCCGTTCCTGCTGGTCGCTGTCGCCGGGGCAGGCGATATCTGCACTCAGCATAGCCGTCTGGATCAGACCGGAACAGTCAATCCCCGCGCGCGTATTTCCACCCCAGAGATAGGGTGTGTTCAGGAACAACCGCGCCGTTGTGATCGGGTCTTGGGGCTTGGTTGGCAGTTCTGAAAGCGCCTGTTTCGGAATGAAACCTTGGGCGGTTTCGATAAACTCCTGGTCGTCACTCAAGGCCGTGACTTTGCCACCAAAGCTGAGGCAGATCAGGTCGTGCGATTTGATCGAGGCATCGGCATAGCCATGGGTGGCGGCCGCAGTGATCTGATGGGTGACCTTTGTAGGCTCCGTCAGGCTGTCACTTGGGACATAGCCGACATAGCCGTCTTTTTCCGCCTGGACGTAGATGTGGTCGTCTCGTGACCCGAGGATTGTGACAGCGTCGCCCAACAGGAGTTGCCGGTCACGGGGACCGTTGGGGTGCCGCAGCAGGTCAACATCGGCCCATCCGATCTGTCCCGCCTTGCTGGTTTTGGCGATGGCAGGATCCGGTGTGACCCGTGCGTCCGTCATAGATCGAGCGCCTCTGGCAGGGCTGCGAGCAGTGCCCGTGTGCCCTGACCCACGCCCCCTTTGGCGCGTGCGGGTGCGTCGCTGGGTTGCCAACCATAGATGTCGAAATGCATGTATTTCGCCGTGTCGGTGACAAAGCGGCGCAAGAAGAGTGCCGCCGTGATCGAGCCTGCAAAGCCGCCTTTGGGGGCGTTGTCCAAATCGGCAATGCCCGGTTCGATCATTGCCTCATAAGGCGTGTGAAAGGGCATCCGCCAAACCGGGTCGGCGCTGGTTTTTGCGGCGGTTTCGAGGGCCGCGACCAAGTGGGTGTCATCGGTGTAGTAGGGCGCAAGATCGGGGCCCACTGCCACGCGTGCGGCCCCGGTGAGCGTGGCCATAGAAATGATGAGATCGGGCTGTTCCTCATCCGCCAGCGCCAGCGCGTCTGCCAGTACCAGCCGCCCTTCGGCATCGGTATTGTTGATCTCGATCGTAAGCCCCTTGCGGGAGGTGAGAATGTCGCCGGGCCGAAAAGCACTGCCTGCGACACTGTTTTCGACCGCCGGGATCAGGATGCGGAGTTGGAGTTGCAGCCCCATCGCCATGATCATGTGGGCGAGGCCGAGGACTGCCGCCGATCCTCCCATATCCTTCTTCATCAACCCCATGGAGGCACCAGGTTTGAGGTTGAGCCCGCCTGTGTCAAAGCAGACCCCTTTGCCGACAAGCGTCAATTTTGGGCCCGCATCGCCCCAGCGCATGTCGATAAGGCGCGGAGCGCGGTTGGCGGCGCGACCCACGGCGTGAATCATCGGGAGGTTCTGATCGAGGAGGTCATCACCGATGGTCACGCCGAACTGCGCGTTGAACGAAGTGGCAAGGTCGCGCGCGGCATCTTCCAGGTCGGGCGGGCCCATGTCTGAGGCGGGTGTGTTGATCAGTGTCCGTGTGAGCGCCTCGCCATTGGCGATGGCGGTAATGCGTTCCTTTTCAATACCTTCGGGCGCCAGCAGCTGCGCCTGCATGGCCGATTGGCTCTTGTAGCGATCAAAGCGGTAGCTGGCGAGAAGCCAACCGAGCGCTTCGTTTTCCAGTGTTTCGGTGCTCAGGTCGTGATGCAACACATATGCGCCAGCGGGCAGGCGATTGGCCGCGGCAGCCAGGTGGAATCGCCCCCGTGCACGCGCGGCTTCGGTGCCGTAACCCGCGGCGCACAGCGCGATTCCATTTGGGCCCGGACAGACCAGAACTTGCCCTAGACCGCCGGTGAATCCGTTGACTTTGGCCCAGTTTTGGGTCGCCTCATCCTGTGCCGCAATCCACTTGCTGGCGTTATCCTCGTCCAGCAGATGCAAAGGAATGGCGTCGGTTGGATCGGTGGCGAAGGACAGCGGCATTAGGGCACCTTTGAGATTTGGATGCCCGTGACCCTAGCCTGTTTGCCCGGTGCCGCAAGGCCCGTTGCCCTCTAGATCGTGATGTCTTGCAGATCCCAGATGGCGGTCAACGACCCCTCACCCGCGCGCATCAGGCGGCCCAGCGTGGCCCCCAGGGCAACGCGGTCGCCACAATCGATACAGACCATCACGTCAGCGGCCACCTTGGCCAAAAGGCCCATGCCGATCTGATCTGCAATGGCGATCAGGGAGCGTGCCGATTTGCGCAGCTCGTCCAAGTCGCCAGCCCGGTGCAACCTGTCGCAATGGGCCATGCGCAGGGCAAGCTCCTCCATCGCGCGGCAGACGACGTCTTCGGCCCCGGAATGGCCCATATCGGAATAAAGCGCCCCCAGCCGGTCATGATCGACTCGCACCGGTTCGGCCGGACGGATTTGTGTTACGGAATTCAACTGTCTCACCTCTGGTCACCCCAAGTCATTTGCCCCCACGGCCCGAACGTCTTGCCATGTAGACGGTTCTCAAATGGTTAGGGCCAAAGTGCCTTTTCTCTCGAATTTGGTTCGAATTGCCGTTAATCAGCCCAAACAAAAGGCCGAGGGACGTAAAATGCACAGGGTCAAACCGCTTCCGACATTTCTTTTGCAACGCTATCAGGGTTGGAAAGCGACGACCTATGCGGAAAACAGCGCGTGGTATCGCCGCCTTGCCAATGAAGGGCAGCGCCCGCGCGCGATGCTGATTTCGTGCTGTGACAGCCGGGTACAGGTAACGTCGATTTTCGGGGCGGATCAGGGCGAGTTTTTCATCCATCGCAACATCGCCAATCTTGTGCCGCCCTACGAGCCGGATGGCGACCACCATGGCACCTCGGCCGCCGTGGAATATGCGGTAACGGTTTTGAAGGTCGCCCATATTGTGGTTCTGGGTCACTCCAACTGTGGCGGTGTTCAGGGCTGTCTGGATATGTGCGAGGGCCGCGCGCCAGATCTTGAGGAAAAATCGAGCTTTGTGGGTCGCTGGATGGACATTTTGCGCCCGAAATACGCAGAAGTGCAGGACGTCGAGGACAAAGCTGCCCAGGTTCGACGGCTTGAGCAATTGGCTGTTGTCATCTCGATGGAAAACCTGATGACCTTTCCCTTTATCGAAAGCCGCGTAAACGACGGATCGCTGAGCGTGCATGGCCTCTGGCACGATATCTCAGAGGGCGGGATGAGCCAGTTCATGGGTAAAACACTCGACTTTCAGCCGGTTTGACCGGGTCTTTATCTAAAAGGGGTCCAGATGGATCAAATCCTTAGTCTGGCGGCGACGAACCTTTTGTCGCCCATAATCCTGAGCTTTGCGCTGGGCGTCGCGGCGGCGCTTGCGCGATCGGACCTGAACATTCCCGAGGCTGTGGCCAAGGGTATGTCGATCTATCTGTTGTTTGCCATCGGGTTCAAAGGCGGGGTGAGTGTGGCCGATCATGGGATTGATGCCACTTTGGCCTCGTCATTGGTGGCGGGTATCGTTCTGTCGGCGGCGTTGCCGAGTGTCGCCTTTGGCTTGTTGCAGGTGATGGGCAACCTCAGCCGCCTTGATGCGGCGGCGGTGGCGGCGCATTACGGCTCAATCTCTATCGTGACCTTTGTTGCGGCGACGTCTGTTCTGGAGAGCAGCGGGATCGCAGCCGAAGGGTACATGGTGGCCGTGGCCGCCGCGATGGAGGCACCGGCGATTCTGTCGGCCCTGTGGTTGATTTCGCGCGGCGGAGACAGCCGCCGGATGGACGGCGACCTGATGCGCGAGATCATGTTGAATGGGTCCATCGTCTTGCTCGTGGGCAGCTTTTTCATTGGCTGGATCACCGGGAATGACGGATTGGAACGCATCGAGGCCTTTATCGTGTCGCCGTTCCAAGGCGTTTTGTGCTTGTTCCTGTTGGATATGGGGCTGGTTGCCGGGCGCGGATTGCGCGGCGGATCGGGCGTTTTGAAGCCTGGCGTCCTCGCCTTTGGCGTGGTGATGCCGTTGGTCGGGGCAAGCGCGGGGCTTGCGACCGGATTGCTGTTGGGCGTCAGCACCGGGGGCGTGGCCCTTTTCATGGTGCTGTCGGCGTCGGCCAGCTATATCGCGGTGCCAGCGGCGATGCGGGTGGCCTTGCCAGAGGCGAACCCGTCGATTTACCTGACCTTGTCGCTGGGCGTGACATTCCCGTTTAACCTGACGCTGGGCATTCCGATTTACGTGTCGGTTGCCAGCGCCCTGACCGGAGGCTGAGGCCATGCAGACCCATCAAGCGAAACGTGTGGCGATCATCATCGAACTGGTGATGCAAAGCCGCCTGACCGACGCCATATCCGAAGCCGGCGTGACCGGTTGGACGGTGTTGCCGGTGCTGGGCGGTTCGGGCCGGTCCGGCGCCTGGAGCCGTGAGGGCCAGGTGACCCGTGCGGGCGGCATGGTGCAGGTGGTGTGCGTGATCCGGCCGGACCGCTTGGATACTCTTCTGGATGCGGCCTTTACCGTTGTGGATCGGCATATCGGCGTTGTGACTGTCAGCGATTGCGAGGTTTTGCGGGCGGAACGGTTTTAGGGATTGTCGAACGAAACGAGCGACATGACAGTTGCCCGCCATGCCGCTCACCACTCGTTACCTCACCCCGCTTGCGTGCCACGCACCTCGAACGCTTTTTACCCATTTGCACGCAAGCTTTGACCTATGCCGCAGTGCCCTGGCCCAATTTGACCGATCACGCAGCGAAGCTATGCAGAGCCGCCTTTGACCGATACCGGGCGCAGTGATGCGCTCGACTGATCGTTTCAAACGGTTTGAAATTGGCGTCCTGCCACGAAACGACGGGGCTTTGCCCCGCGTTTTTCTGTGCGCTTTTGCGGCACTTTATACCCAAGTTCGTCGGCAAAGAGCGCCGCGATTTCCTGGCGTGTGACACGTTCACGCCCCCAGGCGTTATCGTTTGTGTCACTTCCTTCTTCTGCACGGCAAACCGTGCGCACCCAACTCAACATCCCACTCACCTCATCGTCTGTCCGGCCCCCCGGCCGGTCGTTGATCCAACCCGGAGGATGGATATCGTCCGACCCCCCGGCCATTCGATGAGACAGGTATGACAGTGGCAAATTACTAATTTATTGCTGATTCCAGCGCAGTTTTCGAAAACGCGTTAACCATGGTTTTTTGCATTTCAAATCAGGGATTTAAGCGCGAAATTATCATCGTTAAAACTCTATCTATCGCGAAAATACTCCATTGTGCATGCTCGGGTCGCCACTCTGTTAACTGCACAGCAACCATGATTGGCCCGAAAAGAAAAAAGGGGGCCACGGTGGGCCCCCAATCGCGAATCTCTGGCTGTGTGCGTCAGCCCTTTTTCAGAACCCGATTGCCCAGCAGTTCTGCAATCTGCACGGCGTTCAGGGCCGCACCCTTGCGCAGGTTGTCCGACACGCACCAAAAGTTGAGGCCGTTGTCGATCGTGCTGTCTTGGCGGATGCGGCTGATGAACGTTGCGTAGTCGCCTACGCATTCGATAGGCGACACGTAACCACCGGGTTCGCGCTTGTCGATCACCATCACACCTGGCGCCTCGCGCAGGATGTCACGCGCCTCGTCCTCGTCCAGGAAATCTTCGAATTCGACATTGACCGCCTCGGAGTGGCCCACAAACACCGGAACCCGCACGCAGGTCGCTGTGACCTTGATCGAGGGGTCAACGATTTTCTTGGTCTCAACGACCATCTTCCACTCTTCCTTGGTCGAGCCGTCTTCCATGAAGACGTCGATTTGTGGAATCACGTTGAAGGCGATCTGTTTCTGGAACTTGTTCGGGGGCACGTCAGATGTCGGGTTATAGACCGCCTTGGTCTGGTCCCAAAGCTCGTCCATGCCCTCTTTGCCAGCACCCGAAACGGACTGGTACGTGCTGACCACAACCCGCTTGATCGTGGCGCGGTCGTGCAGCGGCTTGAGCGCCACAACCATCTGCGCGGTCGAGCAGTTGGGGTTGGCGATGATGTTTTTCTTGGCATAGCCTTCGATGGCGTCCGCGTTCACTTCGGGCACGATCAGCGGCACATCGGGGTCGTAGCGATACAGCGAGGAGTTATCGATCACCACGCAACCGGCTTTGGCCGCGATAGGCGCATACTTCTTTGTCGCGTCCGAGCCGATGGCAAACAATGCCATGTCCCAGCCCGTGAAATCGAAGGTGTCGAGGTCCTTCGTCGTGAGCGTCTTGTCACCGAACGACACTTCCGTGCCCAGCGAACGGCGGCTGGCCAGAACGGTCAGTTCGTCCACGGGAAACTGGCGCTCGGCCAGGATGTTCAGCATTTCGCGGCCCACGTTGCCAGTGGCACCTGCGACGACGACACGATACCCCATCATCTTCTCCTTTTTGGGTAGGTGAGGGGGCTTTATACCCAAAGCCTTGCGGGGGAAAGGGGCGTGTCAGGCGGTGCTGTCACGGCTGCGTGCATAGATGGCGAGGCCAAGCAAAAGGGCCACACCGAAAAAGCCGAAGATGGCGACATAGGGGACAGCGGTGTCACTACCCGCGCTGGCCGTGTGGATGCGGCCCGATGCGAATTGCATGACCCCTACGCCCCCGATTCCAAAGAGGTTCATCAGCGTCACGCCACGCCCGGTCAGGTGGGGTGGGAAAAAGCTGCGCGCGTGGGCGATGATGACCGGAAAGCTCGCGCCAAAAAAGCCGATGCCCACCATAAGGGCGATAGCAAGCGTCTGGCTGGCCCCGATCCAGAATGCGAGCGCCAGAGTTGCGCTGGCAGTGATCAGGTTGCCCCCAAAGACAATCCATTTGCGGGTCCCCAGAATCCGGTCGAGCGGACCATAGGCGAGGGTTCCAAGGATCATCGCGACGCTCATTACCAGAGTGGCAACCCCGATCTGGGCCGTCGTCATGGCGAACACATCGCTTAGGTATGGGCCGATCCATAATCCCCTGATCCCCGCAATGGGCGCATAGTTCACGAACATGATCGGAAAGATCACCCAGAGGGCGGGCATCTTGAGCAGATCGAACAGTGATCCCTTGGCCTCACCCTGCGGTTTGTCCGGGTCGCGGACGGTTATCAGGCAGCCCAAAGCCACCATCCCCGAAACAAAGGCTAGACCCCACATCGCGTTGCGCCAGCCGATCGTCTCGGCGGCAAAGGCCATGGGAAAGGAAGAGATCAGATTGCCCACAGTGCCGACACCGATCATCACGGCGGCCAGTGTGGCAAAACGGGTCGGGTTAAACTCGCGCGCGAATTTGTAGAAACTGGCCATCAGGACTGGCGAACAGCCGATCCCGATCAGGAGCATGGCCGCGTGGATATAGAGCGGACCTTGAGCCAAGGCGAACAGTGCCGAGCCCCCCGCCCCGCCGACCAGCAAGAGCCAACCAGACGTGCGACGTGGCCCGATGGTATCAAGCGCCCAGCCCACGGGGATCTGCATGGCCGCAAAGGACAGGAACCAAAGCCCCGAGGCGGTGGCCAATACGTCAGGTGCAATCCCAAGCTCTGCCTCAAGCGGGCCTGCAAGCACTGCTAGAAAAGCGCGAAAAAACTGGCTGAGCACATAGGCCAGCGCCAGCAAGATCAATCCGATTTGCATGAGGTCTCCATCCCTTGCCCTTGCGTCGCATGGGTGTGCCGGACGCGCAAGTGTGATTGCCGTACCCGCATGCCGTGCTAGGGTCGTCCCGGAAAGAGGAGCGTTTCATGTTCTATGACCAATTGCCGCGACGCTCTGCCTTCTCTGATCTAGCAGATCCAGCGCGCTATACCCCGTTGCCAAAAGACTGGGTTGTGGGGACCTCTGACATCATCGGATCAACCGACGCGATTGCCGCTGGCAAGTACAAGGTGGTGAACATGGTTGGGGCTGCCGTGATCTCGGCTCAGATCAACGCGGCGGGGGGGCGTGCTTTTCCATACGTTTTTGGCGGCGATGGGGCCGCCTTTGCCCATCCGCCGGAGTTTGAGGACGAAGCGGCGGCGGCGCTGGCCGCTGTGCAGGTCTGGGCGCGTGAAGAGTTTGACATGGGCCTCCGCGTTGGGCTGTTTCCCGTGTCCGAGATACGGACGGCAGGGCGCGAGGTGGCGGTGGCCCGGTATCGCGCGTCTGAGGACGTGGACTATGCGATGTTTGCGGGTGGTGGGGTAAGCTGGGCCGAGAACCGGATGAAAGACGGGGTAGAAACCGTCGCCGCCGCAGCCCCCGGCACGCAGCCAAACCTTGAGGGGTTGAGCTGCCGCTGGAACCACATGCAGGCCCGCAACGGCACTATCTTGTCGCTGCTGGTGCAGCCGGGTGAGGGCGTGGATGCCGACGCCTTTGGCGCGGTGGCGCAATCGGTGTTGGACCTTGTGCGGCACCTGGAACGGGGCGGGCACCCGGCGCCGGCCGAGGGGCCGGGGTTCGGTTGGCCACCACCCGGCGCGATGCTTGAGGCCCATGCAAGCCGTGGGAGCGGATCACTGGCCAAGCGCAAGCGGCAGATCATGATCGAGACAGCGCTGGCCTGGGTATTTTTGACGACGCGGATCAAGCTGGGCGGGTTCGATCCGGCGCACTATCAGCGGGTCGTGGGGGCCAATGCCGATTTCCGCAAGTTCGACGACGGGCTGAAGATGACAATTGATTGTGACGCCGAGACCGTGGCCCGGCTGCGCGCCGTTCTGGATGAGGCGCGCGGGCGTGGCATCGTGCATTACGGCATGCACATGCAGGACGAGGCGATGATGACATGCATCGTGCCGTCCATCATGGACGACAGCCATGTGCACTTCATCGACGGGGCTGCGGGGGGCTATACTCAGGCCGCCATGGGGATCAAGGATGGTGCATCCCCGTAGGACGGATTTGATCCGCCCTCATTTGGCGGGCGGCATCCACTGCTTGGCCAGGTCCCGCAACGCGCCCGCGAGCAGTTGCAGGTCAACGCCCGTGGCGACAAAGCGGGCGCCCGCGTCGATCATGTCCTGCGTCATGTCCGATTGGGTCGACAGCACGCCGGGGGCCTTGCCCGCCGCCTCGATTCGCTGGAACGCGCCCTTGATCGTCGCTTGGACTTCGGGGTGTTTGATCTGCCCCATAAAGCCCATGTCGGCTGACAAATCCGCGGGGCCGATGAACACGCCGTCAATGCCGTCGACAGCGAGGATTTCGTCAAGAGCCGCAATACCCGCCCGATTTTCAACTTGGATCAGCAGACAAATCTGATCGTCAGCGGTGGTGCCATAGTCAGTGATCTCGCCAAAACGGCTGCACCGCGCGCCGGAATAGCCGACGCCGCGCCCGCCGGTGGGCGGGTATCGGACGTCATGCACCAGTTGCCGCGCCTGTTCGGCGCTTTCGACCATGGGCACCAGCACAGTTTGCGCACCTGCATCCATCACCTGTTTGATGATCCATGTCTCTCCACTGGGGACGCGGACGGCGGCGTGGCTGTCAGAGGCAGCAAGCGCCATCAACTGCATCCGCATACGGCTGATATCATAGGGCGTGTGTTCGCCGTCGATCAGCAGCCAGTCGAACCCGGCAGTGCCCGCGATTTCGGTGGGCAACACGTCGCCCAGAGACAGCCAGCAGCCAATGACGGTTTCGCCGTTTTTCAGGGCGGCCTTGAACGGGTTATGGGGGGCGGGCATGAGGCGTCTCCTTTTGGTGTTGGCGCACCCTAGACCTGTCGTGGCACCCGTGGCTACTGGTGAAATGAGGCGCATGCGCGCCACCCGATGTTTTGCATCTGCCTCCGGCAGTTGCGTTTTTGCGCTCCGCGCGGGAGTATTTTTCAAGAGAAGAGAATCAGAGGACTTTGATCACGTCTTTTTCCACTGCCAGCATATAGCCCCGTCTGGCGATGTTCTTGACCAGTAATTCGCTGACGATCTGGTTGCCCAATGTGTCACGCAGCCGTTTGATCCGGGTGGCACCCGCCGCCTCGTCGCAATCAGCGGAATTGCGGCCTGAAATCACCCCTTCGATTTCCGAGCCTGACAGCACATCGTCATCCATCCGGGCCTCGGCAAGAACCGACATGGTTTCCATCGCCGCATCCGTCAGTTTGAAACCGAGGTTGTTGAGGTAGACGGTGTTTTCCTCGCGGCTGATCAGAAGCGAATTAACCTGGATGCCGACTCGTTCGATTTGGGCCATGCGCCGGTTGAAGCCGACCAGAAGGATAAGGAAGACCAGTGCCGCGCTCATCATACCGGTGGCAAAGACCAGCAGCACATAGATGACCAGCCTGTAGCTTGCCAGCGTATCCGAAAAGGCGGTGCCGGATTGGGCGAGGATTTCGAGCAGCTTGATTTCCGCCTGACTTGTCAGATCGGCGTTCTCAATGAACATCCGTTCGACACGGGCGTCAAAAGCCCCACTGTCGGGGAGTGTCAAAAAGAGCAAGAGTGCCGCGCCCAGAAGCAGGATCAGGATACCCGCGATCCCCACGACCACCAGCCGCCCGCCCGTGCGCCGCATCTCAGAAGCGGAGGTAGTATTGTCCTGCACTGTCTTTCCTTTGATCAAGCCCGTCTGGGCCAAAAACGGACATCACCTGGAGCAGAGTCCAGCCTTGCGCGGACAGTCGGCCCTGCAGCTCTGATCGGGCTGCTCCGCTTGAGCAGTCACCGGAGAGTTGCGCCACACCGTAATGCAGCCGCAGCGGATTGTCCTGTTTTGCCTTGTAGTCGGCAAAGCATTGCGCGGTCGCACCGCCCGCGAGGGCCAGCGTGAGCACGAAAGAAAGGGCGATCTGTTTCATGACCCCAGACTGGGCTGGAACGGCGGGATATTCAATAACATCAGAGGTCTGAGCACGATGTTATTGGATAACAGGGGGCCGTTATTGCCTGTCTGAGGGGGGGTGGCCCAGTTTTGGATCAAGGACCAAACGCATTGGCCCATAAACTTTAAACTTAACGAACCCGAGAAGGACTGCCCCCATGCCCCACATCATCTCCCGCCAATTCATTGCAGCGGTTGCCGCCGCCGCCATTGCCATCACCGGTTTCAGTGCGGCCCCCGCCCGCGCCGGCGATGATGACCTGGGCAAGGCGCTCGCTGCCCTCGCGGGCCTGGCGGTGCTGGGCGTCGTGATCAAGAACTCACGGGATGACAAGAAGGCCAAGCATGGAAGTGACCTGCGCGACTATCCCCGCGATGACCGTGGTACACATGGTGTCCACAAACGCGTGCATCCGCGCCCTTTGCCCCCGCGCGTCGGTCATAAGCTTTTGCCGCAGCGGTGTTTGCGCAGTGTGCAAGGCCGGGATGGTCGCTTGCGTGTCTTTGGCGAGCGCTGCCTGGAGCGTCACTACAACCATGTGCACCGTCTGCCCGAACGCTGCAGCACCCGGTTTCGGACAGAACGCGGGCTCCGCTATGGCTACCGCGCCCGCTGCCTGAGCCGCCACGGTTTCCAATTGGCCCGTCACTAAGAACGGGTCTGTGACCCGCGCCCATGTTCCCGGGCGCGGATCAAACTGAAGAGGGCGGTGTTCGGGCACCGCCCTCTTTTTCCGTTCCGGGTCATGGGGATTTGCGCTTGGGTTGCGAACGTGCTTTGCCTCCGGTGGGGTTTTTTCGAACAGAGAAGGGGACCGGCGTGCCTGACTATTCCTATGAGGCGCGGATTGACGGTTGTGTGGCCGGTGTGGACGAGGTGGGCCGTGGCCCCCTGGCCGGGCCGGTGACGGCGGCGGCTGTTGTCTTGGACGCTGCGTGCATTCCGGCGGGACTGGACGATTCCAAAAAGCTGACGGCGCGCAAACGCGATGCCCTTTGGGCAGAATTGATCGCTTGCGCTGATGTCAGTGTGGCCCATGCGTCGGTGGCCGAGATTGACGAGATCAACATTCTGCGCGCCTCGCATCTGGCGATGGAGCGAGCGGTGGCAGGGCTGCGTTCGTCGCCGGATCACCTGTTGATTGACGGCAACATGATCCCGCGCGGCCTGACCCTGCCGGCGACGACTTTGGTCAAGGGAGACGGCCGATCGCTGTCCATTGCGGCGGCCTCAATTGTGGCCAAAATATGTCGCGATCGGATCATGGTGGATTTGGCGCAACAGCATCCCGGCTATGGCTGGCACACCAACATGGGATACGGATCAAAAAGCCACATGGCAGCGCTTCGAAATCTGGGTGTGACCCCACACCATAGACGTTCGTTCAAACCCGTCCACAATATGTTGTGACAAGAAAATTTCTTAACTCACTGATTCAAAAAAGAAATTGACCGCGAATCAGCTACGTTCCATCTTGAAGCCAACCAACGAGCACAAAATGTGCCGGGGACAGAGGCAGACGATGACGAAACATGTAAAGGGCGCTGAGGCGCTTCCCTTGAACCAGATTATTGCGGGTGACTGCATTGACGTGATGAACAGCCTGCCTGCTGGCAGCGTTGATCTTATCTTTGCCGATCCGCCTTATAACTTGCAGTTGAAGGGTGATTTGCATCGCCCGGACAACAGCAAGGTGGATGCGGTTGATGACCACTGGGATCAATTCAATTCCTTTCGTGCTTACGACGAATTTACCACGGCTTGGTTGAAGGCCGCCCGCCGGTTGCTCAAGCCCAATGGCGCGATCTGGGTCATCGGCAGCTACCACAACATTTTCCGTGTTGGCTCGTCGCTTCAGAACGAAGGGTTCTGGATTCTGAACGACGTTGTGTGGCGCAAGTCCAACCCGATGCCGAATTTCCGCGGCAAGCGGTTCACCAACGCGCACGAGACGATGATCTGGGCGGGCAAGTCCGAAGCCAGCAAATACACGTTCAACTATGAGGCGCTGAAGGCCCTGAACGAGGGTATTCAGATGCGCTCGGATTGGGTCCTGCCGATCTGTACAGGTCACGAGCGGCTGAAGGATGATCAGGGCGACAAGGCCCATCCGACCCAAAAACCAGAAAGCCTATTGCACCGTGTGCTGGTCGGGTCGACCAATCCTGGCGACGTGGTCCTGGATCCGTTCTTTGGTACAGGCACAACAGGTGCTGTGGCCAAAATGCTGGGGCGCGAGTTTATCGGGATCGAGCGTGAAGCCGCCTATCGCAAGGTCGCTGAGGCCCGCATCGCCAATGTACGCAAGTTTGACCGCGAGGCGCTGACCGTTTCCGCCTCCAAACGTGCTGAGCCGCGTGTGCCTTTTGGGCAGTTGGTCGAGCGCGGTATGCTGCGACCTGGCGAAGAGTTGTATTCGATGAACAAACGCCACAAGGCCAAGGTGCGCGCTGATGGCACCTTGATCGGTGACGATATCAAAGGCTCGATCCACCAGGTGGGTGCCCATCTGGAAGGCGCGCCCAGTTGCAATGGCTGGACCTATTGGTGCTTTAAACGCGAGGGCAAGGTTGTGCCCATCGACGTTCTGCGCCAGCAGATTCGTGCCGAAATGCACAGCTGAATGAAACTTTACGTTTCTAGTGTGTCGATTTTCCCTGCCTCTTGCGCTCAGCGCTCGAACTGGAAAACCGTCGCTTGGATATGATGAAAACGTAAAGTTCCGAGAACACCGCCTGGTGCCTGCGGCCCTACCCAAGGCTTAACCGCACGCACCGCACCTTTGCCCCGCCTTTTTGGCGGGGCTTTTTTGTTAATGCGCGTTACATTGGTCTGGAGAATGGCAAAGGGCCCGTGATCCATGGTTGATATCAGCACCTCAGTTTTGTCTTCTGGCCGCGCCCAAACGGATGCCGAGGCCCCGCAAAACAAGTATGTCCAAGAGGCTCTGGCCCGTCACAAACGCGAGGGGATGGACCTGGCCGTCAAGGCGCGGGTTGGCGCGTTGTCAGCGACCGCCTTGTTCCTGATCTACCTGAACCCAAACTGGGACGTGAGCTGGTATCTATTCTTGTTGTTCTGCCTTGTGCTGGTCGGTCTGTTGCAGCGCCGTGTCGGGCAGGTCGGACAATCGCGGGCCGAGTTGGGGTTGCTGTTTGCCGACTTGCTGTTGATGACCGTTGCGCTTTTGGTGCCCAATCCGCTTCAGAACAATCTGGTGCCAACGGCGTTGATCTATCAGTTTGACGTGTTCCAGTATTTCTATGTCATCCTGGCTGCGGGCGTGTTGAGCTATTCCTGGCGTACCATCGTTGCCATCGGGAATTGGACGTCCGCTCTTTGGTTGTTGGGGGCCACCTGCGTGTGGTGGTTCGGTTGGCAAGACCCGCGCGTCACCGCAGGGGCCGAAATGATGTTTCCTGACATTCCCGATCTTGGCGTGCAGATGAACCCGAACCTGGTGCATTGGGATTTGCGTATTCAGGAGGTGTTCGTCTTTGTCATTGTGGCGGTGATCCTGGCCATGACCGTGCGGCGTTATCAGGCGTTGATCCTCGACAGTGCCGAAATGGCCCGCGAGCGGACCAACCTGGCCCGCTATTTCAGCCCGACAATGGTTGAAGAGTTATCAACCAAAGACGAACCTTTGGGCCAGATCCGCAGCCATGACGCCGCCGTTCTTTTTGTCGATATCGTGGGGTTTACGACCTATGCCGATGGCCGCCCGCCCCAGGAGGTGATCGAGACCCTGCGCGCCTTTCACGCGCGGATGGAAAGTGAGGTGTTCGCCCATGGCGGGACCCTCGACAAGTACCTCGGTGATGGGCTGATGGCGACCTTTGGAACGCCACTTCCCTTGCAGGATGATGCGGCCCGCGCCCTATCCTGTGTCACGGCGATGGTGGACCGGATGGCAGCGCTGAACATGGACCGCAAGGCGGATGGGCTGCCCGCAATTGATGCCCGCTTTGGCCTGCATTTCGGCACTGTGGTTCTGGGCGATATCGGGGCCAACCGTTTGGAATTTGCAGTGCTGGGGGACACGGTCAATGTGGCCAGTCGGCTTGAGGCGATGACACGCGCGCTGGACGTGCAGGCCATCGTCAGCGATGCGGTGGTGGCCGCCGCCGGAGCGGCAAGCGGTTTTCGCCGCGCACCCGACCAACAGGTGCGCGGCGTGGCAGAGCCGTTGCCAGTCTGGGTGCTGGACTAGGTGATCGTCAGTGTGGCGGGGTCGTGATCGGCGTCAGAGACATAGCTGTGGCGCCACGCGTTATGGCGGGTCAGCTTGAGAGACTGCACTTCGAACCTCTGGCCGTCGAACAACTGCCCCGTGCTGTCCCGAATACCGCGACCGGGGCGCAGGGCGTGCATCCACGCCTCAAACCGGGCGATGTGATCGGGTTTGGACATGCCGTTTGGCACCTGGATGCAAAAACTTTTTGGTCCGCCGCTGACCAGCACGGCGTGCAGATACACAGGCCTAAGGTTGTCTTCATCCAGGTCGGGCCCGTGTTGTTGATCGGGGGGCAATAATTCCAACTGTCCATTCACGCCACGCACCACCCTGTAGGGCGCCCAGCCTTCGTCGATGACATAGGTGGTGCCGTTGGCGGCGGCGCGGGCAATGGCGGCGGGGGCGTTGCCATGAAACCGCTTGGGAAAAATCGTTTGGGTCAGATCGTATCGCGTGAAATCAAACGGAACAACCGACGCGGGCGGCGGCAGATCCAACAGCACATCCTCATCCCCGGGGTCCATAAAACGGATACGATGCCCTTCTGAGGATTTGTCGAAATAGACGTGCGGCTCCATGTACTGGACGCCGTTTTCCGAGCCGGACATCGTTTTGATCACGGTGCCATCGGGCTCGCGAATCTCGAAATCATAATCGCGGCCTTCCATCTTTTCGCGAAAGACCGCGCGCCCGCTGGTGATGTCGAGGTCTTTTTGGACCATGCCAGAGAGGTTTTGTTCTGGCACGTATGGGCGGTCGGTTGGCTTGTCGCGCGGGCCCGCAAACCAGTCCGGGTCAAAGTCATCCCCATTGATCACCTGGTGGTCTTCCGGATTGCTCCCGAAGATTTTGAGAGCTTCGATTACTTCAAAGGCCTGACCATCCAGCACCCGCCGCTCCCACGGCCGTGCGCCATCCTTGATCCCGATGTCACAGATCAAGCCACCGGTTTGCAGTTTGTGAATAATACGCTCGATATGGACGCGGTCGGGGGTGTCGAACACCATCCCAAAACCCTGGTACCGCAGGCCGCTGTGCAGGCGCCGCATCTGGGTTGCCGAGACGGTTTTGACGGCTAACACAATCCGGTCGTCGCGTTGCAGAGCCTGATCAAGCGCAGTTCTGAGCGTCTCGTCGATCATCGGGGCAACGGGTTGGCGGCTTTGTTGTAAAGCGCCCAATCGGTGATTTCAGGGTAATACATGCCGCGCCATTTGCGGACCCTGGGGTTCATCACCTTGCGCCAGATGGGCGGGATCATCGCCGCAATCGTCATCACCGGATAGCCATAAGGCAGTTGCGGTGCGTCTGCTTCGGTATAGTTTTGCAGCACGGGAAAGCGCCGGTCGGGTTTGTAGTGGTGATCGGAATGCCGTTGCAGATTGATCAACAACCAGTTCGACGCCTTGTGGGCCGCGTTCCACGAATGCTGTGGCTTCACATGTTCATATTTACCGTCACCCAGATGTTTGCGCGTCAGGCCGTAATGTTCGATATAATTTACCAACTCAAGCTGCCAGACCGCGACGCCCGCCTGCATGAGGAAGAGCCCAACACCGACCCAGCCGCCCAGGGCAAAGGCCAGCAGCACAAAGATCAGTTGAAGCGTCCAGTATTTCCAGAATGGGTTGGACAGGTCGGTGACGGGTAGGTCCTTGCGCGCCAGCATCGCCTTTTCCGCGTTCCAGGCCGAGTGAAAGCATTGTTTGAGAACACGAGGGTAAAACCGGTAAAAGCTTTCGCCCATGCGCGCCGTCACGGGGTCGCGCGGCGTGGCCACATAGCGGTGATGCACCAGCAGGTGTTCGGACCGGAAATGCGAATAAAGCACCATGGCCAGAAGAGCATCGGCCAGCCAGCGTTCAAGCTTGTTCTTTTGGTGCATCAGCTCGTGGCTATAGTTGATCCCGACCGTGCCGGTGATCACGCCAATGCCAAAGAAGACGGCGATTTTTTCGAACGTGTTCAGGTGCTCGGCCGGGGCCACGTACCAGATCAGGCTAAAGAGCATCAGAAGCTGCACCGGCACCCAGGCGGTTGTGATGGCGCGGTACCAAAACAAGTCATCTTCGGTGGTTTCAAGGTCCGCATTGTCGGTGTTCAGCCCGACCGCCAGATCAAGCACCGAAAACATGTACCAGGTAATCACGGGCAACAGCAGTACGGTCCAGCCGCCATACAAAGCGCTGATCCACGCCAAGGGGACCAGCAGGAAGGACATCCAGAACGGCAGAGCGTTTTGGAACTTGGCGACAGTGTCGGGGGGAAGGGTCATGCCTCGTGATCCTTTGAGTTGCGCGCAGGTAAAGATCATACGCCCACTGCGCCTGATGCCAAGTGTAACGCGGCGCTTGGCGGTCAGCTTTGCGCCAGATCGTAGGCTTTGCGCATCACTGTGGGCAGGTCAGAGGGGCGGAATTGGGCGCGGGGCAGGAAAGTGCCGGTCGTCGGTTCGGCGCCCAAAGGCACTTGCGCGACCATCACGTCCAACATCAGGTGGAAATGGGTGAACGTATGACGCACCTCACCGTCCAGCTTTGTCCAATTCGCTGAAAGGGGCGGGTTTTGTGGACGTGGGCCATCAGCGGCGATCCAGTCAGACCCGGGCCAGCCCAGCATACCGCCCAAAAGCCCCTTGTCGGGACGTGTTTCCAGCAAGATGGCCCCATCGCCGCGCGTGGCGATATAGACGGTGCCGTGACGGATGGGCTTGGCCGCTTTGGGTGTTTTTTTAGGTAGTTCCGGGGCAGTGCCGTTGACGCGGGCCACACAAGGATCGCGCCAAGGACAAATGCCGCAAGCGGGGGATTTGGGCGTGCAGATCGTGGCGCCCAGGTCCATCACTGCCTGGGCGTAATCGCCCGGGCGTTTGGCGGGCGTCAGGGCATCCGCCATCTCGGTCAGGATTGGCTTGGCCGATGGCAATGGCGTGTGTTCGTCATGCATTCGGGCCATCACACGTTCCACATTGCCGTCGACAACCGTGTGGCGCAGGTCAAAGGCAATGGAGGCGATGGCGGCAGCGGTATAGGGTCCGATGCCCGGAAGTTTCAGCAAGGCGGCGTGATCGGCAGGGAATTGCCCGCCATGATCCTCCACGACTGCGCGGGCACATTTGAGCAAATTGCGCGCACGGGCATAATATCCAAGGCCCGCCCATTCGCCCATGACATCGGCATCCTCGGCGGCCGCCAGATCCGCGACAGTGGGCCAGCGGGCGATAAAGCGTTGAAAATATGCGGTAACGGCGGCAACTGTGGTCTGTTGCAACATGATCTCGGACATCCAGACGGCGTAAGCGTCGGGGCGCTGGCCCGCCAGCTTGTCCGCAGGTGCCACCCGCCAGGGCATGGACCGCGCATGCACATCATACCAGTCAAGCAACTCGGCGCTGAGGTCACGCAAGATTTATGTTCCTTTCAGGCATCTGATCTGGGTTCGGGCGCGCGCATCCGCTATGATCACGCTTGAGTGAAGGAGAACATAGCCATGGCCACGCGCCGCGCCAGTACAAAAGGGTTCAAACGGACGGCATCGCTGCTGACCGGGCGGATTCGCAAGGCGAGCGAAAGCCGGGGCTTTGCCCAAAGCCGGTTGCTGACCGATTGGGCCGAAGTGGTGGGGGCAGACATCGCCGCCATCGCAAGGCCGGTTGAGGTCAGCTATGGCCGGGGCGGCATGGGGGCGACGCTGACATTGCTGACCACGGGCGCGCAGGCGCCAATGCTTGAGATGCAAAAGGAACAGCTGCGCACAAAGGTCAACGGGGTCTACGGATTTAATGCCATTGCCCGCATCCGGATCACACAGACCGCCTCAACCGGATTTTCCGACGGGCGGGTGGCTTTTGATCACAAACCGAAAGAGAGCGGGCCAAAGACACCGGACGCCGCAATGCACCGTGCCGCGTCGACCGTCGTGGCCCCGGTCGCTGACGACACATTGCGCGAGGCCCTTGAACGGCTGGGCGCGAATATTCTGACAAAAGAAAAACAAGGAACACGCACATGAACCGCATTCTCGCCGTGGTGGCTGTTGCCATCGGGGTCGCAGGCTACTTCTGGTACAGCTCTGCCCCATCGAATCCTCTCGACAATCCTCAGGCGACTGCCCTTCTCGGGGCTGCCAGCGCACAAGAGGCCGGAGCCGATATTGACACGTCCTCCGTCATCGAAATGTCGATTGGCAACCCCGACGCACCTGTGACGGTCATCGAATACGCCAGCTATACCTGCCCGCACTGCGGGCGGTTTCACGAAGGGCCGTTCAAGCAGCTCAAGGCCGATTACATTGACACGGGCCTGATCAATTTTGTCTACCGCGAGGTCTATTTTGACCGCTTTGGCCTCTGGGCCTCCGCCATCGCCCGTTGTGCGGGCCCTGAAAAATTCTTTGGAATCACCGATCTGCTTTATGCTGGCCAGTCCACATGGACTCGTGCCGGTGGCGGTGACCCTTCGGCGATTGTTGACGAGCTACGCAAGATTGGTCGTTTGGCAGGTCTGGGCAATGATGCGATTGAAGCTTGCCTGCAAGATGGCGACAACCTGCGTACTCTGGTGGCCTGGTATCAGGAAAACGCGGCTGAGGACGGGATCACCTCGACCCCCAGCTTTGTCATAGATGGCCGGACCTATAACAACATGTCCTATGAAGAGATGCGTGGCCTGATCGACGACGCCAGCAGCTGATGACATCTGCACCCCATGGCCCGCTCGCGGGTTTGCGCGTCGTCGAGTTGGCGCGCGTGCTGGCGGGCCCCTGGGCCGGCCAGACCCTGGCCGACCTTGGGGCTGAGGTGATCAAAGTCGAGGCCCCGCGCGGCGACGATACGCGCCAGTGGGGCCCACCCTTTGTGGCGCGGGACGATGATGTCTCTGCCGCCTATTTTCATTCCACGAACCGGGGCAAATCGTCGGTCGTGATTGATTTCAAGACCGAGGCTGGTCAGGCAGACCTGCGCGACCTGATCGGCACGGCAGATATTCTGATCGAGAACTTCAAGGTTGGAGGCTTGGCCAAATATGGCCTGGATTACGCAAGCCTGTCGCCTGATTTCCCCACGCTGATCTATTGCTCTATCACCGGTTTTGGCCAGACGGGCCCATATGCGCCGCGCGCAGGCTATGATTTCATCATTCAGGGCATGTCGGGCCTGATGTCGATCACCGGCGAACCGGGCGGGCAGCCGCAGAAATCTGGGGTGGCGATTACCGACCTTTTTACCGGCGTTTACGCGACCACGGCGATTTTAGCAGCTGTGCATCAGCGGGCACAGACTGGCCTGGGACAGCATATCGATATGGCTTTGCTGGATGTCGCGGTGGCCATGACCTCGAACCAGGCGATGAACTACCTGACCAGCGGTGTGGCCCCTGGCATGATGGGCAACGCGCATATGAATCTGACGCCGTATCAGGTGTTCGACTGTGCCGACGGGCACATCATCATCGCGACCGGCAATGACGGCCAATATCAACGTCTGTGCCATTTGCTGGGGTTGGACGAGATGGTTGAGGCACCGGAATTCTTGCGCAATTCGAACCGGATCGCCAATCGGGACGAAATGACCCGGCGCCTGACCGCCGCGACACTTTTGCGGACGCGTGCGGACCTGTTGGCGGCCTGCGAGGATGCGGGCGTACCTGCGGGGCCCATCAATAACATGGCGGATGTGATGGCTGACCCGCAAGTGCGGGCCCGAGGCCTTCAAATCGAGGCGGGTGGTGTTCCGGGCATTCGCACGCCGATCCTGTTTTCGGATGCGGAACTGTCCTTGGGCCGTCCGTCACCAAAACTGGGTGAGGGTGACGCCTGAGGCTTCTGTAGAAATGAGGCGCATACGCGCCACGCGATATTTTGCATCTGCCTCCGGCAGCTGCGGTTTTGTGCCTCCGGCGGGGATATTTTTGGCCAAAAGAAGTGTCAGGGTTTGCCGAGGTTCTTCAGCGCCGCGTCGAGGTGTTGAGAGTCTTGGAATTTTAGCCGCACGGGCAGTGTGATGACCTTGGAGCGGTAAGCGGGCGGCAGCCGTGCTGCGTCTTTCTCTGTCGTCACCAATTGTGCGCCTTTGCTGCGCGCCTCGGTTTCCAGCCGGTTGAGCAGAGCGGGGGAAAGCGGTTGGTGATCGGCCAGCCCTTCGGTTCTGAGCACTTTGGCCCCCAAACTGCGCAAAGTGGCAAAGAACTTTTCCGGCCGCCCGATACCTGCAAAGGCGATCATGGGCGTGTCGGTCCAATCCATCCCGGTCTGGAGCGGCTCCAGGCTGGCGCGGATGCGGGGCAATGCGTCGGGCAAAGCTGTTGCGTCGAACGTTGCCTGCGCCGCGTCGTCCCCGATGGACAGGAGAAGGTCGGCCCGTTTCAGTCCCACATGCGCAGGTTCGCGCAAAGGGCCGGCAGGAAGGCAAAGGCCGTTGCCGAAGCCGGTTTCGGCGTCCACCACCACAATTGACAGATCATAAGCCAGGCTCGGGTTCTGCAGGCCGTCATCCAGTACGATGACGGTCGCCCCGGCCGCAATGGCCGCCTTGGCCCCGGCCGCACGATCACGGGCGATCCAGGTTCGGGCAAACGCGCTGAGCAAAAGGGGTTCGTCGCCTGTCTGGGACGCCTTGTGGCGGCGCGGGTCCACTTCGGTCACCTCTGTCAGCGACCCGCCATGGCCACGGCTGACAATGTGGGGGTCGTGGAAGAGGTCGCGCAGCTGTTCCGTCACGGCCATCACGGTCGGCGTTTTACCCGTGCCGCCCGCGTTGATGTTGCCGACGCAGATCACAGGCACGGGCATTTTTTCGCGTGGCCCTTTGGCCAGCCTGCGTGCCGTAGCACGCGCGTAAAGAGCGCCGAGCGGTGACAAGAGCATCGCAAGCGGCCCTTTGGGCGCGCTCCAGAATTCGGGCGCGCGCATCAGGCGTTCCCGTCCTGGACGGCGTTCAGGCGGTCCTGGACCTGGGTGATAATGCTGTCGAGACTGTCGGCGCCCTGGGTCACGACATCCCAGCCGGCCATTGCCATCTGGGCCGCTTGATCGGGGGCGATCATCTGCATCACGGCCCGGCCCAGCGTGTCGGCATCATTCACGATACGGGCGGCGCCAGCGTTCATCAGGCCAGAATAGGCATCCACATTCGCGCCAACGTGAGGGCCATAGATCAGGGCGGTGCCATGGGCTGCGGCAAGATAGGGGTCGCAACTGGTGTGGCCGGGCCGAACCGAGCCGCCAAGAAAGGACACAGGTGCAACCCGCAGCCAAAGGCCCAGATCCTCGGCGGTGTCGGCGATCAGCACTTGGGTGTTGTCATCCGGCAGTGTCCCCCCGCTCCAACATGTGGTGCGCAGTCCGGAGGCGTTGGCGATGTCGATCATATCGAGGGCATCGCCAGTCTGAGCCGGATGCAGGATCAACAAAAGGCGGTGCGAGGCCATAAGTGCCTGGCGGTGGGCCTTGAGGATTGTTTGCGCCTCGTCGGCGGCCACGTGCATGGCCAACCAAACCGGGCGGCCGCCGAGGGCCTGTGTCACATCTTTCAGATCATTGTCACTGGCGGGCAGCATTCGGCCAAAGGGGCGCAACGGGTCAGTTAGGTTGATCTTTTCCAGAGCGCCGCCCAGTTGGGCCAGCCGCAAATGCGCAGGCTTGGACCGGGCGCTGATCGTGTGAAACTTAGACACGAGGCTACGGGGCACTTCTGGCAGCCACCTGTCACGGCGGCTATCAAAGCCGTCTCGCGCGGCATCAATGAGCATCATATAAGCCCCGCTATCGGCCGCAGACAGGATCAGGTTGGGCCGTAGACCACCCCAGGCCCAGATCACCACATCGGGCTTCCAGTGGGCGATGAAGGCGTCAGTCACATCGGGATGCTCTCCAGGTAGATCCTGGGCGATTACAGCGTCGGAGCCGCGCGTATTAAAACCGTCATGGGCGGCAGTCAGCAACACATGACAGCCGTGGCGCATGCTGACCAGGCGGTGGGCCAGATCGTTAAGGGCGCGGTTGTTGCCCTCTTCGGCGGCATGGATCCAGATCAGTTCGCCTGTTGGTCGCGGCCGGGGTGGAACGAATTCTGCCCCCCCGCGCCGCCGCGCCAATGTGCGATAGGCCGATAGGCCGAGGGATCCGCGCATCAGGGGCCTTAGCCCAATTCTTCGGTCGAGGCGGTTTCGGTTTCTTCGTCCCGCAGCCGGTGCAGATGGGCGATGAAATAGCGCATATGCGCGTTGTCGACTGTGCGCTGTGCTTCGGATTTCCAAGCGTTATAGGCCGTTTCATAATTGGGAAAGATGCCAACGATGTGCAGGTCATCCACGTCTTTGAACACGTTTTTCGACGGGTCCACCAATTCGCCGCCAAAAACGAGGTGCAGGCGTTGGGTCATGGGGTCATCCTTTGGATCATGGGTTTTTCTGTTGAGGGCAGTTTGCGCATCTGCGCTGGGGGGTCAAGCTGTGCCAAGTCGCCCGACAAGGTCCGCATGCAGCGCACCGGAGCCCGCCACAACCCCGTTCAGCGTGGGGTGCGGATTGTTGAAGCGCAGCGCCGTGCCGGTCCGGTCTGTGATCTGACCGCCCGCCTCTGACACGATCAAGGCACCTGCCGCGATGTCCCATTCCCAACTGGGGCGCAGCGTCAGCATCCCGTCAAAGCGCCCTTCACCCACCAGCGACAAGCGGTAGGCCAGCGAGGGGCGGTAATGGCGGTCGACGGGGGGCACGCCGCCCGGCCAATGCCGTTCGTCCAGATTGGGGCGGGCAGCGAGGACTTTGGCCCGGTCCGGTGTCTTGGCTACGGACAGAGGGGAACCATTGAGCGTCGCGCCCAAGCCAAGCCCCGCGCCGTACATCTTATCCCGCCGGGGCAGGTAAATGGCCGCCGCCGTCACCAGACCCTTGTGCGCCACAGCGATCGAGATGGCCCATGTGCGCCCCCCTTCGACAAAACTGCGCGTGCCGTCGATGGGATCGACGATAAAGACGGTGTCTTGGGACAGCCGTTCTGTCGTGTCCTCGGTTTCTTCGGATAGCCATCCGTAGTTGGGCCGCGCAGAGCGCAAGTTCGAGAGCAGCAGGTCGTTGACGGCCAAGTCAGCTTCGGTCACGGGCCCTGCGTCGTCTGGCTTGTCCCAACGCGCAGCCGTCGGCCCGACAAAGCTGGTGGCCACCCGTCCAGCCATGCGGGCGGCGTCAATCAGCAGGGGGAGATCAGTTGCCGGCAAGGGTCATTCCCGGGACCAAAAGCGATGGGACCACGCGTGACAAGTGCGTGCGTGCATCATTCGCGGGAACAATCCGGCGCAGAATTTCCGGCAGCGACCCCGCGATCGTGCATTCGTTCACCGGATAGGTCAGCTCGCCATTTTCAACCCAGATGCCAGCAGCCCCGCGCGAATAGTCGCCTGTATTCGGATTGATGGTCGAGCCAATCATGGAGGTCACCAACAGCCCCGTGCCCATGTCGCGGATCAGGTCCGCCTGACTGGCGGTGCCTTGGTCCAGCGCCACGTTCCAGTTGCTGGGGCTGGGCGGGCCCGAGGTGCCGCGTGCGGCATTCCCGGTCGAAGCCATGCCCAATTTGCGCCCGCTGGCCAGATCCAAAGTCCAGCCGGTGAGCACGCCGTTTTCCACGATATTTCGCCGCTCGGTTGCCAGGCCTTCACCATCGAAAGGGCGACTGCCGCCGGTGCGGGGGCGGTGCGGGTCTTCGACCAGGTTCAGGCCGTCAGGCAAAACGGCCTCTCCCAACAGGTCTCGCAACCACGATGCCCCGCGCGCCACCGCGCTGCCATTGGCCGCCGCCAACAGGTGGCCGATCAGCGTGGAAGACACGCGTTCGTCAAAGATGACAGGGTATTGCCCGGTGGGCGGCTTGCGCGCGCCAACACGGGCCACGGCCCGCTCACCAGCCTCGCGACCAAGCTCGGCGGCGGGGCGCAGATCGCTTTGGAAAATGCGGCTGTCGCCGCTGTAGTCCCGTTCCATTCCCGTTCCAGTGCCGGAGATGGCGACGCAACTGATGGCGCGGTCGGTTCGGGTGTAGCCGCCGGAAAAACCGGTACTGGTGGCGAGCCAGACCTGGCGGCTGCCATATGCGCCGGTGGACTGCTGAACCTGGGATACGCCATTTACGCCTTGGGCTGCTGCTTCGGCCGCCATGGCATCGTCTTGCAAGGTTTCGGCAGAAGGCTCGGGTGTCGGGTCATAGAGCTCCAGCGCGTCGATATCCCAATCGGTGATCAACTGGTCAGGATCGGCCAGGCCTGCATGGGGATCATCGGGGGCCTCACGGGCCATGGCCACGGCGCGGGTGGCCATTTCCTCGACTGTACGGTCAGACGTGTCCGAAGACGACACATTGGCCTGTTTTTGACCCACAAAGACTCGCAGGCCCAGGTCAATCCCTTCGGACCGTTCGGCATGTTCCAATGCGCCCGCCCGCACGTCCACAGAGACCGAAGTGCCCTGAACGGCCATGGCGTCAGAGGCGTCTGCGCCTGCGTTTCGCGCGGCGGCGATCAGGCGTTGCGTCAATGTGGAAAGGTCGGAAGGTGTCATGCGCTGCTCCGCTGTGTTGGGTGTGAGGTAGCGGGGCAGGCGGGGCTGTGCAAGGGCAGGTGCGGTCAGACCTGCCCCGTGCCGCCTCAGCGGATGCGCTGACCGTTGGCCAGAACGTGGCCCTCTGGGTTCACTTCGATGCGCGAGGTCAGCGTGTCGGGCCCATCACCCGGTACGGCAAAGAGGCCCATCATCATCCGCGCGCCCATGGCCTGCTCGGCGGGGACAAAGCCCATGTTGACCAGCGTATCGAGCAAGGTGTTGCCCCCTGTCAGCATCAGATCAACAGCGCCCTGGGGGCGTGGGAAGCCACCGAACGTCACCAGATCATCATTATCAAAGGTAAAGGCACCCGCACCGGTCAGACGGGCGCCGCCGGCCTCAAGCTCAAGCGTGTTCAGAGCCAGTGTATCCAAAGTGCCGGGCGCGGTGCCCGCCTGTGCCATCACTTCGGCCTGGGCCGGGTCAAGGTAATCAAACAGCACCTTGCCCGTGCCCGTCAGATCCAAAAGCAGGTTGGCGGGGCTGCGGGGCAATTGGCCTGCGGGATCAAAAATACCCCAAAGCGTGTCCGAGACGGTCAAACCCTGCATCGCTACACCCATCGCAAAACCTTGTGCGTCATTGGATTTCTGCACCGGCATCTGCACATTTGTGGCCACTTCCGCCGCGGCAAATGAGACAGGTATGGGGAAGGCGGTGAACAACATGTTGGCGTTCACGCCGCGCTGCGACAGCGCATAGCTGAGCCCGGCAGGCGACAGGGCCGTCGTGATCTCGGCCCCTTCGGATGTGGCGTTGATCGTGCCGCTGCCGTCTGTGCGGCTGTTGAAGGTGACGTCATAGCTGCCGCCTTGCGTGGTGAAGGTGCCGCCGAAGTTGAAACCGGCATTCAGGAGTGCATTCACATCCGTCGGATCCATGTTTGGGGGCAGATCAACGCCGCCATCAAAGGCCACGTCGCGGATTGTCCCGTTCAGGTCCATGCTGTCGCTGCTGGCTGGATCAGCGAAATCAAAGCTGTAGGTAACGGCACCGATTTTGGCGGTTTGTGTCAGAGTCTTCAGGTCTTCGGTTTTGGACGTCAGCACATAGAACGTGTCTTGCAGTGTGACCGACGCGCTGGCGATGTCGGGGCCAAGACCCACCCCATCGACACTCAGATCGCGCATCACCAGATCAGTGGCCGCAGTGGTATAATTGTAGGTCAGGTCGTCCGGATCGCCGCTGGCCGTCATCACCGGATCGGTCACTTTGGCGTCGATGGCAAAGGACACCGCCTCGCCGCTGTTGGGCGCCATAGCTACGTCAATTGTCGTATCGGTTGGTAGTTCGATTGTGACGCTGCCGTCCGCATTTTCGACAAAGCGGATTGCCGGAAAGACCACGGTGAGAGCACCTTGGCCGTTTGCGTCGCTCAGGTCCATTGTCAGGGACATATCCGAAACCGAAACCCCGTTTGAACTTGCAGCTTCGACGGCGCTTAGCGTGTAACCGCCGCTGGTCATCATCGCTTTCCAGTCTGACCAGACTTCGGCGGCGCTGACGTCGGCAAGGGCGGCAGAGGCGGGCATGCACAAAGCCAGCGCGGCGCAGGGGGCCGTGAATGTGAAACGGGGCATCAGAGAATCCTTTTGTCGAATATCGGCACATGGTCCGGCAGGGCGCACGGGCCGTCAAGGTCGTAGGCTGGACCTATGAAGCCTGCCCGCGTACCACAAGATCAGACTGACAACCAATTTAGAGACAAATGGGGGCAGTGCAGATGCACGATATGACTGGGAAAACTGTTCTGATCACCGGAGCAAGCCGTGGGATCGGCGCCGATACGGCACGCGTTTTTGCGACCGCCGGGGCGAATGTGGCGCTGGTTGCGCGGGGGGCGGACGCGATCATAGAGTTGGCTGCAGAGATCGGGACTCAGGCCATCGCCTTGCCCTGTGACGTCAGCCGGTATGAGGACGTCGCCGGGGCCGTGGAAAAAACGGCAGAGCATTTTGGCGGGCTGGACGTCTTGATCGGCAATGCTGGGGTCGTTGAGCCGATTTCACATCTTGCGACCGCTGACCCGGACGCATGGGGGCACGTCATCGATATCAACCTCAAGGGCGTGTTCTACGGAATGCGGGCGGCTTTGCCGGTGATGCAGGCCGCAGGTGGCGGGACAATCCTGACGATCAGTTCTGGCGCGGCCCATGGCCCGGTCGAGGCGTGGTCGCACTATTGCGCATCCAAGGCCGCTGCGGCGATGCTGACCCGGTGTGTCGACAAGGAAAATGCTGGCGATGGTATCCGTGCCATGGGCTTGAGCCCGGGAACCGTGGCCACCCAAATGCAGCGTGAAATTAAGGCGAGTGGCATCAATCCGGTCAGCCAGTTGGATTGGTCTGACCACATTCCTGCCGAGTGGCCTGCCCGCGCGCTGTTGTGGATGTGCTCACCCGAAGCCGATCCTTGGATTGGCCAGGAGATTTCGTTGCGCGATCAGGATATTCGTGACCGGGTGGGCTTGAAATGATCGAGGTGGATGACGCGGGCCCGATCTGGACCATCACGCTCAACCGCCCGAGCAAGGCGAATGCGTTGACCGCGCAAATGTTATCCGATTTGGCGGACGTGGCCGAAAGGGCCGCATCCGCGCGGGCTGTGATTTTGACCGGTGTTGGGAAAGTGTTCAGTGCAGGGGCGGATTTGGACGCGGCCAAGGCCGGCTTGGCCACATCGCCGGATTGGGAGCGTTTGTCGGGTGCCATTGCCGCCTTGCCCGGGTTGACAGTCGCTGCGCTGAACGGGACGTTGGCCGGTGGTGCGACTGGCATGGCGCTGGCGTGCGACATTCGCATTGCCGTGCCACGCGCCTCGTTTTTCTATCCGGTCATGAAGCTGGGGTATTTGCCGCAACCCAGCGACCCACTTCGCATGGCGGCGCTGATCGGCCCTGCGCGGACCAAGATGGTTTTCGCGGCGGGGCAAAAGCTTGGGGCGCAAACTGCTTTGGCTTACGGGCTGATTGATGAAATCGTCGAGGACGAAGACGTCATGGTCCGCGCGCTGGCGCTGTGCGCCGATGTCGCGGCCGCAGATCCTGTTCATGCTCAGAAAATCAAAGCGATGTGCGCAAACATGCAGTGACGATTATGCAGCCTGTCGTTGAAATTGGAATCGTGCTAGCGTCCGATTGCTATGGCTCGCGATCACGATATCAAACGTATACCGCGGCGCAAAATGCCCGCGATTTCAACGCCGTTGACCCGCGAGGAACGGGTGCACGGGTTGGCCGCTTTTGCATTGCAAGTTGCGGTATCGCGGCTGCGGAACAGCAATGACGAGAAATCCGCTAGAAAGCGCCCCTTCGCTGGAGAGACGTAGCAAGTGATCGGCGTTTTCTTGCCGTTCTTGGCTGATGCGTGGCGCTCAGTTTGCCGGGCTTTGCCCCGCGGTACTAGTGGTCGTGCGCAGCAGGTCTCTTATCGTGGCACGGGCGGCCGCACTTTCGGAAATGGCTTCGCTTGTACGAGACAGCATGCCTTGCAGCTCAGTATTCTCCGACAGTTCCGTTTGCGCCACACGCGCGATCTGACCAAAGACTGGCGCGTCCTCGCGCACCAGAGCGGTCCAAGAATTTGCCAACCACGCGGAATGCGCGCTGGCATCCTGCTCTCCCAGGTCTTCTAGAATTGTATGGGCGGCTTCGTACGCACCCGCCTGCCTTTTCGCGCGCGCGCGCAGCATGTCTGCCTCGGGCGTGTCGATGCCGTAAGCCAAGGCTTCGGCTTCAAATGGGCGTCCAAGCTCAAGGGCAATTTGCCCTCTGAGGATTTTGATTGCAGCTGTGTTTGGAATGTCTTCCCGCGCGCCCAGGACGGTTTCGGCCTCGCGGGCAAATCCCAGATCAACGAGGCGGCGCGCGATTTTAACTTTGGCCCTGGGTTTGACCGACCCAAGCGAATACGTCATCTGTTCAAACACATGGTCGAGAAATTCAATGTCCTCTCCATTTTGAGTCAGTAATGTCAGGATCGACGATTTCAAAGTGAGGTCCATGGACGCGGCATCGCGCTCCCGCACTCGGTCCAACGCATCGAATGCGGCGTCAAATTGACCGGATTTCCCCAGGGCCAGAACATGTGCGCGGCGCAATTCCGCTCCGATCGGCTCGTCTCGCATTTGAAGTGCATAGCCTTCGACAAGCGTTGCCACGCTTTGGTCGATCTCCGCATCTGCGTCCAAATGCGAGTCGATGAACTGGATCAGAGCGGCAGCCGACTGTTCAACGTTAGAAGAGACGACCTTTGCCAGTCGCTCCTGTCCTTCTGCCACCTTGCCTTGTGCCAGGTCCAGATTCGCGCGCGCCAGGTTTGCATTGGGTGACATCGGCTCTGCTGTGCGTTCCACGCTGCGCAAGGCCGCCGCTGCCGCATCAGGATCGCCGTAGTCAAGCAAACGGCGGCTCAACTCGGGGGCAATGAAGCGACGGAGGTGCATCGGCAATGCGGTGACGGTGCGCAAGGCCGCTTTGATGTTGATCTGTTTTGCCGTGTCGATCGACGGCTCGGCCAGGATTGCCCAAAGCGCCACGGCCGTGTCGCATTCGGTAAAATTCGGAAGGTACCGGGCATTGTTCGCAGAGCCGTATTCCATGATCTCGGCGATTTCGATGAGCGCGGGGTTGTCGCGCGCCAGTTGTGCGTCCATCGACAGGATTTGCCGCGCCTCTGCGCCAAAACCGAAGTACAAATAAGCCCTCGCCAACTTGACTGCGGCGTCAGTGTTCAACCTGTCAAATTCAGAAAACAACAGATTTCGATAGCCGGAAATCTGGGATGAAAATGGCTGGTCTGATCCCCAATCATTGACATTCATCGTCTTTGGGTCGGCGCAACTGATACCGAGGCTTGTCGCAACAGAAGACCCTCGTTCATTTATTGCGATGTCAGCGCTGCTGGTTATGCGCAAATTGCTCCCCTCCATCGGCGTGACCGTGTCGGCTGGCATCACCTGTTGAGCGGAGGAGTCAAATATGCGCGTATCGATTTGGGGCCTGCCCTGGGTCAGCGGTAAGTCGATCGTTCGCGTTTTCGGAGACAATAGCCCGCGAGACGCCGCAATGCTGAACTCGGATGTGATTTGTGCGCGGGCCTGTTGAAGACGCCCGTTGTCCGCCAAAGCCGTTTGATCAAGTTGGCGGGCCGCGTTTGCGATATTACTGTTCGCGGCATAGGCGACGCCCGTTCGTTGCGTGCGGGCGTCTCGCGGAAGGGCGATTGGATTCGCTTCCGCAATCCCCGACAAAGGCCGGGAGGGGTCTGACGGAGTTTCGATTTGCTCGTCCTTTTGTACGGCCGCCGATGCTTCAGATACGTCCAGAACAATCATCCGTGCCCCTTGCTCGAAGGCTGTCACCCTACACTCGCATGCAAATTGGATATCGATAGAGCTTGTGGAGGCCGTGACATCAGCGACGCGGCTGCGATCAATGCGATCGAAAACATTACTGATGTCAAAGCCATCAGCATGTCCAGCCACGGTTACGCGTGCGAGTCCGTCTTTGTTTTCCACAGCCCAATCCGTACCTGGCGGCACATCCAGTACCAAACGGGAAAAGCCTTCGTGGGCGCCTGATCTCACGCCGATCGGGGCCGCTGCACTCTGGACTGCCAGCACGCTGAGGAATGCGCCCATGATCAAACCGTATTTCAAAATCATGCGGCGTGTTGCTTCGCGGATTTCAACGCATCCTCCAACTCGGAGAAGCTTGGCCGGAAATGTGAAGGTGTATTTTGACGCCCGACTTCGATGCAGATGTTGGTCGCATGGTTGTGCAAGTTTGCGACCAGAACTTCGCGGATCAATTGATAGAAATGGCCGTCTTCTTCAACAACCGCTTTCACCTTGGCCGCGAACGGGCCGACAAGCCCATAGGCGAGAAACACGCCCAAGAAAGTCCCCACAAGAGCGCCGCCAATCAATTTCCCAAGAATTTCAGGTGGTTGATCGATTGAAGCCATCGTTTTGATCACGCCCAAGACTGCGGCAACAATGCCCAAAGCTGGCAGGCCATCCGCCACCGTCTGCAAGGCATGGCTTGAATGCATTGCGTGGTGCATGTTGGCGTCAATGCGCTTTTCAAGCACTTCTTCGACCTGGTGGGGATCGTCATAATTCATTGATGCCGATCGCATCGTATCGCAGATCAAAGCCGTCGCTTCTTTGTCGGCAATAATTTTTGGGTAGCGTCCGAAGATATTTGAGTTTTCAGGGTCTTCTATGTGTTCCTCGATTGCCACCGGGTTCTGTCGGGCGAGCCGGATCAATTCGAACAACAGGCAGAGCAAATCCTTGTAGTCTTCGTTTTGCCACTTTGGTCCCTTAAAGACTTTGCCAAGATCTTTGATTGTGTGCTTCACTTCGGCGATGGAGTTGCTGATGAGAAAGGCGCCTACCGCTGCGCCGATGATCATCGTCATCTCGAATGGCAAAGACTTGAGGATGATGCCCATTTTGCCGCCGGCGGCAAGATAGCCGCCAAATACCATGACAAAGATGGTAATGATCCCGATAATGCCGACCATGAGAAGCCTCTTTGACTGCGTTGCGTTGCGCGCATCTTTTCAGAATGCGGTTAACAAAGCCTCTCACTCCTTCAGCTTTTTGGCGCATTTGCATTGCGGCCCGCCATAATGACAGAGATCGAATAGGCCGCTTGAGGATTGAGGCCAGACATCACTTTGGCCGCTGCATCCGGGCGCATGCGTGCGATAAATCCAGCTGCAAACTCCGGTTCCATGGCTTCGAAAAGGGCCGCTGCATCCTTGGGTTTCATGTTCTCATATACAGTCGTAAGGCGCGCCAGGTCGTTTTCAGAGGCGGATTGCGCAACTGCGAGCGTTGATTCGAGGCGGTTTTCGGCGGCCTCCAATGCATCCAGACGACGCTCAATCTCGATCTGTGCGACGTCCAATGCTTTGGCACGAATGTCGAGGTCGGTTTCGCGTTCAACAACCGATGCTTCGCGTGCCCTCAAAGCTTCCAATAGCGATGCCATTTCTGTGCGGCTGCGGTCAGAAACGTTTGGTTTTGCGGGTTCTGCAGCCACTGGCAAAGCAAATCCGTCCGCCGTCCCTATTTCGGCCAAGGCGCTTTCCGCACTCGTCAGTATCCGAAGCATCGCGGAGACCACGAACAAACTTGCGATCAAAAGGACGGAACCTCGAACAACGACAGTTTTCGATTTACGGGGCATTAGCGTCCCCCCGCCGCACGGCGTGTAAACATCGGCTCTGACGGGTATTGTGGTTCGGCGGTTGGCTGCGCTTGCGGCTTGGGCGTTGCAACCTCGGGAATGTCGTGCATGGATGCCATCTGCAGCTCAAGCCGCTTGGCCATTTCTTCGGCGCGATAAGTCATGTCGCTGAGCGTTTCAGCAGATGCAGCAGCGGTTTGCTGGGCGGCGGTCAGCGTTTTCCGCAAGTCTTCAACCTGGGCCGACAAAACAGCGACAGCACCACCCACGCCCTGCTCCAGACTGTTGAATTTCTTGAGCCTGCGTCCCAGAATAAAGCAGTAAAAACCGGCACCTATGGCCCCGGCCGCTAGAAGAATATCAGCAATCAGTTCCATATCTCACCTTTAGTTGAGGACGAATTCCATAATGAGCAGGTCATTGACCCGTCCGGGCCCGGCCACGATTTGAACGCGGCGCAACATTTGAGCGCGTAATCGGGTCAGTGCGGCCGCACTTTCGATATCGCGAATCTCAAGCGCCCTGAGGTACCCATTCAAGACATCCACGACGCGCGGCATCAGCAATTCAAGGTCTGGCGCATGCTGCGAGGGCACTTCCAACTGGGCGCGAAACCTCAAGTGTCTGTTATCTGATGCCGGGCTGAGCGACACGACCATAGGCTCGACCGGAACGAAGGCCACATCTGGCAACGCACCCGGTTCCACTTTCGCATCGGCAGCCTCAACATATGATTCGGGTTGCAAAATGAGACCGGAATAAGCGGCGTAGAATCCTCCACCGGCGCCCAACAAAGCCGCTACAATTCCAAGTAATAAAGGCAACTTGGATGGTTTTTTGGCTATTTCGGCGGGATCCGCCACAGCATCCGACATCTAAAACCCGTTCATTGGTGTCAAAAGCTGTTTTGGCACAGATCAACTAACCGATTGTTAAGGCTCATCCGTCATTGCTGTTGCCACGACCGGGCAGAATGCGCGGTGAGACGGAGGCAATTGTGCAGCAATTACTAAATGTCTGGATGAGCTTGGATATCCGGCGGCAGATCACGGTCGTGGTGGCAACCGTTGTTATGTTTCTGGCTGTTCTTGCGATGTCACGCATCGCGAGCGCACCTTCGATGACTTTGCTTTATGCAGGGCTTGAAAATGGTGCTGCGGGTGATGTCGTCCGTTCGCTAGAACAACGCGGTGTTCCGTTTGAAGTACGCGGAGGATCCATTTTCGTGGAATCGTCGAACCGCGATCAGCTGCGGATGACACTGGCCAGTGAGGGGCTGCCCGCAAATAGCAGTCGAGGATACGAGCTTTTGGACACGCTGTCTGGGTTCGGCACTACATCTCAGATGTTCGACGCCGCCTATTGGCGCGCAAAGGAAGGCGAGCTGGCGCGGACAATTGTTTCAAGTTCGCACGTCTCGATGGCGCGGGTTCATATTGCATCGACCGGGTCGAACCCATTTCAGCGTAGCGTGACGCCGACCGCCTCTGTATCCGTCACGCCAAATGGTGCCGGACTGACTGCGTCGCAGGCAAAGGCCATCCGTTTCTTGGTTGCATCTGCGGTAGCTGGTTTGTCGGCGGATGATGTCGCCGTGATTGACGCAAATGGCACGTTGATCGGATCCACAGATGAGGTCGCACCAGCAACCGGAGCCGACGACAAGGCTCAAATGCTGCGCGAACGGGTCGAACGTTTGCTTGCGGCGCGGGTCGGGCACGGCAATTCCGTGGTTGAGGTCAGTGTTGATACGGTGACTGAGACCGAAGAAATCAGAGAACGCCGCTTTGATCCTGAAAGTCGTGTGGCGATCAGTACCGATACCGAAGAACGCACGAGCAATTCGAATGAGGCAGGCGGGGGGGACGTGACTGTCGCATCAAACCTGCCGGACGGGGACGGGGCGGAAGGCGATACAGCCTCTTCTCAGAACAGCGAGACGCGCGAACGTATCAATTATGAGGTTTCGGAAACGGAACGCGCCATTGTGCGTGCGGCAGGAGCGATCAAGCGGGTGACGGTCGCGGTTTTGGTGAACGAGACTGTCGAGAGAGCCGCAGACGGAACAGAGACTTTTGTGCCACGCGCGGAGGCTGAGATTGGTGCATTGCGCGAACTGGTTGCCTCTGCCGTCGGCTTTGACGAAGAGCGTGGCGATATAATCACGATCAAATCCATGGGATTACAGTCTGTTGTGCCCATGGGGACGGAAGCGTCTACATCGCTGCTTAACCAGTTTGAAATTGATATGATGTCCGCGATCCAAATGATCGTTCTGGCGGTTGTTGCGCTTGTGCTGGGATTGTTTGTTGTACGCCCGTTGCTGTCACAAAACCAAACCATCGAACCGATGCCCGCTGCCTTGCCGCCCGTTGCCCCGCCCGAGGCCGAATCTTTGCCGACGATCGATAGCGATTTAGGTGACGATCTGCCGGAGTTCGAAGACATCCAGATCAATTCGGACCTTCCTGATTTGCCGGCCCTGAGCTTTGCGAGCGCGGATTCTATGGGCGATCGTGTTTCTGCGGATCCGGTTGACCGATTGCGTTCCATGATTGGCGACCGGCAAGAGGAAACTGTCGAAATTCTGCGAAGCTGGCTTGAAGAAAACGAGGAGCGCGCATGATGACTGCAACGCATCTGTTTGAAGACTTTGGGGATGTGCCCAAAAAGCCAAAGACTGTGACAGCCCTGGGGATCGAAGAAGTCGAGGATCAAAAACTGCAGGCCTTCGAGAACGGATACCAAGCCGGTTGGGAGGATGCGGTAAAAGCGCAGACGAGTACAGGCGGCCATGTCTCAGCCGCTCTCGCCGCCAACCTGCAAGATGCGTCTTTCGAATATCACGAAGTGCGCAAGTCTCTGACGGATGTCGTCCAATCGATCATGGAAGAGGTGGTTGCAACTATTTTGCCGCAAATCGCGCAGGAAAGCCTTGGCGCTCATATCCGGGAACAGGTGTTGATGATCTGCAAAGATGCGCTTGAGCGAAGCATTGAGATCGTCGTTTCCCCTGAGAACAAAGAGGCCGTGCACGCGTTGCTGGCGGAAGATCTGGACAGGCCGTTTGCGCTGATGGCTGATCCGCTTCTGGCTCCGACACAGGCAATATTGCGACTTGGGACTGATGAGCGGGAAATGGACTTACATCGCGTTGTAGACGGAATAGGTATTTCGATCTCCGATTTCTTTGCCATTGAAAACAAGGAGGCGCCTCATGGCTGACCTGCCCGACACTCAAACGCTTGCTTCTGACACGCACAATCCGTTCACTGCTGTTCCGATAGAAATCACCGTATCTGTGGGCCGTGCGCGACCGCTGGTGCGCGACCTTGTGATGTTGGGTGAGAATGCGGTGCTGACCCTGGACAAGAGAGTTGATGACCCGGTCGATCTGTTTGTCGGTGATAAATTGATCGCGCGCGGCATCCTCGAAGAAGCAGAAGGCACCGAGGACGGTCAACTTGTCGTCCGTTTGATTGAGATACTGGACACAGGTTCCAGTGCCTAGATTATTTCGATGGTTGGTCGTGGTCTGGCTGGTCACCCTTCCAATGGGGGCCTTGGCACAAGATATTGCCATATCGTTTGGTGATGACGGATCATTGAGCGCAAGAACGTTCCAACTTATTGCCCTGATCACAGTGCTGAGCCTGGCACCGGGCCTGGCGATCATGGTCACCTGTTTCCCCTTCATCGTGACCGTCCTGTCGATTCTGCGCCAGGCGATCGGGTTGCAACAGTCTCCGCCCAATATGTTGATTGTCAGTCTTGCACTGTTCCTCACCTATTTCGTCATGGAGCCGGTATTCACTCAGGCTTGGACACAGGGTCTGCAACCTTTGTTCAACGAAGAGATCGACGCCGAAACCTCTTTTGCGCGGACGCTGGCACCGTTCAGAGACTTTATGGCCGCGCGGTTGGATGCTGATACATTTGCTGCCATGGCCGATCTAAGGCCAGACACTCAAGGTAGTGTGCTGTCACCCGACGCGCCTTTGTCCGTTTTGGTACCCAGTTTTTTGCTGTCAGAGATATCGCGCGCGTTTCAGATTGGTTTTCTGGTCTTTTTACCATTCCTGATCATCGACCTCGTCGCGGCCGCAGTGCTGATGAGTATGGGGATGATGATGGTGCCACCAGCGATCGTGTCACTGCCCTTCAAACTGGCATTCTTCGTTATTGCCGACGGTTGGAGTTTGATCGCGGGCAGCTTGGTTCGCAGCTATTTCTGAGTATAATCGCGCCACGGCGTTTGTCTCTGTGGGCGAATGATTGGACGAGCGGTGAAAAAGATGCTTTTCAGCCGCTGCATCAGAGAGTTGCGACACGCACAACAGGATAGATGGCGCGTTGTCTAAACAGGTTCAAAGGCATGACCGACAGCCGTAGCTTGGGGAACGTGGTGCCCACGCAAACAGAGATGCATGGACAAAGGTCTGGATTTGTCGACAGATGTCATCGCACCACAAATTCTGCATGCAGCGCCCCTGCAGCTTTGATGCTTTTGAGAATGTCGATCATATCTCGCGGGGCAACACCCAATGCGTTCAGGCCCGCAATCACTTCGGAGAGCGACGCCCCATCAGGCACTTCCGCGAGGCCCGTCCCTTCCTCATCCTGGATATCGACCGTTGTACGCGGCACAACGACAGTCTGACCTTGTGCAAACGGATTGGGCTGAACGGCTAGGGGCTGTTCCTGGATCCGCAAGGTGAGATTGCCTTGCGACACGGCCACACGAGAAATACGAACATCTTCGCCCATAACGATCGTGCCCGAACGCTGATCCACCACGACGCGCGCTTTGCGTTCAGGCTCGACAGAAATGTTCTCTATCCTGCCCAAGGCGTGCGCGACCGAGCGCATGCCGGTGCGTTCGACGTTCAGCGTGACGGTGCCAGAATCAAGCATGGTCGCGACCCGTCGGCCGAAGTCAGAATTAATGGCATCCTCGATGCGCAATGCGGTGGTGAAATCCGCGTCCCGTAATGCCAGCCGCATGTCGGACAGGCTGCTGAGCTCAAAATCAATCTCACGTTCCACCCGCGCCCCGGAAGGGATCACCCCAGAGGTTGGAACGCCTTGCGTCACGCGTGCGCCGTCCCCTTCAGCCACGGCGCCTCCGGCGATAATTGTGCCCTGGGCAACGGCATAGATCTGACCATCGGCAGCATTCAAAGGCGTCATGATGAGCGTGCCGCCCAGAAGGCTTTTGGCGTCGCCAATGGCAGACACCGTGACATCGATTTGTGAACCGCTACGCGAGAAAGGCGGAAGGCTGGCCGTCACAAAGACGGCCGCGACATTCTTGGGCCTGAACTGTTCGCCGGTGACATTCACGCCCAGCCGTTCGAGAACGTTGGTCATGATTTCTTCTGTAAAAGGTGCGTTTCGGAGACCATCGCCAGAACCGTCCAGCCCAACAACCAACCCGTAGCCGACCAGATCGTTGCCCCGCACGCCGTCGAATTCCACCAGGTCCTTGATCCGAACCGGGCCGGCAACGCTGACCTGTGCAAGCAGCAGTAAGACAATTGCACTGATGATAAGTCTCATCGGATAAAATTCACCAAAGAGAGATCGGACATACGTGCCGTGACGGTATAGAGGCTTTGAAGTTGGAATTGGACTTCCTCCAGTTTGGTGGCTGTCTCATAAGGATCAGCCTGCAACAGCGCGCCTTTGGCAAAGGCCAGCGTCGTCTCCTCGGTGGCGTTTCGGGTGGCGATTGTCTCGATCCGTTCCTGCGCCGATCCGACGTTGGCCTGCAGGGCCGTCAAGTCAGCCTGATTCTCGAACAGCCTTTTGCCCGTTTCAGAAAACACTTCTCGGATGCTGTCACCGCTAAATCCAAAGCTCGGATCGGAAGCGATGGCGGTCAAGGCGACACTTCGGATCAACGCGCGAAATTCTTCGGCGTCTGCTGTTGTGTCCATGGTGACGGTATCCGTGTCAGACACGCGAAGCGGCGCAAGCGTCTGGTCAGAGCCTTGGTACATCGTGGCTGAAAACCCGGCGGGGTCGTCGAACCATGTATCAGCGGCATCGATGAGCGCATCGGGGCTTTGCGCACCCGCTGTTGCGCTGCGCAACGCGCTCAAAATTGTATCCGCATTCGACATGGCGGCACTGTTTGTCGCCGTTCCGGCAAAGAGTGAGCGACCGCCGCTGCTCGTATTCAGGGCGCTTACAATCGCGTCCAGATCGTTCTCCGCGTCGACCGAAATTTGTTCCAACACAGGGCCAACGGCGCTGGCGGACGCAGTCAGGATTGCCGTGCTCAGCGAACTGGTCGTGTCGTAAATACGTTCCAACGAAATCTGGGTGGCGTCCGCGAATTGCGCGGCCTCGGCTGTCGCTATTTTGAAGCCGCCCAACGTGTTCAGATCGTTTTCAATGTCGGTCAGGTAACTGACATTTCCTGCGAGAACCGCCTTGACGTCGCTGACTTGACCAGAAGTCAGTTCGGCGTTCAGGCGGCTCATTTCCGCTTTGAGGTCAGCGCCACGCCGCTGCAACATAAAAGACTGGGCGAGATCCCCCAGAGACAGGCCGCTCATGCTCAGATCCTCATCAATGTGTCGATCATTTCATCGACAGTTTCGATCACACGCGCGTTTGCCGCATAGGCTTGCTCCACCGCCATAAGCCGTTGCAGTTCGACATCCGTATCCACGCCATCCGCCAACTCCAGCTGGGTAAACTCATAGAATTGAGCAGACGCAAAGCTGAGCTGTTGGTCCTCGCGCAGGCGGTCCGCGCCTATTTGTGACGTAAGCGCTGCCGTCAGGTCGATTGCGGAAAACGCGGCGCCGCCGAAGCTGCCGGAATTTGGCAGGCGCGTGGTGTTGAGGGCATCGGTGAGTGCGTTCAGCAGTTGCGCGTTCCCGACGTCACCCTGTGCCGTGGCCCCAAGACCGTCGCGCATACGCCACGCCTCGCCTCCCGCAGTTGGGTCGACGAGGCTATTCACCGTCAGGCGGCTGGCCAAACCTTGTTCTCCCAGCGGGTCAAATGGGGCGTTGGCGTCGGTAAAGAGGCCCGCCTGCCCGGGCAACAGTGTCGGATCTACCGTGCTGTCTTCAAATCGTTCGATCAGGTCACGAGCCAGCGCGTCCATTTGTTCTTGCGCCTCAGGAGCAAGCTCATCCCGGATCTCGAATTGCGCACCAAGCGTGCCGCCGCGCAGGTTGCCGGATTGCGAGGTTGTATTGATGGCAAAGCCATTCACGGTGAGACCGGACAAAGTTCCATCACCCACCGACATGTAGGGGGTCACGATGTTGGCAGGTTCAAACCCGATTTCTGCGGCGCGCCCATCCAGCAGAATAGCGCCGCCGGTCGAATAGAGCGCGACGGTGTCATTTGCACGCGGCACCGTTCGGATCGGGACCATTTCGCTGATCTCGTCAATCAGTGTTTGGCGTTGATCCATCAAAGAGGATGTATCGCTGTTTTGACTGGAACCGGCGGTGATTTGTCGGTTCAAACGTTCGACCGATTTCAAAGCTTCATTCAGGCGATCCACCTGCGTGCCGATGTTGCGGTCCGCCTGGGTTCGCGCATCCTGTACGCCATCAGACACCGTATTGATTGCACCGGCCAGATCGCGGGCGGCCCAGGCGGCAGCCTCAAGCCGTTCATTGGCGTCAGGGCGGCTGCTGGCGGTGATCAGGCTGTTTTCAAAGTCGGAAAGGCGGGCGGACAACGAACCGGCTTGGTCCGGGGTGCCAATGAGATTTTCGATGTTTGTTAAAAAGCTGCTGGTTTCACTGCGATATCCGAACTCTGCCCCTGCCAGTCGGCGGTCGGACAAAACTTGGCTGTCGACATGCCTTTGGATGCCGTTCACCTGAACACCCCCGGAAAATCCGACTGACGCTGAACTGACCGACAGGGTACGCCTTGCGTAGCCCGGTGTCATGGCGTTGGAGATGTTCGAAGAGACGACTTCGGATGCGCGACCCGCAGCACGCAGCCCCGACATGGCCGTGTTCAAAGCAGATGTAATGGTCATGTCAGGGCCCTTTGTTCAGTGCTCCGGCCGCATATCGGCCTTAGCCGTTAACGTTTGATGTTGGTGGTTTCCTGAAGCATCTCGTCCACGGTCTGAATGACCTTGGCATTGGACGAATAGGCCCGTTGGGTCTGGATCATGGCCGTGAGTTCACCGGCGACGTCGACTGCAGATTCCTCGCGGGCATAAGAGACCACGTCGCCCGTCGGTCCATCCCCGGCGTTCCAGAGGAAATAGCTGCCGCTTTCAGGGGATGGCAGATAGGTTTGTTGGTCCAGGGCAACCATCCCATTGGGATTGGGCAAATCGACCAGAGGGATCTGGTAGATCGTGCGGTTGATGCCGGTGTCAAAGAACGCAGTCACAAAGCCGTTTGCATCAACCTCGACACTGGTCATGTTGCCGACGGGCGATCCATCCTTGGAGATCGAAACCGGCGCAAAGCTGTCTGACAGCTGCGTGATCCCGTCGCTTTCGCCCAGTTGCCCGATGTTCACCTCAAGTGGGCCGCCTTCGACATTCACCACGATGTTGCCCGTGGCCGGGTCATAGGTGCCACCGGGATTGCCCGCGGCATCCGCCACAGCAATCAGCGTGCCGCCAGATGTCCGGCTGTCGTCGAAGGTGAGGGTATATTCACCGATCACGGCTCCATCGAGCGCGGAATCCGTCATCGTCATCGTCCATTCATTTGACGACCCTGTGCCCGGAACGGTCGGTGCAAAACTGATATTCACGCTTTCGGATGTGCCGAGGTTGTCGAAATATTCCACAGCCAGGTTTTGCGCATCACCCAAGGCACCTGCGTCCGTTTCCGTCGCGGGCAGGTTCACGCCCAGCGAAATTTGTGTGGTCGGCTCACCTGAAAACTGGTTCACGTTGATCTGAACTGGCTCAAGCCCGTCCGACGTGTCGCGGGGAAATGTCGGGACGGTCCCGTCTGGCAAGGCGGGCCAGCCCAGCAGGATAAGCCCCGCGTCAGAGCGCAAATACCCTTCCGCATCAGTGCGGAAAGACCCCGTTGTCGTCAGAAACATCTGGTTTTCGCCGTTCCCGACCTCGACCTCGCTTGCCTTGGCCACTGGCAGCATGCCGCGACCCCGCACGGCCAGGTCTGTCGGGTTGGATGTCGACACCAGCGACCCGCTTTGGTCGATCAGGCGTGAGGTTGTCGCCCGGACCCCACCTGCCGAATATGTCCCGCCAGAGGACGAAATCACCAGCGAATGGAAATCCGTGTTGACCCGTTTGTATCCGAACGTCGAAGAGTTCGCGATATTGTCTGAAATGGTTGCCAGTCGTGTTGCATTGGCCTGAAGCCCTGCCACACCTGCGTTAAGCGAAGATGAGATCGTCATAGACACGCCTTTCTGCTGTATCGACCCAATTGGGCCAACAGTTAGGCGCAGCTGATTAATGTCAGACTAACAGATAAAATCCGATCTATTCCTCATTCGCGCAGCAAGACAATCTCCAATCGGTTGTTGCGCAGCGCCATGGGATTGCGCGTGATGGGTTCGCGGTCGGCATGGCCGGTGACCCTTTTGATCTGCGCCGGTGCGATCCCGGCCGCTTCGATCAGCTTGCGCATAGCGGTGGCCTGGTTCGCAGAGGTTTGCCAGGTCAGGTTCTCGGCCCGCACAATCGGTTCTGCCGGAACATGACCACCGATTGCGATACCGTTTTCCACGGTTTGTGCGGTGTCGCTGATCATCAGGGCAAGGCTGCGCAGCAAGGGTGTTGGTTGATCGCTTGTGCCTTCAAACAGCGGCGTGCCCTCCAGCGCAAAGATCTCGATCACCAGCCCCTCGTCGGTCAGACGGGTGTTTATGTGTTGCAGCTCATTCTCCATCACCTTGGATTCGCCGCCTTTGCCCAGCAACTTGGCCTCAAGGGATCTAAAGGCTTCTTCGGCCTGCGTCTGTCCTTTGCCGTCCACACTCATCCCGCTTTCGCCCCGGGCCTGCCGCCCTTCGGTGGGCCGCGCGGCGGTCGCACCTGTGCCGTTCTGCGGCAAGGTCATTTCAGAAAAGATACTGTCGCCGCCAAAGCTGCCATCCCCGCCACCTGAAATCCGATTGATCGGAATCGTCGGCGAAAAGTAATCCGCAATTCCCTTGCGTTGCTTTTCGGTCGTTGCATTCAGCAGCCACATCAACATGAAGAAAGCCATCATAGCGGTCACGAAGTCCGCATAGGCCACCTTCCACGCACCGCCATGATGGCCCCCGCCAGCAATGACTTTCTTGCGCTTGATGATGATAGGCCGCGCATTTGCTTGCGCGCTCATTCCCACACCTCATTTTCACCCAAGATCATTCTTATTCCACGGCGCCTTACCCGGTGCTTAACAGATCAAATTGTCAGAACTTCATCTGGCCCCTTGCGCAGCGGATCGCGCCACGCGCAGATAGCATATGAGTAAAAGCGTCCTTGATAGCCCTTATGCCTGGGGGCGGCTGGCCCTGACCTTGGCAATTGCCACCGTGGCCAATGTCGGCATGTGGGCCATCATCGTGGTAATGCCCTCCGTTGAGGCAGAGTTCGGCACGGGCCGGGCCGAGGCGAGCCTGCCCTATACCCTGACCATGATCGGCTTTGCCGTAGGGAACTTCGCGATTGGCCGTGCGGTGGATCGCTGGGGCGTCACGCGGGTTCTGGTGGCCTGCGGGCTGGGCATCGCGGCGGGATATGGCCTGGCCATCCTCAGTACTTCAATCCTCATGTTATCATTGGCACAGCTGGTGGTGGGGTTCTTCACGGCGGTGGGATTCGGCCCGCTGATCGCGGACATCTCGCACTGGTTCATCAAGCGGCGGGGGATCGCCGTCGCTTTGGTGGCCAGCGGAAACTATATCTCGGGCGCGTTCTGGCCGATCATTCTGGCGGGCTATCTGGCTGAAGAAGGCTGGCGGATGGTCTATGTCATACTGGCAGTCGCCACGTTGTGTGTGGTCATTCCGCTTGCCTTTGCCTTGCGCCGCTCGGTGCCTGAAGAAGCTTATGCAACAGCCGAAGCTGCCTCGGGCCTCAGGGCGCAGTCTGTCGGGCTTTCACCTCGCATGTTGGCCTGGTTGCTTGGGTTGGCCGGCGTGGGCTGTTGTGTGGCGATGTCGATGCCGCAGGTCCATATCGTCAGCTATTGCGTCGATCTGGGCTATGGCCCGGCGGTCGGTGCCGAAATGCTGTCGCTGATGCTTTTGGGTGGTGTTGCGTCGCGGATCGTATCGGGCGCATTGGCGGACCGGCTGGGCGGTGTCATGACGCTGCTGATCGGCTCGGTGCTGCAATGCATTGCGCTTGTGCTTTACCTGCCCTCTGACGCGTTGATCTCGCTTTATGTCGTGAGCCTTGTGTTTGGACTTAGCCAAGGCGGGATCGTACCCAGCTATGCCGTGATCGTCCGGGAATACATGCCAGCGCGCGAGGCGGGCGCCCGGGTTGGGTTTGTGTTGATGGCGACAATCATGGGCATGGCGCTGGGGGGCTGGATGTCGGGCTGGATTTATGACGTGACGGGCAGCTATCAGATGGCGTTCTGGAACGGGATCCTGTGGAACGGGCTGAACATCGCGATCATGCTGTGGCTTTTGGGCCGCAGCCGCACGCGTGGTGTGTTGCAGCCAGCCTAGCGCTTTCGCCGCATCTTACGGGGGATGCACCTAGGTTTTACCCGGCACCATCTTGCCTGTCAGATGGTCGGTGCCGCGGGCCTGCGCAAGCACCATCTGCTTTTGACGTTCGCGAAAGCGGGCCTTGTCCTCATACGTGGTCTCATCAACGCAATGATGGCAGCTGACACCTGCCTCATAGCCAGGATGGTTCTGATCCGCAGGCAAGATCGGACGGCGGCAGGCATAGCACAGCAGGTGCGGCCCAACCTCCAAACCGTGACCGACGCTGACGCGGCCATCAAAGACAAAGCACTCACCCTGCCATGTGCTGTCAGATGCAGGCACCTCTTCGAGGTATTTCAGGATGCCACCCTTGAGGTGAAAGACATCCTCGACCCCCTGGCCGAGCAGGTAGTTGGTAGATTTTTCACAGCGGATGCCACCCGTACAGAACATGGCCACCTTCTTGTTATGAAAGCGGTGCTTGTTCTCCTCCCACCAGGCGGGAAAGGCGCCAAAGCTGGCAGTTTTTGGATCAATTGCCCCGTCAAAGGTGCCAATGGCCACCTCGTAATCGTTGCGGGTGTCGATGACGGCGACATCATCACGCCCAATCAGGTCGTTCCAGTCAGAGGCTTCGACATAGTGACCGGTGCGGGCCGCCGGATCGACGTCAGGCTGGCCCATGGTGACAATTTCCCGCTTGAGACGGACTTTCATTTTTCCAAAAGGGGGCGTTGGGCTATGGCTCTCTTTCCACTCCAGTTCTGCACAGCCGGGCAGGGCGCGGATATGATCCAGAACGGCATCGATGCCCGCGCGACTGCCCGCGATCGTGCCGTTGATCCCCTCCGGAGCCAAAAGCAATGTGCCGGTCACGCCGTTGCCACACGCAACTTTGGCCAATGGCGCCTTCAAGGCGGCGGGGTCGTCAAACCGGGTAAAGTGATAAAGCGCAGCGATGGTGAACATGCGCGCTCAGATACGCCTGCGCGCTGCGTCCTGCAAGTCTTTCGCCACGCCGGTGTGACGCCTGAGCACGTGTCAGGTACCCGGCCCGCCATGAAGCTGCGGTTCGGGTCCGGTATTCCATACTATGCGTCACGGCGCCTTTTCGGCTACCGTCGGATGCATATTTTGAAAGCAATATTAAAATGATAGATGTAAAAGCCATCGCAGTTGTAGCTGCTGCCAGCCTGTCCTTGGCTGCCTGTTCTGCGCCTCCCAACAGCAGAGATGGCATGTTGCCGCCGCCGCCAACAGAGCGATTTTCACCCGCAGTCACAAGAGAAGAACCCGCCAAGACCAAGGCGTTTGACATGAACGAGGATGGCACCGTCAGCGCAGGAGAAGCGGTGGGTGGTGCCGTGATGGTTGGAGGCCTGATTGCAGTGTGCCCCTTTTGCGTTCTGGGCATGTAGCGCCCGGCCCAGATGGGTTATCTGCTTTTCGTCATGAGTGAATTGGGAATAGACTTAGGCGACACCCTAGACGAAAGCTGCCAATGACCTATGCCCTGATCGTGATCGACGTGCAAAACGACTTTTGCCCCGGGGGGGCGTTGGCCGTCCCCGAAGGCGACCGGATCGTCGCTGGGATCAATGCGTTGATGAACGATGCAGACGCTGTGGTGTTGACGCAAGACTGGCACCCAGCGGGGCACTCGTCTTTTGCCTCGTCGCACGCGGGACGCGATGCCTACGAGGTGTTGGACATGGCCTATGGCCCACAGGTTCTTTGGCCGGATCATTGCATTCAGGGGTCCATCGGGGCCCAGTTCCACAACGAACTGCACAGTGACCGGGCAGAGATGATCGTGCGCAAAGGCTTCCGGCCGGACATCGACAGCTATTCCGCGTTTTTCGAGAATGACCACAGCACGCCCACCGGGCTGGAGGGCTATCTGAGGACACGAGGTATTTCGGACCTGCTGATGGTGGGGCTGGCGACGGATTTTTGCGTGAACTTCTCGGCGGTGGATGCTGCCAAATTGGGGTTCAATATAACGGTGCAAATGGATCTGTGTCGGGCCATTGACTTGAACGGGTCGCTTGCAGCAGCCCAAGATGGGATGCGGGCCGCAGGCGTCACACTGGCCACGTAATCCGACGCGGATCACTGCAAGACGCCGACGCGGCGTCTGAAGGCTGGCAAATCCTAGCGCTACAAAGGCCAACGGGCGCGACCGCAATCCGCGCCGGATTGCAGCCGAAGACCGCGCCGGTCTTCGCCCCGCCTTGCGGCCAGGCGCAAACCTCTGGCACAAGGTGATCAGCCAAGCAAGGAACTACCCCATGGTCGACATCGCCACCCGCGTCTGGAACCACAAATGGAAGATCGACCCCATTGTCCGGTCCCTCATCGACACGGATTTCTACAAACTTCTGATGTGCCAATCGGTGTTCCGAAACAAGCCCGATACCCAAGTCACCTTCAGCCTCATCAACCGCTCCACCCATGTGCCGCTCGCCAAGCTGATTGACGAAGGCGAGCTGCGCGAACAATTGGACCACATCCGCTCCCTCTCGCTCAGTCGGGGGGAAAGCACGTGGATGCGGGGCAACACGTTCTACGGCAAACGGCAGATGTTCACCCCCGAATTCATGGATTGGTTCGAAACCCTGCGCCTGCCCGCCTACCACCTGGAGCGGCGGGAGGATCAGTACGAACTGACGTTCGAAGGGTCCTGGCCCGAAGTGATGCTGTGGGAAATCCCGGCCCTTGCCGTATTGATGGAACTGCGCGGGCGAGCGGTTCTGAACCGCATGGGCCGGTTCGAATTGCAGGTCCTTTATGCCCGCGCCATGACCAAGCTTTGGGAAAAGATTGAGCGGTTGCGCGAACTGGACGGACTGCGGGTCGCGGATTTCGGCACGCGGCGGCGGCATTCTTTCCTTTGGCAGGATTGGGCAGTGCAGGCGATGGGTGAGGGGCTGGGCGACAAATTCGTGGGCACCTCAAACTGTCTGATCGCGAAAAACCGCGAGGTTGAGGCGATCGGCACCAATGCGCACGAACTGCCTATGGTGTACTCCGCCCTGGCCGAAAACGACGCCGATCTGGCGCGGGCCCCGTACGACGTGCTCAGCGATTGGCAAGAGGAACATGACGGCAATCTGCGGATCATCCTGCCTGATACCTTCGGGACCAAAGGGTTCCTGGACCGTGCGCCCGATTGGCTGGCTGGGTGGACAGGCATCCGCGTCGACAGCGGTGACCCCGCCACCGGGGCGGAAACGGCCATCCGCTGGTGGACCGAACGGGGCGAGGATCCGCGCGACAAGCTGGTGATCTTTTCGGATGGGCTGGATGCGGGCAAGATCGAAGAACTGCACCAGCAGTTTCAAGGGCGGGTTCGGGTCAGCTTTGGCTGGGGCACGATGCTGACCAACGACTTCAAAGGGTTGACGCAAGGCGACGCCCTGGCCCCCTTCTCGCTCGTCTGCAAGGCGGTCAGTGCCAATGGCCAGCCTACGGTCAAATTGTCGGACAATCCCAACAAGGCAATGGGACCGGCAGCAGAGATCGACCGCTACAAGCGTGTCTTTGGCGTGGGCAGCCAGGAGGCCATTGAGGTTGTGGTGTAGCGCCTCACGTCTGCATGGAAACAATTTAAGGTAAATCCGGGCTTTGTCCAAAATGATGCCACAATTTGGCTTTAGCGGGGTGCCGTGACCTAACGCTGATCCAAAGACTGGACACCTCAAATGCCCCGACTGACCCCCGCCTTGTCCCTTATCACCATTGCCGCGCTCGCAGGCTGCGCCGAGTTTCCGCAGCGCCCTGACGCGGCGACGCGGCTGGATACGTCGCCCCTGGTGTTTCAGAACCGGGCGCAGGACGCAGCTTATCTGACAGAACAGGCCGACACGTTGAAGCAGATGGCGCAGGACCTGCGGCGCAAGTCGACACTGCGTGGGGCAGCTGCCGGCGCCGTGATCGGCTGTGGTTTGGGCGTATTGACGGCAAATGGTGCGGAGCGGTGCCTGATCGGGGCCGCCGCTGGAGGGCTGGTTGGTGCTGCGGCTGGAAACAAGGCCGGTCAACGTGACGTTACTCGCCGCTTGGACGCCGCAACGCCGGATATGTTGATGCGCAGTCTGCGCACGACCCAGGATCACATGGACCGGATGAATTTGAGCCTGCCGCAGGTGCTTGCACAACAAGATGCGGAACTGGCACAGCTACAAGCGGCACATGAAAAGGGCGAGATCAACCAGGCCGCCTACGATGATGGGATTAACAGCATTCGCCAAAGTCGTGCCGACATTGCCGAGGTGCTCACGATGAGCCAACAGCAGATCGAAACTAGCCATGCCCATATCCAAAAAGCTATAGATCAAGGGCAGAAGGGCCTCGACGGTCATTTGCAGGCTGCGCAGCTGTTACAGGCCGATGTCTACTCCGCTCGCTCGGGAATTACCCTGCTTTAGGTCCGCGTCGTTTCTTTCCCTCAGTGAGGCGGCATCCGCTAGTCGAAATCAATTTTCGCCCGAGCAATTGCAAGTGCGTTTCGGATACCAAGCTATCCGGTTTCGCCCGTAAATCACTATCCGGATAGCTTTGTAAGAAGCCAATCTAGTTTGGTTTGCAAGAGTGTGTGGTGCCGTAACTTTCGACAAAATCCCAAAATTCGGCAGATTTGAGAACATTTTCTTGAATTATTCACCATTTGTAGTACTTTGTCGATAATTGACAACATGATGTAGTACTTGTTTGAGCGGATGGCCCGATGGAATATCTCGAAAGCATTTTGTCTGCCTTAGGGTTTTACTGGCCATGGTTTGTTGCTGTCGCCGCGATTGTTGCATTCTTCTATCACTCCCTCGGTTTGATGGAGCGTATCCAAAAGCTTAGGAAAGACAGGGCGCTACGCAAAGAAAAACGAGAAGAAGAAGCGTTTCAAAAACGTTTAGAGCAGCGTTTAAAAGAGCGAATGCGGCAAGAACCCAGTGCACAAGACGTTCAGGAATGGCGCCAACTGAAGGATTTTTATCGCACGAAGTTGGATGACTACGATGTTGGTATAACAAAGCAAGAAATCGATTTAGTCCGCAGAACGCGTTCCATCAACAAGAGTTTGCCCGATGACAGCGCATAGCAACATCGTAAAACTAAATGCGCGAACCACTCAAAAAGCGCGAGCCAAGCGTATCACTTCGCAGGTTCGCAAACACAAAAAATTTGAAGCCAAAATTCTAGAGTTTCAAAAGTCGGCCAACAACTCATTAGTTGAACTTGCTGAGTCTCTGGGTTTGCCGGTTGTCAAAGTTGCATTGCCGGGCAACCTCGCAGGGTTTTTATACCCATCCAAACGGACTACCCCATCCGGTTGGGAAATCGTTGTGAACGAATCTTTGGGGGAACGCGAGTTGCGCTGGACCATCGCTCATGAATTAAGTCATTGGGTTCTGGACAAAGACTGCATGCCGCCTGAGTTCGATGATGAACAAGTCTTGCCGCGCATTCGTGGCGATTTGGAAAATTATATAGTAGAGCGTGTGGAAGTCAGACTCGACAAAAACCGTTCTGTATCAAAGGCTTGGTGCGTTGGTGATCCGTTCATTACTGAATTTGAGGATATCCTCGAGTCTGAGATGAGCGCTAACTTCCTTGCGGGCTTTATTCTTTTGCCGACCCCAGAACTTTTCTGCCGGATGACACGGGGTGAAACAGTTGCGACAATTTCGAAACGCCGCTGCGTGCCAGAAAAGGTAGTCAGACGGCAGACGTCATACATCCGTAAACGGCTTCAAGAAGATGCCAGGTCCAAGGATGAACCTTTGGCTGCATTGCTGGCGTCACTAACGGCAGCACAGTGCGGCTGTGATGATACAGGCGGTGATTTTAGGGCTAGCTAGTATGTATCGCGTGTGCGGCGACGCTCTCGCCAGATGATCAAAAGTCCGCCCGCGGCGATCAGGAATGCGCCTGGGAAAAGCGCGCCCCAAGGCGTTTCGCCAAAGAACAGCCAACCCAGCAAAAAGGCCAGCGGGATGCCGAAATAGCTGAAGGGGGCGAGGTTGCTTTGCTCGGTCATCCGGTAGCTGACAACCAGAAACAGGACAGCCGTGCCGCCAAATCCGCCCATGGCGATGATCCATGCCATGTCCGTCCCGCTTTGGACCGGCGTAAATCCCCCGAGGGACAAGGCCAGGATCAAACTGCCACAAGCCGCGGCGACCGACGAATACAGGCTGACCAAAGCGCTGGGCACATCGTCGTCGATCATCCGGGCTGTCACGCCGACCAAGGCATAACAGGCCGCGGCGCCCAAGGGCAGAAGGGCGTCATATGAAAACGTGTCAGCCCCGGGCTGCATTACAAAAACCACCCCGGCAAAGCCGACCATCACCGCGCTCCACCGGACCCACCCGACGTGCTCGCCCAACAAAGGCACGGCAAGGGCGGTCATGAAAAGCGCATTGGCATAGGTAATGGTGGACGCGGTCGCAAACTCCATCCGGCCCAGGGACATATAGAAAAAGAGCTGGGCAAAGGTCACGATCACGCCACGCATGAGGGCCAGCCGCCATTGGCGGATCTGCCAAATGCGTCCCTTGGCGTGCCAACTGCGGGCTGCGGCGAGCGCAATTATCGACGGGATAAGGCCAAACAGGTTCCGCCACGCGGACAGCTCGGCGGCGGAATAGGTGCTCGACAAATGCTTGATCACCAACCCCATCGCATCAAACAGGGTCAGCGCCACGAGGCTCAGGATAATGGCAAGACCGGTGCGGTCGTTGGGGCGCATGATGATCTGTCTGAAAAAGGGGGCAATGGTGGACGACAGGTGCACCTTACGGGCTTTGGGGCCACTGTCATCCGTAATCATCCCCGTAAGGTGGAGATGCCCTCAACCAGCACTCGTCCTGGCCTAATCCTCCGGATCGACGCGGCCGCGCATCGACTTGACTTCGCCGCGCACTTTCTTGGCCTTCAACCGTCGTTTCTTGGACCCCAGCGTCGGGCGGGTCGCGATACGGCGTTTGGGGGCGACAAGGGCCTTGCGAATCAAGTCGGCCAGGCGGTCACGAGCGATATCGCGGTTGCGGGCCTGGCTTCGGGTCTCGTCACATTGGATGATCAGCGCCCCTTCCAGGGTCCAACGGCGGCCCGCCAATCGTTTCAACCGCGTCTTGACCGGACCGGCCAAAGACGGCGAACGCGCCGCCTCAAACCGCAGTTCCACGGCAGAGGACACCTTGTTCACGTTTTGCCCACCTGGGCCGGACGAACGGACGAACTGCTCGCTCAGTTCCCAATCCTGCAAGATGATCTCGTCATTGATGCGCAGCATATCCTTGCGTCCCATGGAACTTAGCAAAGCGTCGGGCGTTCCCGATGCATACCGCAATGATAACGGAGAATGACAGTGTTGAACACAAAAGGCATCACCCAGATTGCAACCAACCGCCCCGATCTTTACGCGTTTCGCATCAGCGGCGAGATCAGCGATGATGCCATGGAAGACATGGCAAAATATATGAATGCGGCCTTCGACGCGCACTCGGAAAAAATCGACATGCTGATGATCTTTGACCACTTCGACGGCGCTGAACTGGGCGCAGGCTGGGACTGGGATGTTCTCAAAAGCCGGTTCAAGGCCATCAGCAACGTGAACCGTTATGTGGTTGTCGGCGCACCGGACCGTGCCAACAAGATGATCGCGTTCATGGACAAAATCCTGCCAGTGCAGGCCGAAACCTTTGGCACCGAGGATGTGGCGTGGCGTTCGTTGCAGGCGCATGCCGCTGCGGCCTGATCTTTGATGCCATATTCGACAAAAAAGGGCCGCACCCTGGAGTGCGGCCCAATCGAATGGTTTCAGGAGGTTGTGTCGGTTAGGTCAACCGACCAACTTGGCGGTCTGCACCGCGCGGGGCTGCCCTAGCAGGCGACCTCCCAAGTTGTTCCGACACCTCGCTCCAATACCTTTCTTGACACTGGATCACCTCCTTTACATTTGTTGAACTCACCTTCAGCGTCGCATAGCCACGCCAAAAGTCAACGAATTTAGGCAGGCTCTGAAACTTTTGTTGTCACCCAGCGGAACGGCGCCAATGCAATAAGCGCGAGGGTCAGTTTCACCGCCCAATCGGCAATCGCCAGCGACACCCAAAGCGGGGCCACGGGACCAACTCCAAGGACTGGCAGCATCTCGCCCGCCCAGGACACGTCGTTGGACGGCTCGATAAAGGTCAGTGCGCCAGAGAAGGCGATGGTAAAGAACAGGGCCGTATCGACCGAACTGCCGATGATGGTCGAGACCAGCGGCGCTTTCCACCAGGCCCCTTTGCGCAAGGCAGAGAAAATGCCAACGTCCAAGAGCTGCGCAGTCAGGAAGGCCAGGCCCGAGCCGATGGCGATGCGGAAGGTGACCAGCGGGCCGAACTCGCCCATGATCTGCGTGCCGACCAGCGAGCAGAAAAGCCCGACGATAAAGCCCACGAACACGACCGTCCGTGCCGGTCCCGCGCCATAGACGCGGTTCATGATGTCCGTCACGAGGAAGGCCAGCGGGTATGTGAATGCCCCCCAGGTCAGCCAGTTTCCGAACAGGAATTGAACGAGGATGTTTGAGGCGACCACGATGAGGGCCATGGCAATAATGCCGGGAAGGTGTGCGCGTGTCATATCTGATGCCCGTTTTAGCAAGGTTGCGGCGACTTGATCCCCGAGCGGGGATTTGCGCGTCTTAGTCGCAGGTGGCACCGCCTGCAAGGGTTTCCGTGAGGGCGTATTCCACCAATTCGGTGCGTTGAACGGACAGGAAGTTGTTATCCGATACCATGCTCAGGCAGGTGGCCCCGCTGTCCGAGCGCCAAAGCGCCAGTCCCTCAAGGTTGTCATGCAGGCCCGCGCGGGTCTTCAACACGGTTTCCGTTTCGACCTCTGGGGCTTTTGGGTCAAGGCGCCGGATGCGGCTGCGAAACCCCAGGGGGCTGAAAGCCCTTTCGAGTATATAGAGCATCCCGTCGGGGCCAATATCCGCCCCCGCTGGCAGGAACGGCCCCAGGCGCGGCAGCGCCGCCCACTTTTCCCACGTGCCGCCTGTGTAGCGATAGATCGGAAAGGGAATGTTCGGATCGCCCGATCGTTCCGGCAAGGTGTAAAGGGTCCCGTCCGGGGCGGCTGCCAAAGCTTCGAGTGAGCCGTTGGGTCGATGCGTTGAGAAATCCGGGTGTACCGCCAGTCGCTTGCCATCGGCGCGCACCACCGCGCCGGGCCCCTCGTAGCTAAAAAACATTGCCGTGCCGTCCCATGCCAATCCTTCGCTGTCGCGATGAGGGCGGGGTTGGGGGACCGACGTGATGGCATAGGTGCCCGCCGCTCTGTCAATCGACAGCGCAAAGGCGGCCCCGCGATCCGAAAGCATCAAGGCCTCGCTCCCCGACAGCGGCATCTCGATAGCGGAAAGCCCACCAAATTCAGGCAGGTCAGAGCCAAGAACGACCGACCGCACAAATGTAAGCGGTTCGGCGACCCCTGCCGTCCCGGAGAGGATCAGCGCGAGGCTAAGACGCCAGCGCATTGCTGTGGTAAATCCGACATTCGCAATTCGCGGCGCGGTTTTGGCGCGGGCGCGTTGGGATCACGCGGTTTCGGTGGGGGCGGATTGAGGATGTCGTTGACCCACTGCTGTGCATCATCGCACCCATCCCCCGGTGGCGGCGGCGCTTGGTTCACACAGCCACTGTCCCCGCGGGGACAGGCCAGCCGCACATGGAAATGGTAGTGATGCCCATACCAGGGCCGCACCTTGCGCAGCCATTTGCGGTTTCCCTTGGCATCCTTGCACATTTGCACCTTGGCGCCGGGAAACACGAAAATGCGCGCGGTGCGTTTGTCCTTGGCCGCCTCTTTGATGATGCGGTGGTGCGCGCGGCTCCAATTGTCATTCACAAAGGCACCGCCCGCGCGGCGCAAGGAGATGGAAGAGATGTTTTCGCGCGTGTTCTGGCTGAGGTTCAGGCGGGAGGCGGGCAGCATCCAAATGTCGATATCCAGACCCAATTGGTGACTGCGGTGCCCCGACAGCATCGGCCCGCCACGCGGCTGGCTGATGTCCCCGATATACAGGCCCTTCCAACCGGGCTGTTTCGCGGCAAAGCCCGACAGGTCCTTGATGAAATCCAAAGTGTTGGGATGGCCCCAATTGCGATTGCGCGACAGGCGCATGGCCTGCCAGGTGGGGCCGGTTTCCGGCAATTGCTCGGCCCCCGCAATGCAGCCCTTGGCGTAGCTGCCGAAGGGGGCGGGCCTCTGGGCGGACGCATTGCTTTTGGCCCCGAACTGTTGCTTGGCCAGTTGTTGGGCCTCGCTGACACCCCCAAGGCTGAGGATCAGGGCAAAGACTATGGCGCAGGTACTTCGGATTTTGACCATTTGGCGTGGTCTCCCTCGGGGTTAACATGGCGCAAAAGGTACAGGCCAAGAACGAACAGCAAGATGACCGGAATGTAACCCATCTGGGCGTTGCCTGTCAGGGTAGAAAACAGCCCGATCAGAAACGGAGCCAGAAATGCGGTGGCCTTCCCCGACAATGCGAAAAGGCCAAAGGCTTCGGTCGGGCGTTCGGGGTGGGTGTGGCGCACCATCATCGAGCGGGATGCGGCATAAAGTGCGCCGCCCGCACCACCAATCGCCGCCCCGCAGACATAGAACACGATGTCAGGCAGGCTGGACCCTTCAGCCACGGCGACCAGACCAAAAAAGCTTTCGCGGTTCATGCCCACGATGATCATGCATACGACGATCAGGATGTAGCAACAGAATTGGATCACCGGGCGCGGCCCGAGACGTTTGTCGAACATGCCGCCGATCTGCGTGGCAATGGCGGCGGTGATGGCGCCGACGATGCCAAAGACGCCGATCTGGATGATGCTCCATCCCAGAACCAGCGTCGCATAGACACCCCCCGCCGAATAAAGCGCGTTCAATGCATCGCGGTAAAACATCGACGAAATCAGGAAATTCAGCAGGGATTTGCGTTTCAACGCCCCGCTCAGCGACTGTTTCAGATCGCGCATCGCGTTGGAAACGCCGCCCGTGCGATTGGCCTGACGCGGCTCGCGCACCCAAGCAAAGAAGGGGATCATGAAGATCATGAACCAGATCGCGATAAAGGGGCCTACCGATCGGGTCCCCTCGCGTGCGCTGGCATCAAGACCAAAGAGGGGATCGAGGCCAATGAGGGTTTTCCCTGTGTCGTTTTCCGCAAAGAGCAGCAGCATCAGAAACAGAGAGACTACGCCGCCCCAATAGCCCAAGGCCGCGCCATTGCCGGAGATTTTGCCAACCTCGTCCTTGTCCCCCAGCGACGGCAGGATCGCGTTGACAAAAATCAGGATAAATTCGGCCGCAATCAGGCCCACGTTGAAGGCAATCAGGATCAGAAAGAGCGTCGAGGCGTCGGGAAAAGTGTACCAAAGCGCCCAGGTCATTAGGACGTAAACGACGCTAAATCCCCAAATCCATGGCATCCTGCGCCCCGTACTGTCGGCATAGGCTCCGATCAGCGGTGCGGTGAAGGCGATGAACAGGCCCGCAATCGTTTGCCCCCAAAACCAAAGGGCTTGGCTGGACGCTTTGGCAGCCTCCACATCGTCCATCTGGCCTTGGAAATACTCAAGAGAGACGGCGGCGAAATACGGCCCAAAGACAAAGGTCAGACCCAGCGTGTAAAACGGCTGCGTCGCCCAATCAAAGGCCATCCAGCCGCGAATGCGTTTCTTGAGGCTGATATCTGTCATGACCCGATCCCCGTCTTTTGTTGACGCGGACCAAATCAGGCTGACGGGCAAGTGGCAAGACAAGGTTGGCATGTGTCAGTCCGGTCTTTGACGCAAAGACCGGCTGGAAATCGGTGCGATTTCCTGTGGGGTTCCGTTTTCCGCGTCGGAAAACAGCCGGAGACCGCGCCAGTCTCCGGTCCGTCAGGCGACTTCGCGCAGGTGGGTCTTGGCAACGTTCTGCATTGGGGGCCAGGGGCGCATGGCTTCGGCCTCGATCCAGGCTGCGACCCAGTCGGGTGCAAGAGGCGAAGTTGTATCAAGGCCCATGGCCTCGCCAACCTCTCTCGGGGGGACAATCCCGTTTTTGCTGGTGACCGCCGCACGGTAGAGAACATGGCTGGTGCAAGTGCCGTCAGGCTTCCACATCGACTGTTCGATATAAAAGAACTTGTCGTCCCAACAGATCGTTCTGCTGCGCATTTCGAACCGCTGAAACGCATGTAGACGCCGACGATACCGCACGGACGACCCTGCCATTGTCAGGCTCCATTTCTTGGTTCGGAGAGTGCCGATCAGGCCACTGCGCGCACCCATGCCCAGACGGCCCAGATCATACAGCGTCAGCGTGCGACCATTGTTCAGCTCGGCAAAAGCGTCCAGATCCCAAGGCCACACCATGTGGTGCGACACATGTATGTCGGTGGGGTGGATCGGCGCTTGGCGGCTGGCGACAAGCATATCTTTGATGAGGCGAACAAAGGGAAACATGCGATTACTCCTGATGCACTCTAAATGCGGCGCTGCAGCGACAGGTCAAGACCTGGGACAAAGTGACCTTGCGCCACAGGCCCCCACGGCCTACCTGTTGGGGCAACACATGAAGGAGCCTGCCCATGCTGGCCATTTACGGACCTCTGCAACTGATCCTTGGCGTTGTCTATTTCGTGATGATCGTGCACATCATCATGAGCTGGCTGATCAACTTTCAGGTCTTGAACCTGCACCAGCCGATCGTGGCGCAGATATGGGCCGGTCTGAACCGGCTGCTTGAGCCGATTTACGAGCCCATTCGCCGCATTCTGCCTGACACGCGGCCCCTTGATCTGGCCCCGCTGGTGGCGCTGCTGATCGTGATTTCGCTGCGCGCCTATATCCTGCCTGTGATCTTTGGTTTCGCCTGATCGGGACTTGTTCACGCCCTGTTAAAATGTGAATCTGTATTCAACGAGCAGACACATAAAATTTTACAGGGTTTCATGACATGGCCAGCGCTGCCACGCTGTTGAAGGACGTATTCGGGTTTGACGATTTTCGTCCGGGCCAGGAGCCGATCGTTCAGGCGGTGACGGCGGGCGAGAACACCCTGGCCATCATGCCGACAGGTGGCGGCAAATCCCTGTGTTTTCAATTGCCTGCGCTGATGCGCGAAGGGGTCACTGTTGTGATCTCGCCGCTGATAGCGCTGATGCGCGACCAGGTGCGGGCCTTGCAGGCGGCGGGTGTGTCGGCGGGCGCGCTGACATCCGGCAACACGCCCGAGGAAACCGATGCGGTCTGGGACGCGTTGGAACGTGGCGAGTTGAAGCTGCTCTATATCGCGCCGGAACGATTGGCGGCCGGATCGTCCATGGGGATGCTGCGCCGCATCGGTGTCAGCATGATCGCGGTGGACGAGGCACATTGCGTCAGCCAATGGGGCCATGATTTCCGGCCCGATTATCTGCGGATCGGTGAGTTGCGACGCGCCCTGGATGTGCCCTTGGCCGCCTTTACCGCGACTGCGGATGCCGAAACCCAGGCCGAGATTGTTCAAAAGCTGTTCGATGGCGTTCCCCCGCGCGCCTTCCTGCGGGGTTTTGACCGGCCAAATATCCATCTGGCCTTTGCCGCCAAAAACGGGCCCCGCGCGCAGATCCTTAGCTTTGCCGCCGCACGCAAGGGACAATCCGGGATCGTTTATTGCGGCACACGGGCCAAGACCGAGACGCTGGCCCAGGGTCTGCGCGAGGCGGGGCACGCGGCCATTCATTATCATGGGGGCATGGACGCCGATGACCGGCGTATTGCGGAACGGCGGTTCCAGCAGGAAGATGGCCTGATCGTTGTGGCCACCGTTGCCTTTGGCATGGGGATCGACAAGCCGGATATTCGTTGGGTCGCCCATGCCGATCTGCCCAAATCCATCGAGGCCTATTATCAGGAGATTGGCCGCGCCGGTCGCGACGGCGCACCAGCCGAAACGCTGACGCTTTTCGGGCCCGAGGACATCAAGCTGCGCCGCAGTCAGATTGACGAAGGGCTTGCCCCGTCCGAACGACGGATGGCGGACCACGCGCGGTTGAATGCACTTTTGGGTCTGGCGGAAGCTTTGGAATGTCGGCGCAAGACGCTGCTAGGCTATTTTGGCGAAACGGAAGTGACCTGTGACCACTGCGATCTGTGCCAGACGCCTGCGGATGTGTTTGACGGGACGACGGCGGTGCGCAAGGCGCTGTCGGCGATGCTGCGTACCGATGAATGGTTTGGGGCGGGCCACCTGATCGACATTCTGCTGGGCAATGAGACTGACAAGGTGCGCCAACGCGGGCATACCAGCCTGCCTACATTTGGTGTTGGCACGGAATACACCCGGCGCCAATGGCAAGCGGTGTTTCGGCAAATGATGGGCCACGATCTTGTGCGCCCTGATGCCGACAGGCATGGTGCCCTGCGGATGACGGATGCAGCCCTGCCGATCCTTCGGGACGAGGCCAAGATCAACCTGCGCCGCGACACGATCAAGTCCGCCGTCCGCCGCCCGGCGGTCAAGGCGATGGTGTCGGAGGAAGACGCGCCGCTCTTGTCCGCGCTCAAGGCCAAGCGGCGTGGGCTGGCAGAGGCGGCCAAAGTGCCCGCCTATGTGATTTTCCCGGATCGGACTCTGATCGATATGGCGGAAAAGCGGCCAATGAACCTTGATCAAATGGCGCAGATCGGTGGGGTCGGTGCCAAGAAACTTCATAGTTTTGGCGACGCGTTCCTCGAGGTGATCAACGGCGAGGCGGCCGCCCTGCACCCGTTGCGGCGTAAGTTGGCGGGCCGAGCGGCCGGCACAGTCTATGACCGATTGCTTGAGGTGCAGGCCGATCTGGCGCGCGGGCACGACGGCACTGACAAACCGCTGAGCTGTTCGGCCTCGCAATTGGCTAAAGTGGCGCAGATGCGCCCGGATGATGACGCGGCCCTCGAACGGCTGCTGGGCGACCGCAAGGCGGAACGATTTGGGCCTGCTTTTCTGGACGTGCTGCGGGATGCGGGCTAGATCAGCCTCAACGAGGAAAAGGGTGGCAAGATGCTGGTTGTGATTTCTCCGGCCAAACGGCTGGATTGGGCGGCGCGTGACGTTGAAATGACGGAACCCGCGATGCAGGACGACGCGGTGCGACTGGTGAAAACGGCGCGAAACCTGACACTGGGAAATCTGAAATCCCTTATGAGCCTGAGCGATGATCTGGCCCGGTTGAACCGTGACCGGTTTCAGGCCTTTGCCGATGCGCCCGATGTGGACACAACGCGGCCTGCGATGCTGGCCTTTGCGGGGGACACCTATCAGGGGTTGGAAGCGGCCAGTCTGTCAGAGGCGGATGTAGCTTATGCTCAGGACCATTTGCGGATTTTGTCGGGCCTTTACGGGCTGTTGCGCCCGCTGGATGGAATCCAGCCCTACCGCCTTGAGATGGGCAGCCGTTTGAAAACGCGGCGCGGTGCATCGCTTTATGACTATTGGCGCGATGATCTGTCCAAGGCGCTGAACGCGCAAGCCGAGGCGGTGAACAGCGATGTGCTGGTGAACTGTGCCAGTCAGGAGTATTTCGGGGCTGTGGCACCAAAGGCGTTGAAACCGCGGGTGGTGACGCCGGTGTTCATGGAGGACAAAGGGCAGGGCCCCAAGATCGTGAGCTTTTTTGCCAAGCGGGCAAGGGGGGCCATGGCGCGCCACATGATCCAAAACCAGGTGCGGGATATGGATGGCCTCAAGGCGTTTGACGCAGATGGCTATGTGTTTCAGCCTTCTCAATCGGACGACGATCGCCTGGTCTTTGTCCGGCCCTATCCGGCAGGCTGAGCCAAGCGAGCCAAATGGCTAACCTGCCTCGTCCAGAGCGGGCGGCGGAAAGGGTGGCAAGGCGTCTTTTGGACAGGCGTCACTGATCTTGCCGTGAATCTCGGGTTTGCGCAGCGGTTTGGTCAGATAGTGGTCGATGCCCGCCGCCAGAATGCCCTTGTCGTCACCATTCAGGGCATGCGCTGTCAGCGCCACGATGGGCACGTGCCCCCCGGTTTCCTGTTCAATCTCGCGGATCTTGGTTGTGGCCTCTTTGCCGTCCATCTTGGGCATCGAGATGTCCATAAAGATCAGGTCGGGCACAAAGCTGGAAAACTGCTCGACGGCTTCGATGCCGTTGTTGGCAAATTTCAGATCAATATCAGCGCCTTTCACCATCTTGGTAAAGACAAGTTGGTTGGTCTTGTTGTCCTCGGCAGCAAGGACCCGCATTTTGCGCCGTGCGGCTTTCTCTGCTGATGGCGCGGTTTGTTGGATCAGGGGCCCCACGCTTTGCAATCGGGCAAACAGGTCAGCCCGGGGAACCGGTTTTTGAACAATTGCATGAAGATGCTGCGCGCCGGGATCGCCGGCCGCGACGCTGGGATTGGAGCTGAGCAACAGGATCGGGGTTTCATTGCCGGTGGCGCGCACGGCGTCAGCAAACTCCAACCCATCCATGTCGGGCATGTTGTGGTCTGTCAGGATTAGGTCGATATCGGTGAGATGCTGCAACGCTTCGGGTCCGCTGGCACAACAGACGACACCCAGGCCCATTTGTTCCAACTGCCGTTGCAGAATGGTGCGATTGGCTGCGACATCGTCAACCACCAGCACACGGCGCAGCCCGTCGGGCACGGGCGGTTGTTCAGGCAATTTGGCATCCGTCATTTCAAGGGGGATGCGGAAGCCAAAGCACGAGCCCATGCCTTCCTCGCTGGTCACCCAGATCTCTCCCTCCATGAGCGAGACCAGACGTTGTGAAATCGCGAGGCCCAGACCGGTGCCATCGAACTGGCGATTGCGCTCGTTTTCGACCTGATTGAACTCGCCAAAGATGTGGTCAGTCTTGTCTTCGGGGATGCCGATCCCGGTGTCTTCGATCACGACGGTGACGTCGGCCTTGCCGTTGTCGGGGTCAGACACGCCTGTCACCCGGATCAGGACGTGGCCCTGGGCGGTGAACTTGACGGCATTGCCCATCAGGTTTGTCATCACCTGGCGGAACCGGCCCGGATCGCCGATATAGGCGGTTGGCAGGAACAGGTCGTAATCCAGCAGGATCGTCAGGCCCTTGTCGCGTGCCGAGGGCTGAAGCAGCATGATGACCTCATGAATGCTCCGCTCCAGGTCAAAGGGTTCGGGGTGCAGTTGAAGTTTCTTTGCCTCGATCTTGGAATAGTCGAGGACGTCGTTGATGATGACGAGCAGAGCCTCGCCCGAGTTCTTGATCGTGTCGACATAAAGCTGCTGTTCATCGCTGAGGCCGGTTTCGCCCAAGAGGTCCGCCATGCCGACGACCCCGTTCATCGGCGTCCTGATCTCGTGGCTCATGTTCGCGAGGAATGTGGATTTGGCGCGGCTGGCTGCTTCAGCCTCGGCTCGGGCCGCCTTGAGTTCTTTTTCATAGATGACCGAGGTGGTGATATTCAGGCCAAGCGACACGATATCGCCGCCCGCGCCGCGTCTATCCACAAGCTTGATATACTGGTCATTCCAAAGGCGGATGGTGATCGGCTCCGGCTCTGGCTGCATCCAGCGGTCGGCCATCATCTCGCGCCAATCGGCAGCGGCAAGGCTGCCGGTATTGACGATCCCCTCATCCGTGAGGACCTGAAGAATGGTGATATAATGGACGCCCGGCTGGATCACGTCCAGCTTGTCAAAGATCGCCAGATAGCTCGCGTTGGCGGCAACAAGGTGGTTTTCGGAATCAAAGAAGGCAAAGCCGTCAGTGATTGTTTGAACGGAGTGCCACAAACGCCGCTCGGCTATCTCGACCTTTTGGTTGGCTTGACCCAGCTCGGTTTTGACCCGCGCATTTTCGGTTTTGACCGTTGCTACCTCGGCCCGTGTTTCGACGATTTCGCCCTGCAAAGCGGCGGCATGTTTGCCCAGTTTGCGGTTGGCCGCCGACAGCTCCGCCTGCTTCAGTTCCAACAGCCGTTCCGCTGCCAGCCTGCCCCGCCGTTCCTCGGCCAGCTTGTTTGCTAGGCTCATGACCTGCTCCGCCAATCTTCGTTTTAAACGATATGTCACAGCCTTGGTGAACATCCGCTTAACCCGAGCGCAGTCTTATCCGTTGCGTGTGGACGCGCCCGCGTGGCAGGCTGCAAGGGCAAGACCCAATGGTTTTAGGAGTCCCGTGATGCGCCGTTTTTTCCTGTTTTTCTGTGCAATGCTTTGGTCGCTTCCGCTTGCGGCACAGGATGTGATTCCGCCGCACCGCTATGTGCTGAGTCAGGATGTGGATTTCTACGGGTCTGACCGAACGGCCCTGTTCGACACCAATTACGGGGCCTGTGAACGTGCGTGCAGTGCTGATGATCAGTGTGTCGCCTTTACTTTCAACAACCGCTCCAACGCGTGTTTCCCCAAATCCGACGTGACCGAACGCCAGCCCTATGTGGGGGCCGTTTCGGCCATCCGGGTCCCCAGTGATCCAACCCTGCGCGCGGCGGCAGCCGCCCGTGCGGCCGCCCTTGATCTGACAGAGGCGGATTTCGAAGCCGCGCGCACTCTGGCACGCGGAATGGGTGGGCGGTTTCCGGTCAATGGCCAAACGCTGAAAGCGTTGGTCGATGCCTCGCGTAGCGAGTGGCAAGCGGGTCGCCGTGCCTCTGCGCTGCGGTTGATGGGGGGTGCCGTGACCTGGTCGGATGCCTCCGACCTTTGGGCGCGGTATGCCTATGTTTCGTTGCGCTTGCCTGATTCTGTCCCGTCGTCCCAACGCCGTGCCGCCCGATCCGAGGCGGTGCCTGCCGCCCTGAACGCCTATGTTCGGGCCGCAATACCCGGTGCGCAGGTCTCAGCCCTGCAAGGGTTGGCAGAGGCGTTGGAGGCAAACCGCCGGGGCCGCGATATGTTGGGTGTGTTGCGCCTGGCGCAATCCATCCAACCCCGCGACGACGTGGCCCGCGCGCTGGACGATGCCATCGGTAAGTACGGGTTTCGGATAGTCGAGCACAGTGTCGACAACAACAGTGCCTCCCCTCGAATTTGCGCCACGTTTTCGGAACCGCTGGCGCAGGCAGGTGTCGACTATGACCCTTATGTGCGCAGTGATTCCGACGGGCTGGTTGTCGAGGCCAATGACCGTGTGTTGTGTGTAGACGGCGTCCGCCACGGCGAACGGTACCGGGTGACCTTCCGCTCGGGCCTGCCTGCCGCCAGTGGCGAAAGCCTGGCCCGCGATACGTCCCTGAACATCTATGTGCGTGACCGCGCGCCACTGGTTCGCTTTCCGGGGCGCAGCTATGTTCTGCCGCGCAGCAGTTCCGCCGCCGTCCCGATTGAAACGGTGAACCTGAACACTGTCGAGCTGATCCTGAGCCGCGTCAGTGACCGAAACCTCGTACGGTCATTGCGAGACGGGTATTTCGGCAAACCCCTGTCGGCCTGGCAACTTCAGACCTTTAACGCCGAAGTGGCGCAAGAGATTTGGCGTGGTACGGGCGATGTGCAAAACGACCTGAATGCCGAGATGACAACCCGCCTGCCCTTGGGCGAAGTGCTTGAGGAGCAGACGCCCGGTATCTATGTGCTGACCGCACGTGCCCCGGGCGTGGATCCGTATGAAGTTGCATCGGCCAGCCAGTGGTTTGTGCTCTCTGACCTTGGGGTCACCAGTTGGCAAGGCAATGACGGGCTGACCGCGGCCGTGCGCAGCCTTGAGGATGCGGGGGCTGTGAGCGATGCCACCGTTCGCCTGATTTCGCGCGCCAATGCGGTTCTGGGCACGGCCCGGACAGATGCCGAGGGTTTCGCGACCTTTCCTGCGGGTTTGACGCGGGGTGGCGGTGCGGCGGCCCCCGCCCTGTTGCAGGTGGAGACGGGGGAAGACTTCGTCTTTTTGCCGTTGATCGATCCGGCTTTTGACCTGTCAGATCGAGGGGTTGAGGGGCGCCGTCCTGCGCCGCCCGTTGATGTCTTTATGACCACCGATCGAGGCGCGTACCGGCCCGGGGCCACGATTCACGTGACCGCCTTGGCCCGTAGCGGAACGGTTGCCGCGATCCCCGGCCTGCCAATCACCGCTATCCTCAGCCGCCCGGACGGCGTTGAGTACAGCCGCATGGTCAGCACAAATGACCGCGCAGGCGGGCATGTACTAAGCCTGCCTTTGGCCGATGGCGTGCCCCGTGGCACCTGGCGGATTGACCTCAAAAGCGACCTGGACGCACCGCCCCTTGCCACGCAAACCGTCCTCGTCGAGGACTTCATCCCCGAGCGGATTGACGTCAACCTGGCCTTGGCTGACGGCGACTTGCGTTTTGGGGCGCGTGAGTTGCTGAGCGTCGAGGCCCGCTATCTCTTTGGAGCGCCCGGTGCCGATCTGCCGGTTGAAGGCGATTTGACCTTGCGTCGTCGCACCGGTTTGGACGGCTGGCCCCGCTACCGCTTCGGCCGTCACGACGCGAATTTCGCACCACGCCGTGCCAGTTTCGCTTCTAAAGTCACGGATGTGGCGGGTCTTGCTGCTGTGCCGATGGTTTGGCCAGAGGTCGAGGCTGAGGGCGTCCTGCTTGAGGCGGCGATGACAGTGCGAGTGTCGGACGGCTCAAACCGCCCGGTCGAACGGAGCCTGACGCGGGCCATTGCCCCGGACGGCCCGGTGATCGGCATCCGCCCCACGTTCGACGATGTTCTGCCCGAGGGGGGTGAAGCCAATTTCGAATTGATTGCTGTCGGTGCCGCAGCGCCTGTGCCTGTGCGATGGACGGTAAACCGGATCGAGACGCGTTATCAGTGGTATCAGCTTTATGGCAGCTGGAATTGGGAGCCGATCACCCGGCGTATACGCGTAGGTCAAGGGTCTCTGATGCTGTCAGAGGTACCGACTGCTTTTGCCACGCCTACGGAATGGGGTGACTATGAGCTGGTGGTCGAGCGGTTGGAAGGCGATTACGCGTCCAGTTCTGTTGATTTTTCGGCCGGTTGGTACGGCGGCACCGACAGCGCGAGCACGCCTGACCAGCTTGCCCTGTCGCTGGATGCAAACAGCTATGATGTGGGCGACACCGTACAACTGCGCGTCGTGCCGCCCTTTGATGGCGTGGCGCTGGTTTCGGTCTTGTCGGACGGTTTGATTGCAAGGCAGGCTATTCCAGTGCGCGCAGGCGAAAACCTTATCCCGCTGGAGGTGACCGGCGACTGGGGGACCGGTGCATATGTCACCGCATCAATCCTGCGAAGCGGTCACGCGGAGGCCTTTGGTCCTGCGCGCGTGCTGGGTCTGGCTCATGCTGCCGTTGATCCAGGTGCCAAAGCGTTGCAGGTCAGCCTGGCCGCCCCCGAGGCCGTCAGTGGTCAGGCGGGTGAAACGCTGGTCACGGTGCAAGTGGATGGCCTGAACGGTGCGCCCGGCTATGTCAGCTTGGCGGCTGTGGACCTAGGTATTCTCAACCTCACAGGATTTGAAGCACCAGATCCGCAAAGTCACTATTTCGGACAACGGCGGCTGGGCGTCGCGTTGCGTGACATGTATGGCCGGTTGATTGATGGAAATAACGGGGCACTCGGGCAGGTTCGCTCGGGCGGCGACGCGGGCAGCAGCATGCAGCGCCAAGGACCACCGCCAACAGAGGCAGTGATGGTCAGTTTTGATGGGCCGGTTGCCCTCGATGCGGACGGGCGGGCCAACATTTCGATCCAGCGCCCTGATTTCAACGGGACCATCCGTTTGATGGCTGTGGCCTGGTCCGAGACAGGTGTCGGCCAAGCGACCCGGGACATGTTGGCGCGAGATTCGGTGGTGATCTCGGCTGCCTTGCCACGGTTCCTCGCGCCCGGAGATGAGAGCCGACTGATGCTCGATTTTGTTCATGCGGATGGGCCTGAGGGTGCGATGCAACTAAGCGTCACGGGGGCGGGCCTAGCCTTTGGGCAAGTACCGACACAGATCGCCTTGGCCAACGGGGCCACGGTTCGGGTTCCCGTCACCTTGGGCGCAGACCAAACAGGCGATTACCAGATCAATGTGGCGCTGACCTTGCCGGATGGCGATAAACTGACCAAGACGCTGATGCTGGGCGTGCGCGCAAATGACCCTGTGGTGGCGACAACGCGACGGTTCACGTTGGGCGCGGGCGAGTTTTTTACCTTTGACGACAATGTCTTTACCGATCTGCGCCCTGCAACAGCGCGCGCGACGCTGTCGGCGGGGCCTTTGGCGCGGTTTGATATGCCAGCGCTTTTGCGGCAGCTTGATCGCTATCCCTATGGGTGCACGGAACAAGTGACCTCTGCCGCGTTGCCCTTACTCTATGTCCCGCAAGTGGCGGGGGCTGCGGGAATTTCGAACATCGACAACCGGGTTGAGGACGCTATTGCTCGGGTCCTGATGCGTCAGGCGAGCAATGGGGCCTTTGGCCTCTGGCGCGCGCAAAGCGGGGAGTTCTGGTTGGATGCCTATGTGACCGACTTCCTCAGCCGGGCACAGGCCAAGGGCTATGCCGTCCCCGAGACTGCCATGCGCATGGCTTTGGATAACTTGCGCAACCGGGTGAATTACGCGCCCGACTTTGACGAAGGGGGCGAGGATATAGCCTACGCCCTGCTTGTTCTGGCGCGTGAGGGGGCCGCAGCCATGGGCGATCTGCGCTACTACGCGGATGCCAAAGCTCGGGCCTTCACCACGCCGCTTGCGCGGGCGCAGTTGGGGGCCGCCCTGGCCAGCTATGGCGAACAAAGTCGAGCAGACCGGATGTTTGGTCTGGCCGAGGATCTTGCGGGTGCCACGGACATCGACACCAGCGGCTGGCGCGACGACTTTGGCACCGATCTGCGCGATGCGGCGGGCCTTTTGCACCTCGCGGTCGAGGCAGGCAGCACGCGGGTGGATCGGGGCGCGCTTGCGCGCTCCATCATGGATCACAGCGGGCGGTATTCCACGCAGGAAGCGGCGCAGGTTCTGATGGCAGCGCAAGCGCTGCGCACAGGCAGCGGCCCAGCGGTGCTGTCAGTGGATGATGTTTCGGTCAGTGGCCCGGTCGTCCAGACACGGGCTGTGGCGGATGCGGTGTCGGTCATCCGAAACGTGTCCGGCGTCGTTCAGGACGTGACTTTGACCACCTACGGCGTGCCGCAGGTCGCGCCCGAGGCGGGCGGTTATGGCTATGGCATTCGGCGCACTACCTATGACCTTGAGGGCAACGTGGCCGATGGCCCTTGGGCCGTTGGCGAACGGCGCGTGATCGTGTTGAACGTGACCCCGTTCGAGGATTTGGGCGCCCGACTGATCGTGGATGACCCTTTGCCTGCAGGGATCGAGATCGACAACCCCAACCTGCTGCGTTCGGGTGACGTGCGAGCGTTGGACTGGCTGGAGCTGACCCGTGCAGAGCATGCGGAGTTCCGGGCAGACCGGTTCGTTGCCGCGGTGGATCACCGGGGCAGCCAACCGGTGTCGCTGGCTTACATCGCGCGGGCCGTTAGCCCGGGCAACTTCCACCATCCCGCCGCCCTGGTTGAGGACATGTATCGCCCGGAATACCGGGCCATCACCGCAACGGGCCGGGTGCAGGTCGCTGAATGAACGGCCACCGCGCCCTTTTTGCCTTGGCGGCGTGCCTCGTGGCGGTTGGGCTGGCGCGGGATGCGTGGGATGGTTGGGTCGAGCGGACCCAGTTGCCCCCAACCCTGACCGAGACGTCTGCCGAGATGCGCGACCGCAATGGCACCGTCATGCGGGTCTTTGGGGTCGAGGATGGGCGTATCCGGCTGGCTGTACCGCAGGGCGGAGTGGACCCAACCCTGACGAATATGCTGATCGCTTATGAAGACAAGCGATTCCGGACGCATAATGGTGTCGATCTGCGTGCAATGGGTCGCGCGGTGGGTCAGGCACTTTGGTCTGGGCGGGTGGTGTCGGGTGGGTCTACCCTCACGATGCAAGCCGCGCGGTTGCTTGAAAATTCCGGCACCGGGTCGGTGCGCGGCAAAATACGGCAAATGCGGGTGGCATGGGCGCTGGAACGGCGGCTGAGCAAGGATGACATCCTGCACCTGTATCTTCAGCACGCCCCCTATGGTGGTCGGATCGAAGGGGTGCGCAGCGCGTCTTTCGTCTGGTTCGGCAAAGAACCCGGGCGCTTGTCGCCTGCCGAGGCGGCCTTGCTGGTGGCTTTGCCCCAAGCGCCAGAGGCGCGCAGGCCAGACCGGCACCCAAAGGCGGCGCGCGCCGCACGCGACAGGGTGCTTGCGCGGATTGGCCTCGACACTGTTACGGCCCCGGTGCCGCATGCGATGCGTCCTTTGCCCCGCCTTGCCCCGCATCTGGCCGACACGCGCCGGGTAGATGATCCGCTGGCGGCACGGTTTGACACGACCTTGGATGCGGACCTTCAGGCTCAGATCGAGGCGCTGGTGCGGACCCACGCAGCAGCACAACCCGAAGGGGTGTCTGTGGCCGTAATGGTGGCCGATCACCAAAACGGTGAGATTATCGCGCGGGTTGGTGCGCCCCATTATACCGATGCGGCGGGCGCGCTTGGCTTTGTCGACATGACATGGGCCAAACGGTCGCCCGGTTCGACGCTGAAACCGGTGATTTATGCGCTGGCCTTTGATCGCGGCCTGGCCCATCCCGAAACGATTTTCACGGACCAACCCACCAGGTTTGGCCGTTATGCGCCGCAGAATTTCGATGGGTATTTTCGCGGTGATGTGACCGCCCGCGAAGCGTTGACCCTGTCTCTGAACATCCCACCCGTTGCGCTGACCGACGCGCTGGGGCCTGAGCGGTTGATGGCCACGCTGCGCCGGTTCGGGGCAAAGCCTGTTTTGCCGGGTGCAGCGCCGGGACTTGCCGTCGCGCTCGGCGGTGTTGGCCTCAGCCTTGAAGACATGATGATGATCTACGCCGGATTGGCGCAACTGGGCAACGAGCTAACCCTGACCGATGTGCCCATGGATATCTCGCCCGGGGGTCAGATCATTGTGCCGCGCGCTGCTTGGCATGTGGGCGATATCCTGAGGGGAATCGCGCCGCCCGCTGATGCGCGCGCGGGCCTCGCCTACAAGACCGGCACGTCCTATGGTCACCGGGACGCCTGGGCACTTGGCTATGATGGGCAGCACGTTATTGGGGTCTGGATGGGGCGCCCGGATGGCACGCCCGTGCCCGGCGCATTTGGGGGTGATCACGCGGCCCCTATCCTTTTCGAAGCCTTTGGCCGGCTGAAGCCGACCTATGCGCCGCCGCCCCCGCCGCCTCCGGATACGCTGATCATGACCACCGCCGATCTGCCCCCGAACTTGCGCCGGTTTGGGGCGCGGAGCGGTGATCAGGCGGCCCCGCGCCTGGTCTTCCCACCTGATGGTGCCGTTTTGGGGCAGGCCGAAACATACCTGAAAGTCGAAGGGGGGACGCTGCCTCTGACTGTCTTGCTGAATGGTTCACCTGTGGCCACCGGGTTGCGAGACCGGTTGGTGGAAATCGGGCAGCTTGGCCCTGGCTTTGCGCGGATCGCGGTAGTCGATGCAGCGGGCAAATCCGCCCATGCGGAGGTCGAGGCGCGGCCTTAGCGCCGCCCCTCGCGCAACCAGGCGGCCGTGATGAAGCTGGCTGCCAAAAGCAGGACCAGCCACGGCGGCAACAGGGCTGTCTGGCGCAGGTCTTGCGTTTCGTACGCGCCGCGTGGCGTCAGGCCGATCCAACCGCGTCCCGCCGCGGGCCGTCCCTCGCGGACCATGCGGATGCGCGGCGTGCCGTCTTCCAGGCGCAGGATGCCGCCGCGCGTGGCGGCAACCCGATCTCCTATGATGGCGGCGGTGGCAATGGTCGCCTCGAATTCGCGCGGTGCGGCGGGACCAAGACCAATAACTGAGTTCTGATCGCCGTTCTCAAGCCGGTACAGCCCAATCTCGGGACCGTCAAAGAGGGTTGCAAACTGGCCCGGCCCCGCCTCTTCCAGATCCAGCGTGGTGACCGCGCCGTCAGGCCCGGTGATGGTCAGCGGCGGCACCTCGTCAAACAAGGTTCGGCGCACGATCCGCATGCTTTGTCCGGTGGCGGTGGCGGTCAGCGTCTCCTCCTCCAACTCGGGTTCTTTCATCATCCAATGGGCCAAACGGCGCAGCAGTTCGAGCTGCGGCCCGCCACCTTCGTAGCCACGGTTCCAAAGCCACGCATGGTCCGAGGCCAAGAGCGCCACACGTCCTTCCTCGACCCGGTCGAGGATCAGCAGAGGGCGCTCATCGACGCCTTCCATCACCACCGCGCCAGAGCTGGCATCGACATCAATCTGGCGCAGCCAGCGACCCCAATCCCCGGCAGCAGGCAAGCCGGTGGTCACCGGGTGACGCTGGCCAATATCTGACACGACAGGGAGGTATGCTTCTTCTAGAACGCGGGCTGAAGGTTGGGCCGGAATGACAGAGCCGAGAGGCGAGCGATAAAGGCTGTCGGCCCCGGCAAAGTCGGGACCTGCGGCGATCAAAACCGCGCCGCCCTCGCGGACATATCGGGCCACATTGTCCAGGTAGAGCGCCGGAAGAATGCCTCGCCGTTTGTAGCGATCAAAGATAATCAGGTCGAAATCATCAATCTTTTCCAGGAACAGTTCACGCGTTGGAAAGGCGATCAGGCTCAACTCGCCCACGGGCACGCCGTCTTGCTTTTCCGGAGGACGTAGAATGGTGAAGTGGACCAGATCAACAGAGCTGTCTGATTTCAGGAGGTTACGCCAGGTGCGCCCGCCCGCATGCGGCTCGCCCGAGACAAGCAGAACCCGCAACCGATCACGGATGCCGTTGATCTGAATGAGGGCGGTGTTGTTGCGGTCGGTCAACTCGCCGTCCGCCTCGGGCACGGTGAACTGGATTACGTTGCGCCCACCATGGGGCAGGGTGATGGGCAGGGTCACATCCTCGCCGATGCGCACGTTAAAGCGTTGTGGCGTGGCCCCATCGACGGATATGTCCAGCGGGGCGAGGCCGCTCTCGGTAGGGGCCGCACCGCTGTCCTCGATCCGCAAGGTCAGGGTCACAGGCTCGCCGATAATGGCAAAGGCCGGGGCGTTTTGAACCAAAAGGCGTCGGTCCCAGTCGGTCTCGCGACCCGTCAGCAGAACATGCAACGGGGCGGGCAGGTCCAGCGGCAGGTCGGCGTCATGCACTTGCCCATCGGTCAGCGCAATAAGGCCTGCGACCCGCGCCCGGGGTTCTTCGGCCAAGGCATCAGAAAGGGCTGTCATCAGGCGGGTGCCTGCATCTTCTTTGCCATCGGGTACGGTGACCTGACGGATTTCAGTGCCCTCGCGGGCCGATAGGGCCGCCGTCAGAGCGGTCACTGCAGCGTCGGTCTGTACGGGGCGGTCCGCAAGCCGCTGGCTCGCGCTTTCGTCTTTGGCCAGGATCACGATATCGGTGAGGGGTGCTCGCTCTTCCTGTTGGAAGGCAGGCCCGGTAAGGGCCGCCAGAATAACCAAACCGGCCATGCCGCGCAGGGCCCATCCGTTCAGGCCGCGCATCAGCGCCAACAGCACGCCACCCGTTACAAGGACCGCAAGCGCGATCAGCACGGGCCAGGGCAGCAGTGGATCAAAGAGGACAGTTCCGGTCATTGGCCCAGCCGATCCAGCAAAGCAGGCACGTGGACCTGATCACTTTTGTAATTGCCGGTGAGCACATGCATCACCAGGTTCACGCCAAAGCGATAGGCCAGTTCGCGTTGCCGCTCACCGCCGAGGCCCCGTCCCACGGGCAACATGCTTTGACCCGTCGCCGTGACGGCCCAGGCCGATGCCCAGTCGTTGCCACCTATGACCACAGGCGTCACGCCGTCATTGAGGTTGCGGAAAGGCATGCCCTCGACCTGCTCGGCCCCGGGTGGGGCCGCCTCGACCCAGATATCGCCTTGAACATGGCGACCCGGAAAGTCTTGCAGAAGGTAGAAGGTGCGCGTCAGGACGTGATCGCGGGGCACAGGTTCGAGTGCAGGAATATCAAGGGCTGCGGCCAGGTCCCGCAATTTGCGTCCGTTCGCGCTGGCCGCGCCAAAGCTGGCGACGTCCGCGTCGCGGGTATCAAAAAGGATCAACCCGCCGGACCGGAGGTAATCGTTGAGCTTGGCATAGGCATCCTGTGACGGGCGCGGTTGATCGGGTGTGATCGGCCAATAGAGCAAGGGAAAGAATGCCAATTCATCCGTTTCAAGGTTCACGCCGATGGGCGTAGAAGGCTCAACCGAGGTGCGGAAAAACAGCGTATCGGACAGGCCGCGCAAACCGGCCTCGGCAATCTCGTCGACATTTTTGTTGCCGGTGATCACATAAGCCAACGCGACCTCGCTTGCGGCGGCGAGGGCCGCATCAACGTTTTGCTGCGCCTCGGCCTGCGGCGTGGGCATGGACAAGAGCAGCGCGATGCCGATTGCAGCGGTTCGGCTGCCCCGCAAGCCGCTGGTCAAACGGCCCGACAGGGCCAGCGACGCGATCACATCGAGGACCAGAAGGCCGATGGCCATGGCGAGGAGCAACCCACCGAGAGGCTGTTGCGGCGCAATCGTCAGGCCCGACACGGGGATGCGCGGGGGCCATTCGGCGGGCGTCAAAACATCGTCAGCCGTCAGCACATTCCGGGCCAGGCTGCGGTCACCCGAGACATAGACACCGGGCAGTAAGGAGGGGCCAGCCGGATCATTCACCAATTGCGGGCCAGGCACGCCGGGCATCGCGCCTGCGTCGCGCAGCGTTCCAAATCCGTCCATGACGATTTGCGGGGTCCAGATGGTGCCTTCGAGATCCCCAGCGGCGGGGCTGGCGGCGGTTGATGATATGGCCAGCCGTTCCAGCATTTCGACAAACAGACCCGACAGGGGCAGCGATGACCATTCCGCATTTGCGGTCACGTGGAACAGCACGATCTGTCCCTGACCGCTGCGCTTGCGGGTGACGAGGGGGGTGCCGTCGCTCAACTCGGCAATCACACGTTCGGCCAGGGTCGGATCGGGTTGCGCCATGACTTGCGCAGTGACGGTCACATCTGAGGGGAGGCCGAGGCCGAAGAAGGGCGAGTTTTCCCGGAACGGGGCCAGTGTCTTGGGCGAACCCCAGCTCATTGCGCCCCCCACGCTGCGCCCGCCAGAACGGAGACGCACAGGCATCAGCGGGTCTTCGGTGCTGCGGCTGATATCGCTGGCGGCCACGCGCGGCCCCGCAAAGCGCAAGAGCAAGCCGCCATTTTCCACCCAGTCGGCAATCGCCTCGGCCTCACCGTCGGCCAGAGTGGCCACATCGGCCAGCACAATCACGTCGGGATTGGCGGGTAGGATATCGCTCAGCGACCCGTTCAGCAGGTCGGCCGTCGGTTCCAACGCGCGTTCCAGATAATGCAGGGGGGATAGAAGTTCGAGGCCTTCGCGTCCGGCACGGCCCGCAATCAGCGCAACCTCGCGGCGGCGCAGGCTGTCATCAATCAGGGTCACGGCGCCGGCAGAACGGGCGCGCTGAACCTCGAACCGGGTGACGCGCGCGCGCAGCTCCGACGGAAGCGAAAGGGCGGTTCGGGCTTCGGTTTCACCGGCTTCAAATACGGCGTTGGCAGTGGCAAGGACCGCCGCATTGCCTGCAGGATCGCGGCCCTGCGCCAGGATCGTGACGCTGCGTTCCGGACCTTCCATGGCGCGCCTTGCAGTCAATTCGACCACGCCATCCACATAAGCGGCGGGCGCCAAGGCCACGATATCAACTCCGGATTGCACCACGCGGACGGGGCCGCGCGCTTCTAATCCCTCCAAGAGGGTGGTTTGATCAGGATAGGCCAACCCGTCGCCGAACCACACCGTTTCGAACCCGCCCTCGGGTAGCCGATCAAGGACCGTATTAGTGTCACCGGGCTGCCAGGGCATGGGCAGGATACCCGGCAGACGCGGTATCAAGGTGTTGGCCGCCTGAAATACCGCCGCCTCTGGCATCGACAGTTGCAGCATCGCAACCTCGCGGCCTGCCGCACCGGCGCGGCGCAATTCGGCCTCGACCGCCTCGATCTGGCGGGGCCATTGACCGGCGCCAGCCCAGCTGCCGTCGAGCACGATCACCAGTGGTCCATCGCCTGCTTCCGCCTGATCGCCGGGGTTCAGCACAGGGCCCGACAGGCCGATGATCATCGCAGCCACCGCCAACAGACGCAGCAACAACAGCCACCAGGGGGTGCGGTCAGAAACGGCCTCGTCATCCTGCAGGCCCAGCAAAAGCGCGACGCCGGGAAAACGTTGGCGGATCGGTGCGGGCGGAATTGCGCGCAGGATCAGCCACAGGATGGGCAGCGCGATCAGCGCGAGCAAGAGCCAGGGGGCGGCAAAGCCGATGGGGCCAAAGACGGTCATGCGCCGGCCCTCCCACCATCAAGGGCATGCCAAAGCCACAAAAGACCCGATTGCGCGGATGATCCGGTGTGGTGCAGGCCGTATTGCCACCCCGCGATGGCGCATAGCTGTTGCAGCTCGGCCTTGCGGGCGGCAAGGCGATCCAGATAGCGGTCTTTGAGTTCGGAGGCTTTGAGCGTTTCATGCTCAATCGTACCGCCCACGCTTTGGAAGATGGTGCGCCCCCGGAACGGAAACGCCTCTTCGGCGGGATCAAGAACGTGGCACAGCACGCCGCGCACGCCGCGATCCGCCGCTTTGGTCAAGGCGGTGCGAACACCTTCAATATCGCCCATGAAGTCTGAGATGAACACGGCCCGCGCATGGGGGATCATCGCGCGGTGTTCAGGGGGGCTATAATCCTCTTCTGCGTCCTCGGAAAACATCTCGGCAAGGCGAAGGATCTGGGCGTTGCCCCGACGGGGCGGCAGGCGGGTCCCGGTCAGGCCCACGCGTTCGCCTCCGCGCACCAGCAGGATCGAAACGGCCAGCGACAACACGCGCGCACGCTCTGCTTTGGTTGGCAGATCGGGTGTCGATGCAAAGCGCATCGAGGCCCCCTGATCGACCCAAAGCATGACCGATTGCGCAATCTGCCACTCGCGTTCGCGCACAAATTGCACGTCGCCCATGGCGCTACGCCGGTGGTCGATCATGCGCAGGCTATCGCCCATCTGAGCGGGGCGGTATTGCCAGAAATCGTCGCCCATGCCCGCTCGACGGCGGCCATGATCGCCCAACAGGACAGCGCCCGCCAAATGTTCGGCCCGCGCAAGCAGGGGCGGCAGGCGGGCGGCCTGCGTCTCTGCCTTTTCGCGCAGGGCGGTAGGGGTGATCACGCGGCGGCCTCACGGCGGCTGAGGCCTGAGGCGGTTTCGTCAATGAGGTCGGCCAGACTGTCGCCTCGGGCGCGAGCCGCAAAGTTCAGCGCCATCCGGTGGCTGAGAACAGGGCGGGCCATGTCGATCACATCCTCAGCCGACGGCGCCAGACGCCCCTGCAACAAGGCGCGCGCGCGCACGGCCAGCATCAGGGCCTGAGCGGCACGGGGGCCTGGGCCCCAAGCCACGGTTTCGCGGACCTTGTCCGAGGCGTCAGCTTCGGCAGGTCGGAAGGCGCGGACCAGATCGAGGATCATCTCGACAACGCTGTCGCCTACCGGCATCCGGCGCAACAGGGTTTGCGCGGCCAGCAATTCGACTGACGTGAAGACCTGAACCGATTCCTCATCCATGACACCGGTTGTGGCGATCAGAATATCCCGCTCGGTCGTGCGGTCGGGATAGAGCACGTCGATCTGCACCAGAAAGCGGTCAAGCTGCGCCTCCGGCAGGGGGTAGGTGCCCTCTTGCTCAATGGGGTTTTGCGTGGCCAGCACATGGAACGGTGTGCCGAGCGGGCGATCCTCGCCCGCGACGGTGACAGTCTTTTCCTGCATGGCCTGCAAGAGGGCCGATTGGGTGCGCGGCGAGGCGCGGTTGATCTCGTCCGCCATCAAAAGCTGGCAAAACACCGGGCCGGGGACAAAGCGGAAGGCGCGTGTGCCGTCTTCGGCGGTGTCCAACACTTCGGAGCCGAGGATATCGGCTGGCATCAAGTCGGGAGTGAACTGGATGCGGTTGCCATCCAGACCCATCACGGTGCTGAGGGTTTCGACAAGGCGGGTCTTTCCCAGACCGGGCAGGCCGATCAGCAAGCCATGACCGCCACAGAGCAACGCGGTCAGGGACAGGTCGACAACGCGTTCCTGACCGATGAAACGCCGGGTGATCGAGGCCTTGGCCTCGGCCAATTTCGCCTCCAGCGCTTCGATTTCGGTGACAAGATCTTCTGCGTCGGTCATGACATCTCTTCCATCAGGGATATATGTTTGAGTCTAACCTATCCCTCCAGCGCGGAATGGCAAAACATATGAGTGGACAAAAAACCGTGACACCGGATGCAGAAAGCCTTGTGGCGTCGATCAGTGCCACAAAAACACGCGGTTTGCCGCCGGTTCACCTGTGGAACCCGCCGTTTTGCGGTGACCTGGATATGCGGATCGCCCGGGACGGGACGTGGTTTTATCAGGGCACGCCGATCGGGCGACCCGGGTTGGTGAAATTGTTCTCGTCGATTCTCAAACGGGAAGACGGAAAATATTTTCTGGTGACTCCGGTGGAAAAGGTCGGGATCACCGTGGATGACGCCCCGTTCGTGGCTCTGGATTTTGAGGCCACGGGCGAAGGCAACAGCCAGGTGCTGCGGTTCGAAACGCATGTGGGGGATTACGCCGCCGCGGGTCCGGATCATCCGATCCGTGTGGTGCGGGACGCAGAGACAGGAGAGCCGTCACCCTATGTCCTGATCCGCGCAGATTTGGAAGCGCTGATCGACCGCAAAAGCTTTTACCGGCTGGTCGATCTTGGGGTGCATCACGACGACTGGTTCGGCGTGTGGTCGGGCGGTATGTTTTTTGGGATCATCCCGTCGGCAGAATTGCCCTGACGCGAGGCGCACCAAGAGGTACGCCTTACGGGGATGCTGCACAATCAATGTGCGCAATCAGACCTTTGGATTGTAGCGATCACTGCGCCATTCTGGCCGTAAGGCGGAGGGGTTCTCTGCCATCGCTTCGGACGCAGGGAGAAATAGAACATGAGCACAGGCACGGCAGTCATCATAGGGGCAGGCAGCGGCTTGTCGGCCTCCCTTGCGCGCCAGCTCGACGCGCGGGGCCTCAAGCTGGTGCTTGCCGCTCGTGACACGGAAAAGTTGAAAGACTTGGCCAAGGACACGGGCGCGCGCACGGTTCAAATGGACGGCAGCGACCCTGCCGCGATGGAGGCCTTGTTTGAAGGTCTTGAGGCGCCCTGCCGCGTGGCGATTTACAACCCATCGGCGCGCAGCCGAGGGTCAATCGTCGACCTTGATCCCGAAGAAGTGCGGCGCGCCGTCGAAATTACAGCCTTTGGCGCGTTTTTGATGGGGCGGGCCGCGGCGCGTGTAATGCTGGCGCAAAAGGCACGCGATGGCTGCAAGGGGACGATCCTGTTCACAGGCGCCTCGGCCGGGGTCAAAGGGTTCGCCCAATCTGCCCCTTTTGCCATGGGCAAATTCGCGCAAAGAGGCCTGGCCCAATCCATGGCCCGCGAATTGCACCCCAAGGGTGTGCACGTCGCCTGGGTGAATATCGACGGCGGGATTTCGAACACGGCACGGGCGGAACGAACCGATGACGGGACTGACAAGATGCTGGACCCCGACGCCATTGCCACGGCGTACCTGCAATTGGTGGATCAACACCGCTCTGCCTGGTCGAATGAGTTGACTTTGCGCCCGTGGGTCGAGACCTTTTGATGGCGTCGGGCGCAGGTGCGGGATAGGCTTGATGCCATGCCACGCTTTGCTGCCAATCTGACCCATCTTTGGGCCGAATTGCCTTATCTTGACCGCTTTGATGCTGCGGCTGAGGCCGGGTTTGAGGCTGTTGAAGTTCTCATGCCCTACGACGTGCCCGCGCCCGAAACCCAATGGGCGCTGCGGCGCAATGGGCTGACGATGATCTTGTTGAACGCTCCGGGGCCGAATTACGCGGGCGGCCCCCGTGGTTTCGCCGCTTTGCCCGGTGGGGAGGCGCGGTTTGACTATGACATGCGCCGGGCCGTGCGCTATGCGCAGGCTTTGGGTGCAGGGATGATCCATGTGCTGAGCGGGGTGGCAGAAGGAGACGCGGCCAAGGCCACGTTGATCGCCAATTTGAAACGTGCCTGTCAGGGTTTGCCCGATGGGCTGTGCCTGACCCTTGAACCGTTGAACCAAACGGCGCAGCCGGGCTATTTCCTGTCGCGCTATGATCTGGCGGCCGAGATCATAGCAGCGGTGGGCGCGCCGAACCTCGGCCTGCAATATGACAGCTATCACGCGCAGGAAATCACCGGTGACGCGGTGGCCGCGTTCAACACCTATCAACCGATAATCCGCCATATCCAGATCGGAGACGCCCCGGGCCGTGCGCCGCCCGGGACGGGTGATGTCGATTTTGTCAGTCTGTTCGCGGCCATTGACGCGTCAGACTATTCAGGTTGGGTCAGTGCCGAATACACGCCCCAAGGTCGCACAGAAACCGGGCTGGACTGGATGCGCTGACCCTGTGCAGTGCCGCACTTTTCATGGGCCGCCTAGAGGCCTAGCATAAAGCTGTCCATTCGATCCATGGAGGTTTTCAATGATCCCTGCCCGCTATGCCCATATTGCGTTTGGCTTTGTCCTCAGCGGGATGATGTCATTCCTCGTCTCTGGGATTTCGACGTTTTTGGCTATTGGCTTGGGGGTCGGTTTTCTGGGCAATTGGATCGGTGCCTGGTTGCCCAGTTGGGCTGTAGCTTTTCCAGTTGTCCTGTTTGTGGCCCCATTGGCCCGGCGTTTGGTTGGGATGATGACCGCGCCTGACTAGGGCACAGGGCGGGGCGTACCATTCGGTACGCCTTACGGGCCAAGCTTAGTGCGCTTCGGCCCAGTTTTGCCCTTTGCCTGCGTCCACGGTCAATTTGACATCCAACTTGACCACAGGATCAGCGGCCCCTTCCATCACGTCCTTGGCCACGCCAATCAGATCGTCTGCCGCGCCTGTTTCCACCTCGAACAGTAGTTCGTCATGGACCTGCAACAGCATCGTGGCGGGCAGACCGTTGATGGCGTCTGGCATGCGGATCATGGCGCGGCGGATCACGTCCGCAGCGGTGCCCTGAATGGGTGCGTTGATCGCCGCACGCGCTGCAAAGCCTGCGCGGGGCCCTTTCGATGCGATCTCTGGGGTGTGGATTTTTCGACCAAAAAGGGTTTGGACGAACCCGTGTTCTTTGGCGAAGGCCTTGGTGTCGTCCATGTAGGTGCGGATGCCCGGGAACCGTTCGAAATAGCGGTCGATGAAGCCTTGGGCCTCAGAGCGCGGAATCCGCAGATTGCGGGCCAAGCCGAAACCGGAAATCCCGTAAATCACGCCAAAGTTGATCGCCTTTGCCTGACGGCGAATGTCTGGCGTCATCTGGTCCAGCGGCACATCGAACATCTCTGACGCTGTGAGCGCGTGGATGTCGATGCCTTCGGCAAAGGCTTGTTTCAGCTCGGGGATGTTGGCGATATGGGCCAGAATGCGCAACTCGATCTGGCTGTAATCCAGCGCCACCAGCGTCTTGCCTTCTTCCGCGACGAAGGCCTCGCGGATACGCCGCCCTTCTTCGGTTCGGATCGGGATGTTTTGCAGGTTCGGATCAGTGGAGGCGAGACGGCCGGTAGAGGCCCCTGCAATGGAATAGGACGTGTGCACGCGGCCCGTGTCGGCGTTGATATGATCCTGAAGCGCGTCGGTATAGGTCGATTTCAGTTTTGACAGTTGCCGCCAGTCGAGCACGCGGCCGGGCAATTCGTGTTCGGTTGCGAGGTCTTCGAGAACGTCGGCACCGGTGGCATAGGCCCCGGTCTTGCCCCGTTTGCCGCCTTCGATCCCCATTTCGTCAAAGAGAATCTCGCCCAATTGCTTGGGGCTGCCCACGTTGAATTTGCGCCCTGCGATCTCGTAAATCTCATCCTCCAGCCCCGCCATTTTCTGGGCAAAGGCATTGGACATGCGGCTGAGCGTATCGCGGTCAACCTTGATGCCCGACCGCTCCATCCCCGCAAGCACGGGTACCATCGGGCGTTCCAGCGTTTCATAAACGCGGGTGACCTGCACACGATGCAATTGCGGTTTGAACTGCTGCCAAAGCCGCAGGGTGATGTCGGCATCTTCGGCGGCATATTTCACCGCATCCTCGACCGGAACCTGATCAAAGGTCTTGGCTGATTTGCCGGACCCGAGCAGCGGTTTGATCGGGATGGGGGTGTGGCCGAGATAGCGTTCAGACAGGGTATCCATGCCGTGATTGTGCAGGCCCGCATGCATCGCATAGGACATGAGCATGGTGTCGTCGATGGGGGCCACGGTGATGCCGATTTGGGCAAAGATCTTGGCATCGTATTTCATGTTCTGGCCGATCTTGAGGATGCTGTCATCCTCAAGCATCGGCGTGAGAATCTCCAGCGCGGTTTCCAGCGGCATCTGCCCCTCGGCCAGCGCGTCAGAGCCAAAAAGGTCGTCGCCGCCCTGGGTGTGGGCCAGGGGAATATAGCAGGCATGGCCGGGGTTCACGGCCAACGAAATGCCAACCAGTCTGGCGGTCATTTCGTTCAGGCTGGTGGTTTCGGTATCCACCGCGACATAGCCACGCTCGTAAATCAGGTCGATCCAGGTTTGCAGGGCGGTAGCATCGCTGACCTGCTCGTAACTGGCGTCCTCGAACGACGGGGCCTCGGGTGCATCCGTAGCCTCGGTTGGCGCGGGTTCCTTGATCTCGGGAGCCTCGACGCCCAGCTTGTCGGCGATGCGTTTGGTGAGGGTGCGAAACTCCATCTCTGCCAGGAAGGGCATCAACTGTTCGGGGATGGGGTCGCGGACTTCGAGGTCGTCGAGGGTAAAGTCGAGAGGCGTGTTTTCGTCAAGTTGGACAAGATCGCGGCTCAACCTGATCTGATCGGCGTGATTGATCAGAGTCTCGCGGCGCTTGGGCTGTTTGATCTCACCCGCGCGCTCCAGCAAGGCATCCAGATCGCCGTATTCGTTGATCAGCAGCGCCGCAGTCTTGATCCCGATACCGGGCGCGCCGGGCACGTTGTCGACGCTGTCGCCCGCCAGGGCCTGCACGTCCACGACACGCTCTGGGTAGACGCCGAATTTCTCGTGCACGCCGTCGCGGTCGATGCGCCGGTTTTTCATCGCGTCGAGCATTTCAACGCCGCCGCCCACCAATTGCATCAAATCCTTGTCGGAACTGATGATGGTCACGCGACCGCCCGCGGCGCGGGCCTGTACGGCAAGGGTGGCGATGATGTCATCAGCCTCAAATCCCTCTTTCTCTTTGCAGGCGATGTTGAAGGCCTCGGTCGCCTGACGGGTCAGCGGGATTTGGGGGCGCAAGTCTTCGGGCATGGCCTCGCGGTTGGCCTTGTACTGGTCGTACATATCGTTGCGAAAGGTGTGGCTGCCCTTGTCAAAGATCACGGCCACGTGGGTGGGCGCGTCGGGGCCGTTGTTATCCTCGACATAGCGCTGGAGCATGTTGCAAAAGCCGCTGACCGCGCCGATGGGCAGCCCGTCGGATTTGCGGGTGAGGGGGGGCAAGGCGTGATAGGCGCGAAAGATAAAGGCAGAGCCGTCGATCAGGTGCAGGTGGCAGCCTTTGCCAAACTGAAGTGTCATTGCGCTGGTCTCCCTCCGTGCCGCGATGCCTTTGTGCCATGGGCCGGGGCAGGGTGCCAGACGTGATCCAACGGCGCGCCTATCGGCGCATTACATTTTTGATTTGGGAACAGCGGATCGCAGGGGGTCGTGTGACTAACCGAATTCTCGTGCGGCCAGATCAGCCCTCGGCATCCTCATAGATATATTTGCAGTCGCAATAAGGGCATTCAACCCAACCGGTATCCTCGGGAATTTGCAACCAGACACGAGGGTGCCCCAAGGGGCCTTCGCCGCCATCGCACGCCACCCGGTGGCTGTGGACTGTCTTGGTTTCTGGGGCGTCGATGCTCATGTCGGCACGTCCTTGGCTGGGATGTCTGCAGACGCGTTTATGGGCCATGACCCGCGTGCAGACAAGGGGCTAGTCGTCCCGGTCCACTCGCGCCTGATAGCAGTTGTTTCGGGCAGATCGGACGTGGATATAGGCCACTTCAGGATGTGCGAATATTGCGTCCAAGCGGGCCGTGATTTCGGGGGTAGGGGTTATCGCACCGGTGCCATAGACGATCCGGTCATCGTCTGAATAACCTTTGATCAGGTAATCCGGTGACGTGGTCAGGATCGGGGGCAGTTCGGCCCCTCCGCCCCGTTCACAGGAGTCTGCACAGAGAAAAATCGGACCAACTTCGGCATAAGGATGGGTGCCCTCAAAAGGTTTGTGGGCAAGGATCAGCATCTCGGCGCCCTCGGGGATGTCGCGCAAACAATGCCGACAGGGATTTCCCTGACCATCGGAAAGTTTGCGTTCCGGCGGATTGCCAAAGGCATCCAGGCCCCCGGAGCGGTAGGCATCTGCGATCTCGGTCGGCAAAGCAGTGAATATGGGCAAAGCGGGTCTCCTCTTTTGTAGGCATCACAGCGTGAATGCGCGTACAAAGCGACCCGATTGTTGCGCATTTTCCGACCCGAACCGCAGCAAAGCCGAAGGCCAGAGTCGGAACTGACCCTTGCCGTACATCCGCTAAGACGGATATTGGCACGCCCTAACTACGCCAGCTGTTTAACCAATTGCGAAACCGGCCGCGCCGCTTGTCCACGGCATCCCCTGCCGCTTCCCAATTGTCCTGCAACTCTTCAAGCTTGGGATCAAGACGGGCGCGCCGAAAGCGGCGCCACCGGACCCAGATCGCGGCAAAGAACACGGCCAGCAAGGACAGGACGATGATATTGACCCAGGGAATGCCCTTGGACGCATCCGGGCCATCCACCGGGCGCAGCGATATAGCGTTGGGAAAGGCGCTGAGGAATTCGTTCCGCCAACCATAATGGGTCATCACATACCACTCGGGCGCGGCCCGGGTCGAAATGGCGTCGTTGGCTTCGGTATAGAGGTTGGCTGTGTCGAACTTGAAATAGGGTGGCCAGCTCCAACCGGTGTCCTCATTGCGGTACACGATTGGGTCGCCATTGGCACGCAGGGCCTGAATGAACTGCACATCCCGGTTGATCAGCGCATCGGTCTGCTCGTCCGGGCGGGACCAGAACACGCGGGTCCAATCGCCAAGTTCCTGACGTTCTTCATAGGTGTTTACGATGCGAACCACATCCCGCTGCGGCAGGGTATAGTGCAGGAACGCGCCCAGAATAACCCAGAACGAGATCAACAATGTCCAACCGATGTAACGCATAGCGCAGCCCTTTCTCAGGCGAAGTTCACAAGGTAGATGATCAGGCCCACAAGCACCATGGGCACAATATAGACACCCAGGATCAATTTGCGCCTGAGCGATCCGTCATAAGCCCGCAAGCCATCCTGAACAAAGGTATCGCGCGGGGTGGCAATGCCCCCTTCGTCCCATTCGGCCTCAAGTTTGTCGCGGCGCCGTGCGCGCGAGTAAAAGGACAGGCTGACATAGACAACCGTCAGCACCACAAAGGCGATGAAAAGAACGCGGATCAGGGCCATTTGCTATCTCCTCACTGCGCCCCAGGGACCGACGCGGGCAATCATATCACGTACAGGCGGTTCTGGCGCTTCCATCGGGGCATCATGGCCGAACAACGCTGCCCGCGCGCCCACTTTGTCGGCCTTGTACTCCGCTTCCAGATACTGCGCGACATATTCCTTTTTCGCCTCGGGCCAACCCGCATAGGCCGCATAAAACGCCTGTTTATGGCAGATGAAAAGTTGACGAACATCACGTGGGGAAAGTTCGCTCAGCAACATGTTAACCAGTTCCGCCTCGGGCGTGTCCGCCGCCCTCAGGGTATAGAAATAGGCCGGATGATCGGACGCAATGCGCGGCCAGTCCCCGCCGTTCTCGGCCCAGTTGACCAGTTGCCCCAGGGCGTGGAACTCATCTGGCAGCACATCCGAGTGCCGCCGCGCCAGCATCCGCATGTCGCGCCGCGTGGTGCCCTCCAGATCAACGCCCGCCTCGGTCACGGCAGACACCAGAATAAAATCCATCTTTTGCCGCAGAATGGCGACCGCATCGATCCCGCGCGCTTTGACAATGGGTTCTGCCAGGTCGTTATATTCGAGGAATTTCGCAATCCGGTTCCGGTCGCCCAGGTCAAAGCTGTACTTGATCGGCACGTCCTGAGGGGCCGCCGTGCTGCCGATCACTGCCGGATGATCCAGTGTTTGAAACACGTAAAGCCCGCCAAAATGCGCCGTCCAGAAATTGCCCTTGGTCACCTTGAGGGGTTTCAGAGTCACAGGGTTGCGCGTCACGTCCCCGGTTTGGCCCGCCAATTCGATCATCTGCGCAATCAGCACATCGTCGAACCACGCGTCCTCTTCGGTCAGAAACGTATCGACCTTGTTGGCCAGTGCCGCCGCATTGCGCACGGTGCCGCGCGTTGTGTCCGCCTCAACCGTGATGGCGCGCAGATCGAAGAGGCGGGCGGGATGCGAGATATCATAGACCGAGTTGACCAATTCCCCGGCCACCGCATCACGCGCGGTTAGGGCAAAGAGGGCCGCTTCGTTTTCCGTAATAAACCGTTGCAGGATCGGGCGGCTGGTGGAGAATTTGGCATCTAGTAGCGGGCATTTGCGTTGTTCAGTGCTGAGCAGGATAAACTGCCGGTTCACACCGTTGTGGTTGAGGTAGAGCGGATCGCCCAGATCATCGCCGACCTCGGGGGAAAAGCCGGAAATGTCGACATAAAAATCGGCCAGGCTGGTCCGTTTGCCGGTCAGATGTTCCAGCGCGCGATTGTAGCGGTCCACCAACGCAGGCGAGGCGACGTGGAACAGGTTCCCATACATCAGGCCGGATTGAATAAGGCGGATCATGTGCCCGTTCCTTTCAGCATGGCAATACGGGCCGCCAGCACAATGCAGCCCGGAATGGCCAGCGCCACGGTCGAGAACAGGAACGCCCCCTCTTGGGTCGGGTCGGCAAAGCGCATCGGCGCGCCAGTTGCGTCCATGAGCAGCATCAAGAGGGTGGCTGCGCCGAACAACAACATGGTGCACAGGATCGCGACGGCACCCGCTGGCATCGGGATGAGCCGCATCACAAGTTTGGGCAGCATCCAGCCTGCGACACAGACGAGCAGGGTGAGAAGGGTCACTTGGGTCAGCATCGTTCGGTCTTCATCGGTTGGCCCTTGCAAGGCGGAAGATCAGCGGTGAGGCGAGCGCCAGCAGTGGTAACGCAAAGGCACGATAGGTGATCTGAAGGTTAAAGCCGAGGTAAGCACCCCAAGCGTTGTCAAAGAGAAGAAGGGATTCCTCAAGGGACGTCCCATTGAACCCACTCGCGGTGTTGATCCCGAATTGGATGAGAAAGACGAGGGCGGCGGCGGCCAGAAAACCGAAGACACCCCAGCGAAGGGGGAGGATGGTGCCGAGGATAAGGGCGAGGGTGGATATGGTGAGGAGGAGGGTCATGAACGCTTGTTTTCTGACTCTAATGACCAAATGTCCAATTCCAAGGCGCGACCAAGCTCGATGCTCAGTTGGTGGAAACCTAAGCCATCCAAACGTAAAGCCTGATCGTCGGATAAGCGGCTGCGAAGAGTAATAACTTGGTCCACTCTGGATTTTAGTTGCTCAAACCTATCTCGCTTTGGTTGCTCAATAACTTGCTCACTAGCTAAGGCCTCGATTTTTTGTGAAACATCCCGTGTTTGCGTCGCCGTTCGTCTTAGCCTTTCGTCAAAAGGGACTTTTTTTGAATAGCTGATAATTTGCCAGTGCTCAGTGGCGTCAATTAACTCGAAGCTTCGCTCGTCACTTGAGGTACTATGAAAGTTGAAACGGCTGTTGTATTTCTTTTCTTTTACATTTACTTTCCATTGGTCTCGAGCGACGCTTGCAAAGTCAATTTGCAACGTCTCAAGGTATTGTTCAAATAGGGCAGCGGCTCTAGATTCATCCCTAAAACGACGTTCGTCTTTAAGTACGTCAGACTGTAATTTCATTGCTTGTGCCATTTCCTGTGTGGCAACTCTTTGCAATGCTGTTTCTTGCTTTTGCTCGCGAATAATATCTCGCTGATCAGCAATAATTTCCCGTTGCTCGCGCAACTCAATGCTTTGCTGCCATGCAGTAATTATGATCCAAAAAAGAGCCAAGGATCCAGCTAAACCTGCCAGTGTATCTCCAACGTTATTGGGATCGCCCATGCTCAGTGCTTGCCAATTGGACAAACTGTCTGGCCCAACGCTGCCTGCTTGCAAAAAGGCTATTGTCAAAAAGGCGAATATGACGGTTCCAATAACTCCCCAAGCAAAAGGGCCTTGCGGATAGTTTGGCGGAATTTTCTTGAGGTTACTCACCCCTTCCCCCCCAAATACCGCTTCTTCGCCTCTTCCTGTCGGCCAAAGTCGCGCACCATTGCCTCGATGGCCACCTCATCCGACTTGTCCGCATAACGGAACTCGCTGTCCGCGTAGCGGTTGATCTCCTGCACCACCATGTCGACCGTGATCGGCACCCGCAGTTCTGAAATCATCTCCTTTTTCTCGTCGTAGCCTTTGAACAGGAACAGCTCCGGGTTCTCCATCCACTCATCGGGTAGTTCAAAGTCCATGGCCCGCACCTTCACCGCGTCGGTGATGTTCTTGATCGCACGACCGGTAAAGCGTTCATCCGCCTCCTGAATGCCTTTCAGATAGGTGCCGAGTTTCGCAATTGTGTCCAATTCTCCAATCGAAGAATGCACCCGGTCAAAGACCTCCAACAGCCCGGCCTCATGCGGACGGCTGTGCGAGTCAAAGGACGCAGCAACGGCCTTCTTGATCTCTTGGGCCGAGAAAAGCTCGTGCGCGCCCATGGGGATGTCGTGGTTCCTACCCATGAGCAGCGCCAGAATGTCGATGTAATCCTCGCGGGTTTGTGGCCCGTCCACGAGGAACCGCGCGCCCGCGCGTTGGCGCAGAGCGTCGTCCACGTTCTCAGGGTAATTCGAGAACATGCCAAAGGTGCAATTGCCCCGCACGACCGTGTTCGCCCCGGCAAAGCTTTCCATCAGCACGGCGGTAATCTCCAACTGGCCCGCACTCGACTGACGATCCCCACGCTTGCCCGCAAGCTGGTCAATGTCGTCGATTGTGCCAAAGCCGATGGCGGCGGGGTCTAGCACGTTGTTGATGAACGCCTTGGCGTTCTGGCCCGACTTGCCCTGATAGCTGTCGATATTGTCGGTGCTCAGGTTCTGATAACGGAAGGGATAGCCCGCCACCTGACAGTAGTCGTTCAAGAGACCCGCCATCATCTGGATCAGGGTGGTCTTGCCCGTACCCGGCTTGCCATCCCCCATGAAGGTAAAGATGAACCCACCCAACTCGGCGAAAGGGTTAAGGCGGCGGTCAAAGTCATATGCCATCAGCATCTTGGCCAGCTTCATGGCCTGATATTTGGCGATATGGTTGCCCACAACCTCATGCGGCTTTTTGAAGGTCATGGTGAGGGTGGTGGATTTCGCCTTATGCGCCGGCGAGAATCCTTGGACGGTGAAATCGTCTGCCTCAACGCGCCAACTGGCCGCTGTAAAGGGGGCAAGGCGCGGTGCATTCTGGGCGCGCAGGGCGATCTTTTCCATCAGTGCTTCGGCATAGGCGGTGACTGTCGCGACCAGATGGGTGTCGTCGGGGGCATGGGCCGCAATGTCCTGATCCAGCTCCCACAGCGCCCCATGCAGGGCCGTTTGGCCATTGTCGGTGAGCACCTCCTCGACCTCGCCGACTTCGACGGTCACTTCAGTCTGGTGTGCTGACAGCAAATAGGCGGTCGCATTGCCAAAGACATAGAGAGTGATCAGCGCCTCGGCGGCCAACAACTCGGCAAACTCGGTCTTGCGGGCCGGGGGCATGGCCCCTTCCAGATTGGCCCGCTTCAAATCGCCCAGACCTGATACCCCGGCATAGTTTTCGGCCACGGCCAAGGCGATGGAGATCGCTCGGCGCAGCGCGTTCAGCACCGTTGCCTGCACTGGCGACATCAACGCATCATCGCCATCCGAACCTTCGATGGTCGCCATAAGCTGCACGGCGCCCGTCGGTGTCGTGCGCCGGGTCACCAACCCCGGTGTGGTCGACCGAAACCGGCGGCGCGTGCCAACACCGGGGGACCGCTCCGCAACCGGGGCTGCTGCCCCTTTACCAATGCGCGGCGCGTGGTCAAAACCTTGTAACAAGGCCAGCGCCATGGGGTAATGCGCCACGATTTCCGCTTCTCGCAATTCCATTTGGTCCGAAACCTGGCTCATGACGTGTCCTCTTCATTGTTCCGGCAAATACTCCCGCCGGAGGCATTAAGTCGCGCGAATACCCTGCGCCCGTTCCATCAATATCTCAGCACCCGCCCCGCCGGGCTGACTACAAATTTGCGTACCGACCGAAACCCCGGCGGGTTCATTTCTTCAAGCGCTTGAAAGGGGCGTTGGGGCAGAACGATGCTCCGCTCCATCCGGGTGGTGCCTGTTTCGGCCCCCCGGCCCGAAAAGGGATCGAGCGCAAAGACTTCGCGTTCCACTGAGGAAAACCAGCCCGACCGCTCCGTCATAACGCGTTCGGACCGCAGGTCTTCTTCGGTCCACACCAGCGCCCAATCCTGGCCTTCCGGCGCGCGGGCGGATTCGAGAACTTGCGAAATGGGTCCCGACTGTTTGGTAAAGGCCGAGGAATACATCGGCCCCACGTGGAACCGGCGTAACCGCTTGGGGTGCAAGTCGGCAAAATCTTCGTCAAAACCGGTGGCGATGGTTACCAGCTTCAGCCCGCCCAGGGCTTGTGCCATCAGATGCGCTTGCGCCTCGGGCCAGCGGCGTTGGTCCTTGGGCAGGGCGGTGCGGCCTGTATCCTCGACCTCCATCATATAAATCACCGGCAGGTTCACCTGGCTGTCATAGACGGCCCAATGGATGCGGAATGTACGGCGGTCGTCAGCCTTGTTGCCGGTCCAAACGATCTGCGGATCGTTGCGGGGCCAAAACAGGTTCCCGCGCTGCAACTCCTCGTAATAAAGCCGCTGGGACAGCGCGAATTGCAACTTGGTCGGTACTGTGCGGTCGCCAACAATCACCTCGACCATCTGTTTTTTCAACTCATCGGCCGAAGCCATACCTTCCAGATGCCGGTCTGCCTGTTGGGCGTCGCTGGCCATGGTGATGATCTCTTCCGCCGCAGGGAAACCGGATTCGTTAGCGTCGATGGCGAGGGAACCAAAAAAGCGCCCGGTATCGCGGCCCACCAGCAGGTATTTCTGACCCAAGGCACGAAAGGTAAAGGTAAGTTCTGCCAGATAGCGGGTGAGGATCTTGACCTCATCCCGGTTCAGATCGCCCTCGGCCTCCATCACGCCCGCGACACGACCCAAATGGGCGGTGATCGTTTCGAACTTCTTGAAATAGCGGCGCGAAGCGAAAAGGTCGGTGAGGCCGGTCATATCGAGTTTGGGTGTATTCAACTACCTTGTCCCATTTCGCCCCTGCCACCCGACGCATCCGCTTCGGCGTTATAAACGCCAAGCCATGCAAGGCCGATGAGTGCGGGTACAATGCCAAAACCATATGCCCACCACGGTAGCCCCAAGAGAATAGCGCCGCCGATCAGGGAAACTCCGAAAACGACAAGGGCGAATTTCTTTTTCATGTCTGTCTTTCCCCGCAAGGCTGAGGTTGACGATTTGGCGTAACTTAACCGCCCTTGCGCGCCCGGCTCAGCAGATACAGCCCGGCGATGCCACAAAAAAATCCTACTCCGTTCACCCAGGGCGGTGCGCCGAACCCGATAGAGGCGATGAGGCTGAGGATGGAAACCGCGATGGCGGCGATACCGAGCTTCATGGCTTAGCCCCCATACGCGTTGCTGTCGTGTTCTTCGACGATCTGGGCAAACCGGCGGGCAAATCGTTCGTCGGCCTTGGCTTTCTGCTCCAGCACGTCGCGGGCAAAGACCATGTGGTCCTCGTGCGCCTCTAGCATGTCGGCCATCCGTTTGTTGGTGGCCGCACCGATGCCTGCCATGGCGGTTTGCGCCTCTTGGTCCGTCTGCACGCCGATCTCGTTGATGCGGTGGGCGACGTCCTGTTGCTGGGCTGTTTTGAGCGATTTGGTCAGCGCGTCATACAACACCACACGCTGCTTGGTATCCGTCTGCAATTTGTTGATCAGCACCATTTGCGTCGCTGCCTGGTTTTGCAGGGAGTCGATCCAGGTTTTACCTTTTTCGATATAGCGTTCAAGGGTTTGGGACTTGGCCAGCTTGACCTGTTCGTCCTGAACCATCTGGTTGTACTGGCTGTTCAACTCGGCCAATTCCGTTTCCAAAGCCGTGCGTTTGGCGGCATCGGTCTCGGACGCGATCTGGTTTTCCAGCGTGATGATCTTGGGGTCCATCCCCTGAATATCGGCTTGCAAGGCGGACAATTCCTGAACGGTAAACTCGCGTTCATCCAGCGTTTCGGTCAGGTTGCCCTCGACTTTGACCTTCTGCTCTTCGAGCATGGTCAATTGGCCTTGCAGCAGTTGCACGATCACATCAGATTTTGAGATCAGATCCTGCAACTTGTCATCGATGGAGGCGGTGCGAATACGTTCCTGTCGCATCGATTCCGACTTGGCCTTGGCAAAGATGCCAACGACGCTTTCCCATCCCGTCTTGGTCCGCATCTCGTCGAAATCCTTGGAGAAGGCGGATGTCACATCGTCCAGTCCCATGATAAGCTCGGCGATGTTGGCATTCATGACATCCGTATGCGCATGCACGTCCTCTAAAGAGGCATTTTCAATGTCCATCGAAATGTCATCGCCTGATTTCATCTTGGCTCGTGCGGTTTCAATGCGACTGGTGAGTTCCGCAATCTTTGACTGCGCCTGCGCCACCTGCGCTTGGGATTCTTCCACCTGACTTGCGAAATCGGCCATCAAATTCTCCTATCGATCAATGTGTTGCATTACATATAGGCAATGTTACGCCCATTTACATCTGCCGGGGCACTTATTTGGCCTGAGTGTTGCAAAACCTGTGCGTGAAAGGAAGTCGGTCGCGCCCCTTTTCGTCTTTGTCCTGTTGCGCTACTGCCTGAACCACGTTCAAGCGAGGACATGATGGCAACCAAGGCCCAAGAGCGGCGCAATTCGCTGCGCGAGAAACTGATCGAGATCGCTGAGGCGCAGATCGAAGAAAACGGAGCCAAGGCGATTCAGGCGCGGCCCCTGGCGCAGGCGGCGGGGTGCTCGGTCGGGGCGATCTATAACGCGTTTGGCGACTTGCAGGATATCGTGATGGCCGTGAACGGCCGCACATTCGCCAAGCTGGGACGGCATGTGGCAGCCGCGCTTGAAGGGAAAGAGGCGTTGCCCCCCACAGAACGGCTTATCGCGATGTCTTATGCCTATCTTGAATACGCGGGAGAACATCCACGGCTCTGGCGGGCCCTGTTTGACCTGCGCATGTCAACCGATATGGATGTGCCGCCCTGGTATCTGGCCGAGTTGGCGCATTTGTTCAGCTATATCGACGGGCCTGTCCGCGAGTGTTTTCCCGACCTTGAAGCCGAGGACGTGAGCCTCATGACCCGCGCACTGTTTTCATCTGTGCATGGGATTGTGCTCTTGGGCTTGGAGAACCGCATTTCCGGCGTGCCGCGCGAACAGGTCCGGCGGATGATTGCGATGGTTTTGCGTTCTGCAACGGAAAACAAAAAAACTTGAACAATGTTCAATTTCAGTCTTGAACGGGGTTCACGGCTATCCTATCTCCCTTCGTGAACGATGTTCAAGAAAAGGGAGAACACATGCTCGCCACCTTCAAAACGCTCTTTGCCGGTGCCAATGCCCGTGCCGAAGAACATGTGCGCGATGTTTACGCCATCGAGTTGATCGACCAGAAAATCCGCGAGACCGAAGTGCAGGTTCATGCGGCCAAGTCCACCTTGGCCAGTCTGATCCAGCGCCGCAGGTCCGAGCAAAAATTGCTCGATATGCTGCGCACCCGTATCCAATCCCTGACCGAGCGGGCGCGCGAAGCGATCAGCGCGGGCCGTGAAGAACTGGCCGTGGAGGCCGCCAACGCAATCGCCGAGATGGAGAATGAAAGCGCCGTCCGCGTTGCGACCCTCGACCGCCTTGAGATGCAGGCAACCCGTCTGCGTGGGTCAGTCGAGAGGGGTCATCGCAAGGTGATCGACCTCAAGCAAGGCGCGCTTCAGGCCAAGGCGATCCGCCGCGAACAAACAATGCAGGCCAAGCTTCATACAACCGCGCACGGACCGTCTGCCGCTGACGAAGCCCAGGACCTGATTGACCGCGTTGTCGGCAAAGACGACCCGTTGGAGCAGGCCCAGATTTTGGCCGACATCAACGCGGGCCTCGATCACAGCGGTCTTGAGGACCGCATGGCCGACGCCGGTTTCGGCGCCGCGACCCGTGTCACCGCGCGCGACGTGCTGGATCGTCTCTCCAAATAACCTTCATCCCACCTATAAAACGTAAGGATAGAACCAATGTTGAATGAAAAACCCGATAACTCCCTGATCATGATGTTCAATGGCGCAGGCGTTGCGATCGCCTATGCCTTGCTGGGTCTGTCGCTGTACCTGTCCACTGACGTGCCCCTGTCGACCAAAGGATTTTGGGGCATCGGTATTCTGATGCTCACGCTGAGCCTCGTGAATTTTGTCAAATACCGCTTCGACAATCAGCAGCGCATCGACCGCATCAACCGGATCGAAGAGGCGCGGAACGAAAAGCTGCTTGAGGACTACGTGGGCGAGATCAAAGACTCGTCCTGATCCTGTCCCTTGAACATGCGCCGGGCCGCCTTGCAATTGCACGGCGGCCCGTGCCGTTTCTAAAAGCCCGCAGTCCAGGCCTCGCAATTGTTAAAGACTGTTGAAAATCCTCTGTACTTCGATGGCCGCGGATTCAGGGGTTGTTCAGGTCCGCCGCCCCACAACGCATTGATCGAAGTTATCAAGTGGCGCACACCCGATGCCAAGCACATTCAAGGTCATTTCGCTGGGCCAGCAGTCGAAAATGGACACGACCGAGGGCAATTATACCGCCGAAAATGCCGCCGATCTGGTGGGCATGTCTTTTGGCGAGGCGGGTGATCCTTTATTCAACGATGTTCAAACGCTGTCCGAGGTCAGTGCCAGCGGCGGGAACCGCAATGCCTATGACATGAACAACAACCGCAGTGACGATAAATTCAGTATTGATGGCGGATCGGCACAGACTTTTGACGCAACTGCGGTGTTTAACGCAACCTTGACCTATACTGACGGGACAACGGCCAATTTCACCGCTGTGGTCTTTCAGGACACCGACGGCAAGACCTACCTCGCGCCGGAGTTTTCCCAGAACGCTGATCAAGCTGCGCTTGAGGCAAAGCCCATTCAATCCATGTCTTTGGATAGCCTCGCGGGCAATCGGTACTCGGGTATGACAGCCAGCCGTGAGGACAGCGATTTTGTCACCTGTTTTGTCTCTGGAACGTTAATTGCAACTGTCGATGGCGACCTGCCAATTGAAGCCTTATCCGTCGGTACTGAAGTCATCACGCAGGATGGACAGCCCAAACCGATCCGATGGATCGGCGGACGTACGGTGCGCTGCTATGGCAGCCTGATCCCGGTTCGGATTCGGGCCAATACCTTGGGTCTTGGCCTGCCGAACCGCACGCTGCTGGTGTCAAAACAGCATCGCATGATGGTGGCCTCGCCCATCGCCAAACGCATGTTTGGCGAAGACGAAGTTCTCGTTGCAGCTCACAAACTGGTCGGATTGCCGGGCGTTGAATTGGCGGTTGAAGCGGGTTTCGTGACCTATTGGCACATCTTGTGCGACCGGCACGAGGTCATCTTTGCCAATGGTGCGCCCGTTGAAACCTTGTACCTGGGTACGATGACCAAGGTCGCGATGTCGGATGCGGCCTGGTCAGAGGTCGCGGCGCTTTTTCCCCAATTGCAAACACACGCGCACAGGCTCGTCAGGATGACCCCCAAAGGTCATGCGCAATCGAAACTTGTAGCCCGCATGATCAAGAACAAGCGCGCGGCGTTGGAACGTATCCGCCTGCCGCGCGCCTCTTGACCTTAGCCGACGACGTTGTGTTCGGGACCATACGGGAAGCCGGTGATATTCTCCGCGCCGTCCTCTGTGATCACCAGAATGTCGTGCTCTCGATAGCCGCCCGCGCCAGGTTGCCCATCGGGAATGGTCAACATCGGCTCCATTGAGATGACCATGCCGGGTTCCAGCACCGTGTCGATGTCTTCTCGCAGTTCCAACCCCGCCTCGCGCCCGTAGTAGTGCGATAGCACCCCGAACGAGTGCCCATAGCCAAAGGACCGGTATTGCAGCAAGTCGCGTTCTTCAAAGAACGCGTTCACTCCGTGGGTCACATCGGCGCAACTGGCGCCGGGTTTGAGCAGGGACATACCCAACTCATGCGCGCCCACGTTCGCTTCCCACAGCTTGAGGCTCGCCTTATCCACGGTTTCCACGAAAAGGGTTCGTTCCAGCGCGGTGTAATAGCCCGAAATCATCGGAAATGTGTTCAGCGAGAGGATATCGCCCCGTTCCAGCAGACGTGCCGTGACCGGGTTATGGGCCCCGTCGGTGTTGATGCCGGACTGGAACCAGACCCAGGTGTCGCGGTACTCGGCATCGGGAAAACGCTTGGCGATTTCCAGCTCCATCGCGTCACGTCCCGCCATGGCCACGTCAATCTCCCGCGTGCCAGCCTTGATCGCATCGCGTATGGCATAACCACCCACATCTGCCACTTGGGCACCGTGGCGGATCAGGGCAATCTCTGCCTCCGACTTGTGCATCCGCTGACGCATAGTGGTTTCATAGAGATCGACGGTGGCCACGGGCTTCAGGAAGTCTTCCATCTTGGCCTGTTGCAGCAGGGTCAGGTGATCGCTTTCGACGCCAATGACTGCGCCTACGCCGGTCACTTCGCGCACCGCGCGCCAGAAGTTATCCCGCTGCCAATCGGTATAGGTAATGTTGTCGCCGTAGCAGCGCCGCCAGGGTTGGCCCGCGTCAATGCCGGCACTGATGGTCACACAGGCGTCGTCGGTCACGACGCAAGCGTAAGGCCGCCCAAAAGCGCAATAAAGAAAGCCAGAGTAGTAGGCGATATTGTGCATCGAGGTGAAGACAGCGGCGGTGGCACCTTGCGCCTCCATTCGGTCGCGCAGCTCGGTCAGGCGGGCGACATATTCGGCGTCTTCAAATGGCAATACAGCCTGTTGGCCATTATGCAGGCGGTAAAAATCGGGGCGAGCGGTCATCCTTGACCCTCCTTTTCAGAAAGGTCCCGGCGTTCAGGACGGGTGGGCCAATATGCACAGACGACGCCATCGCCTGCGGCCTATTTTGCGTCTTGCCGATCTAGGGCGCGGTCGTCAAGCGCCGGATCATGTCGCTGGCCGGATCGCTGAGCGCGTCGATGACGTTGAAGTGGTGTTCGCCGTCAGTCACCACATGATCGCAAGCCCAGGCCTCGGCCAACCACCGGGCCTGATCTAGGAAAACCGGCCGCTCGTCCGCCCCAACCCAAACCGTCACGGGCACCTCTGGAGCAGGCTGGCGAACGGGGCTTTCAGCGCGGGCCATAGCGGTGTCCATCTTGAAGTCGGCATTCATTGACGTCCTCAACAGCGGTTCAAGATCCGACACGGGCGAGATCGGCATCACATGAGTGACACGGTCCAAAACGGTCTGCGGCAGCATCCCCGGTGCCAGCATCCGCGCGACAAGGTGCCCACCGGCGGAATGCCCGGCCAACGACAAGGGCCCTTTGGTTTGTTCTGCCACGTGCATTACGGCCTGCGCGATCTGCTGGGTGATACCCGCGATCCGTACGGCAGGGCACAGATCGTAAGAGGGCATCGCGACGACCCATCCTTGTGCCACGGCACCGGCGGCAAAAGCGGACCAGTAAGAGCGGTCAAATTTCAACCAATAACCCCCGTGGACAAAGATCAGCGTGCCCTTGGCGGCCTCTTCAGGGTGAAACAGATCAAGTGCCATCCGCTCGGATGGCCCATAGGACTGCCCCAGCGTTGTCCGCGCGCCCAGTCCGTCCCGAAAGGCAGCGGCTTCCAGAGGCCAACGGGCGACATAGTCTTCGGCACCGGCAATATAGGCTCCGTTTGCATAGGCATCATCAAGGTCTGGCATTAAATCCCCCCGGTATTGGAACTGGACAAACCTAGCGTGGGTTGATTGACATGCGCCAGCCCCGAAAGGACCCTGCCATGCTTGACCAAATGACCGACCTGAAATCCCTTCTGAACGATCCCAGTTTGCTTGAGACCCGCGCCTACGTGAAGGGTGCGTGGGTTGACGGCGATGACGGCACCTTTGATGTGACAAACCCGGCACGGGGCGACGTCATTGCGCAGGTGGCCGACCTGAGCCGTGCGCAGGTAGCCGATGCAATCGCCGCTGCCGGTGCTGCGCAAAAGGAGTGGGCCAGTTGGACTGGAAAGGAGCGCGCTGCCGTGCTGCGCAAATGGTTCGACATGATGATGGCGAACCAGGACGATCTGGGCACCATCCTGACCGCTGAACAAGGCAAACCCCTGGCCGAGGCCAAGGGCGAGATTGCCTATGGCGCGTCTTTTGTCGAGTTCTTTGCCGAAGAGGCCAAACGCATCTATGGCGAAACGATCCCGGGCCACCAACGTGACAAACGGATCACCGTGATCAAGCAGCCTATTGGCGTCGCCGCCTCGATCACACCGTGGAATTTCCCCAACGCGATGATCACCCGCAAGGCGGCCCCGGCTTTGGCCGCAGGCTGTGCGTTTATTGCGCGCCCCGCTGAACTGACGCCGCTGTCGGCCATCGCCATGGGCGTGCTGGCGGAACGGGCGGGCATCCCGGCGGGCGTGTTTCAGGTGGTCACCACTTCTGATGCGTCCAGCACGGGCAAAGAGTTCTGCGAGAACCCGATCGTGCGCAAACTGACATTCACGGGCTCGACCGCCGTGGGTCGTATCCTGATGCGCCAGGCCGCTGATCAGGTCATGAAGTGTTCGATGGAGCTGGGCGGCAACGCCCCATTTATTGTATTTGACGATGCTGATCTCGATGCCGCCGTCGAAGGCGCGATCATGTGCAAGTTCCGCAACAACGGGCAAACCTGCGTCTGCGCCAATCGCATTTACGTGCAGGCGGGGGTCTATGACGCCTTTGCCGAAAGACTGCACGCGCGGGTGGCTAAGATGAAAGTGGGTGACGGGCTTGAGGACGGCACCGATTTGGGCCCTTTGATCAACGCCAAGGCCGGAGAGAAGGTTTCGGACCATATCGCGGATGCGACGTCAAAGGGCGCGCAAGTGCTGCTGAGCGGTGACGCGATGGACGGGAACTTCATTCCGCCCACCATCCTCACAGGCGTGACGCAGGACATGAAAGTGGCGCAGGAAGAAACCTTTGGCCCGCTCGCGCCACTCTTCAAGTTCGAGGACGAGGACGAGGTGATCGCCATGGCCAACGATACGATATTTGGCCTCGCGTCGTATTTCTATGCCAAGGACCTCAGCCGCGTTTATAAGGTGGCCGAAGCGCTGGAATACGGGATCGTGGGTGTGAACACGGGCATCATCTCGACCGAAGTTGCTCCCTTTGGCGGGGTCAAGCAATCGGGTCTGGGCCGCGAGGGGTCGCATCACGGGATCGATGAATACCTTGAGATGAAATACATCTGCATGAGTGTATAAGCCGGGCGTTTGACCACACACGTCGAGAGGCGATCGGTCACCCGTCACAACGTCTTATTGTAGCGACATGGCGTGTCGCAATTGCCGGGTCGAGATGTTTTCGGCGCGATACCCTGTTGCTATGCGTTCGACGCGTTGCTCCTTACCTGAAAGGTCTCTCATGCTGCAAGAAGCGATGACCCGTACCCACGTTCTGAGGCAGCGGATGGCTAACGCGGGCATTCATCACGCCGTTTTCACCTCGGAAAGCTCAATTGCATATTTGGCTGGATTCTGGGGGTATCTGGGCATCGAGTTTGGTCGTCCCACCATGCTGGTTGTGTCCGCTGATGCCGAACCGGTGGTCATCACCCCCTTTATGGAAAGCGAGATGGTTTCAGAAATGACCTGGGTGTCGGACATCCGCACCTGGGAAGATGCAGGCCAGCGCAGTTGGGGGCGTGCCTTGGCCGGCGCCTTGCCCGCCAACCCGGCGGAGATCTGGGTTGAAGCATCTGATTTGCCCGCCATTGTCCGCAATTTCCTGGACGAAAGTTTCACCACTGCCGTTCTGCGGGATATCGGCCCGGTCCTCGGGACACAGCGGATGATCAAGTCACCGCTAGAGATCGCGGTGATGAAACAGGCCGGTGAAATCGCCGGGGCAATGATGGCAGCGGCGCATGGGTCACTCAGCGTCGGGGCCAAAGAATACGAAAGCGCGCTCGCCGTGATTGACGCGGGCACCCGCAAAGCAGCCGGATTCCTGACGGCCACTGGTTGGGATCGCTTTGTCTCGCCAATGATCCACAATCTGCAGATTCTGCAAAGCGGCAAGGATGCATCGATGGTGCATCGTCGGGCGTCGGTCAAAGCCTATGACAGATTTGACCCGGTTTATTTCTGTTTCTGCAACATGGCGCAGTTCAAACAGTACAAGCTAGGCTTTGACCGGATGTTCCATGTGGGGGCCGTAACGGATGAGGCCGCTCGCGTGCAGCAGGCGGCGATTGATGCGCAACAAGCTGCGATTGCCGCGATCCGTCCGGGAGTGCTGGCGCAGGATGTGGCCGCCGCCGCCAACGCCGTTTACGCGGAGCGTGGGTACGAGACAGGCTATCGTACGGGCCGTTCCATTGGTGTTGCATATCTGGAGGCGCCCGAGCTGAAGGCAGGGGACAAGACCGTTTTGCAACCCGGCATGACCTTTGCCGTCGATGGCGGTATTTCCATTGACGGTATCACGGCGGGCAGGATCGGCGACAGCATTGTGGTGACCGAAACCGGTTGCGATTACCTGACAGACTACCCTCGCACCTTGTTGGTCACGGACGCATGACTGTTGGGCTTCGGCTTGCCTTGGGGCAGGCCCCCGCGGCGCTGTCTGGCACGGCCGCTCGATTGGCGTGGTTGGATAGCATCTTGCCCGACGTGGCGGACCGGGCCGATTTGCTGCTACTGCCCGAGTTGTTTGCCTGCGGCTACAATATCAGCGATGCCATCGTGACCCGAGCCGAAACGGTTGATGGCCCGACGGCGCAAGCCGTTGCTGCGCGTGCGCGACAATACCGGACGGCCATCCACTACGGGTTTGCGGAAACTGCGCCCGAAGGACTTTTCAATGCCGCCTTGTGCTTTGGACCCGATGGAATGCAGTTGAGCCACCAACGCAAGCTGGCGATCCCACCCGGATTTGAACGCGGTTATTTCGAGGCCGGTCAGGGGTGCCACTTGTTTGACTTCCACGGCCTGAAAATTGCGACCCTGATTTGCTATGATGCGGAGTTCCCCGAAACGGCGCGCCATGTCACGGGCTTGGGGGCGCAGCTTGTTTTGGTGCCGACCGCCCTCGGTTCGGATTGGGGTTGGGTGGCAAATAGAATGATCCCGACCCGTGCTTACGAGAACGGTGTTTATCTTGCCTACGCTAACAGCGCCGGAACGGAAAGCGGTATGCAGTTTCTGGGGTGCAGCGTCATTGCATCGCCGGATGGGCAAGAGGCCGCGCGGGCGGGTGCGGACCCCGAGATTCTTTTTGCCGACATTGATCCTGCCCGCGTCCATGTGGCTCAAGCGCGGCTGCCTTACCTGACAGACAGGGCGCGCCTGAAGTTCTAGCTGGACCACATTGACAGCGCCGCAAGGGCTCCCCCATGGTTGGCGTATGTTAACCCGAACTGACCTTGAGACAGCCGCAGCGTTTGTCCATGCCCGCATGCCGCCAACGCCCCAGCACAGCTATCCGTTGTTGAATGCGGCGACGGGTGCGCAGACCTTTGTGAAACACGAAAACCACACGCCCACCGGGGCCTTTAAGGTGCGGGGCGCGCTGACCTTCATGGATTGGCTGACGCGGACCCATCCGGATATTCCGGGCATTTGCACTGCGACGCGGGGCAATCACGGGCAAGGGCAGGCCTGGGCGGCAACTGGCGCAGGCCTGACGGCCAAAGTCTATGTGCCGCGTGGAAATTCGGTGGAAAAGAACGCGGCGATGCATGCCTTCGGGGCCGAACTGATCGAGTTTGGCGATGACTTTGATACCGCGCGGCTTGAGGCGATCCGTGTCGCCGAGGCGGAGGGGCTTTTTCTGGTCCCCCCCTATCACCTCGAACTGGTGCGTGGTGTCGCGACCTATGCGTATGAATTATTTTATGCACAGCCTGATCTGGACACGGTGTACGTGCCCATTGGCTGCGGGTCGGGCATCTGCGGCACGATCATGGCCCGCGATGCCATGGGCCTTGATACAAAGGTGGTGGGCGTCGTGTCTGACCAGGCGCAGGCCGCAAAACTGTCGGTGGACGCAGGCCGTTTGATCGAGACGAATTCGGCATCCACCTTTGCCGACGGGATGGCGGTGCGCATGCCGGTGCAAGAGGCGTTCGACGTCTATTCCAAGGGTGCAGAGCGGATCATCACCGTCACCGATGACGAGGTCGCAGACGCAATCCGTTTGTATTTCTCCTCAACCCACAACGTTGCCGAAGGGGCGGGGGCGGCACCCTTGGCGGGTTTGATGCAGGAACGCGAGGCGATGGCCGGACGCAAGGTCGGCGTGATCCTGTGTGGTGGCAATATCGACACCGGCTGGTTCAAGGCCGTGCTGGACGGCCAGACGCCGTCAGTCTGACGCCGCCCTCCAGGTCTTGATTGCAGGTGGCTGGCCGCCCTTCCGGGCGCAGCATACTTTTGAAACAGTAAGAGGGCGGGAGGTCGCTAGACTGCGGTGTCTGGTCCTTCTTCGAGGGTGACGGAGACAGGGAAATGGTCGGAATACCCGCTGGTGTCCACGTTCTTGTCGGCGTTGCCTTTGGGAAGGCCGAAACGGATCGCGCCCTCGCTTGACCGGTGGCTGACCATGTCGGGAATGGCCTCTGGCCCCGCCGTGCCATCCACCAGTTTGAACGCCGCATCACGCGTGTCGAGCATGGGCCGCGAGACAAGAATCTGGTCAAACACATTGCCATCATTGTTGTAGTAAAGCGTACCGTTCAACATCCGGTCCGAGCCGGTGCGCGTCTGGCTTTGCCATTCCAGATATTCCCAGCTGAGGTTGTAGAACCGTGGTGATTGTGACCGCTCGACATCGCCCCGTTCGCGCGTTGAATTTGCGTTGAACCGGACCGATGCGTCCCACGGATCATCGTTCAAGTCACCCATCGCAATGACACAAGCGCGTTTTCCGTCTGCCGCCTCCTCGCGGATACGGCCGTGCCAATAGGCCAAAGTTTCGCCCGCGGTGGACCGGAATCCCGCGCTTTCCAGCGCTCCACCGGAGCGCGACGGCCAGTGGTTTGCCAGGCAGACAAGCTGTCGTCCTTCGGGCGTCTTGAAGGTGGCTTGCAAGATGTCACGGGTGCCGGTGCGCCGGATCACAAAATGGCTGAACACGAGTTTGGGATCGACCGAATAGCGCGTTTCATCAAAGAGAAAGGCGGTGTCGATGCCCCTTTTGTCCTTGAGGTTGTCGGCATGCACAACGCCATAGCTCCGACCGGTGGCTGCGTTCACGCGGGCTACAAGATCGTCCAGAACAGCACGGTCCTCGACCTCGCACAGCCCCAGAATATCAGGCCCGGCCCCGCCATTCATAGCGGCGATCACTTTGGTCAGTTGATCTTGTTTGATGTCATAAAGTGCTTTGGTCCAGCCGCGCAGGTCGGACCCCATCGCCTTGGCCACCCAGTCGATACGGGGCGGGTGGTTTTCCGGGCCAAAGAGGTTTTCGACGTTCCAAAAGGCAATGTGATGCTGGGGCATGAGATCAATCCGATTTGTGATAAATGCGGACAGACTACACCAAAAACGAGAATTCCGGAACGAAAAAGCCCGGGACGCGGTGTGCGCCCCGGGCCATCCGGCGTATGAGTCCGGAAGGGGTGTTAGTTGACGGCCTTGGCGTCAACCACGTCTGTTTCAATCGCCTTCTGGCTGGCGATCTCGATCCGGCGGGGTTTCAGCGCTTCGGGCACTTCCTTGACCAGATCGATATGCAGCATGCCGTCCGCATGCGATGCCCCTGTCACAACGACGTGGTCAGCCAGGTGGAATCGGCGTTCAAAAGCGCGGGTCGCAATGCCGCGGTGGAGGTAGGTCTTGCCTTCCTCTTCGGCCTTTTTCGCAGACACGACCAACGACCGGTCCTTGACGTCCACAGACAGGTCCGCGTCGGAGAAACCGGCCACGGCGATCGAGATGCGATAGGCATCATCGTCTGTCTTTTCGATGTTGTAGGGTGGGTAGCTGTTGGCGTTTGTGTCCGTCGCAGTGACCCGGTCCATCAGGTCGGCGATCTGGTCAAAACCAACGGTTGCGCGGTAAAGCGGTGCAAAGTCATATGTACGCATTGTTATCCTCACTTGAGCGATATCAGATCCGCACTTTCCATCCTGGACAAGCGCGGGGGTTGCTATGGTCGGACCCCGTTCGGGCACCCGATGACGTCAATGTGGGAAGGATTTTTGGCCGTTCAAGACCCTTTTAGGGTTTGACGAATTTTGCGCCGATATTGCTGCGGGTGCCGCCGCCGACGGTGATCCGCCGCACCTTTGCGACCGGTGGTGCTACCTGCATCCGCAATTGCGATTTCAACTCGCTGATCCGCTGGGGCAGGACCATGCCGACGGCCCGCTTTTGCCCCTCGACCTGCATCATCCCCGAAATCACCGCCATCACTTGCCCCCGCCCATTGAGGTGCGAAAACACAGGTGCGCCCGACGATCCATGCGTCACGTCGCAGTCAAAGATCATTGCGTCCCCGACCCGGTGCAGCATCTGGCATTCCTTTTGCCGGGACTGCGCCGTCTCGCGCCCACGCCCATATGACACGATGCTGACCGGTCCTTGGGCGATTCGGTCGCTGTGCACGGCAAAGGGGGGCACTTCGAAGGTGGAGATCGGCTCTGACAACCGGATCAGGGCCACGTCATGCGCCACGTTCACAGCCGTCAACGGACCGGTGGGGTCAAATCCTGCATGGGCTGCGGCATCCGACGCCTTGCGCACAGCTTGCGCATCACCATCCCGCAAACCTGCTGAGAAGCGGATGTTTTCCGTTGGCCAAAGGTCACGCGTTCCGGGGCGATAGAGGCAATGAGCGGCTGTCAGGACCAGATCGCGCGCGATCAATGTGCCGGAACAAAAGGCGCTGCGCCCAAAGTCGATCCGGCCCACGGCTTTCCAGCTCGCAGCGGCATAATCGGTATCCAGCGTGCGCAGCGCTGTGGTTTGGGCCGATGCAATGCCCGTGCCAAGCAGCATGAAGAGGAGGGCGATGACCTTCATGGTCTGACGAACTTGGCACCGGTCTGGTGCCGCGCCCCGTGGACCTTGACGCGAGGGGTCAAAGTACCCTTTTCTGCGACCCATTCCGCTTGCAAGCGCGCCAGCGGTGCGCCCAAAGAGGTGCCAAGCGCCACGGCCTCACCTTCGACTTCGGCCTTGGCCGAAACAACCGAAACGATCTGGGCCCGGCCTCTGTCCACGACAAAGATCGGCGCGCCAGAGCTGCCGAATTCGACTGAACATGAGGTGACCAATACGCCGTCTTGCTGGGCCAACACCCTGCACACTTCTTGCAGCGATGGGGCCTCTGACCTGCCGGTCCCATAGCTGACCACACCCACTTGTGCGCCGCGTCGGGGGCGGGCTGCGGTCTCGAACGGGACGATCTTGCCGTCGCGGATCGGGTGGTTCAATTCGAGCAAAGCTAGGTCATTGCGGACCACACCGGACGAAACGCTGCCCTGGAAACTGTAATCAGGATGGACCAAAGCCCGGCGTACATCGCGGTAGGCTGACGCGCGGCCGTTGCGCCAACCGGCGAGAAATTCGACCTGACTATGATCAATCCGCGCGCCCGTCGTCTTGTCATAAAGGCAATGGGCCGCCGTCAACACCATGTCAGGCGCAATCAGCGCGCCGGTACAAAAACCGGTGCCGCCAATGTTCAATCGCCCCACAGCCTCCCACGCGGCGGCGTCGACACCGTTGTTCAAGCGTTTCAGGCGCGCGTCCTGGGCAAAGGCCGTCGAGGTGACCACCAATGCCATGATTGAAAGGGCCATCCAACGCCGCATAGTTTTGCAAACTCCGATCCCAGGGGGTGCTTGGGTTCGGGTCTAGGCACCAATGGCGGCAAAATTAGGGCAGCACTGCCAATTTAGCGCAAAATTGGGACATCGCTGTGGACCCGGTCGAGGCCGGGGGGGCGTGGCCCGCCGGTGCCCCAATCCAGCAGTTCGACGGTGTGCACCACGGGGACGCCCGCGGCTGATCCGATCTGCATCATGCAGCCGATGTTGCCCGCCGCGATGATGTCGGGGTTCTTGGCCATCAGCGTCTCGACCTTGCGGTCCTTGAGCTGTTTGGAAATTTCGGGCTGCATCAGGTTGTAAGTGCCGGCCGAGCCGCAGCACAGATGGCTGTCTTTGGGTTCCACCACGGTGAAGCCTGCGCGTTTCAGCAGGTCTTTGGGAAAGGTCTTGATCTGTTGTCCATGTTGCAGCGAACAGGCGGCATGATAGGCGATGGTCATATCCTGCGGGGTACCGGCGGGCAGGTCCAGCTTCATAAGCACTTCGCTCACGTCCATGGCGATACCTGCGACACGGGCCGCGTCGTCGGCCAGCGGATCATTGCGGAACATATGTCCATAATCCTTGACGGTTGTGCCGCAACCGCTTGTGTTGATGACAATGGCGTCCAGGCCGTCGCCGTCCATTTCCTTGGCCCAGGCTTTGATGTTCAGGGCGGCGGTCGCATGGCTCTGCTTGGCTTTGCCCATGTGATGGGTCAGGGCGCCGCAGCATCCCGCCCCCTCGGCCACGACAACCTCGCACCCCAAACGGGTCAGCAGGCGGATGGTGGCATCGTTGATGTCGGTGTTCAGGGCCTTTTGGGCACAACCGGTCATCAGGGCGACGCGCATTTTTTTCGGGGAAACGGGGGCAAAGCTTTGGGGGTCATCATTGCGGCTGACGGCGGGGATATGCTTGGGCGCCATTTCCAGCATCGCGCGCAGACGAGCATCCGGCATCATCCAGGCAAAGGGGCGGCCAATCTTGGCCCCCAGCAGGGCCACGCGAAAGCGCATGGGATAGGGCAGGATCTGGGCCAGGACCCAGCGCAGCATGCGGTCAGTCAGCGGGCGTTTATAATTGTCTTCGATATACTCGCGGGCATGATCCACCAAGTGCATATAATGCACGCCTGACGGGCAGGTCGTCATGCAAGCCAGACAACTCAGGCAGCGGTCAATATGCTTGACGACCTTTTCGTCCGGTGTCCGGTCATTTTCCAGCATATCCTTGATCAGGTAAATCCGGCCGCGCGGGCTGTCCAACTCGTCACCGAGCACCTGATAAGTAGGACACGTGGCGGTGCAAAACCCGCAATGCACGCAATTGCGCAGGATCTCGTTTGACCGACTGATCTGAGGATCGGTCAACTGTTCGGGGGAAAAGGTCGTCTGCATGTCACTCCGCCATCATCTGGGCCGTGGCAAATCCGAACCACGGCACCGTTGTGCCCATTGCGCCCAAACCCCGCGCCCAACGTTGGGCAGAGGGGCTGGGATAAGTACGGCGGACCGCGCGTACCACCAAAACCAGAACCAGGATCCAGGCCAGCCAGATCAAAAGGATGCTGAAAAAGAGCGGGCCGGGGTCAACCGCCACGCTCATGGACGCCTCATTGCGCAAGGCCAGGCTGAGAACGACCATGACCGACGCGATCAGGGCCGGAGGCCACAACCGCCCGTCAAAGCGCGCCATCGCCAGAAAGAGAGCCGGGCCAAGCACGAAGGCCATAGTGTACAGAACCAGCGTCATCAGGCGGCCATAAGCCCAGGGTTGAGAATGCCGCGCGGGTCAAATCGTGCGCGCAAGGCAGCACTCAGCGCCGCGACACCCGCCTGCTCGGGCTGGAATACGGGCACAGCAGCGCGCAGTGCCTCCGGCCCCTTGATCAGTGTCGCATGCCCGCCAAGACCGGCCACATGGGCTTGCAGGGCGGCGTGGGCTGCGGCGTCCGCACCTGTTTGACCGATCCAAACCAATCCGCCGCCCCAGTCCATCAGGCTGTCACAGCCCTCGGGCAAAGCGGCAATGACAGCGGGTCCGTCACTGGGTTTGACCGAGACACGCCACACTGTGTCGGCCCCATGCAAGGGCTGCGCATCGCGCACGCGGCTCCAGTCGGCATTGGGCTCCAGCGATATATTTCCCGCCCCTGTCAGCACAGTTTTCAGAGCATCCGCTCGATAGGCAATCGAGGCAGTGAACCCTTCAAGACGCAGCCACACGGCCCCATCAATCCACGCGGCCCCACTGACCTCGTAGGGGGAGGCAAGGGCGCGCGACATGGCCCCGACCGCTTGGGCGGGGTCTAGCCCGTCGATGACCAAAGTGGTCACATCTTCGACACCAGGCAGCACTTTCAGGCTTACCTCGGTCATCACGCCGAGGGTCCCCCAGGACCCGGCCATGAGCTTGACCAGATCATAGCCGGTCACGTTCTTCATCACGCGCCCGCCGTTCTTGATCACATTGCCGGCCCCATCGACAAAGCGGACGCCCAGGGCAAAATCCCGTGCCGCCCCGCCCTGAATACGGCGGGGACCACTAGCATTGGTGGTAATGACGCCACCGATGGTGGTTTCGCCTGCGGTGCCAAGCATCTCACGCAGATCGTAAGGCTCGAAGGCAAGGCGCTGATTCTCGACTGCGAGGGTCTTTTCGATCTCGGATACCGGCGTACCGGCCTTGGCAACAATGGTCAGGGCACCGGGTTCATAGAGGGTTACGCCCGACAGGTTCGACACGTCCAACAGATCGCCTTGGCTCGGACGACCCACAGCGCGGGTGCCGCCGCCACGTACGACCAGTGGCCCAGTCGCATCCGCCACATATCCCGCAATATCGTCTTCGGTCTTCAACATGATGATCTTCTTCTGGCTCTATATATCCCGAGGATGCAGGGGCTGGCCCCGCTGGGCGGTATGTGTGGGGGCCGGCCCCAAACGGACGACGTGTGGCTTTACTCCGCCGCCATCTGTACGGCACGGCGCGGCTCCGACACGGCGAGGGGGAACACCTTGGCCGGGTTCAAAAGCCACTTCGCATCAAACACGTCCTTTACGGCCATCTGTGCCTCAAGGTCAGCGGCCGCATATTGATAGGTCATCAGGTCACGCTTTTCGATACCTACGCCGTGCTCGCCCGTCAGGCACCCGCCCACATCTACGCAAAGCTTTAGCACTTCGGCCCCGAAGACCTCGCACAGTTCTAGATCGCCAGGCTTGTTGGCGTCATAGCAAATCAGCGGGTGCATGTTGCCATCGCCCGCGTGAAACACATTGCCCACGGCCAACCCATATTCCTTGGACATCTCGCCAATACGGCGGAGTACATAAGGAAGCTCCGACACCGGGATCGTTCCATCCAGGCACATGTAATCGTTCACACGGCCAATGGCCGAAAAGGCGGCCTTGCGGCCTGCCCAGATGCGTGCGCTTTCCTCTGCAGAAGCACTTTCACGCAAAGCAACAGGATCGTGGCGCTTGGCGATTTCTGTGATCAGTGCAAGCTGCGCGTCAATTTCGGCGTCAGACCCTTCGACCTCAACGATCAACAGAGCCTCGCACAGCGGATAGTCGGCCTTGGCAAAGTCTTCGCAGACTTCGATCAACATCTTGTCCATGAACTCGATGGCCACGGGCAGAACGCCGGCTTTGATGATGTCAGCCACGCAGGCACCCGCAATCTCTGCGCTGTCAAAGCCCATCAAGACCGGGCGCGCGCCTTCGGGTTTGTGCAGAATGCGCAAAGTGGCCTCGGTCACAACGCCCAACTGCCCTTCGGAACCGCAAATGACGCCCAACAGGTCCAAGCCGCCCGAATCCAGATGCGCGCCGCCAATTTCGACAACGGTACCGTCCATCTGAACGAGGGTCACACCCATCAGGTTGTTGGTGGTCACGCCGTATTTCAGACAGTGGGCTCCGCCCGAGTTCATCGCGATGTTGCCCGCGATGGCACAGGCAAGCTGGCTGGATGGATCAGGCGCATAGAAGAACCCGTCGGACTCGACGGCGCCCGTCACGCTGAGGTTGGTACGGCCGGTCTGGACCCGGACAAAACGGTTGTCATAATCCGTCTCAAGCACGTCGTTCATCCGGGCCACGCCCAGGATCACGCAATCAGCGGTGGGCAACGCGCCGCCTGCCAATGATGTGCCGGACCCGCGGGGGACAACCGGCACGCCCTCCTGATGACAAATACGCAGAACGTCGGACACTTCGGCGGTGGTGGCAGGCAGAACCGCAACCATTGGCGGACAGCGATAGGCGGTCAGGGCGTCGCATTCATAGGCGCGGGTCTCGGACGGGTCATCAATCACCGCATCGCGGGGCAAAACAGACCGCAAACGTTCGACCACACGGGCCTTGCGCGACAGGACTGCAGAATCAGGGACGGGCATTTCCATGGCACACCTCCTCAGGATTGGTAAAATAATATGACCAATTTAGCCGGGATGCAATCCTCAATTCTGCGGTGTAAGAGCACAGCATGACTTGGATCGACAGAATAACACTGTTCAGCACGCTGGATTTCGTGGCTCTTGGCCTGCTGGTGGCCGGTTGGGTCCTGATCGGATGGCGGATCGAACACCCGGGAGCCAAAAAGCCCTCGACCTCGCAAATCATGGCCGGGTTCCGCCGCGAATGGATGCGCCAGATGATTACCCGCGAGCCACGGATTTTCGACGCGCAAATCGTGTCCAACCTGCGGCAAGGCACAGCGTTCTTCGCCTCCACTTCTGTGATCGCATTGGGCGGGGCACTGGCGGTGATCGGCAACGCGGAACGGCTGGCGGGCGTAGCAAACGATCTGTCTCTGATGGAGGCACCGGTTTTTGTGTGGGAGGCCAAGCTGGTGGTGCTCACCCTATTCCTGACCAACGCATTCCTGAAATTCGCCTGGGCCAATCGGCTATTTGGCTATGCGGCGGTGCTTATGGCAGCGGTGCCAAACGACATCACGGATCCCAATTGCATGTTTCGCGCGGACCAGGCGGCAGAGATCAACGTGACAGCAGCGCGGTCGTTCAATCGCGGTCTGCGCTCGGTCTATTTTGCGCTGACAGTTGCGGCCTGGCTGGCGGGGCCTATCGCGCTGATGCTGGCCACGGTTTTCACGCTGGCCGTGATCTGGCGGCGCGAATTTGCGTCCGAATCCCGCAGCATCCTGCTTGGCACAAAGACGTGAACGGACAAGTGCGCCCGTCGTCGTTAGTCTAATGCCATGAAACACCTGATCCTCGCGGCCCTGCTGGTCGCCGCCACCCCCGCCCTTTCCGAAGAACCGGTGATCGAAGATGTCACTGTCACGCGCACGGGTACCGACACCTACCGGTTTGCCGTGACAATCCGCCATCCCGACACGGGATGGGATCACTATGCTGACGGTTGGCGTGTGCTGAACATGGAAGGGGAAGAGTTGCGCATGCGGGTCCTCTTTCATCCGCATGTGAACGAACAACCCTTTACCCGCAGCCTCGATGGCGTTGTCATTCCGCGCGGAACTGTACAGGTTCAGGTACAGGCGCGGGATTTACCGGCAGGGTGGAACTCTGGCACGACCATCGTCGATCTGCCTTAAGCGTCGGAGCGGCCAGGCCCCGCCCATACGGGCTTCTGGGGTTATTTCGGAACAGAGAAGATGCGTCCCACAGCGCTCGCCGTCTGACAACGTACGTTACAGCGGCGGAGCAACGGTGGACGAAGCGCCAAGCAAAATATGGCGTCGCGCAGCGTCCTTTGGATCACACCCGATGATAGGGAGAACCAGCCAGGATCGAGGCGGCGCGATATAACTGTTCAGTCAGCATCACCCGAGCCAGCATATGGGGCCAGACCATGGCACCAAAAGACAACAGGTGGTCGGCCTCGCGGCGCAGGCCGGGGTCAAGGCCGTCCGCCCCGCCGATGACAAAAGCCACATCCGAACGGCCCGTATCGCGCCACCCCGCCAGTCGGTTGGAAAAGGCAGGTGACGCCTCAACCTTGCCCCGTTCATCCAGACAACAGATCACGGCACCTTTTGGCACCGCCCGGCGCAGCAACTCTGCCTCGGCCCCCATGCCGCCGCCCTTGCGGTCCTCGACCTCCACAATGGAAAGCGGCCCAAGGCCCAAGGCTCGGCCCGTCCGGTCAAATCGTGTCACATAATCGGAAATCAGGTCAGCCTCGGGGCCGCCGCGCAGACGGCCCACAGCACATAGATGCACGCGCATCGGCTCGGGATCAGTTGGCGCCGGCCGTCGGCTGCCACATCTTCTCCAGCTGGTAGAACTCGCGCACTTCGGGGCGGAACACATGGACGATCACGTCGCCCGTATCGATCAGCACCCAATCGCCTGTGTTCTTGCCTTCGATCCGGGCCGTACGCCCGAACTCGGCCTTGATGCGCTCGACCAGTTTTTCCGAAATCGACGCCACCTGACGGGACGACCGCCCCGAGCACACGACCATGTAGTCGCCAATGGCCGTCTTGCCGCGCAGATCAATCTGCACGATGTCTTCGGCCTTGTCGTCGGAAAGAGAGGAAAGAACGGTGGCCAGCAGCGTCTCGCTTGTGGCCTCGGTTGTGGCGACGGCCATCAAGGCCGCAGCTCCATCAGCGGCGCGCACCGCTTGAGCAGAGATTGACAGGACATTGTCCTCCTATGTACCGCGCCGTCAGGTCCCCGACGCTGGGATAGAAGCAGAATAACAACCCTTGCATGACATTTCAATGAAGCGCGGGCCTATTGGCACTGTTCCAGACTGTCCCATGCCTCATCCTTGACCAATGTGGCCAAGGGAACGTCAGCCACCAGCGGCAAAAAGGCGCCGTCTTCATCCAGCCGGATCGCTACCGAGGCGCGGCCCTCTTGTCGGCTGAAGCCCTCGGTACGGCAAGGTTCGAGATGCACGCTGAGGCTGCCCCGCGTGCCTGTCGGGTCCTGGTCTTTCCAATCGAGTATACGTGCTTGCAGCGCGCGCAGGCGGGCGTGATCTCTTTGCGCGACCGACAGCACGTCATCGCGCAGATCAAGCACAAAGCCTTCCTCGGCACCGGTTCCGTCGGCTTTGCGCGCGGCAAGGGTCAAGGTTGCAGTGTTCGGGACAATGGCCACGGCGTCCGGCAGATCAAGTCGGACAGCGATATCCGCCGGGTCTGCCGTCAGTGGATCAATATCCTTGGCCGCCCATAGCGTGGCGGGCACAATGTCGCCACAGGCTGCAAGCAGGATCAGGGCAGATAGCAGGAGTTGTTTATGCATTTTACCTCTTTCGAATCAAAATTTACTGTTTTACAGTAATTTTAATGCTTGAAAGAGGAAACACAGAAAATGAATACGGATCGAATTTCCAAACGCGCCCGCCTGTTGTCGGCGCTGGCCACCGTCCTGTTGCTGGTGATTCCAGCCGGGGCCGCTCTGATCATGGCGACGGGTGGCTTCGACGTGGAAAGCTTGCGTGCCGCTTACGGCGTTCAAGTGACGCCTGACGTACTGGCAACTGGCCCAACCCTGATCTGGTTTGCTGTCGAGGTGGTCAAGTTGGCCGTCCTCCTCTGGGTGATCTGGTGCGCGCGGGCATGGCTTCTGGCCTGCGCCGGGGGGCGCGTGTTTTCGGGCCAGACTGCCCGCCGCATTCAACAGATCGGCATTGGCCTGATCGGGTTGGCCGTGGCCCATGTGCTGGGCCACACGATTGCGGTGCTTGCGTTGACCTGGGGCAATCCGGCGGGGGAAAGGGCCCTGACGATCAGCTTTGGCAGCACGGAACTCTTCTTGCTCTTGGCTGCTGGGCTGGTCACTCTCTTTGGCTGGATTCAGGCCGAAGCGGCGCAACTCGATGCTGAGAACAAGGGCTTTGTATGACCGAAATCATCGTTCGTCTCGACGTCATGATGGCCCGCCGCAAAATCAAAGGCCGCGATCTGGCGGGCCAGATCGGAATCACCGAACAGAACCTGAGCTTGCTGAAATCGGGCAAGGTCAAAGGGGTCCGGTTCGAGACGCTTGCGCGGCTCTGTGCAGCGCTCGACTGTCAGCCCGGCGATTTGCTTGAGGCGTCGGACATATCCGAAGGCTGATCTTCCCCCAACAAACGCACCTCGCGCTGCGGGAACGGGATCGAAATATTGTGTTCCTTGAACGCGTCCCACAGCGCCAAGTACACATTCCCCCGGATATTGGTCAGCCCCCCGGTCGGGTCCGTAATCCAGAACCGCAGGATATAGTCCACTGAACTGTCGCCGAATCCCACGATGTGACAAACGGGCGGGCGGCTCGACAGGACCCGCTCCACCCCTTGGGCCGCCGCAATCGACAGTTTGCGCACTTGATGCGGATCGCAGCCATAGGACGTGCCAAAGTAGATATCGAGGCGGACAAAGTTGTTGGTATGCGACCAGTTCACGACCTGCCCTGTGATCAGGTCTTCGTTCGGGATTAGGTATTCCTTGCCGTCCCTTGTGACCACGGATGCGTATCTCGCGCCCAGTGTCTGAATCCAGCCAAAGGTTTCGCCCAGCGAAATCACGTCGCCGGGCTTGATCGACTTGTCGAGCAGGATGATGACGCCCGACACAAGGTTCGACACCACTTTTTGCAGACCAAACCCGATGCCGACACCGATGGCACCGGACAGCACCGCAAGGCCGGTCAGGTCGATGCCCAGGGCCCGGACCCCGACAAAGAAGGCGATGGCGTAAAACACCACTTGCACGACCTTGACGATCAGGACCCGCATGGAGGGCGAGATGTCTTCGTTGCTCTGAATGCGGGCCGAGGTGGACACCGTGATAAATCGCGCGGCGGCCAGTAGGCAGCCCAGGATCACAAAACCCTGCACCACCAAGAGAAGCGACAGATGCATAAAGCCGATGTTGATCGCCGCCGCATCCAGCAACTCGGCAGTCTCGTCAACAATCCCCAGCACATAAAGAGTGACGTAGACCCACGCCCCGTATCGCACCATGCGGCGCAGAAAGACGGACCGGATCAACCGCGTCGCGAAGGCCACCAGAAGCCAAGCACTGGCCAACGTCGCCACCAGGCTCAGCAGATAAGAGCGTGACGGCCAGGTGAACTCGCGCATCGCGAGGACGACGGCCCAGATCAGCAAGACAAAGATAATCGCCCGCAGCCGTTGATGTATCACCACCAGCACACGCATCCGCCACTTGGGCCAGTTTTCACGACTTGCCATCCAGGTGCGCACCGGCGGGCCAATCCAACGACGTAGCAAATGGGCGGCAACAAAGACACCGAGAATGATGAGAACCTGATAGGCGACCCAGGGTCGCAACAGCGATTCCGCAAATGCCTGCCCCTCGCTCAGCAACATCTGACCAAAGGACAGCGCAGTTTCGGCCAGTGCATCGCCCGGCTCGGCCCCGGTATCTGCAGCCGCCTCTGCCGCGGAATTTAGCGCGTCGGTCACTGGGGGTTCGACTGTTTGGTCGGTGTGATTGCTCATCTCGCCTCGCTGGTTCAGCCCAGAGTGCACCGGGCGCGGTCGGCAATCAATCGGCAGTCCGTATCCGCTTGCTTGATCGGCGGTGGGAATCCGGCTAACAGCGTCCTCATGACACGCCTCTTTGACATGGACGACCGCGCGCGCCTGCGCGAACGCTTTTTCGGGGCCACGCACACGGTGCTGGCGCGACTATAGCATCCGCGTGCCCATCTCGGCGCGCCGCGCGCGTTGATCCATTCAAAATCTGCACATCAAACCTGAGGGAGAGGACCACATGTCCCCCAAAACGCTCTATGATAAAATCTGGGATGCCCACGTCGCCCACGAGGCTGACGATGGTACCTGCCTGCTCTATATTGATCGTCACCTCGTGCACGAGGTGACCAGCCCGCAAGCCTTTGAAGGGCTGCGCATGACCAATCGCAAGGTACGCGCACCCGAAAAAACAATCGCGGTGCCGGATCACAACGTGCCGACCACCGCCGGTCGGGACGATCCCAAGAACATGACAGAGGACAGCGCCATTCAAGTCGCGGCTCTCGACAAGAACGCCAAGGACTTTGGCATTCACTACTACCCTGTGTCCGATGTCCGTCAGGGCATTGTCCACATCGTCGGTCCCGAGCAAGGCTGGACCTTGCCCGGCATGACCGTCGTTTGCGGCGACTCGCACACGGCGACGCACGGCGCCTTCGGCGCGCTGGCCCACGGCATCGGCACGTCCGAGGTTGAGCACGTTCTGGCCACCCAGACGCTGATCCAGAAAAAATCCAAGAATATGAAAGTCGAGATCACCGGTAAGCTCAAGCCCGGTGTGACCGCCAAGGACATCACCCTGTCGGTCATCGGCAAGACGGGGACGGCCGGCGGAACCGGCTATGTCATCGAGTATTGCGGCGAGGCGATCCGCGATCTGTCCATGGAAGGGCGGATGACGGTCTGCAACATGGCCATCGAAGGTGGCGCGCGGGCCGGGCTGATCGCGCCAGACGAGAAAACCTTCGAATACTGCATGGGCCGTCCCCACGCGCCAAAGGGTGCCCAGTGGGAGGCTGCTGTGGCGTGGTGGAAGACGCTCTATTCTGACGACGACGCCCATTGGGATGAGGTCATCACGATCAAGGGCGAAGATATCGCACCTGTCGTCACCTGGGGCACGTCGCCCGAAGATGTGCTGCCCATCACGGCCAAGGTGCCATCGGCAGATGATTTTGAGGGCGGCAAGGTTGGGGCGGCCCAGCGTTCGCTCGACTATATGGGCCTGACGCCCGGCACACCTCTGTCTGAAATCGAAATTGACACGGTTTTCATCGGTTCGTGCACCAATGGCCGGATCGAGGACCTGCGGGCCGCGGCCGAAATTTTGAAAGGCAAAAAGGTCAAAGTCAAACGGGCCATGGTTGTCCCCGGCTCCGGCCTTGTCCGCGCCCAGGCCGAAGAAGAAGGGCTGGCCGACATCTTCAAGGAAGCCGGCTTCGAATGGCGGCTTGCGGGTTGTTCCATGTGCCTCGCGATGAACCCCGATCAGCTGAGCGAGGGCGAGCGCTGCGCGTCAACTTCGAACCGCAACTTCGAGGGACGCCAGGGCTATAAGGGCCGCACGCATCTGGTATCGCCCGGCATGGCGGCTGCGGCGGCGATCACTGGTAAACTCACCGATGTGCGGGAGATGATGTAATGGACAAGTTCAACACGCTTACCGGAATCGCGGCGCCTATGCCGTTGGTCAATATCGACACCGATATGATCATCCCCAAACAGTTCCTCAAAACGATCAAACGCTCAGGGCTGGGCGCGAACCTTTTTGACGAGATGCGCTTTGACCGGCAAGGCAACGAGATTGCCGATTTCGTTTTGAACCAAGAGGCATACCGCAACGCCGAAATCATCGTGGCAGGTGAAAACTTTGGCTGCGGCTCGTCGCGCGAACATGCGCCATGGGCGATCAAGGATTTCGGCATCCGCTGCGTCATCGCGCCCAGCTTTGCAGACATCTTTTACAACAACTGCTTCAAGAACGGCATCCTGCCTATCGCGCTGCCGCAAGAGGTCGTCGATGTTCTGATGAAGGACGCCGAAAAAGGGGCGAACGCCCGCATGTCCATCGACCTTGAGGCACAGACCGTGACCACATCCGATGGTGAAGTCTTCACCTTCGAAGTCGATGCCTTCAAAAAGCATTGCCTCATGGAAGGGTTGGACGATATCGGCCTGACCATGGCCAAAGCGGACAGCATCGACAGCTTTGAAGCACAAGCGTCGCAAGCGCGCCCCTGGGTATAAGGCTGCGAAAGCCTACCCTTGGTAGAATTTCTATAAACGCTATGCGCTCGGCAAGGCCCATCCACAAGATGTTGGGCCCTGCCTAAATCCCGCCTCAGAAATGATGCACAAAGGCACCACACCCTCCTTCAAAATGCCCAAAGAGTTACGTTTGATTAACCAAGACACTTGAGAGATCGGGTCAATCAAGGCAGAAATACGGCAGCAATGAGGCACCCGCCAGACCCGGTGGGATCAAGTTGGAACAAGCACGCGGCAACGTATCGCGGCTGGCCAGTTTGAAGGGATCGAGAACGTGATAGCACGAATGTCAGGTGCCGCCTTGCGCGGTTTTTTGATTGCATTGATGATCGCCACCCCGGCGTTGATCTTGCCTGATGTGCCGATTGAATCCTCCCAAGTGACTGTTTTGATTGCGCTAATTGCGGCTTTCATGACCTTCGTTGAATACAACTCGTCCAGCCCCAGCATTGTTGAGTTTCGCGACGCGGCGCCGTTCAACCGCCTGCGCTTTGCGGCACTTCTGGGCACCGTTCTGTTTCTTAGCATCGCGTTCAAAGACCAGTCTTCGCCGACGGCACTGACCGGTGCGATGACCTCGATCGGCACAATCCTCGGCAACAGCATTGATTTCCCCTTCTCGCCTGTGCGCCTGGTTGTGCTGATGTTGCCTGCGGACTCGGACCCCCAAGTCGTGCAATCGGTACGGACCGCCGCAGGCATCGCCTACCTCACGTCGCTGACGGCTATGGCGGCCTTCCTCTTTTTGGTGCGCGTCATGGGTTGGCCTGCGCGCGGCCGCGCGTTCAACGTTTGGGTGAATCTGCCACTCTTTGACCCGACTGCCGGTGGCGACGTGCTGTACCGCCTGCAGCGGGATGCACGGGTGAACATCGCCCTTGGCTTTCTGCTGCCCTTCCTCATTCCCGCAGTGGTCAAGGCGGCAGCTGACCTGCTAAACCCGATCGTATTGGACAATCCCCAAACCCTGATCTGGACAATGACAGCATGGGCTTTCCTTCCCGCCAGCATGATCATGCGCGGCATCGCGATGCAGCGGATCGCCGAGATGATCCGCGACCAACGCAAGCGGGCTTACGCCAACGCCGACATCGATTTGCAAGTGGCCTGAGCGCCCTTGCCCTCGTGCTTTGCGCCGTCGTGGCGCAGGCAGACACCCTGCGCGTTGCAACTTATAATACCGAACTAAATCGTGACGGCCCGGGTCTGTTCCTGCGCGATTTGGCGCGCGGAACAGATGATCAGATTGCCGCTGTCTTCAAGGTGATCGCCGCCGCAGATGCGGACGTACTTGCCCTGCAAAGCATCGACTACGATCTGACCGGCGAAGCTTTGACGTTGCTCGCCGAAGCAACAGGCTATCCCCACCATTTTGCGCTGCGTCCCAATACCGGTATGCCCACGCCCTTCGACATGAATGATGACGGGCGCTTGGGTGGCCCCGCAGATGCGCAAGGCTACGGCCGGTTTTCGGGGCAGGGCGGCATGGCGATCCTGTCCCGGTACCCCATCTTGGACGATCAGGTCCGCAATTTGTCAGACATCCTCTGGGTCGATGTTCCCGATCCGCTGTTACCCGTCACCGCTGATGGCCCCTTCCCCTCAGCCGAGGCGCAGGCTGCGCTGCGTCTGTCCACGACCGGTCACTGGATCGTGCCCGTTGATGTGCCGGGCTCACGGTTCGATTTGATGGTGTTTCACGCCAGCCCGCCGGTGTTTGATGGTGTCGAGGATCGCAATGGCCGCCGCAATCACGACGAAATCCGGCTGTGGCAGCACGTGTTGAATGGCGATGTTGGCCCCGCGCCGACAGGGCCATTTGTCATTGCCGGGGATGCCAACCTGGATCCGGTTGATGGTGAGGGGATCAAATCGGCCATTCTGAACCTGTTGGCTGATCCGCGTGTCCAGGATGTCACGCCTCAGGGCGCGTCGGGCACCGATACCGTGGATTGGTCTGACCCGGTACCTGGCGACCTGCGGGTGGATTATGTCCTGCCCTCCACCCATTGGACGGTGCAGGATGCGGGCGTGCTCTGGCCCGAACCGAATGATCCCCTCGCCGAAACGGTGGCCACGGCCAGTCGTCACAGGCTGGTTTGGGTTGACCTCGGTTATTGACCCTGCCGCGCCCGGCAGGTAGGCGAAATGCGAGTTTTCAAAGGAGTTGCCCACATGTCCAATCCGTCGCTTTTGATCCTGCCAGGTGATGGCATCGGCCCCGAAGTTATGGCCCAAGTCACACGTGTCATCGACTGGTTCGGCGCGAAACGCGATCTGCCTTTTGACGTGGAAACCGATCTGGTGGGCGGTGCGGCCTATGACAAGCACGGCACGCCGCTGCATGACGACACCATGGCACGCGCTTTGGAAGTGGACGCGGTGCTGTTGGGCGCCGTGGGCGGCCCGAAATATGACGAACTGGACTTTTCGCTCAAGCCTGAGCGGGGACTTTTGCGCCTGCGCAAGGAAATGGACCTTTTCTCGAACCTGCGCCCGGCGCAGTGTTTTGACGCGCTCGCGGATTTCTCCTCGCTGAAAAAGGAAGTGGTGGCGGGCCTCGACATCATGATCGTGCGCGAACTGACCTCTGGCGTTTATTTCGGCGAACCGCGCGGTATCTTTGAAGAAGGCAACGAGCGTGTGGGTATCAACACCCAACGCTATACGGAATCCGAGATCGAGCGCGTCGCGCGCTCTGCCTTTGAACTGGCGATGCGCCGCGACAAGCGGCTCTGCTCCATGGAAAAGGCGAACGTGATGGAGAGCGGTGTGCTTTGGCGCGAGGTCGTGACCCGTGTTGCTGCTGATTACCCCGAGGTCGAGCTGAGCCACATGTATGCCGACAACGGCGCGATGCAGCTGGTGCGTGCGCCCAAGCAGTTTGACGTGATCGTTACCGACAACCTTTTTGGGGATGTGCTGTCCGACTGTGCCGCGATGCTGACTGGCAGCCTTGGCATGTTGCCCTCGGCCAGCCTTGGCGCGCCGATGGCCAATGGTCGCCCCAAGGCGCTTTATGAGCCGGTGCACGGATCTGCGCCCGACATCACGGGCCAGGGCAAGGCGAACCCGATTGCCTGTATTCTGAGCTTTGCCATGGCTTTGCGCTATTCTTTTGATCAGGGCGACGAGGCCGCGCGCCTTGAGGCCGCGATTGAAAGCGTTCTGGCCGGTGGCGCGCGCACCGCCGACCTGATGGGCCCCGAAGGCGGCACACCGATGAGCACGACGGAAATGGGTGACGCGATCCTGGCAGCGCTTGACGCCAGCCTCTGATCCGGGCGGCGGGATGCGCGCACCAGCAAATCCCGCACCAACTGTCAGGGCAGGAATACCTTACTTGTTGCAACCTGTGGCGATCACCAGTTCGTTTCACAGTGTTACAACAGCGTGAGGATGCGTAAATGTTTGGTTTTAATGCGAAACTGGCCATTTTTGGCCTGGGCTGCCTAGTGATCAGCGCCTGCGATACCGCCTATCCCGTGACGGTAATCGGTGAGGACGGCATGACGTTTCGCGGTGCGGCCAGCAACACGTTCCTGCATGGCGGCAGCTTTCAGGCCACCAATGGCAAGGCCACTTGCACAGGTACGTATGACAAATTTGCCGACATCAGCACCGTCAGTTTTCCAGTGGTGTGCAACAATGGGCTGCGCGGTATCGGCACGGCCTTTTTCCAGTCAGAAACTGCCGGATCCGGCTTTGTCACCATGTCGGATGGCAGCAAATGGCAGTTCATTTTCGGGCGCGGGGCACTGGCCATTTAATCGCGGTCCAAGCATAGACATGTCGGTCGTGGGTGCACTATGCAGCACGCGAACAAACACAAAGGGTCCGCCATGTCTCCGAATGTAAAAGGCGCTGTGCTGGCTTTGGTCGCCTTTGGGCTGTTTTCGACCCATGACGTTTTCATCAAGACGTTGGGCGCTCTTTATTCCCCGATCCAGATCGTGTTTTTCAGCGTCTTGCTCAGCTTTCCGCTGGCCACGGTGATGTTGATGCGGGATGCAAAGCCTGGAACATTGCTGCCCGTGCATCCGTGGTGGATGGCGGTGCGGACAGTGGGCGCGGTGATCACCGGCGTGTCCGCCTTCTATGCTTTTTCGGCGCTGCCGCTGACGCAGACCTATGCGATCCTCTTTGCTACGCCATTGCTGATCACCGTGCTGTCGATCCCGATCCTGGGCGAAACTGTGCGCCTGCAGCGCTGGCTGGCGGTGATCGTGGGTCTTGCAGGCGTGATGGTTGTGCTGCGCCCCGGTGCCACGGATCTGACGCTGGGCCATGCGGCGGCCATCGTGGCGGCTGTGGCAGGGTCTGTGGCCTCGATCGTGGTGCGCAAGATCGGGGCCGAAGAACGGACCGTTGTGCTCCTGCTTTATCCTATGGTTGCGAATTTCGTCGTAATGGGCGCGGCCCTTGCCTTTGTTTATAAACCCATGCCGATTGAGCATCTGGGCCTGCTGGCCATTGTTTCGGCGATGGCGTGGATTGCGGGCCGCTTCATCATCGCCGCTTATCAGACAGGCGAGGCGGCCATCGTGGCCCCAATGCAATATTCCCAGATTATCTGGGCATCGGTCTATGGCCTGATCTTTTTCAACGAAAGCATCGACAAGGCCACGGCGGTCGGGGCTGCAATCATCATTGCGTCGGGCCTGTTCATCGTGTTCCGCGAAAGCCGGTCGGGCAATTCTGAGAACACGCCGGTTTTGCGGACCCGCAGCCGCGTGGGCACGCCGTCGGCCTTTCGGATCAGTTCCATGATGACCAGTGGTCGGGCGCGGGACAAGGCACCCCAGAACGAGCGGCTGCCAGAGTAGGACCTGCCGACTGCTTTTCGATTGGTGTGCGCAACACGGGTCAGGCCCTTTGCGTTGCTGATTTTGCTATCCAAATGACGGCCCCGACAACGATGCTCCAGAACGCGCCGCTGATGCCAAACAGGGTCATGCCGCTCGCTGCAATCAGGAAGGTAAGTGCCGGGCTTTCCAGTTGTTTTGGGTCGCTGAACGCACCAGATAGGGAGCTGACGAGCGCCGGGACAAGCGCCAAGCCAGCCACGGCCGTGATCAACGCAATGGGCGCAAGGCTCGCGGCCGCCGCCACGATGCCCGCAGCGCAGGCAAGGCCGATATAGGCCGCCCCCGACACAACGGCGGACCAATAGCGCGTGGCCGGATCAGGGCCCGCGTCCTCGCCTGCCATCATGGCGGCAGTGATGGCTGACATGTTGACCGGAATGGATCCAAAGGGCGCGATGGCGCAACTCACCAGCCCCGTCCGGCGCAGCAAGGGTTGGCGGTCAACTGCATAGCCATTCAACTCAAGCACGGCAAAGCCCGGAATATTCTGGCCCGCCATTGTCACCAGATAAAGCGGGAGCGCGATCGAGATAATGGATTGGAGCGTGAAAATCGGCCAGACGTATTCCAGCGCAGGAAAAGCCGTCAGGTCAACGTTTGCTCCGCTGCTGGATGTGTCAGCGGTGAACAAAAGGACAATGACAAAGGCGATCACGGCAAGGGGCATGGCGGCCAACCGGTGCCAGACCAAGCCAAGCAACCAAGCTGCCAGAACCGGCATGACCAGCAGCGGGATCGACCCCAAGGCCACAGCCGGTGCAAAGCACAGCTTGAGCAGGACACCCGCCAGCAGTGCGTTGGCAATCGGTTTTGGGATCGCGGTGACGATCCGCCCAAGAGCGGGCACAAAGCCGGTCACAACGATCAGCACTGCACAACCGATCATGGCGCCCACGGCTTCGGCGAACCCGCCCGGCAGAACGGCCGCTGCGGCTAGAAACGCGGCCCCCGGCGTCGACCAGGCCACCGCAGCCGGAATGCGTGTCACGAGGGGCAACCAGATGCTGCAGACTCCCATCCCGATGGCGGCGAAAAAGAGGCCGGTGGCGGCCTGCGCGTCGGTTGCGCCCGCAGCCTTAAGTCCCGCCAGAACGATCGCGAAGGAGGCGGCATAGCCCACAAAGGCCGCCAGCAGCCCCATGTAGATTGCGGGTGCAGACAGGTCACGAATCATCAGTCAAAGCTCTTGGATGGTGGTTTGGAATTACGCGACGGTTCAGACGCTCAACGAGTGTCCCACAGTTAAATGCCGACCGCCACTGACAAAGCATAGGTCATTAGCCCGCAGGCATGCCCCGATAGGCGCAGCGCCCCGCGACCCATGTGCCTTGAATGGCGGGTGCCGCGCCGTCGGGCCAGTCTACCAGCACCAGATCAGCCCGTTGGCCTTCGCGTATATCGCCCCTGTCACTCAGGTTCATCGCCCTTGCAGGCCCTGTTGACACAAGGGACCAGAGCGCCAGCCGATCCGCGCGACGCTCAGCGTTCAACCGGGCAATGGCGGCCAGCATCGCGGGGTAAAAGTAATCAGAGGCCAGCGCATCGCAAAGTCCCGCCTCGACCATGTCACCCGCAGCAAGCGACCCGATATGGCTGCCGCCACGGGTGGCGTTCGGTGCCCCAAAGATGATGGGATCACCATTTGCGTGCGCTGTATTTACCGCCTCCATCGTCATCGGAAATTCGGCAACAGCCGCGCCCAGATCGCGGTAAAAGTTGCGCGTTTCGGCCCTTGTGTCATCGTGGCTGAGCATCGGTGCGCCTGCATCCTGGCCCATCCGCGCGACCTGCGCCATTGTCTCTGGTACGCTGCTGCGGCGGTCCCATACTTTGGCCAAGAGTGCGATATATGCGTCATTGTCCATGCCGGACCGATGCGCCTTGGACGCGGTGCGCGCGCGCATCCGGTCATCATCCAGCGCCGCGATAGCGAATTCGGGCGACTGCTCAAAGGCGCGATCCTGAATCGGCATGTCATAGGCGCGCATCGTCATCGACGTGTGGTCGTTAAATGCAAGCGACGGTAAAAGGGCCCCTGCCAGGGCCCAAGCGATCACCTCCAGTGCTTCAAAGGCAAAGGTTTCCCAACGCAGCTGTATCCGGTTTTCCACAGTCAGCCGCGGGGCAAGATCACGCATGGCCTGAATCAACGCGCGGCCCCGATCCACATCGCGCAGGCCCGGCTCCCATCCCAGGGTAACAGCGTGATAGGCGGTTGCGATTCCGTTTGCCGCCAATTGCCGATCAGTGTCGATCACGGCGGTGTCTGTTGGGAAAAAGACGCCCGGGCGCGGCATCATCTGCCGCTCGAACGCGTCACCATGCACATCAATCAGCGCGGGGGCCAGGATGAGGCCGCGCGCGTCAATTATCTCGCCCTGCTGCGGTCCACCAATTTCGACGATCGTGTCGCCGGACATGGTGACGGTGGTTTCAGCAATCTCGTCGGGCAGATAAACCTGCGCGCCTTGAAAAGTGATCATTGAACGTCATTCCGAAATATGAGGCCTTTACAGCCTGCCGTGTCTGACACGGATACGAGCCATGAGGTTAACCGATCTTGTTGCCCTGGCACCAAACCCCGCGCAGCAATGGGGTCCGGTCAAAGGCGCCCACCCGCAAGACATCGCCCCGCATTCCGACCTGTAACGTTCCACGATCGGTCAGGCGCGCGGCGCGCGCTGCATTGCGGGTCACGGTCGCAACAGCGCGCGGCAGGTCATCCCAAATCTCGGCCAATCGAAAGGCCGACAGCAGCAACGCCGAGGGGACGTAATCCGACGAGACGATGTCCAAAAGGTTGGCCTTGGCGAGGTCGTGGGCTGCCACATTTCCGGAATGCGAAACGCCCCGGATCAGGTTCGGTGCGCCCATCATCACCGCGATACCACTGTCATGGCAGGCTTGGGCGGCCTCGACCGTCGTGGGGAATTCGGCAAAGCCCACGCCATTGTCGGCAGAGGTGGCCACGTGGGCGGTTGTCGTGTCGTCATGGCTGGCCAATACGGCGCCGAGGCGGCCTGCTTCAGCCACGGCACCGGCCTCGTGCTTGGCCCCGAAGCGCGCTTGCAGCCCTCTGAGGTTTTCGACATGGGCAGTGAACTCGGCGTCGCCCATGTGGCGCTTCTTGGTCACATAGTTTTTCATTGCGACCATATCCCGGAATTGCCGCTGCCCCGGGGTATGGTCCATGAGGCTGACAATGCCGACCCGATCCTCGGGGCCAAAGGTGGCCAACTCTTCCAAAAGGGTTTCAGAGCAAATCTCGGCTCGTAGATGCAAAAAGTGACTGATCTTGAACAGCCCTTCTGCGCGTGCGGCCAACAACTCGTTTGCCAAGCTGCGCGCATAGTCGATGTAGCGGCCCTTGCCATTGTGAATCGAACCGACGCGCATCGCATCGAACACGGTCGTGATCCCGGTCGAGGCCAGTTCGGCGTCATGAGCCAGCAGTGCAGGCAGGTGCGGCCAATCCACGCCTGGACGTGGTTCGATATGGCGTTCGACATTGTCAGTGTGCAGCTCAACCAGCCCCGGCAAAACCAGATCGCCCGCACAATCCATCGCATCGGTGGGCACGGTGTCCCCCTCAGTAATATCTGAGATCGTTCCTTGCGTGATCGTGAGCGCCCCGGTGATGACCCTGTCGGGCAGCACCAGACGGGCATTGGCCAGGCAAAGGTCGCCAGCCAGTGTGTTCGCACTGAAGGAGTGTGTAGACGCCATGTTTGTCTCTCGATCCTTGACCTTGGTGTTAGGGCCTGCGAGCGCCCCTGCTCTCAAATGTGCGACCGCCTGCCATTACGCTGTCCTTGCCAGCTCCGGAGGGGCCCACAACTGCAATCAACCGTCCTTGGGTCATGGGGCGGCGCTAACTTGGCCCATTCGCAGCGTGTTTCGGTCGGTCGGTCGGTAGGTAGGCGCTAGCGCGGGTCATAAGAAAACTCCAATCGCGTGCCACCCGGCTCAGCGATCATGAAATGCATCTTGGGTCCTTTGCCGGAGAACTCAGGCTCGAATTCAACGCCCACGCCGGGCCAGTCTTTGACCCTTTCGAACAGGATTCCAAGCGCTGCCTCGTCCGGTACTTTCAGGCAGGTATGGTGCAAGCCGCAATTATTGTGCCGGTCAAAGGCCCCGTCGCCGCGCCGTTGCCAGAGCGTCAGCTTGGCATGACCGTTGGTGACATAGGCCGCCGGGTAGTCTGCGTTGCGGCCGAACACCTCCCAGCCGAGGCAATCGGTGAAAAATCGGGTCGAAGCGCCAAGATCCGTAACGGTCAGGCCCAGGTGGTCAATGCCAAGAGTTGTCATACTGTATCCTTTCGAGGCTGTGTTGCTGGCCAACCGGTCAGGTTATCCTTTGCGGCGGAGCATCCGAACTGACTATTCGTCGAATTTTCGGGGCGCGCCTGCCGTGTTGATCAACTTCGGCAGCCCTCGCGCCGCGCCTGGTATTTTTGTCAAAGGCGCTTTGCATCTCGACAACTTGCCCCAATCCTATACAACTATACATATCTTATCAGAATTGTGGCCAAGCGACAGAAGAGATTTGCCAAAAATGAGTGAGACCTCGGGCAAAACCCCAATCTGGCAGGCCATTGCGAGTGCTTTGCGCAGCGAACTGGCTGAAGGACGGTATGGCCTGGGTGCCAAGCTGCCGACAGAGGCGGACCTCGCCCACCGCTTTGGCGTGAACCGTCATACAGTGCGGCACGGGATATCGGCGCTCGTGGCCGAGGGGTTGATCCGAACCCGTCGTGGTGCCGGTGCATTTTTAGCCGCCAAGCCCACGGACTACCCAATCGGTAACCGCGTCCGGTTTCATGACAACCTGATCGCTGCGGGTCGTCGGCCGGAAAAGTAACTTCCCCAAGTCGAGGAGCGTGCGGCCACTGAAGTGGAGGCGCAGGCCCTCGGGATTGGGTCACAGGCGCTGGTCTGTGCCCATCACGGGCTGTCCTTGGCAGATGGCCACCCCATCGCGGTGTTCGAAAGTGTGTTTCCGGTGTCCCGGCTGCCCGGCATCACTGCCGCGCTGCGCGAGATCACCAGCGTGACTGAGGCCTTTCAATTGGTTGGCGTCCACGCGACTGACGGCGGAGCGTGCCGACGCGACCCAAGCGCTGCATCTTTTGGTGAACGAGGGCGATCCGCTGCCACGCTTCACGGGCCTGAATGTGGATGAAGCTGGCCAACAGGTGGACTATGGCCGGTCGTGGTTAGTCGGGGACAGAGTAACTCTGACGCTCGACACCTGATGCGGCAAGCGCGCCTGTTTCGCGAGAGGCTAGCATGTCCCAACATTTTTGACACCTTTCACGTTTGATGCCCTTGCGGTCCCGTGCGGAAGGGACTAAACCGCGCAAACCAAATGGCGCGGGATGGAGCAGCCCGGTAGCTCGTCAGGCTCATAACCTGAAGGTCGTAGGTTCAAATCCTACTCCCGCAACCAAAAACAAACGCCCTGCAGTTTCGACTGTGGGGCGTTTGTTTTTTGTCCGTGCTTCGTTTGGCCAAGCAGGTGCGCGCAGAGTGCTCAATGCCCTGCACAGGTCTGAACGATTGCAGCCAGTTCGGTGAGCTGGTTTGCCAACGGATTGCTGTTGCGCCAGACCATTCCCACCGTTCGTGTAGGTTGGGGTTCGGCAAAGCGGGCGATGCCAACGGGTGCGGACTTTGTTTCGATCTCGACCGCCATGTCCGGGATGAGGGTCACGCCGATACCGGCCCCCACCATTTGCACAAGCGTCGACAGCGATGTGCCGTCCAACCCGTCGCGCGGACGCCCGCCGCCTATATTGCAGAACGACAGGGCGTGATCGCGAAAACAATGCCCTTCTTCCAACAGCAACAGGCGCATATCGCGCAAGGCCGCCTGATCAGGGGTTGGCAATGCCGCATCGGCAGCAGGGCGCACCAAAACGAGGTCTTCGGTAAAAAGGGCCGTTTCGGTCAGCGCGGCATCGGCAATAGGCAAGGCAACGATAGCGGTATCAATCTTGCCTGCGTGCAATTCATCAACCAGGCGGGCGGTGACGGTTTCGCGGACATGCACGTCAAGATCAGGATGACGTGTCGCCAGATCACTGATGAGCGTGGGTAAAAGATAAGGGGCGATGGTCGGGATGACGCCGATGCGTAAACGGCCGACCAGCCCGCATTGGGTGGCACGGGCCAAATCGCCCAAACCGTCCACTGCACGCAAGATGTCGCGGGCGCGGGCACCAAATTCTTCGCCAAAGGCGGTCAGCCGGACCTGTCTTGGCCCACGTTCGAACAAGGCAACGCCCAGAGATTGCTCCAACTCTTTGATTTGTACCGACAGGGCGGGCTGAGAGATTGCGCAGGCATCTGCGGCACGGCCAAAATGCGCCTCTGCCGCGAGGGCTTCAAAATATCGTAACTGTTTCAAGGTGATATTATTCATAGTCTGAAATTATGACGACCATCAGAAAATGCAACTTAAGTTTATGGTAGGCCTTTGTTAGGATGATTTTAATTTGGGAGAGTTGGCCACAAGTCGAATCGGTGGTCCTGCGTGTTGTGGGGCGTCTCTGACTTATTTGAACGCAAGTCTAGAATCGTTCAAAATCGGGCCTAGCTCTTTCTCGAACCGAAAACAGAACCTACCCAGAACGGAGAACATCATGGACGGAAACGACGTTGGCAAATGCCCAGTCATGCATGGCGCAAGCCTTGCAACCACATTTGGCGGCCGCACAAACGAAGACTGGTGGCCCAACGCCCTGAAGGTCGACGTGCTGCACCAGCATGGTAAACCGACCGATCCGATGAACCCCGACTTTGACTACCGCGAAGCGGTCAAGGGCCTAGATTTCGACGGGATCAAGGCGGATCTGCACGCTTTGATGACTGATAGCCAACCCTGGTGGCCTGCGGACTGGGGACACTATGGCGGCCTGATGATCCGGATGGCGTGGCACGCGGCTGGATCCTACCGCAACTTTGACGGGCGCGGTGGCGGCTCTACCGGCAACCAGCGTTTTGCGCCCCTGAACTCCTGGCCTGACAACGCAAGCCTCGACAAGGCGCGTCGTTTGCTTTGGCCCATCAAAAAGAAATACGGCAATGCGATTTCCTGGGCGGATCTGATGCTGTTGGCGGGCAATGTGGCCTATGAATCAATGGGCCTGAAGACCTTTGGCTTTGGTTTTGGCCGCGCTGACATCTGGGCGCCAGAAACCGACATCAACTGGGGCGAAGAAGACGAATGGCTGGCCCCGTCAGAAAACCGCTATGAGGATCTCGACGACCCCTCGACCATGTCCAACCCACTGGCGGCGGTGCACATGGGGCTGATCTATGTGAATCCCGAGGGAGTGAACGGCAATCCTGATCCGGCCCGCACCGCACTGCACGTCCGTGAAACCTTTGCCCGTATGGCGATGAACGACGAAGAGACCGCCGCGCTGACCGCAGGCGGCCACACTGTCGGCAAGGCGCACGGCAATGGTGATGCATCCGCTTTGGGCGTCGAGCCTGAAAGCGCAGGCATCGAGGCACAGGGCTTTGGTTGGGCCAACCCGAACCAGACGGCGGATGCCAATTCGCATGTGACCTCTGGCATCGAAGGGGCCTGGACAACCGAGCCGACCAAGTTCGACATGGGCTATTTCAAACTGCTCTTTGGCTACGAGTGGGAACTGACCAAATCGCCCGCCGGTGCCAACCAGTGGAAGCCCATCGACATCAAGGAAGAAGACATGCCCGTGGACGCCACAGATGGCGTTACCCGGACAATGCCCATGATGACTGACGCGGATATGGCGATGAAGGTCGACCCGGCCTATCGCGCAATCTGCGAAAAGTTCATGGCGGACGAGGCCTATTTCCGCGACACATTTGCGCGTGCCTGGTTCAAGCTGACGCACCGCGACATGGGCCCCAAGGTCAACTATATCGGCCCCGACGTTCCGGCCGAGGACTTGCTGTGGCAAGATCCCGTTCCCGCTGGAAAAACCGATTATGACGTGGACGCCGTCAAGGCCAAGATCGCGGACGCTGGCATCAGCCAGGCTGACATGATCACGACCGCTTGGGACAGTGCCCGCACTTTCCGTGGGTCGGACAAGCGCGGCGGGGCCAATGGCGCACGCCTGCGTCTGGCACCGCAAAACGGGTGGGAGGGCAACGAGCCCGAGCGCCTGGCCGCGGTACTGGCCAAGCTGGAGCCCATCGCCGCCGACACCGGCGCATCCATTGCGGATGTGATCGTGCTGGCGGGTAACATGGGTGTTGAGGCTGCAGCTAAAGCAGGCGGGTTCGACATCGAAGTGCCCTTCACCCCGGGCCGTGGCGACGCCACCGACGAAATGACGGATGTCGACAGCTTTGACGTGCTTGAACCAGTCTCGGACGGGTTCCGCAACTGGCATGCCGACACGGCCAAGAAAAGCCGCGAGGATATGTTCCTGGACCGGGCCCAACTCTTGGGTCTGACAGGGGCGGAAATGACCGTTCTGTTGGGTGGTATGCGGGTCTTGGGCACCAACCATGGCGGCACCTCCCATGGCGTGTTCACCGACCGGGTGGGCCAGCTGACGCAAGACTTTTTCGTCACCCTGACTGACATGGCATATGTCTGGAAGCCCGGTCCGGACGGGGTCTATGAAATCTGCGATCGCGCTACAGGCGACACCAAATTCACCGCGACCAGCGCGGATCTGGTGTTTGGTTCCAACTCGATCCTGCGCGCCTATGCCGAGGTTTATGCTCAGGACGACAATGCCGAGAAGTTCGCGCATGACTTCGTTGCCGCCTGGACCAAGGTGATGAACGCGGATCGTTTCGACGTCACCTAAGACGCCTTCAAACGGCAAAGACAGACGCGGGCCTTGCAAAGGGCCCGCGTTTTACGTTTGTGACATGCCCTTGCCGCCTTGACTTTCCACCCCCGCCCCGGTGTATCTGCGCCGATCTTTATACGCCCGAAGGGACCAACCCATGCATGCTTATCGCTCACACTCCTGCGCCGCGCTGACCTCGGCCAATGTGGGTGACACCGTTCGCCTGTCGGGCTGGGTGCACCGGGTGCGCGACCATGGCGGCGTGCTGTTCATCGACCTGCGCGACCATTACGGGATCACGCAAGTTCTGTGCGACGGCGACAGCCCTGTCTTTGCCGAAGTGGAAAAGCTGCGCAGCGAGTGGTGCATTCGCATCGATGGTACGGTCAAGGCCCGCGACGAGAGCCTGATCAACCCCAAGCTGCCCACAGGCGAGGTCGAGGTTTACGTCCGTGACCTTGAGGTGCTTGGGCCTGCGGGCGAACTGCCCCTGATGGTATTCGGCGATCAGGAATACCCTGAAGAAACGCGGCTGACTTATCGCTATCTCGACCTGCGCCGGGAAAAGATGCAGGCCAACATGAAGATGCGGTCGGACGTTGTGTCCTCGATCCGCAAGCGCATGTGGGATCGCGCGTTCCGCGAGTATCAAACGCCGATCATCACCGCGTCTTCGCCCGAAGGCGCGCGTGACTTTCTGGTGCCCTCGCGTCTGCATCCGGGAAAGTTTTACGCTTTGCCGCAAGCACCGCAGCAGTTCAAACAGCTGCTTATGGTCTCGGGCTTTGACAAGTATTTCCAGATCGCGCCCTGTTTCCGCGACGAGGACCCGCGCGCTGACCGTTCGCCCACCGACTTCTATCAACTTGACCTCGAAATGAGCTTTGTCGAGCAGCAGGACGTATTCGATACCATCGCCCCCGTTCTGGCGGGCGTGTTCGAAGAGTTCGGCGGTGGCAAGAAAGTCGACGCACCCGAGAGTTGGGAGCAGATCAGCTACCGCGATGCGGCCCTCTGGTATGGCAGCGACAAACCCGACCTGCGCAACCCGATCAAGATGCAGGTGGTCTCCGAACACTTCCGCGGCTCTGGCTTTGCGATTTTTGCGAAACTGCTGGAGCAAGAAGGCACCGAAGTGCGCGCGATCCCTGCCCCAACGGGCGGTAGCCGCAAGTTCTGTGACCGCATGAATGCCTACGCCCAGAAAGAAGGCTTGCCCGGTATGGGGTACATCTTCTGGCGCGACAAAACAGCGGATTCCGTGGCGCAAGAGCTGGGGATCACCGTCAAAGAGGCGCAGGCCAAGCTGAAATCCGGTGAAGTCGAGGGCGGCATGGAAGCTGCCGGGCCGCTGGCCAAGAACATCGGGCCCGAACGGACCGAAGCCATTCGCCAGCAACTGGGTCTTGGCAAGGGAGATGCGGCGTTCTTCCTCGGTGGCAAGCCGAAGTCCTTCGAGGGGGTCGCAGGCCGAGCCCGCAACGTTATTGGCGAAGAGCTTGGCCTGACGGATCAAGACCGCTTTGCCTTTGTCTGGATCGTGGATTTCCCGATCTACGAAAAAGACGAAGAGACCGGCAGGATTGACTTTGAACATAACCCGTTCTCCATGCCCCAAGGCGGGATGGAAGCGCTGCAGGGCGATCCGCTGGATGTGCTGGGCTATCAATACGATCTGGCTTGCAACGGCTATGAACTGGTTTCGGGCGCCATCCGGAACCACCGGCCCGAGATCATGTTCAAGGCGTTCGAGATCGCTGGCTATGACGAGGCCGAAGTGCGCAAGCGGTTCGGCGGTATGGTTAACGCGTTCCAATACGGCGCACCGCCCCACGGTGGCTGTGCTGCAGGCATCGACCGGATCGTCATGCTGCTGGCCGGTGAACAGAACATCCGCGAGGTGATCCTGTTCCCGATGAACCAGCGGGCCGAAGACCTGATGATGGACGCGCCGTCCGACCCCACCAGCGACCAGCTGATGGAGATTGGACTTCGGGTTATCCCGCAAGACTAGGCAATCCTGCGCTCATTTCTCGGCAACGGGCGGTGCAAATTGTGCCGCCCGTTGTTATGTTATGGGCAGAGGCAGTGAGTGAGCGTTGGGCGTGGTGCAGTTTGATCGTCAGTTGGCGGAAATCCGGTTCGGATATGGGATGTCGCCCCTGGTGCCTGGCCCCACGGACGTGGACGCGATGCTGCGCGGCCTGCAAGGGCCGGATGCTATCGTGGACCGGTTCCCCATCGAACCTTTCAGCATCTTTCGCCAACGCATGGTCGCCGTCCGTGAGCAGATAACGATCCGGCGCAAGAACCGAGGCACGCCAGCCGCCGCAGCCGCACGCAAACAGCGCAACGTCCTGAATAAGGAAGCGCGGATCGCGATGTTCGAGTGGTTGGGTCAAACCATGCTGCGCCGCGCGCATACACCGACCGCCTTTCGAGAACGGTTGGTGGCCTTCTGGGCGGATCACTTTACCGCCTTGGGCAAGGCCGGCGTCGCCCGCCGCGCCACGTCGCCCTATATCGAAGATGCCATTCGCCCCAACCTGAACGGCAATTTTGCCGACCTCTTGCAGGCGACTGTGATGCACCCGCTCATGCTGGACTACCTTGATCAAATCCAGTCCATGGGGCCGGAAAGCGAACGGGCAGCCAAAATGGGGCCCAAGAAGAAGCGTGGGCTGAATGAAAACCTCGCCCGCGAGGTCATGGAATTGCATACGCTTGGTGTGGACGGGCCCTATACCCAAGAGGACGTTACCCAGCTGGCAGAGCTTTTTACCGGCATGTCGTTCCAACCGCGCAACGGCTTCAAATTCCGCAAGGATTTTGTCGAGCCTGGGGCGGAAACGGTCTTGGGCAAGACTTACCCTGATGCTTACAACGTGGCGCCTGTCAGGGCGGTTTTGTCGGATCTGGCAACCCATCCGGCCACAACCCGGCATATCGCGCATAAACTGGCCGTGCATTTCGTGACGGACGATCCGGACCCTGATCTGGTCGACCATATCGAAGCAGCTTTTGCCAAATCCGGCGGCGAGTTGATGTCGCTCTATGAGGCGCTGGTAACGCACCCGGCGGCCTGGGCACCCCAGTTGGTCAACTTCAAGCCGCCGATTGATTTTGTCTCGTCTTCTCTACGGGGCCTCGGCCTGCCGGACGGAGCGTTCGCCGCGTTCACAGAGAGGGACTTCAGGCAGGTTTTTGCAACCGGCCTTGTCCTTATGGGACAGCAATGGGAGCGCCCCGGCGGGCCGGACGGCTGGCCCGAAGAGGACGGTGAGTGGATCACGCCTCAGGGTCTGGCCGCGCGCGTCCGTTGGGCCATGGTGATGCCGCAGCGGATCATGGGCGGTGCACTGCCCGATCCACGTGAATTTGTCGAAACCGCGCTCGGCCGACATGGCAATGACGCGGTACGATTTGCCGCCGCCGCTGCCGAAAGCAAACCCGAAGCCATCGGCCTTGTGCTGATGTCGCCCGCCTTTCAACGCCGATAAGGAGCCTGCCCATGACGTCTGAACTGTCGCGCCGCACGTTCCTCACCCGCACTGGGCTGTTGGGCTGTTCGCTGGCGGCCAGCCCGCTGATCACGCCGGTCAGCTTTGCGCAAACGCCGTGGGACACGCGCCTCGTGGTCATCATTCTGCGGGGCGGGATGGACGGCTTGGACGCGGTGCAACCTTATGGCGATCCAGCCTTGCGGACTTTGCGCGGTGATCTGTCGGCTGGCCCGCAAGGTGGCGCGATCGACCTTGACGGCTACTTTGCGATGCACCCGGCTTTGGCCCCGCTGGTGCCCATGTGGGAGGCGCAGCAACTCGCCTTTGTTCACGCGGTGTCGACCCCTTACCGCGACAAGCGCAGCCACTTTGACGGGCAGGACCTGCTGGAGGCAGGGACATCAGAATTGGTGGGTGCGCGTGATGGCTGGCTGAACCGTATGTTGCAGGCCGTGCCCGGCGTGCATGCCCAGACCGCCTATGCCATTGGGCGCGGGGACATGCAGGTGCTGCAAGGGGCCGCAGAGGTTGCCAATTGGGCTCCGGGGTCCGAGCTGCGGCTTAGCCCGCAGGCGATCCGATTGATGGAACTTGTCGCGGCATCCGATCCCGCCATGCTCAATGCTCTTAACGAGGCGCAACTGCTGACCGAAGCGAGCCGCGAAGGCGTGACGCAACGGGTGCCCGGCTATGTCCAGGTCGCGGAGTTTGCAGCCCAGCAATTGTCTAAAGACGCGCGGATCGCCGCGTTCAGCTTGAATGGCTGGGACACCCATAGCAATCAGGGCAACACCTTGCGCCCCGCGCTGGAACGTCTGGCGGAGACCCTGACGACCCTCAAATCCAAGATGCGCGGGAACACATGGAAAAAAACTGCCGTTATCGCGATGACAGAATTTGGGCGAACTGCGCGCCAGAATGGCACACGGGGAACGGACCATGGCACCGGGGGTCTGATGGTGCTGGCCGGTGGCGCCATTCGGGGTGGTCGGGTCTATGGCGATTGGCCGGGCCTGGGGGACGGTGCGCTATACCAAGACCGCGACCTGATGCCGACGGGTGACGTGCGCGCCCATACGGGTTGGATCATGCGTGGATTGATGGGCTTGGACCAATCCGTGATCGAAAACGCGATCTTCCCGGGGGTTGATCTGGGCAGCGATGCGGGTCTGTTGCTGTAGTCGCGCGGTCAAAACCGCTTGGCCTTGGGCGGAACTCTGCCTAACGTTCGGGCATGTCATCGCTCTATCAGATCAACGCCAACCCGGTTCCCGATTGGACGCCGCCCCCGCCGCCAGACACGTCGACTGTTTTGACGGGCCGGTATTGTCGGTTGGAGCCTTTGGTGGCTGAAAAACATGCCGCTTTGCTGTTTCGCTCTTTCGTTGGGCATGACCACGTATGGGATTACCTCTCCTATGGCCCGTTTTCATCCTCGGCGCAGTATCACCGGTGGGTGCGCGAGACGGAAACCGCGTCTGACCCGCAATTCTATGCCATTCGCAATGGGGACAGCGGCGCGTTTGAGGGGGTGGCAAGCTTTCTTCGGATCGCGCCCAAGGCGGGGAGCATCGAGGTGGGGCACATCAATTTTAGCCCCGCTTTGCAACGCACCCGAGCCGGGACCGAGGCGATCTACCAGATGATGACTTGGGCCTTCGATGCAGGCTATCGTCGCTTCGAGTGGAAATGCGATGCGCTGAACATGGGGTCACGCCGCGCGGCGCAGCGCCTTGGCCTGAGTTATGAAGGGGTGTTTCGTCAGGCGACCGTTGTCAAAGGGCGCAATCGTGACACCGCCTGGTTCGCAGCCATCGACCAGGAATGGCCCGCCTTGAAAGAAGCCTTTGGCGCATGGCTGAACCCATCGAATTTTGACGCAGACGGAAAACAGATCGAGAGCCTGGCGGATTTGACCCGCCTGGTCCGGGTGGCCGATGATCCGGCGCTCAACGGGGCAGCGCACCATTGAGCACGGCGGTCTGTTCGCCCTCGGGCGCGCACCGCCTGCTGTTTCAAATTGCGATCTTTTCCGCCAATCGCTGCTGCACCAGACCCGCGACAACCGCCGCCTCTGAAGCCGCAGCATCACCGCGTGCGCGTTTCGCGGCCAAGGCGTCAGCGGCCAGAATAAGGTCATTGTCTTCGGCACTGCGGGCCACGCCGCCCAGAAACTGGGCGATATAATCCAGCGTCCGGGTGTCACCATCACTGTCCAATACGTCCGCGACATGGGCCATATCATCGCGATAAGCGATCGGGTCGGGATTAACCACATCCTGGGTCACGGCCCGTGGCCCGGTTGGGCGGCGGTCGTCAGGCAGGTTGGCCAGGATGCGGTCCTGGAACAGAGCAAGGGCCGTCACCGGCTTGGCAAGGAACCCATCGGCACCAGCTTCCATCGCGGCCGCTTCGCCATTGTCATCCCCTGACGTGCCCAGAATCACCTCGGGGCGGGGGCTGGCCTGCGCCAGTTCGGCAATCAGATCGGCACCGCTGCCATCAGGCAGGCCAAGGTCGATGATCGCCACGCTGGGGCGGTACACCTGTAGATGTCGGCGCGCGGCGCGCAAGGTGTCGGCCCGCCTGATCCGCGCCCCGCTGCGCAAGCAGAGCAGGCGCATCGCCTCGCAGGCATAGCGGCTGTCCTCGATCACAAGGACGGTCAGGCCCAGCAACGGGCGCATCGCCGTGGGTGCGGGGTAATTCGGCTTGAACGGGTCAGTCGTATCCATCACATCCTCCTGCATATGGTGCTGCGCCATCGTTACGCACCGTTGGCTAACAGTACGTTAACGCCGAACCCTTGCGCGGAGCTTTCCCCTTGGCGATAAGGACGAGACCCTGATGCAGAGGAGCCTGACGATGATCGGACGACTGAACCACGTGGCCATTGCCGTGCCTGACCTTGAGGCGGCCGCCGCCCAATATCGCGGTGCTTTGGGGGCCACCGTCGGTGCCCCGCAGGACGAACCCGACCACGGCGTCACGGTCATCTTCATCGAGTTGCCCAACACCAAGATCGAGTTGCTTTACCCTCTCGGCGATGACAGCCCCATCAACGGCTTTCTGGAAAAGAACCCGTCGGGCGGCATTCACCACATCTGCTACGAGGTCGATGATATCCTGGCGGCTCGTGACCATCTGCAAGCCACCGGCGCCCGCGTTCTGGGCACCGGGGAGCCCAAGATCGGAGCCCATGGCAAGCCGGTTTTGTTCTTGCATCCCAAGGACTTCAACGGTTGCCTCGTCGAGCTGGAGCAAGTGTAGATGGGCATCACCTCAGCCCTCGTGCTCTATGCCGTGATCTGGTGGATGTGCTTTCTGATTGCCCTGCCGATCAAGGTGCAGACCCAAGGCGACCTGGGCGAGATTGAGCCTGGCACCCATGCGGGCGCGCCCGAGCATCACCACACAAAGCGCAAGGCCTGGATTGTGACCTGGGTGGCGCTGGTCTTGTGGATAGTCATCGCGGGGATCATCCTGTCGGGATGGATTTCGCTTAGCGATATGAACTGGTTCGACCGCGCCCTGCCGCCCCTGTAAGCCCATGATATAAATGGGTAAACGTGGCGGCCCCGACGATCGGGATCAACAGGTTGATCAGTGGCACGGACAACGGGATCGCCATCAGAATACCCGCCAGCCAGATTGTGCCGGAGTGTTTCTTGCGCAACTCTTTGGCCCCGGTGCGGCCCACGCGGCGCATGGCCACCAGCGTGAAGTATTCACGGCCCAGCAGGTAACCGTTTAAGGCCCAAAAGATGAAGACGGCCGCGGGCAGGAAAATCGCGTAGACGATCAGCGCCAGAATGTTGGCTGCGATCAGTACGCCGAGGAAATTGACCGTGTCCACGACCGCGTCGCCAAAGGGGACTTTGGTGGGGGGTGGCAGGTCATAATGCCTGTCCTCAACTGCCTGTGCCACCTCGTCCAGAAACATGGATGTGATGGCCGAAGCCACTGGCATCATTAGGAAAATTGATAGGATAAAGAAGAGGAAGAACGACCCCCAAGTGATGATGTCACCGAACCATGTGATCTCTCCGATCCAGGGGACGGTGAGGGTGTCGGCGGTCAGTATTCCGATCAGCCAGACAAAGCCTGAGGTGGCCGCAATCAACAGCGCGATGGTGAGCGCGATGCCCAAGAGAAGGACCCGGCGAAAGCGTGGGTCGCCGATCTGGCCCAAGGCCGCGAAAAAGGACGTGAGGATCATGTGTCGACCCATTCGGTGATCGCGCCGAGGTCGGGGCGGGGCCGGTCGGGCGGCGCACTGGTTTCTGTGGCGATATGGATGAAGCCTGCGATGCGCTCATTGTCTTTCAGATCAAGGGCTTGGGTCATGAATGCGCGATCGTGACTGGGCCAGCCGCTCAGCCAATTGGCGCCCCATCCTGCGGCAAGCGCGGCATTCAAGAGCGCCAGACAGACGGCACCTGCGGAGTAGGTTTGCTCAATCGCGGGGATCTTTTCGGACGGTTTCTGAACCTCGATAACGGCGACGGCGAGGTGGCCCTGATCGAATTGCGCACGGCCCTTGGCGATTTGCTCTGGGTCTAAGCCATTGGATTTTCCGCACTTTTCCGCAGTTTCGGCCAGACGCGGCATGGCGGATTTTTCGATGACGATAAAGCGCCACGGTTCGAGCTTGCCATGGTCGGGCGTGCGCGCGGCGCCGGTCAACATAGGTTCCAGCTCGGCCCGCGTGGGGGCGGGGCCCGTCAGCGTTTTGGCCGGGCGCGAACGGCGCGTCAGCAGGAAGTCGAGGGCGGCAGGGTTGGGTACGGGCATATGTTACGCCTTTTTACATCTATGACCCCATGTCGGGGCTTTTGCGTATGATTACAAGGGGTCAGAGGCCCAATTGAGTGGCCATATGGTCGATTTCGCCGCGCAGGAACGCGTCAAAGCGGGGGCCGGGTTGGCGGACGTCGAAGGTGTGCTCGAACGGGTCGGGGGCGGTGATGGTGCTGCCTGACAGGGCCTCAATCGTGGCGTGGCCGCAGAAGGGAACATAGGCCTCGGAATAGCCGCCCTCGTGCACCAGGACGAGGTTTCCGTCGCAGATACGCTCGGCTAACCCTTTGATCTGTAATGTCATTTGGCGGAACGTGTCTGCGGTGGCCAGCATCCGTGCCAAAGGGTCGATGGCGCTGGCGTCATAGCCGCAGGCGACAATGATCAGGTCGGGGTTGAAGGCCTCGATGGCGGGCAGGGCCACGCGTTCCATGGCGTGCAGATAGGCGGTATGGCCGGTGCCTGCGGGCAGAGGCAGGTTGATGTTCAGGCCCTCGCCCGGGCCTTTGCCGCGATGAGCTAAGTCACCGGTATCTAACGGATAATTCCCCTCCTGATGGAAGGAGATGGTCAGCACATCGTCGCGGTCATAATAGATCGCTTCGGTCCCGTTGCCGTGGTGCACGTCCCAATCCAGCACCGCAACCTTGAGGTCGGGGCGGGTGGCCTGGGCGGCCTCAATCGCGACGGCGATGTTCGCTAACAGACAGAAACCATTGGGAAAATCGGGAAGGCAGTGGTGGCCCGGCGGGCGGCTGAGGGCGTAGGCATTGGTGTGGGTGCCGTCCAACACTGCCTCGACCGCCGCGATGGCAAGGCCGGTGGACAGCGCGCAGATCTCGTAACCGCCCGCGGCGAAGGGGGTGCGGCGACCCAGTTCGCCCCCGCCTGCGTCGGATAACTCTTTGAATTCCTGTAAATAATAATCGGGGTGCACGCGCTGCAACTGTTCAGTCGTGGCGGCAGGCGCAGAAGAGACAGCGAGGTCGTTGATCAGCCCGGTGACGTCCATCAGGTTCTTGAGCCGCCGCTTTGTTTCGGGGCTTTCGGGCAGGCCGCCCGCGGCCAAGGGTTGCACCAGACCGCCAATGGGCAGGGTAAATGTATAGTTGCCACCGCCGTGCCAAAGCGTGCGTTCGTCGTGGTAAAACCCTGTGCTCATGATCTGGCCTTTCTGCTGCCCTGCGACGGCAAAGTGACCGAGCGGGGCGGGCTTGTCCATCAGCAGCGTACGCTGTGTTAACCGTGGGAAACAGCGCCACAAACTGGCGATATGGGCGCAGGAAATGAGCAGTCTTGCCGCGCTTCTGTACGTTTTGAGCACCCGGATTCGGCCCGGTTTGCCCCCGCATTTCAGAAAATGAGCAGTTTGCCACCGGGTCTGTACGTTTTCCCGTCAGGCCGTCCAAACAGCCCGGAAAAAGGGTTAATGCAGGCGATTATGTCGCAGCTTCGGCCAGAAGCGCGGGTACGTCCAGTCGGTCATTGACCATGGCCAATGTTCCGTCCGGCCCGCGCGGCCAATCGACCGGGTCGCGATCCACATAAAGCTCGACCCCGTTGTCGTCGGGGTCGCGGAAATAGACCGCCTGCGACACGCCATGATCCGCCGCCCCGTCAAGCGGTGTGCCATGATCCAGCACCCGTTGGAGCGCAGCTCCGAGCGAGGCGCGGTCGGGAAAGACAAAAGCGGAGTGATAGAGCCCGGCGGCCCGCACGGGGGCGGCCCCGGCTCCTTTGGAATGCCAGGTGTTCAGCCCGATATGGTGGTGGTATTCGCCCGCGGCGAGAAAGGCCGCCTGATCGCCATAGCGCTGCGTGACGCTGAACCCCAACACGTCGCTGTAAAAGTGGATGGCACGGTCGAGGTCAGTGACCTTGAGGTGGATGTGGCCGACGCGGGTGTCGGCGGGGACGGTGGCGGGCATGATGTGCTCCTGTCTTGAGGTCTGACAAAAGCTATGGCCTGCCGCCGTCCCGGACAATGCGCGCGGGCGCGCAGTGTTGGTGCGCGCCGGTGGGGCTATGGCCTCAGGTCACGGAGAGGCAGGCGCATTCTGCCAGATGGTTGACCCGTTGGGTTGTGCTGCCCAGCACCAGCGCACCTACGCCGCCCAGCCCCCGGCGGCCCGTCACGATCAGGTCGGCGCCCACGGATTTGGCCACGGCGATGATCTCGTCCGCAGGTTCGCCCGCGTTTGTGTGTACGCCGGTGATGGTCTGGTTGCAGTCCTTGGCCACATCGCGGGCCGAGGTCACGATGGCGGCGGCCGCTTTTTCCACCTCGTCGGCGTGGGGCATGGTCGTGGCGGCGTGATAGCCCGCAACCGCGCCGAGGGCGAAAGCGACCGTATGCGGCTGCGGTGTGTGCACCAGATGCAGCTCTGAATCGTATTTCTGAGCAAGATCACAGGCCAGCCGCATCGCGTTTTTCGCCGTATCCGACCCATCATAGCCGACAACAATTTTCGCAAACATATCGCTTCTCTCCCTTTTAGGTGTGGCTGCGAGGGTAATGCCCTGGCTGGCTTGGCGCGTTGATATGGGTCAATGACCGCGCCGAGGCTGGTGAAGGGGCCGGTTTTGGCCCTAGAAAGGCGCATTGACCTTTTTCCCCGGGGGACTCCTGCCCATGCTGATTGAGCCGTTCAAAGTCGAGATCTGGATGAACGAGTGGGAAACCCGCTGTGCCTATAATCTGGCGGAAACCTGTGTGGCGAGCATCACCATTGATGAGCTGTTGCACCTGGCGGGCCGGAACCATGCGGACCTGTCAGAGCTTTTGCCGATGAAGATGACCTATGGTGCCATCGAAGGGTCGACGCGATTGCGTCAGGCGATTGCCGATATGTATGCCGATCAGTCCGTCGAAGATGTGACCGTGACCCATGGGACCATCGCGGCCAACATGCTGGTCCACAAGGCGCTGGTGTCGCCGGGCGACCGGGTTGTGTCGATTGTGCCGACCTATCAGCAGCACTATTCCATCCCCGCCAGTATCGGGGCGGATGTGGCGCAGTTGCGGTTGCGGGCTGATGATGGGTTTTTGCCTGATCTGGACGCTTTGCGGGCCATGGTCACACCCGGCACGCGGTTGATTGCCCTGACCAACCCCAACAATCCGACCGGAGCCCTGATCCCCCGCGCGATGCTGGAAGAGATTGCAGGGATTGCGCGGGATGCGGGGGCCTACGTGCTGTGCGACGAGGTCTATCGCGGGACAGGGCAGGTGGGCGACGGGATGTCCGCCTCTATCGTGGATGTCTATGAGAAGGGGATCAGCACGGCGAGCACGTCCAAGGCGTTTTCACTGGCTGGCTTGCGCGTGGGCTGGATGGTGGCGCCTGCGGAGGTGACAGAACAGGTGTTGATCCACCGCGATTACGACACGATTTCAGTGGGGATGATCAACGATCACTTTGCGGCGCTGGCGTTGGAGAACCGGGACAAGATCCTGGCCCGAAGCCATGCGATCACGCGGGGGAACCTGGCCTATTTGTCTGACTGGATCGAAGGTCAGCCGCGTCTGTCCTGGGTCAAACCGCAGGCGGGGACAACCGCGATGCTGAGGGTCGAGACGGAGGGGACGGCGCGGGCGTTTTGCGTGGACCTGCTGGAGAAGACGGGCGTGATGCTGACACCCGGTGATGCGTTCGAGATGGAGGGCTATGTGCGGATCGGGTTTGCCAATGACCCGGATGTGCTGCGCACGGGTCTGGCGAAACTGGGCGATTACCTGAGATAGGGGCGCGCCATCCCCGCGTCCCCGTAAGGCGGATCTTGATCCGCCATCGGCGGTTCAGCTGCCGACCATCCCGACGATCTCATAGGTCTTTTTCAGGATCGGCGCGGTGATTTCGCGCGCCTGTTCGGCGCCGCGGGCCAGAACCTTGTCGATCTCGGTCACGTCATCCATCAGTCGGGCCATCTCGCCCGAAATGGGCGACAGTTTCGCCACGGCCAGATCGGCAAGTGCTGGCTTGAACGCGCCGAATTGTGCGCCGCCATGTTCGGCCAGCACCTGATCGACGCTCAGGTCGGCCAAGCCCGCATAGATGTTCACCAGATTGCGCGCCTCGGGCCGGTCCTCAAGCCCCTTGGCCTCGGACGGCAGGGCGTCGGGGTCGGTCTTGGCCTTGCGGATCTTTTTCGCAATCGTGTCGGCATCGTCGGTCATGTTGATCCGGCTGGCATCGGAGGGGTCGGATTTCGACATCTTCTTGGCGCCATCGCGCAGGGACATCACCCGTGTCGCCGCCCCCTCAATCACCGGTTCGGTGATGGGAAAGAAATCGACGCCGAAGTCGTGGTTGAACTTGGTGGCGATGTCGCGGGTCAGTTCAAGGTGCTGTTTCTGATCCTCGCCCACCGGCACGTGGGTGGCGTGGTAGATCAGGATATCGGCGGCCATCAGGGCCGGGTAGGCAAAGAGGCCCAGCGACGAGGCTTCGGCATTCTTGCCCGCCTTGTCCTTGAACTGGGTCATCCGCTGCATCCAGCCCATGCGGGCCACGCAGTTGAAGATCCACGCCAGTTGGGCATGTTCGGGCACCTGGGATTGGTTGATCAGGATCGACTTTTCCGGCGAGATGCCCGAGGCAATGAACCCCGCCGCCAGTTCGCGCGTATTGTGGCGCAGGGTCGCGGGATCGAGAAACTTGGCGGTGATCGCGTGCAGGTCGACCATGCAATAGACCGTCTCAAACGCTTCGTCCTGCATGGACACGAACCGTTTGATCGCCCCCAGATAGTTGCCAAGGGTCAGCCCGCCGGACGGCTGGATGCCGGAGAAAACACGGGGGGTGAAAGAGCTGTCTGACATTGGAACCTCTGGGCATTCTTGCGTGGCTGGCTTACCCATGGGGGCCAGTAGCGTCAAGTAAGGCCCGGCCCATGTCCAACCACCCCGATCCCAGCCCCGTGAACCCATTGCCGGCCCCTGTCTGGATGCTGTTTATCGTCCTTGCGGGTGTCGAGGGGATGTTCAGCCTGGGCGAGGCGGGCCTGATCGGTGGGCCGTCCGCGGTGGGGTGGCGCTTGCAGGCCATCAATGACTACGGATTTTCGGGATCGGCCTTTGATTTCATGCTCGCCAATGCGCGGCTGTTGCCCGAGCATCTGATCCGCTTCCTGACCTATCCCTTTGTCCATGGTTCCTTTACCTCGACCATTTTTGCAGGCGTGATCCTGTTGGCCATGGGCAAGATGGTGGGCGAGGCCATGGGCGGCTGGGCAGTTGTCCTGCTTTTTGTTTTGTGCGGGGTGCTGGGCGCGGTCGTTTTTGGCCTGCTTACAGATCAGGCCTGGATGATCGGGGCCTACCCGTCGGTCTATGGCCTCATTGGGGCCTATACGTTCCTGCTGTGGCAGCGGCAGGTGGCGACGGGCGGGCCGCAGGCGCAGGCCTTTACTCTCATTGGTTTTCTCATGGGTATTCAGTTGGTGTTCGGCATCTTTTTTCAGGTGGGGTACACGTGGGTTGGCGAGCTTGCGGGCTTTGTCGTGGGCTTTGCCCTGACTGCCTTTGTCCTGCCGGGGGGCATGGCGCGTCTGGTGGCGGTTTTGCGCCGCCGCTAGCGACGAACGGCCCGGCGGATGTCGGACAGGCGCAGTGCGCCCGTGATGTGGGCCATGCCGAAATAGCTGATGATGCCGATGGCGATCAGTACGACCAGCGCGCCATAGCGCACATAGGCCGCGCCGAGGGCGGGCGACAATGCCACCGACGCCATCCACAGCGCGACGCCCATCACGGCGGCAGCCAGCACGATCCGGGGCAGCCGCTGGCGATAGCGGGTGTCGAGCGTCGTGACCTCGCCCAGGCCCCGCACCCCCCAAAAGAGCAGGCCCAGCATGACCCAGCCCGCCACCGTTGTGGCAATGGCCGGGGCAATCCAGCCGATCACGGGCGCAAGCCCAATGGCAAGTGCCGCGTTGATGACCATGGCAACCAGCGCATAATGGAAAGGCCGTTTGGTGTCGCCCCGCGCAAAGTATTGCGGTTGCAGCACTTTTTGCAGCACAAAGGCCGGCAGCCCCAGCCCGTAGATTGCCACGGCCACCGCGATGGAAGCCACGTCATCTGCACCTGTCTGTCCCCGCTCAAACAGGACCGAGACCAGCGGCAATGGGATCACCATCAGCGCCACGGCAGAGGGGATGGTGAGCGCCATGGAAAACTCGGCCGCGCGGGAATAGGCGTCGCGCGCGCCAGTGTAATCCTCGGCCTTGAGCCTGCGCGCCAGATCGGGCAGCAGTACGATCCCGACGGCAATCCCCACCACGCCAAGCGGCAGTTGATAGAGCCTGTCGGCGGCAAAAAGCCAGCTGACCGCGCTGTCGAAGCGGCTGGCCACCAATTGGCCCACGACGAGGTTGATCTGCATCACGCCGGTCGCCAGCGCGGCGGGCACCGCCGTGCGCACCATCTTGGCCATGTCTGGCGTCCATTTCGGCAGGCTGAGGCCGAGGCCAAAGCCCGCCCGTGACGCGGCCCCCCAGGTCAGCGCAAGCTGTGCCACGCCCGCCAGCGGGATCGTCCAGATCAGCCAGGTGATGATCGCCCCGCCTGTGAACCAGGCCAGCGCCATCGCCGCGATCACCAGCACATTGAGCAGGACGGGGGCCGCTGCCGCCGCAGCGAACCGGCCCGTCGCGTTCAGCACGCCCGAGAACAACGCCGAGAGCGACATGAAGAAGATGTAGGGGAACACGATCCGCCCGAATTCCACCGTCAGATCAAAGCGTTCTGCGTCGAACCCGCCTGCCGTCGCCCAGACCAGCGCAGGCATGAAGATCATCGCCAATCCGGTCAGCATCAGCGTGGCCAGCGCCAGCAGGCTAAGTGCGTCGCGCCCGAACGTGGCGGCCCCCTCGTCCCCTTCCAGCTTGGCCGAGAACATCGGGACAAAGGCCGCGTTGAACGCCCCTTCGGCAAAGAACCGTCGGAACATGTTGGGCAGCCGGAAGGCGGCGACAAAGGCGTCCATCACCGGGCCGGGGCCGATCAGCGCCAGCAGCATGATCTCGCGCACAAAGCCCAGCACGCGGCTGGCCAGGGTCCAGAAGCCCACGGTGAGGAACCCGGACATGAGGCGGATCGGTTTCATGAGAATGGCGTAGCGGCTGGGGAACGGCGGTGCAACGGGTTTGGGTGCAACGCGGGAGGGCGGTGCGTGATGTGGTGGCCGTTCTGGCCCTGACGCCCTGGCGCAAAAGTCACATCAGATATCCGGGTGCGCAGCGCAGATGCGGGCCAGGCGAGCGGGGGTGACGACACTCGGACCTCGTCGCCAACAAAATCCATAAGCGCAAAGGTTGAGAAGTTTTCCGCATACGATTTATGGTTGAATTGAGGCCCGCCTTATAGCCTCGGTGATAAACAACAAAGACACAAACCAAAGGTCAAAACGCCATGAGCACGATTACTTTTGAAATCAATGATAATACCGGTCTGACGGACGACCAAGGCATCGTATATGTCGCAGGCTGGATCAATGGCGGGAGCTATGATTCCACGGCACACACAACCGATTTTAAAATTTTGGGCAGCACTGGCGCATTTGAGGCGACCACTGGCAGCACCTTGCCCTTTTATCCCCTGTCGACAATGCCCCCGGTCACCCTGACCGACACCACAAACGGCAATGATCGCCTTGTGTTCATGGTCAGCACAAAGGCACCCAAGGCCCTGGACCTGCTGGCGCAGACCTGGACCAGCAAGGACAAGAAAACCGGTAAAACGATCACCCATGACGTCTATGACGATGTGCAGATGTATACCCAATACCCCTATCTGAATGCGCCGGGAGTGGCCGCTGAGGGCCCTTATGATTTCATCGAATTCGGGATGGATGCGGCCTTTGACGTGTCGGCGGTGGATGGGATGTGTCTGAACCTGAACTTCACAGTCTCCGGCAATGGCGGCGCGCCTGACGAAAGCTTTGGCGTGGACAGTTCTGTGACCCGGGCCGATATTGCGTCGGCCTATACCGCGTTTCTGGCCAATCAGACGGGCATTGCCGGATCGGACGCCTATAGCGTGTTGCTGTATGATGCGCCGATCACGGGCAGCATTTATACCCCGCCGTTGGTGGCGGGCCAGTTCTTTGCCCTGACCGGCCCCAACGACTATCTGGCCGCGACAACCAGCAACTATTCGACCTCATCCGGAAGCGCGCTGGAGACCTATTGGACGGCGACCCTTCAGTCGTTTTTTCAGGATGGGAACATGCTGTCCATCAACCTGTCGGGGGACGCAACGAACCCCAACATTTATGCGGGTACCTGCCAGACCAAGACCAACCCGACCACCGGCACCGATATGCTGGCCTATAGCCTCAGCAACGGCACAAACACCTATGACTTCTTTACCCCGCTGGGGGCCGATCCGGTGACCGCGCCCAACGAATTGCAGGGTGCGCAATACGTGTTTCAGCAGGCCTTTACCGATGATCTGACGCCGGGCGTGACTGCGCCGGAGGCGATGCTGCTTCAGGACACGATCTGGGAGGCGCTGTGTCGCGGTGTGGCCCTTGACGGTGTGGGCGCGCTGGGCGCGACCGAGACGCCAACTGCCTTCAGCACGACCGCCTGGAATGACGACAGCAAGTGGTACAGCGCGACGGCCATCAGCCAGCTTTATGCCAAGTTCCTGCACACCAGTGACGTGAACGGAAATGATTACCGCACGGTGGGCACGACGCCCATCATGATCGGTGGGGCGGCCTATGGCTTTTCCATGGATGAGACGCCGATTGGGCCCTATTCCGGTGGTCAGGTCCCGTCGAAAACCCTCGCCAATATCAGCGAAGGCACGGTGACAGTGAATGTGGGCCCTTGGGTGGCTGCATCGACCTAAGCGTTTGCATATGGCGGTCGGTTTCGCGCCGACCGCCATGATGTTTATGCCGCAAGCCCGCGACCCCGGAGCAAGGCATCCACCCCCGGCAGCCGTCCACGGAACGCCACATAAAGGTCGGCGGCATCCGCACTGCCGCCGGTGCTGAGGATGTTGTCTTCCAGCGCCTTGGCCTTGGCGGGATCGAAAGCGCCGCCTGCTTCCTCGAACGCGGCAAAGGCGTCGGCGTCCATCACTTCGGACCACATGTAGCTGTAATAGCCCGATGAGTATCCGTCGCCTGCAAAGACATGGGCGAAATGTGGTGTCGCGTGGCGCATCCCGATCGCGTGGGGCATCCCCATTTCCGCCAGAATTTCGGCCTGGCGCGCCATTGGGTCGGCGGGTGGCGTACCCTCGTGAAAGGCCAGATCGACAAGGGCGGAGGCCACATACTCTACCGTCTGGAACCCCATGTCATAGGTGGCCGCCGCCAGCACATTGTCGAGCAGTTCGGCAGGCATCGCCGCGCCTGTTTCGGCATGGGTGGCGTATTCGCGCAGCACCTCTGGCACGTCGAGCCAGTGTTCATAAAGCTGGCTGGGCAGTTCCACGAAATCGCGCGCTACGGATGTGCCCGATACGCTTTCGTATGTTACGTCCGACAGCATCTGGTGCAGCGCGTGGCCAAATTCGTGAAAGAGCGTGCGCGCATCATCATAGCTGAGCAAAGCGGGATCGCCCTTGGCAAAGTTGCAGACGTTGATCACCACGGGTGTTTGCGGTTCAGGGAATTTGGCTTGCGACCGCATGGCCGAACACCAGGCCCCCGACCGTTTTGAGCCGCGCGCGAAATAATCCCCGATGAAGACGGCGATATGCTTGCCGTCGCGGGTCACCTCCCATGCGCGGCAATCGGGATGGTACAGCGGCACGTCCAACGGTTTGAAATTCAGGTTGAAAAGGCGGGTAGCGCAAGCAAATGACGCCTCGATCATGCGGTCGAGTTGGAAATAGGGTTTGAGTTCGGCCTCATCCAGATCGTGCAATGCCTTGCGCCGTTTTTCGGAATAGAACCGCCAGTCCCATGGTTCCAGCGGGCCGTTCACGCCATCGTCGCGCATCATCGCCTCAAGCGCCTCGGCATCGGTTTCGGCGCGGGCCTTGGCGGGGCCCCATACGGCCATGAGCAGATCGCGCACGGCGGCGGGCGTCTTGGCCATCTCGGTTTCCAGCTTGTAATCTGCGAAGCTGTTATACCCCAATAGGCTGGCACGTTCGGCCCGCAACGCCAGGATTTCTGCAGCGATGGCGCGGTTGTCGGTGTCGCCCCCGTTGGCTCCGCGCGCGGCCCAGGCTTTGTATGCCTTTTCGCGCAGATCGCGGCGGGTGGAGAATTGCAGAAATGGCGTGATCAATGACCGTGACAGGGTGACCACCGGCCCGCCCGCGTCCTTTTCATCGCCTGCGGCATGGGCGGCATCAATGACAAAGGGCGGAAGGCCCGCCAGATCCTCTTTGGCCAGCGTCATGAACCAGGAACGCTCGTCCGCCAAAAGGTTCTGGGTAAACTGCGTGCCCAGCTCGGCCAGCCGCCCCTTGATCACCTTGATCCGGTCCTCATCCGCGCCTTTGAGCGCGGCACCAGAGCGGACAAAACCGCGATGGGTCAGCATCAGAACCCGGGCCTGTTCGTCGGTCAGGTCGAGGGTGTCGCGTTGCGCCCACACGTCCGCTATTCGTTGATATAGGGCGGCGTTGCCGGAAATCTCGGCAAAATGCGCGGCAAGCTTGGGCGAGAAGTCGCGTTGCAGGGCCTCGCGGGCCGGGTTGCTGTCGGCGCCTGCCATGGAAAAGAACGGCCCCAGCACCTTGTCGAGGTCACGGCCTGCGGCCTCCAGCGCTTCGATCGTGTTGGCGAAGGTGGCGGGGCCGTCTGTGCCGGTAATCGCGTCGATCTCGGCCCGGTGATTGGCCAGCGCCACATCAAGAGCAGGGGCGAAATCATCGTCGGAAATGGCGTCAAAGGGGGCAATCTGAAACGGGGTGTCCCAGTCCTGCAAAAGCACGTTGGTCATTAAGGTCTCCTTTGGAGGATATGTAGGGCGGGGTTCACCCCGCCGCCACTGCCGCGTCACCGCAGATGGGGCAATCGGCGCGGCGGGTTACGCCGATCTTGCGGCTTTCGCCATAAAGCGCGTCATAGATCACCATGTCACCGCGCAACGGGGTACCAGCACCGGTGATCAGCTTGATCGCCTCGACGGCCATCATGGAACCGATCACGCCGGGCAGGGGGCCGATCACGCCCGCCTCGGCACAATTCGGGGCAAGCTCTGGCGCGGGGGCCTTGGGGAACAGGCAGCGATAGCAGGGCGCGCCGTTGGCCGGGTCAAAGACGCTGATCTGCCCTTCCCACTGGGTCAAAGCGCCGGAAATCAGGGGGATGCCCCGCGCGACGGCGGCGTCATTTACCAGATAACGCGTGTCGAAATTGTCGGTGCCGTCCAGCACCAGGTCATAATCCGCGAACAGTCTGTGCGCGATGCCGGCCGTCAGCCGCTGATGATAGGGGCGCACAGTGACAAAGGGATTTTGGGCCTCCATCGCGGCTTGGGCGGAAAAGACCTTGGGCGTGCTGATGTCGCCGTCCCGGTGAATGACCTGCCGCTGGAGGTTGGCATTTTCGACGATGTCATCGTCAATAACCCCGATGGTGCCGACGCCGGCCGCCGCCAGATACTGCAAGGCAGGGGCACCAAGCCCACCTGCGCCAACGACCAAAACGCGTGCCTCTTTCAACGCCTTTTGCCCGGTCCCGCCAATCTCGCGCAGCACGATGTGCCTGGCGTAGCGGTTCAATTCGGTGTCGGAAAACGAGCCCTGCTGTTGTGCGGTTCCTGAGGGATGCCGCGTTTGGGCCCGGCCGCGCAGCCGTTGCAGCCCAAATCGATAAGCCAGAACCAGTGCCGTAAACCCACCTAGGATCAGCCAAAAGGCTGGGCTTTCCCCCGTCGCCATCCGCAGTGGATGCCCATCCGGGAAGGCCACGTGAAGCCCCAGCACTGCCACATAAAGCAGCCCAATCATGGTCCACCTGGCCGAGCGGGGCGCCTTCATCAGCGCGCCCATGCCCCAGATGCCCGCCGCCATGGCAAAGACCAAAACCATCAGTCTGCCCCCGTCGATCCAAAGCCACCTTTTCCGCGCGCTGTCGCATCCAGCGCCTCGACGATGGCAAATTCTGTTTGCAGGACGGGGGCCACTACCATTTGCGCGATCCGCATCCCATGGGTGATCTCGAACGGGGAGTCGCCGGTGTTCAGCACGATCACCCCAACCTCGCCACGGTAGTCGCTGTCGATGGTGCCAGGGCTGTTGACCAGCATCAGCCCGTGTTTCAGCGCCAGGCCGGACCGGGGCCGCACCTGCACCTCAAATCCCAGGGGGATCGCAATGGCGAGACCGGTGGGCACAAGTGTCCGTGCGCCCGGAGCCACGACAACCCCCTGACGGTCCGCAAAATTCGCCCGGATGTCGGCCCCTGCCGCCCCTGCGGTTTCATAGCCGGGCAAGGCCACATCCGGGTCCGCACCGGGCATGCGCATGATTTCAATCACCACGGCTCCCATCTTCATTGTTCCTCAAAATACTCAAAAAAACCGGGTCACTTTTGCCCAGTTAAGGTCAGGTGATCGCCGCCGCCACCCGTTCCGCCAATTGCGCGGCCACGTCTGATTTGGACATGCGCGGCCAGGTTTCCGCCCCTGCGTCGCTGATCAGGGTCACGGCGTTTTCGGACCCGCCCATGATGCCGGTTTCGGGTGATACGTCATTGGCGACGATCCAGTCGCAGCCCTTGCGCGCCCGTTTGGCGGTGGCATGGGCGATCACGTCGTCGGTCTCGGCGGCAAAGCCGATGACGAGGCCGGGACGCCCCTTGGTCATCTGCGCCACGCCCGCCAGGATGTCAGGGTTTTCCGCAAATTCCAGCACAGGCAAGCCGTCCTTTGATTTTTTCAGCTTGCGGTCGCTGGCGCTGGCCACGCGCCAATCGGCCACGGCGGCGGCAAAGATGGCGGCATCGGCAGGCAAGGCGGCGGCGACCGCATCACGCATTTCGTGCGCCGTTTGCACGGGCACCACCTGCACCCCGGGCGGCGGGGGTACGTCGGCCGGCCCGGTGACAAAGACAACTTCGGCCCCCAGCCCTGCAAGGGCGTACGCCAGCGCGGTGCCTTGCGCGCCCGAGGACCGGTTGGCGATATAGCGGACGGGGTCAATGGGCTCGTGCGTGGGCCCGGAGGTGACGAGCACCCGTTTGCCCGCCAGCGGGCGTGGCCCGAAATGAGCGGCCACCGCGTCTACGATCTCAAGCGGTTCGGACATGCGCCCGGGCCCGTGTTCGCCGCAGGCCATGTCGCCCTTGTTGGGGCCCACGATTGCAACGCCATCCGCGCGCAGCTGCACAAGGTTCCGCTGGGTTGCAGGGTGATCCCACATGCGTACGTTCATTGCGGGCGCAATCATCACAGGCGTGTCGGTGGCCAGCAGAAGGGTCGAGGGCAGGTCGTCGGCGCGGCCCTGCACCATCTTGGCCATGATGTCTGCGGTGGCCGGGGCCACAAGGATCAGGTCCGCAGAGCGGGAAAGCTGGATATGGCCCATCTCGGCCTCGTCCGTCAGATCGAAGAGATCGCGATAGACCTTGTGACCGGCCAGGGCCGACACCGACAAGGGCGTCACAAACTGCTCTGCCGCGCGGGTCAGCACCGGGGTCACATGGGCGCCGCGCTCGCGCAGACGGCGGATCAGGTCGAGGGCCTTGTAGGCCGCGATGCCGCCTGTGATGATCAGCAGAATGCGCTTGTCGGTCAGCATGTTGCTCGCTCCGCCAGGGATGTTGAGGCAACCATAGTGCGGCGGTGGGGCGAGGGCCAGCCCGGTCACGCGTCCCCGTAAAACCGACGTGTGGTCCGCCCTAGCGAAAGGCCAGACAGGGATCGGGCCGGTCAACACCGGGCGTGGTTTCCATGAGGTCGAATTCACCGGCCAGCGGGGCGTCGCTCTCTGCCTGACCCAAAGCGATAACCGTGACTTCCGGGGCAGCCGCGGCCAGATAGACGGGCATGCCCCAATCTGTGCGGGCGTGCCCGTTGCCGGTGATCACAACCACAGGGCCGCCGGTCAACTCAAGGGCGCGCAACGCCATCTTGGCCAGTTCCGCATCGCGCAGACGTTGAATATCGACCATCGCAGGCAGCAAATCGGGGGGTAGAGCATCGCAATGGGCAGCCATCTGCAACGCTTCGCGCGCCTCTTGCTCTTGCTTGTCCAAGGGCGTGGTCAGCCCGTAAGCCCCGGCACCGATGCCAAAGGCAAAGGCGACGCCGTCGGTCATCGCCTGCCGTGCGGCTAATCTGGGCACGCCCGCGCCAAATACGCGTGCATCTGGTGCGGCGGCAAAGATCGGGTAATACATGGCAAAATCGGGCCACCCGCTGTCACGCCAGCCAAAGGCATCCTCAAGCGTGGCGGCATCCGCGCCGGGCACATGTTTCAGGGCCTGCGTGGCGGTCAGCATCTCAAAGACCAGCGCGCTGGGCTGTACTTGCGCCACAATCTCGGCCTGTCGGGCATGGTGATAGGGGTTGTCGTGAAACTCACCCAGAACGACGACATCTGCATCAAATTGGCCCGCCCAAAGGGGCAGGCCGATCAGCGTGAGAACAAGGGGGACCACATACCTCATGCGAGGAAGTGATGGACCTCACGGCTTTGGTTTTCCAGCGATTTGCGCATTTTGTTAAAGGCCGCCGCCTCCAACTGGCGCACACGCTCTTTGGACAGGCTGAGTTCCTGACCAAGGCTTTCCAGCGTGCGGGGCTGATCGCGCAACTTGCGTTCACGTACGATGAACCGCTCGCGTTCGTTCAGGGCGTTCATCGCAAAGAGCAGCCATTCGCGCAGCTGTTCGGTGTCGTGCGAATGTTCAACCGTCTCTGCCGCCTGGGGGCTGTCGTCTTCAAGCGCGTCAATCCACTCGCGGCCTTCATCCTCAACCGATTGGGTCGCGTTCAGAGAATAGTCAGAGCCGGACAGGCGCCCTTCCATCATCTCGACATCATGCAACGGCACGCCAATCTCGGTCGAGATCATCTGGCGCAGCTGGTGTTTGTCCAGCGTTTCGCCCGCCGCCTGGCTTTCCCGCTCAAGCCGGGCCTGCACACGGCGCATGTTGAAAAACAGGGACTTCTGCGAAGAGGTCGACCCGGTGCGGACCATCGACCAGTTGCGCATCACGTAATCCTGGATCGATGCCTTGATCCACCAGACCGCATAGGTTGAAAAGCGCACGCCACGGTCTGGGTCGAATTTGTCAGCGGCCTTCATCAGGCCCAAACCCGCCTCCTGGATCAGATCGTTCATCGGCGCGCCATAGCGTTTGAACTTGGACGCCATCGAAATGGCGAGGCGCATATAGGCGGTAATCAGGCGGTGCAGCGCCGCCTCGTCCCGCTCGTCCCGCCAGGCATAGGCGAGTCGCAGTTCGGTTTCCGCGTCTAGCAATTCCGCCTTCATGGCGGTGCGCGACAATGACATCTCTCTTACATTATCCAAAGCCATAGATCGTCCCCCTGAACGGTTGGTCTTGTTTTGCGCACTTGTAGTATTTACGGAGCAGGTGCCCTCTTGGTTCACTGGAAAGATTAAAAAAGTGTTGTCAGGCTTGAGTTTCGTTTTAGGTGGGGCTGCCTCGGGCAAGTCCGTGTTTGCTGAGGGTCTTATAGAAAACAGTGGTTTACGCCCTGTTTATCTGGCGACATCCCGTGTCTATGACGCCGAGATGCAGGAGAAAGTTGATCTGCATATTTCGCGTCGTGATGCCCGGTGGGAGACATTTGACGCGCCGAAGGACGTGGCGGCGGTGTTGTCTTGCTGCACATCAGACCAGGCTGTTTTGCTCGATTGCGCGACCATGTGGCTGACCAATGTGATGCTGGATGAGGACGATCTGGCGACGGCGCAGTCCGGTTTCCTGTCGGCCCTCAAGGCGTGCCCAGCCCCCGTTGTCGTGGTGTCGAACGAGGTGGGTCAGGGCATTGTGCCCGAAAACGCGCTGGCCCGCCGGTTCCGCGAGGCGCAGGGGCGGTTGAACATCGCGCTGGCGGCGCAGGCGGATTGCGTGATCCACGTCGTCGCGGGCCTGCCGCAGTGCCTAAAGGGGGAGATGCCATGACCACCTGGCACTGGGTCAGGCACGGGCCGACCCATCAGAAAAACTTCACCGGTTGGCGCGATGTGCCTGCGGACCTGTCGGATCAAGGGGCCATCGACCGGCTTTGCGCACATTTGCCCGAGGGTGCTTTGGTGATCTCGTCAGACCTGACGCGCTCCGTCACCACTGCCGACGCGATCCAAGGGGGGCGCAGGCGGCTGCGCCACGACCCCGCTCTTCGCGAATTCCACTTCGGCACCTGGGACGGTGTTCATTTCAGCACCGTAGCCGATTGGCACCCTGACCTCAGCCGCGCGTATTGGGAAAGCCCCGGCGATCACAGCCCCCCCGGCGGCGAAAGCTGGAACCAATCGGCGGCCCGCGTGGCCATGGCCGTCCGGCGGATCGAGGCGGCGCATCCCGATGCCCATATCGTCGCTGTCGCCCATTTCGGCGTGATCCTGACGCAGGTGCAGGCGGTGCTGGGCCTGTCGGGTTACGAGGTACTCGGCCACAAGATCGACCCGCTCTCTGTCACGACGCTGCACCCGGCCCGGGGCAAGGCTGAGACAATCAATCACCACCCTTGATGGGCAGCTTCACAAATCGGCGTTGGTCAAGGGCGCGGGGCACGGGCTAGCCTGCGGGTCATGACGTATGACCTTTATATCGGCGATCGCACCTTCTCCAGCTGGTCCTTGCGGGGCTGGCTGATGATGGAGAAATTCAATCTGGCGCACCGGGTGCATCTTGTGGGCCTCTATTCCGGCACGATGGCCGATGATCTGGCGCCTTTGCCGCCTGCGCGGCTGGTGCCTGCGATACGGTGCCCGGATGGCACGGTGGTCGGCGAAAGCCTCGCCATGGCCGAGACGCTGGCCGAACAAAACCCCGAGGCCGGGATGTGGCCAGCGGATTCAGCGGCCCGGGCGACGGCCCGCTGGCTTTGCGCCGAAATGGTCGGTGGTTTCGGGGCCTTGCGCGGCGACTGTCCGATGCAGTTGCAGCATGTGAATGTGGGGTTTGAGCCGTCCGAGGCCGTCAAAACCGACCTTGCGCGGGTTGAAACCCTCTGGGCCCATGCGGCCAAGTTCAAATCGCAAGGCGACTGGATCTTTGGCGCATATTCGCTGGCCGATGTTTTTTACGCCCCCGTCTGCGCCCGGATCATCGGCTATGACCTGCCGGTCAGTGGTGCAACCCGCGCCTATTGCATGCAAACGATCAGCGACCCGGCCTTTCAGACATGGCGCGCCGAGGGGCAAAAGGTAACCTATGATCCATTCCCCTATGACATGGGCACAGCCACCAAAGTGTGGCCCATTTAACTTTCATTGTTCCAAAAATACTCAAAATCCCAACGCTCCACCTGGCGTTAACCAATCGTAAACCACGCCCCGTTAGCCATTAACCTTTGAGGACAAGGAGAACGGGGCATGGTCTCTCGCGCCTATACGGTCGCATTTCAGGGGGTCGACGCGCGCGAGGTCGAGGTGCAGTGCGCCATGACACCGGGCATGCCCGCTTTTTCAATTGTGGGCCTGCCGGACAAGGCGGTGTCAGAGGCGCGCGACCGGGTGCGCGCCGCGCTTACGGCGATGTCGATCGCGCTGCCCTCGAAACGGATCACCATCAACCTGTCGCCCGCCGACCTGCCCAAGGAAGGATCGCATTTCGACCTGCCCATCGCCATGGCGCTGTTGGCGGCGCTGGGCATCCTGCCTGACGACGCGGTGGAGGGGACGGTGGCGCTGGGCGAATTGTCTCTCGACGGCACATTGGTGCCGGTGCTGGGCGCATTGCCCGCCGCCATGGCTGCGGCGGAACAGGATCGCAGCCTGCTCTGCCCTGCTGGGTCAGGGGCCGAGGCAGCCTGGGTCGATGCCACGTCGGTGATTGCGGCCAAATCCCTTGGCGCGGTTGTGCGCCATTTCACCGGACAAGCGCCGCTGGAACCGGCCCAGGCGGGTCAGATCGCTAGCTCAACCGGCCTGCCCGATCTGCGCGACGTCAAGGGCCAGGAACGGGCCAAACGCGCGCTTGAGATTGCGGCGGCGGGCCGTCATCACCTGCTGATGGTGGGCACGCCCGGATCGGGCAAATCCATGCTGGCTGCGCGCCTGCCCGGCATCTTGCCGCCTTTGTCGGCGATGGAGGCGTTGGAAACCTCGATGATCCACTCGCTTGCGGGCCTGTTGGATGCGGGCGGCATTTCGATGGACCGCCCCTTTCGCGAACCGCATCACACGGCCTCCATGGCCGCGATCATCGGCGGTGGGCGCGGCGCCAAACCGGGGGAGGCATCGCTGGCCCATAACGGTGTGTTGTTCATGGACGAGTTCCCCGAATTTCCGCGCACGGTGCTGGAAACCCTGCGCCAGCCCATCGAGACGGGCGAGGTGATGATCGCGCGGGCCAACAACCATGTGAAATATCCCTGCCGCTTCATGCTGGTGGCTGCCGCAAACCCTTGCAAGTGCGGCTACCTCAGCGACCCGGCAAGGGCGTGTGGCCGCGCGCCCGCCTGCGGCGATGACTATATGGGCCGGATTTCGGGGCCTTTGATGGACCGGTTTGATCTGCGGGTTGACGTGCCGCCGGTCAGTTTTGCAGACCTAGACCTGCCCCCAACGGGTGACAGCACGGCAACTGTCGCCACCCGCGTGGCCACGGCGCGCAAGGTCCAGACGGCGCGTTTTGCCGAGACTGCGCTGCGCTGCAATGCGGATCTTTCGGGGGCGGCGCTAGACGATTGGGCGACGCCGGACGCGGAGGGGCGTGCGCTGCTCACCAAAGTGGCGGAACGCTTTGGCCTGTCGGCGCGCGGCTATCACCGGGTCTTGCGCGTCGCGCGTACCATCGCCGATCTGGACGGGGCAGAGGCCGTGCAAAAACCGCATGTGGCCGAGGCGGTCAGCTACCGGGTGGCGGCGCTTGCCCTTGTCTGAACCCTGATCCAGTCCGCCAGCGCATTCAACGTCTCATGCGCCTCGGGGATCAGCGTGTGAAACATCGGCCAGACGTGGGGCAAATCGTGTTCCACGGTCAGATCGACGGGGGCTCCTTGCGCCCGCAAGCGCTCGGCCATGCGCAGGGTGTCATCGCGCAAAATCTCGGTATCGGCCACGGCCAGCCAGACGGGCGGCGCGCCGTGAAAATCGGCGAATAGCGGGCTGACGCTTGGGTCTTCTCGGGGATGATCGGGGATGTAGGCCTCGGTCATGTCGGTCATGCGCGATGCGGGCAGGACCACCTCGGTTTCGGCATTTGCAGTTACGCTGTCGCCCGAATAGGTCAGGTCCGTCACCGGCGACAGGGCAAAGACGCCCGCCGGGTGCGGGTCGCCCGCCGCGATGATCTGCGCGAGCAGGGACAGGGCCAGGTTGCCGCCTGCACTGTCACCGCCGATGATGATCTGGGCGGGGTTCACCCCCTGATCGAGCAGCGCGCGATAGGACGCATATGCGTGCTCGGTCGCGGCGGGGAAGGGGGCTTCGGGTGCCAGCGGGTATTGGGGCAGAACGGCGCGGGCGTTGGACTTTTTCGCCAGATGAGCGACCATTTTGGCGATGGTGCGCGGGCTGCCAAAGACAAAGCCGCCGCCGTGGAAATAAAGTAGAACCGGCGCGGTTTCGTCTGTCGTAGCGCGCAGCTTCAGAGCCGGTTTGTCGGCGAGTTCGGCCCATTCCGCCAGAACCCCAAGCGGGCCGCGAAAGAACAGCGCCGCCTTGAGCTCAAAGCTGATCCGCAGGGCGCGCGGGCTGGTGGCGCGGGTCAGAAAAGGCTTTTCTGTCCAGCGCAGCCAGTGGTTCAGGATCGTGGCCCTCAGGCTCATGCGCATTTGGCCTCGATAGCGTGCCAGATCTTTGCGGCGATGTTGACGCCGTCAAAGCGCTCCAATTCCTGAATGCCGGTGGGCGAGGTCACGTTGATTTCGGTGAGGTATTCGCCAATGACGTCGATGCCGACAAAGACCTGGCCCTTTTCGCGCAGAAGCGGGCCGATGCGAGCGCAGATTTCGAGGTCGCGGTCGGTCAGGCCGATTTTTTCGGGGCGCCCGCCCACATGCATGTTGGATCGGGTTTCGCCCGGGGCGGGGACACGGTTGATCGCGCCCACGGCCTCGCCGTCGACGAGGATGACGCGTTTGTCGCCATTGGACACATCGGGCAGGAATTTCTGCACGATCAGCGGCTCGCGGGAAAAGCCGGTGAACAGCTCGTGGAGCGAGGACAGGTTGCGGTCGTTGGCATCGAGGCGGAACACACCCGCGCCGCCATTGCCATAAAGCGGCTTGAGGATGACATCGCCGTGTTGGGCCTTGAACGCCTTGATCGTGTCCAGGTCCCGGGCAATCGTCGTGGGCGGGGTCAGATCGGGAAAGTCCAAAACCATCAGTTTTTCGGGATAATTACGGACCCAGAACGGGTCGTTCACGACCACGGCCTGCCCCTTGAGCCGGTCCAGCAGGTGGGTCGAGGTGATGTAATGCATGTCAAAAGGCGGGTCCTGGCGGAGCCAGACCACGTCGAAGTCGGCCAGATCCACGTCGCGCTGAGGCCCGAGTTGGGCGTGATCGCCCTGGACCCGCTGCACCGTCATGTCATGGCCACGCGCGGTGATCCGCCCCTCTTGATAGGCGAGGTGATCGGGGGTGTAGAAAAACAGGCTGTGGCCGCGTGCCTGCGCCTCTTCCGCGAGGCGAAAGCTGCTGTCGGCATTGATGTCCACGGCCCCGATCGGGTCCATTTGAAAGGCGATTTTCATGGCGCGTCTCCGGCATTGTACCGGACCTAGATGGCGCAGCGCGGCCCAAGGCGCAATGGGGTGGCCCTGTGCGCCTGCGCAGGGCGCAGGCTCAGCCCCTTAAAAGAGGGGCCCGAAGGCGTTTTCCATTAGGCGCACCGCGCCGGTGCCATCCACAAGTGCCACGTCAAAGCGCACATCCCGCAGGCTGCCGTCGGCCAAGGTACCGAGATATTCCTCGCCCGTGGTATAGAGGCGGCGCACCTGCGCGGGCGTCACATGGGACAGGGCCGTGTCAAAATCGCGGCTTTGCTTGACCTCGACAAAGACGATTGTGTCGCCATCAGCCACGATCAGGTCAATTTCGCCACGCTGCCCATGCCAGCGCTGTTCCAGAATGATGTGGCCATGTTCGACAAAGTGGCGTGCGATCTGATCCTCTGCGGCGAGGCCCGCGTGATAGGCCATGCGTCCGCGATGGACGTTTTGCGCAGGAATGACGGGTGGCGCGGTCTGAAAACTGTGATCCCGGTCCGCGAAACTCATGGTTTAATCCTCTGGGCTGCCCCTGGCGATGTCGAGGGCGCGTTGATAAATCTGCCGCTTCGGTACGTTCAGGGTGTCGGCGACAAAGGCGGCGGCGTCTTTGGTGGACATGGTTTTGAGGGCAGAGTGTAGAGCGGAAGTGATGTCGAGATCGTTAACGGGGGCCCCGGATTGACGGTCGATGAGGACGACCACCTCGCCTTTGACGGCTGTATTTTCGTAAAATTCGCTGAGTTCCGCCAAGGTGCCCCGCCGCGTTTCTTCGAACCGTTTTGTCAGCTCTCGACACACTGCCCCCTGCCTGTCGCCGCCCAAAACCTCTGCGGCGTCCCGCATCAGCGCGCCGACCCGCTTGGGCGATTCGTACAGGACCAGCGTTGCCTCGATCCGCGCCAACCCTTCGAGCGCCTTTTTGCGCGCGCCTGTCGCATTGGGCAAGAATCCGGCAAAGTGAAACGCATCCGTGGGCAGGCCCGCCACCACCAGCGCCGTCAGCACCGCCGAGGGCCCGGGCGCGCAGGTCACCGCCACATCGGCTGCGCGCGCGGCGCGGGCCAGTTCGAACCCAGGATCAGCGATCAGCGGCATCCCGGCCTCTGAGGCATAGGCCACGCTGGCCCCGCCTTGGGCCCGCGTGATCAGCCGTTCGATCACGCCCCCCTTGCTGTGGTCATGCAGCGCCTCGATCCGACGCCCGCCCAAAGGCACGCCGTGAATCTCCATCAATTTGCGCAAGCTGCGGGTGTCTTCGGCCACCAGGATTTCTGCGGAGGCCAGCACATCCAGCGCCCGCAAGGTGATGTCGCGTGCCGTCCCGATGGGGACACCGACAAACCACACCCCCGCAGCCAGAGGGACCTGAAGATGATTCAAAGCTGGACCCGCCTTTCCTGACGTCTATTATCCGCCCCAAATCAAGCGGGAAGGCCAAAGCGAGCCAAGCCCCAATTTTCGGGAGTAACTGTACCTCATGTTCGCGTTTTTGAAATCTGTGCGCAAGGCGGGACGCCTTATGCTTGTTCCGCTGGCCGCAATGGCGCTGGCCGCCTGTGACCCTGCCGCTTTGGGTGGCCTGGGCGGCAGTACCGGCCCCCGAATCAATACATCTGAGCCTGTTCCCGTTGCCCTGCTTGTGCCCAGGGGCGGGTCGGCCAGCGATGACCTGCTGGCCCAAAACCTTGAAAACGCGGCCCGATTGGCAATGCGGGACCTGAACGGGGTCGAGATTGACCTGCGCGTCTATGGCACCGCCGGCAATGCCCAGACCGCCGCCACCCAGGCGGCCCAGGCCGTCAATGACGGGGCCCGGATCATTCTTGGTCCGCTCTATGGTGAAGCGGCCAATGCCGCAGGTGTCGCAGTGGCCGCAAAGAACGTGAACGTGCTGGCCTTTTCCAACAACCCGACCATCGCGGGCGGCAACGTCTTTATCCTGGGGCCGACCTTTGACTCGTCGGCCAATCGCCTTGTGCAATACGGCACCCAGCAGGGTCGCGACCGTGTTGTCATCGTCCATGCGCAGGATGTTGCCGGGCAACTGGGCCGCAATGCGATCCAGCGGGCCATCACCCGCAACGGTGCAACGCTGGCCGGCACAGTAGATTATCCGCTGTCTCAACAGGGTGTCGTGAACGCGGTCCCGCGTATCCGGTCGACTATCAGCCAGAGCGGGGGCAACGCCCTGTTCATGACAGCCACCACGGCGGGTGGCCTGCCCTTGCTGACGCAGCTGTTGCCCGAGGCGGGGGTAAACCCGACCAGCACGCAATATATCGGCCTGACCCGGTGGGATATCCCACCCCAGACCCTTGACCTGCCCGGTGTGCAGGGCGGTTGGTTTGCGTTGCCGGACCCAGGCCGCACCAACGCTTTCCGCGCGCAATACCAGGCCGCCTATGGCGGAGCGCCGCACCCTGTGGCGGGCCTTGCCTTTGACGGCATCGCTGCTGTCGGCGCCCTTGTCAGCCGGGGCAATCCCAATGCGCTGAGCGGCACGGCCCTGACCCAGGGCGCGGGCTTCCAAGGCGCATCTGGCGTCTTTCGTCTGCTCAATGACGGCACCAACGAACGCGGTCTGGCCGTGGCAACCGTGCGCGACAAGCAGGTTGTCGTGATCAGCCCCGCACCGCGCGGATTTGGCGGCGCAGGCTCGTAACCCAAGCCCGCGCCCAAGGCAGGAGCACACCCAACGTGACCGACGTAACTGAGGCGGCCCCTGTCCCCGTCTTGCCGGAGCTGATCTGCCCCCGGCAGGACATTTTTGACACCACAGCCTTTGCGGCCATTTTGGCCGACGCACAGGCACTGCCCCCCTCGGAGGGCCGGGCCCTCGTCGTGGCCCATTTGCGCGCGGGCCAGAAGGCGGGCCGCGCCGCCATCGCCGACGCCTTTCGCGCCAACCCGTTCCGGTCGCGCCCCACCACGCGCGCCTATACCTATCTGACCGATCAACTGGTGGCGGCGGCGGTGCGCACGGCCGAAACCTGCATGCACCCTAATCCAAACCCGACCACCGGCGAGCGCCTCGCCGTGATTGCCGTAGGCGGCTATGGTCGGGGCGAAATGGCCCCTTTCTCGGATGTGGATCTGCTGTTTCTGACGCCCTACAAGATCACGGCTTGGGCCGAGAATGTGATTGAAACGACCCTCTATATCCTGTGGGATCTCAAGTTGAAGGTGGGTCATGCCAGCCGCACCGTCCGCGATTGCATCCGTCTGGGAGGCGAGGATTTCACCATCCGCACCGCCATGCTGGAGCATCGCTTTCTCATGGGTGATGCGGCCCTTGCGGACACCTTTGACCAAAGCCTGCGCGCGGACTTGTTTCAGGGCAGCGAACGCGAGTTCATCGAGGCCAAGCTGGCCGAGCGGGACAACCGCCACAAACGGCAGGGCCAACGCTATGTCGTTGAACCCAATGTCAAAGAGGCCAAAGGCGGTTTGCGTGATCTGCAATCTCTTTTCTGGATCGGCAAGTATATCCACAAGGTACAGGATGCCGCGGAACTCGTGCCTTTGGGGCTCTTTACCGAGGATGAATTTCGCAGCTTTGTCGGGGCGGAGGATTTCCTTTGGGCCACCCGGTGCCACCTGCATCTGATTTCGAACCGGCCGACGGATCAGCTGACCTTTGACATGCAGGCCAGCGTCGCCGAGGCCATGGGCTATCAGGACAAAGCAGGCCGCCGCGCGGTCGAACAGTTCATGCAGGACTATTTCCGCCATGCCACCGAAGTGGGCGACCTGACCCGCATCTTTTTGACCAAGCTTGAGGCGGTTCACCTCAAGGCCGAACCCCTGCTGGAGCGGTTGTTCAAGCGCCGCCCCAAGGTCAAGGACGGCTATGAGGTGATCCACAACCGGTTGGCCATCGCGGACGAGGCGGGGTTTCTGTCGGACAAGCTAAACCTCTTGCGCCTGTTCGAAGAAGCGCTGCGCACCGGCATGTTGATCCACCCCGACGCGATGCGTCTGGTGAAATCGAACCTTGATCTGATCGACGACGAGATGCGCAATGATCCCGAGGCGCAGCGTCGCTTCCTTGATTTGCTGCTGAAACACGGCAACCCCGAACGGGCCTTGCGCCGTATGAACGAGTTGGGCGTTCTGTCGGCCTTTATCCCCGAGTTCGAGCACATCGTGGCGATGATGCAGTTCAACATGTATCACAGCTATACGGTGGACGAGCATATCATCCAGTGTGTCGCCCAATTGGCGATGATCGAAAAGGGCGAGCTGGTCGAGGACCTGCCGGTCGCCTCGTCGATCCTCAAGACCGGGGTGAACCGCAAGGTGCTGTATGTCGCCCTGCTTTTGCATGACATCGGCAAGGGGCGGGAGGAAGACCATTCCATCTTGGGTGCTCAGATGGTGCGCAAGATCGCCCCGCGTCTGGGCCTGAAACAAGACGAGGTGGACACCGTCGAATGGCTGGTCCGCTATCACCTGTTGATGTCCGATATGGCCCAGAAACGCGACATCGCTGATCCGCGCACGGTGCGCGACTTTGCCAAGGCGGTGCAGACGGTCAAGCGGCTTGATCTGCTCTGTGTTCTGACGGTCTGTGACATTCGCGGCGTTGGCCCCACCACCTGGAACAACTGGAAGGCCGTGCTGATCCGCGCCCTCTATCGCCAGACCAAGCGGGCGCTTGAGGATGGGATGGAGGCGCTGAACCGCGACAACCGCGGGGCAGAGGCGAAAAAGGCCCTGCGCGCGGCCCTGTCCGATTGGCCCCGCAAGGATTTGCAGGTCGAGACCGCGCGCCACTATGCGCCCTATTGGCAGGGCCTGCATGTCACGGCCCATGTCACCATTGCCAAACTGTTGCGCGACATCGGCGAAAACGAGATCGCGATGGACCTGCACCCCGATGAGGATCGCGACGCCACCCGCGCCTGTTTCGTGATGCCCGACCACCCGGGCATCTTTGCGCGGCTGACGGGGGCCTTGGCGCTGGTCGGTGCGAACGTGGTCGATGCGCGCAGCTATACGACCAAGGACGGCTATGTGACCGATGCGTTCTGGATTCAGGACGCCGAGGGCAACCCCTATGACCCCTCGCGCCTGCCGCGCCTGCGCAAGATGATCGAACGAACCCTGGCAGGCGAGGTCGTGACCCAGGACGCCATCCGCGACCGCGACCGGGTGAAAAAGCGGGAAAAGGCGTTCCGCGTGCCGACGCACATCACCTTCGACAACGAAGGGTCTGACATCTACACCATCATCGAGGTCGACACCCGCGACCGCCCGGGCCTCTTGCACGACCTATCGCGGGCGATGGCGGGGTCCAACGTCTATATCGCCAACGCGGTCATCGCGACCTATGGCGAACAGGTGGTGGACACGTTCTATGTCAAGGACATGTTCGGCCTGAAATACTACTCCGAAGGCAAGCAAAAGACTCTGGAAAAACGGCTGCGCGAGGCCATCTCCGAAGGGGCAGAGCGGGCGGCGGGGTAGGTTCCGCGGTGTAAAACCAGCCTCGGTCGATAGTGTCGGAACGGGTGTTCTCGGTTTGAACGAAACAACAAAGACGCGTCCGGCCCATTGTTGTAAGGACTTACGCGCCTCTGCTGCGGCGCAGCAAAAAGGAGACAATGGCAGCTTCGAGCCCAGAGGCACCGATGCTGCAATCTGCATAAACGTCAGTAACATCGCTAAAATGCGCCGTTCGTGTCCATTTTGAGTATAATCTGTCAGGACCAGAAAACTAAACCAAAATTCGTCCGATTAGACTTGCGGAATCGTTTATGGGACACTAACTATTTTTCGGACACTCAAAACGGACGGAGAACTCAAGATATGGCTGAACTTGTTGGATACGCACGCGTTTCGACACGCGCGCAATCTCTGGACATTCAAATAGCCGCGCTGACGCGCGCAGGGGTCAAGGCAGAGCACCTCTATTCTGAGAAAGCATCCGGCAAAAATCGCTATGCACGTGACGAACTTAGTGCCCTCCTGCACCGAGGTGTTCGAAAAGGCGACAAACTTGTTGTTACCCGGCTTGACCGCCTCGCGAGATCACTTCGCGACCTTCAAAATATCTCCCACACTCTTCGAGAGAAAGAGGTCGAACTGTTGGTACTCGAACAAGCAATTGACACCGCAACAGCCGAAGGTAGACTTTTTTTTAATATGCTTGGAGCAATCGCAGAGTTTGAGACAGAGATAAGGAAGGCCCGTCAGCGGGAGGGCATCGACGCAGCACTTGCTTTAGGTGACGAAAGCCCCTTCCAAGGTCGACCCCCTTCAATTGAGGCCGACAAAGTCCGGAAGCTAAGAGAGGAAGGCCATACACCCACCGAAATTGCGAAAACTATGGGAATTGCGAGATCATCAGTGTATCGCTACCTTACGTAGCGAGCGTTTGGCAATTTACGAGCTAAAATTAATTATTACTTTACAGATACTTAGGGAAAAATGCGGAACCCAATTTTCTACGGTCACTGGCGTCAAATGCTAAAAATCGCACGAGATTTAGCTTCGACGAGTGCACGTCGAGATTCAGACAGTCTTTCCAACCACTCGGCTTCAATAATACTCAGTAGAACTTGCCTCGAAATATTTTTTAATGAACTCTATTTCCTTCAAATTCATGAAGGAGTTCTGTCTGAGCGATCTACTTTCTACTCCCACATGAAGGAAAAACGATACAAGCTGAGTTACAAGAACTTCGTTAATCTACACATATGTGAACGGTTAGAAGTTACCTTACCTGATCCAACTGAAATGCTTGTCAACGACGTATCTTTGCAGAACCAAATTAGGAATTACTGCATCCACTACACCGCTTCGGATGTGAAGCAACAACTCACACTTGATTTCAATGCGCATCCAAACTTCCAAGACATTAAAGCTCAAGGGGCAGACACGCCCCAAGAACTCTACATTAACAAGAGAACCGCCGAATGGTGCAACTCAGTCGCGTTGAAGACGATAATCGCGGCTGAAGAGGGCCAACAACAAGCTCACTCCAACTCCGAAATAAATATAGCACACTGTTTAGACTTGCTGACGTAAAGGACCGATATGGGAGAATTTTCGCAAACACTAGGGTTTCTAGGGCTGTCTGACCCAACTGAAAATCAGCTTGAAACCTGTAGCATTTGGAAGGGCACGGAAGATACAGTATTTGATGCCCGAGTGCTTACTATGTTGCAAGTGCGCTCTTTTTCATCTCAGGCCCAACTCGAGAGAGAACTGTCTTCTCTGGCGGTGGTGCCCTCCAATGCTGTTCTCACCACAATCCAAGAAAGGGCCAAAATTACTGCAATACTCAAAGCTCACGGTATCAACGCGGTCGAAACTGAAGATCAAATTCTCTTCAGAAATGCTACCAAAAAATTTGGGAATAGGTCGTTGCGAGCAAAGGAAGAGCTCTACATTCAGCCTACAATCCGAGACAAAAAGGAAAAGAAGGACAGCAGCGCTTCGAGAGCCATTGTCGACTGGCTCCGGGCTGATCGCATTGATGACAGAGTTGCAATTATTACCGGGAACGCTGGCTTTGGGAAAACTACATTCTGCAAAGAAATCGTAGGCACGCTCCAATCACTTCCAAATCTAACGCGTCTACCCATCTACATCGACTCTAGCCACTGGCGTCACCTTGTTAATGAAAAGCGGTTTTCTGTGAGAAGCGCATGTTCAGAAGCCGTAGCAAAAGCGTACCCAAATTCAGCGATTGGTGACGAAGCAATCGAACACCTGATTTCTAGGGGGGCAATTCTTCCAATTTTCGACGGATTGGACGAGCTTTGTACGGATGCCTACACTGAGGCCACCGTCGGCGACATTATTGCTCAAATGGAGAACATTTTCGAAGAAGACAGTGCCGGAAAGGCCATTTTCACGAGTAGATCCACCTTCTGGGCAGATGTGCGCAGTTCCGAGAGAATGAAATTGCATGAGTATGAAGTCTTACCGTTCGACAACTCACAACGTGAAGAGTTCTTGAACGGATGGTTCGAGCTCCATACAGGAAACCGCAAGTTTGCTGAACAGACCCTAGCAATCGTGGACAGCAGCTCACCGACGGCCAATCAAACCCAGAATGGAAGTTCCATTCGCTTCTCGCAATCACCTTATATATTGCGTCTTGTTTGCTTGAGCGCGACACATAGAAAAGGAGGCGACTTTGATAAAGATGAGTTTCTAAATCGCACCGATCCTCTTGACGGAATCATTATTGCGGCGGGGAACCGCGAAATCCGAAAAAGCGGCATTTCTTACACAACACAAAGCGGCGTACTGTTTTCTCTCAGCTTATTGCATGGCGACGTATTCTCAGTCGAAGAATTTCTATCAATTATGGATCTATATGATCTCGATGAGGACGCCCTCGATGGAATGCTATCTCACCACTTCATCGGAAACTCGGGCAGTCGAAAATCATTCTTGTTCAACGGTATGAGCGATTACTTGAGAGCTAAAGGATTGGCAGAGTTTATTTTCAAACAAAACGATAACTTTATTGGGGTTGAAGAGTATCTCCGTCAAATCAACAATCTGAAAGATACGTCTGTCGAGTTATTCGCAGACATCTCAGCATTCTACGCCAATGCTTCGCAACTTAGCGACTATTTTTCTGATAGACGGGTTAGTCAGCATTTTCGCAACCGTTCTGCACAGGGCCTGATCCTCTTGTTTACAAGCTGCTGCAAAAAGGCGTTCAACTTGAATCGGTTCGAGGTGGGCGAGCTACTTGCGGAAGTATTATTGTCAGGCAAAAAGTGCTTCAAAAACCTCGATTTCTCCTGCCATTTTGAAAGTTTTGACTTTTCCGGGTTCGAGTTTCACAATTGCCGCTTACAAGATGTTGTATTTCGCGACTGTACTTTCGATAAGCAGACCAATTTCTCAGGATGTACTTTCGACGGTGAATTCGAAATTCAGGGCTGCACAGATTTCGATGAGGTAAATGATAAAAATTGCAACTTCAAATCAATGCAGGCTCGCTCAACGTTTGATAATCGCAGTTCTCGCGTTTCTTTAAGAAAGACGACTCCAGATGACATCAAGGCGCTCACGCGTGAAACACTTCGCCTGCTAAACTCACGTGATAACAACACATTCTTGGATGTAAGTCGGGAAGGCGTCTTGTCTCGCTTGCAGAAGAAGAACTCGTATTTGGCAGCAGACGTCCTCGTCTCATTGGAAAAAAGTGGAGTAATTAGAATAAAAAACGGAACGAAGGGTCACCGTGCGAGGATCGAGGTTGGCAACATCGGAGATGTCCTCGCATTTTGGGACGACGGTGCTGAGATTGGAACAGTGCGCGATGCTATTTCAAAGCTCTCCAGCAAACATTGCAGGTGAATGTTCATTAGGTCTAAATGTACATGTTGAATGGGCAGAAACTTACTTCTGTCATCATGGAATAGGCTGAATACAGTGGATTGGCGAAAGGTTGTTAAATGACTGAGAGTTCCGACGATAAATTCCTTACAGAACTTGAGAGACTCAAGGTGCGTCTTGACTGGATATGTGAAGAAGAGGCTCGTTCCGCTCAGTTTGGAGGATTAGCTGCCAGTGGACACTTTCAACCTGAGCGAGACCGCATTATCGAACGAACCAATGAAGTGCTGACCGAATGGGAGACGTCCATTAAGACGCGGCGGTCCCCCGAACAAAGAGCTTGAACCTAGCAACTTCTGTGTGTTCTTTGTACAAACTGCAGTACAGGACACGTGTATACGTTTGAAAAATAACCAAACTATTGAATGTCCGTCCAATCCATCATCGGACAGACCAAGGATCAGTCTCGAACACGCAGATACGAGGAAGATCAATGTCGCCTGCCACGCGATAGGAGCCGTCCGAGTTTACGTTGTCGATGACGGCTTTGTCCGCACTGCCGACTTTCAAGTGTTACATTTGTCATGGCCTCTGCACCAATGTCTAAACCACCGCGCGAACATGGTGCACACATCGGGTGCGGTTTTTGGCCAAGACGGGGCATGCAACAAGATGAAGACGTTCAAAGGCGCTCCTAAATGGCCCCTTTAATATCCCGCCGACCGGTCCACTTGATAAAGAAACGTCTCATCTGCCTCGCCCCGCCGGATGTTTTCCGCGACGGTTTTCGACGAATAGGCTGCGCGCGTTTCTGACGCCACATGCGGGGTGATTGTGACGTTAGGCGTGGTCCAGAACGGGTGGTCCTGAGGCAATGGCTCCACCCGGAATGTGTCGAGTGTGGCGTGGCCTATCTGACCCGAAGCTAGTGCCACCAGCAGGGCGTCGTCGTCGATCAGCGGGCCGCGTCCCGGGTTCAGGATGCGCGCGCCGTGCGGCATCAGCGCAAGCGTTTCGGCGTTTAGCGTGTTTTCCGTCGCGGGCGTCTTGGGCAGCAGAAGGACGCAGTAGTCGGCGCGCCTCAGCGCCTCGGTCAAACCGTCCGGGCCGGACAGGCAGGTGATCCCAGCGATGTCCTTTTGCGACCGGCTCCACCCCGTCACCTGAAACCCGAGACCTGCCAAGGCTTGCGCGCAGGCGGTGCCCAGCTCGCCAAGGCCCAGCACCGTCACGCGGGTGTCAAAGGACAGTGGCGGGGCCACGGGCGCCCACGTGCCGGGGGCGGCCCCGATATGGGCGTCCATCCCCAGATGCAGGCGCAGCACATGGCCCGTCACCCATTCGACCATCCCTTGGGTCAAGGCCGGATCGACCATGCGGCACAACGGGATCTTCAGCGTCTCATTGCCCACCACCGCCTCGACCCCGGCCCAGAGGTTCAAAACCGCCTTGGCGCGGGTGTAGGTCGTGAAATCCTGCACCGCGGAATTGGGCGCATAGACGATGTAATCGACGATCTCGGGGGCCATGTCTGTGGCGATATACGCCTCTACTCCGATGGCCGCGATGGCATCGCGCAAGGGCGCCTCATATTCGGCCCAACGGGCTTCGGTGGCAGCGAAAAGGACGTTGACGCTCATGTGTTGTACTCCGTGCCGTGGCTGGCCAAGCCTGTGATCCTGATCCGAACCTGAGCGGGGTGATTACAGTGCTCTGGTCGGGGGTGTTTGCGCCTTGTGTAACGCCGTAAGCGCGGAATGCAAAAGGCCGATTGCGGCGGGTCTTAAACCGCGACGCGGGACAGATAGGTTTCGCGGTTTGCGCCGGGGGTGCCCTGACCGCTCAGCATTGTGGCGGTCCAGGCTTGAACCTCAAAAGTGACGATCTCCATCTCCCAGATGCAGCCAAAGACTTCGGTCTTGCCCGTCTCAAAACGGGTGGGGTTGGACCAGGGCGCACGGATCTGATCGCTGTGGGCCAGTACGCTGCCCCATTGCCAATAAAACGTCGGCACAACCACAGCGACCTGGGCAAAATGAATGATCTGAAAGCCCACCCCGTGATTGCCATCCGGGTTCTCCAGGGCCCCGGCGTCAGGCAGGCGGGCAAGGGCCGCATCGGCGGCCGCGGTTGCAATGTCTTCTGCATAGTCTCGCCCGTCGGCGAGGATGGCATAGCGTTTCAGGTGCCATCCGTTGCGGGCTACTGGATCAAGCGTCAGCACGGTGCGCGGGCGGAAGGCATCCAGATGCGTCATCGCGGACGGTGGACATGCGCGCTTTGCGCCAACCCAAAGGCGAGCATCAGGACCAGCATGGCCGATCCCCCATAGCTGACCAGCGGCAGCGGTACGCCGACCACGGGGGCCAGCCCCATAACCATCGACATGTTCACGGCGAAAAACAAAAAGAAGTTGAGCGCGATACCCAAGGTTAGGAGCGAGGAGAAGCGGTCCTTGTTGGCCAGCGCCGAGACCACGCAGAACACGATGATGAGGGCGTAAAGAACCAGGAGCGAGAACGCCCCGACAAAGCCGAATTCCTCTGCCAAAGTCGTAAAGATAAAGTCGGTATGTTTCTCGGGCAGGAAATTCAGGCGCGATTGCGTGCCCTGCATGAACCCCCGCCCGGTCCAGCCGCCAGAGCCGAGCGCAATCTTGGATTGGGTGATGTGATAGCCCGCGCCCAACGGATCGGTAGAGGGGTCAAGGAAGGTGTCGATGCGCCGAAACTGATAATTCTCCAGCAGTTGCCAACTGGTTCCGCGTGACTGAAACACCGCCGTCAAAAGGCCGATGCCAGAGGCGAGGACAGCGGCAAAATAGGCCCAGTGCACACCGGCCAGAAACATAAGCCCGCCGCCTGCCGCCAGCAGCAGGATCGAGGTGCCCAGATCAGGCTGGTTCAGCACCAGTGCTACGGGTGCAATGATCAGGATGACGGGCAACAACACCCAAAAGGGGCGCGATTTTCGGTGCGAGGGCAGCCAGTCGTAATAGGCAGCCAGCATGAGAACCAGCGTGACTTTCATCAGTTCGGACGGTTGCAGGCGCATGAACCCCAGGTCGATCCAGCGTTGCGCCCCCATCCCGACAGAGCCAAAGAACTCAACCGCAATGAGCAGCATGAAAGACACCGCATAGGCAAATCCCGCCATGCTCCGCCAGAACCAGATGGGCACCATCGCCACGATCAGCATCAGGACAAATCCCATGGCAAAACGCTTCATCTGGGTTTCGGCCCAAGGGGAAAACGACCCGCCCGCCACGGAATAGAGCATCAAGAACCCGATGCCCGCCACCGCCGCCAGCAACAAGGCCAGCGGCCAGTTCAGGTACAACAGTTTGCGCGGGCCGGTCGGGACATATTTGACCGTGTACTCAAGATAACTCATGCCTGATCGCTGCCCTGCACATTGGCCACGGGACGCACGCCGCGCAGGGTGCGCTGTTGTTCAGCGATGCGGTCCCGGTCCTTGGTGGGATATGCATCCAGGGGCGGCTCGCCCCCATAAAGCGCCTGGAGGGTGATGTCGCGGGCGATGGGGGCTGCGGCCTTGGACCCGCCGCCGCCATGTTCGACCACCACGGCCACTGCATATTTGGGATCGTCATAGGGGGCAAAGTTTACAAACAGGGCGTGGTCGCGCCGTTCCCACGGCAGATCCTCGTTGCGCGTCACGCCGCGCGCACGTTCGGCGGCGGTGATGTTGCGCACTTGCGAGGTGCCTGTCTTGCCCGCCATGCGCATCGCGTCCTCAATGATGCGGCTGCCATATGCGGTGCCGCGCCGGTCATTGACCACGGCAAACATCGCCCGGCGCATCTTGCGCAGGTTGTTTTCGTTCATCCCCATGCTGGGACCTGCCCCGGTCGGCTGTTCAATGCCGTCGATGTTTTTGATCAGGCGCGGTTTGACCGCCGTGCCACTGGCCAACCGAGCCGTCATCACTGCCAGTTGCAGCGGCGAGGCCAGCATATAGCCCTGACCGATTGACGCGTTGACTGTGTCGCCGATCACCCAATCGCTGCCATGCACGCGGTTCTTCCACGCCTTTGTGGGTGTAAGGCCCTGCACCACGGCCGACATGGGCACATCGTGCCGTTCGCCCAAGCCAAAGCGGTTGGCCATGGCGGTGATTTTTTCAATCCCCACCTTGAGGGCCAAATCGTAATAGTAGACGTCGCAGGACTGTTTGAGTGAATTTTGCAGGTCAACCCAGCCGTGACCCGCCCGTTTCCAACAGTGGAACTTGCGCCCCGCAACCTCAAGGTGGCCGGGGCAATAGACGGTTTCGTCCGGGCCAATCAGCCCTTCTTCAAGCGCGGCCATCGCCGTGATCATCTTGAAGGTCGAGCCGGGCGGATAGGCCCCTTGCACGGTTTTCGAGGCCAGCGGTCGATATTTGTTTTCCGTGAGTGCGTTGTAATCACGGTTGGAAATCCCGCGCACGAAAAGGTTGGGGTCAAAGGTTGGGGCGGAGGCGATGGCCACCAGATCGCCATTGGTCACGTCCATGATGATGGCGCTGGCACTCTCGTCAGCGATGCGCGCCTGCACGTAACTTTGCAGGTCCGCGTCGACGGTCAGTTGCAGGTCAGAACCGGGGATGCCCTCGCGCCGGTCCAACTCGCGCATGACCCGGCCCGTGGCGTTGACCTCGACCCGCTTGGCGCCGCCTTTGCCGCGCAAGGGCGTTTCGGCCTTGGCCTCGACACCGACCTTGCCGATCTGAAATCGGGGAATGCGCAGCAATTGGTCGGGGTCTTCGATCCGTTCCAGATCAAAGTCGCTGACCGGACCCACATAGCCCAGCACATGGGCAAAGTCCGAACCACGGGGATACACCCGGCTGAGGCCCACCTCGGGCGTGACGCCGGGCAGGGCGGGGGCGTTGACCGACACGCGGCTCAGGTCCTCCCACTGCACCTCGTCCGCGACGGTGACGGGCAAGAAAGGGGCCGAGCGTTTCATCTCGGTACGCGCGCGCTCCACCTCGTCGGGGTCGAGATTGACGACCGCGGCCAGCCGCTCCATCACTTCGTCCACGTCGCCCGCATCTTCACGCACCATCACGATCCGGTAGCTTGGCACGTTGCGGGCAAGCGGGATGCCGTTGCGGTCAAAGACTTCGCCCCGCGCGGGTGGGATCAGCCGGATGTTGATCCGGTTTTCTTCGGCCAGCAGGCGAAACTGATCGGCCTGGTCCACCTGCAAGAACTGCATCCGGGCCCCAAGCGCACCGACAAAGGCCAGTTGAACGCCGCCCAGGATCAGGGCGCGCCTGCCAATAACCCTCTGATTTGCTTCACTATCAACGCGGGGCCGTTTCATGATCGTACTCCCTTGCCGCCGATATCATTCGGGGCTGCCTTGCGCACCCCCATGACCGTGTGCGTGATGCCGAGCACCAGGGGATAGGCCAGCACCGTGACCGCGATCTGGATCAGAGCCGGGCCGATGGGTGGCATTTCGACCAGCAGGATCGCGAGGATGATCCGGTAGCTGATGCCGATCCCGATGATCCAGGCCGTGACCGAGGCGAGTTCCGTCGCGAGGCTCGCGTCCCTCAAGCTGCGCGATTGCAGCTTGACCCGTTCGCAAGCGATCAGTGCCAGCAGGGCCCAGAGCCCGGGGGGGCGTTGCAGCAATAGGTCTGCGAGCAGGAACGCCGCCGCCAGCAGGACGGCGGGCACGTATTTGGGACGGCGAACGGACCAGGCCAGCGCAAAGGTCAGGATCAGGTCGGGCCATATCAACCCGCCCGTCGCCGTCTGCAGCGGCAGCAGATGAAAGAACAGGATGGTGAGTATCAAAAGCGCAAACGCGCCCCGCATCATCCAAAGCCGGGAGGGGGTGAGATCGTTCATTCCGTGCCCTCCTCGATCAGCAGAGCAGACGGCGCAGGGCCCAGAACATCGGTGGTGTCAGAAACGGGTTCGGTCCCGTAGTGGCGCAGCACCCGCAGAAATTCGAGCCTTTCATAGTCAGCGGCGAGGCGCACGCGCAAACGCCCGCCGGGGTCGGCGGCCACCTGGCCCAACAGCAGTCCCGCCGGGAACACACCACCATCGCCGCTGGTCACCACCCGGTCGCCGGGGCGCACGAGATCGGGGTTTTCCAGAAAGTCGATGGGTGGTGCGGCAGAGTTGTCGCCCGCCACAATCGCCCGCTGACCCGAGGGCTGGATGATGGCCGGAATGCGGCTGGAGGCGTCGGTGGCCAAAATCACCCGCGCGGTGTTCTGGGCCACGCCTGACACCCGACCCACGAGGCCGATGCCGTCCATGGTGGCCCAGCCTTCGACGATGCCGTCGCGCGCGCCGACATTCAGCAGAACGGACTGGCGGAAGGGGGAGCCAGAGTCCGCCAGAACCACGCCGGTGATGTAGGTCAGGCGGGGATCGAGGCGCACGTTGTTGAGGTCGAGCAGCCGGGCGTTTTCCTGCTCAAGCTGCAAGGCCGCCTCTTTCCACGCTTGCATCTGGCGCAGCTCGCGGCGCAGTTCGGCGTTTTGTTCGGCGATCCGCCGGTAGCTTTGGAAATCGCGGATCAGGTTCACTGTGCCCGTTACGGGGGCCATGGCCCAATCCATATTGGGTACGATCCGATCGGTGACCTGGGCGCGGAAGCGTTCAACGCGGGGGCTGTCGATCCGCCAGATCAGAAAGGTCGCCGCCAACGCAAGCACCAGAACAGCCAGAACCAGCCGCCGAAGCGGTCCTCCGTAGTCCACGTTTGTGCGGTCCTTGGCCAAGGCGGTTTCACCTCACTCTGGGTCGCTTGGATCTGATGGTCGGGCATTTGCCCCTTTGGGGCAAGTCACTTGCCCGCCAGTGGCGACTTAGCTGTCGTAGTCGATGGCGTGGCGCAGTTGTTTTTCGTATTCCAGCGCCTTGCCGGTGCCCAGGGCCACGCAGTTCAGGCTTTCGTCGGCGATGGACACGGCCAGACCTGTCTGTTCGCGCAAGGCGAGGTCAAGATCGCCCAGCAAAGCGCCACCGCCGGTCAGCATCACGCCCCGGTCGACGATGTCTGCCGCAAGATCAGGCGGTGTGGTTTCGAGCGCGGTCATCACCGCCTCGCAAATCTGCTGGACGGGTTCGGCCAGTGCCTCGGCGATCTGGGCCTGGGTCACTTCGATTTCCTTGGGCACACCATTCAGAAGGTCGCGGCCACGGATCTGCATCGAGGTGCCGCGCCCGTCATCAGGCATCCGCGCGGTGCCGATGCTGGTCTTGATCCGTTCAGCGGTTGTTTCACCAACCAGAAGGTTCTGTTGGCGGCGCAGGTAGCTGATGATCGCCTCGTCCATGCGGTCACCCCCGACACGGACGGAGCGGGCGTAGACGATGTCACCGAGGGACAGCACCGCCACCTCGGTCGTCCCGCCGCCGATGTCCACAACCATGTTGCCGGTCGGATCGGTAATTGGCATGCCCGCGCCAATGGCCGCCGCGATGGGTTCGGCGATCAGGCCCGCGCGGCGGGCGCCTGCGCTCAGCACCGACTGGCGAATGGCGCGTTTTTCTACGGGGGTCGCGCCGTGTGGGACGCAGACGATGATCTTGGGTTTGGAGAATGTTGAGCGTTTGTGGACCTTGCGGATGAAGTGCTTGATCATCTCTTCGGCGGTGTCGAAGTCTGCGATGACGCCTTCGCGCATCGGGCGGATGGCTTCGATGGACCCGGGCGTCCGGCCCAGCATCAGCTTGGCGTCTTCGCCCACGGCGAGCACTTTCTTCACGCCGTCTTTGATGTGATAGGCAACCACGGAAGGTTCGGACAGCACGACGCCCTTGCCCTTGACGTAAACAAGCGTGTTGGCAGTGCCCAGATCAATCGCCATGTCCGACGAAAACAGCCCACCAAGATTTCCGAAGATCGACATCTGCCGCGCACCCCAATGCTTTTAGCGCCCCGACTCGGGACGCGATTGATTGGGGCCTTATACGGTCGCCCTTGGCCGGATTAAAGGCCGTATTGGGGATGCCGTTGGCGCGATTGCGCCGATATTCAGCTTTGTGTTAGCGCCAGAAACTCGGTCAGTTCTGCATGGCCGCTAAGTGGCAGAACATGCGCGATATATTGGTCCGGTCGCACCAGAATTGCGCCCCCCTGTTCGGTGTCGATGCCCCGCATGTCATATATGTTGGCCGCAGGATCGACGCAAAACACCCGTTCGTAGTCTGTCAGGCCCAGCGTTCCCACGGTGGGAAAGAGGGTTTGGTCGCTTGGGTCCAGTACCGTGTCGCGATGCGGGCTTTGCAGGATCAGGCGCAATTCGGGCGTGGCCGATTGGGCGAGTGTCATGGCCTCATCGGGGTCTTGCCCGGCAAAGATCATCAGCCGCCACTGCCCATCAGCGCGCAGCGTGTGCCCGAGCTGCATCGCCTTTGCATCGGCCCAGCGGATCACTGGGGCCGAATGGAAGCGGGTACCGATTGCGAGGCCTGTGGCCAGGTATTGCCATGTGTCGGGGCCTCGGATGATCGACGGGCCATAGCAGGTGGCGACCCCGGCGGTGTAGCGCCCGTGTTGCAGGAAATAGCTTTGGAAAGCGGGTCCGTTGCCCTTGGTGTCTGCGAACATGGCGGCAAAGGCCTTGTCAAAGGTGATCAGTTCCTGGGCGATGGCCTGCCGTTCGGCGGAATAGCTGTGCAGGAGTTCGGAGCCTGCGTGCCCGTCGATCACCGATTGCAGTTTCCAACCGAGGTTGAAGGCATCAGCCATTGAGACGTTCATGCCCTGACCCGCCTTGGGGCTGTGGGTGTGGCAGGCGTCGCCTGCGATGAAGACGCGGGGCGCTTGGGCGTCCGTCGGCGCTGTGTCGGCGAAGCGGTCGCTGATCCGTTGGCCGATTTCATAGACAGACCACCAGGCAACCTGTTTCACATCGAGGCTGTGTGGCGCGAGGATGCGCTGGGCCGCCGCGATCAGGTGGTCGGAGGTGATGGCGCGATCCGCGACGCGTTCGTCGGGGTTCAGCTTGTCCAGCTCGATATAGAGCCGGACCATATGCCCGCCCTCGCGCGGGATGATCAACAGGCTGCCCTCTCCCGCTGACTGGATGGCGCATTTGAGGCGGATATCGGGAAAATCGGTGGTGGCGAGCACATCCATCACGCCCCAGGCTGCGTTTGCGGCCTCGCCTTTCAGTTCGATGTTCAGCGCCCGCCGCACCTGGCTGCGCGCACCGTCGCAGCCGACGACAAAACGGGCGGTCGTGACCTCGGTCTTGCTATTGGTTTCCAGTGTGATCCCTACGGGTGCGTCTGGTTCTGAAGGAAGCGTGAGATCGACCAGTTTGGTATCATAGTCCGGCGTCAGTCGGCTGGGCGACTTGGCCATCATGTCAAGGTAGAAATCTTGCACCCGCGCCTGACTGAGGATGACATGGGGCATTTCGGACAGGTCATCCTCCACGTCCTGGATGCGCCCTGTGCGGATGATCGTGCCGCTGTCATCTGGCCGCCAGAAGGTTGTTTCGTTGACAAAATAGGCTTCGTGCAGGACCTGATGGGCAAATCCGAAGGCCTGAAACATTTCCATTGTGCGGCAGGCAATGCCGTCGGCCTGGCCCATGATCAAAGGGCCGTCGCGACGTTCGACAATACGGGTACGAATGTGGGGGAATTGGGCGAGATAGGCGGCGAGTGTAAGGCCCGCAGGGCCGGTGCCGACGATGAGGACATCGGTGGGCCCGTCGGCGCGGTCCGCCGCAGGCGCGAGAGAAGGATCGCCGGTTTGCACCCCGTTTTGGTGGTATTGCAACGTCTGTTTCCCGCTTGATTGCCCTTGCCCAGCATTGCCGCGACGCCAGTTTCAATGCAAAGGAAATGTTCCATTTTGTGGAAGCCACGGGATGTAACGCAGCAAGGAAAAGAGAAAATGCAAAAAGTTCAGAGTCTTGGGGTACATCATATCACGCTTGTGGGAGCGGATAGGCAAACCTCTATCGACTTTTGGGAAGGGGTGCTGGGCATGCCGTTCATCTTTGATCAGCCCAATCTGGATCATCCCGAACAGGGGCATCTGTATTTTGATCCCGGTGACGGGCGGCTGATCACCATCTTTACCGATGAAAGCCGGGCGGTCGATCCGGGCCGCACCCCCACCGATCCGGGCTGTGTCCATCATGTGGCGTTCGAGGTGGACCGGGCGATGTTTGCGCAGGTGCCGGCCCGTCTGGTGGCGCGGGGCATTGACCATACGGGTGTGAAGGACCGTGGCTTTATGGATTCGATTTATTTCAACGATCCTCTGGGTCTGACCATTGAACTGGCCTGCTACAAATTCATTCCGCCGCGTGGGTCGAGCCATGCCGAAGTGCTGATGGAGGCGCATAAGATCCGTGTGGCCTGCGGCGATGATGCGATTGCCGAGGTGCACGTGGCTGATGCGGTGCTGGCAATTGTCGAGCGGTCGCAGCCGTCCTTGAGCGCGGATCGCGGGGCGAAGAACCCCTATGCCGATTAACCCAGTTGTTCGGCCAGCGCACGCAGGTCCGAGACGAAGTAGCGGCTGAGTTCCGGAGCGTCCTGGAGCCGGACCAGCACGGCTTCGGGTTTCTGGATCACGTGCGCGGTCGGGTCGGTGGCACCGTGCCCGAACTTGAACATCCAGTCGATTTTGGGGGTATCCCCTTGCGCCACACTTATAAGGCGCAGGGCCGTGGGGGCGGGCAACCCTTGATCCTGGGTGAACCGCGTGAGTGCTTCGGCCAGGTACATATCTGACCAGGCTTTGTGCAGCGCCTTGCCCGCTGACAGTGGGGCGGTTTCGGTGGGGGCGCGGGCCCGGGCCGCGTTCTCGGCGGCGAGGCGGGCGTCAAAAATGGCTTGCTGTTTTTGTTGTTTTCGCCGGGCAAAGAAGCCTTTGGCCTTTGGTGCGGGCACGGCTGGCTGTTGCAGCGGAGGCGGTGCCTGAAGGACGGTGACGGTGCCCTGGCTCACGGTGATGTCACGCGCCTCGGCCCCGATCAGGCGCAAGAGGCCCTTGCCCCCGACATGCGGGCGCGCCTTGGACAATTTGTCGTCGCCCCAGATCTCAACCCATGTGCCGTCGGGCAGGCTGTGCATCGTGGCCAGCAAAGCGGCGGAAAACCAGGGACCTGGCAGGTGAAACAGCACGTCGACGCGCGCCCGTTTGAGAGGGGCCAGCCGGGCCGCATCGCTTTGGGCCACTTGGGCCAGGACGACAGCGTCAAAATCGCCGCGTGGCACGATCTGGACGGGCTCATGGCGCAGCAGCGCCAGTTGCATCGCTACGCTGTGCAGCGGGGTATAGGGCATGGTGGGCGCACCGATGCCGAGGGCGTGACGCAGGTTTTCGGCAATCGTTGGGTCGGCGGGGGCGAGGGCCGCGTCGAACGCGTCCGTGTCGCCGCGATCCAGTTTAAGATAGCGCGTATCCAGCGGATCAAGGGCGGGCGCGCGCCCACCGGATGCGCCGGTCTGGTCCTGCGCATCTTCAGGGTGGGCGGTGACCCAATCAAGTGCCTCTTGGGCGAGGTCGGCCAAGTCGTCAGCGCCGACTTGGCGCGCGCCGTCGATCACCCAATCCAGCGCGGTGCTCGCGCCTGTATCCCCCAGTGTCGCGATGGCATTTGCGATGAATTGCGAGTGACCGCCATTGGCCACGTCGCCGGCATAGCGGCTCAGCCAGACGCAACCGCGCAGCACAGGCGGAATCTCGGACCAGTTGGACCCGTTCTGAATCAACAGTTGAATTTGCCGAGCGAGCAGGTCGCTCGGCAATGCTTTGCCTTGCCGCGCTTGCGGCGTGAGGTGCAGCGTTAGGGCCGGTTTGATCAACCGACGTCCTTGTAGCTGATTTCGGCCTTGTCGCTGCCGCCCTTTTCGCGCCGCACGAGCAGGCGGTTGAGCGCGTGCACATAGGCCTTAGCGCTGGCCACGACGGTGTCGGTGTCGGCGGATTGGCCGGTCACGATGCGCCCGTTTTCCTCCATCCGGACCGTCACGGTGGCTTGGGCGTCTGTCCCTTCAGTCACGGCGTGCACCTGATACAGTTGCAGCCGCGCCTCGTGCGGGAAGAGCGCCTTGACCGCGTTGAAGGTCGCGTCGACGGGGCCGTCGCCGGTTTGCGTCGTCATCTGGCTGATGCCGTCGATATTGAGAACCATATCAGCCACTTGCGGCCCTTCGGTGCCACAGCGCACGGCCAATTTCTCGATCTTGAGCCGCTCGTCTTCGGGGTCAGAGGAGGTGCGCATCAAGGCGACGAGATCGTCGTCGAAGACTTCTTTTTTCCGGTCGGCCAGATCCTTGAAGCGGACAAAGATGTCCTTGAGCTGGTTGTCGCCCACCTCGAACCCCAGTTCCTCAAGCTTGGCCCGCAGCGCGGCGCGGCCTGAATGCTTGCCCAGCGGCAAAGAGGTGCCCGAAAGGCCCACATCCTCGGGGCGCATGATCTCGAACGTCTCGGCGTTTTTGAGCATGCCGTCCTGGTGGATGCCGCTTTCGTGGGCAAAGGCGTTTTTGCCAACGATGGCCTTGTTGAACTGCACGGGAAAGCCGCTGACTGCCGCGACGCGGCGCGAGATGTTCATGATCTTGCGCGTGTCGATGCCGGTCTGGAAAGGCATGATATCGTTGCGGACCTTGAGGGCCATCACGACTTCCTCAAGGGCTGTGTTGCCCGCCCGTTCGCCCAGCCCGTTGATGGTGCATTCGATTTGGCGCGCGCCCGCCTCGACGGCCGCGAGGCTGTTGGCCGTCGCCATGCCCAGATCATTGTGGCAGTGGGTGGCAAAGATCACCTCGTCCGCGCCGGGGACGTTTTCGATCAGTTTGGCGATCAGGTCCGCGCTTTCGCGCGGTGCGGTGTAGCCGACTGTGTCGGGGATGTTGATCGTCGTGGCCCCGCATTTGATGGCGATTTCCACGACGCGGTAGAGGTAGTCAAGCTCGGTCCGGGTGGCGTCCATGGGCGACCATTGCACGTTGTCGCAGAGGTTGCGGGCGTGGGTGACCGTCTGTTCGATCCGCTCGGCCATTTCGTCCATGGTCAGGTTCGGGATGGCGCGGTGCAGGGGCGAGGTGCCGATGAAGGTGTGGATGCGGGGTTTTGCTGCGTGCTTGACCGCCTCCCAACAGCGGTCGATGTCGCCGATCTGGGCGCGGGCGAGCCCGCAGATAACAGAATTATCGGCGTTTTTCGCAATTTCGGAAACGGCGTTGAAGTCCCCTTCGGAGGCGATGGGAAAGCCCGCCTCGATGATATCGACGCCCATTTCGTCCAGCAGACCCGCAATCTCGAGCTTTTCTGCGTGGGTCATGGTGGCGCCGGGCGATTGTTCGCCGTCGCGGAGTGTTGTGTCGAAAATGACAACTTTGTCTTGGGTCATGTGAGGTCTCTTGTTGATCTGATCCTGAAGCCTGGGGCGCGCGGGCTATCCTCTGAGCGGGCGCGCCAACAGGCTGCGCTCAGAGGCGAACTAGGAGCAGGAGGCCACGCAGAGCGGCGCCGGAAAGGCGCGGGCTTGGGATATGCGTGGCAAGTGTCATGGCCGCATTTATAGCCGGTTCGATTGAAATGGGAAGGGTGGAATTTCTGGGGGCCTTGGATTGAGTATTTGGGAAACAATGAAGGTGGAAGAGTTCCGTTTCGGGGCTAGGTCGGGCGAGATGGAAGAGGTTTTGATAATTGGGGCGTCGGGGGGCATTGGGTCTGCTCTGGCGTCCGCATATGCCGCCCGTGGGTACAGAGTGCACGGGCTGTCGCGGTCTGTGGATGGCTTTGACATTACCGACCCTGCGTCGGTTGAGGCGCATTTGGCGGGCCGTGGTCCCTATGCACGGATTATTGTTGCGACGGGGGCCCTGGAGATTGACGGGGCGGTGCCTGAGAAGACCATCAAGGCGGTCAGCCGCGATGCGATGATGGATCAATTTGCGCTGAATGCGATGGGGCCTGCGCTGGTCTTGTCCCATGTGGCGGGCCTGTTGGATCGCGATGCGCCGTCTGTTGTTGCTGTGTTGTCGGCGCGCGTGGGGTCGATTGGCGACAACCGGATTGGCGGTTGGATCAGTTACCGCACGGCCAAGGCGGCGGTGAACCAAGTGGTGCGCACCTCTGCGATCGAGTTGGGGCGAACCCACAAGCACGCCTGTCTGGTGGCCCTGCATCCCGGCACCGTGGCGACGCCGTTTACCGAGAAGTATCTGGGTCGTCACCCTGCCGTTTCGGCTGCGGAGGCGGCTGGAAACCTGATGGCCGTCATGGATGGGTTGGGTCCTGACCAGAGCGGCGGGTTTTACGATTATTCCGGGGCAGAGGTGCCGTGGTGAGCCGTTTGATCCTGGTTTTGGGCGATCAACTGAGCGAAGGGTTGGCGTCATTGAAAGCCGCCGATAGGGCGTCGGATGTCGTGGTGATGGCCGAGGTGATGGAGGAGGGCACCTATGTGCCCCATCACCCCAAGAAGATCGTCTTGATTCTGGCCGCGATGCGCAAATTTGCGGCACGGTTGCGCGATGATGGCTGGCAGGTGGCCTATGCTGAGTTGGATGACACCGCGAATGCGCAGAGCATCCCGGGCGAGTTGATCCGGCGGGCTGAGCAATATGGCGCCAGCGAGGTCATTGCGACCCGGCCCGGCGAGTGGCGTTTGATCGCGGCGCTGGAGGACTGCCCCCTGACCGTGACCTTGCTGGAGGATGACCGGTTTCTGGCCAGCCATGCCCGGTTCGAGACCTGGGCCGAGGGGCGCAAGGCCCTGCGCATGGAGTATTTTTACCGAGAGATGCGCCGGGAAACGGGCCTGTTGATGGAGGGCGATGACCCGGCGGGCGGCAAGTGGAATTATGACCATGACAACCGCAAGCCGGCACCCGATGAGGTGAATTTTAGCGGACCGATGCAATTTACGCCTGATGCAGTGGTCGAGGATGTGATTGCGCTGGTCGAGCGCCGCTTTGACAGCCATTTCGGGGCGGTGCGCCCGTTCTGGTTTGCCACCGATCAGGGTCAGGCGCGGCGGGCCTTGGCCCATTTTGTGAAACACGGGCTGGCCAAGTTTGGCGATTACCAGGATGCGATGCTGGCCGAGCATCAGTTTCTCTATCACGCGCTTGTGTCGCCTTATCTGAACATCGGCCTGCTGGACCCGATCGAGGTGTGCCGGGCTGTCGAGGATGCGTGGAAGGCGGGCGACGTACCCATCAATGCGGCCGAAGGGTTTATTCGTCAGGTCATTGGCTGGCGTGAATATGTGCGCGGCATCTATTTTTTGGAAGGGCCGGATTATGCGGGCCGTAACGGGTTGAATCATGACCGCAAGCTGCCGGATTTTTTCTGGGGGGCGGAGACACGGATGCGCTGTGTCTCAAAGGCTGTGGAACAGACCCGCGACGAGGCCTATGCCCACCATATTCAGCGGCTGATGGTGACCGGCAACTTTGCACTGCTCGCAGGGATTGATCCGGGCGCGGTGTCGGAGTGGTATCTGGCCGTCTATGCGGACGCGTTTGAGTGGGTGGAGGCCCCCAATGTCGTGGGCATGTCGCAATTCGCGGATGGGGGCGTGATCGCGTCCAAGCCCTACGTGTCGTCGGGGGCCTATATCAACCGGATGTCGGATTACTGCAAAGGCTGCGCCTACAAGGTCAGCGTCAAGACGGGCGCGGGGGCATGCCCCTTTAACCTGCTCTATTGGCATTTCCTGGACCGACACCGAGAGCGGTTTTCGAACAATGCGCGGATGGGCAATATGTACCGGACGTGGGACCGGATGGATGACGAAAAACGGGCGACGGTGCTGTCGGAGGCAGAGGCATTCCTGAACCGGATGGAGGCGGGTGAGGTGGTCTGAGGCAGCCGCCCTTGGGCGGTATCTTGCGACGGGCAATTGACCTGCCCCTCGGTCGCCCTAAACCGTTGGGGGCAGGTGCGCGTCTGTGACAATGAGTGGTAATGTGATGACCCAGACGAAACCGATCCTGATCCTTGGCAGTGCGCCCAATGTTACCCAAGCCCGCGACCTGCCCAAATCCCTGTTTTCGGCCATCGTGGCGATCAACAATGCCTGGCAGGTTCGCGACGATTGGGATTATCACATTGCGCCCGACGATTTTGCGCCCGACCGGATGCCCCCCATGGTGGGGGAAGGGCAGCGCCTGATCCGCTCTGAACATTATGTGCCTGCAAACAATGCTTATGGCGGGATCGTATATGCCGGGGGCACGATGGCCTTTACCGCCGGGTATTGGGCGCTGCATGCGTTGCGGCCTGCCGGGATCGTCTTTTACGGCTGTGACATGGTGTACCCGGCGCAGGGCAAGGGACACTTTTACGGGACGGGCACGGCTGATCCGCTGCGCGATGATGTGACCCTGCGCAGTCTTGAGGCCAAGTCGGCCCGCCTGATGCTGTTGGCCGCATTGCAGGATTGCGCCTGCCTGCGCGCCCCCTTTGGCGAAAGCCGCCTTGTCTGTCCGGTGGTCAGCCCGGAGCAGTTGGAGGCGGGCGCGCCGCGTGCCCAAGCCCCGGACCTGATCGCGGTGGGCCGGGCGCAAGCGCGGGAGGCCGAATTGGGCTATATCGTGGAGTCGGGTCGTTATTGGGAGAGTGATATGCCCATCCTGGCCGAAGAGTTGGACACCGTGGACCGGTTGTGGCTGGATGCCACCTGGCCCGGGACGATGCGCGCGTCGGTGGCTTAGTCACTGCATGTTTTGCCAGAGCGATCAACGTGTGGTAGTATGCGCTCATATTTGAGTGCAACGAAGATTTCCAGAATGCGCGCTTTACACTTGTTCAATTGCGGCCTCGTCGGGGTTTGGTTGGTGGCAACGCCGCTGCGGGCCGATGACCCCGAGGTGATCGAAGCCGAAGACCCCGCACTATCGCGTGAGGAATTCTGTGCCACCATCACCCGTAAATCAGCCAATTCCGAAACCCTGACCCCTGCCGAGGGTGACGCTCTGATTGCGTGCTTTTTTCCCGACGATTTGCTGGAGGGCAGCCCGACCCGCGAGGGGTTTCAGGCCTATCAGCCGCCCCCAAGCCTTTATGATCAACAGGATTTCATCAACGTACCCGGCGTGCTGGGCGGTGGCATGGTGAACGGCTGATGTACGGCACAGATATTACCGCAAGCCTGGAAAAGACCCTGATCATCGTGGCGATCGCTGCGGGCTTTGTTCTGGTTGTTTTCCTGTTTCTCAAGGTTGTTGAGGCGGTGAGCGACCAAAAACAGAGCCAAATTCCGGTTCTGTGCCTGATTGCTTTTGTCTTTGGCACGCTGGCCCTGGTCACCGGGATGATCACGGGCGCCAGTCGGAATGCGGCGGTGGGCGATGTGATCCCGGCCGCTTTGGGCCTGATTGGGGCGGTTGCCCTTTATGTTGTGACGAAATCCCCAAGGGAAGTTCCACTGGCCGCCACGGCGGTGGCGTCCTTTTCGATCCTGTTGCTGTTTGGCACAGTCTTGGGCAGTTACGAGCGGGTGCGTTCAGTCGCCTACCAGGAATCGCTGCGCTATGACTTTCCACGCCTGAAATCTCAGGCAGATATCGAATTTGTCATCAACGGCTATCGCCGGTCCCGGGGCCTTGAGCCGTTGGACTTTTCCGACTGAGCGACATTATTTGGACGGGGCAGCGACGCAGGTTTCGAACCCGTCAATGTCGCGGTCCTCGCTGATGGCGCTGCTGCAGGCGGTGACCTTTTGCACACAGGTCACGTCGAGTTTGGGGAACTGGCAGGCTGTCATCGCGGCCAAGAGGGACTGCGCGGCGGCGTCGTCCCATTCGGCCCCTGCTGCCACGCCCTCTATCTTGATCCCCAGCGCCTGGGCAATGGGCAGACCTGCCCCTTCCATCACCCATGTGCTGGTGCGGGCGCTGTCGTCTTCCAGCTGAAAGCGGGCGGTCAGTGCCGGAGCCTCAAGCAGGTCGCGGAAGGTGCCGAATGCCGGTGCCTCCCCCTCGCCATGCCAGAGCCGGTCGCGTAGCATCCGCCCGGTGCTGAGCCCGTATTCGATGATGCGACCTGGTTCGGGGCGCACTTCGATGTCCTTGGTGGCGAACCCTTCGGGTGTGATCCGGGCCACGATCCCTTGTGCCGCGAGGTCCGCGCCGCCCTGCGGCAGGGTGAAGAGCGCATAGACCCGCCCGGACGCGTTACGGTAAAGGTGCAGCGTGGTGCCATCGTCGCCCGTGGCGGTCGCTGCGCGGACGGTGGCCTGATCAATGGGGTCGGTCCAGTTTTCCAGAAACTGCCAGTCGGCAAAGGCGGGCGTCGCCAATATCCAAGCAGCCAGACCCGCGATCCAGAACCGCATCGGGGTCAGCCGCCCTCGGTTTCGGTGTCTGCTTCGGTGTCTGGCAGGGCGCCGTTGTCCCATTGCCCTGTGGCCTCTTCGCCCGTCGCATAGCGCATCGTGCCTGTGCCCTGGCGTTTGCCGTTCTTGAAGGTGCCTTCGTACACGTCGCCATTGGCATATGTCGCGACGCCCAAACCGTCGATTTCGCCGCGTATCCATTGCCCGTCATATTCAAAGCCGGAGGCCATCACGATTTTGCCTTGCCCGTGCCGTTGCCCGGCCTCGAAGTCGCCGACATAGACGGTGCCATCAGGATAGGTGGCGGTGCCTTGCCCGTGCCGTTGCCCGTTCAGCCACGCGCCTTCATAGCGGTAGCCGTCAGAATAGGTCATGACGCCCTGGCCGTGGTTCAGCGCGTTTTTGTAATCGCCCTCATAAACGATCCCGTTGGCATAGGTGGCGCGGCCTTGCCCTTCGATGACGCCCGCGACCCAGTCGCCCTCATAGGTGGAGCCGTCGGTATAGGTGATCTTGCCCTTGCCGTCGGACAGGTCATCGCGGAAATCGCCCTCGTAAACCGCGCCATCGGGATACGTCACACGGCCCTTGCCCTCGATCTGGCCTTGGGTCCACTGGCCGATATAGTGATACCCGTCATTGCCGATGAACGTGCCCTGGCCATGGCGGCGGTCGTCCTGAAAGGTGCCGTCATAGACGTCCCCATTGGCATAGGTGACGCGGCCTTGCCCCTCGCGCTTGCCCGAGACCAGATCGCCCTCGTAAACGTCTCCATTGGGTTGGGTCAGGGTGCCCTTGCCGTCGATTTGCCCGTCTTTCCAGAGCCCCACATAGATCAGCCCGTCGGGCGTTGTAAGTGTGCCGGTGCCCTGCCGTTTGCCGGCATCGATCTGGCCGTCATAGACCGCCCCGTCCGGATAGGTGATCGTGCCCATCCCCTGCTTGACCCCATCGACCCAGTCGCCCTGGTATTCATAGCCGCCGGGCGACTGCATGGTGCCCTTGCCGTGGTGCTTGGCGTTGCGGAACGATCCCTCATACCGGACACCGTTGGCATAAAGCGCCACCCCCTCGCCGATAATCGCGCCTGCCTGCCAGTCGCCCTCATAGGTGCCCCCATCGGCAAAGATGATCTTGCCGAACCCGTCGGGCTTGCCCTTGGCAAAGCTGCCTTCATAGATGGAGCCATTGGGGAAGCGTGCTGTGCCTTCGCCCTTGATCTCGCCATCGACCCATTCGCCGGTATATTCATATCCGTTGGGCAGCCGGTAGGTGCCCGTTCCGTGCTGGAGCCCGCCCCGGAACGTCCCCTCATAGACCCCGCCATCGTCATATTGCTTGGTCAGCACCGCGCCGCTTTGGGCCAGTGCCATCCCCGGCAGCAGAACCAGGCAGAAGATCAGACTGCGAATGCGCATCGCGTACCTCGGGTTATCATGTGGGTCGTAGCCAGATGTGGCGGTTGCGCAAAGGTTAAGACAGGGGGGCGGGAGGAGCAATGGCCTTTGGATGCGTGGCCTCGCGCCCTGTTGGACTGTTGGGTAGTCCCTGAATATAGGGACTATTGGGGGCCAACCCCCAAACCCCCGGGAGTATTTCTGAAGAAAAGAAGGGCAGGGCCGGACAGTGTTCAATGCGTCGCAGGTGGGTTCCCTTGCCTTGGCAATCTGCTACATCACGCCGTGAGCTTTTAAGGAGTGCCGCCATGGCCGACAGGTTCCGCATCACATTGGGTCAGTTGAATCCCACTGTCGGAGATATCCCGGGCAATGCCGCCAAGGCCCGCGCCGCCTGGGATGAGGGCAAGGCCGCAGGCGCCGATATGGTGGCCCTGCCCGAGATGTTTATTGCCGGGTATAATGCTCAGGATCTGGTGTCCAAGCCCGCTTTTCACACGGCGGCGATGCAGGCCGTTGAGGCGCTTGCGGTGGACTGCGCGGATGGGCCGGCCCTGGCTATCGGCTGCCCATGGGCTGAAGGGGCCGAGCTTTTCAACGCCTACCTCATTTGCAAGGGCGGGCGCATCGCGAGCAGGGTGCTGAAGCATCATTTGCCCAATGAGACCGTATTTGACGAGGTGCGCATTTTTGATGCGGGGCCTTTGGGCGGCCCCTATTCCGTGGGCAATACCCGCGTGGGATCGCCCGTGTGCGAGGACGCCTGGCATTCGGACGTGGCGGAGACTTTGCAGGAGACGGGGGCCGAGTTCCTGCTCGTTCCCAATGGCTCGCCCTATTACCGGAACAAGTTCGAGACCCGCCTGAACCACATGGTGGCTCGTGTGGTCGAAACCGGCCTGCCCGTGATTTACCTCAATATGGTGGGCGGACAGGACGATCAGGTGTTTGATGGCGGCTCTTTTGCCCTGAACCCGGGCGGCGCGATGGCCATGTTGTTGCCCGCCTTTGACGAGACGGTGACCCATCTGGACCTGGAGCGTGGCCCTGAGGGTTGGCGCGTATTGCCCGGCGAGATGGCCCACCACCCGGACGAATGGGAACAGGATTACCGTGTCATGGTCACGTCCTTGCGCGATTATTGCGCCAAGACGGGCTTTAGCAAAGTGCTGTTGGGCATGTCGGGGGGGGTGGATTCCGCACTTGTTGCGACTATAGCTGCCGATGCCCTCGGCCCGGACAACGTGCGCTGTGTCATGCTGCCGTCGGAATACACTTCGGGCGACAGTCTTGAGGATGCCGAGGCCTGCGCCAAAGCCTTGGGCTGCCGCTATGACTATGTGCCGATTGGTGAGACGCGCGCTGCGGTGACCAGCACCCTTTCGCCGCTCTTTGAAGGCATGGACGAGGGCCTGACCGAGGAAAATATCCAGTCCCGCATTCGCGGTTTGCTGCTCATGGCCCTGTCGAACAAGTTTGGCGAGATGCTGTTGACCACCGGCAACAAATCCGAGGTCGCCGTGGGCTATGCCACGATCTATGGCGACATGGCGGGCGGGTACAATCCGATCAAGGACCTCTACAAGACCCGCGTGTTTGAGACCTGCCGCTGGCGGAACGCAAATCACCGCGACTGGATGATGGGCAATGCGGGTGAAGTGATTCCCGACCGGATCATCACCAAGCCCCCCAGCGCCGAGCTGCGCGAGGATCAGAAGGACAGCGACAGCTTGCCAGACTATCCCGAACTGGACGCGCTGTTGGACATTCTGGTGGATCAGGATGGGTCGATTGCCGATTGTGTGGCCGCCGGGTTTGACGCCGATGTGGCGCGCAAGATCGAGAAGCTGATTTACCTCAGTGAATACAAGCGTTTCCAGTCTGCGCCGGGTGCCCGGTTGACCAAGCGGGCCTTCTGGCTGGATCGCCGTTACCCCATTGTGAACCGGTGGCGCGATCTGTCTTGAGGCGATTGACGCAGAGGTGATTTGCGACGCCGCCTGACCCGTAGGATGCTGCGCGTCAAAGCGGTAGGCGAGGGCAAACCATGACAGCGTTGCGCATTTTGATCGGATTGGCCTTGGCCTGGGTGGCCCCTGTGGCTTTTGCCTGCGGCCCTGATACCGATTGCCCCTTGGGCGACCGCCATTACCGCATCGCGATGCCCGAGGGCCATGATGGGGTCACGCCAGTGGGGGCGATTGTCTTTGCCCATGGCTATCGCGGATCGGCCCGTGGTGTGATGCGCAACACTGGGCTGCGCCGGATGGTGTCGGATATGGGCCTTGCCCTGATTGCGGTGAAATCGGGGGATGAGGATTGGGTGATCCCCAATGCCCCCCGACATCCCGACACGGATGGGGCGGTGGAGTTCGACTATTTCGAGGCGGTGATGGGAGATGCATCGTTGCGCTTTGCACTGGACCGGACACGCGTGATGATGACCGGGTTTTCGGCAGGCGGCATGATGGTGTGGAACCTCGCCTGTGCGCGGCCCGATCTGTTTGCGGGCTTTGCGCCCATTGCGGGCACGTTCTGGTTGGAGCCGCCGGAGGCCTGTGCCGCTCCCGTGGCCAGCGTGATCCATATTCACGGAACCGAAGACCGCACCGTGCCTTTGGGCGGCCGGCCCATTGGGCCGACGCATCAGGGGGATGTGCGGGAGGCGCTGGCGATGTACCGCGCGCATGGTGGTTTTGGCCCGGCAGAACGCGAGCAGGTTGAGGATTTGGACTGTGCGCGACGCGGCAATGACGTCGGTGCGGTGCTGGAGTTCTGCACCTTTCCCGGCGGGCATTCGTTTCGGCGGGGGTTTGTGAGCTATGCCTGGGCGCGCCTGGAGGCGGCAGGGAAGCTCTAGCGGATAGGCTGTGGCGTACCAACGGGTCCGCCTTACGGGGGTGACATCAGATTCATTCCCGTAAGGCGGACGTGTCGTCCGCTATGCCTGTGGCTTAGACCGTCAGCTGATAGCTGTGCGCGACATAGCGGTAACCGCCCTCGCCATTGGTCTCGACATAGCCGATGGCGGGCCAGGGCATGTGGTAGCCGACAAAGGCGATCCGGTCGGCAGCCAGCATGTCCAACAGCCGCTTGCGCGTGGCGGCCGCGGCGGTCTTGTCCATGTCGAACCGCACTTCCCAATCGGGATGGGCCAGCGACCAAACGTAATGGTTAGCAAAGTCCGCGCCCAGCACCAGTTGGGTGCCTTCGCTTTCGATCATATAGGCCATGTGGCCCGGCGTGTGCCCGAAGGTGGCCATCGCCGTGATCCCCGAGGCAGGCGCGCCGCCATCGTCCAGCATCGTCATCTGCTCGGCCAGTGGACGGACCTTGCCCTCAAAATTCTCGTTGTCCGTGCCGGACCACGCATCAAATTCTACGGCACCGGTCATATAGGCGGCATTGGCAAAAGTCGGCGCGCCGTCGGTCATCAGACCGCCGATGTGGTCGCCATGCATGTGCGTGATCACGACCTTGTCGACCTGATCGGCGGTATAGCCTGCCGCCTCGATCGCGCCCACGGTTCCGGGGCCGTTCAGGCCGGTGTCGAACAGCACCAGTTCAGAGCCTGTGTTGACCAGCGTCGGCGTAAAGAAAAACTGCGCCGCGTCCGTGGGCAGGCCAGCCGCGGCAGAGACGCCGTTGAACTCGTCGGCCTCGACATTCAGGCCAAAGATCTTGTGCGGATCGGGCACCGCGCGGGTGCCTGCCAAAAGCGTGGTCACCTCAAACGCGCCAACCTTGACCCGTTTGAAGTTGTGCTGGCTGACACCCATCATGGGCGCGGCGGCGCGGGTGGCGGTGCCTGCCGCAGCAAGTGGGAGCGCAGCAGCACCCAACAGCGCCGTGCGGCGTGAGAATTTGGGGGAATGAGACATCGGTGTTATCCTCTTTGTCAGATACTCAAGAGATAGTGCGGATTTGGCGCAGTCACGTCTCATCACGCAAAAATTATCGATTTTTTTTGAGGTCGGGTGCAAATGAACCAGAAAACAAAGGTCGAAGAGGTGCTTTTTGCCGATTGGGTCACGGGTGTTTCACCCGAGCGACGGGAGGCCGGGGCCCGGGCGTTGGACACCCTATTCCGGGCGGCGACCGGTTTTCAGCCGGTGATCTGGACGGGCGGCATCGTGGGTTACGGCGCTTATGACAATACCTATGCGTCGGGCCGGTCCGGCACCTGGATGGCCACCGGTTATGCCCCACGCAAGGCCAGGCTGAGCATCTACATTATGCCCGGTTACACCGATTGCAGTGTCATTCTGGACAGGCTGGGACAGCATAACAAAGGCAAATCCTGTCTGTATCTGACCCGATTGGACCGCGTGGACGCGGATGTTCTGGGCGAATTGATCCAGGCGGGCCTGCGCGATCTGGCCACCCATTGGCCAGTTCGTGCCATCCCTTAAACTGGACAAGTTCGTGCCCCTGTGACAAGGCTCCGCCAACATCGGAGATGACCCATGACAACCACCCGTTTCGCCCCGTCGCCCACCGGCTATATCCATGTGGGCAACCTGCGCACCGCCCTTATGAACTACCTGATCGCCCGCAAGGCAAGCGGCACATTCATCCTGCGCATCGACGATACCGACCCAGAGCGGTCGAAGGAAGAATATGTCGACGCGATCAAGCGGGATCTGGAGTGGTTGGGCCTGCATTGGGACCGGGTCGAGCGGCAATCGGATCGGTTGGACCGCTATGCCGCCGCCGCAGACACGCTGCGCGACATTGGTCGGTTCTACGAGGCGTTCGAGACGCCGACCGAACTGGACCTCAAGCGCAAGAAACAGTTGAACATGGGCAAGCCGCCCGTCTACGACCGTGCCGCATTGGCCCTGAGCGAGGCCGCGCGGGAGGCGCTGCGTGCCGAGCGTGGGCAGGGCGTGTGGCGTTTCAAGCTGGATCAGGCGCGGATCGAGTGGGACGACGGCATTCTGGGCAATATCAGCATTGATGCCGCCAGCGTCAGTGACCCGGTTCTGATCCGTCAGGACGGACAGGTCCTGTATACCATCGCGTCGGTGGTGGACGACACCGATATGGGTGTGACCCATGTGGTGCGCGGATCCGATCACGTGACCAACACGGCCACCCAAATCCAGATTATCGAAGCGTTGGGCGGTTCTGTGCCCAGCTTTGCCCACCATTCGCTGCTGACCGGCCCGCAGGGCGAGGCGCTGTCCAAACGTCTGGGCACGCTGGCCTTGCGTGATCTGCGCGAACGTGGCGTGCAGCCGATGGCGCTCTTGAGCCTGATGGCGCGGTTGGGGTCGTCGGACCCTGTTGAGCTACGCACCGACATGGCGGAGCTGATTGACGGGTTTGACATTGGCCATTTCGGGTCCGCACCGACCAAGTTTGACGAGGCGGACCTGTTTCCGCTGACCGGTCGCTATTTGCAGTACTTGCCGCTGGACGCCGTGCGCGCCGAGATTGATGCGCTTGGTGTGCCTGCGGACATGGCAGAGCCGTTCTGGACCGTGATGCGCGACAATATTGAAACGCTGCATGATCTGGACGCGTGGTGGGCCTTGTGCCGCGACGGCGCCGATCCGGTGATCGACGATGAAGACCGCGAGTTTGTCGCCGAGGCTATGGGCTTGCTGCCCGAGGGGCCCTTTGCCGCCGATACCTGGAGTACGTGGACAGGTGCCGTGAAGGCCGCCACCGGTCGCAAAGGGCGCGGCCTGTTCATGCCGCTGCGCAAGGCGGTAACGGGGCAGGCGCACGGGCCGGATATGGCGGCGCTTATGCCACTTTTGCAGGTTGTGAAGGCGCGCGCATGATCCTCCCCGGGGCTGTGATTGCAGAACGGCCCGTCGGCGAGGGATTTTTTAGAATTGGGCAGATGCGGGCCTATGGCTGACGCTCAGGCCAAATTCCTGAGCGGCTCGCCTTTGAGCCACGTGACGGTCATGTCGCTGACGTCGAGCGTGGGCCTGATGGCGGTATTTCTGGTCGATTTTATCGACATGATTTTCATCTCGATGCTGGGCAAGGCCGAATTGGCCGCCGCCGTGGGCTATGCCGGGTCCATCCTGTTTTTCACCACGTCCTTTTCCATCGGCATGGCGATTGCCGTGGGCGCGCTCGTGGCCCGATCGCTGGGCGCGGGAGACACGGATTTGGCCCGCGCGCGATCCGTTCATGGGCTGACATTTGGTGTCGTGTTCGGCGTGATCTTTGCGGCCCTTGTCTGGGTCAATATCCCGCTCTTTGTCTGGATGATCGGAGCGGAGGGCGAGACGGCGCGTTTGGCTGAGGGATACCTTCAGATCGTTGTACCATCTCTGCCGTTTCTGGTGGTCGCCATGATGGGGGGCGGCATTTTGCGCGCCCATGGCGATGCCCGCCGGGCGATGATGTCGACCATCATCGGGGGCGGTGTGAACGCGGTGCTTGACCCGATTCTGATCTTTGGTCTGGGTCTTGATCTGACGGGGGCGGCGCTGGCCTCGGTGGCAGCGCGGATTGCTATTGCGGTGGCTGCGATCCTGCCGATCCTGCGCCATCACGGGGGGCTGCCACGCCCCGCATTCGTGCCGATGATCCGCGATCTGGGCCCGATGCTGACCATCGGCTTTCCTGCGATCCTGACGCAGTTTGCGACCCCTTTCGGACAAGCCATCGTCACCCGATCCATGGCCCAATACGGGATGGAAGCAGTGGCGGGCATGGCCATCGTGGGCCGTTTGATGCCGGTGTCTTTTGCCGTGATCTTTGCCCTCTCCGGCGCGGTGGGGCCGATCATCGGGCAGAACTTTGGCGCGGGAAATCAGGCGCGGGTGCGGCAGACATTCAATGCAGCACTTTTGTTCACCGGGGTGGTGATTGCCTTGATTTCGGCGATCCTGTTTGTGTTGCGGGGCCCGATTGCGGACCTTTTTACCGCTACGGGCGTTGCCCGCGATCTGGTGTACCTGTTTTGTGGGCCGCTTGCGCTCTTGTTTTTCTTTAACGGGGTTCTGTTCGTCAGCAATGCGGGCTTTAACAATCTGGGTCACCCGTTCTACTCGACCTGGATGAACTGGGGGCGCAATACCGTTGCCATGATCCCGCTGGTCTGGCTGGGCTCGGCCCTGTTTGGCGCACCCGGCGTGATGGTGGGTCAAGCACTGGCGGGTGTTGTTTTTGGGACGGTTGCGTGGTTCTTGGCCTTGCGGGTCATGACCGGTGAAGGTGGCGCGCAAACGGGTGACAAGTTTGACCGCGAGGGGCGGCTTATGTCCCTATTGAACTTGCGCAAGTAGCCGGTCGACGAGGGCCTGTTCTTCGCGGCTGACCTGTGTGGCGCGGGGGTAGCGGGGCTGGCCCCGGTCGTCATGGACAGGGATCGCCCAGTTGTCGGTTGTGTCAAAGAACGCCTCGACCCCGGCCTGCCCAAATTCGCGCAGGAACCCCTGAACCACCACGTCGAGATAGCTAAGCAGCATGCAGTGGTCGCCGTCGTGCCGTTGCAGCGCGGGCGGCACCTGATAGGCGGCAATGTCGCTGGCCTCCGCGCCGTGGACGATGTGATCGGTGGCGGCAAAGCGGCTGTAACCGGCTTCGCGCGTGTCCAGTGCGGTCCAGTCGGCCTGTGGCACGGCGGCGATCAGGCCGTTGATGCTGTGCCCCGGTGCCTTGTGGATCGACAGGAACACCACATCGCGCAGCGCGGTCCGCACCCAAGTCCGCCGCCAGCCCCGCAAGGTGGCCTGTTGCGCTTGCGGATAGCTGTGGGTGTCGCGGTTGACGAGGCTTCCATAGCCAAAGAACCAGGACGTCATGCGTCGGACATCAGTTCGGCAAAATGGGCAGCGACGGTATCCCAGACTTGATCCGAGCTTGCGCACAACAGATAGCCGCTGGAGGTTGTCGCATCGTATACCGATCCGTCGAGCATGGCCGTCTTGCCCCCCGCCTGGGCGCAGATCAGCGCCCCTGCGGCATGGTCCCAGGCGTTGAGGTTGCCCGTCAGGACAAAATCCGCCCCGCCCGTGGCCAGCAACCGGTATTCATGGGCCGAACAGCGTAGGGAGCTTACGTTGCCCACCTCGTTCAATTTGGCAAAGGTCAGGGCGCGGTCGGCCTGTGGCATCAGCCGGATGTGCATATAGCCATAAAGCTTGCCAAGCGATTTTGGGGCGGCGGTGTGGACCGGCTTTTGCCGCCCCTTGACCGTTTGCCAAAGAGCTGGCGAGGTATTGTCGGCCATGATCACGTCATCGCCCACTGGATCGTAGATCAGCCCAAAGACGGGTTGGCCAAAGCGGCAGACCGCCACCATCGTGCCAAAGAGCGGCATACCATGGGCAAAGTTGAACGTGCCGTCCACGGGGTCGATGATAAAGCTCAGCTCGGCCTCGCCCACACCGTCCATCAGGTCGGGCTTGGCGGAAATTGCCTCCTCACCGATGACCAGCGCGTGAGGGAAGGCCATTTGCAGGCCACGCGTGATCATTGCCTCGGCGGCCGTGTCGGCGGCGGTGACCAGATCATTCTGGTCCTTCTTGGTGTCGATATCGCCTGCGTCTAGGCTGCGAAAACGGGGCATGATCTCGGCCCGGGCCGCGCGGCGCACGAGATTGAGAAGCTGGGTCTTTTGCGCGTTTGTCAGAGGGGCAGTGACGGGCATGGGCAACTGGTCTGTCATGGCGGGGCCTTTGGTCTATCCATTGCTTGCGGCGTTTGTGCCACGTATGCCGCGCTGCGGCAACGGCTGGTTATTCGCGGCCTCGGAGGACCTGGGCAGGGCGGGCAGCCAGTGGACCCCAGGCGAAGGCAAGGCCTGCCAGCAACGTGGCCAGGACGCCGCCTGTGATGATCGCCAGAGCTGAGGGCCAGATGATTGTGAAATCGGTGTCCATCACGAAATTGCTGACGGCCCAGCCGCCGGTGATGCCTGCGGCCAGTGCGACGATGCCCGCGCTGAGGCCCAGTAGGGCGGCCCGCGTTGCAAAGCTGATCAGGATGCGTTTGCGGGATGCGCCGAGCGTCTTGAGCACCGCCGCCTCGTATGTACGCGCCTGTGTGCCTGCGGCCGCTGCGCCGATCAGAACGAGAAAGCCGGTCAGCAGGGTCGCTGCCGCGCCATAGGACGTGGCTGCGGCAAGGCCGGACAATACTTCGCTGACCCGCTCAATCGCGTCTTTGACCCGGATCGCCGTCACGTTGGGATAGGCATTTGCGATGTCGCGCAGGATCTGCGTTTCCGCCTCGGGGTCGGCGTAGACCGTCGAGATGAACGTATGCGGCGCGCCTTGCAGGGCGGAGGGGTTCATCGACAGGATAAATCCGATGCCTGCGGTCGAAAAATCCACCTCGCGGAAGGAGGTGATTGTGCCGGTGATGTCGCGGCCCAGGATGTTGATTGTGAGGCTGTCACCGAGGGAGAGGCCCATTTCCTCGGCCTCTTCGGCGGCAAAGCTGATCTGCGGATTGCCGGTGTAATTGGTGGGCCACCATTCGCCTGCAGTGATCCGCGTATTTTCGGACGGCTGGGCGGAGTAGGTTACGCCCCGGTCACCCGAAATGACCCAATGGTCGCCTGCGACCTCGCGGGCAGGTGCGCCGTTGATCTGGGTTATGATGCCTCGGAGCATCGGCGCGCTGTCGATGCGGGTGACGGCGGCGTCATTCTCCAGCCGCTCGGTATAGCCCGCCATCTGGTCGCGCTGGATATCGACAAAGAAATAGCTGGGCGCGATCTCGGGCAGGTTGCCGGAGATCGCATTGCGCAGGTTGCCGTCGATCTGGCCCACGGCAGCCAGCACCGACAGGCCAAGGCCGAGCGACAGGACAACCGATGCCGCCCCTTCGCGCGTGCCAGAGATGGCGCCGAGCGCCCAACGGAGTGCGGGCCGTCCCTTGGCCCTCGGCGCGGCGCGTTTTGAGAGCCAGCGGATCGCGGTGGCCGCCAGAGCGAGTAAGCCGAGGGCGAAGGCGATCCCGCCTGCCGTCCAGAGCGTCAGTCGCCAAGTGCCGGAGAAGAGGCCCGCGAGGCCGATGAGGGCCGTCAGGCCAAGCGCAATCCACATGAGGTATCTTGGCGCGGGCAGTATTTTGGAGGTGCCCAGTGCGTCGCGAAACAGGGTCGCGGCGCGCACGTCTTCGGCCCGTGCCAGCGGCCAGAGGGTGAAGACAAAGGCGGTGAGGAGGCCATAGATGGCCGCCTCGACCAGCGGTGCGGGGTAGATCGTGAAGGCCGCCGGGATGGGCAGCCGCGCCTCGATGACCGGGGCGAGTGCAATGGGAATGAGTGCGCCGAGGGTAAGACCGATGACAATGCCAAGGATCGACAGCGCGCCAATTTGGATAAAGTAGGTTTGGAAGATGGTGGAGCGTTCCGCGCCCAATGTCCTGAGGGTCGCGATCACGGATGTTTTGTCGGCCAGATAGGCACGCACGGCGGCAGAGACGCCGACGCCGCCCACTGCGAGGCCCGACAGACCAACGAGCACGAGGAATGCGCCCAAACGGTCCACGAATTCCGACACCCCGGGCGCCCCGTTTCGCGCGTCGGTCCAGCGCAGGCCGCTGTTTTCGAACCGCGCGCGGGCGTCGGCCTCGATCTCTTCGAGGTTGGTACCGGGTGGAAGTTGCAGCCGGTATTTCGAGTTGAAGAGCGTCCCTGCGGCCAGCAGTTCGGCGTTTTCAAGACTGGTGCGCAGTACGATGGTGCGGGGCCCAAGGCCAAAGCCGCCTGCGGCGCTGTCGGGCTCGCGGTCCAGCGTTGCGGTCAGGGTGAAGTCCTGCGTGCCAAGGCGAAAGGCATCGCCAACAGCGAGGCCAAGCCGGTCAATCAAAGCGCGCTCCATCACGGCGCCGGGTTGTCCGTTCTGGTCGCCGAGAGCGTCGGCAAGCGGGATGTTCGGCGTCAATTTAACCGCGCCGATCAGAGGATAGAAATCGTCAACGGCCTTGATCTGCGTCAGGCCGCGTTCGGTGTCGCCGCCCCGTTCGACCACCGCCATGGACCGGAAATCGGCGATTTCGGACACGGCGGTGGCGACGCCTTGCATCCACGCCTGTTCTCCTTCGGTGGCAAAGCGGTAGGTGAAATCAAGCTCGGCATCGCCGCCCAAAAGGGCCGCCCCTTCCCGCTCCAACCCCGCCTCGATGCCAGAGCGGACAGAGCCGACAGCGGCAATGGCCGCGACCCCAAGGGCAAGGCAGGCAAGGAAGATGCGGAACCCCGACAGCCCTCCGCGCAATTCGCGGCGTGCAAAGCGGGCAGAGGTTGCGAAGCTCATTCGGCGGCGGCCTGTGCGGTGGCGATGCGGCCGTCGGCCAGTTCGATTACCCGGTCACAGCGCGCCGCCAAAGCGGGCGCGTGGGTGACAAGTACCAAGGTGGCCCCATGCCGGTCACGCAGGGCAAAGAGCAGGTCCATGATCGCGGTGCCGTTGGCCCCGTCAAGGTTGCCGGTCGGTTCATCCGCCAGCAGGATATCGGGGCGGGTAACAAGGGCGCGGGCCAGGGCCACGCGTTGCTGCTCGCCCCCCGACATCTGGCTGGGATAATGCCCGGCGCGGTGGCCGAGGCCCACGGCGTCCAGTTCCACTTCGGCCCTCTCGAACGCGTCGCGTACGCCTGCCAATTCCAGCGGCGTGGCCACATTCTCAAGCGCCGTCATCGTCGGGATCAGGTGAAAGGACTGGAACACGACGCCCATGTGATCGCGGCGGAACCGGGCCAAAGCATCCTCGTTCATGGCTGTCAGGTCATGGCCCAAAGCGTTGATCTGACCGCCCGTTGCTCGCTCCAACCCGCCCATGATCATCAGGAGCGACGATTTGCCAGAGCCGGATGGCCCAACCAGCCCGACCGTTTCGCCACGCTGAATATCCAGTGAAATCCCGTGCAGGATATCGACCTGTCCGGCATTGCCATCGAGGGACAATGCCGCATTTTTGAGGCTGAGGACTGGATCGGACATAAGAATGCGCCTTTATAGAGGGGTACGAGGACATATGGAGATCGGATCAGCATGGGCAAGGTAGTGGCCGCAATTGTCATGGTTTTTTGGGCCGGGTGCGTTTGGGCCCAGGCGGTCACAATTGCAGCACTAGGCGACAGCTTGACCCAAGGCTATGGCCTGCCGGTCGAAGACGGATTTGTGCCGCAGCTGGAAGGGTGGTTGACTGCCGCTGGTCATGACGTGCGCGTGATCAACGCGGGCGTGTCGGGCGACACCACGGCGGGCGGGTTGTCGCGGGCGGCCTGGACGCTAACGCCGGATGTGGATGCGATGATCGTGGCGCTGGGGGGCAATGACCTCTTGCGCGGGATCGACCCGGAGGTCAGCCGCGCGAACCTTGGAGGTATCTTGCAGGCGGCGGATGCGGCGAACGTGCCTGTACTGCTGATCGGGATGCAAGCGCCCGGGAACTATGGGCCTGAGTACAAGGCGGCCTTTGACGGGATGTACCCGGAATTGGCGGCAGAGTTTGGGACGCTCTATTTGGACAGCTTTTTTGCTGGGCTTGGGAGCGTGGGCACCGATCCGGCGGATGTGCGTCAGTATATGCAGGCGGATGGTGTTCACCCCAATGCGACGGGCGTTGCGCGGATCGTCGAAGGGGTGGGGCCGCTGGCGGTTGAGCTGATCGCGGTGGCCAAGTAAATGCCGGGGCGGTTCTTTCTGGACAGCCCCATGGCCGATCTGAGTGCCGCATTGGGCGTGCCAACGGGCGTGGTCGACGACGAACCGGCCCGCCACAACATCGCGCCAGGGCAAGAGATCGTGGTTTTTGACGGGGCGCTGCGGCGGATGCGTTGGGGCATTGTGCCCGTGGGCCGGGTCAACGCGCGGGGTCGTCCGGTGATGGAGCAGATCATCAACGCCCGCTCGGAAACGGTGTTCGACAAGTCGGCTTTTGACGGGGTCGAGCGCGCCGTGATCCCGGTGAACGGCTGGTACGAATGGACGGGCGAAAAGCGGCGCAAGACCGCGTGGCGGATCGCGCCAAAAGGCGGCGGGTTCCTTTATTTTGCCGCGATAACGGATGTGTGGACAGCGCCTGGTGGGCTGCAAGTTCCCCAAGTGGCGGCGGTGACCTGCGCGCCGAACAAGGACGTGGCGGCGATCCACCACCGGATGGGCGTGCTGCTTGACCGCGATGCGCTGGCGGTCTGGTTGGGTGACGACCTGGAAGCGGCCAAGGCGTTGATGGAACCCTGGCCCGCGGGTCGGCTGGTGATCACGGAAGCGAAAGACGTGAACTGGGACGGCCTGTGATCAGTGGGCATGGCGTTTGGCGTTAGTTGCCAATGAGCGCGGAAGCCCCAGGCGTGGCAAAAAGAAAAGGCGGCGCACCGCAATGCACCGCCTCCAAGTCTCGGAAATCGCAGGTCCGTTAGGCCAGTGCGATATTCACAGCGCTTTCGCGTCCGTCACGGCCCGCTTCCATATCGAAGGTCACCTTCTGGTTGTCGGCGAGGCCGGTCAGGCCGGACCGCTCAACTGCGGAAATGTGTACAAAGATGTCTTTGCCGCCATCTTCGGGCGCGATAAAGCCGTAGCCTTTGGTGGTGTTGAACCATTTGACTGTGCCGCTGGCCATAGTCATGTCTCCTAGTCGATCTGCCCGCAACATGCGGCAGCTTGGCGTCGTCATTAGATCGAGTGACTGAGCCGATAGGAGCAGTGGGTCGGTAATGATGTAGCACGTTTAAATAGAGTGCGATCTGAGATTCGGGCAAGGTTTGTTTCGTGACATTCTCGCTATTGGCGAAACGGCGCTTCTTTGGGCAGAGGTCAAAAAACCTGAAGGCGGATTATTTTTTACCAGTTGATAAAAATTTCTTCCTGTGACAGCGTTTTGAACGAACGAATGTTGCGATGGAGCGGTCATGACGCAATCTCCTTTCTCTCCCGGTGTGGCGGCGGGCCGTCTGGCCGCCAGCGGCTATGCCGAAAATTTCTCTGATCTGCATCCCGCGCTGGACCCGCATGAGGCGTTGGTGGCCGCGGATCGGTGTTATTTCTGCCATGACGCGCCGTGTATCACGGCGTGCCCCACGGACATCGACATCCCCCTGTTCATTCGCCAGATCGCGACGGGCACGCCCGATGCGGCGGCCAAAACGATCCTGAGCCAGAACATCATGGGCGGCATGTGCGCCCGCGTCTGCCCAACCGAACAACTTTGCGAGGAAGCCTGCGTGCGTGAGGCTGCTGAGGGCAAGCCGGTGCTGATTGGCCAACTCCAGCGTTACGCAACCGACCATTTGCAAGAAAAGGGAATCCATCCGTTCTCCCGTGCTGCGGTCACCGGTAAAACGGTGGCCGTGGTGGGGGCGGGGCCGGCAGGCCTGTCTGCTGCGCATCGCTTGGCGATGCTGGGGCATGAGGTGACCGTTTATGATGCTCGCCCCAAGCCCGGTGGCCTGAACGAATACGGCATTGCGGCCTACAAGACGCCCGAAGGGTTTGCGCAGGCCGAGGTGGATTGGCTGTTGCAGATCGGCGGGATCACTATTGAGAATGGCAAGGCGTTGGGGGCTGACCTGAGCCTGGACGGGTTGAAGGCCGAGTTTGACGCGGTGTTCCTGGCCATGGGCCTGGGCGGCGTGAACGGTCTGGCGGTCGAGGGCGGCGACAAGGACGGCGTTTTGGATGCGGTCGATTTCATCGCCGATCTGCGCCAGGCCGATGATCTGTCGGCCCTGCCCGTGGGCCGCGATGTGGTTGTGATTGGTGGCGGCATGACGGCGGTGGATGCGGCGGTGCAGTCCAAGTTGCTGGGCGCGCTGAACGTGACGCTTGCCTATCGCCGGGGCCGCGACCGGATGAACGCCAGCACCTTTGAGCAGGATCTGGCCGCCTCGAAAGGGGTGCGTATCATGACCCATGTGGTGCCGGTGGCCGTGCATGGAAACGGTTCGGTCCGCGAGGTCGAGTTTGAATATGTGAATGATGACATGAGCGGCACGGGCCAGATGGTTCGCGTGCCTGCCGATCAGGTGTTGCGCGCCATTGGTCAGACGCTGGAGGGGGAGGGCCTGCCCGACCTGACGGGCGGCAAGATCGCCGTCACTGGCGCCGGTCGTACCACGGTGGATGGCGTTTGGGCCGGGGGCGATTGCGCCACGGGCGGTGATGACCTGACCGTGACAGCGGTGGCCGAGGGCCGTGATGCGGCGATGGATATTCATGCGAGCCTGATGGGCTGAGCAAGGGAGACGGAAGATGGCAAACCTTCAAAGTGACTTCGTCGGCATCAAAAGCCCAAACCCGTTCTGGCTGGCTTCGGCCCCACCTACGGACAAGGAATACAATGTGCGCCGCGCCTTTGAGGCCGGTTGGGGCGGTGTCGTCTGGAAGACCCTTGGGTCCGAAGGGCCGCCCGTCGTCAACGTCAACGGCCCCCGCTATGGCGCGATATATGGGGCAGACCGGCGTTTGCTGGGTCTGAACAACATCGAGTTGATCACCGACCGGGACCTCTTCACCAACCTTGAAGAGATCAAACGCGTCAAAGCCGACTATCCTGACCGCGCAATGATCGTGTCGATCATGGTCCCCTGCGAGGAGGAGGCTTGGAAAGCCATCCTGCCTCTGGTCGAGGACACAGGTGCCGACGGGATCGAGCTGAACTTTGGCTGTCCGCATGGGATGAGCGAGCGGGGCATGGGCGCTGCTGTGGGCCAAGTGCCCGAATATATCGAAATGGTGACCCGCTGGTGCAAACAGTATTACTCCAAGCCCGTCATTGTGAAGCTGACCCCAAACATCACCGATATCCGTAAACCGGCGGCCGCGGCAAAGGCGGGCGGTGCCGATGCGGTGAGTTTGATCAATACGATCAATTCGATCACATCCGTGAACCTCGACACCATGTCGCCCGAGCCGTCAATTGATGGAAAAGGGTCGCATGGGGGCTATTGCGGGCCTGCCGTCAAACCCATCGCCATGTCCATGGTGTCCGAGATTGCGCGGGGCGCAGATACGGCAGGCATCCCGATTTCGGGCATCGGTGGCATCACCACATGGCGCGATGCGGCTGAATACATCACCCTGGGTTGCGGCAATGTGCAGGTGTGTACGGCGGCGATGACCTACGGGTTCAAGATTGTCCAAGAGATGATCAGCGGGCTGTCGGAATGGATGGATGAAAAGGGCCACACCAGCATCGAGGATTTCCGCGGCGCAGCGGTGCCCAATGTGACGGACTGGCAATATCTGAACCTGAATTATGTGGCCAAGGCCAAGATCAATCAGGACCTGTGTATCTCTTGTGGCCGCTGTTTCGCCGCCTGCGAGGACACCTCGCATCAGGCGATTTCGATATCCGAGGATCGGGTGTTCGAAGTGATCGACGGCGAATGCGTGGCCTGCAACCTCTGTGTGAATGTCTGCCCTGTCGAGGACTGTATCACGATGGAGATGATGGAACCCGGCACCGTCGATCCGCGCACCCAAAAAGTGGTGGAGCCGGAATATGCCAACTGGACAACACATCCCAACAATCCCAGCGCGACGGCGGCGGAATAACGTAGCCGGATGTCAGGCTGCCGGGTCACTCTGAACCCCACCGCCCTCCAACATTTGAAGGTCGGTGGGCTGTGGTGTTGCACCGAACCGGGTGAGCAGGGCGTGAACCTGACCGCGGTGATGGGTTTGGTGGTTCATCATGTGTACCAGATTGAACCCGAAATTGGTTTGAACCGGGGTGTCACCTTTGATCCATGGCGTTGATTGGGCGAGGTCCTCTGCCGTCAGCGCGTCAGCCCATTCAATAATCTCATCATCCAGCGCGGTGCGGGCGTGCACATAATCGTCCCAGGCTCTTGGCGTGGCAGTATAGGGGTGGGTCGCGCCTATTTGGGCGGCGGTTTCGGTGTCGCCCCGCAACCGCGCCAACCAGATACGATCATCCCAAAGGATGTGGTTTAGCGTTTCCGCGATGGACCCAAAGAATGCGCCCTCGTCCTGCCAGCGTTGCGCATCCGACAGTCCATGGGCAGCCTCAATCAGCGAGCGGTTCTGCCAGTGATTATAACGCGCCAGGATACGCGCATATTCCGGTGTGATCATCGCGAACCTCGTGGGCGAAAGGCCTGACCCTAGGGGGCAAGCAGGCGCTCGAACAGGGTGTTGAGGTGTTTTCTGGCCCCGTCCATCGTATCACCACTGGACAGGACCCTGACCTGGGCGTCAAAATCGGCATAATGCTGGGTGGTTGACCAGATGGAAAAGATCAGGTGCCCCGGGTCCACCGGGGCCAGTTTGCCCGCGTCGACCCAGCCTTGGATAACGCTGCACTTCTCGTCAAAGAGCGGTTTGAGGTCGGCCATCAGGTGCGGGTGCATCCGTGGCGCGCCTTGCAGGATCTCGCCCGCGAAAAGGCGGCTTTGGCGCGGCAGATCACGGGCCATGTCAAGCTTGCGGTTCACATAGCCCAAAAGCTCGGTCATCGGGTCGCCATCGGCGTCCATCTCGACCAAAGGGTCCAGCCATGTTTCCATCAACTGGCTGAGAAGGGTCACGTGGATCTCTTCCTTGCCGGAAAAGTAATACAGGATATTGGGTTTGGAGAGGCCTGCGGCTTCGGCGATCTGGTCTAGCGTCGCACCGCGATACCCATGGGCCGAAAACACATCGAGGGCGGCATCGAGGATCAGGTGCCGGTTTCGCTGCTGAATGCGGCTTGGTTTCTTTTGGGTGCCGTCGGGCATGGCCAGTCCTTTGATCCGGGTGCCGCCAAAGGCGGGGAGTGCTGCAAGTCTAGGCAGATGCACGGGCCTTGGGCAATTGTGTCCAAACCAGTTCTTGACAGAAATGCGCCACATGGCAATCGTGTCTTTACCAATTGGTCAAAAAGTGACCGGATGGGCGGCGACAGAATATGACGGGGAAAATCATGGCGGCACCGGGTCAAAACTTGGCGGTCAATGCGGATCGGCTGTGGGACAGCCTGATGGAGATGGCCCAGATCGGCCCCGGCGTGGCGGGGGGCAACAACCGTCAGACCCTGACGGATGAGGACGGCGAAGGCCGCGCTCTTTTTCAGTCCTGGTGCGAGGCGGCGGGCTGTTCCATGGGTTTGGACCAGATGGGCAATATGTTCGCGCGGCGTGAGGGGACGGACCCCGACGCACTGCCGGTCTATGTGGGCTCGCACCTCGATACCCAGCCTACGGGCGGAAAATATGACGGTGTCCTGGGCGTGCTGGCCGGGCTGGAGATTGTCCGGACTCTGAACGATCTGGATGTGAAAACCAAACACCCCATCGTTATCACCAATTTCACCAATGAAGAGGGCACCCGATATGCCCCGGCGATGCTGTCTTCGGGCGTGTTTGCGGGCATTCATACGCAGGACTGGGCCTATGCCCGCGTCGACGCAGAGGGCAAATCCTTTGGCGATGAGCTGAGCCGGATCGGCTGGCGCGGGGACGAAGAGGTGGGCGCGCGCAAAATGCACGCCTTTTTTGAGCTGCACATCGAACAAGGGCCGATCCTGGAGGCCGAGGGCAAAGACATTGGCGTTGTCACCCACGGGCAGGGCCTGTCCTGGACGCAAGTAACGATTCTGGGGAAGGATTCGCATACAGGCTCGACCCCCATGCCGATGCGCAAGAACGCAGGTTTGGGCATGGCGCGGGTGCTGGAGAAGGTGGACGAAATCGCCTGGTCCCACGCGCCTCATGCGGTTGGGGCTGCGGGGCATATTGACGTCTATCCAAACTCGCGGAACGTGATACCGGGCAAGGTGGTCTTTACGGTCGATTTCCGCTCGCCCGAGTTGAGCGTGATCGAAGATATGGAAGCGCGCTTGCGCACCGAAGCACAGGCGATTGCGGACGAAATGGAGCTGGAGATTACCTTCGAGAAGGTTGGTGGCTTTGACCCGGTGGCCTTTGACGAGACCTGTGTGAGTGCGGTGCGGTCTGCGGCAGAACGGCTTGGCTATTCGCATCAGAACATCATTTCGGGGGCTGGTCACGATGCGTGCTGGATCAATCAGGTGGCGCCAACGGCGATGGTCATGTGCCCATGTGTCGACGGGTTGAGCCACAATGAGGCGGAAGAGATTTCGCGCGATTGGGCCAAGGCGGGGGCCGATGTTTTGATGCATGCGGTTGTTGAAACAGCGGAGATTGTCGGGTGATGCCGCGCGTTTTCCGACACGGAAAACGGCCGGAAACCGCGTCGGTTTCCGTCGCGAGGTTGCAACCGTGATTGATCAGGATCAAAGCATTGCAGGCCGTATTGCGGACTTGATCGACGCCGAGTTGGTCGATGCACCTCGGGACACGATCAGCGATCGCGCCACACTTGCGGCCTTTCGTGCGGCACGCGTCCCTCCGTTTGAGACAACGGTGAATTTCAGCGGCGGTCTCACGCAACGCTGTTGGACGGTGACCCGCACGGACGGCACGTACCGCGTCGTCTATCTGCCCTTGGCTGGCTATTTCTCGCTTTGTGTCGAGAGCGACTTTGGCCCGTTGGACATCGGCGTGCATGGGCCTGCTTTGGGATGTTTTGCATCGGTGTGATTGGGGGGCTCACCCCCCGGACACCCGAGGATATTTTTGGCCATAAGAAATGGCCGAGCGAGGAGAGATGAGATGAGCAAAGTGATCAAAGGCGGAATGGTCTGCACCGCAGACCGGACCTGGAAAGCGGATGTGTTGGTCGAGGGCGAAGTGATCAAGGCCATTGGCGAAGACCTAGTTGGCGACGAATATATCGATGCCGAAGGCGCCTATGTCATTCCGGGCGGGATTGACCCGCACACCCACCTTGAGATGCCTTTTATGGGCACGACTGCCGCCGAGACCTTTGAGAGTGGCACCTGGGCTGCTGCCGTCGGTGGCACCACCATGATCGTGGATTTCTGTCTGCCCGGTGCGGATGGGTCGATCAAGAATGCTATCAACGAATGGCACCGCAAATCCGCCCCGCAAATCTGTTCCGACGTGGGCTATCACATGGCCATCACTGGCTGGAACGAGGACGTGTTCAACGAGATGAAGGATGCCGTCGATATGGGCGTGAACTCCTTCAAACACTTCATGGCCTATAAGGGCGCGTTGATGATCGAGGACGACGAAATGTTCGCCTCGTTCAAACGCTGCGCCGAGCTGGGTGCGCTGCCCATGGTCCATGCCGAAAATGGCGATCTGGTCGCCGAGATGCAGCAGAAGTATTTCGATCAGGGGATCACTGGGCCGGAAGGGCATGCCTATTCCCGCCCGCCCGAGTTTGAAGGAGAGGCCGCCAACCGCGCCATTACCATCGCCGATGCGGCAGGGGTGCCGTTGTATATTGTGCACGTGTCCTGCGAACAGGCTCACGAGGCGATCCGTCGCGCCCGCCAAAAAGGTATGCGTGTTTATGGCGAGCCTTTGATCCAGTTTCTGACATTGGACGAGAGCGTCTATTTCGACACCGATTGGGACTATGCCGCACGGCGCGTCATGTCGCCCCCTTTCCGGTCCAAGGATCATCAGGACTCGCTTTGGGCGGGGCTTCAGTCGGGATCGTTGCAGGTGGTGGCGACGGACCATGCGGCCTTCAACACCGAACAAAAGCGCGCGGGCCGTGACGATTTCCGGATCATTCCCAATGGGTCGAACGGGCTTGAGGAACGGCTAGCCGTCCTTTGGACCGAAGGTGTGGAGACGGGCCGCCTGACGCCCAATGAGTTTGTCGCAGCAACATCGACCAACGTGGCCAAGATCCTGAACATCTATCCCAAGAAAGGGGCCATTGTCGAAGGGGCGGACGCGGATATCGTGGTGTGGGACCCCAAGATCACCAAAACGATCTCCCCCGCCAACCACCATTCGGTGCTGGATTACAACGTATTCGAAGGGTTCGAGGTCAAGGCGCAGTCGCGTTATACCCTGTCGCGGGGAGAGGTGATCTGGGCCTGGGGGCAAAACTCGCAACCCGCGCCCGGGCGGGGCAAGTTCGTACCGCGCCCCGCGTTCTCATCCGCGTCTCAGGCTTTGAGCAAGTGGAAGGCTTTGACCGCTCCCAAGATGATCCAGCGCGATCCGTTGAATATTCCGGCGGGGATTTAAGCCAAGCATGCGCGTCGTGGGAGCACATATTTTGTCTGTTTACTTGGGCTCTTTGGTTCTGCTCATCGGCATCGAGGTTACCGTATTTGGCGCGATGGGGTTCGTCCAAGGTCTGGGCAAATGGATAGGAGGCTTTGTGGTTTTCCTGACACTGTCGTTGCTCAGCCTGCCGATTGGCCTCTTGCTGCGATCCGGGATCGGGCGGATGCCAATCAAACCCTTGCACGGTGCCCTCTTAGGAGGCGGTGCGGTTGGATTGGTACTTATGTTTGTTTTACACCCGGCGATGTATCCACCACTGTCATTTGGTTCGAACCCCCTTTCATTGACCGTGGCTCATTTAGCCGCTGGCCTCTCAGCAGGCATAATCTGGTATTCTATAGAGTTTGCCGGGAAGGAAGTGATTGTTGATTGATTGCGCTATCTCGGCACAAAACCTCGACCTGACATTTCAGACGAATGATGGTCCGGTTCATGCGCTCAGGGATGTTTCCCTCGACATCAAGAAGGGCGATTTTGTATCGTTCATCGGCCCCTCGGGCTGCGGTAAGACCACGTTCCTGCGCTGTATGGCGGACCTGGAACAACCCACAGGCGGCAGCATCACCGTAAACGGCGTCAGCCCCGAGGCGGCGCGCAAGGCGCGGGCCTATGGCTATGTGTTTCAGGCTGCAGGGCTTTACCCTTGGCGGACGATTGGGGGAAATATCTCTCTGCCGCTGGAGATCATGGGCTATTCCAAGGCGGATCAGGCTGAGCGTGTGCGGCGCGTGTTGGAATTGGTTGAGCTGGCGGGGTTTGAAAAGAAATACCCCTGGCAGTTGTCGGGGGGCATGCAGCAGCGCGCCAGTATCGCGCGGGCGCTGGCTTTTGATGCCGATATCCTGCTGATGGATGAACCTTTTGGCGCGCTGGACGAGATTGTGCGCGATCACCTCAATGAACAGCTTTTGCATCTGTGGGCGCGCACGGAAAAAACCATCGCCTTTGTCACCCACTCGATCCCCGAGGCCGTCTATCTGTCGACCAAGATCGTGGTGATGAGCCCGCGCCCGGGGCGCATCACAGACGTGATAGACAGTCCGCTGCCCAAAGAGCGACCCTTGGACATTCGTGAGACGCCAGAGTTCCTGGAGGTCGCTCACCGCGTTCGCGAAGGGCTGCGTGCAGGGCATGCGGATGATTGAGGCCGTTCTACCAGGGCGGAGCCTGAACCTCGCCCAAACCCCGCCGCCGGACCGCAGTTTGGTTAAAGGCGCGGCGACCCCCTTCATCGTTCACGGTCATCGGCATGCCTGCCTGTACCGTGCCGACACTACACTCCCATTTCCTTTCATTGTTCTTAAAATATGCAAAAAACTCCGTTCGTTTCAGGCGTCTGTGTTTGCATATTTGCGGAACAATGAAGCAGCGGTCGGGGCTTCGCATGCGTAGCGTGGTGCCTGTTTTGACCGTTGTTGGGGCGATCTTTGTCCTTTGGTACCTGGCGGCTATCTGGCTGAATGCGCCTTGGGCCTATGACAAGGCGGGGCGTGCGGGTGTGACCTTGTCAGCGTCTGAGTTGGTTGCCGACACCTGGGCGCAGGAAAAACCCAAACTGCCTGCGCCGCATCAGGTGGTGACGGAGATTTGGAACACCACGGTAGAGAAGAAGATCACCTCCAAGCGGTCGTTGATCTATCATTCCTGGATTACGCTCAGTGCGACCCTTTTGGGTTTTGCGCTCGGGACGGGACTTGGCATTTTGCTGGCTGTGGGCATTGTCTATAACCGGGTTATGGATCGGTCCGTGATGCCTTGGGTGATCACCAGTCAGACCATTCCGATCCTGGCCCTGGCGCCCATGATCATTGTCGTTTTGAATGCTGTGGGGATTTCGGGCCTGCTGCCAAAGGCCATGATATCCATGTACCTTTCCTTTTTTCCTGTCGTCGTGGGCATGGTCAAAGGCCTGCGCAGCCCAGAGGTCATGCAGCTCGACCAGATGCGCACCTGGAATGCCAGCAGTTCTCAGACTTTTTGGAGATTGCGCCTTCCGGCCTCGATGCCCTTCCTTTTTGCCTCCCTCAAAGTGGGTGTCGCGGCCAGCCTTGTTGGGGCCATTGTCGGTGAACTGCCCACGGGGGCGGTTGCGGGGCTGGGTGCGCGCCTGCTGGCGGGCAGCTATTACGGGCAGACGATCCAGATCTGGTCTGCCCTGATCATGGCCGCTGCTCTTGCCGCCTTGCTTGTCGCTGTCATCGGCGTGATCCAACGCGCGACCCTCAAGCGGATGGGGATGGCGTGATGGGGTGGGTTGTCTTTGCTCTGGCGGCTTGGGCCTTTGGATGGCTTTTGAACGTCTGGCTGTCCCGCCAGCCCGCGACGCCATTGGTTCGCCTTGCGATGCCTGTGATCTTTGGACTGACCCTGATTGCCATTTGGGAAGGCGTCGTACGCGGTTTTGACATTTCGGCTGTGCTTTTGCCTGCGCCTTCGGCCATCGCTGCCCGGTTTGTCGTGTCGACGGCTATCCTGTGGGAGGATTTTGTTCAGACGGTCATCAAAGGCGCGCTCACCGGCTATGTCATGGGCTGCGGCGCAGCGTTCCTGACGGCCATCCTGATTGACCGGTTCGACTTTCTGCGCCGGGGTCTCATGCCCGTTGGCAACTTTGTGGCCGCCTTGCCAATCGTGGGCATGGCCCCCATTCTGGTGATGTGGTTCGGTTTTGACTGGCAGTCCAAGGCAGCCGTGGTCGTCGTCATGGTCTTTTTCCCGATGCTGGTGAACACCGTGCAAGGCCTACAGGCCACCCACGCCATGCAGCGCGACTTGATGCAGACCTATGCTGCCAGCCCTGTGCAAACCTTGCTCAAGCTGCGCTTGCCCATGGCGATGCCCTTCGTGTTCAATGGTCTCAAGATTGCCACGACCCTGGCGTTGATCGGCGCCATTGTTGCTGAATTTTTCGGCTCGCCCATTCGGGGTATGGGCTTTCGTATCTCGGTCTCGGTGGGTCAGCTTGCGCTTGATCTGGTCTGGGCCGAAATTGTCGTCGCAGCCCTGGTCGGCTCGGCCGCCTATGGCGGTGTTGCGCTGATCGAGCGGGCGGTGACATTCTGGCATCCATCCCAACGGTCCCGTTCATGAAGGGCCGGTTTATCAACCAACACAACAAGGAGAGTACTGATGAAAACCTTAGCTACCTTTGCCGCAAGCGCCGCGCTTGGCCTCGCAGGTATGGCCGCCCAAGCCGCCGATGACGTGACCCTGCAACTCAAATGGGTCACCCAGGCCCAGTTTGCCGGTTACTACGTGGCCCTCGACAAGGGGTTCTATGCCGAAGAAGACCTGGACGTCACCATCAAGCCCGGTGGCCCCGACATTGCCCCCACCCAGGTGCTGGCCGGTGGCGGTGCCGACGTGACGGTCGAGTGGATGCCTGCCGCTCTGGCTGCGCGTGAAAAGGGTCTGGGGATGGTCAACATTGCCCAACCTTTCAAGTCCAGCGGTATGATGCTGACCTGCCGCAAGGATGCGGGCGTATCATCGACCGATGACTTTGCGGGCAAGACCCTGGGCGTCTGGTTCTTTGGCAACGAGTTCCCCTTCCTGTCCTGGATGAGCCAGCTTGGCATTGCCACCGATGGTTCGGACGGGGGCGTTACCGTTTTGAAACAAGGCTTTAACGTGGACCCGATCCTGCAAGGGCAGGCGGCCTGCGTGTCGACCATGACCTATAATGAATACTGGCAGATCATTGATGCGGGCCTGACCCCTGACGATTTGCAGGTCTTCAAATATGAGGATCAGGGCGTCGCGACCCTTGAGGATGGCCTGTATGTCCTGGAAGAAAACCTGGCCGATCCTGCGTTCGAGGACAAAATGGTTCGCTTTGTCCGCGCTTCGATGAAGGGGTGGAAATATGCCGAAGCCAACCCGGATGAAGCCGCCGAAATCGTGTTGGACAATGACGCGTCCGGTGCACAGACGGAAAAGCACCAAAAGCGTATGATGGGCGAGATTGCCAAGCTGACGGCTGGGTCCAACGGCGCGCTGGATGTGGCGGACTATGAACGCACGGTGGCATCGCTGCTGTCGGGCGGCTCTGACCCCGTGATTTCCAAAGCACCTGAAGGGGCGTGGACGCACACCATCACGGACAAAGCGTTGAACTAAAGCGATTTTTCGCCCACGCGAGGAAAAGGCCAGCCTTCGGGTTGGCCTTTTTTCTGTTCAGGCTGGACTTCTGCCCTCTTGGCCCCATCTAGAGTCGTTGAATTGGGAGTGCGTAAGAATGACAAATATGGAAAATCTGCAACCACAGTTAGACGAACAAACCCGCCAGGATCAGGTCTATGAGGCTGCAATGCGGTCGATCAACGCGTCCAAGCGGGACGAAGAGCGCAACGGCTATGCGGTGATGTCAGCGGCCATGGGCTGGGGCGAGGGATCGCTGGGCGACGGCATGTTCGGCAAGGTCAGCCACGCGGCCAAGCTGTTCATGATCGCGTTTGGATGTGCCGTACCCCCGTTTTTGGTGTGGTGGGTGTTGCTCTGAATTCAGAGCAACTGATGTAGGGAGAGGTCGCGTTTTGCGCGGCCTTTTTTGTTGGCAAAATGCCTGTCGGTTTCACGTCGGTATTGCGTCGGTATCGCGTCGGTGCGGCGCGCACGGTGGTCTCAGCCCCCGTTAACGGTTTGTTGGCATGTTGAATGCGTCCTGAACCCAGCGCCGGAGAGACCGATGGCCTACCGCATGACCAAGACCGAACGGATCGCCCTGGATCGGCTGATGCTGCACACGTGGCACTGGATGAATGACGCCGACACGGTCGAGGAGGAATTGCGCCGGATCACGCCGCGCGCCTGGGCGACGCTTGAGATGGACATTGATTGCGACGAGCCGAAGGAGAAGGTGACGCTGTACCTGGACCGGACGGTGGCGCGGGCCTTCAAGATGATGGGTAAGGGATATCAGGCGCGGATAAATCGTCTGCTGGCCACATGGCTGCAAATGCGCGCGGCTGAGATGTTGGAGACGGATGAGGAATTGCGCAAACGTGCGTTGGATATGTTTGAGAAAGGCCGGGAGGCGAAGGCACTTGGGGAGAAGACACCGGTTTACGGGCTGCGCCCGACGGACTGGCCGAGGGATGAGGTGCCGGAGGGGTGAGATCGGATTGGTGCTTTGCGGAAACGCCCCGCGTTTTCGCCGCCTCAGCGTCCACGCAGTGGGCGCGTAACCCGGCAGCATATTGCGGAGCAATGTGCGAGAGGGCCCGATTGAGATGGTTGTTACTTTTGCTCAGCGGAAACGCCCCGCGTTTTCGCCGCCCCCGACCGCCCCCATGGGCGGGGGCGACTGCGTCTCCCCCGGGGCTATCGCCCTCTGCGGCCTCAAAGGCTCCACTGGAGCCTTTGCGAGACGGCCTTCGACCCGCGGTCGAGGGCTCGTATTCAACCAAAAGAAAGGGCGGCCCGAAGACCGCCCAACATCATAGATACAAGTCTATGAGCATCAGCAAGAGTGCAATAGTCGCGACAACGTCACGATAAGACACTCGCCCTTTCAGTTTGGTCAAAAAACGCATTAGCCTAAGCCCCGTGCGATGCTCGACCGGTCGAGCGATTTCACTCGCTCAGTATTTGTATCCCGCCCTAACGAGGCGGTTCGGCACGTTCCTATGATCACTTGGAACCACCGTCTCGAAAGCTACCCGTCAACATCCCGTTGAAGGACCTCCTTAGCCAGTCCGGGCTAGGGTCTGACACAGCACCGCTAAGTGCTTGCAGTTTCGGGGCGTCTTCGCAGGTTACCCATCGGGGCCGCTAGTTCACCACACGGTAGTATTTCAACCTTCCGCTGCCACAATACAAAGTAGTGATGCATTGGCGATTCTGCAAGAGCGTTTTCTGTTTGTTCTTTTTAGGATATCCTTTGAACATCAATCGGATGGCTGCTACGCGCGTTTATCAACCAGACACCATGGCGCTAGCCTCAATCCCAGATTTGAAAAAATTCGGCAGCATGCTGGCGCGTCCAAATATCCTAGGAGTGCAAACGCGCCCGCCGAGGCTGACGCTGCCTCGCACCCGTTGAATTTACTTCGTAAAGTTCAACGTTAACGAGCGAACTTCTTATGCTTCAGACGTTTGGGTTCAAGGGCATCTGGCCCCAACCGCCGCATTTTGTCTTCTTCGTAGTCCTCGAAGTTGCCCTCAAACCACTCCACATGAGCATCGCCTTCAAAGGCCAGCATGTGCGTGCAGATCCGGTCGAGGAAGAAGCGGTCGTGGCTGATTACCACCGCGCAGCCGCCGAAATCGACCAGCGCGTCTTCCAAAGCCCGTAGCGTTTCCACGTCGAGGTCGTTGGTCGGCTCGTCGAGCAGCAGCACGTTGCCGCCTGATTTCAACAGTCGTGCCATGTGGACCCGGTTGCGTTCGCCGCCTGAGAGCAGGCCGACTTTCTTCTGCTGGTCGCCGCCCTTGAAGTTGAAGGACGAGCAATAGGCGCGCGAGTTCACTTCGGCGTCGCCCAGCTGGATCAGCTCGGCGCCGCCCGTGATCGCCTGCCAGACGTTGTCGTCGGGGTTCAGGTCGTCGCGGGACTGGTCGACATAAGACAGTTGCACCGTATCCCCAATCTCGACCGTGCCTGCATCGGGTGTTTCCTGACCCGTCAGCATCTTGAACAAGGTCGATTTGCCCGCCCCGTTGGGGCCGATCACACCGACGATTGCGCCGGGTGGGATGGAGAATTCGAGATTTTCCATCAACAGCTTGTCACCCATGCCCTTGGTCAGGCCCGCCACGTCGATCACTTTGCCGCCCAGCCGCTGGCCGTTGGGGATGACGATCTGGGCATAGGCCAGTTTCTCGCGCTCGGACGTGTCCAGCATGTCCTTATAGGCGTTGATCCGGGCTTTGGACTTGGCCTGGCGCGCTTTGGCCCCCTGCCGCATCCATTGAAGTTCGCGCTCCAGCGTTTTCTGGCGGCTCTTGTCTTCGCGGGCTTCCTGCGCGAGGCGCTTGGCCTTTTGTTCGACCCAGCTTGAATAGTTGCCTTCCCATGGTACGCCCCGGCCGCGGTCCAGTTCGAGGATCCAGGTGGTGATGCTGTCGAGGAAATAGCGGTCGTGGGTGACGATCAGGATCGTGCCCTTGTAGTCGATCAGGTGCTGTTGGAGCCAGGCGATGGTTTCGGCATCCAGGTGGTTGGTCGGCTCATCAAGCAGCAGCATCTCGGGCGCTTCGAGCAGAAGCTTGCAGAGCGCCACGCGCCGCGCCTCGCCACCCGAGAGCGTCGTCACATCGGCATCATCAGGGGGGCAGCGCAACGCCTCCATGCTGACGTCGATCTGGCTGTCCAGATCCCAGAGGTTTTCGGCGTCGATCTGGTCCTGCAACTGGCCCATCTCATCCGCAGTCTCGTCGGAGTAATTCATCGCCAGCTCATTATAGCGATCCAGCACGGCCTTTTTTTCCGCCACGCCGAGCATCACATTTTCGCGGACGGTCAGGTTCGGGTCCAGCTTGGGTTCCTGCGGCAGATAGCCGACGCGTGCCCCTTCGGCGACCCAGGCCTCGCCCGTGAAATCAGTGTCCATGCCGGCCATGATCTTCATCAGGGTGGACTTACCCGCGCCGTTCACGCCCACAACGCCGATTTTCACGCCGGGCAGGAAGTTCAGATTGATGTTTTCAAAACACTTCTTGCCGCCCGGATAGGATTTGGACACGCCGGACATGTGGTAGACATATTGATAAGCGGCCATGGGCAAGCTCCTTTGAAAGGCAGATCGGTTTGGGCGTTGAGATACAGGCGCGTCCTTGCGGGCGCAATGGCGTGTGCACCTGTTGTTTTGCGCGACTGCCGAGAATCTGTTAGCGCCTGAGTAGACCTGAAGACCGGAACGTGCCGATGCGGATAATCTTCCTCTTTGCGATGATGCTGGGCCTGCTGTCGGCATGTGCTGGTGGCACGTTTCTGGCCTCGCCACCGAACCTGTACCTGGCGGGCAAAAACTATCCCTCCAGCCTGGTGGCGGCACCGTTGCGCACAGCCACGCCCGAGATTTTCTATGTCACGGACCGGGTTCGCGAGGGCGATACTTACGGGGCCGAACGGTCACAGGCGATGGCCTTTGGAGCGGCGACGGTGCGTTTTGGCACCGACCTGACCTGGGCAGATGTCGTGGAGCGGACCCATGTGGACGCGGGCCGGGCCATTTCGTCCCTGACAGTGGACCAGGTGCAAGAGATGGTGCGCTTTTCTTCCACACCTCTGCCCTACGAGCGTAAGGATGGCGAGCTGCGCCACTTGCCTGCTTCGACCGCACAGTATCAGGTGGAAACCATGGCCTTTCAGGACGCGATCCGCGCCCAGATTGCGGCCACGGGCAACACCCGTATCCTGCTCTACGTCCACGGGTTCAACAACGCGTTCAGCGACAGTGTGACGACCTTGGCCAATGTCTGGCACTTTTCGGGGCGGGGCACGATCCCGGTGGCCTTTACCTGGCCTGCGGGGGCGGGTGCAGGGCCGCTGGGCTATTTCCGTGACCGCGATGCAGGCACCTTTTCGGTCCACCACGCCAAAGAGTTTATCCGGATGCTCGCCTCGATCCCCGAGGTCAGCGACATCGACATCGTGGCTCATTCACGCGGCACGGATGTGGTCACGACGGCCCTGCGCGAGCTGATCATCTTTGCACGGGGCCAAGGCATCCATCCCAAGATCGCCCTCAAGACCGGGACGTTCATAATGGCCGCGCCCGATCTGGACATCGACATTGTGCGCCAGCGCCTGCAGGCCGAGCGGTTTTCGGAGGCGTTCGAGCAGATCAACCTCTATATCAACCCTGATGATGCGGCCTTGCGCCTGTCGGCCTATCTGACCCGGTCGCGGCGGCTTGGGGCGCTCAAGTCCGAAGACTTTGCCGACGGCGAATTACAACTGCTGAGCAAACAGGGATTGGTTCATTTCATCCGCGTCGAACAGGTCCGCGGTGGGTTCGGGCACGCCTATTTCCGGGACAATCCAGCCGTTCTGTCGGATGTGGTTTTGGCCCTACGCACACGCGCCTTTCCGGGGGGGAGCTTGCGCCCACTTGAGCAGGATGAAAGTGGGGTTTGGGTGCTTTACCCGAATTACCCGCTGGAGCGGTTGCCGGAACTGGAACTGCTTTTGGCCCGCGAACAGCGCAGCGATGAACGGTGAGCCAACTCAAGAACATGATCGCACGCTGGGCACAGCCCGGGGTCGTCACATGGCTGGGGCTGAGACCTGCGCGGCGCGCGAGGATGCACGTGGTGCAAGAGGCGCAAATTGGGCTGGACGGTTTGGCGGGGGATAGATCACGTGCGGGCAAACGCGCGGTGACCCTCATCCAGGCTGAACACCTGCCTGCAATTGGTGCCTATCTGGGCCGGGACGCTGTCGATCCAATGGATTTGCGTCGCAACATCGTGATTTCCGGGCTGAACCTCGCATCGCTGAAAGATCGGCAGATTGCAATTGGTGACGCTGTTTTGCACCTGAGCGTCATCTGCGCACCTTGCAGCCGGATGGAGGAGACCTTTGGTTGTGGCGGGTACGCGGCGGTGCGTGGCCATGGTGGCTGGTGTGCCGAAGTGATCACGCCGGGTGTCGTCCGGATCGGCGATCCGGTGTGCCCTGTGGATAGGGTGGCGGATTGACATTGCGCCTCGCGTGCTGTGGTTTCGGCCTTCAGTGATCTGCGAGCGAACGGAACGTCCCGAGATGCGTCACGCCTTTCCCATGGCCCGCCCCGGCCAAACCATTGGCCTGCTGGGCGGCTCGTTCGATCCGGCGCATAGGGGCCATGTTCACATTACGCGCGAGGCGATGAAACGGTTTGGGTTGAGCCATGTGTGGTGGCTGGTCAGTCCGGGTAACCCGCTGAAATCAAAGGGTCCTGCACCATTGGCGCAACGAATGGCCCACGCGCGATCTGTAATGACCCACCCACGTGTGCGGGTCACCGATATCGAGGCGCGACTGGGCACGCGCTATACGGCCCAGACCCTTGCGCGGTTGACGGCTCTCTATCCCGGTGTGCGCTTTGTCTGGTTGATGGGGGCCGACAACCTGGCGCAGTTTCACAAATGGCAGGACTGGCAGAAGATCATGAAAACCGTGCCTGTGGGTGTGCTGGCCCGGCCAGGTGACCGCATTTCAGCTCGGATGAGCCGGGCGGCGCGGGTCTTTGACACAGCGCGTATATCGGGGCGGGCCAGTCAAATGCTGGGCCGTGCCACGGCCCCGGCCTGGTGTTTTGTGAACGTGGCGATGTCGCCGCAGTCTTCGACCGCGATTCGGGCCTCGGGGGCCTGGGCCACACCCGCTGAAAAGTGATGCTCTGAGCGCTTGTTTGCCGATCCGGCCTGAGGTTAGATGCGCCCATGGTGCGCGATATTTCGAGACGATTGTTTTTAGGGGCGACGGCCAGTGTTTTGGCGCAAGTGGCGGTCGCGGCCCCGCCGGCGGCCTCGTTGCGGCCGATTGCACGGGGCGCGGATCATTTCAAAAAATCGGTGGACGGGGGCGACTCCATCGTGGCCTCGGCCAAGCTGGGTGGGCGCGTCTGCTATGCGGTAGCGGATGCCGCGTCCGGCCTTCGTCTCGAAGGGTCCAACAGCAAGACGGGCACGCCGCCCGCGAGTGTGGCCAAGGCCATCACGGCGCTTTATGCGCTGGATGTATTGGGCCCATCGCACCGGTTTACGACCCGCGTGGTTGCCACCGGATCGGTGTCGGGCGGCGTGGTGTCGGGCGATCTGATCCTGGTCGGTGGGGGCGATCCGACTTTGGATACAAACGGCCTTGCGGATTTGGCCAAGGCCCTGAAAGATAAAGGTATTCGCGAGGTGCGCGGTGCCTTCAAAGTGGCAGAAGGAGTGCTGCCCTTTGTCCAGACCATCGACCGGGATCAGCCGGATCATGTGGGCTATAGTCCCGCTATCAGCGGGATCGCCCTCAATTACAATCGGGTCCATTTCGAGTGGAAGCGCGCGGGCAGTGGATATGGCGTGACGATGGATGCACGCTCTGACCGTTTGCGGCCGGAAGTGGCGATGGCCCGGATGCAGGTCGTGGAGCGTGATCTGCCGGTCTACACCTACAAAGGCAGCGCGCGGATCGACACCTGGACCGTGGCGCGTCGAGCCCTGGGCAATGGGGGTGCGCGCTGGTTGCCCGTGCGCAAGCCCGGGCTTTATGCGGGTGACGTGTTCCAGACGTTGGCCCGGTCGCATGGGATCGTGTTGAAGAATCCCAAAGTGGTTCAAGCGGCCCCGTCAGGCACGGTTTTGGCAACACTGCAAAGTGACGATTTACGCAGTATTCTCAGGGGGATGTTGCGATTTTCAACGAACCTGACGGCTGAAATGGTCGGCATGGCTGCGACCGTGAAGCGGGCGGGGGCTGTGCGGGGGCTGAAAGCGTCGGCGACCGAGATGAACCGCTGGGCGAAGGATACGCTGGGCACCTCGGCGATCAAGCTGGTGGACCATTCCGGGCTGGGCAGTGACAGCCGGATGACGGCCGATGATATGGTCGCGGCGCTGGTCAAGGTGCATGGCAATGGCGTTTTGCGCCCGATCCTCAAACCGGTCGCGATGCGGGACGAGAAGGGGCGACCGTTGAAGACCCATCCTATTGATGTGGAAGCGAAAACCGGGACGCTGAACTTTGTTTCGGGCCTCGCAGGCTATATGACGGGGCGGGATGGGACTGTGCTGGCCTTTGCCATTTTTGCAGCGGATGAAGCAACGCGGAAGCGGTTGTCGCGGGCCAACCGCGAGGCCCCGCAGGGCGCGCGCGGGTGGAACCGGCGCGCCAAGGTGATGCAGCAAAAGCTGATTGAACGTTGGGGTGTGCTTTACGCGACCTGAGAATGACGGCTCAACATCCGCCGCATGGGTATGCGGCGCTGTTTTTCTTTTTTATACAAGGCGGTATGGAATTCCCCGTAAGGCGGACCTGTGGTCCGCCCCACCGGTTCAGGCCGCGTTTTGCATGCGATCGCTGTCGATCACGTCTGCGGTCAATTGGGCCGTGCCGGCCGACAGGGTCCAACCCAAGTGCCCGTGTCCGGTGTTGTAATAGACGCCGGGTTTGGAGCCGGGGCCGACGCGGGGCATCATCGAGGGAAGCATGGGCCGCAGGCCTGCCCACGGGACGCAGTGCTCGGTCGATACGTCGGGAAAAAACGTTTCGCACCAGTCACGTAGCGGTTTGATCCGGTCGTCGCGGATGTCGAGGTTGTAGCCGTTGAACTCGGCCGTGCCTGCGATGCGGAAGCGGTTTTTGCCGAGGCGGCTGGTCACCACTTTGGCCTCGTCATCCAGCAGGCTGACCCAGGGGGCTGCGGCCTGGCTTTCGGCGTCGTCAAGGTTGACGGTGATCGAATATCCTTTGACCGGATAGATGTTCACGCGGTCGCCCAACTGGGCGGCGATGGCGCGGCTGCCCACACCTGCGCAGACAACAATACCGTCAAATTTTTCCTTTTCTGACAGGCCTGTAGACGTCCAATCCAGTTCCACGCCGGTGCCGGTGTGGTGGATGTTTGTCACCGAGGTCTTGTAGTGGAACGTCACGCCCAGCCGTTCGCAACCTTCGCTGAGCTTGCGGGCATAGCGGTGGATATCGCCGGTGAAATCGCTGGCGGTGTAAAATCCGCCGATGGTTTCGGTGCGCAGGGCGGGCTCCAGGTTTTGGACCTCGGCGGCGGACAGTTCCTGCCGTTCAAGCCCGCCCTTTTTCAGCAGCGCGTTGACGCGGCGGGCGTGATCGAACTCGGATTGTTTTTTGTAGACGTGCAGGATGCCGCGCTGTTCGATGTCGAATTCGACGCCGACCTCGGCCGCAAATTCCAGCAAGTGCGCACGGGACGCGATGGCCAGTTCGGTGGTCTGAACCGTGTTGGCCTCGTAGCGGGGGATGTTGCCCATGAATTCGGCCATCCAGGACATCTTGTGCCAGCTTGGCTTGGGGTTCACCAAGAGCGGCGCGTCCTTTTTCATCATCCATTTCAAGCCCTTAAAGATCGTGCCCCAGCGCGTCCACACTTCGGCGTTCGACGCGGAAAGCTGGCCGCCATTGGCAAAGGATGTCTCCATTGCGGCATAGCGGTTGCGGTCGAAAACGGACACGTCATAGCCGCGACGGGCCAGGGCGTAGGCAGTTGTGATGCCGGTGATACCGGCGCCGATCACGGCGATATGGGTCATTCTGGGGTCCTCCCAAGAGACGCGGTTTGATACGGACGCCCCCGGCGGCATGCCGGTGAATGCGTCCCCATCTGTCGCGTGACCTGAGAGTTTGACGCCGGTGGTCTGGCGCTTTCTCCGTCGGTGGATCAGGGGCGTCTGCACCTGACCGCTCTCCAGATTGTCGATGTTCCCTTGCGGGGCGGCTGGCACGGTTCTTGATGCCTGAGAGTTTCCGGGGCGTTGCTCCTTCGGCGGCGGAATGTGCTCCGCGCTCTCCCATGTCAGCCTTGTCGACTGCGCGTCGTATAGGAGGGCCGTGTGAGTCGCGCAACGGAAATTATGGGGGCCCGGTTTGACAGGTTAACGGACCGTGCGGTGCGGCCCATTGGGGCAACTGAGCAGTTGATGAAGCAAACTGTACGTTTTGAAACGGCGATTGTGGTGCGATTGAGGGCCAGTGCGGGAAAACATGCAGTTTTGCCGTGCAACTGTACGTTTTGATGGCCCGCCGCCCATTTATGGATCGTTTACCTTTGGCCCGTGTTAATGTTTGAACGCGGGCGGTTACTTTTGGTTAAGACTTGTTCCAGAGCGCCAGCAAGGTCGCTGCAGCCTCCACCTTGCTGTCGGCGTAGATCGCGACCTCAAGCGCCTCCTTGCCAAAGCTATTGGCAAGCGAAACCAGCGCGCCACTTTCGACCTCGCGATGAACCATGCTGTAGGGCAGCCAGCCCACGCCCAATCCGTTGAGCACCAATTCGCGGATGCCGCTGGAAAAGGCGGTTTCGCACACGGCATTGGCACTGAACACCTGGGTGCCGAATTGCCGTTCGCTGTGGAGCAGGATCTGGCCGAACGAACTGTCCTCGGGGTAAACGATGGCGGGGGTGTTTGCGGCCACCGCGCCCGCGTCGCGGATGGAAAAGCGCAGCGCGCCGCCCACCACCGGGATCAGAAAGTCGCCCCCCCAGCGTCCGCGCAACACGCCCGGCCCGAACTTCAGCGGCGCGCCCCCTTCTGCTTCGTGGCAGAGCAGCATGCTTGTGTCACCACGCAGAAACATCGACACGCAATCGCGCAGGTTGCCGGGCCGCATCCGAAACCGGATTTCGGGATGGGCATTTTTGGCGCGCAAAGCCATGTCGGGAAAGGTGGAGAATACCGACGCGTGCTGGGCTGAGATTGCAACCGTGCTGGCGGCTGCATCATGATGCGCAATTTTTGTGCGCAACTCCTTGAGCCGCGAAACGAGGGCGCGAATTTCGCCCTCGTTCGAGACCAGCGCGGGGCTGAGCCCGATCCGATTGGTTTGCCGGTCAATGAGGTCGGTGCCCACCCAGTCCTCAAAACTGCGAATCCGCCTTGAAAAAGCAGGTTGTGTGATGTTCTGGCGCGCCGCAGCACGGGTCATGTTGCCTTCCTCAAGAAGCGTCAACACATCGTCCAGCCACTGCAAATCCATCGTAATCCTCGCTTTGCCCAAAGGAAATGTATGAGCAGACATAGAAAATAGCACTGTTTTTATTGATCTGCACACGTAACGCTTTGGCCGGAACCACCGTGGGGAGCTGCCGAAGTGGCACAGACTGATCAGATTATCGCCGAAAAACCGTCCGAGCAGGCGGACCTGACCGCCAGCCGCTGCAAAGAGCTGTCTATTGCGCTGGCGCAGTTTCCGCGCGTGTCCCTGGGGCATTTCCCGACGCCATTGGAGCCGATGGATCGGTTGAGCGCGGCCTTGGGTGGCCCCCGTCTGTGGGTCAAGCGGGATGACTGCACCGGTCTGTCTTCGGGTGGGAACAAGACCCGCAAGCTGGAATACCTGATGGCCGATGCCATGGCCCATGGTGCGGACACCATCATCACCCAAGGGGCCACCCAATCCAACCACGCGCGCCAGACCGCTGCGGCGGCCGCCAAGTGCGGCATGGCCTGCCATATTCTGCTGGAGGATCGGACCGGGTCCAACGACCCCAACTATATCATGAACGGCAACGTTCTGCTGGACCGGCTGCATGGCGCGACGGTGTCAAAGCGCCCGGGCGGTGCGGATATGAATGCGGAGATGGAGCAGTTGGCCGAACAGCTGCGGGCAAAGGGGGTCAAACCCTATATCATTCCGGGCGGTGGGTCGAACGCCATTGGTGCGCTGGGCTATGTCAATGCGGCCCGCGAATTGGCCGAACAGGCGACGGGTATCGGGTTGAAAATTGATGCGCTGGTCCATGCCACGGGCAGTTCCGGCACGCAGGCCGGTCTGGTTGCGGGCCTGGCCGCCATTCAAAGCGACATTCACCTGTTGGGCATTGGTGTGCGCGCCCCGCAGGAAAAGCAGGAAGCCATGGTCTATGACCTGGCCGTCAAGACGGCGGCCCATATCGGCACAGGTGTCGAGATTGCCCGCGACCTCGTCCGCGCCAATTGCGGCTATGTCGGTGGCGGCTATGGCGTGCCCACCGATGGCATGATTGCGGCCACCAAGATGCTGGCCCAGACCGAGGGCCTTTTGTTTGACCCGGTTTATTCCGGCAAGGGCCTCGATGGACTCATCAACCTGGTCAAAACTGGATATTTCGATGGCATGGAAAATGTCGTCTTTTTGCACACGGGCGGCAGTGCGGCGCTGTTTGGCTATGCCGACAGCTTCGAATTGCCCGGCTACACCACATAACAAAAAACCAAAACGACAACATGGAGACCTGAGATGAAACTGATGAAACCCCTTATGAGCGCTGCCCTTCTGGCGGCCATCAGCGCCCCGGCCTTTGCCGAGGAAGTCAAGATCGGCGTGCCGTCCTGGACCGGTGCGCAGGCGATTGCCTATGTGCTGGGCGAGGTTGTCACCTCGCGCATTGGCGGCACCGTTGAATATGTGCCCGGCAACAATGCCACGATTTTCCAGGCTATGGATCAGGGCAAGGGCGACATTGACGTCCATCCCGATGTATGGCTGCCCAACCAGCAAAGCTTTACCCAGAAATATGTGGATGAGGCGGGCACTGTGACCCTGTCGTCGAACCCCTACGAGGGCAATCAGGGTTTTTGCGTGACCAAGGACTTTGGCGAGGCCAACAACATCACCGACATTGCCGATCTGGGTCGCCCGGATGTGGCCGCGTTGATGGACAGCGATGGCAACGGTCTGGGTGAGATGTGGATTGGTGCGCCGGGTTGGGCCTCTGCCAATGTGAACGAGGTCAAGACCCGCGATTATGGTCTGATGGATTTCATCGAGCCGATCCGCGCCGAGGAAAGCGTGAAGACCGCTCGCATCAAGGACAGCATCGCCAAGGGCGAGGGCTATGCCTTTTATTGCTACAAGCCCCATGCCGTGTGGTTCATGTTTGACGTGGAGATGCTGACCGAGCCGACATTTGATCCGGCGAAATACGTGATGGTCCAGCCTTCGGACGATGCGGACTGGTTCGAGAAATCCAGCGTGGCCACCAAGGATGCCCTGAAGCAGGTGCAGATCGCCTGGTCGAACTCGTTGGTGGATCGTTCGCCTGCGATTGCCGATTTCTTTGCCAACTTTGCCCTGACCGCCGATGACGTGTCGGGTCTGGCCTATGAGATCAGCGCCAATGGTGCCGACCCTGCGGATGCAGCGGCGGCCTGGGTTGCGGCGAATTCTGACCGTGTGGATGCGATGCTGGGCCTCTGAGCCCGGTTTCTGCCAAAGCATTGCAGCACCGGCCCCGGTCGGTGCTGCCCACCCCACCCCAACCATGCGGGTCCTGTCATGAGCCAAGACACTGTCATCGAGATTTCGAACGTCTGGAAAATCTTTGGCGCCAAGCCCGAGGCCGCCTTGCAGGCGATCCGGGATCGGGGTCTGACCAAGGCGCAGGTGCTGGCCGAATATAATGCCGTTGTCGGCGTGGCCGATGTGAGCCTGACGGTGAACCGCGGCGAGATTTTCTGCATCATGGGTCTGTCGGGCAGTGGCAAGTCAACATTGGTCCGTCACTTCAACCGGTTGCTGGAGCCCACCGACGGCAAGATCGAGATCGAGGGCGTGGACGTGATGGCCCTTGGGCCGAAGGAGTTGCAAGGCTTTCGCAACCAGAAGATCGGCATGGTGTTTCAGAACTTTGCCCTGATGCCCCACCGGTCGGTGCTGGACAACGTGGCCATGCCCCTGGAGATTCGTCAGGTGGCCAAGAACGAGCGGATGCGTCAGGCGGCCGCGATCCTCGACATTGTAGAGCTGGGCGCCTGGGGCGCAAAATTTGCCCATGAGCTGTCGGGCGGGATGCAGCAGCGTGTGGGCCTGGCCCGTGCCTTGGCCGCGAACCCCGATGTATTGCTGATGGACGAGCCGTTTTCGGCCCTTGATCCGCTGATCCGCCGCCAGTTGCAGGACGAGTTCATTCGCCTGTCCAAGATTCTGAAAAAGACCACTGTGTTCATCACCCATGACCTCGACGAGGCCGTGCGCATCGGCGACCGCATCGCCATCATGCGCGACGGCAAGATGGTGCAGATGGGCACCGCCGAGGATATCGTGATGAACCCGGCCGATGATTATGTGGCCGATTTCGTGGCCGGGATTTCGCGCCTGAAGGTGGTCCATGCGGGGGCGGTGATGCAGCCGATTGACGCCTTTGTCGCCGCTGATGGGCCATTGCCTGCGGATGTGCACCGGGTGGCAGAGACCGAGACGCTAAGCACGCTGATCAACATGGCCATCGACGATACCAAGCCGATCATCGTGGCTGACGGCGGCACGGACCTGGGTGTGATCACACGGGCGGATTTGCTGCGCACGGTTGTGGAAGGGACGGAAATGTCATGAAAGATCAGGACTTTAACCCGCTCGAAGACACGGAAGGCGAGGCGGCGCTGGCCTATGCCGAGGAGCGTCGCGAGAACATCCGCACCTTTGTGCGCACCAGCCCGGACTACTACATCGCGAACTTTGACAAGGTGGGCGCGTCGGCCCGGTTTACCCCGACCTTCAATGCGATGGCGGGTCTGTTTGGCCCGATCTGGTTCGGGGCGCGGGGCCTGTGGTCTTGGGCGCTGTCCTTTCTGGTGATCGAAGCCATTGCCTTTGTGCAGATTGCGCGCGGCCTTTTTGGTGATCTGGCCGCAGACGCCATGGCGCGCATCGCGTCGATTGAGGGCACGCTGGATTTGCGCCGCCAGCAACTGGCCGCCGCCATCGAGAGCGGATCGGACAGGGTGGACGCGTTTCAGCGCGCCGTGGACGGGTTGGAGGCCAATATCGGCGGCATTCGTGCCGAGGCCGAAGCGTTGGCCGAGACGGGCCCGACCATCGCCTTGACGGGCCTTGTCATCCTGATCCTGGCCAAGGCGGCCCAGGCGACGGTGGCCAACTGGGCGCTGGAGGCCCGGTTTTCCGATTGGTTGTCGGATCGTACACTTCGCTCTGGCATGCCGGTGCGGGAGATCGTGTTCAGCGCGATATTCATGATCCTGATCGTGGCTGTGGCCATGGTCCACTACAGTTTCCCGGATCGCTATGCCTTGCTGAGCGATTTTCCGACGAACCCGGAGATCAGGCTGACCAGCATTGACGGGGTGGAGGCGTTTTTCAATTGGGCCGTCCTGAACGGTGAGGCCCTGTTTGACGGGATCACCTATGGCATTCGGCTGATGCTGGACGCGCTTGAGCTGATCTTTGTCAGTACCCCTTGGATCGTGATTGCGGCCTTGATCGTGCTCTTGACCTGGTTGACGGCGGGGGTGCGTATGGCGATCTATTCGGGGGCGTTCCTGTCGTATATGGGCCTTTTGGGGTTCTGGGAAAAGGCGATGACGACGCTGGCCCTGCTGGGCACAGCCGCGTGTCTGTCCATCATCATCGGTATTCCGCTGGGCATGTTTGCGGCGCGGCGGCCCCGGTTCTATTCCTTTATCCAGCCGATCATGGATTTCATGCAGACGATGCCTGCCTTTGTTTTCATGATCCCTGTCATCGCCTTCTTTGGCACCGGCAAACCGGCGGCTGTTGTAACCACGATGATCTTTGGCGGGACGCCTGTGGTCCGTCTGACTGTGCTGGGCCTGCGCGGGGTGCCCGAGAGCGTGCGCGAGGCGGCCATCAGTTTTGGCGCGAACAAGTGGTATTTGCTGACCAAGGTGGATTTGCCTTTGGCCAGCCCGTCGATCCGGGCGGGGATCAACCAGACCATCATGCTATCGCTGGCGATGGTTGTGGTCGCGTCGCTGATCGGGGCCAAGGGCCTGGGTGAGGACGTGCTGGAAGCGCTGCAATATGCCAATGTGGGGCAGGGGATTCTGGCAGGCTTTGCCATCCTGTTCTGTGCCATGATCCTGGACCGCATCGTGCAGGGCCAGCGCAAGTGACCCATCTGGTGCTTGTCCATGGGTTCATGGGCGGCAGCGCGCAATGGGCGGATCAGATCACCGCACTGGCGGATCGCTTTGATATCATTGCCGTTGACCTGCCCGGGTTTGGTGCCAATGCGCGCGCGCCTGCGATTGATACGATTGGCGGATTTGCCGATTGGGTCATTGCGCATCTGCGCGACCGTGGTGTGGATCACTATCACCTGATGGGCCATTCAATGGGTGGCATGATCGTGCAGGAGATGGCCCGCCGTGATGCGGGCCGTGTGGACCGTTTGATATTATATGCAACGGGAGCCATTGGCGTGTTGCCGGGCCGGTTCGAGACCATCGCCGAGAGCAAGGCGCGCGCTGTGGCGGATGGGTCGGTGGCGACCGCCCGACGGATTTCGGCCACCTGGTTTTTGGACTGCGCGGCGGCCCCCGGCTATGAGGGCTGCGCACGGATTGCGGAGCAGGCCAGTGCCGACGCAATTCAGGCGGGGCTGGACGCGATGGAAGCGTGGTCTGGTCAGGATGCCTTGGCCGATATTGCGGCGGAGACGCTGATCATCTGGGGAGACCGGGATCGGACCTATACCTGGGCCCAGATCGGTGGGTTGATGAAGGGTGTTCCGCGCACGCAATTGTCTGTCGTTCCGGGGTGCTCCCATGCGGTGCATCTGGAAAAACCGTCGGTCTTCAACGGGATCCTGCGTGACTTTCTGACAGCTTAGGCGCTGCCGGGGCGGACCCGGCAGCGCCTTGTGATTCAGGCGAATTCGACGCCGTCATTGATCATGGGCAGAACGCCCACGATGGTGCCGGTCTGTGCAATCGCGTTGGCCAGCGCCGGCGCGGCGGGGGGCGTGCCCGGCTCGCCAATGCCGGTGGGTGGCTCGGCGGAGGCGACGATATGCGTCTCGATCGCGCCGATATCCCGCATCCGCAGCGGCTCGTAATCGGGGAAGTTGTATTGGTCCACGACGCCGCCCGTTAGCGTGATCTCGTCCCGCATGACGTGGCCGAGGCCGTAGCCGACGCCGCCCTCGATCTGGGCCTTGATCACGTCGGGGTTCACTGCGATGCCGCAATCGACGGCGCAGGTGACCTTTTCGATCTGGATGCCTGTGTCGGCGGTGCCCGAAACCTCCACCACCTCGGCCACAAAGCTGCCAAAGCTTTTGTGCACGGCGATCCCTTGGGTCCGGCCCGCAGGCGCGTTGCCCCAATTGCCTTTTTCCGCGGCGAGTTTCAGCACCCCTGCCTTGCGTTTGGCATCGGTGCTGTCGCCCAGATAGGCGAGCCGGAATTCCACCGGATCGCGCCCGGCGGCGCGGGCGGCCATGTCCATCATCACCTCCATCGCGTGGGCGGTGTGGGTGTGCCCAACCGACCGCCACCAGAGCGTGCTGGTCGCCTTTTTCGTATCGGTGAGGCCCACATGCATGCCCGGGATGGTGTAGGGCGTGTCGGCCGTGCCCTCGACCGAGGAATGGTCAACGCCGTCATGGACTGCAAAGGCTTCGAACGCGGTGCCTTTCATGATCGACTGGCCCGCGATGCGGTGATCCCATGCGACGATGTCGCCCGTGTCAGAGAGCCCCACACGCACCTTGTGCCCAAAAGCGGGGCGGTAATAGCCGCCGCGCATGTCGTCCTCGCGGCTCCAGACCAGTTTTACGGGGCGGGTTCGGTCGGTGATCACAAAGGCCAGCGCCGCCTCGACCTGATAGTCGGCGGTGGGCGTGGCGCGGCGACCGAAGGAGCCGCCAGCAAGCATCGTGTTGATCCGCACCTTGTCCATTGGCAGGTCAAAGATCTGGGCCATGGCCATATGCGGCCCGGTTGGCATTTGCGCGCCGTCATGCAGCGTGACACCACCATCCTCGTTGGCCTCGATGGTGCAATTCAGCGGCTCCATCGCGGCGTGGGCGAGCAGGGGGAAGTAGAATGTCTGCTCGATCACCTGGGCGGCCTGATCCATCGGGGCCGGATCGTTTTTCAACACGTTGTATTCGGCGTCTGCATCCAGCGCCGCCATGATTTCGGCCTTGATCTGGGTGCTGTCGCGGGTTTCTGCGTTTGACAGATCCCATTCGACACTCAGCGCCTCGCGGGCCTGCATCGCGGCCCAGGTGTTTTCGGCATAGACCGCGACGGCGGCGTTGTTGGGCAGGGTCGCGGCCCGGATGAACCCTTTGACCTCGCGCGCGGCGCTGTCGTCAAAGCCGGCCACGAGGCCGCCCTGTTGGGGCGGGCGGGCAAGCATGGCGATCATCTGGTTCGGCAGGTACACGTCCATGGCGTACATCGCGGTGCCGTCGCCCTTGATCTTGCTGTCGAGGCGGCGGATGTCGGGATTGCCGATGAGGCGCCATTGATCGGGGGTTTTCAGGGTCGGCTCGGCCGGGGCTTCCAATTCGGTTGCGGCTGCGACGAAATCACCGAGGGGCATGGGGGTGCCCGCGCCTGTGACCATTCCGTCCACGATGTCGAGTGTGCCCGCGTCCACGCCGGTGGCCTGAGCCGCAGCGTCAAGGATCACAGCGCGTGCGGCGGCCCCGGCGGTGCGGTACTGCATGAAGGAATTGGCCATGGCGGTCGAGCCGCCGGTGCCCTGGATCTGGCCAAAGGCGAGGTTGGCGTAGAGTTCGGGGTTCGAAGGCGCAAATTCATAATCAATCTGGTCCATGGTCACGCCAATTTCCTCGGCGATCAGCGTCGACAGACCAGTGGCGGGGCCCTGACCCTTTTCAAAGTGCTTGATGATCGCAATGACGCGGCCATCGGCGCCGATTTTTACAAAGGGATTGATCTGGGCCGTGCTGCCCCCGGCGGCCAGCGCCCCGTTTGGTTTGAGGCCGACAACAAGGACGGCACCGGCGGCGGCGGCCCCTTTGAGGAACCCGCGACGGGATGTGTTGAGTGTCATCGCTTAACCCTCCATAATCTCGGAAGCGCGTTGGATGCCCGCGCGGATGCGTTGGTAGGTGGCGCAGCGGCATGCGTTGCCGTCCATGTAGTCGTGGATATCCCCGACCGATGGTTTGGGGTTTTCTGTCAGCAGGCCCACGGCCGACATGATCTGGCCCGACTGGCAATAGCCGCATTGGACGACGTCCAACTCTTCCCAAGCCTGCTGGATCGCGGCCCCTTCCTTGGTGGCGCCGATCGCCTCGATTGTGGTGATCTCGGCCCCTGCGACGTCCTCTGCCGCCGTGATGCAGGAGCGCATTGGAAACCCGTCCACATGCACGGTGCAGGCCCCGCAGGACGCGACCCCGCATCCGAATTTGGTGCCGGTCATCTGCAATTCGTCCCGCAGCACCCACAATAGGGGCGTGCCGGGTTCGGCGTCGACAGTATGTTCAACGCCGTTCAATTTCAGTACAAGGCTCATGCCGTTCCTCCTGCTGCGACCGGGATACCGGTGGTAAACTGTGGAGTTTACACTAGGCAGAGAATTGACAGCTGTAAACCCATGCGTTTACCCAGATAGAGCACAACGGATTTTTGACAATGTACACCGATCCAATTGAGGCCGCGCCCGAAGACAAGCGCGAGCAGATTTATCAGGCGGCTGTTGCGGAATTTCAGGAGAAGGGTTTTCGCGAGGCGAGCATGGACCGGATTTCGGCGCGTGCCGGGGCGTCCAAGCGGACGGTGTATAAGTACTTTGAAAGTAAGGAAAAACTGTTTCAGGAGCTGATCTATCGCCACTGGGCCCGCTTTGCCGAGACCCTGAATGTGACCTATGAGCCGGGCCGAGATATCCGCGATCAGTTGACGGCCCTGGGCCGGGCGGAGGGGGCGTTGCTGACCTCGCCCGAGGTGATGGCCATGACCCGTCTGGTGATGAGCGAGGTGTTGCGCAGCCCCGAACTGGTCGAGGAAAATCAGGAAAAGACGGATTTCAAGGCGGCGTTCGAGGTGATGCTGCGCGCGGCGGCGGCAGACGGCCAATTGCGCATCGACGACCCCCGCCAGGCCGCCGAAGAGTTCATCGCCCTGATCAAGGGCAAGGCCTTCTGGCCGGTGGTGTTCGGCGCGCCCGTGGTGTCGGTGACCGAGATGGAGCAGATCGTGGACAGCAGCGTGGCGATGATCATGAGCCGGTATGGGGTTTGAACGCGGATTTATTATTGGCGTTGTAGATTGGGTTTAGAAAGGCAAGCGGACGTTGGCGCAGCACGCGGCGAAGGGGTCATCTGAGCCCATTCTGTGAATTCAGTTTTCTTGCTGCGTGCGCACGCAGCAAGAAGATTGCTGCAATGGCCACATCTAGGGCAATGTTCGTTTGTGAAGAAAGCGGCCATTCAACATATGCTATGTTTTGCCGTCAGCGCGGTGCTGATGACAGGGCACGGAGGGAGGATCGGAGGGCAAATCATGCCAAGAGTCCAACTTCCCGCAACTACCCCAAAACGCAGGGCCTGGAACAAGGGGCGGATCATTGGTCAGAAGCGGCCGCTGTTACCGAAGCAGGTCTGGGCAATCCGGGCGCGTCTCGAACTCGCTCGCAATCTCAGGGTTCTGTCTTTGTTCAACGTTGCCATCGACAGCAAGTTGCGCGGCTGTGATTTGGTCAAACTCGAGGTCAGCGATCTGGTGAAGGATGGTCGGGTGCGCGAGCGCGTTTCGGTCATTCAGAGTAAAACCAAGCGACCCGTTCAGTTCGAGTTGACAGAAAACACGTGTGAGACCGTGTTGGCTTGGGTCAAATCACCTGAAATGTTCGCGTGCCGGTTCATGGTTCCAAGTCGCTTCCACGGCCGCCCGCACATCTCAACATGGCAATATGGTCGGATTGTACGAGATTGGGGACTTCCATTGGTCTGGAACCAAGTGGGTACGGCACGCACTCGTTGCGACGGACAAAAGCCGCGGAGATTTGACGAAAGACCGGCAATCTCCGCGCCGTTCAGCTGCTCGGGCACACCAAGGTCGACAGCACTGTGCGTTATCTAGGCGTCGAACTGGACGATGCTCTGAGCATCGCAGAGCGTATCGATATCTGACCCACCTTGGCGAGCGGCACTGCCCTTCGCCATTTCGAGGCGGTTCCCTTTTCTTCGAGTTGTTGAAGTGACCCCAAAAGTCAGTTGAGACTTGGCTCCTGTCGAAGCCGCTTTTTGGCCAGGTCCAGAAAACTGCGGGCCTTTGTAGAGACACGTCGGCCCTCATAGTGGACCAAATGAATGGGGAGATGTTCGGGTTCAAAGTCTTCGAGGACTGTTTTCAAGGCACCAGACTGAAGATCCGGGCCAACCTGATACGACAAAACACGCGTAAGGCCCCATCCCGATCTTGCAAGGGAGACTGCGGACGCGACGCTAGTTGTGGCAAGTGTGGGTGTTACGCGCGCAATAATGTCCTGCTTCTTACCGAGGCGCCATTCACTGTTCAGCGTTGTCGTTGGAGTTTCGACAATGCGGTGATTTGCAAGATCATCCGGTGTCTGCGGCAAACCATGTTCGGCAAAATAGTCAGGCGCGCCGCAGATGACCCGACGCACGCGACCAACCTTGACGGCCATCAATCCAGCTGCGGTCAGCGGCCCGATCCGCACACCTATGTCCAATCCTTCTTCGACAAGGTTTACCACCCGGTCGACCATCAGCATGCTGGCGGTCATTTCGGGGTAGAGGTCCAGATACTCGGCAAGAATTGGGGCAACATGTATGCGCCCGAATTCCACTGGCGACGTCAGCCTAAGCATGCCTTTCGGCACTCCAACCGCACCAGAGACACCATCATTGGCCGCATCAAGATCGGTCAGGATACCCCGAACCTCATCTAGATAGGTTCGGCCAACATCAGTCAAACGTACCACCCGCGTGGTTCGGGTGAACAGGCGCGCGCTCAAACGCTCTTCCAATTCGTTCACACCGCGCGTTGCCGATGGTGCGCTGATCCCCAGCGTACGTGCTCCGCCCGCGAAGCTGCCCGTCTCAGCCACGGCAACAAACACTTCTAATGATTGTAACCTGTCCATGATCCCTCTCGATAATTACCAATTCTGAATTAATAACTTTCAGAGTTCCAGTATTATTATCTGATTTGATCGGAGCTAACTTCTTCCCAGAACGAAACACAAACCTCACTTCGAATGGACAACGACATGAGCCGCATCGCAACACCTCAGACCATCGCCGACACGCCGGTACAGTCACAGCCACTGCTTGAAACGGTGGAAAAATCGCTGGGATCGGTTCCCAATCTGTTTCGCCTCCTCGCGACAAGTCCGGACGCGCTGGAAGGATATCTGGGCCTGAACGGGGCGCTGTCAAAAGGCAAACTTAGCGCCGCAACCCGTGAACGCATCGCCATTGCCATCGCGCAAACCAATGGGTGTGACTACTGTAACGCAGCCCACACGTTTCTGGCCAAGACCTTCGCGAAGCTGGACGAAGCTGAGGTCGCGGCAAACCGCGCTGGCGCATCAACAGATGCAAAAGCACATGCCGCCGTGTCCTTTGCCGTCAAGGTCGCGACCTCAAAGGGCCGCGTGAGTGAACAGGACATCTCGACCGTCCGCGCCGCCGGGTATTCGGATGCGGAGATCATCGAGATCATTGGCCTGATCGCCCTGAATGTGCTGACGAACTACGTCAATGAAGTCTTTCAGACAGATATCGACTTTCCCGCAATCAACGCAGCAGCGGCCTGAGCCTGGCGCAAGAGGATCTTGAAATGACCACCGAAGCCCCCCGTCATCCGCTGCCCCCATTCACCGAAGCGAGCGCGCGCGAAAAGGTGCGCCTTGCCGAGGATGGCTGGAATTCCCGCGACCCTGCGAAAGTTGCTCTGGCCTATACGCCGGACAGCGCCTGGCGCAACCGGGCGGAGTTTCCGAAAGGCCGCAAGGAGATCGAGGCGTTCCTGACCCGCAAATGGGACAAGGAGTTGGACTATCGCCTGATCAAGGAACTCTGGGCCTATGGCGGCAACCGTATCGCGGTCCGCTACGCCTATGAATACCACGACGACAGCGGCAACTGGTTCCGCGCCTATGGCAACGAGAACTGGGAGTTCGACGAGAACGGCTACATGGCCAACCGCCATGCCTCCATCAATGAACAACCCATTGCCGAGGCGGATCGCAAGTTCCGCTGGCCGCTGGGGCGCCGCCCGGATGACCATCCCGGCCTCAGTGATTTTGGCTTCTAAAACCGCGCCTCTCCCACACTCTAAAATTAGCGAAAGAACCTGAAACCATGACAACGCCCATCAAACTTCACCGCGCTGCGAAATCCGGCCACTCCCACCGGGTGCAGCTTATGCTCTCTCTGCTTGACCTGTCTTACGAGGTCATCGAGGTCGATATGGCAAACGGCGCGCACAAGGCGCCCGAGTTCCTCAAAGACAGCCCTTTCGGCACCGTGCCGGTGATCGACGATGGCGGTTATCTGCTGTCGGACAGCAATGCGATCCTGACCTATCTGGTGCAGACTTATGCCAAGGGCAGCCACTGGATACCTGAGGACCCCAAAGAGGCCGCCGAGGTGCAGCGTTGGCTGACCATTGCCGCGCATCAGATTTTCCATGGCCCCTGTTCGGCCCGTTTGGTTACCGTCTTTGGCGTGCCGCTGGATCATCAGGGGGCGATCAAAACGGCGCATGATCTGTTCAAGCTGATGGATGCCCATCTCGACGGCCGCGAGTGGTTGGCGACCGACACAATCACCATCGCCGATATCGCCAGCTACAGCTATGTCGCCCACGCCCCGGAAGGCGGGGTGGATCTGACCCCCTATCCGCATATCCGCGCCTGGCTTGCCCGCGTGGAAGCGCAGCCGGGTTTCGTTGGTATGGCAACCTCACCCATCCCCGAGCTGGCTTGAAGCCAGCCCCGCGTGTCGAGGTCTCTCCCGCCTCGACACGCCACCTCTTCAGAGAAGGACCTGCAAGATGTCAAAGATGGAACAGATCAATCCGTTTCACGAAGGTGAATTGAAGGCGCAGGCCTGTGCGGGTGTGGGGGATGTTGCGCAATGGGCCGGTGGGTTCATCCGCGACTACCTGCCCGAACAGCATCGCGACTTTCACACCAATGTGCCATTTCTTGTTGTGTCCGGTGCAGATGCACAGGGCCAGACCTGGATAACGATGCTGGATGGTCCGGATGGCTTTGCCACCTCTCCTGATCCCCGACGGATTGAACTTGCAACCGCACTGGATGCGACCGACCCGCTGGCAGAGAGCTTTGCGCAAGGCTCAGATATTGGCGTATTGGGCATTGAGCTTGCCACCCGCCGCCGCAATCGCTTCAGCGGCCATATTCACGGGTCTGACGCAGGCTATACAATCGATATCCGTCAGACCTTTGGCAATTGCCCGCAATACATCCACGAACGTGCCTGGACCCGGGCGCCAAGAGCCGCCGTTCCTGAGGCACAGACAAGTGCAGCACTCACCCCCGCCCAGATCGCCCAGATCGGCAAGGCAGACACGATGTTCATCGGCTCTGGCCATCAGGGTGAGGCAGGTGCCGCCTCCAACGGGTTTGACGCCAGCCACCGCGGCGGAGCGCCCGGCTTTGTCAATGTCGCCAGCCCAACGCATCTGCAGATCCCGGATTACGCCGGGAACAACTTCTTCAACACAATTGGCAATCTGGTCTCGGACCCTCGGGTCGGGCTCCTGTTTGTGGATTTTGAAACCGGCGGGTTGTTGCACATCACGGGTCGCGCCGAAATCGACTGGTCGCCCAAAGGGGCGCATGACCCGGACGCATGGCGCATGATCAATGTCGAAATTGATCAGGTGATCGCGCGCCCCGGCGCAGTCGGTTTGCGCTGGAGCAAACAGGACCATCTCAGCCGTCGTCTGAAAGTCGCCAAGCGGGTCGAGGAGAGCACCTCTATCACGTCGTTTTATCTTGAACCTGCGGATGGCCCCGCGCTGGAGCCCTTTGAAGCCGGTCAGCATCTGCCCGTTGAGGTGCAAATCCCCGGTCAGCTCGGCACGTCGAAACGCAGCTATTCGTTGTCAGGTAACCCGGATGATCTGTCGCAATATCGCCTCAGCATCAAACGCGAAGACAAGGGACTGGTTTCACGCTTCTTCCATGACGAGTTGCGCGCGGGCAGTGTGATTGAGGCGCGGCCCCCTGCGGGCGACTTTGTCATTCCGTGCAGCAAATGCCCTCTGGTTCTGATCTCTGCGGGTGTCGGGCTGACGCCGATGGTGGCTGCCCTGCACGCAAATGCGCAACAATCGGACCGCGAGGTCTGGTATGTCCACGGTGCACGCAATGGCCGCGACCATACGCTCAAGCCCGAGGTCGATGCGCTGATGGCGCAGAACGAAACGCTGCACAAACGCATTTTCTATAGCCAGCCTGAGACGGAGGATGTGCTGGGGCGCGATTACGATTTGCAAGGACGCATCACCGCCGAACATATCATCGACTTGGGTGCAGGTCCGGACGCCTGTTACATGCTCTGCGGACCCGCGCAGTTCCTCGCTGACCTCCGCGATGGGCTGGAAGCCGCAGGCGTGCCCGGCGCCCACATCCACTTTGAAACCTTTGGCCCAACCGGCTGACCCACCAAGACGAAAGGACTTAACCGATGACACGCTATATCGTCCCCGGACTGCGCACGCCGTTCGTGAAAGCGGGGACCGCCTATGTCTCCCAAAGCTCCATTGATCTGTCCATTCCCGTCATGCAAGCCATGGCGGAGCGCGCAACACCCGATCTGGTGGCCTGGGGTCAGGTGATCCCGACGGCCAATGTGTCGAACATCGCGCGCGAGGCTTGGCTGGAGGCCGGGCTTGACCCGTCTGTGCCGAGCTTTTCGACCGCGCTGGCCTGTTCGACCTCGATGATGGCCACCATCCAGGCCAGCGGCATGCTGGGCTATGGCGGGACGCATCTGGCGCTGGTCGGCGGTGCTGAATCCATGAGCCATGTCCCGATTGCCCTGAAGCCCGAGGTCGCCCAACAAGTTGCTGGCCTTGCAATGAAGGACCCCGGCGCGGCGTTGGCCATGGTCAACGACCTGAACGCCGGTCATTTTGATCTGCCCCTCAAAGGCTGGGCGAACCGGCTTTCGGGGCGCTCCATGGGCGAGCATACCGAAGACACAGCGCAGTTGTTCAACATCACGCGGGCCGATCAGGATCAGATCGCCTTCGACAGCCACCAAAACGCTGTCAAAGCGCAAAAGGACGGCTTCTTCGACGATCTGATCACGCCGTTCGGTGGTGTGGACCAAGACACCATGCCGCGTGCCGATAGCACGCTGGAGCAGCTCTCCGGCCTGAAACCCGTTTTTGACCGCTCAGAGGCAGGCACCCTGACGGCGGGCAACTCTTCACCGTTAACGGACGGCGCCGCAAGCATTTGGGTCGCAGACGCAGAAGGTCTTGCGCGGTTAGGTGTCGCCGAAACAGATGCGATAGAGATCGTCGATTGGCGGCTCGGCGCGATGGATTACAAGGAAGAAGGCATCCTGATGGCCCCCGCCCGGGCCATTCCGCAGCTTTTGGCCGCGCATGGTCTGACGCTGGATGACATCGACGTCTGGGAAATCCACGAAGCCTTTGCCGCGCAGGTGCTGGCCAATATCCATGGCATCACGGACGACACCTATCTGCGCGACAAGGCGGGCGTGAGCGCGGATATGGGGGCCTTCCCGATGGATCGGCTAAACCAGACCGGCGGCTCGCTGGCCATCGGGCATCCATTCGGAGCCACAGGCGCGCGGGTGCTCAGCCAGGCCGCGAAACAGCTGCAAACCAAAGAGGTCGGATCCTACGCGGTCGTGTCCGTTTGTGCCGATGGCGGTCAAGGGACCGTAACCTTGCTGCGTAAACCTTCTTGAGGAAGACCGGGCGGTCCGCCCGATGTGATGGCCAGGCCGTACCCCGAAAGGAAAATCCCTAAATGCAACAGTCAAACAGCGCCAAACCTGTTCAGAGCCCGGCAAAGCCGCCGAAGGAGGTCGCGTCAAAGGACATGCATAAACCCCTCGAAGAGAGGTCGCATGTTTTTGAAGATCGCCATTGGGTGAATGAAGCCTGCGGAGACGATCTTTGGGAGATTTGAATGTACAAAAAATACTCTGCGTTTAAGGAGATATCCTAACGTATCCGTCGCCTGGCCCCGCATCAAAGCGGGGTCAGGCGATGTGCGTTCAGTCTGATCCCTTTTTGATAAGACCTTTATTCCAAATTTTGAAGTAGTGTCTTTCATTTTGGACGTATTAAGTATTTTTTCGAAATAGATATTCTCTTCTTGAAAGGGCACGCATCTCGACCGTGTCGAAATTTTCAAGGAGCATGACATGACCAAAGAACTCGGTATTTTCGCCTTTGCGGCGCTCACCACGACTCTCATCGCAAACATGGTACATGCCGGTGACGTCTCTTATGGATACGAGACCGTCGATGGCGTCGAGATCTTCTACCGTGAAGCAGGCAATCCAGAAAACCCAGCCATCGTCTTGTTGCACGGGTTCCCAAGCTCGTCTCACCAATATCGCCATCTGCTGGATGAACTGTCAGGCGACTATTACCTGATCGCCCCGGACTATCCCGCCTTCGGCTCCAGCGGGTTTCCCTCCCCTGACGACTACGAATACACATTCGACAACCTTGCGGTGACAGTGAACACCTTTCTGGAACAAAAGGGCGTCGATCAGTTTTCGATGTACATTCAGGACTATGGCGCGCCTGTCGGCTTTCGGATCGCCACCACATACCCCGACAAAATCGACGGCCTGATCATCCAGAACGGCAATGCCTATGCTGAAGGGGTGGACCCTGAAACATGGGCCCCTGTGGTCAAACTGTGGGAAGGCGGGCGAGACGCTGAATATGAAAAGACCCTGATTGACAACGTGTTCAGTGTTGCCGGTCTGCGTTGGCAATACACCCACGGCACCCGCAACCCCGACGGGATCAACCCGGACAACTGGCTGCTGGATCATCAGTCCATGAGCCGTCCGGGCATGTACGAGGCGCAGTTCAGCCTGATCTACGATTATCGCAACAATGTCGCAAAATACCCCGAATGGCAGGCCTATATGCGCGAGCATCAGCCACCTGCGCTAGTGGTCTGGGCTAAGAATGACGCCTATTTCCCGGTCCCCGGTGCCGAAGGCTACCTGCGTGATCTGAAAGATGTCGATTACAACATTCTCGATACAGGCCACTTTGCCATCGAGGAAGACGGTGATTTGATCGTCGCCCGCATTCGCAGCTTCATGTCGGCCCGGTTCTGACCTGATTGGCGGGGCATCAAGCCCCGCTGTTCCCTCCCCCAAACTTCTAAAAGGAAAAAGTCATGAAATCCTCAATCTTCGCCTCCGCCGTTGCAGCCTCTATCGCCCTGGCAAGTGCCGCATTTGCCGCAGATGAATATAACGTCTCCAACGGCCTGACCCTGAACGGTATGCCCCTTGGTTTCCACGGTGTTGATGTTGTCGCGATGACCACAGGCGAACGCCTGCTCGACGGTGCGGCTGCACATGCTGCCACACATGACGGTGTTGAATACTATTTCGCCACAGCCGCAGCCAAAGACAGCTTTGAGGCTGACCCGACAGCGTTTCTGCCGCAATTTGGTGGCTTCTGCACCCTTGGCGTTGCCGTGAACAAAAAGCTCGACGGCAACCCGCGATTTGCTGATGTGCGTGATGGCAAGCTCTATGTGTTCGTTAATCAGACGATCTACAACAAATACAAAGAGGATCCTGTAGGCACGATTACTGCGGCTGAGGAGAACTGGAAAACTATCCAGAACACTGCGGTTGTAGACCTGTGAGCGATTGAGGCGGCAGCATGCAGCTGCCGCCCTTTGCTCAACAGCAAACGGAGGTCTCTACCATGCCCAATTTCACGATCTCAGGCTTGAACCGTTTTCCCGTCAAAGGGCTGAGCGCGGAAACCCTCGATACCCTGACGCTCACGGAAGGTGAAGGTGTTCCCGGGGATCGTCTGTTCGGTTTTGCGCGTTACAACTCCGGTTTTGATCCGACAAATCCAGAACCGCTGCCCAAAGAACGCTTCGTCGTTCTGGTAAAGGAAGCCGCGCTGGCAGGTCTGAACACCACATTTGACGACACGACCTGGACCCTTCAGATCGCGACGGGCGACAGCACCCACAGCTTCGAGATGGACAGCGCCGAGGTGCGAGCACAGGCGGGCGTTTTCCTGCACAAGACCTTGGGCCTGAGCGACCCAGAGCCCCCCATTTTCGTCTCCGCTGCACCGCACAGGTTTACAGATGTCTCGGTTGTATCACCACAAATGATGAGCGCGATTTCTGTGATCAACCTCGCCTCGCTGCAGGACCTTGGTAACCGGGTCGGGGCAGAAGTGCACCGTGCGCGGTTCCGTGCAAATATCGAAATTGACGGGCTGCCGCCCTTTGCCGAACTGGATGCTGTCGGGCAGACGCTCGCTTTTGGCGACGTCGCGCTGCGCATCCTGTCGCGCACCAAGCGCTGCGCCGCGACCGAGGTCAATCCGCTCACCGCCGAGCGGGACCTCAAGGTGCCTTACCTGCTGCGCAAAGAGTACGGGCATACGGATATGGGCGTCTATGTCGAGGTGGTCAAAGGCGGTCGTCTGACACCAGGCCAGGACGGGCAGCTGAAAAGCTGAGGGCGACCGTTAGGCTGCACCAAGCATCTGCAAAACAAACGAATTACCGCAACACCGTATCTGAGAGGACGACATGACAACTCTAAAAACCAAAGTCGCCATCATTGGCGCAGGCAGCGCTGGCATGCGGGCTTACCGCGAAGTGACAAAGACTACAGATGACGTCCTTCTGATCGAAGATGGCCCCTACGGCACCACCTGCGCGCGGGTCGGTTGTATGCCCTCCAAATTGCTTATTGCGGCGGCAGAGGCTGCGCATGCCGGGTCGCACACATCGCCAATGGGCGTGACCTATGACGCGCCCAAGATCGACGGTGCCGCCGTCATGCAAAGGGTTCAGAGCGAACGGGACCGTTTCGTGGGATTTGTCGAAGAAACGGTCGAGGGCTGGCCAGAACAACATCGTATCCGTGCCCGTGCCACGTTTGAGACCGACACGGTCCTATCGTTGAGCGATGGGCGCAGGGTCGAGGCCGAGGCAATTATCATCGCCACCGGGTCCCGGTCGAACATTTTGCCGTTCTTTGAGAATTTCGGCGACCGTCTGATCATCAATGACGATGTGTTTTCCTGGGACACCCTTCCGGGTTCAGTCGCCGTTTTTGGCGCGGGCGTCATCGGGCTGGAGCTGGGCCAAGCGCTCCACCGCCTTGGTGTCCGGGTCAGCCTGTTTGGCCGCGACAATCTGGTTGGCCCCCTGTCTGATCCAGAGGTGCTGGCCGAGGCAAATCGCCTCTTCACAGAAGAGTTCGACTTCCACCCGCACACAGATGTTCAAAACCACCGCAGGACCGATAACGGCGTGGCCGTGGACCTCGTGACAGAGGCAGGCACGCAAACGCTCGAATACGACTATGCGCTGATCGCCACAGGCAGGCGTCCGAACGTGGACAAGCTCGGCCTTGATAACACGACCCTAGACTTGGATCCGCGCGGGGTGCCCATCTTTGACGTCCAGACCGGGCAATGTGGCACAGCGCCGATCTTTATCGCCGGTGATGTTAACAACATCATTCCGCTTTTGCATGAGGCTGCAGATGAAGGCATGACAGCAGGCCACAACGCCACGCATTTCCCCGAGATCCGCCGCTTTGTCAAAAGCGCGCCAATCTCTGTGGTGTTCAGTGATCCGCAAATCATGATGGTGGGCGAAACCCACCGGGCGTTAACCGAACGGGACGCAGATTTTGTCACCGGCGCAGTCGATTGGTCCGATCAGGGCCGCGCGCGCGTGATGGGCGTGAACAAAGGACTGCTTCGTGTTTATGGTGACCGGATCACGGGCCGTTTTCTTGGCGCCGAAATGATCGGGCCACGCGCAGAACATTTGGCGCATTTGCTGGCTTGGTCGCTGCAATCGCGCCTCACCGTCAGCGAGATGCTGGAACGCCCCTTCTATCACCCGGTGATCGAGGAAGGTTTGCGCACCGCGCTGCGGATCCTCAATGCGAACATGCAAATGGGCGCAATGCCCCCGCCGCGCTGCATTGATTGCGGCCCGGGCGCTTAACTCGAAAGGAAATAGTATGAGACAGACACGACTGGGACTATCCGAAAACACCCGTGCCGTCAGCGCAGAGCTGCTGCAAAACAATCTGGCCGAGGCGCTCAATCTGCGGCTGGCGATTAAGCAGGCGCATTGGACGGTGCGTGGGCCGCACTTTCAACAGTTGCATGAACTGTTCGACAGTTTCGTCGCGCCGCTGGATGCCGAAATTGATGAGATTGCCGAACGCCTCGCCACGCTTGGCGGCACACCCGATGGCCGGGCAGAGACAGCTGCCGGGTCAAACCCGTACCCGCTGGATGCAACAAGCGGGACGGCGCACCTAATCGCGCTTGCCGATCGGTTTGCAGCATTGGGCAACACTGTTCGAGACGCGATTGAGGCAACTGACACAGCAGGTGACGCAGACACAGCCGACCTGTTGACCGGCACGTCGCGGTTTCTGGATCAATCGCTCTGGTTCCTTGAAGCCCATCTTGACGAGAACTGACGCACAAGAAAGGGGCGGCACATATCCGTGCCGCCCCACTTTGTTATAATTTGGTATGGTCTTGATGTGCTTCAGAACATCCCGTTGTCATGCGCCATTTGCTCGGGGATTTCCTGCACCGTATCCCAGTGCTCAACGATCATGCCGTTTTCGACGCGGAAGAGGTCATAGAACGCCGTAGGTTTGCCGCCGAACTCGCCCTCGTTCTGGACCATCACGAAGTTCCCTTCAGCCACCACGTTGTGCACTTTGGTGTAGCGGAATGAGATGTTGTTTTCCTGCAAGTAGCCAACAAAAGCCCCGAGGCCGTCCAGACCATCGCCCACATTCGGGTTGTGCTGCAGATATGTGCCGCTGATGTAATTGGTGATCTTGTCGAACTGGCCATTCACCAGGATGTCGTTCACAAAGCCGGTCACGATGGCTTCGTTTTCGTCGGTCTTGTCCAGATCGGTAATCTCGGTCGGGCCATCGGTCATGGAGCGCCCGCTGACGGTTTCTTCGACCCAAGGCTGGAGACCATCCCAGTGCTCGACGGCAACGCCATCTTCGAACCGGAACAAATCAAACGCGGCCATTTTGTCGTCGCCAAACTCGTAGATCACATGCAATGCGACAAGATCGTCCTGCTCCAGCGCGCGCACGACCGTAGCAGTGTTCTCGGTGCCTTGTGAGGCGAGGTATCGCGTAAAGCCGATCAATCCAGCCCGCCCATCAGGCGCTTGCGGATTATGCTGAATGTAGTCCTCGGCGACATATGTGTTGATGAAATCCACATCGCCGTCGATCAAGCCGTTCTGGATGATCGCGATGGCCGTTTCCTTTTGAGTGAGCGTTTCGGCCTGTGCCGATTGTGCCCAGAAGCCAACGGTAGTGGCGACGACGAGTGTGGCTGTTTTGAGTGCATGAAGTGTCATTTGGTTCAGTCCCTTGCTGTGTGTTTTGGTTTTCTCAGAGGCGCTTTGTTGCATCGGTAAGGGAAAGATACGCGCCATCAAAAGATCGGGAAATATGGCGGAAACGATATTGGATATCGAAAATTCTGATAACCCTATGCGAACCAAACAAACAAAAACCGACCGACCCTATTCGGATCGGTCGGCCAAGATGGAAGCAGTTTCAACCCCAGCTCTTAATGTGATCTGCGACAGAGGTCAGTGTCACGCCAAACGTCTTCTCAAGAGTCGCCGTGTCCACCGCCATGGCGTCGCCTTCAAGGGCCGCGATTGAGCCGTAAAGGTCCGACAACACAAAGGCCACGCCGGGATTGTTCAGCGCATCCCCGACACGCTGGCCAAACGCCTCCCGCGTTGCAGGGTCAAAGGTGACAGGGCGGTCCAACCAGCCCGATAGGTGTGTTGCCAGCTCTGCCCCGGTCAGCGCATCAGGCGAACCAATCTCAAAGGCCTGTCCAGCAAGTTCCGGGCGCGCTAAGGCTGCGACAGCCAGTTTTGCCTGATCCAGATGAGAGGTCCACTGCATCTTTAGGTCCTGGGGCACGGGAGGATAATCCAGTTTGCCTTCGCTGCGCAGGAATGGCGCGAACAGTTCGGGCTGTAGGTTCTCAAGATAGACCGCTGATTGCAGGACGATGGATGGGATACCTGACCCCAGAACCGCATTCATTCCATCAGTAATCCCATCAACGATGGTGGAGGATGGAAAGCGATCGCCGGATGGTCCGCCCGTGACATAGACCAACAGCGGCAGCTTTTCTTTGTGCGCGGCCCCGAAGAAGGCGCCGGCCCAGGTTGCGCTGTCATCTGGCCCCGAGGGCATTGGAAAGTGCAGGAAGGCAGCATCCACACCGGACAGGGCCTTAACCACCGCGGCCTCATCTGAGAGATCTGCGCTCACGGCAATCGCGTCGGGGTGCATTTCCTTGATCTTGGCGGCGTCTCGCGCGACGGCGCGAACGGTGTAGCCTTCGGCGAGGGCTTGGGTGACGACGGGGGCCCCTTGGGCTCCGGTTGCTCCGAAGATTGCGATGGTCTTTGACATTTTCTTAATCCTTTCGTCCGGTTAGACAGTTGCGAGGTTTGATACATTGGCAGGAAGGGCGTCGGCCCGGCCGTAGTAGGCCTGATGGTCCACGACGCTGTAACGATCACCATTGCTGCGCAGCACGGTCGGCACACCGCGTGATCCGACTGCCGCCATCAGAGCTTTGGCTCTACCGGCCAGCGATTCTGCTTTGGCTTCCAGTTCTGGCGTGCCCAGCTTTTCGGCGTCCTCAGGTGTGATGCCTTCCTCGATCAGGGCCGCGACAATCGCATCGCGGTCTGTTGAAGAGACGCCTTGGCCAAAGTGCAGGTCTTCCAGCTTGCGGCGGATCGCAAATTCGCGCGCGGGGCCCTGATCATGAACGAGGGCGGCTGCCTGCGCCGAGTATTTGGACGCCAGCACTTCGGTCGGCGACATGGCGATGTTGTCTTTGTAGGCTTGGGTAAACTCCTGGCCCGTCAGCGCTTCAATTCGTGGAATCAGGTTCTCAACAATCTGTTCGCCTTTGCCTTCGCTCATCTTGGGGCGGTAGTCGCCCTCAAAGAGATGGCGATGCAGCACTTCGACCTCAGCACCGCTGGCTTCGATGGTGTCGAACACCTCGGAAGCGCCGTGGCACCAGCCACAATAGGTGTCGTAAATGATGGTGATTTTTTCGTCTGACATTGGATGTCTCCTTGAATTTAGGGAAGGAATATAAGGCTTTAGGCCTTCTGCGCTTCCATCGTGGCGAAGTAATCGAGCACCTTTTGGTGCATGTCGGGGTGATGGGCTTCGAGGTGATCCACCTCCATCACCTCGAAATTCTCAGGCACCTCGCCGCCTGCGAGGATCTGCTCCAGCGCGCCGACGATTTCCGAAACCAGTGGGCGGTCTTTCGCGCCGCCGATGTTCATTTCGCTTGGCACGATGGCCCAGCGGTACAGAACCCGTCCCGCGGTGTCCTCGATCACGATGCCGGGCTGCACCATGCCATTTGGGTAAAGCTCAGGCAGTGCTGCTGCCACCGGGTTATCGGCTTGTGGCGTTATGAAGATGTCGTGCCGCTTGGCCTCTGCGTTGTCCTCATCAACGATCACGTCGAACTTCAGATTGTTGTTGGCTTTCGACTGGTTGCCCGCTTGCGACGTGTAGGCAACAACTTGGCCGCCCAGTGCCTGGACGCGATCCTGCGCGTCGTTGAAGTCGCGCAGTTGCGCGTTGCACCAAGGGCACCAGTCGCCACGGAAGAAGACTTTGATTGTGAAAGATTGTGTCATGTCGATTTATCGTTGTTTGGTTGTGTCAATGAGGCCTATTGCCAGTGTCCGGTCTGAAGTGAGCGGGGAGAGGCCTCGCCATCGACGAACCCCAGCGGGGAGGCGCCGATCAGGCGGTGGCCTTTGGTTAGATGAAAACGCCAGGCACGTTGCGCGCCTTCAAACGCGGCGATCTCGGGGGTGATGTCCCACATGATCTCGACCGTGCCAGTCAGTTGCAGGATGTCGCCTGAGGCGAAGTCGATAAACAGCAACCCAGCCTTTGGGTTCACCATGAAATTGCCCAACGTGTTAAAGGCAAAGTTGCCTGAGAAATCGGGGACGGTCAGCGTGTTGCCGTCAATCTTGACGAAGCCGGCATTGCCGCCGCGGTGGTTTACATCGACCCCGCCATTGCTGCGCGGATCATCGACCGGATTGTGGCTGGCGACAAAAAAGGTGTCGGCCTTGGAGATAATCGCGCGCTCAGCATCACCCAATTCAGTGAACTCATGCCGATCAGAGGCAACGGCCACACGTGGATCACGGGTGAAGGCCATGTCCCTTGTATGGATGTACTGTGGACAATTGCCGAAGGACTGCACCACGTCCGCCACAACCCCATCGCCGTCACGGATGATCCCGTTCAAGCGATTGCGGCGGCGCGTTTGCAATTCGATTCCGACAAAGCTCACAGGCGCGCCCGGCTTTGCATTCTCGGCAAAGGGATCGCCATCCAGCACAGGCGTGTTGATGGCAAAGCTCACGTCGTTGGGTGTTGACAGAAACCCAGGCCGCCCGAACAGGGCCGAGGCCCAAGGCGCGCCCTGCACATCCACACTGCCGCCGATGACGAAAGGCAAGCTGGCAAAAAACGCGCGATGTTGGTCGATCATATAGGGGCGGATGATCCGGCGACCCACCATGTCCTGACGCTCCGCGCGACCCACGCGCTCGTGCAGGGCAACCTCTCCTTGGTGAAACGGAGAGACGTCTTTGTCCCAACCATCGAACGCGGGTGCGGCTTGTGCTTGTGCTGTCATGTCATCGACCTCCTTGGGCGTATCTTGTGGTGTTGAAGTAGAGATACGTCCGGATTGATTGTCCGGAAATCCCACGTTACTAGTTTGCACTATGGAAAATTCTGATTACCTCGGGATCGACGGGCGGCAGCTTCAGATCCTGCTGACCATCCAGAAAGCTGGATCGCTCAGCGGGGCTGCCCGACTATTGGATATGAACCAATCCACCATCAGCTATTGGCTGGAACAGTTGCGCGCCCGCACTGGCGATCCGCTGTTTGTGCGCGCTGGCAACGGCGTGCAGCCAACAGAGCGGGCCAAGACTCTGCTGCCAGAGGCCGAGGCAGCGTTGCGTCATCTTGATGCGATGTTTGAGACGCCCGCTTATGATCCGGCTTCGGACACCGGAACGCTGCGCATTGCGGCAACGGCCGTGGAGCGGACAGTTCTGATTAAGCCCCTGTTGCAGCATGCGCTAACCCAAGCACCAAAGCTGACATTCGAAATCAAGCGCCCAGGCTCGCTTTTCCAAACGGTACAGAACCTGCAGGAAGGCGTACTCGACTTTTGCTTTTTGCCGCTTGATGCCGCAAAGGGCGACGGCATTATGCAGCGCAGGTTGTTTTCATTTCGCGATGTCGTCTACTTTGACCCAATATATCCATTGCCAGAAAACGATTTGGATGCCTTTTGTGCGCGGCCTCATGCACGCATTGCCCTTGGCCCGGATGCCAGCTTCGCAATCGACCAGCGTTTGGCAAAGATGAAGCGCAAGCGAAATGTCGTGCTGCAAGTCCCCGACTTCGACAGTGCGCTTACGTTGATCAAGGGCACTGAGATCATCGTAACCCTACCGGACGTTCTTTCGGCAACTGGTCTTGAATGTGTAAATCCGCCTTGGAGAACCGAAACGCTGGACATCGGCCTGTGTTGGCATGCCCGCAGCCAGACGTCGGCACGGCACAGCCACTGGCGGCAGGTGCTTGCAGAGATCGCAAAGACGTAAGTGCAAGTTGCCTAAACACTACCTTCATTAAAAAATAGGCCATTGGCGGGACCATGGCAAAATAGCACACGCCATCGGCGTCTAGATAGTCCAAGCATTTTTCAGCGAACGTGAGAATTCGGATCGAACAAAATTTACGTTCGCGAATGGCTGCTTCAACGGCCCGCACTGCGAAGCAGCATTTACGGTGCTGCAACTGCGAGTGGATGCTGCGTCAGCAATAGCTGCGACTGCGCAAGTCCGGTTTGTCCCGCACTGCGGACATGGACCGAAGGCCCAGTCGAGGTCTGCTTTGTGTCATCGTGGTCGAGACTATTTGCCGGTGGGGTTTGGCGAGTAGGACGGATTTCGTCTGATAAGTGCTGCGTTCATCGCCTAGAGTGTCAGGTGTCGCGCTCTTGCGCCGCGCTCAATCGCGGCGGCGTGCAGGCGGTCTATGTTCAGTTCGTACCGCATTTCTTCGAGCAGCCGCAGTTCGGTTTCTTCGAGTGTGCCGTCGGCTGCGGCCACGTCGCAGGCCAAGGCATAGGCTGTTTCATGCAGCCGTTCGGGCAGTGCTTCGCGTGCGAGACCGAAGAGGGCGTCCAGACCGTCTTCCTGTTCGAAGAGGTCGAACACCGTTTGCGCCACAACGTTCATCCGGTCGAGGTCGTAATCAGCAAAGACCGGCAGGTTGTTCACGGCCGAGTTGATCTTGACCAACTCGGCGGTCCGAATGTCCTCGTCCGAGGCGGAGATCGCGATCATCAGCGCCACAAGCGCATCCTGGGCGGAGAGCGTAAACGTTTCGGAGTGTGCCATTGTGACAGTCCTGTTCGGGTGACCTGATGCCCCCTCAATATTGACGCAGTGCCCCGCCCGCAATAGGTAGCGGCGGGTTCGTGCCTGTCGGGTGCGGATTCTGTCCGCGCGTACCCCGTGCGGAATTGATGAGAGCGCCGCCGCGGATGCCCCCGTGGCGCCAGAATTTAGGACACCCCTGATGTCGACACTGCGTGACGCTGCGATGACGAGCAAAGCCTGGCCTTTTGAAGAAGCGCGCCGGGTGCTCAAACGCTATGAAAAAGCGCCGCCCGAGAAGGGGTATGTGTTGTTTGAGACGGGTTATGGCCCTTCGGGTCTGCCCCACATCGGCACCTTTGGCGAGGTGGCTCGTACCACGATGGTCATGCGTGCCTTTGAGGAATTGAGCGATATCCCCACGAAACTGGTGTGTTTTTCGGACGATCTGGACGGGATGCGCAAGGTGCCGGGTAATGTGCCCAACCCTGAGGCCTTGCAGCAGTATTTGCAGATGCCCCTGACCTCGGTGCCCGATCCCTTTGGCACCCATGAGAGCTTTGGCCATCACAACAACGCCATGCTGCGCCGGTTTCTGGATACGTTTGGTTTTGAATATGAGTTCATCTCGGCCCGGGAATTCTACCGCTCTGGCCAGTTTGACGAAATCCTGCTGCGTTGTGCGGAACGCTATGACGATCTGATGAAGATCATGTTGAAGTCCCTGCGTGAAGAACGTGCCGCGACCTATTCGATTTTCCTGCCCATTCATCCCGAGACCGGTCGCGTTCTTTATGTGCCGATGAAGCACGTGGATGCTGTCGCCGGCACTGTCACCTTTGATGACCCGGAGAGCGGGGAGGAGATGACCCTGCCCGTCACGGGCGGCAACGTGAAGCTGCAATGGAAGCCTGATTTCGGCGCCCGTTGGGCGGCCTTGGGTGTGGATTTCGAGATGTATGGCAAGGAACATGCCACCAACGAGAAAATCTATGACGCGATCTGTCGGACCCTGGGTGTGAAGCCCCCGAACCATTTCAGCTATGAGCTGTTTCTGGACGATCAGGGCCAGAAGATTTCCAAGTCCTCGGGCAATGGGGTCAGCATTGACGAATGGCTGACCTATGCCTCGACCGAGAGCCTGTCGTACTTCATGTACCAAAAGCCGAAGACGGCCAAGCGCATGTTTTTCGACGTTATTCCCAAGGCGGTGGACGAGTATCACCAGCAGCTGCGCGCCTATGCCAAGCAGGATGATGTGGCCCGCTTGAACAACCCGGTCTGGCATATCCATGGCGGCGATGTGCCCCAGAGCGATATGGTTGTGCCTTTTGCGATGCTCTTGAACCTCGCCTCTGTCAGTCAGGCGGAAACGAAGGAGACCCTTTGGGGATTTATCCAGCGTTATGCGCCGGAAACGGGCGCAGAGACGCATCCCGGGATGGACCGGGCGGTGGGCTTTGCCGTGCGCTATTACAATGACTTCGTGAAACCGTCGAAAGTGTACCGTTTGCCCACAGATACGGAGCGGGAGGCGCTGGAGGCGTTGCGTGCGGCGCTGGTCGCCTATGACGGGCCTGTCGACGATGAGGCGTTGCAGTCGGTGGTTTATGCGGTGGGCCGCGATCGGTTTGATCCGCTGCGCGGCTGGTTCACGGCGCTTTACGAAGTGCTGCTGGGGGCGTCGCAGGGGCCGCGTTTTGGTGGCTTCATCGCGCTTTATGGCGTGCAGGAAACCGTGACGCTGATTGATCAGGGTCTGGCGGGCGAACTGGTCGGGTAGGGCGGATCGAGGTCCGCCTTGCGGGGATTATGAGGCGCCGTTTGCCCAATGGCCCTGTTGCTCTAGCTTGTGAGGTAGAGCGACGGAGGGTTTGCGATGTTGAAATGGATGATGGCATTGGCGGTGTCTGTGTGTCTGACGGGGGCCGTGTCGGCGCAGGATGCCGAGATCGAGGGTGTGATTGGCAGCCAGATCGAAGCCTTCAAGGCTGATGACTTTGTCAGTGCCTTTGAATTTGCCAGCCCTTCCATTCGTGGCATGTTTCGCACGCCCGAGAATTTCGGCCGCATGGTCACCCAGGGTTATCCGATGGTGTGGCGCCCGGCCGAGGTGACCTTTCTGGAGCTGCGCGAGGTCGCTGGTGCGCTGTGGCAGAAGGTGCAGATCGTGGACGGGAAGGGTGTCGTCCACTGGCTGGATTACCGGATGCAAGAAACCGAGAACGGATGGAAGATCAGCGCGGTTCAGTTGCTGGATGATCCGGGCCTGAGCGCCTGAGCCGCTATTTCTGGATGGTGCGCATCCAGGTGATGATTTCGGCAACCGGCTGGCTCGTCAGGATGGATTGACCAGCCTGGGTGCGCAGCGAGATGTCCCGCCCGCCTTCAAAGAATGGCCCAAAGACCGGCATGGGTGAGCCATGCCCGACGAGAGGATCGCGCCCGTCGATCCGTTTGACCACGCGCAGCAGCGGGAACACACCATCATTGTCGCCCTGGAGCGTGGTCAGGTCGGTGGGCTGCAAGAGCAAGGCAGGGCCCATCGGGCCGTCGCCCTTGCCTGTCAAGCCGTGGCACGTTGCACAGTAGTTCCGGTACAGCATTTTGCCTTCGGCTGTGTCCTCTTGAGCATGTGCGGGTAACGTCATCAATGCGGCCAGCATCAGCCCGGTTGTTGCGTGTCTCATCGTGCCCTCCTGCGGTTTTCGGGGCAGTTTACCCGCGGTCCGCGCCTGCGGTTTGACCCTGATCAATTTTCTGGATGTTGCCTGAGCAAGGAGTACCGCGCGCGGTGCTGTGAGCCTGCGTTAACCCCTTGTTGATATTTCCCTTGCCCGGACGGGTCAGAGCACCCGGCTTTCTGCGGGTTGACTGCACCTCAACGGGCACTGCTGCCCCTGCTTGATAAAAGGGATATTTGGATGAACAAGGCGATCACTGATGGCGTGCTTTTGATGCCGCCGGCCTTTGCAAATGGTCTGGACGTTTGGTCGAGCGGCGATGGCACGCCGGGCTCTGACACATACCAGAACGCGGCGAATGCGGCCTTTGTCCCGGCGGACCAGGATTTTGCCGGCTGTCTTGAGCTGCAAAAGACGTCGAACACCACACGTGTGCGATATATGGGCGAGACGCCGATCCTGCCGGGGTGTTACCTGCGCATCACCGCGCGCATCAAAGCGATCAGTGGCAGCCTGCCTGCGGTGCGCGTGTCGGGCTATGCGGCTCAGGGCAATGGCCAGGCGGTTTCGGGTGTCACGACCGTCGGCGACAGCGTGACGCTGACCACTTATGGGTCGGTTGTCGAGGTGTCGGCCATCGTCGGGGCGGGCAATCGCAACGGCGTCGATATGGTCTGGGGCCCTGATGCTGTATACGGCCATTTTGGCATTGATCTGACCGGCCCCAATGGCGGGATTGTGCGCATTGACGACATTATCATCGAAGACGTCACATCGGTCTTTTTGCGCGATCTGGTCCCTTATGTGGATGTCCGCGACTACGGCGCCGTGGGCGATGGCGTGACCGATGACAGCGACGCCTTTGACGCTGCCAGTGCCGCCGCCAATGGCCGCACCGTTCTGGTCCCTGCGGGTGTCTTCCGCCTGGAAAAGGACATGGCCATCGAGGAATTGGTCAAGTTCGAAGGCACGCTGAGCATGCCCACGGACAAGATGCTGCTGTTGCGCAAAAGCTATGACCTGCCCACCTATATCGAGGCCTTTGGCGATGAAGAGCTGGCCTTCAAGAAGGCGTTTCAGGCGCTTTTGAACAGTTCGGATCATGAGGGTCTGGACCTGGGCGGCCGCCGCATTGCCGTCACCGCACCCATCGACATGCAGGCCGCCGTGCCCAATCGCACCACCTTTGCCACCCGCCGCATGATCCGCAACGGTCAGTTGGAGGCGCAGGGCGACAATTGGGACACCATCACTACGACCAGCCAGGCCACCTATAGCGCGTCGGACGCCCGCAAGCTGACCAATGTGAGCAACATCGCCAATATCGAGGTTGGGTCGCTGGTTGAAGGCAATGGCGTTGGCCGCGAGATCTATGTCCGCAGCAAGAATGTGGGCAGCCAGGAGATCGAATTGAACGCGCCGCTGTATGATGCGGAAGGTACCCAGAACTACACCTTCCGCCGTTTCCAGTACATGGTTGATTTCAGCGGCTTTTCCAAGCTGTCCAAGTTCATCATGTCCGACATCGAGTTCCAGTGTAACAACCTGTCGAGCGGTATCATGCTGGCCCCGTCCGGCCCCACATTCGAGTTGCAGGACTGTTTTGTGAGCCGGCCCAAGAACCGGGGCCTGACCTCGATCGGGGGCGGCTGTCAGGGTCTGTTGGTGGATCGTTGTCAGTTCCTGTCTTCGGAGGAATCCGACGATGTGGCGGACCGTGTGACCATTGCCATGAACGTCAATTCCAATGACGTGAAGCTGCGCGACTGTCGGGCCACGATGTTCCGCCACTTTGCCGTGATGGCCGGTCAAAACCATCTGGTGTCGGGCAACCACTTCTTCCAGGGTGACGCCGTGCCCAATGGGTTCCGCACCGCCGGACTGGTGTTGATGGAGAACTTTACCGCCTCTGTGGTATCGGGGAATTACATCGACAACTGTTTCATCGAGTGGACGAATGAGCGTGATGCGACCCCGGATTTCAACACCGGCTTTTCCTTCAGCTCGCTCACCATCACCGACAACGTGTATCTGTCGGGCGATGTAGCCCCCTGGTTCAGCTATTTCGTGGTCAAACCTCATGGCACGGGCCACTTCCTCAATGGTGTGACTGTGTCGGGCAACCGCTTCCGTTCTATCAACGGGACGATCGATCGGGCCGAACGCGTTGACACCAGCATTTCTGATCTGGATTACAGCCGGAACCGCGAGGTGTTTTTCGACGGCAATTCGTACCACAACGTGTCGGAGCAGGCCCATAACCCGCTGGTGGTTGCCCATACCCAGAACAGCAACGAACGCATCTGGACCGTTGGCACCAGCAAGCAACTGCCCTTTGAGAGCTTTTGCATGTTTGTCGACAGCGTTGCCCTGACTGGCGACCTGCGCAACAATTCCGGTGTGAAGCAGTTCGAGACCCCTGTCGCTGTGGGTCGGATCGGGTCGAACGAGGATCAGTTCACCCTGGAGTTCAGCACCGAAATGCGTGGCCAGATCCGGGCCACAGTGCGCATGGACCGCTAGATTTGTGCCGGGCGGGGGCATGTCCTCCGCCCACCTTCAAAAGGTTTGCCAGATGCCGAGTTTGAGGGCCACCGCGCCCTCTTCGGCCTCTAGCCCGATCTGATAGCTGGGCCGATCCGGCTTGCGTTGCCAGATCACCGAAGGCGCCAGTGTCGTGGTGCTGGCCGTGTCGGTCAGGCTGTGAAACACCTGGACCATCACCTTGAACCTGTCATTCAGTGTGAGGCCCACTGTCGTATCGAGCTTGCCTGTATCGGTGCCGTCGCCCAGCGACCATTCGACCGACCCATCTAGGGCAAACCACCCATGTTTGCCGGCGATCTTGATCCCCCGCCCATAGCTGAGCCCGGTCAGCAGCAGCATGTCAGAACTTTGCCCGAAGGTGCTGCCGATCCCGACCTCGTAGGCGAGGCGGAAGGGGCGATCCCGGGTCTGGATCGGTTTGCGAGCAAAGACAAATGCACTGCCGTTGCCTGCGCGTCCGACCGTCATGTCGATATCGGCCTTGAGGCCCAGCGTCAGTTTGGGCCGCACTCCGTATTCGCCGTAAAAGCTGCCATTGAGCGCGCCATCTTCCTCGAATGTGGTGCTGTAGGCGAGGAATCCGGTGCCCTCTGCCCGCAACCACGCCCCGGCATGTGCCGTCCCTGCCAGCAACAGGGCCATGATCAGCGTGAATAAGCGCATGGGGTCGTACCGTTTTGAAATGAGCCTCGACCAGACCGCAACATGGTTAACAATCCGTTATCGTGCCCTCGTCACCCGCGGATCGTGCCTTATGTGGTGCTGCATGACTCTGGTCCCTGAAAACGTTCAATCTTATCCCCGTCCGCCCGCGCTGGAACCTGTGCCGCAGCGTTTGCGTGTGATGCTGAACGACGTGGTTGTCGCCGAGACAACCGCTGCCCTGCGCGTGTTGGAGACCCATCATGCGCCCACCTATTACATTCCGCGCGGGGACGTTTTGGCGGTTCTCACCCCGGCGCATGGTAATTCTTTTTGCGAGTGGAAGGGTGTCGCCCGGTATTGGACGGTTGAGGCCGACGGCGGTCGGGCCGAGGCTGCGGCCTGGAGCTATCCGTCGCCCACCCCCCGTTTTGCCGATCTGGCGGATCACCTGGCGTTCTATGCGGGCAAGATGAGTGCCTGTTTTGTGGGCGAAGAGCGCGTGATGCCCCAGCCCGGAGATTTCTATGGTGGGTGGGTGACCGCCAACTTGCAGGGGCAGATCAAGGGTGGGCCGGGCACACGTCATTGGTGATACCCAGTTCTGCGGATGAATTCGCAAGCTTTGCGCCTATATGAAGAGAAGTGTTTAGGAGACAGCCCATGCAATGCCCCATCGACGGAACCCAACTTGTGATCACCGACCGCTCTGGCGTGGAGATTGATTATTGCCCCCAATGTCGAGGCGTGTGGTTGGACCGGGGCGAGCTCGACAAGATCATCGAGCGTGCCGCTGCCTATTCCGCGCCGCCCCCACCGCCGTCTGCCCCATCGCGCGGCCATGAGGATCAGCGCGGTTATGACCCGCGCCGGGGCAAGAAGAAGAAAGGTATGGGCGACCTGCTGGGCGATATCTTTGATTTTTAGCACCTAGGCGACGGGCGCTTTGGTGCAGTCGCGGAACTTTTGAACCGGCTCAGCCGCCCCTGTCAGAGAAAAAGTCGTGGCGGCCGTGTCGGTAAAGGCCGTTGCCGTATCGTTGAACTCAAGTCCATTGAGCACATTGCCAAAGCCCGCATCGGTGACCGTGATTGTCGCCCCATCGGTTTGATGCCGCGTGGTTGAGATGATGTTGGCCTGCCCCCCGTCGAACCGGATTGAGAAGGCGTCGGCGGCAGGCCAGCCTTGGGTTGTGGTGATCGCAATCGCATAGAGGCCGGTTGTGTGGTCATAGGTGAGTTTGACGCCTGTGTCCGCCTCGCTATGCGTCAGCGTGCAGATGGGCGTGGGTGCAAATTCCCACGCATGGACATGGGCGGCGGGCAGGGCGGTCAGCATCAGGGCAATCAGGGTTCGCATCATGTGCAGGTAGGGCTGTGGTTGGCGTTGGCCAGTGGCGGGCCAAGGACCGCCTTACAGGGATGCGGTGCCGTTGTTCGTGTATTTTGTGGTATGTGTAGGTTGGGCCGGTGAATTTGCGGCCTGATTGTATTGCGCATTGGAGATTTTATGAGACGTATTTTGTTTGCCGTTCTGATGGCTTTGGCTGGGCCTGCGAGCGCTCAGTTCAACACGGCCGCCGAGGTGAAGCCGATCTTGCAGATGATCAAACCGCAGTGGATTTCGTTGCGGGAATATGAGGGGCGCGACCTGCTCTACTTCACGTTGCTGGAGGTGTATCGCTGTGGGCTGGACCGGATTTCCTATGCGGTGAACGGTGGGCCGCTCATGGTCTGGCTGACGCCGCCATGCCCGGGGGACCAGACCTTTGCCGAGATCCCGGAGGGCCGGTTGCCTTACGTGGTTTTTCCGCTGGGGTCGGTGGAGACGGTGCGGATTGAGTTGGTTTATGACGATGGGACGGGTGAAGTGGGGGAGTATGCGCGGGGGGCGGTTTTGGGGCGGTAGAGTTTTGGCGATAGAACGTCCAGCTCGCGTGTCGTGATATGGCCGTTTGCTTCTTTTTGTTTTGCTGTTTGTCGAATGAGCTTCAAGATCTTCAGGAAAAACACTTTTTTACTTATCAGCTTCAGAGAAAATATATTTGTTCCAGTGGTAGAGATAGAAGCCAATTATTGCTACAAACACTATGAAGATGATACCCGAAGCAAGAATAGGGCGCGCGATCTCGCTCCAGGTCGTGTTTAAAACTTCCGGGAAAACCCTCAATGCGAAGGTCATTGGGTATAAAGTCGCCAGACCAATTGCTACGTTGAGCCAAAGTGCGGACTTGGCAACTCTTCCTCCAACCTTTTGAACTTCTATGAGGACGTAATTTATCCGCGTTTGAACTCCAGAAATTGGTGCGATCAAGGCGAAAGACAGAAACGAAGCGTTGAATGTTGCCCCAGCTTTAACGAAATTCCCATTTCGTGTGTTGCTTAACCAAAAGGAAAGCTCAAGTATTAGTGGTGTTAGCAAACTGGTCGAAAGAAATAATAATAGCGTACTGCTGTCTAGTTTTGGGCCAACATTAGAAACCTGTGTGGTGTCTGTCGGAATTATATTTAAACGCGAATAGCGGATTACAAGCATAAGGCCGATGCCAACTAGCATAAACAATAGAGCGTCTGGTTCGACATTTTCGGAACCTGCGAACTTCTCTAGTACTGTCATATCGCCTGACCAGAAGCTTATCGAGAAACTCAGGTAGTCTGTAATAGGTTCAACAAGACTCTCGAAGTCCATTCACCGCTTCCCCCCATACCGCGACTTGCCGCCCCGCATTCCTCCGCGTCCGCCGGTTGACCGCCCATACGCCTTCTGCGCGTCCCCAACCGCCTTCTCTACAGCGTATTGCCGCGCCATTGGGTCGTCGGCCACGGCAAGGTCCACCGATTCCAGCCTTTTGACCTCGTCCCGAAGCCGTGCCGCCTCTTCGAATTCCAGGTTCTCGGCGGCTTTGCGCATGTCTGTCCGCAGCCCATCCAGCACCGTTTGCAGGTTGCCGCCTGCCAGCGGGTTGTCGATCTTGGCCGTCACGCGGCTCTGGTCCGTGTCGCCTTTGTAGAGGCCTGCGAGGATATCCTCGACGTTCTTTTTCACTGTGGCGGGCGTGATGCCGTGTTCCAGATTATACGCCTCTTGCTTGGCCCGGCGGCGGTTGGTTTCGGCAAGCGCGCGTTCCATCGAGCCGGTGATGCGGTCGGCATACATGATCACCCGGCCGTCGGCGTTGCGCGCGGCGCGGCCGATGGTTTGGATGAGCGAGGTCTCTGAGCGCAAGAACCCTTCCTTGTCCGCGTCGAGGATGGCTACCAAGCCGCATTCGGGGATGTCGAGCCCCTCGCGCAGCAGGTTGATCCCGATCAGCACGTCGAAGGCACCCAGGCGCAGGTCGCGCAGAATCTCGATCCGTTCGATCGTGTCGATGTCGGAGTGCATGTAGCGGACGCGGATGCCCTGTTCGTGCATGTATTCGGTGAGGTCTTCGGCCATCCGCTTGGTCAGCGTGGTGCAGAGCGTGCGCATGCCGTCGGCGGCGACTTTGCGGACCTCGTCGAGCAGATCATCCACCTGCATCTCGACCGGGCGGATTTCCACGGGCGGGTCCAAAAGCCCGGTGGGGCGGATCACCTGTTCGGTGAAAACACCGCCCGACTGTTCCATCTCCCAGGCGGCCGGTGTGGCGCTGACAAAGACCGATTGGGGTCGCATCGCGTCCCATTCTTCGAACTTCAACGGTCGGTTGTCCATGCAGGAGGGCAGGCGGAAGCCGTGTTCGGCCAGCGTAAATTTGCGCCGGTAGTCGCCTTTATACATGCCGCCGATCTGCGGGACGGAGACGTGGCTTTCATCTGCAAAAACAATGGCGTGGTCAGGGATGAATTCGAACAGGGTGGGGGGCGGCTCGCCCGGGGCGCGACCCGTGAGATAGCGTGAATAGTTCTCGATCCCGTTGCAGACGCCGGTCGCCTCCAGCATTTCCAGATCAAAGTTTGTGCGCTGTTCCAGCCGCTGCGCCTCGAGCAATTTGCCGTCACCCACGAGTTGGTCGAGGCGCGTGCGCAGCTCTTTCTTGATGCCCAGGATGGCCTGGCTCATCGTGGGTTTGGGGGTCACGTAATGCGAGTTGGCGTAGACCCGGATATGTTCCATCGTGTCGGTTTTCTCGCCCGTCAGCGGATCAAATTCCGTGATGCTTTCCAGTTCCTCACCAAAGAAGGACAGCCGCCAGGCGCGGTCGTCCAGGTGTGCGGGAAAGATTTCGAGCGAGTCGCCGCGCACCCGGAAACATCCCCGGAAAAACGCGGCGTCGTTGCGCTTGTATTGTTGGGCTACAAGGTCGGCGATCACCTGGCGCTGGTCATAGCTTTTGCCGACTTTGATGTCTTGCGTCATGGCCCCGTAGGTCTCGACCGAGCCGATGCCGTAGATGCACGACACGGATGCCACGATGATCACGTCATCGCGTTCCAACAGCGCCCGCGTGGCGGAGTGGCGCATCCGGTCGATCTGTTCGTTGATCTGGCTTTCTTTCTCGATATAGGTGTCAGAGCGCGCCACATAGGCTTCGGGCTGGTAGTAGTCGTAATAGCTGACGAAATATTCGACGGCGTTGTCGGGAAAGAACCCTTTGAATTCGCCGTAGAGTTGGGCGGCAAGCGTCTTGTTCGGGGCAAGGATGATGGCGGGGCGCTGCGTTTCCTCGATCACCTTGGCCATGGTGTATGTTTTGCCCGTCCCCGTGGCCCCCAACAACACCTGATCCCGCTCGCCCGACACCACACCCGCGCTGAGTTCCTTGATCGCCGTCGGCTGATCGCCTGCGGGCGAAAACTCGCTGTCCATGCGGAAGGGAATGCCGCCCTCAAGCTTGAGGCGGGTGCGCACGTCTTCGGCAGGATTGGCAAGGATCGCTTGGGCAGTGTCGGACATCTGGGCGGGCTCCTGTGGTCAGGGCTGTAATCTGGCGTTTGTGGGGGCATGTGCAAGGGGGTGCGGCATTCTAGGGCCGCACTGTTGTCAGGATTTGGCAGGAGAGTAGACCGGCATCGGAGCCTCCAATCCCTTGAGCGGTTCCGTGCCCACATGGGTCATTTGACCGACCATCGTGCCTGCGACGGTGTCAGACACCAGGACCGCATGGCCCAGCGTTGCGGTCAGCGCCTCGATCCGGGCGGCGATGTTCACCGCCTGGCCCAGCACGGTAAAATCGATGCGGGCACGCGCGCCGATATTGCCATAGAGAACCTCGCCGAAATGGATGCCGATGCCAAAGGCTGCGTCCAAACCCGACTGTGCAGCGATGTCGTGGGCTGCTTGGGCTGCCGTCATCGCGTTCCGGCAGGCGCGGTCGCGCCCGGCGGCGGTGCCATCTGACGGAAAGAGCGCCAGCACCCCATCGCCCAGGAACTTCAGGATCTCGCCCTCGTTGCGGTCCACAGCGTCCGAGATTACTTCAAAATACCGGTTTGCAAGTTCGAGCGCTTCGGAAGGAGGCCGGGTTGCATTGATCCTGGTCCAGCCGCGAATGTCGCTGATCAGAATGGCGGCCTCGATCGTTTCGATATCGCCGCGCGTGATCTGCCCGTCCAGCACCCGCTGCCCCGTGCGCGCGCCCAGATAGCTGGTGGCAATGGATGTGGCGAGGTGGTGCCGCTCATAGGGTTCGACCACCGGTGCCAGAACGCTGGCAATCTGGTCGATGGTGGTGATCTGATCGGCACTGAACCCATCCGGCCCGTCACTGACCAAGGTCAGGATGCCCCCGGTGCCCATGGAAAATTCGAGCGGCAGGCCATAGTAATCCGTTGCACCCCGGTCCTGCATTTCGTGCAGAAACAGGTGGTCTGTTTCGTTTAACGGACCGGTCAGCTTTCTGCGAAAAGGCGTTCTGGTTTCCGAGATATGTGCCATGGGACTGCCGATATAGGCCGAGCGGGTCTCAAGGCCGTGTTGGGCAAGATTAGGCGCGATCCGGTTGCCATCTGCCTCCCACATGACACTGAAAGCGGCGGTCAGCGGGTGCGTTGTCCTTATCCCCAGCCGCATCCGCATCACCGGAATGCCGCCTGCCCTGAGCCGTGCACCCAGCCCGTCAACCAAACCTTGCATGGTCTGAAACCGCCCTTGGGTCAGCATCCATTCGATGTGCGGTGTGTGATCATCCATCGCAGTTTATATGGCCAGGATCGGTGCTGAGACAATTCGCATCTTGCGAGCAGGCCCGGAATTGCGGATATACTTTGCCAACCGTTTCAGGAGTTTTGCCATGCGTGCCCGCATCTACCAACCTGCCAAAACCGCGATGTCCTCTGGTGCTGCCAAGACCAAGCATTGGGTGTTGGAATTTGCGCCGGCCTCGGCCCGGTCGGTTGATCCGCTGATGGGTTGGACCTCGTCCTCGGACACGCAAAGCCAGGTGCGCCTGAAATTCGACAGCCGTGCCGCTGCCGAGGATTACGCCAAAGAGCATGGCATTGACGCCGTTGTGCAAGAGCCCAACAAGCGCAAGGCAAATATCCGCCCCGGTGGCTATGGCGAGAACTTTGCCACCGGTCGGCGCGGCGCCTGGACCCATTGAGCGGGGCCGTTCATACGCCTGCCGGTGGCGGAGCGGCGAATGACGCCTTCGGGCTGACCCGCCGATTTCACGTTGACGGCGATGCAACTTTGCCTGCGGTGTTTGAAGAAGACGTGCCTCATGGCGCTGGCCCGCCGCGCCATATTCACAACGCCGCAACCGAGCTGTTTGTGATCCTGCGGGGCCGTGTCCTGTTTGAGGCGGATGGCGAAACGCTGGAGGCTGGCCCAGGCGATACCGTTTTCATCCCGCCCGGTGTTGTGCATGCGTTCAAAGGGCTGGCGCCCGAGGGCTCTGTCGTGTTGATCACCCTAACACCGGGCAGCGGGGCGGACCTGTTTCGCCGCGTTGCCGCCGAAGGGTTGAAGGCACCTGATGACATGCCCCGCATTGCCGAGATCGCGGCCCAGACTGATCTGACCTTTGTTGGGCCGCCCTTGTGATTGTCGCGCCCGATACCCCCGCGACCCCGGATGTCCGCGCTTTGCTCGAACGTCACTTTGCGTTGATGCGCGCGGGTTCGCCCGCGGAAAGCTGCCATGTGATGGACCCTGACACGCTGCTTGAAAAGGGCGCTGTTTTGGTGGCGGCCCGTGATGGTGGCCCTGTTCTGGGCATCGGTGCTATGACGGTCATCGCCCCGGACCATGGTGAGTTGAAATCAATGCACACCGCCGCCGAGGCGCGGGGGCGTGGCGTGGCACAGGCGGTTCTGATGGCTTTGATGGACACCGCCCGGGCGCAAGGTCTTTCCCGTCTCAGCCTAGAGACCGGCAGCGCAGAGATGTTTGCTCCGGCCCGCGCCTTGTACGCGCGCAACGGTTTTGATCTGTGCCCGCCCTTTGGGACCTATGTGGTCGACCCGCTCAGCGTTTTCATGACCCGCACCTTGTGAACCCTTGCCCCTGCGCGCGGCCTGCGGCATGAACGGTTCAGCGGTCCCTTAGCTCAACTGGATAGAGCAGCTGACTTCTAATCAGCAGGTTGAGGGTTCGAGTCCTTCAGGGATCGCCAGTTTTCCGATGTGCCTGGTGCAAAGCAACGACAAGGGGGCGCTTTGATGTTCACGCGCTACGCGGTTTACTACACGCCCGCCGCAGGCACGCCTTTGGCCGGTTTTGGCGCGGATTGGCTGGGCTGGGACAGTGCCGCCGGTGTAGGTCGGGCACATCTGCCTGTGGACGGTGTTGATCTGGCCGAGATCACGGCCACGCCCCGCAAATATGGATTTCACGCAACGATCAAGCCGCCCTTTCGGCTGGCCAAAGACCGCACGGCGGAGGCGCTGAGCGCCGCTCTGGAACGGCTGTGCGATGCGGCGCCTGCGGTCGCGCTTGAGGGGCTCAAGGTTTCTCGGTTGGGCCGGTTTCTGGCGCTGGTGCCTGTCGGCGACACAGAGCCCTTGGCCCGCCTGGCAGGATCGGTGGTGCAAGAGCTCGATCCCTTTCGCGCCCCCCCGACAGAGGCCGAGTTGGCCAAACGGCGCAGCGCACGGTTGAGCCCCGCCCAGGAGGCCAATCTACAGGCTTGGGGCTATCCTTATGTGATGGATCAGTTCCGCTTTCACATGACGCTGACAGGGCGACTTGACGCCACTACGCTTGAAAGGGCCGAGGCGGCGCTGGCCGCCCCGCTTGCTGCCTTGCGCCTGTCCCCTTATCCCATCAACGGGCTGACCCTGTTCGGCGATGATGCGCAAGGCATGTTCCACCAGATCGAGCGCTTTGCCTTGCGGGGCTAATGGGTCTCGCCATGGGTTTTAGTTTCCGCCTCTTTAGGTGACCCGGTACGCGCCGGATCCGACACGATCCACGTTGCTTCCGTCCGTCAGATCGACCCGCTGAATTGGCCCGGGATAGGCGGTGGGGTCAGCGGCCCATTCGCGTGCTTGCAAGCCGTGCAGGCCGATGGCCCCTGTGGCGGCGCGCGCCATTTGCGGGGCCGCGGTGCTGGTGCCACCCTGACGTACCATGGTGCCGCTGCGCGAGCCCGCATTCAGGACCCCGCGCAACACCAGGCTGTCATCACCGAGCGCCGTCATGTCGGGCCCGTCGCGATCTGCCGCACAGGCCGAGGCGGGCCGGTTTAACGGGCCTGCGGCAGAATAGTCCGACATCTCGGCCTGTTTGGCCGTATAGGCCGCAACCACGATGGGCGCCGCGCCGCAGCCATAGCCGCTGAGCGTCATGGACCGGCGGATCGGGCTTGTCGTGTCCGGCGGATCAACCGGCAAGGGGGCCCCGAATTTGCCAAAACGCTTGTAGTCGTCATTGTTGAAATAGGCCTGCCTGCCGCCGGGTTTGAATCCGGGCAGCGTTTCGTCGCGGCGGACCCAGGCGTGGACCTGATCCGGTGCATTCGCCTCCCGCCGGATGGTCAGGGTCCAGGTGCCACAAGGGGCCAGCGCCTCTTTGGGATCGAGGCTGGAGGTCCTGTTCAGCGACAAAAGTGCAAAGCCGCGATTGATCGGAGCTGGCGCAAATTCATAACTGAGCCGACCGATTTCGCGTCCTGCGCCGTCGCGCAACGAGTGGCAGGGGCGTCCGTCGGTGGCGATTGATCCGGCAGGGCCGAAAGGTGTGGCAATGGCGATTTCGGCCGTTTCCGCTTCGGCTTCGGTGGCCGCATAGGGCATCCAGATCTGAACCTGGGTTGCGGTGCGGTCGTCGGGCTGGACGGCCAGTGACAGGGCCGTTTCGGTGGCCCCCGCCTCGATCTGACCATGCAGGCGCGACAGGTTCAGGTTGCCCGCAGGCACCGTCAGCCAGGCCTGTTGCGGTTCTTGCGCGCCTTGTGCTTCGGCGCCGAAATAGTGGTCAAACAGGGTCGCGAACAACCCTGTGCCGTCGTGGGGGCCACCACCATTGCCGTAAGACAGGTTGAACATGGCGGGCGCTAGATCTCCTGCCTGCGTCCGAAAACGTCGGGCCTGTTTGACCAGCATGTGAAAGGCCAGGTAGAGCGTGGGCAGCAGGTCGACACCGGTCGTGTCCTCGACAAGGGCCGAGGGCAAAGCGGCACAGATGATCGGTCGGTTGCTGCATTGCTCTTCCATCGGGAAACCGGCGGCGACGCCCATCGTGTGCGTGCCGTGCGAACGACGCATGGCCACGGTTGAAAACACCTGGTCGTAGAAATCGACCTGGCCGGTGAGCGTATAAAACAGATCCTCGTTCAGCAGGTGGTTGCCTGTACACGCCTCCAACAGCCCGTCGATCTGTTTCTGGCTCAGCGTGCGCCCGATGCTGGTTTGTGAACCTTCGGCGTCCACATTGGCACCCAGTATCGCAGCATAGGCAACCCGCGACTGCGTGGGACCGGTGCGAAAGAGGTTGTTGGCAATGCCGATCCCGTCATCAATCACCGCCATGACGACGGCGTCGTCGGGCACTACGATCGGGGTGGTATCCGGCCAATCGGCGTCAAAATCCAGCGCATCGCGCCGCACAATGGCCCCCAGATGGACCGAAAGCACACCAAAGCGGTTCGCCGCCCCCCCGTCGCCCTCGTGCCGGTTGAGCACATGGACAAAGCCTTGCCGCGCAAAGATCACAACGGGCTGGCGTGCCTTTTCCACATGCAGGTCTGCCGGGTCATAGGCCACGGGCACGAGAAAGCTTTCTTCCTCGGCGTCGGGGTCATCATATTCTGCCAGGAACGCTTCTGCCTTGTGGATGAATGCCTGAATGCTGCCTTCGATCTCGATCAGGACAGACCACCATTTGTCGGTCTGGCTTTGCGGGTCGGCGTGCGGGTAACGGGTCAGCCGAAAGTCGGCTGTCTGGCTGATGACATTGTCCTTGCAGCCTTCTTGATATTCCATCGGGTTTAACATGGGTCCGGCCTCACCCTGCCTGCGACGGGGTGACATCGCGCCATTCGGCCACGGCCTCTGTCCAGAGCCAGTTCAGGAGGGCAGAGGGGTCGTCGCCGCGCCGGTCCTTGTGCTGTTCTGACGATCCCCATTGATAGCCATCGGTTTTGAACGTGCCGCACATCTTGTCTTGTTCCGGATCATAAAGCGCGTGCCAGTTGAAATCGAGCTTGCCATCAAAGCCGGGCCCGTCAAAGACGCACGAAGTCCAACCGCCGCCCGTTGCGACGTCTTCGATATGTTCGGCCAACGTCAGGCCCAGGGCCCCGCCTGCGGCACTGTCCACGGGGAAGTGCACGCCCGCCACGGTCCGGTTCACTGCAATCCGCGAGGCCTGTCGCATCAGCATGTCGCCCCAATAGGCCTGATCGTTGTATTGCGGCGCTTCGCTGGCGCGCATCAGCTTCCAGATCAGGCGTGCCATCAGGAACGCCTCGGTCGCGTGGCCGCTGGGCAGGGAGGCGTGTGTGGGCGTCGGGATCATCGGTTGCACTTGCGGAGAAAACTCGATCGGGCGCTTGATCCCGAGCGAGAACTTCACCCGCTGGATCGTGGCAAAGGCAAAGCCTGCCGCCAGATCAAGCAATTCCAGCGTGCGTGGTGTGCGGGCGGGGTCGATGTAACCGATGCTCTGGTAGAAGGGGATCGGCAGGGCCAGTTGCGCCAGGATTTCGGCAGAGCGGTCTGCGCGAATCTGGGAATAGCCCGCCACGTAGTTCAGTTGCTCGACCAGTTGGTCGATGCCCGGCGCGCTCATCTCAACCATCTCCTGATAGCGCATTTTTCCGGGTTCATTCATGCTGTCGCGCCGCCAGACGGTTGCAGTGGGCAGGTCGCCCTTGGAGCTGGCCGTGACTTCGACCGTGGGGGCCAGAACGGACATGAAGATGGCCGATTGCTGGCTGGGCGTCAGTCGCTTGAGGCCGTTGGGGTCATTGGCCATGCCCGGAAGGGGCGGGGTGATGTTTTCTATCTTGCTGCTGACGATGCCGTCGCGGTTGGTGATCAGGGCGAATGCATCTGCGGACACGTTTCCGCCATAGGCGTTGTAGGCATTATACGCGTTATACGCATTGTAGGCGTTGTACGCATTATAGGCATTGTAAGCGTTATAAGCATTTTCGCGGTCGGCCATGTTCGTATCCCTTGTTGGTTCGTGAGTGTTATTCCGGCACGCCTGCTGCACGCAGCATGTCGGCAAATCTGCGCCCGTTCTTGAACTGGGCGCTGGGCGTGGATTGCAGCCACGCGCCGACCCTGAAATCGGGGTATTGCTTCATCAGGGTTTGCGCCGCCTCGTGCGCGGCGTGTTCCTGGCCTGCGCCCAAAAGGGCGACGGGCAACATGCGTTGGCTTGAGGCATGTTCGCGGTTCAACCGCAGCGACTCGTGGGTCAGTGCCAGCGCGCGGTCGTAATTTTCGGTCGCAAGGCAGGCCCCTGCGTTCAGCGCCAGATACATGAAACGGTGCGGGTCCAGCGGCGTCAGGTGCATGGCCCGTTCGGTGTCACGCTTGCCCTGTGCACCCCGGTCGCTGAAGGCAAGCAGCATCCCCCGCAGGCTGCGCCCATTGGCGTCGTTTGGATTGTTTTGCAAGGCCAGGTCATAGCGTTGCTCAGCCGTGTCCAGATCCTTGACCAGGTGCATCAGAACCTGCCCCTCGCAAACGAGTGCCAAGGTGTGAAACGGATCAAGGTCGAGGGCCCGGGCAGTCAGATCAAGGGCCACCTGTGCCTCGGCTTCAGGATCGTCGACCCACCCCTGGGCGGAGTTGAGCACATGCCAGCGCGCCAGCCAGGCCAGCGGCGCGGGATGGCGCGGGACCTTGTCGTGCAGGTGTTCCAGGAACCCTTTGGCCCTGTTGAAATCCGTGGGCGAAAAGCGGTGCATGAGCCCGACTGCCCCGTGCAGGATACTGAACAGCTTGAGGTCGCGGATCGGGCTGGAGCCGACCCGCCGGACCTCGTTGAGCGTGATCGCACGGCGGATGTTGGCCACCACGATTTCCAGCCCTTCGGTCTCGGGCTGCGTCGGGTCAAAGGGCAGTTGCATCCGCTCGGACCAGAGCACAAAGCCGGTATCGGCCTCTGCAAATTCGATGGAGACGGCAACCTTGGCTCCCAGCCGGACCAGATAGCCCGAAAGCACAAAGTCTGCATTCATGGTCCGGCGCACATTGTACGGCTCTGGAGCAAACCCTCCCATCGTGCCTGTCGACAGCCGCGAGATCACGTTCACGTCCTGTGTCATGGAGAGCAGTTTGGCGATCTCGTCAGCCAGAAATATGCCGTAGATATCAACGGTGTCCTGCTGATCACTTTTGAAGGGCAGGACGGCGAGCGTGGGAAGGACGTCGCGCGGGTCCAACTCGGCAGGCAGCAAAAGGGTGTCGGGTTCGGCGTCGTCATGCAGAGCGGGCGCGAGACCGGGGGTACGGGCCACAGCGCCGGTTTTAGCGGCTGGCACCACTTCGCCCTTCAAAAGATAGCCCCGTTTCGGCACCGTCACCAGAATTGCGCGGGTGTCGTCGCCAATGGCCTTGCGGATGTCACGGATGCATTGTGTCAGGCTGTCGTCCGTCACGGCCAGATCGGGCCAAACATGACCGATCAAAGTGTCGCGGGCGACCAAAGTGCCCAGATGATCCACCAGATAGCCCAGCACCTTGGCCGATTGCGCACGCAACAGGATTTCCTGCCCCTGCGCGTCAAACAGGCGGTGCGAGGTGGTGATGTAGGATGCCATACCCAGCCGGACATGACCCGCATTGTGCGCGTCCGTTTGCAAAACAGTCTTTTCCCCAGACCGACCAGCCCGAACGGGCTTTCGCCGCCACCCGCCGGTCACGTAGTGCCAATGAGGGATAGATGCCACGCCGGTTGTGCGTCCCATCCACTCTGACGCGCCCCCTCTCCCTCGGGGCGAGTGTTCAGTAAAACCACGGGTGGTGTCTAGGGGTTTGTGCGCCAACATCATTTTTGTTCCACCGGCGTCAGGAAAAGCGCGGTTTCTCCGACCTTTGCGCAGCTCAGCGTGTCCAGCATGATGGTTTGCAAGGTGCGTTTGGATTTGGCCACGAGAGTGATGTCTTTTGAGCCTTCGGGGAAGCATGCGGGCAGGGTTGGATCCTCGATCAGGACACCGATGCAGACGGGGAACATCGCGGGCATCATCACCAGCCATCCCTGGTCGCCCAGTTTAGCCTGCGAGTGGCCATAGGCAGGGTTTGGGGATTTCAGTATCGCGTGCACCTGGCTGAGGGCTTCCAGTTTCACCGGGGCGTCATCGACGGTGCTGAGCAGGGGGGCCACGCGGCCCGGATGCGACCAGTCGAAAATCACGCCGAATGTGGGATGGGGATCAAGCCCGGTGCAGAACATCCAATGCGAATTGGTCTGATCGCCCTGTGTCGTCTTGCCTGTCCAGCTATAGGTGGCACCCACATGGATGTCTGCGCTGGCCTTTGCCTGGGTCAGCTCAAGACGCAGGAACTGGTTGTTCATCATCTGCCCTGACGAAAACATCCCCTCGCCGACCATCACGGGCGGCACATCTGCAAAGACGCCAGCATAGTAAGGGAAGATTTGAACGTCGGTCACGCGGCGGCTTTCCATTCTTGGCACTTGCCCTTTTGGCACCCGCATGGGGTGGGCACATGGCAGTTCCATGCTGTTCACAGTTGTGACGACGAAAGGGCTATCGCTCCTGAAATCCTTCCGAAATCTTTCCGAAAAAACGCGCAATGCCCTTTGAAGCAAGCAAAATACGCGTCTGCAGCGTTCGAGGGCGCCCAAATGACCTTGCAGAATTTCGGAAGGATTTCGGAACGATTTCAGGCCAAATCATCCGCCATGCGCAACAGTAAGGGACATTGATTACAAGCACTTTCAGAACGCTCGGCATCAAAAGAGCCGAGGCATAGCAGCGACCCGGAGGTGGGGGAGCCTTTTATGGGCGAACTGATCTAGGGGAGAGTCGGGGGGTTTGGGCCTCTGGCGGTTAAGCACGGTGACTTGTCTGGCTGACATGATCGTGTGACCCGCGGCTTCGACTGACCGGGTCGCTTGCGATGATTAGGATTTATGCGGTCTGGGTATGTGGGCGGTCTGAATCCCGTGCGGTAGCGATTTGGTACGAGGAATTTCAAACGGGCGGACAATATTCCGCAACAGCGCGTAGCACCTTATTTCAACAACAACAGCCCCGCATGATCATGGGCGATCTTTGGTTACCCTGCCAAAAGTATCTGTTTGGTGATCATTGTCGGAGACGATGGTGGTGGGCGGCGCGGCAGGCCGCGCGCAAGCGGCGACAGGTCAGTCTTGGCGGTGTCCGGCGCATCCAGCAACAGCATCGCGCCCAAGATTGTGGCGTAATCAAAGAGGACGATATCGGCACCTGGGTGAGACCCCCCCACAGGGCGGCCCAAGCGAGAGCTTCCAGCGCTGCCCCACCATCGTGGGCAGTATGAAACGCAAGGGCCGTTGATCATCGTTGCCTCGCTTACCCGCCTTGACGCAGAAAAAGCGCCTGCATCCGGGGTCACGTCTCTGCCGAACTCCAACCTCGCGTCGATCACTCCTTCGTCGCCCATGGCCCACGTGCGGGAAAGTTGCGGGCCGTCCGGCAGCACGCCCAGAGCTTCGTTCAACCGCACTGGCAATGGGATGCCAAAGTCGAGGCCAAGCGCGATTTACTGGACAGCGTCGCCCAGACCACACTTGCTCATGAGTTCGCCGGCGTGATGGGGCTGTCTGCGTCCGGTTCGGCGCGTCGGCGGGCGGTCGGCGAGGGCACCGGGTAGGTCAGATGCGGATCGGCCTGGGTGGGAAAGAGGTTGCTGGCCCGGCCGGCATACGAAGGGTCAGAAGGCTTTCCGCGTAAAAGTGCCGGATCACGGTTATGTTCCCTTTTTGCGGAGGCGCTCGATCAGGTCGTTGAGTTTCAGGTACACAAAGGTCAGTTCTGCAAAGTCGAGCCCGCTTTGCCCTCAGCCCGACCGGTACCTCGCACGTGGGCGGATCATTTCGCCGCTGCTGACTTGTTCGATGGCATGGGCAACCCAACCTGCTGTGCGCCCAATCGAAAACAGCGTTGTCGCCGCATCGGCGGGCCAGTTGAAATGCGTAGAAACGGCGGCCAGAGCGGCATCGATATTAGGCGGCAGACCCAGATGGCTCGACGCTGAAATGACGGCCTGACGCGCGGGCGACGATTGTGGCAAGCGGGCGAGCAAATGAGCCGCCCTTGGATCGCCCGCGGGGTAGAGCGGATGGCCGAACCCGTAAGCATAGGGCGCTTGGTGGGCATTGTCGTTGAGAAACGTTGCGAGACGCCCATCCCGAGTGGCGCGCAATGCGGCACCGGTGAGGTCCGCGACGCCACCATGCCGTGGCCCGCTGAGCGTGGCCATCCCGGCAAGCAGAGCCGCCGGAAGGCTTGCCCCGGTCGACGCGCACACTCGCACGGCGAAGGTTGAGGGGTTCAGTTCGTGATCGCTGAGCAGAACAAGGCAGCGGCGGATCGTATCTGCGCCCCGCGCACCGGCCCCCCAGACCGCTGCAATGCGATCATGGAGCGGCCCACTGTCTGTGTTGCCCACGCATGCGCCGGTGATGACAGACAGAAGTCGCCCGGCCTGCGCGGCAATCTGAGCCGGGCTCTGACCTTGCATGGGCGGGGCGGTTTCAACATCGCGGGCAAGGCCCTTCATCGCCCTGACGAAACTGGACGCACCGACGGGGTTGTCTTGAAGAACGGGGCACGTCACTTCGTCTGTATCGCACAAGACCGCCGCCATCTGCTCGAAGGTCATTTGTTCTGCGCAATCCTCGATCGCCCGTTCCCGCACCCAGAGTGTTCCATCCCTGACCTCGGAAATTGCCGTGGTCAGGACCGGGTCACCCCACCGTATCGCGGCTCTGGCCACGTCGGCGCGGGCCCTGGGGCGGCGCATCTTGCGCAGCAACCCTTCGATATCGTGTTTTGCATAAAGGCTGTGCCGACTGTCGTTCGGGTCGGTACGCGCCCGAATTTTGTGGCGACTGACATAGGCGTAAAGCGTCTGTGCCTTCACGCCCAGCAAGGCGCAGGCGCTTTGTGCATCAAGCCAGTCCATGTTTTTCATATTGATTATATTGATCAAGATTTACCCGGGATCAAGGCTGCGCCTAACTGGCTTAGCCACAGCAAGGAGCGCGCCATTGGACCTCTTCATTTCACAGATCGACCAAGCACTTGGGCCAAACCCGGACACACCGGAGGTGCATGTTCAACAGGGTCGCAACGCAGAATTGCCATCCTGTTTCGCCGTGACTGACCTCGCCTTTGCCTCGGTGCGCGCGGCAGCTGTTGAGCTGGCCGCCCTGGGCGGGGCACCTGAGGTCACGATTGACCGTCGCCTGACTGCTATGTGGTTTGATATGACGCTCCGTCCTACCGGTTGGGCTTTGCCGTCCGCGTGGGATGCCATCGCAGGAGTATACAAATGCGCGGACGGCTGGATACGCCTGCACACCAATGCACCGCACCACCGGGATGCAGCACTGGCTGTTTTGTCGTGCCCTGCCGACAAGGCGAGCGTCGCGGATGCCGTGGCCGATTGGCGCAAGTCCGATCTGGAGGACGCGATTGTGCAGGCTCATGGAGCGGCCGCAGCGATGTATGACATGGCCGAATGGGCGGCACATCCCCAAGGTCGCGCAGTCGCGGACGCGCCTTTGATCGCGTGGTCGGCGCGTGAGGCGCAGGCCGCCCCGGTTGCCTTGGCAGGCCTCAAGGTGCTGGATCTGACGCGGGTTCTTGCCGGGCCAGTTACGACGCGGTTTCTGGCCGGGTTTGGCGCTGATGTGCTGCGGATTGATCCGCCGTGGTGGGGGGAGCCTGGTGTCGAGCCTGAGGTGACTTTGGGCAAACGCCGCGCCGGACTGGACCTGAACCATCCGGCGGATCGGGCGGAGTTTGAAGCGTTGTTGGCCGAGGCCGATGTGCTTGTCCATGGTTACCGCCCCGGTGCGCTTGATGGCCTGGGCTATGGCCCCGACCGTTTGCACACGCTCGCGCCGCATCTGATCGAAGTCAGTCTGTGCGCCTATGGGTGGCACGGCCCCTGGGCGGGACGCAGAGGGTTTGACAGTCTGGTGCAGATGAGCTGTGGCATTGCTGCTGAAGGGATGCGCCGTACCAAAGCCGCGCATCCGGTGCCCCTGCCTGTGCAAGCGCTTGACCATGCCACTGGCTACCTGATGGCGGCGGCTGTTCTGCGTGCAATCCGGGTGCGCAATACCAGTGGTCAAATCCGTTCCGCCCGCTTGTCATTGGCCAGGACAGCCGCGTTACTGACTGCGACTGGTCCGCGTGACATGGAAGGTAAAAAGATCATCGAGACACCCGATGACCTCGCGCCGGGCGTGGAGCACACTGATTGGGGGCCTGCCCGCCGCCTGAAATTTCCGATCCGTTTGGGAGATGTTGGCCCCAGTTGGCTCTACCCTGCCGGGTTGCTTCGCAAGGACGTTGCGCGTTGGTGAAAGGAGGCGCTGTTTTGCGTTGAAGCTACGGCTTGCCTGTCGTCATTATGACGCCGGTAACAGGTTTATTCGTCGCCGGGATAAGTGATCCGGGTGGCCCAAGTCGGGTCTTTGTGCATGTCCCAATAGAGCGCCTTGAGGCGGTTGGTGATACGTCCGGGTTGTCCATCGCCCAACAGAACCCCGTCAACCGAACTGACGGGCATGATGCCGCCTGCGGTCGAAGTCAAAAACGCTTCATCCGCGTGTTTCAAAGTATCCGGAGCCAGATCACCCACCGAAACGTCAAGGTTCAGTCGGTGACACAGATCAAAGACGGTGCGACGCGTGATGCCCGGCAGGACGCCAAATTCCGGCGTCAGCAACCGGCCCTCTGCGACGGCAAAGACGTTAAAGCCCGGGCCCTCGGCGATATTGCCATTGGTGTCCAAGATCAGCGCTGTTTCCGCGTCTTTCTCGAATGCGTCATAAAGGCCGCGTACAAGATCGAGCCAATGGTAATTCTTGATCGAAGGATCAACGGACTTGGGCGGAATACGCACCACGTCGCTGGTGGCAACGCGCAATCCACGCGCCATTTGTTCACGATTGGCGACCGAGCCATAGGGCACGGTGAAGGCCATGAACCGGTTGGTGGCCGCGCGGGGATCGCGGCTGAAGTCAGGCGCCGCGCCGCGCGTGCAAATCATCTCTACATAGGCGTTTCTGTGCCCTGAAAGGGCGACACAGTGAGAGAGAATTTCGGTGACCTGGCCGCGATCGAACGGGATCGTCATATGCAGCTTTTCGAGCCCGGCGAAAAACCGGTCAAGATGCAGGTCTAGCCGGAAAAACGCACCCTCCCAAACATGCACAGTGTCATAGGTGGCATCGGAATGCAGAAACCCCCAATCCAGGACAGACACCTTTGCGTCGCGCATCCGAAGGTATTGGCCGTCCTGAAAGGCGACCCCTTGGGGATATTTGTGCGGGTCGTGATAGGCGGGGGAGAGTAAGGGGAATGTCATCAGGCGTCTGCTGAGTTGTAGAGGTCGTCGCCAGATTATCAGTGAATTGGTGTCTTTTTACTCGAAGATGCAGTAAAGAATAGGTAGTGTGCCTGATATTTTTATTATTACAGAGCAAAGTGCCAGAATCATGGATGAGACGGATCGCGCGATTCTGCGCGAACTTCAGCAAAATGCGCGGCTGTCCTCGGACGATTTGGGCGCGCGCGTGGGCGTATCACGGTCCTCTGCGCAAAGACGCGTCCAGATATTGCGCGAAACGGGTGTCATCGGCAAAGAGATCGCCGTTGTGGACACCAGGCACGTCGCCTTGATAACCTTTGTCGTCGAGGTCGAACTGGAACGCGAGCGTGTGGATTTGCTGGACGAGTTCCGGCGCTCCATGCTCAAGCTCGAAGAGGTGCAGCAGTGCTACTACGTCACTGGGCACACCGACTTTATTTTGGTCGTTATGGCCCGGGATATGGCCAGCTATGAACAGTTCACCCGGCGCGTCTTTACCGAGAACCCCAACATCAGGCGATTTCACACGAATGTCGTGGTCGACCAGGTAAAGGTTGGGCTGTCAGTACCTCTGTGAAGCCTTTCAGACGATGAACTCAACGCAAGGCATCGCGACTGGGTTCGTGGCTCCGTCCAGACCGTGCGACAGGGCTGGGTGCGACATCTGTATGGGAAGGGAAACAGATGGTGCTGTGAGAGAGGATTGAACTCTCGCACTCAGCGTGGCCCTGCAGGCTGCGCGTCAGTCGAGACCGTGCGGTAGGGCTGGGTGCGACATCTGTATGGGAAGGGAAACAGATGGTGCTGTGAGAGAGGATTGAACTCTCGCACTCAGCGTGGCCCTGCAGGCTGCGCGTCAGTCGAGACCGTGCGGTAGGGCTGGGTGCAACATCTGTATGGGAAGGGAAACAGATGGTGCTGTGAGAGAGGATTGAACTCTCGACCTCACCCTTACCAAGGGTGTGCTCTACCACTGAGCTACCACAGCGCCGTGGGCGGGTCATTAGCGACAATCGCCCGCGCCTGCAACCCCATTCTGGACGCCCCCGCGCCCCTGCGATACAGAGACCCCATGACAGACAAATCCGCCCCCAAAAACAAGACGGCAGATGACCGGGATGCGCGCCTCAAGGCGGCGCTCAAGTTCAATCTGGCGCGGCGCAAGGCACAGGCCAAGGCGCGTAACGCAGCGGAAAAAACCGAGGAGCAGGACGATGGATAGCATTCTGGTACGGGGCGGCGGGCCGCTGAACGGGCAAATCCCGATTGCAGGGGCCAAGAACGCGTGTCTGGCCTTGATGCCGGCCACCTTGCTGAGCGACGAGCCGCTGACGCTGACCAACGCGCCGCGCCTATCGGACATCCGCACCATGACTGCGCTTTTGCGCTCTCTTGGGGCCGAGGTGACGTCGATGCAGGATGGACAGGTCATTGCCATGTCGTGCCACGGGGCGATCAATACCCGCGCCGAATACGATATCGTGCGCAAGATGCGCGCCTCAAACCTCGTTCTGGGTCCTTTGCTCGCCCGCGAGGGGCATGCGGAAGTGTCCTTGCCCGGTGGCTGCGCTATTGGTGCGCGCCCCATGGATATTCACACCGACGGTTTGGCCCAGATGGGGGCGGAGATTGATCTGCGCGATGGCTATCTGCATGCCAAGGCTGCGGGCGGCAAGCTGAAGGGCGCCGTGATCGAATTTCCCTTTGCCAGCGTTGGCGCAACCGAAAACATCCTGATGGCCGCGACCCTCGCCAAGGGCACAACTGTGATCAAGAACGCGGCCCGCGAACCCGAGATCGTGGATTTGGCCACCTGCCTGCGCGCCATGGGCGCACAGATCGAGGGGGATGGCACCAGCGAAATCACCATTCAAGGCGTGGATCACCTGCACGGTGCGACCCACCGCGTAGTGACTGACCGGATTGAATTGGGCACCTATATGCTGGCCCCTGCGATGTGCGGCGGCGAAGTGGAGCTTTTGGGCGGACGCATCGATCTGGTGGGTGCCTTCTGTGAAAAGCTGGATGCTGCGGGCATCTCGGTAACCGAGACCGACAAAGGCCTGAAGGTTTCGCGCAAAAACGGTCGCATCCATGCCGTGGACGTCACGACCGAGCCTTTCCCCGGCTTTCCTACCGATTTGCAGGCGCAGATGATGGCACTTTTGTGCACCGCCGATGGCACCTCTGTGCTGGAAGAGAAAATCTTTGAGAATCGGTTCATGCATGCCCCCGAACTGATCCGTATGGGTGCGCAGATTGACGTGCATGGTGGAACGGCCACTGTGACCGGTGTCGAAAAGCTCAAAGGTGCGCCGGTGATGGCGACGGATTTGCGCGCCAGCGTCAGCCTGATCCTTGCGGGTCTTGCTGCCGAGGGTGAAACCCGGGTGTCGCGCGTCTACCATCTGGATCGCGGATACGAACATGTGGTGCGCAAGCTGTCAGGCGTGGGCGCAAATATCGAGCGGGTGCAGGGCGAATGAGCGAAGATGCACGATTTGAAGACGGGCGCGAAAAGCCGCTGAACCTTGGTGCCTTGGACGCTGAGGATATCAAGGTATTGTCCTCGCTGGCTCAAGACGCGGTCTTTCCCATTACTGAAATGCGCTGGGATGCCAAGGCGCGCCGCTTTGCGCTGTTGCTGAACCGGTTCCGCTGGGAAGATGCGGGCAAGGAACGTCACGCTCCCGAGCGGGTGCAGGCGGTTCTGGCCTTTGACAACGTGCTGCGCGTGGCGAGTCAGGGCATTGATCGGCGGGACAAGGACATGGTTCTGTCTCTTTTGTCCGTCACCTTCGAGGCGAGTGAGGACGGCGCGGGCGAGATCGAACTGACCCTCGCCGGTGATGGCGGTATCCGACTGAGCGTCGAGGCGATTGAGGCGACCTTGAAGGATGTGACCCGGCCATATGTGGCCCCGTCGAAATCGGTGCCATCCCACGATGGCTGATGTAACGGTCCGGATAGCCCGGCCGGACGATGCGCCCGTGTGGCGCGCCCTGCGCATGGCCGGGATCGTCGAAAACCCCTCGGTCTTCATTGTCACAGCAGAAGAAGCAGCCGCAGTTCCGATCGACGCAGACATCAAACGACTGGCCAAAGGCGACAGGCTTTTGGCCTTCTTAGGGGAAACACCTGTTGGCCTTGCAGGGTTCAACCGCAATGGCGTGCCGCGGGCCAATCATCGCGCCGAAATCGGTCCGCTTTATGTGGCGCCCCAAGTGCGGGGCCAGGGCGTTTCTGACCTGATCATGACACAGCTCATGGATGCAGCGCAGGCTGTTGGAATCTGGCAGTTGGAGCTATTTGTGAATGTGGAGAACGCGCCTGCGATCGCGCTTTATGAACGTCACGGCTTTGTCACGTCGGGCAAAATACCCAACGCGATTCATGGCGCGGATGGGATGGAAGACGACCTCATGATGATCCGCAATCTGATGTGATCGCTTACTGATCCACGGGCAGGCCGCTGGGCACCGTTTGTGGAATGCCCAACGCACCGCGCACGCTTTGCGGATCGGTAAGCGCGTTAAGGAAGGCAATGATATCAGCCACTTGACCGTCGCTCAGGGCGACAGGAGCCAGGCTGTTGGCACGCGCAATGGCGTCAACCTCTGCCGCGTCGGTCATTATCCGTAAATCATCCGCCTCAAAACCGGGCATCACCGCCTGAGAGATGTCATAGCCGCGCAAGCTGGCGACTGGATCGAGATGGTGGCGGATAACGCCTTCCAGCGTCGCATAGGCCCCGGAATGGCCATAAGGGGCCGTTTGGGCAATGTTGCGCAAAGGCGGGGTGCGGAAGGCATAGGCATCCTCAGAGCGGCCTGTCACCCGCATCCGCCCGGTGTCGCGCGCATGGCTCTCAAATCGGGCGGCTTTGCCGGGGCCGATCTGTGGCATAGCAATCGCATGGAACCCGTGATCGGTCTGGAACCGGCCCGAATGGCACGCAGCACAGCCCGCATCGCCGTAAAAGAAGTCCATACCGCGCATGGCTGCATCTTCCATCGCGGTGCCATTGCGCAGGTAAAGGTCAAAGGGGCTGGCCACGCCGCGCCATTCAAAGTCGATAAAGGCCGCAATGGCGTCCGAAATGTGGGTGAAGCTGACTGGTTCGGGTCCGATGACGATATCAAAGCGGGCGCGATAATCGGGAATATCCTCGACCCGTTTTGACAAGATATCCCATGCGCCACCCGGACCCGTGATCAGACCCTGACGGACTGCTTGCGCGACCTTGTTTTCGGCATAGTGCCCCGCCATCTCATCCGGTGACAGCACGGGGAACATCGACTGCGCCGACAGGGCAGAGGCAAATCCCATCTCCATCTCTGATCCAAGGGGTGTGCGGATGCCCGAGGGACGGTTCGGGTCTTCCTCCAACCGGCCATCGTGGAAAAAGACGGTGAATTCCTTGGCCCCAAGGTTGAACAGGGGCGGGGCGTTCCGGGGGATGCGTTGTTCGGGCAGGTTGTCTGTGTCAGCCAATCGCTCTGGTCCCAGACCGATACCGCCATCCCCAAGCCCCAGCGACACACCGTCGCCTGTGCCAAAACGCGGGTGGTGGCAGGTGGCGCAGGACACGGTTTTTGAGCCTGACAGGATGGGATCGTAAAACAGCAATTGCCCCAGCTCGACCTGCGCGCTGTTGACCTCGGGAAATTCCGGTTCGGCATAGGGCAGGGGGCCCGCCAGGGCGGGGCTCATCCAAAGGACAACAGCGGCAAACCTAGACAAAGCGCGAAACATAGTTCTCCAACATTTCTTGCCGACCAGAGCGGGGTTGCGGATCAAGACCGCGCGCCAGAACATCGTCTGAAATCGAGGTAAGATCACTGTCGAGCATCGCCTTGGCCCCATCCGTCTCCCACCCAGCATAGCGGTCGGCGAGCGCGCTTTCCAAGCCGCCATCTTCGATCATCGCGGCGGCGGCCTTGAGGCCCCTCGCACAGATGTCCATCCCCCCGATATGGGCGGCAATCAGGTCTTGGGCGTCGAGCGACTGGCGGCGCAGCTTTGCGTCAAAGTTGGTGCCGCCCTGACCCAGCCCACCGGCCTTGAGAATGTGATAGTAGCACAGCGCCACCTCGGGCACGTTGTTGGGAAACTGATCGGTGTCCCAGCCCGATTGGTAGTCGTTGCGGTTCATGTCAATGGACCCCAACATCCCATCTGCGGCAGCCACGGCAATCTCGTGTTCGAACGAATGGCCCGCCAAAATCGCGTGACCCTGTTCGAGGTTCAGCTTGACCTCATCTTCCAGCCCGTACTTGCGCAGGAACCCGATGCAAGTGGCTGCATCAAAGTCGTATTGGTGCTTGGACGGCTCTTGTGGTTTTGGTTCGACCAGGATCTGACCTTTGAAGCCGATCTTGTGTTTGTATTCGACCACCATGTTCAGGAAACGGCCCATATGGTCCAGCTCGCGGCCCATATCGGTGTTAAGCAAAGTCTCGTAGCCCTCGCGCCCGCCCCAAAGTACATAATTCTCGCCGCCCATTTTGTGGGTCGCGTCGATGCAGGATTTCACTGTCGCCGCAGCATAGGCAAAGACATCCGGGTCCGGATTGGTGGAGGCCCCGCCCATCCAGCGGCGGTGGCTGAACATGTTGGCCGTCCCCCAAAGCAGACCAATGTCACGCCCCTCCATTTTGGCCATGAAATAGTCGGTGATCTCGTCCAGCCGGGCAATGCTTTCGGCCAGACTGGCGCCTTCGGGCCGCACATCGGCGTCGTGCCAGCAAAAGAACGGCGCTTGCAGCAGGTCGAACATCTCGAAAGCCACATCCGCCTTCATCTTGGCCCGGCCCATGTCGTCCTGGGGGTGCCACGGGCGTTCAAAGGTTGGCCCGCCAAAGGGGTCGCCCCCCTCCCATGCGAAAGAGTGCCAATAGGCGACGGCAAAACGCAGATGATCCTTCATCGGCTTGCCCATGACCATTTCGTCGGGGTTGTAGTGGTGGAAAGCCATAGGGTTGGTGCTGTCGGCACCTTCAAATGTGGCGGGCATAAGCCCTTCGAAAAATCCGGTTGTCATGGCATGGCTTTCAGTGTTGGGAATGCGGCGGCAAAGCCGCGATAAGCGTCGTCATAGGCGGCGACATGTTCAGGGTCGGGATGGATGACATCCTTGACAGGGGGTTTGGTCATCACGCTGGCGGGGGTTGCCCCCGTCACGCCACAGATGGCGATCCGTGCTGCCCCGAGGGCCGCGCCAAAGGCGCTTTCATCAGGGCGTTCCAGCGGGATGTTCAGGACGGTCGCGAGCATACGTGTCCAGTGATCTGACCGGCTGCCGCCGCCAATGGCAAGGGCGGTCTCAAGCGTGACGCCGGTGGATTTCAGCGCTTCAAAGCTGTCGCGCAGCGCAAAGCTGACGCCCTCCATCACCGCCTTGGTCAGATCGCGGGGGCCGCTGGCCACGTCAAGGCCGGTGAACCCGCCACGCACTTGGGCGTCATTGTGGGGCGTCCGTTCGCCGGACAGATAGGGATAGAATTTGAGGGCAGAAGGGGAATCAATCGTTGTGCCGAGGCCGCCTGACAGATCACTAGCGCTTTGCCCTGTGATCCGGGACAGCCAGTTCAGGCTGTCGGTCGCGGCCAGCACCACGCCCATTTGATACCAACGCCCCGGCACCGCGTGACAGAATGTGTGCACGGCACTTTCGGCGCGGGGCGCATAGCGGTCGCGTCCGGCTAGAACCACACCCGATGTCCCCAAAGAGACAAATCCATCACCCTCACCAAGTGCCCCCACACCGCAAGCGGCCACGGCGTTGTCGGCGCCGCCCGCAACGACTTGCGCGCCTTGGGGCAGGCCCAGATCAGCGCGCGCGGTTTGCACGGGGCCAACCACATCCGTGCCTTCCAGCAGGTCGGGCATCTGATCGGGGCGCATTCCGCCTGCGGCCAGCAACTCCGGTGACCAGGCCCGCGCACTTACATCCAGCCACGCGGTCCCGGCGGCATCCGACATCTCGGTCACGTACCGCCCGGTCAGCCACCACAGCACATAATCCTTGGGCAGCATGACCTTGGCCACGCGGGAAAAAACATCCGGCTCATGTGCGGCCACCCAGGCCAGTTTCGGGGCGGTAAAGCCGGGAAAAACGATGTTGCCGCTTAGGTCACGGACCCTCGGCATACCGTCGAGGGCGGCAGCTTCGACATGGCTGCGCGTGTCATTCCACAAGATACAGGGGCGCAAGACGGCGCCGTCTGCATCCACCAGAACAGCGCCATGCATGTGACCGGACAAGGATAGCCCTTGAATGGCGCTATAGGCCTTGGGATGAGTGGACTTGAGGTGGGCCAGCACTTGGGCAACGCCTTTGGTCCAGGTGGTAGGGTCCTGTTCGCTCCACCCCGGCGCAGGGTTCGACACCTCATATGTGGCATCCGCGCTGCCCACGATAACGCCGTCGGCATCAGCCAACACCGCCTTGACACCTGAAGTGCCCAGATCAAGCCCGACAAACATAATAGTCCTCCCGCTATTACCCTTGCGGCAATTAATTCGATTGTCAAATTTAATTATCGAGCGCTGGTCTTTTTGCCTCCGCTCCGGCACAACCGACGCCAGTCAGGCGGAGAGTTCAATGGCGCGCACAGCACTGGTCACCGGATCAGCCGGGTTCATCGGATATTTTACCGTCAAGGCGTTGCTGGACGCAGGCTGGCAAATCGTGGGCCTGGACGCGATGACTGATTACTATGATGTGACGCTGAAAGAACGGCGGCGGGCTATGCTGCGCCAGTCGCCGAGCTATAGGGATGTCGAGGCGCGGGTTGAGACGCCCGGCATACTCCATGACCTCTTTGAGGAGCATCAGTTTGATGCCGTCATTCACCTCGCCGCGCAAGCGGGGGTGCGCTATTCCATCGAGGCCCCAAGGTCCTATGTCGAGGCGAACCTGATGGGCACGTTCGAGCTGTTGGAGGCGGCCCGCGCTTTTCCCCCTGCGCATATGTTGCTGGCGTCCACGTCTTCGGCTTATGGCGCCAACACCCGGATGCCTTATGTGGAAACCGACAAGGCCGATCATCAGATGTCGTTCTATGCCGCCACCAAAAAGGCGACAGAGAACATGGCTCACAGCTATGCCCATCTTTATGATCTGCCGATCACGATGTTTCGCTTCTTTACGGTCTATGGGCCTTGGGGGCGTCCCGACATGGCGCATTTCAAGTTCACCAAGGCGATCCTGAATGGCGACCCCATCGATATTTACAACCACGGCGACATGCGGCGGGACTTTACCTATATCGACGATCTGACGTCGGCCATCCTGGCGCTGATCGACACGGTGCCGGGGGATGTGCCGGTTGACGGGGACAGCCTGTCGCCGGTGGCTCCACACCGTGTCGTCAATATCGGAAACGGCGCGCCGGTAGCGTTGATGGATTTCATTGCGGCGATCGAGGCGGCCTGTGGCGTCGAGGCCATCAAGACCTATCACGATATGCAGCCGGGGGATGTGCCCGCCACGTGGGCCGACGCAGGGCTGCTGCATCGTCTGACCGGACATCGGCCACAAACGCCTGTCCAGGACGGTATCAATGCGTTTGTCGCGTGGTATCGCGAGTATTACGGGGTCTGATTTCTCTGTTCTGATATCCTCTTCGAAGGCCCCCTTTCCACAAAGCCCGCCGCCCGGTATAGCGCCCACAACACCGCCACAGGAGGCTGCCATGACCTTTGACCGCTCGATCAAGATTGCCCCATCCATCCTTGCCGCTGATTTCGCCAATTTCGGTGCGGAATGCGCGGCCGTTGAGGCGCAAGGCGCCGATTGGATCCATGTCGACGTGATGGATGGTCATTTTGTGCCCAACATCACCTTTGGTGCGGCCACCTGCGCGGCGATCCGGCCTCATATCAAGGGTGTCATGGATGTGCACCTGATGATTGCGCCAGTGGACGCCTATATCGAGGACTTCGCCAAGGCGGGTGCCGACGTGCTGACGGCGCACGTGGAGGCGGGACCACATATTCACCGGACCCTGCAAGCAATTCGCGGGGCGGGTATGAAGGCGGGTGTGGCCTTGAACCCCGGAACACCAGCGTCCGCAGTGTCAGAGTTGATGGACCTGGTCGATCTCGTCTGTGTGATGACGGTGAATCCGGGCTTTGGCGGCCAGAAATTCATCGACATGACGGCCAAGATCAAAGCGCTGCGTGAAATGATTGGGGACCGACCCGTTCACATCGAAATCGACGGTGGCGTTGACCCGAAAACCGCGCCGCTAGTGGCGCAGGCTGGAGCGGATGTGCTGGTTGCGGGCTCTGCGGTATTTCGCGGGGGATCGGTCGCCGATCCTGCGCCCTATGGCGACAATATCCGCGCCATTCGTGCAGCAGCGTCAGGCGTTTGGGCATAGACGTTTTCCGACCCGGAAAACGGCCGGAATGCGTATCGCATTCCGCCTAGCTCAAATCCCGCGCAAAGGTGTCGAGAAGTTTGTGCTTGAGCACTTTGCCGGTCGGCGCTGCGGGTAATGTTGTCGCCAGAATGATCCGGGCGGGCCGTTTGTACCCGGCCAGTTTGTCCTGGACGAAGGTTTTTAGTGCCTCTTCCGTCAGATCGCTGTCCGCGGGGACCTGCACAAAGGCCAACACCTCTTCATCTCCTTTGACCTGCCGACCGATAACGGCGGCCTGTACGACGCCGGGATGATCATTCAACGCCGCCTCAACCTCGGGCGGATAGACATTGAACCCACCGTGAATGATCAACTCCTTGGAGCGGCCCAATATATGCAGGTGTCCCTTTTCATCCACCCGGCCCAGATCACCAGTGTGCATCCAGCCTTGGGCATCTAGCACCTTTTCTGTCTCGATCGGGTTGCGAAAGTATCCACGCATGATGTGTGGCCCGCGTGTCATCACCTCGCCCATGTTATCGCCGCCCCCAGGCGCGTTGACGTCAATCGCCACCTCGATCCCCGGCAGGGGTGGGCCGACCGATATATCGGGGTCACCGATTTCGTTGCGCGTGGCCGAAGTTCCGGCGGTTGTTTCGGTCATCCCATAACCGTTTTGTAACGCGACACCATAAAACGCCTCCGCCTCGCGCTTCCATGTGGGGTCGAGTGGTGCCGCCCCGGACGAGACATAGCGCAATGTAGCCGAACCGAGTTCTGTCAATCCATGCGCCCTGGCATGCGCCATCAGCAAGGCATGCATTTGCGGCACGGCTGAGAACAGCGTCACACCATCGCGCAGCCCATCATAGACGGCTCCCACCTCAAAGCGAGGCACAAGCCGCACGGGCGCGCCCGCATAGATCGCCGCCACGACTACAGAGCAGAGGCCAAATACATGCGTCGTCGGCAGCACGCCGTAGATCATGTCCCGAGGCGTCATGCCCCGCAGGTTCGCCGAGGTCAGTCCCCCAAAGCGAACATTTTCATGGGTCAGCATGACACCTTTGGGGTCGCCCGTTGTCCCCGTGGTATAGAGCAAGACGGCAATCTCCGGATCTGGGTAAGGGTCCGAGGCCATGGCAAAGGCCGCCCAGATCCGCCCCCAAGGGCCCGGCATGCTGTGGGCGTGCAGCCATTGGGCGTGCTTGACCGCGTCGGGCGACACGTCCGTCGTCAACAAAACTGCGCGGGGGTCGGCATGTTCCATAATCCGTTGCAATTCGCTGCGCGATTGCCTGGCGTTCACGGGGAGTGCGATTGCCCCGATCCGCCAGGTTGCAAAGAGGGCCGCAACGGCCGCCGCACAGTTTTCCGAGACGATCATGACCCGGTCGCCGGGTGCAACACCCTTTTCCGTCAATGCGGCACCCAAGGCTTGGGCGGCCGCGTCAAGGTCGCCATAGCTCCAGCGCGCATCCGTGCTGTCGGTCAGGGCAAGGGCTGTGGCCCGGTCGGGCGTGCTCAGGTGGTCGGCAAGATAGTCTTCGACCCGGTTCATGAAGCAAACCTCGGTTTGCGTTTCTCAAGAAATGCTGCAATGCCCTCTGCCGCCTCGGTGCCCCCCGCAGCATGGGCCATGGCGTCGCGTTCAAGATCTAGTTGTGCCGCCTCGCTTTGATCATAGGCCGCGGCGACCATGCCCCGGATCACTCCGATGGCATCGCGCGGGCCGATGGCCAATGCATCCGCGATCCTGTGCGCCTCGGGCAGAACGTCGTCCACCGGGACCACTGCGTTCACGGCGCCAAGGTGGCTCAGACGATCACTGCTCACGGGCCGAGCCAGCAGGCACATCTCCATCGCCAAGGGTCGTGGCAACAGCCGGGCCAGTGAGGCGGTGAGGCCCGCATCAGGCACAAGGCCCGCCTTCACATAGGCAGCGGTGAAATTAACGCCCTGTTCGGCCACGATGAAATCACAAGCCAGTGCAAGCGAGGCACCAGCACCCGCAGCCCCCCCTTTGATTGCTCCAATGACGGGCACGGGACAGGCCCGGATGGCGCGGACCAGGTCATGCAGGTCCTCAATCTTGGCGCTCCGCTCTGCTTCGGACAGGGTGCGCCGTTCGATCAGTACATTCAGATCGCCACCCGCGCAAAAGAAAGGGCCGTCAGAGGACAGGATTACTGCGCGTATGCGCCGCTCCTGCGCCAGTTCCATCGCTTGCGCGATGCAGTCGTAAAGTGCCGGCGACAGTGCACCCCGACGTGCCGTATTGCCGTTCCAGACAATCACCCGGTCACCGGCATCCTCAATCCGCGCGCTCACGATCCGCCCTCGCGGACGCGTCTGTAGACACCTGTGGCGGTGGCAATGACCGTCCCGTTTTCGTCCACAACCTCGCCCTCCGCAAAAAGAAGGCTCCGCCCGCCGCCAGAGATCGAACCCGTGGCGACTACGCGCCCTGAGCGCGCGGGTGCCATGAATTGGGTGTTCATTGAAATGGTCATGAACCGCGTGTCACCGCCTGCATCGCCCGTCAGTGAGGCGGCAAAGCCCATCGCGTTGTCGAGCATGCAGGCGATGATGCCGCCATGCAGGCTGCCATGCCTGTTGCCGTGCTGTGCCTCGATGTCGAGGATGCACCGCGCCGTGCCGTCCTGTGCGGTGATGTCCACCACATAGCCAAGCAGCGTTTGCGCGCCCGTTTCGTCCCGGATGATGCCGGGTGGATCAGGCGGTTGAGAGTTCAATGAACCGCTCCAGATGATAGTCCGTATCGCCAAAGCGGTGGTCGGCCATGACGATCCGTTTCGCGATATGGGCCAGTTCGTATTCCTGGGTCATGGCAATACCCCCGTGCATCTGGATTGCTTCTTCGGCCACCAGACGGCCCACGCGGCCCATCAAATTTTTGCTGGCCGACAGGGTCAGGTCGCGCTCGTCGCTGTCCAGATGTCCCGCCGCGTTAATGACGGCGGAACGCGCCTGTTCCATCTCGATCAGCATGTCGGCCATTCGGTGGGCCAGTGCCTGAAAAGTGCCGATAGGGCGGCCAAATTGCTTGCGGGTGCCAAGGTAGTCCTTGGTCAAGGCTGTGGCCGTTTCCATCGCCCCCAGCGCTTCGGCGCATTGCGCCACGATCGCCAATGCGGTGACGTTTTGGATCGCGTCCAAACCAAGGTTCAGCGCCTCGCCGGGCGTGTTGTCCAGCGTAACCTCGGCGGCGCGACCTCCGGCAAGCAAGGGATAACCCTGCACCTCAAGCCCTGTGGCTCCTTTGGCCACCAGATAAAGGCCGATGGCATCGCCGTTTGTGGCCGAAACAATCAGATGATCGGCGGCCTCGGCATTCATTACCACGGCTTTGCGACCCGTCAGAGTGCCTCCAGTCGCGGTGGTTGTGACGTGATCAAGGTCATAGCGGCCCCCGGGCTCACCATGCGCAAATGCCAGTTGCGCCGTACCTGCAATGACCGCATCGACCAGATCACTGCGCCCAGCGGCGGCAAGCAAACGCCCTCCGATCAAAGCGCCGTCCAGAAACGGCTCAACCACGCCTGCGCGCCCCAATTCCTCGAAGACGACAGCCAGGTCAAACCCCGCACCTCCAAAACCGCCATGGTCCTCGGTAAAGAGCGCGCCAATCACGCCCAGTTCGGCCAGTTCGGTCCAAATCTCGGTGGACATGCCCGCCTCGGAGCCCAGAATCTCGTTTCGCCGGGCCGTCGTGTATTTGTCCGACAGATATCGCCGCAGGGTATCCTGCAGCATTTGCCGCTCTTCGGTCAGTTCAAAATTCATCTGCCACCGCCCATCGTCACCTTGGCAATGATGCCGCGCTGAATCTCGTTTGAACCGCCAAAAATCGACAGTTTGCGATTGTTGAAATATTTGGCCGCTGCCGGGCCCGCCCCGTTCGGATCGGGGATCGTGTCATTGGCCCCTTCCACCCCTTCGGAGGCGAAGGGCATCGCATAAGGCCCCGCCGCACGGCGTGCCAGGTCGTTGATTTCCTGACGGATGATCGACCCTTTGACCTTGAGCATCGAGGCCTCCAACCCCGGCGCGCCGCCCGCTGCCGCCTGACTGACAATCCGCAGGTTCGATGTGGCCATCGCCCGCATGTCAATTTCCACCTGCGCTACGCGGGCTGCGAAATGCGGGTTCTGGATCAAGGGTTTTCCATTATGGTTTTCTGCCCGTGCCAGCCGCTTGACCGCTGCCAAGGCGGCCTGGCTGGCGCCCACACCGCCAAGGCCGGTGCGTTCGTGGGTCAGAAGATATTTGGCATAGGTCCAGCCCTTGTTTTCCTCGCCCACGAGGTTTGCCACAGGCACACGCACATCTGTAAACCAGACCTCGTTCACCTCGTGACAGCCATCCAGCAGGATGATCGGACGTACCTCGACACCGGGCGTGTCCATGTCGATCAGCAGGAAAGAAATCCCTTCCTGCTGTTTGACGTTCGGGTCTGTGCGCACGAGGCAAAAGATCATGTTGGCGTGCTGGCCGAGGGTCGTCCACGTCTTTTGCCCGTTGACGACATAGTGGTCGCCGTCCCGTTCGGCCTTGCATTTCAGAGATGCCAGATCGGATCCGGCCCCCGGTTCGGAATAGCCCTGGCACCACCAATCGGACCCGTCGAGGATACGTGGCAACCAATGATCCTGCTGTTCCTTTGATCCGAATTTCTGCAAAACGGGTCCCAACATTGACAGGCCAAAGGGCACGATGCGCGGCGCATTGGCGGCGGCGGCCTCCACGTCATAGATGTGGCGCTGCACCGCACTCCACTCCGCGCCACCGAACGCCTTGGGCCAGTTCTGGGCCAGCCAGCCGCGCCCGTTCAGGATCGCGTGCCAGCGTTCCATGTCGTCTTTGGCCAGGTCGCGGCCCATGCGTACCTTTTCCGCGATGTCACTGGGCAGTTCGTCGCGCAGAAAGGTGCGCAACTCGTCCTGAAAGGCCAGCTCTTGGGGTGTATAGCTCAGGTCCATCTCTCAGCTTTCCTTGTTCAGATCGTCAAATGTGCGACCCTCAGCCACCAGTTGTTCCAACAGCGGTGCAGGTTGCCAGAAATATGGGTCATCCTCGGCATAGCGTTTGATGTCGGCCAAGAGCCCGTCAAGGCCCACAATATCCGCCCATTTGAGCGGCCCACCGCGATAGCGGGGAAAACCATAGCCAAAGAGCAGGGTCATATCGACGTCAAGCGGGCGGCGCGCAATGCCTTCGCCGACAACCTTGGCCGCCTCATTGACCATTGAGGCCATATAGCGGCGCACGATCTCTTCGTGACTGAATTCGCGGGGTGTCAGGCCTTGCGCGGCCCGCTCTGCCTCGATCAAGGGCATGACGTCTGGATTGGGCACGCGGGCCTTTGGGCCGGCGGCATAATCATAGTAACCCTTGCCGGTCTTTTGCCCGAAATGGCCATCTTCACAAAGCTTGTCGGCATAAGCGGCGTCGCGGGCGCGCGGGTCCAGCCCTTCGGCCCGTTTGCGTTTGCGCACGGCCCAGCCAATGTCGAGGCCCGCAAGGTCGGCTACGGCAAAGGGGCCCATGGCAAAGCCGAAATCCTCCAAGGCCTTGTCGATCTCATAGGGCGACGCGCCGTCCAATATCATGTGATCAGCGCAGGTTCGATAAGTCGACAGAATACGGTTGCCGATAAATCCGTCGCACACGCCCGCCCGCACGCTGATCTTGCCCAGCATCTTGCCCAGAGCAAAGCCGGTGGCGGCCACATCCGGCGCGGTCGCGTCCGCAACAACCACTTCAAGCAGCTTCATCACATGGGCAGGCGAGAAAAAGTGCAGGCCCAGCACATCGGCGGGGCGCGACGTGGTTGCCGCAATCTCGTTGATGTCCAGATAGGAGGTATTGGAGGCCAGAATGCAGCCCGGTTTGCAAACGCGGTCCAACGCGGCAAAGACGGTTTTCTTGACGGCCATGTCCTCGAACACGGCCTCGATCACCAGATCGGCGTCGCTGAGGCGGTCGTAATCCGTGGCAATGGACAGCGTGTCGTTAAGGATTGTGTCATGGCCCTTTTGATTGATCTTGCCCCGTTTCAGTGCACCAACCAGGTTACCCGCGATGCGATTGCGCGCGGCCTCGCCCGCCTCTGCCGACATTTCAAGCAAGGTGACCCGAAGCCCCGCCAAGAGGGCTGCCGTGGCAATGCCCGCGCCCATGGTCCCGCCGCCGATCACACCAATCTGTTGCACCGGGCGCGGCTCGACGCCCTTCAGTTCTGGTAGGTTGCTAACGGCGCGCTCAGAGAAAAAGGCATGGATCATGCCCTGACGTTGGTCGGTTTGCATCAGGTCATAGAAAATCTGCCGCTCGGCCTTGAGCCCCTCGGCAAAGGGTTTCTCAACCGAAGCTTGTACGGCGCGCACACACCAGGCAGGTGAAATCTGGCCTCGCCCCCGTTTCAGGGTCGCCTCAAACGCCGCGTCCCAGTCGATGGGTGTTGGGGGTGGCATTTCGCTGACTGCGCGACGCGGTGCGCCGTCGGACAACAGCTTTTCGGTATAGGCAATCCCGTTCTCTGCCGGGTCGCCATCTTGCAAAACGTCGATAATGCCCAGGGCATGGGCCTCTTTCGCGCCCACATGGCGGCCGGTTGTCATGACCTCCAACCCCGCCTCAACGCCCGTCAGGCGCGGCAGGCGTTGCGTTCCACCGGCACCCGGCAAAAGACCCAGATGCACCTCGGGCAAGCCCACACGGGCCGAAGGCACCGCAATGCGATAATGACAGCCCAAGGCGACCTCAAGGCCGCCGCCCAGGGACACACCATGCATCGAGGCGACCACCAGCAGCGGCGACGCCTCAATCCGGTTGATCAGATCGGGCAGGTGCGGCTGCAAGGGCGGCTTGCCAAATTCGGTGATGTCAGCGCCCGCAAAGAACGCACGGCCCTCGCCGACGATCAGAACGGCGCGCGCGCCATCATCTGCCTCGGCCCGGTCCATCCCGTCCCAAAGGCCCTGGCGCACCGCCTGGCTGAGCGCGTTGACCGGCGGGTTCCGGACCGTGAGAACGGCAATGTCGCCGTGGCGGGAATACGCAATCTTGTCGCTCATGAGGCCTCCGCTGATGCTGATCGGCGCGCAAGGCTCCCCACCGCGCACGCATGACCTTCAGCCTAGGCAGCCCAGACAAAAGGGCAAGCCCCAAGGCGCAAGACGCCACGTCCGGTTTCTCCGCTTAAAAACATCCGTCCCAGAGGGTTGGCCCGCCGTAAGCTCAGACCTCGCGGCGATAGATGAAACAACGACCTTCGACGGCCCCATCGGGCAAAGGCTGTTCGACCAGACCGTCAAAATACATCCTGTCCGAGGCCACCATCAACCCGCCGACCGCCAGCAATGGCTCGACAAAAGGCGAGATTTTCCGGGCGAAAATGTCATTTTTGGCCCGGTTGTGTCCGCCCAGATCCGCATGGATCAGGGCCGCCGTCGGCCCAAACCTCTCCAGCGCCTGGGGCAGTGTGTCATAGACATCGCCCAGCAAAACCATCTCATCGGGCGGCGTGCTGTCGGGATGCGAGGCGATGGCGCGCTCGAACACATAGGTGTCCCGGTCGGGGAGGATGTGTCGGATGTGATGATAGGTCCGTCCATTGCCCAATCCCAACTCGAACACCGGGCCCGGCAGGTCGGCAATCACGCGCGCGGCGTGGTCCAGACAGGCCCGTTGGGACACCATTCGGTCAACAAAAAGGTCAAGGCGGCTTTGGGTCATCAGATTATCCTTTGGCTTTGACCCTAGATGGGGCAGATTGTCCGAAATGTGTAGCACGATCGCGCGATGAATGCGTGACTGGACCTCACGGTTGGAATCGGTTTGACTGACCTCTGGCCCTTACGCGCAAAAAGGATGGTGAATGTCGCCGCTGCTCGACGTGCAAAACCTGTCTATCGGTTTCGGAGAAGATCCGCCCGTTGTGGCCTTTGTCAGCTTTCAGGTGAATGCAGGCGAGACGCTGGCGATTGTGGGCGAGAGCGGATCGGGCAAGACCCTGACATGCCGTTCGATCCTCCGCATCCTGCCAGGGGCCGCGCAGCTACGCAGCGGTATGGTGAAATTCGGGGCCGGTGGCGCACAGACGGATTTGCTGCGCCTGACACCGCGCCAGATCCGCGATATTCGCGGTGACCGGATTTCGATGATTTTCCAGGAGCCTATGCGCTCTCTCTCGCCGCTGCACCGGATCGGTAATCAGGTGAGCGAAGTGTTGACCCTGCACCGGGACATGTCGTTCGCGCAGGCGAAAAAGGACGTGCTGGCCACGTTTGAACGCGTTGGTTTCAATGATCCTGAGCGCGCCTTCCGGTCCTATCCCTTCGAGATGTCGGGCGGCATGCGTCAGCGGGCCATGATTGCCATGGCGATGGTGGCCAAGCCCGATCTGCTGATCGCGGACGAGCCGACAACAGCGCTGGATGTGACAACGCAGGCTCAGGTCTTGGGCCTGATGAAAGACCTGCAACGCGACACCGGCATGGCCATGATCCTGGTGACCCATGATCTGGGCGTGGTGGCCAATATGGCCGACAGCGTCGTCGTGATGAATAAGGGCCACGTGATGGAAAGCGGCCCGGCCCCGGCGGTTCTGGGCGATCCGGGTCACGGCTATACCCAAAAGCTGTTTGCGGCCGCCCCGATGATCCTCGAAGTGGCCAAACCGGCCGAGCCAATGGTGCATGACGATCCGATCCTTGAGCTGAACAGCGTTTCCAAGACCTATGTGATGCGCGCAGGCGGTTGGCGGGCCCAGCATCAGATCACCGCGTGCAAGGACGTCAACGTTGCTGTGCAGCGCGGCAAGACGCTTGCCATTGTCGGTGAAAGCGGGTCAGGCAAAACCACCTGTGCCCGCATCGCTTTGGGCGCCGAAACCCCGGATCCTGGTTCGCAAGTGCTGTTTCGACCGACAGCCGATGGCCCACCGGTCAGCATCAATGAGATGTCGCGCGCCGAAAAAGTCGCCTTTCAGCGTCAGGCGCAGATGGTGTTTCAAGACCCCTATTCCTCGCTCAGCCCGCGGATGCGGGTGGAGCAGGCACTGACCGAACCTATGGAAATCCATGGCATCGGCAATCGCTTGGCCCGCCGCGACAAGGCTGCCGAGATGTTGAGATGGGTCGGCCTGAACCCCGATATGCTCAAACGCTATCCGCACGCCTTTTCTGGTGGTCAGCGGCAGCGGCTGTCCATTGCGCGTGCCTTGACCCTTGATCCTGTCTTGCTGGTCTGTGACGAGCCGACCTCGGCCCTTGATGTGTCCGTGCAGGAACAGATCCTGACTCTGCTGGAGCGCATTCGCGACGGTATGGGCCTGAGCTACTTGTTCATCAGCCACGACCTGGCTGTTGTGGCCCGCATCGCGGATGAAGTCGCGGTGATGCGCCAAGGCGTGGTCGTGGAACAGGCCCCGCCCGAGACGCTGTTTTATAACCCCCGCCATCCTTATACCAAGGCGCTGATCGCGGCCCAGCCCGAGCCGGACGTGAACCGCCCCATTGACCTGAACGAGGTCGCGTTTGGCGCGGGCTCTTCTGCCTCATGGCCGGACATGTATCGGTTTGAAGGCACGGACGCCCCCGCTCTTGTACAGATTGAACCCGGACATAAGGTGCGTTGCCATGTTTGACCGTTTGACTGCCATTTTGATCGCAGGGCTGATGGCCCTGCCTGCCTTTGCTCAGTCCGTCGCGCCACAAGGCGCGCAACTCGTTGTGCAGGAAAGCGCGTTTTGGGCGGCCGAAGTCGAAAAGGGTCAGATGGACCCGGCGCCGATGCGCGTGCCGCAAACGCCGCTGGTTGTCGATCTTGAGGCCAAGGGCCGTGACTTTGGCAAACAGGGCGGCACCTTGCGCACCATGGTCACACGGACCAAGGACGTGCGCCAGATGGTGGTTTACGGCTATGCCCGCCTTGTGGGCTATGACTACGATTATGCGCTACGCCCTGACATCCTGCGCGACATTGAAGTGGTGGATGAACGCATCTTCACCCTGCATTTGCGCCCCGGCCATCGCTGGTCAGATGGGGCACCCTTCACCTCGGCCGATTTTGAGTATTGGTGGAACCACGTCGCCCAAAACGAAGAACTGAGCCCGAACGGCCCGCCCGAGGTCATGCGCGCAGGTGGCGAAGTGGCCACGATGACCTTTCCTGACGCTCAGACAGTCGTGATTGAGTTCCCACAGCCCAATCCCATTTTTTTGCAGTCACTGGCCGGGGCCAGCCCACCCTTTATCTACCGGCCTGCGCATTACCTCAAACAGTTCCATGTCGACTTCAACACGGTTGAAGAGATGGAGGAAATGATCGATCGCAAGCGGGTCCGGGGCTGGGCACCGCTGCACAACAAACTTGATAACATGTACAAGTTTGACAACCACGAGCTGCCGACCTTGCAACCCTGGAAACCGGCAAGCGTAGGCGGGCAATCTCGCGCCTTGTTCGTGCGCAACCCTTATTTCCATCGGGTTGACGCGCGCGGTGTGCAATTGCCCTACATCGATGTGGTCGAGATGGGGATTGTGGGTTCGGGCCTTGTGGCCGCAAAATCCAACGCGGGCGAAAGCGATTTGCAGGCCCGAGGCCTTGATTTTCGGGATGTGTCGATCCTGAAAAAGGGGGAGGCCGATGGCGCGCCCTATCGCACTTTTCTTTGGGCCAATGGTGCCGCAAGCCAGATCGCGATCTACCCCAACCTCAACTTTGCCGACCCGGTCTGGCGCGAGGTGATCCGCGATGCGCGGTTCCGCCGTGCCCTGTCGATGGGCATTGACCGTCGCATGATCAACCGAGCCCTCTATTTCGGGCTTGGCAAAGAAGGGGGCATGACGGCACTGGCCAAAAGCCCGTTCTTTGACGCCGACAACCTGTCACGCTGGGCGCTCTATGATCTGTCCACGGCCAATGCGATGCTAGATGAAATGGGTCTGACGACCCGGGACAAATCCGGCATCCGCCTGTTGCCTGATGGCCGTCCGATGGAGTTCGTGATCGAGACTGCCGGCGAACGGCAGGAGGTCGAAAATGCGCTGGCCATCATCACCGACACCTGGCGCGATCTGGGCATCAAGCTGATCATGCGCCCGCTGGATCGTGACATCCTGCGCAACCGGGTGTTTTCCGGGGTGACCATGGCGTCGGTCTGGTACGGCTGGGACAACGGCATTCCGCAATCCTACACGCCGCCCGGATACCTTGCGCCCACGGATCAGGTGTTCTTTGCCTGGCCTAAATGGGGACAATATTACCAGACCCGCGGTGCCGCGGGCGAGCCTGTGGATATGGAACCGGCCAAGCGGCTGATGGAGCTGAACAAACATTGGGCCGAGGTCGAAGACCCCGCCGCGCGGAGCCGGGTCTGGAACGAGATGCTGGAAATACACTCGCAACAGCAATACGGCATTGGCATCCTGTCTGAGGCGCCGCAGCCCGTCGTGGTGTCGGACCGGCTGCGAAATGTGCCAGAATTCGGCAAGTGGGCATGGGAGCCAGGGGCGCATTTCGGTATCCACCGGGTCGATGAATTCTTCTTTGCCGACCCAGAGCTTGCGCAGGTGATCGAATGATGTTTCTGCGTTACGCCGCTTATCGTCTGTTGACGATGCTGCTGACGCTGGCTGTCGTTTCCGTTCTGATTTTCATCATCATCAACCTGCCGCCGGGCGATTACCTGTCGAACCAGATTGCCGAACTGCGTGCTACCGGTCAGGCCGAGGGCGTGGCCAAGGCAGAGTTCCTGCGCCAGGAATACGCGCTGGATCGGCCCTTGTGGCAGCAGTATCTGATCTGGGTGGGTGCCATTCCCGGACCGCAAGGCTTTTCCGGGCTGTTGCAAGGCGATTTCGGCTGGTCGTTTGAGTTTGACGCGCCCGTGGCGGATATCGTGGGCGATGCACTGTGGCTGACGGTTCTGGTGAATCTGGCAGCGGTTTTGTTTGTCTATATGGTGGCCTTGCCGCTTGGCGTTCTGGCAGCTGCGCGGTCTGCCACATGGGTGGATTACACCACAGCGTTCATCGGTTATCTGGGCCTTGCGACGCCGAACTTTTTGCTGGCGCTCATGCTGTTCTACTACGGCCACAAGTACCTTGGCCTGCCCATCGGCGGCCTTATGGACCCGCAGTTCGAGGGCGAGCCGATGTCCTTTGACAAGGTCAAATCCATTCTGGTCCACCTGATCGTGCCCACCTTTGTGATCGGCACCTCCGGGGCGGCGGGCATGATGCAGCGCCTACGTGCCAATATGCTGGACGAGCTGAGCAAACCCTATGTCGAGACCGGCGTGGCCAAGGGCCTTTCGCCCACCAAGCTGCTCACCAAATACCCGCTGCGCATGGCCTTTAACCCCTTTGTCGCGGATATCGGCAACCTGCTGCCAGCCATGGTGTCGGGGTCGGTTCTGGTGTCTGTGGTGCTTGGGCTTCAGACCATCGGGCCTGCGCTGCTCACCGCGCTCAAGTCGCAGGACCAGTTCCTGGCGGCTTTTGTGCTGATGTTCGTGGCGCTGTTGACGCTGATCGGGACGATGATTTCAGACCTATTGCTGGTGCTGCTAGATCCGCGCATCCGCTATGGCGCGCGGGAAGGATAGACCATGAGCACGCTTCCCGACGGTCGCTTTATCGACGATGCGCCCTATGACCCGAACGTGGACTTGTCGGCCATTGACCGCACGGACATGGACGCGCCCAACTGGCTCTTGGTGTGGCGGAAATTTCGGCGGCACAAGCTGGGACTGCTTTCGGGCATCTTCCTGCTCTTGGCCTATATGGCGATCCCCTTTGCCGGCTTCTTTTCGCCCTATACCCCGAACGAGCGCAGCGCCGAGTATCTGTACCACCCGCCGCAAGCGATCAATTTCTGGCATGAGGGCGAGTATATCGGCCCCTTTGTTTATCCGACCGAGGCGGTGGCGGACCTTGAAAATTACCGTTGGACCTATGTCACGGATGAAACCCGGCCCATGCCGTTGCAGTTTTTCTGCAAGCGGACGGAATATAACCTTTTTGGCTTTATCCCAAGCGAACGGCATCTGTTTTGCGCGCCCGAGGGCGCTACGGTTTTTATCTTTGGCTCTGACCGGTTGGGCCGGGATGTGTTTTCGCGGATTTCCTACGGGGCGCAACTGTCGCTGACCGTTGGTCTGATCGGCATCACTGTGTCTTTTGTTCTGGGCATCTTCTTTGGCTCTATCGCGGGCTATTTTGGCGGCACGGTGGACTGGGTTGTAAACCGTGCGATTGAAATCCTGCGCTCGCTGCCAGAACTGCCCTTGTGGTTGGCGCTGTCGGCGGCGGTGCCCTCGAATTGGGGACCGGTGTCGGTCTTTTTCATCATCTCCATTATCCTGGGGATACTGGATTGGCCCGGCCTGGCGCGGGCCGTCCGAAGTAAGTTCCTCTCGTTGAGAGAGGAGGAATATGTACGCGCAGCAGAGATGATGGGGGCCAAGCCCGGGCGGGTGATCCGGCGGCATTTGCTGCCGAACTTCATGTCACATTTGATCGCTTCGGCGACGCTGTCGATACCGGCGATGATCCTTGGGGAAACGGCGCTGTCCTTTCTGGGACTGGGCCTGCGGGCTCCAGCGGTCAGTTGGGGCGTGATGCTGAACGATGCGCAGAACCTGGCCAGCATCGAGATCTATCCGTGGACGGCGATCCCGATGCTGCCGATCATCATTGTGGTGCTGGCCTTCAACTTCCTTGGTGACGGTCTGCGCGACAGTCTGGACCCGTACAAAAGCTAAAGCTAGGGGCGGACAACGATCCGATTTACGGTTTGCGGCGCGGAGGTTGCGTACCTCCGGCGGCGGCTGCGCGGCGGGCCTTGTTCTTTTTGCTGTTGGGCTTCCCGACTTTGGGTGCGCCCGTCGTTGTTGGCCCCTTGGCCCCGGATTTGTGTCGGGGTTTCTTGAAGTCCGACACCGCACCGTCCTTGACCGCCTTTTCCATGGTCGATGGCGGCTTGGAGAATTTCGATTTCGACGAAGGTTTGCTCGTGGGTTTTGCGCCGGGTTTCGGTTTTTTGTGCCGCGGGGGCGGGGCATCGTCCCAGTCAATGGGGGCCGAGGATTTTCCCTTGGGTTTAGCAGGGCTGTCCCAGACCTTTTTGGTGCGCGCAGGTGGCGGGGCATCATCGGGATTGTACTTGGGCTTGTCGCCATAATCCCGCTTGGGGCCGCGCGGGGCAGGTTTGCCGCCTGTACGCGGCTCGAACCGTGGTTTGGGTTGGCTGGCCGCCGCTGGTACGCCATCAAGCTTGGTGACCACGGCGCCGCCTTCGACTTTCATGTCCGATCCCAGGGCCGTGACAAAGCCGTTTGCGGCACTCTCTTGAATTTCCACATAAGACATGTCGCCCTGGATGCGGATCGCGCCGATGTCGTCCTTGGTGATGTCGCCCGCGTTGCAGACGATGGGCAAGAGGCGGCGAACCTCGACGCCCTGATTGCGCCCGCCAGTGACCGAGAACCAGACGCTTGGTCCAAAGGGCGCGCGCGCCTTGGGCGCCTTATCGCCGGTGATGGCGGATAGATGTTCAGGGGCGGAATGGCGCAGGCCGTGCATCCGCAACAATGCAGCGGCCAGTTGTTCGGGGGTAAACCCGGCGGCCAGTTTGGCGACCATGACCGCTTCGCCTTCGGTGACCTCGTCCGTCCACATCGGATCGTCCATCAAGCGCAATTCGTCTTGCGCCCGCACGGCGTCGGCGGAGGGTGCGTCGATCCATTCCGCCTCAAGCTTGGCCCCCTTGAGGATGCGCATCGCTTTGGATCGCACTTTGGCTGTGACGATCAGGGCGCTGGTGCCTTTGCGGCCCGCGCGGCCCGTCCGGCCCGAGCGGTGCAAGAGCGTCTCGTGGTTCGAGGGCAGTTCGGCGTGCACCACCAGTTCAAGGTTGGGAAGGTCGATACCGCGCGCTGCCACGTCCGTGGCCACACAGACCCGTGCCCGCCCGTCGCGCATCGCTTGGAGGGCGTTTGTCCGCTCCGACTGCGTCAACTCGCCGGACAAGGCGACAACGGAGAACCCGCGGTTTGACAGCCGCGTTGTGACCCGGTTGACCATTGCCCGCGTATTGCAAAAGACGATGGCATTGGGCGCCTCGTGAAAGCGCAGCACATTGATAATCGCATTTTCGGCGTCGTGGTTGGCGACCATCATCGCCTGATAGGTAATGTCGGCGTGCTGGCTTCCGCTGCTTTGCGTCGCGACGCGCACCGCGTCTTTTTGATAGGTCTTGGCCAGACGCGCGATTTGTGCAGGCACCGTGGCCGAAAACATGAGCGTGCGGCGGGTCTCGGGGCATTCGCCCAGAATGAACTCAAGATCTTCGCGGAAACCGAGGTCAAGCATCTCGTCGGCCTCGTCCAACACCACGCCGCGAATGGCGGTGAGGTCGATAGAGCCGCGCATGATATGATCGCGCAGACGCCCGGGCGTGGCCACCACGATATGCGCACCACGCGATAAGGCGCGGCGTTCGTCGCGCATGTCCATACCGCCGACACAGGACGCCATCACAACGCCCGTCTCGGCATAAAGCCAGGCCAGCTCCCGCTTGACCTGCATCGCCAACTCGCGCGTGGGGGCAATGATCAGGGCCAGCGGTGTATCCGCCGCGTCAAACCGGTCTGCGTCCCCCAACAGCGTTGGGCCCAGGGCAAGGCCAAAGCCCACCGTTTTTCCCGACCCGGTCTGGGCCGAGACAAGCATATCCGCGCCGATCAGGTCGGGGTCGGTGACGGCAGTTTGAACGGGGGTCAATTCGGTATAGCCGCGGGCGGTCAGCGCGGTTTGCAGCGGTATCATCAAAGGATCGGTCCTAACACATCAAAGGGTCCGGCCGATGCCGGTCACCAAGCCTGCGCGCCTATGCCCTTTCTGGCCTCATGTCGAGGGGGTTTATCGGTCGTCGCCGTCCTCGACCCCACCTTCGAGCAGTTCATCGTCCATCGCGGCCTGTGCGGCGGCGGTGATGGCCTTGCGGTCGCTGTCGGTCAGATCTTCGATCTTTTTGTCCTCGGCCAGACGGACGGTGACCTCGCGGTGGGCAAAGTGAATGCCCTCGCGCTCAAAGAGGGCGCGGATTTCCTCGTAGACCTTTTTGCGCACCAGCCATTGATCGCCCGGTTTGGTCATGAACTTGACCCGGATGATCATGGCGCTGTCCTGCATCTCGATCACGCCCTGGGATTTCAGCGGTTGGATAAAGTTGTCACCGATCACTGGATCGTCCAGCAGCTCCACCCCCAGCTTTTTGATCAGCTTGCGGACCTTTTCCACATCGGTGTCGTAGGTCACGCGCAGGGGCAGTTTCATGATCACCCAGTCGCGCGAATAGTTGGTCAGCACCTGGATTTCGCCAAAAGGCATGGTGTGCAGTGCGCCCAGATGGTGGCGCAATTGAAAGCTGCGCACGCTGATCTTTTCGACCGTCCCTTTGACCCCGCCCACGTCGATATATTCGCCCCGTCTGAACGCGTCATCAAAGAGGAAGAATGCACCGGAAAAGATGTCGCGCACCAGGCTCTGGCTACCAAAACCCACAGCCACGCCCACGATGCCCGCACCCGCAAAGAGGGGGCCGACATTCACGCCAAGTTCCATCAATGTGATGAGGAAGATGGTGACGACGATGACCACAAGGATGAAATTGCGAAACAGGGGCAGCAGGGTTGCCAAACGGGACGCACTTGAGCCGCCTCCCTCATCGCCCAACTCGCCTTCTTCCATGTCGCCCTGTTCCTCGACGATCTTTTTGTCGATCCAGATGCGGAAGGCGTTGTAGGCAATGTAGCCGAGGAAAATGATCGCCACCACATCCAGCGAACGATCAGCCAGCGTGTCGGTCATCATGCCTGTTGATGGCTGCCACATGGATATGAACGCATAGGACCCCGCCACAAAGGCGATGATGCCCGCGATGCGTTGGGCCAGCCCCTGGAACGACGTCAGACCGGGCCGGTAGGCCGGGTTGGGGTCAACGGGCAGTGTGTCATCGTCGCCATAATCGCTCTGCGTCCTTTGAACCTCGACAAGGCGAGCGCGGGCAAAGCTGCGTTCGATGAAAAAGTTGAGGATGCCGTAAACCGTTATGATGGTCGTCAGAATGATCCAGCCGCCAACGAGCAAGGGTACGCCCTCGTCGTCGCCAATGATCAGGTGATAGGTCTGTTCGCCCCAGGCAAACAGAAAGAACAGAATGCTGATCGGGGCCCAGAGTTTGGACAGCGTGCGCAGAACCCACGTCGCCGCCTCGGGGCGGGTGCCGTTCAGGATCGCCTGGGTCACTGTGGTGCGGTTCACGAGGACGAGGGCGATGCTTTGGGCCATGGTGACGAGGGTCAGTAGCGAATAAAGGAACACGTGTACTTCGACATTCAGACCCAGTTCCTTGATCCAGATGCCAAAGAGGATCGTCGAGATGCCTAGGAATGTCCCGACGGACAACCAGCGAAACAGCTTTTTCGCGTCCGCATCCGACATCAGCGGGATGCGGTATTGCGTGAGGAAGGGCGACAGGATCATGCGCCAGACGCTGACCACCAGCCGGATCAGGAAAAAGCCCACGTTGATCAGCGCAGCCGTGAATTGCAGCGCCGGGTCCTCAAGCGGACCAAAGAGGATCATCCCCAGAATATAGGCCACCGCCATGGCCACCACGATCCCGATCGCACCCATGAAAAAGCGGAACATGAGGAACGGCATTTTGCCGCCATAGCCCTGCGGATTTTCCAGAATGCGCGCTACGACAAAGCGTTTGACGATCCGCTTGCCGTAGATTTCGTGCTGAAACAACGCGCCGACACCGAGCAGGGCAAGGCTGTAAAGCAGCACCTCGACATAGGCGAAAATGGTGCCGTCGGGGCTGGTGGCCCGCAGGATGTAGATCACTTCGTTAAAGGCGTCGGGCAGGTTCAAGAACCGGTCGATCAGAACGGTGCGAAAGGCAGCGGCCTCGTCCTGGATCGCCATAAGGTTCGAGCCCGCACCCGGTTCGGGCTCGGCGCTCTGGCCGCTATCGCCCACTTGGGTCAGAACGCGACCATCACTGTCGATGACCACCACGCTGACGCCGTTTTCGGCGGCGGTGCGCATGATGCTTTCAATGTCAGTTTCGGCATCCGTCTCGCCCGAGGCCGCGGGTTGGGGCAACAGATTTGTCAGGCCCTGTGCTATGCTCTGTGCGGGCGACAAAAGCAAAAGTGCCAGGAACATGCAGGCCAACAGCCCGCCAAGCCAGTGTTTCATCGCAGTAGTCCACCCCAGTCACCTTTCGCAAACGCTATGCCACCGCCTTGGGCAATGCAATTGGTCGCCCCGTGCATTTTGCCGGGACCGGTCCTTGAATGCCGTGCCATTTCGGTCCCGCTTCGCACAATGTGACGGCGCAATCCGCTTTGCGTGAGTAGGTGTGACATGCCATGGCTTGGGAAAATCGATTGCTGTGATATACGGCTGTTAAGATTCTTTGAACGCCGCCATGTGCGCGGTCAGAGAGCGACAAGGTAAAGACGACGAATATGGGCCAATCGACAGCAGCAGCGCCGACGCATATCGGGACGCGCCAGCGCCGCGTGGTCCTGTATAGTCATGACACATTTGGATTGGGCCATTTGCGGCGTAGCCGCGCACTGGCCTCAGCGTTGACCCAATCAGGCGTGGCCGCGTCTGCCATCATTCTGACGGGCAGCCCCGTGGCTGGCCGATTCACGTTCCCGGAATCCGTAGATCACGTGCGCTTGCCAGGTGTTAAGAAACTGGCTGACGGGTCATATGTCAGTCAGGCTCCCGGCGAAGATATCGAGGCCACCACAGCCCTGCGGGCAGGCCTGATCCAATCCACCGTTGCGCAATACGAACCAGACCTCCTGATCGTTGACAAGGAATCCACCGGCTTCCGGGGCGAACTTTTGCCCACCCTCGAGATGCTGAACCGTTCGGGCAAGACCCGGATCGTTCTGGGCCTGCGCGATGTGCTGGACGAACCCGAAGTGCTGGCCGCCGAGTGGGAGCGCAAGGGTTCAATCGCGGCCACTGAGGCCTTTTATGACGAGATTTGGGTCTATGGCGTGAAATCCGTCTATGACCCCACTGCCGGTTTGCCCCTGTCGGATGCTGCGCGCGCGCGGATGTTCTGGACCGGTTATTTGCGCCGAGAGATCATTGATCACGCCGAAGTGCCTGACACGCCATATGTTCTGGTCACGCCCGGCGGCGGCGGCGACGGGCGCGCAATGGTCGATCTGGTTTTGCAGGCATATGAGAAGGACCCGACGCTGGCGCCCCATGCGGTGCTGGTCTACGGCCCGTTCCTGTCCGGCGACACCCGCGACGCGTTCGAGGCGCGCGTGGCCGCATTGAATGGCCGTGTGGTCGCCACCGGCTTTGACAGCCGCATCGAATCCCTTTTTGCCGGGGCGGAGGGCGTTGTGTCGATGGGGGGCTACAACACCTTCTGCGAGGTTCTGTCCTTTGACAAACGGGCCGTGATCGTGCCGCGCACCAAACCGCGTCTGGAACAGTGGATCAGGGCCAACCGCGCCGAAGAGCTTGGGCTGGTGCGCAACCTCGACCAGTTCCGCGACGGGCTGACGCCGCAAAGCATGATTGCCGCCATCCGCGCCTTGCCGGGTCAGAACCGCCCGTCCGAGGCGGGGGCGGATGGCCTGCTGGACGGGCTTGATGTGGTGATCGACCGGGCGCGGCATCTGATGTCCCGCCGGGTGAGCGATGCCGCCGAATGACCCAGCCCACGCCTAGGCTGGCCATCGTGGTCAAAGGCTGGCCGCGCTTGTCCGAAACCTTTATCGCGCAGGAGCTGTTGGCCCTCGAGCGGGCGGGCATTGATTTCGCGATCTGGTCACTGCGCCACCCCACGGATCACAAGACCCACCCGTTGCATGATCAGCTCAGGGCTGACGTGTTCTATTTGCCGGAATACCTGGGCGATGCGCCGGGCCGCGTGCTATCTGGCCTGTTTTGGTCGATGGGACGGCTAGGGTTCTGGCGGGCTGCGGTCCAGTTTTTTCGCGACTTGCGTCGTGATCCGACAAAAAACCGCATCCGCCGTTTTGGCCAGGCTTGTGTGTTGGCCAAAGAGCTGCCGTCTGGCACTCAGGCGCTGTATGCCCACTTTCTCCATACGCCATCGTCTGTTGCGCGTTATGCTGCGATGCTGCGCAGCATGCCGTGGTCCTTCTCCGCCCATGCCAAGGATATCTGGACGTCGCCGGACTGGGAATTGCGCGAGAAACTGGATCATCAGACGGCTGGTGCTTCGTTCGGGGCAACCTGTACGGCCTTTGGCGCGGCGCACCTGAATGATCTGGCTCAAAGCACGCCGGTCGATCTGGTCTATCACGGCCTAGACCTTGCGCGTTTTCCCTTGCCTGCGGCGCGGCCGACACGGATCCCCGGCCAGCGGTTCGAAATGCTGTCGGTCGGCCGTCTGGTCGAGAAAAAGGGGTTTGACCGGCTGTTGGATGCTTTGGCGTTGCTGCCCGATCACATGGATTGGCATTGGGTGCATATCGGTGGCGGCGCGCTTGATGCCCAGATGCGATCCCGCGCCGAAGCCTTGGGCGTCGAGGCGCGTATCACTTGGCGCGGCGCTTGCGATCAGCCAGAGGTCATCGCGGCGATGCGCTCTGCTGACCTGTTCGTCTTGCCCAGTCGCGTGGCGGAGGACGGGGACCGCGACGGCCTGCCAAATGTGCTGATGGAGGCTGCCAGCCAAATGCTGCCTATTCTGTCCACGCCCGTCTCTGCCATCCCCGAGTTCATTGATGATGGCGTGCACGGTGTTCTGAGCGACGATGCACCCGCCGCACTTGCGGGGCATATGCTGCGCCTCGAACAGGCCCCGGATGTCAGCGCGGAAATGGCCCAAGCCGCCTTTGACCGGTTGCAATCCGAGTTCCAGATGCAGCCGGGCATTGATCATCTGGCGAACCGTTTGCGGGCCATCATGCGCGAGGGGCTGCCCGCATGACGGTGGCCTTTTATGCCCCGCTGAAGTCGCCAAACCATCCGGTTCCGTCTGGTGATCGTGCGATGGCGGCGGCATTGATGGCAGCCTTGGTTCATGCCGATGTGTCAGTGCATCTGGCGTCTGAGTTGCGCCTTTTGGACAAGCATGGGGACCGGGCCAAGCAAGATGCGCTGGCCTTGGAAGCGCAGGTCGAAGTGGCACGTCTGGTCGCTTGTCCCGAGGCGAAAAACTGGCAGGCGTGGGTGACCTACCACAACTACTATAAGGCCCCTGACCTGATTGGCCCCGCTGTCAGTCAAGCTCTGGGCATTCCCTACTTGCAAGTCGAAAGTACGCGGGCCCGCAAGCGGCTTGTCGGCCCTTGGGCTGCATTTGCCGCTGCTGCGGAGGCGGCCAGCGATGCCGCGCATACGATCCTGTACTTCACACATCGCGACGCCGAAACGCTGCGCCGGGACGCGCCCACGGGCCAATCACTGGTGCACCTGCCACCCTTTTTATCCCGCGAGGAGTTACCACCGCAAAGCCCGCTGAACGGCAAGATGCTGAGCGTGGGTATGATGCGGCATGGCGATAAATTGGCGTCTTATCAGTTAATTGCTGACACGCTGGCCGTTTTGCCCAGCGGGCTGGACTGGTCTTTGGCGATTGTCGGCGATGGCCCGGCGCGCGCAAGGGTGGAGCAGATGATGGCCCCAGAACAGGACCGCGTGTCGTTTTTAGGTGCCCGGCCGCCAGAGGCCTTGGCAGGCATCTATGCGCAATCCAGCTTGTTTTTCTGGCCCGGTGTTAACGAGGCCTTTGGCGTGGTTTACCTCGAAGCGCAGGCTGCGGGCTTGCCCGTTGTTGCTCAGGACCGCCCCGGTGTGCGCGATGTGGTGCACGGCCAGCATCCGCGTCCCCACGAGGGCCCAGATGCCATGGCGCACACAATAGTGAATTTGCTGAGTGACCCGCCATTGCGCCAGAAGATGGGGGCGGACGCACGTGCGATGGTTGGTGCGCATCATCTGTTGGGGCCAGCGGCACGGACCTTGGCGGCGGCACTGGTCGAGGTTCGCACATGACACGGCTTGCATTGCTGCGCCACGGGCATACCGCGTGGAATCGAGCAGGCCGAATACAGGGGCGTACGGACATCCCTCTGGATGACGTGGCGCGCGCGCACTTGGCCGAACTGCGTTTGCCACATGACTGGGAAGAGGCCGACCTGGTCTCCAGTCCGCTGTCCCGTGCGGTCGAAACCGGGCAGATCGTGGTGAGGCGTCAGCCTATGGCGGTAGCCGCGCTGATGGAAATGGATTGGGGCGATTGGGAAGGTCGCAAAGGCCTTGAGTTGAAGTCGGAACCGGGCAGCGCGTTTCGCGATATCGAGGCCTGGGGCTGGGACTATTGCCCGCCGGGCGGCGAACCGCCGACCGCCCTGCGCGCGCGGCTGTCGCCATGGGTAGAGGCGCTTGAACGTGACACGGTCGCCGTTTGCCACATTGGTGTTATGCGGGTCCTCATGGCTATGGCGACGGGCTGGAACTTCAGCGGCCCCGCCCCGTTTCAGATCAAGCGAGATCGCCTGTTTGTTCTGCATATCCAAAATGGCAACCTGTCAGCAGAGGCCACACCCGTCCGCCTGTTGCGCGGTGCGTCATGAAGGCGATGATCGTGGTCACGCACCTGTTGGGCACCGGCCACCTGTCGCGTGCCTTGACGCTGGCGCGCGCCTTTTTGGCGGCGGGCGATGAGGTGACCGTGGTCAGCGGCGGCTTGCCCGTGCCGCATTTCAATACTGTTGGCATCGGCTTCGAACAGCTTGAGCCAGTGCGTTCAAACGGCGTTGATTTTTCGACATTGCTGACAGCGGATGGCGCCGAAGCGACCCCGGACATGCTGTTGCGCAGGGAGGACCAAATGCTGTCGATCCTGCGCCGCATACAGCCCGACATCTTGATGACCGAGCTTTTTCCCTTTGGGCGGCGGATATTGCGCCAGGAGTTGCAGGCGCTGCTACAGGCGGCCAAATCCATGACACCCGCACCCGTCGTCCTGAGTTCGATCCGTGATATCCTCGCCCCACCCAGTAAACCCAAAAAAGTTGTATTCGCAGAAGAGCTTGTTTCGCGTTTTTACGACGGCGTTTTGGTCCATTCGGACCCGGACGTTGTGACGCTGGAACACAGTTGGCCTGTGACGGCAGCCCTGCAAACCAAGCTGTGTTACACAGGCTATGTCGCACCGCCACCACCCCGGCTGGGCGGGCAACTAGACCAGACCGTTTTGGTCAGTGCAGGCGGCGGAAGTGTCGGGGACGCGTTGTTCGCCGCCGCGATCCAAGCCGCGTCAGAGATGCCCCAGATGCAATGGCGGCTGTTTGTTGGCGGGGCAGAGGCCCGCCGGGGCGCGCTGCAAGCCGAGGCAGCTGACAACGTCACGATCGAAGCGCCGCATCCGGAGTTTCGCCAGTTTCTGGCGAGCGCCGCTGCGTCGGTTTCCATGGCGGGCTACAACACCGCCTTGGACGTGATGCAGACGGGTGTGCCTGCTGTCCTGGTGCCTTTTGATGACGGTGGCGAGGTTGAACAAGGGCTGCGCGCGGATGCGTTGGGGCAGATGCCCGGCATTGCGGTTTTGCGGCAGGAATCGTTGGATGCCGCCACGCTCGCGCGTGCTGTCAATGACGTGATCACTACTGGTCGGCGTGCCCCCCGAACCCAAACTATGGATGGCGCGCGTGAAACAGTGCAGATCGCGCATCAGTTGCGAAAGGGGGCGTTGTGACAGAGTTTGATTGGACACCGCTGCGCGCCGCCTTGGCCGCCTGTCGAGACGCAGGTGTCGACGTGCCGCTGTGGTGGCGCGACGATGATGCAGTTGCGATGACGCCCGCTCTGTCTCAACTCTCGCAAGTGTCGAAGCGGTGCGGCGTGCCGGTGCACCTCGCGATCATTCCCGCCCATGTGGATGAGGCTTTGCCCGAGGCCCTTGATCCGGCGCAGTTCGTGCCTGTCGTGCATGGCTGGGCGCACACAGATTACAGTAGGTCAGGCGAAAAAAGGAATGAGTTTCAAACGCTTCGGAGTGGTTCGTTGGCTGAAACCCAACAAGCCCTCGACAAGATGGCGCGCCTCTTTGGAGCGCGGCTCAGGCCTATGTTTGTGCCGCCCTGGAACCGCATCAACGATGAGGTGACCCATGGGCTGGCAGCGCAGGGATACCGGATTTTGTCCACATATGGGCCGCGTGCCGGGGCCCGCCTTGCCGACCTGGATGTGGTGAACACCCATGTCGATCCGATCTGGTGGAAAGGGACGCGTGACCTCGTGGCCCCAGAGCAGTTGATCGCGGATGCTGCCGCTCATTTGACGGACCGAGCCAGTGGCCTTGCGGACGCGCATGAACCCTTTGGCCTTTTGACCCATCACCTTGTTCACACACCCGCCATCTGGACCTTTTCAGAGGCGTTTTTGACAGAAATGCAGGCCGGGGGCGCCCGCCCCTGGACCATGGAGACCGACAAATGAGCAGACTGGAATCAATGCGCCGCCGCCTGACCGCGCAGATCGACGGTATCAATTGGGCGGCGGGTCAGATCGACGGTGTCGCGGGCGATGTTTTGGAAATGGGGCTGGGCAATGGGCGCAGCTATGACCACCTGCGCCAGGAGATCAAAGGGCGGCGGATCTGGGTAATCGACCGTATCCTGAAATGCCATCCCACCTGTGTCCCACCAGAGGCCGATTTCCTGCAAGGCGAGGCCGATGACATGTTGCACGATCTGGCGCAAAACGGCGCACGGATCGCGCTGGCCCATTATGATTTCGGTTTTGGTGTCAAGGACTTGGACGTTGAGGAGGGAGCCAAGCTAAGCCCCCTGATTGCGGCGGTCATGGTGCCAAATGGGCTGGTGCTTTCGCAGCAACCTCTGATCGGTTTTGAGCAGATCAGCGGGCCGGATACAATCGATCCCGAGCGGTATCTGTTCTACCGTGCGCCGTAATCGCCAAGGGCCAGATCACGTTTGTTGCCAAGAGGTTGCCAGCGCCCGCATCGCCCTTTTACACTCTGGCTATAAAAGGCTGCAGCATAGCGGCCGGGACACTGGGAGTTACGGAATGAAATTCTTTAGAACGGTTGCGACGGCAACCGCCTTGGCAATGGTTGCGACGGGCGCATTTGCCGCCCCGCTCAAGCTGAAACCTGCAAACCCGCAGCCCACAGGGCTGAAACAAGGGCTGGCGGTGAAATACGCCTTTCCGGCTGATGTCAAAAGCCTGAGCCAGGCCACCCGCTATCTGAAGAAGGCCAAGGCCGGTAAGCCGTTGTCCGGATTGGATTATCGGGACACCAACAATGGCGATGACACGCTCACATCCGGCCAGGCGCACCACGTTGCGGCCGCAATTTCGGGCTATGTCAAATTTTACAGCCCCGGCACCTATACCATTGATTTTCTGACCAATGATGGCCTCGACGCGAGGGTCGGCGGGCAGACGGTTGGCTATTTCGACGGGCGCCAATCGTGCAGTGAAACGCGCGCGGTTGAGGTCGAAGTGCCCCAGGCCGGCTGGTACCCGCTAGAGGCCACATATTTCCAGCGGGTTGGCAGTTCGTGCCTGCACATGCGGGCCGGCAAGGGTGCGCCCGACTGGATGCCCAACGCCGCCTTTGGCTATAAGTAAAGCTCCCGTGGCCACAGCGTACGGCCCCTTAACCATGCCCTGAGGGGCGTCGGATAGGGTCAAAAACGTACAGGTTCGGCCCCGAATTGCACAATTTCAAACGGCCCCGATCTGCGGATTTGGGGCCGTTTTGCATGAAATGCGCATTTTGACCCGCGATCTGTACGTTTTGAAAATGCGTCAAAGGACCGCGACAACATGCCCACCGAAATTCGCAAAATAAATTTCACCGATTTCCGAAAGCACGCCAGTAACGAGCTGAAGTTCGTCTATGAAGAGCTGGGCCATCTGTGGCTGCACAATCATGGTAAACCGCGCTGTGTGGTGATCCCGATGCGGGACGAATTGGTGCTGCACCGGGCCATTGGTCTGGACCCCAAGGAGGCGATGCACCGCGTGATGGTCGATGCCGACCGGATGGTTTCGGCGATCGAAGAACGCAAGCGCTGGATGTCTGAACCGGTGCTGCCCTGGTCGGGGAGCTATCCGCCTGTTGGGATGGATGACGAGACGTACCGGAAATGGAAGGCGACGCGGCGCTAGCTCGGGCCGCCTTGCTCCGCTAGGGTCGGGGCGGAGGTGGCGCAATGAAGAAATCCGGAATTCTAAATGCAGAGTTGTCGCGGATCGTGGCGGGTCTTGGCCATGGCGACGTGCTGGTGATCGGCGACGCTGGATTGCCTGTCCCTGCTGGAGTGCCTTGCGTGGATCTGGCGGTAACGTTGGGCGTGCCCGCGATGCTGGATGTGCTGGAAGCGGTGTTGGGCGAAATGTGCGTCGAGGCGGCGTTCCGGGCATCAGAGGCGGGGGCTGTTGGTGGAGAGATCGACGCACGGGTGGCCTGCGACCTGGTGCCCCACGAGGTGTTCAAGGAGCGTTCCGGTGGGGCCGTCGTGGTGGTGCGGACGGGGGAAGGCACGCCTTACGCGAATGTGGGGTTGGTGAGTGGGGTGGTTTTTTAAGTGTTCGTTTAATTGTCTATAACAACGCAACTTAGGTTCGGTGTCCGATGAAGTCAGTTCATCGGACACCGGTTCACTTAAGCAGCCACTAGATTATAGTGCTGAGGATCGCTGCCATCGATCCGAATTGGAGAACTCCGGACTGACAGCGTCACCTTCTCGGACACATCATCGACGTCCATGTCCACATCCAACTCTAGCCGCTGAACAGCCATAATACGTATCAGCATTTCTGCCGCGTCTTTGATCGGCGACTCTTCACGTTCCCACCTACTCACGGTTAGGGGTGTGACCTTTAGTATTTCCGCCAGTTGCTCCTGTGTCATTCCCATCTCTGTACGAAGGAATCTCAGTTCCTTACCGCTCATCTTCGATGGTAGAGAGACGATCCCCTCCGCGATTACCTGATGAAGCAGGCCTATTGCCGGAATTGTTACTGTCTCCTCACCGGCATGATCTTCCACTACATTCATTCCTTCGATGAACACATTGTCTAGGCCGCACTCAGTGTATTGATAAGGTGCCATTTTTTCTCCGTCATTTTTCGTCGCGCCACATTATTGTTACTATCTTCAACTGGCACGATTTTTCGTCTGGGATTGCCACAACTCGCAGTGTGCGAGTTCCCGAGTTCGGTGACTGGCTCTCCACCTTATACTTGAAGAAACTGTCAAGTGTCGAAGGTTCAGGCTCTTCGTACACATACCCATTCTTCAGTACAAAAAGGACATCTGACATGATTAGACTACGTTCATTCATTCTCTCCTTAGCATGAGCAGTAATGGCTACATCACACGTCTTGTTCAACGCTATCTTGTTTATGAAGGTCGTAGCATCTGCTGGCGACCAGGGTTGACTACCGCTCATTGATTGTTGATTCTCGTTACCACTCTGTTACTCACTTATCATTTTGATAGGTTGCTGCAAGAGGGTTGACGTTTAGTTTATTGACTCATCGTTAACAGAGGCAATCCAGCAACCAACAGATGGTGTCTGACTGAGAACAAGGAACAATCTGGTGTGTCGTAATCAACGAAGCCACCGGCGCTACAACACTGCGTGTTCGACGAAAAATGTTGTCGAAGAAAACAATCAAGCGACTAGGTCAGCGTTGAAGGTCGACTAACCATCCATCTTCAGCGCGGAAATAAACGCTTCCTGGGGGATGTCCACTTTCCCGAATTGGCGCATCTTTTTCTTACCCGCCTTCTGCTTGTCCAGCAGTTTGCGTTTCCGCGTTGCGTCGCCGCCGTAGCATTTTGCCGTCACGTCCTTGCGCATCGCTGACAAAGTTTCGCGCGCGATCACCTTGCCGCCAATCGCCGCCTGGATCGGGATTTTGAACATGTGGCGGGGGATCAGGTCTTTGAGCTTTTCGACCATCGCCCGGCCCCGCATTTCGGCGCGGTCGCGGTGCACCATCATCGACAGCGCGTCCACCGGTTCGTCATTCACCAGCACCGACATTTTCACGAGGTTATCGGTTTGGTAACCTGTCATCTGGTAGTCAAAGGACGCATAGCCCTTCGTCACCGATTTCAGCCGGTCGTAGAAGTCGAACACCACTTCGTTCAGCGGCAGGTCATAGACCGTCATCGCCCGGCTGCCCGCATAGGTCAGGTCCAGCTGCACGCCCCGCCGCTCTTGGCAGAGCTTGAGCACATCGCCCAGGTAGTCGTCGGGCACGAGGATGGTCGCCTTGATCCGCGGCTCTTCCAGGTGGTCGACCACGCTGAGGTCGGGCATGTCGGCGGGGTTGTGCAGTTCGAGCATCGAGCCGTCGCGCATATAGACGTGATAAACCACCGACGGGGCGGTCGTGATCAATTCGATGTTGTATTCCCGCTCGATCCGGTCGCGGATCACTTCGAGGTGCAAAAGCCCAAGGAAGCCGCAGCGGAAGCCGAAGCCCAGGGCGGCGGAGGTTTCCATTTCAAAACTGAAGGACGCGTCGTTGAGCGCCAGTTTGTCGATGGCGTCGCGCAGGTCCTCGAACTCGGAGCTGTCCACGGGGAAGAGGCCGCAGAAGACGACCGGTTGCGCGGGTTTGAAGCCGGGGAGCGGTGCGACCTCTTTGCGTTCGTGGGTGATTGTGTCGCCGACGCGGGTGTCGCGCACCTGTTTGATGGAGGCGGTGAGGAAGCCGATCTCGCCGGGGCCGAGGCTGTCCACCATTTCCATCTTGGGGCGGAAGACGCCGATGCGGTCCACGTGGTGGACGGTGTTGTTGGAGAGGAATTTGACCTTTTCGCCCTTTTTCAGGCGGCCGTCGATGACGCGGATCAGGACGATCACGCCGAGGTAGCTATCGTACCAGCTGTCGACCAGCATCGCCTTGAGCGGTGCGTCCTCGTCGCCTTTGGGGGCGGGCAGGTGTTTGACGATGGATTCCAGCGTTTCCTTGATCCCCACGCCGGTCTTGGCCGAGACCTGGATGGCGCCCGAGGCGTCGATGCCGATGACATCCTCGATCTGTTCGGCTACACGGTCGCAATCGGCGGCGGGCAGGTCGATCTTGTTCAGGATGGGGACGATTTCGTGATCTGCATCAATGGCTTGGTAGACATTGGCGAGCGTCTGGGCCTCGACCCCCTGAGTGCTGTCCACAACCAGAAGCGACCCTTCGACGGCGCGCATGGAGCGGCTGACCTCATAGGCAAAGTCCACGTGGCCGGGCGTATCTATCAGGTTGAGGACGTATTTTTCGCCATCCTCGGCGACGTAGTCGATCCGTACGGTGTTGGCCTTGATGGTGATGCCGCGCTCGCGTTCGATATCCATACTGTCGAGCAGCTGTTCCTTCATGTCCCGGTCGGCCACGGTGTTGGTGGACTGGATGAGCCGGTCGGCGAGGGTCGATTTCCCGTGGTCGATATGGGCGACGATGGAGAAATTGCGGATATGTGAAAGCGGTGTCATGGGAAGGGATATGTAGCGGAATGGGGGGCTGGTCAATGGCCCCTGGTGCCGCGTGGTGCAATGGACGGTGGGGTGTGTCGCGCGCGGCGCGTGAAATGTGGGTTAACGCCTTTGGCATATGGGAAAATCGGGATGCACAGGCCGTACACTTTGCGTGCGCCGTCCGTACACCGGTTGCGCAGCTTTTGGCGGGGTAGCAGGGCGTACGGTCGGGCTTGTTAATGCGGGATAAACGTGGCGTTGGCGAGGGTTTGCGGACAGGTGGAAGGGCTGTCATGGTGCCGGGGGTCAGGTAACGAATGTCAGGACTGAGGTGCCCCTGGTTTCCCAGACGCCTGCCTCGTTCAATTTCTTGTGTTTTGTGAGCGATAATTGACCTGCGAGACTTGATGCCAACGGGGGGTAGGGGGGCGGCCAATTGCTTCCATCACCTTTTCCCCGGAGACCTCTGCGGGTGTCTGGCACCCGTGGCATTCTCTGGGGGCGCGCGTAGAGGCGGTCGCGGATCGTTTTCAATTCATGATCCGAGAGCGCAGTGATGTCATGCTTGCTCGGCAACCATCTTTATGCGCGCCGATTGGTGTTTTCCACGGTGCCTTTCTGCCAGGGCAATAAAGGGTCACGGAGCCACGTTTGTGTCCGGATCTCGGCCCATATGTACGGCCATCCCAAAGTATTCAGGGCATTTCTTTGGAGACGCATAACCTGCCCAGAAGTTGAGTGTAAATCGCCCCCATGCAATATAGCTGAAATTGGGTAACTTATTGTTTAGTAATGTAAATCGAACTCCAGAGTGGCGCGCACCTGCATTTCAAATAAAACCCCATCATGAAGTTTTTTTAGTCAATTGAGTTGATGAACTCGGAGATAAGTTTCAATCCCACTCTGTCTTTTGTGGCGATCAAGTGCGTCTCATGTTTTTCAGGCATTTCTCGGATCGGGATCTCCGAGACCGACTTTTTGATAAGACTGCTGTTGCGCAAGAACACTGCGACGCCAATACCCTGTAAAACAGCCTCGTACATGAGCGGAAACGTCGTCATCGTCACGGTTCTTTCGAGTGCAACGTCATGTGTCCGGCAGACTTCTTCGAGCAGTTTCCTTGTCAACGACCCTCGCTCCGGAATGATGAGAGTTTCTCCCCGCAAGTCTCTGATTGATAAAGAAACCTGCGCGCTCAGGGGGTGTTCATTCGGGCAATAAAGAACATATTTAGCGCTTTCGATAAATATACGCTCCCATGCGTCTGATATCGGTGCGTCGGTGATCAGACCGATATCGGCTAGCCGATTGCGCAGCATTCTGGTCGCGGTTGACCAGTCATGAAGGCCGAAGTTCACTTGTATGTTTGGAAAACGTTGTCTGAACCTCGCAATAATTCTGAGCGCAGGCTGTGGCGCGTTGCCTATTACACTTAAACGCCCGTGTTTCATGGCGTTGAACCCGTCAAGCCGCTCTGACACCTCGGCGTCCAACGAAACCATGCGGTCGGCCAGATCATAAAACCCCTGCCCCGTGGGCGTCAGGTCCACTCCGTCTCTGCCGCGTCGGAGAAGGAGCGTTCCGACGGTCTTTTCCAGATTACCAATATGCTGTGTGATCGTGGATTGCGTCACGCCCATCCGCGTTGCCGCCGCAGAAAAGCTGCCCTCGCGGACAACATAGGCAAAGGCGATGAACTGGTGATGATTGGGACGCATCCGGCTTCCTTTCGTGGCGCCCATATACCCCATCGGTATCACTAATATGACGTCACAAAATTGTTGTGAGGCGGCAATACCTGTTGAGCAGAATTCGGGAGAATTGCATGGCTGGCCTGTCGATCAGATCGATCACCAAACGCTTCGGGGACACCGAGGTCTTGAGGGGTGTGACGCTGGATGTTGCGGATGCAGAGTTCGTCTCGCTTGTTGGCCCGTCTGGGTGCGGAAAATCGACATTGCTGCGTATAATTGCTGGTCTCGAGGACCCGACCAGCGGTGAGATCGAGATTGGTGCCTCGATTGTTACGGGAACGCGCGCTGCGGATCGAAACCTGTCGATGGTGTTTCAATCCTACGCGCTTTACCCGCATCTTACCGTGGCCGAAAACATTGCGGTTCCTTTGCGTATGAGGTCGCTTTCAGCCGCGCAAAGACTGCCTTTCGTCGGGCCCTTTCTACCCGGTGCCAAAGAACAGCGGACCGAGATCGCCTCTGCGGTGCAGAACGCAGCCGAAATGCTCGAGATCGGCGCTTTGCTGGATCGCAAGCCTGGCCAACTTTCCGGTGGGCAACGGCAAAGGGTGGCGCTTGGGCGTGCTTTGGTGCGAGAGCCCGCTGCGTTTCTGCTGGACGAGCCGCTATCCAATCTGGATGCCAAGCTTCGTGTGCAAACGCGCGCCGAGATCGCGCAGCTGCATCGGCGCCTGAACGCCACATTCATCTACGTGACCCACGATCAGGTCGAAGCGATGACGATGTCGGACCGGATCGCTGTCATGATGGGCGGCGAGATACTGCAATGCGACGCACCGAGCGTCATTTATGAAGATCCAAATGATATCCGCGTGGCAGAGTTCATTGGCTCGCCAAAGATAAATATTTTGCCAGTCGAACTCGGACATTCCGAGATGACCTTGTTCGGTTTGGTTTTGGCCCGCGTTGCCGAGGCTTCGAAAGCTGGTGTGTATCACTTGGGGCTGCGCCCCGAAGCGCTGAAACTCACTCAGGCAGAGCCGATGATCACCGGTACCGTCGCACATTTGGAGAATCTGGGGTCTGAGGTCTATGCGCAAGTTGCCCTCGCGGATCAGACTGCGCGCGTGACCCTGCGCGCGACCCCCGCAGAGCGTCACAGCTTACGTCTGGGCGCGCAGGTCAGCATGAGCTTTGATTTGCAGGACGCCCTGATTTTCGACGTGGATGGCACGCGTCAACGGCGCGTCGAAGTTGCCCTCTCCAACGAGCGAGAGGTGGCCTGACATGGCTGTAATTGATGCGCCAGTTGCTGCCCGGACTTCGCGGGAAGTGAACCGGCAGGCCCGGACGGCATGGGGTTTGACGACACCGGCACTGGCCTTGATGTTTCTGATCCTCTTGGTGCCCGTTGTCGTCGCGGGTGTTCTGTCCTTTACGAACTATTCGCTGGGCAATTCCAGCTTTGACTGGGTTGGGTTCAAGAATTATGATCGCCTGTTGTCACGCTCGACCTACGAAAAGATGTTCATTGCGACCTTTACCTATGTGGTGGTGGTCGTGCCGGTTTCGGTAGCCTTAGGGCTAGGGGCCGCGCTTCTGGTCAATTCGTTGGGGCGGATCGGGGACGTCTACAAGACGATCTATTTCCTGCCGGTCATGGCGACACTGCTCGCCATGGCGATTGTTTGGGAATTCATGCTGCACCCGACAATTGGTGTGATCAATCAAACGCTTGAGCTGTCTTGCGGTACTTTCCTCGAGGCAATCCGCTTCTTTGGCAATGGCTGTGCCGACGGCTTCCCCTTGTGGCTTGGCGATCGGGACTATGCCATCTGGGTGCTGTGTTTCATCGGCGTCTGGCAGGGTTTCGGCTTTAACATGGTGCTCTACCTCGCCGGGCTGACCGGGGTGCATCGCGAGCTTTATCACGCCGCCGAAATGGACGGCGTCAAAAGCGCGTGGGAGCGGTTTCGGCTGGTCACATGGCCAGCGCTTGGACCGACAACCGTGTTCGTTGTCACGATCTCTTGCATCCGCGCTTTTCAGGTCTTTGACACGGTCGAGGCGTTCTGGCCTCAGGGCGGGGGCCCAAACAAGTCCACCTACGTGATGATGTTCGCGATTTTTGAGAAAGGCGTGCAACAGAACCTGATCGGCATCGGCTCGGCGATCACCATGTTGTTTCTGGTCTTTGTGATGTTCCTCACCCTGATCCAGCGCTGGCTGGTCGAGCGCAAGGTGCATTACTGATGACGCGCGATATCTGGAAACATCTAATCCTTGTGATCGGTGCGATCATCGTGCTGGCGCCGTTCTACATGATGCTCAGCTATTCCTTCAAAAGTCCGGGCGAGATTGACCGCGGGACCGGCGGTTTCTTTGGCCGACAGGAGATGATGGTCGATGAGCGCTGCGTGCAGCTGCGCGATCCGAACCGAGACGAAATTGCCGCCGCCGCGCCGCAATATCCCGGCAAGTCAGACCGGGAAATCCGCGACGCAATCATGGAAGAGGCCGCTGTGGCGTGCGCGATGCGACCCGTTGTCTTCAACTACACCAAGGCTTTCATCGAAGCGCCGCTGCTGCGTTATCTGCTGAATGGCGTGATTGTGACTGTTTCGATCTTTGTGATCCAGGTGCTTGTCGCACTGCCTGCCGCCTATGCGCTGGCCAAGCTGAAGTTCTGGGGGCGCGAGGCGGTTTTTGGTCTTGTCCTGTTCTGTTTGTTGATCCCTGTGCACGCGATTGCTCTGCCGCTCTACATCATTTTGGCCAAGGTGGGGCTCACCAACACCTACGCCGCGCTCGTCGTGCCCTGGACAATCTCGGTCTTTGGCATCTTTCTGATGCGCCAGTTTTTCATGACGGTGCCGGATGACCTGATTGATGCCGCGCGCATGGACGGCATGACCGAATTCGCGATTGTCTGGCGCGTCATGTTGCCGACAGCGGTTCCCGCCCTTCTGGCTTTTGCCATCTTCAGTATCGTTGCGCATTGGAACGACTACTTCTGGCCGCGTATCGTGGTAACCGGCAGCCGCGACCTTTTTACGCCGCCTTTGGGTTTGAGGGAGTTCAAGGGCGATGCGGACGGCTCGTTCTTTGGGCCTATGATGGCCACCGCCACCATTATTGTAACACCGCTGATCGTCGCATTTCTGGTCGCCCAACGCCGCTTTATCGAGGGGATCACTTTGACTGGAATGAAGTAAGGCGGGATCGATCCCGCCCTACCCATAGCCCCGCAAGGGGACAATCACCGGGGTCTGCCAATCGCCAAACCGTCAGTCCCGGACAACAGGAGCAACCTAATGAAACTGACCACAACTGCAATAGTTCTGGCCCTGTCCGCAGGTGCAGCGTTCGCCGAGGACAAGGTTACAATCGAATTCGCCTATCCTTACAGCCACCTTTTTGACGTGACCTATGAGGCGATGATGCCTGCCTTTGAAAAGGCGCATCCAAACATCGAAGTAAAGTTCCGAGCGACATACGAGTCCTACGAGGATGGCACCAATACCGTTCTGCGCGAAGCTGTTGCAGGCAACCTGCCCGATGTCACCATGCAGGGCCTGAACCGTCAGGCCCCGCTGGTGGACAAGGGGATCGCCCAATCACTGGAGACGTTCATCGCCGCCGAAGCCGAATTTGAGAAGGACGGTTATCATCAGGCCATGCTGTCTTTGTCGACCTTTGATGACAAGGTGTACGGCTTGCCGTTTTCGATCTCTCTGCCCGTCGGTTATTACAACATGGACATCCTGCGTGCTGGCGGCATCGACGCGCTGCCGACGACATGGGACGACGTGATCGCTGCCTGCAAGACGATGAAGGCCAACGGCATCGATAACCCGATCTTCTGGGGTTGGAACATCACCGGTAACTGGTTCATGCAGGCCCTGCTCTGGAGCCAGGACAAAGCGATTGTTGAAGGCGGCCGCGTGACCATGGACAGCCCAGAGGCGCTGGTTGCGTTGGAGCAGATGCACGAGATCTTTACCGAATGCGAGATGAAGAACTTGGAGTGGAAGGCGGCTTTGGCGTCCTTCTCTGCCGGCGAGATCGGCATGATGTTCTGGTCAACCTCTGCTTTGGGTGCGGTTGAACGCAGCCAGGGTGATTTCGAACTGGTCACCGGCCCGTTCCCCGGCCTGAATGGCGCGCCCTTGGGTCTGCCTGCTGGCGGCAACGCCGCGATGCTGACGTCGACATCCGATGACCCGAAAGTGCGTGAAGCCGCCTGGACATGGCTCAAGTACATCACCTCTGGCGATGGTGCTGCCGAAGTGGCAAAGACCACCGGCTACATGCCGCCGAACAAGGCCGCGAACGAGATCATCCTTGCGGACTTCTACGAGCAGAACCCGAACAAGCAGACCGCCGTGGACCAACTTCCGCTCCTGCGCGACTGGCTGGCCTATCCGGGTGACAATGGCCTCGCGATCACGCAGGTGATTTATGACGGGATCGAGCGGATCGTCACGGGTGACGCCACCGACATGAAAGAGCTGCAAGCCGAGCTGGTCGAAGAAATCGCCGACCTTCTGCCGAACGGCTAATCCCTTTTGTTGGCCGCCCGGAACCACTGGGCGGCCAACGTACTCTTCGACAGGCCCCGATCAAAAGGCATGATCATGAAATTCGTCCATATCTCTGACATCCACCTCACGTGCCCCGGCGAACGGATGGCCGGGCTTGATCCCCATCGTCGTTTTGCGCAAGCCTTGGACGAGGTGCGCGGCAAACATCAGGATGCAGACCGGATCATCATCACCGGTGACCTCACCCATTGGGGCGAGCCGGACGCTTATGCAGCGCTCAACGATGCGCTTGTGGATCTGCCCTGTCCGGTACGTTTGCTGGTGGGCAACCATGACAACCGAGCGAATTTTCTGTCAGCCTTTCCGGATCATCCGCGCGATGAGCACGGCTATATAAACTATGCCGAAGATTTGGACGGCACCCGTCTGATCTATCTCGACACCACCGCGCCGCGCACCCATGCGGGCCATTTCGGTGTGGACCGTATTCAATGGCTTGAGGCGCAATTGCAGGACTGCACCCATGCACGTCTGTTCATGCACCACAACGTCATGACGCTGTCGCAACCGGCCGAGGACAAAATCGCGCTGGTTTCCGCAGACCGTCCGGCTTTCGCGGATTTGCTCAAGAGACACCAGAGCAAGATCGATTATCTGCACTTTGGCCATATCCATGCGATCTGCACCGGTACCTATTGCGGCATCCCCTTTGCGTCAGTGCGGTCCACAGGCAATCAATCCCTGCCCGACTTCACCGAGACGGAACTCCTGCATGGTGGGCCGTTGGCCCCCTCTTTTGCTCTCATCGAAGTTGGCGGCGACGGGACCGTGATCCATGACATTCCCTTCACATGGGATGGCCCGGTCTTTTCGTCGGGCACCGGATGGGACGACTGGGCCAAGCCCGTCGCAGCTGAATGAAATTCATCCCCCTCGCAGATACGCATGTTGTCGGGGCGGGCCTGCTTTACGGTCAGGATCCTGCGAAGCGACTTTCCCGCGCTGTCGCGACGACCAACGCGGAGAACGGAGATGCGCACTTTGTGATTGTCACCGGCGGCATGACCTATTGGGCGATGCAGAGGCCCTTACGAGGTTTGCCAGCGAGATCGCGAAGCTGACATGACAATGCCTGCGTACCTTGAGCGCCGTGACAAGGCGCCAGCGAACGGGCGCGGTGAAAGATCGCTGTTTCGGACCAACGTGCCGCTTGCTTAGACGCTTTCGGCCCATCCAGAGATCGCTTTTGATTTGGACGTGGCAGTCGAGACTCGATAGCGGCGTCTGTTGAAGTTGTCACAAAACCTTTATGCGGTCAGCTTACGCTGCCTCGGTCGGCACAATACACTCGGAACAGAACGCATGGTCAGCCTGAAGGCACTCGACGGCAAGGACGCTTCTCCCTTGTGTTTTGGGTGCATGCAATTCGGCGGGACTGCAGCTGCGGCTGCAAGCCGCGCCATGTTCGAAGCTTGCCGAGACGCCGGTATCAACCTCTTCGATACAGCCCACACGTATACAGGCGGTCGGTCGGAGGAATTGCTGGGCGACTTCATCAAACAGGACCGCGACGCGCTGATCATAGCGACGAAAACCGGCTATACTGGCGGCAGCGGCCGCGAAAACATACTCGCTCAGTTCGACGAAAGCCGATCTCGTCTGAAGCTGGATGCCGTCGATATCTTGTACCTGCACCGATGGGACCCCACGCCCCCCCTGCTTGAAACGTTCGAAACGCTTTGCGAATTGCAGTCTCAAGGCAAGGTTCGACACATCGGCGTGTCCAATTTCGCGGCCTGGCAGGTCATGAAGTCACAAGCTGTTGCCGAACAGTTCGGAACGCGCATCGATGTTTTGCAACCTATGTATTCGCTGATCAAGCGGCAGGCTGAGGTGGAGCTTTTCCCGATGGCGCTTTCGGAGGGTTTTGCCGTTGCTGCCTATTCACCATTGGGCAGCGGTCTGCTTACAGGTAAATACCAAGCTGGTGGCAAGGGACGTCTGTCGACTGACAAACGATATGCGGCCCGCTACGGGCAGCCTTGGATGGTAGAGACGGCGCAGACCTTGTCCGCTTTGGCCCGTGAATGGGGAACTGACCCTGCGACTTTGGCAGTGGCATGGGCCGCCAAACATCCTGCTGTTTCTGCTCCGATAATCAGTGGACGCAACGCCGAACAGTTGGACTCGTCTTTGAAGGCTTTGGGTGTCAGCTTGGCTGCGGAACAATACACGCAGATTGAGGCTTTGTCTCAGCGGCCCGCGCCTGCCACCGACCGCTTGGAAGAAGCGCCTTCCTAGGCTGGCCCGGCCTGACCTGCCTCCCAGTGTTCGCCCATGGCAACGATGCAAGACGTGCCATTCGCGTAATTCTGCACGATCATCCACTCGCCATCCCGAGGGCTGACCCAGACTTCCAGGACGGTGTCCGGGTCACGCAATCCCATGCCCTGACGTTCGGCCCCCAGGATTTCGGTTAACATCAAAAGCATACGCGCGCTGTCATCACAGCTGACTTCCGACATCTTTGCGCCAGCGAGTGTTGGCACGGTGAGACAAAACGTCAGCGAGAGAAAAAGTCGATGGATCATGTTCATAGCATAGTTGACCCCAAGGAAGGACGTAACGGTTTTATGACGGTTTGTGGATAAAACTTCGTTTACGGGCAAAATCGATCAATGCCTTGTGCCCTGCCTTCAAAATAGCCGCTGTCACAAATTCGTTTCGCAAATGCCAAGAAACTGAATCAAAACCGTCACGCAGATGTAGTGTAGCGCGCTTATCCGCCCCCTAAACACGGGGGCGATATGCTGACAATAAATGCACTGACTAAGCGCTTTGGGGACAAGACGGCTGTAGATGCGGCCAATATCTTCGTAGACCAACCAACGATGATTGGGATTATCGGGCGCTCTGGAGCGGGGAAATCCACCCTGCTCCGGATGGTCAACCGCCTCAGCGATGCAACCAGTGGGACCATCACTTTCGAAGGGGAAGAGGTCACGGCCTTACGTGGTGCCGCCAAACGGGATTGGCAGTCACGCTGCGCGATGATCTTTCAGCAGTTCAATCTTGTCCCCCGCATGGATGTGGTTTCGAACGTGCTGCACGGCACGTTGAACAAGCGGTCGACTTTTGCAACCATGTTCAACCTCTTTCCACAATCGGACGTTCACCAAGCGATCGAGATCCTTGATCGGCTAGGCATCGCCGAACAAGCGCCCAAGCGCGCCGAGGCGCTCTCGGGCGGTCAGCAACAGCGCGTCGCGATTGCGCGGGCGTTGATGCAGGATCCCAAGATTATTTTGGCCGATGAGCCCATTGCCTCGCTCGATCCAATGAATGCCCAAGTGGTGATGCAAAGCCTGCGCGACATTCACGAGCAAGACGGCCGCATGGTCATTGCCAACCTGCACACGCTGGACACGGCCCGGCGCTATTGTGACCGGGTGATCGGAATGCGCGATGGGAGGATCGTTTTTGACGGGACGCCTGAGCAACTGACCACCGGAGTCGCGCGAGATATCTACGGGGCAGGCGCGGATTTTTCAGAAGCCGCCACATCCACCGAAATTGAAACCCTGGACAGGTCGGAGGCACAGAAAGCCCTCGCCTGAGCCAGCTGCCACCCGCGCCTTTTCGCGGGCCACCTTCATTAACCCAACGGAGATAACGATGAAAAAGACCCTCGCATTGGCGCTTGCCGCCACGACAGCCCTGACCGGCACCGCCTTCGCCGAAGGCATTACCGAATTCCGTATCGGCATTCTGGGCGGCGAGAACGCCCAAGACCGGATGAACTCCTACCAGTGTCTTGCTGACTACACGACCGAAGCGCTTGGTGTTGAAACCAAGCTCTTTGCCCCTGCTGACTACAACGGTGTGATCCAGGGTTTGCTGGGCGGCACAATCGACATGGCCTGGCTCGGCGCGTCCTCCTATGCCGCGACCTACCTGCAGGACGCAGATGCTGTTGAACCCGTTCTGATCAAAGTGAACGTGGATGGTTCTGTCGGCTATCACTCTATCGGTTTTGCGCGCAAAGACAGCGGCATCACCTCGCTGGATGATATGGAAGGCAAAGTCTTTGGCTTTGGTGATCCAAACTCCACATCCGGCTACCTGATCCCCTCCATCGAAATCCCGCAGTACAAGGAGGGCGTGACCATGGAAACGGGCGAGTATTTCGGTGAGGTCAAATTCACCGGCGGCCACGAGCAGACCATTGTCGCAGTGAACAATGGTGACATCGACGGCGGTGTGACATGGGCCGACGGTCAGGGTAACTGGGAAGACGGGTACAACTCCGGCGCGCTGCGCAAAGCCGTCGATGCTGGCCTCGTTGACATGAACGATATGGTGCAGATCTGGAAATCCAAAGTGATCCCCGAAGGTCCAATCGTTCTGCGCAAGGCGCTGCCAGCAGACGTCAAGACCACAATGACAGCGCTGGTTGATGGCCTGTTCGAAGCGGACCCGGATTGCGCCTATGGCGTGGCTGCGGGCGACACGCTGGGCTTCCAGCCGGTGGCCCATAATACCTACATCTCGATCGTCGAAGCGCGCAAAGCGAAAATCGGCGGCTAAACCATTTCCATGACGTAGCCGGCAGGCCCTTGGGCCTGTCGGTATTTTTTTATCCGGGGGCAGAATGGCTGACATTTCCATAGGCGGCGCACCGCAAAGCGTGGGCGGCGTTCAATCAAGCTATATGGCGCAGGTTCAGCGACGCAGGCTTTATGGCGGGTTGACGCTATTGATCTTCGTCATCCTGATGGTCTCGGGCTTCAACATCGCGGACGACCGCAATGCAGGCGGATTTTGGGAAGGGCTCCACCAGATCGGGGACTACCCCGCTGACGTGCTATCCGAGGCTTGGGAAAAACGCGCCGATCTGCCCGGTTTGATCGCCAAATACTTTCCCGCGCTTGTCGAAACCATAAACATTGCCGCAGTTTCGACCCTGATCGGCGTTGCGGGCGGCATCGTCTTGTCTTTGCTGGGCACGCGCGGACTGGCCAAATGGCCCAGGTTGATCCCGCTTTTTCGTCGCATCTCTGACATCATGCGCGCGGTGCCCGAAATCGTGATCGCGCTGGTCCTGATCTTTGTTCTGGGCGGCGGCCCGGTGCCTGCCATGATCGCCATTGCCATCCACACCGCAGGCGCATTGGGCAAGATGTTCTCTGAGGTTGCGGAAAACGCTGACCTCAAGCCGGTTGAGGGACTTGAATCGACAGGTGCAACATGGACGCAGCGCATGCTCTTGGGCGTGCTGCCGCAAGTCGCGCCGAACTACATCAGCTATTCTTTGCTGCGGTTCGAGATAAACATCCGCGCTTCGGCCATCCTTGGTTTTGTCGGCGCGGGCGGTATCGGATACGAACTGCGCAACGCCATGGCGTGGGGGCCGGGCCGGTTTGACGAGGCCGCCGCGATTTTCATTCTTTTGTTCGGTACCATCGTGTTCTTTGATCAGGTCTCCAGCCGCTATCGCAACCGTTTGACAGAGGGGCAGGGCCAATGACCATGACTGATCTCAGCCTGACGAAACAGGATGCCGACAAACTGTTTCAGCGCAAGCGACTGATCGGCTTTGGCATCCCGGCCGTTATTTTCGCCTATCTCTTCTATATATTTTTCGCTTTCGATATCGCCGGTCTGGCGGGGCGTGCCAATCTGGACAACGCGGTCACGTTGGCCTCCGACAGTTGGTCGCATAAGGTGCATGTCACACGCGACAACCGCTCGGGCGAGATCAGCTATGCCGTCGAAGGCGAGCGCAAAGGGCGCTACCCTGAAGGTCAGCGCCCCGATTGGGTCAGTGGCGATGAGGTGATCACCATCAATCTGGGTTCAGGTTACACTGTGCGGTATCTGCCGGAAAACCGAACCGAGATCGAAGTGCCCGGTTTCCCACTTATCAAAGTGGAGGCCAAGGGGCGCAGCCTTACCAGCAATCTGCCCGAGGATGTGCCTGAGTGGATATCCGCCTCGAACCGTCGTATCGGCATCACGACGCCAGAGGGCCGCATCACGTTGACGGGCGCACGCACAGAGGTGTTCAACTATTTCCCCGGATGGGAGCTTTTCTGGTTCACCCTCGACAGCCCGTATCACGGCCAAAGCCTTGGAACGATCCTGTTTGGCACCCGTCTCGACCCGGACCGCGGCAATATCGAGGGTGCTGTGTCCGATTGGTGGAACAACAAAATGTGGCGGCACAAGGATGTGGCCTGGGCCATTGGCGAAACGATCCTGATGGCGTTCCTTGGCACGATGGGGGCCGCGATCTTGGCCCTGCCACTTGCCTTTCTGGCGGCCAAGAGGTTTTCGCCCTTGATGTTGCTGCGGGCGGGCACGCGGCGGGTCTTTGACTTTGTACGCGGGGTCGATGCGTTGATCTGGACCGTCGTGTTGGCGCGCGCCTTTGGCCCGGGGCCGCTGACCGGGACACTGGCAATTCTGATCACCGATACGGGCACTTTCGGCAAGATCTTTTCCGAAGCATTGGAAAATGTGGACCAGAAGCAGATCGAAGGCGTTTCTTCCACGGGTGCGAAACCCTTGCAACGCTATCGCTTTGGCGTGATCCCACAGGTGGTGCCGGTGCTGCTGGCTCAGATCCTCTATTTTCTGGAATCCAACACCCGGTCCGCCACGATCATTGGCGCGATTACGGGCGGCGGCATCGGATTGATGCTGACCCAGGCGATCCAGACCCAGAAGGATTGGGAAGAGGTCGCTTATTACATCGTCCTGATCGTCGTCATGGTAATGTTCATGGATTGGTTCTCGGGCTGGCTGCGCGGCAAACTGATCGGGCGCAAAGACTGATGGCACGGCTGACTGCAACAGAACCTTTCATTCACCCCGAATGCGAAATCGCCGGCAGCACCTTTGGCGCGTATGTCGAGATCGGCAAAGGCAGCCGGGTGAACAATTCGCACTTCGGGGACTATTCCTATTGCGACCGCTATGCCGATATTGCGAATGCGCAGATCGGCAAGTTTGCCAACATCGCCGCCTTCTCCCGGATTGGCGCGACGGATCACCCGCTGCATACCGCGTCTCTGCATCACTTTCTGTATCGCTCTGAGGATTATTGGCAGGATGCGGGCCGAGATGAGGCGTTCTTTGCACACCGCAAGTCCCGCACAGCTCACATTGGCCATGATACGTGGATCGGCGCTGGCGCAATGGTCAAGCCCATGATCACTCTCGGCCACGGCGCTGTCGTTGCAGCGGGTGCGGTTGTAACCAAAGACGTCGAACCCTACACCATGGTCGCAGGCACCCCAGCCAAACCATTGCGCTTGCGTCAACCACGCGACATCGCCGATCGGTTGATCGCGTTGGCGTGGTGGGACTGGGATCATGATGCGCTGCGCGCCGCACTGAATGATTTTCGCGCGCTATCTGCGGACGCTTTTTTGGAAAAGTATGAAACCTGATCGTGTCGGCTTGCGGGTCGCTAAAGCTGCGGACCGGGCGTTGGTCCTGCGATCGGAAGAAGACGGTAAGTGGGCCTATGCGAAGGCCCTATGGGGCAATTTGCGCGCTTAAGCGCTGGTGTATTTTTGCAAAAGATCGACGCGGAAAGCCGCCCCGTTTGGTTATGGGTTCTGAGCACTAATCCAAACGCGCGGCGCTTGTACCAAGGGCTGGGGCTTAAATTGCAGGAAGAAACTGCGGAGCGTTGGTGCTTGCAATTGGACCCCTCTGACCGCGTCACCAAACCGACAGGTATTCGTTACTAAACCTTCAAGCGATCTTCACATGAGAGTTGCATTTTCGGGCGACTTTGCGGTGTCCATCATATTACAGGGATTTCCCATGTTTCGCACCCTTGTCATTGCGACGACCGCACTGGTCGCCGCCCCCGTTCTTGCGCAATCTGTTGAGAGTGTCGAGTACGGTCCGCGCCCTTTTTATCTGATTGATCGGATGGAAGACGGGGCGCTCAAATCCAAACTGCGGTCTTGCTCGGGCCAAGAAGCCAAACCGTCACTTTTCTCTATTGGTCACCGTGGCGCACCGTTGAAATTCCCGGAGCATACGGCGGAATCGAACCTGGCTGCTGCGCGCATGGGTGCCGGCATTCTGGAATGCGACGTGACCTTTACCAAAGATCTGGAGCTGGTTTGCCGTCACGCCCAGAATGATTTGCATACGACAACAAACATCCTGACGTCAGGTCTTGCTGACACGTGCAAAGTGCCTTTCAGCCCTGCAAATGGTGAAACCCCCGCCGCCGCCGAGTGCCGCACATCCGAGATCACTCTGGCGGAATACCGAACACTGACGCCAAAGATGGACGCAGCCGACAAAACGGCGGCCACGGCCGAAGCCTATCTGGGCGGCACGGCAGATTGGCGCACAGATCTCTACAGCGTGGAAAATGCCACGATCATGACCCATGCAGAGTCGATCGAGTTGTTCAAATCCTTGGGTGCGAAGTTTACGCCCGAGCTTAAGTCCCCCGCGGTAGACATGCCTTTCAACGGGTTCAGCCAAGAAGACTATGCCCAAAAGCTGGTGGACGAGTACAAGGCAGCAGGCGTCCCTGCCAGCGATGTGTGGCTTCAATCCTTTAACCTCGAAGACGTGCTCTATTGGATCAAGGCCGAGCCGGAGTTTGGCGCGCAAGCGGTTTATCTGATGGATGAATACAATATCGACGGCTACTCTCCGATGGACCCGGACACATGGCCTAATACGATGGAAGAGCTCAAGGCCATGGGCGTGAACTACATCGCACCGCCCACTTGGATGCTTGTGACCTTGGATGGCGAAGAGATCGTGCCGTCTGAACTGGCCAAACAGGCCAACGCCGCAGGTCTCAAGATCATCACATGGACCATTGAACGCTCTGGCCCTCTCGTGCGCGGTGGCGGTTGGTACTATCAGTCCATCGCCGATGTGACCGACAGCGATGGTATCATGTACGAATTGATCGACGCATTGGCGATGGATGTCGGTGTTGAGGGGATCTTTTCGGACTGGCCCGCGACGGTGACTTACTATGCCAATTGCATGGGGCTTGATTGAGCGACAACTCTCGGCGCCTGGCGCGTTCGGCCCCTACCAGTTGGGTGGGGGCCTTTGCACTTTGTTGCGTGAGACGTGAGCGGACCAAAAAAGTTCGGCCCAATTGCGAAGCGCATGATCCTAATGTTCCAACGTCAATGTCACCCGATCCCCTGCAAACCATGTGCGCCCGTATTCGATTGGCTGGCCTGTGTCGTCTACGTTCACGCTTGTTGATTTCAGCAGCGGATCGCCTTCTGCGACTTGCAAGTGCAAGGCTTGCGTTACAGTGGCGCGTACCGCAGTGAGCCGCGTTGACGCGCGGGTATAATCGATAACGCCAACCGTTTTCAAAGCTTCGGTAATACTGGTGTAGGTACTCAAGGCGGATGCAATGCCGGAAAGGTTGTCGGAGGGAAACACACTCTCAACCACTGCAACAGGCTGACCATCTGCCAAAGACAGCCCGTGATAAACGCAAACCTCAGCCCCTGGCGCGATCCTCAAAGCCCGCGCCTCGCCTGCCGTTGAAGCACGATTTTCAATTTGCAAAACCTGTTTTTCCGGGCGTCGCCCGGCAGAAATCAGGTTTTCGTGGAACCGTACCCTTTTTCCGATGGCGTAATCGGTAGGGGTTGCTGCCACAAAAGCGCCAGATCCTCGGCGGGTGCGAACGAGGCCCTCTTCGACCAAGGCCGAAATCCCATGCCTTACTGTGTGTCGGTTGACGCCAAAGCGCTCGGCCAGCGCAGCTTCGGTCGGGAGTCTGTCCCCCGGAACATATCGGCCCTCCGCCAGGTCACTTCGCAGGGCATCTGCGATGGCCTGCCAGATGGGTGTTTTGCCAGAACTGTCACGCAAGTTTCACAAATCTCTTCTGTCGTGATGGAGGGAATCTGTTATGATATGTATAGTTGTATAGGATATGGAAAAGTTGTCGAGATGAAAGACGCTTTTGACGAAAAAACAGAGCGGAAAACTTGGATGAGCCTTTTGTCCAAAGCACCCGCGGGCCGTGTCGCCACTCTGCTTGATGCCGCGATGGCCCGACCGGATTTCAAATGGCTTCGTGCCCCCGAGATCGGCAGCGTCATGGTGCAGGGTCGTGCAGGCGGGACGGGTGCGCCATTCAATATCGGTGAGATGACCGTGACCCGCTGTGCTCTGACACTACCCGGCGGCGAGGTTGGTCATGCGTATATCCAAGGCCGCCGCAAAGCCGATGCCGAAGCCGCCGCGCTGGTGGACGCACTGATGCAAGGCGGCGCCGCAGGTGCTGTCCGCACCGCTGTTCTGGAACCGCTGCAGGCCGAACAGATGATCGCCAAAACGGCGCGCGCGCAAAAAGCCGCCGCGACCAAGGTGGAGTTTTTCACCATGGCCCGCGGCGAAGACTGAAGGAGAGGATTGATGCACGCACAAACGCTCTCGGGCGGGTTTGAAACGCCGCCGGTCGATTCGGCCCACGCCTTTCGCGCAGTGATGGAGGCAATGGCCCGTCCAGGCCAGATCAAGGACATCTCGGGCGCGCAACCGCCTGCGCCGCTTTCCGCCGCCGCCGGCAGTGTGCTGCTGACCTTGTGTGACACCGACACGCCCATCTACCTTGCGGGAGATGCGGATACGGATGATGTGCGCGCTTGGCTTGCATTTCATACAGGCGCCCCGCTGACCGGCCCGTCCCAAGCCATGTTTGCCGTTGGCCGGTGGGAGGCGCTGGTTCCATTGCAGGGCTATCAGATTGGCACTTCGGAATATCCGGATCGGTCTGCGACCTTGATTGTGGAATGCACAGAGTTGACCACATCGGGCGCAAATCTGAGCGGTCCGGGCATCAAGTCACGTGCCGCTTTGTCCTTGCCCGAACTCGACGCCTTCCAAAGCAACCGAGGCTTGTTCCCGCTTGGTCTCGACTTCATCTTTACGTGCGGGGGCCAAGTGGCCGCTTTGCCGCGCTCAACGATAGTTAGTGCGCCAGAGGGCGCGATGGAGGTGTCCTGATGTACGTCGCTGTGAAGGGGGGCGAGCGCGCCATTGAAAGCGCCCATGCCTGGCTGGCAGAGGAGAGAAGGGGGGATATCAGTGTTGCCGAGCTTTCCGTTGCCCAAATCCGTGAACAGCTGAAGCTGGCGGTGGACCGGGTGATGGCTGAAGGCTCGCTCTATGATCCCGATCTGGCGGCGCTCGCGATCAAGCAGTCGCGTGGTGATCTGATTGAGGCGATCTTCCTGATCCGTGCTTATCGCACCACGTTGCCGCGGTTCGGCGCGTCGGACCCGATAGACACGGGTGCGATGGACTGTGATCGACGCATCTCGGCCACGTTCAAGGATTTGCCCGGCGGGCAGATCTTGGGGCCGACCTTTGATTACACGCATCGTTTGCTTGATTTCAAACTGGCCGCCGATGGCGAAGTGCCAGAGGCCCCTGCGCGTGAGGCCGCAACCGGAGACGTGCCACATGTGACCGAATTTCTAAACCGGGAGGGTCTGATCGAAGAGGCTCCACATGACGACACAGTACCTCCAGACCTGACCCGCGCGCCGCTTGAAATGCCTGCGGACCGCGCGCTTCGCCTGCAGGCGCTGACCCGCGCGGATGAGGGCTTTGCCCTTGGTCTCGCCTATTCCACTCAGCGCGGCTACGGCCGTAACCACGCCTTTGTGGGCGAATTGCGCATCGGCGCCGTCGCGGTCGAGATGGACATTCCTGAGCTCGGTTTTGCGATTGAGATTGGCGAGATCACCCTGACCGAATGCGAGACGGTGAACCAGTTCAAAGGCTCCAAGACCGAGCCGCCACAGTTTACCCGTGGATACGGGCTCGTCTTTGGTCAGTCAGAGCGCAAGTCGATTTCAATGGCGTTGGTTGACCGTGCGCTGCGGTGGGAAGAGCTGGGCGAAGACAATGTCGGCGCGCCCGCGCAGGACACCGAGTTTGTTCTGTATCACGCGGACAACATTCAGGCGACTGGCTTTTTGGAGCATATCAAGTTGCCCCATTATGTTGACTTCCAGTCAGAACTGGAACTCGTGCGCAAGCTACGTCGCGAAGCTGGCGCCGGGCAATTTCAGGAGGCGGCAGAATGACGGAATACAACTTTGCTTATCTTGATGAGCAGACCAAGCGAATGATCCGCCGCGCGATCCTGAAAGGCTTGGCAATCCCCGGCTATCAGGTGCCCTTTGCAAGCCGCGAAATGCCGATGCCCTATGGTTGGGGCACAGGCGGCGTGCAGGTTTCGGCAGCAGTTCTGACACCCGAAGACAGGTTCAAGGTGATCGACCAAGGGGCGGACGACACCACCAATGCGGTATCCATCCGGTCGTTTTTTGAACGCACCGCAGGTGTGGCGACCACGACCACGACCTCGGAGGCGAGCGTAATTCAGACCCGCCACCGCGTCCCCGAAGAAGCGCTGACCGAGGATCAGATCCTGGTCTACCAAGTGCCGATCCCCGAGCCACTGCGCTTTCTGGAACCGCGCGAGAGTGAGACCCGCAAGATGCACAGTCTGGAAGAATACGGCCTGATGCATGTGAAGCTCTATGAGGACATCGCGCGCCACGGCCACATCGCCACCTCCTATGCCTATCCGGTCAAGGTGGAAGGGCGTTATGTGATGGACCCGTCGCCCATACCCAAGTTTGACAACCCCAAGCTGGGCAACATGCCCGCGATCCAGCTGTTCGGGGCAGGCCGTGAGCAACGCATCTATGCGCTCCCACCTTACACCCAGGTTGTCAGTCTCGATTTTGAAGATCACCCGTTTGAGGCCAGCAAAGCCGACCACTCCTGTGGGCTGTGCGGAGCTACGGACAGCTATTTGGATGAAGTGATCACGGATGATCAAGGTGGGCGCATGTTTGTCTGTTCTGACACTGACTATTGCGAAGGCCGCCGTGCTGCGGGTTTTTTCGGAGAAATGTCCGCTGAAAACCCATCCGCTCCCACGATGACCACGCAACGTAATCTGGAGTTTCAGACATGAGTGCAGATCTTTCTCCACTACTGTCGGTCAAAGGCATTTCAAAATACTACGGCGCTCACATCGGGTGCGCGGATGTGTCCTTTGACCTTTATCCCGGCGAGGTCATGGGCATTGTTGGTGAAAGCGGTTCTGGGAAGTCGACGCTCTTGAATTGCATGGCGGGACATCTGGCCCCCGATGCGGGCGAGGTTGTCTTTGATACCCGCGCCGATGGCCCCAAAGACACCGTCACCATGTCAGAGCCGGAGCGCCGTATGCTGGGCCGCACCGATTGGGCCTTTGTCCACCAGCACGCCCGCGACGGGTTGCGCATGGGTGTTTCGGCCGGCGGCAATGTGGGCGAGCGCTTGATGGCGGTCGGCGAGCGGCACTATGGTGACATCCGGGGCAAAGCGACGGATTGGCTCGGGCGGGTGGAAATTGACGCCGACCGCATCGACGACCGCCCCACCACGTTTTCCGGGGGGATGCAGCAGCGCTTACAGATCGCGCGCAATCTGGTCACCGGGCCGCGGCTGGTCTTTATGGATGAACCGACAGGAGGGCTCGACGTGTCCGTGCAAGCGCGTCTGCTTGATCTCTTGCGCGGATTGGTGCGCGACATGGGCCTGTCTGCGATCATCGTAACCCATGATTTGGCCGTTGTGCGACTGCTCGCGGATCGGCTGATGGTCATGAAGTCGGGTCGTGTGGTTGAATCAGGCCTGACTGACCAGGTACTCGACGACCCCCAGCACGCCTATAGCCAGCTTCTTGTCTCTTCCGTTTTACAGGTGTGAGTGATGATTGACCTCAAGGACGTTTCAAAAACCTTTACCCTTCACAATCAGGGCAGCGCCGTAATCGAAGTGGTCAACGATGTCTCCTTGTCTGTCGCGCCCGGCGAATGTGTGGCGCTGACCGGGGCTTCAGGTGCGGGCAAATCAACGTTGATGCGCATGATCTATGGCAACTACTTGACGCAGGCGGGCTCTATCCGCATCGGGGATGTCGATATCGTTCAAGCCGAACCGCGCGCGGTGATTGCCCTGCGACGTGAGGTGCTTGGCTATGTCAGTCAGTTTCTGAGGGTGGTGCCACGGGTGCCAACACTGGAAGTGGTTGCCGAGCCTCTGCGCGCGGTCGGGGTCTCCGCGGGGGCGGCAGAGGCCCGCGCCGCGGCCCTTCTTGAAAAACTGAACATTCCCCAGCGGCTTTGGTCGCTCTCGCCCACCACGTTTTCGGGCGGCGAACAGCAGCGGGTGAATATCGCGCGCGGTTTTGCCCACGCATATCCCGCAATGCTTTTGGACGAACCCACCGCGAGCCTGGACGCCACCAACCGCGAGGTCGTGTTGTCCCTGATCGAAGAGGCCAAGGCAAGCGGTGTGGCGATCATCGGCATTTTTCACGACGAGGCGGCGCGCGCGCGTGTCTGCGACCGCGAAATCGACGTTAGCGCTTTCACGCCCGGAGTTGCGGCATGAGCAAGGGCCGCCTCATTGCGGTTGTCGGTCCTTCCGGTGTGGGCAAGGACAGCGTGATGCAAGGCGTGGCCGCGGTCATGCCGAAACTGCATCTTGTCCGGCGCGTTATCACGCGCGCTCCGGGTTTGGGCGGCGAAGATTACGACGCTGTCTCCGAACCGCAGTTTCAGGATCTGGTTAAGGATGGTGCATTCGCCGTTCATTGGGGCGCGCATGGGCTGTTTTACGGCATTCCACAAACGGTGAGATACGAGTTGAACAATGGTGCCGACTGCCTTGCCAACTTTTCGAGGAAAGCGCTTCGGGCCGGTGCAGATGCGTTTCCCAATTTCGTCGTTCTCAACATCACGGCCGAGCCGGAGACTTTGGCTGCACGGTTGACGGCTCGAGGTCGCGAGTCCGAGGCCGATATCGCCAGACGCCTGTCTGAGGCGACAAAGCCCCTACCTGAAAGTCTGGAGGTCATCACGCTTTCCAATGACGGACCGCTTGATCAGACAATTGCGCGCGCTGCCAAGCTGCTTCAGCCGGTGAGCGTATGACGATGGATCAGTTCAAAGTGTCCATCCTGCCGTTCGCCGCAAAGCGCGACCTGGTCCATAACGAAAGGTGTGGGCAAATCCGGCAAGCGATCCTGCAGCGTGTCAATCCACCCTCGCATCCCGTCTTTGGGCAACCGACCCGAGAGGGTCAGGTGAAACTGAAACTCCTCGAAGACGTAAGGGTATCCCCACTGCGCGAGCAGCGCCTCTTGGCGGGTGCTCAACCCCGCCTTGCGGCGCCGCGCAAGCTCTGCCTCGCCCGCAGGCGCGCGAAACCCATCAAGATCGCGCACGCAGGCCTCGGCGACCCGCTGCAAACCGTCCAGCGTTCCAAAGGGCGTAAGCGCCAGAAATCGGCCCAACTGCGTCAGCTTCAGCCCATCACAAACCGCGGGCGAAAGCACACCTGCCAAGTCGGACACAGCTGCTTCAAGAGCCTCAGGCGTTTGACCCTCTTTCAAGCGGAACGGCGGTTTCAGGGTTCCGTGAAAGCCATATTTGCGGGGTGTCATCGTGATGTCATGCAAACCGGGCACATCGAACTGAGGCACCTCACGGCCCGTCACAACATCCCAGCCCAGCCATTTCGCGCCGAATTCGGACAGCGGGCCGTCGGGCGGCAGATAGTAAATTGCAAAACGAGCGTATGACATGAATTCCCCTTTTCCTGCGTCCTCTTTGACAAACGCATGTGACACCTCGGTGTCAGCAGACCTTTGTCTTGCCAATGCTCAGCTTGTTTTGCCAGATCGCGTGCTGCTGGGCGCAATCACAATCGAAGCGGGCGTCATTTCCGAGATCACCGAAGGGGATAGTATCCCGACAGGGGCTCTGGATTGTGGCGGGGATCTGGTTCTGCCGGGTCTTGTGGAGTTGCATACCGACAATGTCGAGCGCCACATCGAGCCACGCCCCGAGGTCGATTGGCCCCATTTGCCCGCCCTACTCGCCCATGATGCAGAACTGGCCTCCACCGGTATCACCACAGTGTTCGATGCCATGCGCGTTGGGTCCATCCATTCGGGCAAAGGGCGCTATATCGATTATGCCCGCAGACTGGCCGACGAGCTTTTGGCTGCGCGCGCGGAAGGCATGTTCAAGATCAGCCACTTCCTCCACCTGCGCGCCGAGATCTGTTCTGAAACGTTGCTTGACGAATTGGCCGCCTTTGGCCACGAGGATCGCGTCGGCATTGTCAGCCTGATGGACCACACGCCCGGGCAGCGGCAATTCCGTGATCTTACGGCGCTCAAGACCTATGTCGCCAAGAAGCGCGGCATGAACGATGCGGAATTTGCCGAGCATGTACAAAATCTGCTCGGCCTCCAGGAGCGGTATGGTGCCAGGCACGAAAAAGGCGCGGTCACAGAGGCGACCCGTTTGGGCGCAGTGCTGGCCAGCCATGACGACACGACGGCAGAGCATGTTGCGACATCAGCCACCAACGGCGTTGGCTTTGCGGAATTCCCAACGACAGTCGAAGCTGCCCAGGCCTGCCGGGAACAGGGTATCGCGGTCATGATGGGTGCGCCCAATCTGATCCGCGGGGGTTCTCACTCTGGCAATGTGGCCGCTGAAGAGTTGGCGAAACAGAACCTGCTGGACATCGTGTCATCTGACTATGTCCCTTCGGCGCTTCTGCTGTCTGCCTTCCATCTTGCGCGCATCTGGAATGATCTTCCGCGGGCTGTTGCAACCGTGACCCGCAACCCGGCCAATGCAGCGCGCCTTGACGACCGAGGCGTGCTACAAGTCGGTATGCGCGGCGATGTCCTTCGCGTTCGCCAAGCAGGGTCAACGCCCCTCCTTCGCGGGATTTGGAGCCGAGGGCAAACGATTGGCTAGGGTCAGGACCCATTGATTTCCGGGCGACGGCGTGATTCACGGTTCGAAAAACGAGCGGTGAACATGTCTGATCTGTTCTGGCTAACGGATACGCAGATGGCGCGTCTTGAGCCCTTTTTTCCCAAGTCACACGGCAAGCCCCGCGTCGATGACCGGCGGGTCTTGAGTGGGATTATCTT